>NZ_JAGIOU010000001.1:1042500-2160000 GCF_017876865.1 Sphingomonas sp. PvP018 | reverse complement strand
AAGGACACCCAGTGATGTCGTTGGTGGTGTGGACTCTCAAGCGTGAGGTAAGGGCAATTCGTGGATGCCTTGGCATGTACAGGCGATGAAGGACGTGGCACGCTGCGATAAGCGCGGGTGAGCTGTGAGCAAGCTTTGACCCCGCGATTTCCGAATGGGGAAACCCACCTATCCCGATTAATCCGAACTGTGTGGCAACGCACAGGTTGGGTTAATTAGGTTAGGTATCACTTAGCTGAATAAAATAGGCTTCGTGAAGCGAACCCGGCGAACTGAAACATCTCAGTAGCTGGAGGAAAAGACATCAACCGAGATTCCGTTAGTAGTGGCGAGCGAACGCGGACCAGGCCAGTGCCTGAATTTCAACTAGTAGAAGTCTCTGGAAAGTGACGCCATAGCGGGTGACAGCCCCGTATACGAAAGTGAGAATTCAGGACTCGAGTAGGGCGGAACACGTGAAATTCTGTCTGAACATGGGGGGACCACCCTCCAAGCCTAAATACTCGTACATGACCGATAGCGAACTAGTACCGTGAGGGAAAGGTGAAAAGCACCCCGATGAGGGGAGTGAAACAGTACCTGAAACGGATTGCCTACAAGCAGTTGGAGGGCTTTTATGGCCTGACAGCGTACCTCTTGCATAATGGGTCTGTGACTTAATGTATCAAGCAAGCTTAAGCCGATAGGTGTAGGCGCAGCGAAAGCGAGTCTGAATAGGGCGCCAGAGTTTGATGTATTAGACCCGAAACCCGGCGATCTAGGCATGACCAGGATGAAGGTGCAGTAACATGCACTGGAGGTCCGAACCGATTAACGTTGAAAAGTTACCGGATGAGTTGTGTTTAGGGGTGAAAGGCCAATCAAGCCGGGAAATAGCTGGTTCTCCGCGAAAACTATTGAGGTAGTGCCTCGCACGAACACCTTAGGGGGTAGAGCACTGGATGGGCTAGGGGGTCGCGAGATCTACCAAACCTAACCAAACTCCGAATACCTAAGAGTGATATGCGGGAGACAGACGGCGGGTGCTAAGGTCCGTCGTCAAAAGGGAAACAGCCCTGACCTACAGCTAAGGCCCCTAAATCGTATCTAAGTGGGAAAGCATGTGGGACTTCCAAAACAACCAGGAGGTTGGCTTAGAAGCAGCCATCCTTTAAAGAAAGCGTAACAGCTCACTGGTCTAAACAAGAGGTCCTGCGGCGAAGATGTAACGGGGCTCAAGATACGTGCCGAAGCTTAGGGTGTGCCACTTATGTGGTACGCGGTAGCGGAGCGTTCCGTAAGCCTGTGAAGCGATCTGGTAATGGGTCGTGGAGGTATCGGAAGTGCGAATGCAGACATGAGTAGCGATAAAGAGGGTGAGATGCCCTCTCGCCGAAAGACCAAGGGTTCCTGCGCAAGGCTAATCCGCGCAGGGTGAGCCGGCCCCTAAGACGAGCCCGAAGGGGGTAGTCGATGGGAACCACGTTAATATTCGTGGGCCTGGTGGTGTGTGACGGATCATGTGTGTTGTCATCCCTTATCGGATTGGGATGGCTTCGAAATGGTTCCAGGAAATAGCCCCACCGTATAGACCGTACCCGAAACCGACACAGGTGGTCAGGTAGAGTATACCAAGGCGCTTGAGAGAAGTGTCCTGAAGGAACTCGGCAAATTGCCTCCGTACCTTCGGAAGAAGGAGGCCCTCACTATGCGCAAGCACTTTGAGGGGGCACAGGCCAGGGGGTAGCGACTGTTTAGCAAAAACACAGGGCTCTGCTAAGTCGGCTTCAAGACGACGTATAGGGCCTGACGCCTGCCCGGTGCCTGAAGGTTAAGTGGAGGGGTGCAAGCTCTGAAATGAAGCCCAGGTAAACGGCGGCCGTAACTATAACGGTCCTAAGGTAGCGAAATTCCTTGTCGGGTAAGTTCCGACCTGCACGAATGGCGTAACGACTTCCCCACTGTCTCCAGGACATGCTCAGCGAAATTGAATTCTCCGTGAAGATGCGGAGTACCCGCGGTTAGACGGAAAGACCCCGTGCACCTTTACTGCAGCTTCAGAGTGGCATTAGGAAGAAACTGTGTAGCATAGGTGGGAGGCTTTGAAGCATCGGCGCCAGCTGATGTGGAGCCATAGGTGAAATACCACCCTGTTTGTTTCTGATGTCTAACCTCGTTCCGTAAGCCGGAACAGGGACCCTCTGTGGCGGGTAGTTTGACTGGGGCGGTCGCCTCCTAAAGAGTAACGGAGGCGCGCAATGGTGGGCTCAGGACGGTCGGAAACCGTCTGTTAGAGTGCAATGGCATAAGCCCGCCTGACTGCGAGACTGACAAGTCGAGCAGAGACGAAAGTCGGTCATAGTGATCCGGTGGTCCCTCGTGGAAGGGCCATCGCTCAACGGATAAAAGGTACGCCGGGGATAACAGGCTGATAACCCCCAAGAGCTCATATCGACGGGGTTGTTTGGCACCTCGATGTCGGCTCATCACATCCTGGGGCTGGAGCAGGTCCCAAGGGTTTGGCTGTTCGCCAATTAAAGTGGTACGTGAGCTGGGTTCAGAACGTCGCGAGACAGTTTGGTCCCTATCTGCCGTGGGCGTCGAAATTTGAGAGGAGTTGACCCTAGTACGAGAGGACCGGGTTGAACATACCTCTGGTGTACCAGTCGTTCTGCCAAGAGCGCAGCTGGGTAGCTATGTATGGACGGGATAACCGCTGAAAGCATCTAAGCGGGAAGCCTCCCTCGAGATAAGATTTCATAGAGCCGTCGGAGACCACGACGTTGATAGATCGGATGTAGAAGTGCGGTAACGCATGGAGCTAACCGATACTAATTGCTCTATTCGCGCTTGAGAGTCTCACACCATCAATGACAACACTGGGGTAACCCAGCGTCAGAGACGGTGCGGATGATTAAGACGACGCCAGATCGCCAATCCCCTCGCCGTCGAGGGATTGGTCACCACACTACAAACCTTGCACGGTATCGATTTTAAAACCCTCACCCAAGCTGCAAAGCCTAAGGTGAGGGACCCAGATATCACAGTGACGCATGTCGCACCGGCTCCATTGCCTGGTGGCTATAGCGTCGGTGTCCCACCCGATCCCATTCCGAACTCGGCCGTGAAACCCGCCTGCGCCAATGGTACTATCGCTCAAGCGATGGAAGAGTAGGTCGTCGCCAGGCATTGAAGCCCGTGCGACATGCATCACACGATATCAAAACCCATTCACAATCTCATCTACCCTTACGTCCCTAACCGGACCGTCGCGGGGTGGAGCAGCCCGGTAGCTCGTCAGGCTCATAACCTGAAGGTCACAGGTTCAAATCCTGTCCCCGCAACCAAATTACCTAAACTCATATACCGCACCCCGAAAGCGTCCGCTTCCGGGGGCTTTCTGCGTTCGCGGGCCAATGCACTGGTGAACCTCACCCCGAGGGGGCGCGTGAGCGTGTCAGCCGTTGGCGTCGTCGATGAGCCCGTGGATGCGCCCGAACGTCTGCGCGTAACGGGTGTCATCTTCGAGAGCACCGATCACCCGCTCGACCCTATGGCGCCAACAGCATGCCGATTAGGTGTTCAGCCGCGATCCTATGCCCGAGCGTGGTGCTTACGGCTCCGACCGAGGGCGCGATCGGCGCTGGGGGCACCGGGCACCGACAACGCCCGGTCGCTGGACCTCGTCATCGTGGGACGCCTTTCCTCGTGGGGGCCATCCCACACGGCTCGACAATCACACGCGGGATGTCGGGCGTGCCGGCAGCGGCGGTGGTCTAAGACGCGTGTCCGCTGCTTCGGACGTCGTGCTGGAATGCGGGGCGATCGATGCCCGTCCCCGACATCGCGGGGGGCGTATGGCCACACGGGCCGAGATTAGTCGTCGGTATCGGTCAATCGACTGCGCCCGGGCGCAGCGGCCGCCCCCGACGGGTGAGGGGACGACACGAGTGTGTTGCGAGGGGCAGGCCGGCCCATGGCCCGCCTGCCCCTGCGTCCTGGTTCAGAAGCGCATCGTCCCGCCGAACGCGACGGTCCGGCCGCTGACCGTATTGGTCATCACCCGCTTGGCGGTACCGTCGGCATATTGGACGATCGGCTCGTCGGTAATGTTGATCACGTCGAGCGTCAGCTTGAACCGCGGCGTCAGATTGACATAGGCCGAGGCGTCGAGGTTCGTGGTGCCCTTGATATACTCGCCGATATTGCCGTTGCCGCCATCGCCCCAGCGATAGCGCGAGCGCGTCGCGATCGAGCCGCGTGCGCCCCAGCGATCGGTGTCGTAATAGAGCGTCGCGTTCGACGAGAATTTCGACAGCGTCGGCAGCGGCAGGCGGACCGGCACGCCCGCATAGAAGACGTCGGTCGACCCGCTGGCGACCGTGACGTTGCCGAGTATGCCGAGCTTGTCGAACGGCGCGGGCAGGAAGTCGAAGTCGCGCTTTGCGGCGACCTCGATCCCCTTGATCGACGCGCCGGGGCCGTTGATCGGGCGCGTGTAGTTCACCAGCACCGCAGGGTCGACGCCGACGGGCAACAGCGCCGCCGGATAGCCGGTCGAGGCATAGGACACGAGCCGCGTCTCCGACGTGATGTACGAGTCCATGTGCTTGTAAAAGGCACCGATCGCGAGCGATCCGCGCGTGCCGTCATAATATTCGAGCGACGTCTCGATCGAATCGGCGATGAACGGCTTCAGATTGGGGTTGCCGGCCGCGATCGTGCCGCCGAACGAGGCGAGGTTGAGCGTCCCGGCCGCGCGCATGTCGCTGAGCGCCGGGCGGCTCAGATTGCGATTGCCGCTCAGCCGGAAGACGATCGACCGGCTGAGGTCGAAGGCAAGGTTCGCCGCGGGCAGGAAACCATCATAGCGGTTGGTCACGCTGACCGGGACGAGTGCGCTGCCGACCAGCGCGGTCCCCGCGGATCCCAGATCGGTATGGTAATAGCGCACGCCGACATTGGCGCGCAGGCCGATCGCGCCGAGCCGGGTGGCGAGGTCATATTGCAGATAGGCGCCATAGGTCCGTTCGGTCAGGTCATAGGCGGTGCCCGCGACGGTGCTGTTCGCGTCGACGGTCATGCTCTGACCGAGCAGCGCATAGGTGCCGGCGACGTCGCCGATGACATAAGGGGCGAGCGTGCTGTCGGTCAGGACGCTGGTCGGGACGTCGGGCACGCCCGGCTTGTTCTCGTAGCTGGGCGCGACCTTGCGCTGCCAGCCGCCATTGGTGAAGCGCTTGAACCCCGCACCCGCCTTGATCGTCGACCCCGTGGCGACGGTCCAGGCAAGCTCGGCCTTGCTGTTGTAGAATTCGCTTTCGATCCGGTCGGCGCGGGTCTCAAGGCCCTGCAGGTCCCATTGCGATGCGTCGGTGGTGTCGAAGCCATAGTCGGTCCGCGGCGAGGCGGTGTTCAGACCCGAAAAGGAATAGCTCTTGCCGACCGCCTCGAGATAGACCTGGGCATAGCGCGACGCGAAGGTCGATCGCGACCAGCCGCCCAGGACGTTGAGCGTCAGGTTGCTGGCGAGATCGGTATGCGCGTTGAGCGCGGCCTGCCAGAAGGTCGTCTGGTCATGCGTCACCTTGGATTCGGTGCGCATGTCGACACGGTCGAACGACGCGCCGACGATGTCGTTGAAATCGTCGAAGGTGACGCCGGTCAGCAGCTGCGTGCCCGTGACGTTGTTCGCGGCGACGCCGTTGGTCCCCGCGGCGCCGATCACGCCCGAGCGCCGGTCGTTGTTCAGCCGGCCATAGAGCAGGTCGAGCGAGACATCGGTGCGGTCGTCGGGATGATATTGCAGCGCGGTGGTGACGCCGAGCCGTTCGCGCTTGTTGAAGAACGTGGCGTAAGTCTGCGCACGGCTGTTCCAGACGCGCGCGGCACCCGTCGCGCCGACCAGGAGCGCGCGGTCCGCCGCGGACACGGCGGGCCCGACATTGGCCGCACCGAAATTGATCTGCGACCAGTTCCAGTTGCGATAGCCGAATTCGACGGTCTCGGCGGTGCTGTACGCGACCGAGGCGAGGACACCGAAATCCCCCCAGCGATCGGATATCAGCCCGACGAGGCGCGGTGTGACCGTCTTGGTATATTGGTTCGCCTGGCCGCGGGCAGACGCGACGACGGTGAGCCCGTCATAGTCGAACGGCTTGGCGGTGTGCAGCCCGACCGTGCCGCCGATGCCGCCCTCGTCCTGCTGCGCCGCATAGGATTTCTCGACGACCACCTTGTTGAACAGCTCGGACGCGAAGATGCTGTAGTCGAACGCGCGCGACCGGCTGACCGACGAGCGGCTGTCGAGCCCCGACGAGGTATTGGTGAGCACCTCCATGCCGTTCAGCTGCGTGCGGGTGAAATCCGCGCCAAGGCCGCGTAGCGAGATCTGCCGACCCTCACCGCTGTCGCGGGTGATTGCGACGCCGGGGATGCGCTGGAGCGCCTCGGCGAGGTTCTGGTCGGGAAACGCGGCGATGTCCTGCGCTAGGATCACCTCCTGCGACCCGGTTGCGGCCTTCTTGATCTGCTGCGCCTTGGCGACGCTCTGGCGGTAGCCCCGGACGACGATGTCGGCACCGTCATCGGCCAAGGGCTCAGGCTGCGCGGCCTGCGCGATTCCCTGGGCTTCGGTCCCGCCGGGCGCCGCGGCAGGAGCGTATGCCGTCGTCACCGGCCCCATGTGCCGCGCGACGGTGACCGTACCGCCGACGATCCTGCCGTCGACCGCGCTGCCCGCGGTGATCCGCGCGAGTGCCTGTTCCGCAGTCATCCGCCCGCGCAGGCGCTGGCTGCGCACGCCCTGCAGCAGTGACGGCGACGTCGCGAGCTGCAGCCCGGTCAGGCGCGAGAAGGCGAGGAGCGCGTCGGCGAGACCCTGTGCGGGAACGTCGAAGCTGAACTGGCGTGGTGCCGGTGGTGCGGTCTGCGCAATCGCAGGCGCGCAGACGAGGCCGGACAGTGCGACGGACGCAAGCAGACGCCGCGCCAGACGAATTCTATGAAACATGATTTCCCCCCGAGATGGTTCGAGGGCAAGACGGGCAGGCGCCCGGAAACCCGACAAAGTATTTGGTTTCAGTTATATGACAGCGAAGTCTCCTGCAGGTCGGTGTTTATACTGACGGTGGCGCTGCGCAATTTGGGGGATCGGGCAGCGCCCGCGCGAACTCCTTGTCGCACCCTCTCCGAAATTGTCACAAACGCGGCCTAGGTCGCCGGGATCAACAACCCGGACGAGCCATGCCAGCGACGCTTCCCCAGATCGACACCCGCGCGGGCGAGCCCGCGGTCGAGGACTGGCGCGCGATCGCGGCGACGCTGAGCCGCTATGTCCGCGCGCGCACCAGCCGCGTCGATGTCGTCGAGGACGTCGTGCAGGAGACGCTGTCGCGGCTGGTGCACCAGGGGCGCGTGCAGAAGCTGGTCAGCATCTATGCGCTGGGCTTCCGGATCGCCGCGAACCTGCTGGTCGACCATCATCGCAGGGACCGCCGCTATGTCGCCGAACGCGCGGAGGAGCCCGTCAGCCAGGCGCCCCTGCCGGACCGGGTGCTGGTCGGCCGTGAGGCGGTCGCGATCCTCCGGGAGGCGCTCGACGCCATGCCGCCGCTGCGCCGCGACGTGCTTGTCCGCCGGCGTTTGCAGGGGCAAAGCTGTGCGGCGATAGCGAGGGATCTGGGGTTGAGCCCGAAGGCAGTCGAGAAACACATCACCCGCGGCCTGGCAGACCTTCACAAGGCGATGCCGGGAGAGGCGATCGCGTGCGGGCGCGGGCGATGAGCCGCGAGAGCCAGATCGCCGAGGATGCCGCCGCGTGGATCGACCGGCTCAACCAGCCGGCGTTCGATGCCGCGGCGGGGCCGGACTTCGATGCGTGGATGGCGGCGTCGCCGCGGCACCGTGCGGTCTTCGCCGAGATGCAGGCGCTCTGGCAATCGGAAGCGCTGGTCGAGGCGCTCGGGACCGCGGCGTGCGCCCCTGCGGCCGCGATCCCGCCGGCCCCGCGGGTCGATCGCGCGCGTCGCGGTCGGCGATCGGCGCCGCGGCTGGCCGCTGCTGCCTGCGCGATACTGGTTGCGATTCTCCTGCTCGTGCCGATGCTGGCGACGACGCGCTATCGCACCGGCCCTGGCGAGAGCCGCACCGTCGTGCTCGCGGACGGGTCGCGCGTCGACCTGAGCGGCGACACCGAGCTGCGCGTGCGGATCCTGCCGTGGCACCGCGGTGCCGAGCTCGTTCGCGGCGAGGCCTATTTCGACATTCACCACGAACGCAGCCGGATGTTCCGGGTCGCGAGCGGCACCACGTCCGTCCGCGTGCTCGGCACCGCGTTCAACGTCGATCGCCAGTCGCCGACGCGGACCGCCGTGGTCGTCTACCGCGGTGCGGTCGAGGTCGGCGTCGCCGGGGAAGCGGATCTGGTGCTGCACAAGGGCGACGGCGCACGCGTCGTCGACGGGCAGGTCACGGCGCAACCGCGCATCGCGGCGAGCGCGCCCGAGTGGAAGTCGGGGTGGTTCGAGGCGTCCGACGTTCCGCTCGCGGTGCTGATCGGCAAGGTTCAACGTTACTCGGCGCGGCCGATCCTGTTGGAGGATCGCCGCCTGCAGGCGCTTCCGATCAGCGGCCGCTTTCATATTTCCGATACCGACCGCGCATTGCAGGCGGTGCAGGCGGCCTATCAGGTCGATGTCGCTTACGGGAAAGACGCGATCGCCATCCGCCCGGCGGGCGGGCCCGGAAATCCCTAGGATCGCCACCGCCCGCTCTTTTGTTTGTCGGGTTTTGCCCGGCTGCTCCGTCTTTCCGGCATAGCAGGTCGCGCTGCGACGCCGGTCGGGCGCTGCAGGCGGGCGCTGCCGCAGGGAGTGTCCTTATGGCTCAGTTCGATCGCCGCAATCTGGTCAAGGCCGGCCTCTCGCTCGCGGTGCTGGGCGGGGCCGGGGCGCCGCGGCTGCTGGCGAAGGCGACGTTCACGCGCGATCCGTTCACGCTCGGTGTCGCGTCGGGGGATCCCTGGCCCGACGGGTTCGTGATCTGGACCCGGCTGGCGCCCGAGCCGCAGACCCCGGACGGCGGCATGCCGCCGCATGATGTTCCGGTCCGCTGGGACATCGCCGAGGACTCGGGTTTCCGCAAGATCGTCCGGACGGGCGCGGCGGTCGCCGACGCGGCGCTCGCGCATTCGGTTCATGTCGAGGTCGACGGGCTGCGATCGCATCGGCCCTATTGGTATCGCTTCCTCGTCGAGGGTGCCGGATCGAGCCCGGTGGGGACCGCGCGCACCGCGCCCGCGGCGGGCGCGTCGCTCGCCCGGCTGCGGCTGGCGATGCTGGGGTGCCAGGATTTCGAGACGGGCTTCTTCACTGCCTATGCGCATGTCGCGCGCGAGCCCGATCTCGACGCGGTCTTCCATTATGGCGACTATATCTACGAGATGGCGACCCGGGCCGAGCCCAGTCCGCGCAAGCACCTCGGCGCCGAGACCTATACGCTCGACCAGTATCGCCGCCGCTATGCGCAGTACAAGGCGGATCCCGACCTGCAGGCGGCGCATGCGGCGGTCGCGTTCATCATGTCGTTCGACGATCACGAGATCGACGACAATTGGGCGGGCGAATTCGACAAGGACGGCAACCCGCCGCCGGTGTTCGCCGCGCGCAAGGCCGCGGCGTTGCAGGCCTGGTACGAGCATGTCCCCGTCCGTCGCGCGCAACGGCCCGGGACCGGGCGCGCCTATCGCCGGTTCGATTACGGCACGCTGGCGCGGATGCACGTGCTCGACACGCGCTCGGCCCGCAGCGACCAGCTCTGCGAGCGGCCCGGGATCGCGCGGGGCGAACTCGACGCCTGCGTGCCCGTCGACCAACCGGGGCGCACGATGCTGGGGGCCGCGCAGGAGCGCTGGCTCGACGACGGGCTCGCCAATGACGCCCGTTGGAACTTCATCGCGCAACAGGTGCTGTTCATGCCCTATGACGCGCGCAAGGACGGCGCGACGACGCCGGTGGTCGGCAAGGATAATTGGAATGGCTATCCGCTGGCGCGGCAGCGGCTCGTCGACGGCATCGCGCGGCGCGGGCTGACCAATGTCGTGATCGGCAGCGGCGACCTGCACCAGAATGTCGTCGGCTCGGTCCCGCGCGACGCGAACGACCTTGGCGGCCCCGCGATCGCGACCGAGTTTCTCGCGACCTCGATCTCGTCGGGCGGCACCGGCGGTGCGCGCTATGCGGGCGAGACGCGCGCGCTCGACCATAATCCGAACGTCAGCCTGCTCAACAACCAGCGCGGCTATCAGCTGTTCACCGTGACGCCGGACCGCTGGCTTGCCGAGGTGAAGGTGATGGATCAGGTCGATCGGCCGGGCGGGTCGATCTCCACTTTCGCCAAGTTCGTGGTGGATCCGAAACGGCCCGGGCCACAGCCGGCCTGACGCGGCTGCGCGACCCCGTGCGGACGCTCAGTGGTTTTCGATCGAGGCCTGCGTGTCGGTATGCGGCGCCTCGAACGTCGCCCATTCGCCTTCGCCATCCGGGTCGGGCCGGGGCGGCGGCCCCGCAATGCCGTCGTGATCGGGGCGGTCGCCGGTACGCGCACGGTGGAGATGGACCTTGGCGATCATGTTCGCCGAAATTGGCGCGGTGATGAACAGGAACAGCGAGATCAGCAGCTCGTGCGCGGTCCAGACGCCGAGCCGGACCTGGAAGAACACGACCGACGCCAGCAACAGCCCGCCAAGCCCGAGCGTCGTCGCCTTGGTCGGGCCGTGCAGCCGCTCCATCGTCGAGGGGAGGCGGACCAGCCCCCAGCTGCCGATCAGCACGAATGCCGCGCCGAGCAGGATCAGCCCGGCGATGACGATCTCGACGATGCCGCTCATTCGACGATGTCCCCGCGCAGGAGGAACTTGCAATAGGCGATGGTGCTGACGAACCCGACCATCGCCAGCAGCAGCGCGGCTTCGAAATAGGTGTCGTTGCCGCCCATCATGCCGATCACGACGATTACCGCGATGACGTTGATCACCATCGTGTCGAGCGCGAGGATCCGGTCGGCGAGCGCGGGCCCGCGGTACAGCCGCCAGCCGTTGAGCAGCAGCGCGAGCGCGATGGCGATGGCGGCGATCTGCAAGGCTATGGCGATCATGCGAAGATCCTTAGCAGCGGCGCCTCGTAGCGGGTCTTGATCCGCGCGATCTCGGCGGCCGCGTCCGCGACGTCGAGCGCGTGGACCAGCAGAAAGCGCCCGTCGGCGGAGACGTCGGACGAGACCGTCCCCGGCGTCAGGCTGATCGTCGCGGCGAGCACGGTGATCGCCTCGGGCGACGACAGCGCGACGGGCACGACCAGCCAGCGCGAGCGGAGATCGCGGTTGCGCCGGAACAGGATCAGCCGCGCGACCTCGAAATTGGCGACGACGATGTCGTACAGCACGAGGCCGACATAGCCGAGCAGCGCGCGGCCGAAGCGGACGCGGGGGCGATCGGGCCAGAAGGGCTCGGTGAACTTGGGCAGGACGATCCCGAAGACCAAGCCGAGCAGGATCCCGCCGACCGTGATGCTGTTCGCCATCAGCAGCCAGACGACGACCAGCATCGCGGTCAGCGCGGGTTGGGGGAGGAGGCGCTTGATCATCGCGTCGCCTCCGTCAGGACCGCCGCGGCATAGTGATCGGGGGCATAGATCTGCGCGGCGGTCGCCTGTACCTGCGCGGTCGCCCAGCCGGCACCGAGCGTCAGCAGCGCGAGCAGCACGAGCAGCGTCGCGGGCGCGATCAGTTCGGCGCGCGACCGGTCCGCGCCCGCGATCGGGTCGGCATCGTCGGCCGCCTTCCAGAACAGCGTGCTGCCGCTGCGGGCAAAGCCGACTACGCCGATCAGCGTGGTGCCCAGCACAGTCGCCCAGATCAGCGGCCATGGCTCGGCCGTGACGCTGGTCTGGAGGATGAACAGCTTGGCGACGAACCCCGACAGCGGCGGCAGGCCGACCGCGGCGATCGTCGCGGCGAGGAACAGCAGCCCGGTCGCCTGCTGGCCCGCGAAGCGCGGACTGGGGACGATCGCGTCGCCATATTGGCCGCGCCGGCGCAGCGTCACGTCCGCGACGAGGAACAGCGCCGCGCCCGCCAGCGTCGCGTGGACGAGATAGAACAACGCGGCGGCGGTCGTCGCCTGCGTCCAGCACGCTACCGCGAGCAGCAGCGTCCCGGTCGAACCGAGGATCGCGAACGCCGCCTGTTCACGCATCGCGCGCGCCGCCAGCACGCCGACGAAGCCGGTGATCGCGGTCAGCACGGCGGCGGGCAGCAGCCAGGGCGCCGGCACCCAGGCGGCGGCGCCCGCGGCATCCCCAAAGATCAGCGGCACGACCCGGATCATCGCATAGACGCCGACCTTGGTCATGATCGCGAACAGCGCGGCGACGACCGGCGCGGTCGCGGCATAGGTGCGCGGCAGCCACAGATGCAGCGGCACGACCGCCGCCTTCAGCGCGAACACCGCGAGCAGCAACAGCCCGGCGAGCCGGATCAGCCCCTGGTCGGCCGCGCCCAGTGCGGCGATGCGCTGGCCGAGATCGGCCATGTTGAGCGTGCCGGTCAGCCCGTAGAGCAGCCCCAGCGCGATCAGGAACAGCGCCGAGCCGACGATGTTGACGACGACATAGGCGACCCCCGCCTTCAGCCGCGCCGCCCCCTGGCCGTGGAGCATCAGCCCGTAGGAGGCGATCAGCAGCACCTCGAAGAACACGAACAGGTTGAACAGGTCCCCGGTCAGGAACGCACCGTTCAGCCCGAGCAGCTGGAACTGGAACAGGGGATGGAAATGCCAGCCCTTGCGGTCGACCGCGGTGACAACCGCATGGAGCATCACCACCAGCGCCAGCACCGCCGCGAGCACCAGCATCATGGCGGACAGCCGGTCGAGCACCAGCACGATCCCGAACGGGGCCGGCCAGCCGCCGAGCGGATAGGCGCGGATCGCATCGTCCTGCGCGATGCCGAACAGCGCGAGCGCGACGACCAGCATCGCGACGCATCCGGCAAGCGACAGCGCGACGCCGACATGGCGCCGCCGCCGCATCACCATCAGCGTCAGCGGCGCGATGATCGCCGGGATCACGACCGGCGCGATCACGAGATGGTCGAGCAGCGTCATGCGCGATCCTCTTCCGGGCCGGGGACGGCGTCGGCGATGCCGTCGACCTGGTCCGATCCGCTTTCGAGGAAACTGCGCAGCGACAGGATGACGACCAGCGCGGTCATCCCGAAGGTGATCACGATCGCGGTCAGCACCAGCGCCTGGGGCAGCGGATCGGCATAGTCGGTCACGCCCTTGGCGAACAGAGGCGGGCGGTCGACGACGAGCCGGCCGATCGCGAACAGGAACAGGTTCACGGCGTAGGACAGCAAGGTCAGCCCGAGCACGACCTGAAAGGTGCGCCCGCGCAGCGCGAGATACACACCGCCCGCGGTCAGCACCGCGATTCCGCTGGCGATCAGGAATTCCAGACTCATGCCGAGGTGTCCTCTTCGGCCTGATCGCGGCTGCGCGCCGCGCGCTGCGCGACGTGGCTGAGCTGGGCGAGCGCCATCATCACCGCGCCGACGACGACGCAGGCGACGCCCGTGTCGAAGAACATCGCGGTCGCGAGTTCTACTTCGCCGACCAGCGGAATGTGGAAATAGCCGAAGCTGCTCGTCAGGAACCGCGCGCCGAACACGAGCGAGCCGAGCCCCGTCGCGGTCGCGATCAGCACGCCGACCGCGATCAGCGGATGTTCGCCGATACGGCGGCGGTCGTCGGTCCAGTCGAAGCCCGAGGCGAGATATTGCAGCAGGATCGCAATCGAGATGACCAGCGCGGCGATGAATCCGCCGCCGGGCTGGTTATGCCCGCGCAGGAAGATGTAGAGGCCGACCAGCAGCGCGAGGGGCAGCAGCAGCCGCGTCGCCATCACGAACATCATTGGGTGGCGCTCGGGCGAATGCGGCATGTCGTGCCGCCATTCGCGCAGCCGCCGCCCCGCCGTGCCGCGCGCCGCGGGCTCGAGCAGCGCATAGATGGCCAGCCCGGCGATCCCGAGCACGATGATCTCGCCGAGCGTGTCGAACGCGCGGAAGTCGACCAGGGTCACGTTGACGACATTGGTCCCGCCGCCGCCCGGATAGCTGTTCGCCCAGTGGAAGGACGAGACCGTGTCGCGCAGGTCGCGGGTCATCACCGCCCAGGCCGCCCAGCCGGTGCCGATCCCGGCGACCGCCGCCAGCAGCGCATCGCGGCTGCGGCGCGGCAGGCTCGAGAGTTTCGGCGGAACCTTGGGCAGCAGGTGCAGCGCGAGCAGCATCAGCAGGATCGTCACGACCTCGACCGCGATCTGGGTCAGCGCGAGGTCGGGGGCGGAGAGGTGGACGAAGGCGAGCGCGATGACGAGGCCGATGACACTGATGAAGACCAGCGCGAGGAAGCGCTGACGCTGCATCACCACGACGATGCCGGTCGCGACGACCAGCGCGAACCAGGCGACGACCGCGACCGGCGACGCGGGCAGCGTCGCGCGCGTCCCCGCGGGCAGCCCGCCGGGCGTCAGCGCGGCGTCGATCCCGAACAGCACCGCCACCGCGAACAGCATGAACAGATAGCGTTGCAGCGACGGCGCGTGAATCGCGAGCGAGGCATCGCGGCTGCGCGCGACGATCGCCGCCATCGCGCCATCGAACAGCCGCTTGGCATCGAGCGTCCGCCGCCCGTCCAGCCAGCGCGCGGCCGGCGCGCGGCGCCACAGCAGCAGCGCACCGATCACCACCGCGAGCGCGCTCATCCCCAGGGCGGGGTTGATCCCGTGCCACAGCGCCAGATCCAGCGCGGGCGGGCTGCCTCCGATCACCGCCCCCGTCGCGGCGCGCACCAGCGGCCCGGCGATCGTCATCGGCAACAGCCCGAAACCGAGCGCGACGAGCACGAGCACGATCGACGGTCCGATCATCGCCATCCCGGGATCGTGCGGCGCGGCGACATCCCCCGTCGCGCGAGGCCCGAAAAACTGTGCGGTGGCGTAGCGCAGGGAATAGGCGACCGACAGCGTCGCCGCGATCGTCGCGAGCAGCGGGACGAGCCAGGACCGGCCATCGTGCGCGGCATGCAGGCTCTGTTCGAGCATCATTTCCTTGGAGATGAACCCGCCGAGCGGTGGCAGCCCCGCCATCGCCGCGACTGCCAGCGTGCCGAGCGTCGCGGTCAGCGGCATCAGCGCGGCGAGCCCGTTGAGGCGACGGATGTCGCGCGTCCCCGTCTCGTGATCGACGATGCCCGCGTTCATGAACAGCGCCGCCTTGAACGCGGCGTGGTTGAGGATGTGGAACACCGCCGCCGCGGCCGCCGCGGGCGTGCCGAAACCGAGCAGCATCACCATCAGCCCGAGCTGGCTGATCGTCGAATAGGCGAGGATCGCCTTCAGATCGTTGCGGAACAGCGCGACGCCCGCGCCGAACAGCATCGTCACGAGGCCGGTCGAGGCGACCAGATAGAACCACAAGTCGCTGCCCGCGAGTACCGGCCACAGCCGGGCGAGCAGGAAGACGCCCGCCTTCACCATCGTCGCGGAATGGAGATAGGCGCTGACCGGCGTCGGCGCCGCCATCGCGTGCGGCAGCCAGAAATGGAACGGGAACTGCGCCGATTTGGTGAACGCGCCGAGCAGGACGAGCGTCAGGATCGCAGGATAGAGCGGCGACTCCTTGACGACGGCGCCGCGCGTCAGGATCGTCGCGAGCTCATAGGATCCCGCCGCCTGGCCGAGCAACAGCATCCCCGCGATCAGCGCAAGCCCGCCGCCGCCCGTCACCGCCAGCGCCATCCGCGCGCCCTGCCGCGCGTCGGCCCGGTCGCGCCAGAAGCCGATCAGCAGGAACGACGACAGGCTGGTCAGTTCCCAGAATATCAGCATCAGCAATATGTTGTTCGACAGCGCGATGCCGATCATCGCGCCCTGGAACAGCATCAGGAACGACAGGAACCGCCCGGTCGGCTCGGCCTTGGCGAGATAGCCCTGCGCATAGATCACGACGAGCAGGCCGATGCCCAGGATCAGCCCGGCGAACAGCAGCCCGAGCGGATCAAGCCACAGGCTGAGATCGAGCCCGAGCGCCGGGATCCACGCGATCCGCGCGGCCAGCGGGGTTCCCGCAAGGACCGCGGGCGCGGCCAGAAGCAGCAGTGCGAGCCCCGCCGCGCTCGCACCGGCGGCGATCCCGACATGCATGCGACGGCCGCCACGTGCGCCGAGCGCCAGCATCAGCGCCGCCGCGAACGGCAGCACCATCAGGAGCATCAGGGGCATGGCAGATCGTTTCCCGGCGACGTCACGAGACTTGCCATCGCACGATATGGCTTCCGGGTCGACCGGACTACGCCCAGCGGCCCTGACGATATCCCGGGGGCATCGACCCGCGATGCGCGTTGGTGCCGCATCGGGACTCACGCAGACCCGGAATAGCGGAGCGACCATGCGCACGATCGATTTCAGTTCCTGGCAGGCCACGTTGCTGACGCTGTTCGGGCTCGCGCTGGTAACCGCGATCGGCGTCGGTATCCGCCTCGTCACGATGATGACGATCCAGCAGCGCCGCGAGCGGATCAACCGGCAGATCAACGAACGGCTGCGTACGCTGATCGCGGCCTACAAGACCTTGGGCGGCTCGTTCACGGGCACGCTGACGGTCGACCCCGCGCATCGCCGCGACCTGCGTCGCCGGGGCGACGCGGTCCCTGCCGATGCCGCAGATGTCGCGATCGACACCGGATCGGACCGCGGCCGGCGGATCCGCGACGCGGTCGAGGCGGCGCTGTCGGACATCATCCTGCTCGGCACCGACGAGCAGGTCCGGCTGGCGGCGCAGGCCGCGGGCGAACTTGCGGCAGGCCGCCCGGTCCCGACGCACGCGCTGGTCGTGTCACTGCGCGATTTCGTGCGCGCCGCGCTTGATCTCGCGCCCGTCCCGACCGACCTCGTCCTGCCCGCGCAGGGCCCGACGCGGCCGGCCGCCGGCGGCGGACGCGGCAAGGGCGAGCGCGAGGGGGCCGCTGCAGGCCGGGGATCGGGCGGGGGCGGTGGCGGACACGGCGGCGGCGGCGGTGGTGGCGACACGGTTGCAGCGGGGGAGGACGCTCCGGCTCCCGGTACCCGCGCGTAACGCCGTTATGGCGCGACCTCTGCCCCATAAGCGCGCGTGAACAGATCGAGCGCGCGCGCCGCCTGCCGGCGCGCTTCCTCGGGACCGGGCATGCCGACGACCCCCCAGAGCCGCAGATTCTGTTGCGCCTGGGCGAGCAGCAGCAGGTGCATCGCCGCCTGCACCGGATCATCGGCGCGCAGGTCGCCGGCGTCCATCCGGCCGCGCAGATAGAGTGAAAGCTGCTCGATCACGATCTGCGGGCCGCGGGCATAGAAGATGCGACCGATCTCGGGAAACCGCCCGCCTTCGCCGACGATCAGCCGGTGCAGCCGCATGCTGTCGGGGTGCAGCAGCTTGGCCTGGAAGCGTTCGAGGAAGTCGAGCAGCGTCGTCGCACAGTCGCGCCCCGGGCGCAGCGCATCCTCGAGGCTCTGGCGGAAGTTCGACGTGACATCGTCGAGCACCGCGCTGAACAGATCCTCCTTGGAGGGGAAATAGGCCCAGAGCGTCCCCTTCGACCCGCCAAGCTGCACGGCGATCGTCGACATCGAGGTGGCGGCATAGCCATGGTCGAGAAACGCCTCGCGCGCGGTTGCCACGATCGTCTCGCGACGGGCTTCGCGGTTCAGATCGCGGCGGGTTTTCGGCTCGGACATAGTCGTACTATACGGTACGATTATTTATTGACAAGTCCACGACCCGGGACCATCTGCCGAGCGTACGCAGGAGTACGATGATTCAATGCGACTGATTCGATTCGCCGGCTGCACCGCAATCGCAGCCGGGCTTGCCGGCTGCGCGGTGCCCGATCTGGGGCCGCCGCCCGTCCTGGCATCCGCGGACACCTATGCATCGCGCAACAGCCTCGCGTCGAACGGCCCGGCGTCGCGCGATGCTGCGTGGCCGGCGGCGCAGTGGTGGCGGGGTTACGGCGATGCGCAGCTCGATACGCTGATCACCGAGGCGCTGGCGGGATCGCCCGACATCGCGATCGCGGCGGCCCGCGTGCGGACCGCGCGCGGCGCTGTGCAGCAGGCGGGCGCCGCCAACCAGCCACGGCTCGATGCCGAGGGCACGGTCGGGCTCAACAAGCAGAGCTACAATAACGGCATCCCCGCGGAATTCATCCCGAAGGGCTGGAACGACACGGGCCGGCTGGCACTCGACGCAGGTCTCGATCTCGACCTGTTCGGGCGCAACCGCGCGGCGCTGGTCGCGGCGACGTCGGAGGCCGAGGCGGCGCGGCTCGACGGCGAGCAGGCGGCGCTGACGCTCGCGACCGATATCGCCGCGCGCTATGCCGATCTCGCGCGGCTCTATGCCGAACAGGATGTGCTGCAGCGGGCGAATGCGGTGCGCAGCGCGAGTGAGCGGCTGGTGAACGAGCGTGTCGCGATCGGGCTCGATACGCAGGCCGAGCTCAAACAGGCGCGTTCCGCGGTGCCGGCGTCGCGGGTCGACCTGGCCAGCAACGCCGAACAGATTGCGCTCGCCAAGAACGCGATCGCCGCGCTGCTCGGGGCCGGGCCCGATCGCGCACTGACGATCACCCGGCCTGCGGTCCCCGTGCTCGCCACCGAACTGCCCGCCGACGCGGCGATCGGCCTGATCGGCCGGCGTCCCGACGTCGCCGCCGCGCGTGCCCGCGCCGAAGCGGCCGCGAGCCGGATCAAGGTCGCCCGCGCCGATTTCTACCCCAATCTCAGCCTGTCGGGGCTGATCGGGCTGCAATCGCTCGGCCTCGACAACCTGTTCAAGGGCGGATCGAGCATCGGCAATGTCGGCCCGGCGATCAGCCTGCCGATCTTTCGCGGCGGCGCGCTGCAGGGCCAGTACCGGCAGGCGCGCGGCCAGTATGACGAGGCGGTCGGCAGCTATGACCGAATCGTGATCAACGCGCTGCGCGAGGTCGCGGATGTCGTGACCAGCCGGCGCCAGGTCGCAGCACAGATGCGCGATGCGCGCGCGTCGCTGGTCGATGCCGAAGGCGCGTATCAGGTCGCGCAGCTGCGCTATCGCGGCGGCCTGTCGACCTTTCTCAACGTGCTGAGCGCCGAGGAAGCGGTGCTGACCGCGCGGCGTTCGGTCGCGGCGATCGATTCGCGCCGGTTCGCGCTCGACGTGCAGTTGGTGCGCGCGCTCGGCGGCGGCTTCCAACCCCTTATCCAGACCAGCGGGACACGATGATGGACACCCCATCCCACGACAGCGACCAGACTCCTGCCGAGGAGCCCAAGGCCGATCCCAAGGACAGCCCCAAGGTCGACACCGCCAACCCGGGCAAGCGCAAGCGGCTGCTGCTGATCTTCGCGGCCGTGCTGGTCGTGATCGCCATCCTGTATTTCGTCTATGACTCGCTCGTCTTGTCGAAGCGCGTGACGACCGACAATGCCTATGTCGCCGCCGAAACCGCGCAGGTCATGCCGCTGGTCAGCGGGCAGGTGATCGCGGTCACGGTGAGCAACACACAGACCGTCAAGCGCGGGCAGGTGTTGATGCGGCTTGACGATGCCGACCTGCAGATCGCGGTCGCGCAGGCCGAAGCCGATCTTGCAGGCGCCGAGCGCCGCTATGGCCAGACCGCGGCGACGGGCGATGCGCTCCAGGCGCAGGCCAATGCGCGCGGTGCCGATATCGGTGCCGCCCGCGCGCAGCTGCTGCTCGCGCAGGGCAATCTCGACCGCGCGCAGATCGATTATCAGCGTCGTCAGGCGCTGGTCGCGGCGGGCGCGGTATCGGGTGACGAGGTGACCGCGGCGACGAATGCGCTGCGCACCGCGCGTGCCAATGTCGCGATCGCGCAGGCGGGGATCGCGCAGGCGACCGCGACACGCGCCTCCGCACTCGAGGATCGCGCCGCCAACACCGCGCTGACCCGCGGCACCACGCGCGACAACGCCCCCGAGGTCCTCGCCGCGCGCGCCAAGCTGCGCCAGGCCCGGCTCGACCTGTCGCGCGCGGTCGTCCGTGCGCCGATCGACGGCGTGATCTCGCAGCGCAACGTCCAGATCGGCCAGCGGCTCGCGCCCGGCACCGCGGCGATGGTGATCGTGCCCGTCGACCAGCTCTATGTCGACGCGAACTACAAGGAGGGCCAGCTGCAGCATGTCCGCGTCGGCCAGCATGCGACGCTGATCTCCGACCTGCATGGCGACGACGTCGTCTATCACGGCCGCGTCGTCGGGCTTGCCGGCGGGACCGGCGCGTCGTCCGCGCTGATCCCCGCGCAGAACGCGACCGGCAACTGGATCAAGGTGGTCCAGCGTCTGCCGGTGCGCATCGCGCTCGACCCCAGGGAACTGCGCGATCATCCGTTGCGCGTCGGGCTGTCGATGGACGCCGAGATCGACATCTCGGGCGATCGCTAGGAGCGGATCGATGGCCGCCGACACGTCCGCGCCGGTGCTGACCGGCCCGCGCCTCATCCTTGCGGGCTTCGTGCTGGCGCTGACCAACTTCATGGTGGTGCTCGACACGACCATCGCCAACGTGTCGGTGCCGCATATCTCGGGCGGACTCGGCGTGTCGCCGACCCAGGGGACCTGGGTCGTCACCTCCTATTCGGTCGCCGAGGCGATCTGTGTGCCGCTGACCGGGTGGCTGGTCCGGCGGTTCGGGACGATCCGCGTCTTCATGGCGGCGATGATCGGCTTTGCGGTCTTCTCCGCGCTGTGCGGTCTCGCCTCGTCGCTCGGCGCGATGGTTGCGTTCCGGATCGGGCAGGGCTTTTGCGGCGGCCCGCTGATGCCGCTGACCCAGACGCTGCTGCTGACGATCTTCCCCCCGCAGAAGCGCGCGGCGGCGATGGGCGCCTGGGCGATGACGACGGTCACCGCGCCGATCCTCGGGCCGATCCTGGGCGGGACGATCAGCGACAACTGGTCTTGGCCGTGGATCTTCTACATCAACCTGCCGATCGCGATCTTCTGCATCGTCGGCGTGTTCACGCTGCTGCGTAAATCCGAGACCAAGACCGAGATCGTGCCGATCGACCGGTTCGGCCTGTTCTTGATGGTCGTGTGGATCGCGGCGCTGCAGATCATGCTCGATCTCGGGCGCGAGCATGACTGGTTGGGGTCGAGCTTCATCGTCGGCTGCGCGATCATCGCGGCGATCGGCTTCGTCACCTTCCTGATCTGGGAGCTGACCGCGGGCAATCCGATCGTCGACCTGCGCGTGTTCCGGCACCGCGGGTTCACGGTCGCGGTGACCGCGCTCGCCTTCAGCTTCGGGACGTTCTTCGCCTCGGTCGTGATCATCCCGCAATGGCTGCAGTCGACGATGGGCTATACCGCGAGCGATGCGGGCTATGTGACCGCGTTCAACGGCGTGCTTGCGGTGATCTTCTCGCCGATCGTCGCCAAGCTGAGCAACAAGGTCGATCCGCGCGCGCTGGTGTGTTTCGGGATCTTCTGGCTCGGGCTGACGTCGGTGCTGCGGACCTTCTGGTTCAGCGGTGCGGATTTCTGGATCCTGGCGGCGCCGCAGCTCGTCCAGGGGCTGGGGATGCCGTTCTTCTTCATCCCGCTGACGATCATCGCGCTGGGTGCGGTCGATCCGGAGGAGACCGCGTCGGCGGCGGGCGTGATGAGCTTCCTGCGGACGCTGGCGGCGGCGATCGGCACCTCGATCGGCAGCACCATGTGGCAGAACAACGCGCAGACGAACCGCGCCGAGCTGACCAACATCCTCAACAATGGCGATCAGGTGATCGCCAACGCGCAGCAGCACGGACTGAGCGCGGAACAGGGGCGCGGGCTGATCGAGCGGGTGGTCGAGCAGGAAAGCTTCGCACTGGCGACGAACCACCTGTTCGCCTTTGCCGCGCTGATCTTCTTCGTGTCCGCCGCGATCATCTGGCTGGCGCCGCGGCCCGCCCGGCCGGTGGACCCCGCCGCCGCGCACTGATCCGGTGGTGAGATGACGGGGGGCACCGCGGCGCCCCCCGCCCGGTCTCAGTATTTCACGCGGAGACGCGTATAGTAGAAGCCGCCGTTGAAGCCGAACGGCCCGCCGTTGCGCGGATAGACCTGGCCGTCCGACGTGCCGCCGGTGAGCGGATAGATCTGCACAGTCGAGGTCGGCTTGAGCCGGTCGGGATGCTCGTCGGTGAAGTTCTGCGCGCCGACCGCGACCGTGAAATGCTCGGCGAAGGTGTAGCTGAGCTCCAGATCGGTCACGAACTTGCCGCTGAACACCTGATTCGGCACGCCGTTGGTCTGGCCGTAATCCTGCGCGCTGGTGAACGAGCTGTAGTAATTTTCGCGCACGTTCAGGCTCAGATTGTCGAGCGTCCAGCCGGCGTTGAAGACGACGCGGTGCTTTGGCGCGAGATTCTCCGCGTCGATCAGCTGCGCGGTGCCGACCACCCGGGCATCGAACTCGGTAACCTTGGTGTCGTTGTAGTTATACGCCAGCGAGAAGTTCAGCTCCGCCTCGCTGAACCGCGTGCGGTAGGTGCCGACGACGTCGATGCCCTGGGTACGCGTCTTGAAGCCGTTGGTGAAATACTGGACCTGGCCGCCGACACCGACCGGCAGCAGCGCCGGCTGCGCGGCAAGGTCCGCCGCGGTGACGATGAACGGCGAGGTCAGGCCGATCCGGTTGCGCAGGTTGATCCGGTAGCCATCGACCGTGACCGTCATTCCGCGGACCGGTTCGAGGATGAAGCCCAGGCCGTAATTGGTCGACTTTTCCGGGGTCAGGTTGCTTGCGCCATAATATTGCGCGACCGCGGTGTTGGTCGGGTAGGTGCCCGCCTGGAACGCGACGCCGTTGTTGAACGAGGTCGTGACGATCGAGACGTTCGACTGGCCCGGCGACGGTGCGTGGAAGCCCGTGCCGAAGCTGCCGCGGACCGAGAAGGCGTCGGCGAACTTGTACAGCGCGTTCACCTTGCCGACCCAAGCATCGCCGAACGTGTTGTAATGTTCGTACCGGCCCGCCGCGCCGACCGTCAGCGCGTCGGTCAGATCGGTTTCGAGCCCGACATAGGCGGCATAGGCCTTCTGGCTGAACTTGCCTGCGGTGGCGGGGCTGGTGCCGGCATAGCCGCTCGCGCCGACGCCCTGCGCCGCGGTCGTGCCGGAGGCGACGTACACGCCCGGCGCGGTCTGGGTGAAGAGCTGTTGCGCGATCGCATAGGGGCCCGCGGCATAGGATTGCGTGTCGCCCGCGGTCTGTTCGTAGGTTTCCTTGCGGAACTCCCCGCCGGCCGAGATGGTCAGCGGCGCGGCGAGACCGAGGTCGGCGGCATAGGTGAAGTCGGCGTTGAAGTTGGTTTCCTTCTGGATCAGGTCGCCAAAGTCGAAGCTGGTCTGCGTCGCCGGGCCGTAGGAGAAATTGGCCGAGTCATACATCGACAGCGACAGCTTGTTGCGCGCCAGCGTGCCGGACAGGTCATAGCTGAAGGCGCCGGACGTGCCCTTGTAGCCGAGCACCCCGTACACTTCCTGCGTCTTGCCGACGAAGCGTGGCGTGAAGCCGGCGGGGTAGAGCGTGCCGAAGCGGAAGGTGTTGCCGTCGCGCACGAAGCCGCCGCTCGGGCAGGTCGCGTTGCCGGTCGGGCAGGGGGTGAGGAAGAAGGTGTTGTTGAACGCGCCGTTCGCGCCCTGATTGCGGACCACGCCGTTCGTGTCGACCGCGGTGCTCGACACCGAGGCGCGGTAGTTGAAGCTCTGATTGCCCTTGCTCTGCGCATAATTGGCAAAGACGTAGATCTTGCTGCTGTCGGTGACGTTGATCGCCGAGTTGTAGACCGACTTGAAGCCGTGCGAGGGCGAATTGCCCCAGATCTGCACGGGCAGCGGATAATTGGGGAGCTGGTTCGCGAGCGCCGGGAAGTTTTGCGCGAAATTGGCGGCCGACGGGCGGGTGCGGCCGCGGCTGGTCTGGCCTTCGTCGACATATTCGCCGGTGACGTTGATGAAGCCCCAGTCGCCCTTCACGCCCGCATTGCCCGCAATCTGATAGCTTTCGCCGTCGCCCGCATAATATTGGCCGGCACGACCGACCAGTTCGATCCCCTGATCCTCGCGCAGGCCATAGTTGAGCACGCCGGCGATGGCGTCGGAGCCATATTGCGCGGTCGCGCCCTCGCGCAGCACCTGCAGATTGCCGATCGCGAGCGACGGGATCGCCGAGATGTCGGGCCCCTGCGCGCCGCGACCGAGCCCGGTGTCGCTGCCGCCATAGACCTGGACCAGAGCGGAGCGGTTATAGCGCTTGCCGTTGATCATCACGAGCACCTGATCGCCCGACAGGCCGCGCAGCGACGGCGAGCGGACGAAGGTCGAGGCGTCCGAGATCGAATTCTGTCCGGCGTAGAAGGACGGCACGATATTCTTGAGTGCGTCGATCATGTTGGCGGCGGGCTGCGACGTCAGTTCGGCCGAACTGATCACGTCGACCGGCGACGGCGACGTGGCGAGCGTGCGATCGGTCCGGCGCGTGCCCAGCACGACGATGTCGTTCGACGGCTCGGGGGTCGCACTGGCGGCGTCGGGTACGCTTTCCTGCACGGCGCTGGCCGGTGCGGGTGCGGGCGTGGCGCCATCCTGCCCGCTGCCGGGCGTCGCTGCGAAGGCGGCGGACCCGGCAAGAAGTGCGGCCGCCAGTGCGACGGTCGAGGTCGTGTATCTGATCATCCTAAGCCCCCTTTGAAAAGTGGCTCTCAGGATCCTCCCCCATCATCGCCGTTCCAGACCGCCGATTCCCCTTGGCGCGCCTGCGGAAATTGCCCTGTCACACGCAAGGACGGCCGCCTGTCCGGCTTCGTCCTTGACCTGTCTTGGCAACAAACGGCCATAGCGGTCCCGTATTTGCAACCGAAAATACGCACGACTTTCATATGGACGTCATAATGTTGCAGAATTGACGCAATCGATTGTCCCGGTTCCAGCCAGACAAGGGGTGGCGGACGTGGTGGGCCGGGCAGCGCCACCGGGGCCAAAGCCGGGTCGCGGCGGATCGGCGGCGTGCGACCGGCGGAACCCGAAACGCGGCGGATGCGGCAGCTTTCGGGTTCCACGCAGCGCTCAGCGCGCTAAGCAGCGGACAAGGGGAACTTATCGTGTCAATTTCAGTGTCTCATCGCCTCGCCGGGATCCTTGCCGCGGTCACCAGCCTGGGTGCGTGCGTTCCCGCGGGGCGCCAGCCGATGCGTCCCGCACCGCCGCCGCTGACGGTGACGACCGTGGCGCCTGCGCCCCGGCCATCGGCGCCGACGCGGCCGTCGACCAGGCCCCAGCCCGCGGCGGATCTGCTCAACGCGGTCCAGGCGCTCGGCGCGAGCTTCAAGGGACAGGTCGGCATCACCGTGCGCGACATCGACGAGGGTTGGGTGGTGGCCTGGGACGGTGACACACGGCGTCCGCAGCAAAGCGTCAGCAAGCTGTGGGTGGCGATCGCGGTGATGGACGCCGTCGACCGCGGGCAGATTTCGCTGTCCGACCGCGTCACGCTGACGCGTGCCGACCTGACGCTGTTCCACCAGCCGATCCGCGCGCTGATCGGCGCGGACGGCTATACGACGACGATCGAAGAGCTGTTGCGCGGCGCGATGACGCGCAGCGACAATACCTGCAACGACGTGCTGCTGTGGCGCGTCGGCGGGCCCGCGGCGATCAACCGGATGCTCGACGCCAAGGGTGTCGAGGGCGTGACCTTCGGCCCGGGCGAACGGGTGCTGCAGGCGAAGACCGCGGGGCTCGAATGGCGGCCCGAATGGGCGGGGGGCTGGGGCTTTCTCCAGGCGCGCGCGGCGATGACCTACGAGGCGCGGGCGAAGGCGCTGAACCGCTATCTCGCGGCGCCCTACGACGGTGCGTCGGCCAATGGCGTGACGCTCGGCCTGTCGCTGCTCGCGCAGGGCAAGCTGTTGAGCGCGCGTTCGACCGCGTCGCTGCTGACGCTGATGCGGTCGAGCAAGACCGGGCCGCTGCGACTCAAGTCGGGGCTGCGGCCGGGCTGGTCGCTGGCGCACAAGACCGGCACCGGGCAGGACCTGGGCAGCCTGTCGACCGGCTATAACGATATCGGGCTGCTCGTCGCGCCGAACGGCCATCGCTATGCGGTCGCGGTGATGATCGCCAGCACGCGCGAGCCGATTCCGGTGCGGATGCGGTTGATGGGCGACGTGACCCGGGCCGTGGTCGCCTCGGCGGGCAATTGATCGTGCCGGCCGCGCAAGGGGCCCTATCAAGCCGTTTCGGTTATAACTTTCTTTAATAAATTCATGCGATTGGGAGTGACTTCCTGAGAGCAAAGATCGTGGTCCCCCTTTTCAATCTTCATTTCGAGCATTCGGGGTCGCTGGTCGCCGTCGCTATTGGAATCTGCCTTACCGCGAGCTGGTCGGTGGCGATGCTCGCGATCGATCTCGACCGGACCGCGGCAGAGCCCGGCGAACCGCTCGGCTGGCGGCATGCCGCGCTCGCACTCGCCGCGGGGCTCGGCGTCTGGGCGACGCATTTCATCGCGATCCTCGCCTATCGTCCCGACCTTCTGCTCCGCTACGACGTGCCGATCACGATCCTGTCCGCGCTGGTCGGCATCGCGCTGGTCGGCGTGCCGCTGGTCGCGGTCACCCGCCTGCGCCGCCGCGTCGCGCGGATCGCCGCGGCGACGATCGCGGGCGCGGGCATCTGGTGCATGCATGCGGTCGGGCTGACGGGCATGACCGATTGCGTCCACGTGTTTTCCTGGCCGACGAACATCACCGGGCTGGTGCTCGGGACGGTGCTGATGGCGACGTGGCAGCTCCACCGCGGCTGGGCGCGGTCGCGCACCGCCGCCTGCATGCTGTTCGCGCTCGCGATCTGCACGACGCATTTCGTCGCGCTGTCGGGCGATATCGTCGTCGGCAGCATCGGCGACGTCCGCGGCAGCCTGTTGTCGCCGGGCCTCGTCGCCGCCTGCATGGCGTTTGGCGTGTCGGTCACCTGCCTCGCCAGCCTGCTGACCTTCGAACGGTTCAGGACGACGCGCGAGGAAGAGGGGCACACGCTGAGAGCGGTGCTCGAAAGCATGTCGGACGGGCTGGTGTTCATCGACGGCAATGCCCGGCTGCAGCATTTCAACCACCGATTCCTCGAGATGTACGCGATCCCGGACGGGGCGATCGCGCCGGGCATGACGATCACCGCCTGTATCGACATCGTCGCGCGTCATCGCGGCTGGCGGCCCGAGCGGCGCGCCGAGATCCGCGCGGCGATGCAGCAATGGATCCGGACCGACGCGACGTTCGACCGCGAGTGGGCGATGGACGATGGCTGCGTCTATCGGATGCAGTGCCGTCCGATGCAGTCCAAGGGCGTGGTGCTGACCTTCAACGACGTCAGCGCTGAGCGGCAGGCGCTGCGCAACCTGACGCATCTGGCCTATCACGACCCGCTGACCGGGCTGGGGAACCGCCGGTCGCTGCGCGAGCAGAAGGAGGCGAGGATCCGGATCGGCACGCCCTTCTCGCTGCTGATGATCGACCTCGACGATTTCAAGCGGATCAACGATGCGTTCGGTCATGCGGTCGGCGACCAGTTGCTGGTCCATGTCGCGGCCGAGCTGACGCGGCTGCTGCCCGCGGACAGTTTCATCGCACGGATGGGCGGCGACGAGCTCGCGATCCTCGCCAGCGAGACGGGTGAGGCGGCGGCGGCGCTCGCCGATTCGATCGTCGCGCAATTGAGCGGCGCGGTCGTCATCAACGGCTGCCGGCTGCTGCCGAGCTGCAGCATCGGCATTTCCCAGTTTTCGGGTGCCTGTTCCGCCGACGACCTGATGAAGCGCGCAGACATGGCATTGTACGAGGCCAAGCGGCTCGGACGGCGGCGCGCGCAGGCCTATCTGCCGGGGCTCGCCGAACGGCTCGCCGAACGTCAGGGGATCGTCGACGACCTGCACGAGGCGGTCCAGACGGGCGGCTTCGCGCTCGCCTTCCAGCCGGTCGTCGACCTGCTGACCGGGGGCACGACGGGCTATGAGGCGCTGATCCGCTGGAACCACCCGGTGCGCGGCTGGATCCCGCCGGGCGTCTTCATCCCGATCGCCGAGCAATGCGGGCTGGTCGAGGATATCGGCCGCTGGGTGATGATGGAGGCGTGCCGCCACCTCGCGGGCTGGTCGCCGCATCTCAACGTCGCGATCAACATCTCCGCCGCGCAGCTGAAGTCGGAAGGGCTGCTGCACAGCCTGACCCAGGCGATCCTGATCCACGGCGTCGCACCCGAGCGGGTCGAGATCGAGATCACCGAGACCGCGCTGATCGACGATGCGGGCCGGACAGCAGTAATGCTCGACCGGATCCGCAAGCTCGGCATCAAGGTGTCGCTCGACGATTTCGGCACCGGGCAATCGTCGCTCGCGCATCTGCGCGACTTCCGTTTCGACCGGATCAAGATCGACCGCAGCTTCGTCGCCGAGGCGGCGAATGATCCGCGCTGCATGGCGGTGCTGCGCGCGACCGTCGCGATCGGCAAGGAACTGGGCGTGCTGACGCATGCCGAGGGGGTCGAGACGCGCGAACAGCTCGACGTCCTGCACGATATCGGCTGCGACGTGGCGCAGGGCTATCTGCTCGGCCGCCCGGTCGTCCCGTTCACCGATGCGACGGCGGACTTCGCCGAGCTGCCGGGGGACACGATCATCGGCGCACCCGGCGATACCGACCCGCAATCCTCGGGGGTGACGGTTACCCGGCTCGCCGCCTGAGCGTCAGACCAGCGGCGGACCGAACACCGACCAGCCGGTCCGGTGCGCGATCATCTCGAGCGCGCGAATGCCGAGGATGCTGTTGCCGTGCTGGTCGAGATTGGGCGACCAGACCGCGATCGCCGCACGGTCGGGCACGATCGCGAGAATGCCGCCGCCGACGCCGCTCTTGGCGGGCAGGCCGACCCGCACCGCGAAATCCCCCGACCCGTCATAATGGCCGCAGGTGATCATCAGGCCGAGCACCGTACGGTGGCGTTTGGCCACCGCGTCGGCCTCAGGATCATCGGGCGTCCGCCGCGTCGCCGCGAGATACGCGCCTGCTTTTGCAAGGCCACGGCAATCCAGCGCGATCGCGCAATTGCGGACATAGGCGGCCATCACCGCATCGGGATCGGCATGGAGATTGCCGTGATGCCGCATGAAGCTCATCATCGCGCGGTTCAGGTCGCCGCCCTCCTGCTCGGACGCCATCACGTCCTCGTCGAACGTGACGGCATCGGACCCGGTCTCGCGGCCGATCAGCCTGGCGACCGCCGGGTCGTCGCCGTCCTCGGGCCGGTGTTCGACCAGGATATCGACGACCGCCAGCGCGCCTGCGTTGATGAACGGGTTGCGCGGCACACCCTTGGTCCGTTCCAGATCGACGATCGAGTTGAACGGGTCGCCCGACGGCTCTTTCCCGACGCGCGCAAAGACGTCGTCGCCGATCGCCGCGAGCGCGAGGTCGAGCGCGAACAGCTTCGAAATGCTCTGGATCGGGAATGCCGTCGTCGCCGCACCTGCGGTCAGCAGCGTGCCCGACGTCAGCGCGACCGCGATGCCGATCGGCCCGGGTGCGGCCTCCTCCTTGCGGTCCGCCGATGCCTCGATCCGCGCGGCGTCGGTGGTGATCTCGGCGGCGATCTCGGTGATGATCTGCGCGATCGTGCTGGGCATGCGGCTCTCCTGGTGAACAGGTTGAACTCGCAGGCGGCGCGCATGATCCGTGGGCAGGGGCGCGGCGCCCTAGTCCAGTCGCGTCGACGTCCGCGCCGCCTGTCCCGCGGTCAGCAGGTCGCCGATCGCGCCTGCAGGTCCCGCCGCGGACAGCGCGGTCATCGCGGAATCGAGCCGCGCCGGGTCGAAGGCTCCGACCGGCGCGGTCAGCATCGCGAACACCGGCGCGGTGGGCAGCGCAGCGAAGGCGCGGGCATAACGCCGGTTGAGTCGCGCCAGCGCGGCTTCCTGTCCCAGCATCGCATGGGCGATCGCCTGGCGCAGGACGATCGCCTGGCCCTCCGCGGACAGGCCGCCGCGCGCTCCGGGGGCAGGCAGCAGCGCGGTGCCGCTGGCGGCTAAGCCCGACCAGTCGCGTGCGTGCCAGTCGAATTCGGCGCGGATCGGCGTCGCGTCGCGGATGTCGGCGAGCGTCGCCACCGCTTCGGCGTGGCGGCCGAGCAGTTCGAGCGCGACGGCCTGGAGGCGACGGCGCTCGTCCTGGATTGCGTCGGGATAAGGAATCATCGCCGTCTCGCGCAGCACGCGGACCGCAGCGTCAGGCGCCCCCGCCAGGATCCGCAGCGTCGCGACGCGGATCGACAAGGGGCCCTGTTCGACGTCGCGCTGCGTGGTGCCGAGCCGGCGTTCGAGCAGTTCGGCGGCGCGGCGATAGAGCCCGGCCTGTTGCAGCCGGTCGGCGAGCATCCACACTACGCGGTCGCCTTCCGCCCCCGTCGGCATCAGGTCGCGGTAATCCCAGAGCAGACCGGCGGCGGTGCCGAGCGGCATGGTCGATTGCGGCGCCACCAGTGCGACGAGATGCGCCTGGACGGTCGCCGACAGCGGGGCGGCGTCGGCGCCGACATTGCCATAGCGCAGCAGCGCGGCGGCGGCCGCCATCAATGCGGGTTCGTCGCCGCGGCGGGTGGCGAGGCTCATCGCCAGCGTCAGCCCGCGGCGCTCGACCATGCCCCCCCGCCAGCGGAACAGCAGCGCCGCCAGACGCCGCGCCGCGGCCGGCGGGGCGAGCGTGCGCGCGGCCAGATCGGTCTCGATCGTGCCGAGCGTGGCTGCGGCGCGCTGTTCGGGATCGCCGGTGCGTATGGCCAGATCGAACCAGCGACGGCTCGTCGCGGCGGCGCCGAGCGCACGGTCCGCCTCGCCGTGCAACAGCGCGGCCGCCGCGTCGGTCGCCGGGATGCGATCGAGCCAGTCGCGCGCCGGGCCGGGCCTCCCTGCGTCGATCGCCGCGCGCGCGGCAGCGAGGATGAAGGGGCGGCGCGCCTTGGCGCCACGCGCGTTCAGCGCAGGCATCGCACAGCCGAGCACGCCCAGCGCCGGCGCCGCACGACCCGCCTCCGCCAGGATCCGCATCCGCCACAGACAGGTCTCGGGATCGGTCGCGAGCGCAGGGTCGTCGAGCGCCGCGATCGCCGGATCGGTCCGCCCGAGCAGTCCGAGTGCGACGCCGCGCGCGCGCCGCCACGCGGCGACCTTTGCAAGCCCGGTATCGTCGGCCGCCATCACGTCGAGCACGCCGAGCGCCTCGCCGGCGCGGTCGCGCGCGATCAGGGCGACCGCATAGCGCCAGCGTGTCGCCTGCCGCGTCGCGGGCGTGGCGGTCGCAAGCGCCGCCCAGGCCGCCTGCTCGCTCATCGCGGTCCAGGCGGTGCGCGCCGGCGGCAGCGGCTGCGCGGCGAGCTCGGCGGCAAAGGGTACAGGCGCCGGGCGGGCGGGGGCGGGTGGCGACGGTTGCGCGGGCGTCGGCGTGCCCGGGTGGGGCGTGCTCGGGTGCGGCGCGCTCGGATGCGACGGTTCGGCAGCGCGCGCGGGATGCGGTCCGGCCAGCCCCGCGCCGATCGCCAGCGCGATGGCGAGGCGGATCATGCGAAGGCCAAGGTCACCGCGACCGCGGCGGCGGCGGCGGCGCCAAGGAACAGCAGCGCGAACAGGATCGTCGCGACCCTGTTGCCTGCAGCGGCATGATGACCATCGCCCGGTCCGGCCGCGGGCATCGGCGCGATCGCCGTTGCATCGCCGCGCCGGCGGGCGTCCGTCTCGGCACCGTTCGCGACGATCCTGACGCGCGCGGGTTTCTGATCGTGGCTCACTTGCGCTCCATCCCTCCGCTATCCTCCTATTATAGAGGCAAAGACCTGCGGATCGTCGGCATCGGCCGGCATTCGGGGCGACGTCCCGACGAAACCACAAACCGGAGCCCGAGCGATGCGCACCCGCCCTTCACCCAAGCAGATCGCGCTGCTGATCGCGGCGCTGCTGACCGCGCCGGTCATGGCGCCGGGCGCGGCGGCGTCCGAAGGGGGCGGGGCGGAAGGAGGCGGGGCGGAAGGTGAACCCGTACGGCCGTCGCCGCTGTTCGTGATGCTCGATCCGCTCGACGTGCCGATCGTCGAGGGCGATCGCGCGGACGGACGGCTGAAGGTCAAGCTCGTGCTCCAGGCTGCGGACGTCGCAGGCGCGGGGGCGATCGAGACGCGTCGGCCCGAACTGCGCGAGGCGGCGCTGGTCGCGTCGATCGAATTCGCGCGGTTGCATGCCTCCGCGTCGACGCCGGTCGATGCACGACGACTGGCGCAGGACGTCTCCATGGCACTGCGCCGGGTCGATCCGACGATCGCGGCGGTGTTGCTGGTCGAGGTGGCGGCGCGCCGCGCCTGATCGCGCTGGCGTCCGCGCGCCGCGCCGAACCCCGGCCCGGCGTATCTCAGGCGTTGGCGTTCAGGCCGTGCCGCGTCGCGCGGGGGCGGGTCGGCAGCGGGGTGACGTCGGCCACGCGCTCGGGCCTGCCGGCGCGACGGCAGGCGAAGTCTTCGATCCGCGCCCCGGTGATCCGCGGCGACAGCAGCAGCAGCGCGATGCAGTCGGCGATGTCGGGATCATGCTCGCTGCCGATCGTCTCGACGACGTCGTCGAGCGTCATGCCCGGCGCGGTCAGCGCACAGGCCGCCGCGGCGGACCACAGCGCATGCGGGTCGGTGACCGAGAGCGACAGCGAAACGCGGTAGTCCATGACCTCATCCTCTCCGGCCGTTCGCGGCTCGTTCGCCCGCCGGTTCGCTCGACCCTAGTCGAACCGGGCCGCACGGCTATTAAGGGATTACCCGTATCCAGGCGCGCCGCCGCCTGAAAACAGGCATGAAAAAACCGGGATGGCCGATCGGCCACCCCGGTTTCCACGACCCCCCGCCGATGTGCTTGGGGGACTTGGCGGGATCGTGTCTCGTACCGGCTTACCGGAACAGCGAGGTGATCGTCTGCGGTGCCTGGTTGGCGATCGACAGCGCCTGAACGCCAAGCTGCTGCTTGACCTGCAGCGCCTGGAGCTTTGCCGATTCCTTGGCCAGATCCGCGTCGACGAGCTTGCCGACGCCGCTTTCGATCGCGTCCGACAGCTTGCTGGTGAACGTCATCTGTGCGTCGATCTTGCGCGACCCCGAGCCGAGATCGCTCAGCTTGGTGTTGAGCGAGCTGCCCAGCGTGTCCAGGGTATCGACCATCGCCTTGGCCTTGGCAGCCGTGTCGATTTCCGAATCCTGGCCGAGCACGCCGGTACCCACGCCCGCGGACGCGGTTTCCGTCGCCGGCAGGTCGATTTCCTGGTTGGCGATGGAGAGCGTATCGGGATCGTAGGTGTCGGTGCCGGTTGCCTTGTTGGTCAGCGACTGCAACGCACTCACGGTGCCGCCGCCGGTCTTGAGCAGGTTCGTACCGTTGAACTCGGACGAATCGACGATCGTGCTGATCTGGTCGCGAAGGGCGGTGAAGTCCTTGTTGTACGCAGCGCGGCTCTCGTCGCTGATGCCATCGTCCGACGCCTGCTTGGCAAGCGTCTTCATCTGGTTGACGACGTCCGAGATCTGCTCTGCGCCTGCGACCGCAACGTCGGCCACGCTCTTCGCCCGGCTGAGCGAGGAGTTGACCGCCTTGAGGCCACCCAGATCGCCGCGAAGGCCCTGGGCGATGGTGAAGGCTGCCGAATCGTCCTTGGTCGATGCGACGTTCAGGCCGCTGTTGATGCGGCTCTGGACGACGGACAGACCCTTGCTGGTCTCGTTGAGGGCCTGGAGGGCCGCCATCGCGCCAACATTGGTGTTAACGGACATTCCCATGATATTCTTCCTTCTGGAATAGTCGGTCGCTTCTGCGTCCTTGAGCCGTACGGCGGCTCGCCGACGGAGCGGTCAGATCCGACCCGCTCCTTATTCTGGGAAGAAATCCGGATAGTTGGTCGCGCTGCGCGGATTATTTGCAGCGCGGGCGCGCGCCTCAGAACGGAAACAGCGCGTCGTAGATCTGCTGGCCCCAGCGCGCCTGCTGCGCCTGCGTCAGCTGGCCGCGGCCGCCATAGCTGATCCGCGCCTCGGCGATCTGCGTGTGGCGGATGCTGTTGTCGCGGCTGATGTCCTGCGGGCGGACCATGCCGGTCACGATCAGCTCGCGCAGCTCGTAATTGACGCGGATCTCCTGGCGGCCGCGGATCATCAGATTGCCGTTGGGCAGCACGTCGGTGACGATCGCCGACATCGTCATGCTGATCGTCTCGGAGCGGCTGATATTGCCCGATCCGTTGAATTGCGACTTCGAATTGCCGGCGATCAGCGGGTCGGGCGTCGCGACGCCGAGCCCGAGTGCTGCGGTCAGCCCCGCATTCTCCGACCCGCCGCGCGTGCGTGCGGTCGTGTTGCCGACCTCGGCGCGATCCTGAACGTTGATCCGTACGGTCAGGATGTCGCCCTTGCGCGCGGCGCGCTGGTCGCCGAGGAACGCACCCGCGCCCGCGCGGAACAGCGATGCGTCGGGGGGCGCCAGCGCCATTGGCGGCGCGGCCGGGCGACGGCTCGGCTGGCCGAGCGAATCCTCGGTCAGCGGGGTGTCGACCGCGGTCATCTCGCTGAGTTTCGGCGCCTTGCCGATCGTCTTGAGCTGGCCGACCGTGCCGCAGCCCGACAGCGCGGTCGCGCCGGCGAGGATCAGGAACAATGTCGCGGGTCTGGTCATCGAAACTCTCCTCATTGCGCGGCGACGCGGACGCTGCCCGCGCCCGTGACGACGCCGTCGACGCTGTGGTTGGTGGACAGCGCGACGACGCGGACGACATCGCCCATGCCGCCCGCCGCCAGCGCCCGTGCCGCGGTGGTGATCGCAAACCCGCGACCCTGCACGGACAGCGTCACCGCCTCGCCGCGGCGCACCAGCCGGGGCGCGACGAGATCGCCGGCGCGGACCATCGTGCCGGCGGGCAGCGCGCGCACCGCTTCGCGTCCGCTCGCGGCGTCCGCCGCCAGCACGCCGCGCGCGGCGACCGCGGCGCGCGGCTGCAGCTCGAAATCGGTCGCGCTCAGAATGTCGCCGCGCGCGATCGCGCGGGTGAGCACCGCGACGGGCGTCTTGGCGGGATCCGCCGCCTGCGCCGGAAGCGCGATCCCCGATGCGAGGACGAGCGCGACGGCGATTGCCAGGCGGCTCACCGGAGCTGGCTCGAGGTCGCGAGCATCTCGTCCGCGGTCTTCACCACGCGGCTGTTCATCTCATAGGCGCGCTGCGCGGTGATCAGCGCGGTGATCTCGGACACCGGGTTGACGTTCGACGCCTCGACAAAGCCCTGCAGCGTGTCGCCAAAGCCCGGCTGGCCCGGCGCGGCGCCGGTCGGTTGCCCCGACGAAGCGGTTTCGAGGAAGAGGTTGCCGCCCTGCGCCTCGAGCCCCGCCTCGTTGACGAAGGTCGCGAGCTGGATCTGGCCGACGGTCTGCAGCGCGGGATCGTTGGCGAGCTTGACCTGGACCTCGCCGGTCTTCGAGATCGCGACGTCGACCGCCTCGGGCGGGATGACGATCGCGGGCTCGACGCGGAAGCCGTCCGCGGTGACCAGCTCGCCCTGTTCGGACAGCTGGAACGATCCGTCGCGGGTGAAGCCGATCTGCCCCGAGGGCAACGTCACCTGGAAATAGCCGCGTCCCTGGATCGCGATGTCATAGCGGTTGCCGGTCTGGTTCGGCGCACCCTGTTCGGTGATGCGGTAGACGCCGCCGGTCTTCACGCCCGCGCCGATCTGGATCCCGGTCGGCACCTTGGCCTGGCCGTCGCCGCCCGCCGCCGACCCGGGGCGCGTCTCCTGCTGATAGAGCAGGTCCTGGAACGCCGCGCGCTGGCGCTTGAACCCGGTGGTGTTCATGTTGGCGAACGTCAACACGCCGGGCTATGCGCGCGAGACGGTCGCGTTGCAGACGGGGGTCACTGCGGGCCGCGTCAACGGCGTGGTGGTCGGCGAACCCGGCCGCGTCGCGGACAAGTTCCTCGAAGCGACCGTCTATGGCCGCAGCGGCGATGCGGGCCGTGCGGAGGTCGAGGCGGGCTATCTCGACCGGTTGCAGTCGCTGCTCGGGGCGACCGGGTCCGAATCCGCGCTGCCCGCCCGGCTCGACGCGATCGCCGCGACCGCGACCGCGATGGCCGGCGCCAATGGCGGGTCCGCGGTCACCGCGCCCTTTGTCGGCATGGTCGAGGACGCGATCGGATCGATGCGCCAGCTCGGTCGCGACGTCGACGTGCTGCGCGGCGATATCGAGGGCGAGGTCGGCGACACGGTCGAGCGGGTCAACGCGCTGCTGCGCACGGTCGACACGCTCAACGATTCGATCTCGCGGCTGCAGGGGCTGGGGCGCAGCGCGTCGGGCCCCGCGGACCGCCGTACGACCGCGCTCGAGGAGCTCAGCGCGCTGATCGGCATCACCGCGCGCGAACAGCCGAGCGGGCGGGTGACGATCGATACCGCCTCGGGCGTCCCGCTGCTCGACCAGCGGCTGCGCCAGCTTTCCTATCCCGCCAGCGGAGTCGGCAGCGCGCAGCCGGTCTATCCGACGATCGACGTGCGGTTCGCCGAGGCGGACGGCACGCTCGGCGCGGCGACCGGGACGACGCTCGACACGCCGGCGATGGGCGGGCGGCTCGGTGGTCTGCTCGACCTGCGCGACCGGCAGTTGCCGGCGTTCTCGGCGCGGGTCGAGACGCTGTTCGCGGGGCTCGCCCGGACGATCAACACCGCGTCCAACACCGGCTCGGCGGTCCCGCCGCCGGCGATACTCACCGGCCGCGCGACCGCGCTGACCGGTGGTGACCGGCTGGGGTTCACCGGCGCGGCGCTGATCGCGGTGACGCGGTCCGACGGCACGATGGTCGCCGGCACCACGCTCGACTTCGACGCGCTCGGCGCGGCCGCGACGGTCGACGATGCGATCGCGGCGATCAATACCGGCCTGGGCGGTGCGGCGACCGCGTCGTTCGCCAACGGCACGCTCACCATCGCCGCGAGCGGCCCAGGCACCGGCGTCGCGGTGGCGCAGGACACGGCGCGGCCGAGCGCGCGCGCCGGCATCGGCCTGTCGCACTATTTCGGGCTGAACGACATCGTCCGCAGCGACACGAGCATGCTCGTGCCCTCGGGGTTCACCACCGCCGATCCGCATCGCTTCGCCGCCGGCGAGGCGGTCGATTTCGCCTTGCGCGATTCGTCGGGCCGGCTGGTCGCGCGCTACGCGCTGACGGGGGCGACGGGGCCGACCTATGGCGACCTGATCGACGAGCTCAACGCCAGCCATCTCGGCGGCTATGGCCAGTTCGCGCTCGACGATGCCGGGCGCCTGCGGTTTTCCGCCACCCGCGCCGAATCGGGGGCAATGCTCTCGGTCCTGTCCGACACGACCGACCGCGGCGGCACCGGACGCGGTTTTGCGGCGATCACCGGGCTGGGCGCGGCGGGGGCGGGGCTCGACAGCGCCGGCGTCCGCCGCGACGTGCTCGCCGACCCGACCCGCCTGCCGCTCGCCCGGCTCCAGCCCGTCGCGGTGGGGACGAAGGCGCTCGGGCCGAGCGACCGGCGCGGCGCGACCGCGCTGGTCGATGCGCTGGCGAGCGCGGTCGATCTCGGCGATGCGGGGACGATGACGATCGCGCGCTTCTCCGCGGTCGTGCTGGGCGATGCGGGATCCGCCGCATCGCGCGCCACCGATCGCGCGGACCAGATGGGCGCACGCCGCGACGACGCGATCAACCGCCGCGACAGCGTCTCGGGCGTCAATATCGACGAGGAGCTCGGCCAGATGGTCGTGCTCCAGAACAGCTACGCCGCCGCCGCGCGCGTCATGACCACCGCGAGCGAGATGTACGACACGCTTCTCGGCATGATCAGATAGGACCAGCATCGATGACCCGCATCGCCACCATCCCGCTCCAGCGGACGCTGACCGACGCGGTCCAGAAGGCGCAGCAGCGGCTCGCGCAGACGCAGCTGCAGCTCAATTCGGGCAAGAAGGCGAAGGACCTCGCCGATCTCGGCAGCGCCGCGGTCCGCACTTTGTCGGCGCGCAGTGCGCTGTCGATGCAGGCGGCGCAGAGTGCGGCGACGACCCGGCTCGGCACGACCTTGTCGCTGTACGAGGCCAATATCACCGCGATCGACACGATCGCCGGCGATCTCCGGACACAGCTGATGACCGCGGTCGGCACCGGCGCGACGCCCGCGCTCGGCAGCGCGATCGAAAGCGCCTTCAGCCAGTTCCGCTCCGCGCTCAACGCGACCGACGGCAGCGAGCCGCTGTTCGCCGGTGCGCAGGGCGACGCGATCCCGTTCAAGCCCGCGACGCTCGCCGAGACCGCGGGCACGACGACGCAGGCTGCATTCGGCAATGACGACGTCCGCGCCTCAGCGTCGATCGGCGGCGGCGCGACGCTGACCTACGGCGTCACCGCGAGCGAGCTCGGCGACGGCGTGCTCGCCGCGTTCCGGACGCTGGCCGAGGCCGGGCCGATCGGCGCCAGCCCCAGCGCAGGCCAGGCCGCGGCGCTCAAGACCGCGATCGCGCAGCTCGACGCCGCCTTGCCGCAGGTCCGCGGCCTCAACGCCGCCAACGGCCTCCGCCAGGCGCAGATCGAGACGCTCGGCGCGCGCGCGGCCGACCGTGCCGCGCTGCTCGAGAAGATCGTCTCGGACAATGAGGATGCGGATTACGGCCAGATCTCGATGGACCTGATGCAGCGCAAGACGATGCTCGAGGCGAGCTATTCGGTGTTCGGCAAGGTCGCCGGGCTCAGCCTCGTCGCTTATCTGCGCTGACGTCCACGGTCCGGGCACCCGGCGCCGCAGCGGTTGCGCCTGCCGCCTGCGCGAATTACGGCGAGCTTTTCCCGTTCGGTCCGGAGACCTCCCCTTGAGCACGCCTACCTATGACGTCGTCGCGATCGGCAATGCCATCGTCGACATTCTGAGCACCGCCGACGACGCCTTCATCGCCGAGATCGGTGTCGCCAAGGGCTCGATGCAGCTGATGTTCTCGTCGGAAGAAGCCGATGCGCTCTACGCCAAGATGGGGCCGGGCATGGAAATCTCGGGCGGGTCGGCCGCCAACACCGTCGCCGGCGTCGCTGCGCTCGGCGGCAAGTGCGGTTTCATCGGCCAGGTCGCCGACGACCAGCTCGGCCAGGTCTTCGCGCATGACGTCCGCAGCATCGGCATCGAGTTCGCGACCCCGGTCCGCGCCGGCGACCCGACCACCGGCCGCTGCCTGATCTTCGTGACGCCCGATGGCCAGCGGACGATGAACACCTTCCTCGGCGCAGGCCAGTATCTGCCCGCCGCGGCGATCGACACCGCGATGATCGCCGACAGCGCGATCCTGTATCTCGAGGGCTATCTCTGGGATCCCGAAGAGCCGCGCGCCGCGATGCGCGCCGCGATCGATTGCGCACGCGGTGCGGGGCGCAAGGTCGCCTTCACGCTCAGCGACGTGTTCTGCATCTCGCGCCACGGCGGCGATTTCCGCCAGCTGCTGTCGGACGGCCTGATCGACATCTTGTTCGCCAATGAGAGCGAACTCGCGGCGCTTGCCGAGACCGAGGATTTCGACGCGGCAGTCGCGAAGATCTCGGCGCAGGTCCCGACCCTGGTCGTCACCCGCGGCGAGCATGGCGCCTGCGCGATCCAGAACGGCACGCGCGCCGAAGTGAAGGCCGAGCCGATCGCCAAGGTCGTCGACACGACCGGCGCGGGCGACCTGTTCGCGGCGGGCTTCCTCCACGGCCAGGCGCAGGGCCACGACCTCCACGCCTCGCTCAAGCTCGGCGCGGTCTGCGCAGCCGAGATCATCAGCCATGTCGGCGCCCGCCCGATGGTCGACCTCAAGGCACTCGCCGCCAAGCATATCGGCTGACGAACCGAACCGTCATTCCCGCGCAGGCGGGAACCCATACTGGCCGGCCGCGCGATAGACCCGCAACCGCTGGAGGATATGGATCCCCGGCTTCGCGGGGATGACGCCTTTGGAACTAGGCACAAAAAAAGGGCCGCGGGAGTTTCCTCCCGCGGCCCTTTTTGCTGCGTTCCGTCTCAGTGGCTGCCCGGGGGCGCCATGTCGATCGGCTCGCCGCCATCGGCCATGCCGCGCCCGAGATAGCTCTTGCGGTAGCCATAGAGGAAATAGATCACGAGGCCGACCGCGCCCCAGATCGGCAGCACCGCCATCGCCTCATAGGGAAGCGAGAAGTACAGCCCGATGCAGCCGACGATCGTCAGCGGCGCGACGATCCAGGCCGCCGGCGTGCGGAACGGACGGTGCCGGTTCGGCTCGCGCTTGCGCAGGATCAGCAGCGCGATCGCGACCATCATGAACGCGTAGAGCGTGCCCGCATTGGCGATGTCCGCGAGCTGCCCGACCGGCAGGAACGCGGCGGCGAACGCGACGAACACGCCGGTGATCGCGGTGACGATGTGCGGCGTCTTCCACTTCGGATGCACGCGGCTCAGCACTTCGGGCAGCAGGCCGTCGCGGCTCATCACGAAGAAGATGCGCGTCTGGCCGAACATCAGGATCAGGATCACCGACGGCAGCGCGAGACCGGCGGCATAGCCCATCCAGTTGCCGACATTGGCATAGCCGACCTGACGCAGGACATGCGCCAGCGCCTCGTTCGAGCAGACCAGCGCCTGCGCGTTGGCGGGGATCAGACAGGCGCGGGCGAGCTCGGCCGACCCGGTGGTGAACGGCACGCCATCGGCGCCGAACAGCGGCTGCCCGCCGATCGTGCCGATCGCGCCCGCTGCGACCAGCATGTAGAACACGGTGCAGATGCCGAGCGAGGCGATCAGCCCGATCGGCACGTTGCGCTGCGGATCCTTGGTCTCCTCGGCCGCGGTCGAGACCGCGTCGAAGCCGACATAGGCGAAGAAGATCGTCGCCGCCGCGCCGACCACGCCCAGCCCGTTGCTGCCGAGGATGCCGGTGGGGAGGAACGGCTCGAAATTGCTGCCATGCGTCTTGGGCAGCGTCAGCGCTACGAACGCGGTCAGCGCGACGACCTTGATCGTCACCAGCACCGCATTGACGCGCGCGCTCTCGGTCGTGCCGATCATCAGCAGCCAGGTGATCAGCAGCGAGATGACGACCGCGGGCAGGTTGATGAACCCGCCCGGCATGTACGGCCCGTGCGACAGCCAGGTCGGGAGTGTTATCCCGAACGTCTCGTGCAATATCGAGCCCGCGAAATAGCCGGACCAGCCGACCGATACGGCGCTCGCGGCCACCGCATATTCGAGGATCAGCGCCCATCCGACCGTCCAGGCGAGCAGCTCGCCCATGACCGAATAGGTGTAGGTGTAGGCGGAGCCCGCGACCGGGGCCATCGCCGCGATCTCGGCATAGCAGAGCGCGGCGACGACGCAGACCGCGCCGGCGACGACGAAGCTCAGGATCATGCCCGGCCCGGCCTTCTGCGCGGCGGCGGAGGTCAGCACGAAGATACCCGTGCCGATCACGCAACCGATGCCGAGCATGGTTAGCTGGAACGCGCCCAGCGATCGGTGGAGCGATTTCTTCTCCGCCGTCGCCAGAATGGCGTCCAGTGACTTAACGCGACCAAAAATCAATTCGGTTCCCCCCGGGGGTTGTGAGGGCCGGTTCACTGGCCCCCTTGCTCAAGCCGGGAAGCCTAATGGCAATTTTATTACGCGCAATCCTTTAGTGGCGGAAAGCCGCGCTATCCGGCCAGCATCGGGCCAAGCGGACGCCCGCCAAAGACATGAACGTGCAGATGCGGCACCTCCTGATGCCCGTGCTTGCCGATGTTCGCGAGCAGGCGATAGCCCGGCTCCACCAGCCCCGCGGCGCGCGCGACCGTCCCAACCGCGCGGATGAACCCGGCGATCTCCGCATCGCCCGCACGCGCGGAGAAATCGTCCCATGAGACATAGGCGCCCTTGGGGATCACCAGCAGATGCGTCGGCGCCTGCGGATTGATGTCGTGGAACGCGATCGCGAAGTCGTCGTCATAGACGCGGCTCGACGGGATCTCGCCGCGCAGGATCTTCGCGAAGATGTTCTGGTCGTCATAGGGCTGGGTGGCGTCGATCGGCATGGGGCAGGCTCCTTTTCAGGCATCCTACCAACCTTCGTCATCCCCGCGAAGGCGGGGATCCATATCCTCGGACGTCAGCGATCCCGCGGCTTGGCCAGCCAGTCCGGATTCCCGCCTTCGCAGGAATGAAGGAGCTGGCGGGTCAGCCGGTCCGCGCGGCCTTCTCGACCAACCCGCCGACACCCTCGCGCCGCTCCAGCTCGGCCCGCACATCGTCGAGGCTCAGCCCGGCGTCCGCCAGCAGCACCGCGAGATGGAACATCAGGTCGGCGGCTTCGGGGACGATGCTTGCCTCGTCGCCCGAACAGGCCGCGATCACCGTCTCGACCGCTTCCTCGCCGAGCTTCTGCGCGATCTTGGGGCGGCCGCGCGCGAACAGGCTGGCGGTGTAGGAGGTGTCGGCGGGCGAATCGCGGCGCGCGCGGATGGTCGCCTCCAGGCGGTCGAAAACGGGGTCTGCCATGCCGCGCGTGCTGACGCAGGCGCGCGGGCGGGTCAATCCTTTGCGCGCGGCGGCCGCTTCAGGAACCGCTTGCGCAGCGCGCGGCGGACCAGCCAGACGCCGATCGCGGCGACCGCGAACAGCGCGATGTCGGACGCTTCGGGGCCGGTGCGCGGATGCACCACGCCGCTATGCCCCGACTGTACCGCGACCAGCGGCAGCGTCGCCATGCCGGTCAGGCCGACCGCAAGGGGGTCCGCACCGGGATCCCCGCAGCCGCCAGCGCGGCATGCGCGTCGCCGATCGACGCCTGGCCGAAATGGAAGATCGATGCGGCGAGCACCGCGCTGGCATGCCCGTCGCGGATCCCGGCGACCAGATCGTCGAGCCCGCCGACCCCGCCGCTCGCCACGACCGGCACCGCAACGCGGTCCGCGATCGCGCGGATCAGCGCGAGGTCGTAGCCGCTACGCGTGCCGTCGCGGTCCATCGAGGTGACGAGCAGCTCGCCCGCGCCGAGGTCGGCGAGCTTCACCGCATGCGCGATCGCGTCGATCCCGGTCGCGCGCCGGCCGCCATGCGTGAACACCTCCCAGCCTTCGCCCGAGCGCCGCGCATCGACGCTCGCGACGCAGCACTGGCTGCCGAAGCGCTCGGCGATGTCCGCGACGAGTTCGGGCCGCTCGACCGCGGCGGAATTGACCGCGACCTTGTCCGCGCCCGCCAGCAACAGCGCGCGCGCATCGTCCGCGGTCCGCACGCCGCCGCCGACCGTCAGCGGCATGAAGCACACCGCCGCGGTCCGCCGCACGACGTCGAGGATCGTGCCCCGGCCCTCATGGCTCGCGCCGATATCGAGAAAGCACAATTCGTCCGCCCCGGCGGCGTCATAGGCGCGCGCCTGCTCGACCGGATCGCCCGCGTCGCGCAGCTCGACGAAGTTCACGCCCTTCACGACGCGGCCGTCGGCGACGTCGAGACACGGGATCACGCGCGCGCGGACGGTCATGCGGGGTCTCGAAGAAGTGGTTCACGCGGAGACGCGGAGACGCGGAGACGCGGCGGAGCCGCTAAGAAGGCTATTTCGCGCAGAGGCGCAGAGGGCGCAGAGAAGAGAGAGAAGCGCGTGCCTGCAGCAGCATGTAGGACTCCATCGCTTGCGAGGATGGAGGGACCGCTGACGCGGTCGGCTCTGCGTCCTCTGCGCCTCTGCGCGAAACCACTATCTCCGCGGCTCCGCGTCTCCGCGTGACCCCTCATGCCGCCTTCGCCACGCTCAACGCCGCCGCAAGGTCGAGCCGCCCGTCGTACAACGCCCGCCCCGTGATAACGCCCTCGACGCCATCACGGACATGCAGCGCCAGCACGTGAATTTCGGCGATCCCCTTCACCCCGCCGCTAGCGATCACCGGAATGTCGACCGACCGCGCCAGGTCGACCGTCGCCTCGACGTTGCAGCCCTTGAGCATCCCGTCGCGCCCCACATCGGTGAACAGCAACGACGCCACGCCCGCATCCTCGAACCGCCGCGCGAGATCGACCGCGCTGGTGGTCGAAACGTCGGCCCAGCCCTTGGTCGCGACCATGCCGTCCTTCGCATCGACCGCGACGACGATCCCGCCGGGGAAATCCTTCGCCACGCCGCGCACGAAGTCGGGATCCTCGAGCGCCGCGGTGCCGATCACGACCCGCGACACGCCCAGATCGAACCAGCCCTCGACATTGGCACGCGTGCGGATCCCGCCGCCCAGCTGCACATGCCCCGGAAACTGCGAAACGATCGCGCGCACCGCGTCGCCATTGACCGAAGCCCCAGCAAACGCGCCGTCGAGATCGACGACGTGCAGATGCTCGGCACCTGCATCTGCGAACAGCATCGCCTGCGCCGCGGGATCGTCACCATAGACGGTCGCGCGGTCCATATCGCCCTCGGCGAGGCGGACGACTTGCCCTGCCTTGAGGTCGATCGCGGGGAAAACGATAAGGCTCACGGCCGCCACTCCAGAAAACGTTCAAGCAAGGCCAGGCCGTAGCGCTGGCTCTTCTCAGGGTGAAATTGCACGCCGATCATCGTGTCGCGGCCGATCGCCGCGGTGACGGGGCCGGCGTGATCGGTGGTCGCAAGCACGTCGGCGCCTTCGAACGCGAAGCTGTGCAGGAAATAGGCCTCGCCCGGCGCGATCAGCGGATGCGCGGTGGCCGGCACGACGTCGTTCCAGCCCATATGCGGCACCTTCGCCTCCATCGTCCCCGGCTCGAGCCGTCGCACGCGCCCCGGCACCCAGCCGAGCCCGGCATGCGTCCCCATCTCCTCGCCCGCCTCCGCCATCAGCTGCATGCCGACGCAGATGCCAAGGAACGGCGCACCCTCGTCGCGCACGCGCCGGTTCATGGCCTCGACCATCCCCGGCACCGCGCGCAACGCCGCCGCGCATGCGCCATACGCGCCGACGCCGGGCAGCACGATCCGCTCGGCCTTCGCGACGACGTCCGCGTCGGCGGTGACGATCAGGTCGGTGCAGCCCGCGGTGCGCAGCGCGTTCTCGACCGAATGCAGGTTCCCCGCGCCGTAATCGATCAGCGCGAGCGTCACAGCATCCCCTTGGTCGACGGGATCGCGTCGGCCTTGCGCGGGTCGATCTCGATCGCGGTGCGCAGCGCGCGCGCGACGCCCTTGAACGCGGCTTCGGCGATATGGTGGTTGTTGGTGCCGTACAGCGTCTCGACGTGCAGCGTGATACCCGCGGCCTGCGCGAAGCTGTGGAAGAAATGCTCGAACATCTCGGTGTCCATGCCGCCCAGCCGCGTCTGCGAGAACAGGTCCTTCCAGACGAGCCAGGGACGGCCGGAGATATCGAGCGCGACCCGCGTGAGAGTCTCGTCCATCGGCGACAGCGCGTCGCCGTAGCGCGTGATGCCCCGCTTGTCGCCGAGCGCCTGCGCGAACGCCTGGCCGATCGCGATGCCGGTATCCTCGACGGTGTGATGCTCGTCGATATGCAGGTCGCCTTTGGTCCGGACGTGCAGGTCGATCAGCGAATGGCGCGAGAGCTGTTCGAGCATGTGATCGAAGAAGCCGACGCCGGTCTCGACGTCGTAAACGCCGGTCCCGTCGAGGTTGATGGTGACGTCGATCGCCGTCTCGGCGGTGGAGCGGGAAATCGTGGCGGTGCGCATGCCACCTCCCATAACGTGCGCCACGACGCATGCAATCTTGACCGCCATCCGAATACCGCTACCCAAGGGGAATGAGTGATGGACTGCCCGATAGCCTGATTCCGTACGACGAGATCGTGCAAGAAGCCCTGCGTGCCGTCGTCGGCCGCGTGCTCGGTTCCGTGTCGGAGGCCGGCGGGCTTCCCGGCGAGCATCATTTCTACATCACCTTCAAGACGCAGGCGCCCGGCGTCGACATCCCCAAGCGGCTGATCGAACGCTTCCCGGACGAAATGACGATCGTCATGCAGAACCGCTACTGGGATCTCGTCGTCGACGACGAGCGCTTCTCGATCGGTCTGTCGTTCAACCAGGTCCCGTCGAAGCTGGTCATCCCCTATTCGGCGATCACCGCATTCCAGGATCCCGCAGTCAGCTTCGAACTGCGCTTCCAGGCGCAGGAAGGCGCAGACGAGTCGCTCGGCGAGCATGACCCGGCCGAGAATGACGGCCCGACCGCGGTGCCGATCGAAGACGGCTCGAACGTCGTCGCCGTGGATTTCAAGCGGAAGAAGTGAGCTGGAGCGAGGCGATCAGGCAAAGCTGATCGCCGGTCGCAAAGCGACGCGAACGGCCGGCCGACGCGCACCGCGCGGTCGACGACATGGGATTTACTCCCATGTCGGCCTTCTGCTCTACGCAGCCATACCGGAACAAGCCCGGCATGACGGCGTAGGTAGGCTATGACCAACACCCGCACAGAAACCGACTCGATCGGCCCGATCGACGTTCCCGCCCAGGCCTATTGGGGCGCGCAGACCGAGCGATCGGTCGAGAATTTCCCGTTCGGTACCCGCGAACGCATGCCGATCGAGATCGTCCACGCATTGGCGCTCGTCAAACAGGCCGCCGCGCGCGTGAACCGCGCGCACGGCCTCGACGCCACAATCGCCGACGCGATCGACGCCGCCGCGCAGGAGGTGATCGACGGCACGCTCGACGACCAGTTCCCGCTCGTCATCTGGCAGACCGGCAGCGGCACCCAGTCGAACATGAACGTCAACGAGGTCATCGCCGGCCGCGCCAACGAGCTGCTCACGGGCACGCGCGGCGGCAAGTCGCCCGTCCACCCCAACGACCATGTCAACATGAGCCAGTCGTCGAACGACAGCTTCCCGACCGCGCTCCACATCGCCGCCTCGCTCGCCGCGACGCGCCGGCTCTTCCCCGCGCTCGACCGGCTGAAGACCGCGCTGCAGGCGAAGGCGGACGCTTGGGACGACATCGTCAAGATCGGCCGCACGCACCTGCAGGACGCGACCCCGCTGACGCTCGGGCAGGAATTCGGCGCCTATGCCAATCAGGTCTATCGCTGCGGCCGCCGGATCGAGCCGGGCGTCACCAACGGCACCAACCGGCTCGCGCAGGGCGGCACCGCGGTCGGCACCGGGCTCAACGCGCCCAGGGGATTCGCCGAGGATTTCTGCAAGGCGGTCTCCGACCTGACCGGCCATCCGTTCATCCCCGCCGAGAACAGCTTCGAGGCGCTCGCCTCGAACGACCCGCTCGTCCACCTGTCGGGCACGCTCAACACGCTCGCGGTCGCGCTGACCAAGATCGCCAACGACATCCGCCTGCTGGGCAGTGGCCCGCGCTGCGGCTTCGGCGAGATCGACCTGCCCGCGAACGAGCCCGGCAGCTCGATCATGCCCGGCAAGGTCAACCCCACCCAGTGCGAGATGCTGACGATGGTCGCCGGCCAGGTGATGGGCAATCACGTCGCGGCCACCATCGGCGGGATGCAGGGGCATCTCGAACTGAACGTCTTCAAGCCGCTGATCGGCGCGAACGTGCTCCGCTCGATCGACCTGCTCGCGACCGCGATGGAGGGCTTTGCGGAGCGCTGCGTCGACGGCATCGAACCCAATCGCGACCGCATCGCCGACCTGCTCGACCGCTCGCTGATGCTCGTCACCGCACTCGCGCCCGAGATCGGCTATGACGCTGCCGCGAAGATCGCCAAGCACGCGCATGCCGAGGGGCTGACGCTGAAAGAGGCCGGCCTCGCACTCGGGCTGGTCGATGCCGAAACCTTCGACCGGGTCGTGCGGCCCGAGTCGATGCTCGGCCGCTAACCGACCCACCCCGTCATCCTGACGAAAGTCAGGACCCAGAGCCATAAACGGTGCGCGTCGTAACTCTGGATCCTGGATCAAGTCCAGGATGACGGGTGGTGTGCACACCCCCCCCCCACCGTCATCCTGACGAAAGTCAGGATCCAGGATTACTCAGCGAGACGATCGTGGCTCTGGGTCCTGACTTTCGTCAGGATGACGGATGGTGGTGAGGCGGGGAACCCAAACGCGGTTCGCGCGCTAACCCGCCACACGCGAAGGAGAAATTACGTGGGCGCAACGACCATAGGCGCGCTGATCGGCGCAGGCGTCGACTCGCTCAGCGGCGATGACGGCAATGCGGACGGCGCGATCATCGGTGCGGTCACCGCCAACGTGCTCAAGATCGTCGTGCCGCTGGCCGTGACCTACGCGATCGGCTGGGCGGTGCTGCGCGGTGCAGCGGAACTCAAGGACCAGGTTTTCGGAGAGGTTAAGTCATGATCGGACGTATCATCAGTGCATTGGTTGGCCGCGAAATGGGCCGTCGTGACGGGTCGGGCGGCGCATCGGGCGCGGTCAAGGGCGTCGTCGCGATGAGCGTGCTGCGTCGCATGGGGCCGCTCGGCATGATCCTCGGCGGCGGCTATGCTGCCAAGAAGGCGTATGACCGCAACCGGGCACGCAAGTCGGGCTACTGATCCGCCGCCAGAATGACACGCGCGGGCTGTGCATGGGTTGACGCCCATGCGCAGTCCGCGGCAAGGGCGCGCATGCCCCACACACTTCCGTCCGACCCGCATGGTTTCCGTCGCCGCGGCGTCCTGTTCGTCCTGTCCTCGCCATCGGGCGCCGGCAAGTCGACGATCGCGCGCCGATTGCTCGCCGACGAGCATGAGCTGGAGATGTCGGTCTCGGTGACGACCCGTGCGATGCGACCGGGCGAAGTCGACGGCAAGGACTATCATTTTACCGATCTCGAGGGCTTTCGCGACATGGTCGCGAAGGACGAGTTCCTCGAGTGGGCGCATGTCTTCAACCATCGCTACGGCACCCCGCGCGCGCAGGTCGAGGAGATGCTGGCGGCCGGCAAGGACGTGCTGTTCGACATCGACTGGCAGGGCGCGCAGCAGCTGTTCCAGATCGCCGGCGGCGACGTCGTCCGCGTCTTCATCTTCCCGCCGTCGATGGAGGAACTCCACCGCCGCCTCACCAGCCGCGGCACCGACTCGACCGAAGTAATCGACGCGCGCATGTCGCGCGCCGCGAACGAGGTCAGCCACTGGGACGGCTATGACTATGTGCTGGTCAATGACGACGTCGACAGCTGCATCCGTGGCGTGAAGACGATCCTTGCCGCCGAACGCCTCAAGCGCTCGCGCCAGACCGGCCTGATCGGCTTCATCCGCCGCCTGACGCGCTGACCCCCCGTCATCCTGGATCGGGTCCAGGATAACGAAAGCCTACAGCATCCCCAGAAACGCGACGCCACGCGCGAATTCCTGGCGCTTCAGCTCGCGCAGCTGCGCCGCCTGCCAGTCCTCGCCCCACATCTCGATCGACCAGTCCTCGTCGATCCCCGCCGCCGCCCACGCCGCATCGCCGTCGATCTCTCCCTCGACCAGCGCCAGCCCGATCACCAGCGACCCCGTCAGCGTGACGACCGGCGACAGCCCGGCAAGGTGGAAGTCGTCATGCGCCGCGACCGCCTCGTGCAGCCGCGCGATCGTCGCGGGGGCCTGTGCGACATGCATCACACCCGTCGTCACCGCGAACGTCATGTCGTACCGCGCGCGCGCCCAGTCGAGCAGCGGATCCCAGCGTGCCGCCTGCCGCTCGACCAGCGGCGGCGGGCCGTCCGCGCGGTAGCAGAGCAGGTCGCTCTCGCCATAGGCCGCCAGCCGCGCCGCGAACTGTGCCGAATCGTTCGCGATCGGATCGGTCGCGGCATTGGCGAGGCCGGTCAGCGGCATCGTCCGCGGATCGATCGTCTCGCCGACGCTGCGCCATTCCTCCGCCACCGCCTGTGCCAGCGCATCGGTCGGCAGCGCGAGCGGCCGTCGCCCGGGGGTGCGGACCGGCTTGCCGTCGAGCGTCACCACGCGATCCGCATCGATCGCGACGTCTGTCCAGAATCTCTTCATGCGTCCTGTCCGGTCATTCGGTGGGCGTGCGCCAGCGCTGCGCCAGGCTGCGCGGCACGATCGCGATCATCGCCATCGCCGACAGCACGATCGCGGTGCCGAGGATCTTCGGCCCCCAGCTATAGGCGCGCGCGATCAGCACCAGCCCGAGCACCGCGCCCGCCACGCCGGCAAGCCGCACGCCGACCAGCACGAACCAGCGCCGCTGCGCCAGGCGATCGGCCTCCGTCACGACGCGGTCACCAGATGGCGCAGCGCCGGCACCGTCTCGGCGACGACGTCCGCACCGGCCTCCGCCAGCTCGTCGACCGCGTGATAGCCCCAGGTGACACCGACCGCGCGCGCGCCTGCCGCGCGTGCCATCGCCATGTCATAGCTCGTATCGCCGATCATCGCGGTCGTCGCGGGGCTCGCGCCCGCCTCCCTGATCGCCGCGAACAGCATCGCCGGATCGGGCTTCGACGGATGCCGGTCCGCGGTCTGCAGCGTCACGAAGCGGTCGGCGATGCCGTGCGCGGCAAGGACATGCGCGAGCCCGCGGTCCGACTTGCCCGTGGCGACGCCCAGCATCCAGCCATCGTCGGCAAGCGTCGCCAGCACGTCGGCGATCCCCTCGAACAGCGGCTCCTCGATCAGCTCGCCGCTCGTCCGCATCGCATGGAACGCGGCCTTGTAGTCGGTGGCGAGCGTGCGGTGCAGCGCCTCGTCGCCCTGCGGCACCAGGATCTGCATCGCCTCGACCAGGCTGAGCCCGACGATCCGGCGAATCGCGGCGCGCGGCGGCGGGACGAGCCCGGCCGTCTCGAACGCCCGCTCGCACGCGACGCAGATATTCGCCTGACTGTCGACGAGCGTCCCGTCGCAATCGAACACGGCGAGGCGGATCATAAGATTTTCCAGCGCATCCCCGTCTCGTAGATCAGCCGGGCGAACGAGGGAACGCCAAACCGGAACGCGCGTCGTCAAGTTCCCCCGCAAAGGCGGGGGACCCGGACTCAAGCAGAGCTGCCGATCATGCCCCCTGGACCCCCGCCCCCGCGGGGGAACGGGTAGGGGGCACCACCACCACCACCACCCCGGCGAAGGCCGGGGTCCAGTTGGGGGACGGTGCTGACGAAGCGCAGCACCCGGTTACTGCAACCTCCCCAACTGGACCCCGGCCTTCGCCGGGGTGGTGTTAGGTATGGGGCGAGGTTGGTTCGCGAGATGGCCGCGACCCCCGCCTCCGCGGGGGAACGGGCAGGCGGGCACCCCCTCACCATAATAACCACCCCGGCGAAGGCCGGGGTCCAGTTGGGGGACGCTACTGACGAAACGCAGCCCCCGGTTACTGCAACCTCTCCAACGGCGCCCCGGCCTTCGCCGGGGTGGTAGAGGATATGGGCGAGACCACCCCGCTAGATCACCGCGACCCCGGCCCACTCCGAGGCCCACTCGGCTTCCCCCCCGGACGCCCCCGGCCACCAGGCTTCGCACCCTCGACCCGCGGCCCACTCCTGGGCGCGCCAAACTTCGACCCCGCGCCGGTCCGCGAACCACCCGTCTTCGGCCCCGCAGGCTTGCCCCCCGTCGCCTTCGTGTCCTCGACCACCCCGCGCCCGCGCCGCTCGCCGCGACGTTCCTTGCGGACCGACTTGGCATGCGCCCGCGCGCGCGACTTGATCTCCTCGCGCGACGGCGCGGTCTTCTCGTCGAGCACCAGCGCATCGCCGAGCGACTCCTCGAAGCCCAGCTGCTTCAGGCTTTCCGCGAAATGCGTCGGCAGGTCGGCGGTCACGTCGATCGACCCGCCATCGGGATGGTCCACCTTGATGCGGCGCGCATGGAGATGCATCTTGCGCGAGATCCCGCCGGTCAGGAACGCCGCCGCGCCGCCATATTTGCCGTCGCCGACGATCGGATGGCCGATCGCCGCCATGTGGACGCGCAGCTGATGCGTGCGGCCGGTAAAGGGCTGCAGCTCGACCCAGGCGGCGCGGTTGCCCGCGCGCTCGATCACGCGGTACCGGGTCCGCGCGGGCGCGCCCTCGGCCTCGTCGACATGCATCTTCTCGCCGCCGGTGCCCGGCTGCTTGCCGATCGGCAGCTCGATCATGCCGTCCTCGATCGACGGCACGTCGACTACCAGCGCCCAATACACCTTCCGCGCAGTCCGCCCCGAAAACGCCTTGGCGAAGAACGCCGCGGCCCGCGACGTCCGCGCCACCAGCAGCGCGCCCGACGTATCCTTGTCGAGCCGGTGGACCAGCTTCGGCCGGCCCTCATTGTCATATTGGAGCGCATCGAGCAGCCCGTCGACATGTTGCGTCGTCTTGGTGCCGCCCTGCGTCGCCAGACCCGGCGGCTTGTTCAGCACGAACGCCTGGAAATCCTTGTGGATGACCATCGCCTGCGCGGCTTCGGTCTCCTCGTCCGACAGGATCACGCGTTCGCGCACGCGTCGCGGCGCGTCCACGTCGGCGGTGGCCTTGTCGGCTTCGGGCGGCGGCACGCGCAGCATCTGGCCCGCCGCGATCCGGTCGCCCGGCGTCGCGCGCGCGCCGTCGACGCGCAGCTGGCCGGTCCGCGCCCACATCGCCACCGTCGTGAAGCTCGTCTCGGGCAGGTGCCGCTTGAACCACCGGTCCAGCCGGATGCCGTCATCGTCGAACCCGACGTTGAACTCGCGGAAATTCGTATCGCTATCGTGTTTGCCCGCAGTCATGCGACGGCCCTTACTGCGGAGAGACCCGCGAATAACGCGGCGATCGAACCGATCACCGACACCAGAACATAGCCGAGCGCGAGGCCCGGCGCGCCACGCTCGATCATCGTGACGACGTCGAGCGAGAAGGAGGAAAAGGTCGTGAACCCGCCGAGCACGCCGACGCCGAGCAGCAGCCGCCAGCCCTCGGGCGCCGAATGGCGCGCAAGCACGCCGACCAGCACGCCCATCAGCAGCCCGCCGACGAGATTTACCGCCAGCGTGCCGAACGGATAGCCGGCACCGAGCAGCGCGGTCATCGCGCGCCCGGTCAGATAGCGCGCGCCGGATCCGACCGCGCCACCGACCATGACATAGAGAAGGGGAGACATGCCCGCGCCCTAGCGCGAATCGCGGAAAACGGAAAGCCGCGCTTGACGGGGATGCACGGCGCTTGCCCGCAGGCGTGGTCGCGGCGCTCAGCGCCCGGCGTTGGAGACCAGATCGACGTCGCTGACGCCACCCATGCGCGGCGTGACATACACCCTATAGGCATCGCCGCCGCGCAGCCCGCCGAGCACGTGCCGGCGGCCGTCGCTGCGGTGGTCGGCCGAATAGCCCGTGTCGGCGGTGCGGGTATAATAGAAGTCGAGCAGCCGCTGCGGCGCGGCCCGACTCGAGAAATGCACGACGCGCAGCCGGCACCCGGCCTGGTCGGAACCCGCCGCCTCCGACAGCTGCGCATCGGGATACAGCGGCAGGTCGGCGGGCAGGCGATTCGCCCACAGCGCGGAATAGCCGATCGTCCGCGCACACGCCGCCGCGTTCGGCATCGTCTGCCGCTCGGCCAGCGCGCCCAGCGTCAGCGCCGCGTCGGCCGTGCGGCAGGCGGGACAGTCACCGGCAGCGGCGGGCGCGCGCTTCAGCGTACGCGGATCGACCGTATCGGCGCGGCGGCCCGCTTCCTCGGGTGGCATCGCCCCGCCCATCGGTTCGGGCGGCGGGCGGATCGCGTCGTCGTTCGACGATTGCGTCAGCGTCGGGTCGACCATGATCTGACCCGCGAGCGCGGCGTTCAGCGCGGGGTCGCCCGCATTGCCGTTGCTGAGGGCCGCCTCGAGGCGCGTCGGGTCCTGCTGATCATCGACCGCGGGCCCGCCACACGCGATCAGCGCGAGCGGCAGGGCAAGCGCGAGCGCGGGCAGGCGGATGGTGCGGGCGGAACGGGTCATCACCCGCCATCAATGGCGGAGCGCGGGTGAAGAAAGCGTTGTCGCGGTATGCGCGGCCGGCCGGCCCGCGATCTTGCCGGCGACCTGCCGAGACGCCATGTTTGGGTCATGCTCAACCTCGTCTCGATCCTCATCGGCCTCGTCACCCTCGCGCTGGGTCTCGTCGCCTTCTTCCCGCTGCTCGGTTGGATGAATTGGCTGGTCATCCCGATCGGCATCGTCGGCGCTGCGGTCGGGGCACTGTCGTCGAGCAATGCCGGGCGCAATCTCAACATCGTGCTGATCATCATTTTCACGCTGCGGCTGATGCTCGGCGGCGGCATCATCTGATCGCAGCGGTCGGAGGGTCAGCGGCAGCGGATCCGGCCGCGATCCACCGACCGGCCGGGCAGCGCACCGCCGCGCGTATCGACCAGCGTGCCGATCAGCCGTGACTCACCGCGTGCGATGACGTTGCCAAGGACGCCGCCGGCCAGCCCGCCGGTGATCAGCCCGGTCGTCCCGTCCTCGCGGCGGCAATAATAGCGGCCGTCGGCGCCGCGATACAGCCGATCCGCCCGGCTCAGCCGGCGCACCACATAATAGCGGCCATCGCGAAAATACCGGTCCGCGAAATAGCCGCGCTGCCCCGGCTCGGGGCGATCATGATCATAGGCGCGGTATCGCTGCCAGTCGCCGGCGTCGCGTCGTGCGACGCCGGCGATCGTCTGTGCACCGGCCACGGCGGCACCGACGACCCCCGCCTCGAGCCCCGCACCGAGCAGGACAAGGGCGACGGTCGCGGCGATCCGCATGCCGGCGCGTCGATCAGGCAAGCGTGTGGTCGAGCGTGATGTCGGCGTTCAGCACTTTCGACACCGGGCAGTTCGCCTTGGCATCCGTCGCGATCGCCGCGAACTCGTCGGCCGAGATGCCCTCGACCTTTGCGTTCAGCGTCAGCGCCGACTTGGTGATCTTGAACCCGTCGCCATCCTTGTCGAGCGTCACCTTCGCGCTCGTCTCGAGCGTGCCCGCCTCATAACCCTTGGCCGCGAGCGCGAAGCTCAGCGCCATGGTGAAGCAGCTCGCATGCGCGGCGGCGATCAGTTCTTCGGGGTTGGTGCCGGGCTCGTTCTCGAACCGCGTGTTGAAGCCGTAAGGCGAGTCGGACAAAACGCCCGACTGCGTCGAGACATGGCCCTTGCCGCTCTTGCCGAGGCCTTCATAGCTGGCCGAACCGCTGCGTGTCGTCATTTTCGGATCCTTCGAAACATGAAAAAGGGCGCCGCGGTTTCCCGCGACGCCCCCCTTCAACGCATCAGTCCGCAATGCGGTGCGTGGTTTAGCGGCAACGACGATTATTGTTGCTCGTGCCCTTGTCGATCGCGCGACCGGCCAGGCCACCCAGGACCGCGCCGCCGAGCGTGCCGACCGTGCGGTCGCCGCGCGTGTCGACCGTGCGGCCGAGGAGCGCGCCACCGACGCCGCCGATGATCGTGCCGGTCGTGCCGTTGCTCTTCTTGCAATAGGTCCGGCCGTCGCGACCGCGCCATTCGCGCTTGCCGCGCTGCGCATCGGCGGCCGAGATCGGCACCGCGAGCGTCGGCAGGACGAGGGCGGTCGCGCTGAGTGCCATGATCAACTTACGCATAAAATCTACTCCCGTTTGTAATGATCTGTGTCCGTAACGGCCGGCGTTTACCCCCGGTTGCATGAACCCAAAACAACGTCGCGTTCATCTTCGCTCCGGGCATCCTGGGTCGTGCAGGCACAGCAATCTGTCCCCGTTATCCACAGGAAGTTATCCACAGGCTGTGCACAAAAGGATAAGATCCGGCAAAATTGCGCCCCGTACACGGGCTTTCCGGGCAGTTTTCCCCGTTATCCACAAAGAATTATCCCCGCCTGTGGATAAGTTCGTCCTCAGCCGGGAAATCGCGCAAAATCCGGTCGCGGGTGCGGCCTCGCTTGTGTCGTGCGCCACAGCGGCTAGGCCGGGGGGATGCTGCCCGTCACGATCCTGTCGCCCGACGTCCTTCCCGCCGCTGCACGCTGGCTCGATCTTGCCGGGCTCGCGGTGTTCGCCGCCTCGGGCGCGCTCGCTGCGGCCAAGCGCGGGCAGACCGTCGTCACCGCAATCTTCTTCGGGCTGATCACCGGGGTCGGCGGAGGCACGGTGCGCGACCTGCTGATCGACGCGCCGGTCTTCTGGGTGCACGACGCGCGCGCCGCCAGCATGTGCCTGATCGTCGCGCTGGTGATCTGGATCACGCCCGAACGCTGGTGGCGCGACGAGGCGCTGGGCTGGTTCGATGCGATCGGGCTCGCCGCCTATGCGGTGTTCGGCGCGGCCAAGGCGCTCGGCTACGGCGTGCCGCCCGTGCCCGCCGTGCTGATGGGGGTGATGAGCGCCTGTTTCGGCGGGATCATCCGCGACGTGCTCGCGGGCGAACCCTCGATCCTGATGCGCCCCGAACTCTATGTCACCGCGGCGGCGCTCGCCGCGGCGAGCTATGTCGGGCTGGTGCTGCTGGGCGTGCCGATCGGCTGGTCCGCGGTCGTCGCGGCGAGCGCGGGGTTCAGCCTGCGCGCCGCCGCGATCCGGTTCCACCTCGCGCTGCCCGCCTACCGCGCACGCCGCTAGTCCGCAGTCAGCCCCGCACGACGCCGACCTCGGCAAAGCGTCGCGGCTCGACCGGTGGCACCGCCGCGTCGTTCAGCGCGCATTGCCAGTGGCCGACATCGATCCACTGGCCGTTCTTGTACCCGACCGCGCGGTAGACGCCCGCGCGGCGGAACCCGACCGATTCGTGCAGCCGGATCGATCCGTCATTGGGCAGCGCGATGACCCCGATCGCCTGGGTGAAGCCTTGCGCGCGCAGCGTGTCGATCAGCGCCTCGTACAACAGCCGCCCCGCGCCCTGGCGCTGTGCCGCATCCGCGACATAGACCGTGGTCTCGACGACGAAGCGATAGGCGGCGCGTTCGCGGAACCGTCCGGCATAGCCGAACGCGATCACCCCGCCCGCATCCCCCACCGTCGCGACCAGCCAGGGATAGAGCCCGTCCGACGCCGCCATCCGCGTCCGCATCTGCCGCGCGTCGGGCGCGTCGGTCTCGAACGAGACCGTCCCCACCAGCACGTGCGGCGCATAGATCGCGGCGATCGCGGCGGCGTCCTCGGGCCGCGCCGCCCGGATCGTGATGGCCCCGGCCGTCCCGATCGCGGGCGACGCGCCCGGCATTACAGGCCGATCCGCGCGAGCAGCAGGTCGAGCAGCCGCGCATCGCCGCCGTCGCCAGCACTCGGGCCGATGCCGCCGCATTCGAGGCAGCGTGCCTGGATCGAGCCCGATGTCGCCAGCCGCTTCATGTCGCCGACCGCGCGCGCGACCATCTGGCGGCGGTCGAGCGCGATCCGGCCGAACGCGTCGCTGCCGGTCGTGGTGTCGTCGTCGCCCGTGTCGAAACCGGCGGCCAGCTGCGCGAGAACGCCCGGCGGCTTTTCGAGATATTCGGCATGGATCTTGGCCGGATCGAGCTTGGCGCGGCGGGCGGCCTCGGCGATCGCGTCCTTCAGCGTGCCGAACCGGTCGACCAGCCCGATCTGGCGCGCGGTGCCGCCATCCCAGACGCGGCCCTGGCCGATCGCGTCGACCCGCGCCGGGCTCAGCTTGCGCGACGCGGCGACGCGCGCGATGAACTGGCGATAGCCATTCTCGATCCCCGCCTGCATCAGCGTGTCGAACATCGGCGTCGTGCCGCCGGTGATGTCGGGCTGGCCCGACAGCGGCGTCGTCTTCACGCCGTCGGTGGTGACGCCGATCTTGGCCAGCGCGGTCTCGAACGTCGGGATGATCCCGAAGATGCCGATCGACCCGGTGATCGTGCCGGGCTCGGCGAAGATCACGTCGGCAGGCGTCGACACCCAGTATCCGCCCGACGCGGCGAGCCCGCCCATCGACACGACCACCGGCAGGCCCTTCTTCTTGGCCTCGAGGATCGCGAGCCGGATCCGTTCGGACGCGAGCACCGACCCGCCCGGCGAATCGACGCGCACGACCAGCGCCTTGAGGTTCTTCTTGGCGAGCCCGTCGAGCATCGCCTTCTCGATCGTCTTGCCCGCTGCGGTGCCGGGACCGCCTTCGCCGTCGACGATGTCGCCCGCCACGGTCAGCACGCCGATCGCGTCGCCGCCGGTCGGCAGGGGATTGGCCTTGACCCAGGAATCATAGGTGATGGTGTTGAAACTGCCCGCAGGCTTGCTCGTGTCGGCGCCGGCGATCGCGGCGACGCGCTTGCCGAACGCGGTCCGGTCGCCGAGCTTGTCGACGATCCCTGCGCGCAGGTTCGCGGTCGCGATGTCGCCATTGGCGGCGAGCACCAGGGCGTCGGGACGCGCGAGGAACTGCGCGATCTGCGCCTTGGGGCGGGCCTTGGCGACCGCTTCGCGCCACTGGTCGTACAGCGTGCCGTACAGCGCCTGGCTCGCCGCGCGCGCATCGTCGCTCTGGTCGGTCCGCGTATAGGGCTCGACGAACGACTTGTAGCGGCCGACGCGGTAGACATGCGTCGTGATCCCCAGCTTGTCGATCAGCCCCTTATAGTAAAGCTGGTTGCCGCCCGGCCCCATGAACAGCGTGCCGCCCAGCGGATTGACCCAGACCTCGCTCGCATTGGCCGCCAGCCGGTAGCTGCCGTCGGTATAGGCGGTCGCATAGGCGAGCACGGGCTTCTTGGCGGCGCGGACGCGCGCGATCGCATCGCCGATCTCGCCCAGCGCGGCGGGATAGGCCCCGGTAAAGCCGTCGAGATCGAGCACCAGCGCCTTCACCCGGCCATCGGTCCGCGCGGTATCGATCGCGCGCACCACGTCGCGCAGGCGGAACTGCTTCGGCGTATTCTGTCCCGACAGCGCGGCAAAGGCGGCGGGTTCGGCGGGCTGCTCGACGATCGAGCCGTTCAGGTCGAGCACCAGTGCCCCGTCCTTGATCGCCTTGGTCCCCGGCCGCGCGTTGAGCGCCGCGAAAACGAGACCGAAGAACAGCAGCATCGCGATCAGGACGAGTGCGTCCTTGATCCCGACCAACAGCTTCCATGCGCCGCGTACCAGCTTCACCTGCGTCTCCTCATACCGGCACGGCCGGTTGGTGCGATGCCGGCAACGCCGGTTCGCCGTCGACGATAGCCGCGTGTGTCATGCGGGAGCAATACGCTTATCTTTCGCACGGCGGTCACCCGCCGGTGCCGCCCCGCGCGCGCCGGCCACCGCTCCGCCGCCACGGCCCCGCGCGCACCGCCACCCCAGCCCGTCATCATGACTAAAGTCAGGACCCAGAGCCAAACAGGACAGCGCCCCGCAACCCTGGATCCTGACTTTCGTCAGGATGACGAGCGGAAAGGGCAGGGCCGCCAACCCCGCCCGCCGCAACGCTCTCCACGCAAACCGCCGCCCCGATCACACCACACCGCCCCCAATTCCGTCATCCTGACGAAAGTCAGGATCCAGAGCCAAACAGGACAGCACCCCGCGACCCTGGGTCCTGACTTTCGTCAGGATGACGAAGGGGGGGGCAGGGGGGCGGATAACCGAGGTGGGGGGGCGACCCCGGCCGCCCTCAAAGGACCAATCCACTGGCCAGCCAGTCCCGCGCCCGACCCACCCCAACCCCCCGCGCACCCCCCGCACAGATCCCAGGTGTCCCACGCCGCAAATCCCGCTAGGGGCGGCCGGGTGATCGAACCCGTTCCCATCGCCACCGGCCCGGCGCCCGCCGATGCCCGCGCCGAGTTTCGTGCGCTGCTGCGGCTCGCCACGCCGCTGGTCGGGGCGAACCTGATCCAGATGGCGGTGTCTGCGGTCGACGTGATCTTCGTCGCGCGGCTCGGCACGGTCGATCTTGCCGCCGCGACGCTCGGCGTGTTCGTCTTCAACCTTCTGATGTTCGCGCTGATCGGGCTGACCAGCGCGGCGGCGCCGCTGATCGCCGCCGAACTCGGCCGCCGCGCGCATGCCGTGCGCGAGGTCCGGCGCAGCGTGCGGATGGCGTTGTGGCTCGGCATCCTCGGCTCGCTGCCGGTCATCCTGATCCTCACGCAGGGCGAAACGCTGATGCGGCTCGCCGGGCAGGATCCGGAGGTCGCGCGCCGCGCCGGCCGGTTCATGACGATCATCGCCTTTGCGCTGCTGCCCGGCGTGCTCGCGGGCGTCATGCGCACCGCGGCGGCGGCGCTCGGCCGGCCCGGCTGGGCGTTTCTCGTCACCGGGCTGGCGCTGCTCGTCGGCATCGCGGGCAACTGGCTGCTGGTGTTCGGCAATCTCGGCTTTCCCGCGCTCGGGCTGGAGGGCTCGGCGCTCGCCAGCGTCGCCAGCCTCGGCGTGATGATGATCGCGTACGGCGTGATCCTGACGACCGACCGGCGGCTACGGCGCTTCCACCTGTTCGGGCGCTGGTGGCGGACCGAATGGTCGCGCTTCCACGAGATCGTCCGGCTCGGCACGCCGATCATGCTGACCTGGATCTTCGAAGGCGCGCTGTTCGGCGGCGCGGCGCTGCTGATGGGGCTGATCGGCGTTGCGGAGGTCGCGGCGCATGCGATCGCGCTCAACATCGCCGCGGTCGCGTTTCAGGTGCCGTTCGGCGTCGCGCAGGCGGCGACGATCCGCGTCGGCATGGCGTACGGCGCGCAGGACCGGGTCTGGATCACCCGCGCGGGCAATGTCGCGCTGGTCGTCGGGATCGGCTTCATGGCGGCCAGCGCGCTGCTGATCTGGGCGGTGCCGCGGCTGATGATCGGCGTCTATATCGATCCCGACCTGCCGCAGAACGCGGTCGTCGTCGCGCTCGCGCTGCGGTTCCTCGGCGTGGCCGCGGTGTTCCAGCTCGTCGACGGCGCGCAGGCGGTCGCGGCGGGCGTGCTGCGCGGGTTGCAGGACACCCGGACGCCGATGCTGATCGCGCTGTTCGGCTATTGGGTGATCGGCTTCGGCACCGCGATCCTGCTCGGCTTCCGCACGCCGCTTGCGGGCGAGGGGGTGTGGTGGGGGCTGTTCGCAGGGCTCGCGGTCGTGTCGGTGCTGCTGCTGTGGCGCTGGTCGCGGCGTGATCGGCTGGGGCTCGTCCTGACCCGCGGAATGTAACGATTGACGCGATTTTCGATCGGGCGCCCGTTGACGATGCCGGGGACGCGGCACATATGACGGCTGTTGGCACTCGATATCGTCGAGTGCCAGAAATCTGTCACAAACCTAAAGGACATGGATCCCATGAACTTTCGTCCGTTGCACGACCGCGTGCTGGTGAAGCGCCTCGAAGCCGAAGAGAAGACGGCTGGCGGCATCATCATCCCCGACACCGCCAAGGAAAAGCCGCAGGAAGGCGAAGTCGTCGCCATCGGCACCGGGACCCGCGCCGAGAACGGCACGATCACCCCGCTCGACGTCAAGGCTGGCGACAAGATCCTGTTCGGCAAGTGGTCGGGCACCGAGGTCAAGGTCGACGGCGAAGATCTGCTGATCATGAAGGAATCGGACATTCTGGGCATCGTCGGCTGACGCCGACGTGGCCTGGATCGCGCTTTAGGGCTGGTCCGGACCGCGCTCAAAAATACCGTTTTCGTCTCAACATTCACAACATTCGTTTGAAAGGGTAGCTGACATGGCTTCCAAGGACGTAAAATTCGGTCGTGACGCGCGCGAGCGCATCCTCCGCGGCGTCGACATCCTCGCCGACGCGGTCAAGGTGACCCTGGGGCCCAAGGGCCGCAACGTCGTCATCGACAAGAGCTTCGGCGCACCGCGCATCACCAAGGACGGCGTCACCGTCGCCAAGGAGATCGAGCTCAAGGACAAGTTCGAGAACATGGGCGCGCAGATGCTGCGCGAAGTGGCCTCGAAGACCAACGACATCGCCGGTGACGGCACGACCACCGCGACGGTCCTGGCACAGGCCATCGTCCGCGAGGGCATGAAGTCGGTCGCAGCGGGCATGAACCCGATGGATCTGAAGCGCGGCATCGATCTCGCCGTCGTCAAGGTCGTCGAGGACGTCAAGGCGCGTTCGAAGCCGGTTTCGGGTTCGAAGGAAGTGGCGCAGGTCGGGATCATCTCGGCCAACGGCGACCGTGAAGTCGGCGAGAAGATCGCCGAAGCCATGGAGAAGGTCGGCAAGGAAGGCGTGATCACCGTCGAGGAAGCCAAGGGTCTCGAATTCGAGCTCGACGTCGTCGAAGGCATGCAGTTCGACCGCGGCTATCTCTCGCCCTACTTCATCACCAACCCCGAGAAGATGACCGTCGAGCTTCAGGATCCCTACATCCTGATCCACGAGAAGAAGCTCTCGAACCTGCAGGCGATGCTCCCGATCCTGGAAGCCGTCGTTCAGTCGGGTCGTCCGCTCCTGATCATCGCCGAGGACATCGAGGGTGAGGCACTCGCCACGCTCGTCGTCAACAAGCTGCGCGGCGGCCTCAAGGTCGCAGCGGTCAAGGCACCCGGCTTCGGCGATCGTCGCAAGGCGATGCTCGAGGACATCGCGATCCTGACCAAGGGCGAGATGATCTCGGAAGACCTCGGCATCAAGCTCGAGACCGTCACGCTCGGCATGCTCGGCACCGCCAAGCGCGTCACGATCGACAAGGACAACACCGTCATCGTCGACGGTGCCGGCGATCACGAGACGATCAAGGGCCGTACCGAAGCGATCCGTCGCCAGATCGAGAACACCACCAGCGACTATGACAAGGAGAAGCTCCAGGAGCGTCTTGCCAAGCTCGCCGGCGGCGTTGCCGTGATCAAGGTCGGCGGTTCGTCGGAAGTCGAAGTCAAGGAGCGCAAGGACCGCGTCGACGACGCGCTGCACGCAACCCGCGCAGCCGTCGAAGAGGGCATCGTCCCCGGTGGTGGTACGGCTTTGCTGTACGCGACCAAGGTGCTCGACGGCCTGACCGGTGCGAACGAGGACCAGACGCGCGGTATCGACATCGTCCGCAAGTCGCTGACCGCTCTGGTTCGCCAGATCGCGCAGAATGCGGGTCATGACGGTGCGGTGGTTTCGGGCAAGCTGCTCGACGGCAACGACTCGAACATCGGCTTCAACGCCGCGACCGACACCTACGAGAACCTGGTGGAAGCCGGCGTGATCGATCCGACCAAGGTCGTCCGCACCGCGCTGCAGAACGCGGCATCGGTCGCAGGCCTCCTGATCACGACCGAAGCGGCTGTGAGCGAAATGGCCGAAGACAAGCCCGCCATGCCCATGGGCGGCGGCGGCGGCATGGGCGGCATGGGCGGCATGGACTTCTGATCCTGGACCGGGGCAGGGCAACCTGCCCCGGACACAGGATCAGAACGGCCGGCGGGCTGGACGGCGAAAGCCCCCAGTCCCGTCCGACGAAAAGGGCCGGCTTTGCTGGCCCTCCGTTCCGACCAAGACGACCCAAAGCAAAAGGGCCGGGGAGCAATCCCCGGCCCTTTGTCCGTCCTCACTATTGGCGAAAAAGCCTCAGCGGTTCTTCATAGCCGCGATCAGCTTCTTCACTTCCTGGCTGCGACCCCGCGGCATGATCAGCACGTCGTTGCCGCTCGCCACCACGATCAGATCCTCGACCCCGACCAGCGCGACCTTGACGCCGTCACTGCGCACCAGACAGTTCTTCGTGTCGATCGCCAGCACGCTGCCATCGCCATCGCCGCGATGCGCATTGCCGTCCGCGTCGCGCGCGCTGATCGCATGCAACGCGTCCCAGCTGCCAACGTCATTCCACCCCATCGCCACCGGCACCACCGCGACGCGGTCGGCCTTTTCCATCACCGCATAGTCGATCGAATCATCGGGCGACGCGGCAAAGGCCTCGGCGTCGGGATAGATCCGCGTGCCTTCGCGGCGGGCGAGCTTCATCGCATCGGTCGTCGCGACCAGGATGCCGGGATCATGCTGCGCAAGGGCAGCGAGATAGGCGTCGGCGCGGAACAGGAAGATGCCGCCATTCCAGGCATGATCGCCCGAGGCGAGCATCGCCTCCGCCTTGTCGAGCGGCGGCTTCTCGACGAAGCGCGCGACGCGGTGGACACCCGCGGCCAGCTCCTCGCCGACCTGGATCCAGCCATAGCCGGTTTCAGGCGCGTCGGGGGCGATGCCGAACGTCACCAGCCAGCCCTGCGCGACCATCGGCAGCGCCGCGGCGATCGCGGCGTGGAAGGCGGGCAGGTCGGCGATGACGTGATCGGACGGCATGACGAGCAGCGCGTCGCCGCTGCCGGCACCGGTTTCGCCCGCGGCGATCGCCGCGAGTGCGATCGCGGGCGCGGTGTTGCGGCCCATCGGCTCGAGGATCAGCGCCTGTGCCTCGGCGCCTGCGTCTGCCAGCTGCGCTTCGACCAGATCGGCATGCGCGGCGTTGGCGACGACGATCGGCGCCGCGAAGCGTTCGCCCTGTGCGCGGCCTGCGGTCAGCTGCAACATGGTCTGGTCCGCGGTCAGCGCGAGCATCTGCTTGGGCATTTCGGGACGCGACATCGGCCACAGCCGGGTGCCGGAACCGCCAGACAGAATCACGGGTATAATCGTTCGAACTGTCATGCGACCTCCACTCGGGAGACCGTATAACGACCAATCCGGGACTTCCAATCGCAAACCACCCCGCCAGCGCGCGGTCTTCAGCCTTTGTTTGCGAATTGGTGCAAAGAGACAGCTAGGTGTCGGGTGCGTTTACAGTCACCCTGTCGGGATCCCGCCGAACGATGATCAGGCTCTTTAAACACTACGTCCCCTATGCGGTGCTGCTGCTCGGCATCGTCGACGCCGTGCTGCTGGTCGTGGCAGGGGAGATCGGTTGGGTGGTCCGCGCGCATCAGATCGGCATGGCGGTCGAGCCAATCCATACGCGCGTGCTCCAGCTCGCGACATTCGCCGCGGCGTTGCAGATCGCGCTGGTCGCGGTCGGCGCCTATGGCGTCGCCTCGTTCCTGTCATTGCGGTTCGCCGCCGCGCGGCTCGCGGTCGCCTTCTCGCTCGGCGTGATCTTCCAGTCGCTGATCTTCTTCCTGGTCCCCGCGCTCACCTTCTGGCGGTCGAACCTGCTCTATGCGACGCTGATCGCCGCAGTCCTGCTGGTGACGGTCCGCGCAGTGCTCGGCCGCGCTCTGGGCGGCGACACGTTCAAGCGACGGGTCGTCGTGCTCGGCGCGGGCCATCGTGCCGCACGCATCCTCGCGCTCTCGCAGCAGCCCGGGATCAACTTCGTCGCAGCGGGCTTCGTCGCGATGGGCGAGGCGGAGGCGGTGGTCGACGGCGCGGTTCCGCGCGCCGACATCCCGAACCTGGCGGCGCATATCGTCGACCTGAACGCGGGCGAAGTCGTCCTCGCGCTCGAGGAGCGGCGCAACGCGCTGCCACTGAAGGATCTGCTCCGTGTCCGCACGACCGGCGTCCAGGTCATCGAGATTTCGACCTTTCTCGAACGCGAAACCGGGCGGATCGATCTCAACAGCGTCAATCCGTCCTGGCTGATCTTCTCCGACGGTTTCGCCAGCGGCCGGATGCTGTCGAGCGTGTTCAAGCGCGCGTTCGACATCGTCGCCAGCCTGATCCTGCTCGCGGTCACGCTGCCGGTCATCCTGGTCACTGCGCTTGCGATCAAGCTCGAGTCGCGTGGCCCCGCCTTTTATCGTCAGCGGCGCGTCGGCCTCTACAATCAGGGGTTCGACATCCTGAAGCTCCGTTCGATGCGGCAGGATGCCGAGGTCGCGGGCAAGGCGGTCTGGGCGGCGGAGGACGATCCCCGGATCACGCGGATTGGCCGCTTCATCCGCAAGGTCCGCATCGACGAACTGCCGCAGACCTGGACCGTGCTCCGCGGCGAGATGAGCTTTGTCGGCCCGCGCCCCGAACGGCCGCAATTCGTCGACGAACTCGAAACCCAGCTGCCTTATTATGCCGAGCGTCACATGGTGAAGCCGGGCATCACGGGCTGGGCGCAGATCAACTATCCTTACGGCGCATCGATCGAGGATGCGCGGCACAAGCTGGAATATGATCTGTATTACGCCAAGAATTATTCGCCCTTCCTCGACATGCTGATCCTTTTGCAGACGCTCCGGGTCGTTCTGTGGCCGACCGGCGCGCGCTGAACGTGGCATGATCGCGCTGCTGATCCTGTGGACGCACGCGCTGGCCGCGCTGCTGTTCGGCGCGCTCGTGTTCAGGCAGGCGCAGCGGCCGGCCGGCGGCTGGTCGAATGCGGCCTTTATCGGCCCGCTCGTCCTGACGACGCTCTGGGCGCTGGCCGTGTCGGGCATAGACTTTCGCGATGTCAGCACCCGGATCGCCGAGAGTGCGCGTACCATCGCCTGGCTCGGATTCATGTTCGCGCTGGTACGCCGGGAACGCACCGGCAATCGTGCGCTGGGTGCTGTCTATGGCACCGTCGTGGCGATCGCGGTGATCAGCGCGCTGCTCGCGGTCGTCGAACTGGTGCCGATGGATGCCGATGCGCAGGCACAGACCGAGTCGGCGCGGCTGGTGTTCGGGATGATGGTGGCGATCAGCGCGCTGGTGCTGGTCCATCATCTGCATCAGGCAGCACGGGAGTCGCCCGACGCGGCGTGGAATGGCGGGCGGCTGGTCGTGGTCGCGGTCACGATCATGTGGAGCGTCGATCTGCTGCTGGCTGTCAGCGCCTATGTCGCGCCGCGCTGGACGCCCGTGATCGTTGCCGCACGCGGTGTCGCGATGATCGGCATGGCGCTGCTCCTGCTCGTTGCGGTTACCCGTCGCGGCGACTGGACGTTCGCGGTGTCGCGGCGCGTCGCCACCCGGTCGCTCGGCGCGATCGCGGTGATCAGCTATGTCGGGATCACCGCCGTCGCGACCAGCGTCGCCGACGCCTATGGCGGCGATCATGCGCGGCTGATCCAGACCGCGATCATCTGCGGTGCGACCGCTGCGCTGTTCGGGCTGCTGGCCACGTCGTGGCTGCGCGCATGGGCGAAGGTAAAGATCGCCAAGCACCTCTTTCGCCATCGCTATGACTATCGCGCGGAGTGGCAGCGTTTCACCGAGACGCTGGGCGCACCGGGCGACGGCGCCGCGCCGCTCGACGGACGGATCGTGAAGGCGGTGGCGGACCTGACCGACAGCCCGGGCGGTCTCTTGCTGGTCCCCGACGGCCTCGGCATGAGCAGCGCCGCCGCCTGGAACTGGGAGATGGCGACGGCGCCGGCACCGATGTCGGATCGGGCGCTGGCCGAGCGTCTTCGTCTCAGCCCGCGGATCATCGAACTCGACCCCGTACGACACCGCACGGCCCCGGCGGAGGAAATTGCGAGCGTGCCGCACTGGCTCGGCGCGTGTCCCGCCGCCTGGGCGATCGTCCCTCTGGTGCATGGCGGTGCACTGGTTGGCGCGATCATCCTCGCCCGTCCACCGGTCGATCGCGCGCTGGACTGGGAGGATTTCGACCTGTTGCGGGTCGCGGGCCGGCAGGCGGCGAGCTACCTCGCCGAGGACCGCGCGCATGCCGCGCTCGCGGACGCGCAGCGGTTCGACGAATTCAACCGCCGCTTCGCGTTCATCCTGCACGATATCAAGAACCTCGTCAGCCAGTTGACGCTGGTTGCGCGCAACGCCGAGCGTCACGCCGACAATCCGGCGTTCCGCGTCGACATGGTTGCCACACTCCAAGACTCCGCCGATCGCATGAACGCGCTGCTCGCCCGGCTTTCACAAACGCACGCGGCCCCCAGCGAGCCGTTCCAGCCGGTCGATGTCGCAGCGCTGGTCAACCGCGTCGTCGGCGCACGTCGCGCACAGCATCCGATCGCGGCACAGGCAACCGGACAGGTGCTCGCCCGGGCGCAGCTGGCACGGCTCGAACAGGTGCTGGGCCATCTGATCCAGAACGGGATCGAAGCGAGCGACCGCGACGCTCCGATCGTCGTCGCGGTTGCGGCGAACGGTGCGACCATCGCGATCGACGTGATCGACCAGGGGTGCGGGATGAGCCCGGGCTTCGTCCGCCATCAGCTGTTCCGGCCGTTCGCCTCGTCCAAGCCGCTGGGGTTCGGGATCGGCGCGTTCGAGGCACTGCAACTGGTCGAGGCGATGGGCGGATCGCTCGATGTCTTCAGCCGGGAAGGTGAGGGGACGCGGTTCCGCATATCGTTGCCGGCGGCCGATGCGATGGAGGCGGCGGCATGAGCGCATCGGCATCCCCTGTGGAGGCGCGCCCGGTGCTTCTGATCGTCGAGGACGATCTCGGGCTGCAGCGACAGCTGCGCTGGGCGTATGAGGGCTATGAGATCGTCGTCGCCAGCGACCGCGCCACCGCGATCGAAGCGGTTCGTGCGCACGAACCCGCCGTCGTCACGCTCGATCTCGGCCTGCCACCCGATCCCGACGGCGTCACCGAAGGCTTTGCGACGCTGCGCGAAATCCTCGCGCTGAAACCCGATACCAAGGTGATCATCGCGTCCGGGCACGGCGCCCGCGAAAGCGCGCTGACCGCGATCGCGGAGGGGGCGTGGGATTTCTATGCCAAACCGATCGATATCGACGTGCTCGGGATGATCGTCGCACGTGCGTTCCACGTCCATGGCCTCGAGGCGGAGAACCGGCGGCTTGCGGCGCGGGTAGCAGCGAGCGGGACGGGATTTGGCGGCGTGATCGCTGCCTCGCCCGAAATGGCGCTGGTGACGCGGACGCTCGAACGGGTCGCGCCCGCCAATGTGGCGGTGATGCTGCTGGGCGCGAGCGGCACGGGCAAGGAAGTGCTCGCGCGCGGCATCCATGATGCGTCGCCGCGCGCGCGGGGCCGGTTCGTCGCGATCAACTGCGCGGCGATTCCCGAGACGTTGCTCGAAAGTGAACTGTTCGGCCATGAAAAGGGGGCGTTCACCGGCGCGATCAAGACCACCGAGGGCAAGATCGAGCAGGCCGCAGGCGGCACGCTGTTCCTCGACGAGATCGGCGACGTGCCCTTGACGCTGCAGGTCAAGCTGTTGCGGTTCCTGCAGGAACGGGTGATCGAGCGGGTCGGCGGCCGCAAGGCGATCCCGGTCGACACGCGGATCGTCTGCGCGACGCATCAGGATGTCGACGCGATGGTCGCGACGGGCCGGTTCCGCGAGGATCTCTATTATCGGCTGGCGGAAATTGTTGTCCGGATCCCCTCATTAGCGGAGCGCAGCGGCGACGCGGCGCTGCTCGCGCGGCATTTTCTGGCGAAGTACGCCAGGACGATGAATGCCGGCGTGACCGGCCTCGCCCCCGATGCGCGCGCGGCGATCGATGGCTGGAGCTGGCCGGGCAATGTCCGCGAGCTCGAAAACCGGATCAAGCGCGCGGTGATCATGGCCGACGGCAAGCTGATTACCGCTGCCGATCTCGACCTTGGCGGTACCGTCGACACGGCCGACGGGCTGAACCTGCGGGCGGCGCGGGAGGTGGCGGATCGCAAGGCGATCCGTCGCGCGCTGAGCCGTGCCGGGGGCAATATCTCGAGCGCGTCCCGGCTGCTCGGGATCAGCCGGCCGACGCTGTACGATCTGCTGAAAAGCTATGATCTCCATGCGTGACCCGCAATATCCGCTGTTGCGCCGCAGACGCGCACCCCGGCGACGGCGTGTGTTCACGCGGAGCCATGCCCGTCTGCTGGCGATCGCGCTGCTCGTGGTGGCGGTCGCGGGGACGGCGACGCTGCTGACGCTGCGGCGCGATCCCCCCGATGCGCGACGCTTGCTCCGCGACGCGCGGATCACGTTGCAGTCGGGCAATTACAGCGCGGCCCGGTCCAATGCACAGGCGGCGATCGCGGCGGCACCGTCGAACGGGCCTGCGCATGTCGTCCTTGCGCGCGCGCTGCTCGAACTAGGCGACGGACTCGCGGCCGAGGCCGAACTGACCCGCGCGCGCGATGCCGGCATTGCGATCGCCACGCTCTACCCGTTCCAGGCGCAGGCGCGGCTGCTCCAGAATGACCCGGTCGGTGCGATCGAGGCGGCTTACCGCGCCGCACCGCGCCAGGCCGCCTATGCCCGCCGCATCCGCGCCGCCGCCTTGGCGTTGCTGGGCAATGGCGCCGCAGCCCGCGCCGATCTTGGTCGGCTGGTAGCAGAGCAGCCGCGCGACGGGCGCAACTGGACCGCGCTCGGTCGCGTGGCGCTGGCTATCGGCGATGTCGGTACCGCCGCGGATGCTGCGACGCGTGCGGTCGCGCTGTTGCCGGATGAGCCCGCGGCGCTGACGTTGCAGGGCGAGATTGTCCGCCGGCGGTACGGCCTGGTCGCAGCACTCCCCTGGTTCGAGCGCGCGCTTGCACGCGATGCTTATTATCATCCGGCGCTGATCGAATATGCCGCCACGCTCGGCGATGCCGGGCGATATCGCGCCATGCTGGCGGCGACGCGACGCGCGCAGCGGGCGCGACCCGGCAGCCCGCAGGCGCTATATCTCCAGGCGGTGCTCGCGGCGCGCGCGGGCCGGACCGAACTCGCGCGCGGGCTGCTCCAGAAGACCGGTGGGGCGATCGATAGCCTGCCCGGTGCGATCCTGCTTAGCGGTGCGCTCGACTATGCCGAGGGGCGGTTCGAACAGGCCGGTGCGATGTGGCGCGGTCTCGCGCGGCAACAGCCGCTAAACGTCAGCGTGCGCCGGCTGCTGGGGGCCGCATTGCTGCGGTCGGGTGATCCGCGCGGCGCGCAGGGGGTGCTGAGGCCGATCGTCACCCGTGCGGACGCCGACAGCTACGCGCTCGTGCTTTTCGCGCGTGCGGCAGCCGCTACCGCAACGACGGATCGGGAGCGCGATGCTGTGGCGCAGGATCTCGATCGCGCCAACCGCGGTGCCACCGGGATGGCGACGGCCTTCGCGATCGACGATCAGGTCGGCACGCTCGACGCCGCGATCCTGCAGTCCCCGGGCGATCCGGGCGCGCTGCTGGCGGCGATCCGTGGCCGGATCCAGGCGCGCGCGCCGGGTGATGCGCTTGCCCGGGCGCGCAGCCTTGCGCGGGCAAGCCCCGGCGCGCCCGCCGCCCAGTCGACGCTGGGCGACACCTTCGCGGTGGCGGGACGTTACGCGGACGCTGCACCGCTCTATGCGCATGCCGCGGATCTCAGCTTCGACGAACCGACGATGCTGCGCCTGGTCGACGCGCTGAGCCGGGTCTCGCGCCAACGCCAGGCATCGACCGCGCTGGCCCTGTATCTTTCGCAAAATCCGCAAAGCCTGACCGGCCAGCGAATCCTTGGCCATTGGCACGTGATGGCAGGCAACTGGACCGCGGCGATCAAGACGCTCGACGCGGTGCGTCGGCGGATCGGCAATCGTGACGCGGGGTTACTGATCGATCTCGCGCGTGCTTATGCCGGGGCGGCGCCGCGTGACGGCGCAGATGCAGCGGCGCTTCGCTATGCGCGCGCCGCCCATGCGCTTGCGCCGATGAATGCAGCGGCGACCGACGCCTATGGCATCGCGCTGGCGGGCGTCGGCAAGCTGGACGGTGCGCGGCAGGTGCTGACCAAGGCGGTAGCGCTGGCCCCCGGGGATCGCGCCATCGCCAGCCATCTCGCTCAGCTCCGTTAGACCTTGTCGCACGGCGGCGGTGCCGTCATGACCGCGCGATGACCGACCCGCTCGACAGGATCGCCGCCGCCCTCGAACGCCTCTCGCCGCCGCCGCCGCCAGTAGCGGACTGTCTGGCGTTTCCCGCCTACGTCTGGCGCAACCGGGCGCTCGTCCCGATCCGTGGGTTCGCCCCGCTGCCGCTCGATCTGCTGATCGGCATTGATCGGCAGAAGCACCTGCTGCTGGACATGGTCCGGCGGGTCGCCCACGGCCACGCGGCGCATGACGTGCTGCTATGGGGCGCGCGCGGTACCGGTAAATCGGCGCTGGTGAAAAGCGTCGTCGCCGCGGTCCAGGCCGAACAGGGCGATGTCGCGCTGATCGAGATCGCCGACATGACCGCGCTGCCGGACCTGTTTGCGATGCTGGCACCCGTGGGCCGCGCGTTCATCGTCTTCGTCGACGATCTCGGCATCGATACTCCGTCCGAGGCGCGTGTGCTGAGATCCGTGCTCGAAGGCGGTGCAGAGCCACGTCCCGCCAATGTGCGTCTGGCCGTGACGGCGAACCGCCGGCATCTGGCGCCACGCGATATCGCCGAACAGGAAAGTGCCATCAATCCACGCGATTCGATCGACGACCAACTGGCGCTGGCGGATCGGTTCGGACTCAGTCTGGGGTTTCATGCCGTCGATCAGGACGGTTATCTGGCAATCGTCGCGGGCTATGCCGTGCTGCACGATCTGCCATTTCAACCCGACGAGGCCCTGACATGGGCAACGCAGCGGGGAAGTCGTTCCGGGCGTGTTGCCTGGCAGTATATCGTTGATCTAGCGGGGCGGTCCCGGCGCGCGATCAGCAAATAACGTAAAAAGGGCCGGCGCCGAAGCGCCGACCCCCAGAACAGCTTAGTTGCTGTCCGAATCGTTGTCATTGTCGTCCTTGACGATGGCGACAACGCCAATCGCAACGACGCCAGCTGCGATCAGACCGGCGATCACGCCAGCGCCTGCAGCCTTGTTCTTGCCGGTCGTTGCCGAACCGACGCGTGCCTTCGAAACCGACAGGCTCGACGCAGGGTTGGCAGGCGCAGCAACGGCTGCAACCGACGTGGACATCATAGCGATAGCGAGCGCGCTACCGGTCAGGTTCTTCAGCTTCATAAGACTCTCCAAAACGTACAATGGCGGGATGCTGCAACGCGGTAACATGTGTCAAGTTCCAAATGGTTCGGAACGGTTTAGCTGCCGCTATTCGCCAACCTGCTCAGCCAGTTCCAGCCAGCGCAGCTCCGCAGCCTCCTTTTCGGCGCGCGCCGCCTCGATCGCGGCGGTCAGCCTGGCGAAGGTTGCATTGTCGCGCATGTACAGGTTCGGCGCGGCAAGCTTTGCGGCATCGCTCGCGATCTGGGCGTCGAGCGCCTCGATCCGCTTGGGGAGCAATTCATAATCGCGCTGATCCTTGTAGGTCAGTTTCGCGCGGGGCGCGGGGGCCGGCGGCGCGGTCGCGGCGACCTTCTTCGAGGCCCGCTTGCCGCTGGTCTGGGTCGCACGGCGCTTTTCCCAATCCTCATATCCGCCGGCGACGACATCGACGGTCCCGGACCCGTCGAGCCCGAGCGTGATCGTCACGGTCCGGTCGAGAAAGTCGCGATCATGGCTGACGATCAGGACGGTGCCGTCATAATCGCCGATCACCTCTTGCAACAGGTCGAGCGTTTCGAGGTCGAGATCGTTGGTTGGCTCGTCGAGCACGAGCAGGTTCGACGGCTTGGCGAATTCGCGCGCGAGCAGCAGTCGCGACCGCTCGCCACCCGACAGCGATCCTATCTTAGCGTCGACCATGTTCGGGTCGAACAGGAACTCCTTCAGATAGCCGTGGATATGCTTGCGGACGCCGAGCACATCGATCCAGTCGCCGCCATCGGCAACGACTTCGCGGACCGTCTTCTCGGGCGCCATCAGGCTGCGCTGCTGATCGATGACGACCGCATCGAGCGTCTTGGCGAGCTTGATCGTCCCGTCATCGGGTTCGATCTCGCCGGTCAGCAGCTTCAGCAGCGTCGATTTGCCCGCGCCGTTGCGGCCCACAATGCCGATCCGGTCGCCGCGCGTGACGCGCAACGTCAGGTCGCCGATGATCGTCCGGTCGCCATACGCCTTGGTGACGTGCTTCGCGTCGATCACGACCTTCGACTTGGTGTCGTCGCTGCTGGTGACGAGGTTGGCCGAACCCTGCGGCCCGATCATCGAAGCGCGTTCCGCGCGCATCTCGTGCAGCTTGGTCAGACGGCCCTGGTTACGCTTGCGCCGCCCGGTGACACCGCGGAGCAGCCAATGCTCTTCCAGCTTGAGTCGTGCGTCGAGCTTCTCGGCCTGGCGCTGCTCCTCGGCATAGACCTGTTCGGTCCACGCCTCGAATCCGCCGAAACCGATCTCCGCACGCCGGATCGCGCCGCGGTCGAGCCACAGGGTCTGCTTGGTGAGACGCGTCAGGAAGGTACGGTCATGGCTGATAACGACGAACGCGCCGCGGAAGCGCTTGAGCCAGTCCTCGATCCATTCGATCGCGCCGATGTCGAGATGGTTGGTCGGCTCGTCGAGCAGCAGCACGTCGGGGTCCTGCGCCAGCGCACGGACGATCGCCGCGCGGCGGCGCTCGCCACCCGACGCGGATGCGGCTTCACGCGACAGATCGATGCCGAGCTGGTCGGCGATCGAGTCGGCTTCGTAGCTGACCGGCGCATCGTCGCCGCCCATCACGTAATCGCGCAGGGTCGCAAAGCCGCGCAGGTCGGGCTCCTGCTCGAGGATGACGACCCGGGTGCCCGGGACGATCGTCCGGCGGCCCTCATCGCCCTCGATGCTGCCGCCGAGCAGCTTGAGCAGGGTCGTCTTGCCTGCGCCGTTGCGGCCGATCAGCGCGAGGCGATCGCGCGGACCGATATGGATGTCGAGGTTGCGAAAAAGCCATCCAGAACCCTGGACAAGGCCGAGGCCTTCGAATGCGAGAATAGGTGCTGCCATGTCCGGGTCACCTAGGGTCGCCGGGTGATGCAGGCAAGTTACACTATGCTGTCGTCCTGCTGTCGCCCTCATTCACAGGCTGTTCAATGCGCCGGGCCTATGCCACCTCCATGAAGATGCTGCTGTTCCTGACCGCTTTTGCTGCTTTCCCGGTGCTGACGGGCGTCGCCGTCGCGCAGGCGCCCGATCAGCGGCATGGCGACCAGCGATCCGCCTTCGAAGCCCGCAAGACGGGGCGGTCCCTGTCGTTGCGCGAAATCGAGGCGCGGGTGATCCCGACGATGCGCGGCTCGCAGTATATTGGCTTCGACTATGATTCGGGCAGCGCCATTTACACGCTCAAGTTCCTGCGCGATGGAACCGTGATCTGGGTCGATGTCGACGGCCGGACTGGCCAGATCGTCGGCCGCACCGACCGGTAACCCGGTAGCGGGCAATTCAAGCGAGAGGATTATCATGCGCGTTCTGATCGTCGAGGACGAGCCGAATCTTGGGGCTCAGCTCAAGAATACCCTCGAGGGCGCCGGCTATGCGATCGACCTCGCAGTCGATGGCGAGGAGGGGCATTTCCTGGGTTCGACCGAGAATTACGATGCCGTCGTGCTCGACCTTGGCCTGCCCGAGATCGACGGCCTCACCGTGCTCGACCGCTGGCGCAAGGAGGGCAAGGTCATGCCCGTCCTCGTGCTGACCGCGCGCGACAGCTGGTCCGACAAGGTCGCCGGGCTCGATGCGGGCGCCGATGACTATGTGGCAAAGCCGTTCCAGAGCGAGGAACTCATCGCGCGCCTGCGGGCCTTGATCCGGCGTGCGAGCGGTAACGCCTCCTCCGAGCTGACTGCCGGCGACATCCGCCTCGATACGCGCAGCGGCAAGGTGACGCGTGCGGGTGAGCCGGTGAAGCTGACCGCGCAGGAATATAAGCTGCTGAGCTATCTGTTGCATCACAAGGGCAAGGTCGTCAGCCGCACCGAGCTGATCGAGCATATCTACGATCAGGATTTCGATCGCGATTCAAACACGATCGAGGTGTTCGTGACGCGTATTCGCAAGAAGCTGGGTCAGGACGTGATCACCACGATCCGCGGGCTGGGCTACAGCCTCGAAGATCCGGATGCCTGATCCCAATCTATGACCGCGTCGACACTATCAGATGGGCCAATTCGTGTGCCCGCGGCGGTTAAGGGGTCGCTGTCACGGCGCATGATCCTGATCGCAGCGGTGTGGATTGGCCTCTTGTTGAGCGGCGGCGGGTATGCGCTCGACCGGGTCCTGGCCCAGGCGGTGACGCGCAACTTCGATGACCAGCTTGAATACGTCCTACGTTCGTTGCTCAATTCTTCGGAAATCGGGCCCGACGGCGAGGTGCTATTCTCGCGCGAGGCGGTCGCCGACCAGCGGTTCCTCGAACCAGGGTCGGGCCTCTATTATCAAGTTGCGGGAAGGGGCGCCGCCGACCTGGACTACACCTCGCGATCGCTATGGGATCGTCGGCTGGCGTTCGGATCGGCGCATGACGATCGCAATGTTCACTTTTACGACAGCATGCAGTTTCCGGATGAAAAGCTGCGGATCGTCGAGCGTGACGCGGTTATTCCGGGATCAAAGGTTCGCTGGCGGTTTCAGGTTGCGCAAAGTCGCTACGGTCTTGACGCGCAGATCACCACCCTGCGCCGTACGCTGGTTCGCAGCTTCGCGCTGCTCGCGCTCGGGCTCATCGTACTGGCTGCGCTCCAGACCTTCTACGGGCTCTGGCCGCTGCGTCGCGTACGCGAAGAGATCGGCCGGATGCGCGCGGGCCAGTCAAACCGGGTTTCCAGTGCGATGCCGATCGAGGTCGCGCCGATGGTCGAGGAACTGAACGCGCTGATCGAGCATAACGAACGCCAGGCCGAGGAAGCGCGGCGGCATGCGGGCAATCTCGCGCATGCGCTGAAGACCCCGCTGACCGTGATCATGAACGCCGCGACCGCGCAATCGGACGATCTGGCCGATACCGTCATTCGTGAAGCGCGAACGATGCGGCGACAGGTCGATCATCACCTCGCGCGTGCGCGTGCGGTCGGCCGGCGCGGTTCGGCGCATAGTCGCGCCGATGTCTGGCCGAGCCTCGAATCGGTCGAACGTGCGGTCGCCCGGCTGTATCGGCATGTCCGCATCGACATCACCGGCGACAAGACGCTCAAGGTCCATGTCGAACGCCAGGATCTCGACGAGATGCTCGGCAATCTGATCGAGAACGCCGCCAAATATGGCGGTGGCAGCGTCTTCGTGACGGTCGGCGCGCAGGCCGGGTTCGTCGAGTTCCTGGTCGAAGACGACGGCGTCGGCATTCCGGAGGAACAGCGCGTCCGCATCTTCGACCGCGGCGTGCGGCTCGATACGGGCAAGCCGGGAACGGGTCTGGGGCTCGCGATCGTCCGCGACGTTGCCGAGATCTACGAGGGCACGGTCGGGCTCGAGGAGAGCGAGGACCTCGGCGGACTCATGGTCCGCCTGAGGCTCCCCGCCGCGAGCTGATCAGGCCGCGATCTTCAACTCCTGCATCACGTCGGCGGTGATCGACAGGCTCCGCTTGCGCGCTTCGTGATCGTAGATCGCACTCGTCACCATCACCTCGTCGACGCCGGTACGCTCGACGAACGCAGCGATCCCGCGCGCGACCTTGGCCGGGCTGCCCACGGCCGAGCATTGCAGGACATGGTCGAGAATCTGGTTGCCCTGCGCGCCAAGCGATTCGCGATAGCCCGCGGCCGGCGGCGGCAACTGACGCGGATTACCGGTACGGAGCGCGACGAACGACTGCTGCTGCGAACTGGCGAGCAGTTCGGCCTCGGCATCTGTATCGGCCGCGAAGATGTTGAAGCCCGCCATGACGTGGGGCTTTGCCAGCCGTGCCGAGGGGCGGAAATCCCGACGATAGATGGCGAGGGCCGCATCGAGCGCATCGGGCGCAAAATGCGACGCAAAGGCATATGGCAGGCCGAGTGCGGCGGCGAGCTGCGCACCGAAGGTGCTAGAGCCGAGAATCCACATCTCGACATCCGCGCCCGCGCCCGGCGTCGCGACGATCCCGGTCTGGCCGTCATTGGCGAAATAGCTCTGCAGCTCCATCACGTCCTGCGGGAAGGCGTTGGCGTCGGTTTCGAGCGTGCGGCGCATCGCGCGGGCCACCCGCTGGTCCGAACCGGGCGCGCGGCCGAGGCCAAGGTCGATCCGGCCGGGGAACAGCGCGTCGAGCGTCCCGAACTGCTCGGCGATCACCAGCGGGGCGTGGTTGGGGAGCATGATCCCGCCCGATCCGACGCGGATTGTGTGCGTCGCGGCGGCGATATGCGCGATCACGACCGCAGTGGCGGCGGAGGCTATACCGGTCATGCCGTGATGTTCGGCGACCCAGTAACGCTGGAATCCGACGCTCTCGGCATGGCGTGCGAGATCGGCCGCATTGGCGAGCGACTGTGAAACGGTGCCGCCTTGGACGACGGGGACGAGATCGAGCAGGGAATAGCGTGTCATGCATTGGATATAGGTACCGAGCGGTAGCTTATCCAGTGTCCGACGAATTTGCTGCGTAGAGGTCTGCTCGATCCCACCGCGCCGGCTTGTCCCTGCGCGCCACGATGCCTAGAGGTTCGCTCCGATGCTTGCTCGACTTGACCATGTCCGCAACTGGATCTTCGATCTGGACAACACGCTCTATCCGGCGAGCGCCGATCTGTTTTCGCAGGTCGACGCGCGGATGACCGGCTTTATCCAGGACCTGCTCGGGCTCGAGCATGACGAGGCGCGGCGCGTGCAGAAGGGCTATTTCCACAATCACGGCACGACGCTGTCGGGGTTGATGACCGAGCATCACGTCGATCCGCACGCGTTCCTCGCCCATGTCCATGACATCGAGATGGACGTGCTGGAGCATGACGCGCCGCTGGTCGCGGCGATCGCCAAGCTGCCCGGGCGCAAGCTGATCTTCACCAACGGCGACACGCCCTATGCGCTGAAGATCCTCGACCGTCTCGGGCTTGGCGCGAGTTTCGAGGCGATCCACGACATCCATGCGATGGACCTGATGCCCAAGCCGCATGCATCGGCCTATGCAGGCTTTTGTACCGCGTTCGACATCGACCCCGCGCAATCGCTGTTCGTCGACGACATGGTCCGCAATCTGCTGCCGGCCAAGGCGATCGGCATGACGACGGTGTGGGTCGACAACGGGTCCGAACAGTCGCCGGGCGCGGAACGCGACCATATCGATTTCACCACCCCGGTGCTCGCGCCGTGGCTGGAAACCATCCTGGAGACATCATGAGCAACCTGCAGACGATCATCGACGCCGCCTGGGACGACCGGGCAAATCTCGGTCTGGAGACGAAGGGCGAGATCCGCGATGCGGTCGACAGCGCGCTGGCGATGCTCGATGCAGGCACCGCGCGGGTTGCGGAGCCCGCCGGTGACGGGTGGCAGGTCAATCAGTGGCTGAAAAAGGCCGTGCTGCTGTCGTTCCGCCTCAACGACAATGTCGTGATCGACGGCGGATCGGGCGGCGCACCCGCGTTCGACAAGGTGCCGTCAAAGTTCGCGGGCTGGGGCGAGGCCGAGTTCCGCGCGGCCGGCATCCGCGTCGTTCCCGGCGCGGTCGCGCGCCGCGGCAGCTTCATCGCCAAGGGCGCGATCCTGATGCCGAGCTTCGTCAATATCGGCGCCTATGTCGGTGAGGGCACGATGGTCGACGCCTGGGCGACCGTCGGATCCTGCGCGCAGATCGGCAAGAACGTCCATCTGTCGGGCGGTGCCGGCATCGGCGGCGTGCTCGAGCCGCTTCAGGCCGACCCCGTGATCATCGGCGACGGCGCATTCATCGGCGCGCGTGCCGAGGTCGCCGAGGGCGTCCGCGTCGGTGAGGGCGCGGTGCTGTCGATGGGCGTGTATCTGGGCGCGTCGACCAAGATCATCGACCGCGCGACCGGCGAAGTCTTCAAGGGCGAAGTGCCGCCCTATGCGGTCGTCGTGCCGGGTTCGATCGGCGGCGGGGACGGCAAGCCCGCGCTTTACTGCGCCGTGATCGTCAAGCGCGTCGACGCGCAGACGCGGTCGAAGACGAGCATCAACGACCTGTTGCGCGACTAATCCGGCCGCGGTGATGGTCGCGCAGACACTGCTCGCGATCGTCGCCGTCTACGTTTTGGCGATCCTGTGGCGGGGGCGGACGTTCCGCGCTCGCCTGCCAACACGATCAGGGAGCGGCCCTGCAAAGCGTATGACGGCCTGGGCGGTCGGGTTGGCGGTGTCGTTCGGTCTGCCCGCTCTGATTGGCCTCGTACTGCTCGGCCAAAATCCGCTCGCGGCGGCGCAGCCGGCGGCAATCGCGCTGGTGCCGGGCGACTGGCCGCGCCTGCCGATCGCGCCACTGATCCTCGGCATGGCGCTCGGCACGCTCGCGAACGCGGCGATCACGCATGTCTTGTGGCGCCGCGGCCGCCGCGCGTTCCAGATCGGCACCTTCCCCGATGTCCTGCCGAAGACGCGCAAGGACATTCTCCCGGCCATCGCCCTCGCGATCAGTGCCGGGGTCAGCGAAGAGCTGTTCTTCCGCCTGTTCCTCCCGCTGCTGATCGCGCTGGTGTCCGGCAGCGCGCTGGCCGGGACGATTATCGCCGCCTTATGCTTTGGCGGGGTGCACCGCTATCAGGGATGGCGCGGCGTCGTCGCGACGACGCTGTCGGGCGTGGCGCTGTCCATGCTCTACGGCCTGACGAACAGCGTGTGGATGGCGATTGCGTTCCACATCGCGATCGACATCAATGCGCTGGTCGTGCGGCCAATGGCGCGCGGGGCGTGGCGCGCCTAGTTCTTCATCCGCCAGCCGGTCTTGAAGATCAACGCGATCACGATGAGGCAGGCGACGAGGAACGCCGCGGTCACCGCGAGGCTGATGCCGACCGCGACATCACCTTGCCCGAAGAAGCTCCAGCGAAACCCGCTGATCAGATAGACGACCGGGTTGGCCAGGCTGAGCGTGCGCCAGGGCTGGGGCAGCATGTCGATTGAGTAGAAGGCGCCACCGAGAAACGTCAGTGGCGTGATCAGCAGCGCGGGGACGAAGTTCAGCTGTTCGAAGCCGTTCGCCCAGACGCCGATGATGAACCCGAACAGGCTGAACGCGACCGCCGTCAGGATCAGGAACGCGAACATCGCGAACGGATGCGCGATATGCAGCGGCACGAAACAGGCGGCGGTCGCCAGGATGATCAGGCCGATGATCACCGACTTGGTGGTCGCCGCCCCGACATAGCCGATCACCATCTCCATCGCGGACACGGGCGCGGAGAGCAGTTCGTAGATCGTGCCGGTGAATTTGGGGAAGTAGATCCCGATCGATGCATTCGCGATACTCTGCGTCAGCAGCGACAGCATGATAAGGCCGGGGACGATGAAGCTGCCATAGCCGACGCCGCCGACCTCCTGCATCCGGCTGCCGATCGCGCCGCCGAAGACGATGAAATAGAGCGACGTCGTGAGGACGGGGGTGACGAGGCTCTGCCACAGCGTGCGCAAGGCCCGCGCCATTTCAAAGCGATAGATCGCCCAGACGCCGTGCCAGTTGAGGAAGGGGGTGTTCATGCGCGCTCTCCGACGAGATCGACGAAGATGTCCTCGAGGCTCGACTTGCTGGTTTCGAGATCCTTGAAGCCGATGCCGAGTTCGGCGAGCTTGCGCAGGAGCGAGGGGATGCCGGTATGGTCCGCCTGTGCGTCGAACACATAGCGCAGGCGCTTGCCGTCATCCTGCAGCGACACGTCCCATTCGGCGAGCTCGGGCGGGATCGCGGTCATCGGCTCCTGCAACGCCAGATCGAGCTCGCGCTTGCCGAGCTGTTTCATCAGCGATGCCTTGTCGTCGACGAGCAGCAGTCTGCCCTTGTTGATCACGCCCACGCGGTCGGCCATCTCCTCGGCCTCCTCGATATAATGCGTGGTCAGGATGATCGTCGTGCCGCCCTCGCGCAGGCGGTGGACGAGCTTCCACATGTCGCGGCGCAACGCGACGTCGACACCCGCGGTGGGTTCGTCGAGGAACAGGATCTCGGGCTCGTGGCTCAACGCCTTGGCGATCAGGACACGGCGCTTCATCCCGCCCGACAATTCCATGATCTTCGCATGGCGCTTGTCCCAAAGCGACAGGTCACGCAGCACCTGTTCGATATAGGCGCTGTGGCCCGAGCGACCGAACAGGCGGCGGCTGAAGGTGACGGTGGCGAGCACCGTCTCGAACATGTCGACGTTCAGCTCCTGCGGGACCAGACCGATGCGGCTGCGCGCCTGCTTATAGTCGTGGATCGCGTCGAAGCCCGCGACGGTAATCGTTCCTGCGCTGGGCGTGACGATCCCGCAGATGATGCTGATCAGCGTGGTCTTGCCCGCACCATTGGGCCCGAGCAGCGCGAAGATCTCGCCCTTGCGGATGTCCAGATCGACGGGGTGGAGTGCGGTGGTACCGCTTTTGTAGGTCTTCGTGACGCCCGCAACGGACAGGATCGGTTCGGTCATTGGGGCCCCTTTTAAGTGAGGGGAAGATGGGGGCGGTGGGGACATATTGATAGAGGCCGTCAGCCCCCATTGCCGTCATCCTGGGCTCGACCCAGGATCCAGAGCCACACGCGTTCCGGTTGTGGCTCTGGATCCTGACTTTCGTCAGGATGACGGGCGTTAGCTCACCCGGGCGGCGGCGACCGCCTTTTGCAGGTCCTCGAGCGGCAGTGCGCCGGACAGGATGCGGTCGCCGACTACCCAGCTTGGTGTGCCCGTCATGCCGAGCTTGGCCGCTGTTTCCATGTTCTTGCCGATCTCGGCATCGGCGGTCTTGGTGAAGCCGGCCGGATTGATGTCGACCCCGGCCTTCGCCGCCGCCGCCGCGATCGTCGCGTCACTGACCTGACCGCCGGCGTAGAGCGCGTCGTGGAAGGCTGCGAACTTGCCCTGTTGGGCGGCCGCGAGGCTCGCGCGGGCAGCGACGCGGCTTTCCGCGCTGAGGATCGGCAATTCGCGGAAGACGACGCGGACCTTGGGGTCTGCGGCGATCAGCTTTGCGATCATCGGCAGGCTCGCGCGGCAATACCCGCAATTATAATCGAAATATTCGACGAGCGTGACGTCGCCCTTGGGGTTGCCCGCCCAGGCGCTGCCGAACGGCGTGACGATCGCGTCGCGATTAGCGGCGACCGTCTTGCCCGACTCGCGGTCGCGCAGTTTCTCCATCGCTTCGGGCAGGATCTCGGGATGCGCGAGCATGTAATCGTGGACGATCGCCTCGACCTGTGCGCGCGCGACGCCACCGCCCTGGCGATCATAGCCCCACACCGCGAATCCGCCCAGGACCGCCCCGACCGCCGCGATGGCGGGCAACATCATCTTGTTCATCGGCGCCGCTTATACTGCTTGGGATTGTCGTCCATCTCGTTCTGCGCGGCCATCGCGATATCCTGCGCGCGGATCCAGTCGGGGGTGTTGGCGGGAATGTTGGCGAGCGCATATTGCGCGCTGGCCGATGCGGTCCGCATGTCGCCGCCCATGCTCGCGCGCTCGGCAGTGGCGAGCGCCGCGCGCGCGGTATCGCCGGTCAGCTCGTAGACGGTGCCGAGCTGCATCCAGGCGAACGGGTTCTGATCGTCGCGGCCGACCGCAGTGCGCAGGACCTTCGTGGCCTCGGGATAATTCGCCTTGTCCTCGGTCGCGATCAGCGCGTGGCCGAACGTCGTGGCGATCAGCGGGTTGTTGCGCGACCCCTCGGTCGCCTCGCGCAGCGGGACGAGCGACTCGACCGGCCTGCCCGCCTCGAGCAGGATCTGGCCCTTGATCTCGAGGAAATAGGGATCGTCGGGCTTGGCCTTCACCAGCGCGTTCGCCTCGGCATCGGCTTTGTCGGGATAGCCCGATTTATGATAGGCATAGGCTCGGGCGTAATGTGCGTAGATCGACTGGTCGCTCGGCGGATAGCTTTGCAGCGTGCGCGGCGCGGGCAGGACATAGCCGGCAAGCTTGGCCTTCACGCGGCGGAAGCGTTCCTCGAGCGCGGCATCGGGCTTGTTCGCCCAGGCGGGCGACGCCTGGAGATCCGCGGTCAGCGCCGAGACACGCTCGCCAGACAGCGGATGCGACTGCATGAACGGGTCGATATTGGCGGTGCCGAAGCGATATTCCTGCTGCTGCAGCTTCTTGAAAAAGCTCAGCATGCCGCGGCCCGTGACGTTGGCCTCCCGCAGATACTTCGCGCCGCTCGCATCCGCGGTGGATTCCTGCGTGCGGCTGAACGCGAGGTAATTGCCCATCGCGGCCTGTTGTCCGGCCGCCATGATTCCCGCGCCCGCCTCGCCGCTGCCCGCCGCCATCGCCGCCAGGCCGAGCACCATCGAGAGCAGGTACATGCCCATCGCGGGTTTGGTCCCGCGATCGGAGAGCACGACATGCCCGTCGGCGATGTGGCCGAGTTCGTGCGCGATCACGCCCTGGACTTCGTTCGCATTGTCCGCCGCCTGGAGCAGGCCCGAATGGACATAGACGGTCTGGCCGCCCGCGACGAACGCATTGATCGAATCGTCGTTGATCAGCACGACCTTGACGTCGCGCGGCGACAGGCCTGCCGCCGTGATCAGCGGGCCGGACATTTCGGCGAACATCGTTTCGGTTTCCGCATCGCGGAGGATCGACTGCGCCTGCGCGGGTTGCGCCCAGAGCAGGAGGGTGGCGGTCAGGGCCGCGACGAAGCGCTTCATATCGCGCAGTATCGTCGATCGGCGGCGGGGGAGCAATGGCGGGGGCGACGACGTGGGCGGGTCCGACGCCCGATGGTGAACACAGGACCCGGCCCAAGCCGCGAACCGCGCGGCAACGGGTCCGAACGCGCCGAAATGAAAACAGGCGCGACCTTTCGATCGCGCCCGTCTCAACGGCTATGCTCTGGCGTCAGCCGAAGGTGCGCTGCCACCAGCCGCGGCGCGGCGCGCCATCGGGGTCGTCGTTCGTGCCTGGCGCGTCGGCGTCCTGCGGCTGGACCTCGACCTGCGGTGGCGTGGTCTCGACCGGCGCGGCAAGCACCTCGCTGGTCGGGGCGGCGTCGCCGGCCTCGATCACCGCGGCCTTGCGCGGCCGACCACGCGGCTTGGCGACCTTGGCAGGGGCTTCCTCGACGGCTGCGGGCTCGACCGCCGTATCGCTCGCCTTGCGACGCGCGCGCTTGGGCTTAGGTGCGGACGCCTCCAGCGTCTCGGCCGGCGTGGCGCCGACCTCGTCCATCGTCGCATCGGCAACCGCCTCGCGACGACGCCGTGCAGGCTTGCGCGCCGGCTCTGCCGCGACCGGATCGGGAGCGGCCTGTTCCTGCGGCTCGGGCGTGACGGACACTTCGGATACGACCGGTTCTGGTGCCATGGTCGTCTCGTCGGCCGTCTCAACCGGACGCGGCTTGCGACCCCGACGCGACTTGGGCGCCGTCTCGGCGACCGGGTCAGCGTTGATCGTCGCGGCGGCCGCACGGGCGCGCGGGCGACGACGCATCTTGGGAGCCTCGGCGACCGGCGCGGACGGCGCCTCCTCGAACACCGGCTCGGCCCCGGACGTCTCGACCGGCGCAAATGCCTCCGGCTCGGGCGCCTCGGCGATCAGTGCCGCGGTGTCGATGCTGCTGACGGCAATCGACTCGCCCGTCTCGGCGCCGGTCTGCTCGCCGCCCTGCTCGTTGCGCCGACCACCGCGACGTCCGCGACGTCCGCGACGACGACGGCCTTCGCCTTCGACGCCGTTGGCCTGTTCGGCCGGAGCCGTACCTTCGATCTCCTCGCCACCGCCGACTTCGACGATCTCGCCGACGCCCTCGTCGATCTGCTCGACATTGTTGTCGACGTCCTCGAACGCGCCATCCTCGCTCGTACCACCGACGGCGCCGTCCTCACCCGGACGTGCCCGGCCCCGACGACCGCGGCGGCGACGGCGCTTCTTGCCGCCCTCGCCATCGGCATCGCGGCCCTCACGTGGCGCGGTCTGCTCACGACCGCCTTCGCGGCCCCCCTCACGACGACGCGGCTGCTCGGCCTCGGCCTCCTCGACCTCGTCCTCCTCGATCTCGTCCTCGATCTCCTCGGGAAGATCGTCCTCGTCCTCTTCGATGATCTGGACGAATTTCGGCGGATGCGCGGGCGGCGGGCCACTGGCCTCGACCGTCATATGCGCGCCTTCCTCGTCCTGGCCGGGGATGATCTCGACGATCACGCCGTAGCGATCCTCGATCTCGGCGATGTCGGCACGCTTGCGGTTGAGGATGTAGACGGCCGCTTCCTGGCTCGCGCGCAGCGTCAGCAGCGAACCACGGCCGCGGGCGGCCTCGTCCTCGATGAGGCGGAGCGCGGAGATGCCCGACGACGATGCGGTGCGGACCAGGCCGGTGCCCTCGCAATGCGGACAGGCGCGGGTCGATGCTTCCAGCACGCCGGTGCGCAGTCGCTGGCGGCTCATTTCCATGAGGCCGAACGACGAGATGCGGCCGATCTGGATGCGCGCGCGATCGTTCTTCAGCGCCTCCTTCATCGCCTTCTCGACCTTACGGACATTGGAATTGTTATCCATGTCGATGAAGTCGATGACGACGAGCCCGGCCATGTCGCGCAGGCGCAGCTGGCGGCCGATTTCCTGTGCGGCCTCGAGGTTGGTCGCGGTCGCGGTCTGCTCGATGCTGTGTTCGCGCGTCGAGCGGCCCGAGTTGATGTCGATCGAGACGAGCGCCTCGGTCGGGTTGATGACCAGATAGCCGCCCGATTTCAGCTGGACGACCGGATGGTACATCGCCGACAGCTGGTCCTCGACGCCCGCGCGCTGGAACAGCGGCACGGGGTCGGCGTAATGCTTGATGCGCCGGGCGTGCGTCGGCATCAGCAGGCGCATGAACTCGCGCGCCTGGCGATAGCCGTCCTCGCCCTCGACGATGACCTCTTCGATTTCCTTGTTGTAGATGTCGCGGATCGCGCGCTTGATCAGGTCGCTGTCGCCGTAGACGAGCGCGGGCGCCGACGCCTTCAGCGTCGCTTCGCGGATCCCGTCCCACAGACGGGCGAGGTAATCGAAGTCGCGCTTGATCTCGACCTTGCTGCGCTGCAGCCCGGCGGTGCGGACGATGCAGCCCATCGACGGCGGCAGCTGCATGTCGGCCATGATCGACTTCAGGCGCTTGCGATCGCCCGCGTTGCTGATCTTGCGCGAGATGCCGCCGCCGTGGCTGGTATTGGGCATCAGCACGCAGTAGCGGCCGGCCAGCGACAGATACGTGGTCAGGGCTGCGCCCTTGTTGCCGCGCTCTTCCTTGACGACCTGCACGAGCAGCACCTGACGGCGATGGATCACGTCCTGGATCTTGTAGCGGCGGCGCAGGTTCATGCGACGCTCGCGCAGATCCTCGACCGCGGCCTCGTCGCCGTTCGGCTTGCGCTTGCGACGCGGGGCCTCGCCGGTCTCTTCGCCGCCTTCGAGCTCCTCGGCGACGTCGGGATCTACCCCGCCATCGTCCTCGAAGCGCTCGATATCGTCCTCGTCGTCACCCTCTTCGTCGTCCGCGTCATAGTCGGCGCGCAGGGCGGCCTCCTCGGCGGCATGCTCGGCCTCTTCGCGGAGCAGCGCGTCGCGGTCTTCCTTGGGGATCTGGTAGTAATCGGGGTGGATCTCGCTGAACGCGAGGAAGCCGTGGCGATTGCCGCCGTAATCGATGAACGCCGCCTGGAGCGACGGCTCGACCCGCGTGACCTTGGCGAGGTAAATGTTACCCTTGAGCTGCTTGCGCTCGGCGCTTTCGAAATCGAATTCCTCGATCCGGTTACCCTTGACGACGGCGATCCGGGTTTCTTCCCGGTGGCGTGCGTCGATCAGCATACGCGTTGTCATAATAGATTCTCCGCGCGCGCGCCGGGCCTGATGGCAGCCGTCGCGCGCTTGATGGTGGTGCGGTCGGACACGGACGCCCGGACTCGCGGAAGGTATGCGAAACTGCCTCTGCTCGACGCGCATGCTGCGGGAACTCACCCTGCGGCGCCCGCACGACCGCGATCCCGTCGGCGAAGGCCGATCGGTGAGCGGGGCGGGGGGAATGCGTCATTCGAGCGTCAACCTGAAATTGCCGCGCCGTCGAGGATCCGAAGGCGGGCGTTGAGACCGGCGCGTCGCTGGCAAACTCTAGCGACGCACGGGTGCACGGCAGGACTAGCACCGCATTGCAGATCCCGCAACTGGCCCGGCGCGGGGCCGTCCCAAGCCTTGAAACCCGGCATTTTCACACGCTGTATTTCCGCGCGGCGATTTGTCCGGCAGCCGCGCCGGCAGCCACGGATATGGGAAAACCAAGGCAAACAGGCTATTAACCCTGCTCCGCAAGATCCTCTTGCGGGGGCGTGGCGTAGGCGTCTCGTTTCGGTCGGGCTCGACCGATCCAGGGAGTGTAGAATGGCTTTTCGCTGGACCGGCAGCGCGGTCGCACGGCATGGACGCAGGATGGTTGCGATCATCGCTCTGCTGCTCGGCTGGCTGTCCGGCGTTCCGGCGCTGGCGGCGACCGTGCAGAGCATCGCGATCGGCCGGACGCAGATCGTGATCCGCTTCGATGCACCGGTCGGCAGCGGCGCGAGCCAGATCCTGACCGGACAAAGGCAGATCGCGGTCGATATCGCGAACGCGACGCCCGGCGGACCAGTGAGGCCGGGCGGTGTCGTGACCCGCATCACGCAGCGCCGGCACGGCGGCTCCGGGCTGCGGATGCTGTTCGACCTGTCCGAGCCGGTGATCGTCGCCGATGGCGGGTTCGATTCGCAGGGACGCGAACTGACGCTGGCCTTGCGCCGCGTCGACGATGCGGCCTTTGCGCAGGCCAGTATCGCCGGTCCGCTGAATTTCTTCCCGTTCCATTTCGCCGCACGACCGGCGCCGCGGTACAAAGTGTCGATCCCGGTGCCGCCCCGCGCGCGCGGGATTGCGCTGCCGCGGGTCGAGGGCGACGACATGCGTCCGCTGGTCGTGATCGACGCCGGGCATGGCGGCGTCGATCCGGGCGCGATCGGCCCCGACGGACTGCGCGAGAAAGATGTGACCCTCAAGGTCGCCAAGGCGATCCGTGACGCGCTGCTCGCTTCTGGTCGGGTGCGCGTCGCGCTCACGCGGAGCGACGACCGGTTCCTTGTGCTGCGCGAGCGGTACGGCGTCGCACGGCGGTTGAAGGGGGACCTGTTCATATCGGTCCACTGCGACAGTACCGGATCCGAAGGCGCGAGCGGCGCGACTGCCTATACGCTGTCCGAGGTGGCGTCCGACAAGGAGGCGGCGCGGCTAGCCGCGCGCGAGAACAAGGCGGATGTGATCTCCGGGGTGAATCTGGGCGAGGCGCCTGCCGACGTGTCGTCGATCCTGATCGACCTGACGCAGCGCGAGACGATGAACGCGTCGGCCACGTTCGCGCGGTTGCTAGGACGCGAGGCCAAGCCGTTGATGCCGCTCAAGCCGAACTTCCACCGCATGGCGTCGCTGATGGTGCTCAAGGCGCCCGATATGCCCTCGATCCTGTTCGAGACGGGCTATATCTCGAACCCGCAGGACGCGGCGTTTCTCGACAGCGACGAGGGGCGGCAGCGGATTGCGGAGAGCGTGACGCGCGCGGTCACGGTGCATTTCGCGCGGCGGATGGTGGCGCGCTGATCCGGCCGGTTGCGCTCACGGCAAGAGCGCGGCATCCTGACGGCTAGGACCCCGGCGGAGGCCGAGGCCCGGTTGGAGGACGTTCCGACTGGGCTTCGGCCTCCGCCGGGGCACGTGTTTCTGGTTAGGACGATCTGATGACCGACGCGACGCGGGGCGTATCCGAGACCGGACCCGAGACGAGCATGCGCGAGCTTACCTTTCGCGGGGTCGTGCTCGGCGCGATCATCACGCTGCTGTTCACCGCGGCCAATGTGTATCTCGGACTGAAGATCGGGCTGACCTTCGCGACGTCGATTCCCGCCGCGGTGATCTCGATGGCCGTGCTGCGGCTGTTCAAGGATTCGACGATCCTCGAGAACAACATCGTCCAGACGATCGCGTCCGCCGCGGGCACGCTCGCGGCGATCATCTTCGTGTTGCCCGGCCTCGTCATGATCGGCTGGTGGCAGGGGTTCCCGTTCTTCACCACCGCAGCGATCACGATGTTCGGCGGCGTGCTCGGCGTGCTGTTCTCGGTGCCGCTGCGCCGTGCACTCGTCGTCGACACGGTGCTGCCCTATCCGGAAGGCCGCGCGGCCGCCGAAGTGCTCAAGGTCGGCGCGGGCAGCCGTGAGGGCGGCGAGGAGAGCGCACGCGGGCTCGGCATCATCGTCGTCAACGCGCTGGTGTCGGCCGGGTTCGCGATCCTGACGCAGACCAAGCTGGTCGCTGCCGAGGCCGCGACGTGGTTCCGCGTCGGCGCAGGTGCGACCGGAATTTCGGGCGGGCTGTCGTTCGCGCTGCTGGGCGCGGGGCATCTGGTCGGGATCTCGGTCGGCATGGCAATGTTCACGGGCGTGGTGATCGGCTGGTGGGTTCTGCTGCCGATCCTGACCTCGGCGGGGAGCGTGACCGGCACCGCGGAAGTGATCGCGACGACCGTGTTCCGGTCGGACGTGCGGTTCTTCGGTGCGGGCGTGATCGGCGTCGCGGCGATCTGGACCTTGCTCAAGATCGCAGGGCCCGTGGTCGGCGGCGTGCGATCGGCGCTGGCGGCGTCGGCAGCCAAGCGCGGCGGCGAAGTGCTGGCACTCGAGGAGCGCGACATCCCGATCGGGATCGTCGGGATCGCGTCGCTGGCGATGCTCGTGCCGATCGGGATCCTGCTGTGGACCGTCCTCCAGGGCGGGCCGCTCGAGGCGTCGGCGATCGGGCTGATCGCAGGGAGTCTTGCGTTCATCCTGGTCATCGGCCTCGTGATCGCGGCGGTGTGCGGGTACATGGCGGGGCTGATCGGCGCGTCGAATTCACCCGTATCGGGCATCGGCATCCTCGCCATCCTCGCCGCATCGATCCTGCTGGTGTCGTGGTTCGGCCGTGCGGTCGAGCCGGGGACGACGCAGGCGCTGGTCGCCTACGGCCTGATCGTGACCGGCGTGGTGTTCGGCATCGCGACGATCTCGAACGACAATCTCCAGGATCTGAAGACCGGGCAGTTGGTCGGTGCGACGCCGTGGAAGCAGCAGGTCGCGCTGCTGATCGGCGTGGTGTTCGGGTCGATCGTCGTGCCGCCGGTACTCAACCTGCTCGGCAGCACGCTTGGCTTTGCGGGTGCGCCGGGGGCTGGGCCCAATGCGCTGGCCGCACCGCAGGCGGCGCTGATCTCGGCGCTCGCCAAGGGCGTGCTGGGGGGCAATCTCAACTGGGCAATGATCGGCTATGGCGCGATGACCGGGGTCGCGGTGATCGCGCTCGACGAACTGCTGGGCAAGGCGGGCAAACTGCGGTTGCCGCCGCTGGGCGTCGGGCTGGGCGTGTATCTGCCAATGGCGGTGACGTTGCCGGTCACGATCGGCGCGGTGGTCGGCTATGCCTATGACCGCTGGGCCGACCGCGCGCGCGATCCCGAGCTTGCCAGGCGGATGGGCGTGCTGACCGCGACGGGGATGATCGTCGGCGAGTCGCTGTGGGGCGTGGGGTTTGCCGGGATCGTCTATCTCACCAACCAGGAGACGCCGCTGGCGCTGGTCGGGGAGGGGTTCGTGCCCATCGCGCTGGTCGGCGGAACCCTGCTGTTCGCGCTGCTGACCTGGGTGATGTACCGGCGGACGATGGCGGCGTCGCAGTAAAGAGTGTTTCCCCGCGAAGGCGGGGACCCAGACTGGGCTCCCGCCTTCGCGGGAGAACAGGATACACGCGTGCGCCGAGGTATTTCGCACCACCCCGGCGGAGGCCGGGGTGGTGGTTGGGGTGCGGGGTAGCCTCACTTCATCGCGGCGAGCATGTCCGTGATCTTGACGAAGGCGAAGCCGATCGAGCTGTCGGCGATCCCGTAAGGCAGGAACAGCGCATCGCCGTGGCGCAGCGCGCCGCAGCTGTAGACGACGTTGGGGACATAGCCCTCGCGGTCCTGATCCTTGGCGGCGAGAATCGGCTGCTGCGTGCGGCCGATCACCTTCGACGGGTCGTCCTTGTCGAGCAGCACCGCACCGATCGAATATTTGCGCATCGCGCCGACGCCGTGCGTGAGCAGCAACCAGCCCTCGTCGAGTTCGATCGGCGGGCCGCAATTGCCGATCTGGACGAGCTCCCACGGATAGAGCGGCGTCAGGATCTTCTCGCCGTCGTCCCAGTCGGTCAGCGTGTCCGACTTCAGCAGGAACAGGTTTTCGCCGTCCTGCCGGCCGATCATCATATACTGGCCGTTCACCTTGCGCGGGAACAGCGCCATGCCCTTGTTGCGCGCGGCGGGGCCAGTCATCGGGACGAGATCGAACGCGCGGAAATCGCGTGTCCGCATCAGCTCGGATTGGATGACCGAACCGTTATAAGCGGTGTAGGTGCCGATCCATTCATAGTCGCCATTGTCGTGCTGGAAGCGGACGATGCGCAGATCCTCCAGCCCCTTCGACTGCGCCTGGGTGATCGGGAAGATCACAGTGCCGCTGAGCGTGCTGTCGCGGTGACGATAGACGGTGACGGGGCCCTGCGGCATCTCGTCCTCGCCGCTGCCGACCGCGTCGGTCGCGGTGGCGAAGGGCGGCTCGGGCGCGAGCTTCATCAGATTCTGGTCGGTGATGATGCCTTCGCGGAAGGCGACCGACGAGATGTGACCTTCGCCGACCGCGCGCATCGACATCAGGATGCGCAGGCTGCCCGGCGGCATCCCCGACTGGTCGAAATGCGGCACCGCGCTGGGGTTCATCAGCGCGGCGGCGGCATAGCTGTATTCATGGCAGAAATAGGCGCCGATCAGCTGGCGCTTCTCATCACCGATATCCGCGCCGTTGAGCCCGAGCATGTCCTCGATCTGGTCGTAGCGCGTCATGAACACGCGCCGCGTCTGCCAGTGCCGCGCCTCGAAATCCTTCAGCACCACCTCGAGCTGGATCCGCGCCTCGGCGCTCGTCATCTCGAGGACTTCGCCGACCAGTCGCTCGGTACGACTGGGTGCGCCGGCGTTGCCGGCCCAGGCGATATGAAAGGGCCGGACGACGACCCGTGACGGGTCAGCGTGCAACCGCAGCTGGTGGGTAAACAGGTCCATCGTGCTTATGCCTCGCGTGCCGTTCCACCTTGGGACGCCGACGCTAGCGAGGCTATGCGACGACGCGCGAGGCTCCTGCCACGCTTTGGGCTGCGTTTGATACCCCCGAAATCGCACAATTGGCCAATTGCAGCGCCAAAATCGACTCTGCACCTTGGTTGCGGTTCAATCCCGTCGGCATCAATCCATCAAAACAGCCACCATCGGCAATGCTCGCGAGCGGCAGATTGAGGTCATTCCCGCCCAGGAACCAGCGATAGGCGCGCTCGGCCTCGTCACGCCAGCGCAGGTCGCCGGTGGCCTCGAACGCCGCCATGCAGGCATCGACGGTGGCCTGTGCCTCCAGCGGCTGCTGGTCGAACTGCAGCGGATCCTCATAGGAGCGTCCGAAGCTTTCCGTACCCACCGCGCGGAAGCGACCCTCGGGCGAGGTCTGCTTGGCGACGATCCATTCGAGTGTTGCCAGACCGCAATCGATCAGGTCCTGGCGGCCGAGCGCCTGGCCCGCACGGATGAGCGCCTGTGGCAGGCGCGCATTGTCATAGGCAAGGACGATCTCGAACCACTGCCATTCGGGACGCCGCGTCTTCTCGAGCAGTGCCAGATGGACATCTGGGAACTTTGCCAGGATCGACAGCGAGAGCTGATGCCCGGGGCTCGCCTCGAGCATCGCCGCCGCGCCGAGCATCGCAAAGGCCTGCGCGCGCAGGCTGCCGAGCTCGAGCGCACAGGATGCGGTCGAGTCATACATCGCCGTCGCCCAGTCACGGTGCTTGGCCAACTGCGCATCGCGTGCGGTGATGCCGAGCGCCCAGACGGTGCGACCGTTCGAATCCTCGGACCCGACGTCCTCGCACCAGCTCCGGTCGAAGTTCATGAAGTTGCGGAAGCGACGCTCGTCCGGGTTCCAGGCATATTGTACGAACGACGCATAGATCGTCGTCCACTTGTCACGCTGGACCTCGTCCATGTCCGGCATCGCGCTCATCAGCATGAGCGCACGGCAATTGTCGTCGATGCAATAGCCATGCCGGCGATCGGGGATCGAGTAGATCGAATGCTGGAGCATGCCCGTCGAATCACTCATCCGTTCGACGGCCGCGAAGTCAGGCGCAAGCGGCTTCAACGGGGGCGAAGGTTTTGCCAGACGAAAAGGGCGTGCCGCGACCACCGCGCGGATCTCTGCCATCGATGTTTCGGCAAGCTGTGGCCAGATCATCGTACGACCGCGCGCATAGGCGCGTTCGGCCAGGCGATGGCGGTCGCGATCGCTCGACAGCAGCATGTCGATTTCGCGCGCAAAGGCAGCGACATCACCGAACGGGACAAGGACGCCATGCCCATCGGCGAGGATCTCGGTCGCATGGACGTACGGGGTCGAGATGACAGGCTTGCCGACGCCGATGGCGTAGCTGAGCGTGCCCGAGGTGATCTGCGCCGGGTTGGTGTAGGGCGTCACATAGATATCTGCCGCCTGCAGATAGCTCAGCAACTCGTCATGTTCGACGAACGCGTCGATGAAGGCGACATTGCCCGCCACGCCACGGGCTTCGGTCAGCGCCTTGAGACGATCACGATACGCCTCGCCCTGATGCGCGACGAGATTGGGGTGCGTCGCGCCGAGCACGACGTAGAGAAGATTGGGATGGCGTTCGATGACCGCGGGCAGCGCCTCGATCACCGTTTCGATGCCCTTGTTCGGCGCGAGCAGTCCGAAGGTCAGCACGACCTTGCGACCTTCCCAGCCGAATTGCGCCTTCAGCGTGTCGGGTTCGACGAGGTCACGATCGGGCACGCCGTGCGGGATCATCACGATCTGCCGCGGGCTGGCGCCATAAACGCGCTGGAGGATGTCGCGGCCACGCTCCGCCATCACGATGACGCGGGCGGCACGGCGCAACAGGCCCTCCATCACGCGGCGTTCGTCGGGATTGGGGCGTTCGAGAATCGTGTGCAACGCAACGACGACCGGCAGCGTCGTGCGGTCGAGCAGCGCGAGCAGATAGTCCCCGGCCGGGCCACCGTAGATGCCGTATTCGTGCTGAACCCAGATTGCCTGGGCTCCGCTCGCATCGATCTTGCGTGCGGCATCCAGATAAGCGGTCAGGTCGGTTTCGGGGATCGTTCCAACGACTTCCGGCGGATACTCGTACAGGCCAGGATGATCATCCATCGCATAGACGTCGACCGCGACCTCGGGAAAGCGCGCCCGCATCGCGGTGAACACGTCCGTCGTATATGTCGCGATACCGCACCGCCTCGGCAAAAAATTGCCAATGAGTGCCAGCCGCGTGATCTTGGTCCCGTCCGCCGGTAACGCCATACCCTGTCCTTTGTCTGAGCGCGCATAACAGGCTAACCCGGCATCGCGCTCACCCCCAACGGCTGACAAGGTATGAAAGTTGCATTAATATTGCACTGCAACACACGCTTTGATGTTAAACTTTATCAACGTCGCCGCATGCGGCGACGGCGTCAGCCACGCCCACGATACGGGGCGACGCCCTGATCGGGCAGCCAGAGATCTGCGGGGGGTGCGGACGACTGCCAAAAGACGTCGATCGGGATCCCGCCGCGCGGATACCAATAGCCGCCGATCCGCAGCCAGACCGGCTTCATCTCGTCGAACAGCCGCTCGCCTATGCCTACCGTGCAGTCCTCGTGGAAGCCGGCATGGTTGCGAAAGCTGCCGAGAAACAGCTTGAGCGACTTGGATTCGACGATCGTCTCGCCGGGGACATAATCGATGACGAGATGCGCGAAATCGGGCTGGCCGGTAACCGGGCAGAGCGAGGTGAATTCGGGCACCGCGAACCGCACCAGATAGGTCCGGCCGACGCGCGGGTTGGGCACGTAATCGAGCACGGCCTCTTCGGGCGAGGCGGGGAGGGCGCTGTTCTGGCCCAGATATAACGGGTTTGTAGGAGCGGTCATGGTCCGCCATGTAGGATGCGATGCGCTCCAAGAAAACCACGCTCGTGCCGATCCTCGGCGACCAGCTCTCGCTGCAGATCGCCTCGCTGAACGGGGCCGACCCGGCGGCGACGATCGTGCTGATGATGGAGGTCGCCGACGAGACGACCTATGTCCGCCACCATCGCCGCAAGATCGCCTATATCCTGTCGGCGATGCGGCATCACGCCGAGGCACTGCGCGAGGCGGGCTGGACCGTCGACTACGTCACGCTCGACGATCCGGAGTCGACCGGCAGCTTTACCGGCGAGGTCGCGCGCGCGATCGAGCGGCATGATCCGGCGCGGATCATCGTCACCGAGGCGGGCGAGTGGCGCGTTGCGGGGATGCTGGACGCGTGGGAAACGCTGTTCGGCCTGCCGGTCGAAATCCGCGCCGACGACCGCTTCCTCGCCAGCCATGCCGAGTTCGAGGCCTGGGCGGAGGGGCGCAAGCAGTTGCGGATGGAGTATTTCTACCGCGAGATGCGCCGCCGCACCGGGTTGCTGATGGACGGCGAGAAGCCCGAAGGCGGCGAGTGGAATTACGATGCGGAGAACCGCAAGCCCGCCAAGGCGGACCTGCTGATGCCGCGCCCGCTCTCCTTTGCCCCCGATGCGATCACGACCGCGGTGCTCGCGATGGTCGCGGCGCGGTTCGGCGAGCATCCCGGCAGCCTCGATGCGTTCGACTTCGCGACGACCCGCGACGATGCGCTGAAACAGCAGCGGCATTTCCTGAAGCACGCGCTGCCGCGGTTCGGGGATTATCAGGATGCGATGCTGACCGACCAGCCGTTCCTGTGGCACGCGGTGCTGTCGCCCTATATCAATTCGGGGCTGCTCGATCCGGTCGAACTGTGCCGTGCGGTCGAGGCGGAATATGCGGCGGGGCGCGTGCCGCTCAACTGCGCCGAGGGGTTCATCCGCCAGATCATCGGCTGGCGCGAATATATGCGCGGCATCTACTGGCGCGAGGGGCCGGAGTATGTCGAGCGCAACTTCCTGGATGCGAGGCGAGACTTGCCCGGCTTCTACTGGACCGGCGAGACCGACATGCACTGCCTCTCGCAGGCGATCGGGCAGACGCTCGACCATGCCTATGCGCATCATATCCAGCGGCTGATGGTGACGGGTAATTTCGCGCTGCTGATCGGCGCGGACCCCAAGCAGGTCCATGAATGGTATCTGGAGGTCTATGCCGATGCGTATGAATGGGTCGAGCTGCCCAATACGCTGGGGATGAGCCAGTTCGCGGATGGCGGGTTGCTGGGGTCGAAGCCCTATGCGGCGTCGGGCGCGTATATCAACCGGATGTCGGATTATTGCGGGCATTGTCGCTATGACGTGAAACAGCGCGTCGGGGAGAATGCGTGTCCGTTCAATGCGCTGTACTGGGATTTCCTGGTGCGCAACGAGGACAAGCTCGATCGCAATCCGCGGCTGGCGATGCCGTATCGCAACTGGGCGAAGATGAAGCCGGCGGACCGGGACGCGACGCTGGCGCAGGCCAAGGAATTTCTGGCGCGGCTCGACGAGTGAGCGCTACATTCGCCGTCAGGACGGGTTTAACGCCGTCGATAGGAGTAGGCGGATGCCGCATTACGGCGATTACCAGAACGCGATCTACAATGCGGGGCTGAGCGGCGTGATCCCGAAGCTGCCGGTCGATTACGCGACGCTCGAACAGCGCGCGAGCGCGGCGATGCCGCCGTCGGTGCTGGGCTATGTCCAGGGGGGCTGCGGCGACGAATTTACGCAGGACAACAATGCACATGCGTTCCGCCACTGGGGCATGACGCCGCGGATGATGGTCGATTGCAGCAGGCGGGACCTGTCGATCGACCTGTTCGGAATGCGGCTGCCGAGCCCGATCTTCATGGCGCCGGTCGGGGTGATCGGGATCTGCACGCAGGACGGTCACGGCGATCTCGCCGCCGCGCGTGCCTCGGCCGAGACGGGGGTGCCGTTGATGGCGTCGACGCTGTCGAACGATCCGCTCGAAAGCGTGGCGGGGGCGCTGGGCGAGACGCCGGGGTTTTTCCAGCTCTATACACCAAAGGACAAGGCGCTGGCCGAGAGCCTGGTGCGCCGCGCCGAGGCAGCGGGGTATAAGGGGATCGTCGTCACGCTCGACACCTGGGTGACGGGATGGCGGCCGCGTGACCTGAACGTCGCGAACTTCCCGCAGCTGCGCGGCGCGGTGCTGATGAACTATTTCTCCGATCCCGTCTTTCGCGCGATGCTCGCCAAGCCGCCCGAGGAGGATGGCGCAGCGGCGGTGCGGCAATGGGCGGGCGTGTTCGGCAAGGTGCTGACCTGGGACGACATGGCGTGGCTGCGCTCGCTCACTACGCTGCCGCTGATCCTGAAGGGGATCTGCCATCCCGACGACGCACGCCGCGCGATCGATGCAGGAGCGGATGCGATCTATTGTTCGAACCATGGCGGGCGCCAGGCCAATGGCGGGATCGCGGCGATCGACATGCTGCCGGACGTGGTCGCGGCGGCGGGCGACGTGCCCGTGCTGTTCGATTCAGGGATCCGGTCGGGGAGCGACGTGGTGAAGGCGATCGCGCTCGGCGCGCGTGCGGTCGGCGTCGGGCGGCCCTATGCCTATGGCCTCGCGCTCGATGGGGCGGCGGGGGCGGCGCATGTGCTGCGGTGCCTGCTGGCGGAGGCGGATCTGCTGATGGCGGTGAATGGCTGGCCGACGATCGCCGATGTGCGCGCGGCGGGCGCGGTGCGGATCTAGCGCGGCACGGCGAGGAAGGGGGCGAGCGCGTCCCAGGCGGGCTGCTTGGCGGCGCGGCCGATCGTGTGGAGCGCGCTGCTCGACGGCAGCGCGACGATCTGCGGGCCGAGCGTTCCGAGCCCCTGTCTGAGGCCGAGCTTCAACGCGGTGGCGCCGTTGAACGCGATCGCGCGGAGTTCCGGAAGGCGCGTTACCAGGTCGGCGACCGCATTGTCCTGCGCATCGAGGATCGCGGCGTCGGTGCTGCCGACGCGGTGCGCCGACCCGATCACGTCCCACAGCGCCACGCCCGCATCACGCAACGCGACCAGCCGCTCGTCATAGGCCAGCGCGACCAGATCGCGCGCCACGACGCCCGACATCAGCGCCCAGAACTGGTTCTGCGGATGCGCATAATAGCGATCTTCGGCAAGCGAACGGTCGCCGGGTAGGCTGCCGAGGACGAGCAGCCGCGCATCGTCGGCGGCCACGGGCGGGAAGGAGGATTTGCGCGTCATCGTGCCCGACGACGTGGCGATTGCGCGCGATCGTGCAAGCATTCTATGCAGACGCGCATGAAGATCCTGCTGTCCGCAAGCCTCGCCGTGCTCGCTCTTGCAAGCGCCCCCGCCACCGCCCGCCAGCTGACCATCGACGATGTCGTCAAGCTGTCGCGCGTGTCCTCGCCCGCCGTTTCGAAGGACGGCCGCTGGCTGGTCTGGGAACAGCGCGAGACCGATCTCGCCGCCGATCGCGGGCGGTTCGACCTGTGGCGGCTCGACCTTACCCGCAAGGGTGCGAAGCCCGAGCCGCTGATCGCCGAGACCGATGTGAACGAGACCGGCGCGCAATTCTCCGCCGATGGCGCAACCGTCTATTATCAGTCGGACAAGGGCGGCAGCGACGCGGTCTGGTCGATCGGGATCGCCGGCGGCACGCCGCGCAAGCTGACGAATTTCGAGGGCGGCTTTGGCGGGTTCAAGGTCGCACCGACCGGCGACAAGCTGGTGATCTGGGCCGACCGCAAGCCCGGCGCACCGAGCCTTGCGCCCGCCATGGTCAAGAAGGACCCGAATGCCGGGGCGGGGCGGACCTACGACCAGCTGTTCGTGCGGCACTGGGACACATGGTCGAACGGCGACCGGTCGCAGCTGTTCGTGCTGCCGCTGACGGCCGCTGGCGCAGCCGGCGACGGCGTCGCGGTGACGGGCGGCCTGATCGGCGATGCGCCGTCAAAGCCGTTCGGCGGCGGCGAGGAAGTGTCGTGGAGCGCGGACGGCAGAACGCTGTATTTCGCACTGCGCGAGGCGGGGCGGATCGAAGCGACCTCGACCAATCTCGACATCTTCTCGGTCCCCGCGGACGGTTCCGCAGCGCCGGTCAACCTGACGGCGGCGAACACCGGCATGGACAATCTGCCGACGGTGTCGCCCGATGGCCGGACGCTCGCCTGGTTCGCGATGGCGCGCGCCGGGTTCGAGGCGGATCGACAGGTGCTGATGACGCGCGATCTCGCCAGCGGCCAAGTGCGTGCGGTGACGCAGAGCTGGGATCGCTCGGTCGCGTCGATCGCATGGAGCCCCGACAGCAAGCGGATCTACGTCACCGCGGACGACACGCAGGAGACGCCTGTGTTCGCGGTCGATCCCGTGACGGGCAAGGTAACTCGGCTGACGCAGGAGGGCCATGTCGGTGCGGTCGTGCCGACGCCCAGGGGCGTCGTCGTCGCGATGAGCAGCCTGACCGCACCCGACGACTTCTACGCGCTCGCGGTGAAGGGCACGCGGATGCCGAAGCCGGAGCGGCTGACCTCGGTCAACGCGGCAAAGCTCGCGGGTATCGACATGCCGAGCGTCACGCGGTTCAATTTCAAGGGCGCAAACGACGACACCGTCTGGGGCTATGCGGTGAAGCCGTATGGCAGCGAGGGTAAGGTCCCGGTCGCCTATATGGTGCACGGCGGACCGCAGGGGTCGAGCAACAACAGCTGGTCCTATCGCTGGAACCCGGCAGTGTTCGCGGGTGCGGGCTACGGGCTGGTCGCGGTCGATTTTCACGGGTCGACGGGGTACGGCCAGGCCTTCACCGACGCGATCAGCAACAATTGGGGCGGCTGGCCGCTCGAGGACCTGCAAAAGGGGCTGGCGGCGGCGACCGCCAAATTCGGCTGGCTCGACGGCGACCGCGCCTGCGCGCTCGGCGCGTCGTACGGCGGCTATATGATGAACTGGATCGAGGGGAAGTGGCCCGACCGGTTCAAGTGCATCGTCCAGCATGACGGCGTCTTCGATGCGCGCGCGATGGCGTACGAGACCGAGGAGCTGTGGTTCGACGAGTGGGAGCATGGCGGCAAGACCTATTACGAGGACCCCGCCGCGTTCGAGAAATGGAACCCGGTCAACTTCGTCGCCAACTGGAAGACGCCGATGCTGGTGATCACCGGCGAAAAGGATTTCCGCATTCCCTATACGCAGGGGCTGGCGAGCTTCACCGCGTTGCAGCGGCGTGGGATTCCGTCACGGTTGCTGGTCAACCCGAACGAGAATCACTGGGTGCTGAAGCCGAAGAACAGCCTGCAATGGTATGGCGAGGTGATCGGCTGGATGGACAAGTGGACGGCGAAATAAGGATGCGCTGACCCTATCCGTCATCCTGACGAAAGTCAGGACCCAGAGCCACGAACGTCAGCGCCCGTTACCCTAGGTCCTGACTTTCGTCAGGATGACGGGTGGGGGTGGCTCAGTGCGCCTTGAGCTTCTTCACCGCGTGGAGGCCAAGTGCGATCGCGCCGCCGAGGATCAGGCCGACCACGCCCGACAATGCGGCGTTGACCACCCAGTTCACTACGCCCTTGGCGACCGGCACCGCGGCGGCGGCGCCCGCGGCGGCATCGTGGATGAAGTGCGGGATCGTCGTCAGCCCGAAATCCTCGATCCCGTGGACGATGATCTGCCCGCCGACCCAGACCATCGCCGCGGTGCCGACCACTGACAGCACCGACATGACGACCGGCATGCCCTTGACCAGGCCGCGTCCGAACGCCTGGACCGCGGGGCTTTTCCGCTCGGTCAGATGCAGGCCGATATCGTCCATCTTCACGATCAGCGCGACGACGCCGTAGACGAGGATCGTGATCGCGACGCCGACCAGCGCAAGCACGATCGCCTGTTCCCAGATCGGTTCGGCGGCGACGTCCGACAGCGCGATGACCATGATCTCCGCCGACAGGATGAAGTCGGTGCGGATCGCGCCAGAGACCTTCTGGTCCTCGAGCGTCTTCGGATCGATCGGGGCGGTGGCTTCGGCTTCGGCATGGCCGCCGCCGAGCGCTTCGAGGATCTTTTCCGCACCCTCGAAGCAGAGATAGGTCCCGCCGATCATCAGCAACGGGGTCAGCGCCCAGGGTGCGAACGCACTGAGCGCGAGGGCGGCGGGCAGGATGAAGAGCAGCTTGTTGCGGAACGAACCGAGCGCGATCTTGCCGATCATCGGCAATTCGCGCTTGGGCGAGAACCCGACCATGTAGCGCGGCGTGACCGCGGCATCGTCGACCACCACGCCGATCGCCTTGCTGCCCGCCTTGCCGGTCGCAGCACCGATATCGTCGAGGCTGGCCGCGGCCAGCTTGGTGATCCCGGCAATGTCGTCGAGCAGTGCGACCAGTCCTGTGGGCATCGATGGGTCCTTCGCGTGATCGGTAAGAGGCGGCAATAGCCGGTCCGCGGTAACGTGACAGCGATGTCATGCAACGGGTTTCGACCTTGCGCAAAGTGCGTGACGCGCGGAATGGTTGCGCGGTGACGCACATCACGACGGGATCGAGCATGACAGACGACTTCATCACCAACCTGCCCAAGGCCGAACTGCATCTGCATATCGAGGGCAGCCTCGAGCCCGAGCTGATGTTCGCGCTCGCCGAGCGCAACAAGGTCGCGATCCCGTTCAAAAGCGTCGAGGACGTGCGCGCGGCCTACAGCTTCACCAACCTCCAGACCTTTCTCGACATCTATTATGCGGGCGCGGCCGTGCTGCAGACCGAGGAGGATTTCCACGATCTGGCGCTGGCCTATTTCAACCGGGTCGCCCAGGACGGCGTGGTGCATGCCGAGATCTTCTTCGATCCGCAGACGCACACGCATCGCGGTATCCCGTTCGACGTCGTCGCCAACGGCCTGTTCGCGGGCATCGATGCGGCGCGGGCGAAGCACGGGATGAGCATCGGCCTGATCATGAGCTATCTGCGGCATCTCGACGAGGAGGATGCGTTCAGGACGTTCGAACAGGCCGAGCCCTGGCTCGACCAGATGATCGGCGTCGGGCTCGATTCGTCCGAGATGGGGCATCCGCCGTCGAAGTTCGCGCGCGTGTTCGAAGCATCGGCGGAAGCCGGGCTGCTGCTGTGCGCGCATGCCGGCGAGGAGGGCCCGCCCGCCTATATCCACGAAGCGCTCGACATTCTGCGCGTCGACCGGATCGATCACGGCAATCGTGCGCTCGAGGATCCGGTGCTGGTCGCGCGGCTCGCGCGCGAGGCGATGACGCTGACCGTGTGCCCGCTGTCGAACGTCGCGCTGCGCAACGTCGACCGGATCGAGGACCATCCGATCGACAGGATGCTCGATCTCGGCCTGCGTGCGACGATCCATTCGGACGACCCGGCCTATTTCGGCGGCTATATCGGCGAGAACTACTGCCAGACCGCGCGCGCGCGCAATTTGTCGCGCGGGCAGATCGTGACGCTGGCACGCAACAGCTTCCTCGGCAGCTTCCTCGATGACGAGGCGATCGCCGGGCATCTGGCGACCCTCGAGGCCTATGTGACCGCGCATCCGTGATCCGGCGCTTTCTATCGATCTTCGAGCCGTTCATCCTGATGCTGCTCGGCACCGTCGTGCTGGCGAGCCTGGTGCCGGCGCGGGGACAGGCGGCGACGATCGTCGGCTATGTCGCCGACGTCGCGATCTTCCTGCTGTTCTTCCTTCACGGCGCGAAATTGTCGCGTGCGGCGATCTGGGACGGGCTGCGCAACTGGCCGCTTCACCTCGCCGTGCTGGGGGTGACGTTCGTCGCCTTTCCCGCGCTCGGGCTCGGGCTGACCGCGCTGCCCTTCGTCGACGAGCGGATGGCGACGGGCGTGCTGTTCCTGACGCTGCTGCCCTCGACGGTGCAATCGTCGATCGCCTTTACCGCGATCGCGCGCGGCAATGTCGCGGCCGCGGTCTGCAGCGCATCCTTTTCCAACCTGCTCGGCATACTGATCACCCCCGCGCTGGTCGCGCTGCTGATGCGGAACGCAGGCAATGCCGGCGGGATGTCGATCGAAAGCGTCGAGACGATCATCGTCCAGCTGCTCGTGCCGTTCGTGGCGGGGCATGTGCTGCGGCCCTGGATCGGCGCATGGGTGACGCGGCGCAAGGCGATGCTGACGATCGTCGATCGCGGGTCAATCCTGCTCGTCGTCTATGGCGCGTTCGGCGCGGCGGTGGTCGAGGGCCTGTGGAGCCGGGTGTCGCTCGGCGACCTGCTCCTGATCGGGCTGCTCTCCTGTGCCCTGCTGGCCATCGTGCTGGCGCTGACGCTGACCATCGCGCGGCTGATGCGATTGCCGCGCGAGGATGCGATCGTATTGCTGTTCTGTGGGTCGAAGAAGAGCCTGGCGTCGGGGGTGCCGATGGCCGGCGTGCTGTTCCCTGCGGCGCAGGTCGGTGTGATCCTGTTGCCGCTGATGCTGTTCCACCAGATCCAGCTGATCGCCTGTGCGGTGATCGCGCGCCGCTATGCAGACCGGGCTGATGCGCGCGTGGAGGCGATGGCACCGGTGGCGTAACTGCCTTGGCTTATTTGCTTTTCCACGCGCGAAACGACATGGTCGCGGCTTGACGGAAAGGCCCAGCATCTGTGACTGATACCGCGTTGGACCTTACGGCCTGCGATCGGGAGCCCATACACATTCCCGGCGCGATCCAGCCGCACGGGCTGTTGCTCGTCGCCGATGCGGAAAGCCTGCGCGTCGTTGCGGGCGCGGGCGATATCGAGACGCGGCTGACCCCCGACTGGCTAGGCACGGACCTAGCGATGCTGATCGGGCAGGACGTCGCCGCGCTGCTGGCGGAGCGGTCGGGGCGCGGCAGCATGATCGGCGCCGCCGTCGGCACGCTGGTCGCGGGTACCAGCGAGCAGTTCCACATGGTCCTGCATGCGACCGAGGAACACGTCCTCGTCGAGCTCGAGCCCGCCACGACGGCGCCGTCGAGCGCCGCGACCGTGCTCGGCTGGCTCGATTCGATGGCGACCGCGTTCGAGCGGTCGGGCAGTCTCCAGGCGCTGTGCGAGCGGGCGGCGGTCGCGTTCCGGACGCTGACCGGGTTCGACCGCGTCATGGTCTATCGCTTTCTTGACGACGAGTCGGGACGCGTGATGGCGGAGGATCGTGATCCCGCGCTGCACAGCTTCCTCAACCATCATTTTCCTGCGACCGACATCCCGAAACAGGCGCGCGCGCTGTATGTCCGTAACCGGACGCGCGCGATCCCGCATGCGATCTATACACCCGCGATCCTGCGCCCTGCCGGGTTCGAGGCGCTCGACCTGAGCGACGTCGCGCTGCGCAGCGTGTCGCCGATCCATCTGCGCTACATGACCAATATGGGCGTCGCGGCGTCCGCGTCGATCTCGATCGTCAAGGACGGGCTGTTGTGGGGGATGATCGCCTGCCACAGCATGACGCCGCGGACGCTGGCGCCCGATATCCGCGCGACCGCGAGCACGCTGGCGAGCAGCCTCGCCCGACAGATCCGCGCGAAGGAGGAGGCCGAGGGATACCGCGAGCGCCTGCGGCTGCGGTCGGTGGAAGACGTCGTCGTGCTCAAGATGGCCACCGAGGGCAGCGCACAGCGGACCGCGGCGGCGGTCGGCGACGACCTGCGCCGGATGCTGGCGAGCGACGGCTTCGCGCTCGTCCAGCACGGCGCGGTGCAGCGCGACGGCCAGTGTCCGGACGACAGAGACGTACTGGACCTGGTCGAGTGGATCCGCAGCCGCGGGACAGGCGACATCGTTGCGACGCATGCGCTGTCGACGCTCTACCCACCTGCGGAACGCTATCGGTCGAAGGCAAGCGGGCTGCTTGCGATGCCGCTGATCGACGAGGGCGCGGTGCTGTTGTGGTTCCGCGCCGAGCGGATCACCGAGATCGAATGGGCAGGCAATCCGCATAAGGCGACGTCGGGCGATCCCGCTGAACAGCTGACGCCGCGCACGTCGTTCGCGTCATGGACCGAAGAGGTGCGCGGCGAATCGCGGCGCTGGTCGCTCGAGGAGATCGAGGCCGGCTATCGCCTGCGTCGGATGTTCCACGACAGCTATGCGAGCAACCGGATGCGCGCGCTCAACCGCGAATTGCAGCGGACGCTGGCCGAAAAGGACGTGCTGATCGAGCAGAAGGACGTCCTGATGAAGGAGGTCAATCACCGTGTGCAGAACAGCCTGCAGATGGTCTCCGCGTTTCTCGCACTGCAGGCCAAGGCGGCGGGCGACGCCAACGTCACCGCGCATCTTGCCGAGGCGCAGGCACGGCTGTCTGCGGTCGCGCTGGTGCATCGGCGCCTGTACCGCGACGACCAGGTCCAGTCGGTCGACCTCGCGCGCTATCTTGAGGAACTGGCGGGCGACATGAAGGGGACGCTGGGGCAGGAATGGGGCGCGCAGATGCGGCTCGACCTGGCACCGGTGCTGATGCCGACCGACCGTGCGGTCAATGTCGGGCTGATCCTGACCGAGCTCGTCATCAATGCCAGCAAATATGCTTATGGCGGACAGCCCGGGCCGATCCTGATCGCGCTCGAGCAATATCGCAACCAGATCCGGCTGATCGTCGCGGACAAGGGCGTTGGTCAGACCGGCACGCGCGTCGGGTTCGGCAGCCGGATGATGAACGCGGTGGTCGGACGACTGTCGGGATCGATCGCGCAGCAGGACAACATGCCCGGGCTGCGTGTGATCATGACCGCCCCGATCGAGGATTGAGGCTCAGCGCGCGGCGGCAGCGCGGCGATACAGGTCGAAGGTCGCGCGCGCGCCGGTGATCGCCTCGTCGATCCACGTGTCTGTTCCAGCGAGTGTCGCGGCGCGGTCGAGTGCACCGAGCAGCTCGCGCCATTCGCCCGACAGATGCCGCGCGCCGAGATAGGCGGTCGGCAGCCCGTCGGGCACGGTACGCGCGAGCATGATGCCGCCGAGCCGCGATCCCTCCACGACATAGAGCGCGCCCCAAGCCGCCGCGTCGCCCGCGGGCAGCGTGAAGGGCAGGGGTGGAGGCATCGTCTCGCCCAGCGCCGCGAGGTCGGCGGCGAGGAGGGGCGTGCGGGGGCGGAAGTGCGGCAGGCCCGGGACGGCTGCCAGCGCGTCCTCCGCTGCGGGAAGTGCGCGCGCGTGCGCATGGAGGAAGGCGCGGTAGCTGTCGGGCGCGGCGAGGTCGAAGTCGCCATAGGCGGCGTCGACGCGGTCGTGATCGCCGCCGGTCGCGCTGCGCAGCGCGGCGACGATCGAGCGTGGCGGGTCGTTCAGCAGCATCGGCCACCGCCCTTGCCGCCGTAGCGCGCCTGTTCGCGGTCGCGGAAGAACGCCGCGGGATCCATCGCCGCATGGCCGGGGTGACGCTCGGCCATGTGCCGCAGATAGGCGGCGTAGGAGGGCTGGCCGACCATCATCAGCGCGGTCTCCCGCGCGCGTGCCAGCAGGTGGCGGATGCGCGGCGTCATTCGGCCGGGACCAGCATGGGCGGAACCTCGGTCACGGTCGGGCGATCGACCTTCAGCGCCGCGCGGCAGCTGCGGATGCCGAAGGCGAGGATCGACACGACGACGCCAAGGAACAGCGCGATCAGCGCCGCATCGATCCGGTCGTTGAAGATGATCCGCTGCATCTCCGCCATCGTCTTGGCCGGCGCGAGGATCTCGCCGCGCGCCGCAGCGTCCGCGAACTTGGACGCATGCGCGAGGAAGCCGACCTTCGGATCGCTCGAGAACAGCTTCAGCAGCCCCGCGGTGATCGTGCACAGGCACAGCCACGCGGCGGGCAGGATCGTCACCCAGGCATAACGCTGGCGCTTCATCCGGAACAGCACGACCGTCGCCAGGATCAGCGCTACCGCGGCGAGCATCTGGTTCGAGATGCCGAACAGCGGCCACAAGGTGTTCACCCCGCCGAGTGGATCGGTGACGCCCTGATAGAGGAAGAAACCCCAGGCTGTGACGCACAGCGCGGTCGCGACGATGCCCGGGCCGATCGCCGAGGCATTGCGGAACGACGGTACCGCGAGCCCGATCAGGTCCTGCAGCATGAAGCGCCCGGCGCGCGTGCCGGCATCGACCGCGGTCAGGATGAACAGCGCCTCGAACAGGATCGCGAAGTGGTACCAGAACGCCTTCATCGCCTGACCACCGATCAGGTTGCTGAAGATCTCTGCCATCGCGACCGCCAGCGTCGGGGCGCCGCCGGTGCGGCTGATGATCGTCGTCTCACCGACATCGCGGGCGGCCTGCGCCAGCGCCTCGGGCGTGATCGCGAAGCCCATGTTGGTGACCGCGGCGGCCGCCGACGCCGCGTCGGTGCCGAGCACCGCGGCGGGGCTGTTCATCGCGAAGTAGATGCCGGGATCGAGGATCGTTGCGCCGACCAGCGCCATGATCGCGACGAAGCTTTCCATCAGCATCGCGCCATAGCCGATGAAGGGTGCATCGGCCTCGCTGGCGATCAGCTTGGGCGTGGTACCGCTGGCGATGAGCGCGTGGAAGCCAGAGACTGCACCACAGGCGATCGTGATGAACAGAAACGGGAACAGCCCGCCCGACCAGACCGGACCGCTGCCGTCGATGAACTTGGTGAGCGCGGGCATACGCAGCGGCGGTGCGACGACCGCGATGCCGATCGCCAGCGCGACGATCGCGCCAATCTTGAGGAAGGTCGACAGGTAATCGCGCGGCGCGAGCAGCAGCCAGACGGGCAGCACCGACGCGACCGCGCCATAGCCGACCATCAGGATGCACAGCTGGACCGGGGTCAGCGTGAAGACCGGGCCCCAGAAGGCGGATTCGGCGACCTGGCCGCCATAGACGATCGCGAGCAGCAGCCCGATGACGCCGAGGATCGAGACCTCGCCGATGCGCCCCGGACGGATCCAGCGCGTGTAGATCCCCATCGCGAAGGCAAGCGGGATCGTCGCCGCGACGGTGAACAGTCCCCAGGGGCTGCCCGCGAGCGCGCGCACGACGATCAGCGCGAGCACCGCGAGGATGATGACCATGATCGCGAAGGCACCGATCAGCGCGATCGTGCCCGCCACTGCGCCCATTTCCATGCGGATCAGCTCGCCGAGCGAGCGGCCGTCGCGGCGCATCGAGATGAACAGGATCATGAAGTCCTGCACCGCGCCCGCCAGCACGACGCCGGCGAGGATCCAGAGCGTGCCGGGGAGATAGCCCATCTGCGCGGCGAGCACCGGCCCGACCAGAGGTCCGGCGCCGGCGATCGCGGCGAAATGGTGACCGAACAGGACGTTGCGGTCGGTCGCGACATAATCGAGCCCGTCCGCGCGGCGGATGGCCGGGGTCGGGCGCGTCGCATCGAGCTGCATGACGTTGCGCGCGATATAACGGGCGTAGAAGCGATAGGCGATCAGGTTGACCGAGACCGACGCGGCGACGATCCACAGCGCATTGACATGCTCGCCGCGCTGGAACGCGACCACCGCGAGCGCGCACGCCCCGAGCAGGCTCATCGCACCCCAGCCGATCTTTTCGCGTAACGTCATGCGGTTGCTCCCCCGTCCGGTCCTTCTACCAGCCATCGCGGATTTGGCCGAGGAGCGCTAGGGGGGAGCGCTAGAGGGGAGCCGCCTCAGACCTGCGAGTGGTGGCCCTTCAGTTCGTCGCCGACGATCCGCACGACATGCAGCACGTTGGTCGAGCCCGGCGTCCGGAACGGCACGCCCGCGAGCACGATCACGCGGTCGCCCGCCTTCGCCATGCCGTGGCGCAGCGCCATGCGCTTCGACTTGGCGACCATGTCCTCGAACGACTCGACGTCGCGGGTGTGGACCGCATGCGTGCCCCACAACAGGCCGAGACGGCGCGCGGTGTCCTGGCTCGGCGTCAGCACCAGCAGCGGCACCGAAGGCCGCTCGCGCGCGATCCGCCGTGCGGTCGAGCCCGAGGTGGTGAAGCAGATGATCGCGACCGCGGATACCGTCGCGGCGATGTTCTTCGCCGCCTCGGCCAGCGCGTCGGCGGTCGTCGGATCGGGCTTCATCACGGTGAAGTGCATGCGGTCGCCATGCTCCGGATCGGCCTCGACCGACACGCCGATCGCGTCCATCATCGCGACCGATTCGACCGGCCATGCGCCCGCGGCGCTTTCCGCCGAGAGCATGATCGCATCGGCACCGTCATAGACCGCGGTCGCGACGTCCGAGACCTCGGCGCGCGTCGGCGAGGGTGAGGTGATCATCGATTCGAGCATCTGAGTCGCGACCACCACCGGGCGGCCCATGCGGCGCGACACCTCGACGATGCGCTTCTGCAGCGGCGGCACCGCCTGCGGGGGCATTTCAACGCCGAGATCGCCGCGCGCGACCATCACGCCGTCGCACGCCTCGACGATCTCCTCGAGCCGCTCGATCGCGGCTGGCTTCTCGATCTTTGCGAGCAGCGCGGCCTTGCCGCCGATCAGCTTGCGCGCTTCCCACAGATCCTCGGGGCGCTGGACGAACGACAGCGCGATCCAGTCCACGCCCTGGTCGACCGCGAAGTCGAGATCGCTGCGATCCTTCTCGGTCAGCGCGGCCATCGGCAGCACGACGTCGGGGACGTTCAGCCCCTTGTTGTTCGACAGCGCACCGCCGACCTCGACGCGCGTCGTGATTTCGCGCGGGCTGTGCGAGACGACGCGCAGCACCAGCTTGCCGTCGTCGAGCAGCAGACGCGCGCCCGGCTCGATCGCGGCGAAGATCTCGTCATGCGGCAGCTCGACGCGGGTCGCATCGCCCGGCGTCGTGTCGCGGTCGAGCACGAAGGTCGAGCCGGTTTCGAGCACCGTGCGGCCGCCGTCGAACTTGCCGACGCGCAGCTTGGGACCCTGAAGATCGGCGAGGATCGTCGAGGGACGACGATATTGCTTCTCCAGCGCGCGAATCGCCTGGATCACCGCGATCTTTGACTGCTGGTCGCCGTGGCTCATGTTGATGCGGAACGCGTCGGCGCCGGTGCGGAACAGCGTCGCGATCATCTCGGGCGTGCTGCTGGCAGGGCCTAGCGTCGCGAGGATGCGGACTTTGCGCGAGCGGGGTGCGATGGCCATGGTCATGCGTTGCGTTTCCTGGGGGAGGTCTTTGCCGCCACGGGCCTTAAACCCTATCTCGGTGGGATCAACTACGGAGCATACGAATGAACCACGATAGCGACACGCTGGACACACTCGACGATGCCGTAGCGGCGCAGGCCTTTCGCCGGCTGATCCGCCACCTGCGCCACCGCGACGATGCGCAGAATATCGACCTGATGGGTCTGGCGGGATTTTGCCGCAACTGCCTGTCCGACTGGGTCGAGGAGGCCGGTGGTCTCGACAAGGATGCGGCGCGCGAGGTGGTGTACGGCATGCCCTATTCGCAGTGGAAGGCGCAGCACCAGGGCGACGCCACGCCCGAGCAGCTTGAGCGGATGAAGGCCAGCGTCGCCAAGAATGCGGTCGTCTGACCCGGGGTCGCTTGAGCCGCGAACGGTTACCGCCTAGACGCGGCGCCGCACTTGCAGCGGCGCGATTCATCGGCGGTCCTTGGGACCCCGGTCGCCGCATGCGGGTCTGTGTTTCGAGCGAATGGGGACGAGTATCATGACGGACGAACGCCAACACGGCATGGGCGGCGGCGCGGTCGCAGCGGACGAACTGCGCCTGCTGATCGAGCGCGCCGAGCGTCTCGAAGAAGAGAAGAAGGGTATCGCGGACGACATCAAGGACGTGATGGCCGAGGCCAAGGGCCGTGGCTACGACCCCAAGGCGATCCGCAAGATCCTGTCGATCCGCAAGAAGAAGAAGGAAGAATATCAGGAGGAGGAGGCGATCCTCGAGGTGTACCTCCAGGCTCTGGGGATGATCTGACCATCGGTCTCTGCGCGGTGTCTCCCTCGCGATGCGTCATCGACGCCGGGGTGGACGCCGCGTCAACGTCGACGCGGTACCAGTGAGCCATGCTCGTATCGATCGCTGCGGCGTCATTTCTGTTTCTGGTGATCAACGCGGTCACGGTCGCTGCGTTCGCGTTGGATAAGCGCCGATCGCGCGGCGGCGCATGGCGTATCCCCGAATCCCGTTTGCTCTGGTTCGCAGCGCTCGGTGGCAGCCCCGGCGCCTTCTGGGCGCGCCGTCGTTTTCGCCACAAGACCCGCAAGCAGCCGTTCGTCGGCCGGCTGCAGATGATCGCCATGGTGCAGATCGGCGTGGTCGCCGGACTGGTCTTCGCTTTCGCGTTCTAATTAAGCCGCCTCTGCCGGCAGCGTCGTCCAGCCGAGTCCCGGAATCGTGATCGAGCGTTTGCCCGCCAGGTCTGTGCGGCAGACGATCAGGTTGCGGCTTTCGATATAGCCGATCAGGCGCTTCACGCGGCCGAGCGAGCTGGTGCCATAGGTCGCGGCGATGCGCGCATCGGAGGGGCAGGGTTCGCCCTCACGCGCGGCGCGCGCGACCAGCAGGAACGCGCCGAGCATGTCGTCGGGCAGGCCGCTGGCGACATCGAGCGCGGCGGTCCACGCCTCGTCGGTCATGTCGAAGATGCCGGCGCGTGCGCAACTCAGCCGGCGGACGAAGCCCGGCAGGTCGAGCGGCGGCTTGGCGAGGCCGCCCATCCGGCATCGCACCTGGAAATCCTGGAACAGCACCGAGGGCGGGCGCAGCGTCGATTCGGGATCCTCAACAATCGCGCGGAACACGTCGACATAGACCGCCTCGACCTCGTCATCGGTCTTCTCGGGCGGCGGGGGCGCGGCGGTGCGCGGCTCGGGCGGGCGGGCGATGCCGTCGAGCAGTTCCTCGGCCGGCACGCGTCGCGGGCGCGAATCGAAGAGCAGGCCGAGTTCGGGCGCGTCGACCACCGGCTCGGACAGCAGGTCCTGCAGGTCCATCGGCGCGGCGCTGGGGAGCGGGGTCAGCTTGGGGCTGCCGCTGCGTGCCGAGGTCGCGACGTCGCCGATCTTCACGGTGATGGGGCGGCGCGAGACCGCGGGGCCGAGCGCCATGAACGTCCCGCGCTGGAGGTCGCGGATCGCCTCCGCCTGACGCCGCTCCATGCCGAGCAGATCGGCGGCGCGCGCCATGTCGATGTCGAGGAAGGTCCGGCCCATCAGGAAGTTCGACGCCTCCGCCGCGACGTTCTTCGCGAGCTTCGCCAGACGCTGAGTCGCGATCACGCCGGCGAGACCACGCTTGCGGCCGCGGCACATCAGGTTGGTCATCGCCGCGAGCGAGGCACGGCGGACCTCTTCGGACACTTCGCCGCCGGTGACGGGCGCGAACATCTGTGCCTCGTCGACGACCACCAGCACCGGATACCAATGCTCGCGCGGCGCATCGAACAGCGCGGAGAGGAACGATGCGGCACAGCGCATCTGCCCTTCGACCTCGAGTCCCTCGAGGCTGAGCACAGCGGACGTCCGGTGTTCGCGCAGGCGGGTGGCGATGCGCGCGATCTCGCGTTCGCTATAGTCGCCCGCCTCGATCACGACATGGCCATGCGGGCCCGCGAGCGTCACGAAATCGCCCTCGGGATCAATCACGATCTGCTGGACATGCCCCGCCGACCGTTCGAGCAGGCGGCGCAGCAGATGCGATTTTCCCGATCCCGAATTGCCCTGCACCAGCAGGCGCGTGGCGAGAAGTTCCTCCAGGTCGACGCCGACGGCCGTACCATTGCCGTCGGTGCCCATATTCACGCTAACCGTCATGCCGCGCGTTTGGCAGGTGCGGGCGCATCGGGGCAAGGAGTCTTTCGCGGGTCTCGTCGCAAGCGCGGTTTTGCGCGCTGGCTTAATCTGCAATCGCGGTTACGCCGTTCGCCATGGCTACATCCTCTCCGCTCGACGATCTCTCGCACCGCCTGCTCGGCAAGCCCCCCGGCGAGCTCAACGACGAGCAACGCCGCGTGCTCGCGGGGATCGAGGCGGGGACTACGGTCAGTCGCGACGCCGCCGACCTGGCCGACGAACGCGCGACGTTCGGCGAGCGGCTCTCGGACCGGGTTGCGGCGGTCGGCGGGTCGTGGGGGTTCATCATCGCGTTCACTGCGGTGCTGCTCGGCTGGATGATCCTCAATTCGGACATCCTCACCCATTTCAACGCGGCGTTCGATCCCTATCCCTACATCTTCCTCAACCTGCTGCTGTCGACGGTCGCGGCGATCCAGGCGCCGATCATCATGATGAGCCAGAATCGGCAATCGGCGAAGGACCGGCTCGCCGCGAGCCTCGATTACGAGACCAATCTGCGCGCCGAGCTCGACATTTTGCGCGTGCATCACAAGATCGACCATCTGGTGCTCGCGCGGCTCGACGCGATCGACGCGAAAATCGATGCTCTGGCGAAATCGGGTGCCGGAGCCTAAGAGCGGCGCATTAGCTATAGAGGCACAGATGGCAGGCCATTCCAAATATAAGAACATCATGCATCGCAAGGGTGCGCAGGACAAGAAGCGCTCGTCGGCGTTCAGCAAGCTCAGCCGGGAAATCACGGTTGCGGCCAAGATGGGCCTGCCCGATGTCGACATGAACCCGCGCCTGCGCGCGGCGGTGAATGCGGCCAAGGCGGCGTCGCTGCCCAAGGAGAACATCCAGCGCTCGATCGACAAGGCGAGCCGCGGCGATGCCGAGAATTACGAAGAGATCCGCTATGAGGGCTTCGGCCCGGGCGGCGTGTCGCTGATCATCGAGGCGTTGACCGACAACCGCAACCGTACCGCGACCAACGTGCGCGTTGCGGTCGGCAAGAATGGCGGTAACCTAGGTGCCGGCGGGTCAGTGAGCCATGCGTTCGACCGCGTCGGGCTGATTTCCTATCCGGCAAGCGCGGGCGATGCCGACACGGTGTTCGAGGCCGCGCTCGAGGCTGGCGCCGAGGACGTCACGTCAAGTGAGGACGGGCACGAGGTCTGGACCGCACAGGGCGACCTGCATGAAGTCGCCAAGGCGCTCGAGGCGAAGCTCGGCGAGGCCGAGGGTGCGAAGCTCGCCTGGCGGCCGCAGACGATGGTCGCGGTCGATGCCGACGATGCGGCGACGTTGTTCAAGCTGATCGACGCGCTCGACGATGACGACGACGTGCAGACGGTGTGGGGCAATTACGAGATCTCGGACGAGATCATGGAGACGCTGGGTTGATTCGTTGGGGTTGAGATGAAGAAGGTGTTTTCACGCGGAGACGCGGAGGCGCGGAGAGTTGCCCTGCGCGGGTTCGTCTTCCGCGTCAGCGGCCTATCGCCGATCGGCCAGCCCGACGGCGTGAAGGTCACGCTGACGCGCGACGGCCGCAAAATGCGCACCCCCTCCGCGTCTCCGCGTCTCCGCGTGAACCCACTTTCTTACCTATGATTATTCTAGGACTCGACCCCGGCCTCGGCACCACGGGCTGGGGCGTTATCCGTGCGGACGGTAACCGGCTGAGCCATATCGCCAATGGCCAGATCCGGACCGATCCCTCGATGGCGCTGCCGCGGCGGCTGACGGCGCTCTACTCCGCATTGCTTGACGTGATCCGCGCCGAGCGGCCGGATGGCGCCGCGGTCGAGGAGGTGCTCGGCAACACCAATGCGCAGTCGACGCTGAAGCTGGGGCAGGCGCGCGGGGTGGTGCTGCTCGCGGCGGCGGGGGCGGGGCTGCATATCGGCGAATATCACCCCTCGACCGTCAAGAAGGGTGTCGTCGGCACCGGCGGCGCAGACAAGAAACAGATTCAGGCGATGATGGCGGTGTTGCTGCCCGGCGCGAAACTCGCCGGCCCCGACGCCGCCGATGCGCTGGCGGTGGCGATCACGCACGCGCATCATGTCGCGAGCGCGGCGGCGCTGTCGCGACGCACGGGAGTAGGCGCATGATCGTCCATCTGAAGGGCCGGCTCGATTCGACCGGGATCGATCATGCGGTGATCGACGTCGGCGGGGTCGGCTATCTGGTTGGCGCGTCGGCGCGTACGCTGTCGGCCCTCGGGCCGATCGGCGAGGCCTGCACCGTCTTCACCGAACTGCTGGTCGGCGAGGATTTCCAGCGGCTCGTCGGATTTTCGAGCGCGGACGAGCGCGACTGGTTCCGGTTGCTGACCGCGGTGCAAGGCGTCGGCGCGCGGGTTGCGCTCGCGATCCTGTCCGCGCTTGAACCCGTCGACCTGTCGCGCGCGATCGCCAGCGGCGACAAGGCGATGGTCGCGCGCGCGAACGGCGTCGGGCCGAAGCTCGCCCAGCGCATCGTCATGGAATTGAAGGACAAGGTCGGCGGGATCGCGCTCGGCCTCGGGCCCGCGGTGGTCAATGCGGCGCCGGGCGCGTCGGCGGATGCCGTGTCGGCGATGCTCAACCTGGGGTTCCGCCCTGCCGAGGCGAGCGTCGCGGTGGCGGCGGCGGACGAGGAACTGGGGCCTGGCGCGACGCTCGACGCGCTCGTCCGGCTGGCGCTGCGCAAGGCGTCGAAGCCCTAGTCTCAGTCGGTCTTCGGCCGTTTCGCGGACCGGCGGGGCGCGGGGCCGGGGCCGAACGCGTCGAGCGCATCGGCATTGGTGCGGCCCCAGTCGTAGAGCAGGTTGACCGGCTCGACGAACCGCCTGCCGAGCGGCGTCAGACTATATTCGACCGCGGGCGGCATCGTCGCGAGCACATCGCGCAGGATCAGCCCGCTGCCTTCCATGTCGCGCAGCGTCTGCGTCAGCATCTTCTTCGAAATGCCGGGCAGGCTGCGGTGGAGGACGCCGGTGCGCGCGCCGCCCTCGTGCCGCGCGTCGAGCGTGTGGAGCACCATGCTGGTCCATTTGGTCGCGAACAGGTCGAGCACCCGGCGCGGTGCGCAGTCCTCACGCCAGTCGTCGGTCACGGGGGCAGGATCGTGATCGGGGGGCGTGGTTGTCATACTGGGTCCCTGAACGTCACTGGGTCCCGAAAGGTGCCCGGGGCCCCGAATGGTGCCGTCTAGAACGTGTCGCGGGCGATGCCTAGCTACTGCGTTCAAGTGAAACGGAGAATGACGATGGCCCGGACGGCATTGGTGGTTGGCACGAGCGGTATTGTCGGCAGCGCGACGGCGGCGCTGCTAATCGAACAGGGATGGACGGTCCATGGCCTCGCGCGGCGTCCGTCCGACCAGCCCGGCGTACACCCGGTCGCCGCCGACCTGACCGACGCGGCAGGCACCGCCGCCGCGCTGAAGGATCTGGCACCCGACGCGGTGTTCGTCTCGACCTGGTCGCGCCAGGCGACGGAGGCGGAGAATATCCGAGTCAACGGCGCGATGGTCCGCAATCTGCTCGATGGCCTGCGTCCTGCAAAGTCGGTGCGGCATGTCGCGCTGGTGACGGGCCTGAAGCATTATCTCGGGCCATTCGAGGCGTATGGTAAGGGCGTGCTGCCGCAGACGCCGTTCCGCGAGGAGCAGGGCCGGCTCGAGGTCGAGAATTTCTATTATGCGCAGGAGGACGAGGTGTTCGCGGCGGCCGACCGCGACGGCTTCAACTGGAGCGTGCACCGTCCGCATACGGTGATCGGCAAGGCGGTCGGCAATGCGATGAACATGGGGACGACGCTGGCGGCCTATGCGACGCTGTGCCGCGAGACCGGGCGGCCGTTCCGCTTTCCGGGATCGGCGGCGCAGTGGAACGGGCTGACCGACATGACCGACGCGCGCCAGCTCGCAGCACAGCTCGTCTGGGCGACGACGACGCCCGAGGCGGCGAACCAGGACTTCAACATCGTCAATGGCGACGTGTTCCGCTGGAGCTGGATGTGGTCGCGGATCGCCGAATGGTTCGGGATCGAGGCGGCGCCGTTCGACGGGACGGTCGTGCCGCTCGAAGAGCAGATGGCCGATGACGCGGTCGTGTGGCAGCGGATCGCCGAGCGCGAGGGGCTGGTTGAGGCCGATCTCACGCGCCTCGCCTCGCCGTGGCACACCGATGCCGATCTCGGCCGGCCGATCGAGGTCGTCACCGACATGGGCAAGAGCCGGCGGATGGGCTTTACGCGCTATCAGCCGACCGATGATGCGTTTTTCGACCTGTTCGCGCAGCTGCGCGCGGACCGGCTGATCCCGTGAATTCGGTAGGCCGGTCGGGCGAGACGCGCGCGACGGGGTGACAGGGGCGGGCGTGAACGGGTAGGGAACGGGCTTGATGACCGATGCCGAACGCCTGCTCACGCCAGCCCGCCGCCCCGAGGACGTGGATGCGGCGCTGCGCCCCAAGAATCTCGACGAATTCGTCGGGCAGAAGGCCGCGCGCGAGAATCTGCGCATCTTCATCCAGGCGGCCAAGGCACGCGGCGATGCGCTCGACCATGTGCTGTTCTTCGGGCCGCCGGGGCTCGGCAAGACCACGCTCGCGCAGATCGTCGCGCGCGAGATGGGGGTGGGGTTCCGCGCCACCTCGGGGCCGGTGATCGCGAAGTCAGGCGACCTTGCCGCGCTGCTGACCAATCTCGAGGATGGTGATGTGCTGTTCATCGACGAGATCCACCGGTTGCAGCCCGCGGTCGAGGAGGTGCTCTATCCGGCGATGGAGGACCGTGCGCTCGACCTGATGATCGGCGAGGGGCCCTCGGCACGCAGCGTGCGGATCGACCTGCCGCGCTTTACTTTGGTCGGCGCGACGACGCGGCAGGGGCTGCTGACGACGCCGCTGCGCGATCGCTTCGGCATCCCGGTGCGGTTGCAATTCTATACCGTCGACGAGCTCGAGCGGGTGGTGACGCGTGCGGCCGGACTGCTCGGTCTCGCGATTTCGAAGGACGGGGCGATGGAGGTGGCGCGGCGCGCACGCGGCACGCCGCGGATCGCCGGGCGGCTGCTCCGCCGGGTTCGCGACTTTGCCGACGTCGCGGGCGCCGAGATCGTCGATGCGCGCACCGCGGACGCCGCGCTCAACCGGCTCGAGGTCGATGCGCTGGGGCTCGACGCGATGGACCGGCGCTATCTGATGATGATCGCCGACATCTATCGCGGCGGTCCGGTCGGGGTCGAGACGCTGGCAGCGGGCCTCAGCGAACCGCGCGACACCATCGAAGAGGTGATCGAGCCCTATCTGATTCAGCTCGGCCTCGTCGCGCGGACCGCGCGCGGGCGGTGCATGAATGCGGGCGGCTGGAAGCATCTGGGCCTCAATCCGCCGGTCGGGAGCCAGGACGGGTTGTTCGACGTTTGAGGCAGGGCACGCAGCAATGACGATAGACCGGGCTTGCGCAGAAGAATACTTTTGTTGCGTGGCACCCAAGCGCTTGATCTGGTAGCTCCTCCCCATGCCCGTTTCGGCCGCCGCCTCCGCCCGCGAGATCCTCACCAGCCTTCACGACGTGATGGCCGCGCGCACGACCGCGCAAGCCAAGCTCAATTCGGTCGTCGGTATCATCGCCGCGGCGATCGATAGCGAGGTCTGTTCGATCTACCTCCTGCGCGAAGGCGTGCTCGAGCTGTTCGCGACGCGCGGCCTTGCGCAGGAGGCGGTGCACGTCACCAAGCTGGCGCTGGGCGAGGGGCTGGTCGGCACGATCGCGCAGCAGGTCGAGGTGCTCAATCTCGACGAGGCGGCGAGCCATCCCGATTTCGCCTACAAGCCCGAGACCGGCGAGGAGCGCTATCACAGCTTTGCCGGCGTGCCGATCATCCGGCGCGAACGCGCGGTCGGCGTTCTTGCGGTGCAGCATGCCGAAACGCGTAAATATCAGGACGTCGAGATCGAGGCGCTGCAGACCGTCGCGATGGTGCTGAGCGAGCTGATCGCCAATGCCGGGCTGATCGACACTGCGGGCGGCGGATCGGATCGCCCGCAATCGACCGCGGCGATGCGGATCCCGGGACAGAAGCTGGTCGACGGGATGGGCGCGGGCTTTGCCGTGTTCCACCAGCCGCGCATCCATATCGAGCATACCGTCGCCGAGGATACCGATGCCGAGCGGCACCGGGTCTATGCCGCGTTCGACAAGATGCGCGAAGGCATCGAGCGGATGACGCGCGAGGCCGAGTTCGGCGTCGGCGGCGAGCATGAGGAGGTTCTTGAGACCTACAAGATGTTCGCCTATGACGAGGGCTGGGCGCGGCGGATCAACGAGGCGATCGATTCCGGCCTGACTGCGGAGGCGGCGATCGAGCGCGTCCAGCAGCGCACCCGCCAGCGGATGCGGCAGATCGACGATCCGCTGCTCGCCGACCGGATGCACGATCTGGAGGATCTGGCGAACCGCCTGCTGCGGATCGTGTCGGGCCAGATGGGGACCGCTGCACAGATGGGGCTCAGGCAGGACACGATCCTGATCGCGCGCAATCTGGGGCCGGCCGAATTGCTCGAATATGACAAGCGGCGGTTGAAGGGCGTAATCCTCGAGGAGGGATCGCTCACCGCGCACGTGACGATCGTCGCGCGGGCGATGGGCGTGCCGGTGCTCGGCCGTGTCCGCGACGTCCGGCGGCTGATCGCCGAGGGCGACCTGCTGCTGCTCGACAGCGCCGACGCCAATGTCTTCGCGCGGCCCTCCGCGGCGATGGAGGAGGCGTTCGAGGCGCGGCTTGCGCTGCGGCAGAAGCGCAGGGCGGCGTTCGCGGCGCTGCGCGACGTGCCGCCGATCACGAAGGATGGCCACCGGCTGACGCTGATGGTCAATGCCGGATTGCGCGACGATGCGGCCGCGCTCGACATCACCGGCGCGGACGGGATCGGCCTGTTCAGGACCGAATTCCAGTTTCTCGTATCCGCGACGCTGCCGCAGCGCGAGCGCCAGCAGCGGCTGTACCGCGAGGTGCTGGAGGTGGCGGGCGATCGGCCGGTAATCTTCCGTACCGTCGATATCGGCGGCGACAAGGCGCTGCCCTATCTCAACAAGGCCGCCGCGGATGAGGAAAATCCGGCCATGGGCTGGCGCGCGTTGCGGCTGGGGCTCGAACGCGACGGGCTGATGAAGGTGCAGGCGCGCGCGCTATTGGAGGCGGCCGCCGGTCGGACGCTCAACGTCATGTTCCCGATGGTCAGCGAGCCCTGGGAGTTCGACGAGGCCAAGGCGCTGTTCGAGGCGCAGCGGAGCTGGCTGGCGGGGCGCGGGCGCAAGCTGCCGACGACGATCCGCTACGGCGCGATGCTCGAGGTGCCGGCACTTGCCGAGATGCTCGACATCCTGCTGCCCAAGATCCAGTTCCTCTCGGTCGGCACCAACGACCTGACGCAGTTCCTGTTTGCCGCCGACCGCGCCAATCCCAAGCTCGCCGAGCGCTATGACTGGCTGAGCCCGTCGATCCTGCGGTTCCTCGCCCGGCTCGTCGAGCCCGCGCGTGCCGCCGGTGTCGATCTTGGCGTGTGCGGGGAGATGGGCGGGCGGCCGCTCGAGGCGATGGCGCTTGCCGGGATCGGGATTGACCGGCTGTCGATCACGCCGGCCGCGGTCGGGCCGATCAAGGCGATGGCGCGCTCGCTCGATCTGGCGGCGATCACCGCGAAGATGTCGTCATTGCTCGCCGACCCGCCGCGCGACATGCGCGCCGTGCTGACCGACTGGGCAACGGAAAACGGTGTCGAGCTGGCCTGACGCGCGGGTTTCGCTAGGGCCTTCGCGTTGACATGGGTTATTGGCTCTGGAACATGACCCGCCTTGATGGGCGCGCGCTACAGCCCATAATCGGAGACAAGAATGGACGACGTCGCAACCGGGCAGATCCCTCCGCCCGCCTCGCCCGAACGGGCCGGCGATATCCTGCGTGCAACGCGCGAGGCACAGGGGCTGACGATCGCCGATGTCGGGGGCCGGACGCGCGTGCCGCTGCGGCATCTCGAGGCGATCGAGGCGTCTGATTACGCGACCTTGCCGTCGTCGACCTATGCGGTCGGGTTCGCCAAGGCCTATGCGCGCGCGGTTGGCGCGGACGAGGTGCGGGTGGCCAATCTCGTGCGCGCCGAGCTTGGCAAGATCGTGCGCCGCACGCCCGAATACGAACCCTATGAAATGTCCGATCCGTCGCGCGTACCCTCGCGCGGCGTGGCGGTGATCGCGCTCGGCATCGCGCTGGCCGTGCTGATCCTGGTCGGCATCTGGTACGGCACCGACCTGTTCCGTGGCGGCGCGACCACGTCCGGGTCTGCGGCGGGATCGGTGGCGACGGTCGCCGAAGTGCCCAGCCCGACGCCGGCCTCCCCCGCAGCGGCGCCCGCGGCGCCGGCGCTGGAGACCGGGCAGGTGACGCTTGCCGCGACCGACGAGGTGTGGATGCGTGTCTATGATACCGACAACAAGACGCTGTATCTGGGGACGATGAAGGCCGGCGACCGGTTCGACGTGCCGCGCGACGCGAAGGATCCGATGATCAATGTCGGTCGCCCGGACAAGCTGACGGTCACGCTCAACGGCTCGAACGTGCCGCCGCTGGGAACCGGCGAACGCGCGATCAAGGACGTCCGCGTCGGCGCCCCGGCGATTGCCGCACGGCTCAACGGCGCGCCTGCCGTGAGCGGTGGCGATGCCGCTGCCGAGGGGGCGCCGGGCAATGCATCGGGAACGCCTTAAGGCTGGCGACAGGAATGATGTTGCAGCTATATCGCTCGTCTTATCCAGTGCCCCGGGGGGTATAGCCCATGCATAAGTCCATCATCGTCGGCATCCTGCTTGCCGGTGCATCGCTGCCCGTCGCGGCATCCGCGCAGTCGAACGTCGAAGGTCGTGTCGGCAAGCTCGAAAGCGAGATGCGCGCGGTTCAGCGCAAGGTGTTCCCGGGCGGGGCAGGGCAGCTGTTGCAGCCCGAAGTGACGGGTCCGCAGACGACCGCAGGCCCCGGTCCCGGCACGCCCGCCACCAGCGCGGTCGCCGATCTGGCGCAGCGCGTGACCTCGCTCGAACAGCAGATCGCGTCGATGACTGGACAGGTCGAGCAGACCGAGTACAAGATCCGTCAGCTGCAGGAGCAGTTCGACGCCTATCGGCGCGCGACCGATGACCGGATGAAGCTGATCGAGGCCGCCCGGACGAACGTTGCGCCCGGTGCAGCCGGATCGGCCGTCGAGGGCACGGGGGGGCCGGACGAGGACGCCGGGCCTCCCGCGCGACCATCGGGGGCCACCGCCGCCGCGCGGCCAGCAAACGCGGTCGAGAAGCCGTCGACCGGCAATCCGGCCGAGGACGAGTATCTCTACGGCTATCGGCTGTGGGCGGCGAAGAACTATTCTGAAGCGCAGACGCAGCTGAAGAAGGTGGTCGCGACCTATCCGAAGGACCGGCGCGCGAGCTATGCACAGAATCTGCTTGGCCGCGCCTATCTCGACGAGGGCAAACCGAGCCTCGCGTCGATGGCCTTCTACGACAATTACAAGAAGATGCCCGATGGTGAACGGGCGTCCGAAAGCCTCTATTATCTCGGCCAGTCGCTGACCAAGCTGAACAAGTCCGCCGATGCGTGCAAGGTGTATGACGAGCTCAACGACGTCTATGGCGCCAAGCTCTCACGCGACATGACTGCCAAAGTCGCTGCCGGACGCGCCGCCGCCAAATGCAAGTAAGCGTGCATCGCGGCGTGTGGTGGCCGGCAGGATGAGCGATCCTGTCCTCACCGAGGAGGCCCAGCGTTTTGCAGCGGAGGTTGCAAGGCTTGGCGCGGGGCTGACATCGCCCGTGCTCGCGGTGTCGGGCGGACCCGACAGCATGGCGATGCTGACGCTCGCGCAGGAATCGCTCGGGACCGGTTTCACCGTGGCCAGCGTCGATCATCGTCTGCGCCCCGAAGCCGCGGGCGAATCGGCGATGGTGGCGGCGCATTGCGCGACGTTCGGCATCCGCCACGCGACGCTGGCACCGACCGAGCCGATCACCGGGGCGAGCATTCAGGCGCAGGCGCGCACCGTCCGCTATGCGCTGCTCGCCGATCATGCGCGCGCGATCGGTGCGGGATGCGTGCTCACCGCGCACCACGCCGACGACCAGGCCGAGACGTTCCTGATGCGCGCCGCACGCGGATCGGGGCTGGCGGGGCTGGCGGGCGTGCGCGCCCGGACCGAGGTCGCGGGCATCCCCGTCATCCGGCCACTGCTCGACTGGCGTCGGGCGGAGCTTCGCGCGATCGTCCGCCGCGCCGAGGTGCCGTTCGTCGACGACCCGTCGAACCATGATGATCGGCATGACCGCACACGGTTTCGCCGGCTGCTCGGCGCGAACGAATGGCTCGGCACCCCCAATCTGGCGCGCGCTGCGGCGGCGCTGGCGGAGGCGGATGCCGATGTTCGCGCGGCGGTCGAATGGCTCTGGGCCGACCGTGCGAAAGTCGCTGCGGGCGAGGTGCGGCTGACGGTCGGCGACGTGCCGCGCGAGCTGTTGCGTCGCATGGTCCGGCGCGCGATCGGCGTGGTGCGCGATGCGGTCACGGACGCCGCCCGCAACGGTGCCGAGCAGGACGCGGCCGCCACGATCGAGGGCGACTGGAGCGCGGCGGTCAATATCGAACGGCTGCTCGATGCGTTGATCGCGGGCAAGCGCGCGACTCAGGCGGGAGTGATCGCATCGCCCCGCGCGGGCGTCTGGCGCTTCCGCCCCGCGCCGCCGCGTCGCTCGGTGTAGATTCGTCCCGCGCGGACACATTGATTGCTGCCAAGTCGCGGCTTGTTCCATTGCCATTAACCTGCGCGCGCTTATCTTGTAGGTTCGAAAGGTATCCGGCACCCATGAACGACAATGACAATCGAGGGGACAACCGCGGCAACAAGCCACAGGGCCCCGAAAATGGCAGCCCGTGGATGAAGAGCCTGCTCATATGGGTCGGCATTCTCGTCGCGCTGGCGCTGTTCGTGACCATGTTCGACGGCCGCACCGCGACCTCGAGCGGCAACACGATCGCCTATTCGGCGTTCCTCGACAAGGTCGACGAGGGCACCGTCAAGGACGTGAACATCTCGCGCGACATCATCTCGGGTACGTTGTCGAGCGGCGAGAAGTTCAAGGCCTATCCGATCCAGGACGCGACGCTGGTTCCCAAGCTGCGCGAAAAGGGCGTGGCGATCAGCGCGAAGCCTGAGGAAGGACCATCGATGCTGGCGCTGCTCCTCTATCAGTCGCTGCCGTTCCTGCTGTTCCTCGGCATCGCGTTCTTCGTCCTGAAGCAGATGCAGAAGAATTCCGGGTCTGGCGCGATGGGCTTCGGCAAGAGCCGCGCGAAGATGCTGACGCAGAAGGAAGGCAAGGTCACCTTTGCCGACGTTGCGGGCATCGACGAGGCGCGTGAGGAACTGGAGGAGATCGTCGAGTTCCTGAAGGACCCGACCAAGTTCGCCCGTCTCGGCGGCAAGATTCCGAAGGGCGCTCTGCTGGTCGGCTCGCCGGGTACCGGCAAGACGCTGCTCGCCCGTGCGATCGCTGGCGAGGCTGGTGTGCCGTTCTTCACGATCTCGGGTTCTGATTTCGTCGAGATGTTCGTCGGCGTCGGCGCGAGCCGCGTGCGCGACATGTTCGAGCAGGCCAAGAAGTCCGCGCCGTGCATCGTCTTCATCGACGAGATCGATGCGGTCGGTCGTCATCGCGGCGCCGGTCTCGGCAACGGCAATGACGAGCGCGAGCAGACGCTGAACCAGCTGCTGGTCGAGATGGACGGCTTCGAGGCCAACGAAGGCATCATCATCATCGCCGCGACCAACCGTCCCGACGTGCTCGACCCTGCGCTGCTGCGTCCGGGCCGCTTCGATCGCCAGGTCGTCGTGCCCCGCCCGGATATCGAGGGCCGGATCAAGATTCTTGAAGTGCATATGAAGAAGGTGCCGCTGGCGCCCGACGTCGACGCCCGTGTCATCGCTCGCGGTACGCCAGGCTTCTCGGGCGCGGATCTCGCCAACCTCGTCAACGAAGCGGCGCTGCACGCGGCGCGCAAGGGCAAGCGCCTGGTGGCGATGGCCGAGTTCGAAGAGGCCAAGGACAAGGTCATGATGGGCGCCGAGCGTCGCTCCATGGTCATGACCGACGACGAGAAGCGGATGACCGCGTATCACGAGGCCGGCCATGCCGTCGTCGCGATGCACGAGGCTGCCTCGGATCCGATCCACAAGGCGACGATCATTCCGCGCGGTCGTGCGCTGGGCATGGTCATGCGTCTGCCCGAGCGTGACAGCTACAGCTATCACCGCGACAAGATGTACGCGAACCTCGCGGTGTCGATGGGCGGCCGCGTCGCCGAGGAAGTCATCTTCGGCTACGACAAGGTCTCATCGGGCGCGAGCGGCGACATCCAGTACGCCACGGGTCTGGCGCGCGACATGGTCACGCGTTGGGGCATGTCGGACAAGGTCGGGCCGCTAGAATATGGCGAGCCCGAGGGTGAATCGTTCCTCGGTTATTCGTCGAGCCGTCCGTCGCGCATGTCGAACCAGACCGCGCAGCTGATCGACGACGAGATCAAGCGGATCGTCGAAGGCGGTCTCGATCGTGCCAAGCAGGTGCTGAGCGATCATGTCGACCAGCTCCACACGGTCGCAGGCGCGCTGCTCGAATATGAGACGCTGACGGGTGACGAGATCAAGCAGCTGATCGCTGGCGAAGATCTCGACCGGCCGGATCCGGGTGCGAAGGCGAGCCTCGTACCAAAGGCGGGGACGTCGATCCCCAAGACCCGGCGACCCAATGGGCCGTTCGGAACGCCGACCCCGCTGGGTGCCTGATCCGGTTCAGCGGCTAGTCAGCTAAATGCCTCCATGGGCGGTCTTTTCTTCGGAAAGGCCGCCCATGTCGTATGTGCTTCCCAAGGCCGTGATCGCCGCAATGCTCGTGGGCGGAATGGCGATGCCCGCGTCCGCGGCGATGACCGTGGGGACGTTTCTCGCCCGCGCCAATGCTTTGCGTGATCAGGGGCCGATGGCGCTGATGTCGCCCGATTTTCCCGCGCTGAAGGCCGAGGCGAAGGCCGCGACGACGCAGTTGAAGGCCGAGCGTGCGGCGCGCGCCGCGGCAGGCAAGCCGCCGATCGCCTGCGTCCCCGAGGGGGAGTCGGTGGGGATCATGGACATGCTCGACGGCCTGTCGGACTTGCCGGCGAGTTATCAGAAGCGGCCGTTGAAGGACGGCTATGCGCGCGTGCTGGCGAATTTATACCCGTGTCGGTGATCGGGTAAGCCGGACGCGGGGAGGGGCTCGTTGAGGCGAAGCCGAGCAACCGCTGGCGTCCACGTCTACTCCGTCAGGCCGTGCAGCAGGATCAGCACGACGAACGCAATTAGCACAGTAAACGCGAAGGTGAGCAGCGCGACGGTGCGCCATCCCGCCGAAACCTTGCCGAGCGCATAGGCACCACGGAGCTGCGCGAACATGTGGACCGGCGGGACGAGCAACGCCGCCATCACGATCCACCCGCTCGCCAGTCCCGCCATGCCGCCGAGCATCAGCGCGATCACCAGCAGCATCATGAACGCCAGCGAATAGGTCACGAAGATCGCGTGGTCGTAGAGATGGTGCTTGCGGCGCCACAGGAACAGCAGCGCCATGAACGGCACCGAGAGCGGAATCAGCCCCCAGCTATATTTATACGCGCTCGACTGAAGTTTGTAGATCATCAGGCCCGGATTGGCGTTCGCCTTGGCGATGCCGTGGTCGAGCAGTGGCCAGCCGGTCTTCTTCACGTCGGTGAAGGTGAAGTCGTCCGTGTCACGCTTGGCCGTGCCGCTTGCGCTCGTCAGCGCGCGGATGCTGCCGCGCAGGACGAGCGCCTGCGTATCGAGATCGGTGGTCGATTGACCCGCGCGCGCCGCGACCGCGCGCGCCCGCTCGACGCGGGCAAGCTCGCCACGGGCCTCGCCCAGACCGCGCGCGAGTTCGGCGCGGTCGCGCGTCGTGGGGGCGGCGATCTGCTCGGTTATCTCGCCACCGACCACGCCGATCGTCGCGAACATCAGGAAGACGGTGAACAGGAACAGCGCGAGCGGCGAGACGAACCGCGCGCGCTCGCCATTGACGTAGCGCCGGGTGAGCGTGCCGGGATGCAAGACGAGCAGCGGCAGCGTGCGCCAGATCTTGCCCTCGAAATGGAACACGCCATGCGCAATCTCATGCCCGATCGCGCCGAGCGACCGGTGGACATGCGCGGCCTGACCACAGGCATGGCAGTGCGCGCCGATCAGCGCGGTGCCGCAATTGAGACAGAGCGCGCCCGTTGCATGCGCCCTGCCGATTGCGGTCGATTCGCCCGCACATGGTTCGAACGCGCGTCCGACCAATGCCCTCGTGGCGATGTCCGCCGCTGCCCCCATGTCCCCGTTCATAACGCAAGCGTAACGCAGCCCGGGCGTTGGCGCGAGTCGGTTTGGCGTGATAGTCGGATGGCATGACCGACCTTCCCGACGCCGAGACGCACTCTGAAACCCTGATCGCCGACATGGGCGCGCGCGCGCGCGTCGCATCAGGCGTGCTCGCGGCGCTGCCGACTCCGCGCAAGGCCGCGGCGCTGGTGTCTGCGGCGGCGGCGCTGCGCGACGCAGCGGCGGCGATCGAGGCGGCGAACCGTGAGGATATGGCGCGCGCGGCCGCCGCGGGGCTGTCGGGGGCGCTGCTCGATCGGTTGCGGCTCGATCCCGGACGGATTTCGGCGATGGCGGACGGCGTCGCCGCGGTTGCCGCGCTCGCCGATCCGGTCGGCCACATCATGGATTCGCGCGCACGTCCCAATGGCCTCGTCCTCAGCCGGGTCCGCGTACCGATCGGCGTGATCGGGATCATCTATGAAAGCCGGCCGAACGTGACCGCCGACGCCGCGGCGTTGTGCGTAATGGCAGGCAATGCCGCGATCCTGCGCGGCGGATCGGAAGCCGTGGCGAGCAATCGCGCGATCCACGCCGCGTTGATCGAGGGCTTGGCCGCGGGCGGGGTCCCCGCGGACGCGGTGCAGCTGGTCCCGACCACCGACCGCGCGGCGGTCGGCGCGATGCTCAAGGCAGACGGCGCGATCGACCTGATCATCCCGCGCGGCGGCAAGAGCCTGGTCGCGCGCGTCCAGGCCGAGGCGCGCGTGCCGGTGCTCGCGCATCTCGACGGGATCAACCATGTCTATGTCGATGCGTCCGCGGACCCCGCGATGGCGGCGGCGGTGGTGGTCGATGCGAAGATGCGCCGGACCGGCATTTGCGGCGCGATGGAGACGCTGCTGATCGACCGCGGCTATGCTGGCGCGGCGTCGCTGATCCGCCATCTGGCCGATACAGGCTGTGTCGTGCGGGGCGATGCGGCTGCGATCGCGCTCGTGCCCGAAATCGCGGCGGCGGACGCGGCGGACTGGGATACCGAATATCTCGACGCGATCGCCGCGGTCGCGATCGTCGACGGACTGGACGGCGCGGTCGCGCATATCGCGCGGCACGGGTCGCACCATACCGATGCGATCGTCGCGGCCGATGCGGACGTCGCCGAGCGGTTTCTCGCGCAGGTCGACAGCGCGATCGTGCTGTGGAACGCCTCGACCCAGTTTGCCGATGGCGGCGAATTCGGGCTGGGTGCTGAGATCGGCATCGCCACCGGGCGGCTCCACGCGCGCGGCCCGGTCGCGCTGGAGGGGCTGACGACCTACAAGTGGATCGGGCGTGGCACGGGGCAGGTGCGCGGGTGAGGTGTCGGGCCGATCGGCGTCGCGCGTGACGCCATGACCCGCGTCGGCATTCTCGGCGGATCGTTCAACCCGGCGCACCGGGGGCACCGCGCGATCACGCTGTCGGCGATCGAGGCGCTCGCGCTCGACGAGGCGTGGTGGCTCGTGTCGCCGGGCAATCCGCTGAAAGAGGCGGCGCGCGACATGGCGCCGCTGGCGGCGCGGATCGCCTCTGCCCGGCGAATGGCGCGGCGCGCCCCGATCCGCGCCACCGATATCGAGACCCGGCTGCACACCCGCTATACGCTCGACACGATCCGCAAGCTCAGGCGACGCCATCCGAAGATCCGCTTCATCTGGCTGATGGGCGCGGACAATCTCGCCGACTTCCACCGGTGGAAAAACTGGCGCGCGATCGCCCGCGAGGTTCCGATTGCGGTAATCGCTCGGCCGGGATATGACGGGCGCGCCCTCGCGGCCCCCGCGATGGGTTGGCTGCGGCGCTTCCAACGGCGCACAGACCATGCGAAGAGCTGGACGACGTGGAGATTGCCGGCCCTTGTGCTGTTGCGCTTCCGACCCGACCCGACCTCCGCAACCGGCCTGCGCGCCGAAAATCCCGACTGGTTCCAGCATGTTGCCGGGCCGGTAACCTGACCCAGGAGCTGACTTGGCCACTTCCCCTACTGCCCCTCGCGCGACCGACCCCGAAGAGGTTGAGGCGCTGCATCGCCTGATCCTCGCGTCGCTCGACGACGACCAGGCGGTCGAGACCATCTCGATCCCGCTCGCGGGCAAGACGAGCATCGCCGATTACATGGTGATCGCCAGCGGCCGTTCGACCCGCCAGGTCGCCTCGATGGCACAGAAGCTGGCCGAGCGTATCAAGGCCGAGTTCAAGCGTCCGGTGAAGATCGAGGGGCTGCCGACCGCGGACTGGGTCCTGATCGACGCCACGGACATCATCGTCCACCTGTTCCGCCCCGAAGTCCGCAGCTTCTACAATCTCGAGCGGATGTGGGCGTTCGGCGATGCGCCGACGCCACCGACCGCTCCGTTCGCCGACCTGTCCGACCAAGACTGATCCGGGTGCGCGGGCGATGCTGCTGCATATCGTCGCCCGCGGCCGGATCGGGCGATCGCCCGAAGCCGAACTTGTCGATCGCTATCTGAAGCGGATCGCCTGGCCGACCAAGGTGTCCGAGCTTCCCGACACGGGGGGACGGATTCCCCCGGTCGGCGACCAGACCCGGCGGATCCTGCTCGATGAAAAGGGCGACGTGCTGTCGTCCATGGCGTTCGCGCGCGTGCTCGAGCGGTGGCGTGACGACGGCGTGCGCGAGGCCCGGTTCATGATCGGTGCGGCCGACGGCTTCGACGACGCCGCGCGCGACGAGGCCGACCTGCTGGTCTCCTTCGGCCGCGCGACCTGGCCGCATTTGCTCGCGCGGGCGATGCTCGCCGAACAGCTTTTCCGCGCGACGAGCATCCTGGCCAACCACCCGTATCACCGCGAAGGCTGACGATGCGGAGTACCGCGTCATCGCGCCTGTCATCGGCGGTGCTGTTGCTGTTCGCAGCGGTCGCCCTTGGTCTTGCCGCCACCCCGCGCGCGAGTGCGGCGGCGACACCGCAGCAGCGACTGATCGAGGCGAGACGCGGCGCGCGGATCGCGGCGATACGCGCCGAGCGTCTGGCCGCCGCCGCGTCGCAGGAGCGCGACGCTGCCGAGCGCGCCAAGGCCGAAGCGCGCGCAATGGCGGCAAGGATCGACGCGACCCGCGCCGATATCGCCGCCGCGCGAATCCGCCTCGCGATCCTCGAACAGCTGCTCACCGAACAGCGCGCGGCCCTGGGCGTCGTCCAGTCGCCGATCGCGCGGTTGCTGGCGGCGCTGCAATCGCTCGCGCGCCGGCCGACGATCGTCGCGGTCGCACAGCCCGGATCGGTCGACGATCTCGTCCATGTCCGTGCGGTTCTGGGCACCGCCCTGCCTGCGGTCCGGCTGCGGGCCGACGCGGTGCGCACCGCGCTCCAACGGACCCGGCGCCTGCAGACGGGCGCAGCGCAGGCGGCACGCGCGCTGCGTGACGGACGGATCCGGCTCGAGGCACAACGCGTCGCGCTCGCCAAACTCGAGGCGACGCATCGCCGTCGCAGCCAGGCACTGGGGCGCGGCGCGATCGGCGAATCCGATCGCGCGATCGCGCTGGGCGAGCGCGCGCGCGACCTGGTCGACAGCCTCGCCGAGTCGGGCAGCGCGGAGGCGACTGCGCTCGACCTGGCGGCGCTGGCGGGGCCGGTGCCGCGCCCGCTTGCCCCCGGCAGCATCCCCGCGGCCCGTGTCCGCGGTGCCTATCGCCTGCCCGTACGCGGTCGGCTCGTCACCGGCTTCGACGCGGTGTCCGATGTGGGCGTGCGATCGCGCGGCCTGACCTTCGCGGTCGCGCCGGACGCGCGCGTGGTCGCGCCGGCGGCGGGCATCGTCCGTTACGCCCGGGCGTTTCGCGGCTACGGCCGGATCGTGATCCTCGATCATGGCGATGGCTGGACGACGCTGTTGACCGGGCTTGCCGACACCGGGGTGAAACCGGGCGTCCACGTCGCCGCCGGATCGCGGATCGGGACCGCGCCGGGGGGCGAGGATCCGCTGATCACGGTCGAGCTTCGGCGGCGCGGGCGACCCGTCGACGCGGCCGCATTGATCGGCTAATCAACGACGAACCGGTCGGGCGTCCATTCGCCAGACCGCGAAGACCGTCGCGGCTTTGCTCCGCGCGCACTATACCGCTACGCTGTGCCTTCCCCCGGTTTCAGGACCTTAGATGCCACGTCCGATCCTTACCGCTACCGCCATCCTCGGCGCGCTGACCCTCGTGCCGCTGGCCACCTCGGCGATGGCGGCGGTCGATACCGACACGTATCGCGAGTTCGACCAGTTTCTCGACGTCTTCAACCGCGTGAAGGCGGAATATGTCGACAAGGTCGATGACAAGACGCTGATCAAGGGCGCGATCCAGGGCATGCTCGCAAGCCTCGACCCGCATTCGAGCTATGTCGATGCGCTGGATTACGAGAATCTGCGGATCATGACCGAGGGCAATTATGGCGGCCTCGGCCTGACGGTGCAGATGGAGGACGGCGCGATCAAGGTCGTGACGCCGCAGGAAGACTCGCCCGCCGCGCGCGCGGGCGTCAAGTCGGGCGATTACATCACGCATATCAACGGCAAGCTGATCTACGGCGATTCGCTCGACGAGGCGGTCGCGCAGATGCGCGGTAAGCCCGGCAGCAAGATCACGCTCGGGCTCGTCCGGCCGGGTCGCGACAAGCCGCTCGACGTGTCGATGCTGCGCGAGATCATCGTCCAGAAGCCGGTGAAATGGGAAGTCCGCGGCGATGTCGGTTATATCAACATCAACACCTTCAGCGAGAATACCGGCGCGGACACGCGCGCGGCGATCATGGCGATCGACAAGTCGCTGGGGCATCGTCCACTCGGCTATGTCGTCGATCTGCGTCAGAATGGTGGCGGGCTGCTGACCCAGGCGATCGCGGTCAGCGACGCGTTCCTCGACCACGGCGAGATCGTATCGCAGCGCGGTCGTGAAAAGACCGACATCGAGCGCTACTACGCCAAGCCCGGCGACGATGCGCATGGCCTGCCGGTCGTCGTGCTGACCGATCCGGGGACCGCATCGGCCTCCGAGATCGTCGCCGGCGCGCTGCAGGACCATCACCGCGCGCTGATCATGGGCGAACGCACCTTCGGCAAGGGATCGGTCCAGACCGTGCTCCAGCTCGGTCCCGAGACCGCGTTGCGCCTGACGACGGCGCGCTACTTCACGCCGTCGGGTCGGTCGGTGCAGGAGGGCGGAATCGAACCCGATATCCGCGTGCCGCAGATCAGCGATCCCGATCACAAGGCGCGCCCGGTGTTCCGCGAGGCCGACCTGCGTCGTCACCTGATCAACGAGGTGAAGGCCGACAATGCGGTTCTCGAGGAAGATACGAAGGACGATCCGCGCTTCTCGGCGACGCCAGAGTCGCTGAAGAAGCAGGGGGTCGAGGACTTCCAGCTCTATTATGCGCTGAAGACGGTCGCCCGGCTCGGCGGCGCCGCGCAGGTCGCAGCCGCGACCAAGGCACCCGTCAAGTGAGCGTACGCCGCGGGCTGGGGATGACCAAGAACGAGGAGATCGCCCGGTCGATCGCGCTCGTGCTGCCGCTGCTGCTGTTGCTGGGGGCGCTCGGGTCGCAATATCTGGGCGGGCTCTATCCATGCGAGATGTGCCATTGGCAGCGCTGGCCGCATTATTCGGCGGTGTTGCTCGCGGCGGCGACGTTCGTGGTGCCGCAGCGCTCGCTGCGCGCCTCGCTGGTGCTCGTCGCGGCGTTGCTGATCGGGATCAGCGGCGCGATCGGGCTGTTCCATGCCGGGGTCGAATATCACTGGTGGAACGGCATCACCGCCTGCACCACGACGGTGTCGATGGCGGGCACGACGCCGGCCGAACGGCTCGCCGCGATCATGAACGCGCCGATGGTGCGCTGTGATTCGGCGCAGTGGTCGCTGGCGGGGATTTCGCTCGCCGGGTTCAACGCGATCTTTTCCCTGGGCGGCGCGATCACCATCTTCGTGCTGATGAGGAAGACACGATGACCACCGCAACCCCGATCCCGACCGTCCCGCGCGGCACCGGCTGGAAGCCGGGCGATCGCAAGCATCCGAGCGAGGCGATGGTCCGCGTCGACCAGGCCGGCGAATATGGCGCGATCCGCATCTATGCGGGGCAGCTCGCGGTGCTGGGCGACCGGCATCCGTCGTCGCGCCTGATCCATCACATGGCGCAGCAGGAGGAGCGCCACCGCGCCTTCTTCGACCGGATGATCGTCGAGCGGCGTGTGCGGCCGACCGTGCTGCAGCCGATCTGGAAGGTCGCGGGTTTCGCGCTCGGCGCGGTCACGGCCGCGATCAGCCCGCGTGCCGCGATGGCCTGCACCGCGGCGGTCGAGACCGAGATCGACAAGCATTATGCCGAGCAGCTCGTCACGCTGGGCGACAGCGATCCAGAACTGAGCGCGGCGATCCTCGATTTCCAGGCCGAGGAGCTGGAGCACAAGGCGACCGCGATCGCTGCCGGGGCGGAAGAAACCCCCGGCTATCCGGTGATGAGCGCGCTGATCCGGCTGGGGTGCAAGGTCGCGATCGCGACCGCGAAACGGATCTGACCGCGGCGCCGGCCGTTGGGACTGAAACGCGTGGCGTTGCGGCGTTCAGCCTAGGGCCACCGACGATCGCCGATCCTGTCGGCCAACAGATACGGATTATGGGAGTGGTGCGTATGAGGATGATGATGGCGGCGGCCTTGCTGGTCGCCGGCCCGGTGGCGGCACAGACGGTGACGTCGGGTGCGACCATACCGGCCAAGCCCGGTGCCCCCGCAGCCAAGCCCGCCTCCGCGCCGGGCGAGGTGTCGCGCAGCGCCCCGGTCAACGGCGTGCTCACGCTGTTCGGCAACGAGCGCTGCCCGACCAATGCACAGGGCGAGGAAATCGTCATCTGCGTGCGTCGCAGCGCGCAGGAGCAATATCGCGTCCCCAAGGAGTTGCGCGAATTCGCCGTAACGCCCGAAAATGAGAGCTGGGCGGCCAAGGCGCAGGGCACGCTCGGCACCGGTGTCGGTGCGAACAGCATCGGCAGCTGCTCGACCGTCGGCCCTGGCGGCGCAACCGGATGTTTCGGGCAGCGCGTTCGCGAAGCGCGCCGCGAAAACAAGGAGCGCGCAGCCGAGGTGCCCGTCCTCCCCTAGGCTGCCGCGACTGGTTTGCGTGCAGACGTCTGACGACGATCTGCGCGCTTGCCCGGCGTCGTGGTTACGGGTGACGCTTCAGCCCGCGGACGCGGTGCCAGATATAGAAGCCGACCAGCGCGATCAGGACGATGCCGATCAGCAGGTCCGCGCTGTGGAAGGCGGCCTTCACACGCGGGTCGCTGTCCCATTTGTCGCCAAGCTTCATGCCGACCCAGGCAAGCCCGAAGCACCACGGCCAGGAGCCGATGAAGGTGTAGAGGTGGAAGGGCACAAGCTTCATCCGCGCGACACCCGCCGGAAAGGCGATGAACGATCGGATGACGGGGAGCAGACGCCCGATCAGCACCGCCATGTTGCCCCAGCGCGCGAAGAACCGGTCTGCTGCATCGAGCTCGCCCGGGCCGATCAGGACATAGCGACCCCAGCGCTCGGCCATCGGTCGACCGCCGCGCTTGCCGACCTCATAGGCCACGATCGAGCCGAGGTTGCACCCGATCGCGCCCGCTGTCGCGGCGAGATACAGGTCGAACCGGCCGGTCGACACGAGATAGCCGGCGAACGGCATGATGATCTCGGATGGAAGCGGAATACACGCGCTTTCGATCGCCATGAGGATCGCGATGCCAACATAGCCGCCGGACGAGATCACCCAGATCGTGAAGGTGGCCAGCACGGCCAGAATCTTTTCGAACATGGCGCGGGGATTTGCGCGATGCGGCGCACGAAGGGAAGGGCCAATCGGTTCGCCTAGGCCAGGCGCGCGCCGGCCATACGCAGATCCTCGACGAATCGCGCATATTCCTCGTCGGCCTGAACCTTGTCCGGCAGGCGCAGCAGGTAACTGGGATGGACGGTGATCCATGCCTCGCCGCCGCCGGGAAGCTGCAGCGCACGGCCGCGTTCCTTGCCGATCGTCATCACCTTGCCGAACAGCGAGCGGGCTGCGGTGGCGCCGAGCGCGACCGTCACCTTGGGCGCGACGAGCATCTGCTCTTGCTCGATCCACCACCGGCAGGCCTCGATCTCCCCGGCGCCGGGCTTGGCGTGGATGCGCCGCTTGCCGCGCTGTTCGAACTTGAAATGCTTTACCGCGTTAGTGACATAGGCGCGGCTGCGGTCGAGTCCCGCCTCCGCCATCGCGCGATCGAACATCTGACCCGCGGGGCCGACGAAGGGCCGCCCGGCAAGATCCTCCTGGTCGCCCGGCTGTTCGCCGACGAACATCAGCGGCGCGTCGATCGGTCCCTCGCCGAACACGGTCTGGGTCGCGGGCTTGTAGAGCGGGCAGCGGGTACAGCCCGCGGCCTCGTCGCGCAGCGCCTCCCAGGCGATCATGCTGTTGCCGCCGACGACGTCGCGGGCGCGCTCGATCATGCCGCTCTCGCGCGCCTGTGCGGTGGCGATCATGCCGGGGACGAGATCGGTTTCGGGCATGTTCTTCCAATATTTGAGGGGCATCTCCTTCAACATCGCGCCGATCTTGACGCGCGCGGGGTTGAAGGTGCTGGCGTAATAGGTCTTCCAGACCTCTTCGGTCGGGTCGCCCTCGGGTGCGTCGGTCTTCTTGGCACCCGGTCCTTCGCTGAGCATCGTCCCGTCCCAGTGGATCGCCACCTCGGGGGTCAGGATCGACCAGCGCATGCTCGCGAAGCGGTTGACGAAGAAGGCGGCATTGGCGCGGACGATGTGGTGATCGGGTTCGAACCAGGCGACGAACCGGGTCGCGCCCTCCTCCTCGACCTCGCGGAAGCGCAGGAAGGCGCGCATCTTGTGGATGTCGCGGCGGACATCCTTGGCGATCCGGTCGAGCCGTCGCACGAGCGGATCGGCCCGATCCTCGATCAGCTTGGGTTCGCGGCGCAGGCGGTGAAGCAGCGTGTAGAGCAACGCGAACCGCTCCGGATCGCTGCCGAGGATGACGCTGCGGGCAAGATCGAGGAACGCGCGCGGGACCGAGACGGTCGTAGAGGCAGCCCGCGGCGCGGATGCTGCAGGAGGATCCGGTGGCACCGTCCCGAACAGGTCGGCGGGGGCACTGCCGACCTGCCACACCACGTCGTCGGGGGGCACGTCATCAGCCAGCAGGCCGCGCGCTGCATCGCGCCAGCCATCGAAATCGTCCGGTTCGGCAAGGGTCACGACGCGCATCGCCGGTTCTACGCCGGGTAGCGGCGCTTGTTCCGCCGCGCTTGTATCTCGACCCCGACGGATCGCCGTCCTATTTTATGGCGATGACCCAACAGACCTCAGCCCCGGAATCCGCTCGTCCGCTGATCGGGCGCGATACCCGCTTGTGCATGTCCTTGTCCGCGCGACCGGGCAATTTCGGGACCCGGTTCCATAATCGGCTCTATGCGCTGACCGGGCTCGACTATGTCTACAAGGCGTTCTCGACCCGCGACCTGGAGGGCGCGGTACGCGGCATCCGGGCGCTGGACATCCGCGGCTGCGCGATCTCGATGCCGTTCAAGGAGGCGGTGATCGCGCTGCTCGATGGACTCGCGCCCTCGGCCGCGGCGATCGACAGCGTCAACACGATCGTGAACGACGATGGCGTGCTGACCGGGCACAACACGGATTATGCCGCGGTCGCCGCGCTGATCGCGGATATCGACCCGGCAACGCGGTTCGTGCTGCGCGGGTCGGGCGGGATGGCGAAGGCGGTCGCCGCGGCATTGCGCGACACGGGGTTTCGCAACGGCGTGATCGTCGCGCGCAACGAACCCGCCGGGCGTGCGCTCGCCGATCTCTATGGCTTTGCATGGGCCACGGATCTTCACACCGAAGAGCAGGCGGACCTGCTGATCAACGTCACACCGATGGGGATGACGGGAGCCGATGCGGACGCGCTCGCCTTTCCGCCGGCGATGATCGCGGCGAGCGCCATCGCGTTCGACGTCGTGCAATATCCTCCGGAGACGCCGTTCCTGCGCGTCGCGGCAGCGGCGGGGAAACGCTGCATCACCGGCACCGAGGTCGCGATCCTTCAGGCGCTAGAGCAGTTCGTGCTCTACACCGGCGTCCGCCCGACCGACGCACAGGTCGCCGACGCCGCTGCCTTCGCGCGGGCTCACGGCTGAGCTCCGGCAGCGATTTACCCTTGTGATCGGGCAGGGGCGGCACAAGATATGCTGCACTGCACCATTCACGGGGCCGGGCGTCAAGGCGTCGGGCGCGCATGACGGGACGATCGATGGCCAGGCTTTCGGAAACACTCGCGCAACTGGCGCAGGCGCAACGCGCCGCGGCGGCGCACTTCACCGAGCAGCCGGAGAGCGAGGGCTCACGCCTGCGCCCGCTCGAATCGTTCGGCGCGAATCCCGGCGCGTTGCGTGCGTTGACCTATGTGCCCGAGGCGACGTCCGAACGGCGGATGCCGCTGGTCGTCGTTCTCCATGGCTGCACGCAGACCGCCACGGGATATGACCGGGGGGCGGGCTGGTCCGATCTTGCCGACCGGCACGGGTTCGCCGTGCTCTATCCCGAGCAGCAGCGCGCGAACAACGGCAATCTCTGCTTCAACTGGTTCGACGCCGAGGATATTCGCCGCGGTGGCGGTGAGGCGCAGTCGATCCGGTCGATGATCGCAACGATGGTCCGCGACGTCGCGATCGATCCCGATCGCATCTATGTGACGGGATTGTCGGCCGGCGGCGCGATGGCTGGCGTGATGCTCGCCACCTATCCCGAGCTGTTCGCTGCCGGGGCAATCATTGCGGGGCTTCCCTATGGCACCGCGACCTCGATGTCGCAGGCGCTCGACCGGATGCGCGGGCGCGGCCTGCCCGCCGATCCCGCGCTGGCCGCGCTGGTCGACGGCGCTGCGCCGGCCGGCGGGCGCGTGCCGCGCGTTTCGGTCTGGCACGGCGATGCCGATGCGACCGTGGTGCCCGCCAATGCCGATGCGATCGTCGCACAGTGGCGCGGCGTGCACGGTCTCGCCTACGCACCCGACGAGGTCGAACAGGTCGAAGGCCATGCCCATCGCCTCTGGCGCGACGCGCAGGGCCGTGCCGCGGTCGAGGAGTATCGGATCCGCGGGCTGGGCCATGGCACACCGCTGGCCACGACGGGCGCCGACGGCCTCGGCCAGCCGGGTCCGCACATGCTGGAGGCGGGGATCTCGTCGACGTTGCACAGTGCCGCGTTCTTTGGGCTGATCGAGCGCCCATCGGCGCGCGCGGCGGCGACCCGCGCAAAGCCGAAGCCCGCATCATCGCGTCCGCACCCATGGAGCCACAGTCCGGGCCGATCGCAGGTCGGTGACATGATCAACGGTGCGCTCCGCGCTGCGGGGCTGCTGCGCTAGCCACGGGAGCGGATCCGGCAATGGTACGGGCGGGCGGCGCAGGTCGTGGCGCCAAGGATCGATCGAGATCCGCGCCAACCGCGAAGGCGGCAGCTTGCGGGGCGGCGATCCACTGTTATACCTTGGTATAACAGTCGTCGTATTCCGGGGGAAAATCCATGTCGTTGAAGCTCTTGGCCCTAGCTGGCGTCGCCACCGCCGCGCTTGTCGCGCCGGTTGGCGCGCAGGTCGCAAAGCCGGCGCCGGTCGCCACGCTCGTCACCTCGGTCGATATTCCCTATCAGCAGTTCACGCTGAAGAACGGGTTGCGCGTAATCGTGCACACCGATCGCAAGGCGCCGGTCGTGGCGGTGTCGGTCTGGTATGATGTCGGGTCGAAGCACGAGCCGCAGGGCCGCACGGGCTTTGCGCATCTTTTCGAGCATCTGATGTTCAACGGCAGCGAGAATGCGCCGGGCGATTTCTTCGCGCCGCTGAAGGAGGTCGGGGCGACCGACTTCAACGGCACGACCTCGTTCGACCGGACCAATTATTTCGAGACCGTTCCCGCCGCCGCGCTCGAGCGCGCGCTGTTCCTCGAGAGCGACCGCATGGGGCATCTGACCGGCGCGATCACGCAGGGCGTGCTCGACGAGCAGCGCGGCGTCGTCCAGAACGAGAAGCGCCAGGGCGACAACCAGCCATACGGCCTCGTCCAGTACAAGCTGTTCGGCGGGCTGTTCCCCGCGGACACGCCCTATGGCCACACCCCGATCGGGTCGATGGCGGATCTCGACCGCGCCAGCCTTGCCGATGTGAAGGACTGGTTCCGCTCGCATTACGGCCCCAACAATGCGGTGCTGGTGCTCGCGGGCGATGTCGATGCGGCGACCGCAAAGCCGCTGGTCGAGAAATATTTCGGCGATATCAAGACGGGCCCCAAGTCGGTCCTGCCGACCGTCACCGTGCCGACGCTCGCCGCGCCGGTGAACGAGGTGATGAAGGACCGTGTCGCCGCGGTGATGATCACCAAGAACTGGGCGGTGCCGGGGATGCTCGATCCCGATGCCGCGGCGCTCGACGTCGGCGGTACGGTGCTGGGCGGGCTCGCCTCGTCGCGGCTCGACAATGCGCTGGTCCGCAAGGAGAAACTCGCGGTCAATGTGTCCGCCGGCTATAGCGACATGGCGCAGATCGGCATGTTCACGATCCGCGCGATCGTGCGGCCGGGCGTCGACCCCGCAGTCGTGTCGAAGCGGCTAGACGAGATCCTTGCCGACTTCCTGAAGACCGGACCGACCGCGGACGAGATCCAGCGCGTCCAGACCCAGGCGGTTGCTGGACGAATCCGCGGCTATGAATCGGTCGGCGGGTTCGGCGGCAAGGCGGTCGCGCTGGCGGGCGGCGCGCTTTATGCGAACGACCCGGGCCACTACAAGAAAGAGCTGGCGGCGATCGCGGCGCAGACGCCGGCGAGCGTCAAGGCCGCCGCGACGCGCTGGCTGACGCGCCCCGCCTACACGCTGACCGTGGTCGACGGCGAGCGCGACAAATATGAGGAGGCGGTCGTACCGCCTGCGGTCGCGGTGAAGCCTGCGGCCGAGACGCCGGTCAAGGGCACGCGCGCCGGCGGTATTCCCGCGGTCGGCACGCTGACCGGGCTTGCCTTCCCTGCGGTCGAGCGCGCGCGGCTGTCGAACGGGATCGAGCTTGTCTATGCGCGGCGCGATGCGGTGCCGATCACGCAGGCGGTACTGAGCTTCGACGCGGGCTATGCCGCCGATGTCGCGGACAAGCTCGGCACGCAGCAGCTGACGCTGAGCGTGATGGACGAGGGGACGCGGACGCTCGACGGGATCGCGCTGGCCGAGGCGCGCGAGCGGCTGGGCGCGTCGATCGGGACGGGCACCTCGCTCGACCGGACGACGCTGTCGATGAGCGTGCCGAGTGCAAATCTGACGCCCGCGGTCGCGCTGTTCGCGGATATCGCGCGCAATCCGGCCTTCGCGGACGAGGAGGTCGGCCGGGTCCGCAACCAGCAGCTGGCCGGCATCCAGCAGGAACTGACCAGCCCGCAGGGCCTGGGCAACCGCGTCATCGGGAAGCTGATCAACGGCGATACCCCTTACGGCAAGGCACAGGGCGGCGGTGATCCGAAGGCGGTCGCCGCGCTGACGCGCGCCGACCTGGTCGCGTTCCAGCAGGCGTGGCTGCGCCCCGACAAGGCGAAGATCTTCGTCGTCAGCGACCGCCCGCTCGCCGAGGTCAGGGCGGTGCTCGACCGCGGGTTCGGCGACTGGACGGCGCAGGGGCCGGCGGGGGTCAAGAGCTTCCCGACGGCGCGCACGCCGCTGACGCCGAAGATCGTGCTGGTCGACCGGCCCAACAGCCCGCAATCGCTGATCCTCGCGGGCCAGCGGACCGGGTTGAAGGGCAGCGACGACATGCTCGTGTTCAACACCGCGAACGATGCGCTGGGCGGCAGCTTCCTCAGCCGGATCAATATGGACCTGCGCGAGGAGAAGCACTGGTCCTACGGCGCGGGCGGGCGGTTCCAGACGGCTGCGTTCGATGCGCCCTATGGCATTTCGGCCGGGGTGCAGGCGGACAAGACCGGCCCGTCGATCACCGCGTTGCAGCAGGACGTGACGCAGTTCGTGACGACCAAGCCGATGACCCAGACCGAATTCGGGCTGGCGATCGACGGCGGGATTCGCGCGTTGCCCGGCAGCTTCGAGACGTCGGGCGCGGTGCTCGGCGCGATGCAGCAGAATGATTTGTTGAAGCGCCCCGACGATTATTACGCGACGATCACGCGACGCTACGGCGCGCTGACCTTGCCGCAGCTGAACACCGCGATCGCGGGGGTGATCGACGTGAAGAAATTCACCTGGGTGGTCGTCGGCGATGCCAAGACGGTCAAGCCGCAGCTTGACAGCCTGGGGTTGCCGGTCGAGGTCGTGAGCGCGGCTTCGGTCGCGGGGCTGCCGGTGGTTCCGGTGACGCCGCTTGCGGCCAAGGCCAAGTAATCGAAGGAGAGAATAGCATGGCAAATGTCGATGGCAGCTGGGATTGCGTCGTGAAGTCGCCGCTCGGCGATCAGAAGATGACGCTGACCGTGAACAGCGCGGACACCAGCTTTTCGGGCGCGGTGTCGGGTGCGATGGGCGGCATGGATGTGACCGGCGAGGTCGATGGCGACACGCTGAGCTGGAAGCAGGCGATGACCGTGCCGATGCCGATGACGCTCGACTGCAAGGCGACCGTCGATGGCGACACGATGACCGGCACCGTCGGTGCAGGCGCCTTCGGCAGCTTCCCGCTGTCGGGAACGCGCACCGCTTGATCGCCTCTGGCATCATGACGTGACGAAGAACGGCCCGTCTTCCCGGTGGAAGGCGGGCCGTTTGCATTTCGGAGAGTGGGATGAGTTTGAAGATCCATCGCCGTGCGGTGCTCGCCGGCACGATGCTGGGCGGCGCGGCGTCGCTGGTACCGGCGCTCGCGCAGGCGGCCGAGGCGCCCGCGACGCCGCTGTCGCGACTGTTCGACCAGCTCGTCCAGGCGCAGTTGCGGCGCAGTCCCGAGAGTGCGACCTCGCTCGGGCTCGACACCGGCGCCAATGCCGATCTGCGCGCGAAGCTGTCGGACCAGTCGGCGGCGGGGATCGCCGCGGCGAAGGTGCAGACCAGGGTCGAGCTGGCGCAACTTGCAGCGATCGACCGCGCCGGGCTGTCGCCGGCGGAGCGGATCGACCTCGACTGCGTGATCTATACGCGGCGGTCGGCGGCGGCGGTGCAGGCGTTCGATTTCGGCGGCACGTCCTATGGCCCCAGCCCCTATGTCGTGTCGCAGCTGTCGGGTGCGTATCAGTCGGTGCCCGATTTCCTCGACACCAAGCACCGGATTGAGACGAAGGGCGACGCCGACGCCTATCTGCAGCGGCTCCAGGCATTTGCCGGACAGATCGACGCGAACACCGCGCGCATGCGGCATGACGCGGGCGTCGGCGTCGTCGCCCCCGACTTCATCCTCGACCTCGCGCTCGACCAGATGACCAAGACGCGCCAGCCCGCAAGCGAGGCGCTGGTCGTGCAGAGTCTCATCCGGCGCGCGGCGGCCAAGGGGCTGGGCGAAAGCTATGGCCGCGATGCCGCGCGGATCTATGACGCGGCGGTGCTGCCCGCGCTCGACCGGCAGATCGCGGCGACCCGCGACCTCCGCCGGACGGCCACGCATGATGCGGGCGTGTGGAAGCTGAAGGAGGGCGCCGCCTTCTATCCCGCCGCGTTGCACGGAACGACGACGACCAATTTGTCACCCGACGAGGTGCACAGGTTTGGGCTCGACCAGGCGAAGATGCTGTCGGCGCAGCTCGACACGCTGTTGCGCAAACAGGGGTACAGCAAGGGGAGCATCGGCGCACGGATGGCCGCGCTCTACAAGAATCCCGACCAGCTCTATCCCAACACCGATGCGGGCAAGCGCGAGGCGATCGCCTATTGCAACGAGCGGCTGGCGGCAATCCGCGCGAAGCTGCCGGGCGTGTTCGAGCGGATGCCGCCTTACGGGTTCGAGGTGCGCCGCGTGCCCGCGCAGACCGAGGCCGGTGCGGCCGCTGCGTTCGCGCAGCCGCCGGCGATCGACGGCTCGCGGCCGGGTCTGGTCTATTTCAACCTGAAGGACAGCGCCGACTGGCCCAAATTCTGCCTCGCGACGACGGTCTATCACGAGGGGCTGCCGGGGCATCAGATGGAGAGCGGGCTTGCGCTTTCGAACACGCGGCTGCCGCTGATCCGCAAGATGACGAGCTTTTCGGGCTATGGCGAGGGCTGGGCGCTCTATGCGGAACAGCTCGCGGACGAGATCGGTATGTATGACGACGATCCGCTCGGGCGGCTCGGCTATCTGAAGTTCCAGCTGTTCCGCGCGAACCGCTGTGTCGTCGATACGGGCATCCATCACCTGCGCTGGACCCGCGAACAGGCGATCCGCCATTTCATCGACGCGGAAGGCGAGGCGGAGGGCTTCGCGACGCGCGAGGTCGAGCGCTATTGCGTCAATCCCGGGCAGGCGGCGAGCTACAAGCTTGGCCATTCGGTGTTCGTCGATATCCGCGAGCGCGCCAAGGCGAAGATGGGCAATGCGTTCGACCTCAAGGCCTATCATGCGGCGGTGCTCGCTTATGGTCGCGTACCGCTCGATATGCTGCGCGAGATCGGCGATGCCTGGATCGCGAAGGGCTGAGCGAAGGGCGCGCTGAGCGGCGGGCCGCGTAACTCTACGTAATCGCCCGTTAAAGCCTGACCGTGCAAGGGGAGGGGGATGCCGAGTGCTCCCCCTCGATGACGCGTGCCGTCCGCCCAAGGCCCGATCCGGTCATCAGCGTCGTCATGCCGGTGTATAATGGCGCAGCCTTGTTGCCCGCCACGCTCGACAGCCTCGCCGCGCAGTCTTTCATCGATTTCGAGGTGATCGTCGTCGACGACTGCTCGACCGACGCGACCCGCGCCTGCGTTGCGGGCTGGTCCGATCCGCGCGTCAAGCTGGTGGCGATGCCGGTCAATGGTGGCCCGGTGCTGGCGCGCAACGCCGGGGTCGCTGCAGCGCGAGGCCGCTATATCGCCGCGCTTGATGCCGATGATCTGTGCCGCCCCGACCGCTTTGCCCGCCAGGTCGCGTATCTGGAGGCGAACCCGGCGACCGTGCTGCTCGGCACGGCGGCGGACCTACTCGTCGACGGGCTGATCAGGCCGTCCGACCATGCCGCGATTACCACGCCGATGCTCATCGACTGGCTGACAGGAATCGAGAACCCGCTGATCTGGTCATCCGTCATGATCCGGGGCGACGCGGCGCGGCGGCTCGATCCGTTCATGCGGCCCGAGCGGGTCTATGCGGAGGATTTCGACCTGTATCAACGGATCCGCCGGTTTGGCGCGATCGCACGCCTCGACGAGCCGCTGATGGTGTACCGCGTGCACGCGGGCGGGGTCTCGAAACGGTTCACCGAGCGGATGGAGACTGTGGCGACGGCGATCCTGGCCGAGCGGCATGCCGATCTGTTCGGCGAACAGGCGCACCCGATCGCGGCGCTGATCGTGGCGCACATCCTGGCACGGCGTCCGGTGCGCGATCATGCTGCGTTGATGGCGCTGGGCAGCGCACTGGGGGCGATCCAGACCGAGTTTCTCGCACGGCATCGCTGTTCGGGGGAGGATCGCCGGCTGATCCGGTGGGAAACCGCGCGGCGCTGGCGCGGTGTCGGGCGGGCCGGCCTGCGTGCGGGGACGCTCGGGGTCGCCGACCTGCTTGCCGCACGGCCGGCGCATCTCGGGCTTGGCTATGCCGGGCTGCCCGCGCTGTTATGGTCCGGGGCGATCGGCGGCGTACGCCGCGCGATTCACCAACCGGCACGCGCCTCTTAGACCTTCGCGGCGAAGATCATCCGACCCTGACCCAGGCGTGCAAACACCTGGTCGAGATCCTTTTCGCCGACCGCGAAGCAGCCCTGGCTGCGGCCGAGCATGCCGTGCGACGCGATCATGTCCTTGTTCGCATACCAGGCCGAATGGACGACGATCGCCCGACCGAGTGCGTTGTTGTTGGTGCGATCCAGCCCGATCAGCCGCTGCGACCGACCATGTTTGCCGACATAATAATCGTCGGTCACGAAGGCGCCTTCCGACGACGCATTCGAGCCGAACGCGTTCGAGAAACGCTCGAGATAGCCGGTATGCGCCGGGTCCGAACCGCTCCCGTGCGACACGAGCAGCGACGTGCTGCGGCCGCTGGCGAGGTCGACGAAGTGGAACCGCGGCTGCGACGACGACGCGGTGAAGTCGGCGATCGCGATCCGGTCATGATGCGGGATCCGGCTGCCGTTGCGACCCAGCGCGGCCATCGCCTGGCGCAGCAATTCAGGGCGCACGACGCGCGACGACGAAATCGGCATCGCCGGCGAACGCGGCAATGGTGGCTGAGTCATCGGCTTCAAATCGCGTGCCGTAAGACGTTGCGTTGCAGATACCGCACTCGGAACTGCAAGTGCACCGGCCAATACAAGACCGTTCTTTAGAATGGCACGACGATCTCGCCGTGCGCCCTGTTCATCGTACATCGAAATTCCCGAAAAACCCCAATCCCGTGACCCTCTCTATAGCGTAGAAATGATGAACATTCCTCAACCATTTCCACCAGTTGTCGTGATGTTCCTTCTGTCCGCCCCGGGAAGGAGGCGGTTCGTCGTAGGCGCGTGCGCGGCGAGGTGACTCTCCGGCTGGCCAGCGGCGTCGGAGTGGGTTGCCATATCAGGCGACACGATCGGTCCTGACGCGGCACATCCGATGCGCGGTCTTCGGGCGTTTCTATGGGAAATACGGGCGCGCATCGTCGTGCGCGCACGGTTCAGCGCGGGGGCGTTTCGCCCGTAGCGGCAATCGGCAGGCCAAGCTCGACGAGTCGCGAGCGGAAGCTGGCGGCATCGGTGAAGAGCACCGATTCGATCTCTAGCGCGCGTGCGGCGGCGATATTAGCCGGATTGTCGTCGACGAACACCGTCTCGTCCGCCCGCACGCCGAATCGATCGAGCGCGAGCCGATAGATGGCGGGGTCGGGCTTCACGATCTTCTCGTCGCCCGACACGACGATGTCGCGGAAGCGATCGAACATCGCTGATTCGCGGGCGCGAAACGGCGGCCAGAATTCGTGGCTGAAATTCGTGATCGCGAACAGCGGTACGTCGGCTGCGTCGAGATCGCGGACGAGCTCGTGCATTCCTGCAATCGCCGGGCCGATACTCTCGCTGAAGCGCGGGCCCCAGGCGGCGATCAGGTCGGCATGCTGCGGATGCAACGCGGCGAGCTCCGCCGAGGTGTCGGCGAAGTCGCGGCCAGCATCATGCTGGAAATGCCAATCGATCGTGACAACATCGCGCAGGAACGCGTCGAGCGCCCGATCGTCATCGATCAGGCGCTCGTACAGGATCCGGGGATCCCAATCGTACAGGACACGACCGACGTCAAAAATGACGCTGGTCTTCAGGGGTTTAGCCCTGGCGTGCCTTGAAGCGACGGTTGGTCTTGTTGATGACGTAGGTACGGCCACGACGACGGATCACGCGGTTATCGCGGTGACGATCCTTGAGCGACTTCAGGGAATTGCGGATCTTCATGATCGATTCGCTTCTTTTCAAATCTAGGTGTGCGGAAAGACGGGATCGCCTAATGGCGGGGTGTGTCCAAGTCAAGCAACAGACGCACTCGTTCCGGCCGGGAACCCTCCCGGCTGGTCCAAGCGTTACTGTAGCGCAACATTCTAAGGAAGTCCCGATGGCGGTTCGTTCGATCATGGTTCTCGCGCTGGCGGGCGCATCCCTCACGGCCTGCGCGACCGGTCCGTCGCTGCCGCCGACCGAGGTCTTGCGCTATCACCTCGGCGAGCCGCTCGACCGCGGCACGATCGCGGTCCAGCCGCTGACTGCGGGCGCGCCGGCGAGCCTCGAGTTCAAGAGCTATGCCGCCGCCGTGCAGGGGCAGCTGATCAAGGTCGGGTACAACCCGCCCGCGCCGGGTGCCAAGCCGATGCTGATCGCGACCGTCGCCTTTACGCGTACCACGCAGGCGGGGCCGCCCAAGCGGTCGCCGTTCAGCGTCGGGATCGGCGGCGGTGGCTTCAGCGGTGGCCGGGGCGGCGGCGGTGTGGGGCTTGGCGGCGGCGTCGGCTTCCCGATTGGCGGGGGCGGCCGCGATGCGATCCTGGTCACCGAGATGGCGGTGACGATCAAGCGGTCGCTCGACCAGTCGCCGGTCTGGGAGGGGCGTGCGCAGACCTTCGCCGACGCGAGAAAGCCCGATGCGACGAGCCAGATCCAGGCCGAAAAGCTCGCCAGCGCGCTGTTCGCGGGGTTCCCCGGCGAGTCCGGTCGCACTATCCAGGTGAAATGAACGATCGCCCGATGACCGCCACCGCCGCCACCACCCCTCTCGCCATCAACGCCGCCTTCGATGGCGGTAATATCCGTCTCGTGCGGGTCGATGGCGACCGGATCGACCTGGAAATCGTCAAGGACCGCGACTCCGACTATTTCCAGTGGTTCTACTTCCGCGTGGCGGGGGCGGCGGGCCGGACGCTGACCTACCGGATCCTCAATGCCGGTAGTTCGGCCTATCCGTTCGGCTGGCCCGGCTACAAGGCGCGGGCGAGCACCGATCGGCAGGCGTGGCGGATGATCGAGACGCGCTACGCCGATGGCGTGCTCGAATTCGACTTCACCGCCGGGACCGACCTCGCCTGGTTCGCCTATTTCGCGCCGTACACCATGGAGATGCATGCGGCACTGGTCGCGCGGACCGCCCTGCTGCCGGGCGTCACGCACCGCGAGCTCGGTCAGTCGCTCGACGGCCAAGCGATCGATGCCTTCACGATCGGCACCGGGCCCAAGCAGGTCTGGATCTATGGCCGCCAGCATCCCGGCGAATCGATGACCGAATGGTGGATGGAAGGCGCGCTGGAGCGGCTGACCGATTCGGCCGACCCGGTGACCGCGACGCTGCTGGAAAAGGCGACGTTCCACGTCGTGCCAAACATGAACCCCGACGGCACGTACCGCGGGCATCTGCGCATCAATGCGGTCGGGGTGAACCTCAACCGCGAATGGGCGACGCCGAGCGCGGAAAAGAGCCCCGAGGTGCTGTGCGTCCGCAACGCGATGGACGCGACCGGCGTCGACGTCGCGATGGACATCCACGGCGACGAGGCGATCCCGGCGAACTTCATCGCGGGCTATGAGGGCATCCCGTCCTGGACGGATGCGCATGGCGAGAAATTCTACGATTATGGCCGCCGTCTCGCGGCGCACACGCCCGATTTCCAGACCGAGAAGGGCTATCCCAAATCCGCGCCCGGCACCGCCAACCTGTCGATGTCGACGAACCAGCTTGCCGAGCGCTTCGGCGCGGTGTCGATGACGCTCGAGATGCCGTTCAAGGATCATGACGCGAATCCCGATGCCGAATATGGCTGGTCGCCGGAACGGTCGAAGCAGCTTGCGCATGCCATGCTCGAGACGCTCGCGGATGTAATCGACGCGATCTGACTTCCGTCGTCCTTACCAACCCCCGTCATCCTGACGAAAGTCAGGACCCAAGAGCCAAGCAGGACTGAGGCTGGTTACCCTGGGTCCTGACTTTCGTCAGGATGACGGTTAAATTTGATCCAGACATTCACCACCAGTCACGCCATTGCAGGAGCCCGCATGCCCAAACTCGTCCTGATCCGCCACGGCCAGTCCAGCTGGAACCTCGAAAACCGTTTCACCGGCTGGTGGGACGTCGACATGACCGCCAAGGGCGAGGCCGAGGCCAAGGCGGCGGGCGAGCTGATGGCCGCCAAGGGTCTCGATTTCGACCAGACCTTTGTCAGCCTGCAGACGCGCGCGATCAAGACGCTGAACATCGCGCTCGAGGCGATGGGGCGGCTGTGGCTGCCGGTCGAGAAGGACTGGCGGCTGAACGAGCGGCATTATGGCGGGCTCACCGGGCTCGACAAGGCCGAGACCGCGGCCAAGCACGGCGATGCGCAGGTGCATATCTGGCGCCGCAGCTTCGACGTGCCGCCGCCCCCGCTCGAGGATGGCAGCGAGTTCGACCTGTCGAAGGACCGGCGGTATGACGGCATCGCGATTCCGAAGGCCGAAAGCCTGAAGGACACGATCGATCGCGTGCTGCCCTATTGGGACGCCCGCATCGCGCCGGCGCTCAAGGACGGGCAGCGCGTGCTGATCTCGGCGCACGGCAATTCGCTGCGCGCGCTGGTCAAGCACCTGTCGAATATCCCGGACGACGAGATCACGAGCCTCGAGATCCCGACGGGTCAGCCGATCGTGTACGAGCTGGACGCTAATCTGAACGCGACCGATCGTTATTATCTGAGCGAGCGGTAAGCCTTTCTTCTCGAATGACCCACGCCGGCGAGATACGCCACCCCGGCGAAGGCCGGGGCCCAGTTGGAAAGGTAGCAGTAACGGGGCGCCGTGCTTCGTTAACGGCATCCTCCAACTGGACCCCGGCCTCCGCCGGGGAGGTGGGGTCGGAAATGGTGGCAATCGCGTTTGCCGGTCGATCCGTACGATGCCACCAACAGCGTTGCCCTCGTCCCCCCGCGTCGCTAGGCACGGCGCTTCCTGAAGCGGGGGGCGAAATTGGCTCTAATCGGCATCATCATGGGCAGCACCTCCGACTGGGAGACGATGCGCCACACCGCCGAGACGCTCGATGCGCTCGGTGTCGCGTACGAGACCAGGGTCGTGTCCGCGCATCGGACCCCGCAGCGGCTCTACGACTATGCGACTACCGCCGCCGATCGGGGCCTGAAGGTCGTGATCGCCGGCGCGGGCGGCGCAGCGCATCTGCCCGGCATGGCGGCCGCGATGACGCACCTGCCGGTGCTCGGCGTGCCGGTCGAATCCAAGGCCCTGAAGGGCATGGATAGCCTGCTCTCGATCGTCCAGATGCCCGGCGGCATCCCCGTCGGTACGCTGGCGATCGGCAAGCCGGGCGCGATCAACGCGGGGCTGCTCGCCGCGGCGATCCTCGCGACCGCCGACGACGCACTGGCCGAGCGGCTGAAAGCCTGGCGCGCCGCGCAGACCGATTCCGTCGCCACCGACCCAGCCTGAAAGACGCCGACATGACGCCGCTTCCCCCCGGATCGACCATCGGCATTCTCGGTGGCGGACAGCTCGGCCGGATGCTTGCCACCGCCGCGGCGCAGCTCGGCTATCACACGCATGTGCTCGCCCCCGACCAGGAAAGCGTCGCCGCGCAGTCCGCCTCGACGATGACGCGCGCCGATTATCACAACCGGATCGTGCTCGCCGATTTCGCCGACGCCTGCGACGTGGTCACCTACGAATTCGAGAATATCGCGGTCGAGCCGGTCGAATGGCTCGCCGATCGCGTCCCCGTGCATCCGAGCCCGCGCGCCTTGCGGGTCGCACAGGAGCGGATCGGCGAGAAGCGCTTCGTCGAGAGCGTCGGTGGCCGGCCCGCGAAATGGGCGGCGGTCGACAGCCTCGCGAGCCTGCGCGAGGGGCTGGCGCGGGTCGGGACGCCCGCCGTGCTCAAGACCGCGCGGTTCGGCTATGACGGCAAGGGGCAGGTGAAGATCGACGCGCCCGAGGGTGCACAGGACGCCTGGGATGCGATCGGCGGACCCGCGGTGCTCGAGGCGTTCGTGCCGTTCGAGCATGAATTCTCGATCCTGATCGCGCGCGGGCTGGATGGCAGCATCGTCCGCTACGCGCCGCCGCTCAACCTCCACCGCGATGCGATCCTGCGGTACTCTACCGTGCCCGCGCCCGCCGCCGTGCTGGCGCAGGCGGACGAGGCGGCGGCGCTCGCCGAGCGGATCGCGACCGAGCTCGACTATGTCGGCGTGCTGGCCTGCGAGTTCTTCGTCGGCGCGGACGGGCCGGTGTTCAACGAGATGGCGCCGCGCGTACACAATTCGGGGCATTGGACGATCGAGGGTGCCGAATGCTCGCAGTTCGAGAACCATATCCGCGCGATCTGCGGCCTGCCGCTCGGCGCGCCGACGCTGACCGGGCGCGAGGCGACGATGGAGAACCTGATCGGCAGCGACGTGGATCGCTGGCAGGATCTGCTCGCCGAACCGGGCGCGCATCTCCATTTGTACGGCAAGGGGACGGCGCGGCCCGGCCGCAAGATGGGTCACGTCACGCGGGTGCGGCGCTAGGCGCGGCACCCGCTGCGCGTCACTTCGCCGGGGGCTTGCCCGCGAGATCCTGAACCGCGTGCGCGAGTTCGATCCACATCGCCCCCTCGGGGATGACATATTCATTCTCGCCCCAGAAGAACGGCCAGTCCTCGTGATTTTCGGGGAAATCGGGTTTCACGATCAGGACGCCCGGCACCACGCCGCCGGCGATGAACGAGAAGTCGGCGCGGTTGTTGCCGTATGCGACCTCCTTGGATCGTGTCCCGACACCCGACACGAACGAGATGTCCGAACCGGGATGATGCCCCAGCAGGAACTCCGCACCGCGGAACACCGGATCGGCGGGCATGATCTCGGGAAACGCCTTGTGCAGCGCATAGGCGTTTAGCGCACCCGCGATCACCGTGCCGCTTCCGGCCCAACCGCCCGTCGTGATCGGCACGCCGAACGGGTTTGCCGCGGCCGCCTTGACCGTCGCCGCCGCATAGGCGCGGACCGCGGGGATCATGCCCTCGCGATAGCTTTGCGGCATGAGCGGGATCGCGGCGACGGCGTCGCGCAGGTTGAACGCGAAGCGCCGCTCCATCGCCGGCCATAGCGTCTGGACCGCGGTGGCATAGCGCGGGTCGCGGGTCGTGCGCAGCAATTCGACGGCGGCGGCGAACCGTTCCGAGTCGAGCGGGCCACCGGTGGTGTTGCCATGCTGGTACAGGTCGGGGGCATGCGTCTGCTCCTCCGCCCAGATGCGCGTCGCGATTCCCAGCGCCGTCTTGGCCAGCGTCGGATCGGCTTCGCCAAGAGAGCGCGATGCGGCGGCAAGCGCGGCGATCGAGCCATAGTTGAGCGCCGACGCCTTGGTCGTGAAGGCCCAGCGATCGTCGGGCGTCCCGCTGCGGCCACCGCGTTCCTCGCCGAGCTTCAGCGCCGGATCATGGATCAGCCCGTCGGTCTTGGTCGATGCGTCGCCGAGATGCGTATATTGCGCGACGTCGGGCTCGACGATGCCGTGGATCGCATGGCCGACCGCATCGAACTGGGCAACCAGCTGGAGCGTGCCATGGCGGATCTGCTGGAGCAGATCGGGCGTGCCGTCGGGGACGTGGATCTCGGTCCGGCGGCGGGTCCAGTCGACCGCGGTCGTGTCGCGCGTCGGGCGCCACCGTTCCCAGGTGTCGACCAGCGACCGGACGACCTGATATTGCGACTGGGTACGGATGTCGAAATCGCCCGCGTCGAACCAGCCGCCGACCGCGAGACCGGGGATGTGCTCCCCCGGCTTGTACTTCGTATCGGTGGTCGGCCCCTGCGCGTACAGGTCGATATGTTCGTGGTTCAGCGGCGCCTGGCGCGCATCGTCACGATGCGCGTCGCCATGCCACACGCGATAGCCCTCGTTCACGTACATGTGATCCATCGCGACGGGGAAGTAGACGTCGAGGGTCGGATGCCATGCGCCTGCATAGACGTCGTCGGCGATGCGGAACGGCGCGGTGCGCGTCGCGCCATATTCGAGCATGTAGAGCCCGGGCTGGCGGACGTCGCTGAAATCGAGCTGCCGGTAGCTGTAGCGCAGATAGTCGCCCCAGCGGGTCGCCGGTGCGGTCTTGACCGCGGTCGTGCTGCCATCGGTGCCGACCCGGAGCAACCGCGCCGGTGCCGTCGTGCGATCGTTGCGATCGAGCTCGATCGTCGCGACCTTGCGCGCACCGGGGGCGTAGCCCAGCTGCGAATGCGCGATCACGGGGGCGCGCAGCCAGCCCGGGACGCTGTTCGGCTGAACCTCCCATTCGAGCACGGTCCCGGTCCGCCCGGCGGGGAGGAGCGAGCGGAGCACGAACCAGCCATTCTGCGCTTGGTTACGACCGTCGAACAGCTGCACCGGCGCGCTCGACCGGATCGTCACGCGGCGGGCGGGATCCTCGGGCGCGAGGACGAAGCGGGTGCCCTGCGCGATGGCGTTCGGCTCTGCGCCCGGCCCCTCGGCGCGACCGCTCGCCGCGTTGCGCTGTGGCGTCGCGGTCATCGTGTCGGCGGGGTGAAGCGGGAAGACGCCGCTGCGATCGTCGGCGATATAGCCGTGGTGGAAATAGGCGGCGGGGAGGAATTCGAGGTTGAATCCCGCCTTGCCCGCAAGCGCCGCGGGAACGGGCGCGTCGAGGATCACCGCCAGCGCGACGGCCGCGCCCTTGGTCGAGGAGCGGATCCGGTATCGCCAGTTATAGTCGGGATATTCGAGCGTGACGGTGACGGTGCCGGCCGCGCGATCGACCTGCCGGTCGACGAATCGCGCGGTCGCATCCCATTGCCCCGGCGTGGCGGACAGGCGCACGTCGCCATTGGTCGCGATCCGTTCGCCCTGCTGGATGATCTCGACGCCGCTGATCTTCGAATCGGCGAACAGCCCGTCATACCAGTTCGAGAAGACCAGCACGTTGACGGCCGGTGCCTCGTAATAGCCCGCCTCGCCAAGCGTCGGTGCAACCGCGTCCGGGCGCGCGGCCCGACCTGTGCGGGCAGGGGCGATACGTGGTCGTGCGGTGGCATCCTGTGGGGCTGCGGCGTCCCGCGGCAGTGCACGCGCCACGCCGGGCGTCGCGGTCGAAACCAGTGTCCCCAGCAGGCAAAACCAAGCTGTTCCCGTCATATACCCTCTCCCACGTCCCAATGCCGCCGGTCTCTGACCGGTCATTCTTACTCAGACTATAGCGCTAACTTTCCTTGACGCTACCATGTCGTCAGGACTGCAAATGCCAGCCGACACGATGCTGGACATGATAGCGGTATCGACTTACGTTCGTGCCTTACGAGCAGGGCAGGCATCGGGCGAAGGCGCCGGTGGATCGACCCGATGCCGTGGCGGAGGGAGAGAGATGACGGGGCTCATCACCGATCGAAGTCGCGCACCGCGGGGATCGCTTGTGCACTGGGCATGCGTGCCGTTGCTGGCAGGCCTGTCGCCCGGCACGGCGGCGGAGCCCTTGGCGACGCCAGGTCCGGACTCAATCGCCGCCGTGGCGGATCCCCAGACTGCGGCCAGACCGATACCACCCGCGCTGGCGCCCTATTTCACGGCGGTGCCGGACGCGGCGACCACGCCCGATCGCGACGGCTTTCTGCGCCGCTGGCTATTGCTCGAACCGATCGCCAAACCCAACCGCACGAACACCGGCTTTACCGCCACCTATGTCCGGCAGGCCTTGACCGCATCCCTGCCAGGGTCGCCGGCCGCAATCCCGAGGGACGGGCAGGTCGAAAAGGCCGCCGCGCCACTGCGCTGGCATGCACTTGATTCGAAAGGGTTCGACGTCAAGCTGTTCGACTTCGCCAAGGCACTGGGGGCGCCGACCTATGGCGTGATATTCTGGGCGGTGACGATCGTCGACAGCCCCCGCGAGCAGCGCAACGTCCGCCTGGCGGTCGGTTCGAACGCGGCATCGATCTGGTGGCTGAACGGCACCGAGGCGGTCGGGCTGTTCAACGACCGTCGCATGGTGATGGACGATGTGCTGTCGGATCGTCTGACGCTGCGCAAGGGAAGCAACGTCATCCGCGGCGCGGTGATCAACGGCCCAGGGCTGAGCAGCTTCTGCGTCCGCTTCGTCGACGAAGCCGGCCGTCCGATCACCGATCTGACGACCCATGTTCGATAGTCCCCGTCGCGCTACCGCGGATCGGCAACAGCGAGGTACCCGGATGCGGTGCGGACTTATCGCGGTGTGCCTGGGAATCATGGGCGCAGCGCCCGCCGCCGGGCAATTGGCGGGCGAACCCTTCATCCACGATCCCTCGACCGTCACGCTGTCGGACGGGAAATATTACACGTTCGGCACCCGCGGCGGCGGGCTGGTATCCGACGACGGCTGGACCTGGCATGGCGGACCCGAGCGGCCGGGCGGCGGGGTGGCGCCCGACGTCATCCAGATCGGCGACCGCTATTACGTTGCCTATGCGGTCGGCGGCGGGGGCATGGGGGGCGGCCATGCCAGCCAGGTCAAGATGATGTGGACGCTGTCGCTCGATCCGGCATCGCCGCGCTTCAAGTTCCACGACATCGGCGTCGTCGTGTCGAGCGACGGTGTCGAGACCGCGGATGCGATCGATCCCGCGTTTCTCTACGCCGAGGGGCGGTTGTGGCTGACCTACGGCACCTATTTCGGCCCGATCCGGATGATTGAACTCGACCCGAAGACGGGACTGCGCATGGCGGGCAACGTGCCCGTCGACGTGGCGATCGACATGGAGGCCACCGCGATGATGTATCGCGACGGCTATTATTATCTGCTGGGGACGCACGGCACGTGCTGCGACGGGCCCAATTCGACCTATCACATTCGTGCCGGCCGGGCGCGCAGCCCGCTTGGCCCCTATCTCGACCATATGGGGATCCCGCTGCTGCGGGGCGGCGGCAAGATGGTCGTCAGCGCGCGCGGCCGCCGCATCGGACCGGGGCATTTCGGACGGATCGCGCTCGCCGGCGGGGTCGAGAAGCTGTCGCTCCATTATGAGGCCGACATGGATCGCAGCGGTCGGAGTGTCCTTGCGATCGAACCCCTGCGGTGGACCGACGGCTGGCCGGTCGTGGGCGAGACGGTGGCGCCGGGCACCTATGAGATCGCCTCCGAGCGCAGCGGCTATGCCTTGAGTCTGGCGACCGATATCGTCCGCATTCCCTTCGACGTCCGCCGCAGTTTCATGGCCGCCGCGACCGATCCGGTCGGGCCGATCCCCGACCAGACGCTGGCACAGGATTCTGCCGACTGGCCACGCGGGCGGGTCCGGGTGGATCTGGCGGACTATCTGGTGCGCCCGCATCAGTTGTGGACGATCACGCCGGTGCCCGCGGCGGGGGGCTATTTCGGCGCCCCCTATTACCGGATCGCGATCGCAGGCACGTCGCGCATGCTTGCCGCCACCCCGAACGGGGAGGTCGAGACGATCACCGCCGCCACCGCAGGCGCCGAGCCCCTATGGCAGATCGATCAGCTCACCGACGGCAGTTACCGGATCAAACCGAAGGTCGTGCCCGGGGACGGGCGGGATCTCGCGCTGGTCGCGATCGGTGCGAGCACGCCGACCCTTGCGGCATTCGATCCGGCAAGCCCGGCGGGACGGTGGACGTTCAAGCGACCCTGACACGGCCATCGGTCACCAACCGCGGTTGACGGACGCGTATAGTCGACTACTCCTACTATTAACTTCAAAAGACGGGGCCTCGCCAAGGGGCCGAAAGGGAGAGCATGAACCGGATCAGTCCTCGCCTCGCACGGTCGTGCGCCATCCGCCCCCGTAGCATGGGACGCATGACCGCAGCGTCGTTGCTCGCGCCGCTGATCCTTGCGGGCACGGCGCTGTCCGGCGGCGCCGCAGCGCAGACCCTGTCGGCGGAGACGGCCAGTGCGACCTTGCAGGCCGACAAGCCCGGCCCGCAGATCCACCGCGACGTGTTCGGGCAGTTCGCCGAGCATCTCGGTCATGGCATCTATGGCGGCATCTGGGTCGGCAAGACCTCGCGAATCCCCAATGATGGCGGCTACCGGCGCGACGTGCTCGCGGCGATGAAGGCGATCAACGTGCCGATGGTGCGCTGGCCCGGCGGCTGTTTTGCCGACGAATATCACTGGCGTGACGGGATCGGCGCGACCAAGGCGCGGCCGACCAAGGTCAATACCAACTGGGGCGGCGTCAACGAGGATAACAGTTTCGGGACGCACGAATATTTCGGGCTGATGGACCGGCTGGGCGGCAGCACCTATGTCTCGGCCAATGTCGGCAGCGCGCCGCCTGCCGAGACCGCGCAATGGGTCGAATACATGACCGCGCCGCAGGGTACCACGGTGCTGGCCAAGGAGCGCGAGCGCAACGGACACGCCGCGCCGTGGAAGATCCAGTATCTCGGCATCGGCAACGAATTATGGGGCTGTGGCGGCAACATGCGTGCGGAATATGCCGCCGATCTGACCAACCGCTATGCCCAGTTCGCCAAGTCCGCGAACGGCCCGATGCTCAAGATTGCGAGCGGCCCGAGCGATTCCAACTATGAATGGACCGAGGCGATGATGCGCATCGCCGGCAAGAATATCGACGGGCTCGCGCTGCATTATTACACGCGTCCGCGCGACAAGAACTGGGCCGACAAGGGGCCGGCGCTGGGCTTTGCCGAGCGCGAATGGGCAAGCACCATGGCGCACACGCTGCAGATGGAAGAGTTCATCACCAAGCATTCGGCGATCATGGACAAATATGATCCCGCCAAGCGCGTGATGCTCGCGGTCGACGAATGGGGGACATGGTATGACCCGACGCCGGGCAGCAATCCGGGCTTTCTCGAGCAGCAGAATTCGGTGCGCGATGCGGTCGTCGCGGGGCTCAACATCAACATCTTCGCGCGCCATGCCGACCGGGTGAAGATGGCGGCGATCGCGCAGATGGTGAACGTGCTGCAGGCGATGCTGCTGACCGACGGCGCCAGGATGGTGAAGACGCCGACCTATTGGGTGTTCGACCTGTACAAGCCGTGGCAGGGCGCGACGTCGTTGCCGATCACGCTGACCTCGCCCTGGTATCACAAGGACGAGGTAGCGGTGCCCGCGGTCAGCGCGTCCGCGGTGCGTGACGCGGCGGGGCAGGTGCATGTCGCGCTGGTCAACCTCGACCCCAATCGGGCGATGCCGGTCTCGGTCGCGATGACGGGGTTGCAGGCGACCCAGGCGAGCGGCCGGATCGTCACCGGTCCGACGATGGACGCGCATAACAGCTTCGATTCGCCGGATGCGGTGACCCCGCAGCCCTTTGCCGATGCCCGGATCGCGGGCGGGACGCTGAGCGTGACCGTCCCGGCAAAGTCGGTGCTGGTGCTCGATCTGCGCTGACCGGCCGGCCGGGCATGACGTGTTCGGCAGTGACGATGGATGGGGGGATGCGATGCGGTATCGGTGTGTGGCATGGCTGCTGGGCGCGGTGTTGGGGCTGGCATCGATCGGGAGTGCGGGCGCGCAGGTGAAGACCCCGGCGCCCGCGGTCGTGCCGGGGGCGAAGGCCGTCACGGTCGAGCGCATCACCGTTCATTCCCCCGCCATCACCGGCAATCTGGAGGGGAATAGTCCCGACCGCGCGGTCATCGTCATCCTCCCGCCCGGCTACCGGACCAGTCCGGGCAAACGCTATCCCGTGGTCTATGCGCTGCACGGCTATTCGATCGGAGTTGAGCAATGGATCGGCGAGATCCATGTGCCGCAGACGATCGAGGGGGCGTTCGCCAAGGGCGTTCGCGAGATGATCGTCGTGCTGCCCGACAGCAAGACGGTGCACAACGGCTCCTTCTATTCGCGGTCGGTGACGGTGGGCGATTTCGAGCGCTTCGTCGCGCATGACCTGGTGGCCTATGTCGACGCGCATTACCGGACGATCGCGGATCGGCGCAGTCGCGGCCTCGCGGGGCATTCGATGGGCGGCTATGGCACCGCGCGGATCGGGATGAAGCATGCCGATATTTTCGGCGCGCTCTACATAATGAGCCCCTGCTGCCTGTCGACGCGCGCGCTGGGCACCCCCGATGCCGCGGTTGAGGCCACGATCCGGGCGCTGAAATCGCCCGCCGACGGCGCGTCGCTGCCCTGGGGCGTGCGGGCGCAACTCGCCACGGCCGCCGCCTGGTCGCCCAATCCCAAGGCCCCGCCGCTCTATCTCGACCTGCCGGTCAAGGACGGCCAGCCCCAGCCCGACGTGACCGCGCGCTGGGCCGCCAACGCCCCGCTCGCCATGCTCGACCAATATGCCGGCGACCTGCGCCGCTATGCCGCGATCGGGATCGACGTGGGCGACCGCGACGGATTGAAGGACGACGCGGTCAAATTCCACGAGGCGCTCGACCGCTACGGCATCGCCAACCGCTTCGCCCTCTATCCGGGCGATCATACCAGTGGCGTCGCGGGACGCGTGCAGGACCAGATGATGCCGTTCTTCGCGCGCGCGCTGGCGTTCGGCAAATGAAGGCGGGATCGGCAATCGCCGCAGCCCTGCTCTTCGCGACCGCGGCCTCGGCGCAGGTCTGGCGATCGGATCAGGGCGATGGCAGCTACCGCAACCCGGTGCTCTATGCGGACTATCCGGATCCCGACATCATCCGCGTCGGCCGCGACTATTATTTCGCGTCGACGACCTTTGCGAACACGCCGGGGATCACGATCCTGCACAGTCGCGACCTGGTGAACTGGACGATCACGTCGCATCTGGTGGCGCGTCTCGAGGGTCGGCCGCAATATGACCTGGTCGGCGGCAACGCCTATCGCAAGGGGCTCTATGCCTCGAGCCTGCGCTATCACGCGGGCACCTATTATCTGGCGAACACGCCGGTCGGGCAGAATACGCGGATCTGGTATGCCAGGGACGTGCGCGGCCCGTGGCGCTACCATGAGCTCGATCGCCAGGCGTTCGATCCCGGCCTGTTCATCGAGCCCGACGGCCGCGCCTATCTCGCCACCGCGAGCACCGCCGACGGGACGATCACGCTGCTGACGCTCGACCGCGCGCTCGCGCACGTCACGGCATCACGCAAGATCCATTATATCAAGGGGGCCGAAGGGTCGAAGCTGCTGCGGCGTGGCGACTATTATTATCTGTTCAACGCGCTGCCGCCGCGGCTCGCACTCTCCGTATCGCGGTCGCGCAGCCTGTTCGGGCCGTGGGAAACCCGCGACCAGATCGACGACACGACCGGCGGGCATCAGGGCGCGCTGGTCGATCTGCCGGACGGGCGCTGGTTCGGGTTCGTGATGGAGGATAGCGGCGCGATCGGGCGGATGACCAATATCAGCCCGGTCTTCTGGCGCGACGACTGGCCGGTCTGGGGGACGCCCGCCGCGCCGGGCCGCGTGCCGCGTCAGGCAGCCAAGCCGATCGCGGGCCATCGCTTTGCCGAGCCCGCGACGTCGGACGATTTCAGCGGGCGGCGGCTCGGGCTGCAATGGCAGTGGAACCATAATCCCGACCCGGAGCGCTGGTCACTTGCCGCACGCCCCGGCTGGCTGCGATTGCGCCCGACCGTGGCGGAGCGGTTCTGGACCGCCCGCAACACGCTGACGCAAAAGGGGCAGGGGCCTGCGAGCCGCGGCGAGGTGAAGCTTGATATCGCTCGTCTGGCACCCGGCGATCGTTGTGGTTTCGGCACGCTGGGACAGATCAGCGCGAACCTGACCGTGACGCGCGACGCGAACCGCCGGGCGCGGATTGCGATGGAAGTGACGACGGACCGGGTCGAGGGCGCGCAGACCGAAACGCGTGCCACCACCGACCTGCCGCCGGGTAATACGCTGTGGCTGCGCACCGACATGGACTTCACGACGAGCCGGGGCCGGGTCGCCTATAGCGCAGACGGTGTTCGCTGGACGGGGCTCGGCGGTGACTTCCCGCTCGCCTTCGCATGGCAGACCGGCACGTTCCAGGGCGAGCAGTTCGCGCTGTTCTGCTACGCGCCCGCCCGCAGCACCGGCTGGATCGACACCGACAGCTTCCGCCTCTCGCGACTGACACCGTCGGGCAGTGCGGCCCGATAGGCGAAGGCCGGTCGCAGCCTATCGCAGCAGCGCCGCCTCCGCCCAGGCGACGGGTTGAGCCGCGGTCGAGGTGCTGCCGCGGGCGACGAGTTCGACGATCCGCACCCCCTTGATGTCCGCGCGCAGCGGCGCGGCGGCCATGCCGAACGCCATCGCCGGGGAGGTCGCGAGCAGGCGCCCGTCCCCCCAGACCTCGAACGTGACCGTGCCTGCCTTGGGGGTGCCGGAATCGTTGACACCGACCTTCGTCGCGAAGCGCGTGAACCCGGCGTTGCGCACCTCGAGACGCGACTGGCCGAGCACGCCGAGCCCCGTGTCGAAGTCCGTCCCGGCGATCCGCAGCAGCTTGCCATAGGGTGCCCGGTCCACCTCGGCCCCGCCCCAGCCGCCATATTGCGGATGCTCGCCAGGCCCGTGCGTACCGATCCAGGGGGTGATCGAATGGTGGATGGTTGGATCGGCCTGGGGCGACGCCACCCCGTCCACCGCCGGATTGACCCGCCCGGTCTGTTCGGAAAGATAGAGCCCGTCGGCAAGACGCCGGGTGCCGGCGGCGCGGAACACGCGCGTCTCGTGCGGAGCCAGCGACAGGGCCATTTCCTTGCGGAAGCTGCTGTCCGCCTTGCTCCACAGGTCGCGCAACCGGACATCGGTATCGGGGCGCAGCTTGAGATGCTCGGCGGTCAGCGTCGCCTTGGCAGGCTGCGCTGTCCGGTTGACGACCGCGACGCCCTTGCTGCCGTCGGCCAGCGTCTTGACGAGGATCTGCACCTCGTCCGAGTCATAGGCGAGCACCGCCTGATTGCCGGCCGGGTCCTGGTTCAGCGCGACGATGTCGGCATTGCCGAAGATCACGAGCAGATCGGGCGTCAGCTTGCGCAGATCATAGCCGATGATCAGCGGCGAGTTCAGCATCGCCCAGAGCGTGAAGTGCGCCCGCGCCTCGACCAGATGGCTGCGATCGAAATCGCCCGACCCGACGAACAGCATGTCGGCGTCGTTCCACGACCCGGGATGCGCATAGAGCGCACGGTGCGTGACGGTGTCCATATTGGTCAGCATGCGCGGCCAGAGCGGCTGGATGTCGTCGCTGGTGCGCGAGGTGTTGCCGACGTCCTTGCCCCAGGCGCGCACGTCGCCGGCGCCCCAGAGGCACAGCGAGTAGACATAGGGACGTCCCGCCGCCTCGGCGCGGATCGCCGCCCCGACATCTTCGTAGAGGCGGCGGATACCCGCGACGTCGGACCGGCCGAGCGACTGCATGTCGACCAGCGGCGGCAGCGCGCGATAGAGGCCCGATCGCACGCGCGGCGCATCCGCGGGCAACCCCCGGATACCGCAGGCATCGACCTTGATGAAATCGAAATTCCAGTCGCGGAAATAGGTCTTCATGTCCTGATCGACATGGCCGTAGAGCCCGACTTCGCGTTCGGCGACGCTGCCTTCGGGCTGGTTCTTGAAATCGGGGGTGTAGATCTGGCCGCAGCTGTTGCGGCCGATATCCGAATAGATCCCGGCCTTCAGCCCCATCGCATGGAGCCGGTCGGTGAGCGGGCGGAAGCTGGTGTCGGGGCCGGTCGCCGCAGACGGGAAATGGCTGGTGCGGATGATCATCCGCCCGTCAGGCTGGCGGCGCTTCAGCCACCAGCCGTCGTCGATATTGACGTAGCGATAGCCGAGCGTTGCCAGCTTCGTGTCGACCAGCGCCTGCGCGGAGGCGAGCACCTTCTCCTCGTCGACATCGCTGTTAAACGCGTTCCACGAATTCCAGCCCATCGGCGGGACGGGGGCGTGCCCATCGGCATTCGCGCTCCACCGGCCGGTCGCCGCAAGCGGATCGCGCGGGGCGGCGTGGGCGGGCGAGGCGGCGGCACCGGCGAATGCGAGCGCGGTGCCGATCAACAGGACCGAGCGGGCGATCATAGTGGCAGTGCCGCGGAAGCGCGCGCGGTGAAGCTTGACGTCGTGCCCGGAACGCCGGTGCCGGGCTGGCCCGACCCCAGCGTCACGCGGTACGTGCCGGCGGCGACCGATCGCGTGCCGTCGAGCGCGACCGAACTCAGGTCGCGCGGCGAGAGGTCGAAGCTGAGCATGCGGGTTTCTCCGGGGTTGAGGTCGACGCGGCGAAATCCGCGCAGTGCGATCCGCGGCGTGCCGGGCTGGTCGGGGAAATCGAGGTAGAGCTGCGCGACTTCGGGGCCCGCGCGCGTGCCGATATTGCGGAGCCGCGCGGTGACGCGGATGCCGGTCTCCGCCCCGTCCGGCGCGGGTTCGACCCGGATCGAGTCATAGGCGAAGCGCGTGTAGCTGAGCCCCGCCCCGAACGGATAGACGGGCGTGCCGGTGAAATAGCGATAGGTGCGCCCGGCCATCGCATAGTCGCCGAACGGCGGCAGATCCGCGACGCTACGGTAGAAGGTCAGCGGCAGCCGGCCCGACGGATTGGTCCGGCCGGTCAGGATATTCGCCGCGGCGAGCCCGCCCTGTTCGCCCGGATACCAGGCCTCTAGGATGGCGGCCGCGTGATCCTTGGCCCAGGCGAGATTGATTGGGCTGCCGTTCATCGCGACCAGCACGATCGGCTTGCCCGCGGCGCGCGCCTGTTCGAGCATCGCGATCTGGTCGGCGGGAAGGTCGAGCGTGGTCTTGTCGCCGCCGGCGAAGCCCGGGACGCTGACGCCGGTTTCCTCGGCTTCGAGATCGGAGGTGAGGCCGACGACCGCGACGACGATGTCGGCCGCCGCGGCGGCGCGTTTCAGCGCGGCGGCGGGATCGTCCGATACGCGTTTCCAGACGAGATCGCCGCCGCCGCCGTCGATCTCGATGCGGTAGCGTCGCCCGGCGGTGAGCGTGAGCGTCTTCATCCCGGGCAGATCGTTCCAGCGCGCCTTGCGACGGTCCGACACGACCACCCCGTCGACTTCCAGCACGCCACCCGCGCCCGACAGGCCGAGGCGATAGGTGCCGGTTTCGGGGGGGATGAGGAATCCGGTCCGGATCGTCCGGTGCACGTCGGCGACCCCGGCCAGCGCGAGCTGACGGTCGCCGACATCGGGTTCGATCCGGGTCACGACGGGGGTGTCCCGATAGCGCACCGCCGCGACGATCGCGTCGCGCGTGCCGGGGGCAAAAGCGGCCGGCAGCGGGGCGACCGGGTTGTAATAGCGTGCGAGCACGCCCGGCTTGCCATCGGGGGTCTGCAGCGCGGAGGTCGGAACGCGGTCGCCGTCGGTCACCGACTCGCCGAACGGGACCAGCGTGATTCTGTCAGTGCCGAGCGTCGTGCGCAGGCCGTCGACGATCGAGACGGGCGGTCCCGACAAGGGCGATGCATAGTTGCCGCGCAACACGCGCGTGGCGTCGCCCAACGGCCCGATCACCGCGACCTTCGTCCCGGCGCGCAGCGGCAGGACGCCGTCATTCTTCAGCAACACCATCGACCGCTCGGCGGCGGTCAGCGCGAGGCGGCGATGCTCGGCGGCACCGACCGCGTCGACCGGTACCGCCGCGGGCGCGCCGGCCAGACCGGGCAGATCGCCGGTGCGGTAGCGCGCCGCGAACAGGCGGACGAGGCTGCGGTCGATATCGGCCTGGGTGACGAGGTCGCGCTGCAACGCGGTGCGATAGCGGGCGTCGAGCCCCGCCGTGTCGCTCAGCGTATCCCCGCTGCACTCATTGTCGACACCCGCGCGCAGTGCCGCGGCGACCGCGGCGGCGCCGTCGGGGGCATATTTGTGGTTGTCGGCAATGTCCTTCACCGCGTCGCAATCGGACACGACATAGCCCGAAAACCCCCAGGCGCCGCGCAGATGCGTCTTGAGCAGCGGGTCGCTGGCACAGGCGGGCTGACCGTTGATGCGGTTATACGCGCACATGACCGACCCCGCCTGTCCGTCGACGATCGCCGCGCGGAACGCCGGCAGGAACGTATCCTCAAGGTCGTGCGCGGAGACATAGACATTCGCCTGGTGTCGCGTGGCTTCCGGCCCGCTGTGGACGGCGAAATGCTTCGGCGTGGCGATGACGTGCGGGCGCTCCGGATCGGGGCCCTGCAGGCCACGGACGAAGGCGACGCCCATCGCCGCGGTCAGGACGGGATCCTCGCCATAGGTTTCCTGCCCGCGCCCCCAGCGCGGATCGCGGAAGATGTTGATGTTGGGAGACCAGCTGTCGAGCCCGGTGCCGATATGCCCGACCCGCCCCGTTTCGCGCGCCAGCGTGTGGAGCCCGCGGACCTCGGTGCTGATCGCGCCCGCCACCGCCTCGACGAGCGGCGCATCGAAGCTCGCGGCCAGACCGATCGGCTCGGGAAAATTGGTCGTCGCGATCGGGCCCAGCGCGCCGTGGAGCGATTCCGTCCACCAGTTATAGGCCGGAATGTCGAGCCGCGGGATGGCGGGCGCGACGTTGAGCAGTTGCGGCAGCTTCTCGTCCGCGCGCAGCTGCGCGACGAGCGCGGTGGCCATGACCGTGGCCTGGTCGGGCGCTGCCGGGCTGGTCTGTGCGGCGACCGGGGCCGCGACGAGCGCCATCGCAAGCGCGAGCGACGGGCCGATCGCCGCGCGCCGGGTGGGCATCATAGTCTTGCGCATCATCGTCTTCCCCATGCTCGCAGGACGCCGCCGCCCGCGCATCACGATAGCGGCGTTTCGAACGGGCCGACGGGCAGCCCTGCATCGTCGACCAGGTTGATCGCGGGCGCGTCCGACCAGGCATAGCGGACCCGCGTGACGGGCTGGCCGTCGCCGGGCAGCGTCACCTGCGAGCCGACGACCGTGCCGGATGCGTAGCGACAGCTTGCGGCGGCGGCACCGCACAGCTCGAACCCGATCGCCTCGCGCGCGCTCTTCGCGTGCAGCGCGCCGGTCACGCCGGAAAAATCGAGCGCGACGCCGCCGCCGGGCGCGCGCTGTGCACGGGCGATGGCCGGGCCCGAGGGTGCGATCCGCTCGCCATAGACCGTCGCCCGCATGACCTGGGCAAGGCGCTGGCCGACCGCATGTTTTTCACCCGGATGGATGTCGAGCGCATCGCCGATGTCGAGCGTGACCGCGACGCCGGCGTGGCGATCCGCGGCGGCGACGCGACGTTGTGCATCGCGCACGGTGGCCCAGCCGCTCTCGCCTGGCGCAAAGGACGGTGCGCCGTAGCCAGCGAGCTGGGCGATGGCGAAGCCGGCCTGCGGGCTGCCGAGACGCGTGCGCCAGTCGGCGATCAGCGCGGTGAGACGCTGATCATAGCCCGGTATGCCGGTGTCGGACTCGCCCTGGTACCAGGCGATCCCGGCGACGCGCGTCCGACCGAGCGGCGCGATCATCGCATTGTAGAGCGTCCCGGCGCCGTTGATGTCGTCCCACGGCACCCGGGGGGCGGAACCCGCGATCCGCTGTGCCTTCGCATAGCGCCAGCCGTCGCCGAGCGGCACGCTGCTCCCGTCCCCGAAGGTGATCCGCATCGTGTCCGCAGGACCGGTCATCCCGCCATAGGCATAGACGTCGTCGTCGTTGACGGTGATGACGTTGCGCCCGGCCTTCAGCGTGCCGACGGGCAGCGCATAGACGCGCGATTGTGCGGCGAGGCTGCTGCCACCGACACCGACTCCGTTCACCCAGGTCCGGTCGGCATCGTCGATCGTCCCCAGCACGAGCGTGGCGGGACCGCGCGCCTGTTCGGCGGTGATCTCGACGCTGCGCTGATACCACAGCATGCCGTTGTAGCTGGCGAGGTCGGCGATGCCCCAGGTCTCGAAATTGGTCATCGCGGGCACCGCCTGCCAGTCGAGCGCGGCGCCGGGCTGCCACGGCTCGCGCCCGACCGCGTCGCCCGATCCGGTCCGCCACCATGTCTCCCACAGCGTCATCGCACGCCGGCTCGCCGCCGCGGGATCGCGGGCATAGAGCGCGAGCAGATCCGCCTGGTCGCCGAGCCCCGCCTGCCGCAGCGCGGGATCGCTCATCCACGCGCTGATCCGCGACCCGCCCCAGCTCGAATGGATCGCGCCGATCGGCACGGCCGCGCTTCGCCGGAGCGCCTGCGCCATGTAAAAGCAGGCCGCGGAGAAGGCGGGCTGGCTCGCCGGGCCGGCGACGGTCCAGCGCACCGCATCGTCAAGCCGCGCGACGGGCGTCGCGGCGGCGCGCTTCGGGATGGTCAGCAGGCGCAGGCCGGCGTCGACGGGTGCATGCGCATCGGGGATCAGGTCCTGCGCCTCGCTGACCGCCAGTTCCATGTTGCTCTGGCCCGAGCAGAGATAGACATCGCCGATCAACACATCGTGCAGCACCGCCGCACCGCTCTGCGCCGCGATCGTCAGATCATAGGGACCGCCGGCGTCGAGCGCGGGCAGCTCCGCAGCGAAGCGGCCCTTTTGGTCCGCCTTTGCCGTGACCGAACGCCCCGCCAGCGTGATCATCACCGTTTCCCCCGCCGCCGCCTCGCCGGTCAGCGCGATCGGCTGGCCCCGCTGGATCACCGCGTGATCGGCGAGCACGCCGTCGAGGCGCGGGGCGGCCAGCGCGGCGGACGCGTTGCTGGCGAGAAGGACGGCGATGGCGAGACGCACGGGCAGGCGTTGCATGATTTGATGGGTCCTCTGGCGGGTCAGACGGGCCGGAGCCCGTAGCGAGCGAAACGGTCGATACGATCGCGGTGGTGGGGCGCGCTGGCCACTAGACAGTGTATCCGGGCGTCGTTCTCCATCGACCCGGGCATCACCGCCGTGCGTGCGCGGAGGCTGACGACTATGTCGTTACCAGCGCAGTCTATCGCGGGCAGGGGTAGCGTGTTGCTCTGAATGGCAAAGTCGTGCGCGAAGGCGGGCAGCGCGCAGGTCAGCGTGGCAAGGCTGGTCGCGTGCGCGACCGTAGGGCCGCCGCGGGCGAGCGTCGGGTTTTGGGCCGCAACGGTGGAAGCAGCAGACGTCGTCGAGCCCATCCTTGCCTCCCCTCATGGGTCGCATTGCCTCATCGTGCGTGAGGCATGGGCGACCGAATTGCATGTCTCCGACTTCAGAAGGACATGCGCAATTTAGCAGTTGCGATAGCGCTCACACTACCTCGGATATCGGGCGTTGCAAGTATTTGTCGGAGTGAAGACAAAACAGCTCACAAATGCCGGAGCGCCATGCGATCTGGAGCACGATTGATAAGACTATAGGCTGAATGGCCGCCCGGGACAGGCTGGACTATGCGCGGCATGATGCGGCTGCCGAGCGCACGTCGACGCTCGCCGGAGAGTACGGTTCGGCGTTGCAATATCAGAAGAAAAATGGTGCCCGGAGACGGGGTCGAACCGCCGACACTGCGATTTTCAGTCGCATGCTCTACCAACTGAGCTATCCGGGCATCGTCCGATCGGGATCGGATGAAGGGCCGATCGTGCGATCGGAAGGGCGCGTTTAGTCGGGCTCTTCACCGCTGTCTAGCCCCGTTTGCGATATTGCGCGGCCGGGGATGCGATAGCCTTCGCCGAGCCATTGCAGCAGGTCGCGGTCGCGGTGTCGGCTCGAGCAAAAGGGGGCGTAGTCGGGGACGGCGGGCTGGCCGCAGATCGGGCATTTCACGGCGGGCATCAGCGGCTCTCCAGATCGTGGACGACGCCCGTACGACGGGCGAGCGTCGCCAGCCAGTCGGGGTGCGCCATGAGGCGGGCATGGACCGCGGCGGGCAGCGCATGGCGCCGCGGGGCGGTCGGCGGGGTGCGTTCGAGCGTGCGCAACGCCGCGCGGGCGGCGGCGCCGACCGGATCGGCGCGCAGGATCTCGGGGATCGAGGCGCGGGCGCGCGGGCGGATGATCTGCAGAAAGCCGAAGCCGTTGACCGCGGTGCGCTCGAACGGGGGCGGCAGCGTCGCGTCGATCGCCGCGGCGACGGCGTTTCGCTGCGCCTTGCCCGCGATGGTGGGGAAGTCGACGCCGATCGAGCCGCCGATCCCGTGGCGGCGGATCGCGCGCGCGACGGCGTGCGCGGCGGCGACCGCCAGCGGGTCGAGCGGCGGCGCGCCGTCGACATCGAACAGCGTCATCGCCGGCGTCGGGGACAGCCGCAGCGCACCGAGCGGGAAGACGATCTCGCCGCTCATCGCCTCGTCGAGCAGTTCGGACCAGCCCGCGGCCTCCAGCGCGTCGGGCTCGTGCGCGCGCGGGGCATGGATCGGCAGGCCGGTCGCGACGAGGCGGTCGTACAGCGTCGGCGCGGCGCAGGGCGGTCGGTCGGTGGCGTTCGCCTTGGCGAGCTTGGCGCGGCCGGCCTCGGGCAGGGCCTCGCGGACGATCTCGACGGTCAGGCTGGCGCCCTGCGTGATGCCGGGCGGGAGGTGGCTGACCAGCGCCTCGCCGCCGTCGAGCGCGACGCGGCCGCGCCCGCCGCCCAGCGCCTCGACGAGACGTGCGCGCGCGACGTGGCCGACGCGCAGCGCCACGTCGTCGCGCTCGATCAGTGCCTCGACGATCTGGTCATTCTCGACCAGCGCGGCGCGGTCTTCGCCGATGCCGGCTTCGTAGAGCCAGACGGGGCCGGGTTCAGGCAAGCGCGAGCCCGGCGGTCTTCAGCAATGCGCGGGTTTCGAACAGCGGAAGCCCCACGACCCCCGAATGGCTGCCCGAGAGAAAGCGCACGAACGCCTCCGCGCGGCCCTGGATCGCATAGCCGCCCGCCTTGCCGAGCCCTTCGCCGCACGCGATGTAGTCGTCGATCTCGGCGCTCGAGAGCGGCTTGAACGCGACGATCGTGTCGGCGAGGCGGGTGCGGACGGTGCCGGCGGCGTCGATCACGCAGACCGCGGACAGGCAGTGATGACGTCGCCCGGACAATTTGCCGAGCAGGTCGCGCTGGATGTCGGGCGTATCGGCGGGCGGCAGGATGCGGCGGCCGAGCGCGATGGTGGTGTCGCCGGCGATGACGATCTCACCCGCCGCGCGATCGACCGCGCATGCCTTCTCGACCGCGAGACGCAGCGCATAGGCGCGCGGCACTTCGGCCCGGTGCGGGCTTTCGTCGATATCGGGGGACGCCACGCGCGACGGCACGACGCCGAGCCGCGCCAGCAGGTCGCGGCGGCGGGGCGAGGAGGAGGCTAGGACGAGCACAATTGCCTCGATCTTGCTGCACGACCGCGGACGACCCGCGGCCAGCGCTTATTTGAAGCGGTAGGTGATGCGACCCTTGGTCAGATCATACGGGGTGAGTTCACACAGCACCTCGTCGCCGACCAGCACGCGGATGCGGTTCTTGCGCATCTTGCCGGCGGTGTGACCGAGAATCTCGTGGTCGTTTTCGAGCTGTACCCGGAACATCGCGTTGGGGAGGAGTTCCACCACGCGGCCGCGCATCTCGAGCAGTTCTTCCTTGGCCAAATATAATCTCTGAATTGGGGGAATTTCGGGACGAGCGCCCTTACCGCAGGTTCGCGAAAAAGGAAAGCACGCCCGAAAGGCGCGCATGGCCCTTATGCCCATACGCGCCCGTCAGACCTGGATGTCGGTGTTCGCCGCGTCCGAAACAAGGGCGCGTCACAGCAGCCCGGGCTGTGTGCCGGTGGCTTCGCGCGCGGCGCGGCGGAAGGCGGCGCGGTCGACATTGGGGATTCGCGGCCGCTTGCCCTGGAACAGGTCGGCGAGCGTGAGGATCTGAAGCCGCGGGAACGTCTCGTCGACGCCCGCGCGATAGATGCCGACCGCAGCGGCGCGGCGCTCCATCTCGCGCGTTGGCCTGGCGTTCATGATCAGCACGCCGATCGGCGCCTTTTCGCGCGCGATCGTCGCGGCGAGCGTCTCGACCATCGCGACATCGGGATTAAGCCCGCCCTTGACCGAGACGATCGCACGGTGCGTGACCATCTTCCCCGCAGTGACATCGTGATCGTTGAAATAGATGAGCCCGTCGATCCCGCCATCCGCCCCCTTCTTGCGGCCGCCAAAAGGGAGCGCATCGACCAGCGACACCGCCCACCACTGAAACTGGTATTTGTCGCGCAGCGCCAGATCGCGTGCGGAGGCGAGGTCGGTCGGCGTGCCCTCGACACTAAACATGACGGCGGGAAAGGCGTCGCGCATCCGCTTTTCGATCAGCGAGATCGCAAGATGCGTGACGTCGATCCCGATCCACTGGCGGCCGAGCTTCTGCGCCGCGTGGACCGCTGTGCCGCAACCGCAAAAGGGATCGAGGACGACATCCCCCTCGCGGGATGAGGCGGCGATGATACGCTCGAGCAGCGCGACCGGTTTCTGCGTCGGATAGCCGAAACGTTCCTTCGACGACGACGACAGGATCGGCATCGGCCAGACGTCCGACATCGCTTTGCCGCCGGCGAGGATATCGTCAATCCGGCGAAGCTTGTTTTTGGAATGCCCCTTGCCGCCCGGCATCCAGATCCACTCCACCCCGGCCTCGTCGACATGGACTGCCTGGCGGCGCGATGCGAGCAGTTCGCTGCGCGTCCACGGCGTCTTCGGCATGGCGAAACGGCTCCCAGCACTCTTGCCGTAGAACAGGATGACGTCGTGCTTGCGGTTGAAGAAATGCGGCAGGTCCATCAGCCGGAACGAATAGTCCCAAACGATCTCGTTCCGATACGCCTTGTGCCCGAATACGCCGTCGAGGAGGAGTTTCAGATAGTGGCTCGCGGTCGGGTCGCAGTGGAGATAGAGGCTGCCGGTCGGTTTCAGGACACGGTGCAGTTCGAGCAGCCGCACCGCCATCATCGCCAGATACGCCATCATGTCATTGTCGCCGAGAAACCCGCACATCGCGTTGAGCAGGTCGAATGCCTTGGTGTTGCCGCTGCGCGCGACCTGGTCGAAGGCTTCCTCGGCGCTGTCGTTCCAGTGCCAGCTGTCCTCGAACGCCTCGATCTGCGCGTTCGAGGCGCGGCCGTCGGGTTCCTTGAACAGGATGCCGTAGGTCGCGTTCGAATTGAACGGCGGGTCGAGATAGATCAGGTCGACGCTCTCGTCGGCGATCTCCTTGCGGAGGACGGCGAGATTGTCGCCATAGAAGAGGTGGTTTTCGGGGCGGTTGCGCATCGGGGCAGGATGCGGGGGCGCGAGCCGGTCCGTCCAAGCCAGATGCATCCGCGGACGGTCTATCGGGTCCGTTACGGCGGTATCGGCGGGGGGGATGTTACGGAGGGGGCAGCGCGTGCCGCCCCCTCCGTCAGGCTGCACCTGCTACCTCCCCCTTGCGGATGAGGATCGTCGGGTCAGCCCACCCCGCCGCCCGCGAGTGCGGCGAGCAGTAGCAGCGCGACGATGTTGGTGATCTTGATCATCGGGTTCACCGCGGGGCCGGCGGTGTCCTTGTAGGGGTCGCCGACTGTGTCGCCGGTCACCGCGGCCTTGTGCGCCTCGGATCCCTTGCCGCCGTGATTGCCGTCCTCGATATATTTCTTGGCATTGTCCCAGGCGCCGCCGCCGCTGGTCATCGAGATCGCGACGAACAGCCCCGAGACGATCACGCCGAGCAGCATCGCGCCGAGCGCGGCGAAGCCCGAGGCCTGGCCGGCGACCGCGGTGATGATGAAATAGACCGCGATCGGCGACAGCACCGGCAGCAGCGAGGGCACGATCATCTCGCGGATCGCCGCCTTCGTCACGAGATCGACGGTGCGCGCATAATTGGGGCGGCTGGTGCCGAGCATGATGCCGGGATTGTCGCGGAACTGCGCGCGGACCTCTTCGACGACCGCGCCCGCCGCGCGACCGACCGCGGTCATCCCGAACGCGCCGAACAGATAGGGGAGCAGCGCGCCGAGCAGCAGCCCGACGATGACATACGGGTTGCTGAGGCTGAAATCGACCGTGACCTGCGGGAAATAGGTCGCGAGATCGGTGGTATAGGCGCCGAACAGGACGAGCGCGGCGAGCCCGGCCGAGCCGATCGCATAGCCCTTGGTCACCGCCTTGGTGGTGTTGCCGACCGCGTCGAGCGCATCGGTCTTCTGTCGGACGTCGTCGGGCAGGCCCGCCATCTCGGCGATCCCGCCGGCATTGTCGGTGACCGGGCCGTACGCGTCGAGCGCGACGACCATGCCCGCCTGGGCGAGCATCGCGGTGGCGGCAAAGGCGATGCCGATGATCCCGGCGAGCTGGTAGGCGACGATCACCGCGACGACGATGACAAGGGTGGGCAGCGCGGTGGATTCGAGGCTGATCGCGAGGCCTTGGATGACGTTGGTGCCGTGGCCGGTCTCGGATGCCTTGGCGATCGACTGGACCGGGCGATGGTTGGTGCCGGTATAATATTCGGTGATCCACACGATCAGCCCGGTGACGACCAGCCCGATCATCATCGACCAGAACAGGTCCATGCCGGTGAAGCTCTGCGTCAGCGACGGCGCGGCCTGGGTGGTCAGGTCGTCGGTCGCGGGATCGAGATAGCCCGCGCCGCCGATCACGCGGTGGAGGTCGCCGAGCACGTACTGCGTGGCGAGGTAGATGGCGGGGATCGACAGGATCGTCGAGGTGAAGAAGCCCTTGTACAGAGCGCCCATGATGCTGCCGCCGCCGAGCCGGACCATGTAGGTGCCGATGATCGAGGTGACGATGCACACGCCGCCGACGAGCAGCGGGAGCGTCATCAGCCGCATCAGCTCGGCGCCGCTCGCCTGGATCAGCAGCGCGATCGAGATCATCGTGACGCCCAGCGTGACGACGTACGTCTCGAACAGGTCGGCGGCCATGCCCGCGCAGTCGCCGACATTGTCGCCGACATTATCGGCGATGACTGCGGGGTTGCGGGGGTCGTCTTCGGGGATGCCCGCCTCGACCTTGCCGACCAGATCCGCGCCGACGTCGGCCGCCTTGGTGAAGATGCCGCCGCCGAGCCGCGCGAAGATCGAGATCAGCGAGGCGCCGAACGCCAGGGCGGTCAGTGCCTCGACGATGATCCGGTCGTTGGGCGCGTGACCCGCGGGGCCCGTGAGGTACCAGAAGAAGGCGCTGATCGCGAGCAGCCCGAGCCCTGCGACCAGCATGCCGGTGACCGCGCCAGAGCGGAACGCCATCGTCAGCCCGGCCTGGAGCGAGGTGCGTGCGGCCTCTGCGGTGCGGACGTTCGCGCGGACCGAGATGTTCATGCCGACATAGCCCGCAACGCCCGACAGCACCGCGCCGATGACGAAGCCGATCGTCGAGATGACACCGAGCGTGGCGAGCAGGATGACGGCGACGATGACGCCGACGATCGCGATGGTCGTGTACTGGCGGCCGAGATAGGCCTTTGCGCCCTCCTGGATGGCGGCGGCGATGTCCTGCATCTTCGCGTTGCCGGGGGATGCGGCGAGCACCTGCCGACTGGTGACGAAGCCATATAGGACGGCGATGACGCCGCAGATCATGGCCAGATAGACGGTCGTCATACGGCACTATCCCTTTTTTCAGTTCCTCCCCGGTCTCGGCTTTGCCGAGTCCCGATTGGTCGAGCCTATCAGTGCGGGAACATTGCGCAAGTTATGCGGAGGGGCGGTGTTCGTAGCCAAGGCTGGCGGGCAGCGCGACCGGCTCGCCCGAGTTGTGGAGCGCCAGTCCGGCGCCGGGCGCGAAACTGCCGATCCGGGTGGCGTGGGTCACGAAGTCTTTCGGTGCGGCGAACAGCAGTTGATAATCGTCGCCTGCGGTCGCCGCCGCGATCCGATCGCCCGAAAAGGCGCGATAGGCGGGCGACAGCGGAATGCTGGCGAGGTCGATCGCCACCGCGAGCCCGCTCGCACGCGCCATTCGCCCGGCGTCGATCAGGAGGCCGTCGGACACGTCCATCATCGCATGGACGTGTGGCGCGAGGATGCGGCCGTCGGCGAGGCGGGGCTGCGGGCGCCGGTATGCGGCGAGCAGTTCGGGGGGGCCATCCTTGCCGCGCGCGATGGCGAGGCCAGCGCCCGCGTCGCCGATCGTGCCGGTGACGTAGAGCGCGTCCCCCGGCTTCGCGCCGGCGCGGGCGGGGGCGGCGGCGTCGCTGCCGAAGGCGGTGACGGTGAGGATGCGGGGCGCTCCCGGGGGGAGGGTGACCGTGTCGCCGCCGATCAGCCGCGTGTCATGGGCCGTAAGGATGTCGGCGAGGCCTTCGAGGAACGCGCGGTCCCATGCGTCGTCGCCGAGGGGGTAATTGAGCAGGATGCCCTCGGGGACCGCACCCTTGGCGGCGAGATCGGACAGGTTGGTCGCGACGAGCTTCCACGCGACGTCCTGTGGAGGGTCGGTAGGGAGGAAATGCACGCCCTCGACCAGCGTGTCGGTGGTGACGACGAGGGGCCCTGCGTCGAGCAGCGCGGTGTCGTCGTTCAGGCCGCGTGCCGCGGGGTGGAGCGGGAGGCGGCGCAGCGCGGCGATGAACTCGGCTTCGGTCATGTCCTCCGCCAATACAGCACCGTCATCCTGACGAAAGTCAGGATCTAGAGCCGCAAACGTTGCGCTCCGTCACTCTGGATCCTGGGTCAAGCCCAGGATGACGAGCGTTTACGCCCGAACCTCATTCGCGATGCCGTCGAGCAGGCCGTTCACGAAGCCCGATTCGCGCTTGTCGTAAAAGGCGTGCGCGACGTCGACATATTCGCTGATCACCGCGGCGACCGGCACGTCCTTGCGCGCCAGCAGCTCGTAGGTGCCGACGCGGATGATCGCCTTCATCGGCTTGTCGAGCCGCGCGAGCGTCCAGCCCTTGGCGAGCTTGCCCTCGATCAGCAGGTCGATCTCGCCGCTGCGGGCATTCGCGCCGGTCACGAGGTCGTCGAAGAAATCGACGTCCGCCTCGGCATATTCGACGTCTTCGATCGTCGCGCCGAGCCGGTGCTGATGGAATTCGTTGAGCAGGACGGGCATCGCGGTACCCTCCATCTCATGCTGGTAGGTCGCCTGGACGGCGGCGAGTCGCGCGGCGGCGCGTGCCTTGGTGCGGGGAGCGGTTCTGGACATAAGCGGTTGCCTGTACGCGCGGGGGGGCTGCGTGTCAGCCCTTCGCGTTTCGGGCGTGTCTAAGCGAAGAAGATTGGTTCGCGCGGAGGCGCGGAGGCGCGGAGGCGCGGAGGTGTCGACCTTGCCGCGCAGCGGCCCTCCAATCACCTGCTGGTGATGATCGGAGCGGCTGCGCCGTATACAACATCTCCGCGCCTCCGCGCCTCCGCGCGAACAAAAATCAGTGGTTGAGGCGAAGCCGCAACGCCACCGATTTTGCGTGGGCCGGTAAACCCTCGGCGTTGGCAAGCGCGACGGTGGCGGGGCCGAGTTCGCGCAGCGCGGCCTCATCGAGCGCCAAGAAGCTTGTCCGCTTCATGAAGTCGAGAACCGACAACCCGCTGGCGAACCGCGCGCGGCGGCCGGTCGGCAGGACGTGATTCGGGCCGGCGACGTAATCGCCGATCGCCTCGGGGGTGTAGCGGCCGAGGAACACCGAGCCCGCATGGCGGACGCGGTCGAAAAAGCCCTGCGGATCGGGGATGGCGAGCTGGAGATGCTCGGCGGCGAGCCGATCGACCAGCGGGATCGCGTTCGCCAGCGTGTCGACGACGATGATCGCGCCGTTCGCATCCCAGGCGACGCGCGCGACCGCCTCGGTGGCGAGCGCGCTGAGCTGGCGATCGACCGCGTCGGCGACCTTGTCGGCAAACGCCGCGTCGTCAGTGAAGAGGATCGACTGGGTGGTGACGTCGTGCTCGGCTTGGCTGAGCAGGTCGGCGGCGGTCCATTCGGGGTCGTTCAGCGCGTCCGCGACGACGACGATCTCGGAGGGCCCTGCGACCATGTCGATGCCGACGACGCCGTAGACCTGGCGCTTGGCCTCCGCGACCCAGGCGTTGCCGGGGCCTGTGATGACGTCGACGGGCGCGATCCGACCGGCGCCGTAAGCGAGTGCGGCGACGGCCTGCGCGCCACCGACGCGCCAAACCTCGTCGACGCCCGCGAGATGCGCGGCGGCGAGGACGAGCGGGTTGATCTGGCCGTCCGGGGTCGGCGTGACCATCGCGAGCCGGCCGACGCCTGCGACCTTGGCGGGGATCGCGTTCATCAGCAGCGACGAGGGATAGGCCGCGCGACCGCCGGGGACATAGATGCCCGCGGCGTCGACCGGGAGCCAGCGGGCGCCGAGCCGGACACCCGCGGAATCGACCGAGTCGCTGTCGAGCGGGCGCTGCTTCTCGTGATACGCCCGGATGCGAGTCGCGGCGAGTTCGAGCGCGGTGCGCAGCTCGGGCTCGAGCGCGTCGAACGCGGCCTTGCTATCGGCGGCGTCGATCTGCCAGCCGGTCGCTTCGAGGTCGTGGCGGTCGTGCTTCTGCGTCAGGTCGCGCAGCGCGGTCTCGCCGTCGCGGCGGACGGACGCGATGATCGCGGCAACATCCTGCGTGACGCCGGCGTCCGATTCGCGGCGGTCCTCGACGAGCGCGGTGAAGCGGTCGGCGAAGTCGGCGTCGGTGGTGGAAAGGCGGATCATGCGGCCTGCTCCTGCTCGACGGCACGGCGGAACGCCTCGACCAGCGGCACCACGCGTGCGCGCGTCTTCATCGCGGCGCGGTTGACGACCAGGCGGCTGGTGACGTCCATGATCCGCTCGACCTCGACCAAGCCGTTTTCCTTGAGCGTGCGGCCCGACGAGACGAGGTCGACAATACGCGGCGCGAGGCCGAGCGTCGGGGCGAGCTCCATCGCGCCGTTCAGCTTCACGCATTCGGCCTGGACGCCGCGGGCGGCGAAATGCGCGGCGGTGACGTGCGGATATTTGGTCGCGACGCGGACATGGCTCCACCCGCGCGGATCGTCCTTGGCCGCCATTGCGGTCGGCTCGGCGACCGACAGGCGACAATGGCCGATGCCGAGATCGACCGGGGCATAGAGTTCGGAATAGCCGAATTCGGCGATCACGTCCGAGCCGACGATGCCGAGCTGCGCCGCGCCGTGCGCGACGAAGGTCGCGACATCGAACGCGCGGACGCGGATCAGCGAGATGTCGGGGTCGTTGGTCGCGAAGCGGAGCGCGCGGCTGTCCTCGTCCGAAAACGCCGCTTCGGGATGGATGCCGGCGCGGGCGAGCAGCGGCAAAGCCTCGGCGAGGATACGTCCCTTGGGGACGGCGATGATGATCTGGGAGTCTGGCACGCGCCGGGCTTTACGATCGGGCTGGGGAGGGTGCAACCGGATCGCCCCGATCGCCACAACAATACGGCCCGGGATCGCTCCCGGGCCGTCGTGGTGCCTTAGTAGAAGAAGCCGTTGTTGACCTGTGCGACGCGACCGTTGCGCGTGTCGACCAGGACGACGTCGCGGCCGTAGCGGACCCAGCGCTGATAGCCGAAGCCCGGGCGTGGCAGGCGATAGGTCTGGTAGTCGTTGATCCAGTAGTTGCGGCCATAATATTGCGGCGCGAACCGGTGGCCGACGTTGATCGGGCGATAACGATAGCCGCGCGGGCCGACATAGGCCGGACGACGATAGACGTTGGCGTGGCTGCGGCGATAGTCACGCCAGTCCTCGCGGCGCTCCTGACGGTCTTCGCGCAGCTCGCGGCGGGCATCGCGGACGTCGCCGCGGTCGCCGAAACGGCGCGCCTGCTGAAGTTCGCGCTGGCTCTGACGCACTTCACGGTCGCTGCGGCGGACTTCGCCATAGCTCTGCGCGCTGGCAAACGTGGGGACCAAGGTTGCGGCGGCTACAGCCGCGAGGATGATCTTACGCATAATGCTCTCCTGTCTTCGACGCCGTATCAAACGGCATGACAGGGGATTTGCTCCCCGGCCGCTGAACGGTTTCAGAATGTGCTGGTCAGGATTCAGACAGGTGGCAGCTACGCCTTCCACCCCTTTCGTCAGGATGACGAGGAGTGGGCGGTCAGATCCCCCAGCGGCGCATCGCGGCGATCACCGCGTCGGGTTTTTCCCAGGGGACGAAATGGCCCGCATCGACCTTCTCGATCGTCAGCTCGGGGACATAGTCGGCAAGATCGAGCTGGCTCGGCAGCAGCGCGGTGTCGCGCATGCCCCAGATCACCAGCACCGGCATCTTCATCGGCGGGAAGGGCGCGTCGAGAAAGGCGGGGCGGGGCGGGGTCTCGTCCATCGCGGGGACGACGATCGCACTGGCGCGGTACCAGTTGAGCATCGCGGTCATCGCGCCGGGCTGTGACCATTCGTCGAGATAGGCGGCCTTGTCCTTGCCCGCGATCGCCTGCGTCACGTGATGCGCAAAGGTCGAGCCGAGGAACTTCTCGAGCCCTGTGCCGGTGAGGCCCTGGTCGATACTCGTGTCGCGGAAGCGGCGGATATACTGGCTCGCCTTGCGCTGTTCGGGATCGTCGAAGATCGTCCGCTGGAAGACGAGCGGGTGGGGCGCGTTGACGATCACCAGCCGTTCGATCCGGTCGGGATGCTGGAGCGCGGCCATCCAGGCGACCGCGCCGCCCCAGTCGTGCCCGACCAGCGTGAAGCGGTCGATCTTGAGCTGATCGGCGAGCGCGAGCAGGTCGGCGACGATCTTGTCGGGGGTGTAGTTCGCGACGTCTTCGGGCTTCGACGAGCGCGCATAGCCGCGCTGGTCGGGAGCGATGACATAATGGTCGCGCGCGAGATCGGGAGCGATGTGGCGCCAGGTGCGGTGCGATTCGGGGAAGCCGTGGAGGAGGATGACGGGCGGATGCGCGGGATCGCCGCTGATCGCGACGTCGAGGTCGACGCCGGTGGATAGTCGGAGGCTCTGCAGCTCGGTCATGTCTCTCTCCCGCGTGGTGCCCCGGATCTGGTCGGGGGTCGATATGGTCTGCACCGATAGGGGGAGTGTGCGGTACCACGCGGGGCGGGACAAGGGTCGGATCCATTTTGCGATCCTCCCCCTGGCGGGGGAGGATTTACCTGAGGGTCAGGGGTAGCTGACCGTCTTGGGTATCGCCGGGATCTCGATCCGTTCCTTCTCGTCGCCCGGGACCTTCGGGAAATTGCCCGCATTCCAGTCGCGTTTCGCCTGTTCGATCCGGTCGCGGTTCGAGCTGACGAAGTTCCACCAGACGTGGCGCGGCGTCGTGAACGCGTCGCCGCCGCACAGCATCGCACGGCCGCCGCTTGCCGACCGCAACGTCGCCGCGATCCCGGGGCGCAGGACGTAGAGCACCTGCGGCTCGAGCGGCACGCCCTCCAGCGTCGCCTCGCCCATGGCGAGATAGACCGCGCGCTCCTCCGCCGCCGCGTCGATCGGCACGCTCGCGCCGGGATCGAGCGCGATGTCGGCGTAGATCGTGCCCGAATAGGTCGTGGTCGGCGCGCTCTGCCCCCACAGACTTCCCATGATGATCCGCGAGCGCGCGCCGTGCGCCTCGATCACCGGCAGCTGCGCCTTGGTGACGTGTTCGAACGCGGGATCGATCTCCTCGACCGCCTCGGGCAGCGCCAGCCAGGTCTGGATGCCCGACAGGTTGGGCCCGCCGGTGCGCTCGTCACCGGGCGAGCGTTCGGAATGGACGATGCCGTGACCCGCGGTCATCAGATTGACTGCGCCGGGTTCGATCCGCGCCTTCGTGCCGAGCGAGTCGCGGTGGTCGATCGCGCCGTCGAACAGATAGGTGACGGTCGACAGGTTGATGTGCGGGTGCGGGCGCACGTCGATGCCCGTACCGACCTCGAGATGCGCGGGGCCCATCTGGTCGAAGAACAGGAACGGGCCGACCATCGTCCGGTCCTTGTTCGGCAAGGTGCGGTGGACCTTGAAGCCGCCCAGATCATGCGTCGAGGGCAGGATGGTCTGGAGGACGAAATCATCCAGCATGGCGTGTCTCCGTGGCGTCGAGGAGTTCGACGAGGTCCGCTGGATAGAGGACTTCGTCATGCCCCGCGATGTCGTTTCGGGAAAACCAGCGGTGACCGACGAGCAGCTTGCGCTCCTGATCGGTGAGCCCGCCCGCCGCCACGTCGCACGTATCGACGTCGACGCGGAAATAGCGTTCGTCGGCGGTCACCTCGACGCCCTCGAAGGTGCGGAAGTCGACGACGCGGCGCGCGACCTCGGGGCCGCAATCCATGTCGAGCCCGACCTCTTCCCAAAGCTCGCGACGGGCGGCGGCGGCGTAGCTTTCTCCCGGATCGACCGCGCCGCCCGGCGTGCACCAGAGCGGCGGGCGATCGTCGGGGGTGAAGCGGAACATCAGCACGCGGTCCTGCGCGTCGACGAGCAGGATGCGCGCGGCGGGGCGCGGGGTTCTCACAGCCCGATGCACCTCCCCGGCGAAGGCCGGGGTCCAGTTGGAACGGTCGATATGGCGACGGACGGCCCATCGTTATGCCTGTCCCCCAACTGGACCCCGGCCTTCGCCGGGGAGGTATTGGATGTCGGGAAGCGACCAAGGCTCATGCGGCGTCGAGTTCGGGATAGTGGCGGAAGATGCCGTCGGTGTTGAACGCGATCCGCCGGTCGCTGTTCAGATAGGCCCTGATCGCGGGAATCTCGGCGACCTGGTCGCGGATGCGGGCCAGGTTGGGATAGTCGGGCTCGAGCGTGCGCATCCGCTGCGGGAACATGTAGCGCAGCCCCTCGACGATCTGGAACAGCGAGGTGTCGGCATAGGTCCAGCGATGGTCGATCAGCCATTCGCCCGGATTGGCCTGTGCCGCATCTTCGAAGTGACCGAGGAATTTGGGGAGCCGCTGCTCGCGGAACTGCTTGGCGGCGCGCGCGGCCTCGGGCTTCTGGTCGGCGTAATAGTCCATCATCGCGACCGGGTGGTGGACGTTGTGGACCTCCGCGACGAGATCGGCGAACGTCAGCTGGAGCTGGTTGAGCCACAGCCGATCGGCCATGTTCGACGGCGCGAGGTCGTGGCGTTCGCCCAGATACATCAGGATGTTGGCGACCTGTGCGATCACCAGACCATTGAGTTCGAGATAGGGCGGGGCGAAGGGCGTGCGGCCGGTGCGGTCGTTCAGATCGGCCATCAGTGCCTCGGCACCGCGATCGTGCGCCGCATCCGTATAGGGAATCTCGCCGCCTTCGAGCGCGAGCCGGACGAACTCGCCGCGGCCCTGAAGGCCGGGCCAGTACCAGAGCGTATAGGCCATCATGCCTCTCCAGGCGCGCGCGCCTTGATCGCGAGCGCGTGGATCTGCGTGCTGAGCAGTTCGGCGAGCGCGTGGTTCACGAGGCGTTGCCGGGCGACGCGGTTAAGCCCTTGGAACGCCGGTGCTTCCACCTCGACACGGAAATGCGTCTCGCCGGTGCCGTCGTCACCCATATGTCCGGCATGCAGCGCGCTCTCGTTGACGACGATCAGATGGGTCGGGGCGAGCGCGGCGGTGAGGCGCGCGGTGATCTGGTCCTGTACGGAGCCGGTGGCGAGGTCTGTCATCCGACCTATATAGCCCGTTTTGGATAGACGGGGAGCCGGTGACGCAAGACGCGAGAAAAGAGCGCAAGGACCGGCCCAGCCCCCGTTTCCACGGGCGCGTGGAGGGCAGCGGGCGCGTGTGCATGTGGCCGGGCTGTGCCGAACCCGGCGAATTCCGCGCGCCGCCGCTCGAGGGGCCGAGCGATGGCGGACCGCCGCAATTCCGCTGGTTCTGCCTCGAGCATGTCCGCGCCTTCAACGCAGGCTATAATTATTTCGACGGGATGACCGCGGACGAGATCCACCATGCGCAGCGGCCGATGGCGGGATGGGAGCGCGAGACCCGGGCCTTTGCGCATGGCGGCGGCGACACGCCGCCCAAATGGGCGGACTTTGCCGACCCGATCGATGCGATCGGCGCGCGGTTCGGCGAGCGGGTGGCTGCTGCGCGCAAGGATGGTCGCGTGCTGTCCGATGGCGAGCGACGATCGCTGCGCGTGCTGGGGTTGGGGACCGACACCGACCGCACCGCGCTGCGCAAACGCTATAGCGAACTGGTGCGGCGCTATCATCCCGATCGCAATGGCGGGGACCGGGCGCATGAATCGGAGTTGCAGAAGGTCATCGCCGCCTATCAGCATCTGAAGGGGGCGGCGGCGTTCGCCTGACGGGTCAGGGGGCGGGGAAGCTTGCCCCGTCCTTGGTGCCATGCTCCGTCTCGCGGTCATAGGCGATCTGATAGGCGTCGAGCCGGGCCAGCGCTGCCCGTGCGGCGGCGTCCGCGGTCCGGCAGGTCGCCCGCCTGATCGTGGCCAGGATGTCGCCGCGGTGGCGATAGGTGTAGCGGACATGCCCCGCTTCGTGCCGGGCGAGCGCCGCGACGTAGCGGTCCCAATCGGCGCGCTCGGCGGCGGTCAGCCGGGCGGTCGCGGCGAGTTGCGGCATGCGCACCGTTGCCTTGTATCGGATCGTCGTCGCCGCAAGATCGCAGCCGCCGTGTCTGGTTCGCGGCCAGGACCAGCGCAGGTCCCAGCTGCTCAGCGCATCGACCCGGCGGCCGTCATGCGCATCGGTCGGTCGGGCGGCGTCGATCGCCCGGCGGACCGCCATCGCATCGCCGCCATCGACCGGGTAATAGTCGATCGTCACGTCCGGTATTCCGGCAAACGCGGCGTTAGCCTGCGCGCTCGACTGGCTGGTGAGCCCCGCGATCGCGAGCAGCGCGACGAGGGGCCGGATCGGCAGGGCGTGGTCACGCATCGGCCCAGCGACGGAGCAGATTGTGATAGACGCCGGTCAGCCGGATCGTCGCCGGGTCGCCCATCCCTTGCGCCGCGGCGACCGCCTGCACGCCCTGGTCGAGATCGAACAGGATCCGGCGCGCGCCGTCGTCGCGGACCATCGACTGAAGCCAGAAGAACGACGCGGTCCGCACGCCGCGCGTCACCGGTGTCACACGGTGCAGGCTGGAGGCGGGATAGACGACCATGTGCCCGGCGGGCAACTTGACCGATTGCGGTCCGAACTGATCCTCGATCACCAGTTCGCCGCCGTCATAGCTTTCGGGATCGTCGAGAAAGAGCGTCGCCGACAGGTCGCTGCGGATCCGGAAATCGCTGCCGCGGCGGATACGGATCGCGGTGTCGACGTGCAGCCCGAAATCCTGCCCGCCGGCATAGCGGTTGAACAGCGGCGGGAAGACCTTCAGCGGCAGCGCGGCTGCGATGAACAGCGCCGACTGCCCCAGCGCGTCGAGGATCATGCCGCCGGCGTCCTTCGCCGCGGCGGACTCCTCGGGCAATTGTTCGTTGCGCTTGGCGAGCGCGCTTTGCGTGCCCGAGGTCGCGTTGCCGTCGACCCACTCGGCCGCGTCGATCAACGTACGGACCCGCGCGACGCCGGCGGAATCGAGCACGTCCGGAATCGCGATCAGCACTGCGCGCCCTCCCGCAACGCCGCGACGCCGCGCGTGCGGAACGCCGCGATGTCGCTGGCCGCGAGAAATGCCTGCGCCTTCGAAACGAACGCGGCGTTGCCCCGCGCGCCGGCCTGTTCGAGCCAGCCGAGCGCGGCGTCGATCTCGCCCGCCGCACCGAGCATCCGCGCATGGTTGAAACAGCCGCGGAAATCGCCACCCTCTGCCGCACTCGCATAGCAGGCCGCGGCACGCGCGAGGTCGCGGGGGCAGGCCCATCCATCCTCGGCGAAGCTGCCGACGAAGTTGATCGCCTTCGCGCTGGCAAGCCCTGTGTTCATCGCCGCAACGTTCTCCAGCAGGGCGAGCGCGGCCGGCCTGTCCTCGGGCACGCCGTCGCCCAGCGCCAGCAGCGTCGCGTAATTGTACATCGCCCAGTCGAGCCCGCGCGCAGCCGCGACCCGGTAGCATTCGGCCGCGCGCGCCTTGTCGACCGGCGTGCCCCAGCCGAGATCGTAGCAGCGCCCGACCATGTTGAGCGCCATCACGTGATGCTGCGCCGCCGCCCTGATGAACCAGGCCAGCGCGGCAGCCGGATCGGCCGCGACGCCGGTCCCGTCGAGCAGCATCTGCCCGTAGACCGCCTGTGCCTCCGCCACGCCGGCGTCTGCCGCCTCGCGCACGAACGCCGCGCGCTCCTCCGGACTGCCGGAGAGGCGCGCGGCGATGGCGTCGGGCGAAAGTGTGTCTAGCGCCGTCACTCTGGCCCTCAGAACCGCAGGTTGACCGTGCCGAACACCGTACGGCCCGCGGCGAGCGTGGCATAGTGGCTGGCATAGGTCTGCGAGAAATAGGTCTTGTTGGTCAGGTTCTGCGCGTTGACGCTGAGGTCGATCATGTCGGTCAGCTTGTAGCTGGCCCGCGCATCGAACCGCCAGTAACCGGGCGTGCTGCGGGTGAGGACCTTGGTCGCGGGGGTTACCGTGACGACGCCCGCCGCAGTCTGTCGCGCGGCGCGATTGTCGGCATAGCCGCCGATCTGTTCGTCCATGTACAGCGCGGTGCCGCCGATCTGCAGCCGCTTCGTCACGTCGATATTGGTCGTTGCGGTGAAGCTGTTCTTCGCGGTCTGCGGCACCTGCTTGCCGGTGTTGACCGATACGACGCCGGTGGTCCGCGCAGGCTGGACGACGGTCGTCACCCCGTTTGCGGTCGTCGTGATCGCGGGGGCGGTCAGCGTCGTGAAGCCGCCGTCGATGATTTTCGGGTCGAGATGTGTGAAGCCGCCGAAGACGGTCCAGCCGGGGAGGATCGTCCCGCTGACGTTGAACTCGAACCCGCGGATCCGCGTCTCGCCGATGAACGACGCGGTGTTCGTGTCGTCGAGCACGCGCGCGTTGGAAATCTCCGTCTGGAACACCGCCGCGCCGAGCTGCAGCTTCTCGGCGAACAGGCTCGCCTTGGCGCCGACCTCGTACGACTTGGTCTTTTGCGGCTTCAACAGCCCGAGCACTGCGGCGGTGATCGCGTTATCCTCGCGGCCTTCGCCGAGCAGGCTGTTCGGCGGCGTCGCGGCGGTCGCGTAGCTCGCATAGAGGCTGGTTTCGGGGGTCGGCTTGAAGACGAGCCCTGCTTGCCAGTTGAAGAGGTTGTCAACGCGCGTGAGCTTCGTCTGCGTTGCGCCCGGCAGCGTGATCGTCGATTCGAACCGGTCGTAACGCGCACCCAGGTTCAGGATCAGCGCGGGGATCAGCGTGATCGAATCGAACGCGTAGACCGCCTTGGTATTGGCGTCGTTCTGCGTTTCGGTGGACAGCGCGCCCCGTGCGATCGGGGTCTGCGTCGTCGACGTGTCGCTCGCGTAGTTGACCCATGGCGCATAGGGATCCGGATCGAACAGGCTGACGCAATAGGAGCGCGCGATCGTCGCCGTGTTGCAGCGTGGCGAGATCGTCGAGCCGTTCGCCGACACGAACGTGCCGCGCCGCGTCTTTTCCCACGAAAGCTCGGTGCCGAGCGAGAAGCTGTGCTCGATGCCGCCGGTATTGAATTTGCCGTACAGGTCGGTCTGGTCGACGATGCTTTCGCTATAGCCGTAGCGCGTGTTGCCGCGCGTCCAGACATAGCCGCCATTGGTCACGTTCGCGCCCGTATTGGTCGCGGTGGTGCCATAGACATTGCCCTGGCTGTCGTCGGGGAGGGTGAAGATGAAGCTTTGCGTGCTGTGCGTGTAGCGCGCGGTGTTGCGCAGCGTGATGCCGCCGAAATCATGCTCGACGCGGATCGTCGCCTGGTTGGTGTCGGCGTCGCGGAAGTCGCGCGCGGCCAGCCCGTAGAAGTTTTTCCGGGAGACAAAGCCGGTCTGGCCGCCCGCGGTCGTCACGGTACCGAGCGCGGGCCGTGTCGTGACGCTGCCGGTGCCGGGGTGATTGTTGATCGTGTAGAGATAGGGAATGCCGCTGTCGGGCAGTTCGCTGCTTTCCATATGATAGAAGCTCGCGGTCAGCCGGGTCGGCGTGCCGAGCCCGATCGCGACGGAGGGCGCGATGCCCCAGCGCTTCTGCCAGATCGCATCGCGACCCGCGACGTCCTGGTCGTGCCACATGCCCTGGATCCGGAACGCCGCGGTGTCGGAGATCTTGAGGTTCAGGTCGCCGGTGACGCGCTTATAGTCCGCCTCGCCATAGCTGCCGCTGAGCGAGCCGAACGTGTCGAGCACGGGCAGGCGCGACAGGATGTTGATCGTGCCGCCCGCCGAGCCGCGGCCGCCGAGCGTCGAATCGGACCCGCGGACGATCTGGACCGATTCGACCGCGAACACCTCGCGCGTCTGCGAGGCGAGGTCGCGGACACCGTCGACGAAGATGCTGCCCTGGCTGTCGAACCCGCGGATGAAGGGGCGGTCGCCGATCGGATTGCCGCCCTCCGCGGCGCCGAAGGTGATGCCGGGCACGGTGCGCAGCGCATCCGCGAGGCTGTTCGATCCGGTCTGTTCGATCACCTCCTTGGGCAGGACGATGATCGAGCGCGGGGTATCGACCAGCGGCGCGACCTGTTTCGGGCCGGCGTCGCGTTCGCGGTGGCCGTTGACCAGGATCTCGTCACGGTGCTGCACGTCGGCCGTGTCCGTCGTGGCCTTGGGCGTCGCTGTCGTCCGGTCGGCATCGGCGGCGAACGCCGGCGCGGTCGTGAAGGCACCGATGCAGGACAGGGCCAGGAAGGCGGGCATCGTGGCAGGACGCGGCGCGACGCCCCGCGGCGAAACAGTCGACATAGTGAAACCCCTTTTGCTCTTGGAGTATCGCTATTGAGAGTCGTTCGCACTGTCAATGCTAATGCGACTGGTTCTCAAGTCGACGAGGCGAACAGCCAGCTCCGCAAGGCGCTGGCGAGGTTCGGGGGTGCGTCCGCGACGATGCGCAGCGCGTCGATCTCGGCCACCAGCGCGGACAAGGGCAGGCCGAGCCGGACCGCCTCGCGCTCCAGCGCCTGCCAGAAGATCGGTTCGAGGCTGATCGATGTCTGGTGACCGGCGATCGTGATCGACCGCTTCACGGGGCCTGCAAACCCGCCGCGCGGGGGGGCGATCACGCGCGCGGTGGCCGAATGGCCGTCACTCGGTGTCGAAGAGCGATGCGAGCTGTTCGATGATCGTCCCGCCGAGCTGTTCGACGTCCATGATCGTCACGGCGCGCGCATAATAGCGCGTCACGTCGTGGCCGATGCCGATCGCGACGAGCTCGACCGGCGACCTGGTCTCGATCCAGCCGATCACCTGACGCAGATGGCGTTCGAGATAGGAGCCCGAATTTACGCTGAGCGTCGAATCGTCGACCGGCGCGCCATCGCTGATCACCATCAGGATGCGGCGTTCCTCGGGCCGCGCGACGAGCCGGGCGTGCGCCCACATCAGCGCCTCGCCGTCGATATTCTCCTTCAGCAACCCCTCGCGCATCATCAGCCCGAGCGAGTTGCGTGCGCGCCGCCACGGTTCGTCGGCACGCTTGTAGACGATGTGGCGGATGTCGTTGAGACGGCCGGGCTGGGGCGGACGACCTGCTGCGAGCCAGGTCTCGCGCGACTGGCCGCCCTTCCACGCGCGCGTGGTGAAGCCAAGGATCTCGGTCTTCACGCCGCAGCGTTCGAGCGTACGCGCGAGGATGTCCGCGCTGATCGCCGCGATCGAGATCGGACGTCCGCGCATCGACCCCGAATTGTCGATCAGCAACGTGACGACGGTGTCGCGGAAATCGGTCTCGCGCTCGGCCTTGTAGCTGAGCGACAGCGTGGGGTTGACGATCACGCGGGCGAGACGCGCCGCGTCGAGAATGCCCTCTTCCTGGTCGAAATCCCACGAGCGCGACTGCTGCGCCATCAGGCGGCGTTGCAGGCGGTTGGCGAGCTTCGAGACCGCGGACTGCAGATGGACGAGCTGCTGGTCGAGATAGCCGCGCAGTCGTGCCAGTTCCTCGGCATCGCACAGCTCGGTCGCGGCGATCACCTCGTCGAACTGCGTCGTCCATGGCTTGTAGTCGAACGCGGTGCCCATGTCCGCCATCGGGCGGTTGGGGCGGACGGGCTGCATGCCCTCCTCGCCGTCATCGCCGGGCTCGCCGTCGATGTCGTCCATCGACTCGTCGCTCTGCTCCTGGCCGTCGCTTTCCTCGTTCTGCTGCTCGGACTGTTCGCCGCGCGCCTCGACTTCGCCCTGGCCGTCCTCGCCCTGGTCGTCGCCTTCGTCGCCCTCGTCCTGCTGCTGCTCGTCGGTGCCCTCGTCCTCGGAGCCGCCCTCTTCGCTCTCCTCGGGAACCTGGTCCGCCTGGACGAGCTCGAGCTCGGCGAGCATCTTGCGCGCCAGGCCCTGGAACGTCTTCTGGTCGTCGATCGCATAGGCCAGCGCGTCGAGATCGGTCTTCTGCTCGATCCATTCGCGTACCAGCGCGAGGCCGGGGGCGGCGACCGCAGGCGATTCCTGCCCGGTCAGCCGCTCGCGCACCATCAGCCCGAGCGCGGTCGACAGCGGCACCTCGTCCCGGTTGCGCGCGCGCGTGATCGGGTCGGCGCGCAGCCGGACGTCGAGCGCCATGGCGAGATTGTCGGTGATGCCGGCATAGCCGCGCGACCCCAGCGCCTCGACGCGTGCGGTCTCGACCGCGTCGAACACCGCACGCGCGACCGCCTCGACCGGTGCGGCACGGTTGTGCAGCGCGATGTCGTGATGCTTCAGCTGAAGCGCGAAGCCGTCGGCGAACCCGCGCGCTTCCGCGACCTGTTCGGGCGGCAGCGCGCGCGCGGGCATCGGCACCTTGATGTGCTTGCCCGACTGCGCCGGCGCGTCCGCGGTGAAGGCGAGCTCGACCTCGGGCTCCTCCGCGATCGCACGCGCGGTGCCGGCGAGAACCGCCTTGAACCGGTCGAGGGGCGTTTCGTTCGCCAAGGCCTCAGGCCTTGCCCATCACGCTCTCGGGCAGGTCCTTGCCGAACACGCGCTGGTAATATTCCGCGACCAGCGACCGCTCTGCCTCGTCGCACTTGTTGAGGAACGACAGGCGGAACGCAAAGCCGACGTCACCGAAGATCAGCGCGTTCTGCGCCCAGGTGATGACGGTACGCGGGCTCATCACGGTCGAGATGTCGCCGTTGACGAACCCCTTGCGGGTCATGTCGGCGACGCGGACCATATTTTCGACGACCTTCTTGCCGTCGGGCTTGTCATATTCGCCCGACTTGGCGAGCACGATCTGCGCCTCGACCTTGGCGGGGAGGTAGTTGAGCGTGACGACGATGTTCCAGCGGTCCATCTGACCCTGGTTGATCTGCTGCGTGCCGTGATACAGCCCGCTGGTGTCGCCGAGGCCGACCGTGTTGGCGGTCGCGAACAGGCGGAACCAGGGGTTCGGGCGGATCACGCGGTTCTGATCGAGCAGCGTCAGCTTGCCCTCGGTCTCGAGCACCCGCTGGATCACGAACATCACGTCGGGACGCCCAGCGTCATATTCGTCGAACACGAGCGCGGTCGGGGTCTGCAGCGCCCAGGGGAGCAGGCCTTCGCGGAACTCGGTGATTTGCTGGCCGTCCTTCAGGACGATCGCGTCGCGGCCGATCAGGTCGATACGGCTGATATGCGCGTCGAGGTTGATGCGGATGCACGGCCATTTCAGGCGCGCCGCGACCTGTTCGATATGCGTCGACTTGCCGGTGCCGTGATAGCCCTGGACCATCACGCGGCGGTTGTGCGCAAAGCCCGCAAGGACCGCGAGCGTCGTGTCCGCGTCGAAGACATAGGCGGGATCGAGATCGGGAACGCGCTCGTCCGCCTCGGAGAAGGCGGGCACCTCCATGTCGGAATCGATCCCGAACATCTCGCGCACCTTCACCATGCGGTCGGGGGCGTCGAGAATCGTCGTCTCGCGGCTGTCAGGCTGGGTATTGGGGATATCGGTCATGCTGGCCTCGTGTTCCCGGTAGCTCTAGGCCAAGCGCGGGTGAATACTCAACCGCGACGTACGCGATTGTCGGGAAGACATCATCGAACCGCCGGACGCGCGATGGGTTCCCGCCCCGCCGGGAATGCGGCGGGGCAGGGCTTCGGTTTGCGCCTATCGGCCGAGCAGGACGCGCGCCTGGCTGGCGATCTGCGCGAGCATCGCGGCGTTCGGGACGGCGGCGTGGCGTGCACGGTCGATCACCGCCTTGAACTGCGCGACGCGGGTGGCATTGCTCGCCAGCCATGTGTCGACCGCGCCTTGCGGATCCTTGGCCCCGCACCGTGCGAGGAACTCCAGCCGCAACTGCTGGAAATCGCGCGCAAGTCCGGCGATCAACAGGCGTTCCCAGGGATCCGACGGCGTGATCCGCGCGGCATTCGCCTGTGCCCAGTCGAGCCCGAGCGCCTGTCCCAGATGCGTGAAGGCGCGGGTCAGCACCGCCTCGTCGAGCGCGAGGCGCTCGCCGAGGTCGGCAAGCCCGACCGCACCGTCGAGCTCGAACAGCCGGACCACCTTGATCGCGAGGTCGTGCGGGGCACCCGCCGTCTCGAGCTGCGCGGCGATGCGGTCGCTCTGCGCACTCGCCTCCTCGAGCAGCAGCGCCTTGGTCTGGCCATCGAGATGCGTGATCCCCTTGGCGAGGCGCGCGAGTACGGCACCGGGCATCGTGCCGGGCGCGGACACGCGGAGCAGATCCGCGATCTGCGAGCGCGTGGCGACCGCCACCTCGTCGAACAGCGCGATGCGTGCGGCTTCGGGCATCGGTCGTGACTCGATGTCCGCCCAGAGCGAGGGCAGGTCGAACAGCCGTTCGGCGACGACGAACATCGCCGCGATATCGCCCATCGCCGCGCCTTCCTCCTCGGCAAGCTCGAACGGGTGGAGCACGCCGAGCCGGTTGACGATGCGGTTGGCGAGCTTGGTCGCGACGATCTGGCCGCGCAGCCGGTGGTCGTCGATCGCCTGCGCGAAATGCTCGCGCATCGCGGCCGGGAAGGCGGCGTGAAGATCGGGTTTCAGCGCGGGGTCGTCGCCGAGCCCGGCATGCTCGATCGAATCCTGCAGCGCGAGCTTCGCGGTGGCGAGCAGCACCGCGAGTTCGGGACGCGTCAGGCCATGGCCGTCGAGCCCGCGGCGGAGCAGGTCGTCATTGGCGGCCAGCCCCTCGACCGCGCGATCGAGCCGTCCGCTGCCCTCGAAGATCTCGATGACGCGGACATAGCTCGGCATCGATCCCGGGCCGCCACCGCCGCCGGTCGCGCCGCCAAGGCCGCCGGGCCCTGCCAAGGCTCCCGCGCCCTCGGCGATCGACAGCGCGAGCGTCTGGAGCCGGTTGTCCTCGAGCACGAGATGCGCGACGTCGTCGGTCATGCTGGCGAGCAGCGCGTTGCGATCCTCATATCCCAGGCGTCCCTCGATCATCTCGCGGTTCAGCGCGATCTTGATGTTGACCTCGTTGTCCGAGCAGTCGACGCCCGCCGAATTGTCGATGAAGTCGGTGTTGATTCGCCCGCCGCGCTCGGAAAACGCGATGCGCGCGGCCTGCGTGACGCCGAGATTGGCGCCTTCGCCGATCGCGGTGACGCGCAGATCCTCGGCGTTGACACGCAGCCGGTCGTTGGCGGGATCGCCGACCTGGACGTTGTTCTCGGATGCCGCCTTCACATAGGTGCCGATGCCGCCGAACCAGAGCAGGTCGGCGGGCGCCTTGAGGATCGCGGAGATCAGCGCGCCGGGTTCGATCTCGTCGACCGCGATGCCGAGCACGGCCTGCGCCTCGGGCGAGAGACGGATGACCTTGGCGGTGCGCGGAAAGACGCCGCCGCCTTCGGAGATCAGCGCGGTGTCGTAATCGGCCCAGCTCGAGCGGGGGAGGGCGAACATGCGCGCGCGCTCGTCCCAGCTTGCGGCGGGATCCGGGTTCGGATCGATGAAGATGTGGCGATGGTCGAACGCCGCGACGATCTTGAGCGACTTCGACAGCAGCATGCCGTTGCCGAACACGTCGCCCGACATGTCGCCGCAGCCGACGACGGTGATCGGATCGCTCTGCACGTCGATGCCGCGCTCGGCGAAGTGACGCTGGACCGAGACCCAGGCGCCCTTGGCGGTGATGCCCATCGCCTTGTGATCATAGCCGACCGAGCCGCCGCTCGCGAACGCGTCGCCCAGCCAGAAATCGCGGTCGAGCGCGAGCGCGTTGGCGACGTCGCTGAACGTCGCGGTGCCCTTGTCCGCGGCGACGACGAAATAGGGATCCTCGCCGTCGAGGATTGCGACGCCCTTCGGATGGACGACCTTGCCCTCGACGATGTTGTCGGTGATCGACAGCAGCGTGCGGATGAAGATCCGGTAGCTCTCGGTCCCTTCCGCCAGCCACGCGTCGCGGTTCGACGGGGCGGGGAGCTGTTTGGGATAAAAGCCGCCCTTCGCGCCGGTCGGCACGATCACCGCGTTCTTCACGCGCTGCGCCTTCATGAGCCCGAGAATCTCGGTGCGGAAATCGTCGCGACGGTCGGACCAGCGCAGCCCGCCGCGCGCGACCGGGCCGGCGCGCAGATGTATGCCCTCGATCCGCGGGCTGTATACCCAGATCTCGCGCCACGGCACGGGCGCGGGGAGGCCGGGGATCAGGTGGCTGTCGAGCTTGAACGCGAGCGCTTCGACTGCGGCGGGCGTGAAGGCGTTGGTGCGCAGCGTCGCGCCGACCAGGCTATGATAGGCGCGCAGGATGCGGTCGTCGTCGATCGCGGTCACAGCATCGAGTCCCGCTTCGATCGTCGCATCGGCGTCGGCGGGATGCCCGGCATCGGCCGGATCATGCGCGGCGGCGAAGCGCGCGATCAGCGCGGTCGCGACTCTCGGCGCGCGGCGCAGCGCGTCGACCACCGTCGTCAGGCCGTAGGGCAGTCCCGCCTGGCGCAGATAGCGGAACCAGGCGCGGAACAGCACGACCGCCTGCGGGCTCATGCCGACCTCGACGATCAGCCGGTTGAACGCATCGTTCTCGGCCGCGCCTTCGAGCACCGCGGCGATCGCGCGCTCGAGCGTCGCGGCGTCGGCCTGCGCGACCGCATCGTTCGCCTCGAGCACGAAGTCGTGCACGAAGGGATCGCTGTCCTCCTGCAGCCGGGTCGGCAATTCGCCGATCACGCGGAAGCCGAAATTCTCGAGCACCGGCACGGCATCGGACAGCGGCAGCGCGCCGCCCAGCTTGTAGATCTTGAGCTGGCGGTCTTCGCCGGGCGCGCTGGAGATCAGGCGCACGCCGCGCGAGCCCGACCCGTCGAGCGCGGCGAGCCGCTGGATGTCCTCGGCGGCTTCGGCCGGGCTGCTGAGGTTGCGGTAGTTTTGCGGGAAGGCGGCGGCCCAGCGCAGCGCGAGGCGGGCGGCGCGCGGCGACGGCAATGTCTCGACCAGCGCGGCCTCGACGTCGGACACCCAGCCGCGGACCATCCGCTGCAGCCTGAGCGCGAGCGGCGCGACGTCGGGTACGCGGCCTTCGCCGCGCAGGTCGAGCGTGTAGCGCAGCATCGCGGTCTCGCCGTCCTCGAGCGCGATCGACCAGTTCAGCACGGTGGCATTCGCGGCCTCGGCGAGCATCTCGCCGATCGCGGTGCGGCGGCCGGTCGTGACGTCGTCGCGCGGCAGCCAGACGAAGCCGAACAGATGGCGGCCGAGCGGCGATGCGACCAGCACCAGCGCGGGACGCGGCCGGTCGGCCAGGCTCATCGCGGTCAGCGCGAGTTCCTCGAGCGCGTCGGGCGCGAACGCGATGACGAGATCATGGGGCAGGGCGGTGAATGCGTGGGTCAGCGCCTTGCCCGCATGGCCGCGCGGATCGAAGCCGAACTTCGCCTTCATCGCGGCGAGCCGGGTGCGCAGGATCGGCACGTCGCGCGGCATCGTCGCCAGCGCCGCGCTGGTCCACAGACCGCTGTAGATCGACAGTCCCGCGATCGTCTCGCCCTCGATCACCGGCACGACGACCAGATCGAGCGGGACGGCGCGGTGGACGGTCGAGATCAGGTTCGACTTCAGCAGCAGCGGGGCGAGATTGCCCGCCTCGAACCACTGGATCGCGAGCGCTCGCGAGGCCTCCGCCAGGATCGGCACGGCATGCGGATTGCGCGCGATGCCAAGCGCGGCGCCGCCGCTGCCGTCGCGGTGCCAGACCTGATGCCCGAGCAGCGTCAGATGGCCGTCGAGGAACCAGCGCAGCAGCGCGGCGCCCTCCGCATCAGGGCCGTCGCTGTGGAGCAGCGCGATATCAGTTGCCATTGCGCCCTGCATCGCGCGCCAGTCCTTCACCGCCGCGCGCACATCGGCGAGAACCCCGGTCAGTTCCTCGATCAGCCCGCGCCGATCGCGGGCGTCGGCGCGCTCCATCTCGAGATAGATCATCGATTCGGCAGGGCCGGTGTCACCGATCGCCTGGAGCAAGCCATCGGGGCTGCGCGTCGTGTGAACGACCGGGTGGATGATGCGATCGATCGCGATGTCCTGCGCGGCGATTGCGGCGGAAATCGAATCGACCAGGAATGGCATGTCGTCGTTGACGATCGCCAGCCGCATGCGGCGGCGCGTGTCGTCGGCGCTGATCGGTTCGAGCGCGATGGCGGGCGCGCCATCGTCGCGGCGAAGCGCCGTGGCGACGACGAAAGCCGCGGCGTGCGCCGCCTCCGTCGTGCCGAAGTCCTTGAGTTCGCCCGGAAGCGCGCGTTCGGTCAACCGGGCGGCGAGCGCGTCGGTCAGCGTCGTGGAAAGATCAGCCATGACCGCGCCTATGCGCCGGGTAGGATACGACCTCAAGGCTTGTGGCAGGTGCGAACACCGCTGTTGCGGTGCAGCATTCGGAGGCGCATCGGCGCGGCGCGAACACGGTTTCCGCCTACCCGATCGCGGCCATCGCCTGCGCGGTGAGGGCCGCGTCGTCGGTGATCGTGCCGATGATGTCGAGCCCGCCATCCACCCCCGCGCGGGCGACAAGCAGGACAATCGCGCCGGGCTCCGCATCGGTCCGGAGCACGACATGCGCCAGCGTGTCGGGTGCCGGGCCGTCGGTCGGGCCGGTCGCCGCTATGGGGTCGGCGAATTCGGCACTCGGCCCGTCGGCCCAGATCGGCACGCCCGGCGAGGTGGCGGGCGCGTGCCCGGCCGACGCCAGCGACGCACCGAGCCCCGGCATCATCGGCGCGTGGCGGGCATAGGCGGTGAGCCCGGACGCGGGCACCGGCGCGGCGCGAACCGCCGCCTCGAGCTCGGCGGCGAGCGTCGCCTGCATCCGGTCGTCGGCGAGTTCCTTCCAGTTGATCACGCCATATAGGAAATCGATGCCCTCGTCGCTCGACGAGAACGGCATGAGGATGCCGCGGTACAGCGTCGTGCGCCCGCGGCTGTTGACGAATTCGGCCTCGAACCCGATCGGCGCGCGATTCGCGATGATCTGCAGATAATGATCGGTCAGCCGCGACAGCAGCGACCGGCTCGGCACGTCGGCGATCGACGTGATCGGCCCGACCAGCCCGCATTCCTCACGCAGCTTGGCGCCGAGATAGGCGATTCGCGGATCGTCGATCGTCATCACCGCTGCGGCATCCCGATCCGCACCCGTGCCCGGATCGGTGCGGAAGTCGAGCAGCACGCTGTGCGGGCCGAAATCGGCGATCGAGCCGGGATCGAGGTCCGCGATCTTCGGATAGGGGCGTCCCCTCAGCAGCGACACCCAGTGGTTATAGGCGCGGACGTGCATCCGGCGTTCGTCCCCGCCCAGATCGAACATCACGTCGTTGACGCCCGCGTCGGTCGCCCCGCCGGGAAGTCCCGTCGCGGCCTCGTCGATCTCGCCGTATTCGCCGTCCGGCTCGCGTCGCATGCCCATACCGAAAACTTCCCCGTTCACTTACGGCTGCTTGTGCACGCTGCTTGGTAAACGGCACGTAAATGCGGGTTAGTGCTTGTCACCGCAATTTTCCCCTGTTAAGCGCCGCCCCCTCGACCGGAGATATCCGTCATCGGGCCGCTTTAGCTCAGCTGGTAGAGCATCGCATTCGTAATGCGGGGGTCACAGGTTCGAGTCCTGTAAGCGGCACCATACTACAGAAGCGCGGTTGAGCAGGGCGAATTTTAAGATTTGCTTGCGTTGCGCTTGGCTTGTAGGATAATGTTTCTCTTATGTTCTCACCGCCGCAATAGGCGGGGGATGGCATGGTCCAGACATCAGGCACCAGTAAGCGGACCGCATTTTCACGGTGGCTACGGACGGGCATGGTGCCATCGGCGCTAGGTCCTGACGGTCTCGAACTCAAATTCAATCCATGGCAGATCCGGCGGACGGCCGGTTTACATTTGCAGGCGCGGGGCGTCATGATGGATCGACCCAAACCGATACGACGAGCGCCAGAAACGATCGTGCGCGTTCTGGGAGCGGTCGCGCTCCAAGCCCAGGGGATAATCATACATCGCGGACCGCAAAACCGCCAAAGGCTGAAACGCCCCGCGCCCGATCGCTCACGGGCGACGACCCGAAATCGGTAGAACGCAGGTCGGCCAAGGTGCAGTCCACGCGGATCCCGGGAGCGCGGCCCGGTGGTCAGCCGAACCCCGTCGCCGAATTCGTTGATGGCGTCGGTCAGGGACTTATGATGTTGGGGAAGGAACCGTGGCGGGAGTCCATGCTGCGCTAACAACAAATCCGGTAACGACTGTTCGCAACGCCGGCCGTGGCATCGCGGCCATGATCGACACCGCAATCACTGCTGAGGATACCCCGGCCCATATCCAGGCCTCCCGCGCGGCAAGCGCCGTTGCCAACGCCTCGGCGCGGGACATCGGTCGCGCCGCAGGAAAGGTTGCTGGGAACGTCGCGCTGGCGGTAGCGCCGGGGGCGGCGCTCTCCAAGGCTGCCGCATTGCGCCGACTCGCTATCGCGAGGCCGCGTATAACCTTTGACCCGCCGCAAATCGGCTGGGTCAAGGAGACGACCAAGTCAAAAAAGCCTTGGAAACCCTATAACGATTCGGCGCCCGGCGCGCGCGCCGGTCAGGCGCTAACGTTGATGCGGACGATGCCCAACGGTTCTCAGCGGCCGGTGAAGTCTGACGGCATTCAGGGCGATTATATGGTCGACCGAAAATGGGCTGTCGTAAACAGGCCTCGTTCGCGCGCCCAGATTTTGCGGCAGTCGGAGGTATTAGCACAACACCGTCTGATCGGGACGTGGGAGGTCCCTACGCCTGTCGAGAAAACCAAAGCACTGAAACTGCTCAAGCAGATGAGCATCACGAACATCCATGTAAAGGTTGTGAAGCCATGATCGCTATGCAGGTTGCAGAAACTATCGCGGAGTATGCCGTGTTCCTCGAACTGACCGACGACGAGGAACTTAACCCTGACACCGCCGTGAAGATGATGGAAGCCTTAGCTAGCCATCTTCAGGAGATGGACAAGGGATTTCTCCGTGAGCTCGTGAATGCGTTTCCGATCATAGCGGAAGCATATAGTGGCGAGGCGCAAGAGGTGGTGCGCAACATATCTTATAGCTACTATCTTGAAGAGGCTCTTGCAGTTGACGACCCGGTCAAGATGGCTACATTGGAAGCGTTGCGCGACGCGAGGGGCTGAGCGGCCGTCGCTGTGACCCATGAAACCTTCTAAATCCCACTTCGTAGCGCCGCGGTTGCGCGTGAGCGTCGTGAGGCTGTGGGGCAATAGGTACGAGCGCCACTCGCGGCCCTTCGGCAGTCCGAGCTTCGTAAGCATGGTGTCCTAGGCCCGGTCGACATCCTGCACCGCTCGCCCGTGGTAGTTGACCAGCCAGCCGCGACCGGCGCGGTCCCTCAATTTGATTTACGTGAGGTCGCGTATTCGGCCCATAGCCAGCGATCGAGCGTCAGGAGGACGGGCGGCAAAGCTCGATGCTTCTTGTTTTGCGTCCTACCCTGAAGGTTCAGGTCGATCGTTCGTACACCTGGCCACCACTGCGGTCGGCCGCGTTGCCATCGCGGAGTAGTGACGTTAGGAGACAACATATCATCGCATATGAGGAAGTCTCTTGGCACGCTGGACGATGCGGACTGTGACACGATTATCGGGCGGGGGTGTGCCGCTTCGGCTGCGGCACACGCTTGGCGCGATCGGGATGATGGCAGGGTCGCCAGCGCTTGCGCAGGCCGTCGAGGAGCCAGCGGAGCGGAACGAGATCGTCGTGCTGGGGACCCGGACATCGCGGGACGCGACGCTTTCTTCCGATCGCGCGACCGAAGTCATGTCGCAATCGAGCCGGTCGCTCGAACAGGACATCCTGCGGGCGGCGGGCACCTACCGGTTGAGCGACGCGCTGGAGTTGGTGAGCGGCAGCAGCCAGCAGAATAATCGCGGGGGCTTTGCCGACAATTTTGCGATCCGCGGCTTCCTGAGCACAGCGGATGGCGGCGGCGAATATTATACCGATGGCTTCATCGCCAATCGCGGCAGCGCCCCCGCGCGGGACCCCGCGACGATCGAGCGCATCGAGATCCTCAAGGGTCCTGCCGGCGCCGTCTTCGGCGATATCGATCCCGCCGGGCGGGTCAATATGGTCAGCAAGACGCCGCGTTTTGCATCACAGGCGTCGGCTTCGCTGCACTATGGATCGTTCGACACGCGTCGCATCGAACTGGACGCGACGGGGCCGCTGACCGGGACGCTCGCCGCACGGATCGTGGTAGCGACCGAAGACAGCGACGGGTACCGCGATTTCGTGACGGTGAAGCGCCGCGTCGTGTCCCCGTCGCTGACCTTCCGGCCGAGCGACGCCGTACAGCTGACCTACCTCGCGCAGCATATCGTCTATGACGCGCCGTTCGACCGCGGCGTGGCGGCGGTCGATGGCGATCCGCTCGCGCTGCCGGCGTCGCGGTTTCTCGGCGAACCCTCGAACGGGCCAACGCGCGCGCGTGACACCCGACACCAGCTGACCGGCGAAGCGCGGCTGGGCGGGACATGGTCGCTCGTCGGCGGCGTCGCCTATCGGACCGGCACGTTGCGGGGCTTTTCGGCGGATCCGTCGCGCCTCGTCGACGGACACACGCTGTGGCGACAGCGTCGCGAACGGGGTTACGAAGTCGAGGATCTGTCCGCGCGTCTCGAAGTGCGCGGCGAAGTGCAGGCGCTCGGGCTTCATCGTCCGAGCCTGGGCATCAAGGGCTACACGCTCGACTATCTCGAACTGCTGAACCGGCGAAATCCGACCGCAGACAATCCCTATGCGATCGACGTCTTCAACCCCGTCTATGGCGAGACGCAGGCCTTGCCGCTCCTGCCCAGTATCGATCAGCGCGAAACGCGGCGCGTGGTGTCGCTCTACGCGCAGGACGCCTGGGCGGTGACCGATCGGCTCGATCTCGTCGGGGGCATCCGCCTCGACGCCTATCGGCAGCAGCTCGCGCGCAATCTCGTCAAGGCGACGACCGTGTCCAGGGGGCGCCCCGTCAATTTCCGGCTCGGCGCGCGCTATGCCGTCAGCGACGCGCTCTCGGTCCACACCAACTGGGGTGAGTCGTTCCAGCTGAATTCCGGCAGTGGCGCGGGGGGGGTCGCGTTCGCCCCCGAACAAGGGCATGGCTACGAGATCGGCGCGGCGGGCCGCTGGCGCGGTGTCGATGTCGGCCTGACCTGGTTCGATATCAAAAAGAGCAACGTCCTCACGACGGATCCGAACGACGCCAATTTCCTGGCGCCGGTGGGATCGCTGACAAGCCGCGGCGTCGAATTCGATGCGTCGCTGCGGCTTGCCGAGCGGTGGCAGGCGGTGGTGAACTATGCCTGGACCCGGGCGCGCACCGACGATCGGTCGTTCGCCACGCCGCTGGCGCTGAACGTCCCCGATCATTCGGCGACGGCCTTCATCGTGCACCGCTTCGATCCCGGCACCGGCCGGGACTGGCAGATCAGCGGCGGTGTCGCCTATGTCGGCAAGCGGTCCGGCGCGACCGACGCCAGCGGGCTCATGTTGCCCGATTATGTGAAGGTGAAGGCGTCCGCCGACATTCCATTATCGGGTGCGCTGACGGTCCGCGCCGAGGTCGATAACCTGTTCGGCGAGCGCTACGCGCAAAGCTCGTATAATTCGGTCTGGATCTATCCAGGCGCGCCACGCACCGTGCGCGCGTCGCTGCGAGCGGAATTCTGAATGGCGATAATGACGGACCAGACGCGCGCTGCCGCACCCGATCGCGATATCCCGCGCAGGCGACTGGAGAGCATCGACGCGGTGCGCGGGATCGTGATGATCCTGATGCTGCTCGACCATCTGCGCGAGACATGGCTTGTCCTTGTTCCCATGCCCGATCCGGTGGATGCGAACACGGTCATGCCGGCACTCGCGATCGCGCGCTTCGCCGCCAGTTTCTGCGCGCCGATCTTCGTCGCGCTGACCGGCCTTTCCGCCTATCTCTTCGGCGTCAGCCACACGCCGCGCGAAACCGCCGCCTTCCTGGCAAAGCGCGGGTTGCTCCTGATGGCGATCGACGTGCTGTACCTCTCACCACTTTATTGGGGGGTGGTGCCGCAGCCGACCTTCTGGCTGCAGGTGATCTGGTGCCTCGGCCTGTGCATGATCCTTCTGTCCGGGCTGATACGGCTCCCCCGGCCGGCACGCATCGCCCTGGGACTCGTGCTGGTATGTGGCCACAATCTGCTCGATCCCGTTCGACTGCACCAGGGGGACACGCTGTTTCCGGTCTGGGCGCTGCTGCACCAGCGCGACGTCATCGCCCTGCCGTTCGGGTTCCTGGCCAGGACGACCTATCCGATCCTTCCGTGGCTGGGGGTCATGCTGCTCGGTCACGCGATCGGGCCGTGGTTTGACCGCATGGTCGAATCCGCGCAGCGCAGGCGATATCTGACGCGGCTCGGCATCGGGATGATCGTCGGCTTCATCACGCTGCGCGCGTTCAACCTCTATGGCGACGCGCCCTGGCATGTGGTCGACAACAGCCCGCTGCGGACGGCGATCAGCTTCCTGTCGATGACGAAATATCCGCCGTCGCTCCTGTTCCTGCTGCCGACCCTGGGCGGCGGAGCGCTGCTGCTGGCGCAATGCGAGCGACTGGCGAGCTCACGGCTTGTCTCCGGTCTGGCCGTCTTTGGCGCCGCACCGATGTTCTTCTATCTGTTTCATCTCACCATGCTGCGCATCCTCTATCACACCGCGCTGGCGTGGTGGGGGCCGACCGATGGCGCGGTCTTCATGGTCGATGGCTATGCCTGGGTGCTCATCTGGTACGTCGCCCTGATCATACCGTTTGCGCTTCCAACGATGTGGTTCGCACGGTTGAAGCAGCGTCGTCGGGATATTGCGTGGCTGCGGTTTTTCTGATGGCAGGTCCGCATCGGTGCGGTGACGACGCGATCACGCGGCCCCCGACGGGCATGCCGCAGCTCAGGCGGCGTGTCTGACGGCCATCGCAACGATATGTTCGATCACCTGTTCGGGGATCGGATTGGCGACCTCCAGCCCGAATCCCCCGAGATAAGACCACGCCACCCAGCCGGGATATTGGGCGAGCCCGGGTATGTCGAGCGAGAGAAACCGGCCGATCGTGACGCCATATTCGGACTGGATATTGAAACCCCGGGACGAGACATTCTGAACGATCGCCGCATGCTCGTCGCCGAAGCCGGTGACGATCGTCACGGGGAGGCTGATCGCACGACGCGTGCAATTGCGTCGATCGAGCAGATCGTGGCTGATGTCGCTGGCGAGGCGGCGGTAGGTCTTCATATGCCAGCCCTAGGCCAACAACCCTAATGCCGCGTTAAGCACGCGTCGCTCGCGTCAAAAGGCGGCGAACCCGTAATCCGCGTCCTCGTCGATACCAACCGGGGCGGGGGGGCTGGTGGTCGCCGATCGAGACGAGCGCATGCGAGCGCCGCCCTGTAGGTCTGGTTGCCCGGTCATCTGCCGAAATGCCCCGGCGCCACGCTGCGCGCCCTCGATGCGGAATTTCGCCGCCTGGTCCGACAGCGCTGCGACTTCGGCGGTCAGGTTGCGCGCCGCCGCGGAGGTCTGTTCGACCATCGCTGCATTCTGCTGCGTTGCCTGGTCCATCGCGCCGACCGCCATGCTGACCTCGGTAATCGCGCTCGACTGTGCACGATTGTCGTCCGCGATCCCGGCGAGCAGCGTGTGAACGCCGCGCACATCCGTCGAGATCGCCAACAGCGCACCATCGACCCGTTGCACGCGTTCCACCGCGGTGCCGATATCGGCCTGCGTCGCGGTCAGCTGGTCGCGCGCGCGTCCGGCCTCCTCCTCGGCACGCATCGCCAGCGCGGACACGAGGTCGGCGACGACCGCAAACCCACGGCCCGCCTCGCCGGCACGCCCTGCCTCGACCGCGGCGTTCATCGCCAGCACGCGCGTCTGGAACGCGATCTTGTCGAGTCCTTCGATCACGCTGTCGATCCCGGTCGCGCTTTCGCTGACCCGGGTCATCGCCTGGACCGCCTCGTCCGCGATCCTGCGCCCGTCCGCCACGGTGGTGATCGCGCCGTCCGCCCGCTCGACGGTCTGGCCCGCGGCGACCGCGGTAGCCTTGAGGCGCTGATCCATCTGCGCGATCGCGGCCGCGGTCTGCTCGAGGCTGGCGGCGTTGCTTTCGGTGCGCCGGGCGAGATCCTCGCTGGCCTGCGCGATCTCCTGTGATCCGGTCCGGATCATCATCGCCCCTTGCGCGACCGATCCGATCAGCCCGCGCAGGCTGGCGAGCGCGCTGTTGAAGTTGCTCTTGAGCCCGGTGAACGGCGCATGCAGGTCCGCGACCACCTCGGCAGTCAGATCGCCCTGCGCCAGCGCGGTGAGGCCGGTGCCAAGGCTGTCGACGATCAGCGCGGCCTGTGCCTGTTTCGCAGCCTCGGCGGCCTGAAGCTGGTTGCGGAACGCCAGCATCGCCTTCGCCATGTCGCCCAGTTCATCGCCGCGATCCGCGCCGGTCACCTCGGCCGCAAGATTGCCATCGCCGAGCGCGCGCATCGTGCCGGCAAGGATCACGATCGGCTGGACGACCCGGCGCTGTGCGACCATCACGAATGCCAGCGTTCCGGCAATGCCGACCGCCAGCGTGATGGCGAGCAGGATCATGGCGATCGTGCCGAGCTGCTCCGCTTTCTCGGCGGACCGTGTCGAATTCGTCTCGATCGCATCCGACGCCGCGCCCATCGACACTTCGAGCACGCGGAACTGATCGAAGAACCGGGGCAGCATCGCACGCGCGGCGACCGGATCGCGGCCGACGCGATCGATGACCTGCGTCGCGATGCGGACATAGGCCTCCATCGGCGCCGCCAGCCTGGACGTTACCGCGGCGACTTCGGCATCGCCGGTGTACGCCGAATCCGCTGCGATCCCCTCGCGCAGGGCGATGAGATGCTCGCGGAAATCCTTCTGGATATCATCCGGCTTGATCGCGCTGCCGGGCTCCGCTGCCTGGAATGTCGCGAGCACGTCGCTGCGGATCGCGTCGTGCATCATGTCCGCGCCCTGGTGATTGGAAAGCAGCGTCGTCGCATCGGTCAGACGGTGCAGCGCGGCGCTCTGCATCCACGCCGCGCCGATGCCGGTCGCACCGCAGAGCAGCATCAGTCCGAACAGGACCACGCCCGCCATCCGGATCATACGGGTCAGCGACATCGCATCACGCGACCGGGACTTCGTCATCATCATGTTTTGCTGGCCTGTTCCGTACTGGGACACGTTTCGATTTCTATAATAGGCGGGAATGCAGTGCTCGGAGGTGGCGCGTGGATATTATGACGGTGCCTCGACTGGTCGGACCCGCCCTATTACTCTCCGCGGCCTGGACGTTACCTGCCTGGGGGCAGTCCGGCCCGCCAGAAGTCGTGCAAGACCCCCCGCCACGTGCCGTCGCGATCACGGGACGCTATGTCGTCGATCTCATGGGCAACGTCGCTGGCGGCGACGTGCGGGGCGCGCGGGTGCTCGACAATCTCGAGGTCACGGCCGATGGCGACCTCGACCGGCTGGCCGGCTGGCGCGGCGCGCGCGCGCATCTCCATGTGCTGAGCAATCAGGGGGGATCGATCAATGCGCTGGCGGGGACGGTGCAGGGCGTCGACAATATCGAGGTCGCTGACGGCCGCGTGAAGCTGTACGAGGCGTGGGTCGAACAGGATCTTGCGGGTGGGCGCGCCGCGCTGCTGGTCGGGCTGTCCGATCTGAACGTCGACTTCTACCAGAATGACTCCGCGGGCATGCTGGTCGCGCCGGCGTTCGGCATCGGCTCGGAGCTGGCGGCGACGGGGCCCAACGGGCCTTCGATCTTCCCCTCGACCGCACTGACGATGCGACTGAAGACGTCGATCGGCACATCCGGCTATTTCCACGCTGCCGTCGTGAATGCGCGGGCAGGGGTGTTGGGCGATACGACGGGGATCGACCTCGGAATGCACGATGGCGCGCTTCTGATCGCGGAGGCCGGGACACGCGCCAACGGCAAGCTGGCGTTCGGTGCGTGGCGCTACACACGGCAGCAGGACGACATGCGGGCGTGCGACGGCAACGGAAATCCGGTCAAACGGACGGCGATCGGTGCCTATGTACTGGTCGATCAGCGGCTGGTCGGTGACGACGGCCGGGGCATCGATCTGTTCCTGCGCGCGGGCATATCGGACGGGAAGACGACGCCGTTTCGCGGCGGCTTTCAGACCGGGCTGCTCGCACGCGGCCTCGTTCCCGGACGGCCCGACGGGCAATTCTCGATCGGCGTCGCGCAGGGCCTTTTGTCGCAGGCTCTTCGTCAGACGGTGCGCGATGCGGGCGATCGCGCCGACGCCGCCGAGTCGGGGATCGAGATCACCTATCAGGATCGCGCGGCGCCCTTCCTCGCGGTGCAGCCCGACGTGCAATATGTTCGCCGCGCCTATGCCGGCGCAGGCCGCCGGTCGGCGTTCGTGGTCGGCCTGCGGCTGATCGCCGAGTTTTCACGTCGCTGACGGTCAGCCTCATCGCGGTTCCTACGGGTCCCCGGGAACTGGCGTTGCCGTGAGCAACGGCCAGCCGCGTCCGATCCGCGCAGCCGGCTCAGGCGGCCTGTGAGTGAAGCGCGTGCATGCGAGAGACGAAGGGAAGCGTTTCGACGAACGGCACGGGGCGGCTGAAATAATAGCCCTGCGCGCTGTCGCACTTCTCCGCGACCAGGATATTCAACTGGTCGAGCGTCTCGACCCCCTCGGCGGTCGACAGGATCCCGAGGCTCCCGCAGAGCCCAGTCACCGCACGCACGATCGCCAGGCTGTCGCTGTTGGTGCCGAGATCGCGGACGAACGACTGATCGATCTTGACCCGGTCGAACGGGAAATTGCGGATATGGCTCAGCGACGAATAGCCCGTGCCGAAATCGTCGAGCGAGATGAGCACGTCCAGTTGCTTGATGTCACGCAACTGTTTCAGGACGCTTGCCGTGTCGTCGAGCATCGCGCTTTCGGTGATCTCCAGTTCCAGGCGACGCGGATCGAGGCCGCTGACACGCAGCGCGTGTGCGACGACCGCCGGCAGCGTCCCCGACTTGAACTGCAACGCCGAGAGATTGACCGCGATCTTGACGCTGTCCGGCCAGCATGCCGCATCCCGACAGGCGCGCGTCAGGACGAATTCGCCGACCGCGCCGATCAGCCCGATCTCCTCGCACACGCTGATGAATTCGTTCGGGGGGATGATGCCGCGCTCGGGGTGATACCAGCGTGCGAGCGCCTCGAAGCCGACCACCGCATGCGTGCCGATCGCGACCTGCGGCTGGTAGTGAACCTCGAACTCTTCCGATTTCAGTGCACGACGCAGTTCGATCTCGAGCTCGCGCCGGCGGGTTGCGAAGACGTGCATGTCGGGCGTGTAGAAACAATAATTGCCGCGCCCGCCCGCCTTGGCGCTGTACAGCGCGAGATCGGCATTGCGGAGCATCACGTTGGGGTCGAGCGCGTCGACCTCGACCATGGCGACGCCGATGCTCGCGCCGATCTGGATATGGTGACCGCCAATCTCAAAGGGTTGCGTCAGTGCCTCGATGATGCGGCGGCACAGTTGCTCGATCGCATGGTCCGACGTGACATGCTGGACGAGGACCGAGAATTCGTCGCCGCCCAGCCGGGTCACGACGTCATGATGACGGACCAGCGTGACGAGACGCGATGCTACCGCGACGAGCAGCGCGTCGCCGACCGGATGGCCGAGCGTGTCGTTGACGAGCTTGAACCGGTCGAGGTCGAGACACAGCATCGCGCAGCGATCACCGCTGCGGGCGTTGCGCATCATCTCGTCGAGCCGTTCGCGCAGCATGGTTCGGTTGGGAAGATCGGTCAGGGCATCGTGCCGCGCCAGATGCGCGAGGCGGGCGGACGCGTTGCGCGCTTCGGTGACGTCGGCAACGGTGTCGAGAAAGCCGCCATCGACCAGCCGGGTGCGCTCGATCGTGATGGTCCGTCCATCCGGCCAGCGCTGTTCGATCCTCGCGCCATAGGCGGAGGCCGCGCCGTCATATTCCTCCACCAGTCGACGATGCTCGTCGGCCGTGCTGACCGACAGACAGGGACTGTTGCTGAGCAGCTGGTCGAGCGTCAGGCCCGGGACGGCATGGTCGAGCCCGTAGATGTCGAGGAACCGCTGATTGGTCAGCACCAGCCGCCGGGACGCATCGAACAACGCGAGCCCCTGGTTCATGTTGTCGAGCGCGGCCTTGAACCGCAAATTCTGAAGCGCGCTTTCCGCCAGCGCGACCTCCAGCTCCTGCGCCATCAGGCGGTTCGCGCGATCCGATCGCCGCCGATCGACATCGGTTTCGACATAGGTCGCCGACACCAGCGCGAGCAGGCGATCGGTGTCGATCCCACCGTCGGGCCGTCGCGCGCGTTCCGCCTGGCGTGCCGCGATCCGGTGGAGCACCGGCGGCTCGGTAGTGATCGGGGGCGGGGGCTTCACGCACATTCCCCGATCAGCGTGATCGTCATTGTCTGATTGTGGAGGCACGGCACCGCGGTCTGGTTTTGCGGCGCGATCTCGCCATAGGAATAGAAGCCCGCCAGCGCGATGTCCGGGCCGAGCGCGGCGGCGACCGCGGCGATTTCCTCTTCGGTGCGCTGGCCCATCAGCAGCCGCCGCCCGACACAGCTGATCGCGAGGCACGCAGAGGGTGACGTCCCCCACGCGGCGGTCTGGTCGAGCGCATGGTGCACCGCGGTCGACGCGCCGTTGATCAGTTCGTCGAACATCCCGCGCATCAGCCGTGCCTTCCACCCCTGCGGCATGTCGCCGGCAAAGGTCAGCGTCCCGGCGTCACGGTCGATGGCGAGCAATGTGCGGACGACGCGAACATCGGGGTGGGCGGGATCCCAGATCTCGAGCGGATAGAGCAGCCCCGATGCAGGCAGATCCACCGCCTCCTCACCGAGATAGCGCTCGTACAGTGCGAGCGCCGGCTCGCCGTCGAGTCCGCGCAGTGTCGATCCCGCCGCATCGTTGATCGTGCGTACGGGGCCGAACGGCTGCCAGCCGCCCGCGCTGCCATGCGCGAACCGGACATGGTCGCCGTAGAAGCCGATGGCGGCGACGACGTCTGCGTGGTGTTCGCCGCGTGCCAGGATCCGCGTGTCCGCAAACCGCGCGCCATCGCCTGCCAGCCCGCCGCTCAGCGCGACGCGATCGCCGATCACCGTGCGCAGACCGGCGACGAGGGCGCTGCCATTGACGTTCAGGCCGTTCGACAGGACGAATATCCCCGACAGTTCGTCGCCCGCGAGCTCCTTGCCAAGCGCGGCACCGGCCGAAAACGACAGGTCGGACGACGGCAGCGGCTGGACCGCGAGGCGCAGCTCGGTCCGGTCGAATCCCATGCCGAGGATGACGACCCCGTCGTCGTCGAGCCGATCACCTTCGACCATCGTCCCCGAACTGCAGCCGACGATCATCGCGGTGTCGTAGCGGTGCGCGAGCTGGTCGATGAGCGTGCGATCGGCAAGGCGGTCGGTCGGGCCGAACACGATCACCAGATCGGGGGCCGCTGGGAACATCGCCGATTCGCTGTTCGCGTTGATTTGCTTCGACCACATGAGCGCCGTCCCGGAAATGGCAGTGAACGCTGCTTGTGCCGGTGGACTGGTTTCCGGCCTGTTGCCGGCGACCTAAGGGAAACCCCTTAGTCAGCGCGTCGATTCCTCCACCCCGAAGCGGACGGATCGCAGCTGAACGACCCAAGCCCATTGAGAACGAAACAGGAACACGATAGGAGTGCCGTCATCGAGTCGGCAGGAGGATCAGGTGATGGACAGCGACGATGACGGGGTTGAAACGACCCGTGAGACATTCGGCAGGTGGCTGCTGAAACAGCGCGATCGCGGCGACTGGATCGATCCGGTCGCGGATGCAGCACGCGCCGATCGTCAGTTTCCGAAGAACGGCGACCCGGAAGCCGTACGCAAGCGCCTGCGCGAGATGTCGGCGGATGGCGATGCGTTCGCGGCGATTGACGATGCCGAAATGGACTGGATGGTGCAGTAATGGGCGCGCGACTTCGCCTGGCGCTGGTGCCGGCAGATCCACGTCAGGCGTTGCGCCAGCTGGCCGACGAGCGCGGAGAGAGCCTTTCCGCTTTGTCGCGCATGATCGACCGGTCGCCCGGCTATCTGGCGCGCTTCATCAGCGAGGGGCGTCCGGCGGCCTTGACCTGCGACAATCACCAGCGGCTCTGCACATATCTCGGCGCGGGGGAGTTCGGGCTCGGAATTCGCGACATCTGGGTCCCGCGCACATGACGCGGCGCTGCATCGGGCGCCGTGCGTGACCAATGTCCGATCCTGCAAAACCGCCCACGCGTGCGCGGCTGATCTACACCGCGCTGTGCGTGCTCGACCAGACGATCGACGATTGCTGTCCCCACCCGGTGAAGCCAAATCCGGGGCTGCGGCTGGCGCTGGCCTTGCTGCATTTCTGGGGTGAGGGCGACCGGTCGCCGTTCGACCAGTTCTGGCGGGTGGTCACTGCGGCACCCAATGCGATCACGCGGACGCCGGACACGCGGGCGACCTATGCCCGGACCTATCTCAGCGCGATCTGCCGGCAGGTCGGGATGCCGCTCAGCGTCGATATGCTGATTGGCCTGCGCAAGGCGCGCGGCCTGCCGACCTATGAAAGGCCACCCGCCGCTTGCCTGTGCCCGGTGATGGCAGAAGCGCCACAAGATAACGGCGGCGACCCGATAAGGGCCGTTGGACGCTCGCCCGATCGCGATGCTGCCGTTGGAAAAGGAACTCGCGGTGCGTGACGGCGCGCTGTCTGTCTCGATCCGGGATTCGCGGACGACATGAGGCTTGTCCGCCGCGGCCATATTTGAGACGCTCGTCATAGAGCTTACTGCTCCAAGACGGTAAGAGCTCGGCATCCCGCCCGCGACATCGACGGTGTCACACGGAGCGGGCGGGATGCTTCATACATTATCAACTACTTGATCCTAATCAAGCACTCGAGGCTCTCGCCTCCAGTGACGAGTACCCTCAGCGCCCCGCCATGATCTTTCACACGGACATGCGGGGCGCTTTTCTCGTCTTTGGCCAAGGCACGGGATCCATGCCGAAGCGGACAGCTGGGCGGGTCTGGCAAACGCTCCATGGCTCCGGCGAGCAAATACTCCCAGAGCAGCGGTCCCCGACCCGCGCTATCGATCCTGGCCGGCGAGTAATGCGCCGAGTTGTTCGAGCTGCTCCGGCAAGCCTGCCGCCGAGCCCTGCAGTGCCTCGTCGAGCGCCTCCCGGGACGGATAGAATTCGCGAAACGTCAGCAGCGTCTGTGCATCGCGGTCCTCGAAAGTCACCGTCGTGATCGCGCCCTCTTCGCCTTCGTCATTGGTCCAGACGATGCGGTCGTTCGGTACCACCTCGATATACCGGCCGTAGAAGGTCATGATATCGGAGCCGCCGGCGCTGAACCCCAGCCGGTATGTGCCGCCGGTGCGGACGTCGAGGTCGCAAGAGACCAGCGAAATGCCGGCGGCGGACTTCGGTACCCACCATCGCTGGAAGAGATCGGCCTGGCTCCACGCCTCATAGACGGTGCTGCGCGGCGCATCGAATATCCGTGTTACGACGAGTTCGCGATCGCCGCAGCGCTCGACCGCATCGCTACCCTGGCTGTCCATCGTTTTCCTCCTGCTTCAGGTCACCGATCACATTCTCCAATGCGGCAAAGCGGGCCTCGCAAAGCTGCCGGTGCGCCTCGATCCACATCGCCCCCGCGGCGAGGCCGCGCGCGCCATCGCCAATTTGGCGCAGGTTTATCACCGGGCATATCGGCCCAAAGCGTAAAAATGCGCCAGCTATATGCGCGCTATATGCCATTTCCCGGAATCGATCTCGAATTGCTACGATCGATGCGCCTAATCGCACATCCCTGAAGGCATCGTCGTGTGACGGGCGCCGTTCAAGGGGTGCATCAATGAAGTTCCGTCATGCGGCCATGGTCGTCGCGATCCTCGCTCTTCCCGTCACCGCGCAGGCGCAATCGACACCCGGCGACAAGGCCGAGGCGGCTGCGGACACGGCCCCGCCGGCAACGCTGACGGTCAGCGGTTCGGCGGCGATCGCCTCCGACTATCGGTTTCGCGGCGTGTCGCAGTCCGACCGGGAAATGGCCGTCCAGGGCGGCATCACGGTGTCGCATGAGAGCGGTCTCTATGCCGGCGTCTGGGGATCGAACCTTGCCGGCTGGGGGACGTTCGGCGGCGCCAATATGGAGCTCGACCTGATCGGGGGCTACAAGGCGAAGTTGGCCGATAACGCGACGCTCGACGCCGGGCTGACCTGGTACATGTATCCGGGTGGCGCGGACAACACAGACTTTGCCGAGCCCTATGCCAAGCTGACCGGCACCGCCGGCCCCGCGACGCTGACCGCGGGCGTCGCCTATGCGCCCAAACAGCAGGCGATCGGCAAATGGTATGCGACCGGCGCGGACGCGGTAGCGGGCGTCTATACGAGTCCGGGCGACAAGGACGACAATCTGTACCTGTGGGGCGACGGCGCGCTCGCGCTGGCGGGCACGCCGATCACCGCCAAGGCGCATGTCGGGCACAGCTGGGGGCAGGATGGGCTAGGCCCCAACGCGACCGCGGTCGCGCCGACCGGCGAGTATTGGGACTGGTCGCTCGGCGCGGATGCGACCTGGCACAACCTGACCTTCAACGTGTCGTACATCGACACCGACATTTCGGCCGCCGAGGCGACCTATCTGCGCCCCAGTTTCAGCAAGGGACAGGACGGCAGCGGCAACATCGCCGGCGGCACCATCGTCGCGTCGCTGACCGCGGCCTTTTGAGGAGAGATGGTGATGGACGACCTGCTCTGGATCCTCGTCATGGTCGGGCTGGTGGCGGCGACGCTCGCTTATGCCCGGCTTTGCGACAACGCATGAGGACGCACGCATGACGCTCGACCTCTGGCTCGCGGCGCTGACCGCGCTTGGCCTTCTTATCTACCTGGTGGCGGTCCTGATCCGCCCCGAACGCTTCTGAAGGAGGCGGACACCATGACATTCCAGGGCTGGCTCCTGATCCTCGGCTTCGTCGCCATCCTGCTCGCGCTGACCAAACCGGTCGGCGCGTGGCTTTTTGCCCTTTACGAGGGGCGGCGCACACCGCTCCACATCGTGCTCGGTCCGGTCGAACGCGGCTTCTACACGCTCGCCGGCATCGACCCGAATGCCGAGCAGGGTTGGCGGCGCTACGCGCTGCACATGCTATTCTTCAACGTTGCGTTGATGGCGTTCACCTATGCCGTGCTGCGCCTGCAGGGCGTGCTGCCGGGCAATCCGCAGGGGCTGGCGGGGCTGTCGCCGAATCTCGCGTTCAACACCGCGATCAGCTTCACCACCAACACCAACTGGCAGAGCTATGGCGGGGAATCGACGATGTCGAACCTCAGCCAGATGCTGGGGCTGACAATCCACAACTTCCTGAGTGCGGCGACCGGGATCGCGCTCGCCTTCGCGCTGTTCCGCGGCTTTGCGCGGCGGGAGTCCAAGGCGATCGGCAATTTCTGGGCGGATATGACGCGCGTCACGCTCTACGTCCTGCTGCCGATCTCGATCGTCTACGCGCTGTTCCTGATCGCCAGCGGCGTGCCGCAGACGATGGCGGGCGTGGTCGACGTCCAGACGCTCGAGGGCGCGAAACAGTCGCTGCTGCTCGGCCCGGTTGCGAGCCAGGAAGCGATCAAGATGCTCGGCACCAATGGCGGCGGCTTCTTCAACGCGAACTCGGCGCATCCGTTCGAGAACCCGACCGCGCTGACCAACCTCATCCAGATGCTGTCGATCTTCCTGATCGGCTTCGGGCTAACCTGGACGTTCGGCAAGGCGGTGGGCAACACCAAGCAGGGCTGGGCGATCCTGTCGGCGATGGTGATCCTGTTCCTTGCGGGCGTCACCGTCACTTATTGGCAGGAAGCCGCGGGCAACCCGGTGCTGCAGCATCTCGGCGTCGCGGGCGGCAACATGGAGGGCAAGGAAGTCCGCTTCGGGATCGCCGCGTCCGCCTTGTTCTCGGTCGTGACCACGGCGGCGTCGTGCGGCGCGGTCAACAGCATGCACGACAGCTTCACCGCGCTCGGCGGGATGATCCCGCTGTTCAACATGCAGTTGGGCGAGGTCGTCATCGGCGGAGTCGGCGCGGGGATCTACGGCTTCCTGCTGTTCGCGATCCTCGCGGTGTTCGTCGCTGGGCTGATGGTCGGGCGCACACCCGAATATGTCGGCAAGAAGATCGAAAGCCGCGAGGTGAAGCTGGCGGTGCTGGCGATCGCGGTGCTGCCGTTGATGATCCTCGGTCTGACCGCGCTGTCGTCGGTGCTTCAACAAGGGCTGGCGGGGCCGCTCAACAAGGGGCCGCATGGCTTCAGCGAGATCCTCTACGCCTTCACCAGCGCGGTCGCCAACAACGGCTCTGCCTTTGCGGGCCTGACCGCCAACACGCCTTATTACAACGGGCTGCTGGGCGTCGCGATGTGGGTCGGGCGGTTCTTCATCATCGTGCCGATGCTCGCCATCGCCGGGAGCCTGGCCGCGAAGAAGTACACACCCGAAAGCGCGGGCTCGTTCCCGACGACGGGCGGGCTCTGGGTGGGGCTGCTGGTCGGCATCATCCTGATCCTGGGTGGTCTCACCTTCCTGCCGGGCCTCGCGCTCGGTCCCATCGCTGATCATCTTGCGATGATCAGCGGCAAACTGTCCTGATCGGGGGCCACCATGGCAAAGACCCAGACAAAAAGCCTGTTCACGGCCGACCTCGTCGTGCCCGCGATCAAGGCCTCGTTCCTCAAGCTCAACCCCAGAGAGCTGATCCGCAATCCGGTGATGTTCGTCACCGCCGTGGTCGCGGCGTTGATGACCGTCCTGCTCGTGGTCGGGCAAGATAGCCTGTCGATCGGCTTCAAGCTCCAGCTCGTCATCTGGCTGTGGCTGACCGTGTTGTTCGGCACCTTTGCCGAAGCGCTTGCCGAGGGGCGCGGCAAGGCGCAGGCGGCGTCGTTGCGCGCGACCAAGGCCGAACTGACCGCCAAGCGGCTGAAAGGCGACGGGCGCGAGTTCGACTCGGTGCCCGCCAGCCAGCTCAAGGTCGGCGACATCGTGCTGGTCGAGACCAACGACCTCATCCCGTCGGACGGCGATGTCGTTTCGGGGGTCGCCTCGGTCAACGAGGCGGCGATCACCGGCGAGAGCGCGCCGGTGATCCGCGAGGCGGGCGGCGACCGCTCGGCGGTGACGGCGGGCACGCGCGTCATTTCCGACGAGATCCGCGTCAAGGTGACGGTCGAACCCGGCAAGGGTTTCCTCGACCGGATGATCGCGCTGGTCGAAGGCGCCGAGCGGCAGAAGACCCCCAACGAGATCGCGCTGACGCTGCTGCTCGTCGGGCTGACGATCATCTTCCTGATCGCGGTCGGCACCGTCCCGGGCTTCGCGTCCTATGCCGGCGGGTCGATCCCGGTGGCGATGCTGGCGGCGCTGCTGATCACGCTGATCCCGACGACGATCGCGGCGTTGCTGTCGGCGATCGGGATCGCGGGCATGGACCGGCTGGTGCGCTTCAACGTGCTCGCCAAGTCGGGACGTGCGGTCGAGGCGGCGGGGGACATCGACGTGCTGCTGCTCGACAAGACCGGCACGATCACGATCGGCGACCGGCAGGCGAGCGAGTTCCGCGCCGTTTCCGACACCAGTCCGCAGCAACTCGCCGAGGCCGCATTGCTGGCGAGCCTCGCCGATGAAACGCCCGAAGGCCGCTCGATCGTGGTGCTCGCGCGCAAGGCGTTCGGCGTTACGACCGACGCGCTCCCTACCGGGGCCGAGATCATCCCGTTCACCGCGCAGACCCGCATTTCGGGGGTGAAGATGGCGGACACCTTGATCCAGAAGGGCGCGGTGGATTCGATCCTGCGCGCCAATGCCGGATCGGGCGAAACCGCGGCGGCGACCGAACTGCGCCGGATCACCGACGAGATCGCCCGCGCGGGCGGGACACCGCTGGCGGTGGCGCAGGACGGGCGCCTGCTCGGCGCGATCTTCCTCAAGGACGTGGTCAAGGCCGGCATCCGCGAACGGTTCGGCGAGCTGCGCGCGATGGGGATCCGCACGGTGATGATCACCGGCGACAATCCGCTGACCGCAGCGGCGATCGCGGCCGAGGCCGGGGTGGACGATTTCCTCGCCCAGGCGACGCCCGAGGACAAGCTGGAGCTGATCCGCAAGGAACAGACCGGCGGCAGGCTGGTCGCGATGTGCGGTGACGGCACCAATGACGCGCCCGCGCTCGCGCAGGCCGATGTCGGGGTCGCGATGAACACCGGCACGCAGGCGGCGCGCGAGGCGGGCAACATGGTCGATCTCGACAGCGATCCGACCAAGTTGATCGAGGTCGTCGGCCTCGGCAAGCAGTTGCTGATGACGCGCGGGGCGCTGACGACCTTCTCGGTCGCCAATGACGTCGCGAAATATTTCGCGATCATCCCGGCGATGTTCGTCGTGCTCTATCCGGGGCTTGGCGTGCTCAACGTGATGCGGCTGGGGAGTCCTGAAAGCGCGATCCTGTCGGCGATCATCTTCAACGCGGTCATCATCCCCTGCCTCGTCCCGCTGGCGCTGCGCGGCGTCGCCTACAGGCCGATGGCAGCCGGGCCGCTGCTCGCGCGCAACCTCGCGGTGTATGGCCTTGGTGGCCTCGTCGCACCGTTCATCGGCATCAAGCTCATCGACCTTGTGGTCGGTGGCCTCGGTCTCGCATAAGGAAAGACAGACATGGGCAAGGATTTCACCTCCGCGCTGCGGCCGGCGATCGTCATGACGATCCTGTTCGCGGTCCTTCTCGGGCTCGTCTACCCGCTCGCCATGACCGGTATCGGCCAGGCGATCTTCCCGAGCCAGGCGAACGGCAGCCTGGTGCGCGACGCCCGCGGCACCGTGATCGGCTCGACCGTGGTGGGACAGGCGTTCACGACCGATCGCTATTTCCAGACGCGGCCATCGGCGGCCGGCAAGGGCTATGACGGTCTGGCGTCGTCGGGGTCGAACCTCGGCGCGGCGAGCCAGGCGCTGGTCGATCGCGTGACGCCCGACGTCGCGAAACGCCGTGCCGAGGGTGTGGCTGGTCCGGTGCCTGCCGATCTGGTCACCGCCAGTGGTTCGGGCCTCGACCCCGACCTGTCGCCCGCCGCCGCGCTGGCGCAGGCGCCACGCATCGCGCGTGTTCGCGGCGTGCCGGTCGAGCGGGTTCGCGCTTTGGTCACGGACGCGACGGATGCGTCCATCCTCGGGGAGCCGCACGTCAACGTGCTGGCGCTCAACCGCGCGCTTGACGCCCTGTCGGCCTCGGGCGCGCCCGCGCGCTGATGCCGGTATCGGGCGACGGCAGACCTGATCCCGACGCCCTCCTGCGCGCCGCTGCGCAGGAGGGCAGGGGGCGCTTCAAGGTGTTCCTCGGCGCCGCGCCCGGAGTCGGCAAGACGTTCGAGATGCTGTCCGAGGGCGCCGCGCGCAGGCGGGACGGCGTGGACGTCGTCGTCGGCGTGGTGGAAACGCATGGACGGGCGGAAACCCAGGCGCTGACCCGCGGCCACGAGATCATTCCGAGGCGGGCGGTCGCCTATGAAGGCCGCACGCTCCAGGAGATGGATCTGGATGCGATCCTCGCGCGCGCGCCGCGCCTCGTCCTCGTCGACGAGCTCGCACACACCAATGCGCCGGGCAGTCGCCATCCCAAACGCTATCAGGACGTCGAGGAACTGCTGGTCGCCGGAATCGACGTCTATTCGACCGTCAACATCCAGCACGTCGAGAGCCTGAACGACATCGTCGCCAGCTTCACCCGCGTCCGGGTGCGCGAGACGGTGCCCGACAGCGTGCTGGAAATGGCCGAGATCGAGGTCGTCGACATCCCGCCCGATGAGCTGATCGAGCGGCTGCGCGCCGGCAAGGTGTATCTGCCGCACGAGGCGACGCGGGCGCTGTCGCACTTCTTCTCCAAATCCAACCTGTCCGCTTTGCGCGAACTCGCGTTGCGGCGCGCGGCACAGGCGGTCGACGCGCGGATGCTCGACGACGTTCGTGCACTCGGGCTCGGCGGCACCTGGGCGGGCAGCGACCGGATCGTCGTCGCGATCAACGAATTGCCCGGTGCCGACACGCTGGTGCGCGCCGCCAAGCGCGTGGCTGACGGTCTGCGTGGCCCCTGGACCGCGCTCTTCATCGAAACCCCGCGCGTCGCGAATTTCTCCGACGCTGAACATCAGCGCGTGGCCGCGGCGATGACGCTGGCGACGCAGCTCGGTGCAGCCGTCGCGACGGTGCCCGCGACCGATGTGGTGGCGGGTATCCAGGGCTTTCTCGCCGATGCCCGCGCGACGCAGCTGGTCATGGGAAAGTCGCACCGGTCGCGGTGGTTCGAGTTTCTGCACGGTTCGGTCGTCGACCGCGTGATCCGCGATACCCCGGGGGTCACCGTCCATGTGTTGCCCGTGGCTGCAGATCCACGCGGTCGGGACCGTGGTCGCCGCCGGCCGGCGCGGTGGGGTACGCCCGCCGGCTATGTGGTTACGACCGCACTCGTCGCGAGCGTCACCGGCGTCGCCAGCGCCCTGTTCCACATCCTCGATCTCGGCAACGTCGCGCTGTTGTACCTGTTGCCGGTCATGGCCGCCGCCAGCCTCTATGGCCTGCGGACCGGTCTTTACGCGGGCATCGCCTCCAGCCTTGCCTACAATTTCTTCTTCCTGCCGCCGGTCGGTACGCTGAGCATCAGCAATCCCGAAAATCTGGTCTCTGTCGTCGTCCTGCTCGCCATCGCGGTCGCGACGAGCCAGCTGACCTCGCGCGTCCGGGCGCAGGCGGATCTGGCCGCGGCGAGTGCGCGGACCAACGCGACGCTCGCCGGGTTCCTGCGCCAGATCACGAGCGTCAACGACCTCGACGTCGCGGCGCAGATGATCTGCGACGACGTCCGCGGGCTGCTCGACGTACAGGTCGTCCTGCTGGTGCCCGGGGTCGGCAAGAACCTGGAGATCCTCGCGGCCAGCGATGCCGGCTATCATCTCGGCACGATGGATACCGCCGCGGCGACCTGGGCACTCGACACGGGGATGGCGGCGGGGAAGGGCTCGGGCACGCTCGCGGCATCGGAGTGGCTGTTTCAGCCGCTGAAGGCCGGGGGCCATGTGCTCGGCGTGCTCGGCGTGGCCAAGGACAGCGCAGCCGACCCGGTCCGCGCCGATCAGCTGCCGCTGCTCAGCAGCCTGCTCGACCAGTCCGCCTTGGTGCTCGAGCGGCTGCGGCTCGAGGTCGAGATGCGCGACGTCGAGACCGTACGGACGCGCGACCGCCTGCGCGCGGCGCTGCTGTCGTCGGTGAGCCATGACCTGCGCACGCCGCTGACCGCGGTCATTGCCGCGGCGGACCAGCTCAAGCATGGCGCGACGCCCGACCTGATCGCGACGATCAAGGCCGAGGCCGCGCGGCTCAATCGTTTCGTCGCCAATCTGCTCGACATGGCACGGGTCGAGGCGGGCGCGCTGAAGCTCAACATCGAACCGACCGATCTCAGCGATGCGGTGACGGGCGCGGCGCACGATGCACGGCGCGCGCTGGAGGGCCATGCGGTCCGGCTCGATGTCCCGCCCGACCTGCCTTTGGTCTATACCGACCCGCAGCTGCTCCATCATTGCCTGCTCAACCTGCTCGACAATGCCGGGCGCTACGGCGATCCCGGGACCGAGATCGTGATCGAGGGGCGGCACCGGTTCGGTGAGCTTCGGCTGGCGGTCATGGATCACGGACCCGGCCTGCCGCCGGGCAAGGAAACCGAAGTGTTCGAGACGTTCCGCCGCCTCGAAGGGTCCGATCGCGCGGTGGGCGGAACGGGTCTCGGCCTCGCGATCGTCAAGGCGTTCGCGGAGGCGATGGACATGACGGTCGAGGCCGGGAACCGCGACGATGGTAGCGGAGCCGCCTTCGCACTGATCTTCTCCCGCGCGCTCATCGTCCGCGACCTCAAACCCGAAAGCATCGCCTGAATGCCCGCAAAGATTCTCGTGGTGGACGACGAAGCCGCGATCCGCCGCCTGCTGCGCAACACACTCACCCGCGCGGGCTATGCCGTGGTCGAGGCCGAGGACGGGCGGCAGGCGCTGCAGCAGGCAGCGGTCGAGCATCCAAGTGCGGTCCTGCTCGACCTCGGCCTGCCCGACCGCGACGGGTTGAGCCTGATCCCGCTGCTGCGGACGCATGGCGATGCGGTGATCCTGGTGGTGTCGGCACGCGATGCGGTCGACGAGAAGGTCACAGCACTCGATCTGGGGGCGGATGATTTCATCACCAAGCCGTTCGACAGCGAGGAACTGCTCGCCCGCCTGCGGGTGGCGCTGCGTCATCATGGACTGTCCGAAACCACGCCTAAGATCGTGCGCACCGGTGACGTCAGCATCGATCTCGATCGCCGGGTCGTGTTCCGGGGCGCGGAGGAACTGCATCTCACCCGCAAGGAGCATGACGTGCTCGCGGTGCTTGCCCGGCACATCGGCCGCGTCGTGACGCATCAGCGCGTGCTCGCCGCGGCCTGGGGCGGCGAGGAGGATCCGCGCGTCGAATATCTCCGCATCGTCATCCGCAACCTGCGGCAGAAGCTGGAGCACCCGGGACCAGTCGGCAGCGTGATCGCCAACGAACTGGGCGTCGGCTACCGCTTGCGTGCCGATGCGTAGCGAGGTCCTTGCGGATATCTCGATTGACATAGCATCGACGGGCACCGCGACTTGGATGCCTGACCGATGCCGGTGTCCTCGTCAGGCGGCCGTGCTGACGGGCGTTTCCGAAATGAGCGACAGATACAGGTTCGCGAGTTCGTAATGGCGGGCGCAGGCGCTTGGATCTTCGGTGGCGGCGGCCATTGCAATTTCCTGCTCGGCTCGCCGTTCGAAATAGCACCGATCTGCGTCCGTCATCGTCAAGCCCCTCGCGCAGCATCGCCCGCGTATGTTCCGCCGCCGGCGAGTGCCAGCCATGCGGCGTCCTAGGCGCGGGACCAGATCGCGACAAGGCCTATTGTTCGCTATATGTTCTTTGGTTAAGGACCCTCAATCCGTGGCGAAGTCCGTGCGTGTCGGTCGGACTCCGGAGGGCTCGTTCAGTACAGTTCTGGGTGCGCGTCCGTTGACGAATGGATACATGCCAAATCGGGCTGAACTATAGCCGTTTGGGATGTTCATGAAAAGTAAATAGAAATTGTTCTCAGATGCATCCATGGCTTATGATTTCTCCATGACCGATCTATCCTATCCAGTCGGTGATGATACCCAGCGTGTGGTGCTGCAACTCCAGAACGCGATACTTAAGAGGATTGCCCGGGGCGAGGGTCTGGACGTCACCTGTCGGTCGTTATGCGAGCAGGTCGAGCAGTTGGTGCCCGGCGTGATCTGTTCGGTCCTGACGGTCGACCGCGCGGGCAGGATGCATCCGCTGGCCGGCCCCAGTCTTCCGGAGTCGTATTCGCAGGCAATCGATGGCGCCGCGATCGGGCCGCTGGCGGGGTCGTGCGGCACCGCCGCGTATCTTGGCACCGATATCAGCGTCGCGGATATCGCGACCGATCCGCGCTGGGCGGATTTCAAGCATCTGGTGGCGCCGCTCGGTCTGCGCGGCTGCTGGTCGAGCCCGATATCGAATCCGGACGGGCTCACCGTGGCGACCTTCGCCTTCTATTACCGCGAAGCGCGGGGTCCGACGGCGTTCGAACGCGTGCTCGTCGAACATTGCCTGCATCTCTGCCTGATCGCCATCGACCGCCATAACCGCGTCGTCGAGCATGAGCGGCGTGCCTTTACCGACACGCTGACGGAACTGCCCAACCGGGCCGCCTTCAATGCGGCATTGGCCGATATCCGGGAGCGCTCGGTCGCGCGCTGGGCGCTGTTCGTGCTCGATCTCGACAATCTGAAGGTGATCAACGACACGTTCGGGCATCCGGCCGGCGATGCTGTCCTGCGGATCGTCGGTCAGCGGATCGCGGCGGCGGGGGAGCCCGGGCGGACCTTTCGGGTGGGCGGCGACGAATTCGCGCTGATCCTGGAGTCGGCGGACGACCTGGCCGAACCCGATGCAATCGCGCAGCGGATCCTCGATGCGCTGGGCCGACCCGCCGATTGCGGCGGACAGATCGTCGTGCCGCGCGCGACCATCGGTGGCGCGGTCTATATCGCGGGCGATCCCGTGACCGACCCTGTGCGCCAGAACGCCGATTTCGCGCTGTACCATGCAAAGGATACCGCGCGTGGCAGCTTCGTGATGTATTCGGCGGCGCTGGGTTCGAGCATGACGCGGCGTCTGCATGCGATCCGCGATGTCAGCGCGGCACTCTGCGACGGACGGATCGAGGCCTATTACCAGCCGATCTTCCGGCTCGACACGCGCGAGATCGTCGGCCTGGAAGCGCTGTGCCGGATGCGCATCGGCGACCGGATCATTTCCGCCGCCGCGTTCCACGAAGCCACCAGCGATGCGCGGGTTTCGACCGCGCTGACCGAGCGGATGATGGGGCTTGTCGCCGCCGACATCCGGACCTGGCTCGATCTGGGTCTCGCGGTCCAGCATGTCGGGATCAACGTCTCGTCGGAGGATTTGAGCGGCGGGGCGATTGCGCGCGTGCTCGCATCGGCGTTCGAACGCCATGACGTCTCGCTAGAGCATGTCATCCTGGAGGTCACCGAGACCGTGTATATGGGCCGGGGCGACCAGGCGATCCAGGAGGCGATCCGCGCGCTGCGCGACCACGGCATCCGGGTGGCGCTCGACGATTTCGGCACTGGTTTCGCGTCGCTCACGCATCTCCTGACGGTGCCCGTCGACGTGATCAAGATCGACAAGACGTTCGTCGATCATCTCGAACCCGACAGTGTCAGCGCGACGATCGTCGAAGGGCTGATCCGTGTCGCCAAGAAGATGGGCATCCGGATCGTCGCGGAGGGAATCGAGTCGGATCAGCAGATCGCGCAGCTTCGCGCGATCGGCTGCGTGCTCGGCCAGGGATTCGTATTCTCCCCCGCCGTCGACCGGGATGCGACGACCGCGCTTCTGGCGATGCACGGGCAGCGCGAGGCGCGGCGTGTCGGCAGTGGCGGGATGGCACGGGCCTCGTGAGGATGCGGCCGGCCTAGGCCGGCGGTACCGCGAGATTCGGGCGCTGCGCTGCGCTGCGCTCGCAGCCCGGCTTTACTGGTAACGGAGCGTCTTTCCGAACCCTTCATTCGTCTTGGCCATCTTGGCAATCTTGCGCAGCTGGCCGCGGACATGGCGCTGGAACCGAATATCGTCATAGATACCGGTCGCGGAATAGTCGTCCTGGGCGATCAGGTCCTTGAGCCGTTTTGCAAAACCGGCCTGATCCTCGGTGCAGTCCGGCAACTGCAGCGCCCGGCAGGCCCATTCCTCGGCAGCCGCCTTGTCATAATCGTCCTGCGCCTCGTAGCCGCGCCGGTCCGCCATTGCCTGGTCGAGCTTCGCCGCGGCAAGCCGCCGCTCGAGCCAGATTTTGACTAGGGTCCCGTCCCACGCCGCGCTTTTGGTATTCGCCGGATCATTCATCGTTCGCTCCAATACATTCCGGCATATGCGCAAATCGGGGACGTTCAAGCGCGTTTGCGGGCGCTGCTCTGCGTATCGGGGTGATACCCAGGTCGGCGCACGATCGAGCGCGCGCAGGCATGGAGCGCATTGACGGTGTCAGCCGTTGACGAGGCCGATCAGACAATCGCTCCAACCGACAGGATCCCTTATGCTTCGTTCCCTTCTGATAGGCCTGGTGGCCGGACAGCGTGCGATGACGCCGCTTGCTGCACTGGCTGGCGCAGCCCAGCGCGGCACGCTCCCCGAGGACACCGCCGGGGCGCGTCTGATGGCGATGCCGCTGATCACCGCCGGGGGTGTGGCGATGGCCGCGGCCGAAATGGCCGGTGACAAGATGAAGACCGCGCCCGATCGTACGGTATTTCTCGGTCTGCTCGCGCGCACGATCACGGGCGGCTTTGCCGGCGCGGCGCTCGCCCCGCCAAAGCGTCAGCTGACGGGCGCGGCGCTCGGGATCGGTGCGGCGATCCTGTCGTCCTATGGCGGGCTTGCCGCCCGCAAATGGGCGATGGAACGCTGGGGGCAGACGAGCACCGGGTTCGTCGAGGACGCGATCCTGATGTCCGCAGCGACCGCGATCGTTCACGCCAGGCCGGCGCACGCCTGACGCCGGATCGCCGTCAGCGGCGGCCGCCACGCCTCCGCTGACGGCACGATCTCCGACTAGATCTGGCTGTCTTCAGACTTTGCTTCGTTACAATAGATCAGCTTTCGATCTATCGCCTCCGGCACCTGCTTCTCGCGCACAAACAACAGTGATAAGCGCGAGATATTACGGGGGGATCTATGATTCGAGCAATCATTCTGGCTGCGGCATTTGCGGCGACGGTTCCAGCAGGGGCTTCGGCGAAGGATGATCCGAACACGCTGACACACGGCATGGTGCAGATGAACCTGAAGGTCGGCACCACGACGCAGGCACAGATCATCGAGGCGTTTGGCGGGCCGAACATTACCACTATCGATGGTTCCGGACAGGAAATGTGGGTCTATGACCGCCATGCCACGGTGTCTTACGACAAGACATCGGGGTTTTCGATCGGCCTGTTCGGCGGCGGTGGTGGCGGCGGCGGCGCGGGGCTTGGCGGTCTGGGGTTCAGCAACAAGAAGTCGCGGTCGAGCCAGTCGTCGCGCGCCATGACACTCGTGATCAAGTTCGACGCGAACAAGGTGGTCAGCGATTTTCAAAGCCGCAGCAGTTCGTTCTAAGGGGGAATATCAATGAAGAAGCTTTTCGTAGCGCTCGCCATGGCGGGTGCGTGCCTCGACGCGTCTGTCGTCTATGCAAAAAAGCCGGTGGTCATGTCGTCGCTCGAACTGCAGCAACTGCAGGGTCGGGACATCGAGGCGAGCAAGGATCAGGTGTTCGGCGCCGTCATGTCGGTGCTGCAGGATTCGGGCTATCGTATCCAGGCCGCCGACAAGGACACCGGGCTGATCACCGGCATCGCCTCGACCAAGGGCAAGATGTCGTACAGCCTGTGGACCGGTTTCGGTAAATCGAAGAAGACGCCGATCGTCTCGGCCTTTATCGAGCAGACCAGCCCGTCGACGACCCATGTGCGGCTGAGCTTCGTCATGGGGAAAGTCAAATCGACCGTCTATGGCTCGGGGGCGCAGGACGAAGAGCCGATCTACGACGTGTCGGTCTATCAGACGGCGTTCGAGCAGATCAACCAGACCGTGTTCATCCGCCAGACGATGAAATCCCCGGCCGCGACCGTGGCTTCGCCGGGTGCGCCGATCGCAGCGACGCCTGTCGCCACCACGGTCGCGCCCGCCGCGCCGTCCGCCCCCAAGTGACGATCGGTCAGGCGGGCGGTACGCCGCCCGCCTGACCATGGTTGCGGGTGATTGCCGCTTGGCGTCGGCGCCCGGCCCGATGCCGCGCCGGGCGGTTCGACACTTATAGCAGGGTGCGGCCCGGCGGTGCGGCGGTGCGGGTCGGAAAGACGGGGCCGCGCACCGTCATCCGGCTGGCCGGATAGGGGCGCTGCAGTGCTACGACGTCGTCGTAGCGACCGGCGAGCCATAGCGCGTGATCGTCCGGATGCAGGATGGTGATCATCGCCTTGGGGTGGATCGGCGCGACTAGGTCGTTCGCGTCGCAGGTGACCATCGCGAAATAGCGCTGCTCGCCGATCTGGCGCCAGAAGCCGGCGATCGCGAACACGTCTTGGTCGATGACGTCGAACCACATCTCGCCCTTGATGGGCTTTTTCCCGTCGCCGCGATCAACGGGGTCGGGCGTCCATTCGCAGAATTCGGTGAGCGGGATCAGGCACCGGTTTTCGGGGTTCGCCGCGAGCGCTTTCCACTGTGGCAGCGCGAGGTTGCGGACATTGGTCATCGGCCATGGCGCCTGCCCGGCGGTCACGTCCCACTGCATCACATCGAGTCCGCGGGCCCCGTCCTGTTCGCGGATCACATAGGCGCGGCTTTTGGGATAGAGCTCGGTCGGATTGAACCGGTTATCCATCGGCCTTGGCGTTAGCCAGCCCGCGCCAAAGACCTGGGTAAGGGTTTCGGGCTCGCCCTCGAACCGCGCGCGATTACACATGGGGTGCCGATGCGATGCGACCGGCCGTCGCGCAAGCCCGCGGAAAGGAGCAACGGCCGGTCATGGCCGGTGCTCCGCCGTCTCCGGCGCCGGCTTCGGCTTCACGTAGCGGTCCAGCCAGTCCGTCATCTGCCACAGCGTCTCTTCGGTGGACTCGAGCGCGCGATAGCCGTGCGGCTCGTTCGGCAGGACGACGTAGCGCACGGTCGCACCATTGCCCTTGAGCGCAGCGTACATGCGTTCGGACTGGATCGGGAAGGTGCCGCTATTGTCGTCCGCGCCGCCGTGGATCAGCAGGATCGGCGCCTTGATCCGGTCGGCATAGGTGAACGGGCTCATCTCGGTATAGGTCGGCGTCGCCTGCCAATAGGTCCGCTGTTCGGCCTGGAATCCGAACGGCGTCAGCGTGCGGTTATACGCGCCCGACCGGGCGATGCCTGCGCGGAAGAGATCGGTATGCGCAAGCAGATTGGCGGTCATGAACGCGCCATAGCTGTGCCCGCCGACCGCCATGCGGGTCCGGTCGGCGACCCCGAGCTTAACGACGGCATCGACCGCCGCCTGCGCATCTTGCTGGAGTTGCTTGACGTAGGTGTCGTTCGCCTCCGTGCCGCCTTCGCCGATGATCGGCATCGCCGGATTGTCGAGGATCGCATAGCCCTGGGTCAGCAGGAACAGATGGCTGATGCCGCGCGGGCGCACGAAGCGATTGCCCTGGTCGACGGTCTGCCCGGCGACCTTCGCATCGGTGAATTCGGCGGGGTATGCCCAGAGCAAGGTCGGCAGCGGCCCGTCGCGCTTCGCATCATAGCCCGCGGGCAGGTAGAGCGACCCCGACAGCGCAAGCCCGTCGGCGCGGGGATAGGTGATCGTGCGCTGCGTCACGCCGGCAAACACCGGGGCAGGATCGGCGAACGCGGTGACCGGCTTGGCGCTGCCGCCCTTGACGCTGCGCACGACGTAATTGGGGGCGAGCTTTGCGCTTTCGCGGCGCGTGAGGATGCGCTGCCCGGTATCGTCGAGCATCGCGACGACGGTTTCGTAAAAAGGCGGCTTGGCGGACCATAGCCGCGTCTGTTCGCCGCTTGTAAGCGGCAGCGTCGCAAGGAAGGGGAAGGCGCCCGCCTTGGTCGCACCGTCGCCGGTGACGTAGACGGCCTTATGGTCCGGGGTGAAGCGCATCACCGGTTTGCCCGCGGCGTTCGATTCGACGACCGGCCGACCCGGGTCGCCATATTGGTCCTGATAATTGCGGGTCAGCAGCGTGCGCGGCTGGCCCGGTCGCGCCGGTGCGACCGCGAGCCGGTGTTCGGTCCGCGACCGCCATTCGCGATCGACGACCAGCGCGAAGCCGTCATCGCCCCAGAAGGTCGTCGCATAGCGCGCCGGGGTCATCGCCAGATCGACCGGCGCCGCTTCGAACGGTGCCGCCTGCATCTTGACCACGTCGTGGAAGGCGACCTTCGCACGCGGATTGCCGCCGTCGAGCGCCTCGGCCCAGACGAGCGTGGCAGGGGCGTCGGATCGCCACATCGCCTCGCGCGGACCCTTGACGGCGGCGTCGAAGTCGACCGGAAGATCGTCGGCGAGCGGGCGATCGACCAGCGTCCGGACCGGCTGGCCATCGATCGTCGCGACGGCGATCTCGGTCGGGAAATAGCGCGCGGGCAGCAGATAGGAATAGGGCCGCTTGAGCCGTTCGGTCAGCAGATACCGGCCGTCGGGCGAGACGCTGAACTCGGTGATGAGCCCGGGTGCGCCGATCGGCCGGGTGGCGCCCGACAGCGCGATCCGGACGAGCTGGCCCGTGAAATAATGATCGAACAGGGCCTCGTCCTGCGCATCGCCGAGCAAATCTTCATAGGTTCGCGCCGCCGACGATCGGCCCGCGCTTTCCTGGACGACGGGGCCCGTCGGCGTGTCGCCGGCGACGGGCGCGGGGCCGCGGTTCGCGGGGACGGTGTAGGCGATCAGCGCCGTGCTGTCGGGCATCCAGGTGAACGGCGTGCCGAACGTCCCGTTCACGCCCTTGGCCACCATGCGCGCACTGCCGTCACGCTCGGCGATCCACAGCGAGAGACCGTCGGGCTGCTGCGCGTAGAATGCGAGGCGGGTGCCGTCGGGCGACCAGTCGGGTGCGGCAAAGCGCAGTCCGGCCGGCAGCGCGACATTAATGGTCTTGCCGCTCGCCAGATCCTTGAACTGCAGCGCGTTCAGCCACTGCACGCGGACCTCGGCCTGGCCATTGGTCGCGGGATCGATGCGATAGCCACCAAGACGCAGGATCGGTTTGGACAGATTGGCGATCGACGGAAGATTCTCGCGACCGAGAATCGCGAGCGTCCGGTGGTCGGGGCTGACCGAGACGCCTGGGGTCGGGGGTGTCTCCAGCGCCCGTGCGATCGCATCGGGCGCGCGGTGATAGGGCGTGCCCGGCGTCTGCGCGCTGGCGCCGGAGACGACCGCGCTGGTCGTGACGAGGAGGAGAGCGATCAAACAGGCACTGGCGCGCATTCATAACCCCTTGTTCTGATATGTCAGGGGTGTGGCATGTCGGGCGTGCCGGCACCAGCGGGCCCGGCCTGCATGGCAGCTGGCACCTCAGAATTCGCGGATGATGCGCAGGCCGACGCGCGGTCGGAATGGACCCGACACGGCCCGTTCGGCGCCCGCACCGATCTGCGCCGAGACCTTCCGCCCGATCGCGCGGTGCAGCTGTGGCATCAAGAGCCAATGGCCGCTCGCCCCCGTCTGCCGGTTTACCTCGAACCCGAGCACGGTGCCGTCATCGACATCCCAGAATGTCGAGTGATTGACGATCAGCCCGGTGCCCTTCGTGCTCCTAAGCGTCACGTCGCCCGCGCCGATCATCGTCATCGTGCTCAACCGTTCGCCGAAGCGGTTGCCGAGCAGATAGACCAGGCTGCTCGACCACCCCCCGTCGCGGCGATTGTGAAGCCCGAGATACTGGACGCCGTGGATGCTGCGTCCGCCGCGAAACGTGCCGAACGTCCCCTGCAGCCCCATTTTGAGATCGGTCAGCCGGCCATCGGTGAACGGCAGCTCGAGTTCGACTGCAAAGCCGTCGGCGACTGCGTATTCGACCTCGGGCGCCCATTCGACATGGCGCGACGGTCCGCTGAGATTGACCTGGGCGAGCGTGTTGGTCTCGAGCTCGCCCCGCCGCGCGCCGAGTGGCCGGACCATGTCGAAGATCATCGGTTCGGGGATGGCGGGGATCGCCGCGGACGTCGCCCCCGCGATCGCGGTCGCGCCCGGCACCGGCTGGGCCTCTGCCGATCGCGTCTGCGCGGCAGCGCCGGTGCTGGCGGCAAGGAGGGCGGGGGCGCAGAACGCTGCGAGGGAGAAGTGGGCGCAGGGCCGCGCGCGGATGATCATGGTGACGGGTTCCGGTGGATAGAGCATGAGGACATGCGCTCATCGCCGCGCCGACTTACGCCGACCTTACGCGGGCCCGCAGGTCGACTTCATGAAGCGCGAACAGCACCATCCCGATGGCGAGCGGGATCAGGAAATAGACCATCCGATAGGCGAGCAAGGCCGCGAACAGCGTCGCGCGGTCGATCTCGGGGAGGCTTGCCAGCATCACCGCTTCGAACACGCCCACGCCGCCCGGGGCATGGGTGATCAATCCCGTCGTGATCGCCACCAGGTACCCGAGCAACAGGCCGGGAAGCAGGGCAAGCGACGCGCCGGGCAGCAGGACGACCAGCACCAGCGCCGCAAGGACGAGGTCGATGCTCGCCAGCATCATCTGGATCAGCGCCTGCCGCGTGCGAGGCACGGGGATCGAGCGGCCGAATGCGACGATCATCCGACCGCCACGCCGGTGGAGCAGGATCAGCACTACGCCCAGCAGGGCAAGGCTCGCCGTGCCGATCGCGGCGTGGACCGGGTAGGACATCGCAATGCCGGCAATCGCCAGCTTGTCGGGACTGGCGACAAGCCCGATCCCCAGCAGCAGGAGCACCCCGGACCAGAAGGTCAGGCCGGTCAGCACCATGACATGACCGACTTCGCCGATCGTCAGCCCTGCGGGCCGGTAGATCCGCAACCGTGCGGTTCCGCCGGTCAGCAGCGCGAACCCGAAATTGTGACTGAAAACATAGCTGGTGAACGAGGCAAGCGCCGCACGGGGATAGGCAACCCGTCGCCCGATGACCCGCAGCGCGATCACGTCATAGCCGGTCAGCACGCCGTAGCTGGTTGCGGTGATCCCGGCCGCGAGCAGCAGCCGGACCCAGCCGATCCGCGTCAGCGCGTCGCGGATGTCGGTCCAGTCGACCCCGTCGAGCAGGCTTGCGAGCGCCGACAGGGCGATCGCGACGACGGCGAGCATCGCGGCGGCGGCGGCTGCCGTTCGCACCGACGACGATGACAGGCGACGTCGCCACCCTGACGGCGTTCGGGCGCTGCACTGTTCTGTCACGACGCTCAGCCCGCGGCCGACCGGTTCCGCCGGAGTGCCGGCGCGGCACCCGGATCGGCGGTTGCCGACGCCGTGTCCGTGCCCGACAGCGCACGATAGGCGTCGAGGACCATCGCCGACGCGGTGTCCCAGTCATAGGCCGCGCTTGCCGCACGTGCGGCCCGGCCCATCGACGCGCGCAGATCCGAGAACAGCGCAAGACGGCGAACCGCGGCAACCGCCGCATCGAGATCGTTCGCGGCGAAGAACATGCCCGTTTCCTTGCGCAGCAGGTTGCGTCCGCTGGGGATGTCGACGCACACGCTCGGCAATCCCGATGCCATCGCTTCCAACGTTACGTTGCCAAAGGCTTCGGTAATGCTCGGATTGACGAAGATATCCGCGCTGGCGACCGCGCGGGCCAGCCTGTCGCCCGAGAGGCTGCCGAGGAGGATCGCGTCGGGCAGTCGCTTCGCGAGCCAGCGTCGCTCGGGCCCGTCGCCGACGACCACCGCCCGGATCGTGGCGGATGATCCGCACATATCTCCGCTACCCGTGCGAACCGCGTCGACGATGTCGGCGAACAGCGCCGGTCCCTTCTCGCGGACCAGCCGGCCGAAGAAGAGCAGGACGATGTCGGTGTCGGCGATGCCCATGTGCCGGCGCCAGGCCAGGTCGCGATGGCGCGGGGAGAAGGCGTCGCGATCGACCCCGCGACCCCAGAGACGTGTCCGCTCGCCAAGCCCCTTGGCGGAAAACTCGGCGGCGATGGGAGGGGTGGGCACGAGGATCGCGTCGCTGCCGGTGTAGAACCGGTCGAGATGCCGTTCCATCATTGGCCGGATCAATCCCGCACCATAGAATTGCGCATAGGTCTCGAACCGCGTGTGCAAGCTGGCGACGACCGGGACGCCCATCGTCCGCGCCAGCCGCTGCGCGGCAACGCCGGTCCAGTCGGGGGCGGACAGGTGGACGATGTCGGGGCGGAAGCGTTCGACATCGCGCCGGACCGCCGCGGGCAATCCGAGCCCCAGCCGATACTCGCCGCGACCCGGAATCCGGACCGACGGGACCGACACCAATGTGCCCGTGGGGTCAAAGGCGGGGCGGGGCGATGTCGGTGAATAGACCCGGACGTCGACGCCGTCGCGCTCGAGATACCCAACAAGGCGGTTGAGCGCCTGGTTGGCGCCGTCGCGCAGATAGTTGTAGTTGCCCGAGAACAGGGCGACCCGGCGCGGCTGGTCGGGCCCCGCACGGACGCGGGACACCGCGGCGCGGGTCGCTGCAAGCCGTTCGAACGGGCCAAGGATATCGGACATGGAGACACTCTGATTTTTGCTGACGGCGCATCGCGCGACATCGATCGGGATCGAGGATCGGTCGGCCTATCCCGTCCGGCTTACGCCAGCCTTACAGGCGGCGATGGGCGCGGGCGGTGCGATCCGGGCAGCCCGACCGGGGAGCGTCGATGCGGATCCTGATCGTCGAGGATCATGCCGATCTGGTCACGATGCTGATCCGGCTGCTCGGCGAGGCGGGCTATGCCGCGGACGCGACCCCGACCGCCGCCGATGCACGGCTGATCCTGTCCTATACGCGCTATGCCGCGGTCATCCTCGATCTCGGGCTGCCGGACGGCGATGGCCTGTCGGTCGTGCGCGAATTGCGTGAACGCGACGATCCCACGCCGGTCATCGCGCTGACCGCGCGGGCAAGCGTCGCACACCGCGTGACCGGGCTCGAGGCGGGGGCCGACGACTATCTCGCCAAACCGTTCGCGCCCGAGGAACTGCTCGCCCGCATCCAGGCGCTGCTCCGGCGCAGCGGCACGATCGTCGACCGGACGATCGATTGCGGCAATGTCCGGTTCGATCCGGCAACGCGCGAGGTCTCCGTTGCCGGCCGGCCGACCGTTTTGTCCGCGCGCGAACTGGAGGTGCTCGCCGGGCTGATCCGCCGCACGAGCCGGGTGGTGACCAAGCAGCATCTCGAACAATTGCTGTTCGGACTGGCCGACGATCTCGGGTCGAATGCGGTCGAGGTCTACGTCCACCGGCTGCGGCGTCGCCTGGCGGAGTCGCAGGCGACCGCGGATATCGTCACAGTCCGAGGGGTCGGTTACATGCTGCTGGAGCGGGACGCGTGACGCGGCCGCCACGATCATTGATGGCGCAGATCCTGCGCTGGCACGCGATCGCGGTGCTGATCACCGCCGTCGCGGTGGCCGGCGGGGTCTATCTGTTTCTCGACACGACGGCGGCGCGGATCCAGCATCAGACGGTCCACGTCCATACCCAGGCCCTGCGCCAGGCGCTGTCGCAGGACCCGACAGGCCGGTTGCACCTGACCCAGGACGGGACCAGCGCCGCGGTGTTCGCGCCGGGGGCGGGCTTTGCATTCCGCATCGTCGATCCGCGTGGTGCGGTCCTGTTCCGTTCGGACTCGCCGATCATGGTGCCGCTCGCGGCCATCCCGCTAAGCGACGAGGAGCGCTTCTTCCGCCGGCAGTCGCGGCATGCCTTCTATGCCGGCGCCAGCAGCCCGGCGCGCGTCGGGAGCGCGCGCGTCTGGATCGTTGTCCTGCAGAATCTGACCCACCCGGACTATATTCTCGACGACCTGCTCGCGCAGTTCCTGCTCTACGGCCTGGCGATCGTGACGCCGGTCCTGCTGCTGCTGCTGGCGATCGACGTGCTGATCATCCGGCGTGCGGTCGCGCCGGTACGGCGAGCCTCCGCATCGCTGCGGACGGACGATGCGCTGCCGCTCGATCTGCGTCTGCATGACGACCGGCTTCCGGCCGAGGTGCGTCCGCTCGCGCGCGCGGTCAATGCGCTGCTGGAGCGTCTGACGTCGAGCTACCGCATGCAGCGCGACTTCATCGCCGATGCGGCGCACGAGCTGCGCACGCCGATCGCGGTGGCCAGGCTTCGTGTCGAGGAGGTCGAAGATGCTACGTTGCGAGCGACGCTGCGCAGCGATCTCGACACGCTCGGCCGCATCGTCGAGCAGGTGCTGGAGATCGCCGAGCTGGAAACCGTCGCGCTGGATACCGCGGCATCGGTCGATCTCGTCGCGATCGCGACCGACGGCGTGGCTTCGATCGCACCGCTGGCGATCCGCCAAGGCAAGTCGATCGCGCTGTCGACGGCGGCGGACAGCGTGATGGTCGCGGGCCATGCGGCCTGGATCGCCAAGGCGCTGGGCTGCCTGATCGAGAATGCGGTCAAGCATAGCGGGCCTGGCCGTCGGATCGACGTGACGATCGGGACAGACGGCACGCTGGCGGTCTGCGACGACGGCCCCGGCATCCCCGAGGCGGATCAGCCGTCGATCTTTCGCCGTTTCTGGAAACGCGATCGTGCCGCATCCGCCAGCAGCGGGCTGGGGCTGGCGATCGTCGCGCAGGTTGCGGAGGCGCACGCGACGCGGGTGGTGCTCGCGTCGCGGCCGGGGCGGACCCGGTTCGCGATTACCTTCCGCACCGCATTGATGCGCCGCTGATCGCGAGCCCATCTTCGCCACTGACGCGCTCTTATCGGGCATTGCACCATGGTCCACATAGCGGGCACGCGGTCGCAGAGGAGTTTGGTATGACGAGTATTGCGCAGGACCGTGGCCCCTTGGAGACGGATGCGTCGATGCCAGGCCCGTCGGGCGGACACCATCTCGGTCGGGGGCTGACGTTCGTGATGGCCGCGGCGGCCGGCGTTGCCGTCGCCAATATCTATTACAACCAGCCCATGCTGGGGATCATCGAGCGCGACCTGCCCGGGGCCGCGACCAGCCTGGTGCCGACCGCGACGCAGCTTGGCTATGCCGCGGGGCTGTTCTTGCTGGTGCCGCTCGGCGACCTGGTCGAACGCCGGCGTCTGATCGTCGTGCAGTTCCTGGGGCTGGCCGCGGCCCTGATCCTCGCGGCGATCGCACCGAGCGCGGCGATGCTGATCGCCGCGTCGCTGCTCGTCGGAATATTGTCGACCGTCGCGCAGCAGGTCGTGCCGTTCGCCGCGCATCTCGCAAGCCCGGAACGACGCGGTGCAACGGTCGGGACGGTCATGGCGGGGCTGTTGTGCGGCATCCTGCTCAGCCGGACGCTGGCGGGTTTCGTCGCGACGCATGCCGGATGGCGGGCGATGTTCTGGCTGGGCGTGCCGATGGCGCTCGGCGCGGGGGTGGTGATGGCGATGCGGCTGCCGCGCAGCGTCCCGACCGCGGATCTCGGTTATGCAGGGCTGTTGCGGTCGCTCGGCGGTCTCTGGCGGGAGTTCGGCGCGCTGCGCAAGGCGGCCATCACGCAGGCGCTGCTGTTCGGCGCGTTCAGCGTGTTCTGGACGATGCTCGCACTCCATCTGCAAAGTCCGCGCTTCGGTCTGGGGGCCGATATTGCGGGTCTGTTCGGGGTGGTCGGCGCGGTCGGCGTGCTTGCCGCGCCGGTCGCCGGGCGGATCGCCGACCGCCGTGGCCCAAGGCTGGTGATCCTGCTCGGGGCCGTGCTGACGCTGGCAAGCTGGTCGGTCTTTGCGCTTTGGAGTTCGATTGCCGGGCTGGTGGTCGGCGTGATCCTTCTTGATTTCGGCGTGCAGAGCGCGCTCGTCTCCAACCAGCATGTCGTTTACGCGCTGCGGCCCGAGGCCCGCGCCCGGCTCAACACGATCTTCATGGGGGCGATGTTCCTCGGCGGCGCGGCGGGATCTGCCGGCGCGACCTGGGCATGGCGCACGGACGGCTGGGTCGCGGTCACGGGTCTGGGCGCAGCCTTGTCCGCCGCGGCGGTGCTGCTTCAGATCGTCGCGGCCAGACGCCAGCGCTGATCCGTCGAGGCACCGCCGATTTCAGCCACTTGCGCCGATCGCCCCTGCGGGCAACAACCTTGCCAAGTTCTGGGAGTTCGCCAATGCATCGTCGCACCTTCATCGCATCGCTGCCGGCCGCTGCGATGCTTCCGACACTCGCTTCTGCGCAACGCGGTACAGCCAGCACCGACCCCGCGCCCGGCCCGGGTCAGGGGGCAGCGCCCGCGACGGATACCAATCCTACATTCTGGGCGCCTGGCGAGGAGCGCTTCCTGCGCCCCGACGTCCATGCCGGCGACCGGCCGATCGGCGCGAGCTTCGCGTCGCGCACCGCGGTCTATGGCCTCAACGGCGCGGCGGGGACCGCGCACCCGCTCGCGACGCAGGCGGGGATCGACATCCTGCGGTCGGGTGGGTCGGCGGTCGATGCGGCGATCGCGATCAACGCGTGCCTCGGCTTCCTCGAGCCGACGTCGAGCGGGATCGGCGGGGATGCCTATGCGATGATCTGGGATCCCAAGGCCAAGGCGGTGGTCGGCCTCGCGGGGTCGGGCGCATCGCCGCGCGGCCTGAGCCTGGAAACGGTGCGGTCGCGCGTCAAGAACGGCGCCTTGCCGCCGCTCGGTGCGCTCAGCGTGTCGGTGCCGGGGACGGTCGACGCGTGGTGGACGATGCACCAGCGCTACGGGAAGCTGCCCTGGGCGGACTTGTTCCAGCCCGCGATCGCGCTGGCCGAAGCGGGCGCGCCGGTCCCCGACATCATCGCTTATTATATCCGCCGCAGCCTCACCGCGTTCCGCCGTCCGGGGAACGGGCTGGAGGAGTCCGCCAATGCGCTGCGCACCTATGGGCTGGCGGACGGCAAGGGACCGGCGGCAGGGGGCGTGTTCCGCAATCCCGACCTCGCACGCACCTATCGCGCGATCGCAAGCGGTGGACGCGATGCGTTCTATGAGGGCGACATCGCGCAGACAATCGAGCGCTACTTCAAGCGGATCGGCGGGTGGCTGTCGGCGGCGGACCTCGCCGCGCACCATTCGGAATGGATCGCGCCCAGCACGACGGACTATCGCGGCACGACCGTCCATGCGCTTGGCGCGAACACGCAGGGGCTGGCGACGCTCCAGATGCTCAACATCCTCGAACGGTTCGACCTGAAGGGCGCAGGCTTCCAGTCGGCGCTGTCGATTCACTTACAGGCCGAGGCCAAGCGCCTCGCCTATGAGGATCGCGCGCGATACTATGCCGATCCGCACTTCGCCAAGGTACCCGTCGAGTGGCTGATCTCCAAGGACTATGCCGCACAGCGCGCCAAACTGATCCGCCCCGACCGATTGCTGACCCCGGTCTATCCGGGGCAGGCGCCAAGCCACGGCGACACCACCTATTTCAGCTGCGCGGACAAGGACGGCATGATGGTGTCGATGATCCAGTCCAACTTCCGCGGGATGGGATCGGGCCTCGTCGCGGATGGCCTCGGCTTCATGTTCCAGGATCGCGGGCAGCTGTTCAGCCTGAAGGACGGTCACCCCAACATCTATGCGCCGGGCAAGCGGCCGTTCCAGACGATCATCCCGGGCTTCGCGACGCGCAAGGGCGCGCCGTGGATGAGCTTCGGGGTGATGGGCGGCGACATGCAGCCGCAGGGGCAGACGCAGATCATCGTCAACCGCGTCGACTACGGGCTCGAGATCCAGTCGGCAGGGGATTCGCCGCGCTGGCATCACGAGGGATCGTCGCAATCGATGGGCGAGGATTCGCCAGGGCTCGGGCCCACTGGGCTGCTTCGCCTCGAGACCGGGGTGCCGGTCGCGACGCGCAAGCGGCTGGCCGACATGGGCTGGACGATCGGCGATCCCGATGGCGGCTTCGGGCGCTACGAATGCGTCGAGCACCGGATGGACGGCGACACCCGCGTCTATGCCGCGGCGAGCGAGATGCGCGCCGATGGGTGCGCGCTCGCCTATTGAGCAGGGCGGGGCTGGCCTAGCGGTCCAGCCCCAGTGCGACACGGTCGGCCGTCGCGGCGGCGAGTTCGGCGCGCGCGGAGGCGATGCGGGCCTGCGCGTCGATCAGGCGGACGCGCGCATCGGTCGCGGTCTCCTCGCGCTGGTTGACCAGGAAGAAGTCGCCCGATCCCAGCTCGAAGCGGCGGCGTTCGGCGACCGCGAGCCGGTCGGCCAGGCTGCGTTCCTCCTCCGCGATCCCGGCGAGCCGTTCGGTCGCGCCGACCGCGATGACGATTCCCTCGACCTCGATCGCGATCTGGTCGCGCAGGAAGCGACTGCGCTGTGCCAGTGCGTCGATCTCGGCGCGGGCTTCGGCCACGCGCCCCTTGGCGGCGCGATTCTGAAGCGGGACGCTGAAGCGGAAGCCGACCGCCGCTTCGAGCGGCGTGCGGTTCGGTCCGCCCAGACCGACCGGGCCGACATCCTTGCCGACTTCGCCGCGCAGGTCGAGCCGGGGCGACAGATCGTTTTCCGCCAGCATCAGCCGCGCGGTCGACTGGTCGATCCGGGTCAGGATCGCCCTGTAATCCGGCCGCGCGATCGCTGCCGCGCTTGATCCAGTCGGTGCGACGCCGGCAAGCGCGCTCGTGTCCGCGGGCAGCCGATCGGATGATACGAGCAGCGGTGCTCCCGCATCGTCGCGCAGATAGAGCGACAGCGTGTTGGCGGCGGTGGCGATATCCTGTTCGGCGCGCACGACGAGCGCGCGCCGGCGGACAAGGTTCTGGTCGTTTTCGGTCAACAGGATCTCGGGTCGTGCACCCAGCGTCACCAGCCGCCCGATCGCGCCGCGCCGCCGTTCCGCCAGATCGAGGAGGTCGCGATAGGCACGCAGTCGCAACCCTGCGGCGACCCAGGCCTGATAGGCGTCGACCGCGCGGCGCTGGACGCCGATCGCGACCATCTGGGCTTCGAACCGCGCGACGTCGATGTCCGCGCCGGCGACGCTGCGCCGCGTCCGGCGTTCGTCGACCACGCGGTCGCGCAGCAAGGCGAACAGCGCGCCGACCTTCGCCTCGCCCAGCCGGTTGGTATAGGCCTGATCCTCATAGACCGGAAAAGTGCCTCGCGACGCGCGGTAGCCGCCATAGACATAGCCGCCATTGGTCGTCAGCGGCCGGGTCACTCGGCTCTCGACCACCGTGCCGTCATAATAGCCCGCGACGCGCGACTTGCCGTCGACGTCGAACACCGTGTCGAACGCGCCGTCCGCCGACAGCGATCGCCCCTCCGCTTGGCGGACGCGCGCGAGTGCCTCGACGATCTGCGGGGCGGACCGCGCGGAGGCACCTAGCACCTCGTCGAGTGTCAGTGGGGCGGCCTGCGCGATCGCTGCCACCGGGGACAGCAGCATCAGCAGTGCGGCGAAGAACCGGGTCACTTCTTGCCGCCCTCCTCGTCGGAGGCCTTCGCGTCCATGCCCTTGGCCTCGCCCTTTGCTGCGCCATAGGCTGCCGCGGCCGGACGCCGGCCGAATTCGAGCGGAAAGTCGTTAAGCTGGCGCCAGAGTTCATAGCCGACCAGCACCGTCTCGCCTTGTACCCAGCCGCGCACCTTGCCGCCGGGGCGGACGAATTCGCGCGCGGGCCAGGCGGGTTTGCTGGGCTGGGGCTCGACCAGGATGCGGAACAGCCCGTCTGGCGCGGCATTGGGATCGATCGTGCGGACGCGGCCGTCGAACATGCCCTGTGCGACCGATGGCCAGCCGCTGAACTGGATCGCGGGCCAGCCCTCGAATTCGAGGCGGACCGGGCGGCCGGGACGCAGCACGGGCACGTCGCGACCGTCGACGAACAGTTCGACCGCACGCTCGACGCGCTCGGGGGCGATAACCGCGAGCACCGTGCCGGGCGACACCATCGATCCACCGGTCGTGGCGTTGAGCTGCTGGACGCGACCGTCGCGGGGCGCGCGGACCATCTGCGCGGACTGGCGGTTGAGCTGGATGTCGATCCGGTTGAGCTTGGCGCGCGCCTCGGCCAGCTTGGCGCCCGCATCGGCGACCTTGATCTGGGTCTGCTCATAGTCGCGCCGCGCGGCCAGCCCCTCGGCGAAGAGCTGCGCAGTACGCGACACGTCGATGCCGGCGACCGCGCGGCTTTGCTGGACCGCGGCGATCTCCGCCTCGACCTGCGCCCGTTCGGCGCGCAGACGCGACAGCAGATCGGGATCGAGATCGACGACGCGCGCGATCGGATCGCCGCGTTCGACATGCTGCCCGTCATGCACGTACCAACGTTCGACGCGGCCCGGCACGAACGCCGTCACCTGCTGCTGGCGATCGTCGGGATCGAGCGCGACGACCTGGCCGGTGCCATTGGCGGTCTGAACCCAGGGGACCAGCGCCATGATCGCGATCGCGACCGCGATGCCGATAAACAGCAGCCACGCGACCGTCACCGCGCTGCGCGGTGCCCGCATCTTCGCCAGTGTCGGGAAATGTGCGATGCGATCGGGACTATACGGCATCGTTCGACTCCGTATGCGCGTCGGCGATCAGCGCGGCATGGGTGGCGAAGCGTCGCTGGCGATGCGGTTCGAGGCGGAACCAGCCATCGAGGACGATGTCCTCGGGCCGGCCGGTACACAGCAAGGTGGTCGTCCCGGCCGCCTTCAACCGGCGCAGCACGTCCGCCAGCCGCTCCGCGGGAATCAGGTCGCACAGCTGCGAGAGCATCAGCACGCGTGGTCGCACGAGCAGCGCGCTGGCGAGCTTGAGTGCGACGACCTCGCCGATCGCCAGCGGATAACCCGACGCGGCAAGCGGGGTGTCGAGCCCGTGCGGGAACTGCGCGACCCGTTCGCGCAGGCCCACGGCGTCGAGGACTTCGAGCATCCCGCCCGGGTCCGATCCAGCCGCCGCGGCAAGCGACAGATATTCGCGGATCGTGACCTCGACGATCGTCGGCCGGTCGAGCACCATCACCGCGGATCGCAACAGATACATGTCGAACGTCGCCATGTCGGCGCCACCGACCGTGACCAGCCCGCGCTCGGGCACGATGTGGCGCTTGAGCACCATCGCCAGCAGCCGTTCGGCCCCGCCATCCGCCAGCGTGACGAGCTGTTCGCCCGCCGCCAGCGAGAAGTCGAAGCGCGCACCCTCCACTTCGACGGCTTCGAGCCGGACGGCGCCATCGGCGGGCGCCTGTCCCGCGGTGGCGGCCGCCTGTTCCTGCGGTATCGCGAACAGCAGCGACAATTCCTCAGCGCTCGCGATCAGGTCGTAGAGCGTGTCGAGATACCAGCCGAGCTGCGACACACCGTAGAACACGCCGCTGAGGATCAGTTCGGCCGCGACGAGCTGTCCGATCGACAATTCGCCGCGCAGGATCAGATTGCCGCCAAGCGCAAGCAGCGCCGCGCTGGCAAAGGCATAGAGCAGCAGGAAGGCCACGGTCTGCGCGAAGCTGTAGCGGAAATAACGTTCGTGCCGGTCGACATAGGTTGCAGTGACGGCTTCGGACCGATCCATCGCGAAATCGAGATGGCGGCTCGATTTGTAGAAGCCGTTCGATCCACCCAGGCTTTCCAGCCAGCGGGCGGCCTCATGCTTGGCGTGACTGAGCGCGACCGCGGAGCGGATCGATCCGCGCGACCAGATCGTCCAGATCGCGAGCACCAGCAGGATCAGCAGCGCGTTGAACGCGAGGAAGAAGGGGTGGTAGAAACTCGTCACGACCAGTCCGACCGCGGACTGGAGGATGATCGTGAACGCCCCGATCACCAGGCTCGGCACCGCCTTCTGCACCACGACGAGATCGAAATATCGGTTGAACAGGTCGCCGCGATTCTGATCGGCGAAGAAGGGGTTCTGCGCGTGGACGGCGCGTTCGGTGATTTCGGCGACGACGCGCGCGAAGAAGCGCCGTTCGAACAGCGCCATGACCCAGAAGCGCATCGCGCTGAGCCCGGCCACGAACAGCAGCAGCACGAGCAACAGCCCGGCCAGCGTCCATAACGGTGCGGGCAGCGCGGTGTTGGCGACGCTGTTGATCAGCAGCTGCACCGAGATCGGCGTGGCGAGCGACAACAGGCTGATCGCGACGCCGTACACCATTGCGAGGCGGAGATAGGGCGTATCGGGTGCAACGATCTCACCCAGCCAGCCGCGCGCTTCACGCCATCCGATTCGTTTGCCTGCCACCTGCGTCATCCAACTGCTCGAGCCCGCAATCAGAATTGCCGCACAGTGTTATTGATACAACTACGGGGCGGCTATATCATCGATAGGATAAACCTATGGGCCAACCGCGCGCAACAGGTCGGCGATCAGGTGATAGGCGGGGGCACGGCCTGCGCCGATGCGCCACAGCAGTCCGATCTCGCGATATTGTCGGCCATGGCTGAACGGCCGCACGATGACGTCGCCACCGTCGCGCACTTCCTGGCGGACATAGAGCTCGGGCAGCAATGCCAGCCCCATGCCCATCCCGGCCATCTGCCGGATCGCGTCGAGACTGGTGCCCTCGTAATCGTTGAGCACGACCGCGCCGACTTCGCCGGCGATCGCGGCGACCTGTTGCGCGAGGCGATAGTCCGCGACGAGCGTCAGCAGGTTCTGGCCGCGCAGATCGGCCATCTCGATTCCAGCCTTGGGGGCCAGCGGATGGTCCGCCGCCATCGCCAGATACAGCGCCTCACGGAACAGACGCTCGGTGTGGAATCCGCGCCCGGCGACCGGCAGCTGTGCGAGGATCAGGTCGTGGTCACCCGCCGCGAGTCCCGCGGTCAGCGCGGAGGGCAGGCCTTCGCGGACATGGATGCGCAGCGTCGGATGGTCACGGTGCAGACGCGCGACGAAGGTCGGTAGCAGATAGGCGCCGAGCGTCGGCGATACGCCCAGCCGGATCGTCCCGACCAACGCGTCCGCCGAAGCGACGCGCACCTCCTCCAGGTCCGCAAGGTCGAACAGGATCCGACGCGCGCGCTCGAGGAGCTCGCGGCCGAGCGGCGTCGGGATCGCAGGGCCGCCGCGTTCGAACAATGGCGCGCCGAGAATCGTCTCGAGCGCGCGGATCTGTTGCGAGAGCGACGGCTGCGACACGCCCATCCGTTCGGCCGCGCGCGTGAAGCTGCCGTTTTCGGCAAGCGCGACGAAATAGCTGAGCTGGCGGATGGTGGTCCTGGGGCGATGCATGCGTCATCCTATCGCGCCCGAGCCTGCCTTGCGCACCTGTTATCGCGTCATCGCCCGGTGCGGCGATCAGGTCAGCCAGCCTCCGGTAAACCCGGCGCGCTGCAACCCGCGGCGGATATGCGGATTGCGGCCCATGGTCGTCCAGACGAGGCCGGTGCGCCAATTCTCCATCATGACCACGATCGCACCCTGGTCGATGCCCAGATAATCGTCGTCCACCCACCCTGAAGCGGGATCGACGCTGCCATGCTTGAGCGGCACCGACGTGGCCGTCAGCGTCGGGTTGAACGAATCGAGAAAGCCGTATTTGCCGTAGATGCGGGCGCCGTAGCGGGCGTGCATCGTCTCGATCGCGCGGCGCGACAATTCGGGTTCGAACGCGATCGATGCCGCTGCCGCGGTCGGGGCCAGCGTCCCGTCGTCCCGGTCGCCGACGCCGCGGGCTGCATAGCTGAAGAATTCGCGGCGGCGGCCACCGATGTCGATGGCGAAATCGCCGGGGCCGTCACACGCGGTCAGCCCCCAGACGTCGGGGCCATAGCCTACCCAGCCTTCGGGGTTGGCGATCGCATAGGCGCGCTGCGCGCGGACCGCGCGGCGGCTGTTCTCGAAATAATCGATGCCCTTCGCCGTCATGTAGCGGTCGCGAATGCCGCGGAAGTCGATCCAGCAATGGCTGTACTGATGGATGAACAGTGCGGGAAACTGGACGTGCGGCTCGCCGCCCCAGCGGTCGCCCCACTGCGCGTCGAACCGGCTCGTCCACGCATCCCAGCTCTCTGCCGGCAGCGCGTGCGTCGGCGAGCCGAGCGCGAGGATATAGAGCAGCAGGCCTTCGTTGTAGATGTTCCAGTCATGCGGGATGAAGCCGCTTTCGGGATGCCAGCCCATCGCCATGAACGGTGCACGCGGGGTGATCCAGGTCCAGTCGATCGCAGCATAGAGCTGGTCCGCCAGCGCACGGATCCGGACGTCGCCCGGATGCTCGGTATCGAACCAGCTCTGTGCGAACAGCACGCCGCCGATCAGCAGCGCCGTGTCGATCGTCGACAGTTCGGCGCGTGCGAAGCGGTGACCCTTTGTCCGGCCGAGGAAATGGTAGAACAGGCCCTTGAAGCCGCTATCGTCGCTACGGCTGTCGCCCTGCGGGGCGGCCGCGAAGAATTCGAGCGTGGCCAGGGTCCGCGCGCGCGCCTGGTCGCGCGTGATCCAGCCATTCTCGACTCCGATCGGATAGGCGGTCAGCGCGAAGCCGACCGCGGCGATCGACGCGAAGGACGGTGTCGGCCAACGATCGGGTGCAAGACCCGTGACGGGATCGGTCGTGTCCCAGAAATAGCGGAAGCTGCGGTGATGGAGGTCCGCGAGCAACGCGCTCGGCATCGGCGTGGCGATGGTCCCGGGGCGGGGTAGGGGCGCGCTGGGGAGGGGAGCACTGGGGCGGAACGGCACGGCGCAGCCGGCTATGAGTCCCGCCAGGCCGAGCGTGCTGTGGCCCAGCATCTGCCTGCGATCGATCATGATGTCCTTCGGGTCTGGTCTTCAAAAAAAAAGCGGGGGCGTGGCTGGGCCACGTCCCCCGGGGGCAGGTCAGAAGGAGAAACCCGCCGACAATTTGACCGTGCGCGGTGCGTTGCCGCCCGTGCTGTAGGTCGACCGCCGACCGTAATTCGGATCGAGCGGGCTGTTATTAAAATCGACGTAATTGCGGTCGTTCATCACGTTCAGGATATCGAGCCGCATGCGGATCCTGGTCTGATCGGAGATGAAGCCGAGCGGGACATATTTCGTGAACGCGAAATCGAGCTGTCGACGACCCCAGAGATCGCCAAGGCCATCCGCTTCGCGCCCGACCAGCGTTCGCGAGAACGGATCCGAATTGTCGATGAACGCCTTGAGATAGATCGGCGATTCGATCTGGAACTTGGTCGAGATCGTCACGCCTATCGGCGTATCGACGCTGCCCGCGATGACGAACCGGTGACGCGGCACGCCCGACGAGCGCAAGGTCGGATAATCGGAGAGCTGGGCGAAATCGAGCGAATAGGTTTCGCCGAACTGCCGGTTCTCGTCGGCCTGCGTGTAGGTGTAGGTCGCGTCGATGCTCCACGGCGAGGCCGCCGAATAGGTCTTGGTCAGCTTGAAATAGACGGCATCGGAATTGGTCTTCAGGCCATTGGTGCCGAGAATGATCGACCCGAAGCCGTTCGGCGAGAAGGAGAACGGCGACTGCGGCACGTCGGTCGGGTTGGCCGGATCGTTGAAGAAGAAGCTTCCGTCGGGGCGACGGTTGCCGAGCAGGAACGCGAACCCGTCATTGCTCTCGATATGCGTGAAGCCGAGCTCGAGTTCGACCGGCGAGAAGCGGCCGCGCAGGCCAAGGCTGAACTGGTCCGAATAGGGCAGCTTCAGGTCGTTGTTCATCATGACGATCGCGCGGCCGCCGCCGCTCGCCGAGGTTGCCAGCTGCTGACGTCCGGCCTCGGTAAGGTAGACCGGATCCCATGCGATACAGGTCTGGCTCGGTACGCAGGGGTTGAGTGAATCATTGCTGATGAAGTTGAACGTGCGGACCTGATACGCGCCCTGGCTGACCTCCTGCTGGAGGAAGTCGAACTGGTTGCGATCATAGGAGCGGCCATAGCCCCCGAACATCGAGAAGCGTCCGGCTTCGTCGAAGCGGTAGGTAAAGCCCAGACGCGGTTGCCACGCACCCTTGAACGCCTTCCGGTTGTTGCCGGTCGAGATATAGTCGTTGATGTCGTAGTCGGCGCCAATCAGGTTGCCGTAATTGGCGGGTGACACCGCAGCGACATTCTCTGCCGAGGTGGCATAATCGAGATAGGCTGGCGTCCGCTCATAATCCCAGCGAAGGCCAAGATTGAGCGTCAGGTGATCGGTGACGTCCCAATCATCTTGCGCATAGAAACCGATCTGGAAATTGTTCGATCGGACGTTGGGATTGCCCGCCGCGACGGCGGCGCCGAACTGGAGCTGGTAGGGCAGCGTGTCGTTGAAGGCGACGCCGGGGATTGCGTTGACGTCATAGGTATATTGCGGGTTGGTCAGGTTCTGCTCGCGCGTGTTGAGCTTCACCCATTTCGCCTTGGCGCCGACCTTGATCGTGTGCCCCTGAAGGCCGGTGAAGGTGAAATCGTCCTGGACGGTCCAGCCCTTCTGCCCCTTGGTCTGGAAGTTGCCGCCGGCACCGGCGCGCAGCAGGTCGGTGCGCTGCGTGCCGCTGCCGATCCGCTGCGTCGCCTGGAAGAACTGCGTGATGCCGCCGGTCGCGGGCGTCGGCGAGAAGACCACATCCTCATACGAGACGCGCGCGTCGTTGATCCACGTATTGCCCGTATGCTGCCAGCGCAGCAGGCCGCGCTTGTCGACGACCTTGTTCAGCGTCGACGTGCTCGCGGCGTTGATGCCCGTCGCGTTCTGCAGCCCGGATTCGTTGCGATACTTGCCCGACAGCTCGATCAGATCATTGTCCGTCGGCACGATATCGATCTTGCCGAAGTACAGGTCTTCCTTGAAGCGCTGCGCGAAGGTGCCGAAATCGTCCCGATATTGTTCGGGGATCGACGCGACCGGATAGCCGTTCTCGGGTCGCACGTCGTACGGACTGGTGATGCGCTTGCCTTCATAGGTGAAGAAGAAGTGCGCCTTGTCCTTAATGATCGGGCCGCCCAGGGCCGCGCCGAACTGCTTGTTGCTCGTGTCCACCTTCGGAATCGTGGTCGGGAAAATCTCGCTCGGGCGACGGTCGCGCAGCTTCTGGTTGGTGTAGTCGAAGAAGCCCTCGCCGTGGAATTCGTTCGTGCCCGACTTGGTCACCGCGGTGATCGCGACCGAGCTGACCTGGTCGAACTCCGCCTTGTAGTTGGACGACAGCACCTGATATTCGCCGATGCCGAGCTGCGGGAAGGGATTGCCGGGCGACGAATCCTGGCCGGTGATGCCGTTCTTGAGGACGTAATCCTTCTGGCTGACGCCATCGACGAAGACGTTGACGGTGCGGCTGTCCTGGCCGCCGCCCTGGATGCGCGACGCGCCGCTGGCGTCCTCGATGAAGCGAACGCCCGGCGCAAGATCGGCGAAGGCGAGGAAGTTGCGGTTGTTCTGGGGCAGTTGCTCGATCAGGCGCTGCGTGATGTTGCTGCCGACCTGGCCGCCAGACAGCGAGCGGATCCGGTTGCCGGTGACGACGATCTCGTCGCCCGTGCCGCCGGCAGCCGGGGTCGCCCCGGTGTCCGCCGTCGGATCAGGCTCGGCACCGGGCGTTGTCGGCTGAGCGGCGGGGGGCGTCGCGGCGCTCGACAGGTCGAGGTCAAGCCCGGCGCTCTGCCCGACGCGCAGCGTGAAGCTGTCGGAATTGCGCGTACCGGTGCGCTGCTTGATCTCGAGGCGATAGGTGCCTGCGCGCAGCGACGCGAAGTTGTAGCCGCCAGCGGCGTCGGCGGGCACCGTGCGACGCAGGCCGGTCGCGACCTCGACCGCGGTGACCTCGACGACCGGATTGTCCGCCGGCGCGGTGATCGTGCCGCGTAACGACGCCTGGCCGACCTGGGCGGCTGCCGGCGCTGGGGCGAACAGCACCCCGCCGGACAGCGCCGTCAGCGAAAGCGCTGCCGCACGCAACATCATCTTGGTCATGGTCGTTCCCCTGTTCCCGATTGATCGGGTGTCTCGTTGTGGATTGTGGATAGAAATGCGTTGGGTCGTGCCGGGTCGGGCTGGCCGGTCGATTCCCGTATGACGACGACCGGGACGCGCTGCTCGGGCAGGCCATGGTCCTGCCCGGCAATCGCGCCTGCCAGCCGTGCGACGCCGCGCGCACCGAAGGCCGCGATGTCGATGCTTGCGGTGGTCAGCGACGGCGTGATGAGCCGGGCGAGCGGGATGTCGTCGAAACCGGCGATCGCAATCTGCTCCGGAACGGCAATCCCGGCCCGTTTCAGCGTCATCATCGCGCCGATCGCCATCATGTCGTTCGCGGCGAAGATCGCATCCGCGTCGCACCCCTCGTCGAGAAGGGTCGCGGCGGCGGCGATGCCCGAGGGTTCGTTGAAGTCCCCTTGCAGGATGCGCAGCGTGACGCCCGCACGCGCGCAGGCGTCGCGCGCGCCGCGACACCGTTCCTCCGCATCGATATTCCCCTCGGGGCCGGTGATATGGACCAGCCGGCGGCGGCCGGTCGCGATCAGATGCTCGACGATCGCGGCGGCACCGGCGGCGTTGTCGATGCGCAGTTCGGCGCGGCCGGGCTGTCCCGGCGCACAGTTCAGCAGCACCGCGGGCATGTCGCGCGGCAGGTGCGCGAGCAGCTCGTCCGCCGCGACCTGAGGGGCCATCACCAGCAGCCCGTCGACCCGACCGCGCATCGCGTTCAGCGCCGCCACACCGCGCGCCGCGTCGCCGTGCATCCTCATCAGCATCAGGTACAGCCCGCGCTCCGACGCCTCGCGGTCCATACCGCGGAGCAGTTCGGAGAAGAATTCGCCGTGGAGATCGGGGATCACCACGCCGATCATGCCAGAGCGGGCCGAGCTCAGGTGTCGCGCCGCGGCATGCGGGACATAGCCGAGCCGCGTCGCGACCTCCTCGATATGCTTGCGCAATTCGGGGCGGACGCTGGCGAGCCCGTTCATCGCGCGCGACACGGTCGCCACCGACACCGCCGCCTCGCGGGCAATATCACGGATCGTGGCGTGCGACATGGCTGGTCAGGATCCCCTCTGGCGTCGGCCGTCGTTCGCGGCTGGAAATGTTGTTCTTGATGTAACCGGTTACATGATCCACAAACGGGGATCAAGAACCTTGCAACGATCATCAGCCCGGTGGAGCCGGGCGGTCGAAACAGGCACGGACAAAGGGTTAGCGGATGACGGCGGCGACGATGGCACAACGGACGATTTCACGACGGGCGATGATCATGGGGGCCGGGGCGGTGACCGCCTGGGCGGCGAACCCCGCGCGCGCGCTGCTGCAGCAGACGGCACAGCCGCGTGCCCTGCCCGCATCGGTCGAAGCCGTGCTTGCGCGCATGACCGTCGTCGAGAAGGCCGGGCAGTTGACGCTGATGGCGGCGGCCTGGGCGGGGGGGGCGGCGACCGCGCTCAACCCCGCGGGCGGGTCGTCGAGTTTCGACGAACAGCTCGCGCAGGTCCGCGCCGGGCGACTGGGCGGGGTGTTCAACGGCAATGGCGCGGTGATGGCGCAGCGGATGCAGACCGCTGCGATGCGCCAGTCGCGATTGAAGATCCCGCTGCTGTTCGCCGCCGACGTGATCCACGGGCTGCGGACCGTGTTTCCGGTCCCGCTGGCAGAGGCGGCAAGCTTCGATCCCGAACTTGCACGGCGTACCGCCCGGGCCGCGGGGGCCGAGGCGGCGGCATCGGGGATCGACTGGACGTTCGCGCCGATGGTCGATGTCGCGCGCGACGCGCGCTGGGGCCGTGGTGTTGAGGGGGCGGGCGAGGATGTCCTGCTCGGCCGGATGATGGCGGCCGCGCGGGTCCGCGGGTTCCAGGGCGAGCGGGGACTGGCGGCGTCGGACGCGGTCGCGGCGTGCGCCAAGCATTTCGCCGCCTATGGCGCGGGCGAAGCCGGGCTCGACTACAACACGGTGGACGTTTCGGAACGTACGCTCCGCGAGGTGTATTTTCCGCCGTTCCAGTCGGCCTTCGACGCCGGCGCTGCGACGACGATGGCGGCGTTCAACGAAATTTCGGGCGTCCCGGCGACCGCGAATGCGTGGCTGCTGACGCAGATCCTGCGCCGCGAATGGGGCTTTGGCGGGCTGGTCGTGTCCGACTATACCGGCGACGAGGAATTGATCGCGCACGGTTTTGCGACGGATGCGCGCGAAGCGACCAAGCTCGCCTTCATGGCCGGCGTCGACATGAGCATGCAAAGCGGGTTTTACCTGGCGCATCTGCCGGCGCTCGTCGCGGCGGGCGAGGTGCCGATGGCGCGGCTCGACCAGGCGGTCCGCCGCGTCCTCGCGCTCAAGGTCGCGCTCGGACTGTTCGACGATCCGTTCCGGCGGATCGACCCGCGTCGCGAGAAGACGCGGATCCGGACGCGCGAGACGCTGGCGCTGGCGCGCGATGCGGGGGCGCGGTCGATCGTCCTGCTGAAGAATGAGGGCGCATTGCTGCCGCTGCCGCGACAGGGACGGCGGATCGCGCTGATCGGCCCGTTCGCGGCCGGGCAGCACGATCTGATCGGTCCGTGGAACGTGTACGGCACCGACGCCGAAGCAGTCGATCTGGCGACCGGTATCCGGGCCGCAGTGGCCGATCCGGCGCAGGTTAGCGTGACGCCGGGGTCGGGGATCGACGATCCGCTCCCCGGCGGGATTGCCGCGGCGGTCGCCGCCGCACGCGCGGCCGATGTCGTCCTGCTGGCGGTCGGCGAGAGTCAGCGCATGTCGGGCGAGGCGCAGTCGCGGGCGTCGATCGTGATCCCCGCGGCGCAGATGGCACTGGCCGAGGCGGTGGCCGCGACCGGCACGCCGATCGTCGTGCTGCTGCGGACCGGCCGTGCACTGGTGCTCAGCGACGCGGTGCTCAAGGCGCCGGCGATCCTGGTCACCTGGTTTCTGGGGTCGCAGGACGGGCCGGCGATCGCCGACATCGTGTTCGGCAAGACCGGCCCGTCGGCGCGGCTGCCCGTTTCCTTTCCGCATGCCACGGGGCAGGAGCCCTATCATTACGACCACAAGAACACCGGGCGGCCCAACCCGCCGGGCCCGTTGCTCGAATACAAGGCGCGCTACCGCGAATTCGCCAATGCCGCGCTGTTCTCGTTCGGTCATGGCCTGACCTATGGCGCAATCGACTATGAGTCGCTCGATCTCGGCACTGCGCGTCTGTCGACCGATGGCGCGCTGACGGTGCGCGCGACGATCGGCAATAGCGGCACGCGCGCCGCCGAAGAGGTCGTGCAGCTCTATATCCGCGATCTGGCGGCCAGCGTGACGCGTCCGGTGCGCGAACTCAAAGCGTTTCGCCGCGTCGCGCTGAAGCCGGGCGAGCGGCAGGTCGTGTCGTTCACGCTGCGTCGTGACGACCTGCTCTTCATCGGCCAGGATCTCGTGCCGACGGTCGAGCCGGGCCGCTTCCACCTGTGGATCGCGCCGTCCGCACAGGCGGAGGGTGTATCCGGGGAGTTCCAGCTCGTCTGACGATCATCGATGCGGTGAGGCCGCCCCTTGTGCGGGCGCGCGTGATCGGGAAAGGCGATGCGGGTGAAGCGGGTCGATCAGCGTGGTGGTTCCCCGGCGGCGGCGGGCCGCCTGCGCGCGCCGCTGATGCTGGCGCTGATGCTCGTCGCCGTTGCGGCATTCCGCATCCACACGGCGGGTTATTCGCTCTGGTATGACGAGCTGGCGTCGCTCGAATTCGCGCGTCAGCCCGTGTCGCGGCTGTGGAGCAGCTGGATGCTGCGCGAGACCAACCCACCACTGTTCTACACGATGCTGTCGGGCTGGATCACGCTGGTCGGCCAGGATGATGTCGCGGTGCGGATCCTTCCGATCGGGATCGGGATGGCGGGGATCGGCGCGGCATACGGGCTAGGGCGAGCGGTCGGGGATGTGAAGATCGGGCTGCTCGCCGCCGCGCTGCTGTCTCTGTCCGCGCTGGGCACGGATCTGAGCCAACAGCTGCGCGGCTATGCGCTCGCGCAGCTGGCGGTGCTGCTCGCCTGCACCGGGATGGTGCTTTATCTGCGTCGCCGGGCGCCGGGTGGGCTGGTCCTCTACGGCATTGCGACGCTCATCGGCCTGTATACGCATACGACGGTCGCTCTGTTTGCCGGGTTGGCGGGGGTGACAATGCTCTGGCTGCTGCGGAGTGACCGACGGGCACAGGCGCGGTGGCTGGCGACGAACGTCGCGGTGCTGACCGGCTGGGGATGGTGGGGGATGATCAGCGTCCGCCAGATGACGATGCCCGTGACCAATATCGCGTGGATCGCCACACCGTCCTGGCGTGACGCGGTCGCGATGACCGCACAGGTCTATCTGCCGCTCTTTCCCCATGAGACGGGGGTTGCGGGTATGCTGCTGCTGGCCGGCCTGTTCGCCGGGCTCGCAGCGTGTGCGGTACGCGCGGCGCGACCGGAAGTGCGGCTGCTCGCCGTCCTGACGATCGGCGCGCCGCTGCTGCTGTTCGCGATCAGCCAGCGGGTGCCGATATTCCTGCCGCGCACGCTGAGCTGGGCGAGCGGACCCGAGCTGGTCCTCGTGGCGCTCGGCGTGACGCGCATAAGATCGGCCCCCGTCGCCCGTGCAAGCGGAGCCATCCTGCTCGGCCTGAGCGCCATCGGCCTGGCGAGCTGGCTGCCCAGCCGTGAGCGCGAGCACTGGCCTCAGGCCGTCGCCCTGATCGGAAGCCATAAACCCGCGCTCGTCATCGTCGGCGACGATGCGGTCGCGCTGGCGCTTGATCGCTATCGCTCAAACGCGGAGCTCAAGGGCCCGAGACCGATCGTCGTTCAGTCGGCCTATCGTGAACGCTGGGCCGACGGGCTGTATTCGGGCACGCATTTGTCGCCCGCCGCCGCGCTTGCGGTGATTCGCGACCGGGGTTGCGCCGCGGTGGTCGAATGGGGACCCTTTCATCCGCCGATACTTGACGATCCGGCGGTGACCGCCCGACCGCTCACCCGTGACACCACCCCGGCGGTGACGCTGATCGATATCCCGCGGGCGCGCCGAGCATGTCGGCCCTGATCTGAAGCCCGTTAACGACCGCAGGACGCCACCTTTTTACGAGGTGCCCAAGATAGCGACCGGGCTCAGCGGCGGCGTTTGACGAGGATCGCGCGCTCGCCGGTGATCGACGCCTTGAACCCGCCAAAGCCGGCCTGCCGGATGGTGATTGCGGTGCCCGGCCGGGGTTGCAGCGAGAGCGGTTCGATCGTTTCCCAGACCATGCCGTTCGCCAGTTGCAGCGCGAACCGCGCATAGCTCGCCGGCTTTGCCGTGGTGATCGTAGTCTGCACCTCCGTAACGCGTGTGGCGCGATCCGCCTCACCGCCGCCAAGCGGGTTCTGACCGGCATCGGCAAGGCCGAATTGCTGGCGTTTGCGCTCGATAACCTTGCCACGGTCGAGCGCAAGCAGGTCGCCTGCCTGGCGCGCGCGCGCGATCTGCCCGGCGGTCGTGTCGAAGCAGGCAAGCCGGGCTGCATCGGCCGTTATGTCCCGGCACGCGGCCAGCGCATCCAATGTCTTCGAAGAGTCTTCTCTGGCCTGCGCGGCAACAGCCGGGGCGATCGGCAGCGCGCCGATGAGCAGCGCTGACAGGGCAACAGAGATGGCCGACAACATTCGCATATGATCGCCTTATGAGCTTTCGCTTGGCGGAACCCGGCCTCGGGTTTCGCCATACGACACTATGTTGCGGTTATGTCACGGTGATGTCGCAAACGAAATGAGAAAAGGTCCGAATCGACGATAATTGTTGCAGCGCAATGGCGTGGCTGGATAGATCGTGACCAGAACCGGAAAAACCGGAGAAAATGCACGGTGCATTCACCGGCGACAAAGGGGTATTTATGACATCTGCAGCTCGCGCCCATTTGCTTGCGACCACGTTGCTGATGGGGGCGACGACGTTCGCCACTCCAGCCCTTGCGCAGGTCCAGGGGGACAATTCGGGGATTCGCGCCGGGGGCGCGACCGCGACTCAGTCGACCACGCCGGGCGCCAACGCCCAGGGCGAAGTCGGCATGACGACGTCGGAAGCCGCGCCGAGCACGGAGAACAGCCAGGGTGACATCGTCGTCACCGGCTCGCTGATCAAGAACCCCGCGCTGATCGCCTCATCGCCGGTGACTGTCATCGGCCAGGAGGAAATCAAGCTTCGCCAGTCGAACACCGCCGAAGACATTCTGCGCACGCTGCCAGGTGCGACGCCGAGCATCGGTTCAGCCGTCAACAACGGCAATGGCGGCGCGTCCTATGTCGATCTTCGCGGCCTCGGCTCGTTCCGCAACGTCGTCCTGCTCGACGGCAACCGCATTGCACCCTCGGGTCTGCTCGGTCGCGTCGATCTCAACAACATCCCGCTCGCACTGGTCGAGCGGGTCGACACGCTGACCGGCGGCGCCGCGACCACCTACGGCGCAGACGCCGTTTCGGGCGTCGTCAACTTCATCACGCGGTCGGATTTCTCGGGCATCGACGCCTCGGTTTCGAACCAGATCACCGAGCGTGGCGATGGCGCGTATTTCCGCGGCGACATTACGATCGGCGCCAATTTCGACGATGGCCGCGGTAACGCGGTCTTCTCGGTCGGGTACCAGCAGTCGGATCCCGTCTATCAGGGCGAGCGCGACTATTCGGTGCAGAATTACGACTCGTTCTCGGGCGCGAGCAGCGGCTCGGGCACGACGGTCCCATCGGTCTTCACGCTTGGCGGTCGTCGCCAGATCAACCCGGCCACGGGTTCGCTGACGACGGCGGTCATTCCGTTCAACTTCAACCCGTACAACATCTTCCAGACGCCGTTCGAGCGGTTCAACATGTATGGCGCCGGCCATTACGAAGTGTCGGACAGCGTCGAAATCTATACGCGCGGCCTGTTCTCGAAGAATACTGTCGACACGATCATCGCGCCGTCGGGTGTGTTCAACTCGTCGATCGTTGTTCCGTTGTCGAACCCCTACCTGCCGGCCGGTGCGCGGAATCAGTTCTGCGCCGCCGCCAGCATCACGCAGGCGCAGTGCGACCTTGCCGCAGCCGCGACCAGCCCTACCGTCACCGTGGGCGGCGTGACGACGGCAAACCCGAACTTCCGCACGATCACGACAAACCTGTCGCGCCGGACGACCGAGGTCGGGCCGCGCATCTCGAACTTCCAGACGACGATCTTCGATTATCGTGCCGGCGTGAAGGTTGGGCTGACCGAGGGTATCAAGCTTGACGTCTCGGGCGGTTACGGTGAATCGGAGAATACGCAGACGCTGCAGGGCTATGTCCTGACGTCGCGCGTACGGTCCGCGGTCTATGCAACCAATACCACGAGCTGCCTTGGCGGTGCGCCCGGCGGTGCGGCGATCGACGCGGGAACCGGCTGCGTTCCGCTCAACGTCTTCGGTGCCGACGGTTCGATCACCCCCGATATGACCTCGTATATCACGGGTGAGAGCACGACGACCGTTCGTACCTCGCTGGCGCAGGCCCGCGCGGTTCTCAACGGTGATTTCGGCTTTGCCTCGCCGTTCGCGAGCGACTCGATCGGTTTCGCGGCCGGTGCGGAGTATCGCAAGTACCGTGCGTCGCAGCGTTCGGATACGCTGGCACAGACCGCTGGCGAACTCGGTGGCGCCGGTGGCGCCGCGCCGAACATCGACGGTGGCTATGAAGTCAGCGAAGGCTTTGGCGAGCTCATCGCACCGCTCGTCCAGGATCGTCCGTTCTTCCAGAGCCTGACGCTCGAAGCGGGCGTCCGCTACTCGCACTACAAGGTCTTCGCGGCCAACTCGCCCTCGTATAACACGACCACCTACAAGGGCGGCGGCAGCTGGGAGCCTGTCACGGGCCTGAAGGTTCGCGGCAGCTATCAGCGTGCAGTCCGCGCACCGACGATCAGCGAGCTGTTCTCGCCGGTGAATACGGGTCTGACCAACCTGGCGACCGATCGTTGCGCCGGTGCAGCGCCGGTCAACGATGCCAATCTGCGCGCCGTCTGCCTTGCGCAGGGTGCACCGGCCTCGACCATCGGTCTCATTGCGGTTCCGACTGCGGGTCAGGCGAACATCACGTCCGGCGGTAACCTCGACCTGCGTCCGGAAAAGTCGGACAGCTACACGCTCGGCCTCGTCATCCAGCCGCAGCAGATCATTCCCGGCCTTTCGATCAACGTCGATTACTACAACATCAAGATCAAGGGCGCGATTTCGCAGTTCGCGCCGGGCGATATCATCTCCAACTGCTTCGACACCATCACCGCGGCGAGCGCCACCAGCCCGGCCTGCCTCGCGATTTCGCGAAACCCGGTCACGGGCGGACTCGACGGCGATCCGGCAACCACGCGCGGCCTGCTGGCTGCAATCTCGAACCTTGGCACCGTCAAGACCGACGGTATCGATCTTGCGATCAACTATCGCACGCCGCTGACTCAGGGTGTCAAACTGGGCCTGTCGTTCCAGGGCAACTGGTCGAACTCCGCGACCTTCCAGGCCGCACCGGGCCTCATCAATCGTGAGTGCATCGGCTATTATTCGGTCAACTGCGGCGGCGCGGCCAGCGCCGCGGCGGGGGGCTCGGGCTCGATCCAGCCCGAATTCACCTGGAACACCCGTGCGACGTTCACCTTCGTCGACAATATCGACGTGTCGGTGCTGTGGCGTCACATCGATAACGTCCAGCAGGAGCCGGACGATGTCGTCAACGGCAACGGGGCGGCGTTCAGCGGTACGCTCACCGGTGGCGCTCTTGCCGGCCAGTCTGCGGATTTCACGCGGATCCCGTCCTACGACTATATCGACCTGTCGACGCGGATCGGCATTGCCGAGAATTTCGACCTGACCGTCACGGTCCAGAATGTGTTCGACAAGCAGCCGCCGCTCGTTGGGTCCACGGTGGGTTCGACCAGCTTCAACAGCGGCAACACCTATCCGTCGACGTATGACGCACTGGGCCGCCGCTTTGCGATCGGTGCGAACCTGCATTTCTAGGGTCAGGCCATCTCGGTCTTGAATGGGGCGGTTCTTCGGAACCGCCCCTTTTTTTGTTCGGGCTCGACCGCGAAACTATCGGCTGCGCGTGGTGGTGGGACGAGCGCCTAGCCCAGCAGGGGCGCCGGGGGATCAAGCGCGACGCCGGCGGTGCGTGCGACCGCCTCTGCCCAGATGACCACCTTGTCGATCTCGTCGGCGTGGAGTGCCGCGCCGGTCTCGTGCTCGCGTGCCCTGTCCGCCGCGCCATAGGTCTTGCCGTCCTTGGCATTGCGCGCAAAGGCAGGGCCGTCGAGCAGCGCCTGCACGGTCGCCGGATCGTCGGGCAGTGTATAGAATCGTGCCAGGGCAGTCACCGCGGCGAAGGGGTTCGCGAGCAGGGTTTCGCTCTGCAACGTTCTGACGCGGTCCGGAAAGCGGGCCACCAAGCCAGCGAACAGATCGGCCTGCGCGATCCACCCTACCGCCGCCGCCTGCAGATCGGTCAGCCTAAAGATGTCCTCGGGCGTGAGGCCCAGATCGACGATGCCGTCGGCGAGCTGTTTGGCGAGAAGCTCGCGCACCCAAAGCCGGCCCCACATGCCCTTTCGTGCGATCGACGTCAGATAGATGCGCAACGGCGCGTAGAGCAGCACGGCGCGAGCCTGTTGCCGCATCGCCAGCATCGCCGGCGCGAGGGCGTTGACGACGTTGGAGGGCTTGATCACCACGGCCTCGCCGGGCTCGAAGGCGCGGCCAAGCAGTCTCAGCGTCGCATCGAGGACCTCACCGACGCGCGCGGGATGACCGCCGCGGTGACGCCAGCCGACGAGATCGTTGAGAATTACCGGCTCTTTCAGCGCGGTGGCGAAGCCCGGCATGTCGAGTGCCTGCGCCAGCATCGTCGAACAGCAATAGGCCGAGTGGAAAATGAAATGAACCGATGCAGCGGGCGGGGCGGCCGCGACGGCGTCGCGGCGTGGCACCACGATCGGCGTGGCCGACGACGGCAGATACTCGTCGGTGAGGAAGGTCGCCACGCCACGCTGCGCCCGGTCCGCCGCGATGAAATGCACCGCATCATGGTCCGGATCGTAACGATGGGCCAGCCAGCACGGATCGCCGATCTGTGCGCCGACGGACGTGGCGGATTCCCGGGCGGGGGCGGGCGGGCGGGTCGGACGGGTCATGGCATCGGGATCGCATATCATGGTCCCGACCGCCACCGATCTTGGTACGTCCGAATCGGCCAAAATATCGTTGCGAAACTGAAAGGACCCGTCATGATGCGTCTTGGAAATGCATTGCGGAGCGGCATCATGATGCGGACGACATGGTATGGATCGGCGGTCCGATCGGGTCTCGCCGCGGTGTCGCTGATCGTGGCGGCGCCGTCCGCGGTCACTATGGCAGCGGCCGGTGCGGCGATGGCGCAGCGCGATGAGGCGCCACCGGCCGCGACACCGCCGGCCGAGCGTCGGATCTGCAAGCGATCGGCGCCGTCGGGATCGCTGATCGAGACGCGACGCGAATGCCACACCCGCGCGGAATGGGACCAGATCGCGCAGGCGGGACGTGCCGCGGGACAGGATATGGTCGAACGTGCCGCACGCAGCGGTGCGCAATAACGGCGCCCCGGTGATGCGCCAGCAGCCGGGGCCGTCGCTGGAGATGTTGTTGCAAGCCGCCGAAACCGCGCAGCGTGCCGGCGACGGTGCGCGGGCCTGCGCCGCCTTTCACGACGTACTCGTCATTGCGCCCGAACATCCTGTTGCGCTCAACGCGCTGGGCCTCGACGCGTTGGCGCGGGGCGATGGCATGGCAGTCGGCTATTTCGCGCGCGCGACGACGGCTGACCCTGCCGCGTCGCCGCTGTGGATGAACCTGGCGAGCGCCTATCGCGGGCTCGGCGACAGCGTGGGGGAACAGACCGCGCTCGAACGCGCACTTGCGCTCGACCAGCGCAATCTGATGGCGAACGTCCGGCTGGCCGAACTGCAGGACCGCGTCGGTAACACTGCGGCGGCGGCGTTTCGCTGGGGTGGGGTGGCCACGATCGTTCAGTCGCTCCCCGAGCGGTCGCCGGCGTTGAGCCAGCTCCTCGTCCGTGCCTCTGATAGGATCGCGCAGCATACACGTGCACTGTCCGATGCCATCGATACGGCGCTTGCACCGTTGCGGGAGGATGCGGCCGCGGACGACCGACGTCGCATCGACGTCTGTATCGATGCGATGCTCGGTCGTCGGGCGATCCATGCGCCGGTACCCCATGGGCTGCATTTTCCATTCCTGCCCGCGGACGAATTCTTCCCGCGGCGTCATTTTCCCTGGCTGGCCGCGTTCGAAGCGGCCACGCCGGCGATCCGCGCAGAGCTGGAAAACCTTCTTGCCGATGGGGCATCGGGCTTCGCGCCCTATGTCGCGATGACGCCGGGCACGCCGCCGAACCGGTGGACCCCGCTCGACGGGTCGGATCTGTGGAGCGCCCGATATCTGTGGCGGTATGGCGTGCGCGACGATGCGGTGTGCACGCGGTGCCCGCAAACCGCGGCGATGCTGGAGACGCTGCCGTTGGCGGACATTCCCGGCCGCGGGCCGTCCGCCTTCTTCTCGGTCCTCAAGCCCGGCACGCGGCTGCCGCCGCATACGGGGGTCAGCAATATCCGGTCCGTCGTGCATCTCCCCCTGATCGTTCCCGACCGATGCGGCTTTCGGGTCGGTGGCGAGACCCGAGCGTGGCGCGTCGGTGAGGCGTTCGTGTTTGACGACACGATCGAGCATGAGGCGTGGAACGACAGCGACGAGATTCGCGCCGTCCTGATCGTCGACGTCTGGAACCCGCATCTCACAACGAGCGAAATCGCGATGATGCGGCGGATGTTCGGGACGCTCGGCGCGCGGCTGGGCATGGCGGGCGACGTGGTGGATTGAGCTTGCCCGCGCGAGGCTGCGGTGGTGAAATACTGGCTGGGAGACGAAACTATGCGGACGACGCTGTCATGGGCAAGCCGGGGGGCGTGGGTCATCATGCTCGTCGGGGGTATGGTCGGCCTATCGGCCGTCGGGGCGCAAATCGCACCCGTCTCCACTGCATCTGCAGACGATCCCGCGCTGCAGGCGCTCCGGGAAAAGAATGCACGGGTTCAGCTCGCCAATTATCCGCGCGGAGCGCTGCGTCGCGGTGAGCAGGGAACCGTCGGGATCAGCGTCACCGTCGATCGGCAGGGGCGGTTGCGCGAATGTGCGGTTTCGAAGAGCAGCGGCTTTGCGTCGCTCGACGAGGCGACGTGCGACTTCCTGTTCTCGCACGCGCAGATTGCGGCCTATGTCGCACCGGGCGGCGGCGGGCCGACGACCCGGCAGGAGGGGCAAGTCGTTTGGACGCTGCCTGCGGGTGTCCGACCCACGACCGCATCAGCAACCGCGGGGCCGTTGCCGGAGAAGAAGATCTGTCGTGCGCAGGCGAGGACGGGCTCGCTGGTCGCGAGCCAGCGCATCTGCCTGACCAAGGCGGAATGGCGACGCCAGTATGAACTGGCGCAGGACGAAACCCGCGAGATGCATACCCGTGCGATGCCGGGCGACTGATCGACACGCCGGCCGCGTTTAGCCGGTATCGACCACGGGACCCTGATACCGGTCGATCGCGGCGAATATGTCGGTCAGCGCGTCGCGTTCGGTTGCGGTCAGTTCGGGACGCCAGACTTCGAACAGCAGGACGATCCGGGTCTGCGTCCCCCGGTTCCACGCCTCGTGCTCGAAAGAATCGTCGAATATCAGCATCCTGCCGTCGCGCCACGGCCGCGTCTCGGACCCGACGCGCAGCGCGCATCCGTCAGGGGCGATCAGGGGGAGGTGGCAGATCAGCCGCGTGTTGAGCATGCCGTGATGCGGGCGGATATGCGTGCCCGGGGTCAGCCGCGAGAAGATCGCCATCGGTGACCTGCCGGGAATGACGGGGATCGGCGCCAGCGACAGCGCGGCCATCGTGTTCGGGCACATCGTCGCATTGGGCTCGACCGGCACGCCACCACGCCAGAGGTGAAAGGCGCCCCAGCCCGGATCGTCGAGCAGCGGGTTTGCGGGCGGTGGTCGACCGGCCATCGTCTGCACATAGGGTGCAAAGCCCTGTCCGGCCGCGAGCACCGCGTCGAGTTCGGCGCGGATCGCGCCGGTCGCCGCTTCGATCGGGGCGACCCAGTCAAACCCGTCGCGCTCGAAATAGGCGCGCTGCGCCAGGCCCGGGAAATAGAACATCGAGGGTTGCTGCAGATAGAGCTCGCTCCGGCCGAGCAGCAGGTCGAGCGCGTGATGGATCCGGGGACCCGCCACGCGCGGCATGTCCTTGAGGGCCGCGTCGAGATGGGCCGAGAAACGGCCGGCGACTTCGGTCAGGAAGGTCTCGCCAACCCGAAGCAGGGGGACGAGCGCGGGGGCGATGGTCGCACCCGGCTGGGAGGCAACCGACAGCGCGGTGCGATAGAAGGACTCCGCCGCACGATCGTCACTACGACGACGCTTCAGCGCCGCCATCGTCAGCAGCGCGCCGAGATGCCGGGGCTCGGTCGCGAGAAAGCGGACGAGCGCGTCGTCGGCCTCGTCGTCGCGCCCGAGCGCCTGCGCCGCCTGCGCGATCAGGAACCAGGGCGCGGGCATGCCCGGCGCGCCGTCGCGCAACAGCGACAGCTTTTCATAGGCGACGGCGGCGTGGCCGTTGCGCAGCGCGGTCATGCCCTCACGGGCGAGCGAGTCGGCCTGTGGCCGGGTCAGGTGCATGACGCAGGCTAGCCTGGCAATGAGCCGGATACAGCTAAAAACGTCCGGATCGGACCCGCCTGTCTTCCATTCCGGGGGTGCCGGTTCAGCGTGTCCAGAGATCGGTGGCGAGCCGGTCGAGATAGTCCGCGGCGCTGGCGGCGGCGGTGGGGGTGTGGAGGGTTGCGAGCGCTGTGGGATCGAGCGCCTTGGCGGCGTCGAGCAGGCCGCGCCACGGGGTCGATGCGCCGGGCCAGCTTGGCACCAGGATCGCTGCGCCGAGTTCGGCCAGGCGTTCGGCCTTGCGCATCTGTTCGTCGAAATAGCGCCATTCGGGCGCGCAGACATAGGGGCGGCCGACCCGCGCGATTTCGTGGACGATGGTATCGCCACTGGAGGCGACGACGACGTCGGCCGCGGCGATGTGCGCGGTGATCGTCGAGACCCAGCCGCGCAGGTGGAGATTGCCGAAATCGGTCTCATGGCCTTCGCGCTGAACGGGGCCGAGCACTAGCCAGTCGGTCTCTGGCAGTGCGCGCGCGGCCATGGTCAGCGGCGCATAGGGCGTGCCTGCGCCGCCGCCGCCGGTCAGCACGACGACGATCTCGCGGTCGGGGGAGAGGCCGAGCATCGCCCGCGCCTCCGTCTTGCCCGGCACGACGTCCCGCGCGGTGCACAGCCCGCCCGCATAATGGGTCATGGCGCGGATCCAGTCAGGGGTCTCGGGCTGTTCGAGCGCTTCGTCGAAGGGCGCGAGCAGGCCGACACAGGCGCGATAGCCGGCGAGATGCGCGGCATCGCCGCGGTTGCCGTGCATCCGGATCCCGATCGCGGGGACGCTGGCGATGCGGGCCAGCAGCGCGATCTCGGCGGAGACGTCGACCACGAACAGCGCGGGATCGACCGTGTCGAGATGGTCGAGGATCGTCCGCATCGTCGCGCGGATCGCCGCGTCGCCGATCGGTGCGCGGTGGAGGATGTCGGGGGTCGGCTGCGCCGCGAGCGCCGGCGGGGGGCTGTCACTGGCCGCGCCCTCGTCGGGCAGGGGCACCAGCGTGACGGCGCGCGCGAACCCGTCGAACAGCGCGGGGCGTGCGGTCAGGATCGTGACGGCGCGGCCGGCGGGCAACGCGTCGATGATCGCCATCGCGCGATTGGCATGGCCGCGGCCCTGATGGCCGACATAGAAGGTGATCGGTTGAGGCATTATCGGGGGATACCCGCTCTGCAGCGTGAAATCCCCTGGGAAATCCCCCGGGAAATCGACGGTGGCCCCGTCGCCGCAAGCCGCCTAGTCTGTTCCGCATGAGCGATGATGACAGGTCCGAACCGACCAAGCTGACGCGGTCGAAGCAACGCTGGGCAAGCGAGGGCAAGTTCCTGACGGGAGCGACGGACCGCGCGGAGGGCGACCGCCTGCCACCGGGGCAGCATCTGGTCCGCGACTGGCCGGTGCTCGATCTCGGCAAGCAGCCCGATATCGCGCGCGAGCGGTGGCGGCTGACGATCGACGGGATGGTCGAGCGGCCGGTGACGCTCGACTGGGCGGGGTTCATAGCGTTGCCGCAGACCGCGGTGCGGTCGGACATTCACTGCGTCACGACCTGGTCGCGCTACGACAATGACTGGTCGGGTGTGACGACGCGCGACCTGCTCGACCATGTCGGCCCGGGGGATGCGGCGGCGTTCCTGACGCTGCACGGCTATGACGGCTACACCACCAATGTCCCACTGGCCGATTTCGCCGCGGCGGACGCGCTGCTTGTGCACAGCTGGCAGGACAAGCCGCTGACCCGCGAGCATGGCGGCCCGGTCCGCCTCGTCATCCCGCATCTCTATTTCTGGAAAAGCGCGAAGTGGATTTCGCGGATTGAATTCCTTGGCGCGGACAAGCCGGGCTTCTGGGAGGTCAATGGCTATCACCGGCGCGGCGACCCCTGGGCCGAGGAACGCTACAGCCAGGACTAGAGCAGGGTCGCGCACGCCTCCTCGATCGCGGCATAGATCGCGTCGAGGTCGGGCTCGTCGATGCAATAGGGCGGCATGACGTAGACGGTGTTGCCGAGCGGTCGCAGCAACAGGTCGTATGCGGTGAAGAAGCGCAGCAGTTTCGGGCCGAGATCCGACAGATAGCCGCGATCGCCGACCTGCAGGTCGACCGCGGCGATCGTACCGATGCGGCGCGGGTTGGTCACGCCGGGCAGGCGGGCGATGCGGTCGAGATGCGCCGCCTGTCGTGCGCCGAGGGTCGCGATCCTGTCGTGCACCGGCTCGTCGCGCCAGATCGCGAGGTTCGCGTTGGCGGCGGCGCAGGCGATCGGGTTGGCGGTGTAACTCGAGGAGTGGAAGAACATCCGCGCGCGATCGTCGGACACATGCGCGTCGAAGATCTCCGCGGTCGCCATCGTCACCGCGAGCGGGACCGCGCCGCCGGTCAAGCCCTTGGACAGGCACAGGATGTCGGGCACGACGCCGGCCTGCTCGCAGGCGAGCAGCGTGCCGGTACGGCCCCAGCCGGTCATCACCTCGTCGGCGATGAACAGCACGGCGTGACGGGCGCAGATCGCGCGCATCTCGGCGAGCACGTGCGGCGGATAGATCAGCATGCCGCCCGCGCCGAGCACGAGCGGTTCGACGATGAACGCGGCGGGCGCGGCGCGGCATGCTGCCTCGAGCGCGTCGAGCGTGGCCTGTTCGGCGCCGGGGTGCGGGAAGGGGATGGTGCCGACGTCGAACAGCAACGGCGCATAGGCGCGGTTGTAGACACCGCGTTCACCGACCGACATCGTCCCGATCGTGTCGCCGTGATAGCTGTGTTCGAGCACCAGGATCCGGTCGCGCGGTTCGTCGCGGTTGCGCCAGTAACCGAGCGCCATCTTCAGCGCGACCTCGACCGCGGTCGAACCGGAATCGGAGAAGAAGACGTGGCGCAGCGCCTCGGGCATGATCGCGACGAGGCCACGTGCGAGCGTTTCGGCGGGCTCGTGCGTCCAGCCGGCGAAGATGATCTGGTCCATCCGCCCCGCCTCCTCGGCGATCGCGGCCATGATCCGGGGATGGCGGTGGCCATGCGTCGTCACCCACCAGGACGAGATCGCGTCGACGATCCGCCGCCCGTCGCTGGTATGAAGGGCCGCCCCCTCGGTCCGGACGATGCGGGGGATCGGGTCGCCCAGACCATGCTGGGTGAAGGGATGCCAGATCGGCGACGTCATCGGAAATCCTCGAACCGGAAACTGGCGGCGAAGGCGGCACTGAGCGCGGCGGCGTCGAGCCGGGGGAGCATCGGCAGCCGGCCGAGATGCCGCACGTCGCCCAGCCGGACGATCGCCGCCTCGCTGTGCGGGACCGCGTCGCCGACGAACGCGACGCCGAGGATCGGCACGTCGCGGTGGCGCAGCGCCTCGATCGACAACAGGCTGTGGTTGATCGTGCCGAGCGCGGTGCGCGCGACGATCACGACGGGCAGCCGCCACCGCGCAAACAGGTCGGCGAAGACGCGGGTGTCGGTCAGCGGCACCATCACCCCGCCCGCCCCCTCGATCACCAGCGGGCCGGGCAGCGCGGGGGGCACGAGCCGGTCGAGGTCGATCGTCACGCCGTCGAGCGTCGCCGCGCGGTCGGGCGAGCAGGGCGTCGTCAGCCGATAGGCCTCGGGGAGGATCCGCTCGCGCGCGAGGCCGGACAGCGCGGCGACGCGCGACGCATCGCTGCCGCCGTCGAGCCCGGCCTGGACGGGTTTCCAATAGCTTGCGTCGAGCGCGCCCGCGAGCGCGGCGGCAAAGACGGTCTTGCCGACATCGGTGTCGGTGCCGGTAACGACGAGACGGGTCATGACAGGGCCTTTTGCAACGCGTCGCCGAGCCCCGCAATCTGGGGTGCGGTGACGTTGAGCGTGAGCGAGATCCGCAGTCGCGACGTGCCCTTGGGCACGGTCGGCGGGCGAATCCCGCGGACGTCGAACCCTGCCGCCTGGACCGCCGCCGCGACGCGCATCGTCGTCGCATCGTCGCCGAGCACGAGCGGAAGGATCTGCGATCCGGTCGGCACGACGCCGTACGGCGCGAGCACGGTTTCGGCGGTGGCGATGAGCGCGCGCAGGGCGGTGCGGCGTTCGGGTTCGTCGGCGAGGATCTGGAGGCTTGCGCGCGCGGCGCTCGCCATCAACGGCGAGGGTGCGGTCGAGAAGATGAACGCGCGCGCGCGGTTGACGAGGAAGTCGCGGACAACTTCGGGGCCGCAGACCAGCGCGCCCTCGCACCCCATCGCTTTGCCGCAGGTGCGTAAGGTAACGATGTCGGGCCGTCCCTCCAGATGCCCGGCGAGGCCGCGGCCATCGTCGCCGAATACGCCGGTGGCATGCGCCTCGTCGATCAGCACGACGCCGTCATGCGCCTCGGCGAGCGCGACGAGATCGTCGAGCGGCGCGCGGTCGCCGTCCATGCTGTAGAGGCTTTCGACCGCGATCCAGGGCCGACCGGTGCCGCCCGCCCGGCGCCACTGCGCGATCGCATCGGCAAAGGCGGTGACGTCGTTATGCGCTGCCGAGACCGTCTCCGCACGGCCGAGCCGCATCCCCTCATGCGCGCTCGCATGGATCAGCGCGTCGTGGACGACGAGGTCGCCGGTCTGCGGCAGCGTCGCGAACAGCGCGGCGTTGGCGGCGTACCCGGTCGAGAAGTACAACGCCGCCTCCGCACCGAAGAACGCCGCCGCCTCGGTTTCGAGCAGGATATGTTCGGGATCGTTGCCGCGGAGCAGCCGCGATCCGCCCGAACCGACCGCGACGCCGCGTTCCAGCGCGGCCGCGACGGCCGCGGCGATCCGCCCGCTCTGGCCGAGCGCGAGATAGTCATTGGAGGCGAAATCAACCCCTTGCCGCGCGATCAGCGCGCGGCGACGCGTTGCCGTGGCAAGTGCGGAGAGGTCGCGATGATGCTGGTCGAACGCGGACATCGCGGCAGCCTCTAACGGCAATGCCGCGCCAGCGCGAGCCGGTTGGCCGAAACACCCCGTCATAAAGAGGGATCGTTCGGTCGGATCGGGCATTTCTCTCCTATGGTATAGCAGGATCGGCTTGGCTAACCACGATTGCATTCTCCATTCCGGTCGAAGGTACCCTGCCCATGAAGCGCAAGACGCTGACCCAGTTCCTGATCGAACAGCAACGCGAGGCCGGCACGCTGCAGCCGCAGCTGCGCCTGCTGATCGAGGTCGTCGCGCGGTCGTGCAAGGCGATCAGCCATGCGATCGGCAAGGGGGCGCTGGGCGGCGTGCTCGGCAGCCTCGAGAGCGAGAACGTCCAGGGCGAGGTGCAGAAGAAGCTCGACGTGATCGCGAACGAGATGCTGCTCGAGGCGAACGAGTGGGGCGGGCATCTGGCGGCGATGGCGTCGGAGGAGATGGAGACGATCCACCTCGTCCCCAATCGCTATCCCAAGGGTGAATATCTGCTGCTGTTCGATCCGATCGACGGGTCGAGCAACATCGACGTCGATCTGTCGGTCGGCACGATCTTTTCGGTCCTGCGCGCGGCCGAGACCGCGTCGGGCGCCGATGTGTCCGAGCAGGACTTCCTCCAGGCCGGGCAGGCCCAGGTCGCGGCAGGTTATGCGGTCTATGGTCCGCAGACGATCCTGGTGCTGACGGTCGGCGCTGGCGTGCACGAGTTCACGCTCGACCGCGAGATCGGGTCGTGGGTGATGACCGACACCAATATCCGCATGCCCGGCGGCAAGCGCGAATTCGCGATCAACACGTCGAATGCGCGGCAATGGTCGCCCGAGGTGACGCGGTTCATCGACGAGCGGATCGCTGGCAAGGACGGGCCGATCGGCACCGATTACAACATGCGCTGGACCGGATCGATGGTCGCCGACGCGCACCGCATTCTCAAGCGCGGCGGCGTGTTCCTGTACCCGCGTGACGTCCGCCAGCCGGGCAAGGTCGGCAAGCTGCGGCTCATGTACGAGGGCAATCCAATGGCGATGCTGATGGAGCAGGCAGGGGGTGCCGCCACCGATGGCGAGCAGCGCATCCTGTCGATCGAGCCGAGCAGCCTGCACCAGCGGATCGGCCTGATCATGGGCGATCCGGCCGAGGTCGAAGCGATAACCACCGCCTATCGGGAGTAGCGCGCATCGTCACCCGCCGGCGGTCGGGGGTTGGGGCATGACGGACGAGGGCGCGCGTTGAAAAGGGGAGAAATTCGATGGAAGTCACCTCACAAAGACTCGCCGAACAGCGTGACGACCGGACGTCGTGGCGACGCCTTATCGACGATCATGACCGTATCGCCGAACGCTGCGCCGACCTCGTCGCGCTATTGCAGCGGCGCGGGCATAATTGCGCGGCGGCGTCGCGCAAGCTGCTCGAGCTCGCGGTGCTGGTCGCGGACCATCTGGGCGTCGAGGACGAGGTGATCGACCTGACCGCGATCGCGACCGAGGCGGACTATTCGCCCGAGACGGTCGCGGTCATGGCCGCCGAACTCGACGCGCTGCGGCGCGAATGGCGGGTGTTCATCGCGCACTGGCTGCCGACGATCGAGCCTGCGGACTGGTACGAATTCCGCGGCGAGGCCGAAGCGATGCTCGCGCGGCTGACGCATCAGGTGCAGCGCGAAAGCGCGCTGTTGTACGACGATGCGTTGCGCGCGGGGGTGATCGCGACCGGGCCGGTCGACCTGCAATAATCGCAGCGACAGGGTTCTTAACCCGGCGGCGATACCAAGGGCCATGATGCGCGTCCTGACCCTGTCCACGCTGTTTCCCGATGCAAGCCGGCCCAATTTCGGCGTCTTCGTCGAGCGGCAGACGCTGGGGCTCGCAGCGCATCCGGGGGTCGATCTGCGTGTCATCGCACCGATCGGCCTGCCGCCCGGGCCGCTGCGCCTCATGCCGCGTTTTGCGCCGCTCGCGCAGCTACCGCTCGAAGAGACGTGGCGCGGGGTGGGCGTGCAGCGGCCGCGGTTCACGACGATCCCTGCGACCGGGGGGCGGTGGCATGCCGCGGCGCTGACCCGCGCGCTGATCCCGGTGCTCGACGCCGTGCGGCCGGATTTTCCGTTCGACGTCATTGATGCGTCGTTCTTCTTTCCCGACGGCGTCGCCGCGGTCGCGCTCGGGCGACGCTATGGCGTACCCGTGTCGATCAAGGCGCGCGGGGCGGATATTCATCACTGGGGTTGCGCGGCCGGCACACGCGAGCAGATCCGGCGTGCGGGCTGCGCGGCGGACGGGCTGCTCGCGGTCAGCGCGGCGATGCGGGCGGACATGATCGCGATGGGGATGCCGGCGGCACGGATCCGGGTGCATCATACCGGGGTCGATCAGGCGCGGTTCCGCCCGATCGACGCGGCGGCGCGTGCGGCCGAGGCGGCGCGGCTCGGCGTGACGGGGCCGATGGTGCTGTCGGTCGGGGCGCTGATCCCGCGCAAGGGACATGACGTGGTGATCGAGGCGGTCGCGCGCCTGCCGGGTGTCTCGCTGAGGATCGCGGGCGAGGGGGGCGACCGGGCGCGGCTGGAGGCGCTGATCCGCGCGCTGGGCGTGGGGGACAGGGTCCGGCTGCTCGGCAGCGTCGCGCATGAGGCGATTCCGCGGCTGGTCGCGACGGCCGATGTGATGGCGCTGGCATCGGCGTCCGAAGGGCTGGCGAATGCGTGGGTCGAGGCGCTCGCCTGCGGGACGCCGATCGTGATCACCGATGCGGGCGGTGCAGGCGAAGTGGTCACGTCGGACGAGGCGGGCCGAATCGTGCCGCGCGACGCGGCGGCGTTCGGTGCGGCGATCGCGGGGATCCTGGCGGCACCGCCGGCCAGAGAGGCGACGCGGCGTGTCGCGGCGCGATTTACCTGGGAGACCAACAGCGCCGCGCTGTTCGCGCATCTGGCGGGGCTGGTCGGGGGCGGGGCCTAGCGCGCCCCACCAAATACCTGAAAAGCCTCAGCCTTCGAGCGGGTAGAGCGCGGCGGCGATCCAGCGGCCTTCGCCGCGGAGCACGGCCCAGGCGCGCGCGGCGGCGCGGCTGTCCATCGCCTCGATCCCGACGCCCTGCGCCTCGACCGCGCGGCGGAAGGCGGCGGCGGGCTGGCGCAGCTGCGATCCGGTGCCGAGCAGCAGGAATTCGGGCTTCGGTGACAGCGCGAGGACGCTGGCGACATCGTCCGCGCCCAGTGCCTCGAACGGCGGCGGGGACCAGCCGTCGGCGCGCGACGGGGTGATCAGCAGCGCGGTGTAATAGCCGTCGTCGACCCGGAACCCGCCGTGACCGATCGCCGAGATCATCGGCCCGTCGGTCTTTTCCTTGTCCATCCTCACGCGCTGGGCCCGCCGCGCATCAGCGGCCGGCCTTCGGACCCACGCGCTCGGCGTCGTCGCGGTCGCCCTTGCGGCCCTCCGGCTCGGCGCGCAGGCCGAGCGTGATGAGCAGCGACGACGACACGTAGATCGACGAATAGGTGCCGACGACGATGCCGAGGATCATCGCAGCGGTGAAGCCGCGCAGCACATGGCCGCCGAGCACCAGCATCGCGGTCAGCGCGAGCAGGATCGTGACCGAGGTCATGACGGTGCGCGGCAGCGTCTCGTTCACCGACAGATCGATGATCTCGCGCATGTCCATCTTGCGATAGCGGCGCATATTCTCGCGGATACGGTCGTCGATCACGATCTTGTCGTTGATCGAATAGGACACGATCGTCAGCACCGCCGCGACGATGTTGAGGTCGAATTCGAACTGCGTCAGCGCGAAGAAACCGAGCGTCATCAACAGGTCGTGGACGATCGCGACGACGGTCGACACGCCGAACTGCCATTCGAAGCGGACCACCGCGAACAGGCCGATGCCGAGGATGGCGAGCCCGACCGCGAGCAGCCCCTTGCTGATCAGCTCGTCCGAAACCTTGCCCGAGATCGTGTCGTATTTCGAGAAGGTCGCGCCCGGGAACTTGACCGCCAGATCGTCGGCAACCTTCTTGACGAGCGCGTTGGTCGCACCCTCGTCGGTGCTTTCGGGGATCGGCAGACGGATCGACAGCACGGTCGGATCGGCGAAGGACTGGATCGAGGCTTCGCCGACGCCGAGGCGATCGACCTCGGTACGGACCGCGTCGATCGACGGCGGAGTCGCAAACCGCTCCTCGATCAGGACGCCGCCGACAAAGTCGACGCCCATGTTCAGACCCTTGGCGAAGACCAGCCCGACGGCGGCAAGCGACAGGAGGATGGTCAGCCCGAACGCCCATTTGCGGAGCGAGACGAACTTCAGGTTGGTGTTGTCGGGTACGAGTTTCAGCAGGCGCATGATGATGTCTCCCGCCTCAAATATTGATCGTGGTGGGGCGGTTCTTGCGCAGCCAGAGCGCCACGAGCATCCGCGTGAAGGTCACCGCGGTGAACACGCTGGTGCAGATGCCGATCAGCAGCACGACCGCAAAGCCCTTGACCGGGCCCGAGCCCAGCAGGAGCATGATCACGCCGGTGATCGCGTGCGTGACGTTGGCCTCGAAGATCGTGCGCGACGCCTCCTTATAGCCGAGCTCGACCGCCTGGACGATGTTGCGTCCGCGGCGGCGTTCCTCGCGAATACGCTCGTTGATCAGCACGTTGGCGTCGACCGCGGTACCGATCGTCAGCACGAAGCCGGCGATGCCGGGCAGCGTCAGCGTCGCGTTGAGCATCGCCATGACCGCGACGATCACGAGGATGTTGATGACCACCGCGAGGTTCGCATAAAGGCCGAACCGGCCATAGGTCACGAACATGAACACGATCACCGCGAGCGCCGCGACGATGCTGGCCAGCACGCCGGCGCGGATCGAATCCTTGCCGAGATCGGGGCTGACGGTGCTCTCTGCGATGATCTTCAGATTGATCGGCAGCTTGCCCGACCGCAGCGAGATGGCGAGCGAATTGGCCGACTCGACCGTGAAATTCCCCGAGATCGAGGCGCGGCCACCGAGGATCGGCTCGTTGATGTTGGGCGCGGAGATCACCGAATTGTCGAGGATGATCGCGAACGGCTTGTTCGTGTTCTCCTGCGTGACCTTGGCAAAACGTCGGCCACCGACCGCGTCGAAGGTGATCGCCACCTGCGGCGCGTTGGTCTGTGGCTCGAACTCCTGGCGGGCATCGGCGAGCTGATCGCCCGAGATGATCACCGATCGCTTGACCGCGATGAACGGAATACCCTGCGGATTGCCGGGGTAAGGAATGACCTGGCTGCCGACGGGGGCGATGCCCTTGACGAGATCGGCGGGGTTCGCGGTCTCGTCGACCAGCTTGAATTCGAGCTTTGCGGTCTTGCCGAGCAGGTTCTTGAGCGCCTGCGGATTCTGCAGGCCCGGCACCTGGACGACGATACGCGTCGCGCCCTGGCGGACGATCGTCGGCTCCTTGGTGCCGAGTTCGTCGATGCGGCGGCGGACGACTTCGGTCGCGTCCTTCATCGCGGTGTCAATCGCCTGCTGGAGCCCGGCCTCGGTCGGCTTGAGCACGAACCGGCTCGTGTCGACGACGTTGATGTCCCATTCGCGCTGGCCGCTCATCCCGGCGCCACCGCCGGTGATCGAGAGCAGCCGCTCGCGCGCGGCATCGACCTGGCTCGGATCGCGGAGCAGGAAGCTAAGCTGCCCGCCACGCACCGAAATATCGCCGATCGCGATCCGCGGCGTGCCGTTGCGCATCGTGCCCGCGATGCTGTCGCGCATCGCCTCGATCCGCGAATTGGCGAGATCGGCGGTGTCCGCCTCGAGCAGCAGATAGCTGCCGCCCGCCAGATCGAGACCCAGGTTGATCCGCTTATGCGGAATCGCCCCCCACTTGCTGGTCGTCGATTCGGAGAAGAAGCTCGGGATCGCAAGCGCGCAGAGCACGGCCAGCAGGCCGATGATCGACGCGACCTTCCAGCGGGGGAAATCCAACATCAGTCGTTCGCCGGCTTCGTGTTCGGGCTGGTGATGTCGGTGAGCGTCGCCTTGACGACGCGGACGCGGGTGTTGGGCGCGATCTCGACCTCGACGAACGCGTCCTCGACCTTGGTCACCTTGCCGATGATGCCGCCGGCTGTGACGACGCTGTCATTCTTCTTCACCGCCGCGACCGACGCCTGGAGCGCCTTCATCCGCTTTTGCTGCGGACGGATCATCAGGAAATAGAAGACGATGAAGACGAGGAAGAGCGGCGCGAGGCTCAGGAACGAGGCGATGCCGCCCGATGTCGCCGTCTCGCCGGCGGCCTGCGCATATGCTGGGGAAATGAACATGGAGTCCCGTTTTGGCTGGTGGGCAGGCGCCATACGCCCGCGCTCGCATGGGCGATGCCGCTATCACCGGTTGCCGCCCCGCGCAACCAATGTGCGCCGGTGAAGCGTGGCCGGGCCGCGATGAGACGGACGATTATGGGCTTTGCCGCAATCGCGTGCTTGCATCGCGCGCAACATCCGCATAATGCGCGCCCTTCGGTCGGGGCGTAGCGCAGCCTGGTAGCGCATCACACTGGGGGTGTGGGGGTCGCAGGTTCGAATCCTGTCGCCCCGACCAGAAATTTCCGGAGCCGGCCGCCAGAGGCGATGCCGCTCCCGGGCACGAAATATCATGCCATTTCAGATCCTGGCGTCAGCGTTTGCAGACAGGACCGGTGCGCGCCGCGACCTGGTCCGCGACGATCCGCATCGCGCCCTTGTCGGTCTCGCCGGTCATCGTCATCCGCGCGGTAAAGCCGGTCGCGCCATAGCTGCCCGCGCGGACGATCCGCATCGGCGCCCCCTTTTTCTGCGGACAGGTCATGACGTGGTCGATCCGGCCGCCTGAGAACTGCGCGCGCTCGACGGTGCAGCGCGCCTCGGGCTTTGGGACGAACAGCGCGGCGACGCCCGACGACGCCTGTTCGGGCGGCAGGCATTTGCGCTCGGTCTTCGATTTTCCGCGCATCATCCGCAGGATGAACCCCGGCGCCCCCGGAATGACGAGCTCGACCGCGGTCGAGGTGATCGCCCAGGCGCCGGGCGGCAGCGCCTGCACCGACGCGGCGGCGGGAAGCAGGAGAAGGGCGGACAGCAGGACGGGATGGCGCATAGGAGGGGCAGTCTGTAGCGCCGGCGGGGTGCTGGCAAGCGGTGTGACAGGGGTTTTCATGGGCGAGATCATCAATTTGCGGCGGGCGCGCAAAGCGCGGGTGCGGCGCGAGGCGGGGGTGGTGGCGGACGCGAACCGCGCGGCGTTCGGGCGGACCAAGGCGGAGCGCGCGCGGGATGCTGAGGAGCGGGCGCGGGGGGAGCGGGTGCTGGATGGGGCTCGGCTTGATGGGGAGGAAAGCTGAGGTTTGGGAGTGGGTTGCCGGGTGACCAGGGGGTGGGTTTGCTTGGCTCTGGATCCTGACTTTCGTCAGGATGACGGATGGGAGTGGTGTTCGTCTTTTACCATTTGTGCCGCTGATCTTGCTTTTCACTAACCTATATGGTTATATGGTGTGCGGCGAATCGGGGGGATCGGGGATGGAGATCGGTGGGCTGATCGAGGCGGTGATCGATCGTGAAGGCGGGTACGGCGATCATCCGGCGGATCGCGGGGGGGCGACGCGGTTCGGGATTACGCAGGCGGTGGCGCGGGCGCATGGGTTTGCGGGGGACATGCGGGTGTTTCCGCGCGCGGCGGCGGTCGCGATCTATCGGCAGGCTTACTGGATTGACCCCGGATATGAGGAGGTTGGCCGACTCGCGCCGGATATTGCGGGCGAATTGTTTGATACCGGGGTGAATATGGGGCCGGCGGTCGCGAGTGGGTTCCTGCAGCGCGCGCTGAACGCACTCAATCGCGGGGCGAGCGATTATCCCGACCTTGTCGTCGATGGCCGGATCGGGGCGGGGACGCTGGCGGCGCTGGCGGGGTTCCTCAAGCGGCGCGGCGCGGGGGGCGAGGCGGTGCTGCTGAAGGCGATCGAGGCGCTGCAGGGCGAACGCTATGTCGCGCTGGCGGAGCGGCGGCCGGCGAACGAGGCGTTTCTCTATGGCTGGCTCGCCAACCGGGCGTGAGGCGGAAAGCGCCATCTTTCCAAGGGGGTGTCATGACGAGAGGCGTTGAGGAGGGGGAGGCCGTGCCGGTCGATCCGTGGGTGACGCGGGCGCGGCCGGGGTTCCTGTACGTGATGTACGCGTTGCTGCTGGGGGCGATCCCGGTGGGGCTGCTCGCGGCGGTGCGGCCGGCGGCGGCGCAGGCGATCGCGGCGGGCGTGGGGGCGTATCTGGGGGCGATCCCCGAGCCGCTCTACGCGCTCTTCGGGACGGGGTATCTGGGGTATACCGCGGCGCGTGAGTGGGGGAAGCGGCGGTGAGCGGGGCTGGTATCGGAGCGGCGCGCGTGGCGTTCGGGGCTCTGGATCCTGACTTTCGTCAGGATGACGTAAAGGGGGAAGGTAACCGGGAAGCTGACAGGGAAGTCGAGCGGGAGGGTGAGGGGGTGGTGCAGGGGGTGGATGCAGCGGACCGTTGCGTGGTCGAAAGCGCACCCTACATCGCGGTCATGAGTGCAAATGATCCCCACGCCATGCCGGTCTGGCACGGCACCACCATCCTTTCGGTCCGGCGCGGCGGCAAGGTCGTCGTGATCGGCGACGGCCAGGTCTCGATGGGCCAGACGGTCATGAAACCCAATGCGCGCAAGGTGCGACGGCTCGGCGACGGGTCGGTGATCGGCGGGTTCGCCGGCGCGACCGCGGATGCCTTCACGCTGTTCGAACGGCTCGAACGCAAGCTGGAGCAGCATCAGGGGCAGTTGCTCCGTGCCGCGGTCGAGCTTGCCAAGGACTGGCGGACCGACAAGTTTCTGCGCAACCTCGAGGCGATGATGATCGTCGCGGACAAGGACGTGACGCTGATCCTGACCGGCAATGGCGATGTGCTCGAGCCCGAGAACGGCGTCGCGGCGATCGGGTCGGGCGGCAACTATGCGCTCGCCGCGGCGCGCGCGCTGGTCGAATATGAGAGCGATGCGGAGGTGCTGTGCCGCAAGGCGATGGGAATCGCGTCCGAGCTCTGCGTGTACACCAATGACCGGCTGACCGTGGAGTCGATGGACTCGACCAGCTGATTTCGACGCCCCTCCCGTTCAGGGGAGGGGTCGGGTCGGGCTTCACCAGGCGCCCGCCCCGCGGATAGTCCCCACCCCCAACCCCTCCCCTGAAGGGGAGGGGCGAAGAAGAGTGATCATGAACGACCAGCTTACCCCCAAGGCAATCGTCGCCGCGCTTGACGCGCATATCATCGGCCAGGCCGCCGCCAAGCGCGCGGTCGCGGTGGCGATGCGCAACCGGTGGCGGCGCCAGCAGCTCAGCGAGGATCTGCGCGACGAGGTGACGCCGAAGAACATCCTGATGATCGGGCCCACCGGCTGCGGCAAGACCGAGATCAGCCGGCGGCTGGCGAAGCTGGCCGATGCGCCGTTCGTCAAGGTCGAGGCGACCAAGTTCACCGAGGTCGGCTATGTCGGGCGCGACGTCGAGCAGATCGCGCGCGACCTGGTCGAGGAGGCGATCCGGCTGGAGAAGGAGCGCCGGCGGATCGCGGTGAAGGACAAGGCGGAGGAGGCGGCGATGGGCCGGCTGCTCGACGCGCTGGTCGGCAAGGATTCGAGCACCGCGACGCGCGAGAGCTTCAAGCAGCGGTTCCTCGACGGGCATCTGAACGCGGCCGAGGTCGAGATCGAGGTCGAGCAGACGCCGACCACGCCGTTCGAGATCCCCGGCGGCGCGCCGCAGATGATCAACATCGGCGAGATGATGAAGTCGCTGGGCGGCGGGCAGCAATTGAAGCGCCGCAAGCTGACGGTGACCGCGGCGTGGGACAAGCTGGTCGAGGAAGAGGCGGACAAGCGGCTCGACCAGGACGAGGTGAGCCGCGTCGCGCTGGCGGATGCCGAGGCGAACGGGATCGTGTTCCTTGACGAGATCGACAAGATCGCGGTCAGCGACGGGCGCGGCGGGTCGGTGAGCCGCGAGGGCGTGCAGCGCGACCTGCTGCCGCTGATCGAGGGAACGACGGTCGCGACCAAATACGGACCGATGAAGACGGACCATATCCTGTTCATCGCGAGCGGGGCGTTCCATGTGGCCAAGCCGAGCGACCTGCTGCCCGAATTGCAGGGGCGTCTGCCGATCCGGGTCGAGCTGAAGGGCCTGACCGAGGGGGATTTCGTCGCGATCCTGTCGGACACCAAGGCGTCGCTGCCGCTGCAGTACAAGGCACTGATCGCCACCGAAGGGGTGGAGATCCGCTTCACCGAGGACGGCATCGCCGCGGTCGCGCGGATCGCCGCGGAGGTGAATGCCGAGGTCGAGAATATCGGTGCGCGGCGGTTGCAGACGGTGATGGAGAAGCTGCTCGAGGACGTCAGCTACAATGCCGAGGATCGCGGCGGGTCGAGCGTGGTGATCGACGGGGCGTATGTCGACAGCCAGCTGAAGGAGATTGCACGGAATACGGATCTCAGCCGGTTCGTGCTTTAGTCCGGGGGTTTTCGGGTGCGTTCGGGGGCGGGGGTGCCATTGCGCTCTCCCGCTCCGTTCGTGCTGAGCGAAGTCGAAGCACTTGGGGCCGGCCCTTCGACTTCGCTCAGGGCGAACGGGCGGGGGCGCAGGCCCTTCGACTTCGCTCAGGGCGAACGGGTGGGGGCGCGGGCCCTTCGACTTTGCTCAGGGCGAACGGGTGGGGGTGCGGGCCCTTCGACTTTGCTCAGGGCGAACGGATGGGGACGCGGGCACTTCGACTTCGCTCAGGGCGAACGGGAGGGGGCGCAGGCCCTTCGACTTCGGTCGGGGCAAGCGGGTGGGGGGCGGTTCCCGCCCTCTTCGTCATCCTGGGCTTGACCCAGGATCCAGGGTTACGGGCGGCGGCGGTTTTGGCTCTGGGTCCTGACTTTCGTCAGGATGACGCGGGGGGTGAGGTGGCGCGCGCACCACGGTCGTCAGCCTGGGGGAGGCGTGGTCCGCCGCTTGGCGGGCGCTACAGAACCACCGTCTGCGGTCGCGCGGCCTTCAGCGCGGCGAGGACCATGGTTTCCCAGATGGCGGGGTCGCCGGCGGCGGCCATGGTCTGGTCGGGTTCGCGCAAGGTGCGCAGGACCGCGAGCGCGTCGGGGAGATAGTCGGTCCAGGCGTCGTCGATCAGGCGCGATGCGGAGGCGGCGTCGCCGCCGGCGTTGGCGCTGATCCGCTGGCCCGCCAGGACGCGGGCGATGCGTTCGGCGATCGGGGTATTCGAGACGTCCATCAGTCTTCTCCTCGCAGGTCTGCCTATAGCAAACCCGCGAGGCAAAGACATGGGGCCTTAGCGTGCCGAACTGGGGCCGGCGCCGCGGCCCTGGCCGCCGGGGCGACCGCCACCGGCGGGGCGACCACCGCCCTGGCCGCCGGGACGACCGCCGCCCTGGGGACGACCGCCGCCGCCACCCTGGCCGCCGCCACCCTGACCGCCACGGCTCGCGCCCGCATAGTTGCGGCCGGTGGTGCCGGTCGCGCGGGGCGCGTGGGTGGCGCGGGGACGCGCGGGATCGCGCGGACGGTCGATCCGGACTTCGGGATCGGCGCCCATCGTCTTGACGCGCGTCTGCTTGATCTGGTTCGACAGGTTGACGAAATCGTCCGGCAGCGGGCGGACCGTCACCTTCTGGCGGGTGATCCGCTCGATGTCGCGCAGGTATGCCTTCTCGTCATCTGCGCAGAACGCGACGGCGATGCCGCTGGCGCCCGCCCGTGCGGTACGGCCGATGCGGTGGACATATTGCTCGGCGACGTTGGGCAGCTCGAAGTTGATGACGTGGCTGACGCCCGAGACGTCGATGCCGCGTGCGGCGATGTCGGTCGCGATCAGGACCTTGACCTTGCCTTGCTTGAACTCGCCGAGTGCGCGCTCACGCTGGCCCTGGCTCTTGTTGCCGTGGATCGCGTTCGAGGCGATGCCGTTGCCCGCGAGCAGCTTCACGACGCGGTCGGCGCCATGCTTGGTGCGCGTGAAGACGAGCGCGCGGTCGATCGCGGGATCACCCAGCGTGATCGTCAGCAGTGCCTGCTTTTCCGACTGGTTGCAGAAGGTGACATACTGGTCGACGCGCTCCGCGGTGGTCGCGGCGGGCTTGACCGAGACGGTCTTCGGATCGAGCAGGAACTGCGAGGCGAGGTCGCGGATCGCGGTCGGCATCGTCGCCGAGAAGAACAGCGTCTGGCGCTTCTTCGGCAGCATGCGGACGATCTTCTTCAGCGCGTGGATGAAGCCCAGGTCCATCATCTGGTCGGCTTCGTCGAGCACGAGGATCTCGATCATCGACAGGTTGCAGAAGCCCTGCTCGATCAGGTCGATCAGGCGGCCCGGCGTTGCGACGAGGATGTCGACACCGCGGCTGAGGTCCTGGCGGTTCTTGTTGATGCTGGTGCCGCCGAACACGGTGGTCACCGACATCTTGCTGAACTGGCCGTAAGCGCGCGCGCTGTCGGCGATCTGGCTGGCGAGTTCGCGGGTCGGCGCGAGGACGAGCATGCGGCAATGCGTCGGCAGGACGCGCTTCTGCGTCTCGGTCAGGCGCTGAATCGAGGGGAGCACGAACGCGGCTGTCTTGCCGGTGCCGGTCTGCGCGATGCCGAGCAGATCGCCGCCCTCGAGCAGGATCGGGATCGACTGTGCCTGGATCGGCGTCGGCTCGGTATAGCCCTTGGCTTCGAGCGCGCGGACGAGGGGCTCGGCGAGGCCGAGGTTGGAAAAGGACATGAATAGTCTCTCAAATGTGCCGGGCTCGCGAATCCACAGGAGGACGCGCGAGGGGCGTGGTGTTTTGACACCCCGCGTGAAAAGGGAAGCCCGTTTGAAACGACCGAGGCGGAGCCTGGACCTTGTTCAGGTCCGATCACGCTGCATGACACCTCGATGGCGGTCAGATGCGCGCGACCGGCCGAAAAGTCAAGAGTGGCCGGGTTGGGGGCGTTGGCCCAGGGCGTCAGGGGCGCGTCTGGGTCAGGTGGAGATAGCGTTCGTTGAATTCGGCGGCGTCGCGCAGCGCGCACCAGTCGACGACGCCGATCTGCCGCTTGCGCCGCGTGATCAGCCCGTCGGTCTCGAGCGCGCGGAGCACGCGGTTGACGTGGACCGGGGTCAGGCCGAGCGCATCGCCCATCTGTTCCTGAGTCATCGGCAGTTCGTAGCTGCCGTCCGCGTCGCTGAGCGAGGAGGCGCGCAGCCGGGCGGAGAATTCGCAGAGCAGGTGCGCGAGCCGCATCTTGGCGTTGCGGCGGCCGACGTTGAGCAGCCATTCGCGGTGGATCGACGCCTCGACCAGCGCCTCGATCCACAAGGCGGTGGCGATCTTCGGCGAGACCGCGACGATCTCGCGCAGTGCGGGGATCGGGATCTCGGCGACGGTGATCCGGGTCAATGCCTGGACGTCGTGATCCGATTCCTCGAGGAACAGGTTCTGCAGATCGATGAAGTCGCCGGGCATCAGGATCGAGACGATCTCGCGCTCGCCATCGGGGGTGAGCTTCTGGCGATAGGCGAAGCCGTCGATCACGAACGCGCAGCGCAGCGGGCGTTGCCCCTCGCGCAGCATATAGGTCGACTGGTCGATCGTGCGCAGCTTGCACGGCAGCGCCGCGATCGCCACGCGATCCGCCGCGCTCAGCTCGACCCGGGTCGCGAGCTTGGCAATCAGATGATCGGTGACGACGATGGGGTAATCCACATGCAGGCTCCGCTCGGGCGGGAGCATATCGAACTCTCAGTCGCCGGGTTAAGCATAGCTTGCCCAGAGGCACCCTGCACTATCACAGGCGTTATAGCCTCGCTCAAACATAGGTTAGACGCACATTTCGGAAATTGTCGGTTATTGTAAGAAAATGTCGGGTGCCGCGCGCTGTACGGGTGGCGCGGAACCGATCGTCGCGCAGGGGCGTAGACGCCTTGCGAGAAACAGGGGCGAACACTGGGCGCGGCCGCCGCCGGTCGTCCCGGCCGTCGCGTCGAACGCACAGGATGTCGCTGATGCCGCGATACAGATTTCAGATCGCCCTGGGCGGCGAGGTGATCGAGGATCACGAGGGGATCGAGCTGGCGCATCGCGCGGCGGCGATCGAGCATGCGATCGTCGCGATGCGCGAGATGCTGGCGGAGGACATCCGCCAGGGCTGTGTCGACCTGACGATGCGGATCGAGATCATCGAGGGTTGCGGCGCGACGGTCCACGTCGCCGACTGTGCCGAGGCGATGGCGGCCGGGACGATGCCGGCCCGCCGCCGCGCGTGACGCGCGGCGGGCGGGCGGGCCGTCTGTCTTACCAGTGGCCGGTGTTGGGCATCGACGCCCAGGGCTCGGCGGGGTCGAGCCGGCCGTCCTGCAGCAGCTCGATCGAGATGTTGTCGGGGGTGCGGACGAACGCCATGTGGCCGTCGCGCGGCGGGCGGTTGATCGTCACCCCGGCATCCTGGAGCCGCTGGCAGGTCTCGTAGATATTGTCGACGCGGTAGGCGAGATGGCCGAAATTGCGGCCTTCGCCATACTCTTCCGGATCCCAGTTGTGCGTCAGCTCGACCTCGGCGCTCTCGTCGCCGGGCGCGGAGAGGAAGATCAGCGTGAAGCGACCCTGCTCGTTTTCGAGGCGGCGGGCCTCCTTCAGCCCGAGCAGCTCGAAGAACGCGATCGTCTTGGCCGGATCGGTGACCCGGATCATCGTGTGCAGATATTTCATGGACGGCCTTTTCGGGTTGGATCGCCGGTAGATAGGCGGCGCCCCGGCAGGGTTCCAGAGGGGCGGACGGGGTTGTGGGGCATTCACGGTGGAGCCTGTTGCCGCGTCACTATCCTCCGTCCGTTATCCCCGCGGAGGCGGGATCCAGAGGGGCGGGCGGGGGTGGCCGGGCCGTGAGGGTTGCCAGTCTGGGTTCCCGCCGCCGCGGGAATGACGGTGGCGCGGGTGCGGCTCTCCGGGCGGATCAGGGTTTGGCCGGGTCGAACTGGCGGAGCGCGGCGATGGCGTTGCGGGCGGTGGGGGTGTCGGGGGCGAGGCGCGCGGCTTCGGCCCAGGCGGCGCGGGCGCGGGTCTCGTCGCCGTCGCGCGCGGCGATGTTGCCCGCCTCGAGCTGGACCGAGGCGTCGTCGGGGGAGCGCTTGAGCGCCTCGGCGATGTCGCCGCGTGCACGGGGCAGATTGCCCATCCGCCGCGCGAGCGTCGCGGACAGGAGCCAGGCGAGCGGATCGTCGCCCGCGGTGGTCAGTGCGAGATCGATATCGGTGCGCGCGGAGGCGAGATCGTCCGCCGCGACGAGCGCGCGCGCATGGTCGAGCCGTGCCTCGCCGAGCTGGAGCCCGGTCAGCGTCCCCGCGGTGAGCGCCGAATCGAGCGCGACGCGCGCCTTGGTCGCGTCGCCCGCGGCGAGCCAGGCATTGCCGCCCTGCGCCCAATAGGTCGCGGCACGATCGTCGTGCGCGAGCTGTGCGTCGCGCGCCGCGCTCTCGAATTCGGCGGCGGCGGCGGCCCAGTTCTTTTCCGCGGCAAAGGCGAGCCCGCCACAGTCGCGCGCCGCGGCGCCGCCGCCCGCCATCCGCCAGCGGCCCGCCTCGGCACGCGCGGCGACCGGATCGGTGGCGATCGTCGCGATGCAGCGCTGGAGCCGCGTGGCATCGTCGGCGGGGCCGGCGGCGGCGGGCCTGGCGGCCGGTGCCGCGGTCGGCTTGGCGGCAGGCTTTGTGGCGGGGCTGGCGGCCTGGGACAGGAGCAGCGCGGGGGCGAGCAGCATCAGGATCATAGGCGGGCGATCACATCCTCGACCGCGCGGATGATCAGCGCGATGTCGGAATCGCGTGACAGGCGGTGATCGCCGTCCTTGACGAGCAGTGTCTGCACATCGGCTGAACGAAGCAGCTCGGCGAGCCGGGTGGTGCGTAGCCACGGCACGTCCTTGTCGCGCTGGCCCTGGATCAGGCGGACGGGGCAGCGGATCTCGATCCAGCCGAACATCAGCCGGTTCGCCTCGCCCGACGCCCAGAAGCCGCGGGTGTAGATGGTGGGTTCGGGCCCGTACTCGTTGGCGCGTTCGAGCCGGCCCGCGCTGAGCAGCGTCAGCTTTTCCTCAGGGGTGAAGCCCCAGTCGGTGAAGTCGGGTGCGGGGGCGATGCCGACGAGGGCTGCGACCAGATCGGGGCGGGCCTTCGCCACCAGCAGCATCAGCCAGCCGCCGAGCGACGAACCGACGAGCACCGCGGGACCGTCCGCCAAGGCCTCGAGCATCGCGATCACGTCGTCGCGCCAGTCGATAAGCGTCTGATCCTCGAACGCGCCCTCGCTGCGGCCGCAGCCGCCATAGTCGAAGCGGAGATAGGCGCGGCCCTGCGATTTCGCCCAGGCCTCGAGCGTGACCGCCTTGGTGCCCGTCATGTCCGAGCCATAGCCCGACAGGAAGACGATCGTCGGGCCGGTGCCGGTCGTGTGGTGATAGGCGAGGCGGGGGCGGTCCGGCGCGGGGGTGGTGGTGTCGGTCATGCGCGGGGCTTTAGCCAAAGCGGGCGGGTGGGGCTAGGTCAGGCGGCGAGTTCAGACGGGGGCGGAGGGGCTGGTGAAGATGTCCTCGATCGCGAGACCGAACAGCTCGGCGATGCGGAAGGCGAGCGGAAGCGAGGGGTCGTAGCGGCCGGTCTCGATCGCGTTGACGCTCTGGCGCGAGACGTCGAGGCGGTCGGCGAGGTCGCCCTGGCTCCAGTCGCGTTCGGCGCGCAGGACTTTCAGGCGGTTCTTCATGCTGTCCCTGCGCGCACCGCGGCGATGTTGAGGCACCCGCCGAGCATCAGGCCGGCAAACCAGAGCACACCCGCCGAATAGGCCGGGACATGGGGCGCGAGGCCGAAGCTTTCGAGAAAGCCCCAGATCGTCGTCGCGCAGAGCATGAAGACCGTGGCGATCAGCGTCTGGCGGACGTTCATCGTGCGGATATATTCGTCGGGCTCGTCGCGCAGATAGCGCCCCCAGGCGAGGAAGACGCCGAGCAGCGGAAGCGCGGGCAGCACCGCGAGGAGATAGGCGAGCGGGCCGGTCGGCGGATGGCTGCGGAACAGCGCCACCACGCCGAACAGCGTGCCCATGTACGCGAGGCTGAGACCGAGAACGGTGGCGTTGTAGCGGCGCAGCGCGGGGCTCTTGTGCATGGTCAAGCGTCCTTTCGAATTGGTAAAGGGAGCTTGTCATTAGAGGGCGTGGGAGTCAAGGTGGCTTTACAGCCGGGGCGGGGTTGAGGGGATGCGATCGCGACTGTCCGTTCTCCCACGTAGGCGGCAGTCCACGGTGGCAGGGCTCGGTGCTGCTTGGCTCTGGATCCTGACTTTCGTCAGGATGACGGGTGGGGGGAGGGCGGCGTTTCCCCACCGTCCGGATGGCGAGTGGGGGGGCGGCGCTTCCTCGCCGTCGGGATGTCCGGTGGGGAGGGCTGCACTTCACCGCCGTCATCCTGGGCTTGACCCAGGATCCAGGGTTGCGGGGCGCAGCGCTGCTGGCTCTGGGTCCTGACTTTCGTCAGGATGACGGGTGGGGGGAGGGCGGCGCTTACTGCCTTCGTCCTGGGCCCCCGCTTTTGCGGGGGGACGGGTCGGCTTGTGCCGGGGGTCAGATGATGAATTCTACCGTTTTCATCTGGGTCTGGTCGGCGGCGACGGCGCCGCGTTTGGCGACCATTTGGCGGTGGAGTTCGCGCACCGTGTCGCTGCCGCTGGTCTTGCACAAGGCGGGGACGACCGCGTGGACGAGGGCGCCGAGGCCGCCGGCGATCATCGTCACGCCGAACCGGCTGGCGACGCCGAAATGCTCGGCATAGCTTTCGCCGACGGTGGCGGGATGGTCGAGGAAGAGGCGGCGGAACATCGGCGGGTCTCCGGACGGGGGATCGGGCTTATCCTATCAGCCGGCGAGGGATTCGACCATGGTCGCCGCGAGCAGGCTGAGCGTGTCGTCACGCGCGCCCATCACGACGATGCGGTCGCCGGGGCGCGCCTCGGCGACGAGCAGCGCGGCGGCGTCGGCGCGGTCGGCGATGTGGCGGGCGTCGCGGCCCTCCGCGGCGATCCGGGCGACGATGTCGGCGCTCGTGACCTCGCGGGTGACGGTGCCGCCGTAATAAGCGGGGTCGGGGAGGACGAGCAGGTCTTCGGGGGCCAGCCTCGCGACGAAGGTGGCGACGAGTTCGCTGCCCATGACCTTCAAGGGACCATAGCCGTGCGGCTGGAAGAGGATCAGCAGGCGGCCGGGAAAGGCGTGGAGCGTATCGAGCGTCGCGGCGATCTTGTCGGGGTTGTGGCCGAAATCGTCGATCACCGCGACGCCGTTCGCTTCGCCGACGAAGTCGAAGCGGCGGCGCAGGCCGGTGAAGCTCGCGAGTGCCCTGACCGCGTCGGGCAGCGACACGTCGGCGGCCATTGCCGCGCCGATCGCGGCGAGCGCGTTCGCGACGTTGTGGCGGCCGGGGACCGCGAGCTTCACGCGCGTGCGAGCGCCGCGCGAGACGAGGTCGAAGGCTATCGCGAAGGGTTCGGGGGTGAGATTCTCGGCGCGGAGATCGGCGGAGGCGTCGATCGCGAAGGTGGTGACCTGGCCGCGAGGGAGGCGCGACGCGAGGGCTGCGGCGTCGGGGTCGTTGGCGTTGACGACCGCGGTTTCCGCCTTGGCGATGAAGGCGCCGAAGAGCGCGCGAAGTTCCTCGAGCGACTTGTGGTCGAGGCTGACATTGTTGAGCACGGCGATCCTGGGCGCGTAATGCGCGATCGAGCCGTCGCTTTCGTCGACCTCGCTGACGAAGGTGTCGCCGGCTCCGACCAGCGCGCTGGCGAAGGGGGCGTCGGGGCGCACGAAGTTCTTCATCACCGCGCCGTTCATCACGGTGGGGTCGCGGCCGGTGGTGTGGAGGATCCAGCCGATCATGCCGGTGACGGTCGACTTGCCGCTGGTGCCCGCCACGCCGATCGGCAGGCGGCTGTCGTTGAACAAGGAGGCGAGCAACTCGGCGCGGGTGGCGCGCGGGCAGCCGAGCGCGGCGGCGGCGATCATGTCGGGGACGGTCGGCTCGATCGCGGCGGAGGCGACGACGTGCTGGTCCGCGGAGACGATGCCGCTGCCGTCCTGCGGGAACAGCGCGACACCCTTGGCGGCGAGATCGTCGAACTTGGCGGGGACGCGGCCCTGGTCGAGATTGCGGTCCGATCCCGCGACGGTCGCGCCGCGGCCCGCGAGGATCATCGCGAGCGGCATCATGCCCGACCCGCCGATGCCGATGAAGAAATAGGCGGGCTGGTCGGCGGCGGTCTGGTCGGAGGGGTTGGTGATATCCATGTGCTCGCGCTATCGGCGGTTGCGTAACGGGGCAAGACAGGACGAACCATGCGCATCGGTGTTCTCGCCGCGTCGAGCCGGACCAATCCTTCGGCGATCCCCGTGGTCACCGCCTATGCGGCGCGCGCGTTTCCCGAGGTCGAGCTGGTGTTCCATCCGCAGTGCACCGCGACCGACGGGCATTTCGCTGGGTCGGACTTCGCGCGGGCGGCGGCGTTTCTGGAATATGCCAATGATCCGGCGTTCGACGCGATCTGGTTCCTGCGCGGGGGCTATGGCGCGAACCGGATCCTGCAGATAGTGATGCCCGAGCTGGGGCGCGCGGCGCGGCACAAGACGTATCTGGGCTATTCGGATGTCGGGTTCCTGCTGGGGGCGCTGTACGCGCGGCGGATCGGGCGCGTGGCGCACGGGCCGATGGTGAGCGACATCAACCGGCATGACGGCGAGGCGACGGTGGCGCGGTCGCTCGGGTGGATGGCGCGGGGGGATCGCAGCGGACTCGAGCCGGGGCTCGGGGGGCAGCCTTCGGCGGCGTTCAATTTGTCGATCCTGACGTCGCTGATCGGGACGCCGTGGCTGCCCGACCTGACCGACCACGTGCTGATCGTCGAGGAGGTGTCGGAGCCGATGTATGCGATCGACCGGATGCTGTTCAAGGTGGCCAATGCGACCCAGCTGAAGGGGATTGCGGGGTTGCGGCTGGGGGCGGTGACCGCGGTGCAGGCGAACGAGCCGGCCTGGGGGGAGACGCTGGATTACATGATGGTGCGCTGGGCGCGGGATATGGGGGTGCCGTATCTGGGGCGGGCCGAGGTGGGGCACACGCAGGCGAACCATGTGGTGCCGTTTGGGGTGGGGTGAGGGGGCAGATTGCTTCCACCCCGGCGGAGGCCGGGGTCCAGTTGGTGAGGTCGGCGTAACTGAGCGCGGTCTTTTGTCGGCGACGTTTCCCAACTGGGCCCCGGCCTTCGCCGGGGTGGCGTTTGGGGAAGGGGCGCGGGGGTATTGCGGTGTGCTGGGGTTGCGGCGCGCGCGCTGCTTGGCTCTGGGTCCTGGCTTTCGTCAGGATGACGGGGGTGGTTCCCCGGCGGAGGCCGGGGTCCAGGTGGTGAGGTCGGCGTAACTGGGCGCTGTCCGTCATCAGCGGCGTTTCCCAACTGGGCCCCGGCCTTCGCCGGGGTGGGGTTTGGGGGTGGGCGCGGGTTATTGCGGCTTGCTGGGGTCGCGGCGCGCGCTGCTTGGCTCTGGGTCCTGACTTTCGTCAGGATGACGGGGGTGGGTTCCCCGGCGGAGGCCGGGGTCCAGGTGGTGAGGTCGGCGTAACTGGGCGCTGTCCTTCATCAGCGGCGTTTCCCAACTGGGCCCCGGCCTTCGCCGGGGAACATGGGGGCGGTTCGTGGGGTGTCGGTGCGTGGCGGGTTGCCTATATCGGCTGGGCGACGGCATAAGCGCCGCTCTTCCATCACGAGAAAGTTCCTCATGTCTGCCATGTTCCGCATTACGCTTCCCGACGGTTCCGTCCGCGAGGTTGCGCCCGGGACTACGCCCGCGGACGTCGCCGCGGCGATCGGGCCCGGCCTCGCCAAGGCGGCGCTGGCGGCGCGGATCGATGGGCAGGTGCGGGATCTCGGGCGGCCGTTCGAGGGTGATACGCAGCTGGCGCTCGTCACCGCGCGCGACGAGGCGGATGCGCTCGAGCTGGTGCGGCATGACCTGGCGCATGTGATGGCGGAGGCCGTGCAGCACCTGTTTCCGGGCACGCAGATCACGTTCGGGCCGGCGACCGATGACGGCTTCTATTACGACTTCGCGCCGAAGGACCGGCCGTTCACCGACGAGGACCTGCCCGCGATCGAGGCGGAGATGCGCGCGATCATCGCGCGGAACGAGCCGTTCCTGCGCGAGGTCTGGTCGCGTCAGCAGCTGATCGACCGGTGGACCGAGCAGGGCGAGACGTTCAAGGCCGAATGGGCCGCCGAGCTGCCCGAGGGCGAGGAACTGACGATCTATCGCCAGGGCGAATGGCTCGACATGTGCCGGGGGCCGCACATGGTCTCGACCGGCAAGCTCGATCCCGCGGCGTTCAAGCTGACGCGCGTGAGCGGTGCCTATTGGCGCGGCGACCAGAAGAACGCGATGCTCAGCCGGATCTACGGCACCGGCTGGCTCAACAAGAAGCAGCTCGACCAGCACCTGTTCCGGCTGGAGGAAGCCGCCAAGCGCGATCACCGCAAGATCGGGCAGGAGATGGACCTGTTCCACCTCCAGTCCGAGGCGCAGGGGTCGGTGTTCTGGCATCCCAACGGCTTCGTGCTGTGGCGCCAGCTCGAGGCGTATATGCGCCGGCGGCTCGATGCGGCGGACTATGCCGAGGTGAAGACGCCGCAGCTGATGGACGCCAAGCAGTGGGAGCAGTCGGGGCACTGGGGCAAGTATCGCGAGAACATGTTCGTGGTGCCCGACGAGATCCCCAATGTGGAAGACGAGGGCGCGGTCCTGTCGGGCGAGGGCGACCTGATGGCGCTCAAGCCGATGAACTGCCCGGCGCACGTGCTGATCTTCAAGCAGGGGATCAAGTCGTACCGCGACCTGCCGATCCGGATGGCGGAGTTCGGCTGCTGCCACCGCAACGAGCCGCATGGCGCGCTGCACGGCATCATGCGCGTCCGCCAGTTCACGCAGGACGACGCGCATATCTTCGTCCGCGAGGACCAGCTGGTCGAGGAGGTGCGCAAGTTCTGCGAGCTGCTCGACAGCGTGTACAAGCATCTGGGCTTCGAGGATTATGCGGTGAAGCTCGCGCTGCGGCCCGAGAAGCGGTTCGGCGACGATGCGATGTGGGACAAGGCGGAGGCCGAGCTGCGCGAGGCGGTGATGCAGTCGACGCTGTCCGACACGATCAAGGCGAATTTCGAGGAGCTGCCGGGCGAGGGGGCGTTCTATGCGCCGAAGCTCGAATTCCACCTGACCGATGCGATCGGGCGGACGTGGCAGGTCGGCACGATCCAGTCGGACCGCGTGCTGCCCGAGCGACTCGACGCGTCGTACGTGGGTGCGGATGGTGAGCGGCACCGGCCGGTGATGCTCCACCGCGCGATTCTCGGCACGTTCGAGCGGTTCATCGGCATATTGATCGAGCATCATGCCGGGCGCTTCCCGCTGTGGCTGGCGCCGGTGCAGGTGGTGGTCGCGACGATCGTGTCGGATGCGGACGACTATGCGCACAGTGTGGTGGCTGCGCTGCGCAAGGCGGGGATCCGGGTCGAGACCGACCTGCGCAACGAGAAGATCAACTACAAGGTGCGCGAGCACAGCCTGGCCAAGGTGCCGGTGCTGTTCGTGGTCGGCAAGCGCGAGGCGGACGAGGCGACGGTCGCGATTCGCCGGCTGGGCAGCCAGGGGCAGGAGATGCTGTCGCTCGACGAGGCGGTGGCACGCCTTGCGATCGAGGCGCGCGCTCCCGATATGTGATGGACGAGGCCGGCTTTCCGCGCAGAGCTTTCTGCGCTATAAGCCGGCCCAAATACTTCGTCAGAAACAACAGGAGCAACCCCCATACGTCCTCCCACGATGCGCCGGCCCATGCAGACGCCCGCGATGAACGGCCCGCGATTCAACGAATTCATCCAGAGCCAGAAGGTCCGCGTGATCGATCACGAGGGCGAGAATCTGGGCGTGATGTACACGCGCGAAGCGATCGAGCAGGCGGCCGAGCATGGTCTGGACCTGGTTGAGGTCTCGCCCAACGCCGATCCGCCCGTCGCCAAGTTCCTCGATGTCGGCAAGTTCAAGTACGAGGCGCAGAAGAAGGCGAACCTCGCACGCAAGTCGCAGAAGACGCAGGAGATCAAGGAGATCAAGATGCGTCCGAACATCGACGACCATGATTACGACACGAAGATGAAGAAGGTGAACGACTTCATCGGCGAGGGCGACAAGGTCAAGATCACGCTGCGCTTCCGTGGCCGCGAGCTGAGCCATGGCCAGCTGGGCATGAACCTGTTGAAGCGCGTGCAGGACGACGTCGCGGAGATCGCCAAGATCGAGGCGTATCCGCGCATGGAAGGCCGTCAGATGCTGATGGTGCTCGCGCCCAAGTAACGGCGTGACGACGCGGCCTGCGATGCGGGACGCGATACGACGATAGTGACCGGCCCATCGCCCCCTGTCCGGGGCGGTGGGCCGTTTGCGTTGGGGTGCAGGTCACCATGACCCATTCCGTAGCGTCAACCGCCGCGGTCGAACCGCCCGTGCGCGATGCATCGATTTCGGGGCTATCACGCGGTGTTATTGCTCGGTGTTGCGGAAGTGCGACACAGCGACCGGAAAGTTACTTCCGCATACGGAAATCGGTGGACGCTGCATGAAAATTCCAATTACCTCCTGACCAAACCGGAAATTCGAAATAATTCGAAGCCGCCAGGAGAGATGCCCATGCGCATGACCGCATATCTGTTGTCTGCCGCCGCGACGATCGCGATCGCGGCGCCGGCCTTCGCACAGGATGTCCCGACGACGCAGCCCGAGGCGCAGACCGTACCCTCAAATACATCGGGTACCGCCGCCGCGTCGGTCGATGCGCAGCAGCAGCCGGTTGCCGAGAACGCGAATCCCCAGCCGATCAATGCGGGCGACATCGTCATCACCGCGACGCGCCGCTCCGAGCGGCTGTCGAACGTGCCGATTGCGGTGTCCGCGGTGGGGCAGGCGGCGCTGCAGAATTCGGGCGCGACCGACATCCGCCAGATGACGCAGCTCGCGCCGTCGCTGCTGATCTCGTCGACGGGGTCGGAGGCGAACGCCTCGGCGCGTATCCGCGGCATCGGCACGGTCGGCGACAATCCCGGCCTCGAAAGCTCGGTCGCGGTGTTCATCGACGGCGTCTATCGCAGCCGCACGGGGTCGGGTCTGAACGATCTGGGCGAAGTCGACCGGATCGAGGTGCTGCGCGGACCGCAGGGGACGCTGGCCGGGCGCAACGCATCGGCGGGCACGATCAACATCCTGACCAAGCTGCCCTCCTACCAGTTCGGCGGTTACGGCGACGCGACCTATGGCAATTACAACAATATCCGCATCGCGGGCGGGCTGACCGGGCCGATCATCAAGGACAAGCTGGCGTTCCGGCTCGACGGCGTGTTCGGCAAGCGCGACGGCTATTATTATGACGTCATCAACCAGACCGATTATAACGACCGCAACCGCTATTTCGTGCGCGGGCAGCTGCTGTTCGAGCCGAGCAGCGACGTGTCGGTGCGGCTGATCGGCGATTACACGCGGCGTGACGAAAAGTGCTGCGGCGCGGTCTATATCGACACGCGCGAGAAGACCGATCCGACGCCGGGCGTCGCGGGCGACTTCGCGATCAACCCCGCGGGCAACCGCATCCAGCAGGTCATGCAGAGCATGGGCGCGGTGTTCCCGAGCCAGGGCGACCCGTATAACCGCCGCATCGCCAACACGCTGGGCCGCGCCTATTCGAACATCACCAAGGATTATGGCGGTTCGGGCCAGATCGACGCAAACCTCGGCTTTGCGCAGCTGACCTCGATCACCGCGTACCGCGAGTACAAGTCGGGCGGCGCGGCGGACATCGATTACGGCAATCTCGACATCGGCTACCGCGCGGACGACGGCAACAGCTATCGCCAGTTCCACACCTTCAGCCAGGAAGTCCGGCTGAACGGGTCGCTGTTCGACGACAAGCTCGACTGGCTGGTCGGCGGCTATTATTCGAAGGAAGACCTGGTCGTTGCGGACAATCTAAAGTTCGGGACGCAATATGGCGCGTTCGCCGCGTGCCGGATCGTCGCGACGGTCAACCCGGCGGCGGCGCTGCGCAATCCGGCCAATCCGGGCTGCCTCAGCGCGACGGGACGTGCGGTCCTGTCGGGACAGGTTCCGGGCACGCAGCCCGCCTTCGGCGCGCTGACCGGTACCATCCTGAGCGGCATCGACCGGCTGAGCACGCTCAACAATCTGGGCGATCAGCGGTCGACCTATTATCAGGACAGCGAGAATTACGCGTTCTTCACGCACAACATCTTCAAGGTCACCGACAAGCTGTCGATCACCGGCGGGCTTCGCTACACGCATGAGGCCAAGGACTTCCACGCCGATTTCAACAACAACAACACCGTCTGCCCCGCGCAGCAGGCGGCGCTGAGCCCGCTGCTGGCGAGCGCGGCGGTGCCCGCCAGCCTGAAGACGCTGGTCGGCGGGATCGTCACGCTGACCTGCACGGGCAATTCGACCTCGGCGCTGAACGGGCTCGACCTGAACGACGGGTTCAAGGAAGGCGAGTTCAGCGGCACGGGGATCGTGTCGTACAAGCCGCGCACCGACACGCTGCTCTATGCGTCCTATTCGCGCGGCTACAAGGCGGGCGGCTACAATCTCGACCGGTCGGACCTGACCGCGAACGTCTTCGCGTCGCCGACCAATGCCAGCGCGAGCCGGCTGCGGTTCGATCCCGAGACGGTCAATTCCTATGAGCTGGGGCTGAAGTTCACCTCCGCGCAGTTCACCTTCAACGTCGCGGGCTTCCGCCAGGAGTTCAAGAACTTCCAGCTGAACACGTTCAACGGCACCAACTTCATCGTCCAGAACATCAGCTCGTGCGACACCAGCCTGAACGGCGCGGATCGCGATGCGAGCGCGGCGACGGGCGCGTGCACCGGCGACGTGAAATACGGCGTGCGGTCGCAGGGCGTCGAGCTCGAGGCGGGGCTGTTCCCGGTCCGCGACGTCGCGGTGTCGCTCGGCTACACCTATGTCGACACGACCTTCAAGAACAACCTGGTCGGGTCGGAGACGGGCGAGGCCCTCGACCCCGCGCTGTTCCTGCTGTCGGGCAACACGCTGTCGAACGCGCCCAAGCACACGGTCACCGCGTCGGGGACGTGGACGCCCGAGCTGGGGTCGTCGGGGATCACCGGGCTGTTCTACATCGATGGCCGCATGACCAGCGACTATAACACCGGGTCGGACCTGTTCACCGAGAAGACGCAGGACGGCTTCTTCCTGATGAACGCGCGGATCGGCATCCGCGGGCCGGCGCAGAAATGGGCGGTCGAACTGTGGGCGCAGAACCTGCTCGACACCGATTACCAGCAGGTCGGCTTCAACGCGCCGTTCCAGGGTGCGGGCAATCTCGACCAGGTGAAGGCGTTCGGCGGGGTGGGGAACCAGATCTTCACCTCGTACCTCGCCGAGCCGCGGACCTATGGGCTGACGGTGCGCACGCGGTTCTGATTGCGTTTGGAGGGTAGGGGAGGCCGGTCCGTTCGCGGGCCGGCCTTTCCTGTTTGTGGGGGGGCTCGCCCCTTCCGTCATCCCGGGCTTGACCCGGGACCCAGGGTTACGGACGCGGTCGTTCGTGGCTCTGGGTCCTGACTTTCGTCAGGATGACGAAAAGAAAAGGGGGAGGACGAAAAGGGGGATGACGATTAGTCAGGCGGCGAGGTCTAGTTCCTTGCCGGCGGCCGCCGCGAGCAGGCGGCGTTCGAGCGTCTTCAGCCGGGCGGGGGCGGTGATGCGGTCGCCGGTGAGGTCGGTGATGTAGAAGGTGTCGACCGCGCGTTCGCCATAGGTGGCGACGTGCGCGGAGTGGATCGTCACCTTCGACTGGAAGAGCGCCTGGGCGAGCCGGTTGAGCAGGGCGGGGCCGTCGCGGGCGTTGACCTCGACCACGGTAAAGCGGTTCGAGGCGCGGTTGTCGATCATCGCGTTGGGGACGATGTCGAACGCCTCGGCGCGCGCGCGCGGGAGCGGCTTGGCGACGAGGCGGTCGGCGAGCTTGCCGCGGTTGGCGAGCGCATCCTCGATCGCGGTCTTCAGCCGGGCGAGCTGTTCGCTGCCGTCGAACGGGCGGCCGAACGGATCCTGGACGAGGAAATTGTCGACCGCCATGCCGTCGCGCGTGGTGTGGATCCGCGCGTCGATGATGTTGCCGCCTGCGACATGGATCGCGCCGGCGATGCGGTAGAAGAGCCCGGGATGATCCGCGGCGTAGATCGTCACGAGCGTGGCGCCGCGGCCGGGATAGACATGCGCGTCGATCGCGAGCTGCGCGTCGCCGGTGCCGGCGAGGAAGCGGGCATTGTGGACGAGGACGTCCTCGGGCTCGGCGATCCAATAGGCCTCGGGCATGCGGCGGACGAACGCGGCGAATTCGGCGTCGCTCCAGCCGAGATCGGCGTGGAGCGTCTCGTGCTTGGCGGCGATGCGTTCGGCGCGGCCCTTCTGCTTGTGGCCGAGGCGGAGCACCTCCTCGGCGGATTCGTAGAGGTCGCCGAGCAATTGCCGCTTCCAGCCGTTCCAGACGCCCGGGCCGACCGCGCGGATATCGACGATGGTGAGGACGAGCAGAAGGCGCAGCCGCTCGGGGCTCTGCACCACGTCGCAGAAATCGAGGATCGTCTTGAAGTCCGACAGGTCGCGCTTGAACGCGGTCGCGGACATCAGCAGATGCCAGCGGACGAGCCAGGCGACGGTCTCGGTCTCCGCCGGCGACAGGCCGAAGCGCGGGCAGAGGCGCTGGGCGACCTCCGCGCCGAGGATCGAATGATCGCCGCCGCGACCCTTGGCGATGTCGTGGAGCAGCACGGCGACATAGAGGACGCGGCGCGAGACGATCTGGCGGAAGATCGCGCTGGCGAGCGGATGGTCGTCCTTCAAAGCGCCATTCTCGATCCGTGCGAGCAGACCGAGCGCGCGGATCGTGTGTTCGTCGACGGTGTAGTGGTGGTACATGTCGAACTGCATCTGCGCGACGACGCGGCCGAAATCGGGCACGAACCGGCCGAACACGCCGGTCTCGTTCATCCAGCGCAGGACGAGTTCGGGATCGCGCGGCGAGCTGAGCACATCGAGGAACAGCGCGTTCGCGGTCGGATCGTCGCGGATGTCGTCGACCAGCTTCACGTCGCGGGCGGCCGCGCGCATCGCGAGCGGGTGGATTTCGAGCGTATTGCGGTCAGCGAGCTGGAAGATCTCGATCAGCCGGACCGGACTTGCACGGAAGAAATCGTCGTCGGGCAGCGCCAGCCGGCCGCGGTCGAGGACGAAGCCGTTGAGGCGGCGCGGGCTGCGGCGGATCGTCGGCAGCCCGAAGCGGCGGCCGCGCGCGGCGAACTTCTCGTCGAGATGCGCGAGGAAGACACCGGTCAGGTCGCCGACGGTCTTCGCCTGGAGAAAGTAGAAATGCATGAAGCGCTCGACCTTCGGCTTGCCCGGGCGGTCGGAGAAGCGCATCCGGTCGGCGATCTCGCGCTGGACGTCGAAGGTCAGCCGGTCCTCGGCGCGACCGGTGATGCTGTGGAGGTGGCAGCGCACCGCCTGGAAGAAATTGTCGGCGCGGTGGAAGAGGCGATATTCGGCCTTGGTGAACAGCCCGACATCGACGAGCTGTGCCGCGCGCTGGACGTCGTAGATGTACTTGCCGATCCAGAAGAGCGCGTGGAGATCGCGCAGGCCGCCCTTGCCCTCCTTGACGTTGGGTTCGACGACATAGCGCGTGTCGCCCATCTTGCGGTGGCGCAGGTCGCGCTCGACGAGCTTGTCGGCGATGAACGCGCGCGCGGTATCCGCCTGGACCTCGACCTTGAAGCGGCGCGAGGCCTCTTCGTAGAGATCCATGTCGCCGGTGACGTAGCGCGCCTCGAGCAAAGCGGTGCGGACGGTGATGTCGGCCTTCGCCTGGCGGATCATCTCGTCGAGCGAGCGGCTGGACTGGCCGAGCTTCAGGCCGAGATCCCAGAGCGTGTAGAGCATCGATTCGATGATGCGTTCGACCCGCGCGGTCTGCTTGCCCGGCGTGAGGAAGCCGATATCGACATCCGAATGCGGCGCCATCTCGCCGCGCCCATAGCCGCCGACCGCGATCAGCGTGAGCCGGTCGTCGGGGGTGGGGGCGGGCGCGGGGTGCAGCCGGGTGGTGGTGAAGTCGAACAGCAGGCGGAGCAGCTGGTCGATCAGATAGGCCTGCGCGCTCGACACCTCGAGCCCGCGGCTGGGATGTTCGGCGAGCCGCTTGGCGACCTCGACCCGGCCCGCGTCGAGCGCGGCCTTGAGCAGGATCGTCGCCTGGCGGCCGAGCGCGACCGGATCGGTCTCGTCCAGCGCGGCGATGGTGTCGGCGACCGCGCGGCGATCGACGATCGCGCGGCGGTTGGGCAGGTGATCGAAGCGGCCGGTCATGCGGGACCAGATAGGGCGCGCGGCGCCATTCGTCATCTTGATTGCGGGAATCCTTCCCGAACCCTAGGTCTTCGCGCGGGTTTGGCGAAAGGAAGACGATGAGCGAAGCGTTGCGCGTGGGACTGGCGGGCCTGGGAACCGTGGGGGGCGGCGTCATCCGGCTGCTCGACGCGAACCGCGAGCTGATCGCCAGACGGGCCGGGCGCGCGATCGAGGTCGTCGCGGTGTCGGCACGCGACCGCTACAAGGATCGCGGCGTCGATCTGACGCGGTTCGCCTGGGTCGACGATACGACCGCGCTGGCGCAGCAGGCGGACGTCGACGTCGTCGTCGAGCTGATCGGCGGATCGGACGGTCCCGCGCTGACGCTCGCGCGCTCGACGCTGGGTGCGGGCAAGTCGTTCGTCACCGCGAACAAGGCGATGCTCGCGCATCACGGCTATGAGCTGGCGACCGCGGCGGAGGCGGCGCGCGTCGCGCTGAAGTTCGAGGCGGCGGTCGCGGGCGGGATCCCGGTGATCAAGGGGCTGCGCGAGGGCGCGGCGGCGAACGCGATCGGGCGGGTCTACGGCATCCTCAACGGGACGTGCAATTTCATCCTGAGCAAGATGGAGGCGGAGGGGCGCGATTTCGCCGAAATCCTCGCCGAGGCGCAGGCCCTGGGCTTTGCCGAGGCGGATCCGAGCTTCGACATCGACGGGGTGGATGCGGCGCACAAGCTGTCGATCCTCGCCTCGATCGCGTTCGGGACGCGGCCGGCGTTCGACACGGTGGCGGCGAGCGGCATCCGGCATTTGCTGGGCGCGGACATCGCCGAGGCGGCGGCGCTGGGCTACCGCGTGCGGCTGCTCGGGCTGGCGGAGGACGGGCCCGACGGGCTGTTCCAGCGCGTGCATGCGCATCTGGTGCCGGTCGACCATCCGCTCGCGCATGTGACGGGGTCGCTCAATGCCGTGGTAGCGGAGGGCAATTTCGTCGGGCGGCTGCTGTTCCAGGGTGCGGGCGCGGGCGACGGGCCGACCGCGAGCGCGGTGGTCGCGGACCTGATCGACATTGCGCGCGGCGAGTACGGGCCCCCCTATGCGATGCCGGCGGCGTCGCTGGTCGCGGCGGCGACCGCGGACAGCGGCGAGCGGCGCGGGCGCGCCTATCTGCGCTTCACGGTCGCGGACCGGGTCGGCGTGCTGGCGGAGATCGCCGCGGCGATGCGCGACGCGGGCGTCTCGATCGAGAGCCTGATCCAGCGCGGCGCGATGGCGGACGGCAGCGTGCTCGTCGCGATCGTGACGCATGAGGGGCCGGAACGCTCTGTGGCGCAGGCGCTGGAGAAATTGCGGGGGTCGCAGAGTCTGGTTGGGCAGCCGTTGTGGATGCATATTCTGGGGTGATTTTGGGGGTGGGGTGATGGCCACCCCCTTCGTCATCCCGGGCTTGACCCGGGACCCAGGGTGGCGGGGCGCTGCGCTGTTTGGCTCTGGGTCCTGGCTTTCGTCAGGATGACGGGGTGGGTTACGGCCGCGCGGGGGCCGGGGGTGCGGGGTCGGACAGGTCGATGGCGATGCGGCCGGTCTTGTCGGGTTTTTTGGCGAAGGCGCTTCTGGCGAGGGCGACGGCGCCGGCGATGAGCGGGGCGATCGGCGGGCCGAAGCCGGACTGGCAGCCGCTCTGGGTCGCGGCGCAGGGCGTTCCCTCGAGCGACAGCGCGCGGATCGCGGTCATGTTCGGGTTGGCGGCGACGGGGCGGTCGGGCGGGCCCCAGTCGGGGAGCGGGAGGCGCGGGCCCGATTGGGTGCCGGGCGCGCAGACGGTAATCGTCTTGTCGCCCTCCTTCACCACCGGGCAGTCGGGGGGATTGAGGATCGACCAGCTCTTCTCGGTCGGGGCCGACGAGGTTGATGTGGCGGCAGGCTGGGCGGCCGGTGTGGCGCCGGCCTGTGCGAGCGCGAGCAGGGTGACGAGAATCATCGGCGGCGCCTTAACGGTTTGCGGTGATCACTGGCATCGGCGGAGCATGGACCCGATCGGGGCGTCTTGCCACTGTCCAGATGGCGGGGGGCTGATGGCGGGGGCGTGATGGCGCGGGGGTCAGGGTGCGGGTTTGCGGAGGCCGCCGGCGGTGACGCCCGCCGCGCCGACGCCGACCGACACGCCGGCCATGCCGCCGCCGACCTGGAACGGGCCCATGTCCTGGACCGGGGTGCGCGCGTTGAGCAGCCGGACGCGTTCCGCGGCGAGGCTTTCGTGGCGCGGATCGCCGGGATCGTGCTCGACGAACGGCACGCGGAACCGATCCGCCTGGCGAAGGCCGCAGACGGTGATGTCGGTCGAAGCGGGATCGACGACGCAGCGGGGTTCGGCGGCGAGTCGCTCGCTGGCCTTGGCGAGCAGCGGGTCCTGAGCAAGAGCCAGAAGCAAGGCGAACATGACCTGTCCCCGATACGCGATGGGCCGATACGAAGCTCGTCGCGAGGGTGACGCACGCGCAGGCGAGCCGCAAGCGTCAGTCGGTCGGATCCCGATCTATCCTGGCGACGCCGAGCCGGGGGATCTCGATCGCGGGGCAGCGGTCCATGACGACCTGAAGCCCGGCGGCTTCGGCGCGTGCGGCGGCAGCCTCGTTGATCACGCCGAGCTGCATCCACACCGCTTTCGCGCCGATCGCGATCGCCTGGTCGACGGCCTCGCCCGCGGCGGCGGAGTTGCGGAAGATGTCGACGATGTCGATTTCGTCGCCGAGCTGGGCGAGTTCGCGGAAGACGAATTCGCCGTGGACGTGCTCGCCGGTGATCTGCGCGTTGACCGGAATGACGCGGTAACCGTGCGCCTGCATCCGCGCCATCACGCCGTAGGAGGGACGGTCGGGGCGGTCGGAGGCGCCGACCAGCGCGATCGTGCGCGCGTTCTCGAGCAGCGTTCTGATATCGGCGTCGGCGGTAAGAGGCATCGCGGCGTCCTCTTTGGGGGAGCACCCGTCCGGGTCTGTACATAGACCGGTCGGGTGGCTGGAATCCTGGTCCGCTCGTGCCGTAGCTCTACGCGCCAGGCACGACCGGTAACAGCACAACGGTGCGGGCTCCAAAACGTTTCACATTTTTCCAATCCATGCGACGACCTGAGCGGCGAGGGCGGCGAAGATCACGTCGTCGGGCTCGGCCGCGGGGGGCGTTCCCGCGTCGGAGGCGGTGCGGATCGACAGCGTCAGCGGCACGCGGCCGAGGAACGCGATGCCGAGCTCATGCGCCGCCGCCTCGGCGCCGCCGTTGCCGAACGGATCCGAACTTTCGCCGCAATGCGGGCAGACATAGCCCGCCATGTTCTCGACCAGCCCGATGATCGGGATGCCCGCCTTTTCGAACAGGTCGATCGCGCGGCGGGCGTCGATCAGCGCGAGATCCTGCGGGGTCGAGACGATGATCGCGCCGGCGGGACGGTATTTCTGGACCATCGTCAGCTGGACGTCGCCGGTGCCGGGGGGAAGGTCGAGCACCAGCGTGTCGGTCGCGCCCCAGTCCGCCTCGACCAGCTGGCCGAGCGCGCCCGCCGCCATCGGTCCGCGCCAGGCGAGCGCGCGGCCGGGATCGACGAGCTGGCCCATCGACAGGAGGGGGACGCCGTAGGGGGTGGGGACCGGGTCGAGCACCTTGTCCTTGGCGGTCGGGCGGGTGCCCTCGACCCCCATCAGTCGCGGCTGCGACGGGCCGTAGATGTCCGCGTCGACGAGCCCGACGCGGCGCCCCGCCCTGGACAGCGCGATGGCGAGGTTGGCGGACAGCGTCGACTTGCCGACCCCGCCCTTGCCGCTGGCGACCGCGATCAGCCGGCGGGTGGTGCGTTCGGCGGTCATGACCACGCGCACCTCGCCGACGCCCGGCGCGGTCGCGGCCATCTTCACCGTCGCCTCGAGCGCGTCGCGCGCCTTGGGGTCGAGGCCGGTCGCATCGACCACCACGCCGAGCCGCGTTCCCTCGAGTCGCACCGTGGCGCGCGTGCCCGCCACTGCGGCAATCGCCGCCTTTACCGCTTCAATGTCGATCATCGCCGCCAGATAGGCCCGTGGCGGGCGCTTGGCACTGTTTTTCCGCGATGGCACACCTATAAAGGTTGGATGACGATCTTTACGCGCTGGCTCCGGCGTCCCCCCATTCTCGCCGTCGAAACGCCAAAGGGCCCCTGGGGCGGCTCGGGTGACGACAATGCCGGCGAGGGCGGCGGCCCCCGCAATCCCTGGGCGCTGCCCCCCGGCGGTCGCAAGCCGACGGGCAAGCCGAGCGCGCTCGACGAATTCCTGAAAAAGGCGCGGGTCTCGGGCGGCGGTGGCGGCGGCGGCAGCAGCGGCGGCGGGTTCGGCGGCCTGCCGACGGGCGCCAATGCGCGCGCGCTGTGGGCGATTGCGGTCGCGGTGATCGTGGTCCTGTGGCTGCTGTTCACCTCGTTCCACCAGATCGGGCCGCAGCAGCGCGGCGTGGTCACCTATTTCGGCAAATATGCCGGCACGCTCGACCCCGGCATCCGCCTGACCCCGCCCGCGCCGATCGCGAGCGTCGAGGTGGTCGACGTGCAGAATATCCGCACCGACAATTTCCCCGTCGGCGATGGCGAGAACCTGACGCTGACCGGCGACCAGAACATCATCGATCTCGCCTATTCGGTGCGCTGGGACATCGCCGATCCGCGCGATTACGTGTTCCAGCTCGCCGAGCCGAACACCACGGTGCGCGCCGCGGCCGAGAGCGCGATGCGCGCGGTGGTCGCGACGACGACGCTGGAACAGGCGATCGGCACGGGCCGCACGGTGATCGAGCAGCGCGTCGCCGAGCTGACCCAGCAGATCCTCAACGACTATAAGTCGGGCGTCCGCATCCAGGGCGTCGCGATCAAGCAGGCCGCCGCGCCCGCGCAGATCGTCGAGGACTTCAACGCGGTGACCGCGGCGCAGCAGGAAGCGATCGCCAACCTCAACCAGTCGCGCTCGTACGCGCAGCAGGTCGTGGCGCGCGCGCAGGGCGAGGCCGCATCGTTCGACAAGGTCTATGAGCAATATCGCCTCGCCCCCGAGGTGACGCGTCGACGGATGTATTACGAGACCATGGAAGCGGTATTGGCCAAGAGCGACAAGACGATCGTCGAGACCCCGGGCGGCGTCGTGCCCTATCTGCCGTTGCGCAACGGCAAGCGGCTCGCCGATCCGGAGGTCGCGCCGCGCGCCGCCCAGCCGGCGACGCCCGTGCCGGCTGCGGCCGCCGCCGCCGCCCAGCCGGGAGCCGCCCAGTGAACGGCCTGACCTGGCGTAACCCGCTGATCGCGGGCGCGATCGCGCTGGTGCTCGTGATCCTTGCCGCGGCGAGCTTTGCGATCGTGCCGGAAACCCAGCAGGCGGTGATCCTGCGGTTCGGCCAGCCGATCCGGACGGTCAACGCCTATGCGCCCGGCCAGCCCTTCGGCCAGACCGGGGCGGGGCTGATCGCGCGCGTGCCGTTCATCGACCGCATCGTGTGGATCGACAAGCGCGTGCAGGACATCGAGCTGGACAACACGCTGGTGCTGTCGACCGACCAGCTGCGGCTCGAGGTCGATGCGTATGCGCGCTACCGCGTCGTCGACCCGCGCAAGATGCGCAACGCGGTCGGCAGCGAGGAACGCATCCCCGACCAGCTGCGTCCGATCCTGGGGTCGGCGCTGCGCAACGAGCTGGGCAAGCGGCGCTTCGTCGAACTGCTCAGCCCCGAGCGGTCCGAGCTGATGGACAATATCCAGACCGGGCTGCAGCGCGTCGCGAGCCAGTATGGCGTCGAGATCGTCGACGTGCGGATCAAGCAGGCGAACCTGCCCGTCGGCCTGCCGCTCGAGAGTGCGCTCAAGCGCATGTCCAGCGCACGCCAGCAGGAGGCGATCACGATCCGCGCCGAGGGCCAGAAGCAGGCGCAGATCGTCCGCGCGCAGGCGGATGCCGATTCGGCGAAGATCTATGCCGAGAGCTTTGGCAAGGATGCCGACTTCTACGACTTCTACCGGGCTATGCAGTCCTACCGGCACACGTTCGGGGCAGATGGCGGTCCGGCACCGGAAGGATCGACGTCGATAATTCTTTCGCCGAACAACAGCTATCTGCGGGAATTCGAGGGCCGCGGGCGTTAAAGCCCGTGAGCTTGCTCTGAACACCCGTTCATATTCAAGCGTCGTTCAGCCGTAATCGGCGATGAAACCCCGGTTTCGGACGATGAAACGAGAGGACAATATCCAGTGCGTTACGCCTACGCCATTACCAGCGCTCTACTGCTCGGCGGCGCGACCGCGACGCTCGCGCTCCAGCCCGGCACCTCTTCGGGGACCGGCCAGGTCGCCCAGAACGAACCCGGTGCGATCCAGGCGGTCGTGCCCAAGCCCGGCGCGCCGATGAGCTTTGCCGACATGGTCGCGCGGCTCCAGCCCGCGGTCGTGAACATCTCGACCAAGCAGACGATCGTCCAGAAGCAGCAGGCCAACCCGTTCGCGGGCACGCCGTTCGGCGAGCTGTTCGGCGGCATGGGCGGCGGTCCGCAGGGTGGCCCGCCGGTCAAGCGCGAGGGCGCGTCGCTCGGCTCGGGCTTCCTGATCTCGGCGGACGGCTATGTCGTCACCAACAACCATGTGATCTCGCCGGGCGCGCAGGGCGCGACGGTCGATTCGATCACGGTGACGCTGAGCAACAAGAAGGAATATGTCGCCAAGGTCATCGGCAAGGACCAGGAATCGGACCTGGCGCTGCTGAAGATCGACGCGCCGAACCTGCCCTTCGTCAAGTTCGGCGATTCGAACGGCGCGCGCGTCGGCGACTGGGTCGTCGCGATCGGCGAGCCGTTCGGGCTGGGCGGCACGGTGACCGCGGGGATCATCTCGGCGATCAACCGCGTCACCGGGCAGGGCGGCGCGTATGACCGCTTCATCCAGACCGACGCGTCGATCAACCAGGGCAATTCGGGCGGGCCGATGTTCGACCTGAACGGCAATGTGATCGGCGTGAATTCGCAGATCTTCAGCCAGTCGGGCGGCAATATCGGCATCGGCTTCGCGATCCCCGCGGCGACTGCCAAGCCGATCATCGCGACCTTCATGAAGGGTGGCACGATCGAGCGCGGCTATATCGGCGTGACGCTGGGCCGTGGCGGCACGATCGACGAGGATACCGCAGCGGCGCTCGGCATCGCCAAGAACCAGGGCGAGCTGATCAACGACGTCACCGCGGGCGGGCCCGCGGCGCGCGCCGGCGTGCGCGCGGGCGATGTGGTGACCAAGGTCAACGGCCAGGTCGTGACGGTCGACCAGTCGCTGTCCTATCTCGTGTCGAACGTGAAGCCGGGTCAGACCGCGCGGCTCGACATCCTGCGCAACGGCAAGCCGACGAGCGCGAACGTGGTCGTCGTGCCACGGCCGAGTGCTGACAAGCTGGCGGCGACGCTGGGCGGCGACGCGCAGGGCTTCGGCACCGACGACGGCGATGACGATGACGCAGCGACCGGCGCGGCACCCACCGCGGGTGCAGCGCTCGGGATCGGTGTCCAGCCGCTGACCCCGGCGATCGCGCAGGCGGTCGGCGTCGAGGCGGGCACGCAGGGCGTGGTGATCGCGGCCGTCGCGCAGACGAGCGATGCGTTCGGCAAGCTCAAGCGCGGCGACGTGATCATCTCGGTCAACGGCACGCCGGTGCGCAGCGCAACCGAGCTGCAGGGCGCGGTCACGACGGCCAAGGCCGCCGGGCGCCCGCAGGTGCTGTTGCAGGTCAAGCGCGGGCGCGGGCCGGCGCAGTTCCTGCCGGTCAAGATCAAGTAATCTACCCGACACTCGCGTGTCCCGAAGGACCGTCGCTCACCCGAGCGGCGGTCCTTTTTCTTTGCGGGGCGCGGGGTTAGGATCGGGATCGACAGCGAGGACATAGCAGCATGGGCGACGGCATCTTCATCGGCGCGAGCGCGGACGGTACGCGGCAGACGCTCGAGCTCAGACGCGCGAACCGGCACGGGCTGATCGCGGGCGCGACGGGGACGGGCAAGACCGTGACCGTGCAGGGGATCATCGAGGGGTTTTCCGCGAACGGCGTGCCGTGCTTCGTCGCGGACGTGAAGGGCGACCTGTCGGGGCTCGCCATGGCGGGGTCGCCGACGGCGAAGACGCATGCGATCTTTGCCGAGCGTGCGAGCGCGATCGGCGATGACGGCTGGGCCTATGCGGACACGCCGGTGCAGTTCTGGGATCTGTTCGGTGAGCAGGGGCATCCGATCCGCACGACGATCAGCGAGATGGGGCCGGTGCTGCTCGCGCGGCTGCTCGACCTGAACGAGGTGCAGGAGGGGGTGCTGACGATCGCCTTCCACGTCGCGGACACCGAAGGGCTCCTGCTGATCGATCTCGACGATCTGCAGGCGATGCTGAGCGAGTGCGCGGGGCGGGCGGACGAGCTGACGACGACGTACGGCAACGTGTCGAAACAGTCGATCGGCGCGATCCAGCGTGCGCTGCTCCAGTTGCGGTCGCAGGGCGCGGAGCATTTCTTTGGCGAGCCCGCGCTCGAATTGCGCGACTTCATCGGCGTCGACGACCGGGGGCGGGGGCTGGTCAACATCCTTGCCGCGGACAAGCTGATGGCGAGCCCCAAGCTCTATTCGACGTTCCTGTTGTGGCTGATGAGCGAGCTGTTCGAGCAGCTTCCCGAGATCGGCGATCCCGACAAGCCGGTGCTGTGCTTCTTCTTCGACGAGGCGCATCTGCTGTTCGATGCCGCACCCAAGGCGCTGCTCGACACGATCGCGCAGGTTGTGCGGCTGATCCGGTCGAAGGGCGTGGGGGTGTATTTCATCACGCAGAACCCGATCGACATTCCCGAGACGATCGCGGGGCAGCTCGGCAACCGGGTGCAGCATGCGCTGCGCGCGTTCACGCCGCGCGACCAGGCGGCGGTGCGCTCCGCAGCGGAGACGTTCCGGGCCAATCCGGGGGTCGATGTCGCGACCGCGATCACCGAGCTGAAGGTGGGGGAGGCCTTGGTGTCGCTGTTGCAGGCGGACGGATCGCCGACGCCGGTTGCGCGCACGCTGATCAAGCCGCCGGTGTCGCGGGTCGCGCCGATCACACCCGCCGAGCGCGCGGTGATGATCGAGACGGATGCGATCGGGGCGAAATACGACACTTTGGTCGATCGCGAGTCGGCGGAGGAGCTGCTCGCGGCGAAGACCGAGGCGGCGAGCGCGGCAGCGGCCGAGGCGAAGGCGACGACCGCGGCGGAGAAGGCGGCGGTGGCGCAGGCGAAGCTCGACGCGAAGGCGGCGCGCGAGGCGCGGGCGGCGGAGCGCGAGGCTGAGCGGGTGGAGCGCGCGGCGGAGCGCGAGGCGGCGGATTCACCTTGGGCGAAGATGGCGTCGTCCGCGACGCGGGCGGCGAGCTCGTCGATCGGGCGGCAGGTGGCGAACGAGATCGGGAAACAGGTGTTCGGGACGACCAGCCGGTCGCGGTCGCGCGGCGGGGCGTCGGGGGGTGGTCTTGTGGGGAGCGTGCTGCGCGGGGTGTTGGGGGGGTTGTTTCGGGGGTGATGGGGGTGGGGTGCGGACGGTCGTCGCACCCGAAGCGCCCCACCCTGCGAAGCCGCCCCGCCCTCCAAGCTGCCCAGCCCCCGAAGCCGCCTCCCCGGCGGAGGCCGGGGTCCAGTTGGGGAGGTCGCGGTAACGGAGCGCCGTCCCGCATCACTGGCGTGCCCCAACTGGGCCCCGGCCTTCGCCGGGGTGGTGGGGGGTGTGGGGGCTGGCGTGTCCTTCCCCATGGTCACCCGCGAAGGCGGGTGCCCAGACTGGGTCCCCGCCTTCGCGGGGACACAAGGGGGAGCGGGGGCGTGTGATCTCCCGCATACCACCCCGGCGGAGGCCGGGGCCCAGTTGGGGAGGTCGCGGTAACGGAGCGCCGTCCTGCATCACTGGCGTGCCCCAACTGGGCCCCGGCCTTCGCCGGGGTGGTGGGGTCTGGCGGGTCCGATCTCGCTTGCACCTCCCCCGGTCTTCGCCGGGGTGGTGGAGGGGGTGGGGTGCTGTGGTATAGGGCGGCATCGGCACGGGCCGGGCGTTGGCCGGGCCGGTGCACCACGTCTTGCAAAGGTACCCGATCATGTCGCTCGATTTCGAATCCACCACCGACTGGGCCGCGATCGGTGAGGAGAGCCTCGATGCGGCGATCGAGTTGCGGCGCGCGATCCATGCGGATCCCGAGGTCGGGCTGCACTGTCCGCGCACATCGGACAAGGTGAAGGCGGCGCTGGCGGGGCTGCCGCTCGAGATCCGCGAGGGGACCTCGACCACCGGCTTCGTCGCGATCCTGCGCGGCGGGCGGGGCGGCGGTACCGCGGGGGGCAATGGGCGGACCGTGCTGCTGCGCGGCGACATGGATGCGTTGCCGATGCAGGAGGAGACCGGGCTGCCGTTCGCGTCGAAGGTCGACGGGGCGATGCATGCATGCGGGCATGATTCGCATACCGCGATGCTGGTCGGCGCGGCCAAGGCGCTGTGCGCGCGGCGGGACGATCTGCCGGGGACGGTCGTGTTCATGTTCCAGCCGGGCGAGGAGGGGCATCACGGTGCGCGGCACATGATCGCCGACGGGCTGCTCGATGCGCCATTGCCCGAGGCGGGGTTCGCACTGCACATCTCGCCCAACATGCCGATGGGGCATGTCGTCAGCCGGTCGGGGACGCTGATGGCGTCGACCGACACGCTGCGCGCGACGATCACCGGGCGCGGCGGGCATGCGGCGATGCCGCACGACTGCCTCGATCCGCTGCCGATCGCGTGCGAGATCGTCACCGCGCTACAGACCTATGTCGCGCGGCAGGTGGCGGTGACCGATCCGGCGGTGCTGTCGATCACCAAGCTGAATGCGGGGTCGGCGCACAACGTCATTCCGTCGAGCGTCGAGATGCTGGGGACGATGCGGACGCTGTCCGAGCGGACGCGCGAACAGCTGCGCGCGGCGTTCGTGCGGATGGTCGAGGGGATCGCCGCGGCGCATGGCGCGGTGGGGACGCCGACGATCGAGCAGGGCTATCCCGTCACCGTGAACGATCCGCGCGCGACCGATCTGATCAAGGCGGTGGCGACGACGATCGGCGGCGAGGGCGCCTATCAGGTGATGCCGCCGATGATGGGGGCGGAGGATTTCTCCTACGTGCTGCAGAAGCTGCCCGGCGCGATGGCGTTCATCGGGGCTGCGCCCGAGGGGAGCGACCCGCGGACCAACCCGCCGCTGCACAACACGAAGATGACGATCGACGAGCGGGTGATGGCGCACGGGATCGCGGTGCACTGCGCGGTGGCGGAGCGGTTTCTGGCGAACGGGTTCGATTGAGGGGGGCGTGCGCTCCGCCGGACTGATCCGGGGGAGCGTGCGCGCCACCCTGTTGTTCCTCCCCGGCGAAGGCCGGGGTCCAGGTGGAGAGGTTGGCGTAACGGAGCGGTGCCCGCGGTTACTGCCGTCCCCCAATTGGGCCCCGGCCTTCGCCGGGGTGGTAGCGGGGGGCGGTTACTTCTTGATCAGGCCGATCTCTACCAGGCGTTCGTAGAGATAGTCGTGCGCGGTGATCGGGGTGGGGTAGCGGTTGGGGTTTTCCGCGGTGACCGTCGCCGGCAGCGTCTGAATCAGGAAATCCGGCGCGGGATGCAGAAAGAAGGGCATCGAGTAGCGCGAATGGCCGCGGCGTTCGGGGGGCGGGTTGACGACGCGGTGCGTGGTCGAGGGCAGGACGTGGTTGGTCAGCCGCTGGAGCATGTCTCCGACATTGACGACCATCGCGCCCTCGGGCGGCTTGATCGACAGCCAGCGGCCGTTGGCGCGGTCGAGCAGTTCGAGGCCCGCCTCTTCCGCACCGAGCAGCAGGGTGATGAGGTTGATGTCCTCATGCGCGCCGGCGCGGACGCCCTCGGCATCGGCGGGGATCGGCGGGTAGTGGAGCAGGCGCAGGACGCTGTTGCCGTCCTTGACCGCGGGGTCGAACCAGTCGGGCGCGAGCTTCAGGTGGCGCGCGATCGCGGAGAGCAATTTGTCGCCCGCGGTGTCGAACGCCTTGAACAGGTCGAGGAAGACCGGCTTGAAGCCCTCGGGACGGGTCGGCCAGACGTTCGGCGACATCTGCGCCGCGTAGCGGTGGCCGGCGGGGAGCTCGCGGCCGACGTGCCAGAATTCCTTGAGGTCGACGACCTTGGCGTCCTTGGCGATCTCGGTCTTGAACGGGGTGTAGCCGCGCGCGCCGCCGCCGCCGGGGGCGAAATAGCCGCGCTTTTCGTCCTCGGGCAGCTCGAACAGCGCCTTGGTCTCGGCCCAGGCCTGGTCGATCAGCTCGGTCGGGATGCCGTGATCGGCGACGATCGCAAAACCGAAGCGTTCGAACGAGTTGCCGAGCGCGGCGGCAAAGCCGTCGGGGTCGCGCGCCTGATCGGCGAGGCTGAGTGTGGGAACCTGGGCGGCGGGGCTGTCGAGCATGGAAGGATGTCCGGATAGGGGAGCGCCGATATAGCGACGCGGGCGCGCGGTGCCAATTGCCTGGCGGGATTTCGCGGGGTGGCGGGGCGATTCCGGCACCTCTCTTGCCGTCATCCCCGCGGAGGCGGGGATCCAGATGTTCGGACGTCGGTGATGGAGTCGTGAGGCTTGCCGGTATGGATCCCCGCCTTCGCGGGGATGACGGTTGGGGGGCGTTGCTGCCGGGGGGTTGGGGGCGTTGCCGCCGGGGGATTGGGGAGCGTTGCTGTGGGGGGGGATTGGGGGCGTGGCCTCCCGGGGGATTGGGCGCGTCGCATTCGTGCGCGTGGCAGGGTGGATAGCGGGTTTCGTAGGTAGCGATAACGCGGTAGGGCGCCGCATCATGACCGCAGAAACCTTAGTATCCGACGCGCCTGCGATGCGCGGCGCGCCGATCGGCTTTGTCGAGTTCGTGGCGCTGGTCGCAGCCCTCATGTCGCTGACCGCGCTGGGGATCGATTCGATGCTGCCCGCGCTGCCCGCGATCGGCGAGTCGCTGGGGATCGCGAGCGAGAACAGCCGGCAATATATCGTGACCGCGTTCGTCATCGGCTTCGGCGTCGCGCAGCTCGTCCACGGGCCGCTCGCCGACCGGTTCGGGCGCCGCACGGTGCTGCTCTGGTCGCTGGGGCTGTACGCGCTCGCCAATGTCGCCTGCGCGCTGGCGGGAAGCTTCACATTGCTGCTGATCGCGCGGGTCGCAGGCGGTGCGGTGATCGCGGCGGCGCGGGTCGCGACGATCGCGCTGGTGCGTGACTGCTATCACGGGCGGGCGATGGCGCGGGTGATGTCGATCGCGTTCATGGTGTTCATGATCGTGCCGATCCTGGCGCCGACCTTCGGCTGGAGCGTGCTGCAGTTCGGCGACTGGCGCGCGATCTTCTGGGTGATCGCAGGCCTGACGCTGGTCGTGCTCGCCTGGTTCTGGGTGCGGATGCCCGAGACGCTGGCGCCCGAGAACGTCCTGCCGATCACGCCGGCGCGGATCCTGTCGGACTGGCGGCAGACGCTCAGCGACCGGCTGTCGCTCGGCTATACGCTGGCGGCGACCGCGCTGATGGGGTCGCTCTATGGCTATCTCAACTCGATCCAGCAGATCATGGCGGACGTGTTCGCCAAGCCCGACCTGCTCGCGCTGATCTTCGCGGTCACCTCGGTGACGATGGCGGCGGCCAATCTGATGAATTCGCGGATCGTGATGAAGCTCGGCACGCGGCTGATCAGCCACTGCGCGCTGTCGGGGCTGATCCTGGTGTCGCTGGTGCATCTGGGCGCGATCGAGGCGAACTGGGAATCGCTCACCAGCTTTGCGGTGTTCCAGGCACTGACGCTCGGCTGTTTCGGGCTGGCGACGTCGAATTTCTCAGCGATGGCGATGGAGAATATGGGGCGGATCGCCGGCACCGCGTCGAGCGTGCAGGGGTTCGTCAGCGTCACCGCGGGCGCGGTGATCGGCGCGATGATCGGCCAGGCGTTCGACGGGACGACGGTGCCGCTGGTGCTCGGCTTCCTGCTCGCGGGGCTCGCGGCGCTGGCAGTCGTCGCGCTGACGGAACGGGGCCGCCTGTTCCGGCCTGCGATCGTCGTCAAACCGGCCGAGTGACGGAACCGGGCACGCGTGCCCGCCGTTCCTTGACGCGAGACCGCACGACGCGGCCTGAGCAGGAGCGATAGCATGGGCGGACATCAGGTTCCCGGCATGGGCACGGGCGACGACGGGTATGACGAGGACGGCTATGACGAGAGCCAGCGCGCCGAGATCCTCGAGGCGACACGCAGCGGCCCGGTCGACGGCGCGATCGTCACCGATCTGAGCCCCGATCTGGGCACGGACGACGACGAGGACGAGCCGATCGACGACATCGACATGGATTCGGAAGCGGTCGGCCAGACCGATTCGACCGTGACGATGGACGAGGATGATATCGACGAGGACGATGTGCAGGACGAGCTCGACGATGGCAGCATCGACGATGACGAGCTGGACGATGCCGACGACGTCGCGCTGAAGCCCTGATCCCTGCGATCCCCCGACGCGCGTGCGGCAGCGATCCCCGCACGCGCGTCCCGCTTCGATGTAGGAGGCGCGCGTGCGTATCGTGATCGCAACCGGCGGCGTGATGCCGATCCTCCTGGGATGCGGCCTGGGCGGCTGCTCGGACCCAAAGCAGCAGCAGCTCGACGTCACCGCGGCGGCGGCGCGCGCGCAGCAGAACATCGCGCGCTATGCGGCAGACAGCCGCCCCGGCCGGCATCCCGTCGGCACCACCAAGATCGCGGCGGCGGCGCCCGAGACCTTGCCCGAGGCGGCGGCGGCGGTGGTGCGACGCTATTACCAGCGGATCGCGGCGCGTGACTTTGTCGGGGCGCGCGCGCTCTGGTGTCGCGACGGCGAATCCTCAACGCTAGACCGTGCGGGGTTCGCGGGCCGGTTCGCACGTTATGCCCGATACGATGCCAGCGTCGCCGCGCCGGGCAGTGTCGATGCCGGGGCGGGCCAGCTGCACATCTCGGTCCCGGTGCGCGTGACGGGGACGCTGAGCGACGGGACGCGCTTTGCCGATGACGGGATGGTTCTGCTGCACCGCGTCAATGACGGGATCGAGACCGCGAGCGCCGAGGCGCATCTCTGGCGGATCGAATCCACCTCGGTCGACCCGGTGATCCCGCCGCCGCGCGCGCCCGTCACCAGCGCGCCCAGACGCCGCTAAGCCGCTGAAACCCGGGTATCCGTAGCGTCTTGCCGACGCCCGGGAAAAGCCACGAAGCCGCCATGATGGCCGCGGTTTCGCCCCTGTTCGTTCATCGGACCGTCAGAAACCGTTGCCATCTTGCCACAGCCGGCGATTGTTCCCGAAATCGACGCACGGCGGTGCAACATTTTCGTCATCGACCTGTTTGGAGGGCCTGAGTGTCACGCGCCACGGGTTGTCCGGGGCGGCGGGACCCAGAACGAAACAAGAAGGTCATTCGAATATGCGTAAGCTTTCCATCGCAGTCGCCATCGCAGCAGCCGCCCTCGCCGCTCCGGCGTTCGCGCAGGACATGTCGGCTCCTGCCCCCACCGACAACAGCGCAGCGCCCGGCGAAGCCGCTGCACCGGACGGCTCGAAGGCCTTCGGGATCGAGCCGTATTTCGGCGTCATGGGCGGTTGGGAGCAGTTCGACAACGAAGCCGGCCACGGCATCCCGCAGGCGCTGAACGCCAACGGCACGCTGCGTCGCGGCTACAAGCCCTCGGGTTCGCTCGTTCAGGGCGTCCTGGGCGTCAACGTTCCGCTGGGCCCGGTCTTCGTCGGCGCAGAAGGTAACGTGATCAAGGGCATCGATGGCAACATCGACTGGCAGTATGGCGCAGCAGGCCGTTTCGGTCTCCGCGCTGGTGACAGCGGCCTGATCTACGGCAAGGTCGGCTACCAGTGGGTCAACTTCGACCATTTCTCGGGCCTGTCGAACACGGTTCCGAACACGAACCGCGACTATAGCGCGATCACCTACGGCATCGGCGCCGAAGTCGGTCCGCAGAGCATCGGCCTGAAGGGCATCACCGGCAACGCCGGCTTCCGCATCCGCGCCGAGGTCAACACCTTCGGCGACGCGCAGAGCTTCCGCCCGATGCTGGGTATCGTCACGCACTTCTGAGCCTTGGCTTAGGTACGTGAAATCGGGCGGGGTGCGAGCGATCGCACCCCGCCCTTTTTGTGTCCGGCGCGGATCGGCCGGGCCGCGTGGAGAGGCGTCGGGCGGTGCCATGACGTCCTCCTGATGTTCCCGATGCGTTCTGGCGCATTTCCGACTCGCTTCGCCGCATGTGAGTCGACGGGCGAGTGACATCGACTCGTGGCCGCGTAGGCGCGAAAGGCGATGGAGTATGTGTTTGATTTTATGCGGTTGCTGAGCGGCAATCGCGGGACGGGTGGCGCTCGTCGTCGGAGCGGTCCGGGTCTCGCGCTACAGCTCCGCCTGGTGTTCTACGGCGTGCTGATCGGGCTGATGGTGCCGACGTTGCGCAAGATCGACTGGTCGCCGCTCGTCCCGCCGGGCCTGAAGGTCGAATGGCCGACCGGATTCGGCGTGACCTGGCCCGCGGGGCAGCTCCACGTGCCGGGCGGCTGGGGACGGCTGCGCGATACCGCCACCGATGTCGCGCCGTCTGCCGCGGGTCTGGGCAGCACGGCCGCGACCGCGGCGGCTGCGGCGGCGGGCGCGGCGGGCGGGCTGATCGTCGGGGCGGGGTCTGGGGCCGTGTCCGGGGCTGGGGCCGGCGCGGTGGGGGCGGGGAAGGCGGTGTCGGCGCGCTTCACGATCTGTGGCCGGGCCAAGCGGGTCAACTGCATGGTCGATGGCGACACCTTCTGGATGAACCGCACCAAGATCCGCATCGCCGATATCGACACCCCCGAAACGCACCCGCCGCGCTGCAAGGCCGAGGCACGCGCGGGCCACCGCGCGACGCTCCGGATGCAGGCGCTGCTCAATGCCGGGCCGTTCACGCTGACGCGGATCAAGCGCGACGTCGACAAATATGGGCGGAAGCTGCGGCTGGTGCAGCGCGACGGGCGGTCGCTGGGCGACACGCTGGTCCGCGAGGGGCTGGCGCGGCGTTATGGCGGGGGGAAGCGGTCGCCCTGGTGCTGAGGGGGCTCTGGTCGTCGTAACGTGACGGCACTGGGTCCACGGCGGCGATCACGAAGTCGGTTCAGCCCGTTTGGGTTCCCGCCCTCGCAGAAATGACGACCCTTTCGGAATCAGGCGAGGCGTGCCGCACAGGCCGCCTTTCAGGCGGCGTTGCGGATCAGCAGGTCCTTGGCTGCCAGACGCTGATGCAGCGCGTCGGCGGACAGTTCGAAGCCGTTCGGCCAGGCCAGCGCGCCGCCTTCGATAAAGGCGCGGGCGAAATAGGCGTGGTCGGCGAGCGGGCGCGTCATGACCGTGTCGCGGGTTATGAGGTCCGCCGCGGACCAGTGCGCGGCGCTGCCGTCCGAAAAGACGAGGTCCAGCGTATCGTCGCCGGTAATGGCGAGGCGAACGAGGTTAATCACGAACGTCTGCACCGACACTGCTGCGGACCTGGGCCACGTCGGCAAGTGCGGCAGCGATCAACGCCGGGTCGCCGTCTTCGAAGACCGCTTCGAGATAGGCGAGCATTGCGGCATCGCTATCGAGATGCGCGGTTGGGCTCCAGCCGGTCGTTTTGATGCCCATCAGTCTGACTCTCCAAGCCTCGGCGATCATCGTCGCCTTGCCGGGGTTTGTCACCTGCCGTCTGCAGAACGAGGCCGGCATGGGCAAAGCCCATGCCGTCGGCCGGCGCTGATGGCGCCGCCGGCCGGTCGCGCTGCCGGGGCGGGGTTTAGCGGTGGCTAAACCCGCGCGCGGCGCGACTTATTCCGCCGCAACCCCAGCCAGCGAGAACATGTCGCCGCCGTCGGCGAGGTCTTCGTTCGCGGCGGGGCCCTTCTTGGCGGTCTGGCGCTTGTCGAAGCTGTCCCAGACGTCGTTCCACTGGCCCTTGGTCGCGGCCTTCGAATATTCGGTGGCGCGCTGTTCGAAGAAGTTGGCGTGCTCGACGCCGTTGAGCATCGGGGCGAGCCAGGGGAGCGGGTGCTCGTCGATCATGTAGATCGGCTTGAGGCCGAGCTGCGTCATGCGCCAGTCGGCGATGAAGCGGATATACTTCTTGATCTCCTTGGGGGTCATGCCGTTGACCGGACCCATCTCGAAGGCGAGATCGATGAAGTTGTCCTCGAGCCGGATCGTCGTCTGGCAGACATCGGCGATGTCGTCCTTGACCGCCTTGGTGAGGCACTGACGCTCGGCGCAGAAGGTGTGGAACATCTTGATGATGCCCTCGCAGTGCAGCGATTCGTCGCGGATCGACCAGGTGACGATCTGGCCCATGCCCTTCATCTTGTTGAAGCGCGGGAAGTTCATCAGCATCGCGAACGAGGCGAAGAGCTGGACGCCCTCGGTGAAGCCGCCGAACATCGCGAGCGTGCGCGCGATATCCTCGTCATTGTCGACGCCGAAGCTCTGCATGTAATCATGCTTGTCCTTCAGCTCGGCATATTCGAGGAAGGCGCCATATTCGCTCTCGGGCATGCCGATCGTGTCGAGCAGATGGCTGTAGGCGGCGATGTGCACCGTCTCCATGTTGCTGAACGCGGCCAGCATCATCTTGATCTCGGTCGGCTTGAACACGCGGCCGTATTTCTCGTGGTAGCAATCCTGCACCTCGACGTCGGCCTGGGTGAAGAAGCGGAAGATCTGCGTCAGCAGGTTGCGCTCGTGATCGCTGAGCTTCTGCGCCCAGTCGCGGCAATCCTCGCCCAAGGGCACTTCCTCGGGGAGCCAGTGGAGCTGCTGCTGACGCTTCCAGAATTCGAACGCCCAGGGGTATTCGAACGGCTTGTACTGCTTGCGGGCTTCGAGGAGGGACATGGGATACTCCGGGAGAAATTTGGGAAATTGAGGAAACTGGTGAATCTAGAAACGGCTTGAACTGGTGATGACGACGACGAGGAACAGCAGCGACGCGATCGGTGCGGCGATCATCAGCACGCGGCCGCGCTGGCGGATCTTGCCGATGTCGAGCGCGCCGGGGTTCCAGCCGGGGGTCGGACCCCAGAAGGTCTCGCCGCGAAAGTCGCCCGACCAGGGATTATGGTCGAGCCGGCTCCAGTGACGGCCGAGGATCATGTTCGCCGCGCAGATGCCGACGACCGCGAGGATCAGGACGAGCGTGTTCACGATTCGAGCGTCCATTGCCACATCGCGCCCGCCGAAAGCGCGAGCACGATCGCGCCCGAGGTGAGCATGATGCCGATCATCCGGAAGGCATAGACCTGCTTGTCGCTGACATCGGGGCTGCGCAGCCGCAACAGCATCGCGACGCCGATGATCCCGAGCAGGGCCGCGACGACAAACATGATGGCGCTGCCATAGGTCATGCGACCAATGCCCGAGACGCGCGTTCTGCACCCGGACCCACCACAGGAGACGCAAAATGGTCGACGCAACCCAGATCAAGGAACACGCTGAAGTCATCGGCGCGGACGGCGTTCATGTCGGTACCGTCGATCATGTCGACGGCGACCGCATCAAGCTGACCAAGAATGATTCGCCCCAGTCGCAGGACGGGCAGGGCGCGAAGCACCATTACATCTCGCTCGGCCTCGTCGCCGAGATCGAGGGTGACAAGGTCCGCCTGAGCGCGACCGGCGCGAACGCGCTGACGTTCGAAGAGAGCGAGTAACCGCGCGGCGCCCTCTCCCGAGCGGAGGGGGCGCGCCGAGTGCACGACAGGGGCGTTCCGGAGCGATCCGGGGCGCCCTTTTCGCGTCGGACGTACGCGGCTGCGGGCCGTGGCACAGGGCACCCGAATCGGGGTGGCGTCGGCCGATGTCCGCCCGGCGGCAGAGTGCGATTTGCTGCGCATGTCGTCTCCGTCCTAGCTGGGCCCGGCGTCGCCGATGGGCGGCGCTGCGTGACGCCATTTATCTACATGATCGGGCCGGATATCGCTATGCACTTATTTCGATAAGAGCCGCGAATTATCCGACTTGCACCTAGGGATGGTGTGGTGGGGCGCGTTTCGACACCAGATACGGGATCGGGCGTCGGGGCGGGCTCGGGTGGTCGAGACCCCTGCGAGCCCGCGGAATTCCGCGGGTTTCGGGGCCGGACAGGCGCTGTCCGGGCCCCGAAACGACGCGATCAGGCAGCTGTGGGGTCGTCGTCGACCGGGGCCGCGCGCCCGGCGGTCGGGAGCAGTGCGGCGAGCGCTGCGATCGCGTCGCCGGTGAAGTGCCGGACCGCGCCCTCGGGGCCGATCTGGAGCGCATGCTCGGGCGTGAGTGTCGCGGCGCGCTGATGCTCGGGATCGAGCGTGGTCCAGGTGCGGACCGCGGTCTCCAGGCTGGTCACCTCGGCGACGTCGGTGTCGCCGCGGGGCACGTTTTCGAGCGCGGCGCTCATCCGCCAGTCGATGTCGGGCGGCGTCGTGTCGCCCCAATAGGCTTCGGTCATCGTCATACCTCCATCACGCGAGAACCCCATGGAAGCGCCCGGTGGCCGGCGGAGGTTCCGTGGTCAGCCGGCCTCGGTCCGCGCCGCGGCGGTGCGCAGCAGGACATAGCCGAGCGCACCCGAGGCGAGCGACGCGGCGAGCACCGCGAGCGACGCCATCTCGGTCCGCTGCGCATCGGGAAAGGCGAGATTGGCGATGAACAGCGAGATGGTGAAGCCGATCCCCGACAGCGCACCGATCGCGAGCACCATCCGCCAGGTGACCGCGTCGGGCAGTTCGGCAGCGCCCGCCTTGACCGCGAGCCAGGTCGCGGTGACGAAGCCGAGCGGCTTGCCGAACGCGAGGCCTGCGAACACGCCGATCCCGAGCAGCGATCCCGCGGCGTCGGCGAGCAGGTCCGACGAGAAGTGGATCCGCACGGCCGACAGCGCGAACAGCGGCAGGACGACATAGGACACCCAGGGGTTGAGCATCTGGACGAGGCGTTCGGCGGGTTCGTCGGTCGCCTCGGTCATTTCCTGGATATAGCCGAGCTGTTGCTGCGCCTTGCGCTGGATTTCCTCATTGTCCTCGGGGTCGCCCGACTCCGCCTCGTCGACCGCCCGCTTGAAGCGGTCGATCGGGGCCTGGACGCGCTCCGCGAAGCGGCGCTCGGACAGCCGTGACTGGGTTGGCGACAACAGCCCGAGCATCACCCCGGCGATCGTCGCATGGATGCCAGACGCATAGACGCCCGCCCAGACGATCAGCCCGAGCAGCACATAGGGGATGGGCGAGACGAGCTTCAGCCGCAGCAGCACGAAGATCGCGACATAGGCGACCGCCGCGACGACGAGCATCGGCAGGACCAGGGTGCCGGTATAGGCGACCGCGATGACGAGCAGCCCGCCGACATCGTCGATCGCGGCAAACGCCAGCAGCACCGCGCGGATCGAGACCGGCAGCCGGGTCGCGAACATGCCGATGATCGCGAGCGCGAACGCGGTGTCCGAGGTGATGACGGTGCCCCAGCCGCTCGCGGCTTCGGTGCCGTAGTTGAAGGCGAGATAGACCGCGACGGGGACGAGGATCCCGCCGATCGCGCCGGCGAGCGGGAACATCGCGGTGCGCACGGTCGACAGCGCGCCCTTGGTGAATTCGCGCTTTACCTCCGCGCCGATGATCAGGAAGAACAGCGGCAGCAGCGCCTCGTTCACCCAGTCGGCGAGCGGGTGCGCGGCGCGGAAGCTGCCGAGCCGGATTTCGAGCGTGCTGTCCCACATCGTCTGATAATCATGCGCGATCGGCAGGTTGGTGCAGACCAAGGCGACGATCGTGGCGATGAGCAGCGGCCCGCCAACGACCTGATCGGCGGCGAAGAACGGCGCGAGGCGGTGGAGGAAACCGGCGGCGGCGGGCGAATGATGCGCGCGCGCCGCCAGCTTGCCGGAGAGACGGGGGGTGAGGGCCATGATGTTCCAGGATCGCGTCGGCAGGACGCGCGTGCGGGTATAACGGTGCAGACCGCCTGTCGTATCCCTTGCCGTATCCCTTGGGCGCGTGGGACACTTCTGCCGGCGGACCGACGCCGCCGGGGGTTGCGTCGCGCGTCACCTGCGGTATCGCCGCTGGCAGGAGGCCGCGCGCCATGACGACCATCGGAACCAAGATCGACGAGACGGGGACGCTGATCCGTGACGGCGGTGCGTTCTATCTGCGCCGCGACATGGGCGGGCGCTACGAGCTCGAGCTCCACCGCACGCCGGTCGACCTGGTCGAGAAGCGCGTCCGGCTGGTCGGCACGCTGGTCGGCGACGATCTGGTGAATGCGGACGGCGTCTCGCCGGTCTGAGAGGCGGCCCGGGGTGGATCGCTGCCGCCCGGATGCTACACCCCTCCCCGAATCAGGGGAGTAGTCCATGCATCGTCGTCGGTTTCTAACGAGTGCCGCTGCCGCGTCCGTCATCGGCGCGGTCCCGCTGAAGGGGGCCGCCGCGGCGGGATCGCGCGATGCGGCACTGCGCACGATGCTCGACCGGTTCTTCTATGCGCGGCTCGACGACTCGCCCGAACAGGCGACGCGGCTGGGGCTCGACACGGGGACGCGCAGCGGCCTGAAGGCGCGGCTCGACGACCAGTCGGCGGCGGGACGTGCGCGCGAGCTGGCGCAGGCGACCAAGGAACTCGCCGAGCTGCGCGCGTTCGGGACGGGCGGGCTGTCGAGCGACGCCGCGCTCGACCACGAGATCGTGACCTATCAGCTGACGCGCGCGGTCGCGGGCGCGAAGCGGTTCACCTATGGCAGCAGCCTCGGGCGGTTCGCCCCCTATGTGCTGAGCCAGCTGACCGGGCCGTATCGCGACGTGCCCGATTTCCTCGAATCGCAGACGCGGGTGCGCGATGCGGGCGAGGCGGACGCGTATCTGCAGCGACTGTCCGCGCTGCCCAAGGCGATCGACGACAGCAGCGAGCAGCAGCGCAGCGACGCGGCACGCGGCGTGTTCGCGCCTGACTATATCCTCGACACGACGCTGAAACAGCTGGGCAGCGCGATGGAGGGCGCGGCCGCGGAGAGCGTGATGGTGACGAGTTTCGCCACCAAGCTGAAGGCCGCGGGGCTGCCCGACGACCGCGTCGCGCGCGCGACTGCGATCGTCGAGCGCGACGTCCGCCCCGCGCTCGAGCGGCAGCGTGCGCTGGTCGCCGAGTTGCGCGCCAAGGCGGTGCACGATGCGGGCTGCTGGCGGCTGCCCGATGGCGACGCCTATTATGCCGCGGCGGCGGAGGCCGCGACGACGGTGGCGATGAGCGGGGACGAGATCCACCGCCTCGGCCTCGCGCAGGTCGCCGAGATCGGCGCGCGGATCGACGGCATCCTGAAGACGCAGGGGATGACGCAAGGCACCGTCGGCGAGCGGCTGGTGGCGCTGAACAAGCGACCCGACCAGCTTTACCCCAACACCGATGCGGGCCGCGACGCGTTGCTCGCGCATCTCAACCGGCAGATCGTCGCGATGCAGGCGCGGCTGCCCGAGGCGTTCGCCAGCCTGCCCAAGGCGCCGGTCGAGGTGCGCCGCGTGCCGCCGACGATCCAGGCGGGCGCGCCGGGCGGCTATTACCAGAACGCCTCGCTCGACGGGTCGCGACCGGCGATCTATTACATCAACCTGCGCGACACGTTCGACCGGCCCAAATTCGGGCTCGCCACGCTGACGCATCACGAGGCGGTGCCGGGGCATCACCTCCAGGTCAGCCTCGCGCTCGAGAGCGAGCAGATCCCGCTGATCCGCCGGCGCGGGTTCTTCAGCGGCTATTCGGAGGGCTGGGCGCTTTACGCCGAACAGCTCGCCGACGAGATGGGGATGTACGAGGGCGATCCGCTGGGGCAGGTCGGCTATCTGCAGTCGCTGCTGTTCCGCGCGACGCGGCTGGTGGTCGACAGCGGGATGCACGCGAAACGCTGGAGCCGCGAAAAGGCGACCGATTACCTGATCGCGACGACAGGCATCGCACGCGGCCGCAGCCAGGGCGAGATCGACCGCTACACCGTGTGGCCCGGTCAGGCGTGCAGCTACAAGATCGGCCACACGGTGTGGACCCGCCTGCGCGACGAGGCGAAGGCGCGGCCGGGATATACGCCGAAGGGCTTCCATTCGGTGCTGCTGAAGGGAGCGATGCCGCTGGCGATCCTCGAACGCGTGGTGCGCCGGACGGGGGCGGGGGCTTAGGCCCCCCAGCTTGCCGACGCGGCCGGACCGCGGTGACTTTTGCAAAAATTCCGCAGCGGAAACTTGTGCGTTGCCGGGGGGTTGTTGGGCGGGGGCTCTCGAACCGGACATGGTCCGGCGCGGCGCCCGGACTGGCCTGGAGAAATGTCGCGTGCGCCAAGAACCGTCATCACCCTCCGACGGGAGCGTCGTATCGACCGGCCTCGACCCGCTGAACTATATCCTCGACGGCGGCTATGCGTATAACCGCGTCCACCTGATCGAGGGCGAGCCGGGGTCGGGCAAGACGACGCTCGGGCTGCAGTTCCTGCTCGCCGGGCGCGATGCGGGCGAGCGGTGCCTGTACATCACGCTGTCGGAAAGCCGCGACGAGCTGCTCCATGTCGCCAGGACGCATGGCTGGGACATGACCGGGGTCGACATCTTCGAACTGGTGCCGCCCGAGCTCAGCCTCGACGTCGATCGCGAACAGTCGATCGTCTATTCGTCCGATCTCGAACTCGGCGAGACGGTCAACATGGTGATGGAGGCGGTCAGCAAGGTCGAGCCGACGCGGATCGTGTTCGACAGCCTGTCCGAGATCCGCCTGCTCGCGCAGGGGCCGCTGCGGTTCCGCCGGCAGCTGCTCGCGCTCAAGCATTATTTCGCGCAGCGCGGCTGCACCGCCTTGTTCCTCGACGATCTGACGCAGACCGAGGACGATCTTAGCCTGCACAGCCTGGCACACGGCGTCGTCCGGCTCGAACAGATCGCGTTGCCCTATGGATCCGAGCGGCGGCGGCTGCGCGTGTACAAGATGCGCGCGCGCGCGTTTCGCGGCGGCTTTCATGATTTCGTGATCCGGCGCGGCGGGCTGCAGATCTTTCCGCGGCTGACCGCGGTCGCGCATCCCGATACCGGTTTCGTCGACCGGCTGGCGTCGAGCGGGATCGAGGAGCTCGACACGCTGTCGGGCGGCGGGCTGGATTACGGGACGACGACACTGATCATCGGGCCGTCGGGATCGGGCAAGACGACGCTGTCGCTGCAATATGTCTTCGCCGCACTCGAACGCGGGGAGAAGGCGCTGTTCGTCAGCTTCGACGAGACCGAGCGCGTGTTCATGCGCCGCGCGGCGGGGATGGACCTCGACTTGAGCGACCATGTCGCGGCGGGGCGGCTGTGTTTCCGCCAGGTCGATCCGGGCGAATTGTCGCCGGGCGAGCTGACCGGGATCATCCGCGACCAGGTCGAGCGGGTCGGCGCGACGGTGGTCGTGCTCGATTCGCTGTCGGGCTATCAGCTCGCCATGCCCGAGGAGCAGCACATGCTGCTGCAGATGCACGAGGTCGTGACCTATCTGAACCAGCAGGGCGTGCTGGGGCTGCTGGTGCTGACGCAGGCGGGGATGATCGGGACGATGCAGTCGCCGGTCGACCTGACCTATCTGGCGGATTCAGTGATGCTGCTCAGGTTCTTCGAGGCGGATGGCGCGATCCGGCGGGTGATGTCGTTCCTGAAACGCCGGATGGGTCCGCATGAGGGGACCTTGCGCGAGTTCCGGATCGACAGCGGCGGGATCCGCGTCGGGCCGCAGCTTACCGGGTTTCGCGGTGTGCTGACCGGCACGCCCGAATATGGGGGCAGCGCCGCCCTGCTGACGAACCGTGACGAATCCTGACCGACCGGCGATGATGACCGACGATTTCCTGGTGGTCGCGCCGACCGGCCGCGACGCCGACGTGACCGCGCAGGTGCTGCGCTCTGCCGATATCGCCGCGGTGCCGGATGCCGACGGGACCGCGCTGTTCGCGGCGATCGCGGGGGGCACGCATGCCGGCGCGATCCTGACCGACGACGCGCTGTCGCGGCTCGACCAGGAGCGGCTGCTCGCGGCGATCGCGGCGCAGGCGCCCTGGTCCGACTTTCCGTTCATCCTGCTGAGCAAGCGCGGCGAACCGCGGCGCGGCGCGCGCGAGGTCGAGGCGGTCGCCAACGTCACGCTGCTCGAACGCCCGCTGCATCCTGCGTCGCTGGTCAGCGCGGCGCGGGCGGCGCTGCGCGCGCGGCAACGCCAGCGGCTGGCCGCGCGGCATTTCGAGGACCGCGAAAAGGCGCGCGCCGAGCTGCGCGATCTGGCCGACACGCTGGAGGCGAAGGTCGAGGCGCGGACGCGCGAGCTGGCGGCGGCGAACGACCGGCTGACCGCGGAGATCGCCGAGCGCGAGCGGGCCGAGGCGCGGCTGGTGCAGGCGCAGAAGATGGAGGCGATCGGCCAGCTGACCGGGGGCATCGCACATGATTTCAACAATCTGCTGACCGCGGTGATCGGCTCGCTCGACCTGTTGCTGCGGCGGACCGACGACGAGAAGATCCGGCGGCTGGCGAGCATGGCGTTGCAGGCGGGCGAGCGCGGCGCGACGCTGACCGCGCAGCTCCTGTCCTTTTCGCGGCGCCAGCATCTGTCGCCGGTGCCGGTCGAGCCCAATCAGGTCGTCGCGTCGATGGCGGATTTGCTCGCGCGGTCGATCGGTGCGGCGGTGACGGTCGAGCTCGACCTGGCGGACGATGTCTGGCGCGCGATGGTCGATCCGACGCAGCTCGAGGTCGTGCTGCTCAACCTGGCGATCAACGCGCGCGACGCGATGCCGTCGGGCGGAGTGGTGCGGATCGCGACGCGCAACCTGGCCGCGGTGCCCGACGCGCTGACCGCCGAGCTGAACCCGGGCGCCTATGTCGCGATCGAGGTCGCCGATACCGGTGCGGGCATGACCCCTGCAGTGCTGGCGCGTGCGTTCGAGCCGTTCTTCACCACCAAGGGGCAGGGCAAGGGCACGGGCCTGGGGCTCGCGCAGGTCTACGGCTTTGCCCGCCAGTCGGGCGGCACGGTCCGGATCGTCAGCGCGGAGAACGAGGGGACGGTAATCACCTTGTACCTGCCGCGGACGACCGAGGTCGCCGATCCGGTCGCGATCGAGCGGCTGACCCAGGCGACCGGGTCGCGGCAGCGGATCCTGGTGGTCGACGACGACAATGACGTCCGCGGGGTCGCAGCGCAGATGATCGAGGAGATCGGCTATCAGGTGGTCGCGGCGGCGAGCGGGACCGAGGCGCTGACCGAATTCGGGCGCGCGTCGTTCGACCTGGTGCTGACCGATGTGGTGATGCCGGGCATGTCGGGCGTCGACCTGGCACGGCGGATCCGCGCGGTCGCCCCCGCCATGCCGTTGCTGTTCGCGAGCGGCTATGCCGATGTCGCGACGTTCGGCGACGAGCTGGCGGCGGAGACGGTGCTGAAGAAACCCTATCGCATCGGCGAGGTCGCGGCGCGGATCGGCGACGCACTGTCGGCGGAGTCGACGCAGTAGCGCAGGTGACGGACATTGCAGCGTTTCGCGGTGGCGGTGCGGTGTATAGGATGGGGTAAGGCCCGTGCGTGTAGGGTGATCAGGGACGCAGGATTTCGGACCCGGGGTGGGGGCAAGGTGGGGCAGCGTGACTGAGCGGCATGGATTCCTGGGTGACGGACCGCTCGCGGCGCTGATCGCTGCGTTCGACTGGTCGGCGACCCCGCTCGGGCCGATCGAGGGCTGGCCGCCGCATCTGCGGACCGTGGTGTCGATCCTGTTGCGCGCGCCAGTGCCGATGGCGCTGCTGTGGGGCGAGGAGGGGATCCTGCTCTACAATGCGCGCTATGCGACGATCGCGCAGGACAAGCACCCCGCGATCCTCGGCATGCCGGTGCGCGAGGCCTGGACGGAGGCGGCGGCGTTCAACGACGGCGTGGTGCGCGCCGGGATGGCCGGCAAGACGCGGAGCTATGCGCGGCAGGAGCTGACGCTGTACCGCCATGGCGAGCCCGAGACGGTGTTCCTCGACCTCAATTATTCGCCCGTGCTCGATGCGGACGGGGTGCCCGCGGGCGTGCTGGCGGTGGTGATCGAGACGACCGACGCGGTGCTCGCCGAGCGCAGCCTGCGCTGGGAGACGCACAGCCTCGAGACACTGAACGTCACCGGCGCGGCGCTGGTCGCCGAGCTCGAGCTCGAGCCGCTGATCCAGATGGTCACCGATGCGGGGGTCAAGCTGACCGGGGCGGAGTTCGGGGCGTATTTCCACAATTTGATGGACGAGACCGGCGAGCGGCTGCACCTGTTCACGCTGGCCGGGGCGGAGCGTGCGGCGTTCGAGAAGCTCGGGCGGCCGCGCGCGACCGCGGTGTTCGGACCGACCTTCCGCAACGAGGGCGTGATCCGTTCGGACGATATCCGCACCGACCCGCGCTACGGGAAGAGCGCGCCGCATTACGGGATGCCGCGCGGGCATCTGCCGGTGCGGAGCTATTTGTCGGTGCCGGTCACGTCGCGCACCGGGGTGGTACTGGGCGGGTTGTTGTTCGGCCATTCCGAGCCGGGCCGCTTCGGCGAACGGCACGAGCGGCTGCTGGTCGGCGTCGCGGCGCAGGCGGCGATCGCGATCGACAATGCGCAATTGTTCAAGGCGGTGCAGGAGGTCAACGACACGCTCGAACAGCGCGTGGCGGAGCGGACCGCGGAGCTGACCCAGGCGCACGAGGCGCTGCGCCAGGCGCAGAAGATGGAGACGCTGGGCCAGCTTACCGGGGGTATCGCGCATGATTTCAACAACCTGCTGACGGTGATCCGCGGATCGACCGACCTGTTGCGGCGGCCCGACCTGAGCGCGGATCGGCGCGACCGCTACATCACCGCGATCGCCGACACCGCCGATCGCGCGACCAAGCTGACCAACCAGCTGCTCGCCTTTGCGCGGCGATCGTCGCTGACCCCCGAGGTGCTCGACGTCCGCGCCGTCGTCAGCGGGATGACCGACATGCTGGCGACGCTGTCGGGATCGTTCATCGACATCGCGCTGAGCCTGCCCGACACGCCGTGCCTGACGCATGCGGATGCGAGCCAGCTCGAGACCGCGATCGTCAATCTGGCGGTCAATGCGCGCGACGCGATGGCGGGGCGCGGCGCGCTGAGGATCGTGGTCGGGCGCGCGGCGCGGATCCCGGCGGTGCGCGGCCATGTCGCGCGCGACGGCGATTTCGTGACGATCGGCGTACGCGACACGGGCAGCGGGATCGACCCGGCGCATATCGAGCATATCTTCGAGCCGTTCTTCACGTCGAAGGCGATCGGCCACGGCACCGGGCTGGGCCTGTCGCAGGTGTTCGGCTTCGTGAAGCAGTCGGGCGGCGAGGTGATCGTCGAGAGCACGCCGGGCGCAGGCGCGACCTTCACGCTGTATCTGCCGCATGATCCGACCGGCGTGCCGGCGGGGGTCGGCATCGCGGCGGAGGCGCGCGGCGACGGGCCGTCGCTGCGGATCCTGGTGGTCGAGGACAATGCCGCGGTCGGCGACTTCGCGATGTCCGCGCTCGCCGATCTGGGGCACGCGATCGTGTTCGCGCGCGATGCCGAGGAGGCGCTGGCGATCCTTACGCGGGAGGTGGACGCGTTCGACGTGATGTTCTCCGACGTGGTGATGCCGGGGATGAACGGCGTCGCGCTGGCGCAATATGTCCGCCGGGACTTTCCCGCGATGCGCGTGCTGCTGACCAGCGGCTATAGCGACGTGATTTCGAAGGACGGCGCGCAGGGCTTTGCGCTGTTGCACAAACCCTATTCGATGGCGGAGCTCGCGCGCGCGCTGCATGCGGTGATGGAGGCGGACCGGCCGCTGGCGGCGGGCGCGTTCTAGAGCACGGCGCTGTCGGTGAGGCGGTGGACGTCGCCGAGCAGCCGGTCGAAATAGTCGGTGCGCGGCGCATCGAAGGTGACGATGTAGAGCAGCCCGGCGACGATCGCCGCGCGTGCCTCGCCCCGACGCGGCAAATCGTCGGCGTCGACATAGGCATAGCCGAAGCGGATGCCGGCATGGCCGAGAAACGGGTCGGGCACCGCGGTGGTGAGCGTGAAGTCCGCGATCCCGCCCGCGCTGCGATAGGTCGATTCGAGCAGTTCGGGGATCTCGGCGAGCAGCATCGCGCCGGTGTAGCGGGGCAGCGTCCTGCGGCGCCGGGGTTCGCGCAGCAGCGCCTCGCCGGGTGCGATCCCGCCGAACCACGTGACCGCGTTGAGCCGCTCACCGTCGAGTGTCCAGACCTCGGCCTTGCGGCCCGGTCGGGCGGAAAGCTGGTTCCAGTCGCGCGGCGGGGTGACGGTGATCGTGCGGGCGACGCGGACCGGCTTGCCCTGCGCGCGATAGGCGTTGGCATCGGCGGGCGCGGGCAGGAGCATGAGGAGGGCAGGGAGCAGCGGGTAGCGCATCAGCGGTCCTCCGGGGCGGCGATCAGGGCCGCGATCATGCCCGCATCGCCGGCGGCGGGGTCGAGCGCGAGATAGCGGCGCAGTGCGGCCTGTCCCTCCGCGAGGCGACCGGTCCGGACCAGTGCCAGCCCCAGCCCGCGCTGTGCGGCGGCGAGGCCCGGGTCGAGTGCGGTGGCCTGCGCGTAGAAGTGCGCGGCGTTGACGAGGTCGCGGGGGTTGCCGCGGGCGCGGTGCAGGTCGCCGCGCGCGCGCCAGAGTGCCGCGGTCCAGCCGCGCGCGGCACAGGCGGCGATCAGATAGGCGCTGGCGCCGAAATCGTTGAGCTTGATCTGATCGTCGAGGAACAGCGGCAGCCACGGCGCGAGCGCGTCGGCATGGCGGTCGGCGCCGTCGTCGCGGTCCGCCGCGTCGGGCAGGGCGAGCGCATCGAGCGTGGCGGCGCGTTCGGCCTCGGGCGGATGCGAGGCGTAGAAGCCGATGCGGTCGAGCCGGGGGCGGTGCGCGCCGCGCGCAACCGCGGAGGCCCCGGCCTCGGCGATCGCGTTCTGCCACAGCTGCGCGGCGGCCTGCGGGCGGAGGCGGCTGGCGTTGAGATAGCCGATCCCGAGCCGATCGGCCTCGCGCTCCTGATCGCGCGAGAAGCGGTAGAGCGCGCCGTAGACCGATCGGCCAAGCGTGGCGAAGCGGCGGCGCAGATCGGCATCGGGGGCCATCGCGGCGAGCACCGCGCCCCAGCCGAGCAGGTCGGATCCGGTGCGCTGCGCCCGGAACTGCGCGAGCGTGTGGCGGCGTTCGAAATGCCCGAATTCATGCCCGAGCACCGCGCCGAGCTCGGCCTCGCTGCGCGCGCGGAGCAGCAGCCCGCTGAACACGCGCATCGTCCCGTTCGCCGCCATGCTTGCGTTGAACAAAGGCACCCGCAGGACATAGACGCGCACGCCGGCGCAGCGCGCCGCGCCGACCGTGTCGCAGAGCGCGCGGCGGACATAGGCGTCGAGCGCGGCGTCGCGGATCAGCAGCGGCGACAGCGCGAGCTGCCGTTCGTCCTCGTCCGCCTCGGCCCAGGCGCCGATCTCGTCGACGCCGACCGGTTGATAGGCGCCGGCATAGGGGGGCGGGGCCGGCGCGGTGGCCGCGAGCAGGGCAAGGGCGAGCGCGGTGACGGTCATCGGGGGGCGGGGGTGCTGCCGGGGAAATCGGCGAGCAGCTGCTGGACGCGGCGGGCGGCGCCTTCGGGGGTGCGCAGGTCGCCGCCCATCGCGCGGTCGGCGTTGAGCCAGAGCAGGTCGCCCGTCCGCAGATCGACCAGCCCGGCATAGCCCGCATGTTCGCCCGCGCTGAGCGGGATGCCGGGCCCCAGCATCGCGACGATCTGCAGCAGCTTGCGCCCGGTCGAGCCATAGGCGTCGCTGGTGCTGAGGAAGAGCGCGTAATCGGCGTCGCGCGCGCCGGGCAGCCGCGCGATCCCCGGGCCGAGCGTCCACTCGAACCGCCCGGCCTGCGTCGCCCGTTTCTTGGTCGGCAGCCGGTCGCCGGCGAAGAACTGATAGCGGATCACCGATTGCGAGACCGCGGCGAACAGCGCGGCATAGTCCGCCACGAGCCGCGCCGCATCGCCGTCCGCTACGGGCGCGGCGACCACGCGGTTGCCGAGCGCCTGTTGCTGCGCGGCGAGTGCGGTTTCGATGTTGCGGCGGGCCTGGTCGGTCCAGTCGCCATTGGGTTCGAACATCCCGCCGGTCGATCGCGCCCCGACGCGTATGCTCGGGCGGATCAGGAGGATGGTCCTGCCGCTGCCCGGGGGGAGCGTGAAGCCGGTCTTCTGCGCGCTTCTCTGGCGGGCGGCGGCGGGTGAGGCGGGCGCGAGTGTCAGGGCCGGGGCCAGCAGCATGATCGCCAGACGCGTCGCGAGCCTTGTCCCCATCGACGCCCCCCAGCGCGCTGTCCCGGCGACCGGGCTAGGCCGCGCGCACGGGGGCGACAAGCCGCAGACCGGCCCGCTTTGGACCTAGGCCGCGCGCCCACGAAAAAGCCTGTCGCGCGGGGAGCGCGACAGGCTGTTCGATCAGGTGGCGGGCGGGCCCGCCACGGTGATGGGTCGGGGGTTTACTGGCAGGCGAGGCACTCGTCATAGTCCTTCGATTCGACGTCGATCTGACGCAGGTCGATGGTGTTGTCCGCCTCGACCCCGCCCGCGAAGCCGGCGCGCTGCACCGACTTGGAGCGGAGATAGTAGAGCGACTTGATGCCGAGCTCCCAGGCGCGGAAGTGGAGCATCAGCAGGTCCCACTTCTCGACGTCCGCGGGGATGAACAGGTTCAGCGACTGCGCCTGGTCGATATAGGGCGTGCGGTCCGCGGCGAGTTCGAGCAGCCAGCGCTGGTCGATCTCGAAGCTGGTCTTGTAGCAGTCCTTTTCCTCGGTCGAGAGGAAGTCGAGATGCTGGACCGAACCGCCCTGTTCGAGGATCGAGTTCCACACCGCGTCCGAGTTCTTCGACTTTTCGGCGAGCATCTTCTCGAGATACGGGTTCTTGATCGAGAAGCTGCCCGAGAGCGTCTTGTGCGTGTAGATGTTCGCCGGGATCGGCTCGATGCACGCGCTGGTGCCGCCGCAGATGATGCTGATCGACGCGGTCGGTGCGATCGCCATCTTGCAGCTGAACCGCTCCATCGCGCCGACATCGGCGGCGTCGGGGCAGGGCCCGCGCTCGATCGCGAGCTGCATCGAGGCTTCGTTGGCCTGCGCGTTGATGTGCTTGAACATCCGCAGGTTCCACGACTTGGCCATCGCACCCTCGAACGGGATGCCACGTGCCTGAAGGAAGCTGTGGAAGCCCATGACGCCGAGGCCGACCGAACGCTCGCGGCCCGCCGAATAGGCGGCGCGTTCCATGCCGGGCTCGTGGCGGTCGATATAATCCTGCAGCACGTTGTCGAGGAAGCGCATCACGTCCTCGATCAGGCCCTTCTCGTCCTTCCACTGATCCCAGGTTTCGAGGTTCAGCGACGACAGGCAGCAGACCGCGGTCCGCTCGTTGCCGAGATGATCCTTGCCGGTCGGCAGCGTGATTTCCGAGCAGAGGTTCGAGGTCGAGACCTTGAGGCCCAGTTCACGGTGATGCTTGGGCATCGCCTTGTTCACGTGATCGGCAAAGACGATGTAGGGCTCGCCGGTCTGGAGACGCGTCTCGACGAGCTTCTGGAACAGCGAGCGCGCGTCGACCGTGGCGCGGATCGCCTGGTCCTTCGGCGAGCGGAGATGCCATTCCTCGCCGTTGCGCACGGCCTCCATGAAGGCGTCGGTGATCAGCACGCCGTGGTGGAGGTTCAACGCCTTGCGGTTGAAATCGCCCGAGGGTTTGCGGATCTCGAGGAATTCCTCGATCTCGGGATGCGAGACGTCGAGATAGACGGCCGCCGAGCCACGGCGCAGCGAGCCCTGCGAGATGGCGAGGGTGAGCGAATCCATGACGCGGACGAACGGGATGATGCCGCTGGTCTTGCCGTTGAGGCCGACCGGCTCGCCGATGCCGCGGACATTGCCCCAATAGGTGCCGATGCCGCCGCCGCGCGAGGCGAGCCAGACATTCTCGTTCCAGGTGTCGACGATGCCGCCGAGGCTGTCGGGGACCGAGTTGAGATAGCAGGAGATCGGCAGGCCGCGACCCGTGCCGCCGTTCGAGAGAACGGGGGTGGCGGGCATGAACCAGAGCTTCGAGATCGCGTCGTAGAGGCGCTGCGCGTGGCCGGCGTCATCGGCATAGGCCGAGGCGACACGGACGAACAGGTCCTGATAGCTCTCGCCCGGGAGCAGATAGCGGTCCTTCAGCGTCTCCTTGCCGAATTCGGTCAGCAGCGCGTCGCGGCTGTGATCGACTTCGACCGGGTAGATCTGCGCGCGCACGGAATGGCTGTCCTGCGCCTGACGCGGCGCCTTGGGGGCCTCTGCTGCGGGCGTGTCGAGGGTCTGTTCGATGGTGTCGGTCGTCATGTCGCTATCCCGGCTGCTGTCTCTGAAATCCAAAAGACCGCTCCTAAAATTCTGTAATCGTTCGAATCGGGAGCATATCCCATGCTATCATCGGGCAGATCAAAAGCAGAACAAAAACTGATCGGCAGCGCGTGGTCACGCCTGTCGACAATCAGGGTGGCAGCCCGAGGGGCGCACCATGTTCTACCAGAGATAGGGCCTGCCGCTGTAAGTAGCCCCCAGATACTGTGCCAATCCCGCAGCGGGTGCAAGCCGCTAGTTGGCCCGTTGCGGCCCTGCCCGGGGTCGATGGGGGTATCGCGAGGCGGCGGCGGCGGCGCGACGCGTGGATCTGCGCCGGGTTCGCGATACGCAAGCGGATTTCGCGTCTTTCGAAATATTTTCGAGCGAGCCGCGCGCGCCCGCGGTCAGCCCGCGCGGCGCATCCCGCGGACCAGCGGCGGTGGGCCGAGCCGTTCGATATCGACCGGATGATCGAAGGCGAGCCCGGCGCGGCCGTCGCGCAGCCAGCGAATCTGCGCGCCGATCATCTGGCCGTCGACGAGCTCGATCGAGACGCCGGCGCCGGTCGGATCGCCGCGGACCATCAGCCCCTCGACCATCGCGCCGCTGGTCGAGATGTCGCGGACGCGGACATCGACGAGCGTGTCCTCGACCAGCAGCCGCGCCGAGCGCAGCATCCGCACGCGCGGCGCCCGGCTGGTCTTGAACCCGGCGGCGGTCGCCACCCCCGCGGCGGTGGCAAGCTGTTCCATCACCACCTCGTTGAGGACCGGGCGGCCATAGACATAGCCCTGGATATGGCTGCAGCCGAGATCGCGGACGAGTGCGATCTCGTCCTGCAGCTCGACGCCTTCCGCGGTCGTCTCCATGCCGAGCGTGTCGGCGAGCATGACGATCGCCTTGATGATCGCGGCGTTGCGGTTGCCGGGTTCGGCCGCGCCCTTCACGAACGACTGGTCGATCTTGATCTTGTCGAACGGCGCGGTGCGCAGATAGCCGAGCGACGAATAGCCGGTGCCGAAATCGTCGAGCGCGAGCCGGACGCCGATTCCTTTGAGCGCCTTGAACATCTGGTCCGAGGACGCGCTCTCGTCGAGGAAGACGCCCTCGGTGATCTCGAGCTCGAGCCGGTTGGCGGGCAGCCCGGACTGGGCGAGCGCGCTGGTGACGAGGGCTGGGAGCGCGGGGTTGGCGAACTGGATCGGCGAGACGTTGACCGCGACGCGGACATCGGCGGGCCAGCGCGCGGCGGCGTTGCACGCGGTGCGCAGGACCCAGGTGCCGATCGCCTCGATCAGCCCGCATTCCTCGGCGATCGGGATGAAGTCGGCGGGCGACACGGGGCCGCGCGTCGGGTGGTTCCAGCGGATCAGCGCCTCATAGCCGACGATCCGCGTCGACTTGGTGCTGACGACGGGCTGGTAGCAGAGGTGGAACGCGCCTTCGGTGACCGCGATGCGCAGATCGTCCTCGAGCTGCTTGCGCGACTTCGCCCCCGCCAGCATGTCGTCCGAATAGAAGCGGTGGACGCCGCGGCCATCGGCCTTGGCCGCATAGAGCGCGAGATCGGCATTGCGGATCAGCGTCTCCGAATCCTTGCCGTGCTGCGGCGTGATCGCGATGCCGATCGAACAGCCGATCGAGACCGACGCGCCGCTGATGAAATAGGGTTGCGACAGCGCGAGGATGAGCTCGCGCGACAGGGTGCTGAGCGTGTCGCGGTTGTCGACGCCGGGCAGGACGACCTGGAATTCGTCGCCGCCGAGCCGGCCGACCAGCCCTGCGTCACCGACCACGCGCGTGAGCCGCTGCGCGACCTGTTTGAGCAGCAGGTCGCCCGCCTGGTGGCCGAGCGTGTCGTTGACCGCCTTGAACCGGTCGAGATCCATCAGGAACAAGGCGGTCGGCCGGTAGGGCCCGGCCTGCTGCGCGAGCGTCTTGTCGAGCGACAGCCGCATCCGCTGGCGGTTGGCGAGCCCGGTCAGCCCGTCGAACAGCGCGAGGCGGTTGATCTCGGCATCGGCCTTGCGCTTTTCGGTGAGGTCGAAGCCGGTGCCGATAAAGCCCTGGAACCGGCCGATCTCGTCGATCACCGGTCGGCCCGACATCGACCACCAGCGCTCGGGCGCGGGGTCGGCGGCGGCGCAGACCGAATAGTCGGAGAAGGAGGTGCGCGACGACAGATGGAAGGCGAGCGTGCGTTCGGTGCCGGGCGCGTCGCTGTCCATGCGGAACAGGTCGGTGAGGATGCAGCCGACCAGCCCGGACGACGGGTCGCACCCCTCCTCCGGGTCCGACGGCGGCGGGAGCGCGTGCGCCATCTTTGGCGAGATATAGGTGATGCGGCCGCGCCGGTCGGCTTCCCAGAACCAGCCGGGGCCGTAATTCTCGAACTCCGCCATCAGCTTCATCGCGAGCCGGCCCTCGCTCGACTGGTCCGCATGATCGAGCGCGAGCGCATAGTCGATCCGCGCCATCCGGTAGGCGACCGCGGCAAAACCGGCAAAGGCGGCGATCGCGACGACCGGCGCGATCCCCACGCCCGACAGCAAGGTCAGCATCAGCGCCAGGCCAATGCCGAACCCCAGGGTCGCGGCGCGCACGGCATAGAGGGTGATCGCGGTGACGCTGATCGCGCCGACGATCGCGACCAGCCCGGCGAGCTCGATCGGCCCGCCCGGCAGCTCGACGGTGACCCAGAGCAAGGACAGGAGCGCGGCGGAGAGCCCGGCGGCGCAGGTCGCGAGCACCGCGTTGCGGCGATGGATCGGCCATTCACGCAGCGTCCTGCTGCGCACCGTCGCAAAGGCCGCGCCGGACAGCAGAGCGATCACGCCCGCATGCACCGCCACCGCCGCGATCAGCGCCGGCCGTGCCGCCAGCGAGACGCCGAAGACGATCGCCGCGGCCACGAGGTGCGCGATCAGCGCGACCGGCCAGACCGCGCCGACCTTGGCGAGGCGGACATGCTGCGCGGCGCTCCACGCATCCTCGTCGCTTTCGACGAGCCCGAACAGGACGAGGCTCGTGGCGTCGGGATGATCGCGGAGGGAAATGGCGGGAGAGCGCGAGAACATCCCGCAAGCGTACCGCATCAGCGGTTGCGCAATTGCCCTCCGATCATGCTTAACAGACCGTAAGCGTTTGCATTTATCAGATAAATAGCCCGGTCAGCCAATAGGTCGCCGCCCCGATCGCGGCGGCGGCGGGCAGCGTCACGGTCCAGGCGATGATGATGTTGCTGGCGACGTTCCAGCGCACCGCGGACAGGCGTCGCGCGGCGCCGACGCCGACGATCGCGCCGGTGATGGTGTGCGTCGACGAGACCGGCACACCCCAGAAGGTCGCTGCGAACAGCGTGATCGCGCCGCCGGTCTCCGCGCAGAAGCCCTGCGCGGGCGTCAGCCGGGTGATCTTCGACCCCATGGTGTGGACGATCCGCCAGCCGCCCGACAGCGTGCCGAGCGCCATCGCCGCCTGGCAGGACAGCACGACCCAGAAGGGCACGTGGAACTCGCCGCCGAGCAGCCCCTGCGAATAGAGCAGCACCGCGATGATCCCCATCGTCTTCTGCGCGTCGTTGCCGCCGTGCCCGAGCGAATAGAGCGCGGCGGAGATCAGCTGGAGCTTGCGGAAGCGCTTGTCGACGCCGAGCGGGGTGAGCTTGAGGCTGGTCCAGGCGACGAGCAGGACGAGCAGCAGCGCGAGCAGCAGCCCGACCGCGGGCGAGACGAAGATCGCGCTGACGGTCTTGATCACGCCGCTCCAGACGATCGCGCCGAAGCCGATCTTGGCGACGCCCGCGCCGAGCAGCCCGCCGATCAGCGCATGGCTGCTGCTCGAGGGGATGCCGAGTACCCAGGTGATGACATTCCACGCGATCGCGCCGATGAGCGCGGCGAAGATCACCTGCGCGTCGATCACCTGCGCATGGACGATGCCGGTGCCGACGGTCTGCGCGACGTGGAGGCCGAAGACGGCGAAGGCGATGAAGTTGAAGAATGCCGCCCAGAGCACGGCATATTGGGGTTTCAACACACGCGTCGAGACGACCGTCGCGATCGAGTTCGCGGCGTCGTGCAGCCCGTTGAGGAAATCGAACAGCAGCGCGATGCCGATCAGGCCGATGAGGACCGGAAGCGAGAGGATCATGCGGGGATGCCTGCCGGTGCCGGGTCACCCCAACCTATCTGTTCTTCCGCGAAGGCGGGAGCCCAGGGTACCAATCGGCGTGGTGGATGGAATTCCTGGGCCCCCGCCTTCGCGGGGGAACGGGAAGGGCGCGCGCGATCCGCTGCACGCCCGCGAAGCACGTCACGCATGGTCGATGACGAGTCCCTGGATCTCGTTGGCGACGTCTTCGAAGCGGTCGACGATCTTTTCGAGGCTCGAATAGATTTCGCGGCCGATGATGAAGGCCATCGGGTCGGCATGGCTCTTCGACGCGGCGAAGAGCGCGCGCAGGCCGGTGTCGTGGATGTCGTCAGCATGACCCTCGATCTGGATCAGCCGGGCGGTCAGGTCGTGGAGGCGGCCGGCGTTGCTGCCGAGCGAGCGGAGCAGCGGGATCGCCTCGGCGGTGATCCGCGCGGCCTCGACGATGATCCCCGCCATGTCGCGCATCTCGGGCGCGAATTCGGTCACCTCGTAGAGCGCGATCGCGTTGGCGGTGCCGTTCATCTGGTCGATCGCATCGTCCATCACGCCGATCAGGTCGGTGATCGCGCTGCGGTCGAACGGCGTCACGAACACGCGGCGGACGTCCTGCAGGACCTCGCGCGTGATGTCGTCGGCCTCGTGTTCGCGGCGCACGATCTCGGCGATCTGGCTTTCGATCGAGCCTTCGCCGTGGAGCAGCCGGGCGAGCGCGTCGGCGCCCGCGACGAGCGTCGCGGCATGCGCGTCGAACAGCTCGAAGAACCGCCCCTGCTTGGGCATGAGTGCCTGGAACCAGCCCAGCATCGGAAAACGCCTCCTCATTCGTGACCGCAGCACCGGCAGCACGCGTTGTTCGAACGCCACCGGGATCGGTGGCTTTCGGAATCCTCGGATCAGAGCCTTGAGTTCGGGCTCGTCGACCGCGGCGGCGGCCTTATCAGGCGGAAACCACCGTGTCTCGCGCTGATCCCGCTCGGGCCAGTCCGCGACCTGTTCGACGACCTGCATCGGATAGACGCTGACGATCATCGGCCGGAGACGCCCGCTGCGGCGCCGCTTGTCGTAGCAGAAATCGCCGACCGCGCTGGGGCAGGGGATGCCGCGAATCCCGGCTTCCTCGAACGCTTCCTGCGCCGCCGCCTCGTGCGAGGCGAGGCCGGCAATCGGATTGCCCTTGGGGATCACCCAGCGGCGCGTCTCGCGCGAGGTGATGAGCAGGATCTCGGCGGATCCGTCGGCGGTGATCCGGTAGGGCAGGGCAGCGATCTGACGGATCGGTCGGGTCCTCGGGCAAGGTCAAACCCGATGTCTGACACGCACCGCGCGCGAGCGCCAGACGCTCTGCAAAGGTGGCGTGGCGGATGAACCGCCACGATCCGCAAGGGAATGGCGTGGCGGGGTTACCGCCACGCCGGCCGTATCAGCGGAACTTGCCGCTGAGCGAGACGCCGATGATCCGCGGTTCGTTGAACACCGCGGCCATGTAGTTCTCGATCACGCCCTTCAGGTTCTTCTCGCCGGTGATGTTGCGCGCGAACACCGCGAGTTCATAGGCATCGTCGGGCGCGGCATAGCCGATCTTCAGGCCGCCTTCGAAGTTGCCGTTCGCGGTGAACTCCTTGGTCTTGTAGAGCACGAACTGCGTATAGCCCTGGATGTTGAAGTCGCCCGCGATGAACGCGCGACCGCCATTGCCGAGCGGCTGGTCGTAGCGTGCGGTCAGGTCGACATTATACTCAGGGGCATTGGGCAAAGGCTCGCCGTCGATCTTGACGAGGAAGGTCGTGCCGAACGCGCCGGGGACGGGACGGACCGCCGCGGAGGGCGTGCAGACGACCGCGTTATTGAGCGCGCAGATCTGCACCTCGGTCGTCTTGTCGCGAATCGCGCTGTGGAGCAGGCTGAGCCCGGCGCCGAGCGTGAGGTTGGGAACGGGCTTCCAGTTCGCCTCGGCTTCCATGCCGTAGGCCTCGGCCTTGTTGCCGTTGAACAGGATGCCGTTGCCGTTGAGATCGTTGCCGTTGAGCTGGATGTCGTTGACGCGGTAGCCGAACACGGTCGCGTTGAGGCTGAGCGTGTTGTCGAGCAGGCGGGTCTTGATGCCCGTCTCCCAGGACAGGATCGTCTCCGAATTGGCGGTCGAGAAGTCCGAGTTGAACACCGCCGAGCGGCCCTGGATCGTCGGCCCGCGGAAGCCCTGTGCAATGCGCGAATAGAGGCTGATGTCGGGGCTCGCCTGGTAGAGGAGGCTCGCGTCCCAGCTCGGCTTGGTCGCCTTCAGCGTGACGTCGGTGCGGAAGTTGGCCGGATACTGGCTGATACCGGCGACATTCTGGACGGGCTTGAGCAGCTGCGTGCGCTTCTTGTCCTCGGTGATGCGGCCGCCGGCGGTGAGCGTCAGCCGGTCCATCAGCTCGTAGCTGATCTGACCGAAGCCGGCCCAGGAGGTGTTGACGTCGTGGAGGCGGACCCAGTTGTTCGGGTTGCGCTGTGCGGTCGTCAGGAAGAAGGTCCGCTGGTAGAAATCGGTGATGTCGCGCGTGTCGAAATAGAGGCCGCCGACCTGCCAGTTGAAGCGCCCGCCCTGCGTGCCCGACAGACGCAGCTCCTGCGACCACTGGTCGAGATCGCGGATCTGGCCCTGCGACTGGCCGAAGCCGTTCGCCGTGCCGCGCACGGGGAAGTTCGCGCCCGCGCCGCCATCGGTGTCGCCGCGGCTGAAGCCCGAGGTCGTCTCGTAGGCGGTGATCGAGGTGAGCGCGGCAGGACCGAAGTCGTAGGTCGCGCGGACCGAGCCGCCATAGGTGGTGTAGCTCTGCGGATTGTCATTGCCTTCGTCGAGCGCGACGATGTTGCGCGGTTCGGCCTGGACGTCGTTCGACCCCTTCTTCAGCGCGGCGCGGTGGAACAGCGTCGAGGTGCCGTCATACCAGCGGGCATGGCCCGACAGGTCAAGCGAGAAGGCGTTGCCCGGGGTCAGCGCGAGCTGGACGCGGACGTTGCGGTCGTCGAAGCCGCCCATCGCGTTCTTGCGCGGGGTCGCGGTGCTGTCCTGCGTGACGCCGGCATAGACGTTGTCGACATAGTTTTCGCGGTGCTGGAGCAGCGTCGAGACGCGGATCGACAGCAGGTCCTTGATCAGCGGGCCACCGACGCCCGCGTCGACGCTGACGCTGCCATAGGTGCCGACCGAGGCCGAGGCGCGGCTGTCGAAATCGTTGGTCGGCTTGATCGTGTCGAACTTGATGATGCCCGCGGTCGTGTTGCGGCCGAACAGCGAGCCCTGCGGGCCGCGCAGCACCTCGACCTGGCGGACGTCATAGACCGGGTTCGACTTCAGCACGACATGCTCGAGGATCACGTCGTCCTGGATGATCGTGACCGGCTGCGACGCGCCGAGGTAGAAATCGATGTTGCCGAGACCGCGGATGTAGAAGCGCGGGAAGATGCGGCCGGTGGTCGTCTCGACATAGAGGCCGGGGACGCGGCCCGACAGCGACAGCAGCGTGTCGTCGCCACCCGCCTGGAACGCACGCAACGCATCGCCCGAGGCGACGCCGACCGACAGCGGCACGCGCTGGAGATTCTCCGAGCGGCGTTCGGCGGTGACGACGATCTCGCCGAGGCCGTCTTCAGCGGGGGTGGCAGCCGGGGCGGTGGTCGTGTCCTGGGCGGCGGCGGGCAGTGCGGCGAGCAGCAATGTCGCGGGTGCGATGCCGCGCAGGAGCGACGTGGTCAGACGGGTGCGTGTCACGGTGATATTCCCTGGATGATCTTCTTGGTGTCGACAGGGACGCACCCGACGAGCCGCGCGCGCCGATCGCGGCCACCCCCGTGGACCGTGATCGCCGTCGCGCGGCTCATGCTGTCGCAATGCCCCCCGGCGACGCGCTAGCCGCGGATCATGTTGGAAAAATGACAGTCGGCGCATCCGGCTGCCACGGCGCGAATTTGGGCATGACGGCGGCGAAGAGCGGGCTTGCGAGATAGCGGCCCAGCCAGTCGTGGAGCGCGGGGAGGGGGAGCGTGTCGAACCAGCCGCGGTCGGTCTGCGCGAACTGGCGGACGAAGGGGAGGATCGCCATGTCGGTTAGGGTGACGCGGGGGCCGGCGAGGTGGCCGGTGGCTGCCAGCCGCGCGTCGAGATCGGCGAGGATCGCGGTGGCGGCGGCGCGGTGCTCGAGCGGGTCGGTCGCGTGGCGATCGGCATATTTGTAGCGGTCGAGATGATGCTTGAACGCGCCGTCGTTGTTCGCGATCAGGTCGGCGTCTGCTCCGGCGAGCCAGTCGAGCGGATCGGCGAGTGCCAGCGCCCAGTGCATGATGGCGAGGCTCTGGTCGATGACGCGGCCGTCGGGGAGGATCAGGACGGGGACGGTGCCCTTGGGGGAGGCGGCGAGCATCGCGGCGGGCTTGTCGCGCAGGACGATCTCGCGGAGCTCGACCGCGATGCCGCTGGCGACGACCGCGCTGCGGGCGCGGATCGCGTAGGGGCAGCGGCGGAAGCTGTAGAGGATGGGGAGCATGGGTTGGGTATAGGGGGCGGGGGGCGGCGCGTCTCCGGGCTGGTTCGCGCGATCGCTTCCACCCCGGCGGAGGCCGGGGTCCAGTTGGGTAGGCTTTCGTGGGGGCGGGCGGTGCGGGGTTACTCTGGTCCCTCCAACTGGGCCCCGGCCTTCGCCGGGGTGGTGCTCATTTTCTGGGGGGCGTTACAGCCCGAAGCGGAGGGTGGCGCGGATGTCGCGGCCGGCTAGGGGGGCGAAGTCCTTGAGGAAGCTGGCGTGGCGGCGGGCTTCGACGTCGAACAGGTTGTTCGCGCTGAGCAGGATCGAGGTCTTGCTGTCCTTGCCGAACGGGTTGAAGCCCAAGGTCGCGTTGACCATCGTATAGCCGTTGGTGGTCGTCTCGAACGCGGCGATGCGGTCCTGGTCGAAGACGTGCTCGACCTCGAGCCGGCCGTTGACGCGGTCGCCCTGCGCCTCGATCCCGCCGAGTACGCGCATTGGCGGGATGCGCGGCACGGGGCCGTTGTCGACGATCGTCGCGCGGACATAATCGCCGAGCAGGTCGGCGTTGAGGACATAGCCGCCGATCTGCGCGAGCCGGACCGAGGCATTGGCCTCGAACCCGTAATAGCGCGCATCGGCCTGCTGATACTGGAAGCAGGGCAGGTCGACCTCGCGCCCCGAGGGATCGGCGGCGGTCTGGCAGACGCTCTGCGCGACCTGGTTCTCCGAGATATAGTTGGAGAAGTCGTTGTAATAGGCCGACGCGTCGAAGCTGAAGCCGTCGCCATGCGCGTGGAGCGTGCCCTCGATGCCCCAGCTCTTCTCGAGCTTGAAATCGGGGCTGCCGAATTCATAGGCCTGGGTGCCGGCATGGCCGCCGTTCGCGAACAGCTCCTCGGCGGACGGCGCGCGCTCGGTGTGCGAGAGGTTGACGCCCAAGCGGACCGCGTCGGTCACGCCGTAGGAGGCGCCGAGCGAGCCCGAGACCGCGTCGAAGCTGCGGCTGCCGCGGAAGAAGCGGAGATCGTCGAGCGGCGTCTTGGCGGAGAGCGACGTCGTCTCGTAGCGCAGCCCGCCCTCGGCCCGGAACGCGCCGGCGCTATATTGCTGGAGCGTGAAGAGGCCGGTCTGGTTGGTCTCGTTGCGCGGCAGGAAGGCCTCGTCGCCGTTCACGTCGAACAGGCGGTTGAAATATTGCACGCCCGATGCGCCCTGCCAGCCGCCGCGATTGGCCTGGACCAGCTCGATCCGGCCTTCGGTGCCGTTGTTGAAGAAGGCGGTGCCGACGCCGCCATCGGGTTCGAGCTCGAAATGGCGATAGGTGGCGTGGCCCGCGCGGACGCGGATCTTGTCGAGGAAACCGCCGCCGGTGTTGATCTCGCCGCGCAGGTCGACGCGGTTCTGGACGACGTCGAGGCGGGGCGCCTCCTGCTCCTGGCCGACCGCGGTCGCATAGCGGATCGGCACGCCGTAGAGGCTGTCATAATGGCTGTACGACACGCCGAGATTGCCGCCATCGGTGATGATCGACGCGCCGACGCCCGCGGTCCAGGTCTCGGACTGGGTGTTGGGCAGCTTGCCGCGGAGCGCGGCGGAGCCGGCGAAGTCGATCGGCTCGTCGGTGTCCTGCGGGAGGCCGACCTGGCTGAGCGCGGCGGCGCGCGCCTGCGACGACAGGATGTTGCCGCCGGTGCGCAGATTGCCCGACTTCAGATAGGAGCCGTCGGCGTGGAGGACGAGGTGCTGGCCGACCGCGACGTCGCCGGCGGCGCCGCCCGAGCGCTCGTTCGCGGCCGAGCCGTAGCTGGCGATGCCGTTCACGCGGTAGCCGTTTTCGGGGACGCTGCGCGGGATGCGCGTGTCGATGACATTGACGACGCCGCCGACCGCGGACGAGCCGAACAGCAGCGCGGAGGGGCCGCGCAGCACCTCGATCCGCTCGGCGAGCAGCGGGTCGATGATGACCGCGTGATCGACCGAGGTGTTCGAGACGTCGATCGAGCCGATCCCGTCGGTCAGCACGCGGATGCGCTCGCCCTGGAAGCCGCGCAGGATCGGGCGCGAGGCGCTGGGGCCGAACGAGGTGGCGGACACGCCGGGCTGGCGCGCGAGCGTCTCGCCGATGGTGGGACGCAGGTTGCGGGTGAGCTCGGCGCCCGAGAGGATCGAGGTGCCCTGGAGGACGTCGGTCTCGCTCTGGCGGACGGGGGCGGTGACGAGAATCTCGGCGGCGGCGCGCGGGGTGCGGGTCGGGGCTGGGGTTGCGGCAGGCGTATCGGCCGGTGCGCCGGTCGGCGTCGTGTCGGTCTGGGCGGTCGCAGCGGTCGCGGCGAAGACCGCCAGCGCGCTGATCCCGATGAAAGTCTTACGCATAGAAACGCTCCTTGAACCCCGGAGCTGCCGCCTAGCGCGAATGATGTATCATATCAAAGCACATGTTCGCAGCTGCGGAAAATTGGGCGGCGGGTTGTTGCCATGATGCAACATATCATCCGGGGCGGCCGGGCGTCAGGGTTTGTCGTAGGGGGTGAAGTCGGTGAAGCGGCAGGAGGGGGAGGGGATCGACAGGCCGGGTTCGATCAGCCGGAACCGGTCGTTGCGGCAGAGCTGGCCGCCATAGATGTCGACGATGATCGTCGACAGCGGGCGCAATTGCGGACAGGGGCCGACCGGGCCGGTGCGCCAGACGCGCTTGCCCGACTGGCGATAGAGGATGGTGGTCGCGTCGAGGATCGTCGGCCCCTGGACCAGGCCGATGCCGATGCAGCGGACCGGCGCGCCGGCGATGCGCCCCGCGAGTGGATCGTCGCGGCCGGCGACGAGCGTCAGCGCGAGCGCGGCGAGGGCGGCTATCCGGCCGGAGCGCGGCATCCTCACCGAACCTTCCGATAGGGGACGAATTCGCCGAAGCTGCAGCTGCCGCTGGGGAAGCGGCTGGCGCGGTCGATCGTGTTGGCGATGTCGCCGCGGCAGAGCTGGCCGGTCGGCGTCCGCGTGATCAGGATGTTGCGGTCGAGATCGCCGCATCCGCCATTGGTCTCGGTCCGGTAGATCGTGCCGTTGTTGACGCGGTAGAGGAAGGTCGAGCCGTAGCTGGTCACCTGTTTCTGGCCGAGGGCGTTGAGGCACAGGGTCGGCTCGCCGGGGGTCAGCCCCTTGAGCGCGGTCGCGAGCTTTTGCTGCGTTTCGGTTTCGCGCTGCGCGATCTGCGCCTGTTCGCGCGGGGTGGCCGTACAGGCGGTGGCGGCGATCGTCAGGCAGAGCAGCGATAAGCGTGTCATGATGCGCATGCGGTTTCCTTCGCGCCCCCAAGCGTACAGCATAGCCTATTCAGCCCTTGAACGCATCCTTTGCCGCGCGGCGTTCGCCGAGCTCGGCGGCCGAGGTCGCACGGAGAAACGGATTGGTCGCGCGTTCGAGCCCGATCGTCGTCGGCACGGTCGCCTCGCCGCGCGCGCGGGCCGCGTCGACCTCGGCCATCCGGTCGCGGATCGCGGCATTGTCGGGCTCGGCGACCAGCGCGTAGCGGCCGTTCGACTGGGTATATTCATGGCCGCAATAGACGCGCGTCTCGTCGGGCAGCGTGGCGTAGCGCTGCATGTTGGCGAACATGTCGGCGGGGGTGCCCTCGAACAGCCGGCCGCAGCCCATCGCGAACAGCGTGTCGCCGGTGAAGATCACCGCGTCGTCGGCGAAGTGGAAGGCGATATGGCCCTGGGTATGTCCGGGCACGGTCATCACCTGCGCGGCGTGCGTGCCGAGCGAGACGACGTCGCCCTCGGTCACGGTGCGGTCGAGCGTCGGGATCTTCGCGGCCTCCGCGGCGGGGCCGGTGACGGTCGCGCCCTGAGCGCGGATCGCGGCGTTGCCACCGGTGTGGTCGGGATGCCAGTGCGTCGTCCAGACCTGATCGATCCGCCAGCCGCGCGCGGTCGCCGCGGCGATCACCGGGTCCGCCTCGCCCGGGTCGAGCGCGACCGTTTTGCCGCTGTCGGGATCGTGGATCAGCCAGGCGTAATTGTCGCTGAGGACGGGCACGCGGACGATGTCGAGGGGCATGGCGTCGAGGGGCATGGCGGAGCTTTCGAAGGCGGTGGCCAGGTGTGGCGCCGGGGTCGGGGGGATGCAAGGATAACGCATCAGTGGGCGGTCGGGATGCGCGCGTAACCGTCGGTCTCGACTTCCTGCGGCGGGCGGGCGTAGGGTGGTGAAAACATTGAGAGGATCCGCAATGAAACTGGCCAGCCTGAAGGACGCAGATCCAGCCCGGGGCCGTGACGGCCGGCTCGTCGTCGTGTCGAACGACCTCGCCTGGTATGCCGATGCGACGCATATCGCGCCGACGCTGCAGGCCGCGCTCGACGACTGGGACCGGCTTGCGCCGATGCTCGAGAATCTGTCGACCGATCTCGAGCACGAGATGATCCCGATGCGGCGGTTCCACGAGCATGACGCGGCGTCGCCGCTGCCGCGCGCCTATCAGTGGGCGGATGGCTCCGCCTATGTGAACCATGTCGCGCTGGTCCGGCAGGCGCGCGCCGCCGAGATGCCCGACAGCTTCTGGCACGATCCGCTGATGTATCAGGGCGGATCGGACGGGTTTCTGGGGCCGCGCGACCCGATCCCGCTCGCCGACGAGAGCTGGGGCTGTGACATGGAGGGCGAGGTCGTCGTCGTCACCGGCGACGTGGCGATGGGGGCGAGCCGCGACGAGGCGCTGGCGGCGGTGCGGCTGGTCGGGCTGACCAACGACGTGTCGCTGCGCAACCTGATCCCGGCCGAGCTGGGCAAGGGGTTCGGATTCTTCCAGTCCAAGCCCGCCAGCGCGTTTTCACCGGTGTTCGTGACGCCCGAGTCGCTTGGCGACTGGTGGCAGGACGGCAAGCTGCACCGCAAGCTGATGGTCGACCTGAACGGCCAGCCCTTTGGCCGCGCCGAGGCGGGCGAGGACATGACGTTCGATTTCGGCACGCTGATCGCGCATGCCGCCAAGACGCGCAAGCTGGGCGCGGGGACGATCGTCGGGTCGGGCACCGTGTCGAACCGCGGCGCGGACGGCGGGCCGGGCAAGCCGATTGCCGAGGGCGGCGTCGGCTATTCCTGCCTGGCGGAAGTGCGGACGATCGAGACGATCGCGGGCGGCGCGGCGGTGACCCCGTTCCTGAAAAAGGGCGACACGGTGCGGATCTGGGCGGAGGACGACCGGCATCGCCCGATCTTCGGGGTGATCGAGCAGACGGTAGAGTAGCGCGCGACCCGGCTAGGGGCGCTCGCCATAGGCCTTGCGCTGAGCCGCGGTAGCGCGGTCCCACCAGGCGCGGGCGAGCAGATCCGCGATCCGCTCGCCCGCGCCGGTGCCGTAGCGGACCAGCACCGCCGGCCAGCCGTCATAATGATCGGTCTGCCAGAAGGTCGCGGGGTCGGTGTCGAGCAGGATGTCCTTCTCGTCGAGGCCGATATGGAGCACGAAGCTGCCGGGATCGGGCGCGGTGGTCGACGCGAGCGTCTTGCCGCGGAACCTGAGTGCGGGCCGGCCGTAGCTGGTGCCCGGCTCGACACCCGGCAGCGTGCATCCGATCGCGACGATGGCGTCCCAGTCCTGCAGCATGTCGCGCTGTCCCTCCCCCTGTCTGCCCGTGTCTGCCCGCGTCCGCAGGGTGCTGTTATCGCATTGATCGCACGGCGTTGCACGCGGCCGGTGCGAATGCGGCAACCGGGCAAAACTCCCTCTCGCCAATGCCGTTGAAATTTTATAACAAGGCCGCGAAGAGCGATCCGGCGCGTACGCCGCCGGGCGATGGAGATGGAGTGACGATGGCCAGCGAGCACCCTCGCGCCGATTCGCAGCCGCTGCGCAATCTACCCGGATTGACGCTGCATGTGCCCGAACCGAAGTTTCGACCCGGCGATCCGGTCGATTTCGCCGAAGTCGACGTGCCGCCCGCGGGGCAGGCGCGGCGTCCCGATACCGCGGACAAGGCGAGCGATTTCACCGACCTGGCCTATACGCTGGTCCGCGTGCTCGACGATGACGGCAATGCGGTGGGGCCATGGGATCCCAAGCTTTCGCCCGATATGCTGCGCCGTATGCTGCGCAGCATGGCGCTGCTCCGCGCGTTCGACGAGCGCATGTTCCGCGCACAGCGGCAGGGCAAGACGAGCTTCTACATGAAGGCGCTGGGCGAGGAGGCGGTCGCGGTCGCGGCGGCCTATGCGCTCGATTACGAGGACATGTGCTTCCCCTCCTATCGCCAGCAGGGGCTGCTGATCGCACGGGGCTGGAGCCTCGTCGACATGATGAACCAGATCTATTCGAACACCGCGGACCGGCTGGGCGGCAAGCAGCTGCCGATCATGTATTCGGTCAAGGAAGCCGGGTTCTTCTCGATCTCGGGCAACCTCACGACGCAATATCCGCAAGCCGTGGGCTGGGCGATGGCGTCGGCGGCGAAGGGCGACACGCGGATCGCGGCGACCTGGTGCGGCGAGGGATCGACCGCTGAGGGCGACTTCCATTCGGCGTGCACCTTTGCCGCGGTCTACCGCGCGCCGGTGATCTTCAACGTCGTCAACAACCAGTGGGCGATTTCGAGCTTTTCGGGCTTTGCGGGCGCGGAGGCGACGACCTTTGCTGCGCGCGCGGTCGGCTATGGCATTGCCGGGCTTCGGGTCGACGGGAACGACGCGCTGGCGGTGTACGCCGCGACGCTCTGGGCGGCCGAGCGGGCGCGGACCAATCAGGGGCCGACGCTGATCGAGCATTTCACCTATCGTGCGGAGGGGCATTCGACCTCGGACGATCCGGGTCAGTATCGCAGCGAGGGCGAGCCCAATGCGTGGCCGCTCGGCGACCCGATCAAGCGGCTGAAGGACCATTTGATCGCGATCGGCGAATGGGACGACGAACGCCACGCCGCGCAGGACAAGGAGCTCGCCGAGCAGGTGAAGGCCGCGCAGAAGGAGGCCGAGAAGAACGGCATCCTCGGCCACGGGCTGCACCAGCCGCTCGAATCGCTGTTCGACGGCGTGTTCGAGGAGCTGCCCTGGCATCTGAAGGAGCAGCGTCAGCAGATGCTCGATGAGGAGACGGCAAGCGGCCGTCCATGGGATCGCAAGGCATGAGCGACATGATCGAGGCACCCGGGTCCGAAACAGCGGACGGCGGCGAGACCAGCCGGATGAACATGATCCAGGCGATCAATTCCGCCATGGACATCATGATGACGCGCGATCCCAACGTGATCGTGATGGGCGAGGATGTCGGCTATTTCGGCGGCGTGTTCCGCGCGACCGCGGGGTTGCAGGCGAAACACGGCAAGACGCGCGTGTTCGACACGCCGATCACCGAATGCGGGATCATCGGCGTCGCGGTGGGTATGGGCGCGTACGGCCTGCGTCCCGTCCCCGAGATCCAGTTCGCGGACTACATCTATCCCGCGCTCGACCAGCTCGTGTCCGAGGCCGCCCGGCTGCGCTATCGCTCGGCGGGCGAGTTCACCTCGCCGATCACGGTGCGATCGCCGTTCGGCGGCGGCATTTTCGGCGGGCAGACGCACAGCCAGAGCCCCGAGGGGCTGTTCACGCACATGTCGGGGATCAAGACGGTCATTCCGTCGACGCCCTATGACGCGAAGGGCCTGCTGATCGCGGCGATCGAGGATAACGACCCGACGCTCTTCTTCGAGCCCAAGCGCATCTATAACGGGCCGTTCGACGGCTATTGGGACCGGCCGTCGCAGAACTGGTCGAAGCATCCGGCCGGCGAAGTGCCGACGGGATACTACAAGATCGAGCTCGGCAAGGCGAAGATCGTCCGGGCGGGCGAGGCGCTGACCATCCTCGCCTACGGGACGATGGTGCATGTCTGCGCGGCGGTGATCGCCGAGACGGGGATCGACGCGGAGATCGTCGACCTGCGCACGCTCGTCCCGCTCGACATCGAGACGATCGAGGCGTCGGTGAAGAAGACCGGGCGCTGCATGATCGTGCACGAGGCGACGCGGACCAGCGGGTTCGGCGCGGAGCTGTCGGCGCTGGTGCAGGAGCGGTGCTTCTACCATCTCGAGGCGCCGATCGAACGCGTGACCGGGTTCGACACGCCCTATCCGCACAGCCTGGAATGGGCCTATTTCCCGGGGCCGGTCCGTATCACCGAGGCCCTCAAGAAGATCATGAAGGACGCATAATGGCTCGCTTTACCTTCAAACTGCCGGATATCGGCGAAGGCATCTCGGAGGCCGAGATCGTCGCATGGCATGTCGCGATCGGCGACCGCGTCGAGGAGGATTCGCCGGTCGCGGACATGATGACCGACAAGGCGACGGTCGAGATGGAGTCGCCCGTATCGGGCGTCGTCGTCGAGCTGGCGGGCGAGGTCGGCGATCAGGTGTCGATCGGGGCTGCGCTGGTGGTAATCGAGACGGATGCGGTCGACGCCGGGGGCGAGGTCGTGGCGGCGCCGTTGACGGCGGCGCAGGCGGAGACGGCCGAGCAGTATGAGGCGGAGAATCCGGGGGTCGAGGAGGTGGTCGACACGCCGACCGCCACCACCCCGGCGGAGGCCGGGGCCCAGGTGGGGGGCGCCGGTAACGACGCGCAGTCCGTCATCACGACGACCTCTCCAACTGGACCCCGGCCTTCGCCGGGGGGGAGTGACGAGCAGGTCGCTGCTGCCAAGGCGCATGCGCTGGCGTCGCCCGCGGTGCGGGCGCGGGCGCGGGATCTGGGGATTGATCTGGCGTCGGTGAAGACCGAGTCCGACCGGGTCCGTCATGCCGATCTCGACGCGTATCTGCGGTACGGCGCGGGGCAGGGCTATCAGGCGCCGGGGGCGAGGCGGGCGCGCGCGGACCAGCCGATCAAGGTCATCGGCATGCGGCGCAAGATCGCCGAGAACATGGCCGCGTCGAAGCGCGCGATCCCGCATTTCACCTATGTCGACGAGATCGACGTCACCGCGCTGGAAGCAATGCGCGCCGATCTGAACGCCAATCGCGGCGGGCGACCCAAGCTGACGATGCTGCCGCTGATGATCGTCGCGATCTGTAAAGTGATCCCCGATTTTCCGATGCTCAACGCGCGCTATGACGACGAGGCGGGCGTGGTGACGCGGCACGGCGCGATTCATCTGGGCATGGCGGCGCAGACCGATGCGGGGCTGACCGTCCCCGTGATCCGCGACGCGCAGGATCGCAATGTCTGGCAGCTCGCGACCGAGATCACGCGGCTTGCCGAGGCGGCGCGTGCGGGCAAGCTCGCGCCGAACGAGATGGGTGGCGGGACGATTACCGTCACCTCGCTCGGGCCGCTCGGCGGGATCGCGACGACGCCGGTGATCAACCGGCCCGAGGTCGCGATCATCGGGCCGAACAAGATCGTCGAACGCCCCGTCTTTAAGGGCGACGAGGTGGTCCGTGCGAAGCTGATGAACCTGTCGATCAGCTGCGACCACCGCGTCGTCGATGGCTGGGATGCGGCGAGCTTCGTCCAGGGGCTGAAAAAGTATCTCGAGACGCCGGTCCTGCTGTTCGCGGACTGACGTCCCGGACCGTGGGGCGTCAGCGCGGCCGTGGCGGGGTGGGGCGGGTCTTCAACAGCCATGGTCGCGGGCCGCTGGTCGGGCGGGGCGTGCCGTCGAGACGCTTGGCGCTGATGAGCGCGACGCGGTTGAGGATCATCTGGCCCTTGAACGCGTCGAGCCCGCCGCCGGTCGGCTTGGCGAGGATGCGGCGGACCGTGTCCATGCCGCCGACGACATGGCCGAAGGCCGCATAGCCGAGATAGCCCGGGCGCGCGTCCATCGCGGGCGTCGGGCCCACGGTGATGAAGAAATTGCCGCCCGCCGAGCCGGGCTCGCTGCCGCGCGCCATCGAGATCGTCGCGTCGAGATGGCGGATGCCGGTCTGCGTCGTCGTCTCCAGCGGGAAGGCGGGCAGGATGCGCCGCGCATCGGTGCGGATGCCGCCCTGGATGAAGCCGAATTTGGGCGCCTTCTTGCTGCGCGCGGCGCGGTAGAAATCGGTGCCGTCGAAGCGGCCGTCATCGACATAGGCGAGGAAGTTCGCGCTGGTCTTGGGGGCATGGCGCGTGTCGAGCGCGAGCGTGATCGGGCCTTCGGACGTGGTGAGGCGGACGCGGACGGTGCCGGGTTTCGCGGGGGTGGGTTTCTGGGGGGCGGCGGAGGCCGGGGTGGCCAGCAGCGCTAGTGCCGGGAGGAGGAGGAAACGCATACGCAGGGCACGACCTTGTCATTCTGAACAGGGGTCGCCCTGTATACCCGCCGTCATCCTGACGAAAGTCAGGACCCAGAGCCACATGCGCCGCACCCCGTTACCCTGGGTCCTGACTTTCGTCAGGATGACGGGTGGGGGCGGGGTTACCCTCCCCCCCCCGTCACGTCAGACGATCTCGAACAGGCCCGCGGCGCCCATGCCGCCGGCGGTGCACATCGAGACCACCACATAGCGGACGCCGCGCTTGCGCCCTTCGATCAGTGCGTGGCCGACGAGGCGCGAGCCGGTCATGCCGAAGGGGTGGCCGACCGCGATCGCGCCGCCATTGACGTTGTACTTCTCGGGATCAATGCCGAGATGGTCGCGGCAATAGAGGCATTGCGACGCGAACGCCTCGTTCAGCTCCCACAGACCGATGTCCGCGACGGTCAGCCCGGCGCGGTCGAGCAGCTTGGGGATCGCGAAGACCGGGCCGATGCCCATTTCGGCGGGATCGCAGCCCGCGGACTGGAAGCCGCGATAGATACCGAGGATCTCCTTGCCCTCGGCCTCCGCGGTCCGGCGGTCCATCAGCAGTTGCGCGGACGCGCCGTCGGAGAGCTGGCTGGCATTGCCCGCGGTGACGCTGGTCCCCGGGCTGGAAAAGTCGCCGCCCGGCCAGACCGTCTTCAGCCCGGCAAGCGCCTCCGCAGTGGTGCCCGCGCGGATCCCCTCGTCCTGGCTCAGCGTGACGTTCTCGCTGCCGGTGCGCGTGCCCTGCTTGTCGAACAGTGCCTTCTCGACGGTGATCGGGACGATCTCCTCGGCGAACGCGCCGCTGGCGAGGCCGGCGGCGGCGCGCTGCTGGCTCATCGCGGCATAGGCGTCCTGCGCCTCGCGGCTGATGCCATATTTGCGCGCGACGATCTCGGCGGTCTCGATCATCGGGATATAGGCGGCGGGCTCGCGCGCGGTGACGCTCTGGTTGACGTAGCGCGGCGCGTCCTTCGTCACGGTGTAGCTGATCGATTCCATCCCGCCCGCCAGCGCGACATCGGCCTCGTCGCAGATGATCGTGCGGGCAGCGAGCGCGACCGCGGTCAGTCCCGAGCCGCATTTGCGGTCAAGCGTGACCGCGGGGACCGATTCGGGCAGGCCGCCGGCGAAGAGCGCCATGCGTCCGGCATTGCCGCCCTGCGTCCCCCATTGGTTGCCGACGCCCCAGAACACCTCGTCGATGCGCGCGGGGTCGATCCCGGCGCGCTCGACCGCCGCGTTCATGACGTGTCCGCCGAGCACCGGTGCCTCGGTCGCGTTAAACGCGCCGCGATAGGCTTTGCCGATGGCGGTACGGGCAGTCGAGACGATGGCGGCTTCACGCATGCTTGGACCTTTCGAGGACCGGGTATGGTCAAGCGTCGTCTAGGGATTCGGTCCGGCGTTGGAAAGGGCCCGGCGGGCGAGGCGCGCCTGCCAGAGCGTCAGCAGCGGCACGACGAGGATTTCCATGCCCAGCCCGAGCACATGCCCGCGCGACGGCATGCCGACATCGATCAGCGAGACGAGCCGCGCGAAGCCGCCGACCACGATCAGCCCGCCGAGCAGCCGGAAGCGCGGGCCCTTGGTCTCGATATGTGGGATACAGCTGAGGAAGCCGAGCCCGGTCGCGAAGAAGATGCCCGAGATATAGCGGAAATGGCTGTCGAGATCGCGCGGCACGTCGGCGAGGTGGCCGAACGGGGCTGGGCCGTGGACGATCCCCTGACCGCCGACGAGCAGCGGCAGGAGGCAGGCGATCGCGACGACGCCCTGCAGCAGGCGGTGTTCGAGCGTCATGTCAGCTTGTCGAGCAGTTCGGGGTTGTCGAGCAGTTCGGGGCGGATGCGGAAGGCGACCAGCGAGATCCGCACCTCGATCATGAAGCTGGCAAAGGCGGCGATCAGCAGGATCATCGCGAGGATGAACGAGACCGCGACATAGGTCCCGAAGTGCAACTTGGCGAGTTCGGCGATGAACAGCAGCGCGATAACGATACAGGTCATGATCGCGCTCGACACCGCGAGGAAGAGCGAGGCGTTGATGATCGTCATCCGCCGGTCGAGCAGCCGCAACTCCCAGATATGGCGGATGCGTTCGGGCCCCGCGCTGCTGGGATGGAGCTTTTCGAGCTGGCGGGCGCGGTCGATCACGCGCGAGAGGCGACCGGCGAGCACGTTGAGCAGCTGGCCGATGCCCGCGAGCATGAAGACGGGCGCAAGCGACAGCTGGATCGTCTGCGCGATCGTCGAAACGGCGGGAAGCGGTATCATCCTGATCACCATGCGGAATAACCGCGCCGGAGGGAAGTCAATCCCGCCCCCGCCCTGAAGCCCCGCGGCGCCCGGTGCGATCCTGCACTACCTGGTAAGGGATTGCTGCTAGGGGGCGTGCGATGTCGAAACCGATGCTCCTGTCCGACCGCGTGCCGGTGCCACCGAGCGCGCAGGCAAGCGTGGTCGAGGGCTTGAGCATCGCGATCGACGCGGTCGCCGCGCGCGCGGCGCCGAGCCACCGGTTCCTGCGCTATGGCTGGTATGCCGCCGCGCTGAGTGCCTATGGCGGGCGTGCGAAGACGCTGGTGGTCGAGGAGGACGGCGTCGCGGCGATCGCGTTGCCGTTCGTCGCGCTCGGCCCGGCGTGGCTGCGACTGGCGACGGTGCCGGGCTGTTACTGGCCGTTCCGCAGTTTCGGCATGGCGATGGGGGCGAGCGAGGCGGCACGCGCGGCGGCGCTGCGCGGACTATCTGCGCAGTGCAACGGCCTGCGGATCGGGCCGGTCCGGGACGGCGATCCGGCGGCGGGCGCGCTGATCGCGAGCGCGCGGGCGGCGGGCTGGTGCGCGATCGACCGGCACCTCGGCGACGCCTGGGTGCTCGACCTCGTGCCGAGCGTCGATGGCGAGCGCTGGCCGCGCAACTCGACGCTGCGCAAGAACCGCTTTCACGAAAAGCATCTGGCCGAGCATGGCGCGCTCGACTGGCAGGCGCTGGCGGGGGCGGACTGGCCGGCGCGGTTCGCCGATCTGGGCGCGGTCGAGCAGACGAGCTGGGTCGCGCAGGAGACCGATCGTCGCGACATGAAGTTCACGACCGACGGGCATCTCGCCTTCTGGCAGGCAGCGGCGGTCGATCCGGTGCTCGCAGCGATGTTCCGCGCGGCGCTGCTCCGCGTCGACGGCGTGCCCGCGGCCTTCTCGTTCGACATCGACACGGGGGCGCTGATCTACGCGATCGCCAACAGCTACGACCCGCGCTTCGCCAAGCATTCGCCGGGCAAGCTGCTCTACTGGCGCAACCTGGTCGCGGCGATGGCGCGCGGCGCGACCAGGGTCGACTGGGGCGCAGGCGACAGCGGCTACAAGCGGGTGATCGGCGCGACGGAGGGCGCGCCGATCCGCGACTGGCTGTTGCTCAGGCCCGGGCTGCCCGCGATTGCGGGTCGCGCGCTGGCCGGCTGGTGGCGGCGCAGCGGCGGGCGCTAGTCGCGGATATAGCGGAAATACCAGACCTCATGGCCCTGGCGCCGGGCTTTCCGCTCATAGCGCGTCTCGGGCCAGTCGTCGGGGCGGGTCAGGAAGTCTTGCGGGGTGCGCGCCTGCCAGGTGAAGTCGCGGCGCTGGTCCATGATCATCATCGACCAGCGGCAATAGGTCGGATCGTCGGTGCCGAGCCGGAATTCGGCGCCCGGCTTCAGCTTGGCGGCGATCGTGTCGAGCGGGCCGTGATTGACCATGCGCCGCTTGGCGTGGCGCGCCTTGCGCCAGGGATCGGGGTGGAGGAGGTAGAGCCGGTCGAGGCTGGCATCGGGCAGCCGCTCGATCACCTCGAGCGCGTCGCCCATATAGAGCCGGACATTGGTCAGCCCGCCGTCGCGGATATGGCCGAGCGCGCCGACGACGCCGTTGAGGAACGGTTCGCAGCCGATGAAGCCGACATCCGGATTGGCCGCGGCCTGGCCGGCGAGATGCTCGCCCGCGCCGAAGCCGATCTCGACATGCAGCGGGCGGTCGTCGCCGAACAGGGTCGCGGCGTCGACGATCCCCGTCTCGGGAACCGACAGACGCGGGAGCATCTCCTCGACGAGCGCGGACTGGCCCTGGCGAAGCTTGTGGCCCTGGCGACGGCCATAGAGGCGGCGAATGGTGGCGGGATCGTTCATCGCCGCGCGCTCTAGCGGTCGATTGCGCGGGAGCAAAGCACGTAGCGGTCCGTTACAAGGCCGTAATGGCCGAAAACAGCACCACCACGTCGGACACCGGGTCCGCGCCCGAGGGGCCCGAGCAGGACGTCGAGGACCTGAAGGCGGCGGACGCGGGCGATCTCCACCGCGCGGTGCGCGAGGCGGGCGAGGAGGAACTCGCGCGCCCGGGGGTCTCGCTGTTCTTCTCCGCGCTCGCGGCGGGGCTCGCGATCACCGCGTCGCTGGTCGCCGAGGGTGCGCTCCACGCCGCACTGCCCGATACGCCGTGGCGCGAGCTGGTCGTGTCGCTCGGCTATCCGGCGGGGTTCCTGGTCGTCATTCTCGGGCGGATGCAATTGTTCACCGAGAGCACGATCAGTGCGATGCTGCCGCTGGTGACCAAGCCGTCGCGCTGGGCGCTGCGGCGGACGCTGCGGCTGTGGGGCATCGTGCTGGGCGCCAACTTGCTCGGCACCGCGCTGACCGCGGCGGCGATCGCGGGCGGAGTACTTGGCGGGGCGGAGCTGCGCGAAGCGATGATCGCGGTGTCGATGCGGATCACCGAACTTGGTGCCTGGGCGACGTTCGTCAACGCGATCCCGGCCGGGTTCATGATCGCGATCCTTGCCTGGTCGCTGCCCAATGCGCGCGGCGAGGCGTTAATGGTGATCTTCGCGGTGACCTATGTGGTGGCGATCGGCGGGTTCAGCCATTCGATCGTCGGATCGGACGAGGCGTTCCTGCTGCTGTTCACCGGGCATGTCGATCTGGTCCGGACCTTTGCCGGACTGTTGCTGCCGGCGATCATGGGGAATCTCGTCGGTGGTGCGGGGGTGTTCGCGCTGCTGGCGCATGCGCAGGTGCGCGGCGAAATGCGACAGAAGGACTGATGATGACGGGCAAGAGCAAGAGTGCGGCGGCCAAGATCGCCGAGGCGGACCGCAAGGCGACCTACAAACTGGCCGAACACCGCGACGCGCCGGTGGTGAAGGCGACCGGCTTCCTCGCCGAGGTCGCCGACCAGCCGCAGCTGATCGCGACGTCGATCGGCACGCTGGTGATCGGGCTGGTCGCGCGGCGGCCCGACCTGATCCGCGGCGGCGCGCGGATGCTCGCCTCGCATCTGGCGGCGACCGCGGCGAAATCGGTGATCAAGCATTCGGTCGACCGGACGCGGCCGGGCCATGCGCTCGACACCGGCAAGGCGCGGTTCGAGACGGGCGACAGCCAGGACCACAAGCAGACGTCCTTCCCGTCGGGCCATACCGCAGGCGCGGTGGCGGTCGCGCGTGCGGCGTCGCGTGACATCGACGGCGCGGCGATGCCGTCGGCGCTGGCGACGGTCGCGGTGGCGGCGGCGCAGCCGGTCAACGGCAAGCATTATCTGTCCGACCTGGTCGTCGGCGCGGCGGTCGGCTGGATCGCCGAGGCGGCGGTCAGCGCGCTGTTCGACCGAGTCGCGCCGGTCGTCGAGCATGTCACTGAAAACACGGAAAGATCCGCGGATCACGACCCCGCGACGGTACCGAACAGGGCCGAGGGAACCGTTCCGCCTGCGTGACGGTTTGGATGGCCTCACAAGAGGGATTTATTCATGAAGACCATTGCTACCGCGCTCATGCTCGCAACGCTGACCATTCCGCTCGCAGCCTGTGGCGGCAAGGGTGACGACAAGCTGGGCAGCCAGGTCGAGGGCGCCGCGGAAAACCGTGCCGACGCGCTCGAGGCGGCTGCCGACAATCTCGAGGATCGCGCCGAGGCGGTTCGCGATCAGGGCGAGAAGCAGGGCGAGGCGGTCGACGACGCGGACGTGAACGCCGCCGCGATGTCGAACGAGCAGAAGGCGGCCCTCGTCAACGGCAGCGCCGCGCTGCGCTAAGTACAATGATGCCGTCCCCGCCGATTCGGGCGGGGGCGGTATCGTCGGCGGCGCCTGGGGCCGACCGACGATGTTGGGGGGGATGCATGATGATCAACCGGCGCCGGCTCGAAACGGGCGGATTCCTGATATTCCTGGTGGTGATCACGATCGCGCTTGTCGTGGTCGTCTGGTCGTACGCCCTGGCGCTGCTTTGGGCCGCGCTCGCCGCGATCCTGTTCCAGCCGCTGTTCCAGCGTCTGCTCGAGCGGATGCCGACGCGTCGCAACACCGCCGCCGCGCTGACCTTGCTGATCATCCTGTTCGCGGTCGTTGTGCCGAGCATGATCATCGGCGGGATGATCGTCGACCAGGCGGGCACGGTCTATACCCGCATCCAGAATGGCGAGATCAATTTCGCCGCCTATTTCAACCAGGTGCATGATGCGCTGCCGACGCGTCTGCAGACGCTGCTCGACAAGGCCGGGTTCGATTCGATCGAGCGGATCCAGGCGCGGCTGTCGCAGACGATGGGCAACAGCGTGCGGACGATCGCCAGCCAGGCGCTGTCGATCGGGCGCAACGCCGCCGCCTTCCTGCTCGCCTTCGGTATCGCGCTGTACGTGATGTTCTTCCTGCTGCGCGACGGCGAGACGATCGGGCCCAAGATCTGCGACGCGCTGCCGCTCGAGCGGTCGGTCACCGCCGCGCTGGTCGACAAGTTCGTGTCGGTCGTGCGTGCAACAATCAAGGGCACGGTGATCGTCGCGCTGGTCCAGGGCGGGCTGGGTGCGGCGACCTTCTGGATCGTCGGGCTGCCCGCGGCCCTGCTCTGGGGCCTGCTGATGGCGCTGACCTCGCTGCTGCCCGCGCTCGGGCCGGCGATCGTCTGGGTCCCGGTCGCGGTCTATCTGCTCGCGACCACTGCGATCTGGCAGGGGCTGGTGGTGATCATCTCGGGCGTCGTCGTGATCGGTATGGCGGACAATATCCTGCGGCCGATCCTGGTCGGGCGCGACACGGGGATTCCCGATTTCGTCGTGCTGGTCACGACGCTGGGCGGGATCGAGCTGATCGGCCTGAGCGGCATCGTCGTCGGGCCGCTGGTCGCGGCGCTGTTCCTGGCGTCGTGGCAGATCCTGACCGAGCAACGGCATCGGCAGCGCGCGAGCGCGCCGATGGTCGGCGACACGGCGGGGGCCGACCGGTCGCCACCTGGCTGATCGTTTCCGATCCGGCGTAGCGGACATAAAAAAGCCTCCCCCGGACGGTCCGGAGGAGGCTTTTCTGTATCACCTATTCGGCGAAGTGCGTCAGGCGGTTGCGGCCTTCAGCTTGTCGACCAGATCGGTGCGCTCCCAGGTGAAGCTGTCACCCTCGGGCTCGCGGCCGAAATGGCCGTACGCCGCGGTCTTCTTGTAGATCGGCGCGTTGAGCTTGAGGTGCTCGCGGATGCCCTTGGGCGTCAGGCGGACGAGCTTGGGCAGGACCGCCTCGAGCTTGGCCTCTTCGACCGTGCCGGTGCCGTGCGTGTCGACATAGACCGACAGCGGCTCGGCGATGCCGATCGCGTAGCTCAGCTGGATCGTGCAGCGGCGGGCAAGCCCGGCGGCGACGACGTTCTTGGCGAGATAGCGTGCGACATAGGCGGCCGAGCGATCGACCTTGGTCGGATCCTTGCCCGAGAACGCGCCGCCGCCATGCGGGGCTGCGCCGCCGTACGTGTCGACGATGATCTTGCGGCCGGTGACGCCTGCGTCGCCGTCGGGGCCACCGATCTCGAACGCGCCGGTCGGGTTGATGTAGATCGCGGTCTCGTCCGAGATGAAGCCCGCGGGCAGCACGTCGGTGAACACGCCCATGACATAGTCACGCAGCTCGGCGTACTTGGCCGGATCGGGATTCTTGCCCTTTTCCGAATAGCCCGGCGCGTGCTGGGTCGAGACGACGAGCGCGGTCGCGCGGACCGGCTTCTCGTTCTCATAGGCGAGCGTCACCTGGCTCTTGGCGTCGGGCTCGAGGAACGGGGCTGCGCCCGAATGGCGATCGGCGGCCATCCGCTCGAGGATCTTGTGGCTGTAGTAGAGCGTCGCGGGCATCAGGCCCGGCGTCTCGTCGGTCGCGTAACCGAACATGATGCCCTGGTCTCCGGCACCCTCGTCCTTGTTGCCGCTCTCGTCGACGCCCATCGCGATCTCTGCGGACTGGCCGTGGAGGTTGTTCTCGAAGCGGAACTCGTTCCAGTGGAAGCCCGACTGCTCGTAGCCGATTTCCTTGACGGTGTTGCGGACGGCCGCCTCGATCTCGTCGAGCACGCCGTCGGCCCACTGGTCGTTCTCATAGATGCCCTTGCCGCGGATCTCGCCGGCGAGGACGACGAGTTGCGTGGTCGTCAGCGTCTCGCAGGCGATGCGTGCCTCGGGATCCTTGGCGAGAAACAGGTCGACGATCGTGTCGCTGATCTGGTCGGCGACCTTGTCGGGATGGCCTTCGGAGACCGACTCGGAGGTGAAGAGAAAGGACTTGCGCATGAAACCTCTTCGCAAAAGGCCCGGCGGTGGGGCACCGCGGAGCATCATATAAGGAAAGCTTTATATGTCCTTCTAGCGTTCGCGGCGGCGCAGGGCAACGGCCAAGGCGATCATCGCCGCCATGACCAGCCCCGCCGCCAGATTGCCGAGCCGCGCGAACAGCGTAACGGGCAGCGCGGGCGGCATCGGCAGCTCGGCCGCGCCCGCGGTCTCGTGCGCGACGGTGGCGAGCAGGCGGCCGTCCGCGGCGATGATCGCGGAGATGCCGGTCGGGGTCGCGCGGACGATCGGCAGCCCCTCCTCGATCGCGCGCATCCGCGCCTGCGCCAGATGCTGCGGCGGGCCCCAGCTGCCGAACCAGGCGTCGTTCGAGGGGTTGAACAACAGCCGCGGGCGGTGCGCGCGGTCGACCGTCTGGCCCGAGAAGATGATCTCGTAGCAGATCTGGATGCCGATCGAGCCGAAGCCCGCGAGCGTCAGGTTGCCCGGCCCGTCGCCCGAGGTGAAGTCGATGTCGCCGGGGACGAGCCGCGCGAGCCCGAGCGGTTTCAGCAGCCACGGCATCGGCAGATATTCGCCGTAGGGGACGAGATGCGCCTTGTCGTAGCGACCGCGCAGCCGCGCCTGTGCGTCGATCGCGAACACCGAATTGGTCGCGCCCGCGATCCGGTCCTCGCGGTCGAACGACAGCGAGGTGCCGCCGGTCAGCAATATGTCGTCGGGGCCGAGCAGGCGCGCGATCCGGCGGCGCAGATAGGCCGGGCTCGACCAGTCATAGGCGTAGAAGGGATAGCCATCCTCGAGATAGTCGCGCACCACGCCCTCGGGCCAGACGACGAGGCGGGGGGTGGCGCCGGGGGTGCCCGACAGCTTTTCGAGTGCGGACAGCACACGTTCGCCGTCCGATTCGCTGCGATCCTCCTGGCCGATATCGGGCTGGACGACGCGGACGCGGGGGGCGTTGGCGGGGGCGGCGGGGGCGTCGGTCCACAGCGCCGACAGCGCGGCGAACGCGAGCAGCGGGGCGACGATCGCGGGCATCGCGAAGCGGCGAAGTCCGAGCATCCACAGCGATCCCGCCGCGACGATCGTCACGCCCGACAGCGCATAGGTGCCGATCCACGCCGACAGCCGCGCGATGCCGATCGCGGGAAGCCACATCACCCCGAGCGGATCCCAGGCATAGCCGGTGAACAGCACGCTGCGCAGCCACTCGGTCGCGATCCATGCGGCGGCGAAGACGAGGATGAAGGCGGGATCGGGCGTCGCGGTCGCGCGGCGTCCGAACCGCCAGGCGAGGCCTGTAGCGATCATCGGGAAGACCGCGAGGTAGAGCGCGAGCCCGACCGCGGCGAAATAGCCGAGCACCGGTGGCATCGCGTCCTGAAAGTCGAACGCGTGCTGGAACCAGTTGTTGTTGACGGTAAAATGCCCGAGCCCGAACAGCCAGCCGCGCCACAGCGCCTGGCGGAACGTCGGTGCATCGTGGACGAGCGCGAGCCACGCGGCGACTGCGACGAGCGCGAGCGGCCAGAGATCGAGCGGCGCAAACCCCGTCGCGGCGATCGCGCCGAGCAGGAGGCTGGCGAGCGCGGGGGAGGTGAGGGCGGCGCGGGCGGCGCGGGCGGGAGAGCGGGTCACGCCTGCGCTATGGCGTGGCGGCGGGGGGCGGGCAATATCTGAGGATGCATCTGACGTGGCGGCGGGGCTGGATGGGGGTGCCGGGGTTGGTGCGGTGGGCGCTTTCGTTGGACTCGGTACCAACTCCTGAATCTACCCCCACACATGACCACCCCGGCGAAGGCCGGGGTCCAGCTGGGAAGGTCGCCGTGACGACGCGCAACCTTTAGTTACCACCGTCCCCCAACTGGGCCCCGGCCTTCGCCGGGGTGGTGCCATCTCCTTTGCGGGCGGCTGGTACTATATCGACAAATAGCATCGTGCAGGTCGCATCCCTTGCACCTCCCCGGCGGAGGCCGGGGCCCAGGTGGGAAGGTCGCAGTGACGACGCGCTGTCCTGCGTTACCACCGTTCCCCAATTGGGCCCCGGCCTTCGCCGGGGTGGTGTCATCTCCTTTGCGGGCGGCTGGTACTATATCGACAAATAGCATGGTGCAGGCCCCATCCCTTGCACCACCCCGGCGGAGGCCGGGGTCCAGCTGGGAAGGTCGCAGTAAGGACGCGATGTCCTTTGTTACCACCGTCCCCCAATTGGGCCCCGGCCTTCGCCGGGGTGGTGCCATCTCCTTTGCGGGCGGCTGGTACTTTATCGACAATTAGGATCGTGCAGGCAGCATCCCTTGCACCTCCCCGGCGGAGGCCGGGGTCCAGGTGGGGAGGTCGCTGTGACGACGCGCTGTCCTTCGTTACCGTCGTCCACCAACTGGACCCCGGCCTTCGCCGGGGTGGTTGCGGGGTTGCGGGGCGGGGTGCTTGCGATGCACCTCGAGCTGTTTCCCCGCGAAGGCGGGGATCCAGTCTGGGCTCCCGCCTTCGCGGGAGAACAGGGGGGGGCGGTGCTTGGGAAGAGGGTGGCGGACGCGCAGCGGGCATTGCATAGCGGGGGCGGGGTGACGCAGGGGATCATCCGCTCTATCCTGCCCGCATGACGCTGCGCCCCTTTCATCTCGCCTTTCCCGTCCATGACCTCGCCGCCGCGCGGGCTTTTTACGGGGGGACGCTTGGCTGTCCCGAGGGGCGGTCGAGCGATCACTGGATCGATTTCGACCTGTTCGGGCATCAGATCGTCGCGCATCTCGATCCGGCGGCGAAGGCGGTCGCGGTCGAGAATGCGGTCGACGGGCATCAGGTGCCGGTGCCGCATTTCGGCGTCGTGTTGACGATGGACGACTGGATCAGCCTGTCCGAGCGGGTCGCGGCGGCGGGGGTCCGGTTCGGGATCGCGCCGCATATCCGCTTCAAGGGCGAAGTCGGCGAGCAGGCGACGATGTTCTTTTGCGACCCCAGCGGCAACGCGCTCGAGTTCAAGGCGTTCGCACAGGACGCGATGCTGTTCGCACACTGAGGATCAAAGAATGTCCAATCCCATTTCGGTCGATATCCCCCACAAGCTCGGCAAGGCGGGGGTGCGCTCGCGGCTCGACAGCGGCATCGACACGATCGGGTCGAAGATCCCCGGCGGATCGGTGACCGATCGCCGCTGGGAAGGCGATACGCTGCACTTCACCGTCAGCGCGATGGGGCAGGTCATCGGCAGCAAGGTCACGGTGTTCGAGGACAATGTCCATGCGATCGTCGACCTGCCGGGGCTGCTCGGGTTGTTCGCGGGCAAGGTGCAGGACATGATCCGCAAGGAAGGGCCGAAGCTGCTGCGGTGAGGGTTTGCGGTGTGACGCCCCGTCCGTCATCCTGACGAAGGTCAGGATCCAGGGTAACGGGCGGTGTCGTGTGTTACTCTGGATCCTGACTTTCGTCAGGATGACGGGGGAGGGGAGGCGTTCTCATGCCTCCCCGCACTTACTTCGTGCTGACGCGCCAGATCGTGTTGCCGACGTCGTCGGCGACCAGCAGCGCGCCGCTCTTGTCGGTGATGACGCCGACCGGGCGGCCCTGTGCTTCGCCATCCTTGTTGAGGAAGCCGCCGAGCACGTCGACGGGCTTCGCGTTCGCCGCCGGGAAGCCGGTGCCGCCGAACGGGATGTAGACGACCTTGTAGCCCGAGAGCGGCTTGCGGTTCCACGAACCGTGCTCGCCGACGAACACGCCGTTGGTGAAGCGGTCGCCGAGCTTCGCGTCGCCCGCGAAGGTCAGGCCGAGGGCGGCGACATGCGGTCCGAGTGCATAGTCGGGACGCTTGGCATATTGCTGGAGCGCAGGGTTCTTCGGTTCGACCCGGTCGTCGGGATAGCCGCCCCAATAATACCAGGGCCAGCCGAAGTGATCGCCGAACTCGACCTGGGTCAGATAGTCGGGCGCGAGGTCCGAGCCGAGCATGTCGCGTTCGTTGACGACGGTCCAGAGCTGGCCCGACTTGGGGTTGATCGCCATGCCGTTGGGGTTGCGCAGACCGGCGGCGTAGATCCGCCAGTTCTTGTCCTTCGGCCAGACCTGAAGGATGTTGGCGCGGTATTTCTCCGCATCCATGCCGTTTTCGGCGATGTTCGACGCCGAGCCGACGCCGACATAGAGAGTCTTGCCGTCGGGGGCGGCGATCACGTTGCGCGCCCAGTGATTGCCACCGCCGTTGAGCGGGATGACACGCTCGGGCTTGGCGGTGATCCGGGTCGCGCCCTCGGTATAGGGCACGCGGACCAGCGCGTCGGTGTTGCCGATATAGAGCTGGCCATCCATCAGCGTCATGCCGAAGGGCGAGTTGAGCCCGGTCATGAAGGCCGAGCGCGTCTCGGCGATGCCGTCGCCGTCCGCGTCGCGCAGCAGCGTGATGCGGTTGGCCGAGGGCACGCCCGCGCCCGCGCGGCCCATCAGGAAGTTCATCACGGTCGTGACGATGCCGGGACCTTTACGCGGTGGCGAATTGGTCTCGGCGACCAGCACGTCGCCATTGGGCAGGCGGTAGAGCCAGCGCGGATGATCGAGCCCGGCCGCGAACGGCTGGACCTTCATCCCCGCCGCCGCGGTCGGCATCGCGCCCTTGGGCCAGCCGACCGCCTTGGCGACGCCGATCGTCGGCAGCATCTGGATCCGCGGCGCGGTGATGTCAGGCCGCTTGCCGGTGACCTGGTTGACGTCGAGCCGGGCGGTATCGGGCCAGGCGAGCCAGGTGAACCCGGCGATCCCGACCAGGATGATCAGCCCGAGCACGATGAGGATGTGTTTGCGCATGCAGCAGAGTTAGGCGGGAGTGCGGGCGGGGGCAATGGCGTGATTGCGGTTGGGTATCCCGCGAGCTTCGTCATCCTCGCGGAGGCGGGGATCCAGAGGGGCAGGGTCTGCGTGCTGTCGGACTGTCAGCCAGTATGGGTTCCCGCCTTCGCGGGAATGACGAAGGGGGGCGGGGGGGGCGGGGCGTGTCGGCCGACGCACCGCCCCCTTCGTGTCAGTCGTCGTCTTCGACCAGCACGACCGGGGGGTGGAGGCGGAGGCGGTTGACGCGGCGTTCGTCGGCTTCGGTGACTTCGAGCTTCCAGCCGCTCGGATGATCGACGCATTCGCCGATCTGCGGGACATGGCCTGCGAGCAGCGCGGCGAGGCCGCCCAGCGTGTCGATATCGCCATCGACCTCGGCGAGCCGCGGGTCGATCAGTTCGGCGGCGTCCTCGAGCTCGGCGCGCGCGTCCGCGTCCCAGGCGCCGCCGTCGATCGGCGTCATCAGCACCTGCGGCGCGTCGTCATGCTCGTCCTCGATATCGCCGACGATCTCCTCGATCAGGTCCTCGAACGTGACGAGCCCCTCGGTGCCCGAATATTCGTCGAGCACGATCGTCAGATGGACGTGCTTCTGGCGCATGTCGGCGAGCAGATCGAGCGCACCGCGCGACATCGGCGCGTAGAGCGGCTCGCGGATCAGCCCGGCGAGCGTCGTCGGATGCTCGGCGCCGGTCGCGAGGATCGTGAAGACGTCCTTGATATGGACCATGCCGATGATCGTATCGAGATTGTCGCGGTACACCGGCAGGCGGCTGTGGCCGGCCTCGGCGAACAGCTTGACGAGGTCGGCGAACGACGTCTCCTCCTCGACCGCGATGATGTCGGCGCGCGGCACGCCGACATCGCCTGCGTCCCGCTCGCTGAAATGCAGCAGGTTGCGGACCATCTGGCGTTCGAGCGGGGTGAGATCGCCCTTGGCATCGGGGGCGGGATCGCCCTCGTGCCGGTCGATCGCATCCTCGAGCTGGTCGCGCAGCGATTCGTCGGGGGCACCGAAGATCAGGCCTTTCAGCCCGCGCCAGATACTGTCGGTACTATCGCCGTTTCCGGCATTGGGGCCATCGGCCATCGTGGTCGTCAGTCCTCTGTGATGAGATAGGGATCGTGGAGCCCGAGCGCGGCGAGCGCGTCGCGTTCGATCTGCTCCATACCCTCTGCCTCGTCGTCGTCCATATGGTCATAGCCTAGCAGATGCAGCGTGCCGTGCACCATCAGATGCATCGCATGATCCTCGACCGAGATGCCGCGCTCGGCGGCTTCCGCGACGCAGACGCCGTGCGCGAGGATGATGTCGCCGAGCAGCACCTCGCCATCGTCCGAATTCTGCGCGATCGTCTCGAGCAGATCGGCCTGCACCATCGGGAAGGACAGGACGTTGGTCGGCTTGTCCTTCTGGCGATACTGCTTGTTGAGCGTGTGGACCTCGTCGTCGGACGCGAGCCGGAACGAGATCTCGACCGTGGCGGCGCCGGTCAGCAGCTGACCGTGCGGGGTGCGTTCGATCGCCGCGGTCGCGGCGCGCTGGGCAAGGCCGTCCCAGTCCTGGTCGGGCCAGGGAGCCTCCGAAGAGAGCGCGATTTCGAGCATGCGGGTCCTTCCGGCGGAAACGTCAGGACGAAATCATTACACAGGTGGCAAAGTTCCGCACCCCTTACGGTATGCGGATGGCCCGGCGGCTATCCCGGCAGGTCCGGGACAGCCGCGTAGGGATCACGCGTCGCTGCCCTCATAGGCCTCGACGACGCGGCCGACGATCGGGTGGCGGACGACGTCGCCGACGGTGAAGCGGCACATCGAGATGCTCTCGACCCCCTCCAGACGGCGGACCGCGTCGGCCAGACCCGAGGCGGCGACGCCGCCGGGAATGTCGACCTGCTTGGGATCGCCGCAGATCACCATCCGGCTATTCTGGCCGAAGCGCGTGAGGAACATCTTCATCTGCGCGGGCGTGGTGTTCTGCGCCTCGTCGAGGATCACGAACGCGTCGGCCAGCGTACGGCCGCGCATGAAGGCGATCGGTGCGACCTCGATCTCGCCGCTCGCGATGCGGCGTTCGACCTGCTCGGCGGGGAGGCAGTCGTAGAGCGCATCGTACAAGGGGCGGAGATAGGGATCGACCTTCTCCTTCATGTCGCCGGGAAGGAAGCCCAGCCGCTCGCCTGCTTCGACCGCGGGGCGCGACAGGATCAGGCGCTGGACGCTGCCGGTGATGAGCTGCTGGACCGCCTGTGCGACCGCGACATAGGTCTTGCCGGTGCCTGCCGGCCCGAGCGCGAAGATCATGTCGTTGCTGGTCAGCTCGCGCATGTAATGCGCCTGTGCCGGCGTGCGCGGGACGATCGTCTTCTTGCGCGTGCGGATCATGATCGGCGGGGCAGCGCCGCCGCCGGCATCGGCGCGGATGATGCCTTCGAGCACGGGTTCGTCGGCCATTGCGATCGACGCGTCGACGAGGCCGGTGTCGACATCCTCGCCGCGCTGGATCCGGGCATAGAGATCGTGGAGCACGTCGCGCGCCTTGGCGACCTGTTCCGCGGTGCCCTCCAGACCAATCTTGTTGCCGCGCGCGGTGATGTACACACCGAGGCGGTTTTCGAGCGCTACCAGATTCTGGTCGTACTGGCCGAAGAGCCGGACGAGGAGTTGGGGCTTGTCGAACAGCAGTTCGACTCGGGCGCGGTCACCGGACTGGGCGGGAACGGGTTTACGGCTCATGCGGTCCTTTCGGGGGCAGACGTGTCGGATCGGTGATTGGGTATGGTCGGGCCGGCACGCATCACGCCTGGGATGGCGTTCGACCAGAGATGAGCATGGGAGCCCGCGCGTTCAAGCGGCGCCGGGGCGCCTGGCTGGCGATGATTCGAGTCGCGTGGGCGAAGCTGCATCGACGGGGAGTGTGGCAGGGGATTCGGGTGGGGGACAGCGGTAGTTTTGGTGTGGTGTGCGAAGGCTGGGGGGGCGTTGCCTGAAAGCCTCAGCGGGTGGGGCGAGGTGCGCGATTCCCATGATTGGCATACCACCCCGGCGCAGGCCGGGGTCCAGTTGGGAAGGTCGATGTGACGGAGGATCGTCCGTCGTTATGTCCGTCTCCCAACTGGGCCCCGGCCTTCGCCGGGGTGGAAATCATGGGTGGTCGTCAGGCGGCCTGCGCGATGCGTTCGATGCCGGTGAGCGAATTGGGGCCGGCCGCCGCGAGCGTCACCTCCACCAGATCGCCGATCGCATGGTCGCCGATCAGGTGGACCGATTGCAGCCAGGGCGACTTGCCGATCAGCTGGCCGGGGAGCTTGCCGGGGCGTTCGAGCAGGACGGTGCAGGTGCGGCCGACGGTGGCGGCGTTGAACGCGTGCTGGTCGCGGTTGAGCGCGGCCTGGAGGCGCTGGAGACGCTCGTCCATCACCGCCTCGGGGACCTGCTCGACGATCGCGGCGGCGGGGGTGCCGGGGCGCGGGCTGTATTTGAAGCTGTAGGCCTGCGCATAGCCGACCGCGTCGACGAGGCTCAGCGTGTCCTCGAACTCGGCATCGGTCTCGCCGGGGAAGCCGACGATGAAGTCGCCCGACAGCGCGATGTCGGGGCGCACCGCGCGGACGCGGTCGAGCAGGCGGAGATAGGAGTCGCGGGTGTGCGACCGGTTCATCGCCTTCAGCACGCGGTCGCTGCCCGCCTGGACGGGGAGGTGGAGGAACGGCATCAGGCTCTCGACGTCGCGGTGCGCGTCGATCAGGCCCTGCGTCATGTCGTTGGGGTGGCTGGTCGTGTAGCGGATCCGTGCGAGGCCGGGGATGCGGTCGAGGTCGCGGATCAGGTCGTGGAGGCCGCGCGTGTCCTCGGACCAGGCGTTGACGTTCTGGCCGAGCAGCGTGATCTCGCGCGCGCCGGCGTCGACCAGCGCCTTGGCCTCGTCGACGATCGCCGCGAAGGGGCGGCTGATCTCGGCGCCGCGCGTGTAGGGGACGACGCAATAGGTGCAGAACTTGTCGCAGCCTTCCTGCACGGTCAGGAACGCGGACGGCGCGACTTTCCGGCGGGTCGGGAGCGCGCCGAACTTCGACAGCAGCGGCATGTCGGTGTCGAGCGACGGCGTACCTGCGGCCGCCTTGGCGACGAGGTCGGGGAGGTTGTGATAGGCCTGCGGGCCGACGACGACGTCGACCTTGGCGCGGGTGAAGATCTCCTGCCCCTCGGCCTGCGCGACGCAGCCGGCGACCGCGATCATCGGCGTCTTGCCGTTCTTGCGGAGCTGGTCCTTGCGCAGCCGGCCGATGTCCGAATAGACTTTTTCGGTCGCGCGTTCGCGGATGTGGCAGGTGTTGAGCACGACGATGTCGGCATCGACCGCATCGGCCTGGGTCAGCCCGTCGGCGGCCATCAGTTCGGCCATGCGCTCGCCGTCATAGACGTTCATCTGGCAGCCGAACGACTTGACGTGATAGGTCTTGGGTTTCGAGGTCATGCGCGCGCCGTACCAAATTTGTGTGCGTGGGGGGAGGGGCGTCTTCGGGGGTGGTGTCCGAGGGTGCCACGACATCAACTAACTGCACCTCCCCGGCGGAGGCCGGGGTCCAGTTGGGGGACGTTGCTGACTTAGGGCAACGCTTAGTTACTGCGGCCTTTCCAACTGGGCCCCGGCCTTCGCCGGGGTGGTGTTGGGGGCGGGGTGAGGGCAACGCGCTCCCCCCTTACAGTGTAGTCAGAGGGCTTCGATGCGGCGGCGGGCTTCGGTGGCTATGGCCTTGCGGTTGCCGAAATCGGCGGGGGCGAACGGCTCGGCGAAGTGCAAGGTCGCGACGAAGCTGCCGCGGCGTTTCAGGACGCGGGCGGCGTGGTGCTGGCCGGGTTCGTCGCCGACCCAGGCGAGTTCGTGCGTGGCGGGGCCATAGTCGATGCGGACCGGCTGGACGCGGACGCCGGGCGGGGGCGGGTCGAGCGCGGCGAGCAGCGCGGCCTTGAAGGGGAGGAGCGTGACGCCGTCGCCGGTCGTGCCCTCAGGGAAGAGCGTAACGGGCCAGTCGCGCGCGAGCGTGTCGCGGAGCTGCGCGATCTGCGCGGTCACCGCCATGCGATCGGCGCGGCTGACGAAGATGGTGGCGTTCAGCGTGCAGAGCCACCCGACCAGCGGCGCCCGGCGAAGCTCGGCCTTGGCGATGAAGGCGGTGCCGGTCGCGCCCGACAGCAGCAGAATGTCGATCCAGCTGAGATGATTGGCGACGAACACCACGTCATGGCGCAGCGGCGTGCCGACGATCCGTCGCCGCGCGCCGACGATCCGGCCGACCAGCCCGAGAAAGCGCGGCGGCCAGGGCGATCGCCGGCCGAACAGCCGCCACAGCCCGTGGACCGGCAGCGCGAGCAGCAGCGCGATCAGCAGCGCCGCGAGCCGCGCGACGAGACGCAGGCGCCCGATGGGATCAGTCCTTGCGGGTCAGCGCGACGCCGTAGAGTTCCATGCGGTGGTCGACGAGCCGGAAGCCGAGCTTCTCGGCGATCGCCTTTTGCAGCTGCTCAAGCTCGGGATCGACGAATTCGATCACTTTGCCGCTCTCGACGTCGATCAGATGGTCGTGATGCGCCTCGGGTGCGGGTTCGTAGCGCGCGCGGCCGTCGCCGAAATCATGGCGGTCGAGGATGCCCGCCTCCTCGAACAGCCGCACGGTGCGATAGACGGTCGCGATCGAGATGCCGGGGTCGATCGCCGAGGCGCGCTCATAGACCTTCTCGACATCGGGATGATCATCCGCTTCCGACAGGACGCGGGCGATGACGCGGCGCTGCTCGGTAATGCGCAGGCCCTTCTCGTTGCAGAGGGCTTCCAGATCGATCTTGCGCGGCATGTGTCATTCCCTTGGTAAACCTCCATGTAGGCGGTTAACGCTGTTGCGAAAAGGGATAGTGACTCGCAATAAGCCTCAGCTGCCGAGCGCGCGCGAATAGGTGTGCGCGTCATGCGCCACCCCCGACCGGCCGCGGTAATAGGCGCGGCGTTCGCCGACCTTGGCAAAGCCGTGCGCGGTGTAGAGTTGGACCGCCTCATTGCCCGCGCGCACCTCGAGATGCAGCGTGGCGACGTTGGCGGCGATGCAGTCGGCGATCACCGCGCCGACCAGCGCGGTGCCGATGCCGCGGCGGCGCGCATCGGTCGCGACCGCGATCAGCAGCAGCTCCGCCTCGTCGAGCACGGTCCGCGTCATCGCGAAGCCCGCGGGGCGATCGTCGACAAAGGCGAGGACGAGCTGGATGCCGGGCAGCGCGAGCACGCCGAGGCACTGGGTGCGCGTCCACGCCTCGCCGTACGCAGGGTCGAATGCGTCGCCCATCAGCGCGTCGACGATCGCGAGGTCGCGCGCGTCGCCCGCGCGCAGCACGACCGCGGACGCTGCGTCTTCGTCGGAGGGCGGGGGCACGGCGCGGGTCGCCATCAGCGCGGCACCGCCGGACGGACCGCGGCGGGCTTCGCATCGGGCGCGCGGCCATAGATCGGGACGGGCGGCAGCGCGGTAAGCGCATCAGGCAGCAGGATCGCGGCGCCCGCATCGGGCAGCGCCTCGGTCAGGTCGAGATCATCGGCGAGTGCGGCGAGCCAGCGCACGCCATTGCCGACCGCGCGCCGCCCCGCCAGCGCCGCGAGCGCCGCGTCGGGCTTCAGCGACACCATGTCGGTGCGCGGCGACAGATCGGCGGCAAAGCACTGCATGAAGACCTCGCCATGCCCGCCCTCTAAAACTACTGCAATATCATCGGTTAAGCGATCATCGAATCCCGCCGCGGCGACCAAAGGCAGCGACGAGAAGCCGGTGACCGTCGCCGACCAGCCGAGTGCCAGCCCGCGCGCGGCGGCGATGCCGACACGGACGCCGGTGAAGCTGCCGGGGCCGACATCGACGAGGATGCGGTCGGCGCGGCCGCCGCCGGGCAGCGCGGCGATCATCGGCACGAGCCGTTCGGCATGACCGCGTCCGACGACGTCATGCGTCCGCGCGACGATCACGCCATCATCGGCGAGCGCGACCGAACAGGCGGCGGTGGACGTCTCGATGATCAGCGTGCGCATATCGGTAATTCCTCTCCCCTCCGGGAAGAGGGCGTCATGTCAGGCGATGCTGTTGAACTTCGCGAAGTCGGGGCGTGGCGACCTGGCGAAGATCGTCGCGGGATCGCCATAGCCGAGCGTCGCGATGAAGTTGGTGCGGACCGCGGGCGTGTCAGCGAAGAACGCGGCATCGACCTTGTCCGCGTCGAACCCCGACATCGGTCCGGTGTCGAGCCCGAGCATCCGCGCGGCGATGATGAAATAGGCGCCCTGCAGCGTCGAATTCCGGAAGGCGGACGCCGCACGCAGTTCGGCGCTGCCCGTGAACCAGGACTTGGCGTCGACGTGCGGAAACAGTTCGGGCAGATGCTCGTGGAATTCGGTGTCCATGCCGATGATCACCGAGACGGGGGCGTTCAGGATCTTGGGCTGGTTCTGCGCGCTGCACGCCTCGGCGAGCTTCTGCTTCGATTCGTCGCTGACGCACCAGACCAGCCGCGCGGGCAGCTGGTTGGCGGACGTCGGGCCCCATTTCATCAGATCCCAGATCGCGTGCAGATCGGCCGTCGCGACCGGGCGGTCGGTATAGCCGTTATAGCTGCGCGCCTCACGGAAGACCGAGTCGAGCACGGCGTCGGGCTGCGGACCGCGCGGGGTCATCAGACGGCGCGCACTTCGGTGACTTCGGGGACGTAATATTTCAGCAGCTGCTCGATGCCGTTCTTGAGCGTCGCGCTCGACGAGGGGCAGCCGGCGCACGCGCCCTGGAGCTGGAGGAACACCTTGCCCTTGTCGAAGCCGCGATAGACGATGTCGCCGCCGTCATTGGCGACCGCGGGACGGACGCGCGTCTCGATCAGGTCGCGAATCTGCGCGACGATATCGGCATCGGCGGGGTCGTCGGTCAGCACGGTATCGTCGGACGGCACCGAGAAGCCAGCGCTCGCGGGGCGGAACAGCGGCATCGCAGCGGAGAAATGGTCGAGCATGATCGCGAGCACGTCGGGCTTCAGATCCGACCAGGCGACGCCGGGCGCGGCGGTCACCGAGACGAAGTCGCGCCCGAAGAACACGCCGGTCACGTCGCCGAGCCTAAAGATCGCATCGGCGAGCGAACTCGCCTCGGCCTCCTCGGGGGTGGCGAAGTCGCGGGTGCCGGACTCCATGACGGTGCGTCCCGGCAGGAACTTCAACGTCGCGGGGTTCGGGGTGGATTCCGTTTCGATCAGCATGGGGTGCATGTGGCGACGGGGGGCGGAGGGATCAAGCAAACTCTTCTTTGGCACCGGCATAGCGTTTGAGCGGCCGGATGCCGTCAGACGTCGAGCTGTTTTACCGCGGCGTTCCAGTCGCCGATGTTGCGGACCGCGTCCTGGACGAAGGCCGAGCGGCGGACGACGTTCAGGAAGGCGTCGGCGATCCACTTGCCCGGATTGCGCAGTGGCCGTTCGAACTGGATGAGCAGGACGACGCGCGTGCCGCTCGTGTCGTTCCAGACCGCGTGGTTGTAGGTGTCGTCGAACACCAGCGTCTCGCCCTCCGACCAGCGCACGGTGCGGTCGTGGACGCGCATCCGGACGTCGCCGTCGCGCGGTACGATCAGGCCGAGGTGACAGGTGATCAGCCCCTTGGTCACGCCGCGATGCTCGGGGATGTGCGTGCCGGGCGCGAGGATCGAGAAGAAGGCGCTGTTGAGGCCCGGGATCTGTGCGACGAGATCGCGCGTGCGCGGGCAGCGCACCAGATTCTCGTCGATCGGATAGCCATAGCCCCAGAGGAAAAACGAGCGCCACTTGTCGATCTCGGCGATCGCGCGGTGATCGGGCGAGATCGTCGCGAGGCTGGGCGAGGCCTCGCCGCGCAGCGCGACCGCGACCGCCTCGTCACGGATATCGCGCCAATGCTCGCGTAACATCTGCGTCCAGGCGAAGTCGCGGACGTCGAGCACCGGATCGTTCGAGACCAGCGACGAGCTTGCGATCAGCCGGTCGAACACGCCGCGCAGATGTTTGCCGACGCGGATGATCAGCGGCCGGCCGGGTTCCGCCGCGAGCGGCGCGCCGGGCCGGGGCGCACCCGAAATGACCGTCAGATCGGGGGTGCGGTGGGGGGTGCTGCGGTGATCACGACCAGAATTTCGCCACATTGCCGGACCCGTCGCGGTCCCGGTCTTCGCCCTGACTTCGGCTTGCATTCGCACTCCACTCTTCGTCGTTCGCTCGTACCGCGCGCCCGTATCCGCGCTTGCAGGTGATTGAGATAGCGCGGCTATGGGACGAAATGATGGCGCGGCGCGCGCGACGGGCACGGCGCTGGCGGTCGGCGGCCGGGGGCGCTACAGGACGGCATGGCGTTTACCCCCCGCGCGCTCGGCGCTCCCGTCTTCCTGTCGCTCGTGCTGTGCCTGGCGATCCCTGCCATCGGCCAATCGGGGACGCGGCCCGCGGCTCGCGCCAAGCCGCCCGCGGCGGCACCTGCCGCACCCGTCCAGCCGCAGACCGTGTCGATGCCCGGCGAGGCGCCGACGCTGCCGGGTCTGCCTGGGATCGACACGACCGCGTGGCTGTACAAGGGCAGCGATCTCACCCGCGACCCCGAATGGAAGTTCGGCACGCTGCCCAACGGGCTGCGCTTTGCCGTGCGCAAGAACGGCGTCCCGCCGGGCCAGGTGTCGGTCCGCGTGCGCGTCGATGCCGGGTCGCTGAACGAGAGCGACGCCGAGCGCGGCTATGCGCATTTCATCGAGCATCTGTCGTTCCGCGGGTCGAAATACGTCCCCGACGGCGAGGCCAAGCGCGTCTGGCAGCGGTTCGGCGCGACGTTCGGCTCGGATACCAACGCGCAGACCACGCCCGTCTCGACGACGTACAAGCTCGACCTGCCCTCGGCGAGCGAGGCGGGGCTCGACGACAGCCTGAAGATCCTGTCGGGGATGATGGAGCAGCCGGTGCTGACCGATGCGACGGTCACCGCCGAGCGCCCGGTGGTGCTCGCCGAACAGCGCGAGCAGCCAGGACCCCAGGTGCGGATCGGCGATGCGATCCGTTCGACCTTCTTCGCCGGCCAGCCGCTCGCGGACCGGTCGCCGATCGGCAGCATCAAGACGCTCGAGGCGGCGACGGGGGCGAGCATCAAGGCGTTCCACGATCGCTGGTACCGGCCCGAGAACACCGTCGTCATCATTTCGGGCGACATGGATCCGGCGCTGTTCGGACGGCTGATCGTCAAGAACTTCGCGGACTGGAAGCCGGTCGGCGCGTTCACCGCGGCGCCCGATTTCGGCAAGCCCGATCCCGCCGCCCCCGCCGCACAGGCGATCGCCGAACCGTCGCTGCCCGCGGTCGTCACGCTCGGCGTGGTCCGGCCCTGGGTGTACAAGGACGACACCGCGATCATGAACCAGACGCGGCTGGTCGACGTGCTGGCGACGCGGCTGATCAGCCGGCGGCTGGAGACGCGCGCGCGCGCCGGTGGCAGCTATCTCCAGGCGGGGGTGTCGATCGACGACGTGTCGCGGTCGGCGAACCTGACCAGCGTCAACATCGTGCCGATCGGGACCGACTGGGAAGCGGCGCTGAAGGACGTGCGCGCGGTGATCGCCGACGCGCAGACCAATGCGCCGAGCCAGGCCGAGGTCGACCGCGAATATGCCGATTTCGACACGATCATGCGCACCCAGGTCGAGACCGCGCGGGTCGAGGCGGGCGCGCGTCAGGCCGACGACATGGTCGGTGCGCTCGACATCCGCGAGACCGTCGCGGGGCCGGAGACGTCGTACAAGATCCTGCAGGATGCCAAGGCGAAGGGCATGTTCACGCCCGCCACGCTGCTCGCGGCGTCGAAGCGGATCTTCGAGGGGACCGCGACGCGCGCGCTGGTCAACACGATCACGCCTGACCCCGCCGCTTTGGCCAAGCTCGAGACCGCGCTGAAGGCCGATGTCTCGGGTCTCGCGGGGCTGCGTCGCCAGCAGAATGCGGTGACGTTCGCCGCGCTGCCGCCGCTGGGCAAGCCCGGCGTCGTGGCGTCGCGCGAAAAGATCGCCGCGTTCGACATGGAGCAGGTGACCTATGCCAATGGCACCCGCCTGCTGCTGTTCCCCAATACGGGCGAGACCGGCCGCGTCTATGTCCGCGTCCGGTTCGGTCGCGGTTACAGCGCGATCCCGGCTAACAAGCCGAGTCCGGCCTGGGCGGGCGACCTCGCGCTGGTCGCGGGCGGGATCGGCAAGCTCGACCAGGGCGATCTCGACCAGCTGACCGCCGGGCGTCGCATCGGCCTCGACTTCGGGATCGACGACGACGCGTTCACGCTGGGCGCGCTGACCTCGCCTGCGGATTATGCCGACCAGCTGACGCTGATGGCCGCCAAGCTCGCCTTCCCGGCGTGGGATGCAGCGCCGGTCGCGCGGGCGCGGGTCGCGGCGCTGGCGGCGTTTGCGGGCTATGAGTCGTCGCCCGACGGCGTGCTGTCGCGCGATCTGGAGAAGCTGTTGCGCGCGGGCGATCCGCGCTGGGGCACGCCGTCGCGCGAGTCGGTCGAGGCGCTCAACGCCAAGGACTTCCGCAAGTTCTGGGAGCCGCTGCTCAAGACCGGGCCGATCGAGGTGTCGGTGTTCGGCGACGTGAAGAGCGAGGAGGCGATCGCCGCGGTCGCCAAGAGCTTCGGCGCGATCGCCGCGCGCTCCGCGTCGACCGCGGTGGCGGCGCCGGTGCGCTTCCCCGCGCATGTCGCGACCCCGGTGATGCGCACGCATACCGGCCCGCAGAACCAGGCGGCGGCGGTCATCGCCTGGCCGACCGGGGGCGGGATCGAGGCGATCACCGAGAGCCGTCGCCTCGACGTGCTCGCGCAGGTGTTCGCCGACCGGCTGTTCGAGCGGCTCCGCCAGGCGGCGGGCGCGAGCTACAGCCCGAACGTGCAGAGCCAGTGGCCGACCGGGATGAACAGCGGCGGTCGCCTCGTCGCGATCGGCCAGGTCGCGCCGGAAAAGGTCGCGTTCTTCTTCGAGACCGCGCGCAAGATCGCCGCCGAGCTCGTCTCGACGCCGATCGCCGATGACGAGCTGCAGCGGATCAAGCGGCCGATGGGGCAGTACATCATGCGCGCCTCGACCGGGAACCAGTTCTGGATGCAGCAGCTCGGCGGGGCGACCTATGATCCGCGGCGGATCGACGCGACCAAGCGGATCGCCGAGGACCTTGTGTCGACGACGCCCGCCGACCTGCAGGCGGTCGCGGCGAAATATCTGCGCCCCGACCGCGACTGGACGATGGCAGTCGTGCCCGCCGCGGCGCCCAAGTCGGCGGCGAAATAAGCGGACCGGGAGGGCGCGTGTCGGTCGGTGCGCGCCCTTCGCCGAAGAAAATATCCTCGCGCAACGTCGGGCGGCGGGGATCGATCCGCACCACCGGATCGATCGTCATGCCGCGGGCGTTTGAACCTGATTCATACCCGGGAGTGTATTGATGAAGAAGACGTGGTTAGCGCTGGCGGTTGCCGGCGGATTGGGCGTGTCCGCCTGTTCGGGCGCGCCGTCGACCGATGCGGTCGATAACAATGCGATGAGCACGGCGGGCGTATCGCTGCGCAATCTGGGCGAAACCGAAGTCGCAGCGCCGGCGCCGCCCGCGCTGACGGTCAAGGGCGACCTGATCCCGACCCCGTCGGACACCGCCTCGCGCTATTTCCTGCTGCGTGAGCGCCGGGCGATCGGCGGCACGGTGATCGCGATCATCCGCCAGGAGCATGCCGGCCGCGTCGCCTATGCCCGCACCGAGGTCGATTGCGAGCGTCGCCTGTTCCATGTCCTAGGCGTCGCGCCGCGCCGTTCGCTGGTCGAGACGAGCATCGCCTATGACGGTCCGTTGCGGCCGATCGCCGGGCTGCCGCTGCGCGAGGAGCTGGCGACCTATGTCTGCAAGCGCAGCAACCTTCCGCTGGGCGCAGCCTGAGGGGGCGGGGGGCCAATGTGGCCCCCCATTCGTCAGCCCTTGAGGTAGAGCGCGTCGAGCCGGTCGCCGTACGCCTGGCGGATGACGTGACGGCGGATCTTGAGGCTGGGCGTCAGCTGTTCGTTCTCGATCGTGAACGGCCCGTCCGCCAGCACGAAACGGCGGACGCGTTCGGTGACGGTCAGATCCTTGTTCACGCGTTCGATTGCGTGGCCCAGCGCGGTGCGGAACTCGCTATTCTCGGCCAGCCTGCTGAAATTGCACGCATCGCCGTTCGACGCGCACCATTGCTGCGTCCATTCGGGATCGGGCACGATCAGCGCGACCATATAGGGGCGCTTGTCGCCGGCGATCATCGCCTGGACGATCTCGGGCTGGAGCGTCAGCATCCCCTCGATCTTCTGCGGGGCGACATTGTCGCCCTTGTCGTTGATGATCAGGTCCTTCTTGCGGTCGGTGATGCGGATGCGCCCCTGCGCGTCGATCTCGCCGACGTCGCCGGTGTGCAGCCAGCCGTCCTTCAGCACCTTCGCGGTCTCGGCGTCATTGCGCCAATAGCCGTGCATGACGAGCTCGCCGCGGACCAGGATCTCGCCATCCTCGGCGATCCGCACCTCGGTATCCTTGAGCGGCGGGCCGACCGAATCCATCCGCACGCCCGCCTTGGGGCGGTTGCACGAGATGACGGGCGCGGCCTCGGTCTGACCATAGCCCTGGAGGAAGGTGAGGCCGATCGATTCGAAAAACAGCCCGACCTCCGGGTTGAGCGGCGCGCCGCCCGAGATCATCGCCTTCAGCCGGCCGCCGAACTTCTTGGCGATCTTGGGCTTGAACAGCGTCGCGACGGCGGCCTGCGCCGGCCGGTCGATCAGGCGGAGCTTGCCCGCATAGCGCCTGGCGCCGATGTCGAGCGCGCGGGCAAGCAGATAGGCCGACGCGCCGCCCTGTTTCTCGATCGTCTTCGAGATGCGCGTGCGCAGCACCTCGAACAGGCGGGGGACGACGAACATGATCGTCGGGCGCGTTTCCTCGATGTTCGCGGCGAGCTTTTCGAGGCCTTCGGCATAATAGATCTGGCCGCCCAAGGAGATCGGGAAATGCTGGCCGCCGGTATGTTCATAGGCGTGGCTCAAGGGGAGGAACGACAGGAAGACCTCGTCGTCCCAGCCGAAATCCTCCGAGATGACGGCGGCGCAGCCCGCGCAATTGTGCAGGATTGCGCCGTGATGCTGCATCACGCCGCGCGGCGCGCCGCCGGTGCCCGAGGTGTAGATGATGCAGGCGAGATCGTCGCGGGTGAAGGTCGCGCGCGCCGCCGCGGTCTCGGGCGTGGTCGGGTGCGCGGCGATCAGCGCCTGCCAGTTGTGGAAGTCGATCGCGGCGGGAACGCGCATGTCCTCGAGCCCGATCACGATCTGCGCCTGGTTCGAGCGCAGGACGGCGGGGAGCACCGTCTTTGCCAGCTTGGCGGTCGAGACGAAGATCGCGCAGGCGCCCGCATTCTCGATGATGTGCAGGTGATCGCGTTCGGTGTTGGTGACATAGGTCGGCACCGTCACGCAGCCCGCGGCCATGATCGCGAGGTCGCTGAGGCACCATTCGGGGCGATTCTCGCTGACCAGCATCACCCGGTCGCCGCGTTTGAGCCCGATCGCGGTGAGGGCCGTGGCGAGGCTCGCCACCTGCCGCGCGGCGTCGGCCCAACTGGTCGCCACCCAGGCGCCGCTCTGCTTGGTCCAGAGGAACGGCGAGTCGCCCCTCTCCGCGGCGCGCGCGAAGAACATGGTGACGAGGTTGGGAAAGGGTTCGAGCTGGCGGGGCATGGTCTCTCCTGGGGCGCTCTTGCGAACTGTGTCCCCTCGCGGGGCCGCTCGGTCTTTGGTGCGGTATAGTCTGCTAACGGTCCGTCGTCATTCCCGCGGAGGCGGGAACCCATATTGGCTGACCGGCATGTGGGGTCACCGACGTCAGCGCCTATGGATCCCCGCCTGCGCGGGGATGACGACAAAGGGGCGGGGCATGCTATTCCGGTGCGCGCTGGAGGGCGCCGACGCGCTGGATCTGTGTCACGGTGCCGTCCTGCGCGATTCCGACGCCTTCGCTGCGCGGGTCCGCCGCGCCGACCCAGCGGCCGTTCACCCGCTCGACCGCGTTCGCCTTCAGGCCGAGCGCGGTGACCTGCACCGTCTCGCCGAGCGCCTGAAGCGCGGGGATCATCGCCTCGCGCTCGGTGCCCTTCTCGACCGCGGCGACATGGCCGGGCGCGTAGATCAGGCCGAGCGCGATCGAATCCTGCGCGGACAGTTTCCAGTCGACGACGCCGATGATCGCTTTCGCGACCTGCGCGATGATCGTCGAGCCGCCTGCCGCACCGACCGCGAGCCGGACCTTGCCGTCGGGGCCGTAGACGATCGTCGGCGACATCGAGCTGCGCGGGCGCTTGCCGCCCTCGACGCGGTTGGCGACGAGATAGCCGTTCTTTTCAGGCACGGTGTCGAAGTCGGTGAGCTGGTTGTTGAGCACGGTGCCGTCGACGGTCAGGCCCGAGCCGAAATAGCCCTCGACCGTGGTCGTCACCTCGACGACGTTGCCGCGCGCATCGGCGACCGCGAGGTCGGTGGTGCCGGGGACTTCGCTGACCGGGGCGGATTGCCGGGCCGGGGCGCCGGGGGGCGAGCCGGCGCTGACGCTGGCCATCGTCGTGGTCGGCTGGATCAGCGCCGAGCGCGTGGCGAGATAGGCGGGGTCGAGCATGCCCTTGACCGGCACCGACACGAAATCGGGATCGCCGACATAGAGGTCGCGGTCGGCATAGGCGAGCCGCGAGCTTTCGGCGAACAGGTGCCACGCCTGTGGACTGTCCTTGCCGAGCTTGGCCATGTCGAAGCGTTCGAGCTGTTTCAGGATCATCAGCACGGCGATGCCCCCCGAGGAGGGCGGGCCCATGCCGCAGATGCGGTGGACGCGGTAGGTGACGCAGACCGGCGGGCGGGTCTTCGCGTCATAGCTGGCGAGGTCGCCGGTCGTCATCTTCGACGGGTTGCGCGCGGCGGTGTTGACCGTGGTGACGATCTTCTGCGCCTCGGGTCCGACATAGAAGCTGTCGGCGCCGCGCGCGGCGATCCGCTGGAGCAAGGCGGCCTGGGCGGGGTTCCTGATCATCGCGCCGATCGCGACGGGCGATCCGTCGGGGGCGGAAAAGAGCGTGCGCGTTTCGGGGGTGATGTGGCCGCCATACGCCTTCATCCCGTTGACGAGTCGCGGCGACGCCTTGAAGCCATTGGTCGCGAGCCGGATCGCGGGGTCGAACAACCGCGCCCAGGGGAGCTTGCCCGACGCGCGGTGCGCGAGCGCCATGCCGCGCAGCGCGCCGGGGACGCCGACGCTGCGACCGCCCGGGACCGCGTCGCGGTGGCTGAGCGGGGTGCCGTCGGCGGCGTAGAACCAGCGCGGATCGGCGGCGGCGGGGGCCTTTTCGCGCGCGTCGATCGTGCTGAGCCCGCCATTCGCCGCGTGGCTGACCCAGAAGCTGCCGCCGCCGATCCCCGAGCTTTGCGGTTCGACGACGTTGAGCGCGAGCATCGTCGCGATCGCCGCATCGGTCGCGCTGCCGCCCGCGCGCAGGATCTCGACCCCCGCGGCGGCGGCGCGGGGATCGGCGGCGCTGACCATGCCCTGGTCCTTCGCCGGGGCGGGGGTGGGGGCGGTCCGGCGGGCTTCGGCGGTGGCGGTGGGGAGGAGGAGCGCGAGCGCGAGGAGGGGAGTCTTCATCGCGTGCGAATCTAGCGCGGATCGGGTGGGTGGCAAGGCGTCCGCCGCAAACTCGCCGTCATCCTGGGTTGAGCCCAGGATGACGAAGTGTGTCAGCGGGCGTCGACGCCGATCGCGTCGGCGATGGTGGCGAAGCCGTCGCGGGTGAGCAGCGCGTCGAGCTCGCGCAGCATCCGTGCGGGGAGGCCGGGGCCTTCATAGACCAGGGCTGTGTAGAGCTGGACGAGGCTCGCGCCCGCGCGGAGGCGGGCATAGGCTTCCGCACCGCTGCCGATGCCGCCGACCGAGATCAGCGGGATCGCGGCGCCGGTCGCCTTGCGGAAGTCGGCGAGGCGCTGGCGGGCGAGCGGGGCGAGCGGGGCGCCCGACAGGCCGCCGGTTTCCGTCGCGTTCGCCGAGCGCAGGCCGGGGCGGCCGATCGTCGTGTTGTTGACGATCAGCGCGTCGATCCGGTTGTCGATCGCGGCGCGGGCGATGTCGTCGATGTCGGCGGGCTCGAGGTCGGGCGCGACCTTCAGGAAGATCGGCGTGGTGCCCTTGGCGGCGGTGCAGGCGGCGAGCAGATCGCGCAGTGCTGCGCCATGTTGCAGATCGCGCAGGCCGGGGGTGTTGGGCGAGCTGATGTTGATCGTGATGTAATCGGCGTGCGGCGCGGCGCGGGTGACGCCGTGGACGTAATCCGCGGTGCGATCGGTCGCGTCCTTGTTCGCGCCGACGTTGATGCCGAGCACGCCCTTGCCGCGGCCGTGCGCCTTCGCCCGGTCGAGCGCCGCGTCGAGGCCGCCATTGTTGAAGCCGAGGCGGTTGATCACCGCGCGGTCTTCGGGGAGGCGGAAGATGCGCGGCTTCGGGTTGCCGGGCTGGGGCAGGGGGGTGAGCGTGCCGATCTCGACGCTGCCGAGCCCGAGCCCGAAGAACCCGTCGATCGCGCGACCGTCCTTGTCGACGCCTGCCGCGAGCCCGACCGGGTTGGGGAAGGCGATCCCCGCCACGCTGGTCGCAAGCCGCGGGACGGATGGGGCGAGCGGCGTGCCCGCCTTGCCCCAGGCGGCGAGCGCGGCGATCGTCAGGCCATGCGCGCGTTCGGCGTCGAGGCGGAAGAGAAGCGGGTGGTAGAAGGCCATGCGCGCTCTTACCCAGATCGGCTGGGGCGGCCAAACCCTTCTTCCGTCATTCCCGCGCAGGCGGGAATCCATCCGTCCGCAGGCGCAAACGGTAGAGTGGATTCCCGCCTCCGCGGGAATGACGAGGTGGACTCAGTTGCGAGTCGTTAGCACTGGCGGACGGGTTGACGCTGCCCCCCGCAAAGCCCATTTGTCAATCGGATCATATCGGTCCGATTGGACTCACGAAGCACCATGCGTCTTTCCAGCCTAGCCGACTATGCGGTCGTGATGATGAGCGCCGCGGCGCGTCATTGCGGTGGTATCGCGCGGCTGAACGCGACGCTGCTGAGCGAGGAGACCGGCGTGCCGCTGCCGACCGTGCAGAAGCTGGTCAGCCGCTTGTCGGCGGCGGGTCTGATCGAGAGCACGCGCGGGACCGGCGGCGGGTTTCGCCTGTCGCGGCCGCCTGCGTCGATCTCGCTCGCCGACATCATCGAGGCGGTCGAGGGCCCGATCGCGCTGACCGCGTGCGTCGACGGTGCGGCGCAGGATTGCTGCATCGACCAGACGTGCAAGGTGAAGCCGCACTGGAACGCGGTCAACGGCGCAGTCCGCGGCGCACTTGCCGACGTGACGCTCGCCAGCCTTTTGCAAGTCCCGAATTCGCCGGTGCCCGCATGACGCGCGCAGCGCCTACCCCTTTCCTTCGCGCCTTTGCGCCTTCGCGTGAGAAGAGTCTGTTCACGCGAAGCCGCGAAGGCGCGAAGACATTAGAGAGCCGCGTTGCGGCGGAGATGGAATGATGGCTACCCGGAACGCAGAGGCATACGCCGCCGCGAACAAGACGTACGAGTGGGGCTTCTCCTCGGACATCGAACAGGAATTCGCGCCCAAGGGGCTGTCGGAAGACACGGTGCGCTTCATTTCCGCCAAGAAGGGCGAGCCGCAGTGGATGCTCGACTGGCGGCTGAAGGCGTTCGCGCTGTGGCAGACGATGGAGGCGCCCGACTGGTCGAAGCTCAACGTGCCGCCGATCGATTATCAGGACGCCTATTACTATGCGGAGCCCAAGGCGAAGCCGAAGCTGGGGAGCCTCGACGAGGTCGATCCCGAGATCCTGCGCGTCTATGAAAAGCTCGGCATCCCGATCGGCGAGCAGAAGATGCTCGCGGGCGTGGTCGAGGATCCGCTGAACGAGGACGGCACGCCGAAGCGCCGCGTCGCGGTCGACGCGGTGTTCGACAGCGTCTCGGTCGCGACGACGTTCCGCAAGGAATTGGAGGCCGCGGGGGTGATCTTCCGCTCGATCTCCGAGGCGATCAAGGAATATCCCGACCTGGTCCGCAAGTGGCTCGGCAAGGTCGTGCCGCAGCGTGACAATTACTTCGCGACGCTGAATTCGGCGGTCTTCTCCGACGGGACGTTCGTCTACATCCCCGAGGGCGTGCGCTGCCCGATGGAGCTGTCGACCTATTTCCGGATCAATGCCGAGAATACCGGGCAGTTCGAACGCACGCTGATCGTCGCCGACAAGGGCAGTTACGTCTCCTATCTCGAAGGCTGCACCGCGCCGATGCGCGACGAGAACCAGCTGCACGCGGCGGTCGTCGAACTCGTCGTGCTCGACGATGCCGAGATCAAGTACTCGACCGTGCAGAACTGGTATCCAGGCGACGAGAACGGCGTCGGCGGGATCTACAATTTCGTTACCAAGCGCGCGCTGTGCCAGGGCAAGAACTCGAAGGTCAGCTGGACGCAGGTCGAGACCGGCAGTGCGATCACGTGGAAATATCCGTCGTGCGTGCTGGCGGGCGACGGCTCGGTCGGCGAATTCTATTCGGTCGCGGTGACGAACAATCGCCAGCAGGCCGATACCGGCACGAAGATGATCCACCTCGGCAAGAACACGCGGTCGACGATCGTGTCGAAGGGGATTTCGGCCGGGCGGTCGGACAACACCTATCGCGGGCTGGTGCGCGTCGCACCGACCGCGGAGGGCGTGCGCAACTTCACCCAGTGCGACAGCCTGCTGCTCGGCGACCAGTGCGGCGCGCATACCGTGCCCTATATCGAGGTCCGCAACCCCTCCGCGCAGATCGAGCATGAGGCGACGACGTCGAAGATCTCCGAGGACCAGCTGTTCTACGCGATGTCGCGCGGGCTGGATGCGGAGGCGGCGGTCGCGCTGATCGTCAACGGCTTCGCGCGCGAGGTGTTGCAGCAGCTGCCGATGGAGTTCGCGGTGGAAGCGCAGAAGCTGCTGGGGATTTCGCTGGAAGGGTCGGTGGGGTGATCCCCGCCCGTCATCCCGCTGGCGCGGGCATGACGGGACAGCGCTGGCGCAGGACGCACCGCGGAAATTTAGAGATTTGGAATTGGGCAGAATTCGATGCTGAAAATTGAAAACCTTCATGCCGAGATCGACGGCAAGGAAATCCTCAAGGGACTCTCGCTCGAGGTGAATGCGGGCGAGGTGCACGCGATCATGGGGCCGAACGGCGCGGGCAAGTCGACGCTGGGCTATGTGCTCGGCGGGCGGCCTGGGTACGAGGTCACGTCTGGTTCGGTGACGTTCGACGGCGTCGACCTGCTCGAGCTCGAGGCGCATGAGCGCGCCGCGGCGGGCGTGTTCCTCGGCTTCCAGTATCCGGTCGAGATCCCCGGCGTGTCGAACGTCCAGTTCCTGCGCGAGGCGCTCAACGCCCAGCGCGCGACGCGGGACGAGAAGGCGCTGTCGGGCGGCGAGTTCCTGAAGCTCGCGCGCGGGCAGGCGGATCTGCTCGGGATGGATTACGACATGCTCAAGCGGCCGGTGAATGTCGGCTTTTCGGGCGGCGAGAAGAAGCGCAACGAGATGGTGCAGATGGGCATCGTCAACCCGAAGTTCGCGATCCTCGACGAGACGGATTCCGGCCTCGACATCGATGCGCTGCGCGTCGTCGGCGACGGCATCAACCGCATCATGCGCGCGCCCGACAAGGCGGTGCTGCTGATCACGCATTATCAGCGGCTGCTCGACTATGTGGAGCCGGACTTCGTCCATGTGCTCGCCGACGGGCGCATCGTCCGGTCGGGCGGCAAGGAACTCGCGCAGCAGCTCGAGAGCGAAGGCTATGTGGGGATCGCCGCATGACCATGGTTCGCGCCGCAGGCGTAGATAGAAGAAGTCTGGTTCGCGCGGAGGCGCGGAGGCGCGGAGGTGGTGTCGCCTCGTCTGCGCTCCCGCGGGTCTTTACGGGCCGGGATTTTAGGGCCCTTGCGGGCAAAGCCTCCCCTCTTCTCCGCGTCTCCGCGCCTCCGCGTGAACCCATCTTCTTTTCGAGGAGCGTATGATGGCCGCGGTTATGGAGCTTCCCTCCACGCGCGAGGAGTCGTGGCGCTGGGGTGATCCGGCGGCGATTGCGGCGGCGGCGGGGTTGCCGCGGGGTGAGGCGCCGGCGGGCGCGTGGTTCCTCGAGCTTGAGGGCGCGCGGGCGGTGTTCGTCGATGGCGTGCTGGATGAAGGTCGCAGCGATCTGCGGCATGTCGCGATCGCGCCGCTCGAGGGTGGCACCCATGTGCTGGGCGCGCGGACGACCGGTCATGGCTGGTCGCTGCGCGTCGAGGCGCACGCTTCGGCGGAGCTGATCCAGATCGTCCATATCGCGACCGGGGGCGAGAACCATGTTCCCGCCGAGATCGTGCTTGCGGACGGCGCGCAGGCGTCGGTGATCGAGACCTATGTCGGGACCGGCTGGTCGAACCGGTCGACGCGGATGATGCTGGGCGCGGGCGCGAAGCTGACGCGCGCGGTGCGGTTGCTGCAGACCGCGGGCTTCGTGTCGGTGCGCGACGAGGCCGATGTCGGCGCGGGCGCGAGCCTGATCGTGACGATGCTGGGCGCGGGCGATGCGGGGACGCGGATCGACGGCGCGATCACCGTGTCGGGCGACGATGCGTTTGCCGAATATGGCGGCGCGCTGCTGACGCGGCGCGATCAGCGGCAGGAATGCGCGCTGTCGGTGCGGCATGCCGCGCTGAACGGGCAGAGCAAGCAGATCTGGCGCGCGGTCGCGGCGGACACGTCGACCGCGAGCCTTGCGGCGCGCGTCGAGGTGGCGCGCGATGCGCAGAAGACCGACGGCGTGCAGTCGTTGCGCGGGCTGCTGCTCAAGCGGACCGCGACGGTCAATCTGAAGCCCGAGCTCGAGATCTTCGCCGACGACGTGAAGTGCGCGCACGGCGCGACGGTCGGTGAGCTCGACCAGCGCGCGCTGTTCTACATGCAGAGCCGCGGCATCCCGCATGCCAAGGCGCAGGCGCTGCTGACGCGTGCGTTCGTCGGCGATGCGTTCGCGCAGATCGCGGACGAGACGGTGCGCGACGCGTTCGTCGCGGACGCGGATGCGTGGCTGGAGGCGGCATTATGACTCTGACGCTCGAAACGCGCCCGCTCGACCGGGTGTCGGACTTTCCGGCTATCCCCGAGGGCTGGGCGTATCTCGATACCGCCGCCACCGCGCAGAAGCCGCAGCCTGTGGTCGACGCGATCACGCGGGCGTACGGCGAGACCTATGCGACCGTGCACCGCGGTGTGTACCAGCGCTCCGCCGACATGACCGTCGCGTACGAGGCGGCGCGGGGGGCGGTGGCGCGGTTCATCGGCGCGGGATCGCCCGACGAAATCGTGTTCGTGCGCGGCGCGACCGAGGCGATCAACTTGGTCGCGACCTGCTGGGCGGGGACCCAGCTGAAGGCGGGCGACCGCATCCTGTTGTCGATGCTCGAACATCATTCGAACATCGTGCCGTGGCAGATGATCGCCGAGGCCCGCGGTGTCGCGATCGACGTGCTGCCGCTGACCGAAGACCACCGCATCGATCTCGACGCGATGGAGCGGATGATCACGCCCGCGCACAAGCTGGTCGCGCTCGGCCATGTGTCGAACGTGCTCGGCTCGGTGCTCGATGCGAAGCGCGCGACGGAGATCGCGCATTCGGTGGGGGCGAAGATCCTGCTCGACGGCTGCCAGTCGGTGCCGCGGATCGCGGTCGACGTGTCTGCGATCGGCTGCGATTTCTACGTGTTCTCGGGCCACAAGCTGTACGGCCCGACCGGGATCGGCGTGCTGTGGGCAAAGCCCGAGCTGCTCGACGCGATGCCGCCCTATCAGGGTGGCGGGTCGATGATCGACAAGGTGTCGTTCGCGAAGACGACTTATGCGCCAGCGCCGGGACGGTTCGAGGCGGGAACGCCGCATATCGTCGGCGCGCTCGGGCTGCATGCGGCGATCGACTATGTCGAGAGCATCGGGCTGGCGGCGATCCATGCGCATGAGACGGCGCTGGTCACCGCGACGCGCGAGGCGCTGTCGGGGATCAATTCGGTGCGGCTCTACGGCCCGGCGGATTCGGCGGGGATCGTCTCGTTCACGATCGAAGGGGTTCATCCGCACGACATCGGCACCATATTGGACGAAGAGCGCGTCGCGATCCGGGCTGGCCATCATTGCGCACAGCCGCTGATGGAGATGCTGGGCGTCGAGGCGACGGCCAGGGCGAGCTTCGGTGTCTATAACGGTCCGGCAGACGTGGATGCGCTGGTGCGCGGTATCGCGCGAGTAACGAGGATATTTGGATGAGCGATCGGTTCGAGATCGAGGAAGTCGAGGCGGTGCAGTCGCCGCCCAAGGCGCGTGTCGTGCTCGACACCGACGGCGATGCGGAGCGCAAGCGCGACTATCTCGCCGGGTTCCTGGCGCAGAAGCCGCAGGTGGACTCCCCCGGCGAACCGGGCGGCGCGGTCTATGATGCGATCATCGACGCGCTGAAGGACATCTATGATCCCGAGATCCCGGTGAACATCTATGACCTGGGGCTGATCTACGGCGTCGAGGTGACCGAGGACGGGCATGCGGTCGTCACGATGACGCTAACCACGCCGAACTGTCCGGTCGCGGAATCGATGCCGATGGAGGTCGAGATGCGTGTCGGCGCGGTCCCGGGTGTCGGTGTCGCCGAGGTGAACCTGGTCTGGGATCCGGCGTGGGATCCGCAGAAGATGTCCGACGAGGCGAAGCTCGAACTGGGCATGCTGTGACCCTTTACGGCCTCCAACGTCCGTTCGTCCTGAGCGTAGTCGAAGGACCTGCCGGGCGCTTCCCCCCTGTGCTTCGACTACGCTCAGCACGAACGGAGCTTTGATCATGGCGACGACATTACGAGCACGGCCCGCGGCGCTGAACCTGACCGCGACCGCGCATGCGCGGATCGCGGACCTGATGGCGCGCGCGCCGGAGGAGTCGATCGGAGTCAAGCTGTCGACGCCCAAGCGCGGCTGTTCGGGGCTCGCTTATTCGGTCGATTATGTGAGCGAGGCCAAGCCGTTCGACGAGCGGATCGACACGCCTGGCGGCACGCTGTTCGTCGATGGCGGATCGATATTGTACCTGATCGGCTCGACGATGGACTGGGTCGAGGACGACTTCACCGCCGGGTTCGTGTTCCAGAACCCCAACGCCAAGGGTGCGTGCGGGTGCGGGGAGAGCTTCACGGTTTGAGCTGAAGGCGGAGTGTTCGGTCCCTAATCCTTGATCGTCATCCCCGCGGACGCGGGGATCCATAACGGCAGACCGTGGTGATGGACCGCGAGCGTTAGCCAGTATGGCTTCCCGCCTTCGCGGGAATGACGGTAGAGGTTGGGGGCGTTACCGTCATACGGCCGCCCGGCCGGGCAAAGGTTGCTGACGGGACGGACCGCGTTACAAGGGCCGCGCCAACTGGACCCCGGCGCCTTGCCGGGGTGGCGCGCTGGACCGAACGGAATGATCCGCGTCCAGATGACGAGGGGATCTACGTGGCCAGTCTGTTTCGCCGAAAAATCGTCACCGAGCAGCCGCCCGAGCATCAGCTCGCGCGGACCTTGTCATGGCCGCATCTGGTGGCGATGGGCGTGGGCGGGATCGTCGGCACGGGGATCCTGACGCTGATCGGCGTCGGGGCGGGACTCGCGGGCCCCGCGGTCATACTGTCATTCATCATCGCCGGCGGGATCTGTGCCTGCGCCGCGCTCGCCTATGCCGAGATGGCGACGATGATCCCCGCGTCGGGCAGTGCGTATACCTACAGCTATGTCGTGCTCGGCGAGCTGATCGCCTGGGTGATCGGCTGGAGCCTCATCCTCGAATATTCGCTGGTGGTATCGACCGTCGCGGTCGGCTGGTCGGGTTATGCTGCACCCTTGCTGCGCGGCGCGTTCGGGTTTCCCGAGGCGCTGACGCTCAGCCCCGAACTCGGCGGCGTACTGAACGTCCCGGCGATCGTGATCATCGCGGCGGTTGCAGGCGTGCTGTCGTTCGGGACGCGCGAGAGTGCGACGCTGAACGCGGTGCTGGTGGCGGTGAAGATGATCGCGCTGACCGTGTTCGTGTTCATCGCGCTCCATTATTTCAACAGCGCGAACCTGCAGCCGTTCATGCCCTATGGCTTCCCCAAGGCGGTCCAGCCCGACGGCGCCGAGCGCGGCGTGATGGCGGCGGCGGCGATCATCTTCTTCGCATTCTACGGGTTCGACGCGATCTCGACCGCGGCGGAAGAGACGAAGAATCCGGGCCGCGACCTTGCGATCGGCATCCTCGGGTCGATGGTGGCGTGCATCGCGATCTATATCCTCGTCGCGGTCGCCGCTGTAGGCGCGCTGTCCTACACACGGTTCGCAGGCTCGGCCGAGCCGCTGGCGCTGATCCTGCGCGAGATCGGGCGGCCGGGGTTCGCGACGTTCCTGGGCGCGTCGGCGGTCATTGCGCTACCGACCGTGCTGCTCGCCTTCCTGTTCGGGCAGAGCCGGATCTTCTTCACGATGGCGCGTGACGGCTTGCTGCCGCTGGGCCTTGCCAAGGTGTCGAAGCGCGGTGCGCCGGTGCGGATCACCTGGATTACCGCGGCGATCGTCGCGGTGATCGCGGGGCTGTTGCCGCTGGCCGAGATCGCCGCGCTGGCCAATGCCGGCACGCTCGCGGCGTTCGTCGCGGTGTGCGCCTGCATGCTGGTGATGCGCCGCCGCGCGCCTGATGCGGTGCGGACGTTCCGCGCGCCGGCCGCGACGCTCGTGGGCATCGTCGGCATCCTCGGCTGCCTGTACCTGTTCTTCAGCCTGCCCTCGAAGACACAACTCTATTTCGGGCTGTGGAACCTGCTCGGGCTGGTGATCTACTTCGTCTACGCCCGACCGCGGGCGCTGGCCGAATGAGCGGCTGGACGATCGGGATCATCGGCGGTTCGGGGCTCTATGCGGTCGAGGGAATCGAGGACGGGCGCTGGCAGACGGTGGAAACACCCTGGGGTGCGCCGTCGGATGCGATCTATACCGGGCGGGTCGGGCCTGTCGGGGTGGCTTTCCTGCCGCGGCACGGGCGGGGGCACCGGATTTCGCCGTCCGAGCTCAATGCGCGCGCGAATATCGATGCGATGAAGCGGCTGGGCGTGACCGATGTGCTGGCGGTGTCGTCGGTCGGGTCGCTGGTCGAGGCGCGGCCGCCGGGGAGCTTCACGATCGTCGACCAGTTCATCGACCGGACCAAAGGGCGGGTGTCGAGCTTCTTCGGCACGGGCCTGGTCGCGCATGTCTCGATGGCGGACCCGGTATGTCCACGCCTGTCGGGCCATGCCGCCGATGCCGCGCGTCAGGCCGGTGCGCAGGTCGACGACCGCGGCACCTATTTGGCGATGGAGGGGCCGCAATTCTCGACGCGCGCGGAGAGCCGGCTCTACCGCCAATGGGGGTGCGACGTGATCGGGATGACCGCGATGCCCGAGGCGAAACTCGCGCGCGAGGCGGAGCTGCCCTATGCGCTGGTCGGGATGGTGACCGACTATGACTGTTGGCGCGAGGAGGCGGCGGGGGTCGATGTCGCGGAGGTAATTGCGCAGCTCGGCGCGAATGCGGCGAAAGCGCGGGCGATGGTGATGGCGTTGCTGCGCGGGCTGCCGGCGGAGCGTCCGGCATCGCCGATCGATACGTGTCTCGACAGTGCGATCATCACGGCGCAGGGCGCGCGGGATCCAGTGCTGGTGGCGAAGCTCGACGCGGTGGCGGGGCGGGCGCTCTAGCGGCGGCGTGACGCGCGAGGCTCTGGGTCTTGACGTTCGTCAGGATGACGGTTCGGGGAGGTGGTGGTCTGCCACCGGGTGCGGTGATCGGCGGAAGAATTGCGGCGATCCGAGGACTCCGACACATTGGTGCAACATATCGGCGCGATGAGGTGGGGGTCGCCGCTCCCTCTCCCCCTGTGGACGGCGACGTGGCCGGGTTGTTCCCCCTCCCGGTCCCTCCCTGAACTACGGGGCGACCGTCATGGTCGCCCCGCTTTTTTCTGCCGGGCCTGGGTCGCGTTCGAGACGCGCCGTCCGCCACGCTCCTGACCTGAAACACGTCATCCCAGCGAAGGCCGGGATATCCCTCGTGGGGGGCGACATGCGCCTCACGGGGATATTCCGGCTTTCGCTGGGATGACGGTAGTTCAGGGGGCAGGCGTCGCCCCGGATTGCGCCGGGACGACGTCGCCGGATCAGGCGGCCAGCTTGCGCAGGACGTAGTGCAGGATGCCGCCGTTGAGGAAATATTCCAGCTCGTTGACGGTATCGATCCGGCACTTGGTCTCGAACGTCTCGCTGGTGCCGTCGGCGCGGGTCATCTTCACGCTCACGTCCTGACGCGGGCGGATGCTTGCCACGTCGAGGATGGTGAACGTCTCCGAGCCGTCGAGGCCGAGCGTCTTGCGATCGGTGCCTTCGGCGAACTGCAGCGGCAGCACGCCCATGCCGACCAGGTTCGAACGGTGGATACGCTCGAAGCTCTCGGTGATGACCGCGCGGACGCCGAGCAGGTTGGTGCCCTTGGCCGCCCAGTCGCGCGACGAGCCGGTGCCATATTCCTTGCCGGCGACGATCACGAGCGGCGTGCCGTCCTGCTTGAAGCGCATGGCGGCGTCGTAGATCGCCATGACCTCGCCGTCATACTTGGACATGCCGCCTTCGACGCCGGGGACCATCTCGTTCTTGATGCGGATGTTGGCGAAGGTGCCGCGCATCATCACGTCATGGTTGCCGCGGCGTGCGCCATAGCTGTTGAAGTCGGCCTTGCTGACCTGATGCTCCTGGAGGAAGCGGCCGGCCGGGCTGTCCGCCTTGATCGAGCCTGCGGGCGAGATGTGATCGGTGGTGATCGAATCGCCGAGGATCGCGAGCGGCTTGGCGTCGATGATGTCCTGCACCGGCGAGGGCGTCATGCTGAGGCCCTCGAAATAGGGCGGGTTGGCGACATAGGTCGACCCTGCGCGCCAGGCGTAGGTGTCCGAACCCGTGACGTCGATCTCGCGCCACTTCGAGTCGCCGGCATAGACGTCGCCGTAGCGCGCACCGAACATCGACGCGTCGATGTTGGCGTCCATCGTGCTGCGGACCTCCTCGTTGGTCGGCCAGATGTCGCGCAGATACACGTCCTGGCCGTCGGTGCCCTGACCCAGCGGCGTCTCGATCATGTCGGTCGTGACGGTGCCCTTGATCGCATAGGCGACGACGAGCGGCGGCGATGCGAGGAAGTTGGCGCGGACGTCGGGCGAGACGCGGCCTTCGAAGTTGCGGTTGCCCGAGAGGACCGAGGCCGCGACGAGGTCGTTCTCGTTGATCGCCGACGAGATCGCCGGCGCCAGCGGGCCCGAATTGCCGATGCAGGTCGTGCAGCCATAGCCGACGAGGTTGAAGCCGAGCGCGTTCAGGTCGGCGGTGAGGCCGGCCTTGTCGAGATAGTCGGTGACGACCTGCGAACCCGGCGCGAGCGAGGTCTTCACCCAGGGCTTCGACTTGAGGCCCAGCGCGTTCGCCTTGCGGGCGACGAGGCCGGCGGCGACCAGCACCGACGGGTTCGACGTGTTGGTGCAGCTGGTGATCGCGGCGATCACGACGTCGCCGTCGCCGATGTCATGCTCACGACCCTCAACCGCGACGCGCTCGGGCTGCTCCTTGTGGTAGAGCTTGTGGAGGTCGCTGTTGAACACCTCGTCGACCTTGTTCAGGCTGACGCGGTCCTGCGGGCGCTTCGGGCCTGCGAGGCTGGCGACGACCGAACCCATGTCGAGCTCGAGCGTGTCGGTGAAGACGGGGTCCTCGGCATTCTCGTCGCGCCAGAAGCCGTTCGCCTTGGCATAGGCCTCGACCAGCTCGACATTCTCGTCAGACCGCGCGGTGAGGCGCATGTAGTCGAGCGTCTTGTCGTCGATCGGGAAGAAGCCGCAGGTCGCGCCATATTCCGGCGCCATGTTGGCGATCGTCGCGCGATCGGCGAGCGTCATCGACGACAGGCCGGGGCCGAAGAACTCGACGAAGCGGCCGACCACGCCCTTGGCGCGCAGCATCTGCGTGACGGTGAGCACGAGATCGGTGGCGGTGATGCCCTCGTTCAGCGCGCCCGTCAGCTTGAAGCCGACGACTTCGGGGATCAGCATCGACACGGGCTGGCCGAGCATCGCTGCCTCGGCCTCGATCCCGCCGACGCCCCAGCCGAGCACGCCAAGACCATTGATCATCGTCGTGTGGCTGTCGGTGCCGACCAGCGTGTCGGGATAGGCGATCATCGTGCCGTCGCCGTGGTCGCCCGAGCTAGCCGACGACCAGACGGCCTGGCCGATATATTCGAGGTTCACCTGGTGGCAGATGCCGGTGCCGGGGGGGACGACCTGGAAATTGTCGAGCGCCTTGCTGCCCCACTTCAGGAACTCGTAGCGCTCGATGTTGCGCTCGTACTCGAGGTCGACGTTATCCTCGAACGCCTTGGGCGTGCCGAACTCGTCGACCATAACCGAGTGATCGATGACGAGGTGGACGGGGACCTGCGGGTTGATCTTCTCGGGGTTGCCGCCGAGCTTGGTCATCGCATCGCGCATCGCGGCGAGATCGACGACGCAGGGCACGCCGGTGAAATCCTGCATCAGCACGCGCGCCGGGCGATACTGGATCTCGCGGTCGCTGCGACGCTCCTTCTGCCAGTCGACGATCGCCTGGATGTCGTCGCGCGTGACGGTGACGCCGTCCTCGAAGCGCAGCAGGTTCTCGAGCAGCACCTTCATCGAGAAGGGCAGGCGGCTGATGTCGCCGAGCTGTTCGGAGGCCTTGGCGAGGCTGTAATAGTCATAGGACTTGCCGCCGGTCGAAAGGCTCGTGCGGGTCTTGAGGGTGTCCTGGCCGATGGCAGTCATAGGGGTCCTTCCCGTGGGCGTCGGGCCGCCGGGCGCCGAGGGGAAAGCGGCCTATGGGACCGCGGGGGCGCGTAGGGGACCGACCTGAATGCGGTTACTGCCGGGGCCTTAGCAAGGGGGGGCGAGCGGGGGAAGGGCGGGTTTTGCCTTAGACGCGGTTTCGCGTGCGCGACTAACATTGCGACCGGGCCACAACCGGTTATGCTTCGGGCCCGTCGAAGGTCGATGCAGCAAGCACGCCGGAATGGAGAGGACCGTAAATATGTCAGACGATGTCAAAGCCGCGATCGACAAGGGTGCTGGTCGGGCAAAGGCCGCGACCGATCAGGCCGCCGACGCCGCGAAGACCGCAACCGACCGGATGCAGGCGGATGCGCAGAGCGCGCAGGCCGCGTTTTCGGATCATTTCGGTGAACCCGCCAAGCGCGCCGGCGAGGCGCTGAAGGAATCGGGGCGCAAGATGGCCGAGAACGGATCGACGATCGGCGCGAAGATGATCGACCAGGCCGAACAGAATACGCGCGAGGCGTTCGCGGCGATGCGCGAAGCGGCGTCCGCCAAGGACCTGACCGACGTGATGAAGATCCAGAGCGACTATCTGCGGACACAGAGCGAGCGGAGCATGAGCCAGGCGCGCGAGATCGGCGAGTTGATCATGCGGTTCGGGCGCGACGCGGTCACGCCGATGAAGGGCGGCTGATCATCGATCCGCGCCGGGCCGACAGGATCGGCCCGGCGCGACCGGCCTATTCCGTGCGCGGTGTGCCGTTGGCGGTGACAGGGCGCGGTCCGTTGGCGGTCGCCTCGAGCGTCGAGTCGCCGCCGAGCACGCGGTAGAGCGTGACCCGGTTGCTCGCGCCGACCAGCTGCGTCGCGACGAGGTTGCGCTGTGCGGTGTAGAGCGAGCGCTGCGCGTCGAGCGAGCTGAGGAAGGTGTCGATGCCGCCGCGATAGCGCGCGTCGGACAGGCGATAGGTGTCCTGTGCCGCCGCGGCGAAATTGACGTTGGCGGCGAGCTGATCGGCGATCGTGCCCTGGCGCGCGAGTGCGTCGGCGGTTTCCTGGAACGCGGTCTGGATCGATTTCTCGTAGGTGGCGAGCGCGGCGTCGCGCTGCGCCTTGGTATATTCGACATTGGCGACGCCCGCGCCCGCGCGGAAGATCGGGTATCTGATGGAGGGCGCGACCGAATAGTTGAACGCGCCGCCCGAAAACAGCGAGGTCAACGCGCTGCTCGCAAAGCCGAGCAGACCGGTGAGCGACACGCGCGGGAACAGCTCGGCACGCGCCGCGCCGATCTCGGCATTGGTCGCGCGCAGCTCATATTCGGCCTGAACGACGTCGGGGCGGCGGAGCAGGATGCCGCTGTCGAGGCCGGCGGGCAGGGTGGCGACGGTCGGCAGCGCCTGCTCGATCGAGGCGGGGAGGAGCGCGGCGTCGACCGGCGCACCGACGAGCAGTTGCAGCGCGTTGATGTCCTGGGCGAGTGCGGTCTTCTGGGTCGCGAGGTCGGACTGCGCGGTGAACAGGATCTGCTGGGCCTGGCGCAGGTCGGTGCGCGGCGCGACGCCGCCGCGGAGCCGCGCCTGGGTCAGCGTGACGCTACGCTGCGAGCTGGCGACGGTGTCCTGCGCGATCTTGAGCAGGCTCTGGTCCGAGGCATAGGTCAGCCACGCGTCGGCGATGTCGCCGACCAGCGTCAGCCGGGTCGCGCGCGCCGCGGCCTCGGTCTCGAAATAACGGTTGAGCGCGGCACCGGTGAGCGAGCGGATGCGGCCGAACAGGTCGAGCTCGAACGCGGTGGTGCCGAGGTCGACCGAGAAGGCGCTGTTCGAGCTGGACGAGCTGACGACGGTCCCGCCCGTGCCGGTGCCGCCGGTCCCCGTGCCGGTCCCGCCCGTGCCGGTGCCTGTCCCGGTTCCTGTGCCGCCGGTGCCCGTGCCTGTGCCCGTGTTGCTGGTCGCGGTGCTGCGCGCGCCATTGCCGCCGCCCGAATAGCTGTAGCGGCCGCTCGCATCGATCTGGGGGAGCAGGTCGGCGCGCTGGATGCGATATTGCGCGCGGGTCGCGGCGATGTTCGCCGCGGCGACGCGCAGGTCGCGGTTGTTCGCGAGCGCCTGGACGATGATCTGCTGGAGCCGCGGGTCGCGGAACACGTCGCGGTAGGTGAAGGCCGGCAGCGCCGCCTCGGACTGCCGCAGATAGGCGTCGCCGACCGGCCAGGACACCGGCGTCGGCAGCTCGGGCCGGACATATTTGGGGGCAAGCGAGCAGCCCGCGAGCGCGGTCGACGCGGCGAGGATCAGGAGTGGCGATCGCATCATGCGGGCTCCGGCCGGTGGGGGCCTGGTTGTTCGGGAGGGCCGAGCTTTTCGGAATCGCGACCGTCATGGTCATCCTCGCCGCCGTGGAAGCCGGTCGGGCGACCACGCAGCTTGGCGATGCCGTCGCGCGCGCCGCGGCGGACGAGCACGAAGAACAGCGGGATGTAGAAGATCGCGAGCAGGGTCGCGGTCAGCATCCCGCCGACCACCGCGGTGCCGATCGCGATGCGGCTGTTCGCGCCCGCACCGGTCGACAGCGCGAGCGGCAGCACGCCGAGGATGAACGCGAACGACGTCATCAGGATCGGGCGAAGACGGATCTTGGCGGCGGACAGCGCAGCCTCGATGACGCGCTTGCCCTTGCGCTCTTCCTGTTCGGCGAACTCGATCATCAGGATCGCGTTCTTCGCCGCGAGCCCCATCGTCGTGAGCAGCCCGATCTGGAGATACACGTCGTTGATCAGCCCGCGCAGCGTCACCGCGAGGATCGCGCCGACGAGGCCCAAGGGGATGACGAGCAGCACCGCGATCGGGATCGACCAGCTCTCATAGAGCGCGGCGAGGCACAGGAAGACGACGAGCAGCGACAGACCGTAGAGGATCGGCGCCTGACCCGAGGACAGGCGCTCCTGGTAGGAGAGCCCCGACCACGCGACCGAGGTGCCGGGGATCTTCCCGGCCAGCTCGGCGATCCGGGTCATCGCGTCGCCCGAGCTGACGCCCGCCGCGCCCGACCCCTGGATCTCGTAGGACGAGATGCCGTTGAACCGCGAGAGCGTCGTCGGCGCCTGCGACCAGCTGGTCCGCGCGAACGAGGAGAAGGGCGCCATCTGGCCGTTCGATCCGCGGACGAACCACTGGCTCAGGTCCGAAGGCGCGGCGCGGAACTGTGCGTCGCCCTGGACATAGACGCGCTTGACGCGGCCGCGGTCGATGAAGTCGTTGACATACTGGCCGCCCCAGGCGGTCGACAGCGTCGAGTTCACGTTGGCCTGGGTCAGCCCGAGCGTCGAGAGCTTCTGCTGGTCGGCATCGACACGCAGCGTCGCGACGTCGGGCAATTCGGTCAGGCGGATCGCGGTCAGCGAGGAATCGGCGCGGGCGAGCGCGAGCAGCTTGTCGCGCGCGGCGTTGAATTCGGTCTGGCTCAGGCTGCCGCTGTTCTGCAGCTGCATCGTAAAGCCGTTCGACGAGCCGAGACCGCGGATCGCCGGCGGGACGAGCGAATAGACCTGCGCATCGCGGAACCCTGCGAACGCCTGGGCCGCGCGCCCGGTGATCGCCTCGGCTGTATTCTCCTTGCCCTCACGGTTTTCCCACGGCGCGAATGAAACGAAGCCCTGGCCGGTATTCTGTCCGCTCGCACCACCGCCACCGCCGCCGCTGACGGTGAACATCGTGCTCACATTCGCCTTCTCGTTCGTGAAGTAATATTTCTCGATCTGCTTCTGCAGCGCGAAGGTGCGCCCTTGCGTCGCGCCCGCGGGCAGCTGGAACTGGACGATGCCGGTGCCCTGGTCCTCGGTCGGCAGGAAGCCCGTGGGCAGGCGGAGGAACATCACCGCGAGCAGCGCGACGACCGCGGCATAGATCAGCAGGAACAGCCATTTGCGATTGACCACCGACTGGACGGCGCCGACGTATTTCCTGGTACCCTTTTCGAACGTGTCGTTGAACTTGTCGCCCGCGCGCGTGAAGAAATGCGCGACCTTCGGAAATTTGCGCTCGCCCCAGCTCTGTTCGGGATTGCCGTCGGCATCCTTCTTCTTCTGCTTGAGCAACGTCGCGGTCAGCGCCGGCGACAGGATCAGCGCGACGAGCACCGACAGGACCATCGCCGACACCATCGTCAGCGAGAACTGGCGGTAGATCACGCCGGTCGACCCGCCGAAGAACGCCATCGGCAGGAACACCGCGGACAGCACGAGCGCGATCGCGACCAGCGCGACGGTGATCTCGTTCATCGACTCGATCGTCGCCTCGCGCGGCGACATGTCGGGGTTTTCCTCCATCAGCCGCTCGACATTCTCGACGACGACGATCGCGTCGTCGACGAGCAGGCCGATCGCGAGCACGAGCCCGAACAGCGTCAGCGTGTTGATCGAGAAGCCCGCGAGATAGAAGACGCCGAACGTGCCGAGCAGCACGACCGGGACCGCGATCGTCGGGATCAACGTCGCGCGCCAGCTCTGCAGGAAGACGAACATGACGATGACGACGAGGATGACCGCCTCGATCAGCGTCTTGATGACCTCCTCGATCGACAGCTTGATGAAGTTGGTCGTGTCGTTGGCGTAGGCGAATTTGAGGCCTGGCGGGAAGCTCTTGGCGGACTTCTCGACATAGGCCTTGACCAGCTCGGCGGTCTTGAGCGCGTCGGCGCCGGGGGCCAGCAGCACCGCGATGCCCGCGCCCGGATGCGCGTTGACGCGGCTGCGCGCGTTGTAGTTTTCGGCGCCCAGTTCGATCCGCGCGACGTCGCGCAGCTTGACCGTCGCGCTGGTGTTGGTGGTCTTCAGGATGATATTGGCGAACTGCTCGGGCGTCTGGAGACGCGACTGCGCGGTGACGGTCGCGTTGAGCATCTGCGTGTCGGGCTGGGGCTGGCCGCCGAGCTCGCCGGCCGCGACCTCGGTATTCTGCGCCTGGATCGCGGTCGTCACGTCGCTCGGGATCAGCTGGAAGCTCGCCAGCTTGTTCGGGTCGAGCCAGATCCGCATCGCATACTGCGCGCCGAAGACGTTGCTGTCGCCGATGCCCGGAATGCGGCCGAGCGGATCCTGGAGGTTCGAGACGAGATAGTCCGAGACGTCCTGGTTGGTCAGCTTGTCGGTCTCGTCATAGACGCCGACGATCAGCAGGTTGTCCGGATTCGACTTGCGGACGACGAGGCCCTGCTGCTGCACCTGGGTGGGCAGGCGTGACAGTGTCTGCTGGACCTGGTTCTGGACCTGGACCTGCGCGATGTCGGGATCGGTGCCCTTTTCGAACGTGACCGTGACCGTCACCGAGCCGCGCGACGACGAGGACGAGCTGAAATAGATCAGCCCGTCGATCCCGGTCAGCGACTGTTCGACGACCTGCGTCACGCTGTTCTGGATCGTCTGCGCGTTGGCGCCCGGGAAGGTCGCGCGGATCGTTACCTGTGGCGGCGCGACGTCGGGATATTGCGCGATCGGCAGGCTCATGATCGCGCCGATGCCGCCGAGCATCACGATGATCGCGAGCACCCAGGCAAAGATCGGGCGATCGATGAAGACACGGGATAACATAAGGGTCTAGCCGGCCTTTTTCTGGCTGGCCTTATCGCCACCCGAGGAGTCGCCCTTGGGCGCTTCGATCTTTTGCGCGGTGTTCTCGGGGACCGGCTTCACGCTCTGATTGGGGGCGATCTTCGACAGCCCCTGCGTGATGATCCGGTCGCCGGGGTTGAGCCCGCTGGTGACGACCCAATAGGGGCCCTGCGTCCGGTCGGCCTTGATCGTCTTCTGCACCGCCTTGTTGTCGGCGCTGACGACATAGACGGTCGCATTGCCCTTCGCGTCGCGCGCGACGCCCGCCTGCGGCACGAGGAAGGCGCGCTGGTTGATCGCCTGCGCGAACTTCGCCTGGACGAACATGCCGGGCAGCAACAGCCCCTGGGGATTGGGGAAGCGCGCGCGCAGCGTCACGGTGCCGGTCTCGGTGTTGACCAGCGCCTCGGCGAATTCGACCGAGCCGGTCGCGCCGTAATCGCTGCCGTCCTCGAGCTTCAGGCGCACCTCGGCGCGGGTCGGGACGATGCCGTTCTGGCCGAGCGAGCGGCGCAGCGCGAGCAGGTCGCCCGAGGCCTGCTGGATGTCGACGAAGATCGGGTCGAGCCGCTGGATCTGCGACAGCGGATCGGTCTGCGTCGCGGAGACGAGCGCGCCGACGGTGAACAGCGAGCGGCCGATCCGCCCGGTGATCGGCGCGGGGACGGTCGTGAACTTCAGGTTGATCTGCGCGGTCTCGAGCGCGGCGCGGGTCTGCGCGACCGACGCGGTCGCCTGACGCGAGGTCGCGATCGCGTTGGTGTAATCCTGCTTGCTGATCGCCTCCATCTCGGCGAGCGGCTTGTACCGCTGCGCAAGGATGCCCTGCGCCTCGGCATTGGCGCGCGCGCTCTGCAGGTTCGCCTGCGCCTCGTTGGCGGCGGCGCGGTAGAGGCGCGGGTCGATCTCGTAGAGCGGCTGGCCCTTCTTGACGAGCGTGCCCTCGGTGAAGAAGCGGCGGCGGATGATCCCGGTGACCTGGGGCCGGACGTCCGAGCTTTCGAACGCGGTCGTGCGGCCGCTCAGCTCGGTGGTCATCGCGACGCTCGACGGCTGGATGACGACATAGCCGACGGTTGGGGTGCCCTGACCCGGCTGACCGCCCTTGCCCTTGCCTTTTGCGGCATCGCCGCCGCCACCGGAACAGGCCGCAAGGCCGATCAGCGCGGGTGCCATCACGGCGTAGCGCCAAGGGGTAAGTCGTTTGGCTATCAAGTGGGGTATCCGCGATCAGATGAGGGCCGGCTAAACCATGCGGATGTACCAGAAGTATGTCAGTTGAAAAGCGGACGCGAAAAATAGGGAAGAAAGAGTAACCTGGTTTGTTGGTGGGGGTGTTTTCTGGTGTTTCCGTCATGCCGACGAAGGTCGGGATCCGGGGTCGCGAGGGGATCGTTGGGGGCTCTGGATCCTGACTTTCGTCAGGATGACGGAGGGTTGGGGGGGGCTGTTAGGATGATTCCCCGGGGCGGTTCGTTCTCCTGATCCGTTCGTGTTCCCAAACCCGTCCGTCCCCCCAATCCGTTCGTTGCGTTTATCCGTTCGTTCTCCTCCCCCCCCCCGTTCGTGCTGAGCGAAGTCGAAGCACCTTCGCTTGGGGCATGCCCTTCGACTTCGCTCAGGGCGAACGGGGAGGGGGGAAGGGCGCGGGTGGGTTGGACCGGGGGCAATTGGTTTGAAAGGCGTGTGACGATGATCGATGACGACAAGCAGGCGGCGGCGGTGGCGGCGGTGGCGGAGGTTCGGGACGGGATGCTGGTCGGGCTGGGTACCGGGTCGACCGCGGCGTTCGCGATCCGTGCGCTGGGCGAGCGGGTCGCGGCGGGGCTCGACGTCCGCGCGGTCGTCACGTCCGAGGCGAGCGGCACGCTGGCGCGACAGGTGGGCATTGCGGTACTCGACTTTGCCGATATCGCGCAGGTCGACCTGACGATCGACGGCGCGGACGAGATCGATGCGCGCTGTTTCGCGATCAAGGGCGCGGGCGGCGCGATGCTGCGCGAGAAGATCGTCGCCGCAAGCTCGGCACGGATGGTCGTGATTGCGGACGGATCTAAGCGGGTCGAACGGATCGGTGCGGCGAAGCTGCCGGTCGAGCTGCTGCCCTTCGCGCGAGGCTATGTGATGCGCGTGCTGGCCGACCTTGGCGGAGCGCCGGTGATTCGTGCCAACTATCGGACGGATCAGGACAATCTGGTCGCGGATTGCCGGTTTCCGACGCTCGGCGACCCGCACGCGCTGGCAGCGGTGCTGGCGGCGATTCCCGGCGTGCTGGGCCACGGATTGTTCCTCGACGAGGTCGATGCCGCGTATATTGCATCGAAAGGCGTCGTTACGCGACTGGAACGCTCGGGTGCATCCGCCTAAAGGCATCCTATGTTGGCAACCAGATCGGATGCGCGGCGTTCGGTCACCGTCTAGAGCGAGGCTTTCTTTCATGACCGATACCGCAACCGCCCCCACGATGAAGGCGGATCCGAACCTGCACGAGGACGGGTCGCCCGAGCGTCTGACGATCGATACGATCCGCACGCTGTCGATGGACGCGGTGCAGAAGGCCAATTCGGGCCATCCCGGCACGCCGATGGCGCTCGCGCCGGTCGGCTACACGCTCTGGTCGAAATTCCTGCGTTACGACCCCAAGCACGCCGACTGGCCCAATCGCGACCGGTTCGTGCTGTCGGTCGGCCATGCGTCGATGCTGCTCTATGCGCTGATTCACCTCGCCAAGATCGAAGAGATCAGCGCGGACGGCGAGAAGAGCGGCAAGGAGGCGGTCAGCCTCGAGGACATCCGGCAGTTCCGTCAGCTTTCGTCCAAGACCCCGGGCCACCCCGAATATCGCCACACCACGGGTGTCGAGACCACCACCGGCCCGCTCGGCCAGGGTTGCGGCAATTCGGTCGGCATGGCGATCGCCGAGCGCTGGCTCGCGGCGCGCTACAACAAGGACGGCTTCACGCTGTTCGACCATGACGTCTACACCATCTGTGGTGACGGCGACATGATGGAGGGCGTCTCCGCCGAAGCGGCGAGCATGGCCGGGCATCTGAAGCTCAGCAATCTGTGCTGGATCTACGACAGCAACCACATCTCGATCGAGGGCGCGACCGATCTCGCGTTCGACGAGGATGTCGGCCTGCGCTTCGACGCCTATGGCTGGAACGTCATCCATGTCGACGACGCGAACGACACTGCCGCGCTGAGCCGTGCGATCGAGACGTTCAAGGCGACCACTGACAAGCCGACCTTCATCGTCGTGCATTCGGTGATCGGTTACGGCAGCCCGAAGGCGGGCAGCGAGAAGGCGCATGGCGAGCCGCTTGGCGACGAGAATATCCGCCTCACCAAGCAGGCTTATGGCTGGCCCGAGGACAAGTCCTTCTACGTGCCGGATGGCGTGATCGAACATTTCAACGGTGCGATCGCCGAGCGTGGAGCGAAGCTGCGCGACGAATGGGTCGCGCTGACCGACAAATATCGGGGTGCATATCCCGAGCTGTCGGCCGAACTCGACCTGCTGCTCAAGGACGAGCTGCCCGAGGGCTGGGACGCGGACATTCCCGTGTTCGAGGCGGATCCCAAGGGTGTCGCCAGCCGTGATTCGGGCGGCAAGGTGCTCAATGCGATCGCCGCCAAGGTGCCGTGGCTGATCGGCGGCTCGGCGGATCTCGCGCCGTCGACCAAGACCGACATCAAGGGCCAGCCCTCGTTCGAGGCGAACAACTATGCCGGCCGCAACTTCCATTTCGGCATTCGCGAACATGGCATGGGCGCGATCGTCAACGGCATGGCGCTGTCGCATCTGCGCTCCTACGGCTCCACCTTCCTAGTCTTCGTCGATTACATGCGCGCACCGGTGCGCCTGTCGGCGATCATGGAGGTCGGCGCGGTCTGGGTGTTCACGCATGATTCGATCGGCGTCGGCGAGGACGGCCCGACGCACCAGCCGATCGAGCATCTCGCCACGCTGCGTGCGATCCCGGGTCTCGACACGATCCGCCCGAGCGATGCGAACGAGGTCGTCGCGGCGTGGAAAGCGGTCCTGAAGGACGCCAGCACGCCCGCCGCGCTGATCCTGTCGCGCCAGGCTTTGCCGACGCTGGATCGCACGAAATATGCGAGCGCGGATGGCGTCGAGCAGGGCGGCTACGTCCTTGCGGACTGTGACGGCACGCCCGACGTGATCCTGATCGCGACGGGCAGCGAAGTGTCGCTCGCGGTCGACGCGCATGAGAAGCTGGTCGCGGACGGCGTGAAGAGCCGGGTCGTGTCGATGCCGAGCTGGTATCGCTACGAGCTGCAGGACGCCGCCTACAAGGAAAGCGTGTTGCCGCGGGGCGTGCGCGCCCGCGTCGCGATCGAGATGGCCGGGTCGATCGGTTGGGACCGCTATGTCGGGCTCGAGGGCGCGACCGTGACGATGTCGACCTTCGGTGCCTCGGCACCGCTCGCCAAACTGCAGGACAAGTTCGGGTTCACCGTCGACAATGTCGTCAAGGTTGCCCGCCAGGTTATGGAGACCAAGTGATGGGTGCGCTCAACGAACTCGAAGGCTTCGGCCAGGCGGTGTGGCTCGATTTCGTCGACCGGAAGTTCCTGGAGGCGGGTGGCCTTCAGAAGCTGGTCGACGAAGACGGGCTGACCGGTGTCACGTCCAACCCGTCGATCTTCGAAAAGGCGATGGGGCATGGCGACGCCTATGACTCGACGCTCGCGAAGTTCGACGAGGAGAACCCCGGCGCGGCGACGATCGACCGCTACGAGCATCTCGCAATCCAGGACATCAAGGCGGCGGCGGAGACGCTGAAGCCGGTGTATGACCGGCTCGACGCCAAGGACGGCTATGTCAGCCTCGAAGTGTCGCCCTATATCTCGGACGACACCGACGCGACGATCGCCGAGGCGCGCAAGCTGTGGGCGGCGGTCGACCGGCCGAACCTGATGATCAAGATCCCGGGGACGCTCGCGGGCGGCCCGGCGATCTCGACCGCGATCTCGGAAGGGATCAACGTCAATGTGACCTTGCTGTTCTCGATCGACGCCTATGTCCGCGTCGCCGAGGCTTATGCCGCGGGACTCGAGAAGCGCGTCGCCGAGGGCAAGCCGATCGACCGGATCGCCAGCGTCGCGAGCTTCTTCGTCAGCCGGATCGATACGATGATCGACAAGCAGATCGATGCACGGCTCGAAAAGGGCGACGCCGAGGCGGATGCGCTGAAGGCGGTGCGCGGCAAGGTCGCGATCGCCAATGCGAAGATGGCGTATCAATGGTATCTCGACTTCCTGAAGTCGGACCGCTGGCATGCGCTCGCCGCCAAGGGCGCACAGCCGCAGCGGCTGTTGTGGGCGTCGACCGGGGTCAAGGATCCGAGCTATCCCGACACGCTCTACATCGACACGCTGATCGGCCGTGACACCGTCAACACGATGCCGCCAAAGACGATGGACGCGTTTCGCGACCATGGCACCGCGGCGGAGACGATCACCGCGGATGTCGATGGCGCGAAGCATGTGCTGGCGGAAGCCGAACGGCTGGGCCTCGACCTGACCGGCGTGACCGGCACGCTGGTCGAAGAGGGTGTCGCGTCGTTCGTGAAGGCGTTCGACGACCTGCTCGGGTCGATCGCGAAGAAGCAGCCGGCGACGGCGTAATATTTCTGCTCCCTCTCCCCTTTGGGGAGAGGGCCGGGGTGAGGGGCGCCGCGAGCGCAATCCTCTCCAACTGCCCCTCACCCCGACCCTCTCTCCGGAGGGGAGAGGGAGAAGACAAGGATTTCCCTATGAAGATCGGACTGATCGGCCTCGGCCGGATGGGCGGCAATATCGCGCGCCGGTTGATGAAGAACGGCCATGAGGTCGTCGCGTTCGATCGCGATGCGGAGGCGGTGAAGAAGCTCGCGGCGGATGGCGCGATCGGTGCGGACTCGCTCGACGACATGCGCGGCAAGCTCGACACGCCGGCGATCTGGTGGGTGATGGTGCCCGCCGGCGAGCCGACCGAGCAGACCGTGCAGGCGATCGCCGAAAAGGCCGCCAAGGGCGACATCATCATCGATGGCGGCAACAGCTTCTACAAGGACGACGTCCGCCGCGCGAAGGACCTCGCCGAAAAGGGCATCCGCTATGTCGACGTCGGCACGTCGGGCGGCGTCTGGGGCCTCGAGCGCGGCTATTGCATGATGATCGGCGGCGAGACGGAGACGGTCGATTATCTCGATCCGATCTTCGACACGCTGGCACCGGGCATGGGCGAGATCGTCCGCACGCCGGGCCGCATCGAGGGGCAGGCCGATCCGCGTGCGGAAAAGGGCTATATCCATGCCGGCCCTCCGGGTGCCGGGCATTTCGTCAAGATGGTCCATAACGGCATCGAATACGGCCTGATGCAGGCCTATGCCGAGGGCTTCGACATCCTCAAGGGCAAGTCGGGCGAGCATGTCGCCGAGGACCAGCGTTTCGACATCAACCTGACCGACGTCGCCGAAGTGTGGCGTCGCGGCAGCGTGATCTCGTCGTGGCTGCTCGACCTGTCGGCGATCGCGCTGGCCAAGGACGGCACGCTCGAAGGGTTCAGCGGCAGCGTCGCGGATTCCGGCGAGGGCCAGTGGACGATCGACGCGGCGATGGAGGAGAAGGTGCCGGCCAACGTGCTGAGCGCCGCGCTCTACGCACGCTATCGCAGCCGGGTCGACCACACGTTCGGCGACAAGCTGTTGTCGGCGATGCGCTTCGGCTTTGGCGGGCATGTCGAGATGCCCCAGTGAACGGGCAAGTGAATATCAAGCTGCTCGTGTCCGACGTCGACGGCACGCTCGTCGACAAGGACAAGAAGGTCGCACCCGCGACCGTCGATGCGGTCAAACGGCTGAAGGCAGCGGGCCTGGGCTTCACGATCATCAGCGCGCGGCCGCGGTCAGGCATGATGCCGATCGCCGAACTGCTCGGCATCGACGAGCCGATGGGCGCGTTCAACGGCGGGATCGTGTTCAAGCGCGACGGCACCGTGATCGAGCATCACATGGTCGATGTCGACGTCGTGCGCGGCGCGATGGAGATCATCGGTGACGCCCCCGTCGATACCTGGATCTTCGCCGACGACGTCTGGTATGCCAGCACCGACCAGGGCAGCCATGTCGACAGTGAGCGCAAGGCCTCGGCGCAGGATCCGGTGATCGTCGCCGACTTCACCGACCTGCTCGGCAAGGCGGACAAGGTGACGTTCGTCAGCGACGACGAGGACCTGCTGCGCGACCTGCACGCCAAGGTCGCGGCGAAGTTCGACGCGCAGGCGACGATCGTCCAGAGCCAGACCTATTATCTCGACATCACGCCCGTGGCGGGCAACAAGGGCAGCGGGATCGAGGAACTCGCGGACGCGTTCGGTATCAGCCTGACGCAGACCGCGGCGATCGGCGACCAGGCGAACGACATCGCGATGCTCAAGCGGGCCAGGCTGGCGATCGCGATGGGCAATGCGCCGCAGTCCGTCCGCGACGTCGCGCATGAGATTACCACCGCGAACGATGCCGATGGCGTCGCGCACGCGATCGACACATTTATCCTGACTGGAGTTTCCGCATGAAAGAGTTGGTTGCCTTTGACCTCGACGGAACGCTGGCCGAAAGCAAGCAGCCCTTGCAGGAGCCGATGGGCGAGGCGCTCGCCGACCTGCTCGACGTCGCGCATGTCGCGGTGATCTCGGGTGGCGACTGGCCGCAGTTCGAAAAGCAGGTCGCGAGCCGTCTGCCCGAGCGCGCCGATCGCACCAAGCTGTGGCTGATGCCGACGACCGGTACCAAGCTGTACCGGTTCGACGACGCCTGGCGTGCGGTCTATGCCGAGCTGTTCGAGGACGACGAGAAGCAGAAGATCCTCAAGGCATTCGACGAGTCGCTCGAGGCGACCGGGTTCGTCCCCGAGCAGACCTGGGGCGAGCGGATCGAGGATCGCGGCAGCCAGATCACCTTCTCCGCGCTCGGCCAGGAAGCGCCGATCGACGCCAAGCACAGCTGGGATCCCGACTTCGCCAAGCGCAAGGTGATCCAGGCCGATCTGCGCCAGCGTCTGCCGGGTCTGTCGATCAACATGGGCGGCGCGACCTCGATCGACATCACGCGCGAGGGTGTCGACAAGGCGTACGGCCTGAAGAAGCTCAACGAGGCGAGCGGCATCGCGCTCGACAAGATGATGTTCATAGGCGACGCGATTTTCCCGGGCGGCAACGACTATCCGGCCGAGCAGCTCGGGCTCGACGTAGTGAAGGTGAAGAATGTCGACGGCACGCTGGCGGCGATCGCCGGGATCGTCGCATGCCTGAAGTAAGCGCATGAGCGTCGCGTTTCGCCGTGAAAGCGACGAGGAACATCTCGAGCCGAAATTCGAACAGCCGATCGCGCCGGGGCCCAATCTGGTCACGGCGCGCGGCCTTGCGCTGATCGGCGAGCGCGTCGAGACGATCGAGGCGGCGGTGGCGGCCGAGACGGACGAGGAAGCACGCAAGGTCCTGCTGCGCGACCTGCGCTACTGGCATACGCGCCAGACGACCGCCGAACTCGCGCCGGAGCCCGAAGAGGGCGAGGTCGGGATCGGATCATCGGTGCGCGTGCGGATGAACGGCGCGGAACGGACGATCGTGATCGTCGGCGGTGACGAGGCGGAGCCGGGCGAGGATCGCCTCGCTTTCTCCGCCCCGCTCGCACGCGCGCTGATGGGCGCCGCGGTGGGCGAGACGGTCGCGTTTGCCGGCAAGGCGGATGCGATCGAGATAGTGGAGATCGCATAATGGCCGAGGCAAAATTCGAACGGCATCGCCAGCCCTGGACCCAGGACGAGATCCAGAAGCTGCACACGCTCGCCAAGAAGGGCATGGCGCTGAAGGCGATCGCCAAGGCGCTGACGCGGAGCGAGGAATCGGTGAAGACGCGCGCGAAGGAAGATTCGCTGAATATCGCGAAGCTGCGCTGATTTTTCGTCATCCTGATTTTCGTTAGGATGACGATTGACGAATTGACCACCCCGGCGGAGGCCGGGGTCCAGTTGGAGAGGTGGGGTAACGGCGCGCGACGTGCGTCATTGCCGTCCCCCAACTGGGTCCCGGCCTTCGCCGGGGTGGTGCTTTCGTTAGGAGCCGGTGGCGCCTATATGGGCGATCCCGAACGCGCTGAATCCGGCCTTGTTCTCCCGCGAAGGCGGGAGCCCAGCCCGGGTCCCGCCTTCGCGGGGAAACACCTTTGACCAGCGGCCCGCACCCCGCGCCGCACGGAGCGAACCTTGTCCGATTACGACGCGATCATCCTCGGGGCGGGCGCCGCCGGGCTCATGTGCGCCGCGGTCGCGGGGCAGCGCGGGCGGCGGATCCTGCTCGTCGACCATGCCGAGCAGGCGGGCAAGAAGATTCTGATCTCGGGCGGCGGGCGGTGCAATTTCACCAACATGCACACCGCCGCCGACCGCTATATCTCCGCCAATCCGCATTTCGCCAAGTCCGCGCTCGGCCGCTACACCGCGCAGGATTTCCTCGCGCTCGTCGAGAGCTACGGGATCGCGTGGCACGAAAAGACGCTGGGGCAGCTGTTCTGCGACGGCTCGGCGAAACAGATCGTCGAGATGCTGCTCGACGAATGCGACAAGGGGCGCGTCGACCTGTCGCTGGGACGCGGCGTCACGGGGGTCGAGTCTCATGACGGCGGCTACCGCGTGTCGCTCGACGGCCGCGCGGTCACCGCGCCCGCGCTGGTCATCGCGACCGGTGGGCCGTCGATCCCGAAGATGGGCGCGACCGGCTTTGCCTATGATCTGGCGCGGCAATTCGGGTTGAAGGTGGTCGAGCCGCGGCCCGCGCTCGTCCCGCTGACGCTCGGCGGCGACGAGATTTTGTTTCGCGAATTGTCGGGCGTCGCCGCCGACGTCGTTGCGACGGCCGGCAAGACCGCGTTTCGTGAGGCGGCGCTGTTCACGCATCGCGGACTGTCGGGCCCGGCGATCCTGCAGGCCTCGTCCTATTGGCGGCACGGCCAGCCCGTGGGCATTGATTTCGTCCCCGACCGGGACTCCGGCTGGCTCCCCGCGGCCAAGCGCACCACGCCGCGCACGACGCTGCGCAAGCTGCTCGGGCGGACGCTGCCCGACCGACTCGCGGAGACGCTGAGCGAGCGGCTGGGGATGACGGGGGAGATTTCCACGCTCACCGATCGCCGGCTTCAGGATGCGGAGCGTGCGCTAAGCCACTGGCAATTCACGCCAAATGGCAGCGAAGGCTATGCCAAGGCGGAGGTGACGGCGGGCGGAATCAGCACTGCTGAGCTTTCTTCACAAACAATGGAAGCCAAACGCGTAAAAAACCTGTATGCGGTCGGCGAAGCGGTCGATGTCACAGGGTGGCTCGGCGGCTACAACTTCCAATGGGCATGGGCGAGCGGGTGGGCCGCGGGCCAAGTCCTGTAGGGACCACCACGCCAGTGCTTTGCCGTAGCGTCAAGCCGGCCACCAATTAGGACGTACATGCCTTTTTCAAATATTCCGTCGCTTCTTTCCGAAGCGCTCGCCGCGCGTGGCTATACCGCGCTCACCCCCGTCCAGGCGCATGTGATCGAGGAGAATGCGGTCGGTCGCGATCTCGTCGTGTCGGCGCAGACCGGCTCGGGCAAGACCGTCGCGTTCGGCCTGGCGATGGCCGGCGAACTGCTCGGTGAAGCAGGAGAGGACGGCGTCCAGCGCCTGCCGGCGCCGCACAAGCCGCTCGTCCTGTGCATCGCACCGACGCGCGAACTCGCGCTTCAGGTCAGCCGCGAGCTGATGTGGCTCTATGCCAAGGCCGGCGCGCGCATCTCGACCTGCGTCGGCGGCATGGATGCCTCGAAGGAGCGTCGCAGCCTCGCGCACGGCGCGCATATCGTCGTCGGGACGCCCGGCCGTCTGCGCGACCATCTCGAGCGTGGCGCGCTCGACCTGTCGGCCCTGAAGGTCGCGGTGCTCGACGAAGCCGACGAGATGCTCGACATGGGCTTCCGCGAAGATCTCGAGCAGATCCTCGACGCGTCGCCCGAGCAGCGCCGCACCCTGCTGTTCTCGGCGACGATGCCGCGGCCGATCGTTGCGCTTGCCAAGCGCTACCAGCGCGACGCGGTGCGGATCTCGACCGTCGGTGAGGATCGCGGTCATGGCGACATCTCGTACCAGGCCGTCACGGTCTCGCCGTCCGAGATCGAGCATGCGGTGATCAACCTGCTGCGCTTCCACGAAGCGGAGACGGCGATGCTGTTCTGCGCGACGCGCGATAACGTGCGCCATCTGCATGCGAGCCTGGTCGAGCGCGGTTTCGCCGCGGTCGCGCTGTCGGGCGAGCACTCGCAGAACGAGCGTAACGCGGCGCTCCAGGCACTGCGTGACCGCCGTGCGCGCGTCTGCGTCGCGACCGACGTCGCCGCGCGCGGCATCGATCTGCCGACGCTCAGCCTCGTCGTGCACGTCGAACTGCCACGCGATGCCGAGACGCTGCAGCATCGCTCGGGTCGTACCGGTCGTGCAGGCAAGAAGGGCACCGCCGTCCTGATCGTGCCGTTCCCGCGTCGTCGTCGCGTCGACATGATGCTGAAAGGTGCGAAGATCAACGCGGAGTGGGTCAACGCCCCGACCGCCGAGGACATCCGCAAGAACGACCATGAGCGTCTGATCACGATGCTGATGCAGCCGGTCGAGGTCGAGGAGGAGGATCGCGAGCTCGCGACCCGCCTGATGGCCGAGAAGACCCCTGAGGATATCGCCGCGGCGCTGGTGCACATGCACCGCGCGACGATGCCGCAGGCCGAGGATCTGATCGACCAGAGCAAGCAGTCGGTCAGCGATGATCGCAGCCAGGGTCCGCGCGCGGGCTTCGAGGACACCGTCTGGTTCCGCATGGACATCGGTCGTCGCCAGAACGCCGATCCGCGCTGGATCCTGCCGCTGATCTGCCGTCGCGGGCACATCACCAAGTCCGAGATCGGTGCGATCCGCATCGGCCCGAACGAGACCGCGTTCGAGATCCCGCGCGCGGTCGCGTCGCGCTTCTCGGCGGCGATCCAGCGCACCGCGCAGGCGGGCGAAGAGGAGAGCGGTGTCGCGATCGAGGCGATGCAGGGCGCGCCCGAGAGCACCGCACGCCATGCCGGTGGCGGTGGCCGCAGCAACGCGGGCGCCCCGCGCTCGACGCTGCACCGCGCGGCCCCGCGCGGCGGTCCGGCGCCGGCCCGCAAGGCGCCGTATCGCGGCAACCGCGAGCGTAGCTGAATCGACACGTCGTTCGTGCTGAGCGACGTCGAGGTACCCCGGCCTGGGGCATGCCCTTCGACTTCGCTCAGGGCGAACGGGGTGAGGGCGCGGGCTGCCCCCGCGCCGTCATCCTGACGATGCCGAGAACCCTTTCAGCCCCGTCATCCTGACGAAAGTCAGGATCCAGAGCCGCGGACGCCGTCCTGCTTGATCCTGGATCCTGACTTTCGTCAGGATGACGACGTTGGTGAAATCGGGAGATAGCCGATGACGACCGCACCCACCGCCCTCCGCATCCTCGTCGACGCCGATGCGTGTCCCGTCAAAGACGAGATCTACAAGGTCGCGTGGCGGCACGAGGTGCCCGTCACGATCGTCGCGAACAGCCATTTTCGCGTGCCCGTCCACCCGCTGGTCAACCGCGTCGTCGTCAGCGACGGGTTCGACGCCGCCGACGACTGGATCGCCGAGCAGGCCGATGCGAAGGCGGTGGTGATCACCGCGGACATCCTGCTCGCCGATCGCTGCGTGAAAGCGGGGGCGACCGTGCTCGCAAACACCGGCAAGCCGTTCACCACCAGCTCGATCGGCGGTGCGATCGCCACGCGCGCGATCATGGCCGATCTGCGCGCGGGCGGCGACGTGATCGGTGGGCCCGCACCGTTCTCCAAGGCGGACCGGTCGCGCTTCCTGTCCGCGCTCGACGCTGCGCTGGTCCGGCTGAAGCGCGGCTGAGGCATGGCTCGACTTCCCGGGTCTCTCCGGGCACACATAGGTTATGCGTCCCCCTCTGCTCGATCGTGATGAACTGCTCGCGCGACAGGCCTTCCAGCTCGCGCTGGTCGACCTGTTCCGGACGATGGCGCGACCCGACGACATCATGGCGGCGGCCGCAGCGGCGCTGGGCTCGCATCTCGACGTCGCGCGCTGCGGCTATGACGAGGTGTCGGCGGACGGCGCGATGACCCAGGGCGTCGGCGACTGGTCGAACGGGACGCTGCCCGGCCTCGCCGCGACGCCAGACGGAGACGGAGACGGGGACGGGGACGCGGCACTGGGCGCGGGCGTGATCGCCGATCTGCGGCGCGGGCTCACGGTGATCGTCGACGATTGCGCGACCGACGCCCGCGCGCGCGATCCGGCGACCGCGCGGTGCTGGGCGCAGGCCGGCGTCGGCGCGCTGATCGCCGCGCCGCTGCTCCGCGACGGGCGGCTGGCGGCGGTCCTGTACCTCCACGAGGCCACGCCGCGCGACTGGACCAGGGCGGATATCGCGCTGGTCGAGGACGTCGCGCTGCGCACCTCGGACGCGGTCGACCGGGTGCGCGGTGAGATCGCGGTGAAGGCGAGCGAGGCGCGCTATCGCTCGCTGTTCGAATCGATCGATGCGGGGTTCTGCGTGATCGAGGTGCTGTTCGCCGACGGCGCGCCGTACGACTATCGCTTCCTCGAGGTGAACCGGGCGTTCGCGCGCAACACCGGGCTCGACGACATGATCGGGCGGACGATGCGCGACGTCGCGCCCGACATGGAACAGCGCTGGTTCGACCTGTACGGCCATGTCGCGACGACCGGCGAGCCGCTGCGGTTCGAGGATCCCGCCTCCGCGCTGCAGGATCGCTGGTTCGAGGTCTATGCCTACCGCGTCGATGCGCCCGAGCTGAATCATGTCGCGGTGCTGTTCAACGACATCAGCGAGCGCCGCCGCAACGAGGTCGCGCTGTCCGAAAGCCGTGAGGAGCTGGAACTGGCGACGCGGGTCGCGCGGTTGGGGCGGTTCGACTATCGTCCGGCGGACGGCATGCTGCGCTGGGACGACCGGTGCCGCGCGCTGTTCGGGATCCCGGCGGGAGCGCCGGTCGAGTACGAGTCCGCCTTCCTCGCCAATCTCCACCCCGACGACCGGGCAGCTGCCGATGCGCAAGTCGCCGCCGCGCTCGATCCGCGCGGCACGCGGATGTTCGATTCGGAATATCGCACGATCGGCCAGAGCGACGGCGTCGAGCGCCATATCGTCGCGCACGGCATCGCGTTCTTCGATGGCGATATTCCGATCCGGCTGGTCGGGACGGTCGTCGACATGAGCGACGATCGCCGCGCACAGGCGGCGCTGCGCGAGACGAGCGAGCGGCTGCGGCTCGCCAGCCGCGCGACCAACGACGCGATCTGGGACTGGGACCTGCGGAGCAACTCGGTGCTGTGGAACGAGGCGCTGACGCGCGCCTATGGCCATGTCCTGCCCGATGTGAAGTCGACCGGCGACTGGTGGCTGGAACAGGTCCATCCCGAGGATCGCGCGCGGATCCATGCGAGCATCGATGCGGTAATTTACGGGCAGGACAGCGACTGGACCGACGAATACCGGTTCGCCTGCGCCGACGGCCGCTATGCCGATGTGCTCGACCGCGGCTACGTCATCCGCGACGAGGACGGCGCGCCGACGCGGATGATCGGCGCGATCCTCGACCAGTCGACGCGCAAGGCGGCGGAGCGCCAGCTGCGCGCGATCAACGAGGGACTGGCCGAGGCCGTCGAGGCGTCGACCGCGGACCGCGACCGGTTGTGGGAATTGTCGTCCGACATCATGCTGCGCGCCGAGTTCGACGGCACGATCGTCGCCGCCAATCCCGCTTGGACCGACATGCTCGGCTGGTCGATGGACGAGATCGTCGGACGCCAGCTCTTCGCGCTGCTCCACCCCGACGACGTCGCGCATACCGGCCTGGCCGCGGCGGGGATCGCCCGCGGCGAGGCGGTCGCGCGGATCGACAATCGCTATGCCCACAAGGATGGCAGCTATCGCTGGATCAGCTGGGCGGCGCGGCCGGGCGACGGGCTGATCAACGCGGTCGGGCGCGACGTCACCGCGGACAAGGAGCGCGAGGCGCAGCTCGCGCGCGCCGAGGATGCGCTGCGCCAGGCGCAGAAGATGGAGGCGGTCGGCCAGCTGACCGGCGGCATCGCGCACGACTTCAACAACATGCTGACCGGTATCCTGGGCGGGCTCGACATGGTTCGGCGCAACGTGCCCGAACCGCGCCCGGACAAGGTCGACCGCTATCTGGAGGCGGCGACGGTCTCCGCGCAACGTGCCGCCGGGCTGACGCAGCGGCTGCTCGCCTTTTCGCGGCGCCAGTCGCTCGACGTGAAGGCGACCGATGTCGACCGGCTGATCGCCGACATGGAGGATCTGCTCGCACGGACGCTCGGCGAGAATGCGCGGCTCGAGATCCGGCGGCAGGACGCGACCTGGCCGGTGACGACGGATGCCAACCAGCTCGAAAGCGCGCTGCTCAACCTCGCGATCAACGCGCGCGACGCGATGCCCGAGGGCGGGCGGCTGACGATCGAGACCGAGAACACGCATCTCGACGCGCACTATACCGAGGCGATCGGGGATCTGGCGCCCGGCGACTATGTCGCGATCGGCGTCAGCGACACCGGCACGGGCATGTCGAAGGCGGTGATCGAGAAGGCGTTCGACCCGTTCTTCACCACCAAGCCGATCGGGCAGGGCACCGGGCTCGGCCTGTCGATGATCTATGGCTTTGCGCGCCAGTCGGGCGGGCATGTCCGGATCTATTCGGAGGAGGGCGAGGGCACGACGGTCAAGCTGTACCTGCCGCGCTTCCACGGCACCGCCGCGGTCAGTGTGCCGACCGCGGACCGCGACCTGCCGCGCGCGGACGGCGAATGCGTGCTGGTGGTCGAGGACGATGTCGCGGTGCGGATGCTGATCGTCGATATCCTCGGCAGCCTCGGCTACGGCGTGATGGAGGCGGGCGACGCGCACGCGGCGATCCCGATCCTCGAGAGCGAGCGGCGGATCGACCTGCTGGTCAGCGATGTCGGCCTGCCCGGGATGGACGGGCGCCAGTTGGCCGAGGTCGCGCGGCGGCATCGCCCCGATCTGCGCATCCTGTTCGTCACCGGCTATGCCGAAAAGGCGGCGGTGCGCGGCGAATTTCTCGGTGCGGGGATGGAGATGATCACCAAGCCGTTCGCGCTCGACATGCTCGCCGAACGGATCCGCGAGATGGTCGCGCGCTGACCCCGGGCGAGCGCGAAGACGCGTCGCCCGCGACTTTACCGGTTGCCATCCCGGGGCCCCGGTCGGCATAGGCAGGCGCCACCCGCTCCCGGAGACCTTCATGCAAACGCCAGCCGCGAGTCCCGCACTGGGGCTCGACTTCGGCACGACCAACAGCGTCGTGGCGCTCGGGACGCCCGGCGGCACGCCCGAACTCGTGACCTTCGCCGCCCCCGCCGAGACCAGCCCGGTGTTCCGCTCCGCGCTCTGCTTCTGGCAGGACGACAGCGGCAAGGGGCTCGCGGTCGATGCGGGGCCGTGGGCGATCGCGGAATATATGGAATATCCGCTCGACAGCCGGTTCATCCAGTCGTTCAAGTCGGTCGCGGCGATGAAGACGTTCGAGCAGGCCTCCGTCTTCGACAAGCGCTATCGCTTCGAGGAGATGGGCAAGCTGTTCCTCGACAAGCTGATCGCGCATGCGGGCGGCAAGCTCGACACGCGGCCGCAGCGGATCGTGGTCGGGCGACCGGTCGAATATGCCGGTGCGCGGCCCGACGAGGCGCTGGCGCGGACGCGCTACGACGCGATGTTCAAGGGGTTCGGCGCGGAGATCCATTATGTCTACGAACCGCTTGGTGCTGCGTACAGCTATGCGACGCGGCTGACCGAGCCCGCGACGATCCTGGTCGCCGATTTCGGTGGCGGGACGAGCGATTTCTCGGTCGTGCGCGTCGCCGAGCCGGGCGCGGCGCGACGCTGTACGCCGCTCGGCCATGCGGGCATCGGCATTGCGGGCGACCGGTTCGACTACCGGATCCTCGACCGGCTGGTGCTGCCGATGCTCGGCAAGGGCGGCGCGTACAAGTCGTTCGGCAAGGAGCTCGAGATCCCGCGCGCCTATTTCGCCGATTTCGCCGACTGGTCGCGGCTCGCGCTGATGCGCAACCGCAAGACGATGACCGAGCTCGAGCGGTTGCAGAAGACCGCGATCGACCCCGATGCGATCGGGCGGATGATCGCGGTGATCGAGAACGAGCTCGGCTATCCGCTGTACGACGCGGTCGGCACGTTGAAGCGCGCTCTGTCGCAGGGCGAAGATGCGCATTTCCATTTTGCGGGCGCGGGGCTGGAGATCGAGGCAGAGGTGACGCGCGCGCAGTTCGAGGGCTGGATCGCCGACGACGTCGCGCGGATCGAGGCGACGGTCGACAGCGCGCTGGTCGCGGCGAAGGTCGGCGGCGGCGATATCGACCGCGTGTTCCTGACCGGCGGATCGTCGCTGATCCCGCGGGTGCGGCAGATCTTCGTCGAGCGGTTCGGCGAGGCGGCGATCATGAGCGGCGGCGAGCTGACCTCGATCGCGCACGGCCTTGCGCTGATCGGCGAGCAGGACGACATCGCGGCGTGGTCTGCATGATCCCGCGGGTTCTTCTCGGGACGGCGCAGGTGCCGGGCGGCGGCGAGTTGCGGCTGCTCCAGCGCGGCGCGGAATTCTCGATCATGCTCGGCGCGAACGAGCTGATGAACAGCCGGCTGAGCGGGTCGGAAGAGGCGCTGGCCGAGCAGGCGTGCGAACGGATCGGCGCGCGGCCGGGCGTGCGGATGCTGATCGGCGGGCTCGGCATGGGCTTCACGTTGCGGGCGGCGCTCGCGCGGCTCGGGCCCGATGCCGAGGTGGCGGTCGCCGAGATCGTGCCCGCGGTGGTCGAATGGGCGCGCGGGCCGATGGCGGCGCTGCACGGCGACAGCCTGACCGACCCGCGCACGCGGATCTTCGAGGGCGATGTCGCCGCGGCGATCGCGGACGGGGAGTGGGACGCGATCCTGCTCGATGTCGACAATGGCCCCGACGGGATTTCGCGGCCGGGGAACGACCGGCTCTACGGCGCTTCGGGGCTGGCGCGGGCGCGTGCCGCGCTGCGGCCGGGCGGGGTGCTCGCGGTCTGGTCGTCGGCGCCGAGCAAGCCGTTCGCCCGCCGGCTCGACGAGGCGGGGTTCGTGGTCGACGAGGTCGTCGCGCGCGCGACGCGCAAGGGCGGCGCGCGTCACGTGATCTGGTTCGCGACCAAGGCATGATCTGGCGCTGGGCTCTGCTGGTCGCGCTGTCGGCGCTGGTGGCGGGGGCGCTGGAATGGATCGGATTGCCCGCGGGGCTGTTGCTCGGACCGATGATCGCGGCGGTCGTGCTCGCGGTGCGCGGCTGGTCGCTGGGGGTGCCGATCCTCGCCTTTCGCGGCGCACAGGCGGCGGTGGGGACGCTGATCGCGGGGTCGATCACCACCGGGATCGTCGCGACCGTTGCGCAGCACTGGCCGGTGTTCCTCGCGGTCAATGTCGCGACGCTCGCGGCCAGCAGTGTGCTCGGCTATCTGCTCAGCCGCTGGCAGGTGCTGCCGGGCACCGTCGCGGTGTGGGGTTCGACGCCGGGCGCCGCGAGCGCGATGGTGCTGATGGCACAGGCCTATGGCGCGGATTCGCGGCTGGTCGCGGTGATGACCTATACGCGCGTCGTGTGCGTCGCGGTCGTCGCCTCGGTGCTGGCGGCGGTGATGGTCGGCGGCGGCAGCGGGCACCATCCGGCCGCGGCGTGGTTCGTGGGCGTCAATCCGGTCGCAGTGCTGCGGACGGTGGCGATCGCGGGCGTGGGCGCGATTCTTGGCGTCAAGCTGCGGCTGCCGGCGGGCGCGCTGCTCGGACCGCTCGTGCTGGGCGGGGTGCTCAACGTCACCGGGATCGCGCAGCCGGTGCTGCCGCAATGGCTGCTCGCGATCAGCTATGCGGTGGTCGGGTGGAAGATCGGGCTGTCGTTCACGCGCGATACGCTCCGCGTGGCGGGCAAGGCGATGCCGCGGATCCTGCTGTCGGTCGGGCTGCTCATCCTGTTCTGCGGCGGGATCGCGGCGGCGCTGACGCGCTGGGCGGGGATCGATCCGGTCACCGCCTATCTTGCGTCGAGCCCCGGCGGGATGGACTCGGTCGCGATCATCGCCGCGTCGAGCCCGGTCGACGTGCCGTTCGTGATGGCGTTGCAGGTGATGCGGTTCCTGGGCGTCTTGCTGATCGGACCGCCGCTCGCGCGGTTCGTGGCGACGCGGCAGGGCGGGGTGGTCCCGGTCATTCCGACCTAGGCGTGGATCGACCCGCCTAACCCCAATCCGTTCGTGCTGAGCGAAGTCGAAGCACCTGCGCGCGCGGCCTGCCCTTCGACTTCGCTCAGGGCGAACGGAGTTGGGGGCGTTACCGGTAGTCCCGGCCTGTAACCTCTACTTCGCTCAAGGCGAACGGGGTTGGGGGCGTTACCGGTAGCCTCGACCCGTCACTTCCACTTCGCTCAGGGCGAACGGGGTTGGGAGCGTCACCCCTTGGTCGGGCGATAGGCCTCGACGTCGATCTCGTGGCGTTTCAGCTTGTCGTAGAAGGTCTTGCGCGGGATGCCGAGCGCGGCGAGCGCGGAGCGGACGTCGCCGCTGACCTGGTGGAGCGTCGCGCGGATCGTCGCTTCCTCGAACTTGTCGACGCGCGCGGGGAGCGGCAGGTCGCCATCCTCGTCCGCCGGCGCATCCGCCTCGACGCGCAGCACCAGCCGCTTCGCCAGATTGTCGAGCTCGCGGACATTGCCCGGCCAGTCATGCTGGCCGAGATAGGCGAGCGTCGCGGTGTCGATCGTCGGCACCTCGCGCCCGAACCGCTCGGCGGCCTGGTGCAGCAGATGCCCGAACAGCAGCGGCACGTCGTCGCGCCGTTCGCGCAACGGCGGGATGCGCAGCCGCACCGCGTCGAGCCGGAACAGCAGCTCGGCGCGGAACCGGCCGTCCTCGACCGCCTGGTCGAGCCCGGGTTTCGCCGCGGCGATCACCCGCAGGTCGAGCGCGCGGGGCAGGTCGCCGCCGACCGGCATGACCTCGCGCTCCTCGAGCACGCGGAGCAATTTGGCCTGGACCGCGGGCAAGGTGCTCTCGATCTCGTCGAGGAACAATGTGCCGCGGTTCGACGCCTCGATCCGGCCGGTGCGCGGGAGGCGGGAATCGCCGTCATGACCGAACAGCTCGATCTCCGCGACCGCCTCGGGCAGCGCGGCGCAGTTGACCGCGACGAACGGCCGCGACCGGCGGTTGCTCCAGCGGTGGAGCAGCACCGCGACCAGCTCCTTGCCGGTCCCGGTCTCGCCCTCGACCAGCACGTCGATATCGGCCTGCGCGATCTGCCGCATCGTCTCGCGCAGCCGGACCATCACCGGGGTCTCGCCGATCAGCGGTTCGGCGCCGATCGTCTCCTCGGCGGCGGCGCGCAGCCGGCGATTGTCGAGGACGAGGCGGCGCATCTCGAGCGCACGCCTGGCGCCCGCGATCAGGTGATCGGTCGCAAACGGCTTGGGGATGAAGTCGAACGCGCCGTTCTTGAGTGCCGCGACCGCCATCGCGACGTCGCCGTGGCCGGTCATCAGCAGCACGGGGATCTCGTGGTCGATCGCGGCGATGCGGCGGAACAGCTCGAGCCCGTCCATCTTGGGCATGCGGATGTCGGACACCACCGCGCCGTCGAACCCCGCATCGATCCGCGCGAGTGCGACGGTCGGATCACGTTCGGCGATCACCGCGATCCCGGCGAGTTCGAACGATTGTTCGAGCGCACCGCGCAGCACGTCGTCGTCGTCGACGAGCAGGACGCTCTGCTCGCTCATGCTTTTACCAGGATCATGCGGAAGACGGCGCCTCGTGGAGCAGGGACGAGGTCGAGCGTGCCGCCGAACTCGGTCATGATGTCGCGCGCGATGCCGAGCCCGAGGCCAAGGCCGTCGGTCTTGCTGGTCGCGAACGGTGTGAACAGGTCGTCGGCGATGCCGGGATCGATCCCGGGGCCGTTGTCGGCGACGGTCAGCACGACGTCGCGGCCCTTGCGCCCGACGGTGACGTCGACGCGCGCATCGGGCCGCTCGGCGACCGCGTCGAGCGCGTTCTGGAGCAGGTTGACGAGCACCTGTTCGAGCCGGACGCGGCCGGCGATGACGGTCAGCCGCGCCTCGGGCCCGCTCGGCAGATCGAGCGTCACGCCCTTCGCCCGGAAGCGGTCGCCGATCAGCAGGCGGACGCCGTCGATCGCCGCGTCGAGCGCGACCGGGCCGATCGAGCCCGCGCCCCGCCTGGCATAGCGCCGCAGCCCCGCGGTGATCGTACCGATCCGGCTGGTCAGCTCGACGATCGCCTGCAGGTTGGTCGCGGCGCGCGCGGGTTCGTCGCGCGCGAGGAACGCGGCGGCATTGTCGGCAAAGGTGCGGATCGCCGCGACCGGCTGGTTGATCTCGTGCGCGACGCTCGCGGTGATCGTGCCGATCGAGCCGACGCGGTTGGCATGGGCGAGCTCCTCGCGCGCCTGGCGGAAGCGCTGGTCGGCGGCCTCGCGCTGCTCGACCTCGATCTGCAGCCGGTCTGCGGTGGCGCTGAGCTCGGCGGTCCGGCGTGCGACTTCGGCCTCGAGTTCGGCGCGCGCACCCGCGTTGCGCTTGCGGCGCTGATGCAGCCACCATGCGCCGAGCATCGCCGCGATCGTCGCCAGCGCGGCGATCGTCGTCGCCGAGCGCGTCCGCACGGCCGCGCTGCGCAGCGCGGCGTCGAGCGGCTCCATATGGACCAGATGCCAGCCCGCGATCGGCACGGGCAGCGACACCGTCACCGCGGGCGTCCCGTCGCCGAGCCGCGACCGGTCGTCCGCCAGCGTCAGCGGTGCGCGGAGCAGCGGCAGCGTGCCGAACTGCCGCGTCTGCGCGAGTGTCCGACGCCGTGCAGGGGACAGCGCGCGCGTCGTGTGGAACTCGAGTCGCGGATCGCTGGAGATCAGGATCACGCCGTCCGCATCGACGACGAAGGTCGCCATGTGATCCTGGATCCAGGCCTGTGCGATGCGGTCGAACTCGACCTTGACGACGACGACGCCGAGCGGCCGTCCCGCGCGGTCGATCCGTCGCGAGAGATAGAGGCCGGGGCGTCCGCTGACGCTGCCCAGCGCGAAGAACTCGGTCGCGCCCGACGCCATCGCCTTGGTGAAATAGTCGCGGTAGCGATAATCATGGCCGAGAAAGCTGTCGGGGCGGTCCGCATTCGACGCGGCGATCGTCATCCCCTGCGTATCGAGCGCGTAGATGACCGGTGCACCGGTGCGCGCCGCGAGCAGCGCGAGCTTGGCATTGAGCGCCGGATCGACCGTGCCCGACGCGAGGGCCGCGCGGACATCGGTATATTCGCCGAGCATGACCGGGAGCAGGCGATAGGTCTGCAGTTCCGCCTCGAGCAGCCGCAGGTTGCTGCGCGTCTGTTGCATCGCCCGGAGCCGGACCGCGGCGGTCGCATCCGCCACCGTCCGCCGGCCATAGACGGAGGCGACCACCGAGACGATCACGCCGAGCGCGGCGAACGCCATCAGCACCGCCAACGCGGTCGTCACCAGCGAGGATCGAGTCCGTCTCATCTGTGCGGATTATCACACACATTCGCGTGGCGCCATCGGCAAAAATGTGCATTTTCCGCACATTCGAAGCATCGGTACGGCGCAAACTCACGCGAATCCAAGGGTTTGACGTGCTTGACGTGATCACTTGTAGTCCGGGGTCCGGCCCGGCATTACCGCCCTCACTAACGTCCCGCGTGAGTGGACGAGACTTTCAGGAGGCGATGTTGACCCTACCATCCCAGACATATGCGGTCGCGGAAACGCCGGCACGCAAAGGCTGGACCAGCCAGCTCTATATCCAGGTGCTGATCGCGATCGCGCTGGGTGCAGCGCTCGGGCATTTCTATCCGACGTACGGTGCGGCGCTGAAGCCGCTCGGCGACGCGTTCATCAAGCTGGTGAAGATGATCATCGCCCCGGTGATCTTCCTGACGCTCGTCACGGGTATCGCCGGGATGAAGGAACTGGGCGCGGTCGGTCGCGTCGCGGGCAAGGCGTTCGCCTATTTCCTGTTCTTCTCGACGCTCGCACTGATCGTCGGCCTGATCGTCGCCAATGTCGTCCAGCCGGGCGCGGGGATGAACATCGACGCCGCCTCGCTCGATACCAAGGGCATCGCCGACTATACGGTCAAGGCGCATGAGACGACGATCACCGGGTTCCTGATGAGCATCATCCCGGACACGATGGTCAGCGCATTCACCGACGGCAACATCCTGCAGATCCTGCTGATCGCGATCCTGTTCGGCATTTCGCTGAGCCTGGTCGGCGAGCCTGCCAAGCCCGTGCTCAACTTCCTCGAGCGTCTCAGCCTGATCGTCTTCAAGCTGGTCGGCATCCTGATGCGCGCCGCCCCGCTCGGTGCGTTCGGCGCGATCGCGTTCACGATCGGCAAATACGGGATCGGCAGCCTCGCCAATCTCGGCGCGCTGGTCGCGACCTTCTACCTGACCGCGGCGCTGTTCGTCGTCGTCATCCTCGGCACCGTCGCGCGTCTGACGGGCTTCTCGATCTTCAAGCTGATCAAGTATCTGAAGGCCGAACTGCTGCTGGTGCTCGGCACCTCGTCGTCGGAGGCCGCGCTTCCGAACCTGATCCAGAAGATGGAGGCTGCGGGCTGCGAGAAGTCGGTCGTCGGGCTGGTCGTGCCGACCGGTTATTCGTTCAACCTCGACGGCACCAACATCTACATGACGCTGGCCGCGCTGTTCATCGCACAGGCGACCAACACCGACCTGACGCTGGGCCAGGAACTGCTGCTGCTCGTCGTCGCGATGATCTCGTCCAAGGGCGCCGCGGGCGTCACCGGCGCGGGCTTCATCACGCTGGCGGCCACGCTGTCGATCGTGCCGACCGTGCCGATCGCGGGCATGGCGCTGATCCTTGGCGTCGACCGCTTCATGAGCGAGTGCCGCAGCCTGACCAACTTCATCGGCAATGCGGTCGCGACGATCGTCGTCGCCCGCTGGGAAGGTGCGCTCGACCGCGACAAGCTGAACGCGGCGCTGTCGGGCCAGCTGCCCGAACTCGCACCGGCGCCGATCACGACCGCCGCCGCTCCTGCCGCATGATCCCGACGGGGCCGGCGTTGGCCGGCCCCGCGACCAGTACCGGATAGCTTTTATGACCTCGATGATGATGCGCCGCGTGCGCCATGCGGCCGGCTTTGCCGTCGCGACCCTTCCCGCAATGGCGCTCGCCCAGGCCGCGCCGCAACAGGCTGCTCCCGAAAGCGCACCGCCCAAGGCGCGCGAACGGCTCGGTCCCGTGTCCAAGGACGCGGCCGGCACCAGCGCGGCCTCGCCGATCGCCGAGAGCTATCCCAATGCCGCGGTCGGCGACGGCGTCACCGCGGGCGGCTACAACCAGTCACGCTGGGCGGAGGACTGGTCGAAACTGCGCGACCCGGCCAAGCGCAAGGACATCATCGACCAGCTGAAATTCATCTCGATCGCGGGCGACGGCGACGTCTACCTGACGCTGTCGGGCGAGGCGCGGCTGCGCGTCAACCACACCACCAACCCCAATCTGCGCGACAGCGAGGCGCAGCGGCAGGACATCCTTCGCCTGTTCGGCGGCGCGGACCTGCATGTCGGCGAGCATCTGCGCTTCTACGGTGAAGTCGCGCACGGCACGCTCGAGGGTGAAAATCTCGGCAACGTGCTGCCGAACCTGCGCAACAAGCTCGCGGTGCAACAGGCGTTCGTCGACCTGACGGGCACCGTCGCTGATGTCGATGTCGGGGTGCGCTATGGTCGCCAGACCTTTGCTGACGGCCCGAACCTGATGGTCGTGCCGCGCGACAACAACACGCTGTATTTCGGGTTCAACGGCTTTCGCGCCTGGGCGCGGACCGCGGGCGTGCGCGCCGACGTGTTCGACTTCAAGCCGACCGCCTACGGCACGCAAGGCACGCGCGACGACGATGCGGAGAGCGCACGGCGCTTCTCGGGCATCTCGACCGGCGTCGTCCTGCCCGACACGCTGTTCGGCGGGTCGAAGCTCTATCTTGATCCGTTCCTCTGGCGGCTGCGCAACCGCAACGCGGTCTGGGGCACCGACAATGCGCGCGAGGTCCGCAATTTCTACGGCCTGCATTTCTGGGGTGATGCGGGGCCGGTCAATCTCGACTGGACCGTCAATTATCAGGGCGGCAGCTATGACAACCGCTCGATCAAGGCGTGGCTGATCCTGCTCGCGCAGACCTACAAGCTCGGCAAGGGGCGCAACGCGCCGCGCGTCGGCTTCCATGCAGACTATGCCAGCGGTGGTGGTGCCTACGGGAACGGCACGCTGCGCACCGCGCTCGCACCGTTCGGCAACAACATCTATTACAGCTATCAGCTGTTCGCGACGCCGACCAACCTGATCGCGGTCGCGCCGAACGTCAGCTTCACCGTGCTCGACAAGCTGCGTCTGACCGCGGAATATCAGCTGTCGTGGCGCGATTCGCAGAATGACGCGGTGTACCGCGCCAATGGCAGCGCCTTTGCCGGCACGCAGAATGTGTCGGGCAGCAAGATCGCCGACACGATCCGTTTCCAGGCGGTCTATCCGATCTCGTCGCGGCTGTCCTTCACCGGCCGCTACGAGCATCTGATCGCGGGGTCGTCACTGACCCGCGCCGGGTACAAGAACTCGGACTTCCTCGCCGGCTGGCTCAGCTACCGCTTCTGATGACCTCGATCCTCCCCCCGGCGGGGGAGGATCGTGACGGCACGCGATACCGTCAGGATTAACCTGCGTCGCACCCACCCGTATTTTCCGTCCTTCCGACCATACCGGTCCTTCAATTTCGTGATCGACTGTGGCACATGGGCTCCATCATCAGGAGTCACATGGTCATGGATCTGAGCTTCACACCCGACGAAGAGGCCTTCCGCGAGGAGGTGCGCGACTTCTTCCGCGAAAAACTCCCCGCGCGTCTCTCGACGCTGGTCCGCGAGGGCAGGCGGCTGCGCAAGGCCGACATGGAGGAATGGCACGCGATCCTCAACGACCGCGGCTGGCTCGCCAATCACTGGCCGCGCGAATGGGGCGGGCCGGGCTGGAGCGTGATCCAGCGGTTCATCTTCGACAATGAATCCGCGCTCGCGCACGCGCCGCGCGTGGTGCCGTTCGGCGTCAACATGCTGGGGCCGGTGCTGATCAAATACGGGTCGGAGGAGCAGAAGCGCCACTGGCTGCCGCGCATCCTCGACGGCTCCGACTGGTGGTGCCAGGGCTATTCGGAGCCCGGCGCCGGCTCCGATCTCGCCGGGCTCAAGACCACTGCGGTGCGCGAGACGCGGGATGGCCGCGAGGTCTATGTCGTCAACGGGCAGAAGACCTGGACGACGCTCGGCCAGCATGCCGACATGATCTTCTGCCTCGTCCGCACCGACCCCGCCGCCAAGAAGCAGGAGGGGATCAGCTTCCTGCTGATCGACATGAAGACGCCCGGCATCGAGGTCCGCCCGATCACGTTGATCGACGGCGAGCAGGAGGTGAACGAGGTGTTCTTCACCGATGTCGAGGTGCCGGTCGAGAATCTCGTCGGTACCGAGAATGACGGCTGGACCTACGCCAAATATCTGCTGACCTATGAGCGGACCAACATCGCCGGGGTCGGCTTCTCGATCGCGTCGTTCGAGCAGCTGAAGACGGTCGCGCGGACGCAGACGAAGAATGGCCGGCCGCTCGCCGAGGATCCGCTGTTCGCGGCGCGGATGGCGCGGGTCGAGATCGACCTCGCCAACATGCAGACCACCAATTTGCGCGTCGTCGCGGCGGTGGCGGGCGGCGGTGCGCCGGGCGCGGAAAGCTCGATGCTCAAGATCAAGGGGACCGAGATCCGCCAGGAGATCACCGCGCTGACGCGGCGCGCCTATGGCTCCTATGCCGCGCCCTATATCCCCGAGGCGCTCGAGGCGGGGTGGAATGGCGAACCGGTCGGGCCCGACGATGCGGCGACCGCGTCGCCGAGCTATTTCAACAACCGCAAGCTGTCGATCTTCGGCGGATCCAACGAGATCCAGAAGAACATCATCTCCAAAGCCATATTGGGTCTCTGAGCATATGAACTTCGAGCATAGCGATGACCGCCGGATGCTGGCCGACACGCTCGTCCGGGCACTCCGCGACGGCTATCCGATCGAGACGCGCAACGCGGGTGCCTATGGCGAGGCGGGCTACGACCCCGCCGTCTGGCAGCAGCTGACCGAACTCGGCATCGTCTCGGCGCTGTTCGACGAGGCCGCGGGCGGATTCGGCGGCAGCGGGTTCGACATCATGGTGGTGTTCGAGGCGCTCGGCCGCGCGCTGGTGGTCGAGCCGTTTCTCGGCGCGCTGATGGCCGGCCGCGCGCTCGCCGCCGCGGGCGGGCACGACGCGGTGCTGGCGCAGATCGTCGCGGGCGAGACGATCGCCGCCTTCGCGCACGAAGATGCGCAAAATCCCGTGACCGCCACGGCTGCTGGAGACGGCTGGACACTGAACGGCACCAAGGCGGTCGTGCACCAGGCAGGCGCCGCATCGGTCTTCGTCGTCAGCGTCGAACAGCCGGGCGACCCGCTGGTCCTGCTCGTCCCCGCCGATGCCGCCGGGGTGTCGGTCCGCCGCTACAGCGTCGTCGAGGGCGGCGGCGCGGGCGAGGTGACGTTCGACGGCGTTGTGCTCGGCGCAGACGCCCGGATCGGCACCGACGGGCAGGGGCGTGCGATCGTTGATGCGGCGATCGAGGCGGGGCTGCTCGCGCTGTCCGCCGAGGCGCTCGGCGCCATGGCGTTCGTCAAGGAGGCGACGCTCGGCTATCTGCGCGACCGCAAGCAGTTCGGCGTGCCGATCGGCAAGTTCCAGGCGCTGCAGCACCGCATGGCGACCGTGCTGCTGGAGATCGAACAGGCGCAGTCCGCCGTGATCAACGCGGCGGCAGCGTTCGACGGCGACGACGCGACCGCGCGCGCGCGGGCGCTGGCGGCGGCGAAATACACGATCGGCCGGACGGGCGCGCTGGTCGCGGAGGAATCGATCCAGCTCCACGGCGGGATCGGCATGACCTGGGAATATGCAGTGTCGCATTATGCCAAGCGACTGGTGATGATCGACCACCAGCTCGGCGACGAGGACCATCACCTCCAGCGCTATATCGACCTCGCCAAGGCCGCCTGAGGCCCGTCGAACGGCCTCACCCGCTTCGTCACCCTGATTTTCGTCAGGGTGACGGAAGGGTGGATGGGCGCGCGACCTACCGCCCGCGCTTGCCGATGATGGGCCGCAGGCGGACGCCGAGGCAGATGACGGTCGGCCAGAACATCGTGTTCGCGACATCGACCAGCGTGTCGTCCCAGCGCCACGACCCGTAGTTCAGCCGGTCCATGATCTCGTTGAACGCCTCGCCCGCCGCGACCACGGTCCAGGGGATGAAGGTGCCGAACGAGCGCCGCGTGATCAGCCGTGCGATCATCAGCAGCGCCATGCCCGCATGGATGTGCAGGATGGTGTCGGGAAGGCCGGTACCGTCGCCGACCCAGTCGATCCACTGATGGTAGATTTTGGGTAACACGTAGAGCCTCCGCCGCGGGCAGGGTGCTGCCCGGGCGGGGGCTTACCGTGATGCTCGGCGCAGCGATACCGGCGTGATCAGCCGCGCACCGCCTTGCGGCACGCCTTGACCAGATTGACGATCAGCCCCGACAGCGTCGAATAATTGGCGTGGTGATAGGAGGATCCGTCACCAAGCTCGCCCGTCAGGCGGCGATGCGCCTTCGGCAGCGCATGATAGGGCAGCCCCGGCAGCAGATGGTGCAGCGCGTGATAGCGCAAGCCGACCGGCGCCCAGATCTCGGCAAGCAGGCCCGGCGGCGGCACGTTGACGCTGTCGAGATACTGGTCGGTGATGCTCATCGCATCGCCCTCATTCTCCCACAGATGCGCGACAAGCGTGCGGACCTGGTTGAGCACCGCGATCGCCGAGACGATCGCGAGGAAGGTTAGCGAGGCGGCCAGCGGGAACACGCCGGTCGCGGTCAGCACGACGAAGCTGATCGCCCAGATGCTCGCCGCGGTCTCCCAGATCCGCCAGCTGCGCAGCGCGGCGCCCTCGGGCGGCTTGCGGCGGAACTGCGGGTTGATCGCGAGCGCGGAATAGCGCGTGACGACGATCTCGCGCAGCTTGGGCGATAGTAGCGACAAGGGCGCGAGCACGCCGTAGCGCAGGATCAGCCCGATCGGCAGCAGCGCCGACACCAGCACGAAGATCGCGAGCGTCGCCGCCGGCCCGCGGGCGAGCGGCATATATTCGGGATCGCGGTTCGTGCCGTAGCGGGTCTTGGCATGGTGGAGCGTGTGGACGCCCTCGTACATCAGCGACGGCATCATCACCGGCACACCGAACAGGATGTTCCACCCCGCAGTGAAGCCACGCACCGCGTTCGGCTTCATGTGCGACAGTTCGTGGATGAAGCTGAGCGCGCGGTACAAGGCGAGCACCGCGACGACCGCGCCGAGGAGCTTGGCCCAGACCGGCGTCGCGACGATCGCCACCGCCATGCCCGCATAGCCGAGACCCGCGGACGCGATCAGATCGGTCCAGTAGACGATCGGGCGCGCCGCATGCAGGTCGCGCGTCAGCGACGCCGCGGCCTTGATCATCGCGATATCCTCGCGACCCGCCTGCGCCGCCTTAGGACGCGCGAGCGCGGCCGAGGCCCGCGACAGGGTCGCAGCAAGGGGGTCGGGCGTGACGAATGCGGTTGCCATGATCATACCATTTTCGGGTGACGTATCGTCGTCGATACAGAAGAATTCAGGCTGAAAAATGGTGACGGGACGACCGGAATCAACCACCCGGCCGGGCCGCGACCGATTGCGCGCCGCCGTTGCAACCGACATGCGGGGCCGTGAAGACCCTCCTGCATCGTTGATCTGAATTAGGAACACTTTACTGGCGCAATCGTTAGGGCGGTGGTTCCCAACCGGGCTCATTTTCGAGAAAGCGAATTTTATGAAGACATTGATCCTTGGCGCAGCCGCGCTTGCCATGACTGCCCTCCCCGTCGCGGCGAGCGCAGCACCGGCAACCGGCAACGCTGCAAAGTCGCTGTCGGTCGCGTCGTCGGTTCGCACAGGCACCGCCACCAAGCGCTCGAGCAAGATCGCAGCGGACAGCATCGCACCGCTCGTCATCGGCGTCGGCATGCTCGCGGGCGTCACCTACCTTGTCATCGACAAGGAAAATGACGACGACAACTCGGACAGCAACTGAGTTAAGCGCGGGGGCGGCGGTCGCGCCGCCCCCGCAACCTCTGTCGCCCGGTATCGGGCGATAGACGTTTCAAGGCCGCGACGTGTAGGGCTGGGACATGACCCGTATCGTCCGATGCTGCGCCCTGATCGTCCCGTCGCTCGCACTCCCCCTGGCATTGTCGGCCTGCGATCCGCCACGCTGGGCGCGCGGGGGCGCCGATACGGACAGCCGCGACCCGATGGCGCGGCGTGATGCCGATTTCAGGCGCACCGAGACGCAGCGAGTCGCGCAGGATATTGCCCGGACCGAAGAGTCCGTCCGCCTCTCGATTGCCGAAAAGCGCATCGAGGCACTCGAAAAATCGCTCGCGGAGATGCAGACCACGCCCGAGACGGTCGAGATCGACCTGCTCAAGGGCCGTCTCGCGGCCGTTGAGGCCAAGGCCTATGCGCTGCAGGATGCCCCGCCATCCGCGCCGCCCGCCGCCGCTGCGACGCCCACCCCGCGCCGCGCGGCAAGCGCCGACGCCACGACCACCCGTCGCGATCCATCACGCCCGCCCTTGCGCCTGCCCCAGCTCGAATCCGCGCCGCGCCGCGCCACCGAGGCCGAAAAGGCTGCGTTCAACGCCAACCGCCGCTGACACGATTCCCCTATAATCCGGCCTGATCGATCATCGATGCGATCTCGGCCGGCAACGCGGTTTCCGCCTTGGGCAATAGGCGGTTGAGTGCGGTCTGCACGCGTTTGGTGGCGACCTGATACGCCTTGTGCCGGATCGCGCGCGTTGCGTTCGTCCGCCAGGAGGAGCTCTCACCGAGCAGCGCCTCCCATTTGGCCTCCTCGGCAGCGAGGATCGAGAGTGCGAGACGAAGCCCGTCCCGCCGTCCGCGTGCATAATCGTCGGACATCGCCGGCATCTCCATCATGCGCCCCCGGTCCCTGACAAGCGAGGTTCGCTTTGTACCCCGACCACCACGAAATCTCCCCGTGATCAAGAGCTTGGTCGCATGCCGACCGCGGCGCGTGGCGTCGGGGTGCAATACCGCTTGCCGGCAGGGCCGTCTGGCCTAGTGTGCGGGCATGATTAATCGGCGCACTGTCATCGCTTCTTCTCTCGCCCTGTGCGCAACCTCGGCGATCGCCGCGGCGCCCGCGCGGCGTGGCCGTCTGAAGCAGTCCGTCAGCCGCTGGTGCTATCAGGACATGCCGCTTGATGCGCTGTGCGCCGCCGCGGCGCGGATCGGGCTGGACGGCATCGACCTGCTCCAGCCCGCCGAATATGCGGTGCCGCGCCGGCACGGACTGCGTTGCACCATGGGCTATGCCGCCGACATCATGACCATCCCCAATGGTTTGAACCGGCGGGAAAACCACGCGGCGATCGAACGGGCGTTCCGCATCGGTATCCCGCAGGCCGCCAAGGCAGGCGTCCCCAATGTGATCGCCTTTTCGGGCAATCGCCGCGGCCTGTCCGACGCGGAGGGCGCCGACAACGCCGTCGCGGGGCTGAACCGTCTCAAGCGGATCGCCGAGGATCATGATGTGACGATCTGCGTCGAGCTGCTCAACAGCAAAGTCGACCACCCCGATTACATGGCCGACCACACCGCCTGGGGCGTGCGGGTCGCCAAGGAAGTCGCGTCGCCCCGCGTGAAGCTGCTCTACGACATCTACCATATGCAGATCATGGAAGGCGACCTGATCGACACGATCCGCAAGAATATCGAGTGGATCGGCCATTTCCATACCGGCGGGGTTCCCGGGCGGCATAATCTCGACGGCACGCAGGAGGTCGACTGGCGGGCAGTGGCGCGCAGCGTCGCCGATCTCAAATTCCAGGGTTATTTCGCGCATGAATTCGTGCCGGTCGGCGATCCCCTGACGGCGCTTGCCCAGGCGGTCCGGACCTGCACGGTGTGACCGGGAGCCGGACGGTCGACGCTTCGTAACTGCCGGGGCCAGCGCGTGGCCCGGGACTCAGCGCATCGCGAGCTGCGTCGTCAGCGCGCGCGGCGTGATCGTCATCACGCCGTCCTCGATCGTCACACGTCCCAGCCGCGCGATCTCGGGCTGGCCGAGCAGCGTATAGGGCATGCCGCGCTGGCCGATGCGCATCGCCATCCGGCCGAGGCTCTGCCCGCCGATCTCGACCGAGGCGACACGCGCGACGCCGAGCCGGGTATAGCCGCCGATGCCGATCGCCGTCTCCTCGCGCTGCACGGCACGGTCGGCCCCTGTCACGCGCGCATCGTCCGCCGACAGGATGGTGTAGGCCGCGCCGGTGTCGACGATCGCACGGATGCGGACGCCGTTGACCATCATCGCCGCGACGAAATGCCCGCCCCAGGGATCGCGATTGATCCGCAGGACATGCGGCTGCCCGAAGGTGACCGGCTCGTCGAGGTCGGCGGGGTCGATCTCGATGCGGGGGGCAGGTGGCGGCGCATAGCTCACCGCGGCGACCATCGTCCGCTGTGGCTCGATGCAGGTGACGACAGTGCGCGACAATATGTGCCCCTCGTCGTCCTCGTCGGTCGTCTCGGTCGTCGTGATCACCGCCATGCCCGGCGTCGCCGTGCCGCCGCGCCAGGCGGTGTCGACGATGCGCGTCCGACCGTTGATCGTGGTGACGGTGCGCACGGTGTTCGCCGGGACATCCTGGATTTGTCCGCCGATCGCGACGCGGACCTGCGCGGCGGCAGCGGTAGCGGACAGCGCGGACGCCAGCGCGATCGCGAGTGCCCCTGCGCGGACGGTTGCTCTGATGCCCACGGCAGTCCTCTTTTCCTCATCCACGGACATCCGTCCCGGAGGATCAAAGGAACCCTAGCGGCAGTGTGTTTACAGTTGGTTAGCGCGGCAGGACGCGCTGCGGTCGATGTCCATGGCGCTTGGCGGCGCGGGCGCGGTCCGGATCAGGGGAAGCCCGCACCGCCATGCGCACCGACCGCGGTCCCGGTCGAGTAGCTCGCCTCGCCGGATGCCAGCGCGACGAACAATATCGCGAGTTCGGACGGCTGCCCCGCGCGGCCAAGCGGCGTGTCCTGGCCGAATTCGTGCATCTTGCCCGGCAGCTGCCCGCCGGCGACCTGAAGCGGTGTCCAGATCGGGCCGGGCGACACGGCGTTGACGCGGATGCCCTTCTTGGCGAGCTGCTTGGCCATGCCGCGCGTCAGGTTCTGGATCGCCGCCTTGGTCGAGGCATAGTCGATCAGGTCGTCATTCGGATCATAGGCGTTCTGCGAGATCGTGTTGATGATCACCGAACCCGGCGGCATCGCTGGGATCGCGGCCTTCGAAAAGCGGAAGACGTGGAACACGTTGGTTTCGTAGGTACGGACGAACTGTTCGTCGCTGATCTCCATGATGTCCGCCTTGGACTGCTGATAGGCGGCATTGTTGACCAGGATATCGAGACCGCCGAGCTGCGCGATCGCTTTTTTGACAGTATCCTCGCAGGCCTTTTGCGTGCGGATGTCGGCGGGCAGCAGCACCGCCTTGCGCCCCGCCTGCCGGATCAGGTCAGCGACCTCGCGCGCGTCCGGCTCCTCGCTGGGATAATAGTTGATCGCGACGTCCGCGCCCTCGCGCGCAAAGGCGATCGCGGCGGCGCGCCCGATGCCGCTGTCGCCGCCGGTGAGCAGCGCCTTGCGACCGATCAGCTTGCCGCTGCCGCGATAGCTCTGCTCGCCATGATCGGGGCGGGGGGTCATCTTGCTGGCGAGCGCGGGCCAGGTCTGGCGCTGCTCGGGGAAGGGGGTGCGGGTGTACACGGTGCGCGGGTCGCGCAGGCTGGGGGCGGGCCCGGTGCCGGAGGCCTCGGTCGACTGGGCCCGCGCCATGCCCGGCGCGGCCGCGGCTGCAAGGCCGATGGCGGCACTGCCCAGGATGCTGCGGCGGGAGGTTTCACCGTTGCTCATGATCGGATCCTTGTCGGTGGGTCGGGGTCGCCGGCGTGCTGGTCCCTGCTCGACGAACCGCGGCGCGGACCGTTCCATCGGCGCGGTCATCCGGCCCGATACCGCGGAAACCGCGGATGCCGAGCGGCGTTCATCCCGATCTGCACCTGCGAGTATCCCACCATGACCGACCGCCCCCGCATCATCTGCCTCATGACCGCGTCGGTCGATGGTGGGCTGCATCCCAGCCGCTACACCGACAGCCCGGATGGCACCGCCAAGGCATGGACGCGCGCCTATGAGTCGCTGCACGAGCGCCTCGACGCCGATGGCTGGATCGTCGGACGCGTCACCATGGCGGAGATGGCGAAGGGAGAGCCGCGTGCGTCGACGACGGCGGACGCGCCCGCGCGACCGTCGCTGTTCCAGGCGCGCGATGCCACGTCCTTCGCGATCACGCTCGATCGCGCCGGCAAGATCCGCTTCGCCGGGCCCGACATCGGCGGCGACCCTGTGGTCGTGCTGCTCGGACGCGGGGTGAGCGACGCCCATCTCGCGGAGCTCGCCGCCAATGGCGTGTCCTACCTCGTGTCGGACAGCGACGAGATCGACCTCGCCGGTGCGCTCACAACGTTGCGCCGCGAACTCGGCATCGAAACATTGCTGCTTGAAGGCGGCGCCGGCATCAACGGCTCGTTCCTCGCCGCCGGTCTGGTCGACGAACTCAACCTCGTCATCGCACCCGCACTCGACGGCGGGGCCGATGCGGAGCGGATCGTCGCGGCGGGCGACGGCCTGAAGGGCAAGGTGACGCTGTCACTGCTCGGATGCGAACACCTGGCCGCCGGGGCGGTCAATTTGCGGTACCGGGTGGAGGCGGTCGGCTAAGCGCAGTCGGCGTACATAGCGGAACGGCAATGGTGCACCCGACTGGATTCGAACCAGTGGCCTCTGCCTTCGGAGGGCAGCGCTCTATCCAGCTGAGCTACGGGTGCCTGAGGCGTGCGCGTAGCAAAGCCTAGTCGGGTGCGCCAGCCATTTTCTTGGCCGTGCCGATCTTGGCGGCGAGCTTGGGCGGCGGGGTCTTGGGCTTGAACGCACACAGGTCCGCGACGAGGCAGCGCCAGCATTCGGGGATGCGCGCCTTGCAGACATAGCGGCCGTGCAGGATCAGCCAGTGATGCGCGTGGAGGCGGAAGGGCTGGGGGGTGGCCGCGTCGAGCTTCAGTTCGACCGCGAGCGGGGTCTTGCCGCGCGCGAGGCCGGTGCGGTTGCCGACGCGGAAGATGTGCGTGTCGACCGCGAAGGTCTCCGCGCCGAACGCGACGTTGAGCACGACATTGGCGGTCTTGCGCCCGACGCCGGGCAGGCGTTCGAGCGCGGCGCGGTCGTTCGGGACGATGCCGTCATATTCGTCGACGAGCATCTGCGACAGCGCGATGACGTTCTTGGCCTTGGTGTTGTACAGGCCGATCGTCTTGATGTGCTCCTTCAGCGCGTCGATCCCGAGCGCGAGCATCGCCTGCGGCGTATCGGCGATGCGGAACAGCGCGCGCGTCGCCTTGTTGACGCCGATGTCGGTCGCCTGCGCGGACAGCGCGACCGCCACGACGAGCGTGTAGGGATTGACGAATTCGAGCTCGGTCTCGGGATGCGGATCGGCCTCGGCGAGCCGCGCATAGAAGTCGACGACGTCGGCCTTCTTCACCGGCTCACAGCCCCAGCACGTCGCCCATCCGGTAGCGGCCGGCGGGCTGGTCGGCGAGCCAGAGCGCCGCACGCACCGCACCGCGGGCGAAGATGCTGCGATCGTCGCCACGGTGGTTGAGCTCGATCCGCTCGCCTTCGCCGGCGAAGATCACGCTGTGGTCGCCGATCACCGATCCGCCGCGCAGCGACGCGAAACCGATCGTCCCCTCGCTGCGCGCGCCGACCAGCCCGGCGCGACTGTCGACGCGCAGTTCGGCGAGCGTCGAATCGCGCCCGCGTGCGGCGGCCTCGCCGAGCAGGAGTGCCGTGCCCGACGGCGCGTCGACCTTGTGACGGTGATGCATCTCGACGATCTCGACGTCCCAGTCGGGGCCGAGCCGCGCCGCGGCCTCGCGCACCAGGATGCCGAGCAGCGTGACGCCGAGCGAGGTGTTGCCGGTCTGGAGGATCGCGATATCGGCAGCCGCCGCGTCGATCAGCGACTGGTGCTGCGGGGTCAGGCCGGTCGTGCCGATGACGAGCGCGGTGCCGACTGCACGCGCGGCGGCGAGATGCGCCTCGATTGCCGAGGGGGTCGAGAAGTCGACCAGCACGTCGGCGGCCGCCGCGAGCGGGCTGGGGTCATCGCCGGCATCGACGCCGCCCGCGAGCGTCGCGCCCGCGGTCTCGATCGCGTCGGTGATCGCGCGGCCCATCCGGCCGGCGCTGCCATAAATGCCGATCGCGGTCATGCGGGCCCGGGGGGCGGACGGAGGCGAGGTCGGTGCAATCATGCGCGCGCTTTCGCACGAAGCGGGGGGTCGCGAATAGACCCCAAATCCGCGCGATAGCGTTATCGCGGGACGGACGGGAGCGACCGGACGAGGTCGAGATCGGCGGGCTTGTCGACATCGACCGCGGCCAGCCCGTACGGCGTCGCGACCGCCGCGGCGACCAGCCCCGCCTTGCGCCCGAGATGCGCGATCGCATCGCCGAGCGTCAGCCGGCCCAGCGCATAGCGCAGCAACAGCCCCGGGCCGAGCCGGCGGACGATCCGCCACGGCCGCTTGCGATCCGCCTCGACCTGCCGCCACAGATCGATCGCGGCGATCGACCTGGGGGTCGCGAAGCGGAACAGGTTGCACCCCGACCAGCCGCCATCGGCGAAGCGGAGATAGGTGCGTCGCGTCCCGGGCGCTGCCGCCTCGACCACGTCGCGCCGTGCGAGCAGCACCGCGACATCGGCGTCGGCGGGAATGTCGGCCTGGAACCGCGTGATCCATTCGGGCCGGAGCAGCGCATGATCCGCGGTGGTGACGAGCAGCGGGGTGCCGAGCGCGGCGATCCCGTCGCCGACGCTCAGACTCGGGCCGCTCGCGGCGTCGAGCACCCGCAGCCCCAGCGCGACCGCATGATCGCGCACCGCGTCGTCCGATACCGATACCGCGATCACGCCCGCGCCCGCCTGTCGCAGTGCGTCCGCGACCCGCGCGAGCAATGTCTGTCCCTCCAGCAGGATGAGCGCCTTGTGCGCGACGCCCGCATAGGCCGCGAGCGGATCGACGCCGCCGCGCGACCCGGCGAGGATCAGCGCGTTGAACGGGGTAGGCACCTCCGTCATGCCGCCTGCCGCGCGCGCCAGACGCGCCACAGCACGCCGGGCGCGGCAAGGATCGGATGCCGCTCGGCCCAGGGCGACAGCGGCACGGCGATCCCGGTATGCCGCTCGATCTTCCACGCGCCGTAACGGGCGGCGCCGTCGAAGGTGAAGGCGGCGCGCATCAGCCGGGCGATGTTGATCGGCTTGCCCGCGCGCCGCCGCAGTCGCCACGCGCGCAGCACCGCGGCGCGGCGCGCGGGCGGCAGGGCAGGGCGCAGCGCCTGGCCCTCGGCGGTCACCGCGATCCCGTCCGCTGCCCAGGCGAGCGGAAGCAGCCGGTTATAGCGGTCGGGGTCGAAGCCGATGATCTGATCCTCGCGCCCGCCCTTTTCGACGCGGAATTCGGCGGCATAGGTCTGGCGGAACAGCGCCCGCCAATAGTCGCGCGGGGTGCCCGTCTCGGGGCCGAGCGCGGCGGCGAACCGCGCGGCGGAGCGCGCGGCGGCGGCGATCGCCTCGGCGATCCGCGCGGTCGTCGCCTCGTCGCGCGACCACACCAGCGCACAGGGCTGGACGAAGCGCGTCCAGATCGTCGTGTCGAGCGTCCCGGCGTCCGCCGCCCTGGCGAAGGTCGACAGCCGCATCGTCGCGATCTTCGCGCGCAGCGTCTCGCCCGCCTCGTCGATCTCGCGGTAGCTGACGGTCGGCCAGATGCCGCGTTCGGGCGCGCCCGCGGTCAGCACGTAGAAGTCGAGCACCCCCTCGGTCGCGCCGGTCCGCAGGTTGGAGCCGTAGAACAGGATGCCGACCGCGCCGGGCGTCGCCGCGAGCGCCTCGGCGACGCGCCGCACCGCAGGGATCACCGGGGTGGCGAGCTGGTCGCGCACGAGCGCGCCGAGCGTCGCGCTCACGGAACGACGAAGCTGATCGGCGCCGCCTGGCGGATCGTCAGCGCGCCGCCCGGATAGACTTCGCCGTCGAGGATGAAGCCCGCCTCCATCGTCACGTCGAGCGCGGGCGTGTCGATCCGGTGATAGCCCGCCCGGTCGAGCCATTTGGCGGGCGACCCCGCGACGATCAGCGGTGCTGCGGCGGCGAGCCAGCGTGGCGGCGCATCGACCAGCAGCGTCTTCAGCCCGTCGCGCGCCGCGCCGAACGGCTGGACGCCCAGCGGCATCCGCGTCAGCGTCGAGGCGAGCAGGATATAGCGATGCGTGTCGGTATCCGCGACCCGGCCGGCATCGGCGGCGGCATCGTAGCGGACGTGCATCCGGTTGCCCGCGCGCCACATCCCAGATGCGCGACCGAACAAGGTCTGGACGATCGCCCAGCTCAGCGCGACGCCGACCGCGAACCCCTTGAACGCGCCCGCGCGGTGCGCGCGCTGCGCCAGCCCGGTCGCCTCGACGAACGCGCCCGCGCCGAACAGGAAGCCACGGAGTTTCTGGCCGGTGCCGGCGCGTTCGACCTCGACCGGGCGCCGGACGATGCTCGCGCCGTCGCGCGCCGCGGCGAGCGCCTGGTCGAGCGTCCAGTGATCGGGAATGCCCAGATCGAGCGCGAGCGCGTTGGTCTTGCCCGACGGCACGATCGCGACCCGCGGCATCGCGCCCGTCCACACCGTCGCCGCCGCGGTCAGCACGTCGCGGATCGTGCCGTCGCCGCCGTCGATCACCAGCAGCTCGATCCCGTGCTGCGCGAAATCGCTCAGCACCGCGGCCAGCTCGGCCTGGGTCCGCGGCGTGACTGCGAGCACCGTGCCCGACACGAACGGCCGCGTCGCCTCGACGCTGCTGCGGTTGCGGTGGCTCTTGGGGTTGCAGATGATCCCGGTGCGGATCTGCGACGCAGCACTGCGCGCGGTCACGTCCGGTGCCGCGCCGCGTCTGGCCGCTGGAAACGGCATGCCATCAAAGGCCTGGAAATTGGAAACGGCGTCGCTCACACTCTTGGCTACCTGTCGCAGGCTAGTATCGCTACATTTTTATGGCACGTCTGCCCCTGATCGACGCTAGCGCCGATACCGCATCTTCATCCGCACGACCGTCCCCCCGGCCGGCAACGCCACCCGCGCCGACGCGAAGGAGGGCAGGCCGACCGATGTGGGGGCGTCGTTCGAAAATCCAAACCCCTCCTTGGGCAGGAACAGCGTGCGGTTGAAATCATGGTCGCTGTTCTCGTCATGATATTGCGCGATCGCGTAATAACCGGGCTTCAGCCAGAAACAGGCATGCGGCTGCGCGGCGGGCACGCGCGCGCGCGCCAGCTTGCCGCCCTTGGACAGGAACCGGCGCTTGTCGTCGGGATAGACGGTGAACGCGACCTCGCCGACCGCATTGTGCAGCGTGGTCGCCTCGAGCACGAGCTTGGCCGCGCCGTTCCCGGGCGTGCCGACGCACGTCTCCGCAGCAGCCGCGGACGTCGAGGCGAGCGTTGCACCCGCGGCGAGCGCGAGCAGGAGAGGCAGATTCGTCATGGGGGACCCTTGCAATCGCATAACGGCAATTTGGAGGCCAATGACGTCGGCTCTGTGAACCCGCGCTTTATCGACCGCGGCGGGCCGTGCCGCCCTCAGGGACGGCGGCGCGTCAGATGTGCCGCGGCGAACCCGAGCAGGATCGCGACCGCGACCGAGCCGATCGCGACGCCCATCGCCACCCCGGACGAGCCATAGAGCGGCATCAAGGCGAACGCGCCGATGAACAGCAGGACGACGCCGACGACGCGGATCGCGAACACCGTGCCCGCGCGGTTGACCGCGGTCAGCACGGTGTCGAGGCTGACCGTCGCCAGGTCGAAACACCCCGCCGCCGCGAGCCAGAGGAGCACCGGATAGGCGCTGCCGAACGACTTGCCGCCGACCAGTTTAAGCATCGGCTCACCGATCAGCGCGACGACCGCGAGGATCGCGAGCGCCGCCGCGCTGCTCGCCAGCATCGTCCGCACGAGGATGTAGCGCAGCCGCTCGGGCGCCGCGGTCCGCACCGCGCGGACGATCTCGGGGAAGGCGGCGCGCGACAGGAGCTGCGACAATTTGGCGAGTGCCTGCGCGACCTGTGCCGCGAGCCGGAACGCGCCCGCCGCGGCGGGGCCGATCGACGCACCGACCAGCAGCAGCGGGATCTGTTTGCTCGACAGGCCGAGCGTCGCGCTGGCATTGGTACTCAGCGCGAACTTCACGACGCCGGGATTCTCCGCGACCAGCGCGCGCCAGCCGCTGCGCCCGCCCAGCATCAGTGCGAAGTCGCCGCTCCGCCACACCATGATCCAGTAGGTCGCCGCGGTGACCAGCTCGGCCGCGGCCCAGGCGATCATGAAGCCGCGGATCGTCGGGTCGAACAGCATCGCCGCGCCTGCGCCGACGAAGCGGATCACCGGCGTCATGCTGTCGGCGAGTGCGGAGAGCGAGAATTTGTCGCGCAGCCGCAGGATGCCGAGCGGGGTCGAGCGGATCGTCAGCAGCTGGATCACCGCGAAGACCAGCGTGTAGTGCATCAGGTCGCGCGGGATGCCGAACGCGTTCGCCCAGATCTGGAGGATGCCGATCGTCAGCAGCGCGCCGAGGATCGCGCTCGACAGGTCGAGCCGCGCCGCCAGCCGGAACAGCCGCGCGAGCCGCGGGCTGTCGCCGTCATGGAGCGGCTGGACGCCGTACTGGACGATGATCTGCCACGTCTGGAAGCCGACGAACGTCGTCAGCGCCTGGACCGCACCGGTGATCAGCGCGAACCGGCCGAAATCGACGACCCCCAATGTCCGCGTCGCAAAGCCGAGATAGAAGAGCGACAGGATCGCCAGCACGCTGCGGCTCGCGAGCAGCCAGCCCAGGTTGCGCGCCGCCGAACGCAGCACGCCACCGAAATCCTTGGTCGTGGGGGAAGGGGCGGGGGCCTGGGTCATGCGCCCTGCGGCCCCTAAAGCGCGCGGTGCGGTGCGGCAAGTCGCGGCCGCAAGACCGCCCGCCGAACCGCCCGATCCAACGCGATCAGGCGAGCCAGCTCGTGATCGCGCCGCCCTTCGCGCGCCGTGCCATCGCCTGGAACAGCCGGACGAGATGGACGACCAGCGAGATCGCGGTCCACGCCGCGACGCCGATGATCCCCCAGTCGGGCCGCGTCACGACCAGCCCCGCGAACAGGATCACCATGTTCGGGTTGCGCCGCGCGGTGATCAGCCGGAACCAGCTGTCGAAGCGTTCCCAGACATGGATGTGCATCCCGAACCGGACGATGAACGCCCCCTCGATCAGCCGCTGTGCGACATAGCCGAACAGCATCGTGCCGATCACCGCCCAGAAGGTCGCATCGTCGAGCGGCCGGCCATAGGGCGCGCAGCCCGCGGCCCAGGCCCACCACCAGAAGGGCGGATGGACCAGGTCGACGCCGTGATCCCATGCATTGCCGAGCTTCGACGCGGTGATCGTGCAGCGCGCGAGCTTCCCGTCGACGGTGTCGAGCACCATGAAGACGAGTCCGGTGGCAAGCCCGGTCCAGAACCAGCCATACCAGAAGGCGATCGTCGCGACGATGCACAGCACCGATCCCATCGCGGTGACCTGGTTCGGCGTGATCCCCGCGCGCGCGCAGACCCGGGTGATCGCCAGCGCCCATTCGGGCCAGAGATATTTGGTCAGCAGGTCGGTGACGCCCTTGTACGCGCCGACATAGCTCGCCCGCTCGATCGCGGGGACCGCGGCGGGGACGAGCCGCTCGGCAAACGGCTTTTCGCGCTTGCGCAGCGCCTCGTTGAGGATCCCCTCGTCCGACTCGGCGGCGATGAGCGTCAGCCCGCTGGCGGCGTCGAGGGCTGCGTCCGCGTGCATCGCCGCGGCGACCCGCGCGCGCTCCTCGGTGGTCCGGACATGCGCCAGCACGGGAACGCCCGCGCGCGTCATCACGGTGCCGGGGCGCGTCTTCAGATGCGCGGTCCAGACCGGGTCGAACGCGAACGCCATGTTGGCGAGGATCGCGGGGCCGTCCGCCGCGTCGCTGCCGGCAAAGCCCTGCGCCACGCCGATCCGCCGCAACCGCTCGTCGTTGCGCATCCCCCAGAGCAGGGTCGGATTGTCGCCCAGGGGCACGAGTGCTGGCATGTCTTGCATCCGCTGCCCGATAGCCGATTGCGCGCGGATTGCGAGCCCGGGCTGGTTCAGCGCAGCGCGGCGAGCACCGCCTGCGCCGCGCGTGCGGGCGCGCCGCCCGACACGTCGCCGAGCGCGGTCTCGACGAACCGCGTCTGGAAATCCCGATATCCGGGATGCAGCGCGGGTGCGGCGTCGATCGCCGGGATCAGCGCGTCGAGGCTGTCGACCACCGCGCCTGCGCCCCACATCGCATAAGAGGGATCGCCCTCCCAGTCGGCCCCCAGCGCGTTCAGGAACACACACGGCCGCGGGCGCATCATATATTCGACCACCTGGCTCGACGTGTCGCCCAGATACAGGTCGGCGGCGGCGGTGTAGCTGCCATCGACCATCGCGAAGCTGTCGAGATCGGCATGCACCCCCGCGCGGCCGGCGAGCCCTGCGACGAAGCCGCGCAGCTCGGGCGCGCGCTCGACGAGCCGCTGGTGCGGCGCGAAGATCAGATTGTAGCGCCCGTCGGCGAGGATCCGCTCGACCACCTCGGGCCCCCAGCGCCACCACGACGAGCGGTGCGCCTGCCAGTGCGGGGTGTAGAGGATCACCGGGCGCGGATCGGCGAACAGCCGCGCGGCGGGGGTGCGCTGGCGGAACGCGGCCTTCACATAGCCGGTGGTGACGATCCGCGCGGGCGCGTCGCCGCCGTCGATCAGCGCCTGCCGGTCGCGCTCGGCCGCAACCAGCGTGCGCCAGCCCGCGCGCCGCCGCCAGTGACCGCGCGCCATCATCGACCCCGCGCCGTGGAACGTGTCGATGAACCGCGTCCGCAGCGGCAGCGTCGCGGGCAGCCACAGGCTGGTCTGTTCGGCGCACACCACCACGGGCGTGCGCAGCAGATGCGGCAGGAGGCGGAACAGCGTCGGCAGCTTGGGCGGCAGCGGCGGATTGTCGCCCTCGGCATGGCCGGGCATCGCGCGAAACCCCGGTGCGCGCCGGATCGTCACCTGCCCAAGCCCCGTGCTCCAGCGTGCAAGCAGCGCTTCGTGCACCGACGTACTGACCCACAATTCGATCGGCAGCGTCGGCTCGGCAGCGGCGAGCGCCTCGACGATCGGATAGAGATGCGGGATCAGCAGCGTCTCGCCGAGGAACAGGAACGCGACCTTGCGGCTCATGACGCCTGCCAATGCGCAATGTCCTCGGGCCGGTCGATCTCCTGCCAGCGCGCACCCGCAGGAATCCGCAGCGCACGGACGCCGGCGCCCTCGGCGACGCGGCGGACGACCGCGTGGTGATAGGCGTGGATCCCCTCGTCCTCGCCGATCACCGCGCGCAGCGCGTCGGCATAGGCGGTGCCGCCGCCCGACAGGATGAGCCCGAGCGACCGGTCGGTCGCCTGATGCCCGACCAGATGCTTGCCGACCGCGATCACCCGCTCGCCGTCCGCCTCGACCAGCATGTCGTCGAGCCCGGGTTCGTGGAGCGGCTCGACCACCAGCGTCACGCCGGGCGCGGGCTCGGCGCGCGCCGCCTGCAGGATCGCGGCGTCGAACAGCGTGTCGCCGTTCATAAGCGCGAACGCGGCGCCCAGATGCGCGCGCGCCGCCCAGACGCTGCCGATGCTGTTGGCGACCGACCAGAAGGGGTTGAAGATCAGCGTCGTCGGCGGATCGCCGCACCGCCCGGCCAGATGCGCGGCGATCTGGTCGATACGATACCCGCCGACGATCACCGCGCCATCGAACCCCGCCGCCGCGACCGCGTCGAGCTGCGAATCGAGGATCGCCCGCCCGCCGACCTGCACGAGGCATTTCGGCGTGCTGAGCGTCAGCGGCAGGAGCCGCGATCCGTGGCCCGCGGCAAGGATGATGGCCTTCATGGCACCCGCTTATGCATCAACTGTGGCAGGAAAATGCAGCGATTCGTCCGTGGATGCGGGGCAGAGTCGCGCGCGTCGTCCTGCCTGGTGCTGGACCCCCGCCTGCGCGGGGGAACGGTGGCGGATCCGGTGTGGCAAAACCTGTTCTCCCGCGAAGGCGGGAGCCCAGGGTTCCGGGCGATGTCCTGCGTAACCCTGGGCACGCTCCTCAGCGCCGCACGACCGCCGCATCGTCGCGCGACCAGCCGCCGCCCATCGCCTGGTAGAGCGTCACATAGGCCGTCAGCCGGTCCGCGCGCGCCTGGACCAGCGACAGCTCCGCGGTCAGCAGCCCGCGCTGCGCATCGAGCTGGTCGATATAGGCCGAATAGCCCGCGCGGTAGCGGTTCGACGCGTTGCGCAGCGCACCCGCGAGCGCATCGCGCTGTGCCGCGAACGCATTGGCCTGTTCGCCCGAGCGGCGGACACCCGCAAGGCTGTCGTCGACCTCGCGGAACGCCTGCAGCGCGGTGCGGCGATAGGCGAACGCCGCCTGGTCGCGACGCGCGGTGGCGGCATCGGCCTGCGCGCCCAGCCGGCCGCCGTCGAAGATCGGGCTGAGCACGCTCGCGCCGATCGAGAACACCGCGATCGGATCGGCGAGCGCACTCGACAGCACGACACCCGCCGAGCCGGTGAGTGCGAGATTGGGCAGCATCGCCGCGCGCGCGCTGTCGAGCGAGCGGTCGGTCGCGACCAGCGTCTGCTCCGCCTGATAGAGATCGGGGCGGCGGCGGAGCAGGTCGGCGGGCAGCCCGTCGGGGATCGCGGGCGCGGCGAGCCGGTCGAGCGGCAGGCCGCGCGGGATCGGCCCGGGGACATCGCCGAGCAGCAGGCTGAGCGCGTTTTCCTGGCGGCTGATCGACAGTTCGGCGGCGGGGACAAGCTGTTCGGTGGCGTGATATTCCGCCTCGGCCTGGCGCAGTTCGAGGTTCGAGGTGTAGCCGGTCTCGGCGCGGCGGCGGGCGATGCGCAGCCCCTCGGCGCGCGCATCGAGCGTCTGGCGCGCGACCGCGAGCCGCTGGTCGAGCGCGCGCAGCGTGATGTAGCCGGTCGCGACGCTGCTCGCGATCGCGAGCCGGACGGTGTCGCGCGACGCTTCGCTCGCGAGCAGCTGCGCCTGCGCCGCGCGGCTCGCCTGGCGAAGGCGGCCGAACAGGTCGAGATCATAGCTGATGCTGACCGCGGGCTGCGCGCCGATCGCATCGATCGGCGTGCCGAGCGCGCCGACCGTCTGCCCGGTGGTGCCGGGCGCGGATCCGTTGACCAGCGGCGTCTGCTGCGCCCGCGCCAGCCGCGCGGCGGCCCGCGCCTCGTCGATCCGCGCGGCGGCCGCCCCCAGATCGGGGCTGTTGGCGAGCGCCCGCCCGACCAGCTGCGTCAGCACCGGATCCCCGAACGCGCTCCACCAGTCCGCCCGGATCGGCGTACCCGGCCCCAGCGCGGTCCGCCACGCGGGGGGTGGGGCAACCGCAGTCGCGGCAGGCGCCTCGGGGCGGGGGCCGATACACGCGGTGGCGAGTAGCGCGAGGGGGAGGGCGGTGGCGGTCCGCCATGCCTCTATCCTCCGCCACGTCCACACGCCCCGCCACACACGCCACCACCCCGGCGAAGGCCGGGGCCCAGTTGGGAAGGCCACAGTAACGGCGGACAGCGCTACGTCATCGCCGTCCCCCAACTGGGCCCCGGCCTCCGCCGGGGTGGACGTTCTCGCCGGGGTAGCGGTTTTGATTGCGGCGGCGGCGTGGGTCGGCGCAGCGCCCTCCCTCAAGATGTCTCCCCGCGAAGGCGGGGACCCAGGCTGGGCTCCCGCCTCCGCGGGAGAACAGGACGCGCGCGCGGCGTCGGGCACCGCCCGCACCCCCTGCCACCACCCCGGCGAAGGCCGGGGCCCAGTTGAGAAGGTCGCAGTAACGGCGGACAGTGCTCCGTTATCGCCGTCCCCCAACTGGGCCCCGGCCTCCGCCGGGGTGGGGATCCTGGTTTGGCTTACCGCCCCTGCCAAAATGTTTCGCCGCGAAGGCGGGGACCCAGTCTGTTCTCCCGCCTCCGCGGGAGAACAGGACGCGCGCGCGGCGTCGGGTATCACCCGCACCCCCTGTCTCCACCCCGGCGAAGGCCGGGGCCCAGTTGGGAAGGTCGCAGTAAGGGCGGACAACGCTCCGTTATCGCCGTCCCTCAACTGGGCCCCGGCCTTCGCCGGGGTGGAAATCTTGGTTTGGCTTGTCGCCCCTGCCAAAATGTCTCCCCGCGAAGGCGGCGATCCAGGCTGGGCTGGAGAACAGGGACCGAGGGGGGGGCGCGACATCACCGCGGCCCCGGCCCGCCGGCGGTATCGACCCGCGCCTGCACCGACATCCCCGGCCGCAACCGCGCACTCAGCGGCTGGCCCGGATCGACGCGGATGCGGACCGCGATCCGCTGCGGCACCTTGGTGAAGTTGCCGGTCGCATTGTCCGCCTTCAGCACCGCGAATTCCGACCCCGCCGCGGGCGAGATCCGTTCGACGCGCCCGGTCAGCCGCTCGTTCGCGAGCCCGTCGACGGTGAACGACGCGGGCTGGCCGACTGCCATCCGCGCGGTCTGCGCCTCCTTGAAATTCGCGATCACCCAGGTTTCGGGCGGCACGAGGAACATCAGCTGCGACCCCGCGGTCACATATTGGCCGAGCCGGACGCCGACCTCGCTCAGCCGCCCCGTCTCGGGCGCTCGGATCACCGTGTTGGCAAGGTCGATCCGCGCGAGCTGGCGCGCCGCCTCCGCGCCCGAGACGCCCGCCTCCTGGCCGCCGCGCCCGACCTCGACGGTGCGGATGTCCTGGCGGGCGATCTCGCGCGCGGCCTTGGCCTGCTGGACCTGTGCCTCCGCCTGGCGGAGCGCGGCGAGCGTCTGGTCGCGTTCGCGCAGGCTGACCGAGCCGTCGGTGACGAGGTCGTTGACGCGCGCCATGTCCGCCTGCGCGCGCATCAGCTGCGCCGCGGCATTGGCGACCGCGGCGTCCTGCGCGGCGAGGCTCGCCTGGCGGCTGCGCGCGGTCTGCAGGCTGTTGGACAGCGTCGCCGCCTGCGCGTCGACCTGTGCCTGCGCCTGGTCGATCCGCTGGCGATAGATGCGGTCGTCGATCTTCACCAGCGGATCGCCCGCCTTCACATCCGCGAAGTCGCGCACGAGCACCTGCGTCACATAGCCGCTGACCTGCGGGCTGATCACCGTGGTGCGGCCGCGGACATAGGCATTGTCGGTCGACTGGTAGCTGGTCGCGAACGGCGGCAGCCGCCACGCCGCGAGCACCGCGCAGACGCCCGCGATCACGAGCAGGACAATGACGCCGATGACGCGCGGGCTGGGCGGCTGCGGTCGCCAGCCCGAGCCGACCGGGGTGGCGGGCGTCGCGGCGGGGGCGGGCGCAGGCGCGGCCGTAGGGGCGGCGGCCGTCTCCGCCTGTTTCTCCTCCGTCGCGGGTCCTTCTGCCACCGGGCTGCGGGCGTCGGTCATGTCGTCCTCTCAAGTCGCGCACGGCGTTCGCGTCGTTGGCGTCGCACCATCAGGAAGACGAGATACCCGAACGTCCCTCCGGCGAGAATCGCGACCAAGCGGAAGACGTCGGCATAGGCAAGCACGTTTGCTTCGCGCGTCGTGGTCTGGGACAAAATCGCCGCACCTTCCGCGCTGCGCAGCGTCGGGTCGACGATCACCCGGCCGACCGCGGCACCGCCCGCGGCGATGCGCTGCGCGACGATCGGGTCGGTCGGCGAGATCTGCTGGACGAGGGCGGCGCTGTTCGCCTTCTCCCGGACCACCTGATAGCTGCCGAGCAGCGCGGTGCCGCCAAGCCCGCCCAATGAGTTGATGATCCCGAACAGTGCGATGAAGCTGATGATGTGCCCCGCACCCTCCTTCAGCGCGCGCGTCATCCCGAACAGCAGCGCCGGGCCTAGGAAGAAGGTCGCAGAGAAACCGATGATCGCCTGCGTCACGTACATCTGCGGCGCGCGCGTCAGGCTGGTCGCATAGGAATCGAACCACGCCGCCACCGCGACCAGCCCGATCGCGAGCATGATCGGGTGGCCGAGCCGCTCGACGTCGAGCGTCACCGCGCTCGCGATCACGCCCGCGACCGAGGCGACGAAGATGATCAGGAAGAACGGGATAAGCTGGTCGTTGTTCTGACCCAGCACGGTCAGCAACCCGACTGCGGCATAGGTCTGTTCGGACAGCACGATCCGCGCCATCACGATGACGACGGTGAAGCGCAATATGTCCGCGCTGCCGAGCCAGCGGGTGTTGAGCAGCGGGTTGACGCGGTGATGCTCGACGACGATCGCGGCGGCGAACATCGGGATCGCGACGATCAGCGCCCAGCCGATCCACGGCGCATTGGTCCACCACAGGATCCGCCCGAGCCCGAGCACTGCGGCGAACAGCGCGGTCGACCCCGCGAACAGCACGAAGGTGAGGAAGTCGAGCGGCTCGAACGCCTTGCTCCGCGTCGTCGGCGGCAGGCGCAGCGCCGCGACCGCAGCGAGCGACAGCAGCGCGAGGCCGAGCTCGAACAAATACAGCGTGCGCCACTGCGACATGGCGAGCAGGTCGGGCGAGAACAGCCGCGCGAGCGGCGTCGCGCATTGCGGGATGCCGATGCCGAGCACGACCGCCTTCAGCCGCCATTTCGCGGGCAGCGACTGCATCACATAATAGAGGCACAGGCTGCTGAGCGCGGCGCCCGCCATCCCGCTGATCGCGCGAACCGCGATCGCGGTGGCAAAGCCGTGGACGAACAGATGCGCGAGCGTCACGAGGACATAGAGCGTGAGGAAGATCAGCGCGAAGGGCCTGAGCCCGAACTGCGCACGGAACTTGATCATCAGCAGGTTGATGCTGACGTTGGTCATCACATAGACCGTCGGCAGCCACGCGATCTCGGCGGGATCGAGCCCGAGCGCACCCTGCAGCGTATAGGTGTTCGCACTGATCAGCGCATTGCCGAACCCGACCGTCAGCCCCAGCAAAATGCCGATCAGCGCATAGGCGATCTGGCGGTGCCGCGGATGCGCGGGCGAGCCCGGTGAGCCGGGGAGGACGGGCAGTTCGTGCGGCGCGAACGTCCAGTCTTCCTCACTCAGGAAGCGTCTGATTCTCCGGGCGATCATGGTCGCTGTCTTGTGGCATGATCACGGAGGCACGTCATCCGGGAAGACGGATCGCGGCGAGCGATTTTCCCAGGAAAAACACCACCCCGGCGAAGGCCGGGGCCCAGTTGGGGGACGGCGGTAACAGCGGGCCGCCCTCCATTACTGCGACCTCTCCAACTGGGCCCCGGCCTCCGCCGGGGTGGTCGCCATCGTGCTGGATGTCCCCCCCATGCTGCACCGCAGCGGAACATCCCCGCACCCGCACCGTTGCGCTGTCATGCGCATATTCAGATCGCTCCACATACCGCCCGAATGGGTCTGGCTGGAAAGCGTCGCCGTGGTCTCCGCGGCGGTGCTCTTCGCGCTCGTCGCGCACTGGCTGACGATGCGGATCGCCGGCCATGCGCAGCGGCGGTCGACCGCCAAGACCGACGGGCTCGTCCTCGCGCGCGTCCGCCGGCCGCTGCGCGCGGTGTTCGTCGCGGTCAGCGTCGCGTTCGTCGCGCGGATCCTGCCGATGGACGACGATATCGAGGAATTGTGGAAGCAGCTGCTCGGCTTCCTCGTCCCCGCCTTGCTCGGCTGGCTCGCGGTCGCGGCCCTGCGCGCATTCCAGGACGTGATCGAGATCCGCTCGGACATCACCGTCGAGGACAATCTGCGTGCGCGACGCAAGCGCACCCGTGCGGCGATCCTCGGACGGATCGGCACCTTCTTCATCATCTTCATCAGCGTCTGCCTGATGCTGCTGAGCGTCCCCGGCATCCGTTCGATCGGCGTCACGCTGATGGCGTCGGCGGGTATCGCCGGCCTCGTCGTCGGTGCCGCCGCCCAGCCTGCGCTCAAGAATCTGATCGCCGGCGTGCAGATGGCGTTCACCGAACCGATCCGGCTCGACGACGTGCTGATCGTCGACGGCGAATGGGGGCGCGTCGAGCAGATCAACCTGACCTTCGTCGTCATCAAGATCTGGGATGAGCGCCGCCTCGTCGTGCCGGTGTCGAAGTTCCTGGAACAGAGCTTCCAGAACTGGACGCGCGAGACCAGCCAGCTGATGGGCTCGGTCTTCTGGTATGTCGATCCGTCGACCGATGTGCCCCGCCTGCGCGAAAAGCTCGCCGAGGTGGTGAAGGCCAATCCGCGCTGGGACGGCCGGTTCTTCAACCTGCAGGTCACCGACATGAAGGCGGACGCGGTCGAACTCCGCGCGCTGATGACCGCCAAGAACGCCTCGGTCGCGTTCGACCTGCGCTGCGACGTGCGCGAGGCGATGCTGGCGTTTATCACAGCGGAAATGCCCGAGGCGATGCCCCGCGGCCGCCTGCTGATGGCCCCGGACCCGGTGCGCGGCACCGCGTCGTAACGCTGGCGCGGCGTATGACACCCGTTTCGTCAGGATGACGGGTTATGAGGAGAACCCGTCACCGCTCGGCACCATCCCAGCTCAAGCCGTCATCCCCGCTCAAGCCGTCATCCCCGCGGAGTCGGGGATCCATATTGGCTGGCCGTGGAGGGGACTCGCGGGGGTAGCCAGTCTTGATCCCCGCCTGCGCGGGGATGACGAAGCTAGTTACGCCTCGACATGCTCCGGCGCATCTTCAAGCGCCGTGATGAACAGTTCGCACCACCACATCACGTCCTCCTTGCGGACGTTGTCGATCAGCTTCTCCCAGCGCGCCTTGCGCTCCGCGAGCGGCATCTTCAGCGCGCGTGCGATCGCGTCGGACATTTCCTCCGGGCTGTACGGATTGACCAGCACCGCATCCGACAGCTGCGCCGCCGCGCCCGCGAATTGCGACAGGATCAGCACGCCGGGATCCTCGGGATCCTGCGCCGCGACATATTCCTTCGCGACCAGGTTCATCCCGTCGCGAAGCGGCGTCACCAGCCCGACCCGCGCCGCGCGGTAGATTCCCGCCAGCACGTCGCGCGGAAAACCCTGGTTGACGTAGCGGATCGGCGTCCAGTCGATGTCCGAGAACTCGCCGTTGATCCGCCCCGACATCGAATCGAGGTTCGCGCGGATCTCCTGATAGGTGTCGACCTTCTCGCGCGAGGGCGGCGCGATCTGCAGCATGTAGACCAGCCCGCGGTGATCGGGATGCGACGCGAGGAACCGCTCATAGCCCGAGAAGCGCTCGGCCAGCCCCTTCGAATAATCGAGCCGGTCGACCCCGACGATCAGGCTGCGCCCGGTCGCCGACATGTACATCCGCTCCTTGGCGTGACGCGCGGTGTCGCTGCTCGCGGACTTCTCGAAATCCGCGGTCTCGATCCCGATCGGCGTGGTGATCGCCTTGATCGTCCGGTCGCCGACCGTCACCCAGCCATCCTCGCCGACCACGCCGTCAAGCTGGCTGGTGACGTAATGCAGGAAGCTGTCGAGCCAGTCCTGCGTCTGGAACCCGACCACGTCGTAGGCGAACATCGATTCGACAAGCGCGCGGTGGCTCGGCAGCGACAGCAGCATCGCCATCGGCGGCCAGGGGATATGCAGGAAGAAACCGATCTTGTTCTCGACCCCCAGCTTGCGCAGCTCGCGCCCCAGCGGCACGTGATGATAGTCGTGCACCCAGACGAGATCGTCGGGCTCGATCAGCGGCAGCACCGTCTCGGCAAAGCGCTTGTTCACCCGCGCATAGCCGCTGGAGAAATCGCGTTCGAACTCGGTCAGGTCGATCCGGTAATGGAACAGCGGCCACAAGGTCCGGTTCGCATAGCCGTTATAATATTCGTCGAAATCCTGTTCCTCCAGGTCGATCGTCGCGGTGGTGACGCCCTTGCCCTGCTGGAAGTTGATATGCCCGGTAAAGGTCTCGGTGGTCGCGCCCGACCAGCCGAACCAGACCCCGCCCTTTTCCCGCAGGGCGGCGAGCAGCGCGACCGCGAGGCCGCCCTGGTTGCCCGACGGCGCGTCGACCGATTGCACGCGATTCGAAATGACGACCAGGCGACTCATCGTACGGCGCTCCAGGGTTTGCTGAGGAGGACGGCGCAGTTGATCAGCCCCACCAGCGAATAGGTTTGCGGATAATTGCCCCACAGTTCGCCGGTATTGGGGTCGATATCCTCGGACAGCAGCCCCGCGGGCGTGCGCCGCGCGACCATCTCGGCGAACAGCGCGCACGCATCCGCGGTGCGGCCGGTCGCGTGCAGCGCCTCGATCAGCCAGAAGGTGCAGACGTTGAACGCGGTATGCGGCAGGCCGAAATCATCCTCGGTCGCATAGCGCAGCATGTGGCTGCCGCGCCGCAGGCCCTCTTCGACCGCTTTCAGCGTCGACTGGAAGCGTGGATCGTCGGGCGCGAAGAAACGCAGGTCGAGCAGCTGGATCAGGCTCGCATCGAGATCGTCGCCACCGAACGTCGCGGAGATGCGCTGAGTCTCCTCGCGCCAGGCCGAGGTCTCGATCGTCTTGCGGATCGTGTCCGCGCGCGCGTTCCAGAAGGTCCGGCGATCCTCGAGCCCGAGCACGCCCGCCGCATTGGCGAGCCGGTCGCACGCCGCCCAGCACATTGCCGCGGAATAGGTGTGGACATGCGCCTTGGTGCGCAGCTCCCACAGCCCCGCATCGGGCTTGTCATAGGTTTCCCAGGCGCGATCGCCGACGAGTTCGAGGCTCTTGAAATCCTCGTGGCTCGACATGCGGAACAGCCGCTGGTCGAAGAACGCCTGGACGTCGGACAGAATGATCTGGCCGTACGCATCGTGCTGGATCTGCTCATAGGCCTGGTTGCCGACGCGGACCGGGCCCATGCCGCGATAGCCCGGCAGCGCAGGCGCGACGCGTTCGACCAGGGTCGCCTCGCCGCCGACGCCGTAGAGCGGCTGGACATGCCCGCCCTTCGACGCATCGACGATGTTGCGCAGATATTCGAGATACCCCTCGAGCACGTCGAGCGCGCCGAGCCGGTTGAGCGCCTGCACCGTGTAATAGGCGTCGCGGATCCAGCAGTATCGGTAATCCCAGTTGCGCTCCGACCCCGCATGTTCGGGGATCGAGGTGGTGAGCGCGGCGACGATCGCGCCGGTCTCCTCGTGCTGGCACAGCTTCAGCGTGATCGCCGCGCGGATGACGACGTCCTGCCATTCGACCGGGGTCGCCAGGCCGCGCACCCAGTGGCGCCATTCGTCTTTGGTACGCGTCAGCATCGCCTCGGCCGCCTCGTGCAGCACGCCGGCAAAGCTCTCGTCGGGCCCCAGGAACAGGTGCATCGGCCGTTCGAGCCGGAACCAGCGCTCGCCGACGATATGCCCGACCGGCGCATCGGTGGTCAGCCGCAGCGTCTGGTCGTCCATCAGGAAGCGGATATGGTTCGACCCCTGCGTATGCGTGGTCGGCTGGCCCCAGTTGGTCGCGACGCGCAGGCGGATGCGGATCCGCGGGCTGCCTGCGACCGGCTTGACGATCCGCACGAAACTGGTCGGGCGATAGGTCCGCCCCTCGCGCACGAAGCGCGGGCAGAAATCGGTGACCTCGACCGCGTTGCCCGCCTCGTCCTCGTGCCGGGTGACCAGGATCGGGGTGTTGCGGATATAGGCCTGCGTCGTCTTCGCGCTGCCCTCGAGCTCGATCGCCCACAGCCCCGTCTCGGGTGCGTCGCCACCGAGCAGCGCGCAGAAGGCAGGGTCGCCGTCGACGCGGGGCACGCAGCCCCAGACGAACGTGCCGGTCCTGTCGATCAGCGCGGAGACCTGGCAATTGCCGATCGGCCACAGGTTCATGTCCGGCGTCGGGTTGCTGTCGAACGGGCGGGCGGCGAGCGGGGTAGCGGTCATCATGATTCCAATATGGCGGCAATCCAGCCGCGAAGGGCCGCGACATCGTCGAGGCGGTAGGTGGCGGCGGTAGGGCGTTCGGGGCCGATCAGGATCCCGGCGCCGCCCAGCGCGTGTGCGGCGACGAAACCATCCTCGTCGGTGACGTCGTCGCCGAAGAAGAAGGGGCGGCTGCCGACCAGCGCCGGTGCGGCGATCAGGTCGCGCAGCGCCGCGCCCTTGTCACCGGGGGTGCGCAGCTCGACCATCATCTTGCCGCGCTGGAGCGTCAGGCCGTGCGTGCGGGCAAGATCCTCGGCGAGGCTGACCGCATCCGCCTCGAACGCCGGCGCCATCCGGTAATGCAGCCCGGCGCCGAGCGATTTTGCCTCATAGACCAGCGCGTTCGCCTCGGCATAAGCGCGCAGCGCCTCCGCGGCGGTCTCGAGCGAGGCGGGGCGTTCGGCGGCGACATGGCCGTCCTCTGGCGTGCGCCGTTCCGCACCGTGACTGCCCGCGACCGCGAACCGGCGCGCATGCTGGCCGAGCATCGCGTCGAGCTGCGCGATCGACCGCCCGCTGATGATCGCGACGCGCGCCGGAAAGCGCACGGCGAGCCGGTCAAGCTGGTCGAGCAGGCCGGCATCGACGACCACCGCATCGGGGGTCGGGGCCAGATCGACCAGGGTGCCGTCAAAATCGAAGAACAGGCTGGCGTCGTCGCGGACGTGCGGCGGGGGTGCGAGGACTTCAGTCGCAGGCTGGCGTTCGGCAAGCATGGTCGTCTAACCCCCGGCTGTGACGCTCCGTTCCGCTGCAGTGCAAAATTGGAACGGGTGCGGTTCGATTGCCGTCATAGCAGGGGTTGGGCATCGGGGCGATGCTTCGGGGCCGTCACCAACCCAACCCCCACCCACAGCTCGCCCCGGTTGCGACAGGTTGCGACACGAAACCACTGGACGAGGGAAGGGGCATTGCGTCATGCCTGCCGCCCATGTCCCGCGTCCGAGCTTTCCTCCTCATGCCCGTCCTGCTCGCCGGCTGCTCGGTCGGGCCGGACTATCGTCCGAAGGCGGCGGCCGAGCTGGGGGTGCCAGACGCCTATTCCGTCACCCCCGCGACCAGCCCCGAGGACCTGACCCGCTGGTGGCAGCGGTTCGACGACCCCGTGCTCGGCCAGCTTGTCGAACAGGCGGCGGGGACCAATCTCGACATCGCGCAGAGCGTCGCCCGCCTCCGCCAGGCGCGCGAGAGCCTGGTCCAGAACCGCGCCTCGCTGCTCCCCACGCTCAGCGGCTCGGGCGGTTATCAGCGCAACGAGAATCTGCGCGGCGGCGGGCGGTCGTTCACGCTGCCCGACGGCACCGTCGTCGATACCGGCGGCGGCGGCACCAACAGCTTCACGCTGGGGGCAAGCGCCAGCTACCAGGTCGGCGTGTTCGGCGAGATCCGCCGCACGATCGAGGCGAGCCGCGCGGAGTACGCAGCCTCTGGCTACGACTATGCGACCGTGCTGATCTCGATCGAGAGCGAGGTCGCGCGCAATTACGTGCTCGCCCGGCTGTATCAGCAGCAGCTCGCCAACGCGCGCGCGTCGCTGACGATCCAGGACGACAATCTCGAGATCGCCGGGTTCCGCGTCCAGGCGGGGCTCGTCTCCAGCCTCGACCAGGAACAGGCGCGCGCGCAGCGGGCACAGACCGCGGCCACGATCCCGAGCCTCGATCAGCAATATGCCGCCGCGGTCGCGCGGATCGGCGTGCTGACCGGGCAGGCGCCGGGCGCGCTCCGGCCGCTGCTCGCGCCGGTCAAGCCGATCCCGGTCGGGCCGAAAGCGGTCGGCGTCGGCATTCCCGGTGACACGCTGCGCCAGCGTCCCGACATCCGCTCGGCGGAACGCGCGCTCGCCGCCGCCACCGCGCGGATCGGCGTGGCCAAGGCCCAGCTCTATCCCGCGCTCGCGATCACCGGCAACATCAACACCAACGCGACCTCGATCGGCAATATCGGCGATGCGATCACCGGCGGGCTGTTCGCGGGGCTGACCCAGGCGATCTTCAACGGCGGGCGCCTGCGCAGCCAGGTGCGGACCAGCGAGGCCGCCGCCGACGGCGCGCTGGCCTTCTACAAGTCGACCGTGCTGACCGCGCTCGAGGATGTCGAGAATGCGGTCGTCGCACTCCAGACCGCGCAGGAGCGCGAGCGGCAGTTCGCGATCGCGCTCGATGCCGCGAACAACTCCGCGATCCTCAGCCGCAGCCAGTATCGCACCGGGCTGACCGACTTCACCACGCTCAACCAGCAGGAGGTCGCGCTGCTGTCCGCGCGCAACGGCGCGACCCAGGCGCGCGCCGACGCCGCGACCGCGCTGGTCGCGCTCTATGCCGCGCTTGGCGGCGGCTGGGACGCGACCGTGATCCCGCAAGCGCCCATCTCCAATCCAGAGGCACGCTGATGGCCGACGCATCGATCGACGACTTTCTGGGCGTGAGGCCGCAGGCCCCCTGGAAACGCTACATCAAATGGGTCGCGATCGCGGTCGGCGTCGTGCTGCTCTGCCTGCTGCTCGCCAAGTGCTTCGGCGCGAAGGAGCAGACGCAATATTCGACCCAGGCGGCCGAGCGCGGCAACCTGACGGTGACGGTGTCCGCGACGGGCAAGCTCGCGCCGACCAACCAGGTGACGGTCGGGTCGCAGCTGTCGGGGCTGGTCACCAAGGTAGTCGCCGACGTCAACGACCGTGTCGTCGCGGGCCAGCCGCTCGCGCTGATCGATCCCGAACAGCTCGACGACCAGATCCGCCAGGGCAATGCACAGCTCGCCGCCAACCAGGCGCAGGTGAACCAGGCGCAGGCGACCGTCGCCGAATCGCGCGCACAGCTCAACCGGCTCGAGGAAGTCGCGCGGCTGTCGGGCGGGCGCGTGCCGTCCAAGACCGAGCTTCAGGCCGGCCGCGCCGATTATCAGCGTGCGCTCGCCGCGCAGAAGGTCGCCGAGGCCAATGTCGTCGCCAGCCGCGCCGCACTCGCGCAGAGCCAGACGCAGCGCGCGCGTGCGATCATCCGCTCGCCGGTGACCGGCGTCGTGCTCGCGCGGCAGATCGATCCCGGCCAGACCGTCGCGTCGTCGTTCAACACGCCGACGCTGTTCGTGATCGCCGAGGACCTGACCAAGATGAAGCTCGAGGTCGCGATCGACGAGGCCGACGTCGGCGAGGTCAAGATCGGCCAGCGCGCCAACTTCACCGTCGACGCCTTTCCCGGCAAGACCTTCCCCGCGACGATCACGCGTGTCGATCTCGGCTCGAACCTGACGGTCAGCTCGGCGACGTCGTCGAGTTCGAGCACCAGCACGACGACCACCACCGGCCAGGTCGTGTCCTACGCCGCCGACCTGACCGTGGCCAATCCGTCGCTCACGCTGCGCCCGGGGATGACCGCGACCGCCGATATCGTCACCTCGGACAAGCAGCGCGTGCTGCTCGTCCCCAACGCCGCATTGCGCTTCAAGCCGACCGCCGCGTCGGGCGATGCCGGCGGCGGGATCGCCGGCTCGCTGACCTTCCGCCCGCGGCGCGGCGGCGGGGCCGAACGCACCGCGACGCTCGGCCGCGGCGCGCAGCAGACCATCTATGTGAAGGGCGCCGACGGCACGCCGCAGCCGGTACAGATCACCACCGGCGACACCAATGGGACGATGACCGAGGTCCTGTCGGGCAATCTCCAGCCCGGTGCGCAGGTCATCACCGGCCAGCTTGCGAGCGGGTCGGACGAGACCAAGCGCGGCGGCGGTCGGCGCGGCGGCGGCGCGAGCAAGGGCGGGGGCGGTGGCCAGTAATCCGCCCCTGATCTCGCTGCGCGGCGTCACCAAGACGTACGGCGCGGGCGCGACGATGTTCCAGGCGCTGAAAGGCGTCGACCTCGACATTGCCGGCGGCGATTTCGTCGCGGTGATGGGGCCGTCGGGGTCGGGCAAGTCGACGACGATGAACATCCTCGGCTGTCTCGACGTGCCGAGTGCCGGCACCTTCCTTTTCCGCGGGCATCATGTCGAGACGCTCGACCGCGACCAGCGCGCGCTGCTCCGCCGCAAATATCTCGGCTTCGTGTTCCAGGGCTTCAACCTCCTCTCGCGCACCTCCGCGCTCGAGAATGTCGAGCTGCCGCTCCTGTACCGCGGCGACGAGAAGCGCGCGCGGCGCGCGGCGGCGATGGCGAGCCTCGACACGGTCGGGCTGGCGGACTGGTGGGACCACACCCCCGCCGAGCTGTCCGGCGGCCAGCAACAGCGCGTCGCGATCGCGCGCGCGCTGGTGACGAACCCCGACGTGCTGCTCGCCGACGAGCCGACCGGCAACCTCGACAGCGAACGCTCGGTCGAGATCATGCAGCTGCTGACCCGGCTCAACGCGGAGCAGAACATCACCGTCCTGATGGTCACCCACGAACCCGACATGGCCGCCTTCGCGCGTACCGTGGTGCACTTCAAGGACGGCTTGGTGGAACGCATCGAAAGCCGCCACGAGCAAGGCGAAAGGGTCGAGTCGTGATGGCCCGGACACCATCCACTCACGTCCCGACCCGACACCGTCATTCCCGCGCAGGCGGGAATCCAGACCGGCAACCGTCGCGGCAAGCCCGCCAGCCCTCGAGCATCTGGATCCCCGCCTGCGCGGGGATGACGGGTCTCTTTTGTCGGTCTTTGAGCCAGGTTCGACAGAACCCCGCAGGCGGGATGATCCGGTAATGTTCGGCACCACCCTCTCGCTCGCGCTGCGCTCGATCCGCCGCCACATCCTGCGGTCGTTCCTGACCATTCTCGGCATCGTCATCGGCGTCGGGGCGGTCGTGACGATGGTCACGCTCGGCAAGGCGACGACCGCGGCGGTACAGCAGTCGATTTCCGCGCTAGGCACCAATATCCTGCAGATCCGGCCGGGTCAGGGCTTCGGTCGTGGCGGCGGCGGACCGCGGCCGCCCGACTTCAAGCCCGAGGACGTCACCGCGGTCGCCAACCAGATCGCCGGCGTCACCGCGGTCGCACCCCAGGCGCAGGCGACCGCCACCGCGATCTATGAAGGCGCGAACTGGTCGACGACGATCAACGGCACCACCAGCGCCTATTTCCAGGTCCAGCCCTGGCCGCTCGCGACCGGGCGGATCTTCACGCCGGTCGAGGAAGCCTCGGGCAAGGCGGTGTGCATCATCGGCAATACCGTGCGCACCAACCTGTTCCGCGGCGGCGACGCGGTCGGCCTTCGCATGCGGATCGGCGCGATCAGCTGCGACGTGATCGGCGTGCTGTCGACGCGCGGGCAGGCGGGGTTCGGCGGCGATCAGGACGATGTGGTCATCATGCCGATCAAGGCGGTGCAGCGCCGCTTCACGGGCAATCGCGACATCCGGCTGATGCTGGTGGGCGTCGACCAGAAATTCTCGACCGCGACCGTGCAGGCGTCGATCACCGATCTGTTGCGCGAACGCCGGACGATCACCGCGGGCAAGGAGGATGACTTCAACATCTTCGACACCAAGCAGATTTCCGACACGCTGACCGGCACGACGACGTTGCTGACCGGCATCGTCGCGGCGGTCGCGGGGATCAGCCTGGTCGTCGGCGGGATCGGGATCATGAACATCATGCTGGTGTCGGTGACCGAACGCACGCGCGAGATCGGCATCCGGCTCGCGATCGGCGCGGTCGCGCGCGAGGTGCTGTTGCAGTTCCTCGTCGAGGCGATCGTGCTGTCGTGCCTGGGCGGGCTGATCGGGCTGGTGATCGCGCAGCTGGCGATCGCGATCATCGCGCCGCTGATCAAGGTCCAGTGGCTGTTCGTGCCCGAGATCAACCTGTTCGCGTTCGGCATCTCCGCGGTGATCGGCGTCGTCTTCGGCTATTTTCCCGCACGCCGCGCCGCCGCGATGAACCCTATCGACGCGTTAAGGCACGAGTGATCGCCGCGCGCGGGTCATGGACCAGCGCCTGCAGTCGCTCCAGATCCTCGGGCGTGTCGATGTCGATCAGCTCGGCCGGCGCGGTCACCACGTGCCGCCCCGCGCGCACCAGGTCGCGCGCGCCCGCATCGCCGTCGAGCGACAGCAGGAAGTCGAACCGGTCGCGGGCGAACAGGGCAGGGGGCGACGGCTTCACCCCATCGCTCGAAGCGACCACCGCGTCCGCGCTGTCGGCGGCGTCGAGCATCCGGTAGACATGCGCCGCGGTCACGCGCGGCATGTCGGCCAGCGCGATCAGCACCGCCTGCGCGCCGTCGTCCTTGGCGCGCTGCACGCCCAGCTTGACCGACTGCGCCATCCCCGCCGCGGGATCGTCGTTATGCACCACCGCATAGCCATGGCTCGCGAAATCGAGCGTGCAGCCATCGGTGACGACCAGCCGGTCGCGGAACGGGATCGCTTCGAACGCGGTGACGACGTGCAGCCCGACCGGCTTGTTGAGGAACGGCACCTCGAGCTTGTTCGGTATGCCGAACCGCTGCGATCGGCCCGCGGCGAGCAGGATGAGGACGACGTCTTCAGCGGCGATCATGGAACGCTCCGATCATGGCGGCGGCGACCGACAGCGCAATCTCGGACGGCCCGATCGCGCCGATGTCGATCCCGACGGGTGCGTCGATCCGTTCGATATTCTCAGGGCTGACCCCCGCCGCGGCGAGCCGTTCGCGCCGCGCCGCATGGCTCTTGCGGCTGCCGAGCGCACCGACATAGGCAGCATCGGTCGCAAGGGCAGCGATCAGCGCGGGGTCGTCGATCTTGATGTCGTGGCTCAGCGTCACGACCGCGGTCGACGGACCGGGGCGCAGCGCGGCGATCGCCTCGTCGGGCCAGCGATCGTCAAGCGTGACGCCGGGGAAGCGCTCGTCGGTCAGGAAGCGCGCGCGCGGATCGATCACGACCGTCGCGATCCCCAACTCGCGCGCGAGGCCGGCCAGCGCCTGCGCGATCTGCACCGCGCCGACGATCAGCAGGCGGCGCGGCGGATCATAGCGGTTGACGAACACCTCGCCCGTCTCCGCCGGTCGCGCATCGCTGTGCCCGGTGGCGAGGTCGGTGGTCACCGTCAGCGCATCGCCCTGGTCGCGCGCGTCGGCGATCCGGTCGAACAATTCGGGGTCGAAGCCCTCGGCGGACACCGGCTGGACCATCACCGCGATCTCGCCGCCGCAGGGCAGCCCGACTTCCCACGCGGCCGCATCCGCGACGCCGTAGTTCCGCACCTGGAACGGCGCGCCGGCGATCACGTCGGCGGCGGTGGCGAGGATATCGCTCTCGACGCAGCCGCCCGAGACGGAGCCCTCGAACCGGCCGTCCTCATGGACCAGCATGTGGCTCCCCTTGGGGCGCGGCGCGGAGCCCCAGGTCGAGACGACCGTGGCGATCGCCATCCTCTCGCCCTTCCAGGTCTTCGCCGCGGCAATCACGCTATCGTTTTCGGCCATGTCTTCTCTCTCTTCTCGTTCCTCCGCATCGGCGTGGGAACAGACTTTATACCGCGGGCAAGCCCTCGAGCAGCTTGTCGAGCGTCACCGGGAAATCGCGCACCCGCACACCGGTCGCATTGTAGATCGCGTTGGCAACCGCCGCGCCCGCACCCGAAATCCCGAGCTCGCCGACCCCCTTGGCGCCCGCAGGGTTCGCCGAATCGTCGATCTCCTCGATGAAATAGGCCTCGAGCTGCGGAATGTCGGCGTTCACCGCGACGTGATATTCGCCGAAATCGGGGTTCACGAACGCGCCGGTGCGCGTGTCGACGACGCCCTCCTCGGTCAGCGCATAGGCGATGCCCCAGGCCATGCCGCCGATGATCTGGCTGGTCGCGGTCTTGCGGTTGAGCACGCGGCCGACGTCGAACACGCCGAGCATCCGCCGCACGCGCACCTCGCCGCTGACCGCGTTGACCGCGACCTCGACGAAATGCGCGCCGTGGCTCGCCTGGCTGGTGCGCTTGCTTTCCTTGCCGGGGCCGGTCTTGCCGGTCGCGACGATCGGCGCCCCGCGCAGCAGGTCGGCAAGCTTGACCTGCCGCCCGCCCGCGCTGACGCAACCGTCCTTGAGGCTCAGTTCCTCGGGCGCCGCGTTCATCCGCAGCGCGAGCTCGGCCAGGATGTCCTCGCACGCCAGCACCACCGCGGACACCGCGCTCCCTGCACCGAACGATCCGCCCGACCCCGCGGTCGGCGGGAAGTCGGTATCGCCCAGCCGGACGTCGACATCCGCGACCGGCAGCCCGAGCATCTCGCCCGCGGCCTGTGCCAGGATCGTGTAGGTACCGGTGCCGATATCGGTCATGTCGCACTCGACCGCGGCGCGGCCGTCCGCCTCGAGCCGCACGCGCGCCTGCGCCTGGACCGTGAAATTGCCGCGCAGGCTGGCCGCCATGCCGATCCCGATCAGCCATTCGCCCTCGCGCACCGATGCGGGCGCGGGAACGGCTGCGGGCCAGCCGAACCGCTCCGCCCCTTGCGAGTAGCAGTCGAGCATGCGCCGCGTGGAGAAGGGCTTGCCGCTGCCCGGATCGCAGTCGGGCTCGTTGCGGCGGCGCAGCTCGATCGGGTCGATCCCGAGCTGGACCGCGAGCTCGTCCATCGCGCATTCGACGCCGAACGTGCCGACCGCCTCGCCCGGCGCGCGTACCGCGCCGCTCGCGGGCAGGTCGACGCGGACGAGGTCGGTCCTGAACCGCCGCGATTCGCCGCGATAGAGCGGGATCGTCCCGAACGGCACGGGTTCGAGGAACGGCGCGTCGTCATTCTGCGCGGCGACGCTCTCATGCCCCATGCCCTGGATCACGCCGCGTTCGTCCGCGGCGATGCGGATGCGCTGCGTCGTGTGCGAGCGGTGGTGGACGACATAGGCGGTCTGGCGCCGCGGCAGCGCGATCTTGACCGGGCGGCCGACCGCCTCCGCGGCGATCGCGGCGAGGATCGCCTCGGGGCCTACGCCGGTCTTGCCGCCAAAGCCGCCACCGACATAGGGCGCGAGCACGCGGACCTTGTCGGCATCGATCTTGAGCACCTTGGCGATCGTCTTGCGCGCGGCGCCGATCACCTGGTTGCTCGAGCGCACCGTCAGCCGGTCGTCGTCCCACCAGGCGGTGGTCGCATGCGGCTCGAGCGCGGCGGGGAAATGCACCGGTGTCGTATAGGTCGCATCGAGCGTCACGGGTGCGTCGCGCATCGCCGCATCGAGGTCGCCCATGTCGACCGGCGGCACGAAGCCGATCGCGGGATCGGTATCGACCGGCTGCGCCTCGACGTCGAACCGGTCCTCGCCCGCTTCGGTCTCGACACGGACCAAGGCCGCGGCATCGCGCGCGATCGCCTGGTCCTCGGCGACGACGATCGCGACGGGCTGGCCGAGATGGAGGATGACGTCGGTATCGAGCAGCGGCAGCGCGCTCGAATTGGATTCGCCCGCGGGCATGCGCGGATCGCCGTGGAGCACCGCGATCACGCCGGGCATCGCCTCGGCCGCACGCGCGTCGATGCTGAGGATCCGGCCGCTGCCGACCGGCGTACCGACGATCGCGGCATAGGCGACCCGCTCGGGCGTGCCCTCATAGGCATAATCGGCGACGCCGGTGACCTTCGCCGGCCCCTCGACCCGATCGATCCCGCGCCCGAGAACCCCCTGCGTCGCCCGGTCGAGCCCGGCCGGGCGGAAAGCGGCGTCCATTACGTGGTCGGTCATAGGCTCGTCCTCGGGTGTGGAGGGTCTGAGATAGGAGGGGCCGGGGTATTTGACGAGGGTGGCGGCGTGGTCTCAACGCCGCCCCAGCGCAGGCCGCAGCCACCCCCACCACCACCCCGGCGAAGGCCGGGGCCCAGTTGGGAAGGTCGTCGTGACGAAGGACGATCCGCTGCCAGGAAAGTCCCCCAACTGGGCCCCGGCCTTCGCCGGGGTGGTAGTAAGGAGGGTGGCGCCCACCTCCACCTGTTTCCCCGCGGAGGCGGGGATCCAGGGTCACAAGCGACACCGCCCGTGACCCCTCGGCCCCCGCCTCCGCGGGGGAACCGATCAAACCGCCGGCAGCTGATCCAACAGCTTGTCCAACGTAATCGGGAACTCGCGCACCCGGATCCCCGTCGCATTATACACAGCGTTCGCAACCGCGGCGCCCGCGCCCGAAATCCCGAGCTCGCCGATCCCCTTGGCGTGGATCGGGTTCGCATGGATGTCGCGCTCGTCGACGAAATGGACGTCCATCTGCGGCACGTCCGCATTGGCCGGCACGTGATATTCGCCGAGATCGTGGTTCACCAGCTTGCCGGTGCGCGTGTCGTGGATCAGGTCCTCGGTCAGCGCGGTGCCGATGCCGAAGGTCATGCCGCCCAGGCACTGCGACCGCGCGGTCTTCGCGTTGAGCACACGCCCTGCCGCGAACGACCCGAGCATCCGCCGCACGCGCGTCTCGCCGGTGATGACGTTGACCGCGACCTCGGCGAAGTGCGCGCCAAAGCCTGCCTGCGACGTCTCCTTCTCCTGCTTGCCCGGCTTGATATGCCCGGTCGCCTCGAGGCCCTTGCCGACCAGCTCGCCGATCGGGGTCGAGCGGTTGTCGCCGATCGCCTTGCCGTCCTTCAGCGTCAGGCCGTCCTCGTCGACGCCCATCGCCTTGGCGATCTTGCCGCGCAGCATCTCGCAGGCGAGATAGACCGCGGTCCCCGACGAGGCCGCACCCCAGGACCCGCCCGAACCCGCCGCGGGGGGATCATTGGTGTCGCCCAGCGACATGGTGATGTTCTCGACCGGGATGCCCAGGATCTCCGACGCGATCTGCGCGAGGATCGTGTAGCTGCCCGTGCCGATATCGGTCATCGCCGACGATACGGTCGCGGTGCCGTCGGGATGGATCTCGACCTTGGCGGACGATTCCATCATCATGTTGCCGCGAACCGCCGAGGCCACGCCCATGCCGATCAGCCATTCGCCCTCGCGGCGCGTGCCGGCCTTCTGGCGCTTGTCCCAGCCGAAGCGGGCCGCACCCTCGTCGAGCGCGCGCGTCAGGTTGCGCGACGAATAGGGGACGTCCTTCTCCGGATCGATCCGCGGATCGTTGCGCTTGCGCAGCTCGATCGGATCCATGTCGAGCTTTTCAGCCAGCTCGTCCATCGCACCCTCGAGCGCCAGCATCCCGACCGCTTCGCCCGGCGCGCGCATCGATCCCGACAGGACGAGGTTCACGTCGACCAGCTCATGCGTGATCAGCCGGTTCTCGCCGCCATAGAGCAGGTGCGTGCCGATACCGGCGGGCTCGAAATAATCCTCGGTCGACTGGTTCGACGCGAGCGTCTCGTGCCCGATCGCGGTCAGCTTGCCCTCGGCGTTTGCCGCGAGCCGGACGCGCTGCTCGGTGTTCGAGCGACGCACGGTCGCCTCGAACACCTGCGGGCGCGACATGACCGCCTTGACCGGACGGCCGAGCTGCTTGGCGGCGATCGCCGCCGCGACGCTCTCGGGCGCGATGCCGAGCTTCGACCCGAACCCGCCGCCGATATAGCGCGCGACGATCCGGACCTTCTTCTCCGACAGGCCGAGCGACTTGGCCAGCTGCTGCGCGTCCGAGGTCGGCATCTGATAGGCACCGTACAGCGTCAGCGAGCCGTCCTCTTCCCACACCGCGGTCGAGGCGTGCGGCTCCATCGCCGCCGAGTTCTGGCTCGGCGTGACATAGGTCGAATCGACCGTCACCGCCGCATCGGCCATCGCCGTGTCGACATCGCCCTGCTTGAAATGCGCAGGCGCGGCATCGTCGGGGGGCGTCCGCGTCTCGTCGCGGTGCGCGGCGAAGTCATACTGGCCCTCCGCCTCGTCATAGACGATCGGCAGGCGGGCCGCCGCATCGCGCGCGACCTCGAAGCTCTCGGCGAGCACGATCGCGACGATCTGGCCGAAGAACGCGATGTCCTTGACGCCCTGCGTGGGTGCATCGGTCGCGCCGCCCTGTGCGGACACGCGGATGAACTGGTCGAAGTCGGTGACGACGTCGAGCACGCCGGGGATGCTCTTCACCGCGTCGACGTCGATCGACACGACCTTGCCCGCGGAGATCTTCGTGCCGACGAGCACGCCGTACGCCATGTCGTCGAACTGATATTCCGCCGCATAGGTCGCGGTGCCGCTGACCTTCAGCGGACCGTCGATGCGGTCGAGCGGCTTGCCGATGACGCCCTGAACGCCGCTGTCCAGAAGACTGTCCGGATGCGGCTTGTCCATCGTCAGGCTGTTGGTGGTTCCAAAACCGAACATGTTTATGCTCCCGTTACGGTGCGCAGCGTCGCGATAAGCGTGCGACGCGCGAGGGGGATTTTGAAGTCGTTCGAGCCATAGCCCTTGGCATCGGCGAGGAGCGCGGTCGCCGCGGCCTCGAAAGCCTCGTCCGACGGCGCCTTGCCGACCAGCGCGGCCTCGACCGCCGGGTTGCGCCACGGCATCGGCCCTAGCCCGCCGAACGCGAGCGAGGCGGACGCGATCACGCCGTCCTGCACGTCGACCACGGCCGCGACCGAGACGAGCGCGAAGGCATAGGACGCACGATCGCGCACCTTGCGATAGGCCTGCTTGCCCTTGGGCGGCGCGGGCAGCTCGATATGCGTGATCAGCTCACCCGTCTCGAGCACGGTCTCGATCTCGGGCGTCGATCCCGGCAGGCGGTAGAACTCGTGTACCGAGATGCGCCGACGATCGCCGTCCGCCTTCAAGGTCACGATCGTCGCGTCGAGCGCGCGCATCGCGACCGCCATGTCGCTCGGATGCGTCGCGATGCACTGCTCGCTCGTGCCGAGCACCGCGAGGATGCGGTTGAAGCCGCCGATCGCCGAACAACCGCTGCCGGGCTCGCGCTTGTTGCACGCGGCCGCGGTGTCGTAGAAATAATAGCAGCGCGTCCGCTGGAGCATGTTGCCCCCGGTCGACGCCTTGTTGCGCAGCTGGCCCGATGCGCCGGCGAGCAATGCGCGGCTCAGCACCTCGTACTTCGCGACGACGCGGCGGTCGGCGGCAAGGTCGCTGTTCGGCACCAGCGCACCGATCGTCAGCCCGCCATCCTCGCGCTCCTCGATCTTCGCGAGATCGAGGCGGCTGATGTCGACGAGCGTGTCGGGGGTCTCGACCTGCAGCTTCATCAGGTCGAGCAGGTTGGTCCCGCCCGCGATGAACCGCGCGCCGGTCGTCCCGGCATCCCGGACCGCGGCCTCGGGGGTCGCGGGTTTCTCATAGGTGAAGGTCTTCATGCCACCATCTCCCCGCGCGCATCGGCGTCCATCGCCGCATCCTTTTCGTCCGCGGACCGGCCCTTGGGCGCGGTGTCGCCGACTTCGCGGATCGCATCGACGATGTTCGGATAGGCGGCACAACGGCACAGATTGCCGCTCATCCGCTCCGAAATCTCGGCATCGTCGAACTTGGGATCGGTCAGGTCGCCCGATGCGTGGCTGGCCCAGCCCTTCTTGACCTCGTCGAGCATGCCGACCGCCGAGCAGATCTGGCCAGGCGTGCAATAGCCGCACTGATAGCCGTCATGCCGCACGAACGCATCCTGCAGCGCGTGGAGGTTGCCCGGCTGGCCCAGACCCTCGATCGTCGTGATCTCGTCATCCTGGTGCATGACCGCGAGCGTCAGGCAGGAATTGACGCGGCGGCCGTTGATCAGGACGGTGCACGCCCCGCACTGGCCGTGGTCGCAGCCCTTTTTCGAGCCGGTGAGGCCGAGATGCTCGCGGCACAGGTCGAGCACCGAGGTGCGGATATCGGGCTCGGCGTCATATGATTGACCATTGATCGTGAAATGCATGGGGTCGCCCCTTCTGGATCCGGGAAATATGAGGACTGAACGCCGATGCGTCGAATGGTTTCCTATTGCGATTGGCTCTCACGAATCGCCGCGCTGGTACTTGGCGTCGCCGGCGGGCAATCTGTTGCGATGACACCGAAAAATCCTCCCTCGACACCCCCGATCGTGATCGCGCACCGCGGTGCGAGCGGGCTCCGGCCCGAACATACGCTCGCCGCCTACGACCTCGCGATCGATCAGGGCGCGGACTTCATCGAGCCCGACCTCGTCCCGACGAAAGACGACGTGCTCGTCGCGCGGCACGAAAACGCGATCGCCGACACGACCGACGTCGCCGACCATCCCGAATTCGCCAGCCGCCGCACGACGAAGACGATCGACGGGCACAACCTCACCGGCTGGTTCGTCGAGGATTTCACGCTCGCCGAACTGAAGACGCTGCGCGCGAAGGAGCGGCTGCCGAAACTCCGCCCCGCCAACACCGCCTATGACGGCCGGTTCGAGATCCCGACGCTCGCCGAGATCATCGCGCTCGCCAAGCGGCGCTCCGCCGAGACGGGCCGCACGATCGGCATCTATCCCGAGACAAAGCACCCGACCTATTTCGCCGGCATCGGCCATCCGACCGACCTGCTGCTGGTCGCGCAGCTCAAGGCGGCGGGCTGGGATTCGGCGACGGCACCGGTCTTCATCCAGTCGTTCGAGGTGAAGAACCTCCAGCGCCTCCACGCGGTGACGCGGGTGCGGCTGATCCAGCTGATCGACGGTGAGGGCGGCCCCGCCGACGGTGCCCAGCCGAGCTATGCCGCGATGATCACGCCCGCGGGCCTGAAGGCGGTGGCGGGCTATGCGTACGGCATCGGCCCGAACAAGGGCATGCTGTGGGCGGGCACGACGCCGTCGCCGCTGGTCGCCGACGCGCATGAAGCGGGGCTGCGCGTCCATCCCTGGACCTACCGCGCGGAGAACATGTTCGTCCCCAACCGCTTCCGCCGCGGCACCGATCCCGCCGCGCAGGGCGACATCGCCGCGGAGATCGACGCCGGGCTCGCGCAAGGTATCGACGGATTCTTCACCGATTTTCCGCTATACGGGGCGCAGGCGCGCGATCGGCTGCGCGCGGGAGTGAAGTAGATGCGTAAGGTTCTTCCCGTTCTGGCGATCCTGCCCCTGATGACCGCGGGCTGCATCAGCACCGCGACGTCGATCGTGAAGGCGCCGTTCCAGGTCGCGGGCAAGGCGGTCGACTGGACCACCACCAGCCAGGAGGAATCGGACCGCAATTACGGCCGCAAGATGCGCAAGCAGGAGGCCGAGGAGGGCAAGCAGCGGAAAGAACTCGCCAAACGCTGCAGGAAGGACCCCCGGCGCGGCGAATGTGGGCAATATCAGGGGTATCGCGCGGGGGAGTGATAGCCCCAAAAAAAATACCACCCCGGCGAAGGCCGGGGCCCAGTTGGGGGCCGCTGCTGGCAAGGGGCAGCGCGCAGTTACCGCCGTCCCCCAACTGGCCCCGGCCTCCGCCGGGGTGGGTAAGCAGAAAATCGCTGCAATCTCAGCTCAAAACCACCACATCACCGTAGCCGGAAACGGCGTCCACCACCCGACCCGCACGCCTGCGAACCGCAGCGCATCCCCCGTCCACGCATTGCACGTCGCCACCCCGCTATAATGCCCCCGCGCGTCGTAGAACGCGTCATAACCGGCATAGCCCGGATAGGCCCGCCCCCCCGGCCGGACCGTCGCCGCGATATACCCCGCCAGCCGCCGATACTCGCGTTCGCTCAGCATCACCGCGCGCACATCGCCACCCGGCACCGGCGCGGCGAGATGCTCGACATGCAGCAGCACCGCGTCGCTGCCGATCGCCGACGCCAGCACGGTCCGCAGCTTCACGTCCGCCCAGGTCGGCGTCTCAAGGAAGAACGCCTTCTCCCCCCAGCCGATCGCAAGGTGATCGGACGCGGCATAACGCGGGTCGCGCAGGTCGCCGGGCCGGGCAAACCCGCGCCAGTCCACCCCGGCCGCGACCTTCGGGACGATGATCCCGGTATGCACCCCGTTGCTCTCGACGAAGATGCGGATGCCGCGCGGGGGAGGGCGCCAGTCGCGGTTGGTCGGGATTGCCCCGCCGACCAGCCCCGCCACCGCATAGCCCGCAGCCAGTGCGAGAACGACTGCAAGGATCCTTAACGACCAATGAATCCAGCGCGTTTCCGTTGTCATTCGGTCATGCTAGACGATGGCCATGCTAGAAGAAACGCACGTGCTCAGCACGCCGCCCGAAGGGGCACCCGACTGGACGATCCCGCAAAACTGGTCGAGCTATACCGCCGAGGATCATGCGACCTGGGACACGCTGTTCGCGCGCCAGTCGAAACTGCTCCCCGGCCGCGCGTCGAACGCGTGGCTGCGCGGGCTCGACGTGCTGAAACTCTCGAAGCCCGGCATTCCCGATTTCGAGGAACTGTCCGAACGGCTGATGAAGCTCACCGGCTGGTCGGTCGTCGCGGTGCCCGGCCTCGTCCCCGACGACGTCTTCTTCGATCACATGGCCAATCGCCGCTTCGTCGCGGGCAATTTCATCCGCCGTCCCGACCAGCTCGACTATCTCCAGGAACCCGACGTCTTCCACGACGTGTTCGGGCACGTGCCCATGCTCGCCGACCCGGTCTTCGCGGATTATTTGGCGGCTTATGGCCGCGGCGGCCAGCGCGCGCTCGGGCTCGACGCGCTCAAATATCTCGGCCGGCTCTACTGGTACACGGTCGAATTCGGCCTGATCGCCGAGCCCGAGGGGCTGCGCATCTACGGCTCGGGCATCGTCTCGAGCTTCGCCGAAACCCGCTTCGCACTCGACGACCCCAGCCCCAACCGCATCGCGCTCGACCTCGCGCGGGTCATGCGCACCGAATACCGGATCGACGATTTCCAGCAGAACTATTTCGTCATCCCGAGCTTCGACGAACTGCTGCGCCTGACGGTCGAGACCGATTTCGCACCGCTGTACGAGGAGCTGAAGGCCCAGCCCGACATCCCGGTCGCCCGGATCGAACCCGGCGACGTCGTGCTGACACAAGGCACGCAGGCCTATGCGAACGCCAAGGCCACAGGCGCCGCATAAAGCCACCACCCCGGCGAAGGCCGGGGCCCAGTTAGGCGAACCCCGGAGATGGAACCGAACCGCCATCCCAACTGGGCCCCGGCCTCCGCCGGGGTGGTGTCGGGTGTGAGGCGAACCACTGGCGGCACCCGGCCGTATCACCTCGTGGAACCGAACGCCGCCCCACCCACAAACCACCCCGGCGAAGGCCGGGGCCCAGTTGGGCGAACCCCGGAGATGGAACCGAACCGCCATCCCAACTGGCCCCCGGCCTCCGCCGGGGTGGCGTAGAGTGTGAGGCAAGGCGCTGGCCGCACCCTCATCTTCCCCCGCCTTCGCGGCGGAACAGGATCAGATATCCAGCGCCCACCCGTCGCGCCCCTTGGGATCGAACGGCCCGTCCGCCACGAACCGCGTCGCGCCCGCGCGCAGCCGCAGCACGCTCCAGTCCCCGCGCCGGTCGACCGCGTCCAGCGAGCACCCGCACGCCGTATAGGCCGCGACCACGCCCGCGCGCTGCGTCTCGAGCAGCCCCGCCAGCACGATCGTCGCCCCCGCATCGGCGATCGACGCGATCTCGGGCGCCATCGACACCAACGGCCCCGCCAGGATGTTCGCGATCACCAGGTCATAGGGCGCGCGCGCGACGATCGCGTCGTCGAGCGTCCCGTCGGCCACCACCAGGTCGATCCCCGCGACGCCGTTCAGGTCCGCATTCTCCTGCGTCACCTCGATCGAGACCGGATCGATATCCGTCCCCATCACCGCCGCATCGGGCCACAGATCCGCCGCGGCAAAGGCGAGCAGCCCGGTCCCCGTGCCGATGTCGATGACGTTGGCGAACCGCTCGCCCGGCGCCGCATCCGCCAGCCCGTCGAGCATCGCCAGGCACCCGCTGGTCGTCTCGTGATGCCCCGTCCCGAACGCGCGGCTCGCCTCGATCAGGAAGGCGCGCTTGCCCGCGGGCACCGCATCGGCATGCGCGCGGGTGTGGACGAAGAACCGTCCGACCGACAGCGGCTCGAGCCCCGCCTGGCTCATCGTCACCCAGTCCGCCGCGGCCAGCCGCTCGACCGCGATTCCGGCCCCCGCCGCGCTCGGCACCAGCGCGCGCACCGCCGCGACCGTGTCGGCGCCCGGCTCATGTTCGAAATACGCGTCGAGCCGCCAGGATTCGACGTCGTCCTCGATCTCCTCGGTGGTCATCAGCACCGCGTCGCCCGGAATCGCGTCGCCCAGATCGCCGCTCGCATCGATCGCCTCCGCCTCCGCGCGCGTGCAGGGGAGGGTGAGTTTCCAGCTCTCAGCGGACATGGCTCGCCCCGTTCACATCGATCACCGCGCCGGTCATCGAGGCCGGCGCCTCGAGCGCGCAATAGCGTGCGACCGAGGCGACTTCGGCGGGGTCCGCGACCTTGCCGAGCGGAATGTCGGCGAGCAGCGCATCACCGCCGCGGCTCGACAGATAATCCTCCGCCATCCCGGTCATCGTGAAGCCCGGGCAGATCGCGAACGCCAGGATCCCCTCGCGGGCATAGCCGCGCGCGATCGTCTTGGTCATCGCCACCATTCCCGCCTTCGACGCGGCATAATGCCAGTGCGCGGGCGAATCGCCGCGATAGGCGGCGCGGCTGGCGATGTTGACGATCCGCCCCGCAAACCCGCGCGCCTGCCAGTGCAGCACCGCGAGCCGGCAGAGTTCGGCGGACGCGGTCAGGTTGATCCGCATCGTCCGCTCCCACTGAGCGGTCCAGTCGCCGTCACCCAGCGGGCTCGCCTCGAACACCCCGGCATTGTTGATCAGCACGTCGATCGTGCCGCCGGCCTGTTCGAGCGCGGCGGTCCACAGCGCGGTCGGCCCGGCGGGGTCGGCGAAGTCGGCGGGGAGCCCGCTCGCGCTGCCCCCGTTGCTGCTCCTGTGCCCGATGACAGTGGCGCCCGCGTCGGTCAGCGCCTGGTGAATGGCCGCGCCGATGCCCCGGCTCGACCCTGTGAGTAGGATGGTCATGGCCAGGGCCTTAGCGCGCCCGATGACGGTTCGTCACCCACCCGTTCGCACGGCGGTGATGTCGCTCACGCGACGCTGGACGAAAACCCGTCGGCGGCACCGCGCAGCACGCTCAGCTTGTCGTCGATCAGCCCGAAATCCTGGCCCAGCAGCGTGATCTCGTTGGCGACCGCCTCCGCATCGCCGCGGATCATGTCGATCGTCGCGGACATCGTGTCGGCGGCCAGCGCGGTCTCGTCGACCGCGGCGGTGATCGACGCGACGGTCCGCGCCTGCGCGTCCATCGCCTGGCGGATCCGCACCGCGCTGTCCTGGACCTCGCCGACGGTCGTGCGGATGCCGACGCTGGTCGTCACCGAGCTGTGCGTCGCCGCCTGGATCGCGGCGATCTTGGTCGCGATGTCGTCGGTCGCGCGCGCGGTCTGGCTGGCGAGGCTCTTCACCTCCTGCGCCACCACCGCAAAGCCGCGCCCGGCATCGCCCGCACGCGCCGCCTCGATCGTCGCGTTGAGCGCGAGCAGATTGGTCTGCCCCGCGATCGTCCGGATCAGCCCCAGGATCGACTCGATCGACTGGGCATGCGCGCTCAGCGTCTCGGACATCCCGACCGCGTCGGTCGCCTGCGCCGACGCGCGGTTGGCGATCTCGGCGGCCGCCTCGACCTCGATCCGCGCGCCCTCGATCGCGCAGATCAGTCCCGAGGCGGTGTGCGCGGCCTCGCGCATCGCCAGCGCCGACTGTTCGGCGGCGGCGGCGACCTCGCTCGTCTTGCCCAGCACGCTGCGGGTCGAGGTCGACGCGCCCATCGCCTGGACGCGGATCCGCGCGCCCAGCTCGGCGGTGTCCTCGATCGACGAGGCGATGCTTTCACGGAACGCCGCCGCCCGCGCGCTGCGGGCGATCCGCGCCGCTTCGGCATCGGACGCGCTCAGATGCGATGCCATGATGTCCGCCTCGATCAGCGCGAGCCGCTGGATCACGTCGCCCAGCATCCGCATCGACGCGGTGTCGGTGCCGACCCGTTCGGCGATCAGCCCGAGCGTGACGCTGTGCGCGAACGCCAGCGCGGCGAGCAAGGCGGGCAGCGGGATGTTCGCCTTGCGCGACTGGATCGCATGGTCGATCGCGATGTCCCGCCACGCCAGGTCATAGGGGGAGAGATATTTCAGCCGGACATAGTCCGCGCTTGCGACGATGCTGCGTTCGAGTCGCTCGGGGGTGAAGGCGGGCCGGACATGAAGCGCGCTCTCGAGCGAGAGGTAATGCCGCCAGAACGTCTCCGCGATCACCCGGTGGTCGGCGGCATCCAGCATCGCGGTCAGCGTCGCGCAGCTTGGCCCGATCGCGCCGTCCCAGTCATAGTCGCGCACGCGTTCGTACAGCGGCCGGCCATCATTGCCCCAGTCCAGCGTGCCGTGTGGCACGCCATTGCTCATGCGGTCGATTGGCGCGGTCATGCTCCCCCCTTGTGCCCTCCGTTATGCAGCCACCTTCGCGATGAATACGCCCGCGCTGGTCTTCAGATTGCTCAGCCGGCTGTCGAGCATGTCGAAGCCCCGGCCGACGCCGTCGATCTCGGTCGCCACCATTTCGGTATCCGCCCTGATCGCCGCGATCGTCGTCGACATCGAATCGGCGGCGAGCGCGGTTTCGTCGACCGCCGCGGTGATCGCGGTGACGGTCTGCGCCTGCGCCTCCATCGCGTGGCGGATCCGGTCGGCGCTGTCCTGTACCTCGGCGACGGTCGCCTTGATGCTCGCATTGGTCGCGACCGTGCCGCGCGTCGCCGACTGGATCGCGGCGATCTTCGCCGCGATGTCGTCGGTCGCGCGTGCGGTCTGGCTGGCGAGGCTCTTCACCTCCTGCGCCACCACCGCGAAGCCGCGCCCGGCATCGCCCGCGCGCGCCGCCTCGATCGTCGCGTTGAGCGCGAGCAGATTGGTCTGGCCGGCAATGTCGCGGATCAGCCCCAGGATCGACTCGATCGACTTGGCGTGATCGCTCAGCGCCTCGGACATGCCGACCGCGTCGGTCGCCTGTGCGGACGCGCGATTGGCGATCTCGGCCGCGGCCTCGACCTCGCTGCGCGCATCCTCGATCGCGCGGATCAGCCCCGCGGCGGTCTGCGCGGCCTCGCGCATCGCGACCGCGGACTGTTCGGCGGCGGCGGCCACCTCGCTCGCCTTGCCCAGCACCGCGCGGGTCGAGGCCGAGCTGCGCACCGCCTGTTCGCGCAGCACATGCCCCTCGTCGGTCGCGGTCTCGACCATCGTCGCGATTCCGTCGCGGAATTCGACCGCCAGCGTGTCGCGCGCGCCCTGCGCCGAGAAGTTGCGATATTTGGTATAGATCGCCACGGTGATCTCACCTTCCAGCGCCGACAGCCTCATCAGCGTGTCGATATACAAGGAAAGTCGGTCATTGTCGCGCGCCACGCTCTGCATCAGCACGCCGAGCGCGGCACGGTCGCTCGCGCTGATCATCGACAGCAGCGCCATCGGCGACACGTCGGCGGCATAGGCCGCGGCGACCGATCGCTCGACCGATTCGACCCAGCCGCGCGCATTGGTGTTGAGGAAGCGGTCGCGCAGGAAATTGCAGCCGACCTCGATCATCGCGTCGGCCTCGTGCGGCGACCAGATCCGCTCGTTGCTGAAACAGCGCTGCCACTGTTCCCAATAGGCCTGGGAGATGGTGACGACATGCGGTTCGATCAGCGCCCAGAGCTCGCGGCTGGCTGCCGCGAGCGAGCCGTCAAAGTCGAACGCGCGCAGCCGTGCGGCCAGGTCGATCTGGGTGGCGATCGACCCGGGGGCCGGCATGTCGAGTGAGGTCAAAGGGTAAACTCCGGATCGCGTTGCCCGGCCAGCGCTAACGGTGATTCCTTAAGGCCAGGTTAGGGATCGATGCCGCGGGGCAGGGGGCGCCCGCCGCCCCGCCCGACCAACCGTCCAGCGGCCCCTGCGCATTGCCCTGGGTTATCAACCCGGGCGGCGATGGGTTGCATCGCAGCACATGGCGTCTAATAGACCGGCAAACCGTTCGTTACTCGCCCTTCGTACTCGAGGACACAGCCCTTGGCATCGCGCAACCCGGCACGCCCGCTTTCTCCCCATCTGCAGGTCTATAAATGGGGCCCGCACATGCTGGTCTCGATCCTGCACCGCGCGACCGGCAGCGGCATGGCGACCGTCGGCAGCCTGCTGCTCGTCTGGTGGCTCGCCGCGATCGCCTCGGGGGATCAGGCTTATGCGACCTTTGTCGACGTGTTCACGACCGACGCGGGCGGGCTCAACATTCTGGGCTATGTCATCGGCATCGGCCTGACCTGGTCGCTGCTCCAGCACATGATGACGGGCATCCGCCATCTGGTGATGGACACCGGCGCCGGTTTCGAACTCAAGCGCAACCGCATGGGTGCGCGCGCGACGATCCTGGCCAGCACGCTGCTGACGGTCGCCTTCTGGCTCTACATGGGGATGAAGTAATGGGTTCGGGTACGCCAGTCGGCCGCGTCCGCGGTCTGGGCAGCGCCAAGCACGGCACGCAGCATTGGTGGCAGCAGCGGCTGACCGCCGGCGCCAACATCTTCCTGATGGCCTGGCTGATGGTCGCGGTCGCGCGGATGCCCGCCTATGACTATGCCTCGGTGCATCTGTGGCTCCAGTCGTCCTGGGCGGCGATCCCGATGGCGCTGCTGATCCTGTCGGTCTTCTACCATTTCCGTCTCGGTCTTCAGGTCGTGATCGAGGATTATATGCACGGCGAAAGCCGCGTCGTGACGATGATCCTGCTCAACCTGTTCACCTTCACGCTGGGCGGCATCGCCCTGTTCGCGATCCTGAAGGTCGCCTTCTCCGGAGCCCCTGCGTAATGTCAGCTGCCTACAAGATCATCGATCATACCTATGATGCGGTCGTCGTCGGGGCCGGCGGCTCGGGCCTGCGCGCCACGATGGGCATCGCCGAGAGCGGCCTGAAGACCGCGTGCATCACCAAGGTCTTCCCGACCCGGTCGCACACCGTCGCCGCCCAGGGCGGCATCGCCGCGTCGCTCGGCAACAACTCGCCGGATCACTGGACCTGGCACATGTTCGACACCGTCAAGGGCTCCGACTGGCTCGGCGACCAGGACGCGATCGAATATCTGTGCCGCGAGGCCCCGCAGGCGGTGTACGAGCTCGAACATGCCGGTATGCCGTTCAGCCGTAACGAGAACGGGACGATCTATCAGCGTCCGTTCGGCGGCCACATGCAGAACATGGGCGAGGGGCCCCCGGTCCAGCGCACCGCTGCTGCCGCCGACCGTACCGGCCACGCGATGCTTCACGCGCTCTACCAGCAGAGCCTGAAGTACAACACGGACTTCTTCGTCGAGTATTTCGCGCTCGATCTGATCATGGAAAACGGCGTCTGCCGCGGCGTGATCGCCTTGTGCATGGAAGACGGCTCGATCCACCGCTTCCGCAGCCACCAGACCGTGCTCGCCACGGGTGGCTATGGCCGCGTCTATTTCTCAGCGACCTCGGCGCACACCTGCACCGGCGACGGCAACGCGATGGTGCTCCGCGCCGGCCTGCCGCTCCAGGACATGGAGTTCGTCCAGTTCCACCCGACCGGCATCTACGGCGCGGGCGTGCTCATCACCGAGGGCGCACGCGGTGAGGGCGGTTACCTGACCAACTCCGAGGGCGAGCGCTTCATGGAGCGCTATGCCCCGTCGGCGAAGGATCTCGCCTCGCGCGACGTCGTCAGCCGCTCGATGGCGCTCGAAATGCGTGAAGGCCGCGGCGTCGGCAAGAACGGCGACCACATCTTCCTGCACCTCGATCACATCGATCCGAAGGTGCTCGCCGAGCGCCTGCCGGGCATCACCGAGACCGGCAAGGTCTTCGCGGGCGTCGATCTCACCCGCCAGCCGCTGCCCGTCACGCCGACCGTGCATTACAACATGGGCGGCATCCCGACCAACTTCCACGGCGAGGTCGTCAACCTCGTCGGCGGCAACCCCGACGCGGTCGTCCCCGGCCTGTTCGCGGTCGGCGAGGCCGCCTGCGTCTCGGTTCACGGCGCCAACCGCCTCGGCTCGAACAGCCTGATCGATCTCGTGGTGTTCGGCCGTGCGACCGGCCTGCGGATCCGCGACACGCTCAAGCCCGGCACCGCGCACGCGCCGCTGCCCAAGGGCTCGGAAGACCTCGCGCTGACGCGTCTCGACACGTTCCGCAACGCGAGCGGCGGGTCGCCGACCGCGCAGATCCGTCTCGACATGCAGCAGACGATGCAGAAGCATTGCGCCGTGTTCCGCGACACCGAACTGCTCAACCAGGGCGTCGAGAAGATGGCGGGCATCTACAACCGGATGACCGACGTCGCCGTGAAGGATCGCAGCATGATCTGGAACACCGATCTGGTCGAGACGATGGAGCTCGACAATCTGATCGGCCAGGCCGTCGTCACGATGAACTCGGCCGCCAACCGCACCGAGTCGCGCGGCGCGCACATGCACGAGGATTTCCCCGAGCGTGACGATGCCAACTGGATGAAGCACACCATCACCACCTTCGACGGCTGGGGCGGCAAGGGAGGTCAGACCAAGATCGATTTCCGCCCGGTGCACGACTACACGCTCACCGACGACGTCGACTACATCAAGCCCAAGAAGCGGGTCTATTGATGATCTGGGCCATCATCGCGATCGGGTTCCTCGTGCCCGTCGCGGTGGGGCTGCTGACGCGGTTCCCGCCGATGATCGCCGGCTTTCTCTGGCCGGCGATCGTCGCGATCGGCACCGCGATCTATATCTACGGCATCGAGACGCGCGCCCCCGGCGAAGACCCGCAGAAGATCGCCATCACCTTCTTCGCGCTCTTCTCGCTCGCCGGCGGCGTCCCCGGCGGCCTGGTCGGCTGGATCCTCCAGCACAGGCGACAGGCCGATCCGGCACTCGACCGGGACGTCTGACCTCAGGGGGCGGCGGGCGCATTCGCTGCCGCTTCCAGACGATCTGCCAGCCACATCTTGATGAGCGCCTGACGCGTGACGCCACGCTTGCGGGCTTGCACGTCGAGACTCTCTACCATCCACGTGGGGAAATCGACGTTCACGCGCTTGGCCTCCAGCGCAGGCTTGCGCGGGCTGGACCAGTCGAAATACGCGCTGACATCCTCGCCCTCGTCGAACCGCCGGTCGAGTTCGTCGGCTGAGATAGCCTTGTGCAGCACGGATTTAGCCGGTGCGGGCGCGTTCATAAGCCAGTTCCTCATAATCTCTCGCGCGGCGAACCGAGATGATCCGGGTCGCCGTACCGCGATCGGTGACGATCGCCGTCCACAAGCGATCGCCGATCCGGCCGATCACCAATTGCCGGTCCTCGCCCACATGGCGCTGGGCCGATCCGACGACGATCCGCTCGTCATCGCCCCACAGCGCCTGAGCTTCGACGAAATCAATACCGTGCTTGACCGCGTTGGCCGCGCTCTTGTCCGGGTCGAATTCGAACATGGCCAACTCTACCGCAATTTCGGTATAGAATCTATACTCCCGGTCTTTTGCGGACGACATCGGAACCGCGCGATACCGCGGTAAGTTTGCCCGCGCATGACCGACACCTCCCCCGCTTCGAACGCGCGCAACTATCCGTTGCTCGCCGTCCCCCATGTCCAGCTGCACGGCCCCGTCGACGATGCGATGTACGACAGTTTCAAGGCGCAGGTCGCGGCCGCGCCCACCGAGGGCCCGCTCGTCGTCTCGATCACCACGCTTGGCGGCGATCCCGAAATGGCGCGCGCGATGGGCGACCATATCCGGCTGCTGCGCGAATATACCGATCGCGAGACGCTGTTCCTCGGCAAGGTCGCGGTCTATTCGGCCGGCGCGACCTTCATGTCGGCATTTCCCGCCGACAGCCGCTTCCTCACGCGCAACAGCCGCCTGATGATCCATGAGCGCCAGATGACGAGCACGATCCAGCTCAACGGCCCGCTCAACGCGCTGTCTTATACGCTGAAGGCCAAGCTCCACGAGATCGAGGATTCGATCAACATCCAGGAAGAAGGCTTTCGCGATCTCGTCCGCGGCACCAAGGTCGATATCGAGGAGCTGAAGGCCAAGGCGCCGTCCAACTGGTATATCGAGGCGGAGGAAGCGCGCGATCTCGGGCTGATCCTCGACATCATCTGACGGTTGCGGCGGTCCGTGCCGCGCCCCACATGTGACTCATGTTGCACCCGCGAAGCTAAGGATTTGCGGGCAGGGCCCCTGTCATGTATCGGCTCTGACAACCTTGTCATCACACCACGGACGGACCGCTCGCAATGGCCGAATTCTCGCTCCCGAAAAACAGCGTCGTCAAGAAGGGCGTCAAGCATGCCTCGGCAAGCGGGGGCAAGCGGCTAAAATCGTTTAAGGTGTATCGGTACGATCCCGATAGCGGCGAGAATCCCCGCTACGACACGTTCGAGCTCGACCTCGACGAGACCGGTCCGATGGTGCTCGACGCGCTGATCAGGATGAAGGGCGAACAGGACAGCTCGCTGACCTTCCGCCGCTCGTGCCGCGAGGGGATCTGCGGCTCCTGCTCGATGAACATCGACGGCAAGAACGGTCTCGCCTGCACCACCGCGATCGAGGATTGCAAGGGCGAGGTCCAGATCACGCCGCTGCCGCACATGGACGTGATCAAGGATCTCGTCCCCGACTTCACGCATTTCTACGCGCAATATTCGTCGATCAAGCCCTGGCTCCAGACCGTCACCCCGCCGCCCTCGGGCAAGGAGCGTCTCCAGTCGCCAGAAGACCGCTCGAAGCTCGACGGCCTGTACGAGTGCATCCTGTGCGCCTGCTGCTCGACCTCGTGCCCGAGCTACTGGTGGAACGCCGACAAGTTCCTGGGGCCGGCGATCCTGCTCCAGGCCTATCGCTGGCTCGCCGACAGCCGCGACGAGATGACCGGCGAGCGGCTCGACGAGCTCGAGGATCCGTTCCGCCTCTATCGCTGCCACACGATCATGAACTGCGCGAACGCCTGCCCCAAGGGTCTCAACCCCGCCAAGGCGATCGCCGAGATCAAGAAGATGGAAGCCGAACGGATCGTCTGATCTGGGAGGGGGAGGTTTCTTCGCTCAACCGCTGATCCCTCCCCCCCCTCCCGTTCGTGCTGAGCGAAGTCGAAGCACAAGCCCGGGGCAGGGGGTGGCGCTCCCAAAAGTCCTTCGACTTCGCTCAGGACGAACGGAACTCATGACCGATACCCCCCATTTCCTCGACGCCGAAGACCCCGCAAACCCCGGCTGGCGCAGCTGGACCCTGTCCGACCCGACCCGGTTCAACACGCTGCTCGGCCCCATGCTCTACCGCGTCGACGGCGACCTCGTCCGCGTCCGCATCACGCCCGAGCGTCGCCATTCGAACCTGCAGGACAATGTGCACGGCGGCGCGCTGCTCGGCTTCATCGACGTCGCCCTGTTCGCCGCCGCACGCGGCTTCGGGCTGATCACCGCCGGCACCGCGGTGACGCTCGACCTCAACACCCAGTTCATCGGTGGCGGCCGGATCGGCGCCCCGATCGAGGCGCAGGTCGAGGTGCTCAAGGAAACCGGCCGCCTCTTGTTCCTGCGGGGCCTCGTGGTGCAAGGCGACGACGAGGCAAAGATCGCGGCCTTCTCCGCGACGATCCGCAAGCCGTCGCCTAAGCCGCCGAAGGGCTGACCCCGACCGCTATCACCACCCCGGCGAAGGCCGGGGCCCAGTTGGGACACGATCATTGTTCAAGCGTAGCGTTCTATCACGGCGACCTTTCCCCCTGGGCCCCGGCCTCCGCCGGGGTGGTGAAGACCAATGACCGTCCTCGCCGCCTACGAAGCGCTCGTCGCCTCGGGTGAACTCCGCCCCGACCCCGAACAGGCCGCCGCCGCCGCGCGCCTGAACACGCTCGCCACCGAACTCCCCGCGCCCGTCGCGACCGGCTTCTTCGCGCGCTTTGCGAAAAAGCCGGCCCCGCGCGGCGTCTATCTCTGGGGCGGTGTCGGCCGCGGCAAGTCGATGCTGATGGACCTGTTCTTCGCCGAGGTCGCGGTCGACCGGAAGCGCCGCGTCCATTTCGGCGAGTTCATGCTCGAGGTCCATGCCCGCATCGCCGCCGAGCGCCGCAAGGAGGTCGGCGACCCGATCGTCCCCGTCGCCACCGCGATCGCCGAGGAGACCCGCCTGCTCGCGTTCGACGAGATGATGGTCACCAACAGCCCCGACGCGATGATCCTGTCGCGGCTCGTCACCTCGCTGCTCGACTCCGGCGTGACGATCGTCACCACCTCGAACCGCCCGCCTGCCGATCTCTACAAGAACGGCCTCAACCGCGAGCATTTCCTCCCCTTCATCGCGACGATCGAACAGCGGCTCGATGTCCTCCCGCTCAACGGCCCCGTCGATTACCGCCGCGACCGGCTCGGCAGCCAGGACACCTGGCTCGTCCCCAACGGGCCCGAGGCGACCGCGCAGCTCTCCGCCGCCTTCTTCCGCCTCACCGACTTCTCGCCCGACGACAGCGAGCACGTCCCGTCCGAGGAGCTGATCGTCCAGGGCCGGGCCCTGCGCGTCCCCAAGTCGCTGAAAGGCGTCGCGGTGTTCAGCTTCAAGAAGCTGTGCGGCGAGGCGAGGGGGGTGGCCGACTATCTCGCCATCGCCCGCAAATTCCACACCATCATCCTCGTCGGCATCCCCAAGCTCGGGCCCGAAAACCGCAACGAGGCCGCGCGCTTCGTCGGCCTCATCGACGCGCTCTACGAGCACAAGGTCAAGCTGCTCGCCGCCGCCGACGCGCAGCCGGGCGACCTTTATGCGAGCGGCGACGGCCGGTTCGAATTCGACCGCACGATCAGCCGGCTGGAAGAGATGCGCTCCGAGGAGTATCTGGCGGAAGGGCATATCTGACGTACCCCAAACACCACCCGGGCGAAGGCCGGGGCCCAGTTGGAAAGGCCGTCGTAACAGCGCGCAGTACTCAGTTTGCACCGTCCCCCAACTGGGCCCCGGCCTCCGCCGGGGTGGTTCAGCGCACATCGGCAAGCTTATTGCTCCTGCGAACGATTTGCAATAACGCTCGCACTTTTCTGCTTTAACGGTTGCCGTAGCGCCATAATGCGCGTAACCGGCGTCACCAATCACCCCGCACATCAGACGGAGACGGATTGGAATGGCTCGCAAGAAGATCGCGCTGATCGGCGCCGGTAACATCGGCGGCACGCTCGCGCACCTCGCAGCACTCAAGGGTCTGGGCGATATCGTCCTGTTCGACGTGGCCGAGGGCATCCCCCAGGGCAAGGCGCTCGACCTGTCGCAGTGCGGCCCGGTCGAAGGCTTCGACTCGACGATCACCGGCTCGAACGACTATGCCGATATCGCCGGCGCGGACGTCATCATCGTCACCGCCGGTGTCGCGCGCAAGCCCGGCATGAGCCGCGACGACCTGCTCGGCATCAACCTGAAGGTCATGAAGGCCGTGGGCGAGGGCATCAAGGCCAACGCGCCGGGCGCATTCGTTATCTGCATCACCAACCCGCTCGACGCGATGGTCTGGGCGCTGCGTGAGTTCTCGGGTCTGCCGCATCACATGGTCGTCGGCATGGCCGGCGTGCTCGACTCGTCGCGCTTCAGCCATTTCCTCGCCGACGAGTTCAAGGTCTCGGTCAAGGACGTCACCAGCTTCGTGCTCGGCGGCCACGGCGACACGATGGTCCCCGTGATCCAGTATTCGACCGTCTCGGGCATCCCGGTTCCCGATCTCATCGCGATGGGCATGTCCACGCAGGAGAAGATCGACGCGATCGTCAAGCGCACGCGCGGCGGCGGCGGCGAGATCGTCGCACTGCTCAAGACCGGCTCGGCCTATTACGCGCCCGCCACCAGCGGCATCGCGATGGCCGAAGCCTATCTCTACGACCAGAAGCGCGTCCTGCCGGCCGCGGCCTACGTCTCGGGTGAATACGGCCTCGACGACCTGTATGTCGGCGTCCCCGTGGTGATCGGCGCCGGCGGCGTCGAGAAGATCGTCGAGATCAAGCTCGACGACGAAGCCAAGGGCAACCTCCAGGTCTCGGTCGACGCGGTCAAGGAACTGATCGTCGCCTGCAAGGGTATCGACGGTAGCCTGAACTGATTTGATGACATGAGCTGAGGTAGGAGCGTACCGAAGGGAATAGCCACCACCCCGGCGCAGGCCGGGGTCCAGTTGCGAAAGCCACGATGATGGAAGAACAGGCGTTCGTTTACATCATGGCCAACTTCCCCAACGGGGCGATCTACCTCGGCTCGACAGTGAACCTGCCAAAGCGCGTGTGGGAGCACCGCAACGGTTTGAGCGGTTTCACCAAGCGTTATGGCTGCAAGCTACTCGTCTGGTACGAGGCGTGCGGCGAATGGGAAGCGGCGCGGCAGCGCGAGCTGCAAATGAAGGAGTGGAAGCGGGCCTGGAAAGTGCGTGAGATCGAAGGGCTTAATCCCGCTTGGGATGACCTGTACGATCGTATCGCCCTACCATGACCGCCTTCCCAACTGGACCCCGGCCTTCGCCGGGGCGGACCGGACTGGAGATAGAATGAGCATCCTCGTCGACAAGAACACCAAGGTCATCACGCAGGGCATGACCGGCGAAACCGGCAGCTTCCACACCAAGATGGCGCTGGAATACGGCACGCAGATGGTCGGTGGCGTCACCCCCGGCAAGGGCGGCACGACTCACCTCGACCTCCCCGTCTACAACACCGTCGCCGAGGCGAAGTCGGTCACCGGCGCGACCGCGTCGGTCATCTACGTGCCGCCTCCCTTCGCGGCCGATTCGATCCTCGAGGCGATCGACGCGCAGATCGAGCTGATCGTCGCGATCACCGAGGGCATTCCCGTGCTCGACATGGTCAAGGTCAAGCGCGCGCTCGCGGGCTCCAAGTCGCGCCTGATCGGCCCGAACTGCCCCGGCGTCCTGACCCCCGGCGAGTGCAAGATCGGCATCATGCCCGGTTCGATCTTCAAGAAGGGCTCGGTCGGCGTTGTCAGCCGTTCAGGCACGCTCACCTATGAGGCGGTCTTCCAGACCTCGAACGCAGGCCTTGGTCAGACGACCGCGGTCGGCATCGGTGGCGATCCCGTCAACGGCACGAACTTCATCGACGTGCTCGAGCTGTTCCTCGCGGACGACGAGACCAAGTCGATCATCATGATCGGCGAAATCGGCGGCGACGCGGAGGAGCAGGCCGCCCAGTTCCTGATCGACGAGGCCAAGCGTGGCCGCAAGAAGCCGATGGCCGGCTTCATCGCGGGCCGCACGGCGCCTCCGGGTCGTCGCATGGGCCATGCCGGTGCGATCGTCTCGGGCGGCAAGGGCGATGCCGAGAGCAAGATCGCGGCAATGGAAGCTGCCGGGATCAAGGTCTCGGAAAGCCCCAGCCTGCTCGGCGAGACGCTGCTGAGCGTGCTGAAGGGTTGATCTTACTACCCCTCTCCCCCCGGGGAGAGGGAAGGAGCCGCCATTTGGCGGCGGAAGGGTGAGGGCACGTGACCGCCCGTGCCCTCACCCTCCCACCCGCAAGTGCGGGCGGGCCCCTCCCACTCCCCCGCGGGGGAGAGGGAAACTGAGGACGAACGACATGGGCTACGAAGGCCAGGATTTCAGCGATATCGCAGCCGGCGTCAGCCCGGCGTTCGTAGAGACGCTCTACGCCAAGTTCACCGCCGATCCGGCCTCGGTCGAATCCGGCTGGCGGACGTTCTTCGAGGGGCTCGAAGGCTCCGCGCAGGGCCCGAGCTGGGAAAGCGCGCGCTGGCCGCTGACCACCACGGACGACCTGACCGCGGCGCTCGACCCGACCCAGATGGAGCCCGCGCCCAAGCCCGCAAAGGGTGGCGGCAAGCCCGCTCCCGCCGCCGCCGCGCCCGCCCCCGTCTCGAAGGACGAGATCGCCAAGGCCGCGGCCGACGCGATCCGCGCGCAGCTGCTGATCCGCACCTACCGCGTCCGCGGCCACCTCGCCGCCAATCTCGATCCGCTCGGCCTCTCGAAGCGCGAGATGCCCGAGGATCTGAAGACCGAATATCACGGCTTCTCCGACGCCGACATCGACCGCAAGGTCTATCTCGGCGGCACGATGGGTTTCGAATGGGCGACCATCCGCGAACTCGTTGACACGCTGCGCAAGAATTACTGCGGCAATGTCGGCCTCGAATACATGCACATCGCCGATGTCGAGGAGCGCCGCTTCCTCCAGGAGCGGATGGAAGGCCAGGACAAGGCGATCGAATTCTCCGTCGACGGCAAGAAGGCGATCCTCAACAAGGTCATCGAAGCCGAGCAGTGGGAGAAATTCCTCGGCAAGAAATATGTCGGCACGAAGCGCTTCGGGCTCGACGGCGGCGAATCGATGATCCCCGCGCTCGAATCGGTGATCAAGTATGGCGGCCAGATGGGCGTGCGCGAGATCGTCATCGGCATGGCGCATCGCGGTCGTCTGAACGTGCTCGCCAACGTCATGGCAAAGCCGCTCCGCGTCATCTTCCACGAATTCGCCGGCGGTTCGGCCAACCCCGATGACATCGGCGGGTCGGGCGACGTGAAGTACCATCTCGGCACCAGCACCGACCGCGAGTTCGACGGCCACAAGGTTCACATGAGCCTCGTCGCTAACCCGTCGCATCTCGAGGCGGCCGATCCGGTCGTGCTCGGCAAGACGCGCGCGATCCAGACGCTCAACAACGATCTGAAGGACCATGTCGCCAGCTTGCCCGTGCTGATCCACGGCGACGCGGCGTTCGCGGGGCAGGGGATCGTCTGGGAGTGCCTCGGCTTCTCCGGCATCCGCGGCTACAACACCGGCGGCTGCGTCCACTTCATCATCAACAACCAGGTCGGCTTCACGACCAGCCCGCAGTTCGCGCGCTCGTCGCCCTACCCGTCGGACGTCGCCAAGGGCGTCCAGGCGCCGGTCTTCCACGTCAATGGCGACGATCCCGAAGCGGTGACCTTCGCCACCAAGATGGCGATGGAATTCCGTCAGAAGTTCCACCGCGACATCGTCATCGACATGTGGTGCTATCGCCGCTTCGGTCATAACGAAGGCGACGAGCCCTCCTTCACCCAGCCGCTGATGTACGACATCATCCGCAAGCACCCCGGCGTCAGCTCGGTCTATGGCAACCGCCTGATCAAGGAAGGCGTCATCGACCAGCCCTGGATCGACGAGAATGTGAAGCAGCTCACATTGCGGCTCGAGGGCGAGTTCGAAGCGGGTGCGTCGTACAAGCCGAACAAGGCGGACTGGTTCGGCGGTCGCTGGACCGGCCTCAGCGCGCCGACCGATGGCGCCTCCGCGCGTCGCAACGTCGAGACGGGTCTCAGCCAGAAGCTGTTCGACTCGCTCGGCCGCACGCTGACGACCGTTCCCGAGAGCGTGAAGATCCACAAGACGCTCGCGCGCGTGCTCGATGCCAAGCGCGAGATGTTCAAGTCGGGCAAGGGCTTTGACTGGGCGACCGGCGAGGCGCTCGCCTTCGGCGGCCTGCTCTCCGAAGGATACGGCGTCCGTCTGTCCGGCCAGGATTCGGGCCGCGGCACCTTCTCGCAGCGTCACGCGGTCTGGGTCGACCAGACCGACGAGCACAAGTATGTGCCGCTGCAGGAGATCGAGCACGGCAATTTCGAGGTGCTCGACAGCCCGCTGTCCGAGTACGGCGTGCTCGGCTTCGAGTACGGCTATGCGCTCGCCGACCCGAAGACGCTCGTCCTCTGGGAGGCGCAGTTCGGCGATTTCGTCAACGGCGCGCAGATCATGATCGATCAGTTCATCACGTCGGGCGAGTCGAAGTGGCTCCGCGCCAACGGCCTCGTGATGCTGCTCCCGCACGGCTATGAAGGGCAGGGCCCCGAGCACAGCTCGGCGCGTCCCGAGCGCTTCCTCCAGTCCTGCGCGGACGACAATATCCAGGTCGCGAACTGCACCAGCCCGGCGAACTATTTCCACCTGCTCCGCCGGCAGATGCATCGCAATTTCCGCAAGCCCCTGATCGTGATGACGCCCAAGTCGTTGCTCCGGCACAAGCTTGCGGTGTCGAACGCCGAGGACTTCCAGGGCGACAGCCACTTCCGTCGCCTCCTGTCCGACACCAACGGTGCGGCCGACGTCGACACCAAGCGTCTCGTCCTGTGCACCGGCAAGGTCGCCTACGACCTGATCGAGGCACGCGATGCGGCGGGCGACACCGACACGCAGATCGTCCGCGTCGAACAGCTCTATCCCTTCCCCGGCAACCCGATCGCCGAGCGCGTCGCCAAGATGCCGAACCTGGAAGAGATCGTCTGGGCGCAGGAAGAGCCGAAGAACAACGGCTATTGGTTCTTTGTCGAGCCGCTGATCGAGGAGGCGCTGGCCAGCGTGAATTCGCCGGTCAAGCGTGCGCGCTACGCCGGGCGCAGCGCCTCGGCCTCGCCCGCGACCGGCCTGATGAAGCGTCACCAGGCCGAGCAGGGCGCACTCGTCGCCGACGCGCTCGGCCACAGCGTCCGCGACGAAATCCGCCGCACCCGCGCATCGTAATCAACTCTGTTCCCCCGCGAAGGCGGGGGCCCAGTCTGGGTCCCCGCCTTCGCGGGGATACAAGGAAGTAGGCAGAAACCATGGCAACCGAAGTCACCGTCCCCGTCCTGGGTGAATCGATCACCGAAGCCACCCTCGGCGAGTGGCTGAAGCAGCCCGGCGATCCCGTCGCCGTCGACGAGCCCATCGCCAGCCTCGAGACCGACAAGGTCTCGGTCGAGGTGCCCTCGCCGGTCGCCGGCGTCATGGGCCAGCACGCCGTCGCGGTCGGCGACACGGTGCAGGTCGGCGCGATGCTCGCCACGATCGACGCCGGTGACGGCGCAGCGGCTCCCGCCAAGGCGCCCGAGCCCGCCGCGACCGCAACGCCCGCGGCGCCCGCCAAGGACGAGTCCGGCGCAGGGTACGGCGACCAGCCCGGCGCCGGCACCAGCGACTCGCCCGCAGCCCTCTCGCCGTCGGTTCGCCGCGCGGTGCTCGAGCACGGCGTCGACCCCGGCACCGTCAAGGGCACCGGTCGCGACGGTCGCATCACCAAGGAAGACGTGACCGCCGCCGCCTCGAGCAAGCCCGCGCCTGCCGCAGCACCTGCGCCCGCACCGGCCGCAGCGCCCGCAGCCTCGGGCCGCGGTGAAGAGCGCGTCCGCATGACGCGCCTGCGCCAGACGATCGCCAAGCGCCTCAAGGAAGCGCAGAACACCGCCGCGATGCTGACGACGTTCAACGACGTCGACATGACCGCGGTGATCGAGGCGCGCGCCAAGTACAAGGACCTGTTCGAGAAGAAGCACGGCGTCCGCCTCGGCTTCATGGGCTTCTTCGTGAAGGCCGCGACGATGGCGCTGCGCGACATCCCCAGCGTCAACGCATCGATCGACGGCGACGACATCGTCTATCACGATTACGCCGACATCTCGGTCGCGGTCTCGTCGCCGGGCGGCCTCGTCGTCCCCGTGATCCGCGATGCCGACCAGATGTCGGTCGCGACGATCGAGAAGACGATCGGCGACTTCGGCAAGCGCGCCAAGGACGGCGCGCTCAAGATGGACGAGATGAAGGGCGGTACCTTCACCATCTCGAACGGCGGCGTGTTCGGCTCGCTGATGTCGACCCCGATCATCAACCCGCCCCAGTCGGCGGTCCTCGGCCTCCACCGCATCGAGGAGCGCCCGGTCGTCGTGAACGGCCAGATCGTCATCCGCCCGATGATGTACCTCGCCCTCAGCTACGACCACCGCCTGATCGACGGCCGCGAAGCCGTGACGTTCCTCGTCGCGCTCAAGAACGCGATCGAAGACCCGACGCGCATCCTGATCGACCTGTAAATATCTAACCACCCCGGCGCAGGCCGGGGCCCAGTGGGGAAGGCCGCGGTGACGAAGCGCCTCGCCCTCCCCATATATCTCCCAACTGGGCCCCGGCCTGCGCCGGGGAAGTAAGAGAGAAGCGACAATGGCTGACTATGACTATGACGTCCTCGTAATCGGCGCAGGCCCCGGCGGGTACGTCGCCGCGATCCGCGCCGCACAGCTCGGGCTGCGCACCGCCTGCGCCGAGAGCCGCGATACGCTCGGCGGCACCTGCCTCAACGTCGGCTGCATCCCCTCCAAGGCGCTGCTGCATGCCTCCGAGCTGTACGAGGAGGCCAAGGCCGGTCACATGACCAAGTTCGGCGTCGAGTTCACCGGCGTCTCGCTCAACCTCGACCAGATGCACGCCGAGAAGGCCAAGGCCGTCAAGGAACTGACCGGCGGCGTCGAATTCCTGTTCAAGAAGAACAAGGTGACCTGGCTCAAGGGCAAGGCCGCGTTCCAGGACGCGCACACCGTCGACGTCAACGGCCAGACGGTCACCGCGAAGAACATCGTCATCGCCACCGGCTCGAGCGTCATGCCGCTCCCCGGCGTCGAGGTCGACCAGACCACCGTCGTCGACTCGACCGGCGCGCTCGCGCTCCCCAAGGTGCCCGAGCACATGGTCGTCATTGGCGGCGGCGTGATCGGTCTCGAGCTCGGCAGCGTCTGGCGTCGCCTTGGCGCGAAGGTCACCGTCGTCGAATTCGTCGACCAGATCCTCCCCGGCTTCGACGGCGAAGTCCGCCGTGAGAGCGCTAAGCTCTTCAAGAAGCAGGGCATGGAGCTCAAGCTCTCGACCAAGGTCACCGGTGTGACCGTCGACAACGGTGTCGCGACCGTCACCGTCAAGCCCGCCGCGGGTGGCGCGTCCGAGACGATGACCGCCGACGCGGTGCTCGTCTCGATCGGCCGCAAGGCGAATGTCGACGGCCTCAACCTCGAAGCCATCGGCCTCGAGCTCAACAAGCGCGGCCAGATCGAGACCGACCACAGCTTCAAGACCAAGGTCGACGGCGTGTGGGCGATCGGCGACTGCGTCCCGGGCCTGATGCTCGCGCACAAGGCGGAGGACGAGGGCGTCGCGGTGGCGGAGAACATCGCCGGCCAGACCGGCATCGTCAACGAGGACGTCATCCCGTCCGTCGTCTACACGATGCCCGAGATCGCCGGCGTCGGCCTCACCGAGGAAGCCGCGAAGGACATGACCGAGATCAAGGTCGGCAAGTTCCCCTTCGCCGCCAACAGCCGCGCCAAGACCAACCGCGACACCGACGGCTTCGTCAAGGTCATCGCGGATGCCAAGACCGACCGCGTGCTGGGCGTCTGGATCGTGTCGAGCCTCGCCGGCACGCTGATCGCCGAAGCCGCCATCGCGATGGAATTCGGCGCGACCAGCGAAGACATCGCCTACACCTGCCACGCGCATCCGACGCATGCCGAGGCGCTCAAGGAAGCGGCGATGGCCGTACAGGGCAAGCCGATCCACATCTGACCACGCAAGGCCGTAGCGCAAGCTACGGCCGAGCACCCGGCGGTCGGACCGGCCGGCGGCGCTCCAGCGCCGTCCGACGACAGGGGCTTCGCCCCTGTCCGGCCAAGCCGCGGCAAAGCTGCGTTTCGGAAGGGCGTCGGTGGAAACCCCACCGGCGCTCTCTCCACGTCTCCCGATCGCGCGCGAAACGTCCACGCTCTCAAGCCCAAACCCCATAAGCGACCCGCACCCCCCACCCGTCATCCCGGCGAACGCCGGGACCCATGGTTACGGCGGACCCGGCGATCACGTGCCGCCATAACCCGGTCCGCGACCATCGGTCTCGACGCCCGCCGGGATGACGGGAAGGGGAGGCGCCTCAAAATCGCTCCCGCACCCGCCACAACCGCCCCCCTCCCGTCATCCTGGCGAAAGCCAGGATCCAGAGCCGCAAGCGTACCCCCCTGCGGCTCTGGATCCTGGGTCGAGCCCAGGATGACGGAAGAGGTGAACGCAACATGTCTCTCGCCATCGATCGCCGGGCCGTAGCGGCAGGCAAACCCGCAACGACCTTCGACCCCATCCGTCATCCCGGCGAACGCCGGGACCCATGGTTACGGCGGACCCGGCGATCCCGTGCCGTCATAACCCGGTCCGCTACCATGGGTCCCGGCGTCCGCCGGGATGACGGGAAGGGGAGGCGCCACAAAATCGCTCCCGCACCCGCAACAACCCACCCCCCCGTCATCCCGGCGAAAGCCGGGACCCAGAGCCACAGGCGCACCCGCCCGCGCCCTGGGTCCCGGGTCGAGCCCGGGATGACGGCAGGGGGTGGGCGCATCGCGTCTCTCGGCATCGATCGCCTGGCCACCGCGTCTGCCAAACCCGCGACGACTCGCCCCAGCAACGGCGCGCACTCCACCGTCACGCCCCGCCCACTTCCCGTCATCCTGGCGAAAGCCAGGATCCAGAGCTGCAAGCGCAACCCCCCGCGGCTCTGGGTCCTGGGTCGAGCCCAGGATGACGGCAGGGGGCGGGCGTATCGCGTCTCTCTCGCCATCGATCGCATGGCTGGCGGCTGGCGCCCCCGCAAAGGGCCGCGCACGCCACCGTCACGCCCGCCCCCCCCCGTCATCCCGGCGAAAGCCGGGACCCAGAGCCCCAAGCGCACCCGCCCGCGGCCCTGAGTCCCGGTTCGGGCCGAAATGACGACAGGCAGGGGGTTGCCTCGTACCCTGCCAACCTCCACCAACCGCTCACCCGCACCTCACCGCATCCAGCCCTCACCTCGGGTCGAAACTGAGCCAGATTAGTGCAGTTGTTAGCAATCCGTTTACCAGCCCGGCATAGCCACTCGTCTCCACGCCGCGGCGACGCCATCGTCGCGACCGGCCGTGCAAGGAGCCTGCCCGTGCGTGCGTTGATGATCCTGGCGGTAGGAACCGCCTGTCTCGCCGGCTGCGCGACGCAGCCCCGGGGCGAAAGCGCGGGCAAGGCCCCGGCCGTGGCGGCGGACCCCGCACCGGCCGCCCCAAACTGGACGACGATCGCAACGCCCGACGACCGCGCCCGGCTCGCCGCACTCGGCGACAGCTGGACGCGCGCGCGCGCCGCGGTGCCCAGACGGCTGGCGGGGCGGATCGCGGCCGAGGGTGCGCTGCTCGATCCCGCAGGCGCACTCGACCTTCCCGCGCTGTCGCCCGGCTCCTATCGCTGCCGGCTGGTCCGGCTCGGCGGGCGGGCGGGCTATGCGAGCTTCGCGCCCGATTTCTGCTATGTCGACGGCGACGGCGCGGGGCTCTCCTTCACCAAGCAGACCGGCACGACGCTGCCCGGCGGCTGGCTACACCCCGACACCGACCGGCGGCAGGTGTTCCTCGGCACGGTGCGCACTACGCCTGCGCAGGTCGCGCCGCCCTATGGCACCAACCCGGCGCGCGACGTCGCGGGCGTCGTCGAACGCGTCGGGCCGCTGCGCTGGCGCCTCGTGATGACGCGCGCGGGGCAGGGCGCGATCCTCGATCTCTACGAACTGGTCCCCGTGCCGCCTGCGACGCCCGCGACGCCGCGCTGAGCGTAGAACCCTCCCCCTTGCGGGGGAGGATCGGAAGCATCAGCCCTTTGGCGGCTTAGCGAAGTTCGCCGCGAAGCGTTCCAGGCCCGATGCGAACGAGTCGATCACCTTCGCGAATTCGGGCGGCAGCGCAGCAGCGTCGCTCCTGGGCGGTTCCGGCGTCTCGCCCGCGAACGGCCCGCTGCCCGCCGCCGACGCGCCCGGAGCCTCCGGCGAAGCCTCGGCCGAGGGTTCGGGCGGCTGGGGCGGCTTGGGCGGCTCGGGCTGCGTCGCCCCACGCGTGTCCTTCGCCGTGATCGCGGTCGCCGCCATCATCAGCCCGGCCGCGATCACCTGGCGTCCCGCGGGCGTGCCCATCTGCCGCGTCAGCGCCGCCGCCATCCCCGCGAACGGCGCCGCGCCGCCATGCTTGCCCGCCTTGGCGGACCAGCGCGCCTCGAACCCCTCGCGTTTCGTCGCGCCCGTCTCAGCCTCGCGCTCCCGCGCCTCGCGTTCGCGACGCTCCTTCTTCTTGCCCATCTCGGTCTCCAGCACTGTATTGTACTAACAATACACTATGTAACTATCGTCGGCACCTTGGACAATGGTTCGGCGTTACCCATCTTTGCGAGCACCCGCCCGGCGCCCTCCCGGGCTTGTCGCGTCCGAACAAATGTGGAACAGACTCTCCTATGCTGACCAAGATTTCCGTACGCGGCGCGCGTGAACACAATCTCAAGGACGTCGACATCGACATCCCCCGCGACACGCTGACGGTGATCACCGGGCTGTCGGGCTCGGGCAAGTCGAGCCTCGCCTTCGACACCATCTATGCCGAGGGTCAGCGCCGCTACGTCGAGAGCCTCAGCGCCTATGCGCGCCAGTTCCTCGAACTGATGCAGAAGCCCGATGTCGACCACATCGAAGGCCTCAGCCCCGCCATCTCGATCGAGCAGAAGACGACGTCGCGCAACCCGCGCTCGACCGTCGCGACCGTCACCGAGATCTACGATTACATGCGCCTGCTCTGGGCACGTGTCGGCATCCCGTACTCGCCTGCGACTGGCGAGCCGATCGCCGCGCAGACCGTCAGCCAGATGGTCGACCGCGTCATGGCGCTCCCCGAGGGCACGCGCCTGTATCTGCTCGCCCCCGTCGTCCGCGGCCGCAAGGGCGAGTATCGCAAGGAACTCGCCGAGTGGCAGAAGGCGGGCTTCACCCGCGTCCGCATCGACGGCACGATCCACGATATCGACGAGGCGCCCGCGCTCGACAAGAAGTACAAGCACGACATCGAGGTCGTCGTCGACCGCCTCGTCGTCGGCGGCGAGATCGCCACGCGTCTGGCCGAGAGCTTCGAAACCGCGCTGAAGCTCGCCGAGGGCCTCGCCTATGTCGACCCCGCCGACCCGGTCGAGCCGCACACCCCCAAGTCCGAAATCCTCGGCAGCAACGCCCCCGACGGCCGCATCGTCTTCAGCGAGAAGTTCGCCTGTCCGGTCAGCGGCTTCACCATCTCCGAGATCGAGCCGCGCCTCTTCTCGTTCAACGCCCCCCAGGGCGCATGCCCCGCCTGCGACGGCCTCGGCGAGAAGCTGCTGTTCGACGAAGACCTCGTCGTCCCCAACCACATGCTCAGCATCAAGAAGGGCGCGGTCGTCCCCTGGGCGAAGTCCAATCCGCCCTCGCCCTATTACATGCAGGTCCTCGGCAGCCTCGCGCGCGAATACAAGTTCGACATCGAGACCCCCTGGGGCGAGCTCCCCGAGGAGGTCCAGCGCGTCATCCTGCACGGCTCGAAGGGCAAGCCCGTCACGCTCACCTTCATCGACGGCAAGAAGAAATACGACGTCTCCAAGCCGTTCGAGGGCGTCATCGGCAACCTCAACCGCCGCCTGCTCCAGACCGAGAGCGCGTGGATGCGCGAGGAGCTGAACAAATACCAGTCCGCCGCCCCGTGCGAGGTCTGCGGCGGCGCGCGCCTTAAGCCCGAGGCGCTCGCGGTCAAGATCGCGATGAAGGACATCAGCTACGCCACCCACCTCTCGGTCGTCGACGCGCTCCAGTTCTTCACCGACATGCCGCAGCATCTCGGCGACCAGCAGAACGCGATCGCCGAACGCATCCTGAAGGAAATCGTCGAACGCCTTGGCTTCCTCAACAATGTCGGGCTCGACTATCTCAACCTCGACCGCACCTCGGGAACCCTGAGTGGCGGCGAGAGCCAGCGCATCCGCCTCGCGAGCCAGATCGGCAGCGGGCTGTCGGGCGTGCTCTACGTCCTCGACGAGCCCAGCATCGGCCTGCACCAGCGCGACAACGACATGCTCCTCAAGACGCTGCGCCGCTTGCGCGATCTCGGCAACACCGTGCTCGTCGTCGAGCATGACGAGGACGCGATCCGCACCGCCGATTACATCATCGACATGGGCCCCGGCGCGGGCGTCCGCGGCGGCCAGGTCGTGGCGCAAGGCACGCTGAAACAGATCCTGAAGTCGAAGACCAGCATCACCGCCGACTATCTTAACGGCACGCGCGAGGTCCCGGTCCCCGCCACGCGCCGCAAGGGCAACGGCAAGAAGCTCACCGTCCACAACGCCACCGCGAACAACCTGACGGGCGTCACCGCGAGCATCCCGCTCGGCACCTTCACCTGCGTCACCGGCGTCTCAGGGTCGGGCAAGTCGAGCTTCACGATCGACACGCTCTACGCCGCCGCCGCGCGCGAGCTGAACGGCGCGCGCATCGTCCAGGGCAAGCACGACAAGATCACCGGCCTGCAATATCTCGACAAGGTCATCGACATCGACCAGTCGCCGATCGGCCGCACCCCGCGCAGCAACCCCGCCACCTATACCGGCAGCTTCACGCAGATCCGCGACTGGTTCGCCGGCCTGCCCGAAGCCCAGGCGCGCGGCTACAAGCCCGGCCGGTTCAGCTTCAACGTCAAGGGCGGCCGCTGCGAGGCGTGCCAGGGCGACGGCGTGCTCAAGATCGAGATGCACTTCCTCCCCGACGTCTATGTGCAGTGCGACGTCTGCCACGGCGCGCGCTACAATCGCGAGACGCTCGAGGTGAAGTTCAAGGGCCACAGCATCGCCGACGTGCTCGACATGACCGTCGAGGACGCCGCCGAGTTCTTCAAGGCGGTCCCCCCGATCCGCGACAAGATGGCGATGCTGGTCGAGGTCGGCCTCGGCTACGTCAAGGTCGGCCAGCAGGCGACGACGCTCTCGGGCGGCGAGGCGCAGCGCGTCAAGCTCGCCAAGGAACTCTCGCGCCGCGCAACCGGCAACACGCTGTATATCCTCGACGAGCCCACCACCGGCCTGCATTTCGAGGACGTCCGCAAACTCCTCGAAGTCCTTCACGCGCTCGTCGAGCAGGGCAACACCGTCGTCGTGATCGAGCATAATCTCGACGTCATCAAGACCGCCGACTGGGTCCTCGACCTGGGGCCGGAGGGCGGCGTCAAGGGCGGCGAGATCGTCGCCGAAGGCACGCCGGAAAAGGTCGCCAAGGCCAAGGGCAGCTTCACGGGCAAGTATCTGGCGCCGTTGCTGGAGAAGAAGGTGGTGGCGGCCGCGGAGTGACGGTCAATATATGACGATTTAGGCCGCGGATTCTCCGCGGCCTTTTAAAAATTATTTGATTATACGGTGGGCTTGTATTTGCTCACTTTTCGCGACGAATCCCGATCGTCTTTCGGCGTTGGCTACGAAGGTCCCGCCCATTTGTCTGGCAAATTCTAGCGCAACTTGAGCGGCATGACGCGCTCGTTGTTCACCATACGTCTCATTCTCCATGGCTGCTCTCCCTTGACCGTTTCACACCTTAGCGCCGAGTATGCAGAACGCTAGAACGATAACGGGGATGCAGAGTGGCCTACGATTTTAGCTCGATTCGTTATCCCGAGTTAGTTTTTGGGATTGCAGGGCCAATTGGAATTGACATCGACGCAATATCCGCATCCCTGAGCGATGCGCTACACACAGTCGACTACAAGTCAATTCCGATCAGGTTAACGGAGGAAATAGCAAGCGTTCGTTCCGATGTTAAATTGCCAGTCAGAACAGACTATTATTCACAAATTAAATATAAGATGGATCACACCAGTCAGTTGTGTCGCGACAATGACGATCCCGCGTGGGCTATGCGATTTGTCGTCGACGCTATTCGTCGAAAGCGAGGGCAGCTAGTAGGCTTTGACTTGGTCAATGAAGATCATGAGCAGGGGGACGCTCCATTTGTTGATGTAGGTCGGGAAGACAAAATACAGCAACGCGTCGCATACATAATTCGGCAAATTAAACGGCCCGAGGAAGTTAAGCTACTAAGAGATATATACGGAAAGCAGTTTGTTTTGATATCTGCCTTTGCTGCAGAAGAAGACAGAGTTGCGCTAATTGCAGAAAAAATTAAACGCACGCTTCCTTTGGCAACCAAAAAATCAAAAATCTCAGCGTTTGCTGAGGCGCTGGTATTAAAAGACGCAAGCGAGGACACTGACGAATACGGACAACACTTAAGGGATGCGTTTCATCTCGCTGATGTATTTGTCGACGGGCTTGCTGTCGCTCATATGCGTGCGAAGATAGATCGTTTTATAGGCGCGCTTTTCGGTCTTAATGACATAACGCCTACCAAGACCGAATACGGAATGTATGCGGCAAAAGCCGCTTCATTAAGATCTGCTGACTTATCAAGGCAGGTGGGAGCTGCGATATTTTCATCGGACGGAGAATTGATAACGCAGGGCTGCAACGAAGTCCCTAAAGCATTTGGTGGAAATTACTGGGACACAGAAGAGCCCGACTTTCGGGACGTAAAGATCGGATCTGATCCAAACGATATTTTAAAAAAAGAAGTTCTAAGAGATATACTAGAAAGACTTGAATCCAATAAGCTATTGTCGAATAAAGCGCTTGAGCTGGCGTCGTCGGGTGGTCAGCTAATAGATGTACTATTGCGTAAGCCAAAAGAAAACGACGACGTTGGTGTGGGGTGCCTTAATGGATCTCTTATTTCAGATCTGACCGAATTTGGCCGCGTCGTCCACGCAGAAATGAATGCTATTTGCGATGCTGCGCGTTTGGGGAAGCCGATAAAGGGAAGCGTACTATTCTGTACCGCGTTTCCTTGCCACAACTGTACCAAACACGTTCTTGCTTCTGGTATATCGCGAGTATTCTTTTTAGAGCCATACCCAAAAAGTAGAGCAAAAGAACTACACAGCAATGAAATTGAGTTAGGAAACCCAAGTATAGATCGGGTGTCCTTTCATCCATTTCTTGGAATATCACCTCACCGATATCGTGATATATTCGAAAAGGGAAAAAGGAAGAAAGACGGCTCGGCAGAGAAGTGGTATTATGGTGATCCGGTTCCTATGATAGACGTAATTGTCCCAAACTATACAAGACTGGAGCTGTTTGCGACGGCTAAAATATTTGGGAATATGATCGCGACCGTTGGAGAAGGCCAAGTATGAGGCGCCTATAGGGCATACGTCGACTAAGGATGAACATGTAAAACACTTAAGTCAGCCCCGCCGCCGCGCGCAACGCCGCATTGATCCGCCCCTGCCAGCCCGGCCCGCCCTCGCGAAACTTCGCCAGCACGTCGGGATCGAGCCGCAACGTCACCTGCTGCTTGGCACGGTCGCGCAGGGGAGGGCAGCCCTTCACGACGCCGTTCGGCCCCAGATAGCCCGTCGCCAGCCGGATCACCGTGCCGCCGATCGAAAACTCGGCGATCTTGAACATCTCGTCGGTCAGTTCCGGCGCGTCGTCGTTCGGATCAAGCAAGGTAGCGGGCGAACCGTTTGCGTTCCCTGGCATTGGCCTTCCTCATCGAGACGCGCAGACCGTCCTCGGCATCGACCCAAAATATCACGACCATGCGCTCTTAGAGCATCCCGATCTTCGCCGGCCCGGATCGGTCGAGCCGTAACGTTCCCTGCTGCCCGACCCTGCAACCCCTCGGCCGAGTCGCGCCGTCTCTGCCGCCCGATCCGGCCCCCCACCGCCGCCCGGCCGCCAAATTGCACGAAACACCTCGGCGAAAGGTACGGAATGACCGCCCCGGGGGGCTGTCCTACTACCCCCGTTTCAGCATATCTGATCGGTCCTCTCCCCTCGGGATAGGATCAAACCGTGAACAAACGTTCCGACACGCCGCCCCGCGCACCGGCCTTCGCGACAGTCCCCGGCACCGACTATGCCGCGCTCTACGCGCCCGAGCCCATAAAGCCGCGCATCCCCTCGACCGCCGACACCCCCAGATGGGGCGGCACGCCTGCGCGGCTGCGCGTGCAGCCCGGCCCCGCCGTCTCGGGCGCGGGGCTGGCGGTCCCCCGCGCCATCATCTCCGAAGGCGGCGCCCCCGCGAGCGGTCCCCGCACCGACGATCGCTACACGGCCGTGACGGCCTCGCCGCCCACCACCTTCGTCACCGGCGGCGCGGAGGAGGACGACGACGACCCCCTCGACGCACCCGCCGCCGCGGCGCCGCCCCGCGCGCCCGGCGACCCGGACTCGCCCCGCGACCACCCCGACCCGCACCAGCCCGCGCGCGACGCGCTCGACCTCATGCCACCGGGCGCCGCCTGCGGCTCGCGCCGCCAGGACGGCTGGTCCGCCGCCAACCAGCGCCGCTTTCTCGAGGCGCTCGCCGAGGGGCACGGGGTCGATGTCGCCGCGCGCCGCGTCGGCCTGTCCGCCACCTCGGCCTATGCGTTCCGCCGCACCGCCAAGGGCGCGGTGTTCGCGCTCGGCTGGCGTGCCGCCGCGCTCGTCGCGCGCGATTCGATCGCCGAGACGCTGCTCGTCCGCGCGCTCGAGGGGACGGTCGACACGATCGTCCGCGGCGAGACGGTCATCACCCGGCACAAATATGACAACCGGCTCGGCCTCGCGCTGCTCGCCCGGCTCGATCGCCAGGCCGAGAGCGCGCCCGATGCCGATGCCAAGGCCGCGCGGCTCGTCGCGCAGGAATTCGACGCCTATCTCGATCTCGTCGGGCGCGATCAGGGTGCGGCGCGCGCCGGGCTGTTCCTCGCGCGGCGGACCGGCGGGGCAGGGGCCGGGGCATGGGCCGGGGCAGGGGGCGCCGATGATGTCGCGGGGGCCGACGCGCATGATCTCGCGCCGATCTATGCGCTCGCCGCCGCCGACCGGCTCGTCCGCACCGGCGTCGCGACCGCGGCCGAGGTCGATATCGCCGATCTCGATCCCGCCGCGCGCGCCGGCTGGAGCGGCGAGCAATGGGCGCGCGCCGAGGCCGCCGGGATGGTCGCGCTCGCCCCGCCGCCGCCCGCGCCCCCTCCCGCCGGGGACGACGAAACCGCTTCATCGTCTCAACATTCGCAACATTCGGCCGAGGAGGAGGACGACGACGACGATTATGACGACGATGATGACTATGCGGAGGCGGGGGACGTCGGGCGCGCGCTGCCCGGTTTCGACCCGCCGGTCTGGCGCTGCGCGGCGACCGGCGCGTGGCGCACCCGCTTCCCGCCGCCTGCGGGGTTCGCCGGCACGGTGGTCGGCGACTATGGCGACGACGATTATGCCCGCGCGCTCACGCCGGCCGAGGCGGAGCTGATGGACGCCGCGCAGGATCTGTCGCGCGCGTCGCTCGCGGCGTCGGAGCGGCAGGATCGCGACCGCTGGTTCGCGCGCGTCACGACGCGGATCGCCGCCCTGACGGTTCAGCTCGCCGCGTCGGCGGATCCCGGCGACGGTTCCGGTGCCGAACCCGGCCTCGATCCGGGAACAGGGTTGCACGCAAGCCGTTGAGGCTGCGCAACAACCAGGACATTCGTCATGCCAACCCCCGTGCGTCACCCGCACCGCAAGCCCAAGACCTTCGGCCGCACCGCGATCGCCGCGGGGGTCGCCGCGCTCGGCCTGGGTGGCGCGCTGCTCGCGGCCTGGCTGCGCCGCGCGCCCGCCAATCCGGCCGAGCATGCCGCCCCCGATCTCGCCCCCGCCCGCCCGCATCCCGGCCCCGCCGACCGCGCGCCGGAGGCCTTCCGCCCCGATCCCACCGCGGTCCCGACCAGGGCGGAATATGACTCGCTGCGTCCCGCGACGCTGCCGGTCACCTGATTTCAGTTTTTCTTTTTTTACGGAGAGTTTCATGAGCATTTTCAGCAAGATCAAATCCGCCATCTTCGGCGAAAAGGGCCCGCTCGGCAGCGGCCATTTCGGCACCCCCAAGCCCGCCGCACCGGCACCCGCGCCGGCCCCCGCCGCCATCGCCCCGAAACCAGCCCCCGCTGCCCCGGCGGCACCTACTCCGCAGACCGCCCCCGCCGCCACCCAGCCGGTCGATGTCGAGGCGGTGCTCTCGGGCATGGCGTCGCGCAAGAATTCGGACCTCAACTGGCGCAGTTCGATCGTCGACCTGATGAAGCTGCTCGACCTCGACTCCAGCCTCGACAATCGCAAGGAACTCGCCACCGAGCTCGGCTATACCGGTGCCAAGGACGGCAGCGCGGAAATGAACATCTGGCTGCACAAGGCCGTGATGCGCGAACTGGCCAAGAATGGCGGCACCGTCCCCGCAGGTCTGCAGGACTGAGTGCATCGGCGCCGGCAACCAAGGCCGGCGCCGAGCATTGAGGTGATAAGTACAACCCTCTGAAAGGACACGAAATGCGCGCTATGACGCTGGGCCTTATGGCTGCCTCCACCCTGATCGCCGGCTGCGTCGGCGGTGGCGGGGACCGCTACGGCGTCGACCCGCGCTATCGGTCCTATGACTATAATCGGCCCGACCCCGCCTATGGCAGCTACGACGCGGGCCGCTACTACCGCGACGACCGCCGCTACCGCGAACGCCGCCTGTCGAACAACGACCGCATCTACCGCGGCAATGACGGCCGCTATTATTGCCGCCGCAACGACGGGACGACCGGTCTGATCGTCGGCGGTGTGGCCGGCGGCGTGCTCGGCAACGTGATCGCACCCGGCGGTTCGGGCCTTCTCGGCACCGTGCTCGGCGCCGCCGGCGGCGCGCTCGCCGGACGCGCGGTCGATCGCAGCAACACTCCGGCACGCTGCCGCTAATGACCGGGGCCGGCGGCGATATGTTACGCCGCCGGCCTTGGTGCTGCGGGAGGACTTTCTGCTGGTAATGGTCGTCTAAAAACACGGCCAGATTTGCAATTTCGGGTCGTCTGGCCCATATGGAGATTTGCTACAGTCGCATATCGACGGTTCTTGGCGCTTTGCGGCACCTTTCTCCTTCTTTCCCTGCTCCGCGGCATCGGGCGGTCCGAACCTCGGATTGCCCCATAACAAAGAAGGAGCCATCGCATGGCTATCACTGGCACCGTAAAGTTCTTCAACGCCGACAAGGGCTATGGCTTCATCGCTCCCGATGGCGGTGGCAACGACGCATTCGTGCATATCACCGCGGTTGAGCGCGCCGGCATGCCGACGCTGAACCAGAACCAGCGCGTCACCTACGAGCTCGAGCCCGACAAGCGTGGCAAACAGTCGGCTGTGAACCTCCAGCCGGCCGACTGAGGCTGTCGGCGGACTTGTCCGCCGATGACTGATTTCGGTTGCGGCGCGGCGGCCCTTATGGCCGCCGCGCCTACTTCCTCTAGTTCCTCAGGAGCGCAGCAGCATGGCCGATAATCCAGAATTCTACCGGGCCCGCGCTGAAGAAGAGCGTCGCAACGGCGATGCCGCCTCGCTCGACAATGTCCGCGACCGCTGCCGCCGCGCCGAAAAGGCTTGGGACGACATGGCCAGCCGCGCCGAGCGCACGCAGACGTTGCGCGCCGCCCGCGAAGCCGCCCCCCCCGGTGGCGAGCGCATGGCAAATACCACGATGATCCCCGCCGAATAAGATCGGCTTAGAACGGCCGCCGCGATCGGCGGCCGTTTCCATATTCAGCGTTCGGCCATGGCAACATGCTGCACAGTCAGCGCAGCCCGCCTGTATCCTTCCACCTGTCGAGAATTTCCGGTGCTGGCGGTAATCGATCCGCTTCGACTGGTGTCGAGGCACCATTGTTTGCACTTTTCGGAACCGTAGCCGACATGGTTCCAGCCAGACCGGAATCGCCTCTAGCGCCACCCGCGCTATCAGGCAGCACTGTGGTCGAGAGTGCTACAAATGCCGTCCCGGTTGCCCCGCCGGGCACCGGCTCGTGGCCGAGATAGTGCTGGTTAAATGCCGCAGCGGTGCCCCAATAGCCTTTCCACCGGTGGAAGAAATGTGCGCCGACCACCGCCGTCATCACCAGACTGCGGCTCCATAGCGGCGTGACGGCATAGGTATGATAATGCGTCGCCAGTCCGACCGGCGCATAGACATAGCCCGCCAAAACCATCGCCGCATTCCGCTCAGCCCGGACCCAGGCAAGCCTGGCCGGTGCGCGCGCGGTCGCACCGTCACAGGCAAAGCTGAACTGACATGCAGTCGATGCCCCGCCCGAATGCGGCCCCTGATAGACCACGCCGCAGACGGTTGCCGGAAAGGCGGGATGGCGGACACGATTGAGAATGACCTGAGCAACCGCGCGTTGCCCGGCATCGGGCTCGGATGCGGCCTCGTAATAGATCGCCGTCGTCAGGCATAACAACGCCCGCGCCCGGTCGGTCGCGCTCGTCCGCGTCATTGAAAAGGGACGTGTCGCCACGACGCCGGGATCCCCCGTGGAAGCATCAACTAAAATGGGCATCTTGGGGAGGGCGGTCGTTCCCGTCACTCCGGGGACGGGAGCCCCAAAGTCCCTGGGAATGCTCTCAAGAGCATCGCTATGGCGCCCCTCGCCATTGCCGCCACGCAAAGGTGTCCCGGCATCCCTTGGCGCGTCACGGAACGCTGCGTGCGCAAACAGCGCGGTCGACGCGATCACGCCGGATATGGCCACCGGCAACCATCGTCGTCTCGATGACCGGGAGGCCCAGCGCGTCGTGTTCAAAATCCCGCCATCCTTGCGCCACCGTCATCAAAGACGGCCAGCCATATCGCAGGAAACCCTACCGTTCCGCTACCGAATGCCCGCGGTCACCCCGACGAGAGTTATTTAAGTGCGGCGGTATCGAGCTTTAACGCAGCCTCGGGGATCAGCTCGGCTTGCGGATAGGCTTGTCGGAGCGAGGGGGCGAATTGCTTGGCATCGCCGACGACCACGATACTCGCCTTTTTCGGATCGAGCAGCGCCGCGGCTGCGGTTTGAACCGACGCGGAATCCACTGCGCCGACCTTTGCCGTAAACTGCTGCAGTTCATCGACGCTGACGCCGTTCTGGACATAAGATCCCAGAATTCCTGCAACGCCGGACGTCGTCTCTATCCCGCGCCCGAAATTCCCGACAACTACCGCCTTGCGTGTCTCCAGTTCGCCCGGGGACACGGGTGCCTTGCCCATGCCCGCCAGTTCCGCTGCGATCAGCGAGACGACTTCCGTTGCGGTAGGGTTCTTGGTCTGTGTCCGCGCGGCAACCGTTCCCTGTGTCTTCCCCGCGTCCAGCGTGCTGCCTGCGCCATAAGCCAGACCGCGCTTGATCCGGATTTCCTGGTTCAGTCGTGAAGAGAAGCCTCCGCCAAGCACGGTGTTCGCTACCGCCAGCGAATAATAGCGGGGGTCGGTACGCGCGATCGCCGGCCGGGCGACGACGACGCCAGCCTGGCCCGCATCGGGCATGTCGACGACGATCACGCGAGGCGCCGGGTAATCGATCGCCATGACGGGTGTCGTCGCCGCGCCGGTCTTCTTCCAGGGGCCGAATTGGGCGTCGGCCAGCGTCTTCGCCTGCGCCGCGGTGACGTCGCCGACCATGATGAGCGTAGCCTGATCGGGGCTGAAGCTGCGTGCATAGGCCGCGGTGATGTCGGCCCGGGTGATCGCCTTCAACGAGATCGGGGTTCCGCCGATCGGCGCGCCATAGGCAGACGTGCCGAGAACTGCCCGATCGGCGACCAGTGCGGCCAGCTGCGCCGGATTCTTGAGCGCGAGTGATACTGCGTCGACCTGCTGCGTCCGTGCCCGTTCGATTTCGTCGGGCGCGAATGCAGGGTGCATCGCCACGTCGGCGAGGATCGACAGCGCGGGGGCAAGCTGATCAGCCTTCACCGTGACGTCGACGGAGGCACCGTCGCTGCCTGCATCGCTGCCGATCGATCCGCCGAGGCCTTCGATCTGCCGTGCTATCTGCGTGGCTGTCCGCGTGCGCGTGCCTTTGGTCAGCAACTCGGCCGCCAGGCTGCTGACGCCTGCCCGATTGGCAGGATCGGTTGCCGCGCCGCCACCGGTAACAAGATAGGCGGTGACGATCGGCAGATCGTGCCGTTCCACGGTGATAAGCCGCATGCCGTTGGCGAGCTGCGTTGTGATCGGCTGGGGTAGGGTCGGCGATATCGGTATGCCGGGGGCGGGGGGAAGGACGCGCTGTCCTTCCGCGGCGGGGGTAACGATCTCGACGTTGGCGGGCGCCTTAAGATCGGCAACGCGGACGCTGGGAGCCACATCGATCGTCGCGACCGGCGTCGCAGCAGGCTTGGCATCGAGCGGGAGATAACGGATCGTCGCGGACTGCGCGTCAGCCAGATAGGTCCGTGCGACGCGCTGGATATCTGCGGCCGTGACCTGCGCAATGGCCGCGAGCTGGCGATCTGCGGCGCGCGGATCACCATCCACGATCACCGATGACGCAAGGGTGCTCGCCTTTCCTTCGGCGGTTTCCCGGGCAATGATCGATGCAGTCAGGATTTCGTTCTTCGCCTCGGCCAGTTCGGCAGGGGTGACGGGGGCGTCGCGCAGCCGTGCGATCTCTCGTTTGAGCGCGGCCTCGCCAGCGTCAACGCTCTTGCCCCCGGCCATGATGGCGTAGACGACCAGATTGCCGGTCGACTGCTTGCTGTCGATCATGGCGTCGGCGGACTGCGCAAGTTGATCGCGGTAGACGACGCTTTCGTAGAGCCGCGAGCTTTCGCCCTCCGACAATATCGCTTTCAGGAGACTGAGCGCGGGGATGTCGGCAGCGCGATCCGCCGGGATATGATAGCTGATCAGCACCGCGGGAAGCGGCGTGTTGGGCTCGTAAACGGTACGCGTCACGGCTTGGGTACGGGCCGGCTCGGTGACCGTCACCCGGGGAATTGCCCCGACCGGCTTCTTGATGGGGGCGAAGTAGGTGTCGATCCAGCGGTCGAGCTGTGCAGGCTCGAAATTGCCCGAGACGACTAGGACCGCATTGTCGGGTCGGTAATAGGTTGCATGAAAAGCGCGGACGTCGTCGATGCCGGCGGCTTCGAGATTTTCCAGGCTGCCGATCGTACCACGTGCATAGGGATGTCGCGCATAGGCGAGCGCGGGATAATAGAGCGAGAACAGCTTGCCATAGGGCCGAGCCAGCGTGCTCTGGCGAAGCTCCTCCTTCACGACGTCACGTTCGGAGGCGAAGCTCTTGGGCTCGACCACGAGGCTCGCCATCCGGTCGGCCTCTGCAAACAGCAGACGCTGCAGGTGATTGGCCGGCACCACCTCGTAATAATTCGTATAGTCATCGTTGGTCGAGGCATTGTTATACCCGCCAACGTCTTCGGTCAGCCGGTCCATCTGTTCAGACACCAGATTGCGGGTCGATTTGAACATCAGATGTTCAAACATATGGGCAAAGCCGGACCGGCCCGTGGGATCGTCCTTGGACCCGACGTCATACCAGACCTGGACCGAAACGTTGGGTGTCGCCGTGTCCCGGATGGCGTAGACACGCAAACCGTTGGCCAGCACGCGTTCGGTGAAGGCGAGCGGTTTTACGGAGACGTTCGACGTCGATTTGGGGGGGGCGGACTGCGCCACCACCGCTGCAGGACAACAGGCTGCACCAAGCAGCAAGGCGGAGCGGAGGAGGCGCATCTGTGTCCTTACTTCTGGGTACGCGAGCGGTTGAAAAGCACCGCACCAGCGATGGCGGCTGAGCCTATGCCGACGCCAAGCCCGATCTTTGCAAGCGGCCAGGTCTTCGCTTTCTCTACGGTCGCCTTTGCTGCGGCTTCAGCGTGAAGCTTTGCTTCCTTGGCTGCGGCGAGAATTTCGTTGGGGGTATCGTCGTCGGCAGCCGTTGTGATGGGGTCGGTCACGTCACTCTCCTAACTCGATTTCCGACCATACTCCGCTCGGAAATCATTTGCGAACTTCGTCAATGTACCGGCGGCGATCGCAGCGCGCAGATCTGCCATCAGCGTTTCGTAAAACCAGATATTGTGCTCGGTCATCAACATCGCGCCCAGCATCTCGCCCGCACGGACGAGATGATGCAGATAGGCCCGGCTCCAGATGGCGCAGACCGGGCAGGCACAGTCGGCCGCCAGCGGCGACTGGTCTTCGGCAAACCGGGCGTTGCGGATGTTGATCGGGCCATTGCGTGTGAACGCCTGTCCGGTTCGCCCTGACCGGGTCGGCATAACGCAATCGAACATGTCGATTCCGCGCTCGACAGCGCCCACGATATCGTCAGGCTTGCCGACGCCCATCAGATAGCGGGGTTTGTCGGCGGGCAATTGTCCGGGGGCGAAATCCAGGCATCCGAACATCGCCTCCTGTCCTTCGCCGACCGCCAATCCGCCGACCGCATAACCATCGAAGCCGATATCGATCAGCGCGTCCGCCGAGGATTTGCGGAACGACTCATTCAGCGCGCCTTGCTGGATTCCGAAGATCGCGTTGTTCTCCGCATGGGCACCGCCTGCATCGAAGGCGTCGCGCGATCGCTTCGCCCAGCGCATCGATCGTTCCATGGCGGCGGCCTGAACCTCCTGCGTGGAGGTCGTCGGGACAAGCTCGTCGAACGCCATGACGATGTTCGACCCCAATAATCGCTGGATCTCGATCGACCGTTCGGGGCTGAGCAGGTGCCGGGTGCCGTCAAGATGCGATTTGAACGACACGCCCTCCTCGGACCGCTTGGTAAGATCGGCAAGGCTCATCACCTGATACCCGCCCGAGTCGGTCAGGATGGGCTTCGACCAGCCCATGAAGCCGTGAAGCCCGCCCAGTCGCGCGACGCGTTCCGCGCCGGGACGCAGCATGAGATGATAGGTGTTGCCGAGGATGATGTCGGCCCCCGCGGCCGCCACGTCGTCGGGCTTCATCGCCTTGACCGTCGCGGCGGTGCCGACCGGCATGAAGGCGGGGGTGCGGATCACGCCGCGCTGCATCGCGATCTGGCCCGTGCGTGCTGCGCCATCGGTGGCAGAAATGGTGAAGTCGAAACGAGGGGACACGGGATGATCCATTAACGGCGCTTGCCGCGCGGTGGGGCGTTGGGGGCAAAGCTCCTGATCGTGAGCAGCTCCTCGCGCACGAGCACACCGTCCCGGTTGCGGTCGAAGCGGAGAAAGAACTGCGCAAATCTGGCCTGAAGCTCGGCAAGGGTGATCGCGTTGTCGCCGTCGCGATCGACTTCGAAGGGGCTGGGCAGGGCGTTGCGATCGCCAAGCCATTTCAGCGACCAGTCGGCATAGGCGATATAGCCGATCTTGCCCGTCATGCTGCCCTCGGCGCCCGCAAAGCTCCGCGCGAGGCAAGCATCGAGTTCGGGCCTGGTCACGCGCGCGTCGCGATCCGCATCGCAGGCGGCGATCAGCATTGCGGCCGGTTCGGCAAAGATCGTTGCGGGCGGTTGCGCGATCCCAGCGGAAGGCACGACTTGCAAAGCCAGAATCAATGGGATCAACATGGGCCGGTCATGGCAGCAGCAGGCTGGCATCGCCATAGCTGTAGAAGCGATACTTGGCCGCAATTGCATGCGCATAGCCAGCCTGCATCCGCTCGCGTCCCATCAGCGCCGATACCAGCATGAACAACGTTGACCGCGGAAGGTGGAAATTGGTCATCAGGCCATCGATCCCCTTGAAGCGGTAGCCCGGCGTGATGAAGATCGCCGTGTCGCCCTCAAACGGGCGGATGACGCCGTCGTCACCGGTCGCGCTCTCGATCAGTCGCAGCGATGTCGTGCCGACCGCGATCACCCGGCCGCCGGCGGCGCGGACCGCGTTCAGCTGGTCCGCCGTGGTCGCATCGATCCGGCCCCATTCGGCATGCATCTGGTGATCGTCGGTATCGTCCACCTTCATCGGCAGGAACGTGCCCGCACCGACGTGCAGCGTCAGCGTGGCCTTCCCGATGCCCGCAGCCTCGAGCGCCGCCATGACCGATGGGGTGAAGTGCAGCGCCGCGGTCGGTGCGGCGACCGCGCCGGGCTCGGCGGCGAACATTGTCTGATAATCCTCGGCGTCGCGCGCATCCGTCGCGCGCTTCGCCGCGATATAGGGAGGCAAGGGCATTCGCCCCGCGCGATCAAGCAGCAGTTCGATCGGTTCGTCGCCAGCGAATTCGAGCGCGTAGCTGCCGTCTTCTGCCCGGTCGACCGCCCGGGCGACGACGCCGTTGCCGAAATCGATCGGATCCCCATCGCGCAGACGGCGCGCATTTCGAATGAAGGCGCGCCAACGTCGCGGCCCTTCGCGCTTGTGCAGCGTCGCCCCGATCTTCGCCCCGGACGATAGCTGCCCGTCCTGCTCGATCCCAGCACGACGTCCTTCGAGCTGCGCCGGGATGACCCGCGTGTCGTTGAACACCAGCAGGTCGCCGCGACGCAGCTGTCCAGCCAGATCGGTGACGCGCAGGTCGCGTGTTGCATCCCCGTCCAAGACCAACAGCCGTGCGGCATCGCGCGGCGTTTCGGGCCGGAGTGCGATACGATCGGTCGGCAGGTCGAAGTCGAAAAGGTCGACGTTCAACGGACTCTCACTTCTTCGCGGGGGCCTTCTTGGCGAGCTTGGGCTTTGCAACGACCGCCGGTACTGGCCTCGACTTGCTGCTGCCGGTCCCCGGCAGGGTTACAGGCGCGCCCAGTGCCGGTGGCGGGGTAACGGGCGCGGCGACATAGGCCGGTGGGCTGTCCGCAGCGATATAGGCGTGCAGGATCCGCGAGGGGTTAGCCGGCGGCTCGCCGCGCTCAATGGCGTCGACATATTGCATGCCGTCGATTACCCGGCCGAACACGGTATATTTCTTGTCGAGGCTGAGGCGCGGCTGAAAGACGATGAAGAACTGGCTGTTCGCGCTGTCTTCCTTTTCCGAACGCGCCGCGGACACCGCGCCGCGAACGTGCGGCAGATAATTGAACTCGGCCTTCACGTCGGGCAGGGGTGAGCCACCGGTACCGTCACCCTTTGGATCGCCGCCCTGTGCCATGAACCCGTCGATCACCCGGTGAAACGCCAGGCCGTCGTAGAAATGCTGCCGGGTCAGGGTTTTGATGCGCTCGACCATCAAAGGGGCGACATCGGGACGAAGCCAGATCGTGACACGGCCCCCCGTCGACAGGTCAAGCAGCAGCAGGTTCTGCGTGTCCGTCGTCAACGGCGGGGTAGCGCGTCCGGCAACGGCGGGATCGATGATCTGGGCGGACGCAGGCGCCGCGACGAGGCACCCGAGGATCGCAAACATACCGGCGAAAAAGCGCATCAAATCCCTACTCGCATTGGCCATGGGGCCGGGGCCGACCTTGAAGCCCGCCGCTTAGAACAAATCCGTGCTTGCGCCAAACTGAACATCGTCCGCCAACTGGCGTCCCGCGCGCGTCAACTTCCCTTGCGGCCGATCCGGTTGACGCGGGCAATGACCTCTTCACTGACGGCAGGCGGGACGAATTTGGCTATGTCCCCGCCAAAGAGCGCGATTTCCTTGACCAGCTTGCTCGCAATCGGCTGCAGCGCGACATCCGCCATCAGGAACACCGTCTCGACCCGCGGATTGATCTGCTGGTTCATCCCCGCCATCTGATATTCATATTCGAAGTCGGCGACGGCACGCAGACCGCGGACGATGACCTTCGCGCCTTCGCGCTCGGCAAAATCCATCAACAGAGAATCGAACGCGACCACGTGGATCTCGCCGGCCACGCCGTCTACCTCACGCCTCACCATCGCCATGCGTTCCTCGATCGTAAACATCGGCGATTTGGAGGCATTCGTCGTGACGCCGACGACCAGCCGGTCGACCAGCTTCGCGCCACGCCGGATGATGTCCATATGGCCCAGCGTGATCGGGTCGAACGTACCCGGGTAAACACCGACCCTTACGGTCTCGTGGCTTGCCGTCATGGTCGGTGTCTCCGGAAGAGGTCAGCGGTCGCGGTCAAGCACGAAGCGTGCGATCTCGCGGAGCAGATCGGCCTCGCGGCCATAGCTGTGCAGATGTGCGATCGCCTGGTCGACAAGCATGCGGGCCTGTTCACGCGCGCGATCCGCGCCGAGCAGCGACAGGAACGTCTCCTTGCCCGCACCGGCATCCTTGCGGAGGCGTTTACCCGCCGCCGCCTCATCGCCTTCGGCGTCGAGCAGATCGTCGGCGATCTGAAAGGCAAGCCCCAGGTCGTGCGCATAGCCGCGCAGGCCAACCCGGCCCTCGGGCGCAATCCTGCCAAGAATGGCGCCTGCCTCGACGGACGCCAAAATCAGCGCACCGGTCTTCATCTGCTGAAGCCGGGTGACAGTGTTCAGATCGAACCGGGCATTCTCCGCCTCGAGATCCATCATTTGGCCGCCGGCCATCCCAGTCGGGCCGGACGCCTTGGCAAGGTCGAGCACCAGATCGGCGCGCACGAACGGATCGGGGTGCGTTGACGGGTCGGCGAGGATCTCGAACGCCAGCGCGTGAAGGCAGTCACCTGCGAGGATCGCGCATGCTTCGCTGAACATCTTGTGGACGGTCGGCTTGCCCCGACGCATGTCGTCGTCGTCCATGGCCGGGAGATCGTCATGGATCAGCGAATAGACATGGATCGCCTCGATGGCCGTGGCCACCCGCGCCGCACAAGCACGGTCGACCCCAAACAGACTGGCGGTCGCGAAAACGAGCAACGGGCGTAGCCGCTTGCCGCCGCCGATCGCGGCATGACGCATGGCGCGATACAGGTCCGCACGCGGATCTTTGGGGATCGCCAGAAGGACGTCGAACTGCGCGTCGATCTCTGCGGAAACCTCCGCGAGCGCTTCTGCCAGCGATTGCGGCAAGGTCGTCATGCGCGGCTCAACCTGCCGCAAAGGGGCGAACCCCAGCCGGCTTACCCTCGGCATCGAGCCGGATCGCTTCGATCCGCGCCTGCGCAGCGTCGAGCCGATCGGCACAACGCTGGCGCAGCTTGTTGCCGCGTTCGTAAAGCTCGATGGCCTGCTGCAGCGGCGTATCGCCACGCTCGAGCTGCCCCACGATCGTCTCCAGCTCTTTCAATGCCTCTTCGAATGAGAGGTCTTCGGTCGGCGTTTCCATGCGTGCTGCTATGGAGCAGGCGCGCGACGGGGGTCAAGGACGCGTCGACGGCGGAGGCTATGCCGCGACCGGCACGCGCCGAGTTTGCCGCGAATTCTAGCGCAACCGGTCGACGGTCCAGGTGTAAAGCACCGATATGCCGATCAGCCCCAGGTCGACTGCAGCCTGCATCCTGTGCGGCGCGGGGTCGGACGGGTCATGCGTGATGAGGCGGATATCCGCCGTCGGTTGCGGCATTACTGCGAGCGTCAGCACCAGCGCAGCGACAGCAAGGGCAGCCTTACGATTACGCATCGTCATTCTCCCGGGCGAGGCTGCATCCTGACGTCGTCAATCTGCTTTGACAAGGCGCGGCACCAGGCACCGCATTCAGGCGGCCGAGACGAGGCTGACCGCGCTTCGCGATCGATCGCGCCCCGCCGCTTTGGCCTCGAACAAGGCGCGGTCGGCGTCGCGGTAGAGCGTCTTCCAGTCGGCGTCGTGCAACAGGGGCCCGGTGCATGTACCGATGCTGGCGGTGACGGTGATATCATACGGCATCGACTGGCCGCGGACACGGTCGCGGATTGCGCAGGGCGAAACCGATGTCGAGGCATCGACGAGGATGGCAAACTCCTCGCCACCGATCCGGGCGATGAGCGTATCGGTTGGCAGTGCGCTGCGGAGCGCACGGGCGAAGGCCCGCAACACCTCGTCGCCGCCATCATGACCGATCGTCTCGTTGACCCGCTTGAAATGGTCGATGTCGGCGATCAGCAGCGTCTGCTCGCCGGGGCGGCCAATCGCGCGTGCCAGAAAGGCGCGACGATTGAGCAGGCCGGTCAGCGGGTCAGTATCGGCGAGCAGGCGCGCCGCGATCTCCTGTTCCCGCGCAGCGTCGCGTTCGCGGCTCAGCAACAGGATGCGATAGGCAATCGCCGTGCTCGACAGAAGCGCCTCGATCGCCATCGCGATGACCGTCGAATTGTCGACCAGCAGGCTCGGCTCGACCATCCCGAAGCTGCTGGCGATGCGAAGCCCGGACATGACGATCGGTGCACCCCACGCAAGCGCAAACAACCACAGATAATTGCTGCGGACGCGCCACGCGCGCCACAGGATGATCGCCACAACCCCGATGAACCCCAGATATGCGATCGACATGCCGGTATCGAGGACATGGATCGCGCGGGGGGCGAGCATAACCCAGAGCCCCGCCATGCCGACCAGCCCGACCATCACAGCACTGCTGAGCGGCCGTACCCAACCCGAGAACACGGCGCGTTCGAAAAAGCTGCGGGCGAAAAGGAGTGCTGTGCTGGCTGATGCGGCCAGGAACAGTATGTTGAGCCGCTGGCGGTCGTTATTGTCGAGGCCCGTAAAGACTTGGCCCGCAGCACCTGACGACGTCGATACATAGGCCAGCAAGCACAGGACGAGGAGGCAGTAGACCGGCTGGAAAGCCTGGCGAAGCGCACCCCATAGCGCCAGATTGTAGACGATCAGCGCGATCGCCATGCCGGCAAAGGCGCCGTAAAGTGCGCCGCGCACGATCTCCGTCGTCGCCGCCTCGCCATGATCCGCCAGTACCGGCTGCAGGATGACGCCGCGAAGATTCGTGGCGCCTTCGACATGCCACAGGAGGCGCACTGGTGGCGCGTCATGGCGCGGCAGCGGTTGCGAGAGGACGGCGCCGAGGTTCAGGATCTCATGGGCGGTTTTTGGCGTGACGCCGACATGGCGAATCGCACCATCGGCATAGCGGACGTAGAGCGTGATGCGCGTCATCCAGATACTGCCGATACGCACGCTGGTGCCGCGTAGCTGAGCGGCGGGAAGCGGCTGTGACAGGACCCAGAAATCACCCGGGCCGAATCGGCGCTGTGGGGTGGTGCAGTCGAATCGTTCCGGCGTCTTGAACAGGGCCGGCGCCGTCATGCCGGGTGCTGCGCGGACGAGACAGGTCGCCAGAGGGAAGGCGGTCGCGGCGGCGGGCGGTGCAGTCACCAAGCAGAGCGTCCACAGCAGCAAGACCATGACCCACCGCATATATGCCCATATCCCCATGACATGCCTCGTAAAGCGCGTTCGGCAAAGAACGGTAAACTTGGCTGGCTATGGCACAAAAAAACCCGGCGGCAAGCGCTGCCGCCGGGTCTCATAAACGCGGCTTGACGCCGTCTCGCTGCTACTTGGCAGAGACGGGTTCAGCCTTCCCCTTCTTCTTGGGCTTTTTCGGCGCCGCACTTTCAATCGCGAACGAAAGCGCACCATCCTTCATCTTCACCGTCACCTCGCCGCCATGGACCAGTTTCCCGAAAAGCAGCTCCTCGGCAAGTGGCTGCTTGATCTTTTCCTGGATCAAACGCCCCATCGGACGTGCTCCGTAGAGCTTGTCATAGCCCTTCTCGGTGAGCCACGCCTTCGACTCGTCATCGAGCTGGATATGGACGCCGCGGTCCGCCAGCTGAAGCTCGAGCTGGAGAATGAATTTGTCCACGACCCGGGCGACCACGGTCGTCGGCAGATAGCCGAACGGCACGATCGCATCGAGGCGATTGCGGAACTCCGGCGTGAACATCTTCTGCACCGCCTGTTCGTCCTCGCCTTCACGCGTAAGGTTGCCGAAGCCCACCGTCTCGCGCGCCATGTCGCTGGCCCCCGCATTGGTCGTCATGATCAGGATGACGTTGCGGAAATCGACCGACTTGCCGTGCTGGTCGGTAAGGCGCCCGTTGTCCATCACCTGCAACAGGATATTGAACAGGTCTGGATGCGCCTTCTCGATCTCGTCAAGCAGCAGCACGCAATGCGGATTCTGGTCGACCGCATCGGTCAGCAACCCACCTTGGTCGAACCCGACATAGCCCGGGGGCGCACCGATCAGACGGCTGACCGAGTGCCGCTCCATATATTCGGACATGTCGAATCGCTGGAGCGGGATACCCAGGATCGAAGACAGCTGCTTGGCCACCTCCGTCTTGCCGACGCCGGTGGGGCCGGTGAACAGATAGTTGCCGATCGGCTTCTCTGGCTCGCGTAGACCCGCTCGCGCCAGCTTGATCGCCGAACTGAGCTTTTCGATCGCCGCATTCTGCCCGAACACCACGCGCTTCAGATCTGTTTCAAGTGTGGCGAGCGCGAGCTTGTCGTCGGTCGAAACCGATTTCGGCGGGATGCGCGCCATGGTCGCGATGACCTGTTCGATCTCCTTGGGGGTGATCGTCTTCTTGCGCTTGTTCGGCGGCACCAGCATCTGCATCGCACCGACCTCGTCGATCACGTCGATCGCCTTGTCGGGCAGCTTGCGGTCGTTAATGTAGCGCGCACTGAGTTCGACCGCCGACTTGATCGCGTCGGGAGTGTATTTGACGTTGTGGTGATCCTCGAACGCCGACCGCAGGCCAGCCAGAATCTTGATCGTATCCTCGATCGTCGGCTCGTTCACATCGATCTTCTGGAAGCGCCGCAGCAGGGCGCGATCCTTCTCGAAATGATTGCGGAATTCTTTGTAGGTCGTCGAGCCGATGCAGCGGATCGTGCCGCCCGAGAGCGCCGGCTTGAGCAGGTTTGACGCATCCATCGCACCGCCGCTCGTCGCGCCGGCACCGATGACTGTGTGGATCTCGTCGATGAACAATACCGCGTCCGGCATCTTCTCCAACTCGTTGACGACCGCCTTCAGGCGTTCCTCGAAATCACCACGATACCGGGTGCCTGCCAGCAATGCGCCCATGTCGAGCGAATAGATTATCGCCGGCTTGAGCACGTCGGGGACCTCGCCCTCGACGATCTTGCGCGCGAGGCCTTCCGCGATCGCGGTCTTGCCGACGCCGGGATCGCCGACATAAAGCGGATTGTTCTTCGAGCGACGACACAGGATCTGGATCGTGCGATCCACCTCCGGCCCGCGCCCGATCAGGGGATCGACCTTCCCGTTCTTGGCCTTCTCGTTCAGGTCGACCGTGAATTGCTTGAGCGCGCTTTCCGTCTTGCCCTTCTCCTGTCCCTTGGTCGGCTTCTCGTCGTCGGCACCCTTGGGTGTCGAAGCTTCAGTCGGCTGCTGTCTGCCCTTGCCGACACCGTGGCTGATGAAGCTGACCGCATCGAGGCGGCTCATGTCCTGCTGTTGCAGGAAATAGACGGCATAGCTTTCCCGCTCGCTAAACAAGGCAACGAGCACGTTGGCACCCGTCACTTCGTCGCGGCCCGAAGACTGGACATGAAGGATGGCGCGCTGGACGACGCGCTGAAAGCCGCTCGTCGGCGATGGATCGGTCGCGGCATCGACCTTGAGCGCATCGAGCTCGGTGTCGAGATAATGCGCTACCGTGGTTTTCAGCTCGCCCAGATCGACGTTGCAGGCGCCCATGACCTTCGATCCGTGCTCGTCGTCGATCAACGCCAGCAAGAGATGCTCGAGCGTCGCATATTCGTGGCGTCGGGACGATGCAGCCTCGAGTGCCTTGTGCAGGGTGGTCTCGAGGGCGGGTGCAAATGACGGCATTTACATTACTCCTGTCGGGCCACGCAGACGCAGGCCCTTTGCCACTATGTCGGAACGGTAATCGATCGCATCAAGCACTTGACCCCGCCGGCCTGCGTTCCTGCACCGTCCAAATGCGGACCGCCGAGACGAGGTCGAGGACATCACCGTCTAAATAGGTCGTCGGCGCTGGCGCGGTGGCTGATCGCTCGATCTTTTTTCAACTGGCAGCGCGCAATCTCGCCTTGCAGCACGGTGATCCGCGCATCGAGCTCGGCGACCGAGAGCGAGTCGATGTCCTGACGCACGAGCGCATCGAGGAAATCGTCGGGACGAAAGGGGGCGTCATCCGGATCCATTGCGCCTGTAACGTTGACCCGCACCGGAGTGATGTCAATAAGGCACGGAAATCCAATGGGGCGTCTCGATCACATGACTGCAAAAACCGTGACTCCGCGTTACATCGTCCCTGACGTCATGAAGGCAATCGATCCCGACGCTCCGGGAGGCCCTGAAGTGCTCGTCCTTGTGGAGCGCGCCGTGCCGCATCCCGGAGCCGGCGAGGTCCTCGTCAAGGTTGCGGCGGCGGGCGTCAATCGTCCCGAGGTGATGCAACGGCAGGGTAAATATCCGCCGCCGCCCGGTGCCCCGTCGATCTTGGGCATGGAAATTGCCGGGACGATCGTAGCGGTCGGCGACGGGGTCGGCGAGGAACAGATCGGGCAGCGGATCTGTGCGCTGATCACCGGCGGTGCCTATGCCGAATATGCGGTTGCCCCGTTCGGCCAGTGCCTCTCCGTGCCCGAAGCGCTGACGATGGTCGAAGCCGCGGCGATGCCCGAGACGTTGTTCACGGTGTGGACCAACCTGTTTGAGCGTGCCTATGCGACCGAAGGCGATACGGTACTCGTCCATGGCGGCACGAGCGGGATCGGCACGATGGCGATCGGCTTGTGTGGCATCTTCGGGATCGACATCATCGTCACCGCGGGCTCGAAGGCGAAATGCCAAGCCGCGCTCAGCCTCGGAGCGACGCACGCGATCGACTACAAGACCGAGGACTTCGTCGAACGGGTCAAGCAGATTACCGGCGGCAAGGGTGTTGCGGCAGTACTCGATATGGTGGGTGGCGACTATGTCGCGCGTAATCTGCAATGTCTGGCCGAAGACGGGCGGCACGTGTCGATCGCGGTTCAGGGTGGGGCGAATGCGACGGTGCCGCTGTTCGAGATCATGCGCCGTCGTCTGACCTTGACGGGATCGACGCTGCGTCCGCGCGATACCGCATTCAAGTCGCTCGTGGCCGACGAGCTGGCGCGAACGGTCTGGCCGCATGTCGAGGCCGGCAAGCTCAAGCCAGTGATCGATCGCGTCTTTGCCTTTGCCGACGCCCCGGCGGCGCATGCGCGGATGGAAGCAGGTGATCACGTCGGGAAGATCGTGCTGTCCATGACGTGACGCGGGCACGCCTAACCAGGCTGTCCCCGAGCCGTCTCTGCAATTCGTGACGGAGGCTGTGCGTCGTCCGATGACTCAGAACAGTCACCGGACTGCGACTGCCATGTCACATTGCGCCGCTAGACAGGACCGCAACGAACAGATTTGCGGGGCAGGCCGATGGACACCGTCACGTTTCCAACCGACGCGTTGCCGATAGCCGATGTGGCGGACATCGCGGACTTCATCCATTCGCGACCCGTCGTGCCCGAACGCGTCGTCGAACGGCGGCAATATCGCACGATCTGGATTTCCGACGTCCATCTCGGCACGCGTGGCTGCAACGCGGCGATGCTCAACGACTTTCTCGACCATGTCGACAGCGACACGATGTTCCTGGTCGGCGACATGATCGACGGCTGGCGATTGAAGAAAAAGTTCTACTGGCCGGCGGCGCATAACGACGTGCTGTGGCGGCTGCTCAAGCGCGCGAAGCGCGGTACGCGGGTCGTCTATATTCCGGGCAACCATGACGAGGTGTTCCGGCAATATTCGGGGCTCGACTTCGGTGGGATCTCGATCCGGCGCAAGGCGATCCACGAAACTGCCGACGGCCGCCGCCTGCTGGTTCTTCACGGCGACGAGTTCGACGCCATCACGCTGGCGCATCGCTGGGTCGCGCATATCGGGGATGCGGCGTACACATTGCTCATGGGGCTCAACCGATGGGTGAACGGCGCGCGGCGACGTCTCGGCATGCCTTATTGGTCGCTCTCGAAGCATGCCAAGGCCAAGGTCAAGAACGCGGTCGCCTTCATCTCGCATTTCGAAGAAGTCGTCGCGCACGCGGCCGGCGTGCGGGGGGTTGACGGCGTTGTGTGTGGACACATCCATACCGCGGAAATGCGCGATATTGCCGGCGTTGCCTATTATAACGACGGCGACTGGGTCGAAGGCTGCACGGCACTTGTCGAGCATTTCGACGGGCGAATGGAACTGCTTCACTGGGCAGACGAGATCGCCGCACGCGAAATCGACAACGTCGTCACGCTGGCCGCCTGACCCACGTCAATTCGGCTCATGCCGCGATTACCCAAGGAGACCCCGATGCGTATCGCGATCGTCACCGATGCCTGGAGCCCGCAAGTCAACGGCGTGGTTCGCACCCTGCAGTCCGTCCGACGGGAACTCGAAGCGGTGGGTCATCAAGTGCTGATCATATCCCCCGCGCAGTTCGCCTCGATGCCGTGTCCGACTTATCCCGAGATTCGGCTGGCCTTTGCACGGTCGGGCGCAGTCGGACGATTGCTCGAAAGCTTTGGTGCCGATGCGATACACCTCGCGACGGAAGGTCCGGTCTGCCTCGCTGCACGAACCTGGTGCCTGGCCCGAGATCTGCCGTTCACGACCGCCTATCATACCCAGTTTCCCGATTACATCGCGGCACGGACGGGCGCGAACCCCGCCTGGATATGGCGCTATATTCGCTGGTTCCATCGTCCCGCCGAGTCGATCCTGGTCTCCACGCCCTCCGTCGCGGCAACACTTACCGCACAGGGGCTGCATCAGGTTCGCGAATGGGGGCGAGGCGTCGATTTTGCACAATTCGGGCTGGACGGCGCTCGCGACCCGGAGATGTCGGCGCTGCCCGGCCCGATCCTGCTCTATGTCGGGCGCGTCGCTGTCGAGAAGAATGTCGAGGCCTTTCTCTCGTCCGCGCATCGGGGAACGAAGGTGGTGGTCGGCGACGGGCCCGCGCGCGCCGCGCTCGCACGTCGCTTCCCCGATGCCGTGTTTCTCGGTCAGCGCGACGGACAAGGGCTGGCGGCGGCCTATCGGACTGCGGACGTCCTCGTCTTTCCCAGCCGGACCGACACCTTCGGGCTGGTCATGATCGAGGCGCTCGCGTGCGGGACGCCGGTTGCGGCCTATCCCGTCGCCGGCCCGATCGACGTACTCGACCCGCGCGTTGGCGTGATGCATGAAGATCTCGACGAAGCGATCGCGGCGGCACTGACCCGCGATCCCGTCGCCTGCGCCGCCTATGCTGCCCGGTACAGCTGGCCCGCAAGTGCGCGCCAGTTTCTGCGTGCCCTTGTTCCGCTTGCCCGTCCACTCGATCGACCGCGCATGGCGGCATGATGCGACGCGACGATCGCGCGCTTGCCTGTTAGTCATGGGCGCACTAAGTCATGTGTCATGTCAGGCCGCTCCGAAAGGGGCGGCCCTTTCTATTTTTACGGAGTTTCCGCCGTGGCCCAGCCGCTCATGCCCCATGCGACCGCCGCCTGGATGGTCGACAACACTGCGCTCAGTTTCGAACAGATCGCAGATTTTTGCGGTCTGCACATTCTCGAGATCCAGGCGATCGCCGACGACACCACGTCGACCAAGCTGACGGGGCGCGATCCCGTCCGCGCGCATGAGGTCACGCAGGACGAGATCGACAAGGGCGCGGCCGATCCCGATTATCAGCTCAAGATGATCAAGGGTCCCGAGCAGGTCCGCCGGACCAAGGGCCCGCGTTACACGCCGGTGTCCAAGCGCCAGGACAAGCCCGATGGCATTGCCTGGATTATCCGTAATCATCCCGAGATCACCGATGGTGCAATCTCGCTGCTGATCGGCACGACGCGCACGACGATCGCTGCGATCCGTGACCGTAGCCACTGGAACATCGCCAACATCACGCCAAAGGACCCGGTCACGCTCGGCCTGACGTCGCAGCGCGAGCTCGACGCCGCGGTTGCCAAGGCCGCCAAGGCGGCGGGTATGGAAGCACCGACCGACACGCGTCTCGAGGGCGATCGTGAGGCGCTGCTCGAGCAGCTTCGTAACGAGCGTACGCAGGCAGCGGCGGACGCGCAGTTCGTCGCAGAGGGCGGTGTCCTGCCGGTCAAGCCGCTGTTCGACGACCCCTTCAAGCGCTGAACGTTCCCGTTCCCCGCGTGGCGCGGTGCGGGGGCGGTTCGGGCTATCGAATAGGTTTGCGGTCCTGACGGCGCGGGGATGGCCGGCGGCACAGGGCGTTGAGGGCACGCGGCATGGCTGATGCGCGTGTCGGCCCGGGGACTATCTCTGGCGCCTTGCGGTTGCTACCTGCGACACATGACGTCGCTGCCGGCTCCACAGGATGAACCGCTAACACACAAGGGGCTGGTCTACCCCTTGGGCCACCGCGAGCCCGAACCCGGTAACGTATTTCGCATCGCTCCCGGCGTTGACTGGGTACGCCTCAAAATTCCCGGTCCGCTGCGCCACGTGAACTGCTGGATGCTCGCCGATGGCGACGGCGACGCGCTCGTCGATACGGGCATGAATACGCCGGAAGCGCGCGACGCGTGGACCGCAATCCTGGCAGGGCCGAAGTCGGGCGTCCGCATCACCCGCGTGATCGGCACGCATTTTCATCCCGATCATATCGGCCTCGCTGGTTGGCTATGCGAGACGCACGACGCGGCGCTCGTCATGACCCGGGGCGAATGGCTGACCGCACGAATGCTGGCCGCTGATGCCCGGGATGCCGTTCCTGCCGAAATGCTGGCATTCTGGCGCGGTGCGGGCTGGGACAATACGCAGATCGCGCATGCCAGTGCGAAGGGGTGGGCGGGATTCCGCAAGATCATCACGCCGCTTCCCTTTGGTTACACGCGGATCACCAACGGTGACGTGTTGACGGTAGGCCGCGATGACTGGCGGGTCGTGATCGGGTCGGGCCACAGCCCAGAGCATGCATGCCTTCTCAACGAAGCATCGGGCGTCCTGATTGCCGGGGATCAGGTTCTGCCCCGTATCAGCCCCAATATCTCTTTGGGCATCACCGAGCCGCATGCGGATCCGCTGGGCGAATGGTTTGCCGCGATCGCCCGGCTCAAGACATTGCCCGCAGATCTGCTGGTCCTGCCGGGGCATGGCGATCCGTTTACTGGTCTTCATACCAGGCTTGACGCGATGGATCGTGAGCACCGCGAACGGCTCGACGAACTCGCTGCCTTTCTCGCCGAGCCGCGTCGTGCGGTCGAGTGTTTCGGACGGCTGTTCCGGCGCGCAATCGGCCCCGATCTGCTCGGCATGGCGACGGGTGAAGCGCTCGCGCATCTGCGTCGGCTCGAGGTCGAGGGTCGCGCCGTTCGGGACAGTGTCGATGGCGTGTGGTGGTGGCGCGCAACGTGAGCTAGCATCAGATCAAAGCCGGCAGGAGAGGCCCCATGTGCGACGAGCATACCGCAGACGATAACGAACACTATCTCGCCGCCATGTCGCGGCGCCAGTTCGGCGTGATGACCGGGGCCGCAGGCCTCGCGATGCTGTTGCCCGTGCCGGCCGATGCGAAGCCGATCAGCGGACGCGAGGTGTCGATCAAGACGCCCGATGGTCAGGCTGACGCCTATTTCGTCGCGCCGGCCACCGGGACTCATCCGGGCGTGCTTGTCTGGCCGGACATCATGGGTCTGCGCCCAGCGTTCCGTCAGATGGCCGATCGACTCGCGCAGTCGGGTTATGCCGTCCTTGTCGTCAATCAGTTCTATCGGTCGACCAAGGCACCGTTCCTTAGCCCCGGTGAATCCTACGACCAGCCGGCCGTCCGCGCTCGAATTGCACCCTTTCGTGACGCGCTTACACCCGAGGGTACGGTCCGTGACGCCAAATCCTTCACCGCGTTCCTGGATGCGCAACCGCAGGTGGATCGCAAGCGCGGGCTGGCGACCACCGGCTATTGCATGGGCGGGCCGATGGTAATCCGCACCGCTGCTGCGGTATCGGGACGCATCCGCGCGGGGGCGACGTTCCACGGCGGGGGGTTCGTGACCGACACACCCGACAGCCCGCACCGGCTGATCCCTGCACTGAAAGGCAGCTATCTGATCGCGATAGCGGCGAACGATGATGCGCGCGCACCGACCGAGAAGGACGTGCTGCGGGCGGCCTTCGCGACAGCGAAGCGTCCGGCCGAAATCGAGGTCTATCCGCAAACGATGCACGGATGGTGCCCGCCCGACAGCAAGGTCTATAATCCGGTGCAGGCGGACCGTGCGTGGGGCCGCATGCTCGCGCTGTTCGCGACGGCGCTGGCGTAAGATTCATGGCTGCTTCGTTCGACGGCACAACCCGCTGGGTGCGATCCGCGATCGCATCTTGACGGCACGGCATCGCCATGAGACCATCGTTCACTCTATGTTCTTGAGGGGCGAGCCATGACGTTGACGCTGTATTCGAATCCGATGTCGCGGGGGCGTATTGCTCGCTGGATGCTTGAGGAGACCGGGGCCGCTTACGATACGGTGATGCTCGATTATGCGACGACGATGAAGGCGGCGCCGTATCTTTCGGTTAATCCGATGGGCAAGGTGCCCGCTATCGTCCATGACGGCCACGTCGTTACCGAATGCGGCGCGATCTGCGCCTATCTGGCCGACGCCGTGCCCGAGGCGCAATTGGCGCCGACGGCTGACGAGCGGGCCGACTATTATCGATGGCTATTTTACGCGGCCGGGCCTCTGGAGGCGGCAATCACCAACCGATCGCTCGGCGTGGTCCCGACCGAGACGCAGCAGCGGATGGTCGGTTATGGAAGTTTCGAGGCCGCGATCGCCGGACTTGAGCATGCCGTTGCGGCGCATAGCTATATCGCGGGCGAACGCTTCACGGCAGCCGATGTCTATGTGGGTGCCCAGGTCATATGGGGATTACAGTTCGGCACGATGCCGAAGCTTGCAGCATTCGAGGCCTATGCCGCCCGCCTGACCGAACGCGCGGCCCATCGGCGGGCAGCAGCGCTGGATGATGACGCTATGGCCAAGATGGCGTCATGAAGTTGCGCTAGGAGGTCGAATGCCCGATCAGGCGGCCTAGGACGCGAGCTAACCCGCCAGCGCCTGTGGCCCCATCGCGCGGGCATTCGTCAACTCGGCCACGTGCCCCCGCACTCCCAAGGCGATCGCCGCGTGGATCGACGATCAAAACGGCGAGCGCGCGCTTGTGTCTCTATCGCTCCTATGGTGGGCAAGCCTGAAGTTAGTCTCTCGGCATCACTCGTATCCGCCAATCACGGCATTCAGGAAGCTGGGGAAGGGGCCGTTCCACCCGTCAACCGGCGCGTCGGGCACGGTACTGCGGCGGGTCGCCCGCACGGGATCGACCTTTGGCTCGCGTGCCTGCTCGGGCATGGCGGTCGACGGTGCTGGCGGCACTGTCGGCACCGGGGCCGCGACAGGACGTTCCGCGACCGGCGCGATGGGCATTGCCGGAGCAACACGGGGAAGCGCAGGCTGTGCGGCAGGGACCGGTTCGTCAATCGGCGTCCGAGCCCAGCGCGATGGTTTCGGCGTGGCAGCGGCCATGGGCGCTGCGATTTCGGCAGCTGCCATCACTTCGTCCTCGACGGCATGGGCAACGACATCGGCACGCGGCACCCGCCGCGTCCGCGACCGCTCGCGCCGCGGTGGCAGCTCTTCATTGCTATCGGACGACGCGGTAGCCGCCGGAGCCAGCGCTCTCGGCTCGGACAGCTTTAGCCGCTCGATCGTCTGGCCCGTCAGCTTTTCGATATTCTGGATATTTTCGGAATCGTCGGGTGCGACGAAGGTATAGGCTGTGCCCGTCGCGCCCGCGCGGCCCGTTCGGCCGATCCGGTGGACATAATCGTCGGGATGCCATGGCGCGTCATAGTTGAAGACGGTCGACACGCCCTTGATGTCCAGACCACGTGCGGCGACGTCCGAGGCGACCAAGATCGTCACCGCACCGTTCTTGAACAGGTCCAGTTCGGCGAGGCGCTGGGGCTGCTCCATGTCGCCATGGATTTCGCCGGATTTGTAACCCGCCTGCTTCAACACCTTGTTGAGGTCGCGCACGGTCGTCTTGCGATTGCAGAAGATGATCGCGTTGGTGACCTCGTCCTGCGCCAGGATCCGGCGCAGTGTCTCGCGTTTCGCGGTCTGGCTGGCGACCGGGACCAGATACTGCTTGATGTTGAGGTTGGTCGATGCAGGGCGCGAGACCTCGATCGTCTTGGGGTTCGAGAGAAACTTGTCCGCCAACTTCTTGATCGGCGGCGGCATCGTTGCCGAGAATAGCAGCGTCTGGCGCGACTTGGGCAGCTTGGTGCAGATTTCCTCGATGTCGGGGATGAACCCCATGTCGAGCATCCGGTCCGCCTCGTCGATGACCAGCAGCGAACAGCCGTTGAGCATGATCTTGCCGCGGCCGAACAGGTCCATCAGCCGGCCCGGCGTCGCGATCAGGACGTCGACGCCCTTTTCGAGCGCGGCGAGCTGGTCGCCCATCGACACGCCGCCGATAAGCAGCGCCATCGAGAGATGCGAATTGACGCCGTATTTCTCGAAGTTTTCGGCAACCTGCGCGGCCAGTTCGCGGGTCGGCTCAAGGATCAGCGAGCGCGGCATCCTGGCGCGGCTTCGGCCATGGGCAAGAATGTCGATCATCGGCAGCACGAACGACGCGGTCTTGCCGGTGCCCGTCTGGGCGATGCCGATGATGTCACGCATCATCAGAACCGAAGGGATCGCGCCGGCCTGGATCGGCGTCGGCTCGGTATAGCCGGCGTCAGTGACCGCCTTCAGGAGTTCTTCGGAAAGGCCGAGATCGGCAAAGCTCATTTATATGTCCGGGAAAAGGAGGGCGCGCATTATTCCCTCAAGCGCCCCGCCGCTCGCGGATTTCCAGCAAAATGTCAAGGAAAGCGGGTGGCGGCACGACGAAAGTCGCACATCACCCGTACGGTCTTGTCTATTGCTTGAGCTTCAGCGTCTTGAAGTCATCGATTTCGCAGCGCGCGCCGGACCGCATGCGAATCGCGTCGCGATCGCGACATATCAGACCGTCACCGCTCGGCCGCAGGTAGAAGCCCGGATAATAGTCGAGTGGTTTGCAGTCGCCATCAAGCTTCGCGCGCAATCGCGTGCCGTCCTGCATGACGAGATCGACCGAGCCCGGCTGGCCGAGAAAGGCGCCTGCTATCTCCGCGACGGCGACGCATTTGGGCCCCTTGCGCTCCTTCCACTCGCGCGGCTTCGACAAGGGCGCGCTACCGACGGGTTGGGCCGATCGCCTGAACATGCGGGGGACGCGGATGATGATGCGCTCGTGGATCGAGACCTGCGTGATCTCGACGCGCGCGCGGGTCGGCGCGGCGGGGTTCGCCACGGCCGCGAGGGGGGCGGTGAGGGCGAGGAGGGAGGCGGGAAGCGCAGGGTGAATCATGATGTCGCTAAGCAGCGTTAACCGCGATCGTTGAACGGGAGGTGAATTGCGCTTAGCGGCGCAGTCATGACGCCCGAACAGACACAGATGCTCGATGCGCTTGCCCCGCAGCTCGAGCGCAAGTCCATCGTCACCGATGCCGCAGATATCGCCCCCTGGCTTGAGGACTGGCGCGGCCGGTTCCATGGTGCAGCCCCGCTGATGCTCGCTCCGTCGTCGGTTGCCGAGGTATCGGCGATCGCCCAGGCCGCGCTGGCGTTCCGCGTCCCGCTGGTACCGCAGGGCGGCAACACGTCGATGGTCGGCGGGGCGACGCCGCCCGCCGATGGCCGTGCCGCCCTGCTGTCGCTGCGCCGTCTCAACCGCATCCGGTCGATCGATCCCGAAGGCGGTCTCGCGGTGGTGGAGGCCGGCGCAATCCTCGCTGATCTCGACGACGCCGCACAGGCGGTCGGTCAACGGTTCCCGCTGACGCTCGGCGCACGCGGCAGCGCGACGATCGGCGGCCTGGTCTCGACCAATGCCGGCGGCACGCAGGTGCTGCGGTTCGGGACGATGCGCGGACTGGTCGCAGGGGTCGAGGCGGTGCTGCTCGACGGCAGCGTCCATGACGGCCTGTCCGCGCTGAAGAAGGACAATCGCGGCTACGACATCGATCAGCTGCTCGTCGGATCCGAGGGAACGCTGGCGATCGTCACCGCAGCCACGTTGCGGCTAGTGCCAGCCGTGGCCGCACGCGCGGTCGCCTGGGTCGGGGTCTCCGGACCCGACAGCGCGCTCCGGCTGCTCCGCCGCTTGCAGGCGGCGACCGACCGTGTCGAAAGCTTCGAGATCCTGCCCCGCGAGACGCTAGCGGCAGCGGTCGCGCATCTCCCGGGAACGCGTGCGCCGCTCGACGGCGACCATGCCTGGCATGCCCTGATCGAGGCAACCACACCGTCCATGGACGGCGAGACCCCCGCGGCGCTGCTCGAACGGCTGCTGGGCGCCGCGCTGGAGGCAGGGCAGGCCGAGGATGCCGTGATCGCCGCCAGCGAAGCGCAGGCCGCGGCATTCTGGCGGATCCGCGATTCCCTTTCGGCGGCAGAACGCGCGCTCGGCCCCGCCACACAGCACGACATCTCGGTCCCGGTCGAGGCGATGCCGCGCTTCATGATCGATGCCGCGCGAGCCTGCGACGCGCGGTTTCCCGGCACGCATGCCAGCGGGTTCGGCCATCTGGGCGACGGCAATGTCCATTTTCACGTCCGCGCCCCGCAGGGCACTGATCCCGCGCGCTGGTATGCCGAGGATGCGCCGGTCGTGACGCGCTTCGTCGACGATCTGGTCGTCGCGGCCGGAGGATCGATCTCCGCAGAGCACGGGATCGGCCAGATGAAGATCAGCGAGCTGGAGCGGTTGTCGTCGCCGGCACGGCTGACGATCCTGCGCGCGGTGAAGACCGCATTCGATCCGCACGGGCTGCTGAACCCCGGCAAGCTCGTCACGCTTGCACGGGCAGGCGTCACGCCATAGAGCCTCGCGCCAATCGCCGGCGTCCTGCCGCCCAGATCCTCTGACGAAACACTGGAGATACATGATGGCCAGCGCACCGCAGCTTCCGCTCTTCTACAATGGCCTGGAGCCGCTTTCGAGCGACACGCACGCCGATTACAAGGTTCGCCCGCAGGAGAGCGCGCCGTTCCTCGTCGGCCAGCATGCGATCCCGATCACCGTCGACGAATTCCCGCTGGTGCAGCGTCACATGCCGATCGTCTTCTCGGTCGGCGACGATGCGATCCCGCTGGCGCTGATGGGCCTCAACGAGGGCGTCAACGTCTTCATCGGCGACGACGGCAAGCTGACCGAGAACACCTTCTACGTTCCCGCCTATATCCGCCGCTATCCGTACATGCTCGCGCGGCTGCATCCCGATGCGCAGGAGCTGTCGCTCTGCTTCGATCCGACCTCCGATGCGCTCGGTGCGTTCGACGAGGGCGACGCGCTGTTCGCGGATGGCGCGCCGACCGAGGTCACCAAGTCGATCCTGGCGTTCAACGAATCGTTCGAACAGGCCGGCGCGCGCACGCAGAACTTCATGAAGGAGCTGCGCGAACTCGGCCTGCTGATGGACGGCGAAGTCTCGATCCAGCCCGACGGCGCCGAGCAGCCCTTCGTCTATCGCGGGTTCCAGATGGTCAACGAGGAAAAGCTGATCGACCTGCGCGGCGATGCGCTGCGCAAGATCAGCAAGTCGGGGATGCTGCCGCTGCTGTACGCCCACCTGTTCTCGCTCGCGCTGATGCGCGACATCTTCGCCCGCCAGGTCCAGCTCGGCAAGACGCCGCTGCCGCAGCTCGGCGGCTGATCCGTCCGCGCCGACCGATCGCAGCGCGGTCGGTCGGCGCACCAGATACCGCGCGCTCGCGCCGGGATCCCGGGCTGCGATCGTTGCGGCGCAGAATTTTTCGCGTCGGGGTTGAACCAAAATCCCGCTCGCCCATTTTAGACCTGTACGGCACCGTGTCCCCCCCTTTCGCGGCGTCGTACGGCACGCTTCTAGCGTGCCTCCTCCCTGAACCTTGGCCACCTCGTGCTTCGCGCACGGGGTGGTTTTTTTATGTGCCGAGCTAGGGTCCCGCTGCGGGGGATCGGTGTCGCTAGCGCTGGCCCTTATTCGGCCGCTGCGGCCCGGGTGGTGGCCGATGCGCCCATGGCCAGCGCCTCGTTCGTCAAGGCCGTGAGAAGGGCCTTGAGCAGCCGCACCGTCGCATCTACGCCGGTGCCCAAGCCGTCGAACTGGCGATCGAGATAGAGCGACCGATCGAATTCGAGCTGAATCGCGTGGATCCCCGCAGTGGGGCGCGCGTGCCGTTCGAGGATATGCCCCCCGGCATAGGGCGCGTTGCGGGCAAAGGGCAGGCCTGTGTCCGCGATCTCGGTCTCGAGGCAGGCCAGGAAGCGCGGGTCGGCGCTGCGGCCGAAACGGTCCCCCAGCACGATGCGGGGCGGACTGCCGCCCGGTACGCCCGCCGCCGAGAGCGGCGGCATCGAATGGACGTCGAGGAGGATCGCGATCCCGAACTTCGCCTGCGCTGCAGCCAGCGCGTCGTGCACCGCGTCATGATAGGGGCGGTGGTCGTTGGCGATCCGGCTGGAGATGTCCGCGTCCGTAAACCGGCGCCGCCAGAGATCGGGCGCGGCGGCTGCCCGACGCGGTACCAGGCCGAGGCCGCTTCGCAGCTTGGCGGAGGGTTGAGGCTGCGCCATCGGGTTCGCCCCCTCGTCCACGCGCGGATCGCGCTCGGCCTCGCTGCGGTTCAGGTCGATCCAGGCGCGTGCCCGGGTCTGCACGATCATCGTCTCGACCGTCCGTGCCCGGGTGGCAACGATGTCGATATGACGGTCCTCGAGCGCCACCACGGTGTCGAACGGGACGCGCAACGCCTCGCGCAAGGCGGGCGGATAGTCGCGCCCGGCATGCGGTACCGACATCACCACCGGGCTGGCAGGCGGCAGGTCGCCGAAGCGCGTGAACGAAGGGGACGGCATGCGGAAAAGCGTAGGGCGCATTGCATGAACGGGCAAACGATCTGGAAATCTTAACTGCTTATGGAGTAACGGACCGCTAAATCACGGGAATATATCGATGTTGCGAATCCTGCTGGCCGAGGATGATCAGGTCATGCGCGAATATCTTACCCGCGCCCTGCAGCGATCGGGGTATGCGGTGACCGCGGTCGACCGTGGCACCGCGGCGATTCCGCTGCTCGAGACCGAGACGTTCGACCTGCTGCTGACCGACATCGTGATGCCCGAGATGGACGGCATCGAGCTGGCGCAGCGTGCTGGCGAGCTCTGCAAGAATCTTCGCGTCATGTTCATTACCGGCTTTGCGGCGGTCACGCTGAAGGCGGGCAAGACGATGCCGCAGGCGCGCGTGCTGTCCAAACCCTTCCATCTCCGCGACCTGGTGGCCGAGGTCGACCGGCTGTTCGAGATGGATAATGCAACAAGCTTCAATTGAGCGCTTGCGCCCCGCGATAAGCGCGGCTAGTGGAGCGCTCCGGCGGGCGTGTAGCTCAGTGGTAGAGCACTGTGTTGACATCGCAGGGGTCGCAAGTTCAATCCTTGCCACGCCCACCATGGAATTGACCCTACCCGGTCTTTCTCGTCTTTGCAGACAGAAAGCCGGGTAGGGATAATTCGAAGCAGAGGATGTCCTCAGGGACGTCCGGGCTTCCCAAACCCCATCATGTCATTTCTGGATCTTTGTGAGCACGGCCCTTCAAGGGGGCCGGACTCGGGAGCGCGGATCAGTGCGCTCCCGCGGGATCAGAAGCCCAGCCGCGCGCGGGCGACGATACGGTCGCCGCTGTGTCGCGCATCCGCAAACGGGCCGGTCGCATCGGCGCGCGCGATGTCGGTGCCGATATAATCGACCCCGAGCGTCAGCGGCCCCTGCTGGCGTTCGACGCCAAACCGCCAATCGGTATAGCTGCCACCGGGACGCAGCCGCTGTATGCGCAGCGGATCCGTCGTGGTGCCCGAGGAGTGCCCGATACCCGCGAGCAGCGTGTAGGGCGTCCCGGGGATCCCGGCATCGGCATTCGCATAAAGATAGACGTTGCTGCCCCCCAGCGCATCCTGCGACGGGGCGAACTCGATCCCGCCGACCAGGCGGGCTGGACCATAGCTGTACCGCGCGGACGCGCCGATCTCCGCATAGTCCATCCCGGTGCGCGCGCCGCCGAACAGATGCCCGGTCGCGGACGTCCGGAGCGTGACTGCGCCCAGATCCCACCCGGTTGCCAGCATGACGTCGACGACCGCGTCGGCGCCCGCGTGGCGGTCGGCGTTGCGGAGCGTCGTCACGCGCGCTGTCGCGTCGATCCTGCCGAGCGAGGCCGCCGCATCCGCGGACAGTACCGCGCGGCCCTCGCTCCAGCTGAGACCGCGGCGTGCTTCGTCGGTGACGACCTCGATCCCGCCGGAGGGCGCGACCTGTGCCTGCACGGACGTTGGGAGAAAGGCTGCCGTGCTGCACAGGGTCAGCGCGAGTGTGTGCGTGAAGGGGCGCGTCATCCTGCGGCCAACGCTCCGTGGATCTGATCGAGTTCGGCGCGGAGTACGTCATGGTCTTCCTGTGCCATCGCGGTCACGTCGTGATGCAGGTCGCGCGTCTTCGCGGCGACCTCGCGCGCGATCGCGGCGCGGCTGCTGCTGCACCATCCCGGCTGGTGGCCCGCCGCTACGCCATCGCGCGCGAAGTTGCGCGTCATCAGCGTCCCCGACGACGCCTTGGCATGGCGATCGACGATCATATTGGCGGTCCAGGCACAGCGCAGCGTCGAGGATTGTCCGGCGGGTGCGACCGCGCCGATCTGGCGGTGTTCGACGACGACCGCGCCGCGATAACGGACCTCCACGGGGCCGCTGTGATGATCGACCCGCGTCGTGTGTTCGATGGTCGGTGCGGCCATGGTGGCGGCGGTCGCGAGCGCGAGGCCGGCGAGCAGCATATGGGTCATGTTCGTCTCCTTTCGGGTCCCGGCTTATGCTGGCCGGTGACGCTTCCAAGTCTGGGCACGGTCGATTGACCATGCCCTGTGAACGCGCGCGTCTGGCGGTTCGTTGCGCGGGTACCGCGTCGGGCCGGGGGCGCGACGTCCTGAGTGCGGCAATTCGGGGCAGCGCGCCACGGCGGCGCGGTGGTGTTGACACACCATTCGCGGCGGGTATGGCAGGGCGCTCAGAGCGTCGGTTGCAGCGACTTTGGATGATCCGGTATGGTCCGCGCCCGTGCGCGGCGACGCCGGCCCCGGTCCACTGGCGCACGCCGCATGCCGTTTACAGGAACGATCACCATGACCGACGATCCGATCATCATCGCCAGCTATGCCCGCACGCCGATGGGTGGATTCCAGGGGGCCCTGTCAGGGGTCACCGCGACCGAACTCGGCGCGACCGCGGTCAAGGCGGCGGTCGAGCGGGCGCGGGTCGACCCGGCGGTGATCGACCGCATCTATATGGGCTGTGTCCTGCCCGCCGGGCTAGGACAAGCGCCCGCGCGGCAGGCGGCACTCGGTGCGGGGCTTCCCGATTCGGTCGAAGCCACCACGATCAACAAGATGTGCGGATCCGGAATGCAGGCCGCGATCATGGGGTTCGAGGCGCTTGCCGCCGGGACCGTCGACGTGGTTGTCGCGGGCGGAATGGAAAGCATGACGAATGCGCCCTTCCTGCTCGCCAAGCATCGCGGCGGCGCGCGGATCGGCCATGACGTCGTATCCGATTCGATGATGCTGGACGGTCTCGAGGATGCCTATGAGAAGGGCAAGCCGATGGGCGCGTTCGCCGAGGACACGGCGGGGGCCTATCAGTTCACGCGGGCGGACCAGGACGCGTTCGCGCTCGAAAGCCTGGCGCGGGCGAGTGCGGCGGTCACCGGGGGGCATTTCCGCGACGAGGTCGTGCCGGTGACGGTCAAGACGCGCGGCGGTGACGTCGCGGTCGTCGAGGACGAGCAGCCGGGCAAGGCAAAGCCCGAGAAGATCCCGGGCCTGCGCCCCGCCTTTGCCAAGGACGGGACGATCACCGCGGCGACCTCGGCCTCGATCTCGGACGGAGCCGCGGCGCTGGTCCTGACGCGGGCGAGCGTCGCCGCGCGGCTGGGGCTGGCGCAGGAGGCGCGGATCGTCGCGACCGCTGCGCATGCGCACGCCCCCGCGCAGTTCACGACCGCGCCCGTCTCGGCGATCCGCAAGGTGCTCGACCGTGCGGGCTGGACGGTCGGGGACGTCGACCTGTTCGAGGTGAACGAGGCGTTCGCGACGGTGGCGATGATCGCGATGCGCGACCTCGCAATCCCGCGTGACCGGCTGAACGTCAATGGCGGCGCAACCGCGCTCGGCCATCCGATCGGTGCAAGCGGCGCGCGGATCATCGCCACGCTGGTTGCCGCACTCAAGGCGCGCGGTCTGCGCAAGGGCGTGGCGGCGTTGTGCATTGGTGGCGGCGAGGCAACGGCGGTCGCGGTCGAACTCGTCTGACGCAGCCCGCCTTTGCCCTGGCGTCGGGTCTTTGGCGAAAGAGGCTTTTCGCCGGCGGTGCAATGCTGGCATGAGCCCGCGATGACCATTATCGCGCGATCGCGTCGCCTGTCCGCCGTCCTTCTCCTTCCGCTCGCGCTCCCGACGCCGGGCATCGCGCAAAACGTCGCCCCATCGCCCGTCGCCGAGACGCCGCCGGTGATCGTCGTCACCGGGCGTGGCTTGGCGGATGCACCCGGCGACCGGGCCTATGACATCGTCACGATCGAGCGCGACCGCATCCAGTCGAGCGCGAGCAACCGGCTGGAAACCGTGCTCGCCGATGTCGCGGGGCTGCAGCAGTTCCGGCGCTCGGATTCACGCAGCGCCAACCCGACCAGCCAAGGCATTTCGCTGCGCGGCATCGGCGGCAATGCGTCGAGCCGCGCGCTGCTGCTGTTCGATGGCGTCCCGCAAGCTGACCCGTTCGGCGGCTGGGTCGCGTTTCCCGCCTATGCGACGGGCCGGCTCGGCCGGATCCGCGTCACGCGTGGCGGCGGCAGCGGCTATCAGGGGCCGGGCGCACTTGCCGGCACCGTCGAGCTCGAAAGCGCCAGTCCCGACCAGTTGACCCCGTTCCACGCGGGCATCGCCTATGGCAGCCGCGATTCGGTCGACGCGCAGGCCTCGGCGGCGCTGGTCCGCGACGGCGGTTTCGCGGTCGTGTCGGGCGCCTATGCGCGCGGCGACGGCTTCACGCCGACGGTTGCGGGGTCGCGCGGCGCAGTCGATCGTCCGGCACCGTATGAGCAGGCATCGGGCGCGGTGCGCACGGTGATCGCCGTCGACGCGACCACCGAACTGCAGCTGAACGCGAGCGCCTTCACCGATACGCGCGACCGCGGTTCCGATTTCACGGACAATCGCAGCGAGGGCGCGGATGCCAGCCTGCGGCTAGTCGGCCGGGGGCGCTGGGGCTATTCGCTGCTCGGTTATCTTCAGACTCGCGCCTTTGCCTCGAGCTTTGGCAGCATTAATGCGGCACGCAGCGCGACGACCCAGTCGCTCGACCAGTATAATACGCCCGCGACCGGGCTCGGTGCGCGGTTCGAGCTTCTCCCGCCGCTAGGTGAGGCGATCACCCTGCGGCTCGGCGCGGACATTCGCGACGTCAGCGGCAAGACGCAGGAGCTGTTCTTTTTTGCCGGCGGCAATCCGACGCGGCGACGCGAAGCGGGGGGCAGTTCGACCACGTCGGGGCTGTTCGCGGACGGCAGTCTCGTCGCGGGCGATGTGACGTTCAGCCTTGGCGGGCGGATCGACCGCTGGACGATCGATCAGGGCTATCTGTCGGAACGCCCGCTTGCCGGCGGGCTGCCGGTCACCGACCTGCGCTATGCCGATCGCGAGGGCACCGAAACGACGGGCCGCGCAGGGATCGCCTATCGTCCCGTCGACGCGGTTACGCTGCGTGTCGCGGGCTATCGCGGCTGGCGGCTGCCGACGCTCAACGAACTCTATCGCCCGTTCCGCGTCGGCAACGATACGACCGCGGCCAATGCGCTGCTGTCGCCAGAGCGGCTGACCGGGGTCGAGGGTGGGGTCACGCTGGCGCCCGCGCCGGGTGTCAGCATCGCCGCGACCTATTTCTACAACAGGTTGAAGGACGCGATCGCCAACGTCACGCTGTCGTCGACCGCGACCAGCGCGTCGCGCGTCCGCCGCAACCTCGACGCGATCCGCGCACACGGGTTCGAGATCGATGCCGCGTATCGCCCAGGCCCGATCGGCGTCCAGGCTTCGTGGTCGCACGTCAATTCGACCGTGGACGCCTCGGCCGCCGCGATCGCGCTCGACGGGCTGCGTCCGGCCCAGACGCCGCGCGACCAAGTATCGGCGACGGTCGACTGGCGCCGCGATGCCGCCGCCGCATCGCTGACGGTGCGCCATGTCGCGCGCCAGTTCGACGACGATCAGAACAGCCGCAGCCTCGATCCCGCGACCACGCTCGATGCCTATGCGGCCTATCCGATCACCCGCGCCCTGGTCGTCGAGGCGCGCGCGGAAAACCTGTTCGATGAAACGGTCGAGGCGGGGATCAGCAGCGGCACGATCGTCGAACGTGCAACGCCGCGCACGCTCTGGATCGGGCTGCGCTACGCCATGCGGTAACGGACGGATCGGGGCCGGGCGAGGGCGGGGAGGCGGGAAGGTCATCGACGATGCCGCGCGAGCGCTCTATCCCGCGCGGGTGATCGATATTCCCGCCCCGCTCCGCCTGCGCCTCGACGGCGACGCTCTCGTCCGCAACTGGCAGACGCTCGACCGGATGAGTGGCCGCGCCGCGTGCGGTGCGGCGGTCAAGGCGAACGGCTATGGTCTGGGCGCGGTTGAGGTCGCGCGGCGCCTGGCGGGGGCGGGGTGTCGCGACTTCTTCGTCTCCAACTGGCGCGAGGCCGTCGAGCTGGCGCCGCTCGGCCTCGCGGTGTCCGTCCTGCACGGCGTCCGCGACGAGGACATGGCGGCGGCCCGCGCCGGGGTCGCGCGTCCGGTGCTGAACACGCCCGCACAGGTCGCGCGCTGGAAGGCGGCGGGTGGCGGCGCGTGCGACGTCATGGTCGACACGGGGATGAACCGCCTCGGCGTGTCCGCGCAGGATCTTGCCGACGGACTGCTCGACGGACTGACGATCGAGACGCTGATGAGCCATCTCGCCTGCGCCGATGAGGACGCGGCGATGAACGCGCTGCAGCGCGATCGGTTTGCGGCGTTGCAGGGCATGACGGGGGCGCGGCGGATGAGTCTCGCCAATTCCGCGGGTATCGCGCTGGGGCACGACTATGCGTTCGATCTGACACGGCCGGGATTGGCGGTGTATGGCGGGGTGCCGCGAGGGGAACTGGGCGAAGTGATCACGCCGGTGGTTTATCCCGAGGCGGAGATCCTGCAGGTCCGGCGGGTGCGCGCAGGCGACGCGGTCGGGTATAATGCGACATGGACCGCGAAGGCCGACACCGATGTCGCGGTCGTCAATCTTGGATATGCCGACGGGTATTTCCGGGGATTTTCCAATTGCGGCACCGCATGGCATGGCCAGGACCGGCTGGCAGTGATCGGGCGGGTCTCGATGGATCTCGTCGCGATCGACGTGACTTCGGCGACTGTGTGCGAGGGGGACTGGATCGCCTTTGACGTAGCCTTGCCGGATGCGGCCGTTGTGTCGGGGATGTCGCAATATGAACTGCTGACCGCGATGGGCACTAGGTTCCAGCGCCTTTGGGACGCGCCGCGTATATCTGCGTGACGCTTCGCGCGGGCAAGGCGCGGCACTAGGTCACGGCAAGCACCGCATAGGTGTCCGCGGACCGGCGGGTTACAAAAAAAGGGGCGGTGGAAATCACCGCCCCCCAAGGGATAGCGTTTGTCGCGAAAATCGCGATCAGGTCAGAACTTCGCCTGGAACCCGGCGTAGAATTTGCGGCCCAGCGGCTCGAAGATCGCGGTGCCGGCGCCGATGCCCGTCGAGCCCAGTGGCGGGAGGCGGTCGGTCAGGTTGTCGATGCCGAAGTAGAAGTTCGTTTCGCGCGTGACGTTCACGCCGAACTTCACGTCCATGTAGAACACGTCGGGGTAGTAGGGGATGTCGAAATCGTCGAGGTTCTGCGGGACGCGGCCTTGGAACGACTGACGGTTCTCGGCGGCCCCGACCGACTGCTTCGTGATGTAACGCATCTGCAGGTTGCCGAAGACCGAGCCGAAATCAGCGCCAAGGTTCCAGTTGACCTGATCCTTGGGCGTTCCAACTTCGCCGACCGTCGTGTCAGCAAAGCCCGGCTGCGTCGGGTCGGTGAACGAGCTGTTGGTCAGCACGTGCGTGTAGATGATGTGGCTGTTCAGGCGAACATCGCCAAAGGTGTGCGTGTAGTTCAGGTCGACGTCGATGCCGCGAACCTGCAGCTTTGCATAGTTGAGCAAGGTCTGCTGAAGGCTGCCCTCGACGATTCGATACTGCTCTTCACCGACAGCACCGGTCTGACCCGCGGGAACGCGAGTGAAGAGCGAGCAGAACTGGTTGCCGGTCGTTGGCGAATCGTAGCAGCTGTTGATGATGCCCTGCGCCGATGGCGCGGTGATCACATTGTTGACCTTGATGTTGTAGTAATCGACCGACAGCGTCAGGCCCGGGATAAACCTGGGCTGGAGCAGCACGCCATAGGTGTAGGAATCCGACTTTTCGACGTCGAGTTGCGGATTGCCGCCGCTGACAATCTCCAGCGTCTGTGCGTAGACATAGTCGTAGGTGGTCGGAATGCCCGCCGCGGCGCAATTGCCGGCCCGGAACTGCGTGCCCCCCGCGACGTTTCGCGCCGAGCACGGATCAGTGACGTTAGCGAAGTTCTGCGATTGCGGCGAGTAGAGATCGGACAGGTTGGGCGCACGGACCGAGCGAGAATAGTTTCCGCGGAAACGGATCCCATCGATCGGCGTATAGGTCGCGTTGCCGCTATATGCGTAAACCGTGCCCGCCGAGCCCTTGTAATCCGACACGCGGCCCGAACCGCTCAGTGTCAGCTCGCGGATGAGCGTGATGTCCTTCAACAGCGGTATGCGGATTTCGCCATACGCTTCCTTGACCTCGAACGAGGTCGGGTCGAACTTTCCGATCGCGTTGTAGAAGGTGTAGCCTGACGAGACCAAGGGATCCTGCTCGTAGAAGGCCGTCTCGCGCCGGTATTCGCCGCCGACCGAGAAGCCGATGTCGCCGCCGGGCAGGCTGAACAGCTGGCTCAGATCGCCGGAGACGAAGCCGTTGATGTCAAGCTGCGTGATCTTGCCACTCGAGACCGTGTCCTGAAGGACGTAGTTCTTGGCCGCCTGCGAGATATTCCCGGTGCCGAACGGATTGAGCGGCTGGCAGGCGGCGATATCCGCCGCCTGGACGGCTGCGTTTCCGGCGATGTCACCGCCGAAGGACGCATCGGCGCGCGCCTGACCCGTACCCGGCAGTTGCGATCCGCAGATGATCTGGCCGTTTGCCGGATTGGTGACAGCGTCTAGGGCAAGCACCATGCGCTGCTGGTTCAGATTGCCCATGACCTTCGTCTTTTCGCGGAACTCGCCATAGTTCCCCGCAAGCTCATAGTGCCAGTCGTCGTTGAACGTTCCCCGGACACCGCCGACAAGACGGTAGGTTTCGCGCCGCGCGGCTTCGGTGCGGACGCCCAGATCGGTGAGGTTCTTGCGCAGGATGAAGCGGAAGGACCCGTTGTTGATCGCGGTGATGTTCGCGGCCGTGAGCGGTGCGTTGGTAGTCGGATTGATACCGCTTGCGAGGATCTGCGCAGCGATGGTGTTGCGCGCATCGGCCGACAGATAGGGGTTATCAAGTCGCGGCCGCTCGTAGAGAAGGTCCAGCGTTTGGCCGGTGAAGAAGGCCGGTCCCGAGCTCCCCTGTCCGACCGAATCGGTGCGCGAATATTTGGCCTCGATGAACGGGACGAAGGCGTCCGATACCTCGAAATGGCCGATGAGATTGGCCGAGTACCGGTTAAGTTCTGGCAGGATCTGAATCAGCTGCCCTTCACGGCGCGTGTCGCCATTGCCGCTCAGATAGGATCCGGCCGGTACCGCGCTGGCGCGGAACGGGTTGGTGGCACTGCCCGTGCCGGCCGTTGCGGCAAGGCCGACACGCGAGCCGGTTTGCTGCGCCAGGGCGCCGGACGACTGGAACAGGAAGTTGCACGAGAAGGGGCGTCCGGCATTGTTGAACGTCGCCGTCGGCGTGTTGTCGCGCCCGCACGCGCCGGTCGGGCTTGCAAAGGCGACAAGACCGCCGGCCGAGATCGTTGCCGACCGGATATCGCGGAAGAACACCGAATCCGGAATGCCGTCATAGTTCAGGTTCGTCTGACCGGTAGCGACGCCCGCGGAGTCGGAATCGGTTGCGATGAAGCCGTTGGCCTGGCGCAGATAGTCGCGCTGCGACGCGTAGAGCGCATTCTGCCGCGAATATTCCAGATTGACCGCGAGGTTGCCGCGACCGTCGGCGAAATTCTTGCCCGCCAGGACGCTGCCGAAATAGGATCCTGCATCGCCGCGCTCGCTGATCGCACCCTGGCCGCGGACCTGCAGACCCTCGTAATTGTCCTTCAGGATGAAGTTGACGACGCCGGCCAGCGCGTCCGATCCGTAGACGCCCGAATTACCGCCCGTCACAAGATCGACGGACTGGATCAGGTCAGTCGGGATCGTGTTGGTGTCGACCGATACGGCGTTGTTGAGGATGTCGGACCCGACATGCCGGCGACCGTTGACGAGCACGAGCGTGCGCTGCGTTCCAAGGCCGCGCAGATCGAGCAGGTTGAGGCCGGCCGTGCCGAGGAAGCGGGTCGAGTTCGCCTGGCTATAGGTGCTCTGGAGCTGCGGCAGATCGTTCAGGACGTCGCCGATCGACGTCTTGGCGGTCGTCGTCAGTTCGACCGCACTGATCGTGCTGACGGGAACCGCGGATTCGCCGTTCGGGCTGGCGATGCGCGACCCGGTGACGAGGATCTCGTCGTTCGCAGGCTGTGACGCTTCGCGCTGGGGTGCTTCCGCAACAGGTGCGACCTGATCCGGTGCGGTTTGTGCCAGCGCAGTGCCGGGCAGTGCCGCAAGCGCGCCGACGATCGCCGTCGCGCCCAGAAAGCGAGAAAATTTCATAATACCCCTTTGCGTTGGCATTTATGCCCTATTCGATGGCGAGAGGGTGACGCCATGCGATTGGCCGCGCAATTGGTTTATTGCTGCAGCATGAACGGAAGTCCGAGTTTTCACAAAACTGTAGCGTTCACGCAACAATTCGACACATCCCCTTCCATATTCCATGTTGTGAACTCGAAGAGGCGAGGTGGCGTTATCACCGCAGCGAGGCGATAGCGGCCGCGTCGTTGTCAACGAGGCTCACAGCTTCCGCCGTGCGATCGCAAACCATAGGGTTTAAACCAAAATACACCCAAGCGGCCTTGCGGAGGTTTTTAACAACAAACATAGATTATAAATCGACATATTGTGACAAATATGTTGCATTCTTACAACGCGTGCGGCGCCAAATGACAATTCCGTCATGTAAGGGTCGATCTTCGTCTGATGTCTCCCTAGAAAATCACGTGTTCACAGGGGGATATAACTAATGCGATGCAATCTGCTCGTTCGCGTATCCGCGCTTGCCGTCTTGGCCGCGGGATTTTCCGGCAACGCCTATTCACAAACCTCGACCACCCCTGAATGCACGCCCGGCCAGGAGCGTCTCGCCGATGGGTCGCTGTGCGCGCCGGTCGCGGGCGAGCCGGCGGTGGGCGCCGATGGCGCAACGCGGCGCGAGTCCGCCCCCGAAGAGATCACCGTCACCGGATCGCGTATCCGGCTGCCGAACGTCGAAGGCACCGTGCCGATCACGGTGATCAACAATCAGTATCTGTCCAATCGCGGCCTGACCAATGCCGCCGATGCGCTGAACGAGACGCCGGGCATTCGCGGCAGCATCACGCCAGCGGGCGCGCAGGGTTCGTTTGGCCAAGGCGTCAATTTTATCAACGGACTTGGTCTGGGTTCGAACCGGACGCTCACGCTGATCAACGGCCGCCGCTCGGTATCGTCCAACGTGACGACGATCTTCAACCAGGGCGGCGCGGGGACGCAGGTCGACGTCAACGTCATTCCGACGCTGTTGCTCGACCGTATCGAACAGACCTCGACGGTCGGGGCGACCACCTATGGTTCGGACGCGATTGCCTCGACGGTCAATTTCATTCTCGACACCCGCCTGAAGGGCGTCCGCTACACCGCATTGAGCGGTGTCACGGAAGAAGGCGACGCATTCCGTTACAACTTGGCGCTGGCGGGTGGCTTCGACTTTGACGATGGCCGCGGTAACATCACGCTGGCCTATACGCGCGACTATCAAAAGGGTTTGCTGTACAATTCACGGGGATTTCTGCGCGACAATATCGGATCGGCCGACAATCCCTCGACAGCGCAGTCCGCACAGCTCGGCCGCCCTGCTGGTACGACCGCCGCAAATGACGGCCGGGTGAACACGGGAATCGGTTTCAATGATTCTGGAACTGACGGATTTCCCGGATCGATCCTGGTACGCGACCGGACGTTGCCGTTGCTGACCGGTGGAGGTCTGATCACGTCGGCCTTCGCCAACGCGAACGGGACCGGCTCAGTCGCGGCGGCAGTGCAGAATTATCAATTCGACCGCAGCGGCAATCTGGTGCCCTTCAACCGGGGTATCCGGTTCGTGAGCGTCCAGCAGGGCAGCGGCGGCGACGGGTTCCGCTTCAACGATTATTCGCAGATCACCAGCGATCTGCGGCGCAACGTGTTTAACGGCTTTGCCGGTTACGACTTTTCCGATGCGTTCAAGGTCTTCATCGAGGCAACCTATTTCCAGTCGCGCGGTGACGAACTGGTTCAGCAGCCGACCTTCAACAGCAGCCTGTTCGGCGGTCTCAGCGGCGCGCTGACGTTCACGACCGCAAGCCCGTTCCTGACGGATCAGGCGCGCGCGCAGCTGACGGCGCTCGGCGTCCAGCGGTTCCAGGTCTCGCGTGCATCGCTCGATCTGGCCGACCTGACGGGCTTCTCGACCAACAAGCAATATCGTGCCGTCGCCGGCGTCCGCGGCGATTTCAATGTTGGTGGTCGTCGTTTCAACTATGAAGCCAGCAGCAACATCGGTCGGGTTGATATTCGCGATACGCGCCAGGACATCAACGCGCAGCGGTTCATCAATGCGGTGAACGTCACGCGGAACGCCTCGGGACAGATCGTGTGCACGGCAACCCCGTTGGTGCAGGCTGCACCGGGCGGTACGCCAGTCGCAGACGCCGCCTGCGTGCCGCTCAACCTGTTGGGTGAAGGTCTTTCGAGCCCGGAGGCACGGTCGTACATCGTATCCGAGAACATCACGAGGAGCCGGCTCGAACAGATCGTTTACAACGTCAATGTCGGCGGCAGCCCGTTCGATCTGTTCGGCAACGAGACCGGCTTCAACCTGGGCTATGAGCATCGCGAGGAGCGCGGAAGTTTCACCCCCAGCACGTTCGAGCAACTGGGGCAGGGTCGTGCTGTCGCCATTCTTCCGGTCGCGGGACGATACAATGTCGACGAGGTGTTCGGCGAAGTCATCCTTCCGATCGTCACGGCGCAGAACGGGTTGTCGTTCCTGCATTCGCTTCAACTGAATGCCAGCGGCCGTCACGTCAACAACACCGTCAATGGCGGTTTCACGGCCTATGCAGGCGGCGTGTCGTTCGCGCCGATCCGGGATATCGCGCTGCGCGGCAATTATACGAAGTCGTTCCGCGCACCTGCCATCACCGAACTGTTCTCCCCCGTTGCGAACGTGTTCACCACGGTTCCCGACCTGTGTTCGCCTGCCAACATCAATGCCGGTGCCGCGCCCGAAAACCGTGCCCGCAACTGCGCGGCCTTCCTGTCGGCATTCCCGAATGCCACGCCACTGGATGCCGCAGCCGCCACCGTCCCGGGACGCAACGGGGGCAATGTCGGGCTTGCGAATGAAGTGGCGAAGAGCTTCACCTACGGTGTCGTTCTACAGCCGCGTTTCATTCCCAACCTGACGCTGACGGTCGATTATGTGAACATCAAGATCTCGGATCCAATTGCCAGCCTGACGGTCGCGCAGATCGCATCGGCGTGTTTCGACAATTCGACGTTCAACGCCGCCGATCCGGCGAACGGCAATGCGTTCTGCTCACAGATCCGACGCTATGCACAGGGACAAGGCGGCGCATCGGCGAACGGTGGCAACAATGGCGGCCAGGTGGTCAACGACCCCCTAAACCCAGGTGTCGGAAGTGGTTTCGTCAACGGAAACAAGATCAAGTTTGAAGGGATCCAGTCCGAACTCACCTATAATCGTTCGCTGTCGGGTCTGGGCATTCCTGGCTCGGTCGGGATGCGGGGAAATCTGTTCGTCTCGCTCAAGCGCGTCAACGACATCACCGGCGTTGCCCCCGTGCGGACCGACGGAACGCTGGGCGATCCGACGTTTCAGGGCCAGTACAACCTTTCCTATTTTCATGACGACTTCGGCATCTCGACCTCGTTCAACTATACCGGCGAGCAGCTTTTCTCTCGCGTCAGCCGTGGTGCCGATCTTCGCGAAATCGACAAGCTCAAGGATTTCGTGACGGTCAATCCGAGCGTCTACATCAACGCAAGCGATCGTTTCCGGGTTACCTTTGCCGTGACCAACCTGTTCAACAGGGTCGGCGAAAAGTACAACGGGATCATCATCCCGGCGAGCTATAGTGACCTGATCGGTCGTCGATTTGCAGTGAGCGTTGCCGGAAAGTTCTGAGCCGGCTATAATTTGAAGAGGGGCCGCTCGTTTTACCGAGCGGCCCCTTTTTCGTTTGAGGCTCATAAACGCGGCAACGGTAATCTTTACCGTTCGAGGCACATGGCGATCCCCATGCCGCCGCCGATGCACAGCGTGGCAAGGCCCTTGCTCGCGTCACGCTTCTCCATCTCGTAGATCAGCGTCGTCAGCACGCGCGCGCCGCTGGCGCCGATGGGGTGGCCGATCGCGATTGCGCCACCATTGACGTTGACCTTGTCGGCATCCCAGCCGAGCTCCTTGCCGACCGACAGAGCCTGGGCGGCAAACGCCTCGTTCGCCTCGATCAGGTCGAGATCGGCGATCGTCCAGCCGGCCTTCTCCAGCGCGCGGCGCGTGGCGGGGACGGGGCCGATGCCCATGATCGACGGGTCGACGCCGGCGGAGGCCCAGCTTCGGATCGTCGCGAGCACCGGACTGCCGCGGCGCTCTGCCTCGTCGCGGCGCATCAGCACCAGCGCGGCGGCGCCGTCGTTGAGGCCGCTCGCATTCGCCGCGGTGACGGTGCCGTCCTTCTTGAACGCCGGCCGGACGCCCGACACGCTCTCGATCGTCGCGCCCGCGCGGATATATTCGTCATCGCTGACGATCGTGTCGCCCTTGCGGCCCTTGATCGTTACCGCGGCGATCTCGTCCTTGAACCGGCCCGATCCGCGGGCCGCCTCCGCCTTGTTCTGCGAGCCGACCGAGAAGGCGTCCTGTTCGCTGCGCGTAACCTGATATTGCTCGGCGAGATTTTCGGCGGTGATGCCCATGTGATAGCCGTTGAACACGTCGGTCAGACCGTCGCTGACCATCGTGTCGACAAGGCTGAGATTGCCCATCTTCTGCCCGCCGCGGATCGACTGGGCGTGCGCGGACAGCGACATGGATTCCTGCCCGCCGGCGACGACGATCGTCGCGTCACCGGTCTGGATCGCCTGACAGGCAAGCGCGACCGCGCGCAGCCCCGAGCCGCAGACCTGGTTGACGCCCCAGGCGGGCACTTCCTTGGGAACGCCCGCCGCCATCGACGCCTGACGCGCGGGGTTCTGCCCCTGCGCCGCGGTCAGTACCTGGCCGAGGATCACTTCGGAGACATCGGCGCCGTCGACACCCGCCTGCGCGAGTGCCGCCTCGATCGCAGTGCGGCCGAGCTCATGCGCGGGGACGGTGGCGAAGGCGCCGAGGAAGCTGCCGACCGGGGTACGCTTGGCGGCGGTGATGACGATGTCGCTGGGGTGGGTGGCGGTCATGACGGGTCCTCTCGTTTTGCGGATGCAATACGCTAGCCGAGCGAATCTATCCAGTTCGCGAGCGGCTCCCACAGCTGGGCGCGGGCACGGCTGCCGACGATCATGCCGACATGGCCGGCATCGACGTCGCGCCGGTCCGCGAGCCCGATCGCGGTGGCGGCGGGCACGATCCGGTCGTTGCGCGCGACGAATTCGACCGCGGGGCAGGACAATGCCCGCGGGGCGATCGGGCGACCGGCAATCCGCCACAGACCACGCCCAGGAAGGTCCCGGGCGATCATGTCCCCGAACAGCGCGGCGGCGGCAGCGGCGGGGAGCGGCGCACCCGCATTCGCCCAGTCCTCCAGCCTGACGAACGCGCGCGCGCCGGGGCTGGTCGGATCGCGGTCGGCGAACCCCTCGTATTTCGCGATCGTCTGCGCGGGCGCGAGCTGCCAGAACCCGCTTTGCAGCACTTCCATCGGCAACAGCCCCGTCTGGCGCGCGAACGGAGCAGCGGCGCGCCAAAGTCGCGCCATCTCCGCGCGCGCGATCTCGCCATAGCCGGCGAAATGCCAGGGTGCGGCGATCGTCGCCAGCCCCGCCACCCGCGTCAAGGCGGCAGCGGCGACGGCGAGGGTGCCGCCCAGGCAATAGCCCACCAGGATCGGCGGTTTGGTAAATCCTTGCAGCAGGGGCAGGAGGATGCGCGCGACATGCGCGTCGAGGTCGAGGTCCCGATCCTCGGGCCCCGGCGTTCCCCAGTCGAGCAGGTGCGCATGATATCCCCGCGCGGCCAGCCACCGCATCAGCGACGTGTCCGCGGAAAGATCGAGGATCGCCGCGGGGTTGATCAGCGAGGGTATGACGATGACCGCCGGCTTGCCCGTAGTGCCACCGCCATAGTCGCGCAGGACCGCCCGGCCGGCCGACGCGCGGATCGGGCGGGGTGGCAGGGGCAGGTCCCGGGGCGCGGCCTGATAGCGGTCGAGCCCGGCCAGCGCCCGCGCGCGGCGGTCGGGCGATGCTGCGGTTTCGTTGCGCAACATGGCGAGGAACAGCGGCAACGGCCGTGGACCATGTTGCGGCGCAATGTCAAAGCGCGTAGCGTTTGCCCCGGTCACGTGGAGGGGCTGCATATGAAGAAGCAAAGCACGGTCGACGGGCTTGTCATCATCAAGAAGTACGCCAACAGGCGGCTTTATAATACCGAAACATCATCCTACATCACGCTCGATCATCTCGCGACGATGACTCGCGAGGGCCGTGACTTCAAGGTCGTCGATGCGAAGACCGAAGAGGATATCACGCACAACGTCCTCACCCAGATCATCATGGAGGAGGAAAGCCGCGGCGAGACGATGCTGCCGGTCAATTTCCTGCGCCAGCTGATCTCGATGTACGGCGATTCGATGCAGAAGATGGTGCCCGGCTATCTCGAGGCCTCGATGGACAGTTTCCGCCGCAATCAGGAACAGTTCAAGACCGCGGTCGAGGGGGCGTTTGCCCATTCGCCCTTCGCCGACATTGCCAAGCGTAATCTGGCGATGTTCGACGTTGCAGCGCAGGCCTTTGCCCCCGGCAATGCTGCGGGTGCAGCATCCCCCGCACCAGCAGCCAGGCCGGTGGCGACGAAGGACGAGGAGATCGCTGCCCTGCGCACCGAACTCGCCAGTCTTCAGGACAAGGTGGAAAAGCTCGGGAGCTGACATGGCACCGTTGCTGTGGACGGCGAGCGGCGGCTTTGCGGCGCTCGCGATCGCATCGGGTCTGGGCGCCCGCCGTCGCCATCGGCGGCGCGATCCCGACGCGGTCGGCTGGGTCGACTGGCCGACCGTCCAGATGCTTTCGCTGATCGGGCTGGCGGTGACGATCGGGCTGGCCTTCAAGACCTAGCTGGCGGAACGGCGCCGAGCCGCGGCCTCGACGTTCGACTGTGCGCCGGTTACTATCCACGCCAACCGTCAGGAGGGCAGGGCATGGACACGCTGGTGAGCACCGAATGGTTGGCGAACGCGCTCGAGACCAGCGTCCCGGGCGCTGGCGATCTCAGGGTCGTCGACGCAACCTATGCCGAAGGTCGCGACGCCGCGGCGGACTATGCGGCGGCGCATATTCCTGGCGCTGTATTCATGAACCTCGCCGAGCTTCGCGACACCGACAGCGACCTGCCCAACATGCTGCCGTCGCCCGCCAAGTTCGCCAGCCGGATGCAGTCGCTCGGGCTCGGCGACGGCAGCCGCATCGTGCTGTACGACAGCTCGCCCTGGCGCACGGCGGCACGCGCCTGGTGGATGCTGCGAACCTTCGGTGCGCACAATGTCGCGATCCTCGACGGCGGTCTGGCGAAATGGCAGGCCGAAGGGCGCGAGACGGAGTCGGGCAAGCAAGCGGTGCGGCATCGCCACTTCACCATCTGGGCCGACGACAAGGCTGTTCGCACGAAGGACCAGATGACCGCGAACCTGTCGAGCGGCGCCGAGCAGGTCGTGGATGCACGCTCCGCCGCCCGGTTTACCGGTGCCGAGGCGGACCCGCGACCCGGCACCACATCGGGGCATATCCCCGGATCCAAGTCGCTGCCCTATGCCACGCTGTTCAACGCGGACGGCACGTGGAAGACGGGGGACGCGCTGCGATCGACATTCGAGCGCGCGGGCATCGATCTCGCCAGACCGATCGTCACGACCTGTGGATCGGGAATCACCGCGGCGGTGCTGGCGTTCGGCGCGCACCTCCTTGGCAACGAAGCCGCGCTGTACGACGGCAGCTGGTCGGAATGGGGCGGCGATCCGTCGACGCCGAAGGCAATGGGCGCGAACGCGACAGGAACGCAATGACCGAAACGACAAGGCCGGTCGGCGACGCCACCAAGGTGGTGCTCGCCGGACGTCGCGCGGAATGGACTCGTGGTGTCGGGGAGGGGGCGATCGTCAGTCCGCCGGTCTGGCGGGCGTCGACGATCCTGTATGACTCCGTCAGCCATCTCCGCGACAGCGCGACCCGCGATACGCATCACCGGCTGTTCTACGGCCGCAAGGGGACGCCGACGCAGTGGAGCCTTGCGGATGCGCTGACCACGCTCGAACCCGGGGCGGAAGGCACGTTCCTCTATGGATCGGGGGTCGCGGCGATCGCGGCGGCTTTGCTCTCGGTGTTGTCGCCGGGCGACGAACTGCTGCTGGTCGACAGCGCCTATGACCCGACGCGCGGGATGGCGAACGGCCTGCTCAAGCGGTTCGGCATCACGACCCGCTTCTACGACCCGCTGATCGGTGCGGGCATCGCCGACCTGATCGGCGAGAAGACCCGCGCGATCTTCATGGAAAGTCCCGGCTCGCTCAGTTTCGAGGTGCAGGACATCCCCGCCATTGTCGCGGCCGCGCGCGCGCGCGGCGTGACGACCCTGCTCGACAATACCTGGGCCACGCCGCTGTTCTTTCCGGCGATCGGCCACGGCGTCGATCTGACGATCCTGGCGTGCACCAAATATGTCGTCGGCCATTCGGACGCGATGCTCGGATCGGTGACGGCAGGGCCCGGCCATTTCAAGGCGCTGCGCGAGACGAGCTTTCAGCTGGGGCAGATCGCCAGTCCCGACGACTGCTGGCTCGGCAGTCGCGGGCTGCGAACGATGGCGGTCCGGCTGGCCCAGCATCAATCGAGCGCGCTGGCGATCGCGCAGTGGCTGGAGGCGCGTCCGGAGGTGGCGCAGGTGCTGCATCCGGCCCTGCCCGGATGCCCGGGGCACGACCTGTTCGTGCGCGATTTCAAGGGATCGAGCGGGCTGTTCTCGTTCGTGCTGGACGGCGGTGACGAGGCGTCGCGGGCCGCGCTGATCGACACGCTCGAGCTGTTCGGGATCGGCTATAGCTGGGGCGGGTTCGAAAGCCTGGCGCTGCCGGTCGATCCGCACCGCTATCGCAGCGTCACCCGCCGCGAGGTCGCCGGGCCGATGATCCGCCTTCAGATCGGGCTCGAGGACCCGGCGGACCTGATCGCCGATCTCGACGCGGGGCTCGCCGCATTTCGGGCGGTGCGCGGCTAGCGACCTTGCTCGCCGGACTTGATCGGGTACAGCGTGCCAGCCATGCACACAGAACCGCCCGACGCTGGAGGCCCGGTCTTCGATACGGCGTTTCAGGCCAGGCTCGACCTGCTGTTCCGCTGGCGCCGTGACGTCCGCCGGTTCCGGCGCGATCCGCTGCCCGCGGGCGCAGTCGACGCGCTGCTCGCGGTCGCCGACGCCGCGCCGTCGGTTGGGCTCAGCCAGCCCTGGCGGTTCGTCACGATCGACGACTCCTCGCGACGCGACGCGATCCGCGCGGACTTTGCCGCCTGCAACGCCGCCGCGCTGGCCCGGCAAGACGAGACGCGTGCCGCGCTCTACGCCCGGTTGAAGCTCGCCGGGCTCGAGCAGGCGCCCGTTCACATCGCGGTGTTCGTCGAACCCGATCCAAGCCAGGGGCATGGTCTGGGGCGTCAGACCATGCCGGAAAGCGTCGCCTATTCCGCCGTGATCGCGATCCACACATTGTGGCTGGCCGCGCGCGCCCAGGGGATCGGGCTCGGCTGGGTCTCGATCCTAGACCCCGCGCGGATCGCGCACATCGTGGGCGTGCCGGAGCGATGGCGGTTCGTCGGCTATCTCTGCCTCGGCTATCCCGAACGCGAGGCGGACATGCCCGAATTGGCGCGCGAGGGGTGGGAAGCGCCGCGGCGCACGCCGATCCTGCGTCGATAGGCCGGCGCGCACCCGAGCGTTGTGACCGAGACGGTGTGGCCGGTGCGCAACATCCATGGTGTCAACACCGCGCCTGGCGCAATAATCGCTTGTGCAGTGCATCAACGACTGTCATTCATCTGAAACCGCAGGAAAGACCGTGCTCGGAGGCCACGCCTCGATAGATGCGGCGTCCGCGGGTGCAGGCGGGGACATCGAATTTCCAGTGTCGAAAGGGAAACGATGCGCTTCTCCACTATCCTCTTCGGCGGCCTCGCGCTGGCTGCCGCACCCCCTGCGTTCGCGCAGGATACGGCGCCACCCAAGGACGTCACGGTCAGCGGATCGGTCGGACTTGTCAGCGACTATCGCTTTCGCGGCGTGTCGCAGTCGGACGAAAATCTCGCGGTCCAGGGCGGCATCACGATCGCGCACAAGAGCGGCGTCTATATCGGCACCTGGGGGTCGAACCTCGCCGGCTGGGGCACGTTCGGCGGCGCCAACATGGAGCTCGACCTGATCGCCGGGTACAAGCTTCCCGTCGGCGGCGGCACGCTCGACGTCGGCGCGACCTGGTACATGTACCCGTCGGGCTTCGACAATACCGACTTCATCGAGCCCTATGCCAAGCTCTCGGGCACCGCCGGCCCGGTCGCGCTGACCGCGGGCGTCGCCTATGCGCCCAAGCAGCAGGCACTGGGCCCCTGGTATTCGAACGGCACCTCGGCCGCCAACGGGGTCTATGACCGCGTCAACGCCAAGGATTCGAACCTGTACCTGTGGGGCGATGTCAGCAGCGGCATTCCCGATACCGGCCTGACCGTAAAGGCGCATGTCGGCTATTCGAATGGCAACAAGGGGCTCGGGCCATTCGCCACCAGCGTGTCGCCGACGGGGGAATATTTCGACTGGCTGGTGGGTGCCGATTACGTGATTCCAGGCACGCCGCTGACCTTGGGCGTCGCCTATGTCGATACCGACATCAGCAAGGCGGAGTCGGCGTATCTCCAGCCGAGCTTCAGCCGTGGGCAGGACGGCGTCGGTTCGATCGCCAACGGGAAGGTGCTGGCGTCGCTGACCGCCGCATTCTGACGTAGCGCGGGTGCTGTCGTCGTCCTGGCGCTTGGCTGGGATGGCGGGAGCACGCGGTTGCGGCATTTTGCACCGTCGCTTCATGCCTGCCTCTCGTCACCCCAGCGGAAGCTGGGGTATCCACGGGACAGGGGCGGGCGGGGTGGCCATCGACCGAACACGAAAAAGGGCGGCCCCCTGCGGGAGCCGCCCTTTTTCAGGTCTTGGACCAACCGATCAGTTGGCGGTTGCGCGCGCATCCTGGCCATCGCCTTCGGGGGCGGCGACGATGTCGCGCGTGGTCGAGCCCTTGTCGATCACGGTCGTGCCGGGATCGCCCGCGCTCGACCGGATGCCGGGATCGGCGGCGCTGGGGCCTGCTTCGCTCAGCACGCCCGCTTCGGCAGGGCTGCGCGCGGCGGTGCCGCCGAACAGCGCGTCGAGCGTCTGTGCGTTCGCGGCGGTATCCTGCGGCCGTGCGGCACCCGGCTGCGGCGGGACCAGCGCGAAATCGGGGGGGATCACCAGCGGAGCTTGGCGGGCGACGGCGAACTCGTCCGGTCGCGCACGATCGAGGCTCTTGCCGGCGCCACAGCCGGACAGCAACGCGACGCTCGCCAGACCGGCAGCCAGGGGCACAAACTTACGCATGGGAATTCTCCACAGGGGGCTTCTCGCGCACGAGCAGCGCCCGGACAAGCAGGACGAGCACGCCGACAGTAATCGCTGCATCCGCGACATTGAAGACCAAAAACGGGCGCCACTCGCCGATATGCAGGTCGGCGAAATCGACGACATAGCCGAGCCGGATCCGGTCGAGGATATTGCCGACCGCACCGCCGAGCACGAAGCCCAGCGCGATCTGATCCGCCCGGTTCTTTTCGCGCGTCATCCAGATTGCGACCCCGACCGAGATCGCCCCCGTCAGCAGCACCAGCGCCCAGCGCGTCAGATGACCATCGGCGGGCAACAACCCGAGAGAAATGCCGATATTGGGCACGAAGCGCAGGTCGAAGAACGACGTGATCGTGTGCGCATCGCCGAGCGAATCGATCCCGAGCGGGCGCGTTACGGCCCATTTGCTGAGCTGGTCGGCGAGGAACAGCGCGATCGCCGCCCCGAAGCCGGCCTTTGGCAGGTTACGCATGCGCCACCACCTCTTCGCACCGGTCGCAGAGCTCGCCGTCGGTCGTCACCTCGGGGAGGTGGCGCCAGCAGCGGCCGCATTTGTGGAAGTCGGTGCGCGTCACGGTGACCGCATCGCCCGGTGTGACCTTGGCGACGATGAACGCCTCGGCCAGCGCATCGGCGTCGAGCAGCATCGTCGGGACGGTGATCTCGGCCTCGAGGCTGGACCGCACGGTCTTCTCGCGGCGCAACGGCTCGATCGCCTCGGTGACGGCGACGCGCAGGGCACGAATTTCCTGCCACTTGGCGCCGACAACGTCGTCCGCGTCGAGCGACGGGAGCGACGGCCATTCGAGATAGTGGACCGAGCTGTCGTCGCTCGGGAAGCGCGACTGCCAGACTTCCTCCGCGGTGAAGCACAGCACCGGCGCGGCGTAGCGGACCAGCGCGTGGAACAGCACGTCGAGGACGGTGCGGTACGCGCGGCGCTTCACGTCGCCGGGCGCGTCGCAGTAGAGCGAGTCCTTGCGGATATCGAAGAAGAACGCAGACAGGTCCTCGTTCGCGAAGTCCGTCAGCAGGCGCGTATAGCGGTTGAACTCATAGCCTTCCGCGGCCTGGCGCAGTTCGGTGTCGATCATGCCGAGACGGTGGAGCACATAGCGCTCGAGCTCGGGCATGTCGGACACCGCGACGCGCTCGGACCCGTCGAAGGCCTCGAGCGCGCCGAGCATGTAGCGGAACGTGTTGCGCAGTTTTCGGTATGCGTCCGAGGCGGTGGCGAGCACCTCCTTGCCGATCTTCACGTCGTCGAAATAATCGGTCGAGGCGACCCACATGCGCAGGATGTCTGCGCCGCTCTCGCCGATGATCTTCAGCGGATCGACGACGTTGCCGAGGCTCTTCGACATCTTCCGGCCCTGGCCGTCGAGCGCGAAGCCGTGGGTGAGGACCGCGTCATAGGGTGCGCGACCGCGCGTGCCGCAGCTTTCGAGCAAGCTCGACTGGAACCAGCCGCGATGCTGGTCCGACCCTTCGAGGTACAGGTTGGCGCGGGTGCCCTCGCCATAGCGCGCCTCGACGGTGAAGACGTGGGTGCAGCCCGAATCGAACCAGACGTCGAGGATGTCCTTCACGACCTCATAGTCGGCGAGGTCGTAGTCGGAGCCGAGCAGCGCCTGGTGGCCGTCGGCGTACCACGCATCCGCACCGTTCTGGCGGAAGGCTTCGACGATGCGCGCGTTGACGGCGGAGTCGTTCAGATACTGGCCGGTGGCGCGGTTGACGAACAGCGCGATCGGCACGCCCCAGGCGCGCTGGCGCGAGATGACCCAGTCGGGGCGGCCCTGCACCATCGACGTGATCCGGTTTTCCGAGCGCGCGGGGATCCAGGTGGTCGCGGCGATCGCGTCGAGCGCGATTTCGCGGAGGGTTGCGCCGTTGCTCGACCCAGGCCCTTCGACTTCGCTCAGGGCGAACGGGGGTGCGGCCGAATCCCCAACCCCATTCGTGCTGAGCGAAGTCGAAGCACCTTGGGTGCCGACCGACGTGGCCGCATCCATTGGGATGAACCATTGCGGCGTCGCGCGGAAGATCACCTTTGCCTTGGAGCGCCACGAATGCGGGTAGCTGTGCTTGAAGTCGTCGCTCGCCGCGAGCAGCGCGCCGGTCGCGCGCAGGTCGGTGCAGATCGGGCCGTCGGCGGCCACGAACTTCTTGTTGATGACGGACCCTTGCCCGCCGAGCCAGGCCCAGTCGGTGCGGTACATGCCCGCACCGTCGACCGCGAAGACCGGGTCGATGCCGTACTGCTTGCAGAGCTCGAAATCGTCCTCGCCGTGATCCGGCGACATGTGGACGAGCCCGGTGCCCGCGTCGGTCGTGACGAAGTCGCCGGGGAGGAACGGGCGGGGCTTGGCGAAGAACCCGCCGAGTGCGTGCATCGGGTGGCGTGCGGTGGCGCCTTCGAGTTGCGAACCGAGGATCTGTCGATCTGTGATCTCTTGCAAATCTCCTGAGTCTAACAGGATGCCGGTGCGACGCTCAAACTCGTTCTTAAGGTCGAAGGCGATGAGGAACCGGCGACCATCAGCTGCGCGAAAGGCCTGATAGTGCATGCCAGGCCCATAGCTCAGCGCCTGGTTCACCGGGATCGTCCACGGCGTCGTCGTCCAGATCACCGCATGCGCGCCGACCAGTTCGGGCGCGTTCGGCGCGTCGACGATCTCGAACGCGACGTCGATCTGCGTCGAGACGATGTCCTCATACTCGACCTCCGCCTCTGCGAGCGCGGTCTTTTCGACCGGCGACCACATCACGGGCTTCGCGCCGCGGTACAGCTGGCCGCTCTCGGCGAACTTGAGCAGCTCGCCGACGATCGTCGCCTCGGCGTCGTACTTCATCGTGAGGTACGGATCGGCCCAGTCGCCCATCACGCCGAGCCGCTCGAACTCGCCCTTCTGCACGGCGACCCATTTTTCGGCATAGGCGCGGCATTCGGCGCGGAACTGGTCGACGGGGACGTCGTCCTTGTTCAGCTTCTTCGCGCGATACGCTTCCTCGACCTTCCACTCGATCGGCAGGCCGTGACAGTCCCAGCCGGGGACGTAGGGCGCGTCCTTGCCCATCAGCGATTGCGAGCGGACGATGATATCCTTCAGGACCTTGTTCATCGCATGGCCCATGTGGATGTCGCCGTTCGCGTACGGGGGGCCGTCGTGCAGGATGAACCGCTCGCGCCCGAGCCGCTGTTCGCGCAGCCGGTCGTAGATGCCGAGCTTGGCCCAGCGCTCGAGGATCGCCGGCTCCTTGGCGGCGAGACCGGCCTTCATCGGGAAGTCGGTCTTCGGCAGGAAGACGGTGTCGCGGTAATCGCGGGCGGGCGCAGGAGTATCGGTCATAAGTGGGCCGGGCTGTAGCCGAGCCGGGAGCCCGTTGCCATCCCCCCTCCCATACGCAACGGCGCCGCGGCAATCAGCCTAGAATGGTGCGTGCGCGGTCGCAGTCGATGTCCATCTGCGCGATCAGCGCGTCGAGGCTGTCGAACTTCGCCTCGGGGCGCAGATAGTCGATCAGCGCGACCTCGATCGTCTGCCCGTACAGGTTCTCGGCAAAATCGAAGAAATGCGGCTCGAGCAGTTCCTTCGGCGGATCGAAGCTTGGGCGGATGCCGAGGTTCGCCGCGCCCTTCAGCACGCGGCCGTCCTCCAGCCGGCCGGTCACCGCGTAGATCCCGTAGGCGGGACGCAGATAGTTGCCCATGTCGAGATTGGCGGTCGGATAGCCGATCGTGCGGCCGAGCTTGTCGCCATGCTGCACCACGCCCTCGATCGCGAACGGGCGCGTCAGCAGCCGGGTCGCGGTCGCCATGTCGCCGGCACGCAGCGCCTCGCGGATCCGGGTCGAGGACACCGTCTCGCCATCCAGCGCAACCGCGCCGACGGTTTCCGCCCGGAAGCCGTGGACCGGGCCGCGCGCGGCGAGCGTGTGGACCGTGCCGCTCTTGGCATGGCCGAAGGTGAAATCCTCGCCCGTCACCACGCCGCCGATCCGCAGATTGCGTTCGAGCCGGTCGGCGACGAACTGCTCGGCGGTCAGCGCGGCGAGATCGCCATCGAAATGGAATACCACCATCGCATCGGCGCCAGCGTCTGCGAACAGCCGCTCGCGCTGGTCGAGCGTCGTGAGGCGGAAGGGGGGCGTATCGGGGCGGAAATGGCGGACCGGATGCGGATCGAACGTCGCCACCAGCGCGGGGCGACCCTCCGCCTTGGCCCACGCGATCGCGCGCGCGACCACCGCCTGGTGACCGAGATGGAATCCGTCGAAATTACCCAGCGCCACGATCCCGTCCGCCAGATGCGAAGGGATGGATGCGCCACCGTCGAGCCGTTGCATGCACGGGTCAGTACCCAGACGCCGCGGATGACGATAGTCCTTCCGTGTCGTTGTCTCCCGCGCCTCCTTGTTCTCCCGCGAAGGTGGGAGTCGAGTCCGAGCTCCCGCCTTCGCGGGGGGAACGGTCTTTACCGGCGGGTGAGCGTGACGAAGCTGTAGGGTGGACGCTGCTTTTCGCCCGGGTGGTCTTCGCGGGCAATCTCGTGCCAGCCGTCAAACGCGGGGACGATGGCGTCGCCTTCGGGTTCGTCATGGACTTCGGTGAGCTCGATCCGGTCCGCATGGGGGAGCAGCTGCGCATAGATCTGCGCGCCGCCGATTACCGCGACCTCGTCGCCGGCCATCGCGAGCGCCTCGTCGATCGAATGCGCCACTTCCGCGCCGTCGGCGTGCCAGTGGCCGCGAGTGAGGACGATGTGGCGGCGGCCGGGGAGGGGGCTCGGGAAGCTCTCGAACGTTTTCCGGCCCATCACCATCGGCTTGCCCATCGTCAGCGCCTTGAAGCGCTTGAGATCGGCAGGGAGGCGCCAGGGGAGCTGGCCGTCGCAGCCGATGACGCCGTTGCTGGCGCGGGCGAGGTAGAAGGTGATCATGCGGCGCATCATGCCGGATATGGGGGCGGGGGGCTATGCTTGTATCACCACCCCGGCGAAGGCCGGGGCCCAGTTGGGGGACGTCGGTGGTGAAAGACGGCGCTCCGTTACGACCACCTTTCCACCTGGACCCCGGCCTTCGCCGGGGTGGTAAGAAGCAGGTGGATCAGTTCGGAGCGTGTTCCTTGACGTACGCCTCGGGATCCTTCTCGACGACCTTCACGCCGTTCAGGTGGTTCGCCTCGAACGCCGCGAACCGGACGCCCAGCTCGTGCCGCTCTTCCAGCGTCGCATGCTTGCGGAAGTCGGTCAGGCCCTGGCGCTCTTCCTCGGCAAGGTGATCGCTGTTCGCCTTGTTGCATTCGCCGACCGCCTCGAACCACGCGTCCGAGCCGACCGGGTGCTTGTCGACCGCTTCGCCGGTTTCGCGGATGTCGTTGTGATCCTCGATCGCATCCTCGGTCTCCTCGGCGGCCGAGTCGGCGTCGTTGCCGCCGGTGCCGATCTTCATCAGCCGCGGGTAGAAGAAGCGCTCCTCCGCCTCGGCATGCGCGTCGAGCAGGTTCTTGAGGCGGGTCCACAGTGCTGACAGCGCCTCGGTGTCCTTGGCGTCGATGCTGTCGATCTGTGCGAACAGCGCACGCTGCTGCGCGTGTTCGTCGAGGATGAGCTGGGTGATGTCCATGATAGGCCTTCCGAATGGGTTCGGACGGTCAACCGCGCGGACGGCACCCAGTTCCTATTGCGATTCGCTCTCTGTTCAGACCGCGACGGGTGCCTTGATGTGCGGCTGCGCGACGTAATCGTGTAGAACGAAATCCTCATACTCATATGCGTCGATCGAGTCCGGCTTGCGCGCGATCTCGAGCCGCGGGAGCGGGCCGGGGGTGCGGCCGAGTTGCAGTCGCGCCTGCTCGAGATGGTTCGAGTAGAGGTGGCAGTCGCCGCCGGTCCAGATGAACTCGCCGACCTCGAGTCCGCATTGCTGCGCGAGCATATGCGTCAGCAGCGCGTAGCTGGCGATGTTGAACGGGACTCCAAGGAAGATGTCGCCCGAGCGCTGGTAGAGCTGGAGCGAGAGCTTGCCGTTCGCGACATGCGTCTGGAACAGGCAGTGGCAGGGGGCCAGCGCCATGGCGTGCAGATCGCCCGGGTTCCACGCGCAGACGATCTGGCGGCGCGAGGCAGGGTTGGTCTTGATCTGGTCGACCAGCTCGGCGATCTGGTCGATATGGCGACCGTCGCCGGCCACCCAGTCGCGCCATTGCTTGCCATAGACGGGGCCGAGATCGCCGCTCTCGTCCGCCCATTCGTCCCAGATCGCGACCTTGCGATCCTGCAGCCAGCGGACATTGGTGTCGCCGCGCAGGAACCACAGGAGTTCGACGATGATCGAGCGAAGGTGAAGCTTCTTCGTTGTCAGCACGGGAAAGCCCTGTGCGAGATCGAAGCGCATCTGCGCGCCGAAGACGCTGAGCGTGCCCGTGCCGGTGCGGTCCATCGTCTCGACTCCGGTCGAGAGCACGCGGTCCATGAGGTCTAGATATTGGCGCATCGCGACGGCCTAGCGGTGCGGGGCGGATCGCTCAAGCGGATGCAGTTGTGGATGCGACAGGGGCGACGATGCGGCAGTCGAGGTGGTGCCCGCGTCGCCCGCCTCCACTCCGATCATTGCCGACCTTGCAGCGGCGTGCGCGCTGTTCGCAAGACTTGGGCATGCCGCGACCGAGGCTGTGGCGGTCGCCTATCTTGATCCGAATCGGAGGCTTTTGGGCATGCGGCATGTGGCGGGCGGGCGCGATCAGGTGCGGATCGCAGTGCGCATCATCGTGGCCGATGCGCTGGCGTTCGCGGCGCAGGGGGTGGTGATCGCGCACAATCATCCGAGCGGGGACGTGACCCCGAGTATGCGCGACGTGGCGTTTACCCGTACGCTGGCGGCCGGGTTGCGGACCGTGGAGGTCGTGCTGTTCGATCACGTGGTGATCGCTGGCGAGCGGGTGGCGAGCCTGCCCGCGATGGGGGTGGTCTGACGGTCCGGAGCAACACTTGCTCCGGTGGCGTTATTTGGTCCGGCAGGCGCGGATCGCCTCGGGCGCGGGGCGCGGGCCGGTCGCGCGGAACATGGCCATATAGCCGCCCGCCGACGGCATCTCGTCCCTGTCGACCTGCGTATAGCCGACCGCCGCGAACTCGCATTTGAGCAGTGCGGGCGGCGTGCCGTGGTTGCGCGTCTCGCGATCGGCATCGACGACGACGACGAGTCCGTCGGGTTTCAGCGAAGGGCGAAGCCGCCACAGGAATTCATAGGGCTGCTCGATCTCATGATACATGTGCACCATCAGCACGCGGTCGAAACTCGCCGGGGGCAGCTTCGGATCATTGGCTTCGCCGAGTCGCACGCTGACATTGGCGAGATCTTCGCGCGCGACGCGCTCCGCCAGCTGGTCGCGCACGCTCGCGACGATGTCCTCTGCGAGAACGCGACCATCCTTGCCGACCCGCGCGGCGGCGCGGATCGTGTAATAGCCCTCGCCTGCGCCGATATCGGCGACCGTCATGCCCTTGCGGATATCCGCCTTGGTCATGACCTCGCCCGCTTCGTTCAACCGGTCGCGCGCCTCCTCGTTCGACCAGCGCGCGGAGACGATCGACGCGACCGGCCGGTCGGCGGCGGGGAAGGGGCCCGCATCCTTGGGTTCATGCTGGATCAGCGGTTTGCTGCCATCGCATGCCGCCAGCAGCCAGATCGGGGACAGCAGCAGGGCCAGGACGCGCGTCATCTTCAATCGACGTCCTCCACCTCAACCGCCTCGCCGGTCACACGCTGCGACAGCGCCGCGGCCATGAACGCCTCGAGATCGCCGTCGAGCACGTCCGACGGACTGGTCGAGACCACGCCGGTCCGCAGGTCCTTCACCATCTGGTAGGGCTGCAGCACATAGGACCGGATCTGGTGGCCCCAGCCGATATCGGTCTTCGACGCATTCTCGGCATTGGCCGCCTGCTCGCGGATCGCGAGCTCGCGTTCATAGAGCCGCGCGCGGAGCTGGTTATAGGCCTCGGCCTTGTTCTTGTGCTGCGATCGCTGGTTCTGACACTGCACGACGATGCCAGTCGGGACGTGCGTGATGCGCACGGCCGAGTCGGTCGTGTTGATGTGCTGGCCGCCTGCGCCCGATGCGCGATACGTATCGATACGCAGGTCGCTCTCGTTATACTCGACCTCGATATTGTCATCGACGACCGGATAGACCCAGACGCTGGCGAACGACGTATGCCGGCGTGCTGCCGAATCGTAGGGGCTGATGCGCACCAGCCGGTGGACGCCGCTCTCGGTCTTGGCATAGCCATAGGCGTTCTCGCCCTTCAGCAGCAGCGTCGCGGACTTGATCCCCGCCTGCTCGCCCGAATGCTGGTCGACCAGCTCGACCTTCAGCCCGTGGCGTTCGCCCCAGCGCGAATACATCCGGCTGAGCATGCCCGCCCAGTCCTGGCTCTCGGTCCCGCCGGCACCGGCATTGACCTCGATATAGGTGTCGTTGGCATCAGCCTCGCCCGCGAGCAGCGCCTTGATCTTGTCCTTGTCCGCGCGGGCGGCGAGTTCGGCGAGCGCGGCGACGCCGTCCGCTTCCATCGCGGTGTCGCCCTCGGCCTCGGCCATTTCGATCAGCTCGGACGTGTCGCTGAGCTCGCTTTCGATCGCGCGCGTTGCACTGATCGCCTCGTCGAGACGACGACGCTCGCGCATCACCTCCTGCGCAGCCTTGGGGTCCGACCAGAGCGCCTGATCCTCGACGCGCGCGTTCAGCTCGTCGAGACGACGCAGTGCGCGGTCCCAGTCGAGAAAACGGCGCAACAGCGCCAGCGCGTCCTTGATGGTGTCAACGTGAGCCTGCGCTTCGGCGCGCATGGGTATTCTCCAGTGTTGGGGTCGGCATGAACAGCCAGCCCCGGAATATGGGGACGGCTAGTAGATTCCGCCCTGTCTTTGCAAGAAATCGCTGTCGCGCGGAGCCTCTGCCTTGGGGGCGGCGGTCGGTGCGGTGGTGGTGGTGGGGGCGGGGCCGGCACGGCGCGCGGCACGCCGCGGTTCGCTTTCGGGCTTGAACGCTTCCCAGATGACGCCCGGCTTGGGATCATCGGTGTTCGGCCATGTCCCATAGACCGGGCGGCCGCTCCCCCGGTCAATCCGGACCATCCGGATGCCCGCGGGTGCGCGGAATGGCAGCTTGGGCAGATCGGCATAGGCCTTGACCGCGAACTGCTTGAAGATCGGCGCGGCCAGCGTGCCGCCCTGCGCTGCGCTGCCAAGGTTCCGCGGCGTATCGAAGCCGATATACAGGCCGCCGACATATTGCGGGGTTCCGCCGATGAACCAGACGTCGGTCGGGCCATTGTTCGTGCCCGTCTTGCCGAACATCGGCCGATCGAGATCGCGCAGCGTCACCGCGGTGCCGCGCTGGACGACCCCTTCGGTGATGTGGACCATCTGATAGGCGGTCATCGCGTCGAGCACCTGGCGCTGGCGCGCGACCGGACGCGGCATCGGCTTGCCGTCCCAATCGGGGGCGTTGCAGCGATCGCAGGCGCGCCAGTTCTCGGGCCAGATCACCTTGCCGTGCCGATCCTGGACGAAGTCGATCAGCGACGGCGGCCCGCCCTTGCCGTTGTTCGCGAGGATGGAATAGGCGTTGACCATCCGCCCCACGGTCGTCTCGCCGGCGCCCAGCGCGAAGGAGAGATAGGGCGCGTAATCGCCGACGCCCATCTTCTTGATGGTGGCAACGACCTTGGGCATGCCGGTCTGCGCGGCGGCGCGGACCGTCATCAGGTTGCGCGACTGTTCGATGCCCCAACGCATCGTGTGCGGCCCGGCGCCGCGCGAATTGCCGAAGTTGCGGAAGCATTTCTGTCCCAGCCGCGCACCCTGATAGACACAGAACGGCCCGTCGACGATGATCGAGGCGGGCGTCATGCCGTTGTCGAGCGCGGCGGAATAGACGATCGGCTTGATCGTCGATCCGGGCTGGCGCATCGCCTGGGTCGCGCGGTTGAACGCCTGCAACCGGTCGTCGAAGCCGCCCTGCATCGCCAGCACGCGGCCGCTGGCAGGCTCCTCGACGACGAACGCACCCGAAACCTTGGGGATCGCCCGGAGCGCGAACTCGCCGCCTTCAGGCGCGACCGCGATGATGTCGCCGGTCTTGATCGCCCCGAACGCATTGCCGCCCTTGCCGCGCACCGCCATCTGCGCGGCATAGCGCGGCAGCGCGCCGGTCTTGCCGGTGCGGAAGCCCAGGCTCCAGCTATTGCCGTCCTTGCCGGTCACGATCGCCGCCACCCAGTTGCGGTAATCGAGCGCGATGTTGCTGTTGAGCAACGGCTGGAGCCAGTTGTCGTCCTCGATCTCGACATGGCGGATCGGCCCGTTCCAGCCGCGCCCGCTGTCAAAGCGGACCAGGCCATCACGCAAGGCTTGCTGCGCCAGATCCTGCAACCGCGTGTCGAACGAGGTCCGCACCCAGAGGCCGCCCGAGTAGACGCTGTAAGGGCCGTCCTTCGCGCTTTCGCCGAACTTGGCCATCAGCTGGCGGCGGACTTCCTCGACGAAATAGCCGCCGACGCTTTCAAACCGCGGCGTGCGTCGCAGCACGACCCCCAACGGTTCGGCGTTCGCCCCGTCGAATTGCGCGCGGGTGATGAACCCGTTCTCGAGCATCCGGTCGAGCACATAGTTACGCCGCGTCATTGCGCGGTCGTGATAGCGCACCGGATCGTAATTCGACGGACCCTTGGGCAGGATCGCGAGATAGGCGATCTGTGCGAGATCGAGCTGGTCGAGGTCCTTGTCGAAATAGGCGTGGCTGGCGGCTTCGACGCCGAACGCGTTCCGGCCAAGCGCGATCTGGTTCAGATAGAGTTCGAGGATCTGCGGCTTGGTCAGCGTATCCTCGATCTTATACGCCAGCACCGCTTCGCGAAGCTTGCGCGTCGGCGAATATTCGTTGCCGATCAGCAGATTCTTGGCGACCTGTTGCGTGATCGTCGATCCGCCGCGGGCGCGTCGGCCGCTGCCGATCTTCGAGACATAGTCGAAGACCGCGCCGGCAAGTCCCGGAAAGTCGACGCCGTGATGCTCGAAGAACGACTTGTCCTCCGCCGCCAGGAACGCATTGATCAGCATCGGCGGATATTCGGCGAAGCTGAGCTCGACGCGACGTTCGCGCGCATAGCTGTGGATCGGGGCCCCATCGATCCCGCGCACATTGGTCGGCAAGGGCGGTTCGTAGGTGCGCAGCGTATCGACCGAGGGAAGGTCGCGGACGACGATCAGCCAGAAGCCGAACAGCGTGATCAGCCCGAGGCCGAACAACGCGAGCGCCGCTTTGGTCCAGCGGCTCGCCCAGACGCGCGCGACACTGCCGCGCAGCCTGTCGGTGGTCCGGCGGGTCGCCGTCGAAGAGTTTGGGGAAGGATCGGACGCCATATTCGTGCCCCGCGTCTAGCAGGTTCGCGCGTCCTTGCCAGCCGCGTTCGGCGGGGTGGGGGCTGGACACGACGGTCGCGGTGGTGCGCGGACCCCTGAAAAGCGGTTGCGCCATGACCGATCTGTGGCAGCAGGCGGCGATGACCCCGCCGCCGCTTCCGATCCTTGCCGTCCTGCCCGACCTGCTCGCTGCGTTGCGTGCGCGGTCCTCCGCCGTGCTCGTCGCGCCGCCGGGCGCGGGCAAGACGACCGCGGTCGCGCCTGCGCTGCTCGAGCAAGCCTGGTGCACCGGCGAGATCCTGCTGCTGTCACCCCGGCGCCTCGCCGCGCGCGCCGCGGCGGAGCGCATGGCGGCGACGGCGGGCGAGCCCGTCGGGCGCACCTATGGCTATGCGACGCGGATGGACAGCAAGCGATCCGCGGCGACGCGCGTCACGGTCGTCACCGAGGGCATCTTCGTCGCGCGGATCCAGTCCGACCCGGAACTGGCGGGGGTGTCCGCGGTGCTGTTCGACGAGGTGCACGAACGTAGCCTCGACGGCGATTTCGGGCTCGCGCTCGCCCTCGACGTGCAGGCGGGCTTCCGCCCCGACCTGCGACTGGTCGCGATGTCGGCGACGCTCGACGGGGCGCGGTTCGCCGCGGTGATGGACGACGCGCCGGTGATCGAGAGCGAGGGGCGGAGCTATCCGCTGACGCTGCGGCATATCGGTCGCGCGGCAGAGGCGCGGATCGAGGATGGCATGGCGGCGGCGATCCGCCGGGCACTCGTCGAGGAGCAGGGGGGCGTGCTCGCCTTTCTGCCCGGCGTCGCGGAGATCGAACGGACCGCGGACCGGCTCGCGAACCTGCCCGACGACATCGTCGTGCACGAACTCCATGGCAGCCTCGATCCGGCCGCGCAGCGTGCGGCGATCCTTCCCGAACCCGATAGCCGGCGCAAGGTCGTGCTGGCGACCAGCATCGCCGAGACCAGCCTGACGCTCGACGGGATCCGGATCGTCGTCGATTCGGGTCTCGCGCGGCGCCCGCGATACGACCGCGCGGCGGGCATGACCCGCCTCGTCACCGAACGCGCAAGCCAGGCCGCGGTCACGCAGCGCGCCGGCCGGGCCGCGCGTCTGGGCCCCGGCACCGCCTACCGGTTGTGGGAAGAGGCCGCGACCGCGGGGCTGCCGCGCTATGATCCCCCCGAAATCCTCGAGGCTGATCTGTCCGCGCTGGTGCTCGCCTGTGCCTTGTGGGGTGTCGCCGACCCCCGCGACCTGCGCTGGATCGATGCGCCGCCCGCTGCGGCGATCGACGAGGCGCTGCGCCGGCTGGCGACGCTTGAGGCGATCGACGCGGACGGTCGCCCGACGCCGCATGGCCGCGCGATCGCGAAGCTGCCGATGCCGCCGCGCCTTGCCCATATGCTGTTGCGCGCCGGGGAGCGGGGGCTGGCCGAGGTCGCCGCGCAGGTCGCGGTGCTGCTCGGCGAGCGTGGGATCGGCGGCCAGGATGTCGATGTCGAAACCCGTCTGCGCCGCTGGAAGACCGAACGTGGCGTGAAGGCGCAGGCCGCGCGCGGGATGGCCGAGCGGTGGGCCCGCCTCGCGCCGTCGCCCGGAGTCCTCTCACAGCCAGACGGGGGCGTCGCCACTTGCATCGCGCTTGGCTATCCCGACCGCGTCGCCCGGCGGCGTGATCCGTCCGGCGAAACCTGGGCATCGGTTGGCGGGCGCGGGTTCCGGCTCGATCCGACGTCGCCGCTGGCGCGTGCGGAGTGGCTTGCAGTGGCCGACACGCAGGGGGCCGCGGCGGGCGCGCGGATTTTGTCTGCGGCGGTGATCGATCAGGCGACGGTCGAGGCGCTGTTCGCCGATCGGATCGAATCGCGCCGCACGGTCAGCTTCGACCCAGCGACCGGCGGCATTCAGGCGCTGCGAGACCGGCGGCTCGGGGCGATCCGGCTGTCGAGCGGTCCGGACAGCGGCGCTGATCCCGACGCGATCCTCGCTGCGCTGCTGGAGGCGGTTCGCGAGCACGGTCTTTCGCTGCTGCCGTGGAGCGACGGCGGGCAGGCGTTGCGCGACCGCGCCGCCTATGCAGGCGTGCCGCTCGACGATGCGGCGTTGCTCGACCGTCTGGACGAATGGCTCGCGCCGCTGCTCGTCGGAAAGCGCCGACTCGATGCGATCGCCCCGGGGGCACTCGTCGAGGCGTTGCGCAACCTGCTCGGCTGGGATGCGATGCAGACGATCAACCGCCTCGCGCCGCCCGATTTCACGAGTCCCGCGGGCAGCACGCACGCGATCGACTATGCCGCCGAGGGAGGGCCGCGTGTCGAGCTGCGCGTCCAGGCGCTGTTCGGGCTCGGCGTGCACCCGACCATCGGCGAAGCGCGCGTCCCACTGGTGCTGAGCCTCACGTCACCGGCGGGACGCCCGATCCAGACGACGCGCGATCTGCCCGGGTTCTGGGCGGGGAGCTGGGTCGCGGTCGCCAAGGAAATGCGCGGTCGCTACCCCAAGCATCCCTGGCCCGACGATCCCGCCGCGGCATCGGCGACGCTGCGCACGAAAAAGGCGGATGCAAGGGGCGCAACTTCGCGATAAGGGGGGCCCATGCCAACCGCCCGTATCTTCCAGCGCCCCAAGAACGCCATGCAGTCCGGTAAGCACCGGACCGACAGCTGGCAGCTCGAATTCGAACCCTCGGAGCCCAAGCGCCCCGACCCGCTGACCGGCTGGGCCGGCAGCGGCGACACGCGCGACCAGCTCCGCCTGTTCTTCCCGACCGCCGAGGCCGCGATCGCGCATTGCGAGCGTGAAGGGTTCGGCTACACGGTCGTACCGGCGCCGCAGAAGACGCTGAAGCTGCAGAGCTACGCGGACAACTTTAAGTAAGCGGCAACCCGCCGCCGTTCCGGCGACGGGGCTGAAAACGGCTTAGCGCGCTCGTCGCTAGAGGATCGATCCCGCGAGGATCAACAGCATCTTTGCGTCGATCGCAACGCCCGCCTCGCGCTTTGCCGCGATGAAGGCGGGAATGTCGGCGAGCGGTACGCGGTAGACGGTGATGTTCTCGTCACCATCGCCGCCGCCGTCGCCGACCCTGGTCAGCCCGGTCGCACGAACCAGGGTGAAGCATTCCGACGTCATCCCCGGCGACGAATAGAAGAGCCCCAGATCCTCGATCGCGGCCGCGCGGTAGCCGGTTTCCTCCTCGAGCTCGCGCCCGGCGGCGACCGCGACGCTCTCGCCTTCGGTCTCGTCACCCACCAGCCCGGCAGGCAGTTCGAGGCAGGCGCGGCCCAGCGGTACGCGAAACTGTTCGACCAGGATGACGTCGCCCGCGTCGATCGCGACGATCACGGCTGCCGCGATCTGCCCGCGACGTTCCACATATTCCCAGGTGCCTTCGGTCTGCACGGTCAGGAACTTGCCCGCCCATACGGTCGTGCTCATAATTCGATCAGCCTGTCGGGAAGTTCGTTGTTCGCCGCACCGGTTCGCGGGAAATGCTCGGCGAGCACCGTGCCGATCTGCGCGACGGCATCGGCCATGCCGTCCGCCGGCCGGTCGTCGCGCACCGCGGTGAGCACGGCCGCCATTGCCGCACCCCAGATCTCGTTCGGCACGCGCGAATGGATGCCCGAGTCCGCGACGATCTCCGCGCGGTGCTCGGCAAGCGACAGGTACAGCAACACGCCCGTCGCGCCCCGCGTGCGCTTTTCCGCGCCCGCCCGGAACAGCATCACCGCACGCCTGCGCACCCGCCGCGATTTCGTCGCGCCCGGCGTCAGCGCGAGTCGCAACGCGGGGATAGTGAGCAGCAGGCGCATGCCCAGGAACACCAGCGTCATCAGGACGAGCGCGATCGCGAACAACGCGCCCTGTGGTGCCGACTGCGCCCACGGATCGACGAGCCGCGCATAGATCTGGTCGGCCGCCACCGGGTGCAGCGCGAGCACCGCAAGGCTCAGCAGCATGGCAAGCACGGACCATTGCAGCGAGACGTCGTGATAGGCGTCGGACTGGCGCGCGACGATCGTGACGATCTCGCCCGTCGTCGTGGTTTCGGCCTGCGTCACCGCGGCGGTGACGCGGCCGTGATCGGCTTCGCTCAATCGCATGTCACCAACTCCCCGATGCGCCGCCGCCGCCGGCAGAGCCGCCGCCGCCGCCGCCAAAACCGCCGCCCATCCAGCCACCGCCGCCGCTGTCACCACCGCCGCCGCCCCAGCTGCTACCACCGCCACCGCCGCCGCGCCGTGACATCTCGTTGGCGATGCTCCACAGCACGATCGGCAGCGTCCCGTTGCCGCCGCCACCGCTTGAATAGCGGGTGCCACCGGCACGTCGCGAGATCATCGGAATGACGATCGCGGCGGCCACGATCCCGAAGATGATCAGCCCGATCGGCACGCCGCCACCGCTGCCGGACGGCGCGCGGCGATGCGTCTTGTCATATTCCGCCGCCGCCGCGCCGACCTTCGCGCGGGCCTCGGCGTCGGGCAAAGCAAGCTGGTCCGCGACCGCATTCGTGCCCGCGACGATACCGCCGGTCATGTCCCCGGCCTTGAAGCGCGGCAGGATCTGCTGGTTGATTACGACGCTCGAAAACGCGTCGGTCAGGACCGGTTCCAGCCCGTAGCCGACCTCGATCCGCACCTTGCGATCGTTCGGCGCGACGAGCAGGATCGCACCGTTATTGGCGTCCTTCAGCCCGACCCCCCAGTTCCGCAGCAGGCGATAGCCATAATCCTCGATCGGATAGCCCTGCAGATCGGCGACGGTCGCGACGACCAGCTGGTTGCCCGTCGCCTTTTGCAGATCGTCGAGTCGTTTGGTGAGCGCCGCTTCCTGCTCGGGCGGGATCACGTTTGCCGAATCCACGACGAAGCCGGTAAATTTCGGGAAGGTCTGGGCGCCTGCGGTGCCGCTGCCGAGCAGCACCGCGAAGAGGAGCGCCGCGAGGACGCGGATCATGCCGCCGGCCCCGCGATCAGCTCGCGTTGCCGAAGTTCACCGTCGGCGCCGTCTCGGCCCCCGGCGTGGTCGCGGCAAACGGCACCATCGGCTTTGCGCCATAGAAGATCTTCGCGCCGACCGCGTCGGGGAAGGTGCGGATCTTGGTGTTATAGGCCTGGACCGCGCCGTTATAGTCGCGCCGTGCGATCGTGATACGGTTCTCGGTGCCTTCGAGCTGGCTCATCAGCGTGGTGTAATTGGCCTGGCTCTTGAGCTCGGGATAAGCCTCCTGCAGTCGCTGCAGCGACAGCCCGACGGCACCCTGCACGCGCGAGAACTGCTCGATCTTCGCAGGGTCGGTCAGGTCGTCGCCCGAGACCTGCACCGTGCTCGCCGCGGCGCGCGCCTGCGTCACCTCGACCAGAATGCTCTTTTCCTGCGCGCCGGCCGCCTTGACCGTCGCGACGAGGTTGGGGATCAGGTCGGCGCGACGCTGATAGTCGTTCTGGACATCGGCCCAGCGCGCCTTCACATTTTCCTCGGCGGTCGGGATGCTGTTGATCCCGCAGCCGCCAAGCGTCGCCGCGAGCGCAACGACGGCGGATCCGCGAAGAATCTGGGCATAGGACGACATCGGGGCTCTCCTGCTGGTCTGTATCACCCCCATAGGACAGCGGACCGGCTTGGCGAAACCGAAATCGATGGCTAGCGTGCAGTGGACTGGAAAAGGGGGCGCAAATGCTCAAGGAATTCAAAGCGTTCATCATGCGCGGCAACGTGCTTGATCTGGCTATTGCGGTGATCATCGGGGCGGCGTTCAGCAAGATCGTCACCTCGCTGACCGACGACGTGCTCATGCCGGTGATCGGCAAGATTTTCGGCGGGCTCGACTTTTCGAGCTATTTCTGGCGGATGGGTCCTGTCCCCGCAAATTATGCCGGTTCGCTCAGCGACTATGCGGCGTTGAAGAAGGCGGGGGTGCCGTTGCTCGGCTATGGCGCGTTCGCGACGCAGCTCGTCAACTTCGTGATCGTCGCCTTCATCATCTTCATGATCCTGCGCGTCGTGAACCGCGCGGCGGCGCTGATCGAGCGTGAAACCGCGCGGCTCAAGCGTGAGGAAGAGGCGACTCCGGTCGCGCCGGCGCCCGAGCCGGTCGAGATCGCGCTGCTGCGGGAGATCCGCGACGAGCTCAAGGCACGCGGCTGATCGACCTGTCCCTCTCCCCGCGCGGGGAGGGGCAGATCAGGCTGCGGCCAGATCCTCGGCGTTGGCATCCGCCAGGCTCGTGCCGTCGAGGATCCGCGCAGTCTCGTCGCGGACGCGCATCATCGCAAAGCGGATCGCGCAGTCTGCCTCGCTCTTGCAGTCGAGGCAGGGCCGATAGGCCGTGCGGCTGACGCAGGGCACCAGCGCGAGCGGGCCCTCGATGATCCGGATGATCTCGCCGAGCGAGATCAGGTGGCTGGGGCGCGACAGGCGATAGCCGCCCATCTTGCCGCGATGGCTGTGCAGCAAGCCGGACTCGCGCAGGTCCGCAAGGATCAGCTCGAGAAACTTGCGCGGTACATTGGCCTCCGCCGCGATGCGGGTCATCGGGATCGGTGGACCCCCGACCGGGGCGCCGCCAAGGAAGATCATCGCGCGAAGCGCGTAGCGAGAGCGCTGCGTCAACATAATACAGATTTCTATGCACGCGGTTTGTGGCGAGCGAAAGGCCGCAAAGGGCAAAATCACGGGCTTTTAATCGGCCGACCGCCGCTCTATATCACAAGCGTCATCGGGGGAATTCTCCCTTGGTGACTATGGCGATAAACCGTGGCGTGTCATAGACACAGCGGACCCGGGGGCAGTACCCGGCGACTCCACCACCGCCCTCTTCGCGAGAGGGGGACGATGACGGGGTCGAACTAGGATCGACGTGTGTTCAACGACGCTATGTTTCGCTCGGAATGGGACCACCGCAACGGCCCATACACAAGTGCCAACGATAACGAAGCACTCGCAATTGCCGCATAACTGACGGTCTAACGACCTAAGTTATACGGACGAAAGCGCGGTTCGGGCCACACCGGGCAACAGAAGTGGAAACCGGCGGTACGGGGGGCACCGAGCAACAGAAGCTCCCCACTCAAATCCGACTCAAGCGCATGCCCGCCGTCAGGCGGCAAGTTGCGCGACCAGCTTGTCGAGCCGCGGGCTGAACCCGACGATGCCGATCAGCAGCTGGACGAGGGTCAGCATTCCCGCGCCCCACCAATAGGCCAGGTGCACCCGCCCGCGCAGTTGCGCATCGAACAGCATCGCAGCCCCCAGATAGGCCATGGTCGCGATGAATATCGCCCAGGTCCCGGACGGACCCATGAGCGGCATCGGCAGGATGCGCCCCAGCGCCGGCGACATGATCAGGATCGTCGCGCACAGCATCAGGCGCTTGTGCCAGTCGGACCGGTGTCTCAGCTGGATCGCCCAGCCCGCCAGGATCGCAAAGCCGATGATCTGAAGGTCGAGCGCGAGGAAAAGGCCCGGCGTGAAGAAGGGCGGGACGCGGTTGAGCCGGACGGCCATGACCGTCGTCGCGACGCCCACCACGACCATGACCGGGACCAGACACGCGGTTGCGACGCCCAGTCGCCGGTGCGTTGCGATCGACCCCCGGTCGACCAGCCAGTTCTGCGCGACGTAGAGGATGATCCAGCCGAAGAAGACGGCAGCGTGCAGATGGACCTGGGCGGGAAGCCCGACGATGTTCCAGTCCGTCCGCTGCAGGTCCAGCCCGAACCCTGCGAAGACGGTGACCGCGATGATCGCAGCCAGCATGAGATAGAAACGCCGCTCGGCGGTGATCGCCGACACGCTGGTCGCCAAGGTTGCCATGATGCCCCCGCATCTCTGCTGCCTTGGCCGAGAATGCGCATGCAGGCTGGACCCTGCAAGCCGATAGCAGCGTGTCCGGCCGTCATTCTCGTACAAATTGCCGAGCGCGGATCCCGCGGCATCGCGCCGCCGGCTTCCGCAGTCGTGATCGCCACGAAAAAGGGGACCCGATTGCCCGGATCCCCTTTCGCTAGTTGCCAGTCGGCAAGATCGCTTAGTCGCGATCGCCCGTCAGGAACGCCGGGGCGAACTCGGGGGCCTTGTCGCCGTCCGAACGCTCGGCGCGGGGAGCGCGCTCGCCGCCCTGGCCACCGCCGTCGCGACGCGGGCCACGGCCCCCGCCGTTGCCGCCATCACGACCGCCATCACCATCACGACGCGGGCCACGGGGACCACGATCACCGCCGCCGCCTTCGCCGCGCGGGCCACGACCGCCACCGCCGTTACCGGCATCACGACCACCATCGCCGTCGCGACGCGGACCGCGCGGACCACGGTCACCGCCTTCGCGCGGCTCACGGGCAGGACGCGTGTCCTCCAGCTCTTCGCCGGTCGTCTGGTCAACGACGCGCATCGACAGGCGAACCTTGCCGCGCGGATCGATCTCGAGGACCTTGACCTTGACTTCCTGGCCTTCGCTCAGCGCGTCCGAGACCTTCTCGACGCGCTCGTTCTTGATTTCGGACACGTGGACGAGACCGTCCTTGCCACCCATGAAGTTCACGAACGCACCGAAGTCCACGAGGTTGACGACCTTGCCGTCATAGACCTTGCCGACTTCGGCTTCCTCGACGAGGCCCTTGATCCACTTGATCGCGGCTTCGATCTGCGCGGGGTCGGACGACGACACCTTGATCACGCCCTCGTCGTCGATGTCGACCTTGGCGCCGGTCTGCGCGACGATCTCGCGGATCACCTTGCCGCCGGTGCCGATGACTTCACGGATCTTCGACTTCTCGATCGTGAAGGTCTCGATACGCGGTGCGTGTGCCGACAGCTCCTCACGCGTGTGGTCGAGCGCCTTGGCCATTTCGCCCAGGATGTGCGCACGGCCTTCCTTGGCCTGTGCCAGCGCCTTGCCCATGATCTCTTCGGTGATGCCGGCGATCTTGATGTCCATCTGCATCGTGGTGATGCCCTCGGACGTGCCGGCGACCTTGAAGTCCATGTCGCCGAGATGATCCTCGTCGCCCAGGATGTCCGACAGAACCGCGAAGTTCTTGCCCTCGAGGATCAGGCCCATCGCGATGCCCGACACCGGACGCTTGAGCGGAACGCCCGCATCCATCATCGACAGCGAACCGCCGCAGACCGTCGCCATCGACGACGAGCCGTTCGACTCGGTGATGTCGGACAGAACGCGGATCGTGTACGGGAACTCTTCCTTCGACGGCAGCACCGGGTGCAGCGCGCGCCAGGCAAGCTTGCCGTGGCCGACTTCGCGACGACCCGGCGCACCGAAGCGACCGACTTCACCGACCGAGTAGGGCGGGAAGTTGTAGTGGAGCATGAAGTTTTCGTACGACAGGCCGTTGAGGCCGTCGATCATCTGCTCTGCGTCGCGCGTGCCGAGCGTGGTGGTACAGATCGACTGAGTCTCGCCGCGCGTGAACAGGGCCGAGCCGTGCGTGCGCGGGAGGAAGTGCACCATCGCCTCGATCGGACGGATCTGCGTGGTGGTGCGGCCGTCGATCCGGGTGCCGTCCTTGAGGATGGCGCCGCGGACGATCTCCGCCTCCAGCTTCTTCATCAGCTTGCCGGCCGCCATCTGGTCCTGCGGGGTCGCATCGGCAAAGGCGGTCTTGCCCTTGGCGCGTGCGGCGTTCAGCAGGTCCGAACGCTTGGACTTGTCGGTCACCTTGTAGGCGGCCGCAATGTCCTTGCCGATCAGCTTCTTCAGCTTGTCCTTGGCGGTCGACAGGTCGGCCTGCTCGGCCATTTCCCAAGGATCCTTGGCAGCCTGCTCGGCCAGATCGATGATCAGGTTGGCGGCTTCGCGGCATGCCTTGTGCGCGAACTGGACCGCGCCGAGCATGGTCTCTTCCGAGAGCTCCTTGGCTTCCGATTCGACCATCATCACGGCCTGGCCGGTGGCGGCGACAACGAGGTCGAGATCACCCGCCTTGGCTTCGTCGAGCGTCGGGTTGAGGATGTAGGCGCCATCGACATAGCCGACGCGGGCTGCGCCGATCGGGCCCATGAACGGCACGCCCGAGATGGTCAGCGCAGCCGATGCCGCGACCATCGCGAGGATGTCCGGCTCGTTCTCGCCGTCATACGACAGAACCTGGCAGATCACGTTGATCTCGTTGTAGAAACCCTCTGGGAAGAGGGGACGGATCGGGCGATCGATGAGACGGCTGGTCAGCGTCTCCTTTTCGGTCGCGCCGCGCTCACGCTTGAAGAAGCCACCAGGGATGCGGCCGCTTGCGGAGAACTTCTCCTGGTAATGGACGGTGAGCGGGAAGAAATCCTGCCCTTCCTTGACGGTCCGTGCAGCCGTGACGGCGCACAAAACGACGGTCTCGCCGAGGGTGGCGAGCACGGCGCCATTTGCCTGACGAGCCACGCGGCCGGTCTCGAGCGTCAGCGTCTTGCCGCCCCACTGGGCGCTTACGGTTTTGGTATCGAACATTCTTTTTCCTTCACTCCGGCGGCCAGATGCCGACCGGGGCCTATGTGCGAGCTAAGCCGGCTCGCGGCGGTGTGGAGCGAGTTGTCGCTCCTTGCCAGTCCACCGAATTGCGTCCTGGCGTTTGCCTCCGCGCGCGATGGCGCGGAATCAAAGTCGTATATACAAAAACGGCCCCCCGAAGGGAGCCGTTCGTTTTACTTGCGGAGACCGAGCTTCGCGATCAGATCCAGATAGCGCTGGCCGTCCTTGTGACGGAGATAATCCAGCAGCGACCGGCGCTTATTGACCATCATCAGGAGACCACGACGCGAGTGGTTGTCCTTCTTGTGGCCCTTGAAGTGCTCGGTCAGGTTCTTGATCCGCTCGGTCAGGATCGCGACCTGGACTTCGGGCGAACCCGTGTCGCCGTCCTGGCGTGCGTGGATCTTGACCAGCTCGGTCTTGCGTTCAGCGGTAATCGTCATGAAATTCTCAGTCCTTCGACATCACAGATTGAAACCGCGAACGACCCGGACGTCTCCGTCCTCGACCTCGACCAGCGCGACCGGGACAGCGTCCAGCTCGGCGAAGTATTGGCCATCGTCTGCGGCGATCCCGGCCAAGATACGCCCCTGTCGGAGCGCCCCTGCCTGGTCGGGGGTGAGGGAGAGAGCCGGGATGTCGTCCAGCGCCACCCTCAAGGGCAGTAGTACATCTTCAAGCGCGGAGGCCTTAGCGAGTTCGTCCAGTTTGTCCAGCGATATCGCCGATAAGAGGTCGAACGGGCCGGCCTTGACGCGCCGCAGCATGGTGACGTGACCGACGGTTCCGAGCGCCAAGGCGATGTCGCGCGCGAGGGAGCGGATATAGGTGCCCTTGGAGACATGCGCGGTGAGGGTGACCGCCTCCAGTTCCTCCGCGACCTCGTCATCCAAAAGACGGGTGGGGTGGGAGGTGAGTGCGTGGATCGTCACGTTCCGGCTGGCGAGCACGACCTCCTGCCCGGCGCGGGCGAGGTCGTAGGCGCGCTCGCCGTCGACCTTGAGCGCGGAATAGGCGGGCGGCACTTGCGCGATGGGGCCGGTGAAGTGCGCGAGAACCGCCTCGACCGCTGCCATCGTCGGGCGCACGTCGGAGGTGGCGATGCTCACCCCCTCGGCGTCGAGCGTGTCGGTCTGCACCCCGAACATGATGGTGAAATCATAGATCTTGTCGCTGTCGAGCATCCGGCCGGCAAGCTTGGTCGCCTCGCCGACCGCGATCGGCAGCACGCCGGTCGCGAGCGGATCAAGCGTGCCGCCGTGGCCGACCTTGAACTTGCCATAGCCGCCGTTGCGCAACACGCGCTTCACCGCGGATACGCCCTGCGTCGAGCCCAGCCCCAGCGGTTTGTCGAGAATGATCCAGCCATGCATGTCGTAGGATCCTTGAATATCGGGGCAGGGCGAGCCCCACCCACTCCGTCATCCTGACGAAAGTCAGGACCCAGAGCCACGAGAGACGGTGTTTGGTACCCTGGGTCCTGACTTTCGTCAGGATGACGGGAAGGGGCGAAGGGCAGGGAGCTACCCCAAAGCCTCGGTGAAATGCCGTCGGCATAGCGCGACATAGCGGTCATTGCCGCCGATCTCTGTCTGCTGCCCCTCGGCAATCGCGCGGCCGTTCGCGTCGACGCGCAGGTTCATCGTCGCCTTGCGCCCGCACATGCACACCGACTTTATCTCGACCAGCGAGTCCGCCAGCGCCAGCAGCCGCGCGGAGCCGGGGAACAGCGCACCCTGGAAATCGGTGCGCAAGCCGTAGGCGAGCACCGGGATGCCGACCACGTCGCAGATCTCCGCCAGCTGGTCGACCTGAGGCGCGGTCAGGAACTGTGCCTCGTCCACCAGCACGCAGGAGATCGCGTCCTCGCCATGCTGCCGGGCGATGCAGGCGCCGATATCGGTATCCGCATCGAACGCGATCGCCGGTGCCTCAAGCCCGATCCGCGACGTGATCGTGCCCGCCGCAAAGCGGTCGTCGATCGCGGCGGTGAACAGCATCGTCCGCATCCCGCGCTCGCGGTAGTTGAAGTCCGCCTGAAGCAGGTTGGTCGACTTGCCTGCGTTCATCGACGCATAATAGAAATACAGCTTGGCCATCGGCTCAACCCAAAGACGCGTCGCGCGGCGGCGTCAATCCTCGGACAGGTCACGCGCGATATGCGGATCGCGCAACAGCGTGTCGATATGCGTGCCCTCGTCGAAGCTTTCGTCGGCGACGAATTTCAGCTTGGCGGCATAGCGCGTCTGCACGCGGGTCGCGACTTCGCGCTGGAGATAGGCGGTGTTCGTCCGCAGCGCCTTCAGCACCTTTTCCTCGTCCTTGCCGAGCAGCGGCTTCACGAAGACGGTGGCGTGACGCAGGTCGGGGGACATGCGCACCTCGGTGATCGTGACGAGGTGCTTTTCGAGCACCGGATCATGCACGTCGCCGCGCGCAAGGATGTCGCTGAGCGCGTGACGCGCCTGCTCGCCCACGCGCAGCGCGCGGACGGTTTTGATCTCTGGGGTATCGGTCTTCATTCTTCTAACTCCCTCGCCCCTCCGGGGAGAGGGTGGGGGTGCGGGGCGGCCGCAAGCGTTACCGCCCGGTACTGCCCCTCACCCGACCCTCTCCCCGAGGGGGAGAGGGCTTCAGTATTACAGCGTGCGGTCGCGCATCTCGACTTCGAACGTCTCGAGGACGTCGCCGGCCTTGATGTCGACGAAGTTCGACGTGAACGTCACGCCACACTCCAGCCCGGCGCGGACTTCGGCGACATCATCCTTGAAGCGACGCAGCGATGCGATTTCGCCCTGGTAGATGATGACGTCGTTGCGCGTGATACGTGCCTTGAGCGCCTTGCGGATATTGCCCTCGGTAACGAGCAGACCCGCCGCCTTGCCATGCTTGCCCGCCGAGAAGACCTCGCGGATATCGGCACGACCGACGACCGTCTCGAACGCTTCCGGCCCGAGCTCGCCGGCCATCCCCGCCCGGATCTCGTCGATCAGGTCGTAGATCACGTCATAATATTTGAACGCGACCTTTTGACGCTCGGCGATCTCGCGTGCCTTGGCGTTCGGACGAACGTTGAAGCCGATAATCGGTGCACCCGATGCCGCCGCCAACGTGACGTCCGATTCGGTGATGCCACCGACGCCCGAGCTCAGCACGCGCGCCTTGATCAGGTCGGTGGAGATCTTGTTGATCGCCCCGACGATCGCCTCGACGGTACCCTGCGTATCCGCCTTCACGACCAGCGGATATTCGATAGCCTGCTTTTCCTTCAGCGCCGAGAACATGCTCTCGAGGCTGGCAGGAACCGATGCGGTCCGCTTGTCGGTCTTCACGCTGCGACGATATTCCGCGACTTCGCGGGCCCGTGCTTCGTTCTCGACAACCTGGAACGGATCGCCTGCTGACGGCACGCCCGACAGACCGAGGACCTCGACCGGCATCGCCGGACCGGCTTCCTTGATCTGCTTGCCCTTGTCGTCGACCAGCGCACGAACCTTGCCGCTCTCGCCGCCGACCACGAAGATGTCGCCAACCTTGAGCGTACCACGATTGACGAGGATCGTCGCGACCGGGCCACGACCCTTGTCGAGCTTGGCCTCGATCACCGTACCTTCGGCCGCGCGATCCGGATTGGCGCGCAGTTCGAGCAGTTCGGCCTGGAGCTGGATCTTCTCGATCAACGTGTCGAGACCGATCTTCTTGGTCGCGGAGACTTCGACGTCCTGGACGTCGCCGCCCATGTCCTCGACCACGATCTCCTCGCTCAGCAGGCGCTCGCGCACCTTCTGGGCATTGGCGCCTTCCTTGTCGATCTTGTTGATCGCGACGATCATCGGCACGCCTGCTGCCTTGGTGTGGGCGATCGCCTCCACCGTCTGCGGCATCAGGCCGTCGTCCGCCGCCACCACCAGGATGACGATGTCGGTGACATCCGCACCGCGCGCACGCATCTGCGTGAACGCCTCATGGCCCGGCGTGTCGAGGAAGGTGATCTTCGACTTGTCCTTCAGCGTGACCTGATACGCGCCGATATGCTGGGTGATGCCCCCCGCTTCGCCGCGCACCACGTCGGTGCCGCGCAGGGCATCGAGCAGCGACGTCTTGCCGTGATCGACGTGACCCATGATCGTGACGACCGGGGCACGCGGACGCAGAGTCTCCTCGGCATCGTCGATCGTGTCGTTCGCCAGATCCTGGTCGACATCGCTGACGCGCGTCAGGTTGTGACCGAATTCGGTGACGAGCAGTTCGGCCGTATCCTGGTCGATCGTCTGCGTCATCGTGACGGGCATGCCCATCTTGAACAGCGCCTTGACGAGGTCTGCACCCTTCTCGGCCATACGGATGGCGAGTTCCTGCACGGTGATCGCCTCGGGGACGACCACGTCGCGGACCTGCTTGGCCTGCGGCTCGCGCGGACCACCGGTGCCACGACGCTCCTTCTCACGCGCACGCTTGAGTGCGGCGAGCGAGCGGGCGCGGGCGCCATCCCCATCGCCGAGGGCGCGGTTGACGGTCAGCTTGCCCGAGGTGCGACGATCGTCGCCCTTGCGGTCACGCTGCTGCGGCCGTGCCGGGGGTGCGTCGCGACGGACGCCACCAGCCGGCGCGTTGGCACCGGTTGCACCAGGGCGCGCTGCGGTCGTGCCGGCATTGGCCGTCGTCGCCGGCGCTGCAGGCGCAGGTGCCGGGACGGGCTTCGGCGGCGGCGGAGGACGCTCGGGACGGGCGACTGGCGAGAACCGGCGGGGTGCCGGCATCGACGGATCGCGCGACAATTCGAGAATCGGCGGCGGGGCCGGCGGTGCGACAGGCGCGGGCGCCGGCTTGGGAGCCGGTGCTGGCGCCGCTACCGGAGCTGGCGTCGGAGTCGGCGCGGGTGCCGGGGCCGCAGCGGGGGCAGGGGCCACCGCAACGGGGGCTTCAACCGGCGCGGCAGCAGGCGTCGGCGCTACGATCGGCGCTGCTTCGACGACGGGTGCCGGTGCAGCTGCAGGTGCAGGCGCCTCAACGGGCTTCGGCGCAGGTGCAGCCTTGGCTTCCGCCTCGGCACGCGCGCGTTCGGCGATGCGGTTGCGCTCGTCCTCGGCGGCCTTGGCGCGCTCGGCTTCCTGGCGACGACGCCCTTCTTCGAGCGTGTTCATCCGCTGCTCTTCCGCCTCGCGGAGAAGCTTGGCCTGCCGCTCCTGCGGCGACAGGTTGCTCGGTGCCTGCTGGCGTACCGGTGCGGGGGCGGGCTGCGGCGCACGCGCCTGCGGAGCCGGTGCGGGGGCCGCAACCGGCGCGGGCGCGGCAACCGGCGCATCGGCGACCGGACCGTCGGGCTCGCCCGGACGGCGCAGGACGCGCGCACGCTTGGTTTCCACGATCACCGTATTCGATCGGCCGTGGCTGAAGCTCTGCTTCACCTGGCCGGTCTCGACCGTGCGCTTCACACCCAAAGGTGCGCGCATGCCAAGTTTCGGCTTCTCGTTGTCCGTGTCGCTCACTCAAATTCCTCAGTCATGTCCACGGCCGGGCTGTGTCCGGTCGATCCGGACGCCCCTGTTATGGGTGACGTCCCGTTTTGTTGAGACGCCGATGCGCCCTGCGAGGCCGTTTCGCAAGACACGGGAGAAGGTTCGGGGCCGATAAAATGCAGCCAACGGTCGAGCGCTTCGCTCACCCGCTTTGCTGCAGCGCGGTCAGTCAGGCCAATGTGTACCACATTCTCCCGCCCCAGCGCCAACGCCAATATGGTACGTGACGCGGGCAGTGCCAACCCCCGCAGACCCGAGCCTTCGACATCGTTGCCGATGCGCCACGCTTGGTCGAGCTTGCGGTTGCCGTCCTCGGCCGCGTCGGACGCATGATACAGCGCCTTCAGCTTGCCCTGGCGCGCATTCTGCTCGATCCGGTCGGAGCCGATCAGCACGGTGCCCGAGCGCGATTCGAGCCCGAGCCGGTCAAGTGCGTTGCGCTCAAGCGCGGCTTCGATCTGCGCAGGCAGTTCGGGGGGAATCGCGAACTCGCCGGTCTTGAACGCACGCGCGAGCGCGCCCTTCAGCTTGCCCTTCTTGATCGCCGCTTCGAGTTCGATTCGTGTCACCCCGATCCACGCGCCACGGCCAGGAGCCTTGGCACGCACGTCGGGATGAATCTGGCCATCGGGGGCCAGCGCGAGTCGCACCATATGTGGCCGAACATCGCGCTCGCCCGACAGGATGCACTTGCGAATGGGGGCGTCTTCATCCCCCTCGCGCATGCGGGATGGGTTCGGCTCGCGCCCACCTGCACCCTTGTTCTTAGCCGAGGCCGGGCGCCCACCCTTCGGTCCTCTCCCGCTTGCGGGAGGGGAGGAAGGAAGGCCGTCGGTAGCGCCTAGCGCCTCATCGGGAGGGTTCCGCATGTGCGTCCTCCTGCGCCGGAGTCGTCTTCGTGGCGTCGCGGTCGACCAGCAGCTGGCCGCCCGCGCCGTAATTCTCGGTCGAAACCTCTTCGATCACGATCTGCACCGCAGCCGGGTTCTTGCCCAGCCGCTCGACGAGCGACTGGGTGACGTCGGCGACGATGCCGGCCTTCTGGTCCTTGGTGGCGGACCCCGAAATGCGGATGCTGACGAACGGCATCAGGCCTTGTCGTCCTCGCTCTTCGCGTCGGTCGTGCCCGCAGCGTCATCCGCCACGACGTCATCCGCCGCAGTGTCCTCAGCCGCAGTGTCATCCGCGCCGACGTCCTCAGCCGCAGTGTCCTCGGCCGAAGCCGCTTCCACCGGAGCCTCGTCCGCCTCGACGGCGTCAGCCTCGGGGGCCTCGTCCTCGAACCAGTGCGCACGCGCGGCCATGATGATCTCGTTGCCCTGTTCGTCACTGAGACCATATTCGGCGAGGATCCCGCCCTTCGGCTCGGGACGCTTGGGCGCGTCGTCGTTGCGGCGGCGCGGTTCGGCGCGCTTCTTCTCGACCAGCTCGTCGGTCGCGAGATCCGCAAGATCGTCGAGCGTCTTGATGCCCGCCTTGCCGAGCGTGACGAGCATCGCCTCGTTCAGATACGGCATGTCGATCAGCGCGTCCTCCACGCCGAGCGCGGTACGCTCTTCGCGGCTGGCCGCATCGCGACGCTCGAGCGCCTCGGTAGCGCGGTTCTGCAACTCGCCCGCCAGATCCTCGTCGAAGCCCTCGATGCCGGCGATCTCCTCGACCTCGACATAGGCGACCTCCTCAAGGCTGGTGAACCCTTCGGCGACCAGCAGCTGCGCGAGCGTCTCGTCGACGTCGAGCTCCTTCTCGAACATTGCCGAGCGCTCGACGAAGTCCTTCTGGCGCTTCTCGGAGGCATCGGCCTCGGTGAGGATGTCGATCGCCTTGCCGGTCAGCTGCGACGCGAGGCGGACGTTCTGGCCACGACGGCCGATCGCCAGCGAAAGCTGGTCATCGGGAACGACGACCTCGATGCGCTCTTCCTCTTCGTCGATCACGACGCGGCTGACCGAAGCCGGCTGCAGTGCGTTGACGACGAAAGTCGCGATGTCGGGCGACCAGGGGATGATGTCGATCTTCTCGCCCTGCATTTCCTGCACGACGGCCTGAACTCGCGACCCCTTCATGCCGACGCAGGCGCCGACCGGATCAATCGACGAATCATGGCTGATGACGCCAATCTTCGCGCGCGAACCGGGATCGCGGGCCGCGGCCTTGATCTCGATGATGCCGTCGTAGATTTCGGGGACTTCCTGGGCGAACAGCTTCTTCATGAAGTCGGGGTGCGCGCGGCTGAGGAAGATCTGCGGCCCGCGGTTCTCGCGGCGGACGTTGAGGATCAGCGAGCGGATGCGGTCGTTGACGCGCACGACTTCGCGCGGGATCTGCGCGTCGCGGCGGATGACGCCTTCCGCGCGGCCCAGGTCGACGACGACATGGCCGAACTCGACGCGCTTGACGACGCCGGTGATGATCTCGCCTGCGCGGTCCTTATATTCTTCGAACTGGCGCTCGCGCTCGGCGTCGCGGACCTTCTGGAAGATGACCTGCTTGGCAGCCTGTGCGGCGATGCGGCCGAATTCGATCGGGGGCAGCGGATCGACGATGAAGTCACCGAGTGCGGCGTCCTTCTGGAGCTTCTGCGCGCCCTTGACGTCGACCTGCTTGAAATAGTCGTCAACCGCCTCGACCACTTCGACGACGCGCCACAGGCGCAGATCGCCGGTGTTCGGGTCGAGCTTGGCGCGGATGTCGTTTTCGGCGCCGTAGCGCGAGCGGGCGGCGCGCTGAATCGCGTCCTCCATCGCCTCGATCACGATCGCCTTGTCGATCATCTTCTCCGACGCGACCGAATTCGCGATCGCGATCAGTTCCGCGCGGTTTGCGGTGACTGCCGTGGCCATCAATGCTGTCCTTCTTCGGTCTCGACGCCGCGAGCATCAGGCTCATCGGACGTATCTTGATAGAAAACCTCGTCCGCGCCTTCGGTCGAAAGCGGCGCGGTCGCGGCGATGAGTCGGTCGGTCATGACGAGCTTGGCATCGGCCACCTGGGCGAAGTCGATCGTCATGATCTTGTGCTTGTTCACGTCGACGGTGATCTTGGTCCCCTCGACGCCCATCAGGTTGCCCGAGATCTGCTTGCGATCCTCGAACGGCTCGACGAGGCGGATGCGCGCCTCCTGGCCTTCCCAGTCGGCAAAGTCCTGGAGCCGGGTCAGCGGGCGGTCGATACCGGGGCTCGACACTTCGAGACGATATGCGTCCTCGCCGACCGGGTCCTTGCCCTCGGCCTCGAGCGCGTCGAACTTGTCCGAGATGCGGCGCGACAGTTCCGCGCAATCCTCGATCACGAGCTGGCGGGTGTCGGGCCGCTCGGCCATCACCTGCAGCGTCGGATCGGACTTGCCGCCCTGCATGCGCACGCGCACGAGGCTGAGCCCGAGCGCCTTGGCTTCGGGTTCGATCAATTCGGTCAACAGGGCGATATTCGCCATCGCAATTCCAAACAGGGCCAAAGCACAGGTGATCAGCGCCGCGGGGCGAACCCCGCAGCCTCTTCATCTGGCGATGTAGAGAAAGTAGGATCTCCATACCCGCGATGGCAACGCTTCGCAAGCGGGAGCAACCTTCGTTCGTCACGCCGCGTTGGCGCAGGGATTTCCGGGAGAAGATCATGATCCGTCGCACATTGGCCGCCACCGGCCTGATATCCGCCACCGTGTTCGCCGCGGCCGCCTGTTCCGCCCAGCCCGCGCCGGGGAATATGCCATTTAAGCGGACTGTCGTTGCGGACTTCGATTCGCCCTGGGCCATGGCCGTGCTGCCGGATGGCAATGCGCTGGTTACCGAAAAGGATGGGCGCATGCGCCTGCTGATTATCGTCTCGGGTAATGCCAAGAACAGCGTCACTGCCACGATGCCTGTCGAAGGCGTCCCCAAGACCGACTCCGCGGGCCAGGGTGCATTGATGGATGTGGCGCTGGCCCCCGGCTTTGCGCGCAATCACCATGTCTATTTTTCGGGATCGGTTGCGGGCGAGGGAGGCAAGGGCGTCGCGCTCTGGCGTGGAACGCTCCATCTGGATGCGCCCGGGCCGCGGCTCGAGGGGGTGGAGGAACTCTTCCGCGCGCGGCCGTTCGTTGAAGGTAATGGCCATTATTCAGGTCGCATCGCGTTTTCGCCCGACGGCAAATATCTGTTCTTCACCAATGGCGACCGCCAGAAATTTACCCCGGCGCAGAATCCCAAGGTCACGCTCGGGAAGGTGTTGCGCCTGACGCTCGACGGCAAGCCCGCGCGCGGCAATCCGCTCGCGGCCAAGGGCTTCGCACCCGAGATTTGGAGCTATGGCCACCGCAACCTGCTCGGCATCGCATTCGACGGGCAGGGCAATCTCTGGGAACAGGAGATGGGGCCGAAGGGCGGCGACGAGGTCAATCTGATCACGCCCGGGCAGAATTACGGCTGGCCCAACGCGTCGAACGGCAGCCATTATGACGGGCGCGACATTCCCGACCACAAGCCCGGCGACGGCTATGCGGCGCCCAAGGTGTCGTGGAATCCGGTGATCTCGCCGGGCGGGCTGATGATCTATTCGGGCAGCATGTTCCCGCAGTGGAAGGGTGATGCGTTCATCGGCGGGCTGTCGTCGAAATCACTCGTCCGCGTCGACCTGAACGGCACCAATGCCGCCAAGGGCGACCAGTGGGACATGGGCGCGCGTATCCGCGAGGTGGAGCAGGGGCCCGACGGCGCGATCTGGGTGCTGGAGGACGGTGGCGAATCGCAGGGACGGCTGATCAAGCTGACGGCGCGGTAAGGCTGTGCCGCCTCCCGCCTGCGGGCGGGGGGCGGGGTCAGTCGCGAACGATCAGGTAATTCATCCTCGCGGCCGCGATCGGCTTGTCGCGGTCGTCCTGCCACGCGGTCGCCTCGACATTGGCAACGCGCGTGCCGAGCCGGGTGACCACGCCCGCCGCGCGCGTCGGCTTGTCGCGGCCGCCCCGCATGAAATCGACGGTGACGGTCACCGGCTTGATCCGTACGCTGGCGTCCTCGGGCCCCTCGGTCTCGATCGCATGGTAGAGCGCGGCGATCGCCGCGACCTCGAGCAGCCCCGATATCGCGCCGCCGTGGAGGAACCCGGGGCGGCCGATCACGTCGTCGCCGAACGGCATCAGCAGCACCGGCCGACCCTCCGCGTCGCGTTCGATCTCGACGCCCAGCGTTGCGGCATAGGGTGGCAGCGTGCTCACCATGACCCGAGCACCATGAACGTTCCCGCGACATGCGCAAGCGGATCGGCGGGATCGCCGTCATGCGCCTGGCCGCGGACGAACGCGATCGACCGGGTGATCCGGTAGCATTCGCCGCGTCCGATCACCGTCTTCCCGGGCGTCGCCGGGCGCAGATAATCGACGCGCAGGTCGAGCGTCGCATGCGGCACGAACGCCGCGCGGCGGATCCAGATCGCGATGCTGGCGGCCATGTCCATCATCGTGATGATCGGCCCCGACGCGATCACGCCGCTGGCTGGATCGCCGATCAGCTTTTCGTCATAGGGCAGCGCAAGCTCCGCCCAGTCCGCGCCATGCGCATGATAGCGCATCCCGAGCGCGGCGCCGTGCCCGCCGAACCCGTGTCGTGTAAACCGCTCTGCGTCGAAGCCATCCATGCCCCGACCTCTACACGCCAGCGACCGCCACGCAACATTGCCGCACATGCGGGGCGGGGCTAGCATCGGGCGCAACGAGATCAGGAGAGAGGATCGCCATGAACGACCGGGTCACCATCGCCGTCGCGGACGGGATCGCCGATGTCCGCCTCAACCGCGCGGACAAGATGAACGCGATCGACCCGGCGATGTTCGAGGGGATTGCCGCCGCGATCGACCGGCTGGCGGGGATGGCCGAGGCGCGCGTCGTCGTGCTGTCGGGCGAGGGCCGGGCGTTCTGCGCGGGGCTCGACATGGCGTCGATGGCGGGCGGCGGGTCGGGGCTTTCGCTCGACGACCGGACGTATGGCGATGCCAATCTGGTGCAGCAGGTCGCCTGGGGCTGGCGGACGTTGCCGATGCCGGTGATCGCCGCGGTCCACGGCGTCGTGTTCGGTGGCGGGTTCCAGATCATGTCGGGCGCCGACATCCGTATCGCCCACCCACAGGCGCGGTTCGCGATCCGCGAGACGCATTGGGGGCTGGTACCCGACATGGCGGGGATCGCGCTGTGGCGGACGCTGGCGCGCGACGACGTGCTGCGCGAGCTGACGTACACCGCGCGCGAGTTCGACGGGGCGGAGGCGCTGCATCACGGCTTTGTTACGCGGCTCGACGACGATCCCCATGCCGCCGCGATGACGATGGCACGTGCGATCACCGCGAAGAATCCGCAGGCGATCCGGGGGGCGAAGGCGCTCTACACGCTCGCCGCCGATGCGGACTCGGCGGCGATCCTGCGCGCCGAAAGCGACGCGCAGGGGCAGGTGATGCGCAAGCCCAATCAGATCGAACAGGTCCGCGCCAATCTCGAAAAGCGCGCGGCGGTGTTCGTCGACTAGGCGCTACTTCATCAGGACGAGCTCCTCCGCCATCGTCGGGTGGAGCGCGACAGTCGCGTCGAAATCGGCCTTGCTGAGCCCCGCCTTCACCGCCACCGCGGCGGATTGCAGGATCTCGGGGCAGTCGGGGCCGATCATGTGAATGCCGACGACGCGGTCGGTCTCGCCGTCGCAGATCATCTTGTAGAGCGAGCGCTCGTTGCGCCCCGCCAGTACGTTCTTCATCGGCCGGAAGTCCGAGGTGTAGACCTTCACCGAGCCCAGTGCCTGCTTGGCCTGCGATTCGGTCATGCCGACGCCGGCCATTGGCGGGTGGCTGAACACCGCGGCGGGGACGTTCGCGTAATCGACGCGGGTCGGCTTGTTGCCAAAGAACGTGTCGGCGAACGCCTGCCCCTCGCGGATCGCGACCGGGGTCAGCTGGATGCGGTTGGTGACGTCGCCGACCGCGAAGATGCTGTCGCAGCTCGAGCGATTGTCGTCGTCGACCACCACCGCGCCCGCCGCGTCGAGTTCGACCCCGGCCGTCTCGAGCCCGAGGCCTTTCGTGTTCGGCAGGCGGCCGGTCGCGAACAGGACGAGATCGACGACGATCGGCTCGTGCCCGCTGGTATGCACGGTCAGGCAACCGTCCTCGCCCTTGTCGATCCCCTGGAACGCCGCGTTGAAGCGGAAGTCGATGCCCTTGCTCATCGAGATCTGGAGCAGCCGGTCGCGGATCGATTCGTCATAGCCGCGCAGGATCACGTCGGTGCGGTTGATCAGCGTGACGTGCGCGCCGAACTGATGGAAAATGCCGGCGAATTCATTGGCGATATAGCCCGCGCCCGCGATCAGCACGCGCTTCGGCACGTCGTCGAGATGGAACACCTCGTTCGAGGTGATGCCGTGCTCGGCACCGGGGCAGTCGGGCACCAGCGGGTGCGCGCCGACCGCGATCAGGATTTTCGCCGCGGTCTTCTTGCTGCCGTCGGCGAGCGTCACCTCGTTCGGCCCCGAGACGACCGCGCGCTGGTGGATGATGTCGACATGGTTGTTCTCGAGCGTCTGGGTGTAGGCGCCGTTGATCCGGTCGACCTCCTCCATCACGTTGTCGCGCAGCGTCGGCCAGCTGAACGCGCAATCGTCGGGCACCTGCCAGCCGAAGCGCTTGGCGTCCTTCAGATCCTCGGCGAAATGAGCGCCGTAGATCAGCAGCTTCTTCGGCACGCAGCCGCGGATGACGCAGGTGCCGCCGACGCGATATTCCTCGGCGACCGCGACGCGCGCGCCATGCGCGGCGGCAACGCGCGATGCACGCGTGCCGCCCGAGCCGGCGCCGATGACGAAGAGGTCATAGTCGAATTGGGTATCGGTCACGGGCTATCCTTGTACGTCGCGCTGCGGCTTTGGATGCCATCTGGGGCAGGGGGGATGCGCGGACAAGACCGGTGCGGCGATCAGGGTGATCGGCTGGCTCTATCGCCGACCCGCCCTGCGCATCGGCATCGCGTCGATCGTCCGCTCCAGGACGGCGGCGGGGAAGGGGTGCGCGCTGCGCAGTTTCTCGCCGCCATCCTTGCCGATGAGGATCGCGGTGAAGGTGGCGGGAAGGCGGAACTTGCGGTGCAGCGCGGGGGCGCTGTCTCCGGCGCCGCGGACCTGATCGCCGACGATTTCGACGACGGTGAGGTCGCGCTCGTCGCGTTTGGTAGTCCAGGAATTAAGGATGCGGCGCTGCTCGGCGAGTTCCGGGTCCTGCGGGGAGGGGGCCGCGACGATCAACACACGACGATCCCATCGCATCTGCGCGAGGGTGGGAGAGGCGGCGAGCGCTACGGCGAGGAGGATGGGCATAGCGCGGTAACGCTCGAGGGGCGCGCACGGTCCTCCCAAATACCACCCCGGCGAAGGCCGGGCCCCAGTTGGGAAGGCCTCACTGTGATAAACTGGGGTTCGCCAAACTGGACCCCGGCCTTCGCCGGGGTGGCGGAGTGAGGTGGGGCGCACTCAGCGCACGCCCACCCCGAAAATCACCCGAACGCGCGCTTGATTAGGTCGTCGGTCGAAGGATCGAACGTCTGTCCGCCCTTCTCCGCTGCCTTCGCCATTTCCTTGCCCAGCTCGACCCCGAACTGGTCGAACGAGTTGATCCCCAGCAGCACGCCGTTCACGAACACGCGGTGCTCGTAGAACGCGATCAGCGCCCCGAGCGTGCGCGCGTCGAGATCGTCGAGCAGCAACGTCGAGGACGGCCGGTCACCCGAATAGCTGCGCGCGGGATCCTCGACCTGCTTGCCCGCCATCAGCGCCGCACCCTGTGCAAACGCGTTAAGTAACAGCGCCTTGTGATGCTCCTCGGGCAGCGTATCGCCCGCCTCGATCGACGCGACGAACTCGACCGGCACCAGATGCGTGCCCTGGTGGAGCAGCTGGAACACCGCATGCTGCGCCTCGGTGCCGACCCCACCCCAGGTGATCGCCGCCGAAGGCCGCCCGAGCGGCTGGCCATCCGCGGTCACCGACTTGCCGTTCGACTCCATCTCCAGCTGCTGGAGATAGCTTGGCAGCAACCGCAACCGCTCGTCATAGGCAAAGGTCGCACGCGTCTCGGCATGGCGGATCTGCGTGTAATAAAGGTCGGCAAACGCCGCGAGCGCCGGCGCATTCTCGTGCAGCGCGGCGAGGCGGAAATGGCGATCCATCTCGGCCGCCCCCTCGAGCAGCTCCTCGAACCGGTCCCAGCCGAGCGCGATCGCGGCCGGGAACCCGATCGTCGACCAGAGCGAGTAGCGTCCGCCGACGCTCTCGGCGAACGGCAGGATCCGCGTCTCGTCGACGCCCCATTCCATCGCCTTCTCGGGCGCCGCGGTCAGCGCGATCACACGGCCGTAAGGATCCTCGACATTATGCTCGTTCATCCACTGAAGCACGGCTTCAGCGTTCATCAGCGTTTCGGTCGTGGTGAAGGTCTTCGACGCGACCACCAGCAACGTGGCGGCCGGATCGAAGCGTTCGAACACGTCCTCCAGCGCGACGCCGTCGACATTGGCGACGATCCCGACATCATATCGCTTGTCGTCACGCCCGAGCGAGTCGACCAGCAATTGCGGCCCCAGCGCGGACCCGCCGATGCCGACATGCAGGATATGCCGCACGGGACCGAGCGCATCCGCCTCGATCGCGTCGATCAGCGTGCGCATCCGTGAATGGCTGGCCTGTGCGATCGCGACGCTCTCGGGCTTGCCCTCACCGCGCTCGGCGGTGTGCTCGACCGCGCGGCCTTCGGTGACGTTGACGATCTCGCCCGCGAACATCGCCTGGCGCTTGCCCGACAGGTCCTGCGCCTTGGCCATCTCCTCAAACGCGCTGACCATGTCCGTGGTCAGGTGCGTCTTCGACCAGTCGAAGTGGATGCCTGCGACGTCGAGGCTCAGCTTGGACAACCGCTCAGAGTCGGCGGCGAACAGGTCGGTGAGTTTGGCGGCGGGCAGGGCTTCGAGTTTGGACCAGTCGGCGGTCATGCAAAGTCTCCGATTTGGAATTCGTGCGCACCGATACGGCGACGCGAGCAAGAACACCATAACGTCCCGGGAGGCGATTGGGTCTCCGGGGGTGTCCGGATCGTCTCCGGACATGGCGGATGCTGCATATGCTTGACGGCGCGCGCCGGTTGAGCAAACCCGCGGCCATGGCAAAAGACGCGAAGACCAAACCGGCCCGATCCGAAACCGCAGAGACGTTCCGCTTCCTGCTGAAGCTGGCGGTGGTCGTATTGATCCTGCGCAGCTTCATCTTCGCGCCGTTCAGCATTCCGTCCGAATCGATGCTGCCCCGGCTGCTGATCGGCGATTATCTGTTCGTGTCGAAGTGGAGCTATGGCTATTCGCGCTGGTCGCTGCCGGGTGGCGTGCCGTTGATCCCCGGACGGATATTCGGCAGCACGCCGACGCGCGGCGACGTCGTCGTCTTCCGCGCCCCCGAAGTGCTCGATCACGACGTCATCAAGCGCGTGATCGGCCTGCCCGGCGAGACCGTCCAGATGCGGCAGGGGACGCTGTACCTGAACGGCACCGCGATCCCCAAGGCGCGGATCGCCGACTTCACGATCCCGCTGACCGCCAATTTCGATGCGGAGAAATGCGGCGCGCCGTTCGTCGACGTCGCCGAGGGCGTCCAGATCTGTCGCTATCCGCGCTACCGCGAGACGTTGCCCGGCGGCCGCAGCTATTCCGTGCTCGACCAGGCGCAGCTGCCCGATCGCGACGACACGGGTGTCTATACGGTGCCTGCAGGCCATATCTTCGTGATGGGCGACAACCGCGACGACAGTGGTGACAGCCGGTTCCCCGCACCAAGCGGGATGGGCTATGTCCCGCTCGAGAATGTCGAGGGCAAGGCAGTCGTCAGCTTCTTCTCGACCGACGGCAATGCCGAATGGCTGAAACCCTGGACCTGGGTCAGCGCCGCGCGCTGGGAGCGGATCGGGGAAGGCTTTTGAGCGACCTTGGCGACTGGCTGGCGGGCGTATTCGGTCGCCGGCCGCGCGATCTGGCACCCTATGAGCGCGCACTGACGCATGGCAGCCAGGCGAAGGCGAATTACGAGCGGCTGGAATTTCTCGGCGACCGCGTCCTGGGGCTGATCGTCGCGGAATGGTTGTACGAACTGTTCGCGACCGATCCCGAAGGGTCGCTGTCGAAACGGCTGAACGCGCTCGTCACCGGGCCGGTCTGTGCCGAGGTGGCGCGCGAACTGGGGGTGCGCGCGCATCTGAAACTCGGCAAGCAGGCGCGCGACGATGGCGCCAGCGACAGCGACAATGTGCTGGGCGACGTGATGGAGGCACTGATCGGCGCCTGGTACCAGGAGGCCGGGCTCGACGCCGCACGTGCGTTCGTCCGCGGCGCATGGGGGGACCGCGTTCAGGCCGGTGCTAAGGCGCCGCAGCACCCCAAGTCCGCGCTTCAGGAATGGGCAGCCGCGCATAACCGCAAGCCCCCCGAATACACAGTCGTCGAACGCTCCGGCCCCGGCCACGCCCCCAAATTCACGATCCTCGTCTCGATCGGCAAGCTCGCCGAAGCGACCGCGATGGGATCGAGCAAACAGGAAGCCGAAACCGCAGCGGCAAAGGCGTTGCTGGAGAAGCTCAGCTAAGAAGAATGATTCACGCGGAGACGCGGAGCCGCGGAGGCGGCTGCGAGTGGAAATCCGGTCTTGCCCGAACGACTCCGAGATAATCGGCGGCGCATAATCGCAGACGGCGCGAGCCCCATCCACACCATCTCCGCGTCTCCGCGTCTCCGCGTGAACAAACCTGCCTTCTCGCGACGCGATGACGAACAGCCGTTTTCGCTGTACAGGTGCCCGCAACACCAGTTCGAAAAGAGCATATGTGACTGAAACGAATACCACGCCCGACCCGAAGCATTGCGGCCTAGTCGCCATTGTCGGCGCCCCGAACGCGGGCAAGTCGACGCTCGTCAACGCGCTCGTCGGCCAGAAGGTCGCGATCGTCAGCCCCAAGGCGCAGACCACCCGCGCCAAGCTGATGGGCGTCGCGATCGAAGGCGACACGCAGATCCTGCTGGTCGACACGCCCGGCATCTTCGAGCCCAAGCGCCGGTTCGACCGCGCGATGGTCGCCGCCGCCTGGGGTGGCGCGGAAGGGTCGGACATCATCGCTCTGGTCGTCGACGCCAAGGGCGGGATCGGCGGCAAGGTCACGACGATCGTCGAGTCGCTGGTCGGCCGACCTGAGCCGATCTGGCTGATCCTCAACAAGGTCGATCTCGCCGACAAGACCAAGCTGCTGATCCACGCGGAAAAGCTGAACGCGCTGCTTCCCTTCGCCGAGACGTTCTTCATCAGCGCAGGCACCGGCGACGGCCTCGCGCACTTCAAGACGCAGCTTGCCAAGGCGATGCCCGAAGGTCCGTGGCATTATCCCGAAGACCAGGTATCCGACTCGACCGAGCGCGCGCTCGCGTCCGAGGTCACGCGCGAGCAGCTCTATCTCCAGCTCCACGCCGAGCTCCCCTATGCGAGCACGATCGAGACCGAGCAGTATATCGAGCGCCAGGACGGGTCGTTGGAAATCCACCAGCAGATCCTCGTCGAACGCCCGACGCAGCGCGCGATCGTGCTCGGCAAGGGCGGCGTGCGGATCAAGGAAATCGGTGCGCGCTCACGGATCGAACTCGCCTCGATCACGGGCAAGCCGGTGCATCTGTACCTGCACGTCAAGGTGAAGCCGGGCTGGGACGAGGACCGGGAAGTGTACCGCGATATCGGGCTAGACTGGGTCGACTGACCCGCGACAACAACCACAATTTCTACACTCCACCCCGGCGAAGGCCGGGGCCCAGTTGGGAGACGGTCGTCACGACGGACAGCGCGCCGTTACTCAGGCCTTCCCAACTGGACCCCGGCCTTCGCCGGGGTGGTAGTGTTCGGGCGGATGACAGAGTTCGGCTCGGCACTCCGTCACGCCCACGCCTATTGTACCAAACCCGCGACCTCCCGAAATCTATTGATGCTACCTTAGACCTCGCCCGAGAATCCGGACGAGGACCACGCGATGCCGACCCTGATCGATGCGACGTCCGCGATCCGCTACGACCAGTTGCATCTGTCCCCGGTGGCGCTGGATTTCGGCCTGTTCCAGATCCGATGGTACGCGCTCAGCTATATCGCGATGATCGCGCTGGGCTGGTGGTATCTGCGGAGGATGCTCCGCCGGTCCGGTGCGCCGATGGCGGCGGGGCATGTCGACGATCTCGTCTTCTACCTGACGCTGGGCATCATCATCGGTGGTCGGCTCGGCTATTGCGTGTTCTACCGGCCCGATATCTGGCGCGCGCCGCTCGACGTGCTGAAGCTCTGGCAGGGCGGCATGTCGCTGCATGGCGGGTTCCTCGGGGTGATCGTCAGCCTGATCCTGTTCGCGCGGCGTCACCGGCTCCCGCTGCTTCGGGTCTGCGATTACGTCGCCTGCGCGACGCCGTTCGGCCTCGTGCTGGTGCGGATCGCCAATTTCGTGAACGGGGAGTTGTGGGGTCGGCCAAGCTCGCTTCCCTGGGCGGTGATCTTTCCGGGCACGTATGACGGCATTCCCAGACACCCGAGCCAGCTCTACGAAGCCGCACTCGAGGGCGGGCTCAGCATGATCGTGCTGGCCTATCTGTTCTGGCGCACCGACGCGCGGCTTCGACCCGGCCATCTGCTCGGGGCGGGGCTGATCCTGTACGGCACCGCGCGCTTCCTGCTCGAATTCGTCCGCCAGCCCGATGCCGGGCTCGACCATCTGTGGTGGGGGCTGACGATGGGGCAGACGCTGAGCGTGCCGATGATCGGCGCCGGCATCTGGTTCTACGTCCGGTCGTTCAAGCGCGCGCGCGTCGCGGCCGTCCCTACCCCGTGACTATCGCCCCAGGACCTCATCGACCCAGGCCGGCACCAGCATTCCGGCCGCGCCGATCCGCGTCTCCTCGAAGAACACGCTCCCCATCGAGGGGTCTAGGTTCAGCTCCAAGGTAGCGGCGCCGTGATAGGCCGCGGTCTGCACGAAGCCGGCCGCCGGATAGACCGCCCCCGACGTCCCGATCGACACGAACAGATCGGCCTGCGCCAGCGCCGCCTCGATCCGCTCCATCTGGTACGGCATCTCGCCGAAGAACACGATGTCGGGCCGCAGCGCCGCCGACCCGCAGGCGCCGCATATCGCCCCCTCCGGCAAGCTGCCGGTCCAGGGCTCGCGCGCACCGCAGACGGCACATAGCGCGGACAGCAGTTCGCCATGCATGTGCAGCATCCGCGTCGCGCCCGCCCGCTCATGCAGGTCGTCGACATTCTGCGTGACGATCAACAATCCGCCGCCCCACGCTTCGTCCAGCCGCGCAAGCGCACGGTGCGCGGCATTGGGCTCGACCGTCGCCAGCGCCGCCCGACGGAGATCGTAGAAGCGGTGCACCAGCTCCGGATCCGCGGCGAGCGCCTCGGGGGTACAGACATCCTCGACCCGGTGACCTTCCCATAGGCCGCCCGGGCCGCGGAACGTCGCGATGCCGCTTTCGGCGGAGATGCCCGCGCCCGTCAGAATGACGATGTTTCGTAGATCCTGCATCGTCACCCTCTACGTATGGCGCTGTCGCCAGGATAGCCGCAGTCACGCCGATATCTCGCGCCTCCGAGCATCGGGTCGGCGGGATGCGCCCGGTTGCTCGTTTACGGCGTTGAACCGAACCGACCATGTCTTTGTGGCCGGCCGCACACCGTTCGCCGATGCCGTCATGGCACCGCGCGCCATGATATTCGAAGGATCCAATGCGATGGTGACCAAAAAACTGATGCTGTTGAGCGGCGTGATCGCGGTCCTCGGCGGCTGTGGCGACACGACATCGACCGGCACCAACACTGCCACCGTCAATACCAGCGCGGCGGCAAGCGCAGCGTCCGACGTTACCCGCGTTCGCGGCGTGATCACCGCGGTCGGCGCCGACGCGGTGACCGTCCAGACCTATGACGGCAAATCGGTCAGCGTTCCGCTCGACGCCAAGACCAAGGTCGCCTGGGTGGTGAAGTCGGACCTGTCGACGCTGAAGGACGGCGACTTCATCGGCACCGCGACGACCGGTCCCGACGACGCACTGCGCGCGGTCGAGCTCGTCATCTTCCCCGAGGCGATGCGCGGGACCGGCGAGGGCCATTATCCCTGGGACGTTCCCGGCGTGGTCGCGGCCGCTGGCGGCGGCGCGGCCGATGGGCAGAGTGCAATGACCAACGGCACCGTCGACGGGCAGAGCGCGATGACCAACGGCACGGTCGACCAGCAGAGCGGGATGACCAACGGCACGGTGACCGGCGGGGCGGGCAAGCCCGGCGAAACCAAGCTCAGCATCTCGTACAAGGGCGGCAAGGCGCAGGTCGTCGTGCCCGTCGGCACGCCGATCGTCCGGTTCGAGCCGGCCGAGCGATCGGTCCTTGCAAAGGGCCAGAAGCTGTTCGCGATCACCTTGGCCGGCGCGTCGGGGGCGAGGTCCGTCGCGGTCGGCAAGGATGGCCTGACGCCGCCGATGTAAGACTGCTGCACGTAATCACAGCCTGAGGGGCTGGAGTGGTGATGTGTCCACTCCAGCCCCTTTTGTTTGGAGAACCTTACACGTCGGATCTCGTGCAGGCGCGGACGTCGTGGCGGGTCGCGCGGCGATCCCCCGACCAACCCTATCTTCATAAATCACCCGATCGCCGCTAAGACGCCTGCAAACCCGTATCCGTAAAGGCGCTGCATGACCGTCATCACCGAAGCCGACCTGATCGAAAGCGTCGCCGACGCGCTCCAGTTCATCAGCTACTATCACCCGATGGATTACATCCGCGCGCTGGGCGTCGCGTACGAGGCGGAGAAGAGCCCCGCCGCCAAGGATGCGATCGCGCAGATCCTGACGAACAGCCGGATGTGCGCGGAGGGCCATCGCCCGATCTGCCAAGATACCGGCATCGTCACGATCTTCGTCAAATGGGGCCAGGACTGCCGTCTCGATTCGACCCGCTCCTTGCAGGAGGTCGTCGATGAAGGCGTGCGCAAGGCGTATCTCAACCCCGAGAACAAGCTGCGCGCCTCGATCCTCGCCGATCCCGCCTTCACGCGCCGCAACACCAAGGACAACACGCCCAGCGTGATGCATGTCGAGATGGTGCCCGGCAACACCGTCTCGATCGACGTCGCTGCCAAGGGCGGCGGCAGTGAGAACAAGTCGAAGTTCAAGATGATGAACCCGAGCGATTCGATCGTCGACTGGGTGCTTGAGATGATCCCGCAGATGGGCGCGGGCTGGTGCCCGCCGGGGATGCTCGGCATCGGCATCGGCGGCACCGCGGAAAAGTCGATGATCCTCGCCAAGCAGTCGCTGATGGGCGCGATCGACATGGCGCAGCTGAAGGAACGCGGCCCCAGGAACGACATCGAGGCGCTGCGGATCGAGATCTACGACAAGGTCAACGCGCTCGGCATCGGTGCGCAGGGGCTGGGCGGGCTCTCCACCATCCTCGACGTCAAGATCTTCGACTGGCCGACGCATGCCGCGTCGAAGCCGGTCGCGATGATTCCGAACTGCGCCGCCACGCGCCACGCGCATTTCGTGCTCGACGGCTCGGGGCCGGTCTATCTGGAGGCGCCGAAGCTCGAGGAGTGGCCGGACGTCAACTGGACGCCCGACAAGGCCGCGATCCGCGTCGATCTCGACACGCTGACGCCCGAGGTGGTGCAGACGTGGAAGCATGGCGACCGCCTGCTGCTGAACGGCAAGATGCTCACCGGGCGTGATGCCGCGCACAAGCGGATCGCCGACATGCTGGCCAGGGGCGAGGAGCTGCCCGTCGATTTCCGTGGCCGCGTGATCTATTATGTCGGTCCGGTCGATCCGGTCGGCGACGAGGTGGTCGGGCCCGCCGGTCCCACCACCGCGACGCGGATGGACAAGTTCACGCGCATGATGCTTGATCAGGGCCTGCTCGCGATGGTCGGCAAGGCCGAGCGCGGCGGCGATGCGACCAAGGCGATCGCCGAGGCGAAGTCGGCCTATCTGATGGCGGTCGGCGGTGCGGCCTATCTGGTCGCGCGCGCGATCAAGGGATCGAAGGTCGTCGGCTTCGAGGATCTGGGTATGGAAGCGATCTACGAATTCGAGGTCGCCGATTTCCCGGTGACCGTCGCGGTCGATTCGGCGGGCGAGAACGTCCACCAGCTGGCGCCGCTCGTCTGGCGCGAGAAGATCGCACGGGAGCGGTTGCTCGCGCCGGCGTGACCGCTCGTCCTGATGACGTGGAACGGGGAGGGCGGCCCTTCCGTTGAGCTTGCGAACCAGAGGAGTTTCGTATGTTCAAGCCCGCCAACCCCGTCGTCGCGATCGCGGTCGCAACATTGATGACGACGAGCGCCGTAGCCCAGAGCGGGGCACCCGCGCCCGCGCCGCGTACGTCCAGCGGGGGCCTCGGCAGCTTGGGTGACAGTCTTGGCGGGCTCGGCGGCGGACTGGGTGGCGGATTGGGCGGCCTGCTTGGCGGTGGCGCGTCGGGCATCGGTTCGATCGGTGCGGGCAATGCGGCAGGTCTGCTCGGCTATTGCCTCAAGAACAACCTGCTCGGTCAGGGCGGGGCACTTGGCGCGTTGACCGGGCGGCAAACGGCGCCCCAGGCTCCTGCGACGGGCCAGGCAGCGGGCGCGCAGTCGATCCTGCAGCGGTTGACCGGGCGGCAGGGCGTGCGGACGTCGCCTGGCTTTGCAGCGGGACAGGCGGGGGAGCTTCAGGCGCCGAACGGTCAGGGGCTGTCGCTCGACAATCTCGGCGGACAGGTGAAGACGAAGATGTGCAGCCTCGTGCTCAACCGGGCCAAGGCGTTTCTGTAACCGGCGCGTGCGCTAGGGCGGCTAGCCGTCGCCCGTCCCGTCATCCTGACGAAAGTCAGGATCCAGGGTAATTAGGGGCAACCTGCGTGGCTCTGGATCCTGACTTTCGTCAGGATGACGGCGTGGGTGGAGCTAGGGCGGTTCATCTCGCCGATGCGGGGCGACGCCCGCATTCCCAAACCAAAAGCACCCAGAAATGAAAAGAGGTTGCCGGGGCGTCTCACGACGACCCGACAACCTCCTGACATGGTCAGCGGCCGGAGAGCTCCAGCCCGGAGGACCATGCGTACCACCTCATCCTGTGCCATGTGTGCTGATTGGAGGGCGATACCTCCCGCACATGCCGTCGGATATCAGTAGCGCGTCCCCCGAACGAACCGAACCGAACTCACTGCTGAACCATGAGACATCGGATCACCTCCTTTCGCTTGTTGAAAAAACGCGGCCAAGCCTGACCGCAACCGCAATGTGTGCCGGGTGCTCTGTTGATACAAGTCTTGTTTTGCAGAAGATTTCGCGCAATCCTCAAAGGCTGTGCGGTACGCTGGGCAAATGCCCGCCCTTACCCGCGACAATCCTCGGTCACGCGTTCGATCTCCGCCCATGAGGGGATGACGAGAGCGGGCTGGCCCTGCTGGTCGATCACGAACCGACCGCGGCTGAACCCCATCGCTTCGAGCAACGGATCGCTGGCCGGCAGCGTCGCCGTCACGGTGCCGGGGGTATTGCCGGGCTGGACCGAGAGCGCGCGGGTGACGCTCGACGTGCGGATCGTCATCGGCGTGGCGGCCGCGGCGGTGCGCGACAGATGGATTTGCCGCGTGCCGGTATCGCACTGGAGTGTCAGCGCGGGCTGCGCCGCCTGCGTTCCGAAGCTTGCTACCGATCCGCGCGGATCGCGGCGATAGGTCCAGCTTCCCGGCGTATAGGGCCAGTCGCGCCAGTCGGCCGCGAGCGGGGCGGGGCGTGGGGCGGGGGCGGGCGCCTCTACGCGTGGTGGCGGCGGCGGCGGTTCGGCACGCGGTGGCGCGACGCAACCGGCGATCAGCGTCAGCGTGGCGAAGCCGGCGGCGATAGGCCAGCCGGCGGCGATAGGGGTGTGGGCGCGCATGACCCGCTATGCGGCACGCCCGGCGACCGCTCAAGGCGCGACGACGGTGATCGCGCGGGAACCGGCGCACGCTGCTACCGGTTCAGCGACGGAACACTGTAAATCAGGAGACGATCCATGTCCGATACCGTTGCCCAGACCCCAACCCAGCTGCTCGTGCAGGCTAATATTTCGGGGACGATGAAGGTCGAGAGCCGTGACGGCGACGCGGTCGGGACGGTCTATGCCTTCATGGTGCACAAGGGTACCGGGCGCGCGACGCACGCCGTGCTGAGCCTTGGCGGGTTCCTGGGCATGGGCAAGAGCTTCTACCCGCTGCCGTTCGCGTTGCTCCAGTTCGACGCGGTGCGTGATCTGTATGTGGTGACGATCGACAAGCGCGTGCTCGAGGGAGGCCCGAGCTGGTCGAACAACGCGCCGGTCTTCGATCAGGCCTATGCCGACCGGGTGGCGAGCTATTACGGGTCGAGCAGCGAGGATCTCGTCGTCGGCTAACGCGAGCGCGGTTCAACCCGCCCGTCACCCTGACGAAAGGCAGCACCCAGTGTCATTGACCGCGGCGTCCGCGGCTCTGGGCCCTGACTTTCGTCAGGGTGACGAAAAGGGGAATGAGCGGCCTCAACGAGACCGCGAGCCACCCATCCGCATTTTCTGGCTCTTCCCGTAGCGCGTTTTCCGCGTGCCTGGCTTGCCCTCGTTCGAGCGGCCCATGACCGGCGCCTTCTGCTGATCCACCGGCAGACCCAGCTCCTCGTTCTCCAACTGCCGGATCTCGTCGCGCAGCCGCCCGGCGGTCTCGAACTCCAGATCCGACGCGGCCTTGCGCATCTGCTTCTCGAGATCCTCGATGTAAGCACGCAGGTTGTGACCGACCATGTGCGGGCGGTCCTCGTCGATCGGGACGGTGACCTGGTCCTGGCTGGCGACATGCGCGATGATGTCGCCGATGTTGCGGCGGATCGTCGTCGGCGTGATGCCGTGCTCGGTGTTGTACGCGACCTGTTTCTCGCGGCGCCGCGCGGTTTCGTTCATCGCGCGCTCCATAGAGCCCGTGACGCGGTCGGCGTACAGGATCACGCGGCCGTCGACGTTACGCGCAGCGCGACCGATCGTCTGGATCAGCGAGGTCTCGGAGCGCAAAAAGCCTTCCTTGTCCGCATCGAGGATCGCGACCAGCCCGCACTCGGGGATGTCCAATCCCTCGCGCAACAGGTTGATGCCGATCAGCACGTCGTACACGCCGAGCCGCAGGTCGCGGATCAGCTCGATACGCTCCAACGTCTCGACGTCGCTGTGCATGTAGCGGACCTTGATCCCCGCCTCGTGCATATACTCGGTCAGATCCTCCGCCATCCGCTTGGTCAGCGTCGTGACGAGCGTACGGTATCCGAGCGCGGTGGTCTTCCCGACCTCGACGATCAGGTCCTGCACCTGCTCCTCGACCGGCTTGATCTCGACAGGCGGATCGATCAGCCCGGTCGGGCGGATGACCTGTTCGGCGAACACGCCACCGGTCTGCTCCATCTCCCAGCTGCCCGGCGTCGCCGAGACATAGGTCGTCGGCGGGCGCATCGCGTCCCATTCGTTGAACCGTAGCGGCCGGTTGTCGATCGCCGAGGGAAGGCGGAAGCCATATTCGGCAAGTGTCAGCTTGCGGCGGTGATCGCCGCGCGACATGCCGTTGATCTGGCCGATCGTGACATGGCTCTCATCGACGAACAGCAGCGCGTTGTCGGGCAGATATTCGAACAAGGTGGGCGGCGGCTCGCCCGGCATGCGACCGGTGAGGAAGCGTGAGTAATTCTCGATCCCCGCACAGCTGCCGGTCGCCGCGATCATCTCGAGATCGAAGTTCGTGCGCTGCTCGAGCCGCTGCGCCTCGAGCAGCTTGCCCTCGAGCACCAGCTCCTTCAGCCGCTCGGCCAGCTCGTGCTTGATCGCCTCGCCCGCCTGTTTCAGCGTCGGGCCGGGCGTCACGTAATGCGAGTTCGCATAGACGCGCACCGAGTTGAGCGACGCAACCTTCTTGCCGGTCAGCGGGTCGAACTCGGTGATCTCCTCAATATCGTCGCCGAAGAACGAGATGCGCCACGCGCTGTCTTCGTAATGCGACGGGAAGATCTCGAGCGTGTCGCCCTTCACGCGGAAATTGCCGCGCTGGAACGCCGCGTCGTTGCGCTTGTACTGGAGCGCGACGAGCTTGCGCACGATCTCGCGCTGGTCGACGGTCGTGCCCTTTTTCAGGTCGAAGATCATCGCCGAATAGGTCTCGACGGAGCCGATGCCGTACAAGCACGATACCGACGCGACGATGATCACGTCGTCGCGTTCGAGCAGCGCGCGCGTCGCCGAATGCCGCATCCGGTCGATCGACTCGTTGGTCGAGGACTCCTTCTCGATATACGTGTCCGAGCGCGCGACATACGCTTCGGGCTGGTAATAATCGTAATAGCTGACGAAATATTCGACCGCGTTGTCGGGAAAGAACGACTTCATCTCGCCGTAGAGCTGCGCCGCGAGGATCTTGTTCGGCGCGAGGATCAGCGCAGGCCGCTGCACGCGTTCGATCACACTCGCCATCGTGAAGGTCTTGCCCGATCCGGTGACGCCCAGCAGCACCTGATCCTTCTCGCCCTCGCCGATCGCCGAGACGAGTTCGGCGATCGCGGTCGGCTGGTCGCCCGCAGGCGCATAGTCGCTGACGAGCTTGAACCGCTTGCCACCCTCGACCTTTGCGGGGCGCGCGGTCGGGCGGTGCGGGACGAAGGTGTCGCCGGTTTCGGGTTCGGCGAGGCTGGTGCGGATCTGGATGGCCATCGAGGGGGAATATGGGGAACAGACGCGGCGACGGCAACGTCGTTAGATGCTCCATCATTCCACTAACCACTCGTCATCCCCGCGCAGGCGGGGATCCATAACCTACGCTGTCAGCAATTTAAGGGAGAGCGTTGCCAGTCTGGATTCCCGCCTGCGCGGGAATGACGAGCGTTTTGTTGCGGCGTGCTTTGTGCCCCCCCAAGCTTTGCTGTTGTTGACCCATACCCCGCGCGCCAATAATGCGACCGTTTCGCAAGCCATCGATCCGCCAACGCCCCCCCGCGCAGGCCAAGGAAAACGCATGACCGCCCCTATCGTCGCCGAAACGCGCGCGCCCGCGCTGATCCCCGAAACGCCCGCGTTTCTCAACGCCAAGGTCCTCTGGGTCCGCCACTGGAACGAGCATCTGTTCAGTTTCGCGATCGAGCGCCCGTCGACCTTCCGCTTCCGCTCGGGCGAATTTGTGATGATCGGCCTTCCGCAAGAGGGCGGCAAGCCGATCATGCGCGCCTATTCGATCGCGAGCCCGCATTATTCGGAAGAGCTCGAATTCCTGTCGATCAAGGTCGAGGACGGTCCGCTGACGTCGAAGCTCCAGCTGATCCAGCCGGGTGACGAGGTGTATCTGGGCAAGAAGCCAACCGGCACTTTGGTGCTCGACGCGCTGCTCCCGGGCAAGCGGCTGTTCATGTTCTCGACCGGCACCGGCCTTGCCCCCTTCCTCAGCCTGATGCGCGATCCCGATGTCTATTCGGCGTATGAGCAGGTCATCGTCGTGCACAGCGTGCGCCGCGTCAGCGACCTTGCCTATCACGACGAGATGGTCGCCTTGCTCGCCGAGGATCCGCTGATCGCTGAGGAGGCGGCCACGCAGTTCCATTACATCCCGACCGTGACGCGCGAGCCGTTCCGCACCACGCGGCGGATCGGTGCGCTGATCGAGGACGCGTCGCTGTTCGGCCATCCGGTGCGCGGCGACCAGAAGCTGAACCCCGAGACCGACCGCGCGATGCTGTGCGGATCGACCGAGATGATCAAGGAGTTCGCGGTGATGCTCGAGGCGCAGGGCTTCGAGGAGGGCGCGAATTCCAAGCCCGGTACGTTCGTGATCGAGCGCGCCTTCGTCGGCTGACCCGCCAGGGCGCTTGGCGCGCCGTCCGATCCCCGATAGCGTCAGGCAAAGGGGGACTGAAAATGCGCCAGATTATCACCGGAATCCTGCTCGCCACCGCCGCCATGCCAGTGGCGGCGGTGGCCAGGACCGTCGCGGTCGAGGAACGCTCGATCGATCAGCTTCAGGCAAGCATGACGGCGGGGACGGCGAGCAGTGTCGATCTGGTCCGGGCGTATCTCGCGCGGATCGCGGCGATGGACCGCAAGGGGCCGACGCTGCGCAGTGTAATCGCGCTCAATCCCGACGCGCTGGCCCAGGCCAAGGCGCTCGACGCCGAGCGTCGGGCGGGGCGGGTGCGCGGACCGCTGCACGGCGTTCCGGTGCTGATCAAGGACAATGTCGAGACCGCCGACGCGATGCCGACCACCGCTGGCAGCCTGGCGCTCAAGGACAATATGACGCGCCGCGACGCGCCGGTGGTCGCGCAGCTGCGCGCGGCAGGCGCGGTGATCCTCGGCAAGACCAACCTCAGCGAATGGGCGAACATCCGCTCGACCCGGTCGATGAGTGGGTGGAGCGCGGTCGGCGGGCTGGTCCGCAATCCCTATGCGCTCGATCGGACCGCGTGCGGATCGTCGAGCGGGTCGGGCGCGGCGATCGCGGCGAGTTTTGCAGCAGCCGCGATCGGCACCGAAACCGATGGCTCGGTCGTGTGCCCGTCGTCGATCAACGGGCTGGTCGGGCTGAAGCCGACGATCGGGCTGGTCAGCCGCACGCATGTCGTGCCGATCAGCCATAGCCAGGACACGCCAGGGCCAATGGCGCGCAGCGTGCGCGACGTGGCGACGATGTTCTCGGCGATGATCGCGGCGGATCCGGAGGATGCCGCGACCGCAGGGGCGGGCGCGTACAAGCGCGACTATGCCGCCGCCCTGTCGACGAGCGCGCTGTCGGGGTTGCGGATCGGGGTCGTCCGGCCCGGAATGACCGCGGACGTTGCGGCGCGCTACGAGGTGGCGCTGGGCGTGCTCAAGGCCGCGGGCGCGGTGCTGGTCGAGGTCAAGCAGCCGAAGCTCGACGGGATCGGCGAGGCGGAGCTGCTGGTACTCCAGACCGAGCTGAAGGCCGATCTCGACACTTATCTGGCGACCACCCCGGCGGCGGTGCGGACCCGGACGCTCGACCAGGTGATCGCGTTTAACCGCGCTAATGAAGCGACGGAGATGCCGTTCTTCGCGCAGGAGACGTTCGAGGCGGCGGCCAAGACCAAGGGGCTCGACGACCCGGCCTATAAGGCGGCACGTGCGAAATCGCTGCGGCTCGCAGGCGCGGAGGGGATCGACGCGATGCTGAAGACCGCACGGGCGACGGTGCTGGTCGAGCCGACCTATGGTCCCGCCTGGCTCAGCGAACCAGTCTATGGCGACCAATATGGCGGGCCGAGCGCGAGCGAACTGCCTGCGGTTGCCGGCTATCCCAACCTGACCGTGCCGATGGGGCTGGTCCGCGGGCTGCCGGTCGGGCTGTCGTTCATCGCGACACGCTACGGCGACGGCACCGTGCTGAACGCGGGCTATGCCTATGAACAGCGGGCCAATGCGCGAACCGCGCCGCGTTACCTGCCGTCGGCGGCGGTGGGCACCGGACTCGACGGGGCCCGCTGATCGGGGGCGACGAACACGCGGTCGTTGCGCAGATAGACGGCGCTGCGATCCTTCAGACGGCGCGTGGTGAAGACGAGGCGATAGTTGCTCGCGAGCGCCGCCTTCAGCGCGCGCAGGCTGCCGACGTTCCAGATCGACAGGCGGCGCGTCGAGGTGACGATCACCGGCGGACGGTTGGCGAGGATGCGGCGAACCTCGGCCGCCTCGTCGATCCCGGTCGCGCCCTGTTCGGTCGACAGGCTGAGCAGGTTGGGAAAGGCGTAGGGCGTCGGCACGCAGGTCCGCGCGAGCAGATAGGTGACGGTGTCGCCGCGGAACACATAGGGGCATTCGTCGCCGCTGTTCGCCTGGACGATACGAGCGAGTGCATAGGCGCCGGCGGCGTCGTCGCGCCGGACGATGCGTTCGACCGCGAGGATCGTGAAGGGGACGATCAGCGCGATCGCGAGCAGCTTGGCATGGCGTGACAGCGCGGGCGCGGCGGCGATCGCCAGCGGGGCGACCAGCGGCAGGCCGTAATGATCGAAGAAGGTACCAATCGCGAGGAAGCCGAGCGACGCCGCGATCAGCCAGCCAAAGGCGAGCCGCGCGACCGCACGGTCGATCCCGAGATGCGCGCGGCGATGCCAGGTGATCGCGGCGGCGGCGATCAGCGGCAGCAGCTGGACGAGGATGCCGAGCAGCCGCATCACCACCTGCTCGAGCGGATAGCCGGGGCGCAGGAAGATCGAGGTGACGTTGGCGAACCAGAAGGTCGCGAACAGGTCGTGCGCGGTGTACCAGCCGAGCGCGGCGAGCGACGGCGCGAGCCCGACGGCGATCCAAAGCAGCGCCGCGCCCAGCGTCGCTGAGACCGGCGCGCCGGTGCGGCGGTGGAACCAGAGATGCGCCAGCCCGAAGAACGCGCCTTCGAAGGCGGGCGTGTATTTCATCTGGATCGCGATCCCTGCGAGCAGGCAGGCCAGCGCGCCGCCACGCACGATCGCGCGGCGGTCGTTCGCCGCCGCGAGTGCGGGCAGGCGGAAGGTCAGCAGCGCGGCGATGGCGATCGGCAGATTGTAGAAGACCGGCGCCTGCCCGCCGCCGCCGCTGAGCAGCGACAACCCGGCCAGATAGGTCGCTCCTGCCGCCAGCGCACCACGCCGCGTCGCGCCGATCCGCATCGCGCCGTGATGAACGAGGACCGCAGTCAGCCAGGCGCAGCCGGTCGCGACCAGCTGATAGGCGAGAATCCCGTCGCCGGGGAGCAGCCGGATCGCCGCGAACAGCAGGAACAGCCCGATCGGCTTGCGATCCCAGATGTCGACAAAGGGGATCGCGCCGTGCAGCATCCGGTCGCCGACCAGCAGATAATATTGCTCGTCGACGGCAATCACCGGATTGCCGAAATCCCAGGCGCGGATCGCCAGCGCGATAAGAAGCAGGATCAGCGCGGGCGTCCAGCGGGATCCGGACGGTGCAGTCGTGGCCGATGTCATCAGTAGAAAGTCCTGAGCGTCAGTGTGCGCGTCGTACCGTCGCACAGCCCGAGCCGGACGACGCTGCCGGGTGAGCGGATGGTCCAGTTCGCCAGCGGGCTGGTTGGATAGTCGCGGGGGATGGGCTGGCCGTCGATCGAACAGATCAGGTCGCCGACCTGCCACCCGGTCGCCTCGGCCGGGCCGCCGCGCATCACGTGCAGGACCTTCAGCCGGTTGCTTTCGACCCCCATGAGCAGACCGCTGGTCGATCGGATCGGGCGGGGATCGGCGACGTCGCCGCGGCGCAGGACCATCCGCGCCGCGCTCGGGTCGAGCAGCACGCGATAATGCTGGAGAAACCCCGAGCCGAGCCGCCCGGCGGCGCCGATCGACTGCGAAAAGCCCGCCTCGGGTTCGATCCGCACCTCGGTGTCGCGCGCGACGAGCGTGCCGACGCGGATCTCAGGAACGATCGCGAGGCCACTGATGACCGAGCCGCCGAGCCCATAGGCGATAGCGGTGGTGGTCGGCAGCCCCGGCGGCGCGGCACGGCGCCAGCCCGCGGCGGTCACGGTGATCGCCGATCCATCGCCGGTATCGACGACGATCGGCGCCAGCGCGTGCGTGCCGATCCGGATCGCGCTTTCATAGACGCGTCGATCGGACGAGATTGTCAGCGGCGCGGTCTCGCCCGCAAAGGGCAGCCGCCCGGTCGGGATCAGCCGGAAGCGGCGCGCGGCATAATCGATGTCGAGCGCGTGCGCGGCGAGCAGGTCGCGCCCGACCAGCAGGTCGACCGCGGTCGCGCTGCCGGTCGCGAGCGCGGGGAGGGCGGCAACACTGACGCCGCCGCCGCTGCGCGTCAGGCCGCCGAGCACGATCGACCGCGTCGGCATCCAGCGCAGCGCGACCGACCCGCCGATCGCGCTCGCCCGCCCGCCGGGCTTCAGCGCGCGCCGGACCACCGCGGGGGAGGTGTCCGCGAGCAACGTATAACTGACGCCGGTGTCGAGGATCGCGGTGATGGTGCGCCCGTCGATCTGCATCGCGAACCGGATCTGGTTGCCCGGCGTCAGGTCGAAGGACACCCAGCGCGTCTCGGTATCGGCGGCGAGCCGGGCGACGCCCTGGTCGCGGTCGGCGGGCGAGGTGCTTGGGGTAGAGCTCGCCTGGATGGGCGCGGCCGCGGCCTGCGATGCCGGCTGCCGCGTCGCGATGCTTAGGGCCGCCAACAGCGGGACGATGGCGAGGGTAAGCATACGCATGTGCAACCGTCCCTAGCGCGTTGGCGGGGCCTTACAAGCTAGGCACGCGGACGGTGGGGCAGATGGATTTGAAGGGAAGGAAAGCGGACTCACGGCTTTCGCGGCTGCGTTGTGGGAGACCCACCGCCGAACGAGCCCGCCAATGCATCAACTTTTTGCATCGGTGAGCGCCTACGTTTTCTGCCATTCCTTGGCTGATGCGAAATCTTTGATCATTTACGTGGGGGGGTAGGCTTAGGATCGTTAGCGGCACCCGTATATCGACGGCTTAGGGCCAGACTAGTCTTATCCAAGCTACTTTTTGACCAAGCTTGCCTTCACCGATCAGCGTTAGAAAATAGGCTTGAGAATGAAGGTCGGACAGTTTTGAAATAGCTCCTAACCGGACGGGCAATGTTGCAAGGATAAGGAACCGTTTGCCGTCGAAGGCGACGACCCGCGACCGCTCTGCCAAGCCTTTGGCGTTCCATACCCCAATCCAAGTGTAGCTGTCCCTATGAACGTTGTCATCGGCTGCGACGAAACTGTATTCAACGATATCGGGGGTCACGGCAGGCCGCGCCGGGACAAAACCATCCACATAACCGCTCCTTCCGATGCCAGCGTTGGAAATGCCTGCAATACCGCTCTTCCCTTGGATGCTGGTCCATGAAAACCAGCATCCCGATGTTCGCGAGTGCACTGGGCCAGGAGAGAGGTCAAAGTCGGTGAAGCGTGGGTCATCCGAGCGCAGCATCACCGCCGAGCTATAGCGAAGCTGATCCACGCGTGCCTCACCGGGATGTGGCCAGCCGGGATGTGCCCGATAGCTGCCCCCCAGCATCTCGACTGTTAGGGGAGCGGCGTTGATCGCAACAGGTTCCCCAAGGTGACCCGAGCACACCGGCTTTGGCATGATCGCGGCGGTGGAATCGGAGGTTTGTGCGGTCGCAGAGGCCGCGATCAGCCCGGCAACGATTATCAGTATAGGGCAAACAAGCATGGCAGTAACCTAACACGTGCAGGCTCGTGCGCTAGAGGGTGTCACTCGCATGCTCACCATTGCTGTTTGAATGCAGAACTTTTCATTGTTTTTAGCATCAGGAATGTCCGGACGGAGAGAAGCTTGGACATGAAACCTACGACACTAACTGCGAATTACGCCTTTGATTTCAACGTGTGGCTTGCTTCCCATTGAGGGCGAAGGAGCCGCATCACATATGCGCTTCCCGTCTATAACGACTGTCACCGCGCCCTGCATTTTGAGCTCAACCGAAACGTTGTGAAGGGCCTCAAACGCAACCTGCCAGCCGTCACGATCGGCTCCCGGTTGAAAGCATAATACAAAGGCAGATAAATTCGGTCCGTCCCAAGACGCTGTAGCATTGGCAATCACCCCCGGATCATCGAGCTCGCCTTTCCGGCGTATTCGAGCCAAAAACGGACCGGATATAGGGTCGTATTCAGCCGGGGGCGCAGGCGGCACCGATCTTTGGTCAAAATTTGGAAGTCGGGCGTCCGAGGGCACGCTTGATAGGAACAACCAAGCCGTGGCGATCGCGGCAACGCATCTTTTGGTTCGTACCATACCAGAGATGATAGATTTGATCCGAATGTCCGCAAATAGGCGTGAGCAGAATGGGAAGTTTTAGCACGGTCTCGACCACCTGCCGTTAGTGCAGTCGACGGGGGTCAGAGGCACGCCTCCAGATAGGCCTGGTCGAATCCGAACTGCTTGGCCTTGTCGAGCGTGTAGGGGCGCAGGCCCATCGAGCGGTATTCGCCGAGGATCTTGCCGTCCGCGCTCTCGTCGAGATATTCGAACTTGAACAGCTCCTGCGTGACGATCACGGGGCCCTCCATGCCGATCACTTCGGTGATGTTGGTGACGCGGCGCGAGCCGTCGCGCAGGCGCTTTACCTGGATGATCAGCTCGACCGAATCGGCGATCTGACGCGAGATCGCCTCCTTGGGTACCTTGATGTCTGACATCATCACCATGTTCTCCATGCGCGCGAGCGCCTCGCGCGGGGAGTTGGCGTGGAGCGTGCACATCGAGCCGTCGTGACCGGTGTTCATCGCCGCGAGCATGTCGAAACACTCGGAGCCACGAATTTCGCCCAGGATGATTCGGTCGGGGCGCATACGCAGCGCGTTCTTGACGAGATCGCGGATGCTGATCTCGCCCTGGCCCTCCAGATTGGCGGGGCGGGTTTCGAGCGGCAGCCAGTGCGGCTGCTGCAGGCGAAGCTCGGCGGCGTCCTCGATCGTGAGCACGCGCTCGCCCGGGTCGATCATTTTCGACAGCGCATTGAGCATCGTCGTCTTGCCCGAGCCGGTACCGCCCGAGATGACGACGTTGAAGCGCGATGCACCGGCGATCTTGAGCGCGGTCGCCATCTTGGGGCTCATGCTGCCGAACCCGGCCATCATGTCGAGCGTGATCGGCTTGGCCGAGAATTTACGAATTGAGATCGCGGTGCCGCGCAAGCTCAGCGGCGGCACGATCACGTTGACGCGGCTGCCGTCCTTGAGACGGGCGTCGGCGAGCGGCGTGGTCTGGTCGACGCGGCGGCCGACCGAGTTCACGATCCGCTGCGCGATCTGGAACAGATGCTCCTCGTCGCGGAACTGGATGGGGGCGAGTTCGAGCTTGCCCTTGCGCTCGACATAGGTCTGTTCGGGGCCGTTCACCATGATGTCGGTGATGTTCGGATCCGCGAGCAGTTCCTCCAAGGGCCCGAGCCCGAGCAGCTCGTCGACCAGTACCTTCTCGAGCGCGAACTGTTCGCGGCGGTTGAGCGTCAGCTTCAGCTCGGCGAGCACCTCGCCGATGATCGGGCGGAATTCCTCTGCCAGCTCGTCCTTGCCGAGCGTCGCCGCAGCCTCGGGATCGACGCGTTCGAGCAGGCGGGGGAGTACCTGTTCCTTAATCTTGTGGATCGACTGTTCGAAGCCCTCGACCTTGCTCGCGCCCGCATCGCCCGACGCGGCCTGACGATCGGCGAGTCGCTGCATCGCGTCGACCTGGCCGATCGGCACGCCGCCCTCGGTCTCGCCGGGCATCGGCAGGAGGGTGTCGAGCGCAGGGAATTGCGCGCCGCCCTCGGGATCGGGTCGCGGGGCGGGGCCACCGCCCTGCATCGGTCGCGCGACTCCGAACGCGGGCCGCGCTGCCGTTCCGCCACTCATCCCACTGCGTCGTCCGAACGCGCTCATGCACCAGTCCCTCGATCGTTAATGCCGGGGTTACCGGCGAAGCCTTGCCAATTCGCTAACCAATCGGTCGGCGACCGCGCGGCGTCCGGAAACGGGTTCTGCCGCGGCGCGCGGGCGGATAAGGGGGGCGCATGCTGATCCGCCTGCTATCCCTGCTCGTCCTTCCGCTCGCCGCGCTCATCGGCATCGCCGCCCCCGCCAGCGCCGACGACATCAGCGCGACCGGGCGAGGGGTCGTGCGTGTCGTGACGATCGCGGTGGTCGACGATCAGGTCGTCGGCTTCGGTCATGGCAGCGGCTTCGCAGTCGCACCCAACCGGATCGTCACCAACGCGCATGTCGTCGAGCTGGCGGAACGCTATCCCGACAATGTCGTGGTCGGCGTCGTGCCGACCGAGGGCGACAAATCCTATCAGGGCAAGGTGATCGCCTATGACGTGCAGCGCGATCTGGCGCTGATCGAGTTCACCGGCGCGCGCCTGCCGCAGACCGCGCTGTATACGGGACCGATCGATGAGGGCGGGGCGGTGGTGTCGCTGGGCTTTCCCGGCAATGTCGACCTTGCCACCGCGCGCTCGGCCGCGGACTATATCCGCCCGACCAGCCCGGTGCGGTCGGAGGGCGTGTTCTCGGGCCGGCGCAGTCTGAGCGATGTCGAGGTGCTGTTGCACACCGCCAATATCGCACGCGGGAATTCGGGTGGCCCGCTGCTCGACCGGTGCGGGCGGGTGATCGGCGTCAATTCCGCGATCACCCGCGGCGAGGAGGGCGATTCGACGTTCGGTTTCGCGATTGCGGATACCGAACTCGCCGCGTTCCTGCGCGAGGCGAAGCAGCCCTATAGCGCGGTCGGAACGCCGTGCACCTCGATCGAGGAGCGGTTGCGGCAGGACAGCGACGCAGACGTGCGCGCGGCGGCCGATGCGGCGGCCGCGCGGCGTGATGTGGCGACGCAGGCGGCGCTGTCGCGTGAACGCGCGCTGGAACAGGCGCGGATCGAGGCGGAGCGCCGGCGCGAGAACGTCATGGCGATCGCGGGGCTGCTGCTGGTCGCAGGCGCGCTCGGGATCGGTGCGGCGGGGCTGCTCGAATCGCGCGGCCGGCGGCGTGCGGCGATCTGGACGGTCGCGGGCGGTGGCGTCGCGGTGGTCGCGGCGGTCGTCGTGTTCGTGGCCAGGCCGTCGGGCGCGGTCGACCTTCCCGCGGCGTCGGTCGCGCGATCGGGGCCGGTGGTCGAGGACAAGGCGCTCGGCCGGCTCATGTGCCGGCTGATCCCCGAGCGGAGCCGGATCACGATCTCGTCGAGCGAAGACGTGCCGCTCGGCTGGGGTGCGGGCGGCTGCGTCAACGGCAAGACCCAATATGTCGCGGGCAATGGCCGGTGGGAGCGCGTGCTGGTGCCCGAGGCCGAACAGACGGTGTCGCTGCTGTCGTTCGACCCGGCGACGCGGACCTATGCCAATACGCGCTATCTGATGTCGGCGGCGGGGATGACCGCGGCGCGGGCGGCGCGTGGTGAGACGCCGGGGCAGTGCACGACCGATCCGGCGGCGATCACGCGGCTGGTCGGCCAGCAGTCTGCAGTCCGGGCCACGTTGCCGCCGCTGCCCAATGAGAAGCTCGTCTATTCCTGCACGTCGGCAGACTGATCGAGACCTCGTTTACCCCCTCGGCACGCGTCGATCCGCATGGCAGGATGGCGGTGTTGAGGGGGATGGCGATGCGGGTAATGCACAGAGTTAGGCATGGGGTGGCGTGGAGCGTCACCATCATGGCGGGACTGGTCGGTGCCTGGACGCCGGCAGCGGCGAAATGGGCGCGCGCGACCTCCGATCATTTCGAGATCTATGCCGACATGCCGCCCGCCGCGCTCACGACGATGGCGACCCGGCTCGAGCAGTTCGACGGGGCGATCCGGCATCTCCACCGCACGCCGGAGGGCACCGGCGCGAAGGGCGCGAACCGCGTCACCGTCTATGTCGCGAACGACGTCGCGGCGATCCGCCGATTGTCGGGCGATCGCGGCATCGCTGGATTCTACCTGCCGCGCGCAAGCGGGTCGGTCGCCTTCACCCCGCGGATCGACGAGGGCGGGGACGGCAGCCGTTCGACGCGCGGCGGCGGGATCCCGCAGATCGTCCTGTTTCACGAATATGCGCATCACTTCCTGCTGGGCAATTACGCCGCCGCCTATCCGGCGTGGTTTTCCGAGGGCTATGCCGAGTTCGTCTCGACCGCCGCGTTCGAGAAGGAGTATGTCCAGCTCGGCGGCGCGGCGCAGCACCGGGCGTACAGCCTGCTCGCGGCCAAGCCGGTGCCCGCGGCGACCCTGTTCGCGACCGGGCAGAAGCTGACCGACGAGCAGCGCGGGGTGATGTACGGGCGCGGCTGGTTGCTGACGCACTATCTGATGTTCGACGCGACGCGCGGCCGGCAGCTCCAGCAGTATCTGACCGCGCTGAACGCGGGAACGCCGAGCGTAACCGCGGCCACCGCGGCATTCGGCGACTTGCGCGCGCTCGACAAGGCGCTCGATGCGTATCTGCGCCAGTCGCGCATCCCGGGGCTGCGGATCGCATATGATAAGCTGCCCGTCGCGCCTGTGGCCGTGACGCCGTTGTCGCCGGGCGCCGCGGCGATGGTCGAGCTGCGGATGCAGTCGGAGCGCGGCGTCAACCGTGCCACCGCCGCACCGATCTTCGCGCGCGCCGCCCGGATCGCGGCGGCCTATCCCGACGATGCGCTGGCGCAGGGCTGGCTGGCCGAGATGGCGTATGATGCGGGGCAGGACGATGCGGCACTGGCTGCTGCCGACCGCGCGCTCGCCGCCGATCCGACGTCGCGGCAGGCGATGCTGTACAAGGCGCAGGTGCTGATGCGGCGCGCCGCTGCGGCGACACCGCGCGATGCCGCAGCATGGGGTGCGGCGCGGCGCTGGATCGTCACAGCCAATCGCCAGGCGCCCGACGATGCCGAGGCGCTGTCGCTCTATTATGACAGCTTCGCCGCGGCGGGCGAGACTCCCAGCGCGGCCGCGATCCTGGGGATCGGTCGCGCGCTCGAGCTGGTGCCGCAGGACCCGGCGCTGCGCTTCAAGGTCGCGGCGCAGGCGATCCTCGATGGTCAGACCGATGCCGCCCGACGCGCGCTGCGCCCGCTCGCCTATGACCCGCACCAGTCGGCAGACAACCCGGCGGCGCGGCTGATCGCGATCCTCGATACCGGCGTGACGGGGCCCGCGGCGATGCTCGCGCTTGCGAAAGCACGGGGGGAGACGGTGGCGGCGACGCCGTCTGGGCCGACACCGGCGAATTAGCGGGGTAGGCGGTGCGATTGGCCCTGCACCCCGACCATCGTCACGTTCTCGACGTTTGGGGATCGCCTGAATGTGCTGGCGACAGGATGGATTGGCGCGGCGCCTCTTTCGCCAGCAGCGCACGTTTGCGATCGAGGCCATAGGCATAGCCGCCAAGTGTCCCGTCGGTGCGAAGCGCGCGGTGGCAGGGGATGAGGATGGCGATCGGATTGGCGCCACAGGCACTGCCCACCGCACGGACCGCGGCCGGGGTGCCGGCGGCAGCGGCGAGTTGCGTATAGGTGCGCGTCTCGCCCGGGGGGATGCGGGCAAGTGCCTGCCAGACCGCCTCCTGGAACGCGGTGCCGCGGATGTCGAGCGGCAGATCGTGCTGGCGGTCGGGTGATTCGACGCTGGCGACAACGCGCGCGGCGAGCTCGGCGAGTGCCGTATCGCCGGGCGTGACGATCGCCCGGGGGAAGCGTTCGACGAGGGCGGCCGCGTCCTCGTCGAACGCCACGCGGCACAGCCCCGTATCGGTCGCGGCGATCAGTAGCGGCCCGAGGCTGGTCGCGACGACCGTCCAGCGGATCCGGACCCCGTCGCCGCCGCGCGCCCAGACGCTTGGCGGCATCCCCATGCGCGACGCGGCGCCGGCGTAGAAGCGACTCGGCGCGGCATAGCCCGCATCGTAGATCGCGGCGGCGACGTGCGCCTCCCGGGTCAGCGCGTCGGCGGCGCGTGCGCTGCGCAGGCCGCGGGCATAGGCGGCCGGCGTGACCCCGGTCGCGCGCTTGAACAGCCGGTGGAAATGATGCGGCGCATAGCCCGCCTGCGCCGCGAGCTGGTCGAGCGAAAGGCGGTGGTCCGTAGCCTCGAGCAGGGCGACGGCGGCGGCGACCGCTATCCGGTCGCGGCCCACGGAGTCCGGGGTGCAGCGAAGGCAGGCCCGGAACCCGGCCGCCCGGGCGCTGGCCGGGTCATCAAGGAAGACGACATTCTCGCGTCTGGGATGACGGGCCGGACAGCTTGGCTTGCAATAGATGCCGGTGGTCCTCACCGCGACGATGAACCGACCGTCCCACGCCCGGTCCCGGGTGGCAAAGGCGGTCCAGGCGGTGTCCGGATCTGGGGCGGTGTGCGTCATGGGCAGGGTGTAGCGCGTCGACTGGGGCGCTGCATCCCGCGGCTTGCGGTCAAACCGGGGAGCAGACGCCCGCGCTTCTCAGCCGCCGTTCGCGTGGAACAGCGCAAGCGTGCGTGCCTTTGCAAGATCGGCGCTCGGCTCGTGATAATCCTTGCGGCGATCCGAGTTGAAGCCGTGGCCCGCCTCGTAGACATGGACCGTCGCGTTCGGCCAGTCCCTGGCGATCACCTGCTCGACGCCCGCCATCGGGATGCCGTGATCGTGGCGACCGAAATGGAGGATGACGGGAACCTTGGGCTCTTCGTCCGCCGCCGCCGGGATCATGCTGCCATAATAGCCGCTCGCGGCGGCCACGCCGGTGAGGCGGGTCGCGGCGAACCACGCGACCGATCCCCCATAGCAATAGCCGACGACGAACACGGGCCCGGCGGGGGCGAGCGAGTCGATGCAGGTCTGGACGTCGGTCAGCGACAGTTCGAAGGGATGGAGCTGCCGCGCAAGCTCGATCCCGCGGGCGAGGCCATCGCCCGAATAGTCCGCCTCGAAGCCCGGATGCTCGCGGTCGAACAAGGCGGGGGCCAGCACTTCATAGCCATCGGCGGCATATTCGTCGCACAGATCGCGGATATGGTCGGTGACGCCGAAGATCTCCTGCACGAGGACGAGGCCGCCGCGACGGTCTCCCGTCGGCTGCGCATGATAGACCGCGATCGTCGCGCCGTCGGACATGGTCATCGTTTCCATCGTGCCGGTCATTCCGATTCCTTGTCATGTGATCCTGTTCCGACCATTATCGTCATTCCCGCGGAGGCGGGAACCCATAGCGGCAGGCCCTGCGATGAATGCGCTGGGTCCGGAGGATATGGATCCCTGCCTGCGCGGGTATGACGATGAGGGAGAGGTGGGGCCCTCCAACCATCTACCGATGACAAAACAGTCACAAACCAGTCGTCTCCTCCGCCCGCCCGGCTTGCCAATGGTGGAACCCGATGCTACCCGCGCCGCGTCCCGGTAGAGGTGCTTTCGCGCCCTCTTCCCTTGTGGGACGGCGACATTCGGTTTCAGACGAGGATTGACAGGTCCGTGGAGACACTTCCCGGTAACGGCGGCGGCGCTATCCAGGCGAGCTTAGGTGGGCGTTATGCGCTCGCCCTGTTCGAACTGGCGCGTGACGCCAAGACGATCGACGCGGTCGAGCAGAGCCTGTCGACCGTGCGCGACGCGCTTGCGCAGTCCGACACGCTCCGCGACCTCACGACGAGCCCGATGGTATCGCGCGGCGCGGCGGTGAAGGCGATCTCCGCCGTCGCCGACGAGCTTGGCGTCGATGCGACCACGAAGAACTTCCTGGGCGTACTGGCCGAGAACCACCGGCTCGGCGCGTTGGCCAAGATCATCAAGGCCTATCGCACGCTTGCTGCGCAGCATCGCGGCGAGATCGCAGCCGAAGTGACCTCTGCGCATCCGCTGTCCGAAGAGCAGGTGATCGAGCTGAAGCATCAGCTCCGCCAGCGGGTCGGCCGTGAAGTTTCCGTCGACCTCAACGTCGACCCATCGCTGCTGGGCGGACTCGTCGTCCGCGTCGGCAGCCAGATGATCGATTCGTCGATCCGCACCCGTTTGAACACGCTCGCGCAGGCGATGAAAGGCTGACCATGGATATCCGCGCCGCAGAAATCTCGAAGATCATCAAGGATCAGATCGCCAATTTTGGCACCGAGGCCCAGGTCAGCGAGACCGGCCAGGTGCTGAGCGTCGGCGACGGCATCGCGCGCATCTTCGGCCTCGACAACGTCCAGGCCGGCGAGATGGTCGAATTCTCGAACGGCGTGCAGGGCATGGCGCTCAACCTCGAGGCCGACAATGTCGGCGTCGTGATCTTCGGGTCTGACTCGGAGATCAAGGAAGGCGACATCGTCAAGCGCACCGGCACGATCGTCGACGTGCCGATCGGCAAGGAGCTGCTCGGCCGCGTGGTCGATGGTCTCGGCAACCCGATCGACGGCAAGGGCCCGATCCACACGACCGAGCGCAGCCGCGTCGAGGTCAAGGCACCGGGCATCATTCCGCGCCAGTCGGTCAGCGAGCCGGTCCAGACCGGTCTCAAGGCGATCGACGCACTCGTTCCCGTCGGCCGGGGCCAGCGCGAGCTGATCATCGGCGATCGCCAGACCGGCAAGTCGGCCGTCGCGATCGACGCGTTCATCAACCAGAAGACCGCGAACGCGGGCGACGACGAGTCGAAGAAGCTGTATTGCGTCTATGTCGCGATCGGCCAGAAGCGCTCGACGGTCGCGCAGCTCGTCAAGACGCTCGAAGAGAATGGCGCGATGGAATATTCCATCGTCGTCGCAGCCACCGCGTCGGACCCCGCACCGCTCCAGTATCTCGCGCCCTATACCGGCGTCGCGATGGGCGAGTATTTCCGCGATCGTGGCATGCACGCACTCATCTGCTACGACGATCTGTCGAAGCAGGCGGTCGCCTACCGCCAGATGTCGCTGCTTCTGCGTCGTCCGCCGGGCCGTGAAGCCTATCCCGGCGACGTGTTCTATCTCCACAGCCGTCTGCTCGAGCGTGCGGCCAAGATGTCGGACGCGAATGGCGGCGGCTCGCTGACCGCGCTGCCGATCATCGAGACCCAGGCGGGCGACGTTTCGGCGTACATCCCGACCAACGTGATCTCGATCACCGACGGCCAGATCTTCCTCGAAACCGACCTGTTCTTCTCGGGCGTGCGCCCGGCGATCAACGTCGGTCTCTCGGTCAGCCGCGTCGGCTCGGCCGCACAGACCAAGGCGATGAAGAAGGTGTCGGGCTCGATCAAGCTCGAGCTCGCACAGTACCGCGAGATGGCGGCGTTCGCGCAGTTCGGGTCGGATCTCGATGCGTCGACGCAGAAGCTGCTCAACCGCGGTGCGCGTCTGACCGAGCTGCTCAAGCAGGCGCAGTTCTCGCCGCTGCCGTTCGAAGAGCAGACCGTGTCGATCTTCGCCGGCACCAGCGGTTTCCTCGACAAGGTGCCCGTCGCCGACGTGACCCGTTACGAACAGGCACTGCTGGCCGACATGCGCGCGAACCACGCCGATGTGCTGAAGCTGATCCGCGATACCCGCGATCTGGGTAACGAGGCGAAGGACAAGCTGAAGGCAGCGCTCGAGGCGTTCGCCAAGACGTTTGCATAAGTAGAACATGCCCCCGCTGACGCGGGGGCAGGCTGGGCCTCCGCCGTCGCGGGGGAACAAAGGGACGTAGATGGCGAGCCTCAAGGCACTCAAGATCCGTATCGGCTCGGTGAAGTCGACGCAGAAGATCACCAAGGCGATGAAGATGGTCGCCGCTGCGAAACTGCGCCGTGCGCAGGACGCGGCGGTTGCCGGCCGGCCCTATGCCGAGCGGCTCGAAGCGGTGATGGCGAGCCTTGCCGGGCGCGTCGGTATCGCGCCGGGCGCATCGCCGCTGCTGGCCGGGACCGGCAAGGACCAGGTCCATCTGATCGTCATCGCGACGTCGGAGCGTGGTCTGGCCGGTGCGTTCAACACCAACATCGTCCGCGCGGCACGCCGCAAGGCCGAGGAGCTGATCGCGGCCGGCAAGACCGTGAAATTCTATGTCGCCGGCAAGAAGGGGCGCGTGATCAAGCGTTTCTTCCCGAACGACATTCTCGCCGATCACGAGATGGGCGGGATCAAGAAGCTCGCGTTCAGCGACGCGCAGGCGATCTCCGAAGACCTGATCAAGCGCTTCGGCGAGGGTCAGTTCGACGTCGCGCATCTGTTCTACGCCAAGTTCGTCTCGGCGCTGGTGCAGGTGCCGACCGGCATCCAGATCGTCCCCGTGCCGCTTTCGACCATCCCCGGTGCCGAGGCCAAGCCGAACGCACCTGCGGAAGCTGTGGTCGAGTATGAGCCCGACGAGGAAGCGATCCTCGCCGATCTGCTGCCGCGCAACGTCGCGATCCAGATCTTCCGCGCGCTGCTCGAAAACGCGGCGTCGGAGCAGGGCAGCCGCATGAACGCGATGGACAACGCCACGCGCAACGCGGGCGACATGATCACACGCCTCTCGATCCAGTATAACCGTACACGCCAAGCCGCGATCACGACCGAGCTGGTCGAAATCATCTCGGGCGCCGAAGCGCTCAAGTAAGCCCAAGGAAGCAGATAATGGCAACCGCCCCAGAGACCATCGCCCCAGTGGCGGCAACGAACAACACGGGTCGCATCTCGCAGGTGATCGGCGCGGTCGTCGACGTGCATTTTCCCGACAACCTGCCCGCGATTCTGTCGGCGCTCGAAACCGATAACAACGGCAACCGGCTCGTCCTCGAAGTCGCGCAGCATCTCGGCGAGAACACCGTCCGCACGATCGCGATGGACGCGACCGAGGGTCTGACCCGCGGCCAGACCGTCACCGACACCGGCTCGCAGATCCGCGTGCCCGTCGGCCCGAAGACGCTCGGACGCATCCTCAACGTCATCGGCGAGCCGATCGACGAGCGTGGCCCCGTCGGCGCAGAGCAGACCGCCCCGATCCACGCATCGGCGCCTTTGTTCGTCGACCAGTCGACCGAGAGCGCGATCCTGGTCACCGGCATCAAGGTCATCGATCTGCTCGCACCCTATGCAAAGGGCGGCAAGATCGGCCTGTTCGGCGGCGCCGGCGTCGGCAAGACCGTGCTGATCCAGGAACTGATCAACAACATCGCCAAGGGCCATGGCGGCACCTCGGTGTTCGCTGGCGTCGGCGAGCGTACCCGCGAGGGTAACGATCTGTACCACGAGTTCCTCGACGCAGGCGTCATCGCCAAGGATGCCGACGGCAATCCGCAGTCGGAAGGCTCGAAGGTCGCGCTGGTATTCGGCCAGATGAACGAGCCGCCGGGCGCACGCGCACGCGTCGCTCTCTCGGGTCTGACGATCGCCGAATATTTCCGCGACGTCGAAGGCCAGGACGTGCTGTTCTTCGTCGACAACATCTTCCGCTTCACGCAGGCGGGCGCAGAGGTTTCGGCACTGCTCGGCCGCATTCCGTCGGCCGTGGGCTATCAGCCGACGCTGTCGACCGACATGGGCGCGCTGCAGGAGCGCATCACCTCGACCAACAAGGGGTCGATCACCTCGGTGCAGGCCGTGTACGTTCCCGCGGACGATCTTACCGATCCGGCACCAGCGACGTCGTTCGCGCATCTCGATGCGACGACCAACCTCAACCGTGCGATCTCGGAGCTGGGCATCTACCCGGCAGTCGATCCGCTCGATTCGACTTCGCGTCTGCTCGAGCCGCGCGTTGTCGGCCAGGAGCATTACGACACCGCGCGTGCGGTCCAGTCGACGCTGCAGAAGTACAAGTCGCTGCAGGACATCATCGCGATTCTCGGCATGGACGAGCTGAGCGAAGAGGATAAGCTCACCGTGCAGCGTGCGCGCAAGATCCAGAAGTTCCTGAGCCAGCCGTTCCACGTCGCCGAGGTCTTCACCGGCATCAGCGGCAAGTTCGTTCAGCTCGAGGACACCGTCCGCTCGTTCAAGGCGGTCGTCGAGGGCGAATATGATCACCTGCCCGAGAGCGCCTTCTACATGGTCGGCGGCATCGACGAAGCGGTCGCCAAGGCCGAGAAGATGGCTGCGGAGGCGTAAGCCAACCTGACTCCCCCTCCCGCTTGCGGGAGGGGGCTGGGGGGTGGGCACCCGCTCTCCACGTCGCGCGAGGCCGATAGCGCGAGCCCACCCCCGGCCCCTCCCGCATGCGGGAGGGGAGTGAGAAGATAGACATGCTGCATTTCGAACTCGTCACGCCAGAAAAGCTCGTCCGGTCGGAGGAGGTCTATATGGTCGTCGTCCCCGGCACCGAAGGCGACTTCGGCGTGCTGGAAGGCCATGCGCCGTTCATGTCGACCGTCCGTGACGGGAGCGTACAGGTGCATCGGACGCAGAACGGCACGCCCGAGACGATCGCGATCCGCGGTGGTTTCGCCGAGGTCAACGCCAAGGGCCTGACCATCCTCGCCGAGCAGGCGGGCGAGTAAACCGCCTCAGGCGAGCGCCGCGTCGGTAGCGACCGGCGCCGCCGCTGGGGCCTTGCGCTGCCGGGCAAGGATCCGCAGCAGCGGCCGTTCGATCCAGCGGTGGACGATGAGCCCCGCGACCGTCGACAGCATCACGAAGAGCGCGACGAAGACACTCGCCGGACAGTTCGGCAACACCCCGCCGATGCGCCACAGCAGCGCGATCAGGCAGGGGTGGACGAGGTAGGTCGAATAGGAGGCGTCGCCGATCCGCGCGACGATCCGGTCGAACCGGCCGCCACCCGGCGTGTCGATCACCCCGAGCAGGACGAGCGCCCAGGGCAGCCCCCAGGTCCAGCTGCGTGCGAGACCGGAGGTGCCGGCGACCGCCGCCTGGACATCGCCCGAGACCGCAGGACCTAGCCCGAAGGCGATGCCGATGGCGAGCAGCGCGATCCCCGAGACCATGGCGATGGCCGCGACCGGTGTGGCGATCCCGCGTCGCCAGGCGATCCAGACGAGCAGGCCAAAGGCGAATTCCAGCTGCATCGGATTGAAGAGGAGCCGCGCCGGCGCCCAGCCGGGCTGGACGATGCAGCCGAGCAGCGCAACGGTGAGCGTCGCGACCAGCAGCCACCGGGTCCTGTGGTGGCGGGCGGTCATCGCGAGTGCGACGAGCGCGTAGAAGGCAAATTCGAAGCCCAGCGTCCAGCCGACATAGAGCGAAGGCTGATGATAACTAGCGCCATCAAGCAGCGGGAGGACGGTGATCGACATCAGCATCGCCTCGACCGGCTGCGGCTCGGTCGCGACGAGGATATAGGCGATGCTGGCGAGCGCGAAGAGCGGGACGATGCGGCGCCAGCGCTGGACGAGAAAACCCCAGGGATCGCGTGGTGCGGTCGCGAGCGACTGCGCCATGACGAAGCCGCTGATAACGAAGAAGAGATCGACGCCGCTGATGCCGACCACGGCGAGATTGGGCACCGACGGGATGAACGCGCCGGTGATCCGGACCGGACCCGCATTGACCAGGTTCGCTGCATGCGCGGCAACGACCATCGTCGCGGCGAGCGCGCGCAACCATTGGATCGGGGTGACACGCTGCGCCGACATTGAGCCTGGATAGCGTGCTAGCGGTTAAGCGTCGGTTGCTGTCGTATCAGAGAAAATTATAGGGATCGACGTCGACGGTGACGCGCACCTTGGACGGCCAGTCGAGCGTGCCGAGCCATGCACGGATGACGTCCTGCACGTCGAGCGCGCGCTTCGCATGGACGAGCAGGCGGTAGCGGTGCCGGCCGCGCAGCATCGCGAGCGGCGCGGGCGCGGGGCCGTAGACATGCATCCCCTCGACCTGCGGCGCGCTTCGCCCGACGAGATTGGCGGTGTCGTGCGCGCACCGCTGATCCTCGGACGAGACGACGATCGCGGCATAACGACCGAAGGGCGGGGCGCCCGCATCCTTGCGCGCCTCGGTCTCGGCCGCATAAAAGGCGTCGGCGTCGCCGGTGATCAGCGCCTGCATCACCTGCGCGGCGGGGCTGTGCGTCTGGATGAAGACATGGCCGGGCTTTTCGCCACGACCGGCACGCCCCGACACCTGGCGGATCTGCTGGAAGGTGCGCTCAGCCGCGCGCAGGTCGCCGCCGTCGAGCCCCAGATCCGCATCGACCACGCCGACCAGCGTCAGATTGGGGAAGTGATAGCCCTTGGTCACCAGCTGCGTGCCGACGACGATGTCGATATCGCCCGCCTCCATCCGGTCGACGAATTCGGCTGCCTTGGCGGGGGACCAGATCGTGTCGGAGGTGACGACGGCGGTCTTCGCCTCGGGAAACAGCGCGGCGACCTCGTCCGCGATCCGCTCGACGCCGGGACCGCAGGCGACGAGCGTATCCTCGCCCTGGCATTCGGGACAGACGCGCGGGGTCGGCTCGGCATGGCCGCAATGATGGCAGGCGAGCCGCCGCGTCAGCCGGTGCTCGACCATCCATGCGGTGCAGTTCGGGCACTGGAACCGGTGCCCGCAGGTGCGGCACAGCGTCAGCGGCGCATAGCCGCGGCGGTTGAGGAACAGCAGCGCCTGTTCGCGCTTCTCCAGCGTCGCCTGCATCGCCTGGACCAGTCGCGGGGCGAGCCAGCGACCGCGCTCGGGCGGCTCCTTGATCAGGTCGATCGGTTCGATCGTCGGCATCTCCGCCACGCCGAACCGGCCGGGCAGCTTCAGTTCGGCATAACGGCCGGTCGCGACCTGCTGGCGGGTCTCAATCGCGGGCGTGGCGGAGGCGAGGATGACCGGGCATCCCTCGAACTTGCCGCGCATCACCGCGACGTCGCGCGCATGATAATGCACGCCTTCCTCCTGCTTGAAGCTGGTCTCGTGCGCCTCGTCGACGACGATCAGGCCGAGATCGCGATAGGGCAGGAACAGCGCGGAGCGTGCACCGACCGTCACCAGCGCCTCGCCGCTCGCGATCGCACGCCAGGCGCGGCGTCGCTGCGTGGACCGCAGCCCCGAATGCCACGCGATCGGCTCGCAGCCGAACCGGTCGTGGAAACGCTTGAGGAAGGGCTCGGTCAATGCGATCTCGGGCAGCAGCACCAGCGTCTGGCGGCCGTCGCGGATCGCCTGCGCGACCGCCTCGAAATAGACCTCGGTCTTGCCTGAACCGGTCACGCCGTCGAGCAATGTCGGCGTGAAGATGTGGTCGGCGACGCCTTTGACGAGCGAGTCCGCCGCTGCGCGCTGATCGGGCGACAGCAAGGGGACGTGATGCAGCGGGTCGGGGACAGGGTAGGGGCTGTCGATATCCACCTCGACCGCCTCGATCCCGCCGACCTTGACGAGACCGCGAATAACCGCGTCGCTCACCTCGGCGAGCTGCGCCAGTTCGCGGATCAGGCCCTGGCGATCGCCGATCCGTTCGAGCGCCTGTTCGCGTTGCGGCGTCAGGCGCGGGGGGATCGTGCCGGTCGCGCGATATTCGGTCGCTGTGCGCGCGCCCTCGAGCGCGGAAGTCGAGGCGAGCGACATCCGCAGCACCGAGGCGGGGGGGGCCAGATAATAATCGGCGGTCCATTCGATCAGCCGGCGCAGCGGCGCGCCGAGCGGCGGCACGTCCGCGACCGCGAGCAGATTGCGCAGGCGGTTGTCGCCGACCTCCGCATCCGACGGCATCCGCTCCGCCTCCCACACCACGCCGAGCAGCTGGCGCGGGCCGAGCGGCGCGACGACGATCGAGCCGGGCGCGACGTCCATACCCGCGGGCACGCGATAGTCGAGCGGCCCGAGGGCGGCGTTGAGGATCAGGACACGGGCGCGCGACGACATGGCCGACGCATATGGGGGCAGATCGACTCGACGGAAACCTTTTAGCGGCGTGTGGTCGTCGTCGCGGCGCCCATCGGGGTGAACCCGATCAGGCGGCGCGGCGCCGTTCGCCTATCCGTTCGCGCTTGGCGCGGTAGAGGACGATGTCGACGCGGTGGACGAAATCGCGGACCGTCTGGCAATCGGGTTCGAGCGCGGCGATGCCGACGGTGCCCGCGCTGATCATCGCCAGGCCGTCGACCGAGACCGGCACCTGCAACGCCTCCTGCAGCCGGCTGACGATCTCGTCGGGTGCACCGACCAGCGCGGGGTCGTCGACGATTACCGCGAATTCATCCCCGCCAAGCCGCGCGGCCAAGCTGCCGCGGAGCCATGGCGCCTGCAGGATCTGGCCAACGCCGCGTAGCACGTCGTCGCCCGCGTTATGGCCAAGCGTGTCGTTGATCGCCTTGAACCCGTCGAGATCGACCAGCGCGAGCAGCAACGGCGATGCCGCTGTACGCGCGCGCGTGATGGCCGCGTCGAGCGCCCGGTCAAACGCGGCCCGGTTGGCGAGGCTGGTGAGCGCATCGGTTTCGGCCGTGCGTCGCAGCGTGAGTTCGAGCGCGTGACGATCGGTCACGTCCTGGAAGATGCCGACGATCGCGACGGGACCGTCCACATTGCGCTGGGCCGCATGTTCGAGCTCGCCCTGCACGCGCACACGTCGTGGATTGCCCAGTGCCGTGGTGAAGTCGAGTTCGAGATCGATCGGGACACCGGTCCGGATGACGTCGGTGAGCGCCTGCGCAATCTGTTCGCGGGCATGGGGGGGATAGTGATCGATCGCCTTGGACGGGTCGGGTTGCGCGCCCAGCGGCAGCTCGTGGATCCGGAAAACGCCGTCGGACCATTCGAGCGGACCGTCGGGCCACAGCACCCGCCACGATCCGATCGCCGCCATCCGCTCGGCTTGGCGGAAGATGCGGTCCTGGCGAGCGAGAACGGACGACTGGCGATCCGCGGTCACCGCGATCGCGAGCGCCTGGAGCGCTGCGGTCCGCGCGGCGATCGCCGCCTCGGCAAGCGTGGCGAGATGCACGAGTGCTTTCCGCCCTGCCGCGTTCAGGCTGCGCGGATGGGTGTCGAGCACGCACAGCGCGCCGATCGGATGACGTCGTCCGTCGTCGTCGATCGCATGGATCGGGGCACCGGCATAGAATCGCACCCCGTCGGAGGCGGCAACCAGCGGATTGGCGGCGAACCGCGAATCGCCCGACAGGTCCTCCACAACCAGCGGCGCCGATCCCTGGATGGTGACGTTGCACATGGTCACGTCGCGCGCGATCTCGCCGCGTTCGCCGTCATTGGCGGCCTTGATCCACAACCGGTCGCGATCGATCAGCGTCATCATCGCGCTGGGGCAGTCGAGCATTTCGGCTGCCAGCGCGACGAGCGCGTCGAATTCGCGTTCCGGTTCGGTATCGAGCAGCGCGAGCGCGTTGAGCGTCGCCACCCGGCGTTCCTCGTCGGCCGAGGCAAAACGCGATGGTGATCCGGGCATTTCGCGAGGGGCGGACTCGGGGAGCGACATGTCTTCGAATAGGCCTGCGTTAGTTAATTTTCTTTGTCGTTCAAACGCTCTAGCATGCAGGAATGACCTCACCCGACACGCTTCCCCCGTCGATGCTTTGGGCGACGCATCTGGCGCGGGACCGGATGCGGTCGGTGCACACGGTGCGCGCCTATCGCGCAGTCGCCGAGCGGTTGACGGCGTTCCTCGTCGGGCACTGGGCGGGGGCGGTCGACCGCGCGGCGCTGGGTCGGACGAGCACGGCGGATCTTCGCGCCTATCTGGCCTATCGGCGCGGGCAGGGGCTGGGGAATGCATCGGCGGCGCGCGAGCTGTCCGCGGTGCGCGGTTTCCTCGCTTGGGCGAATGCGGATGCCGAACCGCCGCGGCTGAAGGGGCCGCGGGTCCAGCGCGGCGTGCCGCGCCCGATCTCGCCGGCCGAAGCGGTGGCGCTGGCCGGGGAGGTCGCCGACGACGCTGCCGAGCCGTGGATCGGCGCGCGCGACTGGGCGGTGCTGATGCTGCTGTACGGCGCGGGGCTGCGAATCGGTGAGGCGCTGCTGCTGACGCCGGCGATCCTGCCGCTCGGCGAGACGCTGTCGGTAACCGGCAAGCGCGCCAAGACGCGGATCGTGCCGCTGTTGCCGCAGGTCCGGACCGCGGTCGAGGCCTATGTCGCAACGTGCCCCTGGGCGCTGGTGCCGGGGGAGCCGCTGTTCCGGGGCGCGAAGGGTGGCCCGCTCGCCCCCGCGATCGTGCGCCGCGCGGTCCGCGGGGCACGCGGGCGGCTCGGGCTTGGCGAGCGGACGACGCCGCACGCACTGCGCCACAGTTTTGCGACGCATCTGCTGGGACGCGGGGCGGACCTGCGCGCGCTGCAGGAGCTGCTCGGCCATGCGAGCCTCAGTTCGACGCAGATCTATACGCAGGTCGACGCCGCGCATCTGATGGACGTGTACCGCAACGCGCATCCGCGGGCGTAGCGCAGGGTCAGCCTTTCGGCTTCCATGTCAGCACGCGCCAGCCATAGGCCAGCGCGATGATGACGAACGTCGCGACCGAGACAGGGCCGACATAGCGGTCGAGCTGCTGGAACCGCGAGCCGAGCAGGATGCCGGCATAGGCGAGCACGGTGTTCCAGATCGCGCTGCCCGCAGCGGTCCAGATCACGAACTTCCACAACGGCATGTACGTCATGCCGGCCGGGAGCGAGATGATCGTCCGGAAGGTCGGCATGAAGCGGAAGACGAAGATCACCCAGCCGCCGCGCTTCACGAAGAAGCGGTGGACCTTCTCGATATCCGACCATTCGATCGTCAGCCAGCGGCCATGCCGCTCGACGAACGGGCGGAAGCGCTCGTAGCCGATGTTCCGGCCGATATAATACCAGAAGTAATTGCCCGCGACCGATCCGACCGTGCCCGCGACGATCAGCGGCACGACCGCCATATGGCCGCGCGCGACGGCAATGCCGCCGAGCCCCATGATCACCTCGGACGGCACGGGGGGCACAATATTCTCGAGCGCCATCAGCAGGAAGATGCCGAAATAGCCGCCCCAGGCGATCAGGTTGATGATGAATTCGGTCATGGCTAACCGATACTTCCGGGGGGCCGCATGTGTTCCCTCGACAGTATGGTCGCACCATCCCGGCCTGAGCCAGGATGGTGGTTTTCCTACCGCGCCGCGACCTTCGCCTCGATCGCGTCCCAGATCATCGCGGAGACGTCGGTGCCGTCGAACCGCTCGATCGCGACGATGCCGGTGGGCGAGGTCACGTTGATCTCGGTCAGCCACTTGCCGCCGATCACGTCGATGCCGACGAACAGCAGCCCGCGCTTCTTGAGTTCAGGCCCGAGGACCGCGCAGATCTCGCGCTCGGTCGGGGTCAGCTCGGTCTTTTCCGCCGAGCCGCCGACCGCGAGGTTGGAGCGGATCTCGCCCTCACCCGGCAGGCGGTTGATCGCGCCGGCGACTTCGCCGTCGACCAGCACGATGCGCTTGTCGCCCTTGGCCACGTCGGGAAGGAACGCCTGGACCATGTGCGGCTCGCGCCACGTCATGTTGAACACCTCGATCAGCGCGGACAGGTTGGCACCGTCCAATTCGACCTTGAAGATCGCTTTGCCGCCATTGCCGTGGAGCGGCTTGATCACGATCGCGCCGTGCTCGGCCAGGAAGGCGCGCGCCTCGTCGAGACTGCGCGTGACGAGCGTCGGCGGCATGAACTGCGGATAGTCGAGCACGAACACCTTTTCGGGTGCGTTGCGGACCTGTGCGGGGTCGTTGACGACCAGCGTCTTGCCGCCGATCCGCTCGAGCAGATGCGTCGCGGTGATGTAGCCGAGATCGAAGGGCGGGTCCTGCCGCATGAGCACGACGTCGGCCTCGTCGCCGAGATCGAGGTTCACGGGCTCGCCGACGCTGAAATGATCGCCGGTAACGCGCTGCACGGTGACGGGGTGCGCCTTCGCCCAGACCCGGCCGTCGCGGTAGTTGAGATCCTCCGCGGCATAATGGAACAGCCGGTGTCCGCGCTCCTGTGCGGAGAGCATCAGCGCGAAGGTCGAATCGCCCGCGATATTGATGCTGTCGAGCGGGTCCATCTGGACGGCGACGGTGAGGCTCATGCGTCTTCCTTCTATGCGGTCGAGCGCATGTAGGTGCGCGCGGGCCGCAAGTCACCCAGTCACCCAGTCACCATCCATCCGTCACTCCCCCTCCGTCATCCTGACGAAAGTCAGGACCCAGAGCCAAACAGGGACGCCCATAGTAACCCTGGGTCCTGACTTTCGTCAGGATGACGGAAAAAGGGCGAGCCGAGTCACCTCCTATCCGATCCAGGCATTCTCGATATGGCGGGGGCGTGTGCCGGGGGCGAGCAGGATGACGTCGACGCGAATATCGTCGCCGGGCCCGGCATAGCGCGGCATCAAAAACTCTGCCGCCGCGGCGACCCGCGCGAGCCGCCGCTCGTCGATCGCGAAGTCGAGTTCGGCGGCGGTCGCGCGCGTCTTCACCTCGACGAACGCGACCAGCGTCCCCTTGCGCGCGACGATGTCCACCTCGCCCGCCGGCGTCCGCACGCGACGGTCGAGGATGCTCCAGCCCTTCAGTCGCAGCCACCAGCCGGCCAGCCGTTCCCCGCGCCGCCCCGCAGCTTCCGCGACTTGTCTATCGGCGGTGCTCGCCGTCCGTCTGCGGGAGGGGCGCGGGGCGGGGAGGGTCACCCCGTCGCCTTCAATTCGAGCGCGCGGGCGTAGAGCGTCTTGCGGTCTAGGCCGAGCGCCTTGGCGACCTCGCTCGCGGCCTGGCCCGTGGAGAGGCGCGTCAGCGCGTCGGCAAGCGCCGTGTCGGCGTCCTCCGCGCTGGCCGGGGGGGCGTCGCCGGGGGGCGCGATGACGATGACGATCTCGCCGCGCGGCGGCGCGTCGGCGTAGCGGCTGGCGAGGGTCGTCAGCGTGCCGGTCACCGCCTCCTCGAACCGTTTGGTGATTTCACGTGTGACCGCTGCCTCACGGTCGCCGAGTCCTTCGGCGAGCGCGGCAAGGCTGGCACCGAGACGCGGACCCGATTCGTAGAGCACCAGCGTCGCGCGGATCGTCGCGATCTCGGCGATCGCCTCCGACCGGGCATGCGCCTTGGACGGCAGGAAGCCGACGAACAGGAAGCGATCGGTCGGCAGGCCCGCCAGCGTGAGCGCGGCGACCGCGGCGCAGGGGCCGGGGATCGTCACCACGAGATGTCCCGCCGCGCGCGCGTCGCGCACCAGCTTGAATCCGGGATCGGAAATCAGCGGGGTGCCCGCGTCGGACACCAGCGCCACCGCCTCGGTCGCCATCCGCGCGATCAGCGCGGGGCGGACGCCCTCGGCGCTGTGATCATGATAGGGGACCATCGGCGTCTTGGTCCCGACATGGCGGAGCAGACCGGCGGTGACACGGCTGTCCTCGACCGCGACGACGTCGGCACGCGCGAGGATGTCGGCGGCACGCGGCGACAGATCACCGAGATTGCCGATCGGCGTCGCGACGATGTAAAGGCCGGGGTTCAGTGGAGTTTCAGGGTTCATGGGGATTGTCATGGCAGACGCAGCGACGATAGGGCAATCGGCCCGGCACCGGATGCGCGCGTTTGGGCGCTCGGCGGCACTCACGCTGGCCTGCCTGCTGGGCGCGTGCCAGACGATCGTCCCGCGCGGTCCCGTCGAGCCGTCGCAGCAGCGCCCGACCACCCGTCCTACCGACACGCCGACGATCGGGGTCGAAACCGGCATCCCGCGCGATGCCGAGCGCAACCGCGTCGCGCTGCTCGTGCCGCTGTCGGGAAGCAATGCGGGGGTCGGCACGTCGATCGCCAATGCGACGATGATGGCGCTGCTCGACACGCAGAACCAGCGCGTGCGGATCACCAATTACGATACCGCGACGGGTGCCGCGGCCGCGGCCCAGCGCGCGATCGCAGAAGGCGCGCAGCTGATCCTGGGGCCGCTGCTGTCCGACGACGTGCGGACGGTCGCGCCGATCGCGCGCGCGGCGGGCGTGCCGGTGCTGAGCTTCTCGAACGATCTCGGGGTGGCCGGCAACGGCGCCTATCTGATGGGCTATGTGCCGACCCAGTCGATTTCGCGCGTCGTCGATTTCGCGCGCGAGCGCGGCGTGTCGAACTTTGCCGGGCTTGTCCCGAACGGACTCTACGGGGAGCGCGCCTCGACCGCATTCCTCCGTGCGGTCGAGGGGGCGGGCGGCCAGGTCGTGTCGCTGCAGACCTATGGCCGGACCGCCGGTGGTGTGTCGGGCGCGGTCACGCGGCTCGCGGCGAAGGCACCCTATGATGCCGTGCTGATCGCCGACAGCGGTTCGACCGCGGCGTCGGCGGCGGCGCTGGTGAAGCGCGGCGCGGGCGCATCGACCCGGATCCTCGGCACCGAGCTGTGGAATTCCGAATCGAGCGTCGCCGCCAAGCCGGCGCTGAACGGCGCCTGGTATGCGAGTGTGTCGGATACGCTGTACCGGCAATATGCCGCCAAATACCGCGCACGCTTCGGCAGCGGACCGTACCGCCTGTCGAGCCTCGGCTATGATTCGGTGCTGCTGACGGTGCGGATCGCGCGCGACTGGAAGCCGGGGACGGCGTTCCCCGTGTCGCGGCTGCGCGATGGCGACGGCTTTTCGGGCATCGACGGTGCGTTCCGCTTCGGCCGCGACAATGTCGCCGAGCGCGCGCTGGAGGTGAAGGAAATCCGCGGGGGGACCACCACTGTTGTCTCGCCCGCGCCGAGCGGCTTCGGCGGCTGACGCCGACTCCGTTCGTCATCCCCGCGGAGGCGGGGATCCATACGGATGATCGGTTGCGATTCGAGTCGCGCGGCTAGCGAGTCTGGCTTCCCGCCTCCGCGGGAATGACATGGGTGGGGGCGTTACGCCGTCACGATCTCCGGCAGGATCGCGTCGAGCAGCAGCGCCCCCGCTTCGGTGACGCGCAGCCGGCCCGGTGAGCGGGCGACGAGGCCGAGATCCTCGAGCCGTGCGACCGCGGCAAGATCCACCGGCACCACGCCGGCGTTAAGCCGCGTAATCCGGTCGAGATCGACTCCCTCGGCCAGGCGCAGCCCCATCAGCAGCGCCTCGGTCGCGCGCGTCGAGGGGGTGAGCGGGTCCTCGACCTCCATGCCGTGGCCGTTGCGCTCGATCGCGGCGAGCCAGTTTTCTGGCTTCTTGCGACGCACCGTCGCCAGGCCACCGCGGCGGCCATGCGCGCCGGGGCCGATCCCGGCATAATCCTGATAGCGCCAATAGGCGAGATTGTGGCGGCTCTCCGACCCCGGTCGCGCGTGGTTCGAGGTTTCATAGGCGGGGAGCCCGGCGGCTTCGGTGTCGGCGCGCGTCGCCTCGAACAGGTCCGCGGCACTGTCACCGTCGGGGATGACGATGCGCCCCGCGAGCGCCTCGGTCGCGAACCGCGTGCCGGGTTCGATGGTAAGCTGATAGAGCGACAGATGCTCGGTCCCGAAGCTCAGCGCGCGCGCGAGTTCGGCGCGCCAGTCGGCAAGCCGCTGGCCGGGGAGCGCATAGATCAGGTCGAAACTCACGCGCGGAAAGACGCTCTGCGCGGTTGCCAGCGCGGCCTGCCCCTCGTTCACGTCATGCGCGCGGCCGAGAAATTTCAGCGCCTGATCGTCGAGCGACTGCAATCCCAGCGACACGCGGTTGACGCCCGCACTGGCGAGGTCGGCGAAGCGCGCGGCCTCGACCGACGAGGGATTGGCCTCGAGCGTGATCTCGATCCCCTCGGCAAACCCCCAGGCGCGTTCGGCGGCGTCGAGAATCGCGGCGACCGTTGCGGGCGGCATCAGCGAGGGCGTGCCGCCGCCGAAGAAGATCGACTGGAGCTTGCGTCCCGGCAGGACCGACGCTTCGTGCGCGAGGTCAGTGAGCAGAGCCGCGCGCCACGCCGCCTGGTCGACGCCCTCGCGGACATGGCTGTTGAAGTCGCAATAGGGGCATTTCGACACGCAGAACGGCCAATGGACGTAGAGCGCGAGGTCCCCCGAGGGCGGCGGGGCGGGGCTTGGCGTTTCGATCGGGGGCATTATCTCGCGCATATGGTCGCACGGAGCGACAGAAGGAAGCGCAATGACGGTTCGGTTGGGTCTGGCAGTTGCGGCGGCGTTGTTCGCCGGCGCTTGCGCGCAGGGGCCGGAACGCGTCGTGGAGCGGCGCGAGACACAGGCGCCGGCACCGCGCGGGCCCGCGCTCCTCAAGGCGGCGATGATGGACGGGCACAATACCGCGCGGGCGGCCGTGGGTGTCCCGCCGCTGGTGTGGAGCGATACGCTGGCGACCACCGCGCGCGCCTATGCCGAGGAAATGGCCAACACGCGCAAATTTGCGCATGCGCATCAGGTTCAGGGGCCCGGCCACGAGGGCGAGAATCTGTGGACCGGCACGCGCTATGCCTATGCCTATCCCGAGATGATCGGCCACTGGGTTGCCGAACGGAAGGATTTCATCAACGGGGTGACGCCCGCGTTCAGCCGGACCGGCAAATATGAGGATGTCGCGCACTATACGCAGATCGTCTGGCGCAATTCGACCGCGGTGGGATGCGCGATGGCGAGCAACGAACGCGACGATTATCTGGTGTGCCGCTATTCGCCGCCGGGCAATGTCGTGGGCGAGCGTAGCTACTAGGCACCCGAGATCGCCGGACCGTCACCCGCAGGTGACGGTCCGGCGGCGTTTCAGAACACGGCGGCCTTCAGCAGTTCGAACGCGACATTGCGGTGGCTGATCGCGTTCTTCGTCTCGTGCGGCAGCTCCGCATAGGTCTGGTCATGGCCCAGCGGCACGAACATCGGGTCATAGCCGAAGCCGACCTTGCCGCGTGGCGGCCAGATGAGCGTACCCTCGGCGCGGCCTTCGAACCATTCGACATGGCCGTCGGGCCAGGCGAGCGCGAGCACGCTGACGAAATGCGCGCCGCGGGTCGCGTCAGGGCCCTTGGCGGCGAGCGCATCCTCGACCTTCTGCATCGCCATCGACCAGTCGCGACCGTTCGGGGTCTCCGCCCAGTCGGCGGTGTACACGCCCGGATCGCCACCCAGCGCATCGACGCACAGCCCGCTGTCGTCGGCGAGCGCGGGATAGCCCGACAGATCGGCGGCGGAGCGTGCCTTCAGCTCGGCATTGGCGAAGAAGGTCGTCCCGGTCTCGACCGGCTCGGGCAGATCGAGATCCGCCGCCGACACGACGTCGAACCCGCGCCCTGCGAGCAGGTCGGCGATCTCGCGCACCTTGCCCTTGTTGTGGCTCGCGATGACGAGCTTGCCGGGCTGGAGCTTGCGGATCGCCTGGGGGGTGCTGCCTTCGCCGCTCACTTGGCGACAGCCTTGGCCTGTGCCGCGAAGATGTCCGCGCAGCCGATCCGGGCGAGCCGCAACAGGCGGAGCAGCGCCTCCTCGTCATAGGTCGCGCCCTCGGCCGTCGCCTGCGCCTCGGCGATGTTGCCGTTTTCGAGCAGGACGAAATTCGCATCCGCGTCCGCACCCGAATCCTCGATATAGTCGAGGTCAAGCACCGGATTGCCCTGATAGATGCCGCAGCTGATCGCGGCGACCTTCTGCGTCAGCGGATCGGCGGTCAGTTTGCCACTGTCCAGCAGCCCGTCGATCGCGAGCCGCAGCGCGACCCAGGCGCCCGAGATCGACGCTGTGCGCGTGCCGCCGTCGGCCTGAAGCACGTCGCAGTCGAGGACGATCTGGCGCTCGCCGAGCAGCTTAAGGTCGGTGACGGCGCGGAGCGAACGGCCGATCAGGCGCTGGATTTCCTGCGTGCGGCCCGACTGCTTGCCCTTGGCCGCCTCACGGTTGTTGCGCGTGTTGGTCGAGCGCGGGAGCATGCCGTATTCGGCGGTCACCCAGCCTTCGCCCTTGCCGCGCAGGAACGGCGGGACCTTTTCCTCGATGCTGGCGGTGACGAGCACCTTGGTGTCGCCGAAACCGATCAGGACGGAGCCTTCGGCATGCTTGGTGAAGCGGGGTTCGATCGTGATGCTGCGCATCTGGTCTGGGGCACGGCCGGATGGGCGCATGATGTAATCCTAAACTTCTTCCGTTCGTCCTGAGTAGCTGCTGAGCTCGTCAAAGCGGCGTATCGAAGGATCGGCCCGCTTGAGGCACATCCTTCGATACGGGCCTTCGACTTCGCTCAGTCCCTACTCAGGACGAACGGGTGGTGGGCAATAAGCGCTGCCTAGCCTTTCGCATTCCGGCTCGCCAGCCTAGATCAGCCGCATGGCCACGCCCCCCGTCACCGAACTGACCGACCGCGCGCGCGATATTTTTCGTGCGGTCGTCGACAGCTATCTCGCTAGCGGCACGCCGGTGGGGTCGAAGACGATCGCGCAGCTGGCCGGGCTCAGCCTGTCGCCCGCCTCGATTCGCGGGGTGATGGGGGAGCTGGAGGGGCTGGGGTTGCTCGCCAGTCCGCATACGAGCGCGGGGCGGATGCCGACCGATCGCGGCCTGCGGCTGTTCGTCGACGGGATGATGCAGGCGATGGAGCCGTCGTTCGAGGAGCGCCAGACGATCGAGGCGCGCGCCGGCGTCGGTGGTCCGGTCGAGGAGGCGCTCGCCGCCACCACGCTCGCGCTGTCGGGGCTGTCGGCGTGCGCGGGGCTGGTGATGGTGCCGAAGCGCGAGATGACGCTGCGCCAGATCGCGTTTGTCGCGCTGTCGCCCGATCAGGCGCTCGCGGTGCTGGTCAGCGAGGATGGCTCGGTCGAGAACCGCGTGATCGCGCTGCCCAAGGGCATGTCGCCGTCGACCCTGGTCGAGGCGGGCAATTACATGTCGGCGACGCTCGGCGGGCTGACGCTGGCCGAGGCGCGGCTGCGGATCGAGCGCGAGCTGGCGGACGGGCAGGCGGCGCTCGACGGTGCGGCGCGGATGCTGGTCGAGGGCGGGATCGCGGTGTGGAGCGAGGATGCGGATCGCCGCCCGGTGCTGATCGTGCGCGGGCAGGGGCGCCTGATCGATGCCGCGGCCGCCGCCGATCTCGATCGGGTCCGCGACCTGCTCGACGACCTCGAGGGAAAGCAGGAGGTCGCATCGCTGCTCGACAGCGCGCGGGCGGGGGATTCGACGCGGATCTTCATCGGTGCGGAGACCAAATTGTTCGCCCTGTCCGGCTCGTCGGTGATCGCGCGACCGTTCCGCGGATTGGACGGGCGGGTGGTCGGCGTGGTGGGCGTGATCGGCCCCACGCGGTTGAACTATGCGCGCGTCGTGCCCATGGTGGATTTCACGGCTGCAACGCTCGCCCGGTTGATGGGTTGAGCCGGCCCAACTTATAGGGAAAACAATGTCCGATATCGATCAGAACACGCCTGCCGACCTGCGCGAAGAGACCGCCGAAGCCGCACCCGAAGTGGCCTCGAACGATCGCGTCGCCGAGCTGGAGAACCAGCTCGCCGAGGCCAAGCAGAATGTCCTCTATGCGCAGGCCGAGGTGCAGAACGTCCGCCGCCGCGCCGAGAAGGAAGCGCAGGACGCGCGCGCCTATGCCGCCACCGCGTTCGCGCGCGACGTGCTGTCGGTTGCCGACAACCTCGCCCGCGGCCTGTCGGCGATCCCGGCGGACCTGCGTGCGGACGACAAGATGAAGGGCCTCGTCACCGGGCTCGAAGCCACCGGTCGCGAGCTGGAGAGCGTGTTCCAGCGTCACGGCATCACGAAGATCGCGGCTGAGGGCCAGATGCTCGACCCGAACAAGCATCAGGCGATGCTGGAGATCCCGAGCGACCAGCCGGCCGGCACGATCGTCCAGGAAATGCAGGCGGGCTACATGATCAAGGATCGCCTGCTGCGGCCTGCGATGGTGGGCGTCGCCAAGGCGGGGTGAGCCTGTCGGGCTGGTGTTCTCCCGCGAGGGCGGGAGCCCAGGGTTTCAAACGCTGTCGCCTGTGACCCTGGGCCCCCGCCTTCGCGGGGGAACGGCAGGAGGCGGCGCTCAACTTTCTGCCTCGCCGGGATGACGCCATGAACGAGAATCTGACCACCGATCGCGAGACGTTCGTCACGCATCTCGAATGTTCGATCACCGGCGAACGCTATGAGGCGGACCAGCTTCATGGCCTTTCGCGTGCGGGCAGGCCGCTGCTCGTGCGCTACGATCTCGACGCGGTGCGCTCGGCGATTTCGCGCGACACGATCGAGGCGCGGCCAACCGATCTGTGGCGGTGGCGCGAACTGCTGCCCGTGCGGCAGACGTCCAATATCGTCAGCCTCGGCGAGATCGAGACGCCGCTGGTGCCGATCCCGAAGTCCGGTGGCCCCAACGTCCTCGTGAAGGACGAAGGGCGGCTCCCGACCGGCAGCTTCAAGGCCCGCGGGTTGGTCATGGCGGTGGCGATGGCGAAGGAGCTCGGCGTCACCAGAATCGCGATGCCGACCAACGGCAATGCGGGCGCGGCGCTGGCGGCCTACGCCACGCGTTGCGGGATCGAGACGATCGTGCTCTGTCCCGACGACACGCCCGAGATCAACGTCCGCGAGATTGCGATGCAGGGCGCACGCGTCTGGCGCGTCAACGGGCTGATCGACGATTGCGGTGCGATCGTCGGCAAGGGCGCCGCCGAGGGGCGCTGGTTCGACTTCTCGACGCTGAAGGAGCCCTATCGAATCGAGGGCAAGAAGACGATGGGGCTGGAACTGGCCGCGCAGTTTGGCTGGAAACTGCCCGATGCGATCTTCTACCCGACCGGCGGCGGCACCGGCCTGATCGGCATGTGGAAGGCGTTCGACGAGCTCGAACAGCTCGGCTGGATCGGCTCCGAACGACCCAAGATGTTTGCCGTGCAGGCCAGCGGCTGCGCGCCGATCGTCCGCGCGTTCGAGGCGGGCGAGGAGCATGCCGAGCGCTGGGAGGATGCGAGCACCGTCGCAGCGGGCATTCGCGTGCCTAAGGCGGTCGGCGACTTCCTGATTCTGCGCGCGGTCCGCGAGAGCGGTGGCCAGGCGCTGGCGGTCGGCGATCCGGCGATCTTGAAGGCGGTCGAGGCCGCCGCGAAGCAGGACGGGCTGTTGCTGTGTCCCGAGGGCGGCGCGACGCTCGCGGCCTATCGACAGGCGCTGAACACCGGTCTGGTCGACGAAGACGACCACGTCGTACTTTTTAATTGTGCGACCGGACTGAAATATCCGATGCCCGAAGCGCCGCAAGCGCTTGATAGAACACAAGCTATCGATTTCGACGCATTGTAGGATGGGAATCGCCACCGGCGGGGCCCGCCTTCCGGTGGTTGATATTAATCCATGTTATCTGCAACGGGGCGCCCTTCATCACGAAAAGGGCGGAAATGCAGAAGATTCTTCAGGTCGTGTGTGTCGTGCTGGTCGCGGCGGCGGTCATGTTCGGCGTGCGATGGTACATGTATGTCGCGCGCGGCGAGACCCCGTATGACGAGGTCGGCATCGCGCTGAACGGCTATGCGCCCGCGCCGCTGCGCGCCTGGGGCTGTCACAAGATGCAGGAGCGGTTCTTCGGGCAGTTGCCGCCCTATGGTTGTGCTGGGCCGGATGGGCGCAGCTGGCTCTGACAGTGCACTAACCCACGTCATCCCAGCGTTCGCTGGGGTGACGGTTTGGGGAGTGGCGGACTAGGCCGACACCCGCGGCTTGAACGGAAGCAGCGTCTCGTACTGCGCGAGCGGCGGGGCGCCTGCGACCGTCGCGCCGGCACGCAGCAGGAAGGCGTGGCGGACGATCTCGCCCTGCTGCTCTATACCGTAGCGGTGCAGCGCGACGCCGGGACGCAGCGCATAGTCGTAGCGGCACCACGGATGCCGTACGAGCGGGAGAAAGATACCGCGCTGGTGCTGCCAGATATGCGTCATCTCGTGGATGAACAGCCCTTGCAACGTCAGATGGGCGTGCGCGAAATCGTCGCACCACAGATCGCCCTTGGGGTGAAAATGGATGCACCCGCGCGGCGCCATCACCGTGTCGCGCGGCTGGAAGAAGGCCCATTTGCGGCGTGCCAGCCGCACCGGCGCATAGTCGATCGCGTCGCCGAAGACCGACGCGGCGAGCCTCGTCTCGGCCGGGGTCAGCGCTCGCGTCGACCGGTCGCGAACGCTCACTTGGTTCCGGTGTCGCCGGCGCCGACGACGGCTGCGTTCTGCAGAATTCTGGTGCCGTCGGCGAAGGTGAGGGTGAAGGTGATGGTGCGCTCACCGGGCTTGATGCCGGGATTTACGTCGAACAGCATCACGTGACGGCCACCCGGCGCGAACACGACATCGGTCTTGGCCGGGATCTCGACGCGCGCGATCGGTTTCATCGACGACACGCCGCCGGCCGACATGCTCTCGTGCATCTCGCTCCGGATCGCGACGTCGGTGGTGACGTTGATCAGCGTCGCATCGGTCGGCCCGCCATGGATCGTGAAATAGCCTGCCGCCGGTCCGCCCTTGACCGCCGCGAGCCGGACCCACGCCTTCTCGACGGACAGCTGTTGCGGTTGTGCACAGGCCGCCACCCCGACCAGGGCCGTCACGGCAAAAATACCACGCATCGTCATCATCGCCACTTCATACCCCTCTTGCGATCTCTACGGGCCGTACAATCTTGCGGCAAGCGCGAGCCAACCTATATCGCGCCCATCAATCGAAAGGTTCCACTGCCGTAACGGGGTGGAGCCCGAGACTTTTTTACGATGTGTGAGGGGCTATTTAAACTCATGGCTAAAGTAATCGGTATCGATCTCGGCACGACCAACAGCTGCGTTTCCGTCATGGAAGGCGGCAAGCCCAAGGTCATCGAGAATTCCGAAGGCGCGCGCACCACGCCGTCGATCGTCGCATTCGCCAAGGACGGCGAGCGACTGGTCGGCCAGCCGGCCAAGCGCCAGGCAGTGACGAACGGCGACAACACCATCTTCGCGGTGAAGCGTCTTATCGGCCGTCGTTTCGACGATCCGATCACCAAGAAGGACACCGAGCTGGTCCCGTACAAGATCTCGCGCGGGCCCAACGGCGACGCATGGGTCTCGGCCGGCGGCAAGGATTACTCGCCCTCGCAGATCTCGGCGTTCACGCTGCAGAAGATGAAGGAAACCGCGGAGTCGTATCTCGGCGAGACGGTCACGCAGGCAGTCATCACCGTTCCCGCATACTTCAACGACGCACAGCGCCAGGCGACCAAGGACGCAGGCCAGATCGCCGGCCTCGAAGTGCTGCGCATCATCAACGAGCCGACCGCGGCGGCGCTGGCCTACGGCCTCGACAAGCAGGACGGCAAGACGATCGCGGTCTATGATCTTGGCGGCGGCACGTTCGACATCTCGATTCTCGAGATCGGCGACGGCGTGTTCGAGGTGAAGGCGACCAACGGCGACACCTTCCTCGGCGGTGAGGATTTCGACAACAAGATCGTTCAGTTCCTTGCCGACGAGTTCAAGAAGGCGGAGGGCATCGACCTCGCCAAGGACAAGCTGGCGCTGCAGCGTCTGAAGGAAGCGGCCGAGAAGGCGAAGATCGAGCTCAGCTCGGCACAGTCGACCGAGGTCAACCTGCCCTTCATCACCGCGGACCAGAACGGCCCGAAGCATCTGGTGAAGTCGATCACCCGCGCCGATCTGGAGCGGATGGTCGAGGACCTGGTCAAGCGGACGCTCGACCCCTGCAAGAAGGCCCTCGCTGACGCCGGTCTGAAGGCCGACGACATCTCCGAGGTCGTGCTGGTCGGCGGCATGACGCGCATGCCGCGCGTCCGTGAAGTCGTGAAGCAGTTCTTCGGCAAGGAGCCGCACACCGGCGTCAACCCGGACGAGGTCGTCGCGATGGGCGCCGCGATCCAGGCCGGCGTGCTGCAGGGCGACGTCAAGGACGTGCTGCTACTCGACGTGACGCCGCTGTCGCTGGGCATCGAGACGCTGGGTGGCGTGTTCACCCGGATGATCGATCGCAACACGACGATCCCGACCAAGAAGTCGCAGACCTATTCGACCGCGGACGACAACCAGGGCGCGGTGACGATCCGCGTGTTCCAGGGCGAGCGCGAGATGGCGGCCGACAACAAGATGCTCGGCAATTTCGATCTCGTCGGCATCCCGCCGGCACCGCGCGGCGTGCCGCAGATCGAAGTCACGTTCGACATCGACGCCAACGGCCTCGTCAGCGTCTCGGCCAAGGACAAGGGCACCGGCAAGGAGCAGCAGATCCGCATCCAGGCATCGGGTGGCCTGTCGGACAGCGACATCGACCAGATGGTCCGCGATGCCGAGACCTTCGCTGAGGAAGACAAAAAGCGTCGTGCGGGCGCAGAGGCGAAGAACAACGCCGAGAGCCTGATCCACACGACCGAGCGTCAGCTTGCCGATAATGGCGACAAGGTCGACGACGCGCTCAAGACCGAGATCCAGGCCGCGATCGACGCGACCAAGGCCGCGGTCGAGGGCGGCGATGCGGACGCGATGACCGAGAAGAGCACCGCGCTCGCCCAGGTCGCGATGAAGCTCGGCCAGGCGATCTACGAGAAGCAGGCTCAGGCGGATGCCTCGCCGTCGGCTGATGGCGATGCGGCGAAGAAGGACGACGACGTCGTCGACGCCGAATTCTCGGAAGTCGACGAGAACCCGAAGGCGTAACTGAAACTCCCTCTCCCCAGGGTCCCATGAAAGTAATATTTTCATGGGTGCCCGGCCGGGGAGAGGGCCGGGGTGAGGGGCAGTTCCGCGCGCTGTCGTCCGGAACGACCCCTCACCCAACCCTCTCCCCGGAGGGGAGAGGGCTAAGAGGGCCGCTATGAGTACCCAGACAGACTATTACGAACTGCTCGAGATCGAGCGGACCGCGGATGCGGGGACGATCAAGTCGTCCTACCGCAAGCTCGCGATGAAATATCACCCGGACAAGAATGCCGGTTGCAAGGATTCTGAGGCCCAGTTCAAGGCGGTCAGCGAGGCGTATGACTGCCTCAAGGATCCCCAGAAGCGTGCGGCCTACGATCGCTTCGGCCATGCCGCGTTCCAGAATGGCGGCGGCGGCGGTCATGGCGGCGGCGCGCAGGATTTCGGCGGCTTCAGCGACATTTTCGAAAGCGTCTTCGGCGAATTCATGGGTGGCGCGCAGCGCGGCGGCGGTGGCCGGTCATCGGCACGTCGCGGTGCCGACCTGCGCTACGACATGGAAGTCAGCCTGGAAGAGGCGTTCCACGGCAAGGCGACCGAAATCACCGTCGATGTCTCGGCCGTGTGCGACACCTGCGACGGGTCGGGCGCGAAGGCCGGTACGCGGGCCAAGACCTGCCAGCATTGCGGCGGTCACGGCAAGGTCCGTGCACAGCAGGGTTTCTTCGTGGTCGAACGCGCCTGCCCGGTCTGCAACGGCGCGGGTCAGGTGATCGCCGATCCATGCCCCGATTGTCGTGGCGAGGGCCGGGTCGAGAAAACCAAGACGCTCAGCATCAACGTGCCGCCCGGTGTCGATGAAGGTACGCGGATCCGGATGACGGGCGAGGGCGAGGCCGGCGCGCGCGGTGCACCGGCGGGCGACCTCTATATCTTCCTCCACGTCACCAAGCATAATCTGTTCGAGCGCGAAGGTACGACGCTGTTCGCGCGCGCACCGATCAGCTTCACGGTCGCGGCGCTCGGCGGATCGCTGTCGATCCCCGGCCTCGACGGGCGCACGCATGAGGTGAAGATCCCGGCGGGTATCCAGTCGGGCAAGCAGCTCCGTCAGCGCGGTGCCGGCATGCCGGTGTTGCAGGGGCGCGGTCATGGCGATCTGGTCGTGCAGATCGACGTCGAGACTCCGACCCGTCTGTCGAACCGGCAGAAGGAACTACTCGAGATGTTCCGCGAGACCGAGACCGGCGACGAATGCCCCGACAGCCAGGGATTCTTCGCCAAGCTGAAGGGCGTCTTCGCCGCGGAATAGGCTGCGCTGCTTGGCGTGAGTGACAGGGGGATGGTGTGGCGGCAATCGGTCTGACGTTTCTCGCTTGCTGGCTGCTGATGCTCGCGGCGCCCACGATCCCCCTGTCTCGGTCCCTCCGCGTGCTTCTGGTCGAGGCGCCGGTCACGCGGCTGGCGCGGCTGACGCGCGCGGACGTCGCGGTCGGCCTGGTGCTGATTGCGGCAGCGTGCGTCATGATGTTCGCCGATGACGGCGACAGGTTCCGGGTTGCCATGATGGGCGCGCCTGACATCGCGATCTGGCTGACGTCGTTCGAAGTGTCGGCGTATCTGGACGTGGCGATCGGTGTGATCGGCGCTGCGTCGAGCCTGCGGATCCGGGGTTTGCCGGCGCGGCTGGCGGCGGTTCTACGACGTGGGCGGCCGGTGGGTGCAAACCGCCGTGCGATACGCGTGCGCAAACCCGACGCACTTAGTGGCGCCAACGATGACGATCATCGACGGGGTGTAGCGCTAGCAGCCTGAAGGGTGGAGCCTGCGACCCTAGCCGCGCCCCTCCTTGGAGGGGCGGGCGGGCCGATGGATCAGAGGGTGGAAATGACCACCCCGACCACCAGCGCTTGAGCCGCGATCGCCAGCATAGAGCTGGTCACGGTTTCGAACATGCGCATGGGTAGGTCTCCAATGCCGGAGTAATATCCGGCATCGGTGATATGGCGATAGTTGCGGGATGTCGCAATTTTGTAACATGAAATCGTAATTGCGTTGCGTGCACTTTGGTGGGCTTAGCCTCTCCCACCCGTCATCCTGACGAAAGTCAGGATCCAGAGTAACGCGGTGCGGCGCTGCTTGGCTCTGGATCCTGACTTTCGTCAGGATGACGAGGGGGTAGTCGAACTTCCGCCGTTAGGCCGCGCCGAACACCCGGGCGAAGATCGTGTCGACGTGCTTGAGGTGATATCCGAGGTCGAATTTGTCCTCGAGCTCGGCATCGCTCAGCGTCACTTCCGGATCGGCCTTGAGCAGGTCGAGCAGCGAGAGTGCGCCGTCCGAATCCCACACCTTCATCGCGTTGCGCTGGACGAGGCGATAGGCGTCCTCGCGGCTCACCCCGGCCTGGGTCAGCGCGAGGAGGACGCGTTGCGAATGGACGAGCCCGCCCATCTTGTTGAGGTTCTTCTCCATCCGCGCCGGGTAGACGACGAGCTTGTCCATCACCCCGGTCAGCCGCGCGAGCGCGAAGTCGAGCGTGATCGTCGCGTCGGGCCCGATATAGCGCTCGACCGACGAGTGCGAGATGTCGCGCTCGTGCCACAGCGCGACATTCTCGAGCGCGGGGGTGACATAGCCACGGACCATGCGCGCGAGGCCGGTCAGGTTCTCGGTCAGCACCGGGTTGCGCTTGTGCGGCATCGCCGACGAGCCCTTCTGGCCAGGCGAGAAATATTCCTCCGCCTCGAGCACTTCGGTGCGCTGGAGATGGCGGATCTCGGTCGCGAGCCGCTCGATCGAGCTGGCGATCACGCCCAATGTCGCGAAGAACATCGCGTGGCGATCGCGCGGGATCACCTGGGTCGAGACGGGCTCGACCGACAGGCCGAGTTTGCCTGCGACATAGTCCTCGACGAACGGGTCGATGTTGGCGAACGTGCCCACCGCGCCCGAGATCGCGCAGGTCGCGACGTCGGCGCGCGCCGCCACCAGTCGTGCACGGTTGCGCGCGAACTCGGCATGCGCCTGCGCCATCTTGAGGCCGAACGTGACGGGCTCGGCATGGATGCCGTGGCTGCGGCCGATCGTCGGCGTCATCTTGTGCTCGCGCGCGCGGCGTTCGAGCACGACCAGCAGCGCGTCGAGGTCGGCGATCAGGATATCGCTCGCCTTGGCCAGCTGGACCGCGAGGCAGGTGTCGAGGACGTCGGACGAGGTCATGCCCTGATGCATGAAGCGCGCCTCGGGACCGACATGCTCGGCGACGTTGGTCAGGAAAGCGATGACGTCATGCTTGGTCTCGCGCTCGATCTCGTCGATCCGGTCGACTTCGAACGCGCCCTTTTCCCAGATCGCGGCCGCGGCCTCTTTCGGCACGACGCCGAGTTCGGCGAGCGCGTCGGTGGCGTGCGCCTCGATTTCGAACCAGATCTTGAAGCGCGCTTCGGGCGTCCAGATCGCGACCATGTCGGGGCGGGAATAGCGGGGGACCATCGGGATTTCCTGTGGCTGGGGAGAGGAGGCGCGACGCGCGCCCCGGCGGGACCCACGGCGGCGATCGGTCGCGCGGTAGCAGGCCGGACGGCAAGGTTCAAACCCAACCCCGGGGCGATCGGGCGATGCCGGCGGAACCATCAACGGCAGTCATGCATTGGTTGCGCCTACTATCCGAACGAACGACCTTCGCGACTGGAAAGTCGCCACCTAGGTCGCAGCAGGAGAGAAGACATGCTGAAATTCACTCTATTTGTCGGTGCGATCGCGCTCGCGACGCCGACATCCGCGCAGACCATGCCCGGCGGCGCGCCCAACTCACCACCGCAGCCCACGGCGCAGACAGAATCTTCGCCGCAGTCGCCGTCATCTTCGACGATGCAAGGCGATCCTGCGCCGGCGACTGCGCAGCAGCCGGTGACGGGGGCGCAGGTGGCGCAGGTCGTCGATGCGGAATTTCCGGGATATGACAAGAATGGCGACAATCTGCTGAGCACGTCCGAATTTGGCGCCTGGATGGTCGCGCTGAAGACACAGTCGGACCCGACCACGGTCACGGCCGCGCCCGAGACGCGCAAATGGGTCGACGGCGCATTCGCGCAGGCGGATGCCGACAAGAACAAGATGCTGACCAAGACCGAGCTGACCAGGTTCCTGACCCAGGCCGGCTGAACCAAACGCGCGGGAGGACCCTCGCGACATCAAGGCCGCCGGCTGACCCCGGCGGCTTTTTTGCGTCACGCGCTCCTTAAATCAGCCCTTGCGCGCGAAGGCTTACATGGCCGGCAGTGCCGATGACGATGTGGTCGTGCACCGCGACCCCCAGCCGCTTGCCCGCCTCCGCGATCGTGCGGGTGATCTCGATGTCCGCGCGACTGGGGGAGGGGTCGCCGCTGGGATGGTTGTGGACGAGGATGATCGAGGCCGAGCCGAGATCGATCGCGCGGCGGATCACCTCGCGGACATAAACCGCGGCCTGGTCGATCGAGCCCTCGCTCATCACCTCGTCGCGGATCAGCATGTTGCGCGTGTTGAGATGCAGGACGCGGAACCGCTCGATGACGTGATGCGCCATGTCCGCGCGCAGATAGTCGAGCAGCGCCTGCCAGTTGGCGAGCACCGGCCGCTCGCCGACGCGTGCCTGCAACAGGCGAAGCGCGGCGGCGTGCGCGATCTTGACCGCGGCGGTCGAAATCTCGCCCATGCCATCGACACGCGCGAGCGCCGCCGGATCGGCGGTCAGCACGCCGCCGATCCCGCCAAATTCGCGCATCAGCGCCTTGGCGAGCGCCTTGGTGTCGGCACGGGGAATCGCGACGGCGAGGAGATATTCGATCAGCTCGTGATCGAGCAGCGCCTCTCCGCCACCCTCGAACAGCCGCTTGCGCAGCCGCGCCCGGTGCCCCTTGCGCTCGTCGACTATATCGTCTGCCCCCGCCATGGCCGGATGCTAGCACAACCAGCCGCAATTGCATGACGCCCCCGCTACCGCCTATGCAGGCCGGGAAAGCGTGACGGAGTAAGCGGTTGACGGAGACGAGCGAGACAGGGCCCGACCCTCGCCGTCACGCGCCGGGTCGCCGTCGCGGCGGGCTCTCGCGGATTCAGCGAATCGTGCTGGTCGTAGCGCTCCTCCTGCTCGCCCTGCTCATCGGAGTCTGGGTACTCCGGAAGCAGATCGCTACGGGCTTCATCGATCGCGAACTCGCGCGTGCCGAGGTGCCTGCGCGCTACGAGATCGCCGATCTGGCGCTTGGCGGGCAAAGGCTGACCAATGTCGTGCTCGGCGATCCGGCCGATCCCGATCTGGTCGCAGACTGGGTCGAGACGCGGACCGGGATCGGGCTGTCGGGACCGTATCTGGAGGCGGTGCGCGCGGGGCGGGTGCGGCTGCGCGGGCGGCTGGTCGGTGGACGGTTGTCGCTGGGGGCGATCGACCGCCTCCTGCCTGCACCCTCGGGCAAGCCGTTCGCGCTGCCCGCGCTCGACGCGACCGTCGACGATGCGCGGATGCGGCTGGAGACGCCTTACGGGCTGGTCGGGCTGAAACTTTCCGGGACGGGGAAGCTCGATAACGGTTTCAGGGGCTCGCTTGCTGCGGTCAGCGACCGGCTGAGCGTCGGCGGCTGTACGGGCGACCGCCTTGCCGCGACGGTGCGCGTGCGGATCGATGCGGCGAAACCGATCCTGCAGGGCCCCGTGCGGCTGGGGCGGCTGGCGTGCGGCGATTCGCGGGCGGACAGCGTGGTCGCGACGCTCGACCTGACGCTCGGTGCGGCGCTCGATCGCTGGCAGGGGCGGGCCGCGTTGGCGACCGGGTCGGCCGTCCTGCCCGGAGCGACGTTCGCCGCGGCCAAGGGTGTCGTCGCCTTCGCGGGCACTGCTGCGGGAACCTCGGGCAAGGCGGATATCGCCGCGCAGACCGTGCGGACGGCCGAGGGCCGCGCACGCCGCGTGGCGATCGCAGGATCCTACCGTCTTGGTGAGGTTATCGCGTTCGAGGGCCGCGTTCGCGCGGCGGGTGCCGCAATCGCCCCGCGCCGGCTTGCCGGGGTGGAGGCGTTGCAAGGATCGGCAGCCGGGTCGCCGGTCGCGCCCCTCATGGACGCCGCGGTGCAGGCCGTGACGCGGGCCGCAAAGGGCTTTGCTGCGGATGCGGTGATCGCCGTTCAGCAGCGCGGCGGGCGCGGCGAGGCCGTGCTGTCACGCCTCGCGCTCGCATCGGCGAGCGGCGCGAGGATTTTGCTTGATGGCGGGGAGGGGCTCCGGTTCGCATGGCCTGGACGCGGTGCGTCTGGCGGAGGCGTCACGCTTGATACGACTCTTGCGACGCGGGGTGGCGGGTTGCCCGAGGCGCGCATCGCGCTCGCCCAGGCCCGACCGGGTGCGCCGGTCCGCGGCGTCGCGACGGTCGCGCCTTATGTCGTGGACGGCGCGCGGCTGGCGGTGACCCCGGTGCGGTTCAGCGCGACGCCCGGCGGGGCGACCGCGATCACGACGCGGGTGACACTCGACGGTCCGATCGGCAGCGGCGGCAAGGACCGGGTCGAAGGCCTGTCAATGCCGATCGCTGCCAGCTGGGACGGGAAGACGCGGCTCGTCGTCAACACTGGCTGCACGCCGCTAGCGGTGCAGCGGTTGGCGGTGTCGGGGCTGGTGCTCGACCCTGCGCGGCTGTCGCTATGCCCGATCGACGGAGCGCTGGTGCAGACCGATCGCGGACGTCTGCGCGGCGGTGCGCGGATCGCTGCGGCCGCGCTGTCGGGGCGGCTGGGGCGGACGCCGCTGACGCTGAACGCGAGCGGCGCGACGCTGCGGCTGGCCGACCGGGGCTTTGCGATCGACGGCGTGCAGACCCGGATCGGCGCGCCCGAGCGCGTCACGCGGCTGGACTTCGCGACGATCACCGGGCGGATGACGACGCAGGGAATCGCCGGCGCATTCACCGGTGGGGCAGGGCAGATCGGCAATGTGCCGCTGCTGCTGAACGAGGCGGCGGGCGACTGGACGCTGATCGGCGGTGCGCTGGCGCTCGACGGCACGATGGGTGTCAGCGACGCCGCCGCCACCGCGCGGTTCAAGCCGGTCGCGGCGCGCGGCGTGACGCTGTCGCTGATCGGCGGCACGATCACCGCGGCCGGAACGTTGTTCGAACCGGTCAGCAGCACCAAGGTCGCCGACGTCACGCTGGTCCATGCTCTCGGCACGGGCATCGGCCGCGCCGACCTGCTCGTGCCGGGGATCGTGTTCGCCAAGGACGCGCTGCAACCCGAGGCGCTGACGCCATTGACGTTCGGCGTGATCGCCGACGTCAATGGATCGGTCAGCGGCGACGGGCACATCGCGTGGACCCCCGACGGCGTGACGAGCACGGGGGTGTTTCGGACCGCCGGCACCGACCTTGCCGCCGCGTTCGGCCCGGTGACCGGGATCGCGACCGAGATCCGCTTCACCGACCTGCTCAATCTGCAAAGCGCGCCGGGGCAGGTCGCGACGATCCGCACGCTCAACCCCGGCATTCCGGTCAGCGACGGGACGATCCGCTATCAGACCCTGCCGGGTGCGCGCGTGCAGGTCGAGGGCGGGGCATGGCCGTTTGCGGGCGGATCGCTGACGCTCGACCCGACGCTGCTCGATTTCTCCGCGCAGAGCGAGCGGCGGATGACGTTCCACATCGCCAACATGGCCGCGGACCAGTTCCTGCAGCAGTTCGATTTCAAGAATCTCGACGCGACGGGGATCTTCGACGGCGTGCTGCCGATGATCTTCGACGAGACGGGCGGCCGGATCGAGGGCGGCGACCTGCGCGTCCGGCCGGGGGGCGGGACGCTCGCCTATGTCGGCGATCTCAGCCAGAAGGATCTCGGCATCTGGGCGAACATCGCCTTCCAGGCGCTCAAGTCGCTGCGCTATCAGTCGCTCCGCGTGGGCATGAACGGGCCGCTCGCGGGCGAGATGGTGACCGACGTGCGCTTTGCCGGGATCAGCCAGGGCGAGGGGGCGAAGTCGAACTTCATCGTCCGCCGCCTGCAGAAGCTGCCCTTCGTGTTCAACATCCGGATCAAGGCGCCGTTTCGCGGACTGCTCGATTCGGCGCAGAGCTTCTATGATCCGAAGCGGCTGATCGAACGCAACCTGCCCGCGCTGATCCAGCAGCAGTCCGCGCCGCCATCCCCCGGGCCTGCCGTCCCCGCAGCCCCATCCATTCAGCCCGCCGAAAGCAGGATCGTGCCATGACCGAAACAGGATTGAACAAGCTGGAGCAAAGACCGATCTTGCACAGGATGAGGACGATCGTCTTTCTGGTCACGACCGCCGCCGCCCTGCCGGGCTGCATCAACGTGTCGGCGCCGGACAAGCCGATCGAGATCAACCTCAACATCAATGTGACGCAGGAAGTGGTCTATCGTCTCGATGGCGAGGCGAAATCGCTGATCCAGCAGAATCCGGGGATATTCTGAGATGAAGATCAAGGCTTTGACGATGATCGCAGCGGTGGCGGTGCTTGGCGGCCTGTCGGTCGCCGCGTCGGCGCAGCGTGACCCGGCCTATGCCGCGGCGCGCGCGGGCGGCGAGGTCGGCGAGCAGCCCGACGGCTATCTCGGGCTGGTCGGCGCGGCGAGCGGCGACCTGCGTGCGCTGGTCAACAGCATCAACATCCAGCGCAAGTCGGCCTATACCGCCAAGGCGCAGGCGAGCGGCGCGACGGTCGAGCAGCTGGCGTTCACCAGCGGTTGCAACCTGATCGCGGGGACCAATCCGGGCGAAAAGTACAAGACGCCGGGTGGTGTGTGGAAGACGCGCACCGCCGCCGCACCGGAGCGTGATTCGCGTTGCGTCTGATCATGCTGTCCTAAGGCCCTCCGTCATCCTGGGCTCGGCCCAGGATCCAGAGCCACGCATAATCCGTCGGCGGCCTGGATCCTGGCTTTTGTCAGGATGACGGATGGGAGAGGGCGTAACGCGCCGCGCAGTCACCACATTGATGACGATACTGTCACACCGGTTGACTTGGCCCCCCCCCTTTTCTAAACGGACCGCGCCTTGGCGGGATCGCTCGTCGCTGCGTATATCTCCCCGGTGTCGTATCAGGTGGAGAGCATGTCGTGGCGGAGATCGAACCCGGACAGGACCCCTACGGTGTTGAAGATCCGCGACTTTCCGCGCTCGATGAGCGATTGAGGGAGGTCAAGGCTCGGGAGACGCTGAAAAAGGGGCAGGGAGGGCCGGATGCCGAGCGGGGTTACTCGCAGGGCAATCGGGTCATCTCCGCCCTGATCGGGAGTCTCGTCGGCAGTGCGCTGATCGGATGGTTGATTGACCATTGGGTCGGCACTGGGCCTTGGGGTCTGATCGTGTTGCTGTTCCTCGGAATCGCGGTCGCGTTCAGGCAAATCATTCGAATTTCAGGCGAACGCCCGGAGTAGCCGGGCGTTTGTCGTTTCAAGACGGCAGGGATTCCACGTGGCGGCAGAACAGGGCGGCAAGATCGATCCGATGCACCAGTTCCTGATCGAGCCGGCGTTCGGCTCGCACTGGATCGTAGGTGGTTACGACCTGTCCTTCACCAATTCCGCGATGTGGATGGTGGTGACGCTGGTCGCACTTTGGGCCTTCATGATCGGCGGGATGAAGCGCGAGCTCGTCCCCGGTCGCTGGCAGGCCGCGGTCGAGGGCTTTACGGGCTTCATCTCGGGCATGCTCGAGCAGAATGTCGGGCCGGGCGGCAAGCGCTTCATCCCTTACGTCTTCTCGCTGTTCATGTTCATCCTGTTCGCGAACATCATCGGCCTGATGCCGTTCGGTATCGTGCCGGGTGTTCATCCGTTCACCGTGACCAGCCACATGACCGTCACCGGCGTGCTGGCGCTGATCAGCTTTGCGATCGTCCTGATCGTCGGCTTCGGCAAGCACGGCTTCCACTTCTTCTCGCTGTTCGTGCCGAGCGGCACGCCGGCGCTGATGATCCCGCTGATCTTCGTCGTCGAGCTGATGTCGTTCCTGGTGCGTCCGTTCTCGCTGGGTCTGCGACTGTTCGTGGCGATGACCGCGGGGCATATCCTGCTCAAGGTGCTCGCGGCGTTCGTGATCAACGGCATCAACCTGGGCGGCGTCTATATCGGTCTGGTGACCGCGCCGAGCATGCTGCTGATGATCGGCATCACGCTGCTCGAGCTGCTGGTCGCCGCGATCCAGGCCTATGTGTTCGCGCTGCTGACGTCGGTTTATCTGAACGACGCGGTCAACCTTCACTAAGTTTTCTTTCGAACCACTACTGATTTTCCAAGGGAGTTTTAACATGGACGTCAACGCAGCAAAGATGATCGGTGCCGGCCTCGCAGCGATCGGCATGGGCCTCGCCGCACTCGGCGTGGGTAACGTCTTCGCTCAGTTCCTCGCTGGCGCGCTGCGCAACCCGGGCGCTGCAGACAGCCAGCAGGGCCGTCTGTTCATCGGCTTCGCAGCTGCCGAGCTTCTCGGTCTGCTCGCATTCGTCACGATGATCATCCTGGTGTTCGTCGCCTAACATGCGCTGATCTGGCCGGGCGATATCCCGTCCGGCCGTATCACGAAGGACTGCCATGCCCCAGATTGCCCAGATAGCCGCCACCTACGCTTCACAGATCTTCTGGCTGCTCCTCACCTTCGGGATCCTGTATTTCGGGATCGGCAAGGGGATGGTGCCTAAGATCGTGTCGACCGTGGACGCGCGTGAAGGCCGAATCGCGGGCGATCTGGCAGCGGCAGTCGCTGCACGGGCGCAGGCCGATACGGTCCAGGCGACCTGGCAGGCCGAAATGGATGCGGCCCGCGTCGCGGCACAGGCCGAGACCGCGGCCGCGGCCAAGCGGGCGGCAATGGCTTTCGAGCAGCAGGTTCATGCGGCCGATGCCGAAATCGCCGAGCGTCTGGGTCATCACGATCTCGCCGTGGCGAATGCGAAGGCGCAGGCCCTCGCCAATCTTCAGAATGTCGCAGCCGAAGCGGCACAGCAACTGGCCGACAAGGTTGCCGGACTTCAGGTGAGCCTGGACTCGGCGAGCGATGCGGTACGCAGGACGATGGCTCATGGCTAATACCCCCGCCGCCAACCCGGACGCACCGGCCAAGGTGATCTCGGCCGAGGGCATGGCGCCCGAAGGCTCGATCGACAATCAGGGGTTGCAGGGTCACACCGTCGCGCCCGGTACCGTCGAGCATGTCGTCGACCCGACCGCGCTCGGCGTCAACTCGACCGGCTGGGTCGCGATCGCGATGATCATCGTCCTGGCGCTGATGGTGTGGAAGAAGGTCCCCGGCATGATCGGGCGGTCGCTCGACGCCAAGATCGCCGGGATCCGCACGCAGCTCGACGAGGCCAAGGCGCTGCGCGCCGAAGCCGAGGCGATCCGTGCGGAGTATGAGGCCAAGGCCAAGACCGCGCATCTCGAAGCCGAAGCGATGAAGGCGCATGCGCATACCGAAGCCGCGGCGATCATCGCCAAGGCCAAGGCGGGTGCCGAGGATTTGATGACGCGTCGCGCCAAAATGGCGGAGGACAAGATTGCCGCCGCCGAGCGCGCCGCGATCGCCGAGGTCCGTGCGCGGGCCGCCGACGCCGCTGCCAAGGCAGCCGGTATTTTGATCGCCGAGCATCACGATGCCGCCGCCGACCGCGCGATGGTCGATCGGTCGATCTCGGGGCTTGGCCGCCTGAACTAATCGTCTGCTCCCCCGCGAAAGCGGGGGGCAGGTTCTCACGACACAGCGCCGGCAACCCTGGACCCCCGCTTCCGCGGGGAACGGTCGTTCGCTCGGCGCCTTTTTCGTTTTTTACAGGCGGCCGTCTCTTCCCGGGTTTCCGGCGGCTGCGTCTCCAATCTGAGCCCGTTGGAGATACTCTTATGTCCTGGCTCATCCTCGGCGTTGCCGTGATCACCGAAATCACCTGGGCGCTCAGCCTCAAATGGGCGGCGACCGTTGCCACGTGGCAGGCGTCTTCGGTTCCGATCGTGCTGAGCTTCGTCAACATGGGCCTGCTCGCGCTCGCGATGCGCGGCCTGCCTGCTGGCACTGCCTATGCAATCTGGACCGGCGCTGGGGCGATCGGCGTGATCATCGGTGGCGTGATCCTGTTCGGCGACAAGGTCAGCGGCGTGCAGGCATGCTTCATGGCGCTGACCGTTGTTGGCATCGTCGGCACCAAGGTGTTTGCGCAGGCCTGATCGTTTGCCTTAGCTCGTACGGCATGAAGAAGATTGTTCACGCGAAGGCGCGAAGGCGGGAAGGCGCGAAGAGAATGAAGATTGGTTCGCGCAGAGGCGCAGAGAGCGCGGAGGCGTGGCGGTTGGGATGGATCGTCCGACTGCCACACGGGCCATGAGCCTCCGGCGGTTCGAGGACAGATGCCAACCCTAATCGCTTCTTCTCTCTGCGTCCTCTGCGCCTCTGCGCGAAAATTCTCTACTCTTCGCGCCGTCGCGCCTTCGCGTGAAGATCAATGTCCTCGGCTGGCATAACCCCCTCCGACTCCCTAGATTCCCCAGCGATGTCCTCCCCCAATTCCCCCGACCGTTTCAACGAAGACAAATCCACCTTCGCCGTCCGCGGCGGCGGCGAGGCGCCCGATCTTGCGGCGGGCGTCGCGGCGATCCGTAACGTGCTCGACACGCTGCCGATCCGCCCCGGCGTCTACCGGATGCAGGATGCGCGCGGCGACGTGCTCTATGTCGGCAAGGCGCGGGCACTCAGGAACCGTGTCGCCAACTATGTCCAGGTCGAACGGCTGACGAAACGCCTCCAGCGGATGGTGTCGCAGACCCGGTCGATGACGATCGTCACGACCAACAACGAGGCCGAGGCGCTGCTGCTCGAATCGCAGCTCATCAAGCGGTACCGGCCCGCGTACAACGTGCTGCTGCGCGACGATAAGAGCTTCCCTTTCATCCTGCTGCGCGACGACCATGAGTTCCCGCGCGTCCAGAAACACCGCGGCGCCCGGCGCGCGAAGGGCAATTACTACGGCCCGTTTGCCAGCGCCGGATCGGTCAACAACACGCTCAACGCGCTCCAGAAGCTGTTCCTGTTGCGCAGCTGCACCGACAGCTTCTTCAAGACGCGCGACCGGCCGTGCCTGCTCTACCAGATCAAGCGCTGCTCCGCGCCGTGCGTCGGCCGGATCGACGAGGGTGCGTACAAGGAGCTGGTCGAGGACGCGAAGAGCTTCCTCGCGGGCAAGTCGACCGGCGTGCAGGCCAAGCTCGGCGCGCAGATGCAGGCTGCGGCCGAAAACATGGACTTCGAACTCGCCGCGCTGCTTCGCGACCGGTTGAAGGCGCTGACCTTCATCCAGGGCACGCAGGCGATCAACGCGGAAGGGGTGGGCGACGCCGACATCTTCGCGATGGCGTGCAAGGACGGGCTGATCGGCATCCAGGCCTTCTTCATCCGCGGCGGCCAGAATTGGGGGCATCGCAGCTTCTTCCCGCAGCACACCAACGACGTGCCCGAAGACGAGGTGCTGACCAGCTTCCTCGGCCAGTTCTACGAGGACGTGCCGCCCGCGCGGCAGATCCTGCTCGACCGCGAGCTGCCCGAAGGCGCGCTGCTGGTCGAGGCGCTGGGCGAGCGCGCGGGCTACAAGGTTGCGGTGCAGGTGCCGCAGCGCGGCGATCGCCGTCGCCTGATGGATCAGGCCAAGCGCAACGCGATCGAGGCGATCGAGCGACGTCAGGCCGAGTCGACGACTCAGGCCAAGCTGCTGCGTGAGGTTGCCGACCTGTTCGACCTGGCCGAGCCGCCGCAGCGGATCGAGATCTACGACAACAGCCATATCCAGGGCACTGCCGCGACCGGCGCGATGGTGGTCGCCGGCCCCGAGGGCTTCCGCAAGGGCCAGTATCGCAAGTTCAACATCAAGAACAAGGAGACCATCCCGGGCGACGATTTCGGGATGATGCGTGAGGTCTTCACCCGGCGCTTCGCGCGCGCGCAGGCCGAGGATCCCGACCGCGACTCGGGCGAATGGCCCGACCTGGTGTTGATCGACGGCGGCAAGGGGCAGCTGAACACGGTGAAGGCCGCGCTCGAGGAGCTCGGCGTCGAGGACGTGTGCCTCGTCGGGATCGCCAAGGGGCCGCAGCATGGCCGCGACGGGCGCGAGGTATTCCACATGCTCGACGGCCGCGAATTCCAGCTGCCCGTCAACGCGCCGGTGCTGTTCTACCTCCAGCGCTTACGCGACGAGGTTCACCGGTTCGCGATCGGCGTCCACCGCGACAAGCGCAGCAAGGCGATCGGCGCGAGTCCGCTCGACGAGGTCCCCGGCATCGGCCCCGCGCGCAAAAAGGCGTTGCTGATGCATTTCGGCACCGGCCGCGCGGTTCGAAATGCCAGCCTGCAGGATCTGCAGCAGGCGCCGGGCGTGTCCGCAGCGGTCGCACAGCAGGTGTACGACTTTTACCATTCAAGATAATTCAGTTTAATAATGTTGATCAATCTTCGGCTGAGGCCGATAGATTGCGGAGGTCGGGTCACGCCTGTCTCGTAGGCGGAAACCTTATCTTCACCACGGGACACTAGGCCAGTGACGTGACCACGGCAGTCTTCCTGACGATCGACACCGAATTCGCGTGGCGGCACCACCGCGCGGGTCTTGGCAGTGATGCGATCTATCACCGGTCAGTCGAGCCTGCGGGCGTCGGTGTCAGCTATCAGCTCGGCAAGCTTGCGCGGTACGGGCTGAAGGCCTGTTTCTTCGTCGACCCGATGCCCGCGCTGACCTTCGGAATCGAGCCGGTACGGCGGATGGTCTCGACGATCCTCGATGCCGGGCAGGAGGTTCAGCTGCATCTCCATCCCGCCTGGACCGCCGCGATCGCCCGGGATTGTGGCGCGAATCACGCGAAGTTCGACCTGTCCGACTATCCGCTGGTCGAACAATACGCGCTGATCCTGCAAGCCACCGAACTGCTGATCGACGCGGGTGCGCCCGACCCGATCGCGTTTCGCGCCGGCAGCTATGCCGCGAACGACGATACGCTGGCCGCGCTCGCTGCGCTCGGTTTCGCCTATGACAGCAGCCATAACGGTGCGGCTGCGTGCGATGCGAGCAGGATCTCGCTGTCGCCGCGTCAGATCGCGCCGGTCGCCGTGCAGGGCCTGATCGAGATCCCGGTTACCGTCATCGAGGATCGGCCGGGTCAGTTGCGGACGCTGCAGCTCTGCGCCCTGTCCGCGAACGAAAGCCGCGATGCGCTCGAGCACGCCGCGGCCCGGGGGCATGTCGCCGCGACGATCGTCAGCCATGGTTTCGAGCTGGCGAATCGGCAGGGCACGCGGGCGAACGCCGTCCATGTCCGCCGGTTCGAGGCGCTGTGCGCGACGCTGGCGGAGCTGCGCACGGATTTGCCGACCCGGCATTTCCGCGATCGCCCGCCACTGGCCCTTGGCCGGCACGACCGGCCGCTGGCGCGCGATCCGATCCGGCGGGGCCTGCGCCAAGCCGAGCAGCTCTGGTCGAACTGGGTCGAAGAACGCGCCTGATGACCGCGGTCAGCGTCCGCCTGAAGTTCCAGCTCGGCGCGCGCACGCTCGCGACGATCCCGCGCCGGCTGGTGCGCGTCGCGCTGTCGCTGGATGACGTGCTGGCGGGCGAAACGCCGATGCTGCCCGCGCTGCCGGCTCAGGCCGACGGCTATGTGGTCACCTCGTTGCCCGCGGACCGGGTGGACTCGCTGAACACGCATGGCCTGCTGACCGCCGTCCGCCAGCGTTATGTCCGGTATCACGCCGACCTGCGGATCGGTGAGGCGGCATGGCTTGCGACGCTGTCGGGAAGCGCGCGGTCGGGGCTGAAGCGCAAGACGAAGCGGCTGGCGGCGTTGTCGGGCGGCACGCTCGACATCCGCGGCTATCGAACCCCCGCCGAGATCGCGGTGTTTTACCCGCTGGCGCGGGCGGTGTCGGCGACGACCTATCAGGAGCGGCTGCTGGGATCGGGGCTCCCCGACGGTGAAGCGGCGCTGCAGGGTTTCGAGGCGCTCGCCGCAGCGGACCGGGTGCGGGCCTGGCTGCTGTTCGTCGAGGGCCGGCCGATCGCCTATCTCTGCTGTACCGCGCAGGGCGGGACGCTGCGCTATGACCATGTCGGGCATGACCCCGCCGATAACGCGCTGTCGCCGGGCGCGGTACTGCAGGTCGAGGCGATGCGGCAGCTGTTCGACGACCGCTTCGCCTGGTTCGATTTCACCGAGGGGGAGGGGCAGCACAAGCGGCAGTTCGCGACGGCGGGGACGCCCTGCGTCGATCTGCTGTTGTTGCGGCCGACGCTGGCAAACCGCGCGACGGTGGCCGCGCTGGGGGCGTTCGATGGCGCGGCGGGCTGGGCGAAGCGGGCGCTGTCGCATCCGCGACTCGCGCGCGTGATGCGCGGGATCCGGCGCTGAGCGCGCCTGGCCGGCGGATCTGGAACAAGCGGAATTTTCGAGGCTCCCGTTCGTCACGACGCACGCGTAAGAACGGGCGATGCACCTTCGCGCATCCGCCATCGTCGTCGCCGTTCGCCAGCATGGCGAGCATGGCGCGATCGTGCGGGCGTTGACGCGGGAGGACGGCGTGCAGCCGGGCTATGTGCGCGGCGGGCGGTCGCGGGCGATGCGGCCGGTGCTGCTCGCGGCGAACGTGATCCAGGGCGAATGGCGCGCGCGGACCGGTGACCAGCTCGCCGCGCTGACCGCCGAGCTGATCCACAGCCGCGCGACGTTGCACGGCGAGCCGCTCGCGGCAGGCGCGCTCGAATGGGCGACGGCGCTCGCCGCCGTCGCGCTGCCGGAGGCGCAGCCCTATCCGCATATCCACGATGCGCTCGACGGCGTCCTCGGCGCGATCGAGGCGGCGCCTTCGGCGCGCGGCTGGGCGGCGGCGTTGGTGCGGTACGAATTGCTGCTGCTCGCGGAACTGGGATTCGGTCTCGATCTCGACCAGTGCGTCGCGAGTGGTGCGGTCGACGACCTCGCATTCGTCAGCCCGCGAAGCGGGGCGGCGGTGTCGCGCGGTGCGGCGCAGGGCTATGAGGCCAAGCTGTTGCCGCTGCCCGCGTTTCTCACCGCTGGTGGCGAGGCGGGGTGGCCGGACATCTTCGACGGGCTGCGGCTGACCGAGCATTTTTTGACGCGCGATGTTCTGGTCGAACGCCGCGCCGAACCGCTCGCAGCGCGGGCTCGCCTCGTCGATCGGCTCAAAAGGGCGGTTGCGTGAGCGCGGCTTGCCCGGCAAGGGCGGCGGCGGAGGAACGCACATGCCCTTGATCGCGATACTTGCCGGCGACGGCATCGGACCCGAAGTGACTGCCGAGGCACGTCGCGTGCTCGACCGGCTCGACCTCGATCTGAGCTTCGACGAGGCGCTGGTCGGTGGTGCGGCGTACAAGGCGGCGGGGCATCCGCTGCCGCCTGAGACGTTGGCGCTCGCGCGGCGCGCGGACGCCGTGCTGTTCGGTGCGGTCGGCGACCCCGATTGCGATCGGCTCGAACGGCATCTGCGACCAGAGCAGGCAATTCTGGGCCTGCGCAAGGAACTGGGGCTGTTCGCCAACCTGCGTCCGGCCAAGCTGTTCGCGGGGCTGGAGGATGCGTCGTCGCTGCGCCCGGAAATCGCACGCACGATCGATATGGTGATCGTCCGCGAGCTGACCGGCGACGTGTATTTCGGTGCCAAGGGCATCCGGACGACGGCGGAAGGTCTGCGAGAAGGCCATGACGAGATGCGTTATGACGAGGCGGAGATTGCCCGGATCGCGCGCGTCGGGTTCGAGACCGCCCGTACCCGCAAGAGCAAGCTGCTGTCGGTCGACAAGGCCAATGTCTTGGAGACGTCGCAGCTGTGGCGCGACGTCGTGATCGAGGTGTCGGCGGACTATCCCGACGTCGCGCTCAGCCACATGTATGTCGACAACGCGGCGATGCAGCTGGTGCGCGATCCCGGCCAGTTCGACGTGGTCGTCACCGGCAATCTGTTCGGCGACATCCTGTCCGACCAGGCATCGATGTGCGCGGGATCGATCGGCATGCTGCCCTCCGCCGCGCTCGATGGCCAGGGCCATGGCCTGTACGAGCCGATCCATGGCAGCGCGCCCGACATTGCCGGGCAGGGCAAGGCGAACCCCTGTGCCGCGATCCTGTCCGCAGCGATGATGCTGCGGCATTCGCTCGACAAGGCCGAGGCGGCCGACCGGATCGAGGCGGCGGTGGCGGCGGCGATCTTGGGCGGCGCGCGGACCCCTGACCTCGGCGGCACGCTGACGACGCGCGCGATGGGCGACGCGGTGATCGCAGCGCTCGGGTGAGTCCGGTCGAGCTGGACCCAGTGCAGGGCGCGGGGCAGGCCACGCTCGAGATCGCAGTCGTCATCCCGACGTTCAACGAGAAGGCGAACGTCGCCGCGTTGATCGCCAAGCTCGACCAGGCACTGGCGGGGCGGCGCTGGGAAGCGATCTTCGTCGACGACGACAGCCCGGACGGCACTGCGGAGGCGGCGCGCGTGCTCGGGCGCAGTGACATGCGCGTCCGCGTGATCCAGCGGATCGGCCGGCGCGGGCTGTCCTCGGCCTGTATCGAGGGGCTGTGCGCGACCGCCGCGCCCGTCGTCGCGGTGATCGACGGCGATCTGCAGCATGACGAGACGCTGTTGCCGAAAATGCTCGACCTCCTTCAGGCGGGCGATCACGACGTCGTGATCGGATCGCGCTTCGTCAGCGGCGGCGGGACCGGCGACTGGGATCGCGACCGCGTCGCCAAGTCCGCGCTCGCCACGCGGCTGTCGCGGCGCGTGCTCAAGGCGGATCTTAGCGATCCGATGAGCGGCTTCTTCGCGATCCGTACCGACGTCGCGCGCGCGCTCGCGCCCAGACTCTCGGCGATCGGGTTCAAGATCCTGCTCGACCTGCTGACCGCCGCGCCCGAGCCGCTGCGGTTCGCCGAGCTGCCCTATACCTTCCGCTGCCGGACCGAGGGGGAGAGCAAGCTCGATCACGTCGTCGCGCTGGAATATCTGATCGCGCTGTACGACCGGATGTTCGGGCGGTTCGTGCCCGTGCGGTTCGCGATGTTCTCGGCGATCGGCGTGCTCGGCATCGGCGTGCACATGGCGGTGCTCAGCGCTCTGTTCCTCGGGATCGGGACGTCGTTCCTGATCGGGCAGATCGGCGCGACGCTCGCCGCGTTGACGATGAACTTCTTCCTCAACAATGCGCTGACCTATCGCGACCGGCGGCTGAAGGGGTGGCGGCAGCTCGCCGATGGCTGGGTATCGTTCGCGCTGATCTGTTCGGTCGGCGCGATCGCCAATGTCGGGATCGCGGCGTTCATGCACGACGTGCGCAACGACGCCTGGGCGGTGTCGGCGATGATCGGCGTGCTGGTCGGCGCCGTGTGGAATTATGCGCTGTCATCCAGGTTTACCTGGGGGCGCTACTAGCGCACGCGACCCTCCGCGGGGGTTGTCATCACCGCCCGCCCCCGGCAAAGCGTCGCCATGAAGCGCAAGACCGGCCAAGATCGTTCGATCACCCAGAACTGGCGTCCGCAGACGCAGGCCATCCGCGGCGGCACCGCCCGCAGCGAATATGGCGAAACGTCGGAGGCCCTCTTCCTCACCTCGGGCTATTGCTACGACAAGGCCGGTGACGCCGCGGCGCGCTTTGCCGGCGAGCAGGACGGGATGACCTATTCCCGGCTCCAGAACCCGACGGTGCAGATGCTCGAGGAGCGGATCGCGCTGCTCGAGGGGGCTGAGGCGTGCCGGTCGATGGCGACGGGCATGGCGGCGATGACCGCGGCGCTGCTGTGCCAGTTGCAGAGCGGCGATCACCTGGTCGGCGGCCGCGCGGCGTTCGGATCGTGCCGCTGGCTGACCGATACGCTGCTGCCCAAGTTCGGGATCGCCACGACGATCGTCGACGCGCGAGACCCGCAGGCGTTTCTCGACGCGGTCCGGCCCGAGACCAAGGTGTTCTTCTTCGAGACGCCCGCCAATCCGACGATGGACATTGTCGACCTGAAGGCGGTGTGCGGCATCGCGCGTGAGCGCGGCATCACGACCGTCGTCGACAATGCGTTCGCGACGCCGGCGTTGCAGCGGCCGATGGAGTTCGGTGCGGACGTCATCGCGTACAGCGCGACCAAGATGATGGACGGGCAGGGCCGCGTGCTCGCCGGCGCGGTGTGCGGGACCGAGGACTTCATCACCAACACGCTGCTGCCCTTCACGCGCAACACCGGGCCGACGCTGTCGCCGTTCAATGCGTGGGTCGTGCTCAAGGGGCTCGAGACGCTCGATCTGCGTATCCGTCGCCAGTCGGAAAATGCGCAGAAGGTCGGCGCGTTTCTGGAAGCGCGCGTGCCGCGCATCCTGCATCCGGGCCTCGCCAGCCATCCGCAGCACGAACTCGCGATGCGTCAGATGGACGCGTGTGGCCCGATCTTCGCGTTCGAGGTCGAAGGGCGCGAACAGGCACATGGCCTGCTCGACGCGCTGGAGCTGGTCGATATCTCGAACAATATCGGCGACTCGCGGTCGCTGATGACGCATCCTGCCTCGACCACGCATGCCAGCGTCTCGCCCGACAAGCAGGCTGAGATGGGCGTGACCGAGGGGCTGTTGCGGCTCAACGTCGGGCTCGAAGACGTGCGCGACGTGATCGACGATCTCGACCGGGCATTGGGCAAGGTCGGGCTGTGAAGGCGCTGTTCCCCAGTGCGGCGACGACGCGCGGGGTGACGGTACGCGTCTCGGTCAGCTATCTGCCCGAACAGTCCGAACCGCAGCGCGGGCGCTGGTTCTGGGCCTATCATATCCGGCTGGAAAATGACGGGCCCGGCGCGGTCCAGCTGCTGACGCGACACTGGATCATCACCGACGGGCATGGCGCGCGCCACACCGTCGAGGGCGAGGGCGTCGTCGGCGAACAGCCGCTGATCGAGCAGGGTGCGAGCTTCGACTATGTCTCGGGCTGTCCGCTCGCGACGCCGACGGGGGCGATGCGCGGATCCTACCGGATGGTCGACGATACCGGTGCGGTGTTCGAGGTGGCGATCCCGCATTTCTCGCTCAGCGCCCCGGCGGTGATTTCGTGAAGCGCACGCACCTGCCGCTGAACGGGCTGCGCGTGCTCGACGCGGCGGCGCGGCATCTGTCGTTCACGCGCGCCGCCGACGAGCTCGCGGTCACCCCCGCCGCGGTCGGGCAGCAGATCCGCGCGCTCGAGGATACGCTGGGTGTCGTGCTGTTCCGGCGCACCACGCGCGGGCTCGAGCTGACGCCCGAGGCCGAGGCGGGGCTCGGGCCCTTGCGCAACGGCTTCCTCCAGTTCGAGGAGGCGGTCCGTGCGATGCAGGCGGGGCAGACGTCCAAGTCGCTGACGATCGCCGCACCGCGCGATCTGACCGAGAAATGGCTGATGCCACGGCTCGCCGAGATTGCTGCGGCGGATCCGGACCTGCGCTTCGTCCTGATCACCGCGGACGAGACGGTCGACTTCACCGAGGCCAATCTCGACCTCGCGATCCGCTGGGGCGATGGCCCGGGCGAGAATGAGGGCGAGGCACTCGAATCCGAAGGGCTCGTCACGATCGCGGCGACCGGCAGCGCGTCCGAGGCGATCATCGCTTGGCCGGGCGCACCCGCGCTGGACCCGGCGGCGGGAGATGCCACGGCACTGGTCCGCGTCGGTGATGCAGGGCTTGCGATCGATGCGGCGGCGGCCGGACTCGGGCGGGCGACCGTGCCCGAACTGCTGGCACGACGAGTGCTCGATGCGGGGCTGGTCCGGATCATCGGCGACGCGCAGCCGTCGCGCGGCGGCTATTGGCTCGTCGCGCCGCTGCCGCAGTGGCGTCAGAAGAAAGTGCGCGCGCTCGTCGATGCGCTGATCGCTTGAGGCGTCGCGCGCTGCCCCATCCGGTGCTGGTGACGCCGCGGCTCCGGCTGCGTCGGCTCGTCCAGGCGGACGCGGTCGCGTTGCACCCCACGCTCGCCGACGCGGACCTGATGACCTATTCCGCGGATGGTCCGCTGACGTCGATCGAGGCGACGCGGCTCTATCTGGTCGAGGATGCCGCCGACGTGAACTGGCGCGCCTGGGCGATCACGCGGCATGGCGACGACCGGGCGATCGGCTGGGTGTCGGGCGGGCGGATGCGCGGGCAGGGGGTGACCGAGATCGGCTTCATCCTCGCGCGCGCGCATTGGGGCCGCGGTCTGGCGAGCGAGGCGGTGTCGGCGGTGCTGGACCAGCTGTTCGCTGAGGGGCAGCACCGCGTGTTTGCCGATGCCGACAGCGAGAACCGCGCGTCGATCCTGCTGCTCGAACGGCTGGGGTTCCGGCGCGAACGGCTGCTGCGCGGCGAATGGGAGACGCATATGGGGCTGCGCGACAGCCTGATCTACGGGCTTCACGGCGATGACTGGCTGGCGGCGGCCCTGCCACAATCCGCGTAACGCGGTCACTTGAGCGAACCCGGTTGCTCGCCTAAGTCGGCGGCATGACATCGACGAACGACATCCGCCGCGGCTTCCTCGACTATTTCGGTTCGCAGGGGCACCAGATCGTGCCCTCTGCGCCGCTCGTCCCGCAGAACGACCCGACGCTGATGTTCGTCAATGCCGGAATGGTGCCGTTCAAGAACGTCTTCACCGGCCTCGAATCGCGCCCCTACACGACCGCCACCTCGTCGCAGAAGTGCGTCCGCGCGGGCGGCAAGCACAATGATCTCGACAATGTCGGCTATACCGCGCGGCATCACACCTTCTTCGAAATGCTCGGCAATTTCTCGTTCGGCGATTATTTCAAGGAACAGGCGATCACGCATGCGTGGACGCTGCTGACGAAGGACTGGGGGCTGTCGCCGGACAAGCTGACCGCGACCGTCTATCACACCGACGACGAGGCGTTCGACCTCTGGAAGAAGATCGCGGGCCTCCCTGAGCACCGCATCATCCGTATCCCGACCAAGGACAATTTCTGGTCGATGGGCGACAACGGGCCGTGCGGGCCATGCTCGGAGATCTTCTACGATCACGGCGATCACATCCCCGGTGGCCCTCCCGGCAGCCCCGACGAGGACGGCGATCGCTTCGTCGAGATCTGGAACCTCGTGTTCATGCAATATGAGCAGGAAAATGCCGAGATCGTCGGCAATCTGCCCAAGCCCTCGATCGACACAGGCATGGGGCTCGAGCGGATCGCCGCGGTCATGCAGGGCGTCACCGACAATTACGACACCGACACGTTCAAGGCGCTGATCGCAGCCTCCGGCGCGCTGACGCATACCGTGACCGACGGCGCGAACACAGCCAGCCACCGCGTGATCGCCGATCACCTGCGTACCGCGGGCTTCCTGGTCGCGGACGGCGTGCTGCCCGCGAACGAAGGCCGTGGCTATGTCCTGCGCCGGATCATGCGCCGCGCGATGCGCCACGCGCATATCCTGGGCGCGAAGGAGCCGTTGATGCACCGGCTGGTGCCGTCGCTCGTCACCGAGATGGGCGCGGCCTATCCCGAGCTGTTCCGTGCGCAGCCGCTGATCGAGGCGACGCTGCAGCAGGAGGAGACGCGGTTCCGCCAGACGCTCGACAAGGGGCTGAAGCTGCTCGACGAGGCGACCGCGGACATGACCGAGGGGACGCTCGCGGGTGACGTCGCGTTCAAGCTCTACGACACCTATGGCTTCCCCTACGACCTGACCGAGGACGCGCTGCGCGAACGCGGGCTCGCGGTCGACCGCGAAGGCTTCGACACCGCGATGGCCGAGCAGAAGCGCGCGGCGCGGGCCGCGTGGAAGGGCTCGGGCGCAAAGGCCTCGGACGATATCTGGTTCGACATCGTCGAGCAGAGCGGCGGCACCGAGTTCCTTGGCTACGCCTCGGACACCGGCGAAGGTGAGGTCGTCGCTTTGGTCAAGGACGGCGCGCGCGTCGACCATGCGACGACGGGTGATACGGTGTCGATCGTCGTCAACCAGACGCCCTTCTACGGCGAGAGCGGCGGCCAGGTCGGTGATGCCGGGCACATCTCGACCGACACCGGGCTGCGCGCGACCGTCACCGAGACGTCGAAGCAGCTCGGCCGCGTGTTCGTCCATCATGCGATGGTCGAGTCGGGCGGGATCAAGGTCGGCGATACCGTCAAGCTGCAGATCGACGTCGCGCGCCGCGCACAGATCCGTGCCAACCACTCCGCTACGCATCTGTTGCATGAGGCCTTGCGGGAGCGCCTCGGCAAGCATGTCGCGCAGAAGGGGAGCCTAGTCGCGCCCGATCGCCTTCGCTTCGACTTCTCGCAGCCGGTCGCTATGACGCCCGCCGACATCGCGCAGGTCGAGGCCGATGTGAACGCACAGGTCCGCGGCAATGGCGCGGTGACGACGCTGCTAATGACCCCCGACGACGCGATCGCGATGGGCGCAATGGCGCTGTTCGGCGAGAAATATGGCGACGAGGTCCGCGTCGTGTCGATGGGCTCGACCGACGAGGGCACCTATTCGATCGAACTGTGTGGCGGCACGCACGTAACCGCGCTCGGCGATATCGGGTTGTTCAAGGTCGTCGGCGAAGGCGCGGTGTCGAGCGGCGTGCGGCGCGTCGAGGCGCTGACCGGCGAGGCGGCGCGCGCCTATCTGACCGGGCGCGACGATCGCCTGCGCGAGGCGGCGGCGGCGCTGAAATCGACTCCCGACGAGGTGCCCGCGCGCGTCGCGGCGCTGATCGAGGATCGCCGCCGTCTCGAGCGCGAACTCGCCGATACGAAGAAGGCGCTGGCGCTCGGCGGCGGCAGCGGCGGTGAGGCTGCGGGCCCCGAAGAGGTCGGCGGCGTGGCGTTCATCGGGCAGGTGCTTAGCGACTTCGAGGCGAAGGGCCTGCGCGGCGCGGTCGACGAGGCCAAGCAGCGGCTGGGGTCGGGGATCGCGATGCTCGTCGCGATCAACGACGGCCGCGCCTCGGTCGCAGTCGGCGTGACCGCGGATCTGGTCGCGAGCCACAATGCGGTCGACCTGCTGAAGATCGCGGTCACCGCGCTTGGCGGGCAGGGTGGCGGTGGCCGTCCCGACATGGCTCAGGGTGGTGGGCCTGATGGCGACAAGGCGGCGGATGCTGTGGCGGCGGTGCGGGCGAAGCTGGCGGGCTGAGGGGCTGCTGCTCCGTGTCGTTCCCCCGCGGACGCGGGGGCCCAGCTAAGTTCCGGTAGCGCCCGCTACTCTGGGCCCCCGCCTTCGCGGGGGAACTATGAGAAGGGTCGGCCCCGATAACCACCACCCCGGCGAAGGCGGGGGCCCAGGTGGGAAGGCCGAGGTAACAGAGGACCGTCCGTAGTTACTGCTGTCCCCCAACTGAGCCCCGGCCTTCGCCGGGGTGGGGGATGAGGTGTGCCGGTGGCGTCGTCACCCAATAAGGATCACGCCGCCCCGCGCACCGCCGCCAGCGTCGTCCCGGCGGTAATCGCCTCGATATCCGTGACCAGATGTAGCAGCCGCACGCCGCCGCGTGACATCGCCCGGTCGAGCGCCGCGGCGAAATCCTCGGTCTTGGTGACCGTTTCCGCCCAGCACCCATAGGCCCGGCCCAGCGCGGCGAAGTCAGGATTGCGCAGCGCGGTTCCCGACACCCGCCCCGGATATTCGCGCTCCTGATGCATCCGGATCGTGCCGTAGCCGCCATTGTCGACGACCAGCACCAGCATGTCCGCCCGCTGCGCGACCGCGGTCGCCAGCTCCTGCCCGTTCATCAGGAAGCAGCCGTCACCCGCCAGCGCGACCACCGTCCGCTCGGGATGCCGCAGCGACGCGGCGACCGCGGCGGGTACGCCGTAACCCATCGCTCCGGCGGTCGGAGCAAGCTGCGTGCCCGGCCCGGCATAGGCCCAGTAGCGATGCCACCAGCCCGAATAATTCCCCGCGCCGTTGCAGAGGATCGCATCCGCGGGCAGCCGCTCGCGCATCGCCGCGACGCACGGCCCCAGGTCCATGACCAGATCGCGCGGCGCGGGCGTCGACCAGGCGCGCCACTCAGCATGCGCCTCCTGACCCGCGGTCCGCGGCGGTAGGTCGACCGCGAGCAGCGCCTCTGCGAATTCGGCCATTCCCGCGCACACCGCGACGTCGGCGTGATAGGTGCGGTTCAACTCATTGGGATTGGGGTGGACGTGGACGATGCGCTGCCCCGGATGATCGGGCGTCACCAGCGCATAGCCATCGGTCGTCGCCTCGCCCAGCCGGGGTCCGACGACGAGCAGCAGGTCGGCTGCCTTCACCCGCTCAACGAGCTTCGGATTGGGGCCATAGCCCAGATTGCCCGCCCAGACCGGGCAGGCGTTCGGAATCGCATCCTGCCGCCGGAACGCCGCGGCGACGGGAATGCCGTTGCGATCCGCCCAGGTCGAGAACGCCCCCGACGCAGCCGCATCCCAGCCCGCGCCGCCGACGATCGCCACCGGCCGTTCGGCGGTCGTCAGCAGATCCGCGAGCAGGTCCATCATGTCCGCGTCGCACGCCTGTGCGACGCGCTCGACCCGCGGGCGGTCGACCGCCTCGACCACGTCCAGCAGCATGTCTTCGGGTAGTGCGAGCACCACCGGCCCCGGTCGTCCCGACATCGCGGTCGCATAGGCGCGCGCGACATACTCCGGGATCCGCCGGGCATCGTCGATCCGCGCCGCCCATTTGGCGATGGGCGCGAACATTGCCTGAAAATCAATCTCCTGGAACGCCTCGCGGTCACGCGTGCCGCGGTCGATATCGCCGACGAACAGGATCATCGGCTGGGAGTCCTGCATTGCGACATGCACGCCGATCGACGCGTTGGTCGCGCCGGGCCCGCGCGTGACGAAGGCGATGCCGGGGCGGTGCGTCAGCGTGCCGTCCGCGCACGCCATGAACGCCACGCCGCCTTCCTGCCGGCACACCACCGTCTCGATTGCGGCCGTGTCGTGCAGCGCGTCGAGAACCGCGAGGAAGCTTTCGCCGGGTACGGTGAAAATACGGTCGCAGCCTTGTGCGACGAGTTGATCAACGAGAATTTGGCCGCCGGTACGCTGGGTCATGACAATCTCCTGCCGCCACCGTAGCCCGGCAATCGTCACCAAGTCGAGAACGCCCGCCCGACATTGCCGTCCACTGCCCGGCGCATTATGCCGCGGTAAAGACGATAGGAGGATGCATGGCGAACAAGCGCTACACCGACGCGGCGGCGGCACTCGAGGGTGTGCTGTTCGACGGGATGACGATCTGCGCGGGCGGGTTCGGGCTGTGCGGCATCCCCGAGCGGCTGATCGACGCGATCGAGGCGTCGGGCGTCAAGGACCTCACGATCGCGAGCAACAATGCCGGGATCGACGGGCAGGGTCTCGGCAAGCTGCTCCGTTCGCGCCAGGTGAAGAAGATGATCTCGTCCTATGTCGGCGAGAACAAGGAATTCGAGCGGCAATATCTGAGCGGCGAGCTCCAGGTCGAGTTTTGCCCGCAGGGGACGCTTGCCGAGCGTTGCCGCGCGGGCGGCGCGGGCATCCCCGGCTTCTACACCAAGACCGGCGTCGGCACTTTGGTCGCCGAGGGCAAGGAGGTGAAAAGCTTCGACGGGCAGGACTATATCCTCGAACGCGGCATCCGTGCGGACCTGAGCATCATCAAGGGCTGGAAGGCGGACGAGAGCGGCAACCTGATCTTCCGCAAGACCGCTCGCAACTTCAACCAGCCAATGGCGACCGCGGGCAAGATCTGCGTCGCCGAGGTCGAGGACATCGTTCCCGTCGGCAGCCTGGATCCCGATGCGATCCACCTGCCGGGGATCTATGTGAAGCGGATGATCGTCGGTGCGCCCTACGACAAGAAGATCGAATTCTGCACCGTTCGCGAGCGGGTCTCCGCGTGAAACCAAGCCCGATAATGTGCCGCAAACGCAGCCATTTTTCCTGGATCCCTGCGCTCGCAGGGGCACTGGTTCTGCAAGGGTGCGTCAGCGTGACCTCGCCGACCGCGATCGTCTCCGCACCGGTGACCGTCGACGGCGTCCCCGCGGGCATGCAGTATCTCTACGCCTCGGGCGAGGCCGCCGCTGCCAGCATCCAGGCATGGAACGCGCTCGTCGGCTATGTCCGTGCGCAGCGTACGCCGACATCGGTCGTGCTTGCGCCAGGCGCGACGCTCGCCGCGCCGCGCTGGACCGCATGCGGCACCAAGCCAAAGGCCGCGGTGTTCGACGTCGACGAGACCGTGCTGCTCAACCTCGGCTTCGAATATGACGCATCGACGGGGCGGCCCTGGTCCGAACCGCGCTGGCAGGAGTGGGAGCGCACCGGCCTCAAGCAGGTCGCGCCCGTTCCCGGCGCGCTCGCCGCACTGACGCAGTTGCGCGCGATGGGCGTGACGGTGGTCTTCAACTCCAACCGCGCCGCCGCCAATGCCACACAGACGCAGGCAGCGATCGAAGCCGCGGGGCTTGGCCCCGCCCGCCACGGCGAGACCTTGTTCCTAGCCGGCGACGACGCGACCGGATCAAAGAAGGACGGCCGCCGTGCGACGATCGCCGCCCGATATTGCGTCGTCGCGATGGGCGGCGACCAGCTCGGCGATTTCAGCGACCTGTTCAACGCAGGGCAAACCCCTGCCGAGCGGCGTGCGGTGGTGCAGTCGCCGGCGATCACGGCGAAATGGGGGGCAGGGTGGTTCGTGCTGCCCAACCCCGTCTACGGCACCGCGCTGAAAGGTAGCCGTGACGAGGTCTTTCCGCCCGCGATCCACTGGGCGCCGACACAGGGAATCCACTGATGACCGACCACCCCAACGCGATCAAGCTCGATCCCGGCGCCGCGCTGACGGACGAATCGGTCGAGGTCGCGCGGATCTGGATCACCAACAATGCAGGCAGCAACGTGCTGATCGACGCGGGCATCCTCGAGGATCCGACCGTGTTCGGCTACCTCCTCGCCGACACGATCCGTCACGCCGCCCGCGCCTATGCGGGCACCTGGGGCATCGCCGAGGATGCCGCGCTGCAGGCGATCGTCGACGGCGTCAGCGCCGAACTGCGCGACCAGGTCACGACCATCACCACCATCCAGGAAGGAACGCTCAACTGATGCCGTGGGATCGCAACCAGATGGCGGCGCGGGCCGCACAGGAACTGAAGGACGGCTATTACGTCAATCTCGGCATCGGCATCCCGACGCTCGTCGCGAACAACATTCCCGACGGCATGACGGTCACGCTCCAGTCGGAGAACGGGATGCTCGGGATCGGGCCGTTCCCCTATGCGGGCGAGGAGGATGCCGACCTGATCAACGCGGGCAAGCAGACGATCAGCGAACTGCCCTCGTCGGTCTATTTCAGCTCGTCCGACAGCTTCGCGATGATCCGCGGCGGGCATATCGACCTGACGGTACTCGGCGCGATGGAGGTCAGCGAAGACGGCGACATCGCCAACTGGATGATCCCGGGCAAGATGATCAAGGGCATGGGCGGCGCGATGGATCTAGTCGCGGGCGTCAAGCAGATCATCGTCGTCATGGATCACACCGCCAAGGACGGGACGCCAAAGTTCATCCCGTCCTGCTCGCTGCCGCTGACCGGCAAGAACGTGGTGGACATGATCGTCACCGACCTGGCGGTGTTCCAGCGTAGCGACCATGATGCGCCGTTCAGGCTGGTCGAACTCGCGCCCGGCGTGACCGCGGACGAGGTCGCGGCGAAGACCACCGCGCGCTATACCGCCTGATGGGCTATACGCTCGTCACCGCGAACCGGAATTATTCCAGCTGGTCGCTCCGTCCGTGGGTGTTGATGCGGGCGCTGGGGATCGCGTTCGAGGATCGGATCGAACCCTTTCTCGCGCCCGAAAATTACGATGCGTTCCGGCTGTTCTCGCCGACAGGACAGGTGCCGGTGCTGATCGATGGCGAGCGGACGGTGTGGGATTCGTTGGGGATCGCACTCTACCTCGCCGAGCGGCACGATGGCGTCTGGCCGTCCGATCACGACGCGCGCGCATGGGCGGTCTGCGCGGCAGCAGAGATGCATGGCGGGTTCGCGGCGTTGCGCAACGAGCGGACGATGAACGTCGGCGTCCGCGTCGATCCGGTCCGCGGCAGTGACGCGCTCGACCGCAACGTCGCGCGCATCACCGAACTCTGGGCGGAAGGTCTCGATCGGTTCGGCGGGCCCTGGCTCGCAGGCGCCGACTTCACCGCCGTCGACGCCTTCTTTGCGCCTGTCGCGTTTCGCGTCCGCACCTACGGGATCGATGTCGGTCCGCAGGGCCTTGCGTGGGTCGAGCGGATCATCGCGCATCCGGCGATGCGCGAATGGGAAGACGCCGCGCTCGGCGAGACGTGGCGCGAGGCAGGGCACGAGGCCGAACTGGCGGCCAGCGGATCGATTACCGCAGATTTCCGCCGCTGATGCGCCGCGTTGCCATTGTCATCGCGCTGGTCGTGATCCTGATCGCGGGCACGGCGTTCACCGCGGGGCCGGGGACGCTCAGCGTGCTCGACGGCATAATGGGCGGGGGGCGCGGCACCGCGCGGGTGCGGGAGGGCGTTCCGTTCGGCACGCATGGCCAGAAACTCGACGTGTGGCGGCCATCGGGCGGCGCGAAGACGGGGCTGCCGGTGTTGATCTTCTGGTATGGCGGCGGCTGGGTGCACGGGTCGCGCAGCGCCTATGCGTTTGCCGCGCGCGCCTATGCGAAGGCGGGCTACGTCGTCGTCATGCCCGACTACCGCAAGGTTCCCGACGTCCGCTTCCCCGCCTTCCTTCAGGATGGCGCCGAGGCGGTGAAGTGGACGCGCGATCATATCGAGGCGTCGGGCGGCGACCCAAACCGGATCGCGGTCGCGGGGCATTCCGCGGGGGCGTATACGGTCGCGATGCTGACGCTCGACCCACGCTGGTTGCGTGCGGAAGGTGTCGACCCGCGGATCATAAAGGCCGCGGTCGGGTTGTGCGGGCCCTATGACTTCTACCCGTTCACCGCCAGGCGCGCGATCGATGCGATGCAGGGGGCGGCGGATCCGGTGATGACCCAGCCGATCCACTTCGCGCGACGCGATGCGCCGCCAATGCTGCTCGTGTCGGCGGGCAACGACACGCAGGTGAAGGCGCACAATGCCGACAATCTGGCCGCGAAGCTGACCGCGCTCGGTGCACCGGTGCGGCATGTCGACTATCCGGGGCTCAGCCATGAGGACGTTGCGATGGCGCTGTCCAAGCCGTTCCGCAGCAAGGCGCCGGTGCTGGCGGACAGCGTGGCATTCCTGAACCGGACGATGCGCTGACCGCGTCCCGGCCGTTCGAGGGTCGGGGGGCGAGGATGACGACGGACGAGCAGGAACACCGCCACCCTCGTTGACAGGACGGAGCCCTGCCGCCCCGACCTTGGCCCGCCGCCGGATTTTTTCGTGCCCGGCGGCGGGCTTGCGGCCTTACCAGATCCGGACGCGGTCCGCGGGCGCCAGATACTGCGCGTCGCCGGGCTTCACGTCGAACGCCTTGTACCAGGCGTCGACGTTGCGCAGCGGGTTGATCGCACGGATCTGCCCCGGCGAATGCGGATCGCTGACGAGCTGCTGGCGCAGCGCCTCGGTGCGGAACAGCGTACGCCAGACCTGACCCCAGCCGAGGAAGAAGCGCTGGTCGCCGCTATAGCCGTCGAGCACCGGTGCGGGCTTGCCGCCGAGCGACGTGTGATAGGCGTCGAGCGAGATCAGCACGCCACCGAGATCGCCGATATTCTCGCCCATCGAGGCGCGGCCGTTGATCTTCACGCCGGGCAGACCCTCGAACGTATAGGCCTCGTACTGCGCGCCGAGCTTGACCGCCTGCGCCTCGAACTTGGCGGCATCCTGCGCGGTCCACCAGTCGCGCAGCACGCCCTTGCCGTCGGACTTGCGACCCTGGTCGTCGAAGCCGTGGCTGATCTCGTGCCCGATCACGCCGCCGATGCCGCCATAATTGACCGCGGGATCTGCATCTGGATCGAAGAACGGCGGCTGAAGGATCGCGGCGGGGAAGACGATCTCGTTCTTCACCGAGTTGTAATAGGCGTTCACGGTCTGCGGGGTCATGCCCCATTCGGCCTTGTCGACCGGGCCGCCCATGCGATTGCGGCGATAGTCCCATTCGAACCGCCCGGCGCGTTCGACATTGCCGATCAGGTCGCCCGGGGTGATCTGTAGCGCGCTATAGTCACGCCATTTGTCCGGATAGCCGACCTTCACGCTGAAATTGGCGAGCTTGGCCTGCGCTTCCTGCTTGGTCGCGGCACCCATCCAGGGCAGACCGTCGATCCGCCCGCGCAGCGCGATCCGCAGGTTTCCTACGAGCTCGTCCATCTTGGTCTTCGATGCCGGCGGGAAATAGAGCGCGACGTAATCGCGGCCGATCGCCTCGCCCAGCGCGCGTTCGGTGACGCCGATCCCGCGCTTCCAGCGATCGCGCTGCTGCGGCTGGCCGTTGAGGAATCTCGAGCGGAAGTCGAAATTGGCGTCGACGAACCGCTTCGACAGCATCGGTGCGATGTCGTCGGCGGTGCGGAACGCCTGCCACGCCTTCAGCGTGTCGAGATCGGTGGTGGCGAAGACCTCGGCGATCTTCGGGAAAGCCGTGTTCTGCGCGACGATCGCGCGGTTGGCCTTGTCGATGCCCGCGGCGGTCCAGAATTTGGCCCAGGGGAAGCCCGGCGCCTGCGCCTGAAGCTGCGCGAGCGTCATCGGGTTGTAGGTCTTGTCGCGGTCGCGGCTCTGCGCTCGGGTCCAGTGCGCCTGCGCGATCCGCGTCTCCATCGCGACGATCTTTGCCGCGGCGGCCTGCGCATTCGGCCAGTTCGCCATGCCGAGCATCTGCGCGACATAGGCCTGGTAGTGCACGACCTGCGGAGCGAATTTCGGATCGAGATAGAGGTCGCGGTCGCCGAGCCCGAGGCCCGACTGGCGCAGATACAGCGCGTAGATATCGGGCTGCTTTGCGTCGTCATTGACGCCAGGCCCGAAGAAGCTGGCGCCGAACCCGCCCATCGACTTGCCCATCAGCACCGCGACATCGTCCTTCGTCGTCGCGGCCTTGACCGGGGCAAGCCGCTGCAACAGCGGTGCAGCGTCAGCGCGCTCGATCGCGGCCTCGTCCATGAAGCCCTGGTAGAGCGTCGCGACCTTGGCGCGATCGGGGTTGGCGGCGTCGCCGGGCTTATAGCCCTCGACCAGCGTGCGCATGCGTGCCTCGGACAGGTCGCGCAGCACCGCGAACGCGCCATAGGACGAGCGGTCCGCGGGGATCTGCGTTGTCTTGACCCAGCTGCCGTTCACATAGTCGAACCAGTCGTTGCCGGGCTTTACGCTCTTGTCCATGCCGGCAAGGTCGAAGCCCCAGCGGCCATAGCGCGTCGCGGCGGCCGCATCGGCTGCGGGCGTGCCCGATGCCGCGTCCTGCGGCAGGATCGATTCGAGCGTGCACGCTTCGTTGATACAGGCGTGAAGGTCCTGCGCGGTGGCGGGCGTGGCGGCGGCGATGGCGATCAGCGAGACAAGAACGGCGAACTTCGATTTCACAGGGCGATCTCCGGGGGAGGGCCAGACCGGGACCGGCAGGCCATGGACGAGAAAGTGCAACAGCGCTGTCGTTTGTGCAATGCTTCTATGTTCCCCGTGCGTTGCGCGTGCCGGCTGTGCGCCGGGCCGCTTTGCGCCTATCGAGCGGGCACGATGATTTTGCGGCACATGGGGGCAGGATGACACGTATCGCGGGACCGGATGATCATGTCGTCATCGTCGGGGGCGGATTTTCGGGCACGTTACTGGCGATCAACCTGATGCGGCACGGCGGGCCGCGCGCGACGCTGGTGGAGCGGCGTCAGCGCCAGCTCGCACGCGGCGTTGCGTATAGCGCGGCGCATCCGAGCCACCTGCTCAACGTGCGTGCGGGCAACATGAGCGCGCTCCCCGACGATCCCGACCATTTCGTCCGCTGGCTCGAGGCGCGCGGCGACGGCGACCGCAAGACGTTCGTGCCGCGCACGACCTACGGCCTGTATCTGCGTGAGATGCTCGACGCGACGATCGCGCAGGCGGCGGGACGGCTGGTGCTTGCGCAAGGGGAGGTCTGCGCGATCGACTTCGCCGGGACCGACAGGCTTGCGGTGACGATGGCGGACGGCAGCGCGATCGCCGCGGACAGTGCGGTGCTCGCGCTCGGCAACCTGCCGCCGCACACGCCGCCGGGGCTCAACCCCGACGACCTTCCGCCCGGACGCTATAGCGCGGATCCCTGGGCCTCGGACATTGGCGAGGGGCTCGGGCCGGACGATACGGTCGTGCTGGTCGGGACCGGGTTGACCGCGATCGACGCCGCGCTGCTGCTCGATGCCGGCGGATTTTCGGGGCAGATCTTGGCGGTGTCGCGGCGCGGCCTGTCGCCGCGGCGGCATGTCGATGGTGCGCCGCCCGAACGCGTGCTCGACAAGCCGCAGGGGGATTTGTCGGCGATCGTCCGGCATATCCGTGACCGCGCGGGTGCCGATGGCTGGCGTGCGGCGGTCGACGAGCTTCGCCCCGTGACCCAGATGCTCTGGGCCGCCGCCCCGACATCGCAGCGCGCACGGTTCCTGCGGCACGCGCGACCCTATTGGGACGTCCACCGGCATCGGCTGGCGCCGGAGGTCGCGGACCGGGTCGATGCGTTGGTCTCGACCGGGCGGCTCCGGTTCACAGCGGGAAAGATCGTGTCCGCCGCGGCAGCCGGTGATGCCGCCGACCTCAGCTGGCGGCCCCGCGGTTCGGACCAGGCGGTCGTCACGCGGGCGGCGCGGATCGTGAACTGTACCGGGCCGCAGGGTGATCTGATGCGATCGAGCGAGCCGCTGATCCGGCATTTGATCGCGGACGGGGCGATCCGGCCCGATCCGCTTCGTCTCGGGGTCGACGTCGATGCCCAGTCACAGGCGATCGGCCGCGACGGGCATGCCGAACAGCGGCTTCACTGTATCGGGCCGATGACCCGCGGGGGGTTGTGGGAGGTCGTCGCGGTCCCCGATATCCGTCAGCAGAGCTGGGATCTGGCGAGGCGCTTGTCGAACGCGCAATGGGTAGGCGGCGAGGGGCTCTAGGCTCGCCGGACGCTCTACGCTGCCAGCATCACGCGATGCTGGCAGCGCATGGGCTCAGAACCGGAACGCCGCCGTGGCGCGCAGGCTGTGCCAGCGGAACTTGTCGTCGCTGCGGCGGAAATCGGTGCCGCTGGTGTTTGGCGCGATCAGGAACGGGTTGTTCGCCAGCAGAACCGGGCTGCCGGCCAGCGCCGTGCCCGCCGTCACGCGAACGCGCGCATCGTCATCCTGATACTGGTGGAACATATATTCCATGCCGATCGAGATGTTCTTGGTCAGCTTCTGCTCGATGCCGCCGCCGCCGAGAATGCCCCACTGGTTCTTCGAGCCAGTCGCCGAAAACGCGTTCGCCGTGTTCGTCGTGAAGAACAGATTGTCGATCTTGGCATAGCCGGCACCGAACGTGCCGTAGAACAGCGTGGTGTTGGCAGCATAGCCCAGACGGCCGCGGGCAGACGCTTCCCACTTCAGCTTGCGCGCCATCGTGTAGCTCGCAGGCGTCGTCGAGAAGCCCGAGGTGCTGTCGGTGATGTCGCTCGTGCCGAATTCGCCGACGACGCCGACGACGATGTTGCCGCGCTGAACGTCGAGGCCCGCACGACCATAATAGGCCCAACCATCGTCGTCGTTACGGCAACCGGAAGCCGCGGCACCGGTACGCGCCGAGCCGTTGCAGAAGCCTGGCGAGAAGGCGTTGGCGCCGGTGATGGTGTTGACGCTGTCGTTGAAAGCGCCGTCGCCGTTGCGGTCGAACAGGATCGACGAGCCGACGTCATTGCCCTGCACGTCATACCCACCGGCCGCACCGATATAGACGCCCGAGAACGGACGATCCGCGGTGGTTTCCTGCGCGGCGGCCGGAACGGCAAAAACACCCGCGACGGCGAGGCCGGCGAGCGTGGTCAGTTTCATGGAATGCTTCATGGTCGTTCCCCAAACGAGGGGCCGCGACGCGCCCGATGTGCGCCGCGGCCCAGGTTGTCCTGTTTCAGTTCGTGACGACGATCACGCGTTGGCGCCGCTGGTGCGCAATGCATCGGTGCGGTTGTTGGTGCCGTTGGGGAAGAAGCCCCCGCCGATCTTTGCGGTGTTGGTCAGATAGGCGATGTTGTGCACCTGTGCGACCGACCGGCTGAACGCCAGGCCGTTGGCGTCGGTCGGGACGATGTTCGACACGGTTGGATCCATGCCGGTGATGCCCTGATCGATGTCGCCGATGATGCCCGTCGTGGCGTTGGTGACGGTGCCGTCCAGGCTGTCGCGCGCGTCGCTGATCTGGTTGGCGGCGGTACGCAGCGACGGCGTCTGCAGTCCCTTGCGATACAGGATCGTGCGGATCAGGCCGGCGTGATACGCCTCTGCCGCGAGGATGCCGGCGGCCGCCTCGAGATAGGTTTTGTTGCCGATCAGCGTTGCACCGCCCTTATACGCCGAGACGCCGACATCCTCGAAGATGAACGCGCCGAGCAGGAAGCTGTTGTCGTCGGCATACGGATCGAACACGCCCGTATCCGGAACGACACGTGCCGCACGTGCGGCCAAGGTGAAGGCGCCCGGCGCAGCCGCGGTGCCGGCAGAGATGTCCAATGCAGGCTGTGCGACTGCGGCAGTGCCGAGTGCCCTGCGCAGGAAGGCGACGTGCGCGACTTCGTCGATGGCGATTTCGCGCGCATATTCACGGACGATCGCGTCCTGGAACGGCACCTGTCGGCCACCCGTCACGGCGCCCTGAGTCCCGGTACCGGTCAGCAGGCTGGCGTTGAGGCCAACGCCGAACGTCGCGAATGCGTAGAACTGCGCCTCGAGATATTCGAGGTTGAGCGCGAAGTTCAGCACGTCGGCATCGGTGATGGCGGATCCCGTTGCGGGTGTCGGCGTGGGCGTCGGCGACGGCGCCAGATCGGCATCGTCGTTGCCGCAGGCCGCGAGCAGCGAGGCACCGCCGACGGCGAGCGCACTGCCACCGGCAAAGCGCAGGAAGCCGCGGCGTTCGTTGCGCCGGGCGGCGATGGCGTCGAATATTTCGAGCTTGGTATTGAGGTCGGTCATTGGGTTAATCCCCTGAATAGCAAAGAAAGCTTACGGCAGAGCTGAAGCGGTTCAGGCTGCTGCGGTGCTCGTCTTGATGTTGCCGTTCATGCCTGCCGGGAAGAACCCGCCCGCGGCCACTGCACCACTGTTCAGGTACACGATGTTAAGCACCTGGCTCACCGAGCGGCTATAGGCGACACCGTCGGCGTCGAGCGGCACGATGTTCGACACGGTCACCGCCGCCTGGGTGGCGGACAGGTTGATCGGCGTCGCGCTGTAGGACGAGATGCCCTGGTCGATATCGTTCGCGCCGAAGATCGTCGTGTTGGCGCCACCGCCGTCGAGGCTGTCGCGCGCGCGCGAAATGGCATCGGCGGAGGTCCGCAGCGACGGCACGTCGATACCCTTGCCGTACAGCGTCGTGCGGACGATCGCGGCATGATAGGCCTCGACCGCGAGCAGGCCGGCCGCGGCATCGAGAAACGTCTTGTTCGTGAGCAAGGGGGCGGCACCCTTGTAGGCGGTGACGCCGACGTCCTCGAAGATGAACGCGCCGAGCAGGAACGCCTCGTCAGAGGCATAGGGATCGAACGCGGTGCCGGCAGGCACGAGCCCGGCGGCCTGCGCGGCGACCGAGAAGGCGCTGGTCGGCGAGACGCTGACGTCGATCACCGGCTGCGACACCGTCGAGCTGCCAAGCGCAGTGCGCAGGAACCTGACATGCGCGATTTCGTCCTGTGCGATCTCGCGTGCATATTGCTCGACGATGGGATCGGTGAACGCGACCTTGCGGCCGCCACGAACGGCACCCTGCGTACCGCTGCCGGTCAGCAGAGCGTTGTCGAGTCCGGTGCCATAGGCTGCATAGGAGTAGAATTGCGCCTCGAGATATTCGAGGTTGAGCGCGAAGTTCAGGACGTCGGCGTCGGTTACCGACTGTGCCGCGGCGGCGCTCGAGAGGGACAGAGCGGTCGCTCCGGCTGCCGTCATCGCAGCCGCACCAAGTGCGTTTTTGAAGAACTCGCGCCGGTCGTTGCGCCGTTCGACACGGGCATCGAGGGCATCGATCAGATGGGTTGATTGGGTCATTGGCTTCATCTCCCTGAACCAGGCACGTCGGCACACGGTCGGCCTCGATCGCCTCTGGCGGGCGATCCTGTGTGCACAACGGTTCAAGGAACGGGAGCTGGGAGATAAAGTTGCAAATAAATGGAATACTTAGGCAAACTTCTCCAATTACACTAATCGCGCGCAATGTTTTCAGTAATGCTGCACCACAGCATTTATAGCGCCATTCATGATGGCGGGCTACTTGTCCTGTGTACGGGTCGCAAAATCCGTGGCGTCATGGCGTTCGTGGAGTTGGCTCGCGGGATCGCCCATGACGCGGTTGACCATGCGGCCACGCTGGACCGCGGGGCGTGCGCCGATCGCATCCGCCCAGCGCTTCACGTTCGGATAGTCCTGGACCTGAAGGAACTCACCGGCGTCGTAGAGCTGGCCCTGGACCAGCGCCCCGTACCAGGGCCAGGCGGCCATGTCGGCGATCGTATAGGCGGCACCGGCCAGATACGCGCTGTCGGCGAGACGGCGGTCGAGTACGTCGAGCTGGCGCTTGGCCTCCATCGCGAACCGGTCGATCGCATACTCGATCTTGACCGGCGCATAAGCGTAGAAATGGCCAAAGCCGCCGCCGACGAACGGGCCGCTGCCGACCTGCCAGAACAGCCAGGACAGGCAGGTCGCGCGCGCCGCGGGTTCGGTCGGCAGGAACGCGCCGAATTTCTCCGCGAGATGCATCAGGATCGCGCCGGATTCGAAGATCGGCAGCGGCGTCGTGCCGCTGCGATCCATGAGCGCCGGGATCTTGGAATTGGGATTGATCTCGACAAAGCCGCTGCCGAACTGGTCGCCTTCGTTGATCCGGATCAGCCAGGCGTCATATTCGGCACCGGCATGGCCGAGCGCGAGCAGCTCCTCCAGCATGATCGTGACCTTCACCCCGTTCGGCGTGCCGAGCGAATAGAGCTGCAGCGGGTGGCGCCCGACCGGCAGCTCCTTGTCATGCGTCGATCCGGCGACCGGCCGGTTGATCGCGGCGAACCGGCCGCCATTGTCGCGGTTCCAGGTCCAGATTGCCGGGGGGGTATAGGTCGGGGCGTCGGTCATCGGGCTGCTCCGTGCATCGAAAGGGTGGGCTCGGGTTCGGTCTCGACGATCCTAACGCCTAGACGCCGTGATAGTCGCGATACCATCGGATGAAGCGTGGCACGCCCTCGGTGATGCTGGTGGTGGGGGCGAAGCCGAGATCGTTGCCGATCGCGCTGACATCGGCGCAGGTGCGCACGACATCGCCCGCCTGCATCGGCAGGTCCTGGCGGATCGCCTTGCGACCGATCGCCTGTTCGAGCACGTCGATGACCTCGCCCAGCTGTTCGGCGCGACTGTTGCCGATATTGTAGACGCGGTGCGGCCCCATGCTGCCGCCGGGCTTCGGCTGGCCGTCATCCGCGGGCGGCGCATCGAGCGCGGCGACGATGCCGGCGACGATGTCGTCGATATAGGTGAAGTCGCGCTCCATCCGGCCTGCGTTGAACACCGGAATGGGTTCGCCGGCGAGGATCGCCTTGGTGAAGATCCACATCATCATGTCGGGACGACCCCAGGGGCCGTAGACGGTGAAGAAGCGCAGCCCGGTCTGCGGCAGGCGATAGAGATGCGCGTAGCTTTCGCTCATCAGTTCGTTCGACTTCTTCGTCGCGGCATAGAGCGACAGCGGGCGGTCGGTGCGATCCTCGACGCGGAAGGGCACGCTGTCATTGCCGCCATAGACCGACGAGGACGAGGCGTAGACCAGGTGCCGGACCTGCCGCGCGCGCGCGAGTTCGAGGATGTTGAGATGCCCGACCAGATTGGCCCGGGCATAGGCCATCGGATTCTCGATCGAATAGCGGACGCCGGCCTGCGCGCCGAGATGGACGATCCGGTCGATGTCGAGGCCTGCCACCGCCGCGTCGAGTGCAGGCGTGTCCGCGAAATCGAGCTTGGCGAAGGTGAAGGCCGCGCCGTGCCGGTCGCGCAGATAGGCGAGCCGCGCCGCCTTGAGCGCGGGGTCGTAATAGGCGTTGCACTCGTCGATGCCGAACACCGTTTCGCCACGTGCCAGCAACGCGTCCGCGGCATGCATGCCGATGAAGCCGGCGGCGCCGGTTACGATCACTGTCATCGCTGTTCTTTCCTGATGGGTTCGGCGGCACCGAGAAGCGATGCCGATACCAGTGTCAACCCCAACAATCCCGCATCCCTGCTGTGCCGTGCGAGGCGGCGTGGGCGCGACGTCCATCATCGGGACGGCGGCGGCGATAGCCGGTCTTCAATGTCGAGGCCCGGCGAAGAACGGGCAAAGTATTGAAGCCAATCAATACTAAGCCAGATTATAGGACAACTAGCGTTTCGCTGCAAAGCAGTATAGCCATAGACCGCAAGCGCGCGGATACTTCCGTACAGAAACGAGTGGATGGTATGAACGTAGATCAAGTTTTTGGTGGAACACACTCTCCGGGTGTATCGCCGGAAAAATTTGCGATGCCACCGGGAATGCGGATGCGCTATGACTTGCCCCAGGCAAGCCTTGCCGAATGCCTGACCGGATATGCGATCTATTCGGCCAGTGATCGCAATCCGCTCGTCAACTGGTATCTACCTGCACCGGTTATGATTTCTATCCTCGCGGATGCGGGGCCGATCACCGTGGCGATCGGCAACCACCGGTTCGGGCCGCTCGAGCGTGCCAGTCTCTACGGCCCGACCAGCCGCGCGTTTCGCACCGTCACACATGGCGGCGTCGCGGTCGGGATCGGAATCAGCGCGATCGGCTGGTCCCGGATGACGTCGCGGCTGGCAGGCGATTTCCGCAACCGCATCGTGCCGCTCGAGACGCTGCTAGGTCCGGAGGTGTCGCGCCGGCTGACGACGGGGCTCGACGCGCTGTCCGACGATGCGATGATCAAGCCGTTCCTCGACGACGTGCTGGAACCGCTGTTTCAGCGCCGGCACCCGCAGGAGGAACTGATCCGTGCGTTCGCCGCGCTGACGGTGACCGACGGGGTGATCGAGATGCAGGATGTCGCCGACCGGCTGGGGATCGAGACGCACGCGCTCAGGCGGCTCGCCACCCGCCATTTCGGCATGCTGCCCAAGATGCTGCTGCGGCGTGCGCGCTTCCTGCGGTCGTTCATCCGGCTGATCCGGCCCGATGGCCATGTCGATTATTCGGCGATCGACAGCAGCTATTTCGATGCGTCGCATTTCCTGCGCGATGCGACGACGTTCCTCGGCACGACGCCGCGCCGTTTTCTCGCATCGGAGACGCTATTCCTGAAATCCAGCCTGCGCGCCCGCGCGGCGGTCATTGGCACGCCGACCCAGGCGCTGCACATCCCGACACCCCCGGTCAGTGTCAGCAGCATCATCCGCACCGTCCATGACGGCCGTGGCCGCCGCGATGAGCTGACAAGCTAGCCGCAGCGGGCACATCCGCTTGGCCCTTCGATCGCCGATATGCGTTATGTCGAGGAGGACGCAGATCGGACACGCGGATGATGCAGGAAGTCGAATTGAAGCTCGTGCTGACGGCGGACGCCGCGGACCAGGTCGCGCGCGAACTGCCGTCGGATGACGCGACCCGTACCACGATGCTCGAGGCGATCTATTTCGACACGCCCGAGCAAACGTTGCGGGGGCACGGCGCGTCGCTGCGGATCCGGCGCGCGGGCGATACGCGGATCCAGACGATCAAGATCGACCCGGCAAAGGGTGCGGGGTTGTTCTCGCGCCCCGAATGGGAACGGCCGGTCACGGACGATCGTCCGCGTCTCGACGACACCACGCCGGTCTTCGCGCTGCTCGACGGGACGACCGAACGGCTCGCGCCGGCCTTCACCGTGTCGGTCGAACGACGCAGCTGGGAGATCAGCGAGAACGGGGCGGAGATCGAACTCGTGCTGGACCGCGGGATGGTCCGGGTTGGCGAGCGGCAGTCGCCGGTCTGCGAAGTCGAGATCGAACTGAAGCGCGGCGATCCGACCGCGCTGTTCACGCTGGCCCGCCGGATCGCGGAAATGGTGCCGCTGCGGCTGGGCGTCGTGACGAAGTCCGAGCGCGGTTACGGCCTGACCGGGCCAGTGCGTCGCGCCTTCAAGGCCGAGCCGGTGTCGCTCGATGACGACGCGACGACGATCGAGGCGCTCCGGACGGTTATTGGCGCCTGCCTGCGGCATTATCGGCTGAACGAGACGATCCTGCTGGAAACGCGCGCGCCGGAAGCGCTGCACCAGGCGCGTGTCGCGTTGCGGCGGACGCGCGCCGCGATTGGGCTCTTCAAGCGCGTGCTGGGACGCGAGCAGACGGCGCATTTCCGGTCCGAGCTGCGCTGGCTGGCCCAGACGCTGGGGCAGGCGCGCGATCTCGACGTGCTGGCGGACATGGCGGCGGCGAAGCTGGGCGCGGGGGACGTCTTTGACCGGATCGAGGCGGCGCGCGGTCTGGCCTATGACGAGGTCGATGTGGCGCTGGAGTCGTCGCGCGTGCGGGCGGTGGTGCTCGATCTGACGCAGTGGCTCGCGGTCGGCGACTGGTCGACGGCGGACGCGACGCGGGAGGTGCGCGAGGCGCCCGCCCGCGAATTTGCAGCGGCGGCGCTCCGCAAGCGACGCAAGGCGCTCAAGATCGACGCGCCATCGCTCGCGCTGCTGACGGACGACGAACGCCATGCGATCCGTAAGGACGCCAAGACGCTGCGCTATGCGACGGAATTCTTCGCGGACCTGTTCGCCGATGCGGTGCAGCAAAAGCGGCAGACCAAGTTCGTCTCGACGCTCGAAACGCTGCAGGACCGACTCGGCACGCTGAACGACGCGGCAACGGTGCCCGCGATCCTCGCCCGGCTGGGTATGGAAGACAATGAAGCGGCGCTGGTCGACGATCGCAAACACGCCAAGCGCCTCGACCGCGCTGCCGCGGCGCACTCGGCGCTGCTCGACCGGAAAGCCTTCTGGCGCTGATCGGGTGTACGACCGGCGCAGGTCGACGCAGATCAGCCTGTGCGCGATGGTCGTCGTTGTCGGGGGTGGCCTGGCCCGGCTGATCCTGCCGCCGCCGCTGCAAAGCTATGCCGGGATGCTCGGCTGGCGCGCCTTCGCGACGTCAGGCCGCGGCCGAATCAGTCCAGTCGCGCTCTGCCAGCGTGCGGGTTTCGGTGACGGGGAGGGCGCGACCGAACAGATCGCCTTGCGCGTGCGTGCAGCCGAGTGCCGCGACGAGCTGACGCTCGTCCTGCGTCTCCACCCCTTCCGCGGTGGTCGCAATGTCGAGGCTTTGCGCCAGCGCGACCACCGCGCGGATGATCGCCAGCGCCTCGCGGCCGCCGCGTGCTGCGGCGCGGACGAAGCTGCCGTCGATCTTGATCGAGGAAAAACGAGTGCGGCTGAGATAGCCCAGCGACGAGTGGCCAATGCCGAAATCGTCGAGGCTCAGGCGTACGCCAAGGTCGAGGATACGCGCGAGGGTCGTCGTCGCTCCACGATCCTCGCGCAGGAAGACACCCTCGGTAACCTCGAGCTCGAGCCGGTCGGCCGACAGCCCGCTGTCGGCAAGCACGGTCGCGACGGTCGTGACGAAACCGTCATTCTGCAGCTGGACCGGCGACACGTTGACGGCGATGCGCAGACCCTCCGGCCAGCTCGCGGCTTCGGCGCAGGCGGTGCGCAGGACCCAGGCGCCGATCTGCGCGATGATCCGTGCGTCTTCGGCGAGCGGGATGAAGCGGGACGGCGGGACCATGCCGAACTCCGGGCTTTCCCAGCGCAGCAGCGCCTCGAAGCCGCGCAGCATGCCGCCCTGCGTGTCGATGATCGGCTGATAGGCGAGGGACATCTCACCCCGATCGAGTGCGCCGCGCAGCGCGATCTCAAGCACCCGCCGCTCCTCCGCCTGGACGTAAAGCGCGGGTTCGTAGACGCGATACACACCGCGACCGGCATCCTTGGCGCGATAGAGCGCCAGATCGGCGGACCGGATCAGCATCTCCGACGTGCGCCCGTCGCGCGGCCCGAAGGCAAGCCCGATGCTGGCGCCGATATGCAGCGTATAGTGATCGACGTCGTAGGGCCGCGACAATGCGGTGATGATGCGTCCGGCGAGCTCCTCGACCGCGCCCGTATCGCTGGCGTCGCGGACGACGAGCGCGAACTCGTCGCCGCCAAGCCGCCCGCAGGATTCGTTCGCGCTCATCATATGGCCGAGCCGTTCCGCGACCTGGCACAGCAGCCGGTCGCCGACCGGGTGGCCGAGCGTGTCGTTGACCGCCTTGAACCGGTCGAGATCGAGCATCATGAACGCGCAGCGTCCGCCACAGGCCTCCGCCGCGATCATCGCGTCGGACAGCGTCTCGGTGATCAGCCGGCGGTTGGGCAGCCCGGTCAACGTGTCGAACCGCGCCATGCGGTTGATCTTGTCCGCGGAGGCGCGCTGGTCCGTGACATCCGCGCCGACGCCGCGGAAACCGCAGAATATTCCGCGGTCGTCGTATCGCGGGGCGGCGGCCAGCTGCCACCAGCGCTCCTGTTCGGTGAAGCGGATCGGCAGTCTCAGGTTGACGAAGCTGTCCCGGTTGCGCAGCTTTTCGGCAAGCGCGCGCAGGCCGGCCGCGAACGTGCCGCTGTCCCAGGATGGTCCGGCCAGCAGTTGGAGGATCGGCATGCCGTCGATATCCGCCGGCGCGCGACCGCAAGCCCGCGCGAAGCGGGCGCTGGGCCGGATGACGCGTCGTGTCGCGTCGGTCTCCCACAGCCATTCGGCAGCGCTCTCCTCGAATTCGAGCAGGAGCACGCTGATCGTCTCGTCGCGTTCGTCGAGCACCGCCTGCGCATTGTGGATCGTGACCAGCGCGCGCGTCCGGCTGAGGCAGGCGGTCATCAGCAACAGCGTGAAGGCGAGCACCCCCCCGGCGATCGCACCCGCGTGCATCAGCATGAGCTGGACGAACGATACGAACCCGAGCGTGCCGATAAACATGAGCGTGGCGAGCGGCAGCGGTGCCATCGCGAAGGCTGCCCCCGTCATCACGATCATCAGCGTGAGCCCGAGCCCGATGCTCGTCGCGACCGGGACCTGCGGGCAGAAGAACACCGGGATGACCGACCAGGCCAGAGCAAGGCTACCCCCCTCCCACAAGGTTGCGCGGATATCCGTCCTGCCGCCATGCCCGGCAGCGCGCGAGGGAGCGAGGCGGCGGCGGACGGTCACCCACACGGTGCCGGCGATCAGGAGCGTCGACCATGACGTGACCTGCCAGAACGGCATCCGGGGATAGAGCAATGCGGCACAGACGGCGGTCGCGAGCAGGTTGGCGGCGAGGGCGAACCAGGCGAGTTGCCGGCCGGCGTCGAGCTGCGCCGCGCGAAGCCGGCCCCATTCCCTGGGATCGCACCCTTCCGACAGCGCGAGCAGCGCACGCATGTCGATGGGCATGTGATGCGTCGACATTCGTGTACGCGCCGGCATGGTCGGCGAGGGCGTATCGGATCCGGAAGGCGACTGGCTGTTCACACCGCCGGGCTTAATGCACGTTGGTTATCGCAACGTTCCCATCCCCCGCGTTGTGAAAAATAACCGGGTCGGGGGCAGGGGCCGCGACCGTCCCGCCGCACTGGCGGGACGGTGCGGCGGGGCAGGCAACGTCAGGCAGCGATGTCATAGGGCTTGATGTCGCCGCTCAGGTACAGGTTGCGCGCCTTGGCGCGGCTGAGCTTGCCCGACGAGGTGCGCGGCAGCGTGCGGGGAGGGATCAGCTCGATCACGCAATTCATGCCCGTCACCGAGCGGACGCGTTCGCGGATCTCGTCGCGCAGGCGCAGGCGTTCACCCTCGTCGGAGCTGCGGCACTGGACGAGGACGGCGGGGGTTTCCTCGCCTCCCGGGGTCGTGATCGCGAATGCGGCGATGTCGCCCGCCTTGAACCCGGGCAGCTGCTCGACCGCCCATTCGATGTCCTGCGGCCAGTGGTTCTTGCCGTTGACGATGATCATGTCCTTCGCCCGGCCGACGATGTAGATATAGCCGTCGGACATATAGCCCATGTCGCCGGTATCGAGCCAGCCGTCGGACATGCACGCCGCGGTGGCGGCATCGTCGCGGAAATAGCCGACCATCACCGACTTGCCCCTGCACCAGACCTTGCCGATCGCGCGCTCGGGGAGGGGCGTGCCGTCCTCTTCGCGGATCTCGATCGTCATGTCGCGCACCGGCTTGCCGCAATTGACGATCGCCCGGTAGCGCTGCGGGCGGTCCTCGCCGCGCGCGCCGCCCGACAGCTGGGTTTCCTCGACCAGCTCGACGCGGATCCCTTCGCCCGGCGGCATCAGCGATACCGCCAGCGTCGCCTCGGCAAGGCCGTAGCTGGGCAGGAAGGCAGACGCCTGGAACCCGGCATCGGCAAAGGCGTCGACGAACGACTGCATCACGTCGGGACGGATCATGTCGGCGCCATTGCCCGCGACGCGCCAGCGCGACAGGTCGAAGCGGTCGCTCGCCTTGGTCTGCGACGACATGCGGCGCGCGCAGATGTCATAGCCGAAGGTCGGCGAATAGCTGAGCGTCGTGCCGGTGTTGCGGCTGATGAGATCGAGCCAGGCGAGCGGACGGCGCGCGAAATCCTCGGTCTTGAGGTAATCGGTCGAGACCTGGTTGGCGATCGGCGACAGGAAGCAGCCGACCAGCCCCATGTCGTGATACCAGGGCAGCCATGACACGCAGCGATCGGTGTCGCAGACTTCCATGCCGTGGCTGTGCGCGGCGAGATTGTTCAGCAACGCCTCGTGCGTGATGACGACGCCGTGGGGGAACCGCGTCGAGCCGCTCGAATATTGCAGATAGGCGATGTCGTCCGGACGGGCCTCGGGCAGCGTGGCGGCGGGGGCTTCGCGGGTCGCGAATTCGGACCAGTCGATCCCGTGCGTGCCCGCCAGACGCGCCGCCTCGCTCGCCATCTGCGCGAGCTCGGGCGGGAAGATCAGCATCTTGGGATCGCAGCTCGAAAGCTGGACGCGGAGCTGTTCGATGTAGGAATCGCGGCCGCCGAACGACGTCGGCAGGGGCAGCGGCACCGGCCAGGCGCCCGCATAGACGACACCGAAGAACAACGCGGCGAATTCTGGGCCGGTCTCGGCGACCAGCGCGATGCGGTCGGCAGGCGCGACGCCGGCGGCGATCAGGCGGTCGGCCATCGCCAGCGCGTCACGACGCAGCGTCGCATAGGGATAGGGCTGGCTGAGCGTACCGCGCGCGTCATGGAAGTTGAGGCCGCGCTGCCCCGTCGCCGCATAGTCGAGCGCCTCGCCAAGTGTCGCGAAGTCGGCAAAGCGGCGCGGCAGCGTGTCCGCGGTGGGCGTCGCCGTGCGCTGCGCCGGCATCGGATCGGCCGACGGTGCGACCGCAGGCTTTACCAGCCCGTTCGTCGCCGTCGTCTGAAAGGTGTCGATCGTCATGTGCGTCCTGTCTTCCACGTCGCGGCCTGTCCTGGGACATTCGCCGCTTGAGACCGTGCAAAGGCCAGCCATGCACGGTCGTGGCGTTCAAAATCCTATCCCAGTGTGGCACAATGATGGCGTGACCCAGGATCGCCGCCGAGAAAGACAGGAGAAACGCCCGCCAAAACCGCTGGATGCCGCGGGACTGGAGGGGTTGGCGCTGCGCTATGTCGAGCGATTCGCGACCACGCGCGGCCGCCTGAGCGATTATCTGCGGCGCAAAATACGCGAGCGCGGCTGGGTCGAGGCGCCCGAAACCGGCCCGGCGGTGCCGCCCGCCGATCCCGAAGGGCTGGCGCAAAGACTGGCAGATCTCGGCTATATCGACGATCGCGGCTTCGCCGAGGCGCGGGCGGCAGCGATGCAGCGCCGCGGCCTGGGCGCGCGGCGCGTCGCGGGGGCGTTTCGCGAGGCGGGGATCGACGAGGCCGATGCCGATGCGCTTGCCCCCGAAATCGCGGCGCGCGACGTCGATGCGGCGCTGGCCTATGCGAAGCGCAAGCGGCTGGGTCCTTATGCCCGGTCGGACGATAGCGACGGGGGCGGGGCCGAGAATCGTGCGCTGCGGCAAAAGCAGCTCAGCGCGATGGTGCGCGCCGGCCACGGTTTCGATCTGGCACGCAAAATTCTTGCTGCGTCCCCGTCTGAAACGATCGATACGACAGATTTTGAGTGAAGACGCATTGCAGGTTGTTGCGGCTGCGACGAAGCGTGCTAGCAAGGTGCAGGGGTGCGTAACGATGCGTAGTGAAGCGCAATATGACGGGGACAGGCCGGCCACGGTACCGGACGCGGTGGCGGCCGCGGGACCGCGCGCAGTGCCGGACATAGAACAAGGCGTCGATCAGCCCGCTGTACAAGCGACTGCACAGGCTGTTGCGGAGCCGTCCGTGCTCGGCGGGGTCATCAAATGGTTCGATGTGACGCGCGGTTTCGGCTTCGCGGTCGCTGACGATACGGCGATCGGCGATATCCTGATCCATTTCTCGGTACTCCAGCCGCATGGCCGGCGCAGCCTGCCAGAGGGCGCGCGGGTCGACGTGGTCGCGGTGCAGCGCGGGCGGGGCTTCCAGGCACGCGAGGTCCTGTCGATCGATCTGAGCGGCGCGGTCGAGGAAACGGCGGCACGACCGGGCACGGCGGCGCCGGTCGACCGGATCGATCCGGTCGCGCTGATCGATGCCGCAGGCCCGTTCGAACCCGTCGTCGTCAAGTGGTTCAACCGGCTCAAGGGCTATGGCTTCCTGGTACGGGCAAGCGACGACAGTGACGTGTTCATCCATATGGAAACGCTGCGGCGGGCGGGGATCGACGTCGTTGAGCCCGATCAGCCGTTGCAGGCGCGAATCGTGACCGGTCGCAAGGGGCCGCTGGCCGTCACGGTGGAGCGATCCGCGCCGGCGTGGTAACCGGCCCGCCGCAACCGGGGATATATGTAATGAGTAAAACCGTCTTCGCCGCGCTTCTGGCGCTCGGCCTGTGCGCGTGTTCGAACGGCGACGCTCGGGCCGGCGACTCCGCCGCCCCAGACGCTACCGTCGCGGGCCCTGCGACCGGCACGGGCACCGGTGCTGGACCGGGTCAGGCTGCTGCGACGCTAGCCGTGACGATCCACAGTGCGAACGGCGCGCATGTGTTCACGGTCGAGAGCGCCAAGACCGAGGCGGAGCAGGCCCGCGGGCTGATGTACCGGACCGATCTCAAGCCGAATCGGGGCATGCTGTTCTGGCCCTATCCGACCGACGGCAGCGGGCCGCGCGAGGCGAGTTTCTGGATGAAGAACACGCCGAGCCCGCTCGACATCATCTATATCCGCGCCGACCGGACGATCGCGCGGATCGCCGAGAACACGATCCCCTTCTCCGAAACGCCGATCCCGTCGGGCGAACCCGTCGGCGCGGTGCTCGAGATCATGGGCGGGCGTGCCGGGGAACTCGGCATCGCCGAGGGCGACCGCGTCGAATGGCCGGGCGCGCCGGGCTGAACCGCCATATCCACGACACAGCGCCGTCTTGCCATGGCGCCGACACTGCGTTCGAGGTTGATGGCGCGGCGTGCACCCGCTAAGCGGCGGCTATGGGATTTCTCGCATCGACCTTCACCTGGTGGAACGGCGCCACGCTCGGCACCAAATTCGGGCTTCGCGGCAAGACGCGGATGGGCGAGGACGCGCTCGGCAACGTCTATTATGAAGGCGGCAAGGACACCGCGGGCAATCCGCGCCGCTGGGTGATCTATCAGGGTGCGACCGACGCCAGCCGGGTTCCACCCGCCTGGTTCAGCTGGCTGCACCATCAGGTCGCCGACGTGCCCGATCGTGCCCTGCCGCTGGTCCGCCCCTGGCAGAAGCCCGCCCTGCCGAATCTGACGGGTACCGCACTCGCCTATCGCCCGACGGGCGCGATGGAAAAGGGTGGCCAGCGCGCCGCGGCGACCGGCGATTACGAAGCGTGGGTGCCTGAGTGATGCAGCGCCGGATCGCTGCGGCGATCCTGGTCGTGGTTCTCGCGGTCGGTGGCTGGTTCGGCTATCGCGCCTGGACGAACCGCAAGGTCGATACGACCGTCGTGGTCCAGCAGGATCTGCCGGGCGGCGATCAGGCTGGTGACGGGTCGGTCGAGACGATCGACACGGGCGGCGCGGCGCTCGCCAATGGCGGGACGCCGATGGCAGAGCGCGTCGCGGTGATCGGCCTGCTCAACAAGCGGAACGGCGTGACGCGCGACGTCACGCTGAAGCCAGGACAGGCGACCCGGATGGGCGACGTCGTCCTGCGCCTGCGGGCCTGCGAACAGACCGCACCCTGGGAGCCCGAACAGCTGACGGGGGCTTTTGTCCAGGTGATCGTCCGCGGCGTCGACAAGAAATGGCGGCGGACATTTTCGGGCTGGCTGTACAAGGAGCGCCCCGCGCTGAACGCGGTGCAGCATCCGATCTACGACGTCTGGACCAAAAGCTGCGCGATGACCTTCCCCGCGACCGGGCCGGATACGGCATCGTCGGGCGCACCTGCGGCGGCGCGGTCGAGCGCGAAGAAATCGCCGGTGGCGGCCAACGATGCAGCCGTGCCGAACGAGCCGGTCGAGCCGACCACCCCATCGAGCGCTGCGGCGAGCAACGCGATATAATCGGCGCGCTCGATCTCGATCGCGCCGAGCGATTCGAGATGCGAGGTCTGGAACTGGCAGTCGAGTAGGTCGAAGCCGCCGGCCTTCAGCCGCGCGACGAGATGCGCCAGCGCGACCTTCGACGCGTCGGTCGCGCGGCTGACCATGCTTTCGCCGAAAAAGGCCCGCCCGAGCGCCAGACCGTATAGCCCGCCGACCAACCGGTCGCCGTCCCAGCATTCGACCGAATGCGCAAAGCCCATCAGATGCAGCGTGTGGAAGACCCGCTCGATCCCCGCATTGATCCACGTCTCTGGCCGGCCCTCGACGCTTTCGGCGCAGAGCGCGAGGATCTGGCCGAACGCCGTGTCGACGGTGACGCGGAAACGGTCTGCGACGATGGTCTTGCGTAGCGAGCGTGAGAGCCGGAACCCGTCGAGCGGCAGGACCGCGCGCTGGCGCGGCTCGACCCAGTAGACGTCGATCGCGTCGCGGCTGTCGGCCATCGGGAAGACGCCGGCCGCATAGCCGCCAAGCACGAGGCGCGGATCGAGAATGTCCATCGGTCGCGCCTTAGCCCGCTGCCGACCCCGCCGCCAGCCGATGTTCGATCGTCCGCCACAGCTGATCGAACGCCGCCGCGGCGGTCGAGCGCGGTGCGAAGGCCCCGACCGCCGCGCGTTGTACGGTCATCGCCTCGATCACGCTGCTCATCGGAATGACCGGCCAGTCGGGGTTGGCGGCCAGCGCGTCGGCATGCAGGCGCCGCCGGCGATCGACCATCGCATGGACGGGCAGCACGGGCACCTTGCCGCCGAGATGGCGGATCACCTCCTCATAGGCGCGTTGCGACAGCGGCGAGGGGATGACGGGGACGACGATCAGATCGGCGGCGCGCATCACCTGGTCGGCGGTTTCGGTAAGTCCCGGCGGGCAGTCGAGCAGGACACGATCATAATCGGTCAGCGCGCCGATCAGCTTGCCGAGCCGCTTTTTCTTGTCGAGCGTGTGAAACAGCTGGTCGAGACCGCGGAGCGAGGCGTCGGCGGTGATCAGGTCGAGCTTCGCGACCGGCGTCGGCTGGGCCCGTTTGGCGACGCTGATATCGCGGGAGAACATCGCCTGGGCCTGATCCCGCCCTGCGGTACCGTGCAGCAGGAAACTGCTCGCGGCCTGCGGGTCGAGGTCCCAGAGAATCGTGCGGCGGGCCGACCGGGTTGCCGAACACCAGGCGAGATTGACCGCCAGCGTCGTCTTACCGACGCCGCCCTTCAGGCTGTAGATCGCGATGGTTGCCATGCCGGCCAGCGTGCCGGTGCGCGACGCCGATGGCAAGGCATCGCGGCATAACAACGCCCCGGGCGACGCTGGTGGTCATCCGGGGCGCGGGATCATCCGGCCGTGGCCGGCTGAAGGATCAGGTGTGGCAGGTCTGGCCGGGCTTTCCCGGCTGGGTCAGCTCGATCGACTTCTCGGTGCCCGTCATCGACCAGCCGCCGTCGGCGACCAGTGGCTCACCCTCGGCAGGCGCCTTGAGCGTCGTGGCCGGACCGCCTTCCTTGAGACGAACCACGGCCTGCTTGCCCCCCTGGAAGAAGATCACATAGGCCAGGCTGTTGTCCTTGCAGCGCATCGTCTGCTCCGACTTGATCGACGGCGGCAGCTCGACCGGCGCCGCATTGGCGAGCTGGTTCGCCATCGGATCAGGATTGCTGTCGACCACCTCGGGTGCAGCCGGTTTGGAGTTGCAAGCAGCCAGCGCAAGCAGCGCGGCGACGGCGGTGAGGGGGAGCGTCTTCTTCATATCTTCGGGGCTTCGCGCATGCAGCAAATCGCGTCAAGCCGTAGCGGCCGCGATGCGCGCGCGGCGGGACGGGTCATCCCCGGGATGCGCCGGTTCGTCGCATTGGCGATGGCGTCCGGCAGTGTTGCGCCACCACATTCGACCGGTAGCGGCGGGGGAATAAAGGCACCGGGGTCGTCCGATGTCGCGCATCTGCCACTATATTTCACGGAACCGTTGTAAGAGGACGTTGCATGCCGGGCCAAATTCCTGCCGCCGAGCGCCTGTCGGCGATATCGACGCTCATCACCCAGGCGCTCTGCCTGGCCGACGAGGGGGGCGAATTGCTGCTCGGCGCCAAATTGTCCGACGCGCTGGATTGCGTTCAGGCCCGCATCGAAACGGTGAGGAGCGACGCGGCGTGAAAGGGGCGGCCTGACGGGGCTTGGTGCGCCGGCTTGTCCGGTGGATAGTTTTAGCGCGCTTGTGGCGGACCGGCAGTGGCGCCATCTACAGGCGATGCAGATGAGATCCGATACGCTGACCGCCCCCGATACGCTTGCCCTGATCGGGAATACGCCGCTGGTGCGACTGAAGGGGCCGAGCGACGCGACGGGGTGCGATATCTTCGGCAAATGCGAGTTCACCAATCCGGGCGCGTCGATCAAGGATCGCGCTGCGCTGTTCATCGTCGAGGATGCCGAGGCGCGTGGCCTGCTCCAGCCGGGCGGGACGATCGTCGAGGGGACCGCGGGCAATACCGGGATCGGCCTGGCGCTGGTCGCCAATGCCAAGGGCTACAAGACGATCATCGTGATGCCCGAGACGCAGAGCCGCGAGAAGATGGACACGTTGCGCGCGCTGGGTGCCGAACTCGTGCTGGTGCCCGCCGCCGCCTTTTCCAACCCGTGCCATTTCGTGCACACGTCGCGACGCATCGCCGAAGAGACGCCGGGCGCGATCTGGGCGAACCAGTTCGACAACACCGCCAATCGCCACGCGCACATCATCGGTACCGCTGAAGAGCTGTGGCGGCAGATGGACGAGCGGATCGACGGCTTCACCTGCGCGGCGGGGACGGGCGGGACGATCGCCGGCGTCGGCTTGGGTCTGAAGGCCAAGGACGAGGCGATCTGCATCGCGCTGACCGATCCGCACGGCGCTGCGCTGTATAACTATTACGCGCATGGCGAGCTGAAGTCCGAAGGGTCCTCGGTTGCGGAAGGCATCGGGCAGGGGCGGATCACCGCCAATCTCGATGGCGCGCCGATCGACACGCAGTTCCGGATCTCGGACGCGGAAGGCTATGCCTGGACCCGGCAGTTGCTCGACGAGGAGGGGCTGTGCCTCGGCCTGTCGTCGGGGATCAACGTAGCTGGCGCGGTCGCGCTGGCGCGGCAGCTCGGACCGGGCAAGCGGATCGCGACGATCCTGTGCGATACGGGGTTCCGCTACCTCTCGACGCTGTACAATCCCGAATGGCGTGCGGCGAAGGGCCTGGTGTGAGCGAGGGCGGCGCCGCGCCGCGGGATGGTGAAATTCGACAAGTGCGCGATGATCGGGTAGATGCGCGCGACAAGATGCAGACGCAACGCGCACCATCGCAAACCATGCAGCGGATCAAGGTCGGCATGATCGGGCTCGCCGCAGTGGTGATCTTCATCGGGCTCGCCAGCGCGATCATCGGGTCGGCGACGCGCGAACGACCCGTGGTCGCCGCCGGCTCGGCACAGGCCGATGTCGTCGCGAACATGGCCGTGTCGAACACGACCGCTGCCGCCGACGGTGCCGACGAGCCACTGGCGGAAATGGGCCTCGCACCCAGCGTCAATGCACAGGCACCCGCTACTCCGAACTGATCCGGGCTTCCCGCCGCTGCCGCGCCGGGGAAATCACGGGATCACGCTGACGTGCAGCGCGTCCGCATGCCAGGGTCGACTCGATCTTGCTGTGGATCAATGTGCGCGCGGAGCCGTCCCGGCAGGGCACATGGTCCCGGATCAGGGGCAATACAGCGCTTGATTCCCGGAAATCCCCAAATATCCCGTTGCGTCCCCGTTCCGCTGTGATAGACGGAGATTAACACAGGGGCACGTTCACCGTTCGCGATTGCGCGGCCGGGCCGCGGCGAAGGCTGCGGTTCGAGGCGGGAAGACGTGCGCGCCATTCGCGGGATATTGGCGTGTCGGATCGAGGGCGATATCAAGGAGACGGCATCGGCCTTGTCGACGACAAGGGCCGGGTAGCCATCCCTTCCGCCCTTCGGACGATCTTGTCGGCAAATGCCCCCAAGGCGAACGGCAAGGACGGCGGAACCATCATCATCGGCGCACACCAGAAGAACCGCTGCCTGGTCGCCTATGATCCGGGTTATGTCGCGCTGCTCGCCGAAAAGCTCGACCGCCGCGAGGCCGAGAATACCCGTGAAGACGGCGAATATGACTATAATATCAAGCGTCGCGCGGCGTCGGGCGAGGCCGTGCCGTTCGATGGCTCGGGGCGCTTCATCATGCCCGCCTTCCCGCGCTTCTATGCCGGGATCAAGGGCCACGCGTTCTTCTACGGCGTCCTAGACTATATCGAGATCTGGGACCCCGCCGCGCTGGTCGCCACCGACGACATGCCCCCCGTCGTCAAGGAAATGGCGCGCTTCTACATGGCCGAAAAAGGGATTTCGCTGTGAGCGAGACGATCCCCGCCGCCCCGCACATTCCGGTCCTGCTCGACGAGGTGATCGCTGCACTGGCCCCGGCGCCCGGCGAGACGATCGTCGACGGGACGTTCGGTGCCGGCGGCTATACGCGTGCGCTGCTGTCGCGCGGCGCCTGCGTCATCGCGTTCGACCGTGACCCCGACGCGATCGCGGCCGGACAGGACTGGGCCGATGGCGAGGAGCGGCTGACGCTGGTCGCCACCGACTTTTCCGCGATGGTCGCCGAACTCGAGGCGCGCGACGCGCTGCCTGTCGACGGGGTCACGCTCGATATCGGCGTCTCGTCGATGCAGCTCGACCAGGCCGAGCGCGGCTTTTCGTTCCAGTCGGACGGACCGCTCGACATGCGAATGGCGCAGGCTGGCATGACCGCCGCCGATTTCGTCAACGAGGCCGACGAGGACGAGATCGCCGACGTCCTCTATCATTTTGGCGACGAGCCCAAGTCGCGTCGCGTCGCGCGGGCGATCGTGGCCGCACGACCGATGACGCGCACCGGGGAGCTCGCGCATGTCGTCCGTCGCGCGCTGGGGTACAAGGCGCACGACAAGAAGGACCCCGCGACGCGCGCGTTCCAGGCGATCCGGATCCATATCAACCGCGAACTCGGCGAGCTCGCCGATGGCCTGCTGGCGGCGGAGCGCGCGCTCAAGCCCGGCGGACGGCTCGCCATCGTGACCTTCCACAGCCTGGAGGATCGCATGGTGAAGCGCTTCCTGCGCACGCGGTCGGGCAGTGCGCCTTCAGGTTCCCGTCATCTTCCACAGGCAAAAACCGTGGTAGAACCGAGTTTTACCGATGTCGGCCGCCCCGTGCGCGCCGGCGAGGACGAGCTGGCGCGCAATCCGCGCGCACGCTCTGCGACTTTACGAACGGCGCGGCGGACCTCCGCGCAACCTTGGACGGAAGAGGTGACGACATGACGGCGGCGTATCGGTTGAAGGGTGTGGGCTGGTTCGGCGGCTGCGTTGCCGTCGTGCTCGGCTTTTACCTCGTTTCGCTGCAGGTGGCCGCCGAGCGCAAGAAGCTTGAGACCGTCAACGGCCAGATCCGCTCGGCCGAGCGCGATATCCGCGCGCTCGAGACCGAGTTCGACACGCGCGCGAACCTCGCGCAGCTCGAGCGCTGGAACGGCGATACGCTGGCGCTGTCCGCGCCGACCGCGGGGCAGTTCGTCGCCAGCGAATCGGCCCTCGCCAGCCTCGACGTGAATCAGATCGGCGGGCCCGCAGGCGCCACCGTCCAGACCGCGCAGCTGCTCGTGCCGTCGCTGCCGGTTGCCGCCGCCGCCGCGGCACCGCAGGCGGTCGACGTCGCCGTGCAGGCAGTCGCTGCCGCAGCGCCGCTCAAGCCCGTCACTGTCCGCGCCACCGTCCAGACCGCCCGTGCCACCGACACGGCGATCGTCCGCGCGGCCGCCCCCGAGCGCCTCGCCGCGGTCGCCAAGGTCCGTCCGCAGGCAGTCGCGATGCTCGACCGCAAGCTGCTGTCCGACAACACGCTGGGTTCGATCCTGAGCGGCGCCCGGGCCGAGGCAGGGCGTCTGCGTTGACCACCCTCGTCGCCCGGCCGGTTTCCGAGCGGCGTACCGCAACGCAGCGCCACGCGCTGGTCGCGACCGCGCACACGCGCCTGATGATGTTGATGTTCCTGTTCGGGGCCGCGGTGCTGGTCGTGATCGGCCGGCTCGGCGTGCTCGCGATCCAGTCGTCGCTGAGCGATCCCGGTGCCCGCGCCGCGGCGATCGCCGCGCGCGGCGATATCGTCGATCGCAACGGCGCGCCGCTGGCCAGGACGATCGACGCATGGACGATCGCGGTTCATCCCAAGAAGATGATCGGCGATCCGACCGAGATCGCCGCGCGGCTGGCGGCGCTGATGCCCGATCGCGGCAACCAGGCCTTCTTCTACGGTCTGCTGACCAAGGATGTGAATTTCAGCTACCTGCAACGCCGCGCGTCGCCTGCGCTGGTCGAGCAGGTCAACGCGATCGGCGAACCCGCGATCGTGTTCGCGCGCGAGACGCAGCGCCTGTATCCGCAGTCGACCATGGCGGCGCATGCGCTGGGATTCCTGTCGACCGACGGCCACGGCATGTCGGGGATGGAGCGCGTCCTCGACGAGCGGCTGACCAACCCTGCGCTGAACGGCGCGCCGGTCGCGCTGTCGATCGACACGCGCGTCCAGGCGGCGATGGAAAGCGAGCTCGCGCGTGCGGTCGCGTCGTTCCAGGCCAAGAGCGCGGCGGGAATCGTTCTCGACGTCGACACCGGCGAAGTGATCGCGATGACGTCGATGCCGGTCTTCAACCCCAACCGGGTCGGCATGGCGGGCACCGAGCAACTGCGCAACATGGGTACGCAGAGCGTGTACGAGCTGGGGTCGGTGTTCAAGCCGATCGCGATGGCGGCGGCGATCGATTCGGGCACCGTCACCTCGATGGCGCGGCGCTTCGACGCGACCGTCCCGCTGCGCGTTGGCGGCTACACAATCCACGACGATCCGGGCGATGAAGAAAAGCGCTGGCTGAACATCCCCGAGACGCTGATCTATTCGTCGAACATTGCGACCGCGCGGATCGCCGATCAGATCGGTGCCGCCGGGATGCAGAACATGTTCCGCAAGCTCGGCTTCGACACCAAGCCCGATATCGAACTGCGCGAGAAGGGCCGGCCGATCTGGCCGACCTTCTGGGCCCGCACCACATTGATGACGTCGGCCTATGGGCACGGAATCGCAGTCACGCCGCTGCACCTCGCCAACGCCTATGCGACACTGGTCAATGGCGGGATCTGGCGCCCGACGACGCTGCTGAAGATCGATCCGGCGCATATTCCCGCCGGGCGACGCGTGATCAGCACGACGACGAGTGCGCGGATGCGGCAGCTGCTCCGGCTGGTTGTGCAATATGGCACGGGCCGCAAGGGCGAGGCGCCCGGCTACCGCGTCGGCGGCAAGACCGGTACGGCCGAGATCGCGCAGGCGGGGGGCTATAACAAGCACACCAACGTCTCGACCTTTGCCGCCGCGTTTCCGATGGACGCGCCGCGCTACGTCGTTGTGGTTACCCTTGATTCCGCAAAGGGTAATAAGGAATCCTATGGCTTCACCACCGCAGCTTGGACCGCGGCGCCGGTGGTATCGCGCGTGATCAGCCGGACCGGATCGATGCTCGGCGTCATTCCTGACGCGAACCGCGACATTGACGAAAGCGACTTGTTGCCGCTGTTGTGGCATGCGCCGGGCACGCCGGCCTTTGGCGCAAAGCCGACGTCCGGTGCGGAATGAGGGGCGATACATGAGGATCGGTGCATGAAACTGGCAACGCTGATCGGTAAGGGCCCCGTCAGCGATGGCGGGGCATCAGTGCACGGATCTGCACCGCGCGACGCGTATGACGGCAACGTCACGGGCTTCGCGATCGACCATCGCAAGGTCGCACCGGGGACGATCTTCGGGGCATTCGAGGGCGCGCGCGTCAATGGCGAGGATTATATCGCCGACGCGATCCGCGCGGGCGCGATCGGCATCGTCGCGCGGCCGGGCCTCGCCGTCGAGGGTGCAGCGTACATCGCCGACGAGACCCCCCGAGAACGGTTCGCCCAGCTGGCGGCAGCATTCTTTGCACCCTTTCCCGCGACGACGGTCGCGATCACGGGCACCAACGGCAAGACAAGCTGTGTCGAGATGACCCGCCAATTGTGGCGGATGGCCGGCCATCACGCCGCATCGATCGGGACGCTGGGCGTCACGACCGCCGACGAACGCGTCACCACCGGCCTCACGACGCCCGACGTCGTCACCTTCCTGTCGAATGTCGCCGGGCTCGAGCGCGAAGGCGTGACGCATCTCGCCTTCGAGGCGTCGAGCCACGGATTGACCCAGTATCGCACCGAGGGACTGCCCGTATCGGCGGCCGCCTTCACCAATCTCAGCCGCGACCATCTCGATTATCACGGCGACATGGCGGCCTATTTCACCGCCAAGATCCGGCTTTTTTCGGAAGTACTGCGCCCGGATGGGGCGGCGGTGGTGTGGGCCGATGATCCGCAGGCGGCGCGCGTCATCGACCTCGCGCGGGAGCGGGGCAATCGGCTCGTGACCGTCGGTACGCGCGGGGATACGCTGCGGCTGGTTGATCGCGATCCGACATTGCTGGGGCAGGGGCTGACGATCGAGGCGGCGGGCCAGACCTACCGCGTGACGCTGCCGCTGATCGGCGGATATCAGGCCGCCAATGCGCTGGTCTCTGCGGGGCTGGTGATCGCAACCGGGGGCGATATCGCGACGACCATCGCCAATCTCGCGCGGTTGCAGCCCGTGCGCGGGCGGCTCGAGCGTGCGGTCATCGCGCGCTCGGGTGCGCCGGTCTATGTCGATTATGCGCATACCCCGGACGCACTGGAGGCGGCGATCGCCGCGCTCAAGTCGCATGCGGGCGGCCGGCTGATCGTCGTGTTCGGCGCGGGCGGCGACCGCGATACCGGCAAGCGCGAGACGATGGGGCAGGTCGCGATGCATTATGCCGACCGCGTGATCGTCACCGACGACAATCCGCGTACCGAGGATCCCGCCGCGATCCGCCGCGACGTGCTGAAGGGCGCGCCCGGCGCGATCGAGATCGGCGACCGGCGCGCGGCGATCCAGGCGGCGATCGACGAGGCGGGCAGCGACGACATCGTGCTGATCGCGGGCAAGGGCCACGAACAGGGCCAGATCGTCGGCGACATGGTGTTGCCGTTCGACGATGTCGGCGTCGCACGCGAGTGTGCGGCATGAACAATGCGGTGCCCCTGTGGACGTCTGCCGAGATCGCCGCCGCGACCGGCGGGGTGGCATCGGCCGAGTTTGCCGTGACGGGCGTGGCATTCGATTCGCGCGAGGTCGGTCCGGGCGACCTGTTCGTCGCGATGAAGGGCGAGGCGAGCGACGGCCATCTGTATCTCGACCAGGCGTTCGCGCAGGGCGCCGCGGGGGCGATCGTCTCCGAACCCTGCGCGCATCCGCATGTGCTGGTCGCCGACAGCTTCACCGCGTTGCAGATGCTCGGGCGCGCGAGCCGGGCGCGCAGCGGCGCGACGATCATCGGCGTTACCGGATCGGTCGGCAAGACGAGCGCGAAGGAGGCGCTGTTCGCGGCGCTCGATCGCGGCGCGCCGGGGGCGGTGCATCGTTCGGTCAAGAGCTACAACAACCATACCGGCGTCCCGCTGAGCCTCGCGCGGATGCCGCGCGACGCGCGTTTCGGCGTGTTCGAGATGGGGATGAACCATGCGGGTGAGCTGGCCGAGCTGACGCAGATCGTCCGTCCGCATATCGCGGTCGTCACCGCGATCGCGCCGGCGCATACCGAATTCTTCCGCGACGAAAGCGCGATCGCCGACGCCAAGGGCGAGATCTTTGCCGGGCTCGAGCCGGACGGCGTCGCAATTGTCCCCTTCGACAGCCCGCATCGCGAAAGGCTGACCGCGGCGGCGGCGCCGCATGCGTCGCGGATCGTGACCTTCGGCATCGCGAAGGGTGCCGATGTCCGCGCGATCGAGACGGTTCGGCTGGCGACCGGCGCGACGTTCGTGACGGTCCAGCAGGACGGCCGTGAACTGAGCTTCACGATGGCGCAGCCGGGGATGCACTGGGTTTCGAACGCGCTGGCGGTGATCGCGTGCGTCGAGGCAGCGGGCGCGGATCTCGGGCTGGCGGGACTGGCGCTCGCCGAACTCGGCGGGCTGCAGGGACGCGGTGCGCGGTTCATGACGACGCTGGCGGACGGGCAGGCGCTCGTGATCGACGAAAGCTACAATGCGAACCCTGCGTCGATGCGTGCGACGCTGGCCGTGCTGGCCAAGGAGCCGGGGCGGCATGTCGCGCTGCTCGGCGAGATGCGCGAGCTGGGCGAGGCGTCGGCCGACTATCATGCCGGGCTTGCCGAGCCGATCCTCGCGGCAAACGTCGAAATGGCGCTGCTGGTCGGTGAAGCGATGGCGCCGCTTGCGCAAGCGCTTGAGGGTAAAGTCGAAACCGTCCATGTGGGCGACGCTGCGGCCGCGCTGACGTCGTTACGGACGATCCTGGCGCCGGGCGATGCGGTTCTCATCAAGGGATCGAACGGTGTAGGGCTCGCGCGGGTCGTGACGAGTCTCGGGGGCGGGAAGACGTAAATGCTGTACTGGATCGCCGCACATCTGGGTTTCCCGGGAATATTGAACCTGCTCCGCTATCAGTCGACGCGGACGGGCGGGGCGGTCGCGACTGCGCTGATCATCGGCCTGATCATCGGGCCACGCTTCATCGGCTGGCTGCGCGTGCGTCAGGGCAAGGGCCAGCCGATCCGCGCCGACGGCCCGCAGACGCATCTCGCCAAGCGCGGCACGCCGACGATGGGCGGGCTGATGATCCTCACCAGCATGACGCTGGCGATCCTGCTCTGGATGGACCTGAGCAATCCCTATGTCTGGTCGTGCCTGTTCGTGACGCTGGGCTTTGGCACGATCGGGTTCATGGATGATTACGACAAGGTGCGGAAGGCGAGCACCGCGGGCATTTCGGGTCGCACGCGACTGCTGCTCGAATTCGCGATCGCCGGGATCGCCGCGACGATCATCATGTCGCAGAACGGCCCGCATCTGTACCTGCCGTTCACGTCGCGCATGTATATCGATCTCGGCTGGTTCTTCCCCGTCTTCGCCGCCTTCACGATCGTGTCGTTCGGCAATGCCGTGAACCTGACCGACGGGCTCGACGGGCTGGCGACGATGCCGGTGATCATCGCGAGCGTCGCGTTCATGGTGATCGTCTATCTCGCGGGCAATGTGAAGTTCGCCGACTATCTCGGCATCCCGCACGTTCCTGGCGCGGGCGAGCTCGCGATCTTCTGCGGCGCGGTTGTCGGCGGCGGTCTGGCGTTCCTGTGGTTCAATGCGCCGCCCGCCGCGGTGTTCATGGGCGACACCGGCAGCCTCGCGCTCGGTGGCGCGCTCGGCACCATCGCCGTCGTCGCGCATCACGAGATCGTGCTCGGGATCATCGGCGGGCTGTTCGTCGCCGAGGCGATGAGCGTGATCATCCAGGTGTTCTTCTACAAGCGGACCGGCAAGCGGGTGTTCCGGATGGCGCCGATCCACCATCATTTCGAACAGCTCGGCTGGAGCGAGCCGACCGTCGTGATCCGCTTCTGGATCATCGCACTGGTCCTGGCGCTGGTCGGCCTGTCGACGTTGAAGCTGCGGTGATCGTCGCTGAGGCCTGGCGCGGAAAACGCTTTGCGGTGCTGGGGCTGGCGCGGTCGGGTGCGGCGACGGTGCAAGCGCTGGTGGCCGGCGGCGCGAGCGTTGTCGCGTGGGACTCCGACGAAACGAAGCGCGAGGCTCTGGCGGACAGCATTCAAGACCTGTCGGTCACCCTCGATGACGTCGATCTTCGGTTTGATCCGCTGGACGATCTGGCGGGGTTCGACGCACTGATCGTGTCGCCAGGGGTGCCGCTCAACACGCATCCGCTCGCCGCGGACGCGCGTGCGGCGGGCGTTCCCGTCATCGGCGACATCGAGCTCTTTGCGCAAGCCCGCGCCGACCTGCCGCGCCACAAGGTCGTCGGGATCACGGGCACGAACGGCAAGTCGACCACCACGGCGCTCGTGCATCATATCCTGCGGACCGCGGGCGTGCCGACGCTGATGGGGGGCAATATCGGGCTGCCGATCCTGGGGCAGGATCCGTTGCCCGAGGGCGGCGTCTATGTGCTCGAGCTGTCGAGCTATCAGATCGACCTGACGCAGACGCTCGACTGCGACGTCGCGGTCTTGCTCAACATCACCCCCGACCATCTCGATCGCTATGACGGATTTGCCGGCTATGCGGCGTCGAAGGCGCGGCTGTTCGCGATGCAGACGACGCCGCATCTCGCGATCGTCGATCACGGCGCAGAGGCCGACCATCGTCTTCTGGGTGATGCGCCCGCTGACCTTCCGATCCAGTTCATCGACCGTATCGACATCGGCGACCAGGCCGGCTGGCCATCGCTCCAGGGGCCGCACAATGCGCTGAACGCGCGTGCCGCCGTGGGGATCGCGCGCGCGCTGGGCGTGAGCGAGGTCGATATCGATCGCGGGCTGGTCAGCTTTACCGGCCTGCCGCACCGCATGCAGCAGATCGCCTCCTATGACGGCGTCGCCTATGTCGACGACAGCAAGGCGACCAATCCGGAGAGCGCGGCGCCCGCGCTGGCGGCGTTCGAGCGGGTCCACTGGATCGTCGGCGGGCGCGCCAAGGGGGATGACCTCGATGCGTGCAGGCCCGGCTTCGGCCATGTCGTTCACGCCTATACGATCGGCGAGGCCGGGCCGCGGTTCGCCGAGATCCTGGCCGGGTCAATGCCGGTCGACCATGTCGGCACGCTCGACGCGGCCGTCCGCAGCGCGGCGGCCAATGCCCGGCCCGGCGACACGATCCTGTTGTCCCCAGCCTGTGCGAGCTTCGACCAGTTCGCCGATTACGAAGCGCGCGGCGCGGCCTTCCGCGCGGCGGTCGAGTCGTTGGCATGAGCGATATGCGGACACCGATGATGAGCGCAGGGCAGAAGACCGGGATCGTCGCGAAGATGAAGCGGCGCGGCGGGCGTGGCGATCAGTCGCCGCTCGGCACGTGGTTCTGGGATATCGACCGGATGCTGCTGCTGCTGACGCTGTTCCTGATCGCGATCGGGCTGATCGCGGTGGCCGCGGCGTCGCCAGCGACCGCGGTGCGCTATTCGGGCGAGCATCACAAACTGACGCCGCTCTATTATTTCTGGCGTCAGCTGATGTGGGTCGGCGTCTCGATGCCGGTGCTGTTCGGGGTGTCGATGATGCCCGTCGCAATGGCGCGGCGCATGGCGCTGACCGCGGCGGCGGTGCTGCTGCTGATCCTCGCGGTGACGCCGTTCGTCGGATCCGAGGTCAACGGTGCGCGCCGCTGGATCGGCTATGGCTTCGCGCAGTTCCAGCCCTCCGAGTTCCTGAAGCCGGTCTTCATCGTCACCGTCGCCTGGCTCCTGTCGCTGCGCGCGAAGGATCCCGAACTGCCGACCGTGCTGATCACGGGCGGGCTGACCGGCACGATCGCGGTCATGCTGATGCTGCAGCCCGATTTCGGCCAGACGATCATCTACTGCACCGTGTGGATGGCGTTGTTGATGATCGCGGGAACGCCGATGCGCGTGATGGCGGGACTGGTCGGCTGCGTGCCGGTCGGGCTGGTGGCGGCCTATATGTTCTACGGCACGGCGCGGTCGCGGATCGACGCGTTCCTGTTCCCGGGAATCGAGGGCGAGGGCGCGTCTGATCATTTCCAGACCAACGCCGCGCACAACACGCTGACCGCAGGCGGCTGGACCGGTACGGGGCCCGGCGGCGGCATCGCCAAGTTCGGGCTGCCCGAGGCGCATACCGATTACATCTTCTCGGTGATCGGCGAGGAATTCGGGCTGATCGCCTGTTCGGTGATCGCGGTGATCTTCCTTGCGATCGTCGTGCGCGTGTTCGTCAAGCTGCTGGACGAACAGGATGAATTCAAGCTTCTGGCCTCGGCCGGGCTGGCGACGCAGTTCGGTGCACAGGCGCTGGTCAGCATGGCGGTGAACACCGGGCTCGCACCGTCCAAGGGCATGACGCTGCCGTTCATCAGCTATGGCGGCTCGTCGATGATCGCCTTGTCGGTCGGCATGGGGTTGCTGCTGGCGTTTACCCGGCGCAATCCGTTTCTCACGCGGAGCCCCTATGTCGTCCGCTGGAGTGGTGAATGACTGTGAATCAACGTCCCCGGCATTTCGTGCTCGCGGCAGGCGGGACCGGCGGTCACATGGTGCCGGCGGCGGCGCTGGCCGCTGAGCTGACGAGGCGTGGCCACCGCGTCGCGCTGGTCAGTGACGAGCGCGGCGTGCGCTTCCCCGGATTGTTCGAGGGAATCCAGACGCATGTCCTTCCCGCCGGGCGCTTTACCGGCGGACCGCTGGGTTGGGCCAAGGCGACGCGATCGATGTGGCGCGGGCGGATGATGGCACGCGAACTCTATCGCACGTTCAAGCCGGCGGCGGTGATCGGCTTTGGCGGCTATCCCGCGCTGCCCGCGCTGCTGGCGGCGTTCGCGAATCGGATCCCGACCGCGGTGCACGAGCAGAATGCGGTACTGGGCCGGGTGAACCGGCTCGTGGCGCGCCGCGTCGACGCGATCGCGACCTCGTCCGAACCGACCGAACGGCTCGCCTCCGGGCTTCTCGCCAAGACGCATCTCGTCGGCAATCCGGTGCGCGAGGCGGTACTCGCGCTACGCGCCAGGCCCTATCCGCTGCTCGAGGAGGATGGCATCTTCCGCGTGCTGGTGACCGGTGGCAGCCAGGGCGCGAGCATCCTGTCTCAGGTCGTCCCCGATGGTCTGGCGATGCTGCCCGTGACGTTCCGGCGCCGCCTGCAGGTCACGCATCAGGCGCGGATCGAGGATATCGATGCGGTACGCGCGCAATATGCCGAGCATCACATCCCGGCCGAGCTCGCCACCTATCTGCCTGACATGCCCGAACAGCTCGCCTGGGCGCATCTGGTGATCGCGCGCGCGGGCGCCTCGACGATCGCGGAGCTGACCGCGGCGGGGCGGCCGGCGATCCTGGTGCCGCTGCCGGGCGCGACCGACGATCACCAGACCGTCAACGCCCGCGAGATCACCCGCGCCGGCGGCGCACGGACGATCCGGCAGGGCGATTTCACCGCGGTCGAACTCGCCAAGCAGATGCAGAAGCTCGGGCTCGATCCCGCCGCGCTGCAGAACGCGGCGGGACGCGCGCGCAGCTGCGGCAGGCCCAATGCGGCAAGCGATCTGGCCGATCTGGTCGAAAGCCTCGATGCGCCGGTGTCGCGACTGCCGGTCGGGCGCCCATCCAAGCCAAAGGTACAATTTGCATGAAGGGTGTAGCGACCGATATCGGCACGATCCATTTCGTCGGGATCGGCGGGATCGGCATGTCGGGCATCGCCGAGGTGATGAAGAATCTCGGTTACCGCGTGCAGGGGTCCGACGTGGCCGAGGGCTATGTCGTGCAGGGCCTGCGCGACAAGGGCATTCCGGTCGCGATCGGCCATGCCGCGGAGAATATCGGTGACGCGGCGGTCGTGGTCGTCTCGACTGCGATCGTGCGCTCGAACCCCGAGGTCGAGGCGGCGCTCAACGCGCGCGTGCCCGTGGTGCGGCGCGCGGAGATGCTCGCCGAACTGATGCGGCTGAAGTCGACCGTCGCGGTTGCAGGCACGCACGGGAAGACCACGACGACGTCGATGGTCGCCGCGCTGCTCGATGCGGGCGGGGTCGACCCGACCGTCATCAATGGCGGGATCATCAACAGCTACGGATCGAATGCGCGACTGGGCGCGAGCGACTGGATGGTGGTCGAGGCGGACGAGAGCGACGGCAGCTTCCTGCGGCTCGACGGGACGATCGCGGTCGTCACCAACATCGATCCCGAGCATCTCGATCATTACGGATCGTTCGACGCGGTGAAGGATGCGTTCGTCGAGTTCGTCGAGAACGTGCCCTTCTATGGCGCGGCCTTGTTGTGCCTCGATCATCCCGAGGTGCAGGGGATCCTGCCGCGCGTGCGCGATCGGCGGATCGTGACCTACGGTTTCTCGGCGCAGGCGGACGTGCGCGGCGTCGACGTGACGCCGATCCCGGGCGGCAACCGCTTCGATTGCGTGGTGCGGACGCGCGATGGCGCGACGCGGACTATTGCGGGGATCGAGATGCCGATGCCCGGCCGCCACAACGTCCAGAACGCGCTGGCCGCGATCGGCGTCGCGCTCGAGCTGGGGATCGAGGATGCAACGATCCAGCAGGGCTTTGCCAAGTTCGGCGGCGTGAAGCGGCGCTTCACCAAGGTGGGCGAGGTTCCGGTCGAGGGTGGCGGTGTCGCGATCATCGACGATTACGGGCATCACCCGGTCGAGATCCGTGCGGTGCTGGCCGCCGCGCGCGAGGGCGCGAAGGGGCGCGTGATCGCGGTCGTGCAGCCGCATCGCTATTCCCGGCTCGGCAATCTGATGGAGGATTTCCAGACTGCGTTCAACGACGCGGACCGGGTGCTGGTGACGCCAGTTTATGCGGCGGGCGAGGCGCCGGTCGAGGGCGTCGATGCGGCGGCTCTGGTCGAGGGGCTGAAGCGGCGCGGCCACCGGTTTGCGGGCGTGGTCGCGGATGCGGATGCACTGGCGGCCGAGCTGGCGGCGACGATCGAGGCGGATGACATGGTCGTCTGCCTCGGCGCGGGCGACATCACGAAATGGGCGGCCGGGCTGGCCGATGCGATCGCGGTCGAGCGTTCGAAGGTGCCGGCGTGAACGCTGCGACACCTTGCGTCCCCGCGAATGCGGCGACCCGGACTGGGCTCCCGCCTTCGCGGGAGACCATCAGGGGGAGCGTCGAGGCCGGTGGGTCGCTTGCGGACTTCATCTGGTTTCGGACCGGCGGGCCTGCCGAGTGGCTTGTGCGGCCGGCGGATGTCGAGGATCTGGCCGGGTTGTTGAAGACCCTCAATCCTTCGACGCCGGTCCTGCCGGTCGGCGTCGGCTCCAACCTGATCGTCCGCGACGGGGGTGTGCCGGGGGTCGTGGTGCGGCTGCCCAAGGCAATGGCGAAGGTGTCGGTTGAGGACGGTCGCGTTCGCGCAGGGGCGGGGGCTATGGGGATTACCGTCGCCAGCGCCGCGCGCGATGCGGGGATCGCCGGGCTGGAGTTCCTGCGCGGGATCCCGGGGACGGTCGGCGGCGCGGTGCGGATGAACGCTGGCGCCTATGGACGCGACGTCAGCGATATCCTGATCGACGCGACCGTCGTCACGCGTGACGGGTTGGTCGAGACATGGCCCGCGGCGCGGTTCGGCTATGTATACCGGCATTCGGACCTGCCGGCGGGGGCGGTCGTGGTCGAGGCGGTGTTTTCGGGCACGCCCGGCGAGCCGGCGGTCATCGGGGCCGAGATGGACCGGATCGCCGCGGAGCGCGAGGCGTCGCAGCCGCTCCGGTCGCGCACCGGCGGATCGACCTTCAAGAATCCCGAGGGGCACAAGGCCTGGGCGCTGATCGACGCCGCCGGGTGCCGCGGGCTGACTCGCGGCGACGCACAGGTCAGCGAGAAGCATTGCAATTTCCTGCTGAACCTCGGGTCCGCGTCGAGCGCGGAGATCGAGGCGCTGGGTGAAGAGGTACGGACCAAGGTGAAGGCGCATTCTGGAGTGACGTTGGAATGGGAAATCCAGCGGGTCGGGGTGGCGAAATGAGCGGTCCGCTTCACATCGCCGTCCTCATGGGCGGCTGGTCGGCGGAGCGTGAGGTTTCGCTGATGTCGGGCAATGGCTGCGCCGATGCGCTCGAATCGCTCGGTCACCGCGTCACGCGGATCGACATGGGACGCGACGTCGCCGCCCGGCTCGCGGAAGCCAGGCCTGATCTCGTGTTCAACGCGCTGCACGGGACGCCCGGCGAGGATGGCTCGGTGCAGGGGCTGCTCGACCTGATGGGGCTGCGCTATACGCATTCGGGGCTTGCGACCTCGGTGATCGCGATCGACAAGGTGCTGACCAAGCTGCTGCTCGTCCCGGCCGGTGTACCGATGCCGGGCGGACGGATCGTCCGCTCGGTCGACCTGTTCGAGGGGGATCCGATGGCACGCCCCTATGTGCTCAAGCCCGTCAACGAGGGGTCGTCGGTCGGCGTGGCGATCGTCACCGACAGCGGCAATTACGGCAATCCGATCGCGCGCGACGCGGTCGGGCCGTGGATCGACTTCGACGAACTGCTCGCCGAGCCGTATATCCGCGGGCGCGAGCTGACGACCGCGGTGCTGGGCGGTCGCGCGCTCGGCGTCACCGAACTCAAGCCCAAGAGCGGCTGGTATGATTACGACGCGAAATATACCGACGGGATGACCGAGCATGTCTGCCCGGCGGACATTCCAGACGAGATCGCCGACGCCTGCAAGAGCCTCGCGCTCGAGGCGCACCGGCTGCTCGGCTGCAACGGCGCATCGCGCTCCGACTTCCGCTGGGACGACGAGCGCGGGGTCGACGGGCTGTTCCTGCTCGAGGTCAACACGCAGCCGGGCATGACCCCGCTCAGCCTCGTTCCCGAACAGGCGCGGCACATCGGCATGAGCTATGCCGAGCTCGTCCAGGCGATCGTCGACGAGGCGCTGTCGGATCATCCGCTGGCGCCGGGCGGGGCGCCATGAGCCGGACGATCAAGCGCGGCCCGCCACCCAAGCGGCCCGCCCCGCGGCGCAAGGTCGCGGTCAAGAAGGTGTCGGTGCTCGATCGGCTGGTCGGGATGCTCCCGGTCAGCGAGGAAACGCTGAAAAAGATCGCGACCTGGTCGATCTTGGGCGCGGGCGGCGCGGTCGTGATCGCGGCGGCGACCTGGATCGGCATTCCCGGCATGATCGGCGGCGCGATGGCCGAAGGCGCCGGGCGCGCCGGGTTCAAGGTCGACCAGATCGAGGTCACCGGGCTGAAGCGGATGGACCGGATGTCGGTCTATGCGGTCGCGCTCGATCAGCAGAGCCGCGCGATGCCGCTCGTCGATCTCGAGGCGGTGCGCCAGAAATTGCTGCGCTATGGCTGGATCGCGGACGCGCATGTCTCGCGGCGGCTGCCCGATACTTTGCTGGTCGACATCGTCGAGCGGACCCCCGCGGCGGTGTGGCAGGACAATGGCAATCTGACGCTGATCGATGCGTCGGGTGTGCTGCTCGAACCGGTGCAGCCCGATGCGATCCCGAACCTGCCGCTGGTGATCGGACCCGGCGCGGACCGGCAGGAGGCGTCCTACCAGGCGCTGCTCGCCGCCGCCCCCGCGCTCAAGCCGCGCGTGAAGGCGGCGACCTGGGTCGGCAACCGGCGCTGGGACCTGACCTTCGAAAGCGGCGAGACGCTGGCATTGCCCGAGGACGGGGCGCCGCGTGCGCTGGTTAAGTTTGCCGAGCTCGACGGCGCAAGGCCGCTGCTCGGGCGTGGCTGGATCCGCTTCGACATGCGCGATCCGACCAAGCTGGTCGCGCGCAAGCCGGGTGCGAGCCTGGCGCACAGCGTCGACGTGCCCGCGCCGGTATCCAGCGAGCCACAGACGACTATACCGTCGCAGACGGCGGACGCGAACGTAACGGGCGGGGAGGGATGACATGGCGAAGGTGGCACCGGAAGGGCTGATCACGGCGCTCGATATCGGGTCGTCGAAGGTTTCGGCGATGATCGCGCAAAAGGGGGATGGCGGCGAGCTGATCGTACTCGGCACCGGCCAGCGCGAGAGCCGCGGCGTGAAGCGCGGCTATATCGCCGACATGGCGACGACCGAGGCCGCGGTACGCGAAGCGGTCGAGCAGGCCGAGCGGATTGCGGGCATCAACATCGAGAATGTCTGGGTCGGTTTCTCGGCCGGCGGGCTCGTGTCCGACGTCGCCGAGGTCGAGTTCGAACTGGGCGGCCACCGCGTCGAGCAGCAGGATATCGATGCGTTGCTCGCGGCGGGGCGAAACTCGATCGATCCGCAGGGGCGGATGGTGCTGCACGCGCAGCCCGCGCTCTACACGCTCGACGGACTGACGGGCGTGAAGACGCCGCTCGGGCTGCATGCCGACCGGCTTGGCGTGCATATCCATGTCGTCGCCGCGGACGGTTCGCCGGTGCGCAATCTCGATCTGTGCGTGCGTTCGGCGCATCTCGAGGTGAAGTCGATCATCGCCTCGCCGGTCGCGACCGGGCTTGCGTGCCTCAGCGACGAGGAGCGCGAGCTGGGCGTCGCGCTGGTCGAGATGGGGGCGGGGATCACCAACGTGTCGCTGTTCGCGGGCGGCATGCTCGTCGGGCTGACCTCGATCCCGATCGGTGCGCAGGACATCACCGACGACATCGCCAGCGCGTTCGGCACGCGGCGGCAGAATGCCGAGCGGATGAAGTGCTTCCATGGTTCGGCCAATGCCTCCCCGCGCGACAATCACGACATGATCCCGGTCATGCCGATTTCGGCCGAGGACGGCGCGGGCGAGGGCGCGCAGATCACCAAGGCGCAGCTGATCAGCGTGATCCGCCAGCGGCTCGAACATCAGATGGGCGAGGTGCGCAATGCGCTGAGCACGCTCAAGTTCGAGGGGCCGGTGGGGCGCCAGGTCGTGCTGACCGGCGGCGGCGCGGAGCTGAAGGGCATTGCCGATTATGCGCAACAGGCGCTGGGGCGGTCGGTCCGGATCGGCCGACCGCGCGGATTGACCGCTCTGCCCGAGGCGCATGGCGGACCGGCATTTGCGACGCTAGCGGGGTTGGCCTTCTATGCGGCGACCGATCCGATCGACCTGCGCGGTATTGCACCGCAGCGGACGATCGTTCACCGGCCGAAGGGAATCGGCATGGTCCGCAAGTTGATTCAGGCGGCACGCGCGAATTATTGAGAGTTTCGAAACGGCTGACGCTATTTCGGCTGGAACAGCCGGTAGCGTTGGTGCACACAGGTTAATCAGGGGCCCGGCCGTAGCGTATCACCGGGATGGGCGGAGAAGCAGGCGATGAGCATCGAATTTCTGAGTCCCGAAGTGGACGAGCTGGCCCCCCGCATCGCGGTGATCGGGGTCGGTGGCGCGGGCGGTAACGCGATCGCGAACATGATGAGGGCCGACGTCCAGGGCGTCGACTTCCTCGTCGCCAATACCGACGCGCAGGCGCTCAAGCAGTCGACCGCGCCGCAGCGGATCCAGCTGGGCACCAAGATCACGCAGGGCCTCGGTGCTGGCTCGCGTCCCGAGATCGGCCGCGCGGCCGCCGAGGAGACGATCGACCAGCTCGCCAAGATGCTCGAAGGCGCGCACATGTGCTTCATCACCGCCGGCATGGGCGGCGGCACCGGCACGGGTGCCGCCCCGGTCATCGCCAAGGCGGCGCGCGACATGGGCATCCTGACCGTCGGCGTGGTCACCAAGCCGTTCGCGTTCGAGGGCAATCGTCGCGCCAAGTCGGCCGATGGCGGCATCGAGGAACTGCAGAAGTACGTCGATACGCTGATCGTCATTCCGAACCAGAACCTGTTCCTCATCGCCAACGCGAACACGACCTTCAAGGAAGCGTTCTCGATGGCGGATGAGGTGCTGCAGCAGGGCGTCCGCAGCATCACCGACCTGATGGTCATGCCCGGCCTCATCAACCTCGACTTTGCCGACGTCCGTTCGGTGATGCAGGAAATGGGCAAGGCGATGATGGGCACCGGCGAGGCGAGCGGCGACAACCGCGCGCTCGAGGCTGCGCAGAAGGCGATCTCGAACCCGCTGCTCGACGGCGTCAGCATGCAGGGTGCCAAGGGCGTGATCATCTCGATCACCGGCGGCGACGACATGCGCCTGCTCGAAGTCGACGAAGCCGCGAATCACATTCGCGACCTGGTCGATCCCGATGCCAACATCATCTGGGGTTCGGCGTTCAACCAGGAGCTCGAGGGCAAGATCCGCGTCTCGGTCGTCGCGACCGGGATCGATGCGGACGCCAAGCCCGCCGTCGCGCCCGAGCCGACGCGCTCGTTCAGCTTCGGCATGGGCCGCAAGAACGACGAATCGACGTCGTTCCGTCCGAGCGAGCCCGCAGCGCCGACCGGCACGACTGGCACGGGCGACGAGCCGCTCGACCTGTCGAGCGCGGACGCGGTACAGTCCGGCACCGCCGACGAGGAACTCGTCCTGGGTCAGGACAAGATGGTCCCCGCCGCACCGGCCGCACCGCAGTCCTATGCCCCCGCGCCGACACAGGCGGCACCTGCACCCGCCCCGGTGCAGCCGCCGGTCCAGGCTCAGCCTGCGCCGCAGCCGACCGCGCGCACGCCCCAGGCGCCTGCCTATCAGGCTCCGCCGCGCTCCTACGCGGACGATCGTTATGCCGCTCCCACGCCCGCGGCCCCGGCGCCGATGCCGGCTGCGGACGAGGGTGGTGCACGCCGTCGCTGGCTCGCCCCGGGCGCGGAAGCTGCGCCCGAGGCCGCCACGCCGGCGACGCCGCGCGTCAAGCTCGGTGGTACGCTGTTCGAGCGCATGTCGAATGCGGCGCGCGGCGCGGCCAAGGAAGACGGCGAGGCGGCCCCGACCGATCCGCTCGACATTCCGCGCTTTCTGCACCGTCAGAACAACCAGTAACGGCCTGCACAAAGGGGCGCGCCGGTTCGTCGCCGGCGCGCCCCGTCCTGGCGCGTAGCGCGCCGCGACATGTTGCCCGTTCCCGCGCGCTCGGGTCTAGCTACGGGCACCCATGATCTTCCCGACCCATCATCTCCTGACTGCCGCGCTCGCGCTGGTCCTGGTCACCGCCCCGAGCGGCGCGCGCGCGCAGGAAGTCGTCCAGCCCCTGCCCGGAACGACCGACGCGGATCGCCTCGGCGACACGATGCGGCAGCTTGCGTCAAACCCCCGCAATGTCGATGCACTGGTACGCGCGGGGGATCTGTCCATCGGGCTCGGTGATCTGAGCGGTGCCGCGGCGCTGTTCGCGCGCGCCGAGAAGGTTGATCCGCGCAACGGCCGGGTGAAGGCCGGCATGGCCTCTATCCTGGTCCGCTCCGAGCGACCGGGCGAGGCGCTCCGCTATTTCGCGCAGGCCGAGGCGTTCGGGCTCCAGCCGCGCTATTATGCCGCGGATCGCGCGCTGGCCTATGACCTGATCGGCGAACAGGACCGGGCGCAGCGCGACTATCGTGTCGCGTTGCGCGATGCCCCCGATGACGAGACTGTCCGGCGTTACGCCCTGTCACTCGGCATATCCGGCAAGCGTGATCTGGCACTGCAGCAGCTCGATCCGCTGGTCCTCAAGAAGGACCGCGGGGCGTGGCGCGCGCGTGCGTTCATCCTGGCGATGAACAACGACGTGCGCGGCGCAGAGACGATCGTCACGACGATGATGCCCGGGGCTGCGGCGCGCGGTCTGCAGCCCTTTTTTCAGCGTCTGCCATTGCTTGCGCCCGCAGACCGCGCCTTTGCAGTGCATTTCGGCGAAGTGCATGCGACTCCGCAGCGGATCGCCGATGCGCGGATGACGCCCGTCCTGCCGCAACTGGGTGCAGATCCGACCGCGCCGGTGATGCTCGCGGCGGCCGAGCCGCAGCCCGCACCCCAGCCGACGGGCCGTGCCAAGGTCGCCGCTGATCGATCGGCCGCACGCCGCGACAAGACCGCACGGTCGGGTCGCGTCGAAGTCGCTGCTGTGACGCCGACGCCGACCCCTGCGCCGACTCCGGCCCCAACGCCTTCGCCCGTCCGCCCGGCGGCAACCGTGCAGGCGTCCGCACCGATGGTCATGGTCCAGCCGCTGCCCAAGCCGCCGGTGGTGCTGGCATCGACGCAGGCGGTCCAGCGGCCGACCGATCCTGCAGCGGCCACGACGCTCGCCCCATCCGCGCCGACATCGACCTTCGTCCAGCCCCTGCCGGCCCGGACGACGTCGGTCGCGGCGGCGGACGCGAACCGTGCGTCGCAGGCAAGCGTGGCGGCGTCTACGCCGACGCGCGCGCCCGATACGCCCGGTGCGCTGCCCTCTGCGATCGTCGCGCAGATGGCGGCGCTGCCGACCGCTCCGGCGACGACGGCTGGAACGACGCCGCCGGTAATCCCGCGCGCCACGACGGCCCCGGTATCGACGGCGGTCCCGACCACGCCAGCGGCAGCGGGTGTCGCCGCTACAACGCTCCCGGCGACGCCCGCTGCCGTCGCGCCCGGCATCGGGTCGACCCCGACGCAGGTCGTGGTCGCCGCTACGCCTGCTGTGACCGGGCGGACCATCCCCGTCAGCGAGGATTCGATCCTCGCACGGATCATTGCCGGGCTGTCGATCCCGGCATCCGAACTCGGCGTCGCGCCGATCGCTCGGGCTGCACCCGTGGTGCCGGCAACGGCCTCCGGGGCCGGCGCGGGCGACGACGCCGGCGCACGTGCGCTTGCAGACGCCAAGGCCAAGGCGGAGCGCGATACCGCCGCCCAGGAGGCGGCGCTGGCTGCGACCCGGCTCGCGGATGCGAAGGCGGCACGCGCGAAGCTGGCGGCGGACAAGAAGATCGCCGACCGCAAGGCGATTGCCGACAAGAAGCTCGCCGCCGAGAAGAAGGCCGCCGCCGAGAAGAAGGCGATCGCCGACAAGGCAGCGGCAGAGGAGAAGCGGATCGCGCGCGCCAACCCCGAGCGCATCTGGGTCCAGGTGTCGACCGGCGCGACCGAGGGTGACCTGCCCAAGGCGTGGAAGGGCGTGAAGGCGAAGGCGCCGACCGTTGTCGGAACGCGTGGCGGCTGGACGGCGCCGTGGGGCGCGACGAACCGCGTGCTGGCAGGGCCGTTCAAGACCGCCGCGGAGGCGCGGACCTTCGTCAATGCACTCGCCAAGGAGGGCGTCTCGACCTTCTCCTTCACCAGCGATGCCGGTCAGGTCGTCACGAAGTTGCCCGCCAAGTGAGCGCACGTGCGCCCTGGGCCTCGGACCCGGCTCGGAGCAAAGGTCGGCTTCACGAGGAACAGAACGGGACCGTCCGTGGCCCGCGCGACGCGTTCCAGCGTGATCGCGACCGGATTATTCACTCGATCAGCTTCCGCCGGCTGCGCCACAAGACGCAGGTCTTCATGGCGCCCGATGGCGATCATTTTCGCGTCAGGCTGACCCATAGTCTCGAGGTCGCGCAGATCGGCCGTGCGGTCGCCCGCACGCTCGCGCTCAACGAGGATCTGACGGAGGCGCTGTGCCTCGCGCATGACATCGGCCATCCGCCCTTCGGTCATGCCGGCGAGGATGCGCTGAAGATCGCGCTGACCGGGCAGGGCGGGTTCGACCATAATGGCCACACCCTGCGCACGCTGACCGAGATAGAGCGCCCCTATCCGCGGTGGAACGGGCTAAACCTAACCTGGGAAACGCTCGAAGGGCTGGCCAAGCATAACGGCCCGGTCCGCCACCCCGGCTGGGCGCTGCGCGTGGCGGATTCGGCCTTCGATCTTGCGCTGACGAGCTTCTCGTCGCTCGAGGCGCAGGTCGCGGCGATCGCCGACGACATCGCCTATGACAATCATGACATTGACGACGGCTTGCGCGCAGGATTGCTGACGCTCGATCAGCTTATGGCGGTCCCGCTGATCGCGCGCGGCTGGGACGATACCTGCGCGCGCTTCCCCGATGTCGAGCCGAAGCGACTGATGGGTGAACTTGTGCGCTCGCAGATCGGCACGATGGCAAACGACCTGATCGCCGAAACGCGTCGCCGGATCGCTGCGAGCGGCGTCACCAGCGTCGAGGACGTGCGCAACGCGGGCGAATGCCTTGTCGGCTTTTCCGATGCGATGCGCGAGGAAGAACGCGATCTGAAGCGGTTCATGTACGCGAACCTGTATCATCATCCGCGCCAGATCGCTGCGGCGGATGCCGCACACGGGATCGTGACCGGGCTGTTCGCGATCTATCGCGACGACCCCGGCACGATCCCCGAGGAATGGCGCGACCGCCTGCCCGAGGCGGACCCGGATCGCAGCCGGCACATCGCCGACTTCATCGCCGGCATGACCGATCGCTATGCCATCTCGCGCTACCGCGAGCTGGTCGGGCCTATCGATCTGCCCGAGGGGTTCTGAAGCCCGGCCGATTTCGCGGGATTAATGTCCGCGCGAAATCGGCTGAGCCGTCAGCGTCTTAGCGTGCGACGGCGGCGATACCGCCGGCCGCGCCCGATGCTTCGGTCGTCGCGAAGGCGACCGGCACGCCGCCTGCCGTACCCGACACGCGGTCGCCGCGCACGATCAGGTGAAATGCCTGGCCCGACGGGAATCGGCGGCCGTTGATGACCTGGCGGCCGTTCTCGACGCTGCTGGTGTAGACATAGGTGCTGCCTTCATACTCGAAGGACTGCTTGGCTTCCTTGGCCATGCCGATCGTCGAGGTGAGGGCGGCCGCCGCGGCGGCGAGGACGTATACGGTCTTGCGCATGATATGTGCTCCGCAGTGAAAGATCGTACCGGGCGCAATCGGGTGGTCACCCAGCTTTGATGCCCTGAAGATATTGCGGTGCAGCATAAGCAGCAATTGCAAAGGAGTCCGTCGCACTTGCACGGCGTGCACGGCAACCATTCGCCGCGATTGGCATAATCCTGCGACACTCCCAGCCTAGGACCAGACCGCAGGAGATGACGGATGACGCAGGCGAGCATCGCATTGAACCGGTTCGGAATTGGTGCGCGACCCGACGACGTGGTCGGTAACGGCAGGGACTGGCTATCGGCGCAGATGCCGGCGTTTGCGATCCGCCCGCCGGCGATTGCCGCCGCCCCTGACAGCGCGCGCGTTGCAACCGATCTCGCCAGCTATCAGCAAGCGCAACGTGCGGCTCGCGCGGCCGCACCGCCGCCGGATGCCATGCGCACCGCGCCGGCGACACCGCCGGTGCGCAGCGACGCGGTGCGGGCCGCACGGCAGGCGATTGGGAAGCAGGCGCGGGACGATTACGGTGCTGCGGTTGCCGCGCGCGCGATCGCCGCGCTCACCACGCAGACTCCGTTCGTCGAGCGGCTGGTGCATTTCTGGGCGAATCACTTTGCGGTGTCGGCCGACCGGCTGACGGTGGTCGGGCTGGCGGGGACGCTCGAGTTCGAGGCGATCCGGCCGCACGTGCTGGGGCGTTTCGGCGACATGCTGGCGGCGGTCGAACGGCACCCGGCGATGCTGCTCTATCTCGACCAGGCGGTGTCGGTCGGACCGAACAGCGCACTCGGCATGCGGGTCGCGGCGCGGGGCGGGCGCAAGGTCGGGCTAAACGAGAACCTCGCGCGTGAGATCCTCGAACTGCACACGCTGGGGGTGCGCACTGGCTATGGTCAGGACGACGTCACCGAACTCGCGCGAGCGATGACGGGGTGGACGGTGGCGGGCCTCGGGCGTGGCGGCGGGCGGGACCAGGGCCCGGCGGGGCGGTTCCGGTTCGCGGCGGCGGTCCACGAACCTGGCGTGCGGACCGTGCTGGGAAAACATTATGCAGAGGATGGCGAGGACCAGGCGGGGGCTGTCTTGCGCGACCTCGCAGTGAACCCGGCGACCGCGACGCATGTCGCGACCAAGCTTGCCCGGCATTTCGCCGGTGACGTGCCGCCGCCGGCGATGGTCGCACGCTTGCGGGCCGTCTTCCTCGAAACCGGCGGCGACCTGCCGAGCGTGTACCGCGCGCTGATCGCATCGCCCGAGGCCTGGATCGAGACGCCGGTGAAATTCAAGACGCCCTGGGAATGGTCGATCGCGGCGATGCGCGCGCTGGGCATGACCAGTGTTCAGCCGGGGGCGATCGCCGGCCTGCTGACGCAGCTTGGCCAGCCGGTGTGGAAGCCCGGGCAGCCGGCCGGCTATGACGATATCGCCGCGAGCTGGGCGGGGCCCGATGCGATAATGCGCCGGGTCGAGGCGGCGGAGCGGTTCGCCTCGCGCGCGGGCGGGGCGATCGATGCCCGCAGACTGGCGGCGACGCTGTTCCCCGGATCGGTGAGCGCCGCCACGACCGCGGCGCTGGCGCGCGCCGAAAGCCCCGGGCAGGCGCTCGCGCTGCTGCTCGTCGCGCCCGAATCGATGCGGAGATAAGCCATGCTCGACCGTCGTCACGTCATCACCTCCGCCCTGCTCGGCGGCCTCGCCAGCGCCTTTGCACCGCGCATGGCCTTTGCCCGCGCCGCCACCGCCAAGCGGTTCGTCTTCATCATCCAGCGCGGCGCGGCCGACGGGCTGGGGACGATCGGTGCGGTCGGCGACCCGGCCTTCGCGGGCGCCCGCGGCGATCTCGCCGCGGACTTCGCGTCCGGCACCAGGCTCGACGGCTTGTTCACTTTGCATCCCGCGCTCGCGACGACCGCTAGCCTCTATGCGCGCAAGGAGGCGGTGTTCGCGCATGCGATCGCGTCCCCCTATCGCGACCGATCGCATTTCGATGGGCAGAACGTCCTCGAGACGGGCGGCGCCACCGCCTATCAGGTCAAGGACGGCTGGCTCAATCGCCTGCTCGACCTGCTGCCCGCCGATTCGGCGCGCGGCATCGCGGTCGCCGCGACCGTGCCGATGGCGCTGCGCGGCCGGCGGGAGGTCGCCTCCTATGCGCCGTCGAACCTGCCCGATGCGTCCGACGACCTGCTCCAGCGTGTCGCGATGCTGTATCAGGGCGACGCGCAGCTTCATGGCCTGTGGAGCGAGGCGATGGCGACGCGGAGCCTGACCAGCGACCTCGCCGCGGCGAACGGCCAGAATGCGGCGGCGACGGGCACGCTCGCCGCGCGCTTGATCGCGCCCGAGAACGGCGCACGGATCGCGATGATCGAGACCGGCGGTTGGGACACGCATGCCGGCCAGCGCGGGCGCCTCGCCGCGCAGCTCAAGGGCCTTGATGCGATGATCGGCGCGTTGCAGACGGGGCTCGGGCCGCTTTGGGCGGAGACGATGGTCCTTGTCGCGACCGAGTTCGGGCGGACCGTCGCGGTCAACGGGACCGGCGGCACCGATCACGGGACGGGCGCGTCGGCGATGGTGCTGGGCGGCGGGGTCGCGGACGGGCGCGTGATCGCCGACTGGCCGGGGCTGGGGGCAGGGGCGCTTTACGACGGGCGCGACCTCAGACCGACCATGGCGCTCGACGCGTTCATCGGCGGCGCGGTCGCGGCGCATTTCGGCGTCGAGCCCGGCCGCGCGATGGCGACGCTGTTTCCGGCCAGCGCCCGGACCCTGGCGATCGAGGGGCTGGTCCGCACCTGACCGGGCCGGTGCGGGATGAATTGAGCCCGGCCCTGCTTTGAGCTAGAGCCCCCGCTTCCTTACGATACCGGAATTGTCATGACGCTCTATACCCGCTTCGCCGCGCATATCGATGCGGCGCTCGACACGCTGACCGAGGCGGGACTGTTGCCGGCCGGGCTCGACCGCAAGAACGTGACGGTCGAGCCGCCGCGCGATGCAAGCCACGGCGATCTCGCGACCAACGCGGCGATGGTGCTGGCCAAGCCCGCCAAGACCAACCCGCGCGTGCTGGCGGATGCGCTGGTCGTCGAACTCGGCAAGATCGAGTCCGTCGACAGCGCGAGCGTGGCGGGACCGGGCTTCATCAACATGAAGCTGACCGACGATGCCTGGCGCGGCGAGCTGGCCGCGGTGCCGGTCGCAGGCGCCGATTACGGGCGCTCTACGCTGGGCGACGGGATCACCGTCAACATCGAATATGTGTCGGCGAACCCGACCGGACCGATGCACATGGGGCATTGCCGGGGCGCAGTGGTCGGCGACGCGCTGGCCAGCCTGCTCGAATTTGCCGGGCACCGGGTGATCCGCGAATATTATGTCAATGATGCCGGTGGGCAGGTCGATGTGCTCGCGCGCTCGGTCCACCTGCGGTACCGCGAGGCGCTGGGCGAGACGGTGACGATCCCCGAGGGCCTGTATCCCGGCGATTACCTCGTGCCGATCGGGCAGGCGCTGGCGAGCGAATATGGCGATCGGTTCGTGGATGCGCCCGAAAGCGAGTGGCTGGCGACGTTCCGGACGCGCGCGGTCGCGGCGATGATGGTGATGATCCGCGCCGATCTCGCGCTGCTCGGGATCGAGCATGAGGTATTCTCCTCGGAGGCGGAGCTGCAGGCGCTCGGCAAGCCCGAGGCGGCGGAGGCCGAGCTGCGGTCGCGCGATCTGGTCTATGACGGCGTGCTCGAGGCGCCCAAGGGCGAGATGGCGGACGACTGGGAGCCGGTCGAGCTGCCGCTGTTCCGCTCGACGCAGTTCGGCGACGACCAGGATCGGCCGATCAAGAAGTCGAACGGGTCGTGGACCTATTTCGGTGCCGACCTCGCCTATCATTTCCAGAAGAGCCAGACCGCCGACCAGCTGATCGACATCTGGGGTGCGGATCATGGTGGCACGGTCAAGCGGATCGTCGCGGGCGTGGCCGCGCTGACCGGCGGCAAGACTCGGTTCGACGTGAAGCTGGTCCAGATGGTCCGGCTGCTGCGCAATGGCGAGCCGGTGAAGATGTCGAAGCGGTCGGGCAATTTCGTCACGCTCGCCGATGTCGTGAACGAGGTCGGCAAGGATGTCGTGCGCTTCACGATGCTGACGCGGCGGTCGGACGCGCAGATGGATTTCGACTTCGCCAAGGTGGTCGAGGCGTCGAAGGACAATCCGGTCTTCTACGTCCAATATGCGCATGCGCGGATCGCGTCGCTGCACCGGCGCGCGGACGAGGCGGGAATCGCCGCGATCGAGGCGGACCTGTCCCGGCTTGATACGGACGAGCTTGCGCTGATGAAGCTCGCCAGCCAGTTCCCGCGAATCGTCGAAACCGCCGCCACGGCGCGCGAGCCGCACCGGATCGCGTTCTATCTCTACGACTTGGCCGCAGCGTTCCATGCGCTGTGGAATGTCGGCAACGATCGGCCCGAGCGGCGCTTCCTGGTGGTCGAGGATCCCGGCGCGACTGCGGCGCGGCTTTTCTTGGCGGACGCAATCGGGCAGATCATCCGCAACGGCCTTGCCATCATGGGCGTCGAGGCGGTTTCGGAGTTGAACTGATGGCCGACGAGATGAACCTGCGCGAGGAAGATCGACTGCCCTGGCTGGAGACGATCGAGTCGGACGATCGTGACGGCCCGCCGATCGCGCGTGTTGTTGCGCTGGTCGTGCTGGGGCTGGGCCTGCTCGCGGCTATCATCTTCGGGGTTTACACGCTGCAGAACCGCGTGCCGTCGGGCGACGGCCAGCTGATCGCCGCACCCGCGACGCCGTACAAGGTCAAGCCCGATGCGGTCGGCGGCCTCAAGGTCAATGGCGAGGGGGACAGCGCGATCGCGACCAGCGCGGGCAAGGGTGCCGGCAATGGTGCGATCGACCTGACGGGCGTGCCCGAGGCGCCGGTTGCCGGTCGCCGTGCAGTAGCGACGTCGACGGGGGCGGACGATCCTGCCGGCCGCAACGCGGTGGCGCAGGTGCCCGCATCGGGCGGCCGGCTGGTCGCGGCACCCCCGCTGCAGGCGCGGCCGGCAGCGGCGGGCCCTGTCGCGAGCGGATCGCTCGTCCAGCTCGGTGCCTTTCCAAGTGCTGCGGTGGCCAATTCGGCATGGACCAACTTCGCCAAGCGCTTCAGCTATCTCGCGCCGCTGAACAAGTTCGTCGAGCCGGTCGCACGCGGTGGCAACACGCTGTACCGGTTGCGCGTCGATGCGGGCAGCGCGAACCAGGCTGCCGATATCTGTGGACGGTTGCGTGTCGCCGGCGAAACCTGCTTCGTCGCCAGCTGATCATCACGCTGCGGCAGGTTGAACGTGACGACGGAGGGGCGGTTCGCTAGGCGAGGCGCATGAAGCCCGTCATCTTCGGCCTGTCCGGCCCCGTGCTCACCCCGCAGGAACGCGCATTCTTTGCAGAGTGCGTACCGGCCGGATATATCCTGTTCAAACGCAACGTCGTCGATCGTGCCCAGTTGCGCGCGCTGACGGAGTCGCTGCGCGCGCTGGCGGGGCGCGACGACCTGGCGATCCTGATCGATCAGGAGGGCGGGCGCGTCGCCCGGATGGGGCCGCCCGAATGGCCGAGCTTTCCGGCCGGACCGGTGTTCGACGCTGCCTATGACCGCGCGCCGATGACCGCGATCCAGGCGGCGCGCGCGAACGCCCAGGCGCTCGGGGTGATGCTGAGCGAGGTGGGGATCACGGTCGACTGCCTGCCGCTGCTCGACGTCGCGCAACCCGACACGACCGAGGCGGTTGCCTCGCGTGCGTTCGGGTCCGATCCGATGCGCGTCGCAGCGCTCGGGCGTGCCACGCTGGAGGGGCTGGCCGCGGGCGGTGTCGTCGGGGTCGTCAAGCACATGCCCGGCCATGGCCGCGCGCGCGTCGACACGCACCATCACCTGCCCACCGTCACCGCCACCGATGCCGAGCTCGAGGTCGATCTCGAGCCCTTCCGCACGCTCAACCAGGCGCCGATGGGCATGACGTCGCACATCGTCTTCGACGCGTGGGACGCGGATCGCCCGGCGACGCTGTCGCCAATCGTCATCGACCGGATCATCCGCGACCGCATCGGCTTCGACGGGCTGCTGATGACCGACGACATCGACATGAAGGCGCTGTCGGGTACCGCGGGCGACAAGGCAGCGGGCGCGATCGCGGCAGGATGTGACCTGGTCCTCGACTGCTGGGCGCGCATGGACGAGATGGTCGAGATTGCCGGCCGGCTGGGTCCGATCTCCGCGGTGGCGCGGGCCCGTCTCGACCGTGCGATGGCGTCGGTGGGGCCGGCACAGGGACGGTTCGACGATCTGATCGCGACCCGGGATGCGCTGCTGGACCGGGCCATGCAGGACCCTGCCGCAGTCTAATCGGCTCACGAGCGGGCTGCGAGCGATGCGCGGATGCTGTACGCAGCGCGGATGGACGATGCACAGCTGACGCTGGATCTGGATGGATGGGAGGGACCGCTCGACCTGCTGCTGTCGCTTGCGCGGGCGCAGCGGGTCGATCTGCGGACGATCTCGATCCTGTCGCTGGTCGAGCAATATCTGGCCTATGTCGATGATGCGCACACGCTCAAACTCGAACTCGCCGCGGATTATCTCGTGATGGCGGCGTGGCTGGCCTATCTGAAGTCGGCATTGCTGTTGCCCCGAGACCCGTCGGTCGAGCCCGATCCGGACGACCTCGCACGGCGTCTCCAGCACCGTCTCGAGCGGCTCGACGCGATGCGCGAGGCGGGGGCGCGGTTGATGGCGTGCGACCGGACGGGGCGCGACGTCTTCGTGCGCGGCGCACCCGAGGGGCTGCGGACGATCCGCAAGGCGGTCTGGACGGCGGAGATCTTCGACCTGATTGCGGCCTACGGGCGGGTATCGGGGCGCACCCGGCCGGTGATGCACGTGGTGGTGGACCGCGCGGTCATGACGCTGGAGGCGGCGCTCGAGCGCGTGTCGATAATGGTCGGCGAGCGGCTCGACTGGAGCAGGATTGAGGCGTTCCTGCCTGCGTCCGCGGTCGCGCCCGGCGCGGAGCGGTTTCGTCGGTCGGCCCTGGCGTCAAGTTTCGTCGCGGCGCTCGAACTGGCGCGGCAGGGGCGTGTCGAGCTGCGGCAGGCGGCGCCCTTTGCCCCGCTCTATCTGCGCGCGACGACGGCATGACGCGGCCCGATACGCTCGTCCGCGCGGTCGAAGCGGTGCTGTTCGCCGCCGACACGCCGCTGACGCTCGATGCGATCCGCGCGCATGTCGGGGCGATCGCGACGGCGCGGGACGTCCGGTCCGCGATCGAGGTGCTGGTCGAGGACTATACCGGGCGCGGCTTCAATATCGTCCGGCGCGGGGATCGCTGGCAGTTCCAGACCGCGCCAGACCTTGCCCATGTGCTGCGTCGCGAATCCAAAGAGCCGCGGCGACTGAGCCGGGCGGGGATCGAGACGCTGGCGATCATCGCCTATCACGAGCCCGTCACGCGCGCCGAGATCGAGGCGATCCGCGGCGTGCAGATCTCCAAGGGTGTGCTCGACGTGCTGATGGAGGCGGACTGGGTCCGGCCCGCAGGGCGGCGCGAGGTTCCGGGGCGGCCGCTGCTCTATGCCACGACGGCCGCGTTCCTGGTGCATTTCGGGCTGAAGACCCGGCGCGACCTGCCGGGGATCGACGATCTGCGCGCTGCGGGGCTGCTGGATCCGGTCGATGTCGACGTCGAGGACCGTACAGATCGCGGCAGCCATGAAAGCACTGTGGCAAAGCGTGACGATGACGCCTAGATAGAGGCAGGTTTTCAGGAGAATTGTCATGGGCGGATTCAGCCCGATCCATCTGCTCGTTCTTGCGGTCGTCGCGATCCTCCTTCTGGGCGGCGGTCGGTTTTCCAGCCTGATGGGCGACGTTGCCAAGGGCGTTAAGAACTTCAAGAAGGGCATGGCCGAGCCCGACGACGAGACGCCGGCCAAGCCGTCCGCTCGCATCGAAGCTCAGAAGACCGCAGATCCGGCCTTCGATCGCGACGGCAATCGCGTCCGCGAAGACCGCTGAGCCGCGCTTGACGTTCCCAGACTCGACGGGTCCAGATAGGCGCGCCTGAATGTTCGATATCGCTCCGTCCGAATTCCTGCTCGTGGCGTTCGTCGCGCTTGTCGTGATCGGTCCGAAGGACCTGCCCAAGGCGATGCGCGTCGTCGGCTATTGGGTCGGCAAGGCGCGCGGCGTCGCGCGCCAATTCCGGTCGGGCTTCGACTCGATGGTCCGCGAGGCGGAGCTCGAGGAAATGGAAAAGCGCTGGGCGTCGGAGAATGAGCGGATCATGCGTGAGCACCCGTCGACCGACACCGCGCAGATCGTCCATTCGCCCGAACCCGACATCCATCACGATCTGCCGTCGTCCGAACCCGTGATGGTCGAGAAGCCCGTCGTGCTCCCGGCATCCGGGCCCTCGGCGGATAAGCCGGCGCCGGCCGGCCTCGATATCGAAGCGCCGGCCCCGGATCACCGGGACAGTGTCGACGCGATACCCGGGCAGGATCGGCACGAACACGCCGTGCCGGCTGCCACGTCGTCCGACGCGCGGACGGGCAAGTCCGACGTAGCGTCGTCGTGACCGACTTCCAGACTGCCGAGAGCATAGCGTCATGAGTGAGATCGACGAGAGCCGGGCCCCGTTGCTCGACCATCTGATCGAGTTGCGGCGGCGGCTGCTCTATTGCATCGCCGCGCTGGTCGTGACGTTCGCCGTGGCAATGTATTTCGCCGAGGATATCTTCGGCTTCCTCGTCCACCCGCTGCTCGCGGCGGGGCAGGATACAGTGATCTACACCGAAGTGTTCGAGGCGTTCTTCGTCCAGGTGAAGGTCGCGTTCTTCGCAGCGATGATGCTGTCCTTCCCGGTCATAGCGAACCAGCTCTGGCAGTTCGTTGCCCCCGGTCTGTACAAGAAGGAGAAGAACGCGCTCCTGCCGTTCATCCTCGCGACCCCCGTGCTGTTCCTCACGGGCGCGGCCATGGCCTATTATGTCGCGATCCCGATGGCGCTCCACTTCCTGCTGGGGTTCGACGGCGTGGTCGGCGGCGTGAAGCGTGAGGCGCTGCCGGCGATCGGCAATTACCTGTCGTTCACGATGCAGTTCCTGTTCGGCTTCGGGATCGCTTTCCTGCTGCCCGTGCTGCTGATGCTGCTCGAGCGCGCCGGGATCGTCACGCGCAAGCAGCTCGTCGGCGCGCGGCGCTACGCCATCGTTGCGGCGTTCGCGATTGCCGCGGTCCTGACGCCCCCGGATATCGGGTCGCAGCTGCTGCTCGCGATCCCGCTGACCATCCTGTATGAATTCGCGCTGATCGGCATCTGGTTCACCGAGCGCAGCCGGGCTAAGGCCAAGGCGCAGGATGAGACGTCGGACTCTACAGATATCGCCGAAACGCACTGAACGATCGGCGGCAGGCGTAAAAACGGGGCCCGGTGCAGCTGCACCGGGCCCCGTTTTCGTATCTCAAGCGCAAAGGCTTACTTGGCGTCGCTCGCGGTCTTCGCCACGGTGCGGCCGGCCGAGCTCACGTCCTTGCCGGCGCCTTCGACGGTGTTGCATGCCGACACGATGAGCGCGCTGGCCACAACGGCCAATCCAACCAACTTACGCATAATACTTCCTCCTAGAAGGGCTTGAATGCCACCGAGGGGAGAAATGTACGGGCGCGGGTTTCGTTCCGTTGGTGCAACCAGGCACGCATCTGATTTGGAATGATAAAGGCCCGGAAGCGTCACCGGGGGGGGGGGGAGGGTGATGCTTCCGGGCCTGTCACTTGGATAGCGAGAGCGGGGGGGCATAAAGTCGCTATCCGAACTATAGAACGGCGCTCGGGAAGGGTAGTTCCTGCCATTTACAAGTTTTTTTCGACGAGGTGTTTCGTCGTGTTCAATCGCGCCCGATGACGGCAAATGCGATCTCATAGGCGCCAACCAGCGGGTCATGATGGAGCGCTGAGCGCAACTGGCGTGAAAGGCCTTCCATTACACGGCCATAGCGTGTTGCTGCCTCGCGCAGCGCGTCGCTCTCGATCAGCGCCCGCGAGACGACACGGAGCACTGCGCGGTCGGGCGTGGCGCCGGGCTGGATCGATACGCGGATCTGAGCCGATGGATCGCAGGTCATCGCCAGCTCGATCGTTTCGGTCGCAAGGAACGCGACCGCGACGGCGACGTCCTGATTGACGAGGAACGGAGCGACGTCGAGCGTGATGCCGAGACCATGCGAGCGATCGGGGGCGGTGGCGCGGATGTTGGCGGACAGCTCGCCAAGCATCGTGCGCATGTTGAGCCCGCGATTTTCCTCGAGCTCGGCAAAGTGATTGCGGTGCACGACCGCCAGCGCATCGACCCGGCGCTGGATCGACGAATAGGCCTCGGTCGCGTCGGCGCTGCGTGCACTGCGGGCGTGGAAGTTGATCAGGCTGGAGATCACCTGGAGGTTGTTCTTCACCCGGTGATGCACTTCGCGCGTCAGCTTGGTCTGTCGCACGAGTCCGGCCGCCAGGCCCGCTTCGTGCGCCGCCACGGTCCGGCTGATGACCTGGAACGTGTCGCCGAGCTCGCGGATCTCCTGCGCGGGCATGGTGCGGACGGTGCCGGTATCAATGACCTCACCCGGCGTGAACGCGGCGACCGCGGCGCGCAATTGCCGCAAGGGACGGATCAGCAGGCGATCGACGACGAACCACCCGATCCCCGCCGCCGCCGCCCACATCAGCAGCGGCAGCAGCAGCGCGATGATCAGCGACGAGGTAATCGGTGCGCTGCGGATGCTGGTGCGCAGCGCAAGGCCCGCGACGCCAAGGTCCGTACGCATCGTCTCCAGCCGGTCGAGCGGTGCCTCGTCGTCGATCGATTCGAGGAGCAGCGCGTCCTGTCCGAGCATCAGCGCACTGTTGAATTCCAGGGTCTGGTTGGACGGCCGGCCGATCCGTTCGATGAAGGGTTGTGGGAAATAGGCGCGTGCCGACGTCTCGCCGCCGGGGCCGGTGATTGCGAGGACCAGGCCGCGGTTCGGGACGATCGCGGCGGCAACGGGGTTGCTGGTCGAATCCAGTGCGACGGCTTCGGGCAGCGCGCGCCCGCACAACACGCGGCCGGCGCGGTCGGTGATGACGAAGCGCGTACCCGAGGAGGCCTGCTGCGCGAACACGCCCTGCGCGCGGGCGCAGCTCGGCGCATCGGCCGGGTCGAAGCCCAAGGCGTTCACCGCAACGCGCAACGCGGTCATGTCACCGATCAGTTCGATGGCGATCGATCGCGCGCTCTCTGCCGCAGCGACCCGTAACCGTGCACGGGCTTCCGCATCGGCGACACGCGTCGTTTGCAGGGTCGCGAAGATCGCGATCAACGCGAGCGGCAGAAGCGCTGCACTGAGGATAAGGAAAAGCTTGGCACCGGTGGGGAGCCGCCCGATTGCGGTGGCGATCTGCGACGGTGGACGAGCCGCCGTTGCATTCGCGTCAGCCGAAATGGTGTCGGTCGGGGGCTCTGTGGAGCCCGGGGCGGCAGGTGACGGGGTGCCGGATTTGCTCACGGAACCGGTTGGCGAGGCCATGCGGCCCGCCCTCAGTCCAGCTTGCCGAGCAGCGCCAGAAACTCGTCAGGAACGGCTTCCTCGACGGTTTGCTGATAGACCGACCGCAATGCCGTTCCCATCTGCCGATCGCGGGCCGTGTCGCGCGGCTTGCCGGCGCCCTTGCCGGCGGGAGTGCCGGCGGGAGTTTCGTTCTGCGTGTCGTGGCCCAAACTCAAAATTTCCCCCTGCACGACGCACGTAAGATGATGTTTACCATAGGCCGCGGGCGGCACATGACACAGCTAGACCTGCGTCATACACTCGCGGTGATTGTCCGTGAAACCAAATAGCCTCTCGTTAGTTCCCTGTTGGAGCGAAAAATCGATATTGTCGTGGGCGTCGGGCCAAAAGGTTCCGAGGGTCTGGCAATCGGTCGGTCGCGTCATATTCTAGTATCGTCGTCCTCACCGGGCCGGCGTAACGATCAGGGAGTTACCAATACCCATGTCGCTTGGACAGCAACTCGCACCGCATCTTCCCTTTCTGCGGCGCTACGGCCGGGCCCTGACCGGCAGCCAGAGTCATGGCGACAAATATGTTCGCGCGACGCTCGAGGCGATCGTCGCGGCGCCCGATGAATTCCCGAAGGATGTCGATCCGCGTCTCGGTCTCTATCGGATGTTCCAGGCGATCTGGTCGTCGGCGAATTATGACGAGATGGGCGACGAGGGCGTCGGCGACACTGACGGCCACGCCGCAGTTGCTCGCGCACGTATGTCGCGGATGACTCCGCTGTCGCGTCAGGCGCTGCTGCTGACCGCGATGGAGGGTTTCACGCCCGAGGACGCGGCCTATCTGATCGACGTCGATGCGAACGAGGTCGAGGAACTCGTCGCCGCAGCACTCGCGGAAATCGAAGGTCAGACCCGCGCGCGCGTCCTGATCATCGAGGACGAGCCGATCATCGCGATGGATATCGAGACGATCGTGCGCGACCTGGGTCACGACGTGACCGGTGTCGCGGTGACTCGCGACGAGGCCGTGGCCCTTGCGATGGAAGAGCGTCCGGGTCTCGTGCTCGCCGATATTCAGCTGGCAGACGACAGTTCGGGTATCGACGCGGTCAAGGACATCCTTGCCGAATTCGAGGTTCCCGTGATCTTCATCACCGCGTTCCCCGAACGTCTGCTGACCGGTGAACGTCCCGAGCCCACCTTCCTGATCACCAAGCCGTTCCAGCGTTCGACAGTGAAGGCGGCAATCAGCCAGGCACTGTTCTTCGATCAGACGACCGTTCCCGGCGCCTGATGCGCCGCTAGACTTGGGCCGGGGTTGTCGTCGACGATATCGTCAGCAACCCCGGCATCAAGTTTTTGATAGTTACGGACCCAAAACGGCGTTCGCGGGTTTCAGTCTCATGGTTGACCCAAAAGAGCAGATCCACGTCGCCGGCGAAGACGCCCGCGCCGGCGCAACACCGCATATGACCCGCTATATCCTTGTGATATCACTGGTCCTGGTTATCGCCATTTTTGCATTTCTCGTCATTCGATAGCATATGCGTGGCGTGGCGGACCGGTTGATGCCGATCCGTATGCTCAAGATCGCCGTCCTCTGGGCGGCGGTCGTCATTCGGGAACGATCGGAATTTCATGGTACAGCCCGCCCAGCGTGACGACGAAGTCGACGGCGCCGAGCCTCAGGTCGCGCCCGTTGAGCACGTCTCGCTTTCCGATGCCGAGTTCAAGGTCCAGCTTGCCCAGGTGATTCCGCACCTTCGTGCGTTCGGGCGTTCGCTGTCGGGCAGCCGCGACCTTGCGGACGACTTGGTGCAGGAGACACTGCTGAAGGCGTGGGCCGCACGGCTGCGCTTCCAGGCCGGTACGAACATGCGCGCCTGGACGTTCATCATCCTGCGCAACCTCTATCTGTCTCAGATGCGCCGTGCTCGTTTCAAAGGTGAGTGGGACGATCTGGTGGCGGATCGCATCCTTGCGGCACCTGCAAGCCAGGACCGGCATGTCGAGCTGGGCGATATGCAGCGCGCGTTGATGCACTTGCCCCAGCCGCAGCGCGAGGCGTTGATCCTCGTCGGCGCGGGCGGATTCGCGTATGAAGAGGCGGCGGAAATCTGCAACGTGGCGGTCGGGACGATCAAGAGCCGCGTCGCACGTGGCCGTGTTGCGCTCGAAACCATTCTGACGGATGGATCGCTGCCCTCGCGCCGCGATCATGAGACCGACACGACCAAGACGGCACTCGACTCGATCATGGGCGATGTCGAGGAACTGAGCCGCGGGCGTTGAAATAGACGCCCGCCGCGGCTGCGTTTGGATCAGTGCGGTCGCGAGGATACAGTGTCGAGTTCTCGCAGCAGCGACATGAACTCGTCAGGCATTCCGGAATCGCGATCGAATGCACCGCGCAGCGACTGGCCGATCGCATCCGTCTTGCGGGGCGCGCGAACGACCAGATGATCGGTCTGGTCACGGCGGATGGTCGGGTGCAGATGGGTCATGCCGGGTCAACGAGCCTCAAGAGCTTTTGTTGCTACCCTGGCTTGACTTTATAAAAGAATTGTGGGGTGTGGCATGGATAACGCGCATCGGGCGTCGGACATCATCGCCGCAACGCAGCGCGCGCGACGCTGGTCCCCCTTCCTCGCCATGCTCCTCGACCGCGAGCCTGTCCTTGCCGCTGCGCTGGCGGAGGGGCGACTGGATCCGGACCCCGTGCCGCTCGACCTCGACATGCCGGTCGCACGACGCCTCCGCCTCGAACGGCGTGCGCTCGCGCTGAGGGTCGCGATAGGTGACCTCGCGGGGGTGTTCGATCTCACCGCTGTGACGCAGCAGCTTACCGGGTTTGCCGACCACGCGCTCGACACGGCGATCCGCACCGCGATCGAAGAACGCACGCCCGGCGCCGAGGCGCGCGGGTTCGCCGCGATCGCGCTCGGTAAACAGGGCAGTGGCGAACTTAATTATTCGTCGGATATCGATCCGATCCTGATCTACGATCCGGCAACGCTGCCGCTGCGCCCGCGCGAGGAACCCGAAGCCGCCGCCGTACGGATCGGCAAGCGCGTCGTCGAACTGCTTCAGGCACGCGACGGCGACGGCTATGTGCTGCGCGTCGACCTCCGCCTGCGGCCGTCTCCCGAGATCACGCCGATCGCGCTGCCGATCGATGCGGCGATCAGCTATTACGAGGCGCAGGCGCTCCCCTGGGAGCGTGCCGCCTTCATCCGCGCGCGCGCCGCGGCGGGCGACACCGCGCTCGGCAGGCAGTTCCTCGACACGGTCCGCCCGTTCGTCTGGCGGCGCGCGCTCGATTTCGGCGCGATCGGCGAGATTCGCGGCATCTCGCGACGGATCCGCGATCATCATGCGCAGGGTCAGGCCTTCGGGCCGGGTTACGACCTGAAGCGCGGCCGCGGCGGGATTCGCGAAGCCGAATTCTTCGCGCAGATCCATCAGTTGATCCATGGCGGTCGCGATCCCGTACTCCGCGCGCCGGCCACGCGCGTCGCGCTTGCGCGGCTGGCGGAGGCGGGGTGGATCGGCGGTGACGAGGCGCGCGCGCTGATCGACAGCTATACGCTGCTGCGGACGATCGAGCACCGGGTGCAGATGATCGACGACCGGCAGACGCATGCCTTGCCGACCGGCGAAGCGCTCGAGCGGGTGGCGTGGCTGCACGGGCTCGACGGCAGCGCGGCGTTGTTGGCGCTGCTCGCCCCGCATGTGGCGGCGACCGGGCGGATCTACGACGCGCTCGACGATGGCGCGGCATCCGGGCTTTCGCATGATCCGACGCGGCTCGACGCCGAACTGACAGAGGCGGGGTTTGCCGAACCCGAACCCGCGCGCCAGCGGATCGCCGCGTGGCGGGCAGGGGCCTATCCCGCGCTGCGCAGCAGTGCCGCGCAGGCGGCGCTCGAGGCGGTCCTGCCGACGCTGGTCCCGGCGCTCGCCGCCGCGCCCGAGCCGCAGGCCGCGATGCTGAGACTGGATTCGATGCTCGAGCGCCTGCCGAGCGCGATCAACGTGTTCCGACTGCTCGAAGCACGACCGGCGCTCGCCACGCTCCTCGCGGCGATCCTGAGCCATGCGCCGACGCTGGCGGAGGATCTGGCGCGGCGCCCCGCGCTGCTCGACGGGCTGATCGATGCAACGGCGCTCGCCCCGGTCGCGGCGCTCGACGCGCTGACCGACCGGATGCGCGCGGGCGAGGCGGGGCTCGATTATCAGGGGCGGCTCGATCACGTCCGGCGCGTGGTCGGCGAGCTCCGTTTTGCCCTGGGCGCGCAGATCGTTGCGGGGACGTCGGATCCGCTCGATGTCGCGGCCGGCTATGCGCGCGTAGCGGAGGCGGCAATCGCGGTGCTGGCTGAGGCGACGATCCGCGGCTTTGCCGAGGTCCATGGCCAGGTACCGGGCAGCGAGCTCGTGATCCTCGCGCTCGGCCGGATGGGCGGCGCGATGCTGACGCATGCGTCCGATCTCGACCTCGTCTACCTTTTCACCGGCGATTTCACTGCCGAGTCGGATGGCGCCAAGCCGCTTGGCGCGACGCTCTACTACAATCGGCTGGCGCAGCGGGTGACCGCGGCGTTGTCGGTCGCGACCGCGGCCGGGCCGCTCTATCAGATCGATACGCGGTTGCGGCCATCGGGCGCGCAGGGGCCGCTGGTCGTGACGCTCGACAGCTTCGCACGCTATCAGCATGAGGAAGCCTGGACGTGGGAGCATATGGCGCTGACCAGGGCGCGGCCGGTCTTCGGATCCGCACCCGCCAGAGCGGCGCTGTCCGCGGTGATCGCCGATGTCCTGACCGGCGCGCGGGCCGAGCGCGACGTGGTCGGCGATGCGACGCGGATGCGCGCCGACATGGCCGCGCACAAGCCCGCCAAGGGGCCGCTCGACGCGAAGCTTCTGCCGGGTGGTCTGGTCGATCTCGAATTCGCGACGCATGTCGTACAACTCGTTGAGCGCAGCGGCTTCGATGCCAATCTGGGGCGTGCGATCGCGCAGCTCGTCGCCGAAGGGCGGATGCCCGCGACGATGCTCGCCGCGCATGATATACTGACGCGCCTGCTCGTGACGCTGCGGCTCGTCGCGCCCGACGCGGCGCCGCCCGGCCCGCCGACCCAGGCGTTGATCGCGCGCGCGCTCGGGCTGCACGACTGGCCTGCGGTTCTTGCGGGCCTCGCCGAGGTCCGGCAACAGGTGACCGCGTTCTGGCACGAACTGACAGGAGAGCAGGATGGATGACGGTGCGATGATCCCGGACGTCTCGGTGACGATGCCCGATGGCACGGCCGTTGCGCTGACGACGCTGGCGCGGCCGCTGGTCGTCTATTTCTATCCCAAGGACGATACCGCCGGCTGCACGCGCGAGGCACAGGACTTTTCCGCGCTCGAGTCGGCCTTCGCAGAGATCGGGGTCGGCGTGCTCGGCGTGTCGAAGGACACGCCCGCCGCGCATGCCAAGTTCAGCGCCAAGCACGGTCTGACGGTTTCGCTGGCGACCGACGTCGATGGCACGGTCTGCGAGGGTTTCGGGGTCTGGGTCGAGAAGGCGATGTACGGCCGCAAATATATGGGGATCGAGCGCGCGACCTTCCTGTTCGACGCGGACGGCCGACTGGCGACATCGTGGCGCAAGGTCCGTGTCCCCGGCCATGCCGAGGCCGTTCTTGCTGCCGCCAAGGCGCTGACCCCGCAATAAAGACCGTTCCACGGGGCAGGGCGCGGCGTCCCCTGGCGGGGTGATTCCTTTTTACCGGTACCATTTGGTTTCAACGGCTCAACGCACGCGCGTCCCGGTCCACCCCAAGTTAGCGGCGCGGCTCTTGCCGAAGTGGGTCAAATCGGCACACATCCTGACTTGTCTGGGACGCGGAGGGGCTGCGGTTCAGGACAGAGTCTTGGCGCCGGGCCCGTTTGCGATCCGGCTCCTGTTTTTTGTCGGGGACCAATGGTCGATATCACCGTTTCCGCTGCAGCCTTAGCCAACCGCGCAGCCTTTCGTATCAAGACGCTCTTCGCCGCGCGGGACCTGACGGTTCACGACGGCCACTCGGTCCGCCGGGTTCGCCTGGGCAGCCGCAAGCAGGCAGCGATGGCGGCACTCAGCGCCGTGACGCTCGGTTTTTCCGGCTATGGTGCCGCGCAGGCAGCCTATGGCGCCGCAGCCGCGACCGGCGTCGTTGCCGCACCCGATTCCGAACTCCAGGTCGCGCAGATGGAGCGCCGCATCGGTGAGATGCAGGCACGCGTCGCGACCATTCGCCAGACCGCCGCAGCGCACGCCGCGCGCGTCGAACAGCGCCAGCAGCTGATCACCGCCGCGCTGACCGGCAAGGGCGACACCAAGGCGATGGCGCTGGCGACGCTAGCGATCGACCCCGCGCCCGACGCGCTGGCAGCCGATGTCGTCAAGCCGCTGGTCAAGGTCGAAGGCCGCCAGCGCGTTCTCGCCGACGCGGCGCAGTCGGTTCTCGATCAGCGCTATGCCGACACCACCGACACCGTGCGCAAGCTCGGCCTGCGTCCCGAACGCGTTGCTGCTGCCGCCAAGCGCACTCAAGCGAGCAAGCAGGCCGCCATGGGCGGACCGCTGGTCGCCGCCGACAGCCCCGAGGCGCTGGCCGATGTCCGCGCCGACGCCCAGTTCCGCACGCTGTTCCAGACCTGGAAGAAGCTCGACACGCTGCAGCAGGGGGTGATCGCGATCCCTTCGGTCCAGCCGGTCCATCTGCTGTCGTTCACCAGCAATTTCGGCATCCGCTCGGATCCGTTCCGCGGGACTGCCGCGATGCATGCCGGCGTCGACATTCCGGGTCCGGTCGGCACGCCGATCTACGCCACGGCTGACGGCATCGTCTCGCATGCCGGTCGTCAGGGCGGCTATGGCAATCTCGTCGAGCTCAATCATGGCAAGGGCATCGCGACCCGGTACGGCCATCTCTCGAAGATCCTCGTCGGCGACAATGCCCGGGTGACGCGCGGCCAGCTGATCGCGCTGATGGGCTCGACCGGTCGCTCGACCGGCCCGCATCTTCATTATGAAGTCCGGATCGATGGTCATGCCGTGAACCCGATCCCGTTCCTCACGACCGCCGACTACCTTCTCGCCGCGCAGGATCGCTCGGTCGGTGCCATCCCGGTCTCGACGGACGGTCCGGCGGCGCAGGACTGAGGCGCACGGTTTTCTATCAAGCCCTGTCCGCGGTTCTCCGCGGCAGGGCGAGGTTGCCGCGGATAGCGGGACCGCCTATCTCGGGACCATGGCAACTCTGGCTCCCGACATCATCCTGACCCCCTCCGCCGCGGCGCGCGTCGCCGCTATTGCTGCCCGACAGGGCAAGCCGGCGATCCTGCGCCTTTCGGTCGATGGCGGTGGCTGTTCGGGGTTCCAGTACAAGTTCGGTTTCGCCGATGCGGCCGAGGCGGATGACGTGGTCGCCGAACGCGACGGCGTCCGGCTGGTCGTCGACAGCGTCAGCATCGATCTCGTCCGCGGTTGCGCGGTCGACTATGTCGAGTCGCTCGCCGGCGCGGCGTTCCGCGTGGAAAATCCCAATGCAGCCTCGGGCTGCGGTTGCGGCTCGAGCTTTTCGGTCTGACGCCCGGTGAAGATCGTCACGTACAACATCAACGGGATCAAGGCCCGTCTCCCGCGGCTGCTCGAATATCTTGCCGAAGAGCAGCCCGAAATCGTCTGTCTGCAGGAACTCAAGACCAGCGACGAAACCTTTCCGGCCGCGGAGATCGAGGCGGCGGGGTACGGTGTTGTTTGGCATGGGCAAAAGGCCTGGAACGGCGTGGCGATCCTAGCCAAGGGCCAGACCCCCAGGCTCCGGCAACGCGGCCTCGAAGGCGAGCCCGAGGACGAGCACAGCCGCTATATCGAGGCCGAGGTCGACGGGCTGACGATCGCCGCGCTGTATCTGCCCAATGGCAATCCGCAGCCGGGCCCGAAATTCGACTATAAACTGCGCTGGATGACGCGGCTCGCGGCGCGCGCGCGCGTGCTGCTGGCCGAGGAGGTACCCGCCATCCTCGCGGGCGATTACAACGTGATCGCGAATGACGACGACACGTTTTCGGTGTCGCGGATGCAGGACGATGCGCTGATGCAGCCCGAAAGCCGCAGCGCCTATCGCGCGCTGCTCGGGCAGGGCTGGACCGATGCCCTTCGGACGCAGTTCCCCAAGGGGGGCGTGTGGACCTTCTGGGATTATCAGGCGGGCGCGTGGCAGCGCGACGCGGGCTTCCGCATCGATCATCTGCTGCTCAGCCCGCAGGCGGCCGACCGGATGATCGATGCCGGTGTCGACAAGGCCTATCGCGGCCGCGAGAAGGCGAGCGATCATGCCCCGACCTGGGTCCGCCTGCGATGAACGCACCGGCGGGGCGGCTTGCTGCGGGTGTGCTGGCGACTCTGCTATTGGCCTGTTCGACCCAGGTTCGTGCGCAGGAGCGGGACTATTGCCCTGAACGCCCGGGGATCGATACGCCCGCCTGCACCATGGAAAAAGGCCGCGTCTCGGTTGAAACCGCGCTCGCCGACTGGACGCGCGACGACGGGGCGGGCTCGCGCGAGGACAATGTCCTGATCGCCGATACGCTGGTCCGGGTCGGGGTCAGCGACACGGTCGAGGCACGGGTGGGATGGACGCCGTTCGGCCATGACCGGACGCGCGACGAAACGGGGATCGACGTCGCGGACCGCATCGGCGACGTCTCACTGAGCATGAAGGCAAGCCTGAGCCATCCCGACGGCAAGGGCCTGTCGATCGCCGTCCTGCCGTTCGTGACGCTGCCCGTCGGCCGGTCGCCGGTCGGTGATGGCGACTGGGGCAGCGGGTTGCTGCTGCCGGTGACATTCGAAATGTCCGACACGGTGTCGCTCGACCTGACACCCGAAGTCGATGCCGCGGTCGACGATGACGGCCATGGCCGGCACCTGGCCTATAGCAGCGCGGTCGGCCTCGCCTTCACGCTCGACAAGGCGGTGACGCTGAATGCCGAGCTGCAGGCTCTGCGCGACGATGACCCGTCCGGCCGCAGCACCCAGGCACTGGCCGCGCTTTCGCTTGCCTGGATGGTCCGCGACGATCTTCAGTTTGACATTTTCGGGGCGGCGGGCTTGACCCATGATACCCCCGACGCGCGGCTTTATGCGGGGGTGGCGCGGAGGTTCTAGATGATCGCGGTGCTGATCGGACTGCAGGCCGTCGCTGGCCCTCCGCTGCCGCGCGAACTTCGCCCCCCGGTCGCCCGGGCGGCGACCCCCTGTCCCGTGACGCCGCCCGGTGGCGAGATCGTCGTCTGTGGCCGGCCGACCGACCAGCGTCTTGCACGGCTCCCCACGCCGCCGGTCAACGCACCCGATGCACCGATGACGTTCCGGCTGCCGGGCGGCGGGACGGGCAACGTCCACGCAGTCCAGAGCACGCTGCCGGGGGCAACCGGATCCGGGGCGGTGGTCACGCTGCGCATCCCGTTCGGTCCGGGTCGCCGAGCGGCCGACCCCGCCCGTTAGGCTCAGGTCGGGTCGCGGGGCCGGGTCCGCAGTGCATCGCTGAGCGAGGCGGTACCGCTGCCGCGTCGCGCCGGCTTGGGCTGTGACGGGGCGGGGGACCAGCCGGTGAGGAAGATGATCTCGAACCGTTCGGCAGTCCGCCCGTCCGCGTCGGCGAGATCGGCAAAGGCCTGTGCGAGCCCCGCCAGCGCTTGCCGGCCGAGTGCGCTGCGCCCCGCGAGCACGTTCGTCGCCGCCATCCCGCGAAGATCGCCGAGCAGTCGCCCGACATCGCGGTAGCCGACGTTCAGCGTCTCGATGTCCGCCACCGGCAACGCGAACCCCGCGCGCATCAGCAGATCGCCCGCCGAACGGACGTCGATCTGCGGATGCAGCCGCGCGGCGGGTCGCTCCGCCTCCGCCACCCGCAACGCCTGGCGAAGTGCCGGCAGGCTCCCGGCCCCGACGAACGCGCCGAGGAACAGTCCATCCGGGCGCAGCACGCGGCGGATCAGCGACAGCGCGCCGGGCAGGTCGTTGACCTGGTCGAGCACGCCCGCGCTGACGACGAGGTCGAACGATGCGTCAGCAAAGGGCAGCCGGTCCTCGTCGGCCTGGACGCCGCCCGCTTGCGCGGCAAAGCCATGGCCCGCATCGCAGCGTACGACCCGTGCTCCCGAGGGCGCGACGAACGCGCCGTCGAAACAGCCGAGATCGAGAATGTCGGCAAAGTCCCGCGTCACCGCATCGAGCCGCTCGGCGATCCCGTCGAGCATCGTCGCGCGCACGAAATCCGCGTCGGCATAGGCAGCGCGCGCGCGGTCGCGGCGCTGGCGGCGGGCGACCCGGTCGAAGATTTCCGGGGCGCTGCCTTGGCTGGGGTCTGGGATCTGCACGCCGCGCTTGTGCCGTCTGCATGCTTTGACGACAAGGGCGGATGCGGTTGCTCGATCCGATTGGCGCGGTGATCCGGCTGGCGCTGCCGCCGCGCTGCCCCGGCTGCGGCAGTCCGGTGGCGGCGGACCATCGGTTCTGCGCAAGCTGCTGGAACGGCCTGCACTTTCTCGGTCCGCCCTGGTGTGCCGCGTGCAACCGGCCCTTCGCGCATGATCGCGGCGACGGCGCATTGTGCGCCGCGTGCCTCACCCAGCCGCCGCGTCACGCGGGCGTCCGCGCCGTGGTCGCCTATGGACCGGTGGCACGCGGCCTAGCGCTGCGGTTGAAATATGGTGGCCGAACCGCGTTCGCCGCGACGATGGCGCGCGCCATGCACCGGCTCATGCCCGAGCAGGCGGCGCTGATCGTGCCCGTGCCGCTGCACCGCTGGCGGCTCTGGTCGCGCGGGTTCAACCAGGCGGCGCTCATCGCGACGACGCTCGCGAACCTGTCGACCGTGCCCGCCGACTTGAATGTCCTCGTCCGGACGCGGCAAACGACCGTGCTGCGCGGGCTCGGCAGGCGTCAGCGCGGCAGGGCGGTGGCGGGCGCCTTCGCCGTCGCGGCGGGCGGGCGCGACCGGCTGCGCGGCAGGGCGGTCGTGCTGATCGACGACATCTATGCGAGCGGGGCGACGAGCGCGGCGTGCACGGGCGCGCTGCTCGCGGCGGGGGCTGAATCGGTGACGATCCTGTGCTGGGCGCGTGTTCTGGACGACACCGATTATTGACAAGCGCGCGGTCAGACCACACCTGAAAATAATGGCTAAAGTTGAAATCTACATCAAGCAATTCTGCCCCTATTGCACGCGGGCGATGAAGCTCCTTGCCGCCAAGGGCGTCGAACCTGAAACGTTCGACGTGACGATGGGCGGGCCGAAGAAGAAGGAGATGGTCGAGCGCTCGGGCGGTCGCATGACCATGCCGCAGGTGTTCATCGACGGGAAGCATATCGGCGGGTCTGACGACCTTGCCGCACTCGATGCCCGGGGTGGGCTCGACCCGCTCCTGGCCTGATGCCCCGCATCGCGCTTTTGCAGATGACCAGCGGGATCGATCCCGCGGTCAATGCTGCAACGCTGATCGCTGCGATCCGGTCGGCGGCAGGGCAGGGCGCGGTGATGCTGTTCACCCCGGAAATGTCGGGTCTGATCGACCGCGATCGCGCGCGGGCCGCCGCGTCGATCGTGGCGGAGGCCGACGATACTGTGCTCGCTCGCGTCTGCGCCGCTGCGGCCGAGGCGGCGATCTGGGTGCATCTTGGCTCGCTCGCCGTCCGCCGGGCAGACGGCCGGTTTGCCAATCGCGGGTTCGTGATCGATCCGGCGGGCAGTATCCGCGCGCGCTACGACAAGCTCCACCTCTTCGATGTCGATCTGCCGACGGGAGAAAGCTGGCGTGAATCCGCGGCCTATGCCGCGGGGGACGCGGCGATCGTCACGCAGACGCCGATCGGCATGCTGGGCGCATCGATCTGTTATGACCTGCGCTTTCCCGACCTGTACCGCGCAATGAGCGATGCCGGCGCGACGGTCCTTTCGGTCCCGGCGGCGTTCACCAGGCCGACGGGGGCCGCGCATTGGCATGTCCTGCTCCGCGCCCGGGCGATCGAATCGGCCTCCTACGTCGTCGCCGCGGCGCAGACCGGCGTCCACGCCGATGGTCGCGCGACCTATGGCCATTCGCTGGTCATCGATCCCTGGGGCACGGTCGTGCTCGACATGGGTGAGGCGGCAGGGCTCGGCTATGCCGAGATCAGCCCCGACAGCGTGACGGACGTCCGCGCCAGGATCCCGGCGCTCGAACATCGGCGGCCGATCCCCTCCGTGGCTGTGATCCGGTGATCGTCTTCGACCTGAAATGCGGCACCGGGCATGTGTTCGAGGCGTGGTTCGGCTCGAGCGCGGCCTATGAGGCGCAGCGCGCAGCCCGTCAGGTCGAATGCCCGCTCTGCGGCGATGCCGAGGTGGGCAAGGCGGTGATGGCGCCGGCCGTCTCGGGCAAGGGCAACCGCGTGCCCGAGGGGCCGACGCCTGCGCGGATGAAGGCGATGTTGACGATGCTGGCATCGAAACAGGCCGAACTGCTCGCGTCATCGCGGTGGGTCGGCGGCGCCTTCGCGGATCGCGCGCGCGCGATGCACCTGGGCGACGAGGCCCCCGAACCGATCCACGGCCAGGCGAGCCTCGCCGAGGCCAGGGCGCTGGTCGAGGACGGCGTCGCCGTGCTGCCGCTGCCCCTCCCGGTCACGCCACCCGATACGATCAACTAAAGATGGGGTCGCCCGGCCTTACCCCGTAACGCGCGCGAGCACTGGTTTCAGCGCGGACTTGATCTCGAAGAACAACGGATGCTTCAGCAGCCGCAGCGCGATGCCCCACAGGGCGATGCCGATGCCGACGGCCAGGACGATCGGGACCAGCGGCGTCGTCGCGGCCCAGCCATGCCAGGCCATGACGATGATCGCCGGCGCGATCGCGACGCTGGTGGCCATTCCGCTGCGCAGATAGATGGCGAACATGTCCCGGTACTGGCTGTCCGTGATCCGGCGAATATGCGGCATGTAGAGCACGCAGGCAAAAATCGCATCGATGACCTTCGCCATCGCGGCGGCCTCGATGCTGATGAAGCAGGCTGCCGAGAATACGACGAAGCCGACGATGCTGCGCACGAACTCGAAGCGTGCCTGACGGCCGGTTTCGTCGGCGATGATGAACAGATCCCACGCCATCGCGATGGCGGTGTTGAACACGCCGACGACGCACAGGATCGACAGGCACATCGCGATCGAAACCCATTTCGCGCCATAGATGAGCAGCACGAACGGCCCCGACAGCACGCCAAGCCCCAGGAAAGTCGGCCACATCAGCGCGGTGAACAGGGCCAGCGCGTTCTGATAGCGCGGCCCGATCGGCAAGCCGGCGCGGATCCCCGCGGCAAAATCGACGAACATGATGCGGCAGATCACCAGGAACACGCTGTCCCACAACATGCTGAAAATGTTGCCGGACCTGGAATATAAGCCGAGCGCGGCCAACCCCAGCAAGCGGCCGAGCGCCATATCCTGCAACCGCGAGAAGACCCGGGAAATGCCCAGCGTGGCGAGCACGTTGATGCTGAACCGATGCACGTCGCGCCAGTTGTCGAACCCGACCCTGACCCTGGCATGATGCGGCGCGAGGCCGATCGCCATCACGGTGCTGATCAAGGCGGCGATGATCTGCCCATAGGCAAAGCTCATATAGCTCTGGCCCGCGACCGCGAAGGCCACGGTGGCGATCGTGCCCGACGCCGTCGCCAGCATCTTGATGATCGACACGGCTTTGAAATCGCCGTCACGCTCGAGCAACGTCAGGGGCATGAAGCCGGCGGCCGTGATGATCGGGATTATCGCCAGACAGAACAACACGGGCCGGACGGCAGGCTCGTTGAAGACCGCACCGCTCACCAGGCCGAACCCGGCAATGATGAAGGCCAGGACGATTGCGACGCCGAGATTGATGCTGAAGACGGTCGACGACAATTCTGCCGTAAGATTCTTCTCGCGGATGAGATAATTGTTCAATCCGAGCGACTGAATGATGGAGATCAGTCCGCTGGCCGCAAAGGCGACAGCGAAAATGCCGACCTCGTACGGGGTGAGGATGCGCGCCAATACGACCGAGCTGACCAGCTGGAGTATGAAATATATTGCCTGCGAACCGGCCATCCATCCAATTGACTTGCGCATACGCATCGTCTCGGGCTCACTCTATCACTGTCGTTGCGAAGTATACGGCTTGGGGTATGCGCGCACGCGATGCGCGGCGGCGCTAGCGGATCAGTCGTGCGACCTTCCTGATCGCGCGCCCGGCATATTGCCGCACGATGAAGGGATGTCCAAGGAACAGCCGGATGGCCTGGACGCGCTTGCCTGACTGCACCGCGTGGCGGAATCCGTTCAAGGTCTCGAGCCGGCCAAGCGCCTGTTGGCGATCGTGCAATAGCGAGACCAGCCGACCGTCATCGACGACGTCGGAGCGTTTCGCCAGCGATTCGCTCATCGCGATCTGCGCCGTATAATCGACGGTCGTCTGGCTTTTGCCCGATGTGCGCAGCGTCCAGACATAGCCGGGTTGCGGGGTAATGACGAACTTTGCCCCGCACAGCATGGCATCGAAATACATCTTGAAGTCTTCACCATGGCGGATGGCCGGATCATAGCGAATAGCGTGGTCTTCGAGAAACTGACGGCGGAACATCGGTTTGAGCAAGCCATAGTCCATGTCCTGGTTGAACGGCCGGGCCGCCGCAACGAAGGCATAACGGTCAATCTCGGTGGCGGACCGGATCGCCTGGATTTGCGGTGGGCTCAACGCCGCCTGGGCCTCGTCCAGAAATCGCACATTGTCCGCAACCATATCGGCGGCAAACGCACCGGCCACGTCGAGGAGGTGCCGCAACCGGCCGGGTTCGAACGCGTCATCAGCATCGAGCACGGCGATCCACGGCGCGCGAGCCGCCGCAAATCCCGCATTGCGCGCTGCCGATGGGCCGCCGTTCCGGTCGAGCCGGACCACGGAGAGGTTTGCGACATGACCATAGCGCGCCGTCACGGTTGCGTGCGTGTCATCAGGACAATGATCGTCGACGACGATCACTTCGAGCGCGACGCCGGTCTGGGACAGGGCAGAGTCGATCGCCTTGCCGATGAACTGGGCCGCACGATAAGCCGGGATCACGACGCAGATCTCGGGCGTATTCATCGGAACTGCGCTCGTCGGCGAAACGCTATTTGGCATCTTCGAAGTCCTGGATTGAGCCGCCAAATGCGTACTTTACGGGCCTTAAGCGGACGTCCGCTCGAATTGCAAGACACCGCGGGCAGCTAACCAAGGTCAAGACGGGACAGGTCAAATCCATGCCGCGTCGTGGATGATCGCGCGATTGGCAACACGTCGCCGTGCTCCCGTGTCAGCGACGTGGAGCGGCTCAGTTGTCGCTAAGCAACCTCAAGCGCATCGTGCGGCATCATGCCCCTTGTCACGTGCGGCACGATCATACGGCCGAAAATGCCCCATATGGCGAGGATGAGCGTCAGACTTATCAGTTCGCCGCCATCTTCTACGAGCGTGCTGATCGTCTGGAAATGCGCGGCGCCGATCAGCATCTCATGGAGCTTGTCGACGACCACGGCGAAGAACGCGGTGACGCAGAAACCGAAGAGCAGCATGAGTGCGGGGGCGATGCGATCGCGGGCAAGCCTGACCATGCCCAACAGGGTTAGCGCCAGGGGAATGCCGCTCAAGATTGCCTGTGCGAGAATTTCGCCATGAGGTCCGATCACGGCATACTGCGACAGTACCGCGCCGAAATGCTCGTGAAGCCGCAGCGAGTCGTCGGCGAGTACCACCAGAAACAGGAGCGCGTAGGCCGCGTAGAAAAGCTCCTTCGCGTGGAGAAACGCATAGAGCGCGAGGCCGATGATCGTCAGTTCCTTGAGATATCCCCAGATCTCCATCAACGATCCGTCGACGGACGAGTAGAGCAGCTGACCATAGAGCATGCTCTCCGTCACATTCGCGTGCTCGACATAGGCCCAGCGCAGGAACATCCCGAGTATGACAAGGTCGATCGCTAGAATGACCCCCAGGCCGATCAGCATGGGTTTTGCAGCCGTGGCGATCATTTTTTTCATCACGGCCCCCAATTACCCTGTCACAAAACTGTAATGCGTTTGTTAACAGTTGCATAGGTGGTTTGAATGATGCGCCTTTTCGACGGCCTAGCCTGTTTGGGCAGGGCACAGGTTCGCGATCCAGCGTTCGCCCGACTTTCCGCCGCGCAGATTAGGGTCTGGCTGTCATAATCGCCTGCGTCGGCGGACGCGCGCAGTCTGGACCGACGGGAATGGGGCTAGTATGGACGTCACGTGCGTGGCCCCGTAGCTCAGCCGGATAGAGCACCAGATTCCTAATCTGGGGGCCAGTGGTTCAAATCCACTCGGGGTCACCACCACCGACATTATCAAGCGATCCGCCGCCTGCGGGCATCGCGACACGCGTCAGGGATGTAGATTGGCCGGCGACCGGGGTTGTCGTCTGACGCGGCCGGGTCGCGAGGGGTCAGGAGCAATCAGGCGACGTTGACCCCTCCGCGGAGGTGGCAACGTCGCCTGGCGTCCCGGTCAGGCTTAGGCCTTGACGTGCTGCGAGATGTACTTGTTCATCTCGAACATGGTGCACTTGTCACGGCCGAAGACCTTCTTCAGCTTCTCGTCGGCGAGGATCTCGCGCTTGTTCTCAGGGTTCTGCAGATTGTGGGCCTTGATATAGACCCAGACCTTGCTGATCACTTCGCTGCGCGGGAGCTTGTCGTTACCGACGATCTCGCCGAGCTCGGGAGAGGGCTGGACGGGGGCGTGGATGCCGCCGGTCTTGGGAGCTGTAGCCATAAGCATTCCTTCCTGTTCGCATGCGTGCGTTAGGCACTGCACGCGTGGTCACGCCTTGTTGAGCGCGCCCGCCTTGTGCGCTGCCTTGCCGCCATTGTCACTCTTTACGATGAATTGCGGCTCGTCCTTGGACGCGCGGACGGTGTGGCCCTTGATCGTCGTGTCGCTGGTCTGCTTCTTTTCGACCGTGCCGTGCGCGGTGCCGCCGGGGGATTTCCAGGTGACCTCGTCGCCCTTTTTCGGATCCTTCATCACACCATCTCCTTGATATTCAACGATCAAGCGCAGAGGTGCGGGTTTTGTTGCATGATCCGCGGTTGCAGACCCAGGGGCTGCGGTTCATCTGATGCGCCACCAAGGAGACCCATGCATGAAGACCCGCGCCGCCGTAGCCTTCGAGGCGAAAAAACCGCTCGAGATCGTCGAGCTCGACCTCGAGGGACCCAAATCCGGCGAAGTTCTGGTCGAAATCATGGCCACGGGCATCTGTCACACCGATGCCTACACGCTCGACGGACTTGATTCGGAAGGCCTTTTCCCGAGCGTGCTGGGGCATGAAGGGGCGGGCATCGTCCGCGAGATCGGCGCGGGCGTGACCAGCGTCGCGGTCGGCGATCACGTCATCCCGCTCTACACCCCCGAATGCCGCCAGTGTAAGTCGTGCCTGAGCCAGAAGACCAATCTGTGCACCGCGATCCGCGCGACGCAGGGGAAAGGGCTGATGCCCGACGGCACGACGCGGTTCAGCTACAAGGGCCAGCCGATCTTCCATTACATGGGCTGCTCGACCTTTTCGAACTTCACCGTGCTGCCCGAGATCGCACTGGCCAAGATCCGCCCCGACGCGCCGTTCGACACCTCCTGCTATGTCGGTTGCGGCGTGACGACGGGTGTCGGCGCGGTCGTCCACACCGCGAAGGTCCAGCCCGGCGATACGGTCGTGGTGTTCGGGCTCGGCGGGATCGGGCTGAACGTGATCCAGGGCGCGCGACTGGCGGGCGCAGGGATGATCGTCGGCGTCGACATCAATCCCGACCGCGAGGAATGGGGTCGCCGCTTCGGCATGACGCATTTCGCCAACCCGAAGGATGTGGGCGACATCGTCCAGCATATCGTCGCTTTGACCGACGGCGGCGCGGATTACACGTTCGACGCGACGGGCAACACGACCGTCATGCGCCAGGCGCTCGAGGCGTGTCATCGCGGCTGGGGCACCTCGATCGTGATCGGCGTGGCCGAGGCGGGCAAGGAGATCAGCACGCGGCCGTTCCAGCTCGTCACCGGACGCAACTGGCGCGGGACCGCGTTCGGTGGCGCGCGGGGACGTACTGACACGCCCAAGATCGTCGACTGGTATATGGACGGCAAGATCGAGATCGACCCGATGATCACGCACCGCCTGACGCTCGACGAGATCAACAAGGGGTTCGACCTGATGCACGCCGGCGAGAGCATCCGCTCCGTCGTGATCTACTGAGGAATACGCCATGTTTAGCCATGTCATGCTCGGCGCCGACGATATCGCGGCATCGAAAGCGTTTTACGACGCGAGCCTGGGTGCCCTTGGCGTGCCCGAGGGCGTCGTCGATGAGTGGGGCCGGCTCGTCTATGCGCACGCTGGCGGCCGCTTCCTGCTGACCAAGCCGATCGACGGGCAGCCGGCCACCCACGGCAATGGCAGCACGATGGGGTTCGTCGCGGCCTCGCCCGAGGCGGCCGACGCCTGGCATGCCGCGGGGCTCGCGCATGGCGGCACCGCCTGCGAGGATCCGCCCGGCGTCCGGCACGGCACCGCAGGTCGCACCCTGTATCTGGCGTATCTGCGCGACCCGTCGGGCAACAAGCTCTGCGCCGCTCACCGGGTCGCGTGATGGAGACGCTATCGACCAGCACGGCGTTCGGCGGCACGCAGGGCGTCTATCGCCACGCGTCGACCGCGACCGGCACCGACATGACCTTTGCCGTCTATATCCCGCCGCACGCGCCGGATGCGCGCTTGCCGGTTCTGTGGTTCCTGTCGGGGCTGACCTGCACGCATGCCAATGTCATGGACAAGGGCGAGTATCGCCGCGCCTGCGCAGAGCACGGCGTGATCCTGATCGCGCCCGACACGAGTCCGCGCGGAGAGGGGGTTCCCGACGACGACGCCTATGATTTCGGCCAGGGCGCGGGCTTCTACGTCGATGCGACCGAGCAGCCCTGGGCCGCGAACTTCAACATGAAGCGCTATGTCGAGGACGAACTCCCCGCGCTGATCGCGGCGGAGTTTCCGATGGCGGACATGACGCGGCAGGGGATCACCGGGCACTCGATGGGCGGGCATGGCGCGCTGACGATCGCGCTGCGCAATCCCGACCGGTTCCGCAGCGTGTCGGCCTTCGCGCCGATCGTCGCGCCGCTGCACTGCCCCTGGGGTGAAAAGGCGCTCACGGGCTATCTGGGGCCGGACCGTGCCGACTGGCGTGCTTACGACGCGTGTGCGCTGATCGCCGATGGCGCGCGGGTGGCCGACATCCTCGTCGATCAGGGGGAGGCCGACGGCTTCCTCGACGAACAGCTGAAGCCGGCGCTGCTGGCGGACGCGTGCGCGGCGGCGGGGATCGACCTGACGTTGCGGATGCAGCCGGGGTACGACCATAGCTATAATTTCATATCGACCTTCATGCCGGATCATGTCGCCTGGCATGCGGAACGGCTGCGGCGCGCCTGACACGCCGTAACGCAAGCGATATGATGTGGCCCTTGTGTTCGGGCCGCGGACGGCCGCATGGCGCGCGGCGGGCGGGAGTCCGCTGCGATATTGTCGATATTATGATACCTCGGTCGGGCTTTCGTACCGAGGACCTTGCACGCCGGCCTGCGGCGGAATGATGGAGCGCTGTGATGATCGCCGAAACGCCTTTTGCGGATGCCGAGCCGGCCGTCGGCCCGGATGGCAAGCTGATCGTTCCGCAGGAGGTCGAGGCGGCGATCCGGACGCTGATCCGCTGGACCGGCGACGATCCGACGCGCGAAGGGCTGGTCGACACCCCGCGCCGGGTCGCGCGCGCGTGGAAGGAATATTGCGCGGGCTATGGCGACGATCCGGCGCGGCATCTCGAACGCGTGTTCGAGGAGGTCGGCGGCTATGACGAGATCGTCCTGCTGAAGGATATCCCGTTCCAGTCGCATTGCGAGCATCACATGGCGCCGATCATCGGCAAGGCGCACATCGCCTATCTGCCGCGCAACCATGTCGTCGGCATCTCGAAGCTGGCGCGCGTGCTGCACGGCTTTGCCCGCCGGTTGCAGGTGCAGGAGCGGCTGACCGCGGAGGTGGCCGACTGCATCTGGGAGCAGCTAAAGCCGCAGGGCGTCGCGGTCGTGATCGAGGCGACGCATGCCTGCATGGCGGCGCGCGGCGTTCGGACGCCGGGGGTGACGATGGTCACCAGCCGGATGATGGGCGTGTTCCGCGAGGACGAGCGCAGCCGCAAGGAGGTGCTGTCGCTGATGGGCGCGCGCGCATGATCCGAACCGTCCTGGTCACCGGCGGGGCGAAGCGCTTGGGCGCTGCGATCGTCCGGCGGCTGGCGGCGGACGGGCATGCGGTGGTCGTGCATCAGGGGCACTCGCCCAAGGAGGCCGCGGCGCTGGTCGACGAGATCGTCGCGACCGGCGGCCGCGCGGCGGCGGTCGAGGGTGATCTGAGCGATCTGCACGGGGTCGGCGATCTGTTCGCGGCGGCGCGGGGCGCGATCGGCGGTCCGATCGACGGGCTGGTCAATTGCGCATCGAAGTTCGCGTTCGATCGACCGCCCGCGGTCGATCCTGCGCTGTTCGCCGAGCTCGCTGCGATCAACTGCGGCGCGCCGGTGCTGCTCGCCTCGGCGCTGGCGTCGCAGGAGGATGTCCGTGACGGCGCGATCGTCAATCTGCTCGACCAGAAGGTCGTCAACCTTAACCCCGATTTCTTCTCCTATAGCTGCGGCAAGATCGCGCTGGAGGGGGCGACGGTGATGCTGGCGCAGGCGCTGGGCCCCCGGATCAGCGTCAACGCGGTCTCGCCAGGGCTGACGCTGCCGAGCGGTGACCAGACCGCCGCGGAATTCGAGGCAGTGGCGAGCGACAACCTGCTCCAGCGCCCGGTCGGGGCGAAGGCGGTCGCGGATGCGGTCGCATGGCTGCTGACGGCTAGGGGCGTGACCGGGCAGAATATGTTCGTCGATTGTGGCCAACGGTTTCTGGCGCGCGACGGCGACGTGATGTTCGATCGGGACCATGGGGGGCGACATGGCTGAGTTTACGACGATCCTCGATGGGCTCGACGTCATGATGCGGCTCGGGATCCACCCGCATGAGGTGGCGCCGCAACGCGTGGTCGTATCGGTCGAGATGACGGTGGTGTATCCGGGGCCGCTTGGCGAGGACGCGATCGGCGAGGTGCTCGATTACGACTTCGTCCGCGCCGGGATCCTGGCGATGGCGGCGGAGCGTCCGTTCGCGTTGCAGGAGACGCTGTGCGAGGCGATTGCGGCGCTGTGCCTGGGTGACGCGCGGGTGAGGCGGGTCGAGGTCGAGACGATGAAGACCGACATCTACCCCGATGCCGCGATCGGGTGCCGGATCGTGCGGGAGCGTGCGATCTAGTGGAGGCAATAGTCCCACGACCGGGCGCATTTGGTGCCCATGAGCGGCGCCGATCCCGGCGCCGGCTCGTTCCCTGCCCATAACCCCCTCATTCGGAGACTTATGGTGAACATTCTCGTCGTCCTTACCTCGCATGCCGATCTCGGCGATACCGGCCGCAAGACCGGCTTCTGGCTCGAAGAGCTTGCCGCACCCTATTATGTGTTCAAGGATGCCGGCGCGTCCATCACGCTCGCCTCGCCGGCCGGTGGCCAGCCGCCGCTCGATCCGAGCAGCGCGAAGCCCGACGCGCAGACCGATGCGACGCGCCGGTTCGAGGGGGACGCGGAGGCCAGCGCAGCGCTCGCCGACACGCGGAAACTGTCCGAAATGAAGATCGCCGACTTCGACGCGGTGTTCTATCCAGGCGGTCACGGTCCGCTCTGGGATCTCGCCAACGACCCGGCGTCTATCGCGCTGATCGAGACGACCATCGGCGCGGGCAAGCCCGTCGCGCTGGTCTGTCATGCGCCCGGCGTGCTGCGCGACGTGAAGGCGGCCGATGGCTCGCCGCTGGTGAAGGGGAAGACGGTCACCGGCTTCACCAACAGCGAAGAGGCCGCGGTCGGGCTCAGCGATATCGTGCCGTTCCTCGTCGAGGACATGCTCGCCCAGCAGGGAGGCAAATATTCGAAGACCGCCGACTGGGGCGTGCATGTCGTCGAGGACGGCCTGCTGATCACCGGGCAGAACCCCGCATCGTCGGAAAAGGCAGCCCAGACGCTAATGGCGAAGCTCGCCTGAAAGAACGGCCACCGGCTTGACCGGTGGCCGCCCTTCCGGGTGTCAGGCGCGGTTGGCGGCGCTGAGGACGGCGCGAACCGAAGCGGTGGCGATGTCGGTGTCCATGCCGACGCCAAATACCGTCTTGCCCGCCGCGGCCCGGCATTCGACATAGGCGGCCGCCTGCGCATCGGCACCATGGCCGATCGCATGCTCGTTATAATCCACCACATCGAGCGTCGGCCCGGTCGACTCCGCGATCGCCGCGATCACGCCCGAGATCAGCCCGTTGCCGCGCCCCGAAATCGACCGTTCCTCGCCATCGATCGCGACGCGGCCAATGAAGACGCGCTGCCCCGCGGTGCCGCTTTCCTCATAGTCGCGGAGCTCCACGCGGTCGTCGGCGTGCGGCAAATAGGTCCGCTCGAACAGCTGCCAGATATCCGCCGCATTCAGTTCGCGGCTCGTCTCGTCGGCATAGGCCTGGACGTGACGGCTGAAATCGGCCTGCAACCGCTTGGGCAGCTTCAGCCCCTTGTCCTGCTCGATCACCCAGGCGACGCCGCCCTTGCCCGACTGCGAGTTGACGCGGATCACCGCCTCGTAGCTGCGACCGAGATCGGCGGGGTCGATCGGCAGGTAGGGGACCTCCCACAATGTGTCGTTCTTCGCTTCCTGCGCAGCGAATCCCTTCTTGATCGCATCCTGATGGCTGCCCGAAAACGCGGTGAAGACGAGGTCGCCTGCGTAGGGCGTGCGCGGATGGACGGGGATGTTGGTGCAGTAGTTGACCGTGTTCACCACCGCGTCGATGTCCGACAGGTCGAGCTTCGGATCGACGCCTTGCGTGTACATGTTGAGCGCGACGGTCACGAGATCGCAATTGCCGGTGCGCTCGCCATTGCCGAGCAGGCAGCCCTCGACGCGGTCCGCACCCGCCATCATGCCGAGCTCGGCCGCGGCGACGCCGGTACCGCGGTCGTTATGCGTGTGCAGGCTGATCGCGACTGAATCGCGGTTGCGGATGTGGCGGCCGAACCATTCGATCTGGTCGGCATAGATGTTCGGCGTCGCGCACTCGACGGTGGCGGGCAGGTTGAAGATGATCGGATTGTCGGGCGTCGGCATCAGGACGTCCATCACCGCCTCGCAGACCTCGAGGCTGAACTCGAGTTCGGCGGTCGAGAAGGTCTCTGGGCTGTATTCGAACTGCCAGCGGACATCCGGCTGTTTCGCGGCCTCGTCGCGCAGCACCTTGGCGCCGTCGATCGCGATCTGCTTCACCTGCGCGCGGTCCATCCCGAACACGATCTTGCGCCATGCCGGCGACACCGCGTTGTAGAGGTGGACGATCGCAGTCTTCGCGCCGACGAGGCTGGCGAAGCTCGTCTCGATCAGGTCGCGGCGCGACTGGGTCAGCACCTGGATCGATACGTCGTCGGGGATGCGGCCTGTCTTGACCAGGCCGGATATGAAATCGAATTCGGTCGCGCCCGCGCTGGGGAAGCCGACCTCGATTTCCTTCAGCCCGACCTTGCAGAGCAGGTCGAAGAAGCGCGTCTTCTTCTCGGCATCCATCGGGTCGATCAGCGCCTGGTTGCCGTCGCGCAGATCGGTCGACAGCCAGCGCGGCGGCTTGACGATCGTCTTGGACGGCCATTGGCGGTCGGGCAGGTCGATTGGCGGGAAGGGTCGGTATTTGGTCGATGGGTCGCGCAGCATGGCTCGTGTCTCTCGTGATCGGGAGCGTTCGGGTCAGCCCTTAGGCGCGAGGCGCGGGGGCTGGCCACCACGCAAACGATCGGCGCGCCTAAGGGCGCGTAAGTCGAAGCAGCAGGAGGCGACCGTGAGACATTGCGTCTTCCCTATCGCGCGGACACGGTAAATGTCCAGCGCGATAGGGTGGGCGTACGTATTATTGCGCAGCGAATGCCGCGTTGATCGTCAGGTCGACCTTGTCCGACACGACGGGGGCATAGGCGCCGATGTTGAAATCGCTGCGCTTGATCGAGGTCGTCGCGCGGAAGCCGAAGTTCAGCTTCTTGTTCATCGGATTCGCGCCCGCGCCGACGAACGTCGCCTGCAGCACGACCGGCTTGGTGACGCCCTTGAGCGTGAGATCACCGGTGATGGTCGCCTTGTCGCCGGTCGCGACGACCTTGGTCGAGACGAACTTGGCGGTCGGATAGGTCGCGGCGTCGAAAAAGTCCTTCGACTTCAGATGGCCCGCGAACGGCGCGGACGTGACCGACAGCTGGTCGATCGCGAAATTGACCTCGACCTTGGTCGCGTTCGGCTTGGCCGGATCGATCGTGATGCTGCCACCCGATGCGCCGAGCTGCCCCTCGAGCATCGAGAAGCCCATGTGGTTGAGCTGCCACGTCACCTGGGTGTGGTTGGCGTCGACGGCATAGGTGCCGGCGGCGACGCGCGCCTTGACGGGGGCGCCGGGGACGGCGGCGGTCTGGGCCAGGACGGGGGCGGCGGTGAGGGCGAGGATGGTGGCTAGGGCTAGGCGCATGCGGGGTCTCCTGTTGAACGCGCGATGCTGGCCGAGCGGAGGGAGCGCGTCAAATGACGTTATGCCAACGCTGTGTTTCGGATTTGGGTCGGTGGGGGGGGAGCCTGTTCCCCCGCGGACGCGGGGGCCCAGCTAAACCACGATCACCGCCCGAGACCTGGACCCCCGCCTTCGCGGGGGAACGGGGAGGGCGGGGGGCGGGAAGGTCCCGGCAAACGAGGGGAGCGGCGACCGGGAGTGGCGTAAGAGCCGGAGTGGCGGGGGAGATGAGAGCTTCCCCCAAAACACCACCACCCCGGCGAAGGCCGGGGCCCAGTTGGGGGACGGTGATAACGGAAGACGGCGCTTCGTTACTCGGACCTTCCCAACTGGGCCCCGGCCTTCGCCGGGGTGGCGTCGCATAGTGCTGGGCGAGCGAAGCGCACTCCCCACGCCCGCCCGTCGGCCACGGCGAAGCCGCGCCCTATGGGCGGGCTCCGTCGTGCCGGCCGCGCTCGCGCTTAGTTCTTCGCCTTATCCACCAGCGCGTTCTTCCCGATCCACGGCATCATGCCGCGCAGTTCGCTGCCGATCTTTTCGATCGGATGCGCCAGCGCCTGCTTGCGCGCCGCTTTCAGTTCGGGCTGGCCCGCACGGTTGTCGAGGATAAAGTTCTTCACGAACCGGCCCGACTGGATGTCGGCCAGCACGCGCTTCATTTCCTTCTTCGTCTCGTCGGTGATGATCCGCGGACCCGTGGTGATGTCGCCATATTCGGCGGTGTTCGAGATCGAATAGCGCATGTTGGCGATGCCGCCCTCATAGAGCAGATCGACGATCAGCTTGGTCTCGTGCAGGCACTCGAAATAGGCCATTTCGGGGGCGTAGCCGGCTTCGGTCAGCGTCTCGAACCCGGCCTGGATCAGGTGGGTGATGCCGCCGCAGAGCACGGCCTGCTCGCCGAACAGATCGGTCTCGCATTCCTCGCGGAAATTGGTCTCGATGATGCCCGAGCGGCCGCCGCCGACGCCCGATGCATAGGCGAGCGCGATGTCGTGCGCGTTGCCCGACTTGTCCTGGTCGATCGCGATCAGGCAGGGGACGCCGCCGCCGCGGACATATTCGCTGCGCACGGTGTGGCCGGGGCCCTTGGGCGCGATCATGATGACGTCGAGATCGGCGCGTGGCTCGATCAGGCCGAAATGGACGTTGAGGCCGTGCGCGAACGCGATCGTCGCACCCTGCTTCAGATTGTCGTGCAGGTCGGTCGCATAGATCGCGGCCTGATGCTCGTCGGGCGCGAGGATCATGACGATGTCGGCCCAGGCGGCCGCCTCGGCGTTCGACTTGACTGCGAACCCGGCCTCGATCGCCTTCTTGGCGGTTGGCGAGCCCTCGCGCAGCGCGATCGCGACGTCCTTGACGCCCGAATCGCGCAGGTTCTGCGCGTGCGCATGGCCCTGCGAGCCGTAACCGACGATCGCGATCTTCTTGTCGGTGATCAGGTTCAGGTCGGCGTCGCGATCGTAATAGACACGCATTATATTCTTCCTTCTTTCGTCATTCCGGCGAACGCCGGAACCCAGGGTTCCAGGCGGCGCCGTTCGTGGTTCTGTGTCCCGACTTGCGTCGGGATGACGGGGTAAATTCAGGCCGGCTCTTTGCCGCGTGCGATTGCGACGATGCCGGTGCGGGCGACTTCGATCAGGCCGACTTCGCCCATCAGTTCGACGAATTTGTCGATCTTGTCGATGCCGCCGGTCACCTCGAACACGAAGCTCGACGTCGTCGCATCGACCACGCGCGCGCGGTAGACGTCGGCGAGGCGGAGCGCCTCGATCCGGTGGTCGCCGGTGCCGCGCACCTTGACCAGCGCCAGCTCGCGCTCGACGTGCGCGCCCTGCGCGGTCAGGTCGGTGACCTTGTGGACGGGGACGAGCCGGTCGAGTTGCGCGAGGATCTGCTCCATCGTCGCGGGCGATGCGCTGGTGACGATCGTGATCCGGCTGACCGCCTTGTCGGCGGTGATCTCCGAGACGGTCAGGCTCTCGATATTATAGCCGCGCGCGGTGAACAGGCCGGCGATCCGGGCGAGGATGCCCGGTTCGTTGTCGACGATCACGGCGAGCGTGTGCCGCTCGGCCTTTTCCTGGGAAATATGCATCAAACCAGTGCCTTCGCTTCGTCGTCCATCGTGCCCGACACTTCGTTCGCCTGCAGGATCATGTCGGTATGCGCAGCACCGCTCGGGATCATCGGGAAGCAGTTGGTCAGCTGCGACACGCGGCAATCGACGATCACCGGGCCGTCATGGGCCAGCATCTCGGCGATCCCGCTGTCGAGCTGGTCGCGCGTCTCGATCAGGATGCCCTTCCAGCCATAAGCCTCGCCAAGCCGGACGAAATCGGGCAGCGAATCCGAATAGCTCTCGGCATAGCGGCTCTCATAGGTGAGCTCCTGCCACTGGCGGACCATGCCCATATACTGGTTGTTGAGGATGAAGATCTTCACCGGCAGCCGGTATTGGGTAGCGGTCGCCAGCTCCTGGATGTTCATCTGGATCGACGCCTCGCCGGCGATGTCGATCACCAGCGCGTTCGGGTTGCCGAGCTGCGCGCCGATCGCGGCGGGCAGGCCGTAGCCCATCGTGCCGAGACCGCCGCTGGTCAGCCACTTGTTCGGCTTTTCGAAGCCGAAATGCTGCGCGGCCCACATCTGGTGCTGGCCGACCTCGGTCGTGATGATCGGGTTGCGTGCCTTGGTCGCGTCGAACAGCGCCCGGATCGCGCGCTGCGGCATGATTTCGTTCGGGTCGTTCTCGGGGAAGTCGAGGCACTTGACCGCACGCCAGCCGGCGATCCGCCGCTGCCAGTCGGTGGTGTCAGGCTTGGGATGCTGACGGCTCTTCCAGATCCGCACCATGTCCTCGAGCGCATGGCCGACGTCCGCGATGATGCCGAGATCGACGCGCACCGTCTTGTTCACCGACGAGCGATCAATGTCGATATGCACCTTGCGCGAATTCGGGCTGAACGCGTCGAGCCGTCCGGTCACGCGGTCGTCGAATCGGCTGCCGAGCGCGACGACGAGGTCGGCCTGGTTCATCGCCATGTTGGCCTCGTAGGTGCCATGCATCCCGAGCATGCCGAGCCACTGCTCGCCGCTCGCAGGATAGGCGCCGAGGCCCATCAGCGTCGACGTTACCGGTGCGCCGGTGATGCGAACGAGCTCGCACAGCAGCTGGCTCGCGGCCGGGCCCGAATTGATGATGCCGCCGCCGGTGTACAGGATCGGACGTTCGGCCGCGGCGAGCATGTCCACCAGCTGCTCGATCTGGCTCTGGTCGGCCTTCACCTGCGGGCGATAGGTCTTGTGCTGGATCGGGCCGGGCTTCGCATAGCGCGCGGTCGCGACCTGCACGTCCTTGGGGATGTCGACGACCACCGGCCCCGGACGACCCGAGGTGGCGATGTGGAACGCCTCGTGGATCACCCCGCCGAGCTTCGCCGGATCCTTCACGAGATAATTATGCTTCGAACAATGGCGCGTGATGCCGACGGTATCGGCCTCCTGGAACGCGTCGGTGCCGATCAGCGCGGTCGGCACCTGGCCGGTGATCACCACCATCGGGATCGAATCCATCAGCGCATCGGTGATCCCGGTGACCGCATTGGTCGCGCCGGGCCCCGAGGTGACGAGCACCACGCCGGGCTTGCCGGTCGAGCGGGCATAACCCTCCGCCGCATGCGTCGCCGCCTGTTCGTGGCGCACCAGGATGTGCTTGATCCGGCCGCTGCGAAACAGCGCGTCGTAGATCGGCAGCACGGCACCACCCGGATAGCCGAACACGACCTCCACGCCGAGATCGCACAGCGCCTCGATCAGGATATCGGCTCCACTCTTCTCGGTCATCACGTCAAAATCCTTTCGAATGCGCCGCCTTTAGCGCCTCGTGGAGGGGGCGGCTACCGATATAAAAGATGCGTGTCAAACATCACTTTAGCAATATAGTTTCAAATTGCTGCAAGCGCGTCGAAAAATCGAGCGCGTCCGTGCGCGTGCAGGCGGCCGGCGGTTGGTGGCGAAGCCAGGTATATTGCCGCTTGGCATAGCGCCGCGTGGCAAGCGATCCCGCCGCGATCGCGTCGGTTTTCGACATCTCTCCGCGCACGAGCGCGGCGATCTCGGGAACGCCGATCGCGCGGCGGATCGGCGCGTCCTGCGGGATGTCGGTGCGGGCGAGGAGTGCGGTGACTTCCGCTTGGCTGGTCTCGGCCATCTCGGCGAAGCGCTGGTCGATGCGCGCGTTCAGCCAGTCGCGGTCGGGGATCAGGATCAGCGCGCGGACGTCCAGCCGGTCGCCGATCCCACCCACCCGTTCGGTCTGCCAGTCGGCGAGCGTGCGGCCGGTCCCGCGGACCACCTCCAGTGCGCGCGCGACGCGTGTGGTATCGGCGGCGTTGAGCCGTGCGGCGGCGGGCGGGTCGAGCAAAGCGAGGGCGGCATGCGCCTCGGCGACTGGAAGTGCGCGGACCTGCTCGCGAAGGTCGGGGTCGATCGCGGGGACGGGGGCGATGCCGTCGAGCAGCGTGCGGATATAGAGCCCGGTGCCGCCGACCAGGATCGGCAGTCTGCGCTCCGCCACCACCTCGTCGATCGCCCGCGTCGCCTCGGCGGCCCAGCGCGCGGCGGAGTAGGTCGCGTCGGCGGCGTCGACATGGCCGAACAGGCGGTGCGGGGCGCTCGCTTCCTCTTCGGCCGAAGGACGCGCGGTGAGGATCCGGAGATCGGCATAGACCTGCGCGGAATCGGCATTGATGACGACGCCGTCGTGGCGCGCGGCAATGGCAAGCGCGAGCGCGGACTTGCCGCTCGCGGTCGGCCCTGCGATGAGCGCGACCTTCGGGAGATTATTGATGTTCACGGCAACGCTTATAGCCTCGGGCACGCTGACCGCAGGCGATATTTCGACCGCGATGGACCGGCTCCGCGATGCGGGCTGCGCGCCGGGTGCGAGCGGCTGGATCGACGAGGGCGACGCCGCCGACCTGATCTTCGGCATGGCGCCCGATGCGGCGCGGACCGCGCTCGAGGGGGCGTTCGGCAAGACCGATGTGGTCGTGCAGTCGAGCCTGACCCGTACCAAGGCGCTGCTGATCGCCGACATGGACTCGACGATGATCACCGTTGAGTGCATCGACGAGCTCGCCGACTATGCGGGGATCAAGCCGCAGATCGCCGAGATCACCGAGCGCGCGATGCGCGGCGAACTGGACTTCGAGGCGGCACTCGATGCGCGCGTCGCGCTGCTTGAGGGGCTGGCTGAGAGCGACATCGAACGCTGCCTTTCCGAACGGGTTCGGATCATGCCGGGCGCCAAGGCGCTGGTGCGGACGATGCGCGCCCAAGGGGCCGCGACGGTGCTCGTCTCGGGCGGGTTCACGCGTTTTGCTGAGCCGGTCGCGCGCGAGATCGGTTTCGACCGCGCGATCGCCAATGTCCTGAAGGTCGAGCACGGCGTGCTGACGGGGGCGGTCGAAAAGCCGATCGTCGGATCGCAGACCAAGCTGACGACGCTGCGCGCGGCAATCGCTGACGGGCAGCTGGTCGAGGGACAGTCGCTGGCGGTCGGCGACGGCGCGAACGACCTGGCGATGATCGAAGCGGCCGGCCTGGGCGTCGCGTATCACGCCAAGCCGATCGTCGCGGCGGCGGCGGCGGCGAGGATCGACCATGGCGATCTGACCACGCTGCTCTACGCACAAGGGCTGCCCCGGGCGGCGTGGGTAATCGATTAACCCCCGTCGATTGCGTCCGTAGGCCGCCGAGTCCCACTTTGGTGATCCAGGTTAAGGCCGTGCACCATATCTCACCTTGCCAAGTCACGCGCAAAATTTAGGGGTCGCGCCAAAGACTTACGATCGATTGGCTGAGAAGAATGGATGCTGGCTGGGATTATGAGCGCTTCAAGGCGTTCACCTGTGCGGACGACGACGACATTGATACCTTCCGGCGGCTCGCCGGGCCGACGATCGGGTTGAAGCGTGGTGATACCCTGCGGATGCAGGGCTCGCCCGACCCGCAGGTCTATATGCTGCTGAGCGGCTGGGTTGCGTGCAGCATCATCGTCGGCGAGAGCGCGCGGCAGATCGTCAAGGTTCATCTGCCCGGCGATCTGGTCGGGATGCCGAGCCTTGCCGCCCCGACCGCGTGCGACACGATCGAAGCGGTCTCGGCGGCGAAGCTCGGCGTGATCGAGACCGCAGCGATCGGGCAGGTCTTCAGCAGCAACCCGCGGCTCGCGGCGTTGCTGTTCCTCGTCTCGCAGCAGGAGCGTGTCGTGTTGATGGAGCGGCTGGCGTCGATCGGGCGGACCAGCGCGGCGAGTCGGATCGCCGCGCTGATCCTCGAACTGCGCACCCGGCTGCGGCGCAACGACCCGACGATCGAGAATGTCGTGCCGGTGCCGCTGACGCAGGAGGACATCGGCGACATGACCGGGCTGACCCCGGTCTATGTCAACCGGACGCTGCGCCAGCTGCGGACCTCGGGGATCGCGACGTGGCGCCGCGGGGTCATCACGATCGACGACCGCGACGCGCTCGCGGTCCTCGCCGCGCTGCCGCAAAGTCCGGAACGCGACACGAGCTGGATCCCGAGCCGGCGCGGCTGAACGCCGGGCGTGTCGGGATGCGTCAGGGGGCGACGATGACGCAGGGCTGGCCTGACGCGGCGCAGGCGCGCGTCGCGTCCGCCCGGCTGGCGAATCCGCCCGCCTGCAGCCGCGTCACCGGTCCCGCCGCGACATAGCTGGGCTGCGCGCCGCCCAGCCTGCCCTTGACCTTGCCCCACAGCGTCTCGGCATTGCCGCGATCGCGGAACGCTCCAAGCTGGATCCGCCATTTCCCCGACCCGGCCACCGGCTTCGCTGCTGGCTTCGGCACGGGCTTCGGCGCCGGCTTGGGCGCGGACGCGAGCCGGGGCGGGGTGACCGGTGCGGGTCTGGTCGCGGCTTGCGAGGCAGCACGCTCCGGCGCAGCGCGCGGGGGCACCGGCGCGGGGGACACGGATGAGGCGGGGACCGTGGTGCGCGCGACCGGCGTCACCGGCCGGGGAGCGGGCTGGGGAGCGGGCCTGGCAGGGCCAGTGGCCGAGATCGGCGGCGGCGACGCGGGCGACAGGCCCGACCGCGCAATTTTTTCCTGCGCGGCATAGCGCTCGGCGAGCGCCGTGCCGCGCTGGCGGTCTTCGGGGGAGATATACTGGTCCATCTGCGCCAGCGTCTGCGAGGCCGACTGCAATCCCGACGTGCTCGCGCGCGACATCAGCGCATAGGCGCGCGGATAATCGCGGGGGACCGCGTCGCCGTTGAACAACATCGTCCCGAGCACGAGCTGCGTCCGCGGTTCGCCGCGCGCCACCGACTTTTCGAGCCAGGGCAGCGCGTCCGCCTTCTTGTTGGCCTGGAACAGCGCGAGGCCGTAATTGTCCTGCGCTTGGACATGACCCTGCAGCGCCGCCTTGCGGAACCAGCTTTCGGCGAGCGCGGGGTCGAGCGTGACGCCGCGGCCGAGCTTATAGGCCTGGGCGAGATTGAACTGCGCATCGGCGTCGCCCGCGATCGCGAGCGGACGCCACTGGTCGATCGCGGTCGCATAGTCGCCGCGGCTCCAGGCATCGACGCCGGCCTTCACGTCCGCCGCGGCCGGCACCGCGCCCAGCGCCGCTACCGTCGCCGCCGCGCCCAGAATCAGGTTGCGCATCGAATACCTCGTTAAAGCCAAATGATGATCGTCATGTCGCGATAGCCCGGCGAAGGCAAAGATCGGGTTAAGCCGTGCGCCGGTCGGGTGCGGGGGCGCGGCACGTCGACGTAACGGCGTGGGAACCACGCGTTAACCGCTTCTTATCCGCTGGCATGGCATCGCGGGCCTTGGTTGACGAGACGTAAGGGGGCTTATGCGCGTTCTGGCGATGGCATCGCAGAAAGGCGGGTCGGGAAAGACGACTCTGTCCGGGCATCTCGCGGTCCAGGCGGAGCGCGCCGGGCAGGGGCCGGTCGTGCTGATCGATATCGATCCGCAAGCGTCGCTGACCGACTGGTGGAACGAGCGCGAGGCGGAGGCTCCGGCGCTGGCGCAGACCACGGTCGCGCGGCTCGCCGCCGATCTCGAAATCCTTCGCCAGCAGGGGTTCAAGCTCGCGGTGATCGACACGCCGCCGTCGATCACGGTCGCGATCCAGACGGTGATCCAGATCGCCGAGCTGATCGTCGTCCCGACCCGGCCGAGCCCGCATGACCTGCGCGCGGTCGGCGCGACCGTCGATCTGTGCGATCGTGCGGGCAAGCCGCTGATCTTCGTCGTCAATGCCGCGACCCCCAAGGCGCGGATCACGGCCGAGGCGATCGTCGCGCTCTCTCAGCACGGCACCGTCGCGCCGATGACGATCCACCAGCGCACCGATTTCGCCGCCTCGATGATCGACGGCCGCACGGTCATGGAGGTCGATCCCAAGGGCAAGTCCGCGGCGGAGATCGAAGCGCTCTGGACCTATGTCACCGACCGCCTCGAAAAGAATTTCCGGCGCACGGTGTTCAGCGTGCCGAACGCAGGCGCGGGGTTCGGGCAGCGCGGGCCCGCGCCGGGCTTCGGCCGGCGGGTGGTCGGATGAGCGCGATACCCGCCCGCCCGCCCGTTCCGCCGCATCCCGAATCGGCCGACGTGCCGAAGCCGCTGGGCTCGCTGTCGGCGTCGCTGCTGGCGCGCAAGGGCAGCGTCCGCCCGGCGATGCGGCCGCTCGCGCTGGGTACCGCCACGGCCGAACCCGTCGAGGATGATGCCGCTCCTATGGCGTCGGTGACGGTTGCGACCGCACGCCGGATCGCGCGCGAGAGCGCAGCCAGAACGCGCACCGGCAAGGCCGCCTTCACGCTCCGCCTCGACAGCGATCGTCATGTCCGGCTGCGACTCGCGAGCGCGATGACGCGGCATTCGTCGCAGCACCTCGTGACGCTCGCGCTCGATGCCTTTCTTCAAAATCTGCCCGAGGTCGACGCGCTCGTTGCGCAGCTTCCCGTGACCAGGGCCCCGAAATGAACCGGTGGGATCATAGCCGATGACGACGCGAATCCTTCTTTCGATGGGGCTGTCGGCCCTTGTTTTGGGCGGCACGATGGTCGGGTGCAGTGCGGGCGAGACCGGCCGCGGCCTCGCCTCGGCGAGCGATCGCAACGCCGATCTCGAGGCCAAGGCGGGCGCGGTGAACGCGCACCGTGCAGAGGTCGCGCTGGCCCGGCACGATGGCGGCGCCGCGGTCTATTTCGCCGAGTCGGCGGTGGCGATGATGCCGCAATCGGCGGCCTATCGGCTGCTGCTCGCACAGGGCTATCTCCAGGCGGGGCGGTTCACATCGGCGCGGCAGGGGTTTGCCGACGTTCTGGCGCTGTCGCCGGCGGACGGGAAGGCGGCCCTCAACCTGGCGCTGACGCAGATTGCTGGTGGCGACACGCAGGGCGCGCGGCAGACGCTCGAACGCAACGCGTCGATCATACCGCCGAGCGATCGTGGCCTCGCGCTGGCGCTGGCGGGCGATGCCGGCGGCGCGATCGGGCTCCTGACCGAGGTCGCGCGGTCATCGGAAAGCAATGCGAAGGCCCGGCAGAACCTGGCGCTCGCGCTCGCGCTGGCGGGCCAGTGGCAGGCCGCGCGCGTCGTCGCCGCCGCCGACCTCGCGCCGACCGAGGTCGATGCGAGGCTCGAACAATGGGCCCGTTTCGCACAACCGACGACGTCGTATGATCAGGTCGCCGGCCTGCTCGGCGTGCGCGCGATCGCCGATGCCGGCCAGCCCGCCGCACTCGCGCTCAACCGCGCACCGCTCATGCCGACGGTCTCGCCGATCGAGGCGCTGGCCGCGGTCGAACGCAGCGCGCGTCCCGTCGCACTGGCCGAAGCGGGATCGGCTCTGGCCCCGTCGAGGATCACCTTCGCCGCGCCGCGCGAGGTCGTTCAGGCGCTGCCCGGCGGCATGCCGACGATGCTCGCCAGCCGCAGCGAGGGCGCTGTGCTCGCCGCGCGTGCGCAACGCGGCGTGCGCGCGATCCCGGCGGGGACGGGCGACTGGTATGTCCAGATCGGCGCCTATGACAATGCCGGCATCGCCAAGGCCGCCTGGAGCCAGGCGACGCGTCGCTTCGACGGCTTCTCCGGCCGCCAGCCCAACGGCATGGCGTTCAGGACGAATGGCGAGGCCTATTACCGCCTTTCGGTTGGCGGGTTCGGCCGCGACGAGGCCAATCAGGTCTGCCGGCGCTACCGCGCGACCGGCGGCGCATGCTTCGTCCGCCAGGGGGCCGGCGACCAGATGGCGCAGTGGCTGCGCGGCGGCGGCGTCGAGGTCGCGACCCGCTGAATGACAGGCGGGCTCCGACGCACGATGCCCGTCAGATCTCGCGGCCGCCTTTCCAGACGCGCAGTACCTTGCCCTGCACCGGCAGGCCGTCGAACGGCGTGTTGTTCGCGCTGGCGGCGAACGCGTCGCCGGTGATCTGCCACGGCGCCTGATCGTCGAACAGCAGCAGATCGGCGGGCTTGCCGACCTCGAGCGTGCCGGTGTCGAGCCCGAGCACCGCGGCCGGGTTGCGGCTCAGCAGCGCGAACAGCCGCGACAGCGCGACCCGTTCGTCGCGCACCAGCATCAGCGCGAGCGGCAGCAGCGTCTCGGCTCCCGCCATCCCCGCGCTCGAATCGGCGAAGGGCAGGCGCTTTTCCTCGGGCCCGCGCGGATCATGCGCGGAGCAGATCACGTCGATCGTGCCGTCGGCGACCGCCGCCAGCGCCGCCTGGCGATCCGATTCACTCCTGAGCGGCGGCGAGAGATGCGCGAAGCTGCGGAAATCACTGACCGCGATGTCGGACAGATGGAGATGCGCGGGCGTGATGCCGCAGGTCACTGCCACGCCACGACGCTTGGCGGCACGGATCAGGTCGAAGCCCGCGGCGGTCGTCACCTGGCGGATGTGAAGCCGCGCACCGGTGTCCTCGGCCAGCATCAGGTCGCGGGCGATCGCGAGCGCCTCGGCGATCGCGGGGGCGGCGGGCAGGCCGAGCCGGGTCGCGGTCTCGCCGGCGGTCGCGACGGCGCCCGCGGTCAGTCCGCCGTCCTCGGCATGCGTGACGACCGCGATGTCGAGGTCGCGCGCATAGGCGAGCACGCGGTGCATGACGCCGCTGTCGGCGATCCAGCCCTTGCCGGTGCCGACCGCGCGCGCGCCCGCCGACAGGCAGACTGCCATCTCGGCAAGGTCATGACCGGCCAGCGCCTGAGTCGCGGCGGCGATCGGGTGGATCCACAGGTCGGGCTTGCCGATCAGCGCGGCGCGCTGGACGATGCCGGGATCGTCGAGCACGGGCGACTGGTCGGGCATCAGCCCGACGCGGACGATGCCGCCCGCGCGGAACGCGGCCCGGTCGATCTTCGCCACGCCCAGATCGACGATGCCGGGGGCGAGCGTCTTGCCCGCGCAGTCGATCGTCTGCGCATCGGCGGGTATCTCGACCAGCCCGGTCGCGACGACGACGCCGTCGCGGATCAGGAGATTGCCCTTGGTAACGCCGCCGACCGGGCAGACGAGTGTTGCATTGGTGAGCGCGAGGGTCATGCCCAGCCCTCCACGCCGCGCGCGCGGCGGGTCAGCACGTCGAGGCACGCCATGCGGACCGCCACGCCCATCTCGACCTGTTCGGTGATCGCCGAGCGGGCATGGTCGGCGACCGCCGAATCGATCTCGACGCCGCGGTTCATCGGCCCGGGGTGCATCACCAGCGCATCGGGCGCCGCACGCGCGAGCCGTTCGAGCGTCAGGCCGTAGCGCATCCGGTATTCGCGCGTGGAGGGCACGTATGCGCCGTCCATCCGCTCGTTCTGCAGGCGCAGCATCATGACCACGTCGGCGCCCTCCAGCGCGGCATCGAAATCGGTGAACGGGGTGACCCCCATCTTGTGGATTGCCGCGGGCATCAGCGTCGAGGGCGCGCAGACGCGGACCTCGGCGGCGAGCGCGGTGAGTGCGAGGATGTTCGAGCGTGCGACGCGGCTGTGCAGCACGTCGCCGCAGATCACGACGCGCTGCCCCGCGATCGATCCGCGCCGGCGGCGGATCGTCAGCGCGTCGAGCAGCGCCTGGGTCGGATGTTCGTGGCGGCCGTCGCCTGCGTTCAGGACGGGGCAGTCGACCTTGTCGGCGATCAGCCGCACCGCACCGCTCGCCATGTGGCGGATGACGATGACGTCGGCGCGCATCGCGTTCAGCGTCATCGCGGTGTCGATCAGCGTCTCGCCCTTCTTCACGCTCGACTGCGCGGCGTGCATGTTGACGACGTCGGCGCCGAGCCGCTTGCCCGCGATCTCGAACGACAGAAGCGTGCGCGTGCTGTTCTCGAAGAACGCGTTGATCTGCGTGAGCCCGGCGAGCCGCTTGTCGGGCGTCGCATGGGTGCGGTTCGCCTCGACCCAGGTTTCGGCCTCGTCGAGCAGGAACGCGATCTCGTGCGGCTGGAGCCCGTCGATGCCGGTCAGGTGCCGGTGCGGGAAGACGGCGCCGCCCTCGATGAGGGTGGCGGGGCGGTGATCTGAACGTTGCATCAAGCGCGCTGGGTAGTGGGCTGCGGCGGCGGGGGCAAGGTTCGTCGCTCGACGCGGGGTGGTTAACCGGGTTTTAGGGGCGGCCTGCGATCAGGGGCGGATGGTATGCACGGATGACAAGACTAGCGTGATCGCGCAGCGTGCACCGTGGTGGGAGCGGGGCTGGTTTCTGGTCGCGCTCGTCGTCGCGGCGGCGGTGCCGTTGTTGTGGCCCGCGCTGCCGCCGCTGGGCGATCTGCCGGGGCATATGGGGCGGTGGCACATCGCGATGGCGCTGAGGGATTCGCCCGATTTAACGCGCTATTATACGTTTCACTGGGCACTGATCCCCAATCTGGGGATGGATCTGCTGGTGCCCGCGCTCGCCCGTATCATCGGATTCGAGCCCGCGACGAAGCTGGCGGTGATCGCGATTCCGGTGGTGACGGTCATCGGCCTGTTATGGACCGCGCGCGAGGCGCACGGGCGCGTGCCGCCGACCGCGATCCTTGTGGTGCCGCTCGTTTATGCCTGGCCGTTCCAGTTCGGGTTCGTCAATTTCGCGCTGTCGCAGGCGCTGGCCTTTTGCGCGCTGGCCGTGTGGATCCGCTGGGGGCGTGAGGGGCGGTCTGCGGTGCGCGCGGTGGCATTCGCCGCGATCGCGCCCGTGCTGTGGGTGGCGCACAGCTTCGGCTGGGGGATGTTCGGGTTGATGGCGGCGGCCGCCGAACTCGCGCGGTTGCGGGCGGCGGGAAGGGGCTGGGGCGCAGCGCTCGGCGGGACCATCACCCAGTGCCTGCCGCTCGCGGGGCCGCTGGGTATCATGGCCTTCCAAGCGGGGCTTGGGTCCGGGCACGGGGAAGCCGGGCTCGGTGCGTCGGACTGGTTCAACATGCCTGCCAAGGTCGGGTGGATCCTGTCGATCTTCAGGGACCGGTGGCAGGCGTTCGACCTTCTGTCGCTGATCCCGCCTGTCCTCGTCCTTTATGCCGCGGCGCGCAGCCATGACTGGCGGTTTTCGCAAATTCTCGGCTGGCCTGCGCTGGCGTGTCTGGCGGCGTTCGTCGTGTTGCCAAGGTTGCTGATGGGGGGCGCCTATGTCGACATGCGGATCGCGCCCGCCATGGCGATGCTCGCGCTGATCGCGATCGCGCCGCCGGTGACCGGGAAGACGACACGAACGACCGCGTGGCTGGCGGTGCTGTTTGTCGTTGTCCGACTGGGCGGCACGACATTGAGCTTTGTCGAGCGCTCTGCCGAGCAGCAGAGCGAGCTTTCCGCCATTGCTGCAATCCCGCGCGGCGCGGCGGTTTTGTCGCTGGTCGCACGGCCCTGTTTTGGCGCATGGACCGATCTGCGGCGCGATCACCTGCCCGGGCTGGCGATCGTCCGGCGCGACGTCTTCACCAACGTTCAGTGGGTGATCGAGGGCCAGCAACTGCTGAGCATCCGGCATCAGGCCGCCGCCCCCTATCTCGCCGATCCGAGTCAGAGCGTTTTTCCTGCCCAATGTTCCGATATCGGGTCCAACTTCAGCGCAGCGATCGCCGGCTTCCCGCGCGCGGCGTTAACGCATGTCTGGACGATCGGGTATCCACCGGGGGCTGCGCAGGCCGCGGACTTGCGCGTCGTGTGGACGAACGGCACGTCGACACTCTACCGCGTCGTCCGTTAGATCTGCGCGGTCACCAGCGCGTCGATCGCGCCCTGGAGGATGTACGCCGCCGCCATCTTGTCGACCAGCTCGGCGCGCTTGGCGCGGCTGGCGTCCTGTTCGATCAGCGTGCGCGTGACCGCGACGGTCGACCAGCGTTCGTCCTGGAGCAGGATCGGCAGCCCCATGTCCTTCAGATTCTGCGCGAACGCCCGCGTCGATTGCGAGCGCGGGCTTTCGCTGCCGTCGAGGTTGATCGGCAGGCCGATGACGAGCCCGACGACCTTCTGCGCGGTGATGATCTCGGAGAGCGCGGCCTTGTCCTTCTGGAACTTGGTGCGGCGGATCAGCAAAGCTGGGCTCGCGAACGACCAGCCGGCATCGCACAGCGCGGTGCCGATCGTCTTGGTGCCGACGTCGAGACCGATCAGCCGCCCGCCATTCGGGAGCGCATCGCGAAACTGCGCGGGGGAAAGCGTGATCATCGCGTGAACGCCGCAAGACGGCGGTTGGCGTCCGCGCGCACATTCGCCCAGAACAGCGGATAGTCGTACACGTGGTAGTTGTTCCCGGGGAGCACGTAGGGCCCGAGATCGGGGCCCTCACCGATCAGCAGGATACCCCGGTCGCCGCAGCGCGCGGGCACGTTGCCGACCGACAGCGTCGCGCTCGACAGGTCGGCGGACGGGACCAGCGTGCCGAGATTGGCGGTCGCGGGCGCGCTCGCATCGGCGGTGCCGGTCAGCGGGTTGGTGCAGACCATCGGCGTGGCCTTGCGCGGTTGCCCGTCGAACCCGGTGGTCCGGTCATAGGTCTCGACGACCAGCGACGGATCGGCGGGCTCGGAAAAGCTTTCCCACGACAGGATGCAGCCGGTCTGGTCGGCGGTGCGGCATTCGGCCAGGCCCATCCGCGGCAGGTCGGTGACGCGCGAGACCGGCCAACCGACGACATAGGCGGCGACGATCCGCGCCTTCAGCTTCGGGTCGGTCGCGATCCGGTCGCGCAGCAGCCGGGTGAGGTGGAGCGCGCCCTGGCTGTGTCCGGCGAGGATGATCGGGCGGGTCGGGCCGGCTTCCTTGAGGAACCGGTCGAACGCGGCCGTGACGTCGCCATAGGCGAGCGCGAGCGCGCGTTCGCTGTCGGCCTCGCTGGTCAGGAACGCGCCGAAGGTCGCCTGGCGATAGCGCGGCGCCCAGATGTCGCCCGCGCCGTTGAACGCGCTCGCCTGGCCGCGCAGGAACAGTTCGGCACGGGCATTGGTCTCGGGGTCGTCGATCGGCGCGTTCCAGTGGTCGCGGCTGATGTACGAGGTCGGGTGGATGAAGAAGATCGCCGCGCCCGTTCCCGGGGTGCCGGGTGCATAGCCTTCCGGTGTCCAGAGCGCGGGGTTACCGGGACGATCCGGACGCGCGAGCCACAGGATCTTGCGCGCATAGATGTTCGCCGGCGCCTTGCGCTGCGCCTGGAACGTCTCGCTCGGGACCATCGCGATCCGCATCAGCTCGGTCCCGTACAGGCGATAGGCGAGCAGCGCGGCGATCGCGAGGACGATCATCGCGGTAACGAAATAGAGAAACTTGCGGGCCAAGCGGGACCTTCCGTGCAGGCGGTGGCGTCCCCGTGCCGCATGCGCGGCGCGGTTGCAACGGGTGCGTTTCCGCGGGGGAACACGAAGGGTGTTGCGCGCTCGCGCCGCGCGGTGCTAGCCGAGCGCCATGTCCGTAGATACTGCAACCGTGAAGCGGATCGCGAGCCTTGCGCGCATCGCGATCACCGACGAGGACGCCGCGCGTATCGCGCCCGAACTCGGAAACATCCTTGGCTGGATCGAGATGCTGGGCGAGGTCGATACGACCGGCGTCGAGCCGATGACCGCCGTCATCCCCAACACGCTGCGGCTGCGCGACGACGTCGTCAACGCCGATCCGCTGACCGGCGGCAATATCCGCGAGCAGGTGCTGGCAAACGCGCCCGTAGCTGAACACGGCTTCTTCGCCGTGCCCAAGGTGATCGAATAATGACCGACCTTACCGATCTCGGCATCGCCGGCATCCGCGACGGCGTGCGCGACGGCAGCTTTTCGGCGCGCGACGTCGCCGATGCGTTCATCGTCAAGGTGAGCCAGGCAAAGGCGCTCAACGCGTTCCTGGTCGAGACGCCCGACCATGCGATCGCCGCCGCCACCGCCGCCGATACCGCACGCGCCGCCGGCGAGACGCTCAAGCCGCTGGCCGGCGTGCCGATCGGCATGAAGGACCTGTTCTGCACCAAGGGCGTCACGACGACCGCGGCGAGCCATATCCTCGAAGGCTTCACGCCGACCTATGAGTCGACCGTCTCGCAGAATCTGTGGGATGCGGGCGCGGGGATGCTCGGCAAGCTGAACATGGACCAGTTCGCGATGGGGTCGTCGAACGAGACCTCCGCGTTCGGTAACGTGATCTCACCCTGGAAGCGCAACGACGGCGGCAACGCCGCGCTCGCACCCGGCGGGTCGTCGGGTGGCTCCTCGTCGGCGGTCGCCGCGCGGCTGTGCCCCGGCGCGACCGGCACCGACACCGGCGGCTCGATCCGCCAGCCCGCCGCCTTCACCGGCATCAGCGGCATCAAGCCGACCTATGGCCGCTGCTCGCGCTGGGGGACGATCGCGTTCGCCTCGTCGCTTGACCAGGCGGGGCCGATGGCGCGTGACGTCCGCGACTGCGCGATCCTGCTCGAGGCGATGGCCGGGTTCGATGCGAAGGACGGCACCTCGCTCCAGCTCGACGTGCCGAAATGGGAAGCGGGTCTGTCGGCCAGCCTCGCCGGCCTGCGCGTCGGTATCCCCAAGGAATACCGCGTCGACGGCATGCCCGAGGAGATCGAAGCGCTCTGGCAGAAGGGCATCGACTGGCTGAAGGACGCCGGCGCGACGATCGTCGAGGTTTCGCTCCCGCACACCAAATATGCGTTGCCCGCCTATTACATCATCGCGCCAGCCGAGGCGTCGTCGAACCTCGCGCGCTATGACGGCGTGCGCTACGGCATCCGCGACCTGCCCGCGGGCTCGGGGCTGCAGGACATGTACGCCGCGACCCGCGCCGACGGCTTCGGTCCCGAGGTGAAGCGCCGCATCATGATCGGCACCTATGTGCTGTCGGCCGGCTACTACGACGCGTACTATACGCAGGCGCAGAAGATCCGGACGCTGATCGCGCGCGATTTCGAAAAGGCGTGGGAGACGTGCGACGTCCTGCTCACCCCGACCGCCCCATCGGCGGCGTTCGCGCTTGGTGAAAAGTCGTCCGATCCGATCGCAATGTATCTGAACGACGTCTTCACCGTGCCGTCATCGCTCGCGGGTCTGCCCGCGATGTCGGTGCCGGGCGGTCTCGACAAGCAGGGTCTGCCGCTGGGCTTGCAGATCATCGGCAAGCCGCTCGACGAGCAGGGCGTGCTGAACGCAGGCCTCGCGATCGAACAGCGGGCGGGGTTCACCGCCCGGCCCGAGGCGTGGTGGTAACCGATCGCGCCTTCGTCACGCGCAACGTCGCCGTGCTGCGCGAGGCGCAGAACGCGCTCAACGTTGCGTTCGGGGCGATCCTCAGCGCCTATGTCGGCGTGTCGCTGACCGAGATCGACAACCGGCCGTTCGATCACGCCGTACTCGCACGCTTCTTTCTCGGGCTCGCGGTGTTCATCCTGTGCCTGTGCGTCGGCAACAGCGTGATTTTGCGCGGCGATTACCGGCTGGGCGCGGTGTTCCTGGTGCTGGCCGGCGGTGCCGCCGCGGCCGCGCATCACGAGGCGCTGGTGCTCGGTTTCGAGGGCGCGATCCTGCGTATTCTTTCGGCGTGCTGGGTGGTCGGCCTGCTTGGCAGCAACGCGGCACTGACCGCGATCAACTATATTCATCATCGGAACCGGATATGAGCGACTATCGCATTCAGGGCGACACGGGCGAGTGGGAGGTCGTGATCGGCCTCGAAGTCCATGCGCAGGTGACGTCGAACGCCAAGCTGTTCTCGGGCGCGGCGACTGCGTTCGGGGCTGAGCCCAACACGCAGGTCAGCCTCGTCGACGCGGCGATGCCCGGCATGCTGCCGGTGCCGAACCGCGAGTGCATCCGCCAGGCGGTCCGCACCGGCATGGCGATCGAGGCGCAGATCAACAAATGGTCGCGGTTCGACCGGAAGAACTATTTCTACGCCGATCTGCCGCAGGGCTATCAGATCAGCCAGCTCTATCATCCGATCGTCGGCGAAGGCGCGATCGACATCAGCCTCGACGAGAAGAACCCCGATGCCGCGGGCAAGCGGATCGGCGTCGAGCGCATCCATGTCGAGCAGGATGCGGGCAAGCTGATGCACGACCAGCATCCGACCCAGTCCTATGTCGACCTCAACCGCTCGGGCGTCGCGCTGATGGAGATCGTGTCGAAGCCCGATCTCGCATCGCCGGCGGAGACGGGCGCGTATCTGCGCAAGTTACGGTCGATCCTGCGCTATGTCGGATCGTGCGACGGCAACATGGAAGAGGGCTCGATGCGCGCCGACGTCAATGTCAGCGTGCGCAAGCCCGGCGACGAGCTCGGCACGCGGACCGAGACGAAGAACGTTAATTCGGTGCGCTTCGTGATGGCGGTGGTCGAGCAGGAGGCCAGGCGCCAGGTCGAGGTGCTCGAGGCCGGTGGCAAGATCGTCCAGGAAACGCGGCTCTACGACCCCGATCGCAACGAGACGCGGTCGATGCGGTCGAAGGAAGACGCGCATGATTACCGCTACTTCCCCGATCCCGACCTGTTGCCGCTCGTGCTCGACGATGCGTTCCTCGAGGAATGCCGTGCGTCGCTGCCCGAACTGCCCGACGCGAAGCGCGCGCGCTATGAGGCGCTCGGCATCACCGCCTATCAGGCGACCGTGCTTACCGCCGAGGTCGAGGCGGCGCGCTGGTTCGATGCGCTGCTCGATGCGGGCGTGAAGCCGGCGGCGGCCGCGAACTGGACGACGTCGGAGCTGTTCGGTGCGCTCAACCGGACGGGCAAGGATATTTCCAACTCGCCGGTGTCGCCGGCGCAGGCAGCCGAACTGCTCGGGCTGATCGCCGACGGCACGCTGTCGGGCAGCCTTGCCAAGCAGGTGTTCGAGGTGATGCTCGAGACCGGCGACGGCGCGGCCAAGGTCGTCGAGGATCGCGGGCTGAAGCAGACCAGCGACACCGGCGCGATCGAGAAGGTCATCGCCGAGGTTATGGCAGCGAACGCGGACAAGGTCGCGGATTACCGCGGCGGCAAGGACAAGCTGTTCGGGTTCTTCGTCGGCCAGACGATGAAGGCGATGGGGGGCAAGGCGAACCCTGCGGTGGTGAACGAGGTGCTGAAGAGCGCGCTCGGGGAGTCGGTGGCGCCGTAAGCCCTGTTCCTCCGCGAAGGCGGGAGCCCAGAGTGACGGAGCGCAGCGCTGCTGGAATTCTGGGCCCCCGCCTTTGCGGGGGAACGATCAGGGGGCTGGTGCCCAGAACCTCACCACCCCGGCGAAGGCCGGGGTCCAGTTAGGGGACGTTGCTGATCAGGCGCTGCGTCCCGTTACCCCGGCCTCCCAACTGGACCCCGGCCTTCGCCGGGGTGGAAGCTCTCAGGTCGGAAGCGCTAAGCCGCCACCTTCTGCGGATGGTGCGGCACCAGGATCAGCACATTCTCCTCGACCCGCCACGATGCGAGTCGCGACAGGAAGTTCATCCCCAGCACATTGGTGTCGCCGAACGCCGGCGACACCACCACCTGAAGGTCGCGCGCGACGATCGCGCCGAGCTTCAGTTCGCCGATCCGGCCCGACTGCGCGGGAATCGCACCATTGGCGGTCTGGAGGACGATCGGCACCACGCTCGTCCGCGCATCGATGCCGGCGGCATCGGCCGTCTTGGTCGAAATCGCGGTGATCGTCGCACCGCTGTCGATCAGCAACCGGCGCTCGACCCCGTCGATCCGCGCCCGCGCCCAGAAATGGCCGTCGGGCGACATGCGGATCCGCACCTCGCCACCGACGACCGTCTGGTCCTCGATCCGCAGCAGTTTGGCGATCTTGCCGAGATAGGGATCGAACTGGCTGCGCTGGCCGATCGCGACGAAGAGCAGGCCGACCAGCGCCAGCGTCATGACGAGATTGACGACCGTCCGCAGGATCGGGATCCGCTGCGCAAGGACGAAGACCAGCACCGCGACCCCGAGTGCCACGTACAGCGTCTGATGCTGGGCCAAGTCGGGGAGCAGCCCGAAAAGCGGGGTGCTGGCGGGCGTGGAAATGGGCGGTTCCTGCAAGAAGGGGGTGGACAGCCTGTGCTATCCACCCCCGTATTTATGGTTGCTGACCGGCGCGGCTTATTGCGCGTCCGAATCCTGGTTCTTGATCACGCCGCCGGTGCCGCCGACGCCGTCGGGCATGCCCGTCCTGGTGAACGTCTCGGGCTCGTCGCCGCCTTCACCGCGTTCGACCGCGTCGGAGCGCGACTGCACCGCCTGCTCGATGTCGCTGCGCGTGTCCGCGTCACGGTCCTCGGGGCGGGTTTCGGGATTGGTGCCCGCATGGGGATCGGCCATGATCAGAACTCTGGCTGGATGGGGGCAGGATCGGTCGAGGGCGCGCCCGGATCGGGAACGTCGATGTCCGGCGCGGGTGGATTGAACTCCGGCGGCGGCGTCGTCGGCTCGGCAGGCGACGAGGGCGTCGGGAACTCTGCTGGGGGTTGGGTAGCCATGATGCTCTCTCCTTCTTCCGCATCAACGCGCACGATCGTATCGAGTTGCCCACCGACTTTACCTTGCGTGCTTGCCCCGGGATACAACGTTGGTATAGACGCGCCCGCTACGGCGATGTCCTGTGCGGGCGTGGCGGAACTGGTAGACGCAGCAGGTTTAGGTCCTGCCATCGCAAGATGTGGGGGTTCGAGTCCCTTCGCCCGCACCACTCCGCCGCACTGGCGGGGCGACCGCCAGATGAATTTTTCCCGAATGCTCTTTTAGACAAAGGCCGGACATGCAGACTGTCGAGACGTTGAACGAGGGCCTCAAGCGCGCCTACACCCTCACCATCACTGCGAAGGATATCGATTCGAAGGTCGATGTCGAGCTGAAGCGCCTCGCGCCGCAGATGAAGATGCCGGGCTTCCGTCCGGGCAAGGTGCCGGCAAACCTCATCCGCAAGATGCACGGCCCCGCGCTGACGCAGGACGCGCTGAACGCCGCGATCCAGGAAGGCGTGCAGAACCTCGTTGCTGAAAAGCAGCTGCGTCCCGCGATGCAGCCTTCGGTCGAGCTGGAAGACGGCTATGACCTCGGCAAGGACGCGGTCGTCAAGGTCGAGATGGAGGTCCTGCCGCAGGTCCCCGCACCCGCGATCGACGGCCTGAAGCTCGAGCGGCTGACCGTGCCCGTCGCCGACGAGGCGGTCACCGAGCAGCTCCAGAAGTTCGCCGACCAGCAGAAGAAGTGGGACGACGCCGCTGACGATTACGTCGCGGCGATGGGCGATCTCGTCACCGTCGATTTCGTCGGCAAGACCGCCGATGGCGTCGCGTTCGACGGCGGCACCGGCACCGACATGGGCGTCGAGCTCGGTGCAGGGCGTCTGATCCCCGGTTTCGAGGATCAGCTCGTCGGCGTGAAGACCGGCGAGGAGAAGGTGCTGAACGTGACCTTCCCCGAGGAGTATCAGGAGAAGTCGCTCGCGGGTCAGCCAGCGACGTTCGACATCACCGTCAAGTCGGTCAAGACCGCGGGCGAGAGCAAGATCGACGAGGATCTGGCCAAGTCTCTGGGTCTCGAGAGCCTCGAGCAGCTTTCGGGCCTGCTCAAGGGTCAGATCGAGCAGGAGCATAACGGGCTCACGCGCACGCACATGAAGCGCAAGCTGCTCGACCAGCTCGCCGAGGGTCATGACTTCGAGGTTCCGCCGTCGATGGTGGAAGCCGAGTTCAACCAGATCTGGTCGCAGCTCCAGCACGAAGCCACGCACGAAGCCGATCCCGAGGCCGCGATGGCCGAGATGGAAGGCGAGCGCGACGATTACCGCAAGATCGCCGAGCGTCGCGTGCGCCTCGGCCTGCTCCTGTCCGAGATCGGCCAGGCGAACGGCGTCGAGGTTTCCAACCAGGAAATGCAGCGTCTGCTGGCCCAGGCTGCGCAGCAGTATCCCGCCGAGCAGCGTCAGCAGTTCATGCAGTATGTCCAGTCCGAGCCGATGGCCGCTGCCCAGCTGCGCGCCCCGCTGTACGAGGACAAGGTCGTCGACTTCCTGTTCGAGAAGGCCGAGATCACCGACCGCGAAGCCACCCGCGAGGAGCTGGAAGCTGCGATCGAGAGCGAGGACGGTTTCGCCAGCGGCACGCACGTGCATGACCACGACAACCACAAGCCGAAGAAGAAGGCTGCCGCCAAGAAGAAGGCAGCACCTGCCGATGACGCAGCGGTGACGGACGAGGCGCCCGCTTCGGACGCCGCGGACGAGGCCAAGCCTGCCAAGAAGGCTCCCGCCAAGAAGAAGGCGGCTCCGGTCGAGGCCGAGACGGCGGTAATGGAATCGTCGCCGGTCGCGGCTGAAAATGCCGAGGGCACCGAAGCTGCCGACGCGCCGGCCAAGAAGCCGCGCGCCAAGAAGACTGCGACCAAGACCGAGGCGTAAGCCGATCGGAGTGCCTCGTCGCTGAGGCACTCCCCCGTTTTCGGGCCACTTCCCCGGCGGAGGCCGGGGTCCAGTTGGAAAGGTTGCTGTGACGGCGCGCAAAGCTTCGTTATGGACCTTCCCCAACTGGGCCCCTGCCGCCGCCGGGGATTTGCGTTGATTGGAAGACGCGTTGATCGTTACGCCGTCTTCGACTGTACAGGGCAGGGCATGACCGAACCGAGAATCGCCGTCCTGCTGCCCTGCTACAACGAAGAGGCCGCGATCGCGCAGACGGTGGCGGGGTTCCGCGCCGCGCTGCCCGGCGCCGCGATCTACGTCTACGACAACAACAGCGCCGACCGCACGGTCGCGGTCGCCCGTGCAGCCGGTGCCGTCGTCCGGACCGAACGGATCCAGGGCAAGGGCGCGGTCGTCCGGCGGATGTTTGCGGACATCGATGCCGATATCTACGTCATGGCGGACGGCGACGCGACCTATGACGCGGCATCCGCGCCGGCTTTGGTCGCGCGCGTGCTCGACGAGCAGCTCGACATGGTCGTCGGATCGCGGATCAGCCAGGTCCAGGAAAGCTATCGTCGCGGGCACCGGTTCGGCAACGCGCTGCTCACGGGCATGCTCGCGCGGCTGTTCGGGCGGAGCTTCACCGACATCCTGTCGGGCTACCGCGTCTTCTCGCGGCGGTTCGTGAAGAGCTTTCCGTCGCTGTCGGCGGGGTTCGAAATCGAGACCGAGATCAGCGTCCACGCGCTCGAACTCAAGATGCCGATCGGCGAGGTCGAGACGCCCTATTTCGCGCGCCCCGAGGGGTCCGAATCGAAGCTGAGCACGTACGGCGACGGCTGGCGGATCCTGCGGACGATCATGACGCTGTACCGGATCGAGCGGCCCTTGTGGTTCTTCGGCGCGATCGGCGGAGCGTTCGCGCTGCTCGCGCTGTTGCTCGGCATTCCGCTGGTGCTGACCTATCTCGAAATCCACCAGGTGCCGCGCTTCCCGACCGCGATCCTGATCACCGGGCTCGGCATCTTCGCCGCGCTGAACGTCTTTACCGGGCTGATCCTCGACACCGTCGTCCGCGGCCGCCGCGAGGTACGGCGGCTGGCCTATCTGGCCTACCCCGCGCCTGGCGTCTGACTCCCGCTCTCGGAAGGGGCAGGGGGTAGGTGGTTCTCCTGACGGGTAGCAGGGCTTGAACTCCCCCGTGCGAGCGCCGATGTTGGCGGTTCACTGGGGCATAAGAGAGATTTCCATGCACAATCCGTTCGAGACCGGCGATTTCGCGAGCCCGTTGGCCAGCGCCGGGCTCGGCCTGCAGCAGACGCAAGCAGGCCTTGTTCCCATCGTTATCGAGCAGTCGAACCGCGGTGAGCGCTCGTTCGACATCTTCTCGCGCCTGCTCCGCGAGCGCATCATCTTCGTGACCGGTGGCGTCGAGGACGGCATGGCCTCGCTGATCACCGCGCAGCTCCTCTTCCTCGAGTCCGAGAACCCGAAGAAGGACATCTTCATGTACATCAACTCGCCGGGCGGTGTCGTCACGGCGGGCATGGCGATCCATGACACGATGCGGTATATCCGTCCGCGCGTCGGCACGGTGTGCATCGGCCAGGCCGCCTCGATGGGCAGCTTCCTGCTCGCGAGCGGTGAGCCCGGCATGCGCGTCGCGATGACCAACGCACGGATCATGATCCATCAGCCATCGGGCGGTGCACAGGGCATGGCGAGCGACATCGAAATCCAGGCGCGCGAGATCCTGCGCATTCGCAAGCGGATGAACGAGCTCTATTCGCAATACACCGGTCAGCCGATCGAGGAAATCGAACGCCGGATGGACCGCGACACCTTCCTCGAAGCGAACGAGGCGAAGGATTTCGGTCTGGTCGACGAGGTTTTCGACAAGCGTCCCGCCCCCGCGGACGACGCGGCGAAGCCTGCATAAGGCGAATCGTAAGCCTAGCGGGTTTATTTGATTGTAGGATATCCGGGGTGCGTTACGATGACCGCCCCGGAAACGGCACGCGCACCGACATGCGCGAGAGGTGATTGAATGACGAAGCTGAGCGGTGGCGACTCGAAGAGCACCCTCTATTGCTCGTTCTGCGGCAAGTCGCAGCACGAGGTGCGCAAGCTGATCGCCGGGCCGACGGTCTTCATCTGCGACGAGTGCGTCGAGCTATGCAACGACATCATCCGTGAGGAAACGAAGTCGGCGCTGGTGTCCAAGAAGGACGGCGGCGTGCCGACTCCGCAGGAGATTTGCGACGTCCTCGACGATTATGTGATCGGTCAGAAGCGCGCCAAGCGCGTCCTGTCGGTGGCGGTGCACAATCACTACAAGCGGCTTAACCACGGCGCCAAGGGTGCCGATGTCGAGCTGTCCAAGTCGAACATCCTGCTCGTCGGGCCGACCGGTTGCGGCAAGACGCTGCTCGCACAAACGCTCGCCCGCATCCTCGACGTGCCGTTCACGATGGCCGATGCGACGACGCTGACCGAAGCCGGCTATGTCGGCGAGGATGTCGAGAACATCATCCTAAAGCTGCTCCAGGCTTCCGACTATAATGTCGAGCGGGCACAGCGCGGGATCGTCTATATCGATGAGATCGACAAGATCAGCCGTAAGGCCGAGAATCCCTCGATCACGCGCGACGTGTCGGGTGAAGGCGTGCAGCAGGCACTGCTCAAGTTGATGGAAGGCACGACCGCGAGCGTTCCGCCCCAGGGTGGTCGCAAGCATCCGCAGCAGGAATTCCTGCAGGTGGACACGACGAACATCCTGTTCATCTGCGGCGGTGCATTTTCGGGTCTCGAGAAGATCATCGGCGATCGTCTGCAGGGCAAGTCGATCGGCTTCGGCGCGTATGTTGCCGGGCCGGACGAGCGCAAGACCGGCGAGACGCTGAAGTCGGTCGAGCCTGAGGATCTGTTGAAGTTCGGGCTCATCCCCGAGTTCGTCGGTCGTCTGCCGGTGATCGCGACGCTCGAGGATCTCGACGTCGACGCGCTGGTGAAGATCCTGAAAGAGCCGAAGAACGCGCTGGTCAAGCAGTACCAGAAGCTGTTCGAGATGGAGGACGTCGCGCTCGGTTTCACCGACGACGCACTCGTCTCGGTCGCCAAGAAGGGCATCGAACGCAAGACCGGTGCACGCGGGCTTCGCTCGATCCTTGAGAGCATCCTGCTCGACACGATGTTCGACCTGCCCGGCATGGATGGCGTCGACGAGGTGATGATCGACAAGGATGTGATCGAGGGCCGCAAGGAACCGATCCGCGTTTATGCCGAGAAGAAGAAGGCCGGCGACGCGGCCTGATCCGCGGCGACACTGGTGAGGGAGGGGCGTCGAGCGATCGGCGCCCTTTTTTTGTTTCGGGCGCGCGGTGGTTGTACGGCCCGCTCCGTCATCTTGGGCTCGACCCAGGATCCAGGGTGGCGGGGCACGACGTTTGGGGCTCTGGATCCTGACTTTCGTCAGGATGACGTGGCGTGCGTTCGCGGCCGCGCGGGCGGTGGATCGTCAGCGGGACGGACCCTTATCGGGGCGTCGGGCATTCGTTGTCTTAGTGCAACGAGGGAGACCGCATGACGATCGAAGTGGCCGGACAACCGAAGGTAACAGTGGTGGAGACGATGCCGGACCGGCTGGCATTGCCCGTCTGGACGCTGATCGCACCCGGCCTGGGGCTCGTCGCGGTGCTCTTCGGCCTCGCCAAGATGGGGTCGATCGGCACGGCGGCGGCGATCGTGGTGCTGATCGCCAGCGTGCTCGCCGCGGTTCACCATGCCGAGGTCATCGCGCACAAGGTCGGCGAGCCGTTCGGGACGCTCGTGCTGGCGATCGCGGTGACGGTGATCGAGGTGTCGCTGATCGTGTCGCTGATGCTGTCGGATGCCGGCGACGCTGCGGCGCTCGCGCGCGACACGGTGTTCGCCGCGATCATGATCATCCTCAACTTCATCATCGGGCTCTGCCTGCTCGCGGGCGCGGTGCGGCATCACGAACAGCGTTTCACGTTGAAGGGGATGAGCGCGGCGCTGGGCGTGCTGGCGGCGATGTCAGTGCTGTCGCTGATCCTGCCCAACTACACCTCGTCGACGACGGGGCCGACCTATGCGCCGTCGCAATTGGTGTTCGTCGCGATCGTCTCGCTGGTGCTCTACGGGACGTTCGTGCTGGTCCAGACGGTCCGGCATCGCGACTATTTCCTGCCCTCGGCTGACGACATGGAGACGCACGCGCACGCCGCCCCGCCATCGCAGCGCGCGACGGGGATCGCGTTCGGCATGCTGCTCGCCGCACTGGTGTCGGTCGTCCTGCTTGCCAAGACGCTGTCACCGACGATCGAGGCCGCCGTGCTCGGCGCGGGCCTGCCGCTCGCGGTCGTCGGGGTCGTGATCGCCGCGCTGGTGCTCGCGCCCGAGAGCCTGGCCGCGTACAAGGCGGCGCGGCGCAACCGGTTGCAGACCAGCCTCAATCTTGCATTGGGCTCCGCGCTGGCGACGATCGGGCTGACGATTCCGAGCGTCGCGATCGTCTCGCTCGTGCTCGACCTGCCGCTTGCGCTGGGGATCGACGCCAAGGGGATGACGCTGCTCGCACTGTCGCTGTTCGTGGCGACGCTGTCGCTCGGCACCGGACGCACGACCGTGCTGCAGGGCGTCCTCCACCTCGTGATCTTCGCCGCCTATCTGTTCACGACGGTCGTGCCGTAGGGGGCGTATCCGTCACCGGCTTCGTCATCCCGGACTTGATCCGGGACCCAGAGTCGCAGGCAATAGCGCTGTTGGCCCTGGATCCTGACTTTCGAGGATGACGGCTGGGGTGGTATCCGCGAGTGACTTGCATTAGCATCGCCTCAGCGGGTTTCGACCCAATAAGCGGGAGAGCGAATGTGAAGACGGCATGGATGGGCGCAGCGATGCTCGCGCTGATGGCAGCAGGCGCGGCGGATGCGCATGAGGTCTGGGTCGAGCGCGACGGGGCAGGACCCGCGCGGATCTATCTCGGCGAGCCCGCCGAACCGATGCCCACGGGTGGCGATCCCGAATTTGCCAATCTGAAGGCCCCGCGAATCGTCGCGCCCGCCGCGACTGCGCTGGTTCGCAAGGCCGGGTTCCTCGAAGCGCAGCTGCCTGCGGGTGACGTGCATGTCTGGGACGACGACGTGTTCGCGCCCTGGGGTGATCCGGGCAAGCGCGAGGGCATCATCTATTATGCGCGCGCCGGTCGTGCCGATCCGCGCACCAAATTGCCGTTCGAGATCGCACCCGCGACCGCGAACGGGACGCGCTTCGTCCTGACGCGCGAGGGGAAGCCGGTCGCGGGCGCGAAGGTCACGCTGATCTCGCCGACGCGCGTCTCGACCGAGCTGGTTACCGATGGCGCGGGTGCGATCACACCGCCGCTCGTCGAGAAGGGCCGCTATCTGCTGTCCGCCGCCGCCAAGGATATGACAGAGCACCGCCTGCCGCGCGGGCCCGTGACGACGCTCCACCGGATCACGACGACCAGCTTCACGCTCCCCTGAGACCGCGCGCCGGCTTCGTCGCCGGCCGCGTCAGCGCGCGCGTTGCCGGGCGGCGAGTGTGAGGCCCGCGGCGATCTGGACGACGGCATAGAGGCGGCGGCGGCCCGGGCGGTCGACGAACGGCTGGACCAGCGCCTCGGTGCCGAGCGCGTCCTCCTTCCACAGATCGACGTGGCGCCGCGGCTGGAGCAGCCCGAGCAGCCCGTCGCCGACCATGAAGATCGCCGCCATCTCCGCGGCGCGGGCGGGCCACAGGTTCTTTTGCGCACGCAGGAGCCCAGGGTCAGGCGCGCCGACGCTCGTGGCTCCTGGGCCGCCGCCTTCAAGGGGGAACGGATCGGTCATTGCGGTTTCGCCTTCGCTGCCTGTGCGGATTTCCACGTGGCCACCTCCTCGAGCGCGATGCTCCGGCGCAGGACCAGCGCATCGGGGTCGATCACGACATTCGCGCCCTTCGGCACGGCGAGCGTCGCGTTACCCGTGGTCATCGGCAGCGTCCGCGTCTTGCCGTCGACCTGCACCTCGACCGGCAGCGGGAAGCGGCCATTGCCCGGCACCTTCCACGCCAGCGTCAGCGTGGTGCCGGTACGTGTCTCGATCAGCTCGGGCAGCGCCGCCTGGCGAAGGTACACGTCGAAGAACCAGCCATAATCCTTGCCGGTGACGCGGCGGACGATCGCCTCGTACTCCTTGGTCGAGCCGAAGCGGGGGGTGAAGTTGCCGGGCTTCGGATCGGGGCGGCCATAGACTGCGCGGCGCGTCACGTCGAAAAAGGCGGTGTCGCCGATCAGGTTGCGCAGCGTGTGCAGCATCCACGACCCCTTGTTGTAGATGTCCTGCCCGGCACCGCCCTTGTCGAGCTCGTACACCTCCTCCTCGGTGGTGATGCGCTGCTGGGTCATCGGCATGCGGTTCATGATCGCCCCGCGCTCACCCTGCAGCATCGTCGCATAGCGCGCGCGGCCCTCGCGCCACTGGCCATAGAGCGGCTGCATATAGGTGCCATAGCCCTCGTGCAGCCAGTAATCGTCCCAGTTGGCGGCGGTCAGCTGATTGCCGAACCATTCATGCGCGAACTCGTGCTGGAACAGCCAGTCGAACCCCTCGGGCGCCTTGGCATAGTCGTTGCCGTACGCATTGATCGTCTGGTGCTCCATGCCCTTGTGCGGGGTCTCGACGACGCCCAGCTTCTCGTCGCCGAACGGGTAGGGGCCGATCATGCTCTCGAAAAAGTCGAGCGTCGGTGCGAATTCGGCGAACAGCTTTTCCGCCTGCGGCTTCTCGCCGGGCAGATACCAGTAGAACATCGGAATGCTGTTGCCGAAGCGGCTCTTATAGGTGCCGCGGACCTCCTCATACGGCCCGACATTCAGCGCGATGCCGTAGGTGTTGGGGTGCTTGGCGCGCCAGTTCCAGGTGGTGCGGCCGTCGGCGAACGTGTCGACGCCGACCAGCACGCCGTTCGACGGCGCCTTCAGCCCCTTGGGCACGGTGATGTGAAGATCGACCAACGCAGGTTCGCCGGTCGGGAAATCGAGGCACGGCCAGAACAGGTCGCAGCCATAGCCCTCCGCCGTCGTCGCGAACCAGGTGCGCCCGTCGGGGGTCTTCGACCAGACCATGCCGTCGTCCCACGGCGCCTTCACCGCGACATGCGGCGTGCCGCCATAAGTGATCGTCGCGGTCACCTTCCCGCCCGCCGGCACCGGCCGGGGCAGGGTGATCGTCAGCCGCCCCTCCGGATTGGTCCAGGCGGAGGCGGGCAGCGCGACGCCGTCGATCGCGATGGCGCTCACCGGCAGGTTGCGGTCGAGATCGATCGGCAGCCGCGCGATCGGCGCACGCGCGGTGAAGCGCAGCGTCGCGACGCCGTTCAGCCGCTGCGCATCGGGCAGCACCTCGAAGGCGAGATCGGCATGGTCGAACTGCAGCGCGGTCTGTTCGGGGGTGAGCACGCCCCCCGAACGCTGCGTCTGCGCGGTGATCGCGGGTTCGCCCTTGCGCGGCAGCTGCGCGGAGGCCGGGGGGATGGCGAGCAGCGCGGTGCAGCTGGCGGCGAGGAGGAGGCGCAGGATCATGCGGCGCGTTCTCGCGCGGTGGTCGGATCGATACAAGAGCGATAGGCGCACCCGTGATAGGACGGCATGGTGTGACGGAGTCCCGGACCGTGTGTGGGGGCGGTTCGGCGATTACGTAGCCCGGCGATTGATGGATCCGCCATCCTCACCATATAATGAGCTGACGCCGACCTTGTTCGGTCCGGTACCGGAGCTTGCATGACCCACTATCCCGTTCTTCCGCTACGCGACATCGTCGTGTTTCCGCACATGATCGTTCCGCTGTTCGTCGGCCGCGAGAAATCGGTCGCGGCGCTCGAGGCGGCGATGGCGGCAGAAAAGGAGATCTTTCTGGTCGCGCAGCTCGACCCGGCGGAGGACGATCCCGCGCGCGACGATCTCTACACAATGGGCGTGACCGCGACCGTGCTCCAGCTGCTCAAGCTGCCCGATGGTACGGTGCGCGTGCTGGTCGAGGGCAAGGTCCGCGCGACGCTCGAGACGCTCGACGAGAGCGGCGACTTCCTCACCGCCGAAGTCGCGACGGTCGCCGATGCCGAGGTCGAGGGTCCCGAGATCGCGGCGCTGATGCGTTCGGTCGTCGACCAGTTCGAGAATTACGCCAAGCTCAACCGCAAGCTGCCCGCCGAGACCGCGACCCAGCTGTCCGAGATCACCGAGGCCGCCCGGCTGTCCGATGCCGTAGTTGCCAACATCCAGATCAAGGTCGCCGACAAGCAGGCGATGCTGATGCAGACCGACCCCGCCAAGCGCCTCGAAATGGCGTTTGCGGCGATGGAGGGCGAGCTCGGCGTCCTGCAGGTCGAGAAGAAGATCAAGAGCCGCGTCAAGCGCCAGATGGAGAAGACGCAGCGCGAATATTATCTCAACGAGCAGTTGAAGGCGATCCAGCGCGAGCTCGGCAACGAGGGTGACGAGGGCGAAGGCGACGAGATCGCCGAGCTGACGCAGAAGATCGCGACGCTCAAGATGAGCAAGGAAGCGCGCTCCAAGGCGACCGCCGAGCTCAAGAAACTGAAGACGATGGCGCCGATGAGCGCCGAGGCGACGGTCGTGCGCAACTATCTCGACGTGCTGCTGGGGCTGCCCTGGGGCAAGAAGTCGAAGATCAAGAAGGACATCTCGGCGGCCCAGGCGGTGCTCGACGAGGATCACTATGCGCTCGAGAAGGTCAAGGACCGGATCATCGAATATCTCGCGGTCCAGGCGCGCACCAACAAGCTGAAGGGGCCGATCCTGTGTCTCGTCGGGCCTCCGGGCGTCGGCAAGACCTCGCTCGGCAAGTCGATCGCAAAGGCGACGGGTCGCGAGTTCATCCGCCAGTCGCTGGGCGGCGTGCGCGACGAGGCCGAGATTCGCGGTCATCGCCGCACCTATATCGGCTCGCTGCCGGGCAAGATCGTCACCAACCTGAAAAAGGCGGGGGCGTCGAACCCGCTGTTCCTGCTCGACGAGATCGACAAGCTCGGCCAGGATTTCCGCGGTGATCCCGCGTCGGCGCTGCTCGAGGTGCTCGACCCCGAGCAGAACGGCAAGTTCCAGGATCATTATCTCGAGATCGACCTCGATCTGTCCGACGTGATGTTCGTGACGACCGCGAACACGCTCAACCTGCCGCAGGCGCTGCTCGACCGGATGGAGATCATCCGCCTCGAGGGCTATACCGAGGACGAGAAGGTCGAGATTGCCGAGCGGCATCTGATCGCGAAGCAGATCGAAGCGCATGGCCTGAAGGACGGCGAGTTCATCCTGACACAGGAGGGCCTGCGCACGCTGATCCAGCAATATACCCGCGAGGCGGGCGTGCGTACGCTCGAACGCGAGATCGCCAAGCTCGCGCGCAAGGCGCTGCGCCGGATACTCGAGGGCAAGGCGACGAGCGTGACGATCACGCCCGACAACATCGCCGAGTTCGCGGGCGTGCAGAAATATCGCCACGGCCTGTCCGAGACGGAGAACCAGATCGGCGCGGTCACCGGACTCGCCTGGACCGAGGTCGGCGGCGAGTTGCTGACGATCGAAAGCGTCACCGTGTCGGGCAAGGGCGCGGCGAAGCTGACGGGGACGCTCGGCGACGTGATGAAGGAGTCGATCGAGACCGCGTTCAGCTACGTCAAGGCGCGTGCGCCGAGCTATGGCATCAAGCCGTCGCTGTTCAACCGCAAGGACATCCACATCCATCTGCCCGAAGGCGCGACGCCCAAGGACGGGCCGTCGGCGGGCGTCGGGATCGTCACGTCGATCGTCTCGACGATGACCGGCGTGCCGGTCCGGCGCGAGGTGGCGATGACCGGCGAGGTGACGCTGCGCGGCCGCGTGCTGCCGATCGGCGGGCTGAAGGAGAAGCTGCTCGCGGCGCTGCGCGGCGGGATCACCACCGTGCTCATCCCGCAGGAGAATGAAAAGGACCTCGCGGACATCCCGGCGAACATCAAGGAGGGGCTGAAGATCATCCCCGTCAGCCATGTCGACGAAGTGTTGCGGCTTGCGCTGACCGAGCCGCTCGAGGCGATCGAGTGGACCGACGCGGACGAGCTGGCGGCATTGCCGCCCGCGCCGATCCCGCCGGTCGGGGGTGGTCTTCACCACTGAGCGCATCCGGCGCGGTATTTCGCCGCGTCACGATGGCCGTTACCGAACCGCGCGGTTAGAGCGTCGCGCGGCGGTTTCGTTTGACAGCAGACGATACCGCCGCGTTACTGCCTGGAGATTGGCGCCGCGATTCCATCGCTGCCGATTCGGTATTTGTTTGGGGGATTAACTGTATGAACAAGCAGGAACTGATCGCGACGGTCGCGGACACGTCGGGGCTGGTCAAGGGCGATGCGGTCAAGGCCGTCGAAGCCGTTTTCGACGCGATTTCGGCCGCGCTGAAAAAGGGCGAGGAAGTCCGGCTGGTCGGGTTCGGCACCTTCTCGGTCTCGAAGCGCAAGGCCTCGACGGGACGCAACCCGCGCACGGGCGAGCCGATGACGATCAAGGCGTCGACCCAGCCCAAGTTCAAGGCGGGCAAGGGGCTGAAGGATTCGGTCAACTGATCGACCGATCGTGACCGACAGGGCTGGACAGCGCGGCACGCCGCGCTTAAAGGCCCGCTTCCGAACCAGTTTCGGGCGCGTAGCTCAGCGGTAGAGCACACCCTTCACACGGGTGGGGTCACAGGTTCAATCCCTGTCGCGCCCACCAGATTTACGCCGGTCCTCTCCATTGCGAGCGGGCCGGCGTTTCTGTTTCTGAAAGTCTTTCAGTGTCTTAGTCGATCTTTGGCGCCTCTGTGATCGACTGCGTGAATGTACTAGATCGGCATTCTGCATTTCACGCTGCGCCGCAGCATCCCATATATGATGCGTCGCACAAATTTGAGGAGCTACCCCATGTCGATCATCGGCACCCAGCTGAAGCCGTTCACCACCCAGGCCTATCGCCAGGGCAAGTTCATCGAGGTGTCGGACGCCGACGTCACGGGCAAGTGGGCGGTCTTCTTCTTCTACCCGGCCGATTTCACGTTCGTCTGCCCGACCGAACTCGAGGACCTGGCCGACAATTATGCCGCGTTCCAGAAGATGGGCGTAGAGGTCTACAGCGTGTCGACCGACACGCATTTCTCGCACAAGGCCTGGCACGACACGTCGCCGGCGATCGGCAAGATCGATTACACGATGCTGGGCGATCCGTCGGGCACCATCACGCGCAACTTCGACGTGATGCGCGAAGGCCAGGGCCTGGCCGATCGTGGCACCTTCGTCGTCGACCCGCAGGGTGTGATCCAGCTGATGGAGATCACCTCGGAAGGCGTCGGCCGCAACGCGATGGAGCTGCTGCGCAAGGTCAAGGCCGCACAATATATCGCAGCGCACCCCGGCGAGGTCTGCCCCGCCAAGTGGGAAGAGGGTGAGACCACGCTTGCCCCGTCGCTCGATCTCGTCGGCAAGATCTGAGCCACTGACGGAGCCGGTCGCCCGGCTTCGTTACCAAAGGGGGAGGGGTTCGCTCCTTCCCCGGCCTGCCGGACTTCGGTCTGGCAGCCACCCTGCCGCATGACGCCCCGATGTCGTGCGGCACGGTGGACCCCGGACCCGGTCCGGGGTGACGATTTTCGCGACGGCAGCCCGCCGCGCGTCCCTTTCACCAGACAGGAGAGCGTCCGTGCTCGATGTGAACCTTACCGCGCAGCTAAAGACCTATCTGGCGAACATCGTCCAGCCGATCGAACTCGTCGCCTCGCTCGACGACGGCGCCAAGTCGCGAGAGCTTGAGGGCCTGCTGACCGAGATCGCGGCGCTGTCCGATTCGGTGACGATGGTACGCAAGGACGACGACAAGCGCCGCCCGTCTTTCATGATCCGCCGCGCCGGGACCGATATCGGCGTGCGCTTCGCGGGCATCCCGATGGGGCATGAGTTCACTTCGCTGGTGCTCGCACTGCTGCAGGTCGGCGGGCATCCGTCGAAGCTGACGCAGGAAGTGATCGAGCAGGTCCGCGGGCTCGACGGCGATTTCGCGTTCGAGACCTATTTCTCGCTCAGCTGCCAGAACTGCCCCGAGGTGGTCCAGGCGCTGAACCTGATGAGCGTGATCAACCCTCGGATCAGCCATGTCGCGATCGAGGGCGGCGTGTTCCAGGACGAGGTCACGAACCGTAACATCCTGTCGGTGCCGGCGATCTTCCTCAACGGCGAGCCGTTCGCGCAAGGCCGGATGAGCGTCGAGCAGGTCGTCGCTAAGCTCGACACGGGCAGCACCGCGCGCGCGGCGGAGAAGATCGCGGGCAAGGATCCGTTCGACGTGCTCGTCGTCGGTGGCGGCCCCGCCGGCGCGGCGGCGGCGATCTATGCCGCGCGCAAGGGCATCCGCACCGGCATCGCGGCCGAGCGCTTCGGCGGTCAGGTGCTCGACACCATGTCGATCGAGAACTTCATCTCGGTCGCGCATACCGAGGGGCCCAAGCTCGTCGCGCACATGGAGCAGCATGTCGCCGAATATGGCGTCGACGTGATGAACCTGCAGACCGCGAGCAAGCTGATCCCCGCGACCCAGGTCGGCGGCCTGCACGAGGTGCAGCTTGCGAGCGGCGCGTCGCTGAAGGCTCGAACCGTGATCCTGTCGACCGGTGCGCGCTGGCGCCAGATGAACGTGCCGGGCGAGGAGGCGTATCGCAACAAGGGCGTGACCTATTGCCCGCATTGCGACGGCCCGCTGTTCAAGGGCAAGCGTGTCGCGGTGATCGGCGGCGGCAATAGCGGCGTCGAGGCGGCGATCGACCTGGCGGGCCTCGTCGCGCATGTCACGCTGATCGAGTTCGACAGCGACCTGCGCGCGGATGCGGTGCTCCAGCGCAAGCTCGCCAGCCTGCCCAACGTCAAGGTCGTCACCTCGGCGATGACCACCGAGGTGCTCGGCGACGGCAAGCAGGTGACGGGGCTCAGCTACAAGGACCGCAACCACGACACGCTGCATCAGGTCGAGCTCGAGGGGATCTTCGTCCAGATCGGCCTGGTGCCTAACACCGAATGGCTGACCGACACGGTCGCGCTGACGATGCGCGGCGAGATCGAGGTCGATCACCGCGGCGAGACGTCGATCCCCGGCGTGTTCGCGGGCGGCGACGTGACGACGGTTCCGTTCAAGCAGATCGTGATCGCGATGGGCGAAGGCTCGAAGGCAGCGCTGGCGGCATTCGACTACATGATCCGGCTCGCACCCGAAGAGCAGGACGCACTCGCAGCCTGAGGGCGGGGGGCTTCTCCCCCGTCCGTCATCCCGGACCCAGGGTCACGCGCGTTGGCGTTCGTGGCTCTGGGTCCTGACGTTCGTCAGGATGACAGGTGTGAGTGTGGGATGCGCTTCCCTCTTTCGTCATCCCGGACTTGATCCGGGACCCAGAGTTGCAGGCGTTGGCGCTTATGGCTCTGGGTCCTGACGTTCGTCCGGATGACGGTAAGGCGAGGCGCCGACCAAAAATCCCGGCGGCACAAAAGAAAAAGGCCGGGGAAATCCCCGGCCGTTTCCTCACTTCTTCTTGGCTTTGCGCGCCGCATATTTGGCGTCGCGGAGCGCCTTCTTGTCGGCGTCGGACATTTGCGACTTGGCTTCGGCCTCGAGCGCACGGGCTGCGGCTTCGGCAGCGGCGGCCTTCTTGGCGGCCTTGGCCTCCTCTTCGGCATCGCGCTTGGCCTGGCGCTTGGCGCGCTCGGCCTCCTCCTTGGCGGCGCGGGCGGCGGCGCGTTCGGCGGCGACCGCCGGATCGATCGCAGGCTTGGCGCGCAGTTTCTCGAGCGCCTTCAGCTTCGCGTCGTTCGCAGAGGCGGTACGTTCCTGAAAACCGGGGTCCTTGAAAGAGGCCATACTCGTCGAAAATTCCTGTAATCGCGGTGAAATCCGCGGGATTGCCCGGATAAGGGCCTTGCTAGCGTCCGTGCCCCTTAAATCATTGTGCCGCGCAGCGAAAGCGGGGTGATGCACCCCGGGTCCCCGCGATACCGTCCGTCGTCGTCCCGCCTCGGCTCGGCGCGTACCTCGCGGCCCCGGTGTCACATTGCTGAAACACCGCCGTCACTCAGCCGTCATCGAAACCGCATCTCGCTGTCATCTACGCCGCCTAACCGCCGTTGAGAGATCGGCAGGGGGACCCGAGTCGATCCACGCAATCAATGATCGACCGGGAGTTCCGTGAATGACCAGCTTCAAGCGCATCGGCCTTATCCTGCTGACCAGCACCGCCTGTGCGGCGCTGTCGGCATGCGGAGGCGCGGACAGCGTCGCGTCGCCGGGTGCGGGTACCATCGTGATCCCGCCGGCAACGCCGACCCCGACGCCGACCCCCACGCCGACGCCGACGCCCAGCGCGATCACCGCGGCACAGTTCGCTGCCCCGACCACGGTCAACACCATCACGATCACGCCTGACGAGCAGCTCGCGGTCGTCAACGCCGGCACGAACAACAATGTCAGCGGCGTCAGCACCGGCCTGAACGGCCTGTATCCGACCTCGGCGACGTCGCTCACCACGCCGATGGATCCGTCGACGCTCAACAGCTTCTTCACCAGCACCAACTTCGTCGGCGCGCTCAACGGCCCGACCGACACCGCGTTCCAGGGCTGGACCTGCAACTCGACCTCGGCCGAATTCGGCGGCTCGGGCGCACGCTGCACCGCGGTGCCTTCGGTCGGCGCGGTCACCGCGACGAGCGTCTGCCCGACCGGCACGACCGATGACGGCCTGGTCGCGACGTTCCGCGCCTGCCGTCTGCCGACCGTGATCAGCGGCACGCTGACGCTGCCGAAGATCGCCGGCGTCTTCTATCGCCTGCGCGGCCAGACCGAGATCGGCACCGATGTCGGCACGACCGGTGCGGACAATGGCGCGATCCTCAACATCGAGGCCGGCGTCGTGATCGCCGCGGATTCGAGCGAGACGACCAACGACCTGCTGATCGTCAACCGCGGGTCGAAGATCAACGCGGTCGGCACCGCCACCGCCCCGATCGTCTTCACCTCGCAGCAGAACCTGGCGTCGAACGGCGTCAGCGACGCGACGCAGGGCCAGTGGGGCGGAATCGTCATGCTCGGCCGCGCACCGGTCGCGGTCTGCGCCACCGGCACCGGCCCGAACAATGCCGCCGGCAGCAGCACGACCTGCCAGCAGGCGATCGAGGGTGTCACCGGGCGCTTCTATGGCGGCCCGACGGCCGCCGACAGCAGCGGCACGATGCAGTACGTCCAGATCCGCTACAGCGGCATCGCGATCAGCGACGGCAACGAGCTGCAGGGCCTGACGCTCGGCGGGACCGGCTCGGGCACCACGCTCAACCACATCCAGAGCCACAATTCGGCGGATGACGGCATCGAGATCTTCGGCGGCACGAGCAACCTGAAGTATATCGCGATCACCGGCGCGGACGATGACGGCTTCGATATCGACAATGGCTATCGCGGCTTCATCCAGTTCATGATCGCCGCCCAGCGCACACTCGGTGCGACCGCCGACTCCTTCTCGACCGAGATCGATTCGAACAATGCCGAGGACCTGCTGCCGCGCACATTCGGCCGCTACGCCAACTTCACCTTCATTCAGACGGCGCTGGCCCCGGCCGCGATCCGCTTGCGTGGTGGTGCGGACATGACCTTCGTCAACGGCGTGGTGAAGACTCCGGCGAACGTCGCCTGCGTCAACATGATCGCGGGCGAGCAGACGACGGGCGGCCGCACGACGGTCCGGCCGGCGGATGCCGCGCTGCAGGACGTCGGACCGCCCGCGTTCAGCTCGGTCTACTTCGCCTGCCAGGGCCGCTGAGGCGGGCGCCAATTGAATGCGCCGTGATGCCGGGGCGGTCCTTGGGGGACCGTCCCGGCATTCGCCTATGACTTTACGAATCGGGATTACAGGCCATGTCCAAGCGCCGCGCCTACGGAACACTGCTCCTCCTCACCTCGACGCTGGTCGCGCCCGCCGCGCTCGCGCAGACCGCGCCCGCGCCGGCCGCACCGCCCCGGCCCGCCGCGACGCCGCAGGCCGAGGCGGACCAGGCCAACGCCGCGACGCCGGGCACGACGGCCCAAGAGCAGACCACACAACAGGCCACACCGCAGGCCGCACCCGAAGCCGGCGTCGAGGTCTCGAGCCCGGGCTATGACGCCGCGGCGGGCGAGGACATCGTCGTCGTCGGGCGCAACATCCCGAACACCGTGCGCGCGACCGCACAGATCGTCTCGGTGCTGTCGAGCGCGGACATCGCGCGGACGGGCGAGGGCGACATCGCCGGCGCACTGACGCGCGTCACCGGCCTCAGCGTCGTCGGCGGCGGCTTCGTCTATGTCCGCGGCCTCGGCGATCGCTATTCGTCGTCGCTGCTCAACGGTTCGCCCTTGCCGAGCCCCGAGCCGCTTCGCCGTTCGGTTCCGCTCGACATCTTCCCGACCGCGATCGTCGGCTCGGCGCTGGTCCAGAAGACCTATTCGGTGAACTATCCCGGCGAATTCGGCGGCGGCGTGATCAACCTCACGACCAAGGCGATCCCGGAGAAGAACTTCCTGAGCATCGGCGGGTCGATCTCCGCCGACACCGTGACGACCAGCGAGCTCGGCTATACCTATTATGGCGGCGATGCGGACTGGATCGGCTTCGACGACGGCGCGCGCAAGGTGCCAGCCTTCATCAAGAACGCGCCTGGCGGCACCGGGATCATCCCGACCGACCAGGTCGCGCAGCTCACCAATGCGAACACGACGCTGCTCCAGCGCAACAACCAGCTGCCGGCCAACTGGTCGGGCGAGCTGAGCGGCGGATCGGTGTTCGACTTCGGCTCCGACCGGCTGGGCATCATCGCATCGCTCAGCGCGAGCAACACCTTCCGCACGCGCTCGTCGACGCAGCAGGATTCGGTGTCGACCGACGGCACGCTGCGCAACGATTTCCAGACGCTGCTGACCGACAACCGGATCGTCACCAACGCGCTGATCGGGCTCGGTTACGAGTTCGGCCCGAACACGATCCGCTCGACCACCGTCTATATCCACGACACGCTGAAGCAGGCGCGCGGCTCGTCGGCGACCGTCTACAACAATTCGAGCGGGCTGCGTTTCCAGCAGAACACCAACTGGTTCGAACGCCAGCTGTTCGAGAGCCAGCTGGTCGGCGAGTTCAAGCTGACCGACGCGCTGAAATTCGACGCGCGCGGCGCCTATGCCAATTCGAAGCGCAACGCGCCGTACGAGCGGCAGTTCGACTATCTGTGCTCGGCGACCACCACGACCGGCCTGCCGATCAGCGTCGAGGCACCCAATGGCTCGGACGGCGCGCAGTGCAACGGCGCCTATCAGGTGACCCAGCGCTTCACGCCGTTCGCATCGATCATCTTCAGCGAGCTGAACGAGGATCTGTACACCGGGCAGGGCGACCTGTCGTACAAGCTCGACACCGAGCGGCCGATGACGCTGTCGACCGGCTATTTCTACTCGGACACGAAGCGCAATTCGACGCGCCTCCAGTTCAACTATCAGACCGCCGCGGGCGGCGGCACCGCGCCGGGCTATCCCTACAACCTGCTGCGTCCCGACTATCTGCTCGGGATCGATTCGCTCAACGCGAACCAGATCCAGCTGCAGTTCAGCACGCCGCTCGGCGCCTATGCCTATGATGCGTCGCTGCGCATCCATGCGGGCTATGTCCAGGCCGAGGCCGAGGCGACCGACGGCGTCCGCGCGACGATCGGCGTCCGCTACGAGACCGCCGAGGAGCAGGTGACGCCGATCGGCACGACGACGACGCGGTTGAAGAACGATTATTTCCTGCCCGCCGCGACGCTCACCTATAATTTCGCGAACAACATGCAGCTGCGTGCGAGCGCGTCGAAGACGATCTCGCGCCCGCAGTTCCGCGAGCTCGCGCCGCAGCAGTTCCGCGATCCCGAATCGGATCGGCTGTTCTTCGGTAACCCGCTGCTGAAGGACTCGGAGCTCTACAATCTCGAGGGCCGCTACGAGTGGTTCTTCGCGCGCGACCAGCGCTTCACGCTCGGCGGCTTCTACAAGGAGATCAAGAACCCGGTCGAGCAGGTCGGCTTCTACACCGGCGCGGACGACCGGCTGCAGACCGGCTTCACCAACCTGCCCGAGGCGACGCTGTATGGCGCGGAGGTCGAGCTCCAGAAATATTTCGACCTCGATTTCCTCAACTCGGACTTCTTCGCGACGCGCCGCGCGCTGTTCATCGCCAACTACACCTATTCGAAGTCGTCGATCACCGCGGACAACAGCTGCGTCCCGAACGTGCTCAACCAGACGCTCGGCGGGTGCCAGGCGGGCTTCGGTCCGGCCTCGCTCCAGTTCCGCGACGGCGCGTCGCTGACCGGCCAGTCGGATCATCTGGTCAACGTCCAGGTCGGGCTCGAGGATACGGCGTCGCTGTCGGCGATCACGTTGCTGTTCAACTATGCCAGCAACCGCGTGACCAACCGCGGCCCGTCGAACCTCAGCGGCGTCGGCTTCCAGCCCGACATCATCGAAAAGCCCGGCATCCGCCTCGACCTGGTCGCACGGCAGGGCTTCGAGCTCGTCGGCGGCAAATGGGAGCTGAAGGCCGAAGCGCGCAACCTGACCGGCACGCGGTTCCAGGAAGGCCAGACCTTCGACAATGGCGCGCAGGTGTTCATCAACCGCTACAATCTTGGCCGGGTGTTCACGCTGGGGCTGAGCACGACGTTCTGAGGTCGGGCGGTGGCGGGCTGCCCGGGGGGGCTAGCACCGCCCCGTCATCCCGGCGAAGGCTGGGATCCAGTGTTGCCGGGGACGGCGCTGCTCGGCTCTGGATCCTGGGTCGAGCCCAGGATGACGGGGTGGGGGTGAACGGGGCGCCTGCCACCCGCCCGTCATCCCGGCGGACGCCGGGACCCAGGGTCACGGGCGGACCGCTGCGTGGCTCTGCATCCCGGGTCGCGCCCGCATGCCGCGGTAGGGGGCAGCTACCCCCAGGGGCGCTCGCGGTACCATTTCGTGATGACGTATTTGACGCCGCTGCGGACCTTCATGCCGTGGTGGAGCGTCGCGGGGTTGGGCGTTCCGTCGGGCCGGCGGTTGTTCCAGGCGAGCAGCTTGCCGGTCTCGGGCTGGACGATCTTGTCGATCGCCTTGAACCGCGTCGCGCCGCCCGCCTCGGGCTGGTTGAGATAGACCATCACGGTCCAGGTGCGATTGCCCGCGACGCTGCAATAGCGGTCATAGTCGACACCGGTCGGCTCGAAGTAATCGGTATGGCCCTTGAACTCCTGCCCGACCGCATAACGCTGCCCCTGGAGCGGTTCGCCATAAAGGCCGTCGAGCCCGGTCAGCGCGGCGATCCGCGCCTCGACGTCGGTGACCACCGGATCGGCGGGGTCGAGGTCGCCCGTCTCGCTCGTCCGGTAGCTCGCATCGCCGTTCGAATCGGAAATCGTCGACGGGCGGCGGACGGCGTCGATCCGCTCGAGCAGCGCGGCGCACAGCGCGGGCGGCAGGAAGCCGCGGTTGAGGAACAGCGTCAGCTTGGGGCTCGGCACGCGCTGGACGCCGGGGGCTGCGGTCAGCCGCGCGACGACCGGCTCGGCGGGCAGGCCGCTGCCGAGCGAGACCGGAGAGGGGGCGGGCGGCGTGTCGGTGGAGGGGGTGACCATGATGCTGTTTTGCCGGGCAATCCGTGCTTGCGCCAGCGCGGCATAAATCTATCGCCAGATTGACGCGTAACTGTAACATGGCATGCCTAGCGCCATTGGGGGCGCCAATGGCGGCGGCACCGCGTCGGGAGGGGGTTCGCTCATGCGATTGACGATCGACGCACGTGCGCGCCGTATCCTGCGGCGGCTGCCCGTGATCACGGTATATTCTGCCGCCGAGCTCGCGCTGATGGCGGGGCTGGCGGTGCAATGCGCGCGGCTGATCTGGGTCGCGGTGGCGCCGGTGACCCCGCTCGGCGCGTGGCGCCCGGCGGCGATCGCGCCGGCGGGGGCGAATGGCGACATCCTGCGCAGCTTCGACCCGTTCTTCCGACTGGGCGCGCCCGCCGGCGCCGGACCTGCGACCGTCACCGCGCTGCAGCTGACGCTGTTCGGGACGCGGATCGACGATGCGACGGGTCGGAGCTCGGCGATCATCGCGGGCGCGGACAATGTCCAGACCAGCATCGTCGTCGGCGAGGAGATCCAGCCCGGCGTCCGGCTGAAGGCGGTCGCGTTCGACCATGTCACGATCGATCGCGGCGGCGTCGACGAGGACCTGTTCCTCGACCAGTCCGACGCGGTCGCGCCGGTATCCCCGACCGGCGCAGCGCCGGGTGCGTCGCCTCCGCCGGGCGGCGCGGGCATCGCGATCGGCCAGTTGCGCAGCGAGATCGGCTTCATCCCGCGGATCGACGGCGGCCGCGTCAGCGGGCTGACGGTCCGGTCGCAGGGCTCGGGCAACGCCTTCCGCCAGGCGGGGCTGCGCGACGGCGACATCGTCACCTCGATCGGCGGGCGTCCCGTCACCGGGCCGGGCGATCTCGACCGCATCGCTGCCGACTTCGCGCAGGGCGGCAATGTCCCGATCACCGTCGAACGCGGCAAGGACACGCTGCCGCTCGCCATCACGATCGCGCCCCCGCAATGATCTCCTCCCTGATTCCTATCATGCCGTTCACCGCTTTTCATCCTGACCCCAAGACCAAGGCCGCAATGAAGAAACTAGTTCTCGCCTCGGTCCTCGCGCCCGTCCTCGCGCTGGCGCTCGTCGGCGAAGTGCATGCGCAGACGACGCTCAACGTCCGCGACGCCGATATCCGCGCGTTCATCGCCGATGCCGCCAAGGTCACGGGGCGCACCTTCATCATCGACAACCGGGTGTCGGGAAAGGTGACCGTCGTCACCGACCGGCCGCTCAGCCGGTCCGAATATTTCGAGGTGTTCCTGTCCACGCTGCGCGCCAACGGGCTGGTCGCGGTGCCGACCTCGAACGGGGCGTTCCGCGTGCAGCCGCTCGACAATGCGGCGTCGCAGCCGAGCCGGATCGGCGTCGCGGGGGCGGCGCGCAACAGCTATGTCACCGAGATCATCCGGCTGCGCGCGACCGACGCGGCGAGTGCGGTCGACACCGTCCGGCCGCTGGTCAGCGCGCAGGGGTCGGTCACCGCGAACCGCGGCGGCAACAGCCTGGTGGTGGTCGATTTCGCCGACAATATCCGCCGCATCCGCGAAGTCATCCGCCGGGTCGACACCGACACCTCGTCGACGCGCGTCGTCGCGCTCAAGAATGCGAGCGCGCGCGACATCGCGACCGCGCTGCAGGGCCTGATCGGCACCGGCGGGGCCCCGGGCGGCGCGCAGGGCGGCGGCGCGGGATCGGGGCCGACCGCGTCGGTGGTCGCGGTCGAGGGATCGAACGCGGTCGCGCTGCGCGGCGATCCGACCACGGTCGCGCGGCTGGCGCAGGTCGCTGCCGACCTCGACCAGAAGGCGCGCAACGGCACCGAGATCAAGGTCGTGTTCCTTGAAAACGCCGACGCCGAGCAATTGCTGCCGGTGCTGCAGGAACTGGTCGGCCAGACCCCGACCCAGCCGAGTAGCCAGCCGCTGTCGCGCTCCAATTTCGGCGCGAACAGCAGCAGTGGCAGCAATGGCGGCGGATCGGGCTTTGGCGGTACCCAGCAGGCGCAGGTGAGCCAGCCGGTCCAGTCGAGCGGCGGATCGTCGGGATCGGGCTCTGGCCAGCCCGCGATCACCGCCGCGGGGGGCCGCACCGCCGCGGTCGTCACGCGCTTCATCGGCGCCAACGCGATCGTCATCGCCGCGCCCGCCGAGATTCAGCGTCAGCTCGCCGAGGTGGTCCGCCAGCTCGACACGCGCCGCGAACAGGTGCTCGTCGAGGCGATCGTCGCCGAGGTCTCGGACACGACGGCGCGGACGCTGGGTGCGCAGTTCATCGTCGGCGATCCCAGCGGCGGCGCGTTCGGCGCGTCGACCTTTTCGAACTCCGCGCCGAACATCCTGCAGATCGCAGGTGCGATCGGCGCGACGCAGCTCAACACCTCGACCACGACGACGACGAACACCGACGGCAGCACGACGGTGACGAAGAACACCAGCAGCGCCGCCGACACGCTGCAGCAATCGGCGATCAGCTCGATCCTTGCCGCCACCGGCGGGTTCGGCGGCTTTGGCGGCAAGATCGGCAGCACCTTTTTCGGCGCGATCATCAACGCGGTGAAGAGCGACACGACGTCCAACCTGCTCCAGGTCCCGCACCTCGTCACGCTCGACAATCAGGAGGCGCACAGCCTGGTCGGGCAGGAGATCCCGATCACCACCGGCCAGGCGCTGTCGAACAACTTCGACAACGCGTTCCGCACCACGCAACGCCAGAATGTCGGCATCGAGCTGACCGTCCGCCCGCAGGTGAACTCGAGCGGGACGGTCAAGCTCAACCTGCGGCTCGAGGTCAGTTCGATCGCCGGGCCGGTGTCGAGCGACAATAGCGACCTGATCCTCAACAAGCGCGAGGTCGAGACGGTGCGGACCGTCGACGACGGTCAGATCGCGGTGATCAGCGGCCTGCTCGACGATAACGAGCGCCGGACGATCGAGAAGATCCCGCTGCTCGGCGACCTGCCGGTGCTCGGGCACCTGTTCACGTCAAAGGCGAAGCAGCGGTCGAAGACCAACCTGATGATCTTCATCCGGCCGACGATCCTGCGCACCGCGGGCGACAGCCGGCGGATCACCGAACAGCGTTACGGCTATCTCCGGCTGCAGCAGGGGCTCGCCGAGCCCGAGCGCGAGCCGTCGATCGACCAGCTGGTGCGCGACTACATGGGCGCGGCGCCGCCTATCCCGTCGGGGCCGATCCCCGGGAGCATCGAGGATCCGCGGATCGCGGTGCCGGTGCGCAGCACGAGCACGGTCTTCCGGCCGGTGAAGAAATGATCATCCGCGAGGGGCATGAACTGGGCGATCAAAGCCCCTCCCCTTCAGGGGAGGGGTTGGGGGTGGGGCCTGTCCCAGCAATCGCGGCGCTTGTGGCATCGCCCCACCCCAACCCCTCCCCTGAAGGGGAGGGGCTTGATGTCGCACTCCCCCAGATCACCATCCCCTACGCCTTCGCACGCAAGTTCGGCGTCGTCGTCGACCACACCGACCCCGATTCACAGCTCACGATCGCGATGCGTGCGGGTGCGGACCCGAAGGTGCTGCTCGAACTGCGCCGCTATCTCGGCCGGCCGTTCGCGATCGGCACGGTCGAGGCGCCCGCGTTCGACCGGCTGCTGTCCAACGTCTATGCGATGGACGGCCAGGCCAATGCGCTCGCCGCGGTCGGGATGGGTGACGAGCTCGATCTGCTCGCGGGCGACATGCCGACCGCGGAGGATCTGCTCGACACCGCCGACGATGCGCCCGCGATCCGGCTGATCAACGGGATCATCGCCGACGCCGCACGCAACGGCGTGTCCGACATCCATATCGAGCCGTACGAGACCGGGCTCGTCGTCCGGATGCGCATCGACGGCGTACTGCGCGAGACGTTGCGCATGCCGCCCAACGTCGCGCCGGTCGTTGTCAGCCGGATCAAGGTGATGGCGCGGCTCGACATCGCCGAGCGCCGCGTGCCGCAGGACGGCCGCATGGGGCTGACTTTGGGTGGCAAGCTGCTCGACGTCCGCGTCTCGACGCTGCCGAGCCGCGCGGGCGAGCGCGTGGTGCTGCGTATCCTCGACAAGGAAAATGCGGGGATCGACCTCGAGGCGCTGGGCCTGCCGCCCGCCTTGTTCGCGCTGCTGAACGAGGCGCTGAGCGAGCCGAACGGGATCATCCTCGTCACCGGGCCGACCGGTTCGGGCAAGACCACCTCGCTCTACGCCGCGCTGCGCCTGCTCAACGACGGCAGCCGCAACATCCTCACCGTCGAGGATCCGGTCGAGTACGCGGTCGACGGGGTCGGCCAGACCCAGGTCAATCCGAAGGTCGGGCTGACGTTTGCGGCGGGGCTGCGCGCGATCCTGCGTCAGGATCCCGACGTGGTGATGGTCGGCGAAATCCGCGACCGCGAAACCGCCGAGATCGCGGTGCAGGCGTCGTTGACCGGGCATCTGGTGCTGTCGACCGTCCACACCAACGACGCGATCGGCGCGATCACGCGAATGCGCGACATGAAGGTCGAGAGCTTCCTGCTCGCCTCGACGCTCCGCGCGGTGATCGCGCAGCGGCTGGTGCGGCGGCTGTGTCCGACCTGTCGCAATGCGGTACCCGCATCGGACACGGTCGCACCGCTGCTCGGCATCGCGCCGGACGCGGTGGTGTACGTCGCGCAAGGGTGCGACGACTGCAACCAGACGGGTTACAAGGGTCGGATCGGCGTGTTCGAAGCGGTCCGCATCGACGACACGATCCGCCGCCTGATCAATACCGACGGTGCCGAATCCGACATCACCGCGCATGCCTTTGCCAAATCGCAGAACCTGGCGCAGTCGGCGCGCGAGCTGGTGCTGTCGGGACAGACCACGGCGGAGGAAGCGGTCCGCGTCTCGCGCCGCGACACGACCGAAGTCGTCGAGGTGGCGGCGGCATGACGCCCCTCTGGCCTTCCGTTCGTTTCGAGCGCAGTCGAGAAATCGGCGCCACACGCGCGGACAGTGGTTTCTCGACTTCGCTCGAAACGAACGGGATAATGCGGCAATCGGGTCACCCGCATGGCTGATTTCGACTATGTCGCGATCGACACCAAGGGCGCCGAGCGCCGCGGCCATATCGCCGCGGCGGACATCGACCTCGCGCGCGCGACGCTCGACGCGCGCAAATTCTACGTCGTCAAGATCAGCCCGGGCACGCCGCCGCAGGCGACCAAGGGACGGCCGCTGTTCGGGTTGCAGCTCGGCAAGCCCAAGATGTCGGGCAAGAATCTGACGCTGTTCACGCGCCAGCTCGCCACGCTCAACCGCGTGTCGCCGCTCGAGGAGTCGCTGCGCACGATCACCCGCCAGACCGAACAGGACAGCGTCCGCGCGATCGTCCAGCACGTTCATGCGGGCGTCGTCGAGGGCCGGCGGCTGGCGGATGCGATGGCGCGCGAGCCGAAGAGCTTCCCGCCGCTCTACCGCGCGATGGTCGCGGCGGGCGAGAGTTCGGGGTCGCTGCCGACGATCCTCGACCGGCTCGCGGCTTTGCTCGAACGCCAGGCGGAGATCCGCGGCAAGCTGATCACCGCGCTCGCCTACCCCTCGATCCTCGCGCTCGTCGCGATGGGGGTGGTTACCGCGCTGATGATGTTCGTCGTGCCGCAGGTGGTCGAACAGTTCGACACGGTCGGGCAGGAGTTGCCGCTGCTGACGCGGATGGTGATGGCGTTCTCGGCGTTCCTCGTTGGATACTGGTGGGTGATCGCGCTCGTCCTGCTGCTGTCGGGGCTGATCCTGTGGCGCGCGCTGAAGGATCCGGGCTTCCGGCTCGCCTTCGACAGCTGGCTGCTCAGGATCCCGATGCTCGGGCGACTGCTGCGCGACCTGCATGCGGCGCGGATGGCGCGGACGCTGGGGACGATGGTCGCGAGCCGCCTGCCGCTGCTCGACGGGCTCAACCTGACCGCGAGCACGATCCACAACCGTCGGCTGCGGCTCGCGTCGGACCAGATCGTCGACGCGATCCGCGGCGGCGGCAGCCTGTCCGCGGCGATGCGGCGCGCGGGCGTGTTCCCGCCGCTGCTGACCTATCTCGCCGCGTCGGGCGAGGCGGCAGGGCGGCTCGACGAGATGCTCGAACGCGCCGCCGACTATCTCGAACGCGAATTCGACCGCTTCACCGCTACCGCCCTGTCGCTGCTCGAACCGCTGATCATCGTCGTGATGGGCGGCATCGTCGCGACGATCGTGCTATCCATCCTGCTCCCGATCCTCCAGCTCAACACGCTGGCAGGCCAATGAGGTTTTGTATGCGTCCGGAAGAGAAGAAGAAGCGTCGTGAAGCGGGTTTCACGCTCGTCGAGCTGATGGTGGTGATCGTGATCATCGGCCTGCTGGCGACGATCGTCGCGCTCAACGTGCTGCCCTCGGGCGATACCGCGCGGATCCAGAAGGCGAAGGCCGACATCGCGCAGATCGAGGGCGGGCTGGAGCTCTACAAGCTGCAGAACATGACCTTCCCCAACACGTCGCAGGGGCTGAACGCGCTGGTCACCGCACCCGCCGGGCTGACCGATCCGTCGCGCTACCAGCGTGGCGGCTATCTCAAGAAGCTGCCGAACGATCCCTGGGGTCGCCCGTATCTCTATGCCTCGCCCGGCACGCATGGCGAGGCCGACGTCTGGACCTTCGGCGCCGATGGCAAGGAAGGCGGCGAGGGGATCGATGCCGATATTGGCAGCTGGCAGTAGGTCCTGGCGTCACGCCGACCGCGGCTTCACGCTGGTCGAGCTGATGGTCGTGGTGACGATCATCGGGCTCGCATCGGCGGTGGCGGTCTTCGTGATGCCTGACCCGCGCGGCCGCGTGTTCGACGAGGCGACGCGGTTCGCGGCGCGGACGCGTGCGGCGCATGATTCGGCGATTGTCGAGGCACGCCCGGTCAGCGTCTGGATCACCGGCGGCGGCTATGGCTTCGACCAGCGGCTCGCGGGCGGCTGGACACCGATCAGCGAGAAACCGATGCGCGTCGAACGCTGGAACGACGGCACGCGCGCGGTGATCGGCGACATGAGCGGCCGCGTCCGCGTGACCTTCGACCCGACCGGGCTGGTCGACCGGCCCGCGGTCGTGACGCTCAGCCGCGGCGGGGCGAACGCGACCGTGACGATCGACGCCGATGGCACCGTGCGCGCCGATGCGCGCTGAATTGCCCCGCGCATCGATGCCTGCTGAAACCGATCGCGGGTTCACGCTCATCGAGATCATGGTCGCGCTCGCGGTGTTCAGCCTGGCGGCGATGGCGCTCGTCCGGCTGGAGAGCGCGACGATCCGCGGCGCGTCGATCCTCGACGACACGCTGGTCGCGCAGATGGTCGCGCGCAACGTCGCGATCGACGCAGTGACGCAGGCGCAGCCGCCGACCGCCGGAACCGTCACCGGCGCCGAGACCAATGGCGGGCGCCGCTGGGCCTGGACGCGGTCGGTGCGCGCGATGGGCGGCTCGTCCGTCTTGCGGATCGACGTGGCGGTCGCGGATCGCGGCGGCGCCGTGCTCGGTCGCCTCACGATGATCCGCCCCGCTCCGCGCCAGAGCGCGACGACGGTGACGACGTCATGACCGGGCGGTGCACGGTGCGCTCCGCCGAACACGGCTTCACCCCCGTGAGGCGTTCCGCCGAACACGGCTTCACCCCCGTGAGGCGCTCCGCCGAACACGGCTTCACGCTGGTCGAGGTGATGGTCTCGCTGCTGATCTTCGGCATGATCGCGGCGGCGGGGGTGGCGATCCTGTCGTTCAGCGTGAAGGCGCAGAGTGCGACGGGGACGAAGCTCGACGATCTCGGCGCGCTGACGCGGACGATGTCGATCCTGTCCGCCGATCTCGGCCAGGCGGCGCTGCGGGGCACGCGCGACGAATCCGGCGCGCCCTTGCCCGCGTTCGTCGGCGAGAGCGGGTCGGACGTCGCGCCGATGCTCCGCCTCGTCCGCGGTGGCTGGACCAATATCGACGGCGCAGCGCGGTCGAGCACGCAGAAGGTTGCGTACCGGGTCGCGGACGGCGCGCTGCAGCGGATCGCCTATCCGATGGTCGACGGCGCGCCGCCGCTGCCGCCCGCCGTGCTGCTGCCCAATGTCCGCCAGGTCCGGCTGCGCTACCGATTGGGTGGCGCGTGGAGCGACCGCTGGGACGGCGTGCAGGGCGTGCCCTTGCCCGAGGCGATGGAGCTGAGCGTCCAGCGCACCGACGGCCTGGTCTATCGCCAGCTGTTCCTCGTCGGATCGGGCTATGCGCCGCCCGCGCGGGAGGTCCAGAATGAAGCCCCCTGAGCACGAACGCGGCGCCGCGCTGCTGACCGTCCTCATGCTCGTCGCGATCGTCGCGGTGATGGCGGGGGCGGCGCTCGAGAAGCTGCGGCTGTCGACGCGGCTCGCGGGCAATGCCGCGGCGGGGGAGCAGGCGCGCGCCTATGCGCTGGCCGCCGAGACGCTCGCGCTGACGCGGATCGACGCGATGCTGGGGCCCAATGTGAAACGCGTGACGTTGCAGGGCGACTGGAGCGGCAAGCCGTTCGGGATGCCGCTGCCCGGCGGCGGCTTTGCGACCGCGCGCGTGCGGGACGGGGGAAACTGTTTCAATCTCAACAGCCTGGTGAGCGGACGCGCCGGCGCCTATGTCACCGACCCGCTGATGCGGCCGCAATTCGTCCGGCTGATGCGGCTGCTCGACATCCCCGCGCAGGTCGGTGAACAGATCGCCGCGGGCGCCGCCGATTGGATCGACAGCGATCAGGACCAGCAGGCGATGGGCGCGGAGGACGGCGCCTATCTAAACCGCGAGACGCCCTATCGCACCGCGGGCACGCTGATGACCGACCCGAGCGAACTCCGCGCGGTGGTCGGCATGACGCCGCAAATCTATGCGACGCTCAGGCCGTGGATCTGTACACTGCCGGTCGCGCAGGCCGCGCCGATCAACGTCAACACGCTGCTCCCCGAACAGGCGCCGATCCTGGCGATGCTGTTTCCCGACACGATGTCGATCGCGGGTGCGCGCCAGATGATCCTGCAACGCCCGCCGCAAGGGGTCGCGACCACCGACGTGTTCTTCAAGAGCGCGGCGTTGCAGGGCAATGCCAATGCGGATGGCGAACGGGGGACGGCAGTGGTGTCGAAATGGTTCACGCTCGATATCGATGTGACGGTGGGGACGACGGTTTTGCAGGAACAGGCACTGATGGACGCGACGACGCTTCCCGCGCGGCTCGTATCGCGGCAATGGGGCGAGCCATCATGACCACGCTCCTGTTCCTTCCCTCCGGCGCGACCGGCTTTCGCTGGATGCGGATCGCCGACCAGCGCATCGTCGCGCAGGGCGAGGGGATCCCGACCGCCGAAGATCGCGGCGACCTGAACGCGGACCACCGCGTCATCGCGGTCGCCCCGGCAGAGGCGGTGACCTTGCACTGGGCCGAACTGCCGTCGCGCAGCGCCGCACAGGCGACCGCCGCCGCCCGGCTGCTCGCGGCAGAGGCGAGCGCGGCGCCGCTCGGCGAACTCCATGTCGCGGTCGGTGACGAGGGGCAGGGCGACCGGCCGATCGGCGTGGTCGGGATCGAGGCGATGCAGGGCTGGCTGCGGATGCTCGCGGCGGCCGGCGTCGACCCGGTGGCGATGCTCCCCGCACCGATGCTGCTGCCGCGCCCCGACGAGGGCTATGTCCGCGCCGAGCTTGCCGGCGACACGGTCGTGCGCGGAACGTCGACCGGATTTGCCGACGAGCCGGGGCTGACCGCGCTGGTGACGGGCGACACGCCGCCCGTGGCCGTCGAGCCCGCCGCGCTCGAGGCGGCGCTGGCGGCGGCGGTCGCGACATGGCCGCTCGACCTGCGGCAGGGGATGTTCGCGCGGCGCCGGCGATTCGCGCTCGACTGGGCGCTGATCCGGCGGCTGGCGGTGCTGTCGGGGCTGATCCTCGCGGTGACGCTGGCGATCACGCTGGTCCGGATCGCGAAATACAGCTTCGGCGCGGACATGATCGAGGCGCAGACCGAACAGGTCGCCCGCTCGGGCCTGCCACGCGGCGAGACGGTGAACGATGCCGGGCGCCAGCTTGGCGAACGGCTGTCGCGCGTGCGCGGGCCGGGGCTGGGCTTCAGCACGACCACCGCCACGATCTTCGCCGTGGTCCAGGCGACGCCGGGCAGCGAGATCACCGCGCTCGACTTCCAGCCGAACGGGACCGTCCGACTGGGCGTCGCCGTCGAGCGCGAGGCGCTGGCGACCGATCTCAGGAGTGCGCTCGAGCGTGCCGGCTTTGCGGTTCAGGCGGGCGTCTTCCAGGCGGCAGCGGGGCGCGTGTCGGGCGAATTCACGATCACGGCGGGCCGTGCAGGCGGGAGCGAGGGCGCATGACCGGGTTGCGGCACTGGTTCGAGGGGCGATCGCTGCGCGAGAAGCGGCTGTTGCTGGTGATGGCGGCGCTCGCGGTGCTGACCCTGCTCTGGGGCGCGGTGATCCGCCCGGTCGGCGACGGCCTGTCGAGCGCGCGCGAACGCCATGCCAATGCCGTGACCCGGCTCGGCGAGACGCAGGCGATGGTCGCGCTGCTCCGCGACGCGCAGCGGTCGCGGCCCACGCCGCTGACCGGATCGCTCGATGCGATCGTGCGGACCCAGGCGGACCTCGCGGGGTTCGCGATCACCAGCCTCGACCAGGAGGGCGCGGACCGGGTGCGGATCGTGATGCCGTCGGCGCGGCCGGGCGCGCTGACCGCATGGCTGGCGCGGCTCGAGCGCGCGGGCATCCTGGTCGACGCACTGACCATGACCGACAAGGGTGACCGTACGGTGAGCGTGACGATGACGTTGAAGGCGCGCGCCGCATGAGCGACAGCGCACGCTTCGTGGGCGTCGGCGCACGCCGCGTCACGCGGATCCGGTTGCGGACCGGCCCGACCGCCATGTTCGGCGGCATGCTGCTGCTCGCACTGATCGTGTTCCTGCCGATGCGCGCCGCGCTTGGCTGGGTCGGGATCGAGGATGCGGGGCTCGTCGCGCGCCGCGTGACGGGCACGATCTGGGGCGCGACGCTGACCGATGCGCGGTTCGGCGAGCTGTCGCTCGGCGACCTCCATGCCCGGCTCGCGCCCTTGCCGCTGCTGGCGGGTCGCGCGCGGATCGTGCTGGCCGGGCCCGAGACGGAGCCGCGGCCGCTGCGCGGATCGGCGAGCGTCAGCCGCCACGGGTTCGGCGTCGATGATCTGACCGCGACGATCCCGACCGGCGCGGTGTTCGCGCCGGTGCCGGTCACCACGCTCGATCTCGACGGCGTGACCGTGCGGTTCGCCGACGGCCAGTGCGAGCGTGCCGAGGGGCGGGTGCGTGCGACGCTGGGCGGCGAGGTGGCGGGGATCACGCTGCCGCAGTCGGTCAGCGGTACGCCCAAATGCGAGGGCGACGCGCTCATCGTGCCGCTCGCCAGCCAGGCGGGGACCGAGGGGATCACGCTGCGGATCGACGGCACGGGCCGCTACCGCGCGGTGCTGACGCTGCAACCGACCGACCCGATCGTCCAGCAGCGGCTCGAATCGATCGGCTTCGTGCGCGGGGCGGGCGGCTATAGCCAGGCGATCGAAGGCAGTTTTTGACGACATTCGACGCGGCGCATGATCGCGGCGCTTGACGGACCCGAACAGCCCGCTTAGGGGCACGGGCCTTCGCGGCGATCGTAGTTCAATTGGTTAGAGCGTCGGCTTGTGATGCCGGATGTTGCGGGTTCAAGTCCCGTCGGTCGCCCCATTATTTTCCCAACTGCTTGGCCTTGCGCCGCTTTGTGCTGGTAAAACCGGCCGGAAAATAATATTTCAGGTTTAAGCAATTTTCTTCTTCCTGATGGAGCCGGCGATGACAGCGGTTTGGGACCTTCCCGATTTCGACGACCATGAGGGCGTTCACGTCTTCACCGATCCGGTTTCGGGTCTCCGCGCCGTCATCGCGCTGCATTCGACCAAGCTCGGGCCCGCGGCCGGCGGCACGCGCTTCTGGCATTATGCGGACAATGGCCGCGCGGTGACCGACGCGCTGCGCCTGTCGCGCGGCATGAGCTTCAAGAACGCGATGGCCGGGCTCGAGCTCGGCGGCGGCAAGGGCGTCGTCCTCGCGGCCAAGCCCGGCGACGTGATCACCACCGAACAGCTCGAGGCGTTCGGCCGCGCGGTCGAATCGCTCGGCGGCCGCTATGTGACCGCCGAAGACGTCGGCATGTCCGAAGAGCGCATGAAGGTGATCGCGACCCAGACGCGCTACGTCTCGGGCCTGCCGGTCGCGAGCGGTGCGGCGGGCGGCGATCCGGGGCCGTACACGGCGCTCGGCATCTATCTGGGCGTCAAGGCGGCGGCGCAGCGCGGGCTCGGCGCGACCGACATGAAGGGCGTGCGCGTTGCGATCCAGGGCGTCGGCTCGGTCGGCGGCGGGCTCGCCCGGCTGCTCGCCAAGGACGGCGCGGTGCTGACGCTCGCAGACGTCGACGAGGGCCGCGCGCAGGCGCTGGCGGGTGAGCTCGGCGCGACAGCAGTCCCCGCCGAGGCGATCCTGACGACCGACACCGACATCTTCAGCCCGAACGCGCTGGGTGCGATCCTGACCGAAATGTCGATCGCCGCGCTCAAGGCCAAAGTCGTCGCGGGCGGCGCGAACAACCAGCTCAGCGTCCGCGAGGACGGCGCGCGGCTCCACGCACGCGGCATCCTCTATGCGCCGGATTACGTGATCAACGCGGGCGGCATCATCAATGTCGGCCTCGAATATCTCGGCCAGGGCGACGAGGCCGAAGTGAAGGCGCGGATCGCACGCATCCCCGAGCGGCTGATCCAGGTCTGGGACGAGAGCGACCGCAGCGGCGAACCGTCGTCCGACGTCGCCGATTCGATCGCAAAGCGCCTGATCGGCCGTTAAGTCCGTCTCCCTTTCGCGGGGACGGTGACACGGCGGGCCGCTCCCTCTCCCCACGTGGGGAGAGGGGCTTTAAGTCCGTCACGACTTGCCATAGTGGTAACACCCAGTGGCCACCCTGCACGCCCTTGCCAATCCCGCGCGCTTCCTGAAGATCGCCAGGCCGCTGACGCCTGCGCTGTTCTGGGCGGGCGTCGCGCTGATCGCGCTGGGCTGCTGGGCGGGACTGACGCAGACCCCGCCCGACTATCTGCAGGGCGAGACGGTGCGGATTCTCTACATCCATGTTCCCGCCGCCTGGCTCGGCATGGGCGGCTGGAGCGGGATCGCGATCTCCAGCATCATGCTGCTCGTCTGGCGTCACCCGCTGGCCGGCATCGCCGCACGCGCAATCGCGCTGCCCGGCGCGGTGTTCGCGGCTTTGTGCCTGATGACCGGCTCGATCTGGGGACGGCCGACCTGGGGGACGTGGTGGCAATGGGACGGGCGGCTGACCTCGATGCTGCTGCTGTTCTTCGTCTATCTCGGTTATATGGCGCTGGCGAAGGCGGATGCGGACCGCGGCGGCGACGGGCGCGTGCCCGCGCTCTACGGCCTGGCCGGATCGGTGCTGCTGCCGATCATCCGCTATTCGGTGATCTGGTGGAACACGCTGCATCAGGGGCCGAGCATCGGGCTGACCAAGTCGACGATCGACGGCGCGATCCTCTGGCCGCTGCCGATCATGCTCGCGGGCTTCACCTTCGTCTTTGCCGGCATCGTGCTGATGCGGATGCGGACCCTGCTCGCCACCGCCAAGGCCGAGGCGCGGATGCGTCGGATGGCCAGAGCGTGAAGGTGCGCGCATGACCGCCTGGCCGTTCGTGATTGCCGCCTATGCCGTGACGCTGGGCGGCGGCGCCGTCGTCGCGCTGCTCAGCTATCTGGCCATGCGGAAGGCGGAGCGATGAAGGCCAAGCATCAGCGGCTCACCCTCGCGCTGCTCGCGCTCGGCGCGGTCGTCGTCGCGGGGCTGCTCGCTCTGTCCGCGCTGAAGGACCAGGCGTCGTTCTTCTACGCGCCCTCCGACGTGAAGCGCGACGGGCTGCCGCTCGGGCGCGCGGTCCGGCTCGGTGGCATGGTCGCGGACGGATCGGTCAAGCGCGCCGCGGACGGCGTCACCGTCCACTTCACCGTCACCGACGGCGCCGCGACGACCCCGGTGGTCTTCGCCGGGATCGTCCCGAACCTGTTCCGCGAGAAATCGGGGGTCGTCGCCGAGGGGCAGTTCCAGGTCGACGGCCGCTTCGTCGCGTCCAACCTGCTCGCCAAGCATGACGAGAAATACATGCCGCCCGAAATGGCGGGCAAGATGCACGAGACCAAGACGCTCGCACCGGACCGCGGTTCATGATCGCCGAAGCCGGACTCGCGGCGCTCTGGCTCGCCGGCGCGCTGGCGGCGCTGCAACTCGCGATGGCGGTGATCGGGATCGCGCGCAACCGCGACGACATTGCCACGGCGGTGCGGCCGGTGGCGATCGTCCAGGGCGTGCTCGCCGCGCTGGCGATGGCGCTGCTGATCAAGCTGTTTCTCGAGTCCGACATGTCGGTGAAGCTGGTCGTCGAGAACAGCCATTCGGCCAAGCCGTGGCTGTACAAGTTCGCGGGCGCATGGGGTAATCACGAGGGGTCGATGCTCCTCTGGGTGACGATCCTGGGGCTGGCAGGCGGCGCGGTCGCAATCTTTGAACGTGCGCTTCCCGAACGCACCCTGGTCGCGACTCTCGGCGCGCAGGCGACGATCGCGCTCGGCTTCTATGCGTTCCTGCTCTTCTCCTCCAACCCGTTCGCACGGCTGACCCCGGCGGCGCCCGACGGGCTGGGGCTCAACCCGCTGCTCCAGGACCCCGGCTTGGCGTTTCACCCGCCGACGCTCTACACCGGCTATGTCGGGCTTTCGGTCGCCTTCTCGTTCGCGGTCGGTGCGCTGGTCACGCGCGACGTCGGGCCGGGCTTCGCCAGGGCGATGCGCCCCTGGGTGCTGATCGCGTGGATCTTCCTCACGCTCGGCATCACCGCGGGCAGCTACTGGGCCTATTACGAGCTCGGCTGGGGCGGCTGGTGGTTCTGGGATCCGGTCGAGAACGCGTCGCTGATGCCGTGGCTTGCGGCGACCGCCTTGCTCCATTCGGTGACGGTGCTGGCGACGCGCGACGGGCTGCGCGCGTGGACGATCATGCTTGCGGTGGTCGCCTTCTCGATGTCGATGATCGGCACGTTCCTGGTGCGCTCGGGCATCCTGACCAGCGTCCACGCCTTTGCGGTCGATCCGGAGCGCGGCGCGTTCATCCTCGCGCTGCTCGCCATCTATATCGGCGGCGCGCTCGCGCTGTTCGCCGCGCGGATCGGCACCGTGCGCGCGGGCACGACCTTCGATCCGGTCAGCCGCGAGGGCGGGCTGGTCGCGAACAATCTGCTGCTGTCGGTGATCCTCGGCATCGTCCTGATCGGCACGCTCTACCCGATCGTCGCGGCGAGCTTCGGCGTGCAGCTGTCGGTGGGCCCGCCCTTCTTCAACAAGGCCGCAGGACCGATCGCGCTGGCTTTGGTCGCGGTGATGGCGGTCGGGCCGCTGCTGCGCTGGCGTCGCGACGAGGCGAGGGCGGTCGTCGGCCGGGTCGCGCTGCCGATCGCGGCCACCGTGGTGGCGGCGGTCGCGCTGCTGTTCGTCTGGCCGGGCGTGCTGCCCTGGGCAGGGCTCAGCCTCGCGGCGGGCCTCGCAGTGGCGAGCGTCGCGCCCCTGTGGAAGCGCAATCTCCGGCGCACGCCGATGTTTACCTATGGCATGGTCCTCGCGCATCTCGGCATCGCGGTCAGCCTGGCGGGCATGGCGTCCGACAGCGCATTCACCAAGGAAACGCTGGTCGCGGTGCGCGCAGGCGAAGCAGCGCGCGTCGGGCCCTATAGCGTCACGCTCGACGGGATCTCGCCGGTGATCGGCGAGAACTGGTCCGCGCTCGAGGCGCAGCTGACCGCGACGCGCGGCGATGACAGCACGCGGCTCCATCCGCAGCTCCGCTTCTTCGCCAATCCGCCGACCAGCACCAATGAATCGGCGATCCTGACCGCGCTCGACGGCCAGCTCTATACCGTGCTCGGCCAGCCCGACGGGCAGGGGCGGTGGCAGTTGCGGCTGTGGTGGAAGCCGTTCGTGACGCTGATCTGGTTCGGCGGCGTGCTGATCGCGCTGGGCGGGGCGCTGTCGCTGGTCGGGCGGCTGCGTCGCGAACGGCGCAGCGCAGTCCGGGCGGCCTGGGCATGAAGCGGTTCGCGCTCTGGGCGCCGCTGGCGATCTTCGCCTTGCTGTTCGCGGTGGTCGCGAGCGGGCTGTTCCGGCCGGCGGACAAGGTCGTGCGCTCGGCGATGGTCGGCAAGCCGCTGCCCGACTTCGCGCTGCCCGCGATGGTGCCGGGCAAGCCGGGGCTGACCAGCGCTTCGTTCAAGGGCGGTCAGCCGCGGTTGCTCAACGTGTTCGCCAGCTGGTGCGTGCCCTGCATCGCCGAGGCGCCGCACCTGATGCGGCTGAAGACGATGGGCATCCCGATCGACGCGATCGCAATCCGCGACACGACGCCCGCGATCGCCGGCTTCCTGCGCCGCAACGGCGACCCCTATGCACGGATCGGCAGCGACACCGCGAGCCGGGTCCAGCTCGCGCTCGGCTCGTCGGGCGTGCCCGAGACCTTCGTGGTCGATGGCCGCGGGATCGTCGTGAAACAGATCATCGGCGACATACGCGAGGACAATATCGGCGAGATCGTCCAGGCCGTCAGGGAAGCCCGATGAGCGGGCGGTCAAGCCTTGCGCTGGCGGCAGGCGCGACGGTCGCGGCGCTGCTGTTCTCCGCCGCGCCCGCCGCTGCGCAGCCCGTCACGCCGCCCGCGCATTACGCCAATGTCCAGCTCGCCGATCCCGCCAAGGAAGCCTCCGCCAAGGCGCTGATGGAGACGCTGCGCTGTCTCGTCTGCCAGGGCCAGTCGATCGCCGACAGCGATGCGGACATGGCCGCCGACATGCGCGCGCTGGTCCGCGAACGGATCGCGCGCGGCGAGACGCCCGCCTCAGTCCGCGACTGGCTGGTGTCGCGCTATGGCGATTATGTCACTTATGACCCGCCGCTGTCGGGGCTGACCTGGCCGCTGTGGCTGGCGCCGATCGCGCTGCTGGCGATCGGCGCGTGGATCGCACGGTCGAGTTTCCGCCGGAGGACGCGCTGATGGGCTGGCTCTGGCTCGGGATCATCGCGGTTGGGGCGTTCGCGCTGCTGGCGGTGCTGAGGGTCGACCGGCTGTTATGGTCGATGGTCGCCGCCGCGCTGATGCTCGGCGCGGCGGGCTATGCGCTGCAGGGCGAGCCCGGGCTCGCCGGGCATCCGGTCGTGACGGGCACGACGATCACGCCCGATGACGGGTCGATGATCGAGCTGCGCGACAAGATGCTCGAACGCTATACCGGTGCCGCCGCCTATCTGGTCGCGGCGGACGCGATGACGCGGATCGGCGAGCGCCGCGCCGCGGTGAAGGTCCTGCTCGGCGGGATCCGCGTCGCGCCGAAAAGCCTCGTCCTGTGGACCGGGCTCGCCAATGCGCTGGCCGCGCATGACGGCGATCAGGTCTCGCCACCGGCGCTGTTCGCGTTTCAGCAGGCGATGCGGATCGCACCGCGCCACCCGGCGCCGCCCTTCTTCCTCGGCCTCGCCTATGTCCGGTCGGGCAATTTCGCGGCGGGGCGACCCTATTGGGCCCGCGCGCTCGCGCTGACGCCGAAAAGCGTGTCCTATCACGACGAGATCGCGGTCCGCCTCGCGCTGCTCGATCAGGTCATGGCCGCACAGGACGCCCCACCGGCGAGCTGATCACCGACGCAAAACGGGACCCGGATCGTCCGGCGCGATGCCGGGGATCCTGGGTCCCGTTCCGTGCCGCAAAAGGGCTTACTGGCCGCGGCCGGTCTTGCCCTGGAGCTCGTCGATCTTCAGCGAGGCATCGGCCTTCGTCAGCGATTCGTCGAATTCCTCATGCGCCTCTTCGGACAGCGTCTTCAGATAGCTGGCCTGTGCGCCGGTCATCTTCTCGTCGCCGGTCGTCCAGTCGTGCGGATCCTTCTCGGCGTTCGAAAAGGGCTCGGACTTTGGGTTCGGGGTGTCGGACATGCGTGAAATTCCTTCCGCCTGTCCAACCCCCGTGTTCCGCATCCGTTCCCGCTTAATTCGACCAAGCTTCGTAAGGTAAACCCAGATCATCCGCGACCGCCTTGTACGCGATCTTGCCCTTGTAGACGTTGAGCCCGTTGGCGAGGTGCGGGTCGGCCTTCATCGCGGCCTCCGCACCCAGATTGGCGAGCTTCAGCGCGAACGGCAGCGTCGCGTTGTTGAGCGCGAAGGCCGAGGTGCGCGCGACCGCGCCGGGCATGTTGGCGACGCAGTAATGGATCACGCCGTCGACCTCGAACACCGGGTCCTCGTGCGTCGTCGCATGGCTCGTCTCGAAGCAGCCACCCTGGTCGATCGCGATGTCGACCAGCACCGAGCCGCGCTTCATCGTCTTGAGCATCTCGCGCGTGACGAGCTTGGGTGCCGCCGCGCCGGGGACGAGCACCGCGCCGATCACGAGATGCGCGTTCTTCACCGCCGCCGCGATCGCGGCCTTCGACGCATAGGCGGTCTTGATCTGGCTCGAGAAGAACATGTCGAGCTCGGCAAGGCGATCGTTCGAAATGTCGTAGATCGTCACGTCGGCGCGCATGCCGACAGCCATCTGCGCGGCGTTGACGCCCGACACGCCGCCGCCGAGGATCGCGACCTTGGCCGGCGCGACACCGGGGACGCCGCCGAGCAGGACGCCGCGGCCGCCCTGTTCCTTTTCGAGATAATGCGCGCCGACCTGCACCGACATGCGGCCCGCGACCTCGGACATCGGCTTCAGCAGCGGCAGGCCGCGGCGATGGTCGGTGACGGTCTCGTACGCGATGCAGGTCGCGCCCGACTTCATCAGTCCTTCGGCCTGCGGCTTGTCCGCGGCGAGGTGGAGATAGGTGAAGAGCAGGTGGCGCGGTTCGAGCATCGCGATCTCGACCGGCTGCGGCTCCTTGACCTTCACGATCATGTCGGCGGCGGCGAACACCGCGGCGGCGGTCGGCAGGATCGTCGCGCCCGCGTCGACATAATCCTGGTCCTCGAAGTCGATGCCCGAGCCCGCCTGGGTCTCGACGACGACCTCATGGCCCGCGGCGACCAGTTCGGCGACCGACGGCGGGGTCAGGCCGACACGATATTCGTGATTCTTGATTTCCTTGGGAACACCGACGCGCATCATTTCCACTCCATTATCTTTGACTGCAGTGTAGCGCGCATCGACCGGGAAGGGTTCGCAAAGCCGTCCCGCTGCCCTATCGGATTTGGGAGAATATTGCATCCACGAACGACGAAGCGGGAAATTTGTGAGTATCACGATCGAGCGCAGGATCCTGGACCTGCTGGCCGCCAATTCCGACCTGACCAGCGCCGAGCTGGGCGAGGCGGTAGGCCTGTCGCCAAGCGCGGCGCATCGCCGCGTCGCGCAGCTGCGCGAGAGCGGCGCGATCACCGGCTATCGCGCGGTCCTGTCGCGCGCGGCGCGCGGCGATCCGAGCATCGTCCTGGTCAACGTCACGCTGCGGGACCAGCGCAAGGAGACGATGGCGGCGTTCGAGGCGGAGATCGTGCGATGCCCGCAGGTCGTGCAATGTTTCCTGATGAGCGGCGAGGCGGATTACATGCTGCATGTCGAGCTCCGCCGCGGCGAGACGTTCGAACGCATCCACCGCGAGACGCTGTCGCAACTGCCCGGCGTCACGCGGCTGGCCTCGCATTTCGTGATTCGCGAAGTCGTCACGCGCTGACGTTTTCCCGCGCACGCGGGAATCCAGGACCAAGCACGGCAACACCCGTTACCGATAGCGTCCTGCCTCAAACGGGCGAAGCGGCATGATCAGCGCCGGTTAATCCACGTTGCCGGCGGTCCCGTTGCCGCTCTCCAACCCCCATGCTAAATGCGCCAGCTTGGGGCACAGGGTGAAATCGGAATTTCGATGATGATTGCTGCACTTCCGGGTCGATTCACCGTCCAGTGAGCGTCGATCCCACAGCCGCGGCCTCGACCGTGCCCCCCGCCGGTCTCGATCCGGATACCGGCCACCATCATGCGGACGGCATGCTGAAACTCGCCTTTGGCGCGATCGGCATCGTCTTCGGCGATATCGGCACGAGCCCGCTCTACGCATTCCGCGAGACGTTCGCCGGGCACCACAAGCTCGCGCTCGATTCGGCGCACATCATGGGCGTCATCAGCCTGATGTTCTGGTCGATGATGATCGTCGTGACGGTGAAATACGTCATCATCATCATGCGCGCGGACAACAAGGGCGAGGGCGGCAGTCTCGCGCTGCTCGCGCTCGTCTCGGGCAAGACCAAGACGCGGCGCTGGAGCAAGGGGATCATCCTGCTCGGCGTCTTCGCGACCGCGCTGTTCTACGGCGACAGCATGATCACCCCCGCGGTCTCGGTGCTGTCCGCGGTCGAGGGGCTCGCGGTCGCCGCACCGAGCTTTGCCGGGCTAGTCCTGCCGATCGTGATCGCGATCCTGATCGCGCTGTTCTGGGTCCAGAAGAGCGGCACCGCGCGAATCGGCATGGTGTTCGGGCCGATCATGCTGGTGTATTTCAGCGTCATCGCGGTGCTCGGCATCCTCAGCATCATCCAGACGCCGGGTGTGCTCTGGGCCTTTTCCCCGCATTATGCGGTCGAGTTCTTTCTGATCGATCCGACCCGCGCGTTCCTCGCGCTCGGCTCGGTCGTGCTCGCGGTGACCGGCGCGGAGGCGCTCTATGCGGACATGGGGCATTTCGGCCGCCGGCCGATCGGCATCTCCTGGCTGTTCTTCGTGCTGCCCGCGCTGATCCTCAATTACATGGGGCAGGGCGCGCTGCTGTTCCGCGACGGGCAGGCCGCGCTCGTCAGCCCGTTCTACAATCTCGCCCCCGAAAGCCTCCAGCTGCCGCTCGTCCTGCTCGCGACGATGGCCGCGGTGATCGCGTCGCAGGCGGTGATCTCGGGCGCGTTCTCGGTCACGCAGCAGGCGATCCAGCTCGGCTTCATCCCGCGCCTGCGGATCGAACATACCAGTGCCGCGACCGCGGGCCAGATCTACATCCCGCTGGTCAACGGCGCGCTGATGGTGATGGTGATCCTGCTGGTGCTGTTCTTCCGCACCTCGTCGAACCTGACCAGCGCTTACGGCATCGCGGTGACGGGAGCGATGCTGATCGACACCTGCCTGCTCGGCGTCGTGCTGTTCCGGCTGTGGAACTGGCCGAAGATCGCGGCGATCCCGCTGCTCGCGATCTTCTTCCTGGTCGACGGCGCCTATCTGGCCGCGAACCTGACCAAGGTGCCCGATGGCGGCTGGTTCCCGCTGCTGATCGGCCTCATCATCTTCACCTTCCTGACGACCTGGTCGAAGGGGCGGCAGCTGATGATCGACCGGATGCGCGAGGCGGCGATGCCGATCAAGGTGTTCATCGGCTCGGCGGCGAACTCCGCGTCGCGCGTGCCGGGGACCGCGGTGTTCATGACCTCGACCTCCGACGGCGTGCCACATGCGCTGCTCCACAACCTCAAGCACAACAAGGTACTGCACGAGCGCGTCATCCTGCTGACCGTCAAGATCGTCGGCCAGCCCTATTGGCCCGCGCACGACCGTGCGGTGCGCGACGAGCTCGGCGACGGCTTCCACCGTCTGATCCTGCGCTACGGCTTCATGGAGGATGCCGACGTCCCCGCCGCGCTGCGCCAGGTGCACAGCTGCGGCGCGGACTTCAAGATGATGGACACCAGCTTCTTCCTCTCGCGCCAGACGTTGCTCGCCTCGGACAAGCCCGGGATGATGCTGTGGCGCGAAAAGCTGTTCGCATGGATGCTGCGCAACGCCGAAAGCGCGATGGAATTCTTCCGCCTGCCGACCAACCGCGTCGTCGAGCTCGGCAGCCAGATCGAGATTTGATCTCAGTCGGTCGGCACCCCGCACCTCCCCGGCGGAGGCCGGGGCCCAGTTGGGAAACGTCGATGGCGGACGTCACCCGAAGTTACATCAACCTTTCCAACTGGACCCCGGCCTGCGCCGGGGAGGTATCTGCATGATGGCAAGCACGACCGAAGTCGCCCCGATCATCGTCACCGCGCTGTTCGGCCGCCAGGACACCGCGTTCTTCGACGCGATGCGGCGCGAGCATTTCCCGCCCGAGCGCAACCAGCTCGATTCGCACCTGACGTTGTTCCACCATTTGCCGCCCTCGGGCCTCGACGAGCTGAAGCATCGGCTGAACCAGGAGACGCGTGGGTTGCCGGCGCCGCGGGCGCGGATCGGCGGGCTGATGTCGCTGGGGCGCGGGGTCGCCTACCGGATCGAATCGCCAGAGCTGGTCGGAATCCGCGCGCGGCTGGCGGATGCGTTCACGGGGATGCTGACGCCGCAGGACGCGGGCGGCTGGCGTCCGCACGTCACGATCCAGAACAAGGTCAACCCGTCGGTCGCAAAGCTGCTGCTCGGCAATCTGCAGCGCGACTTCGCGGCGCGGGACGTCGAAATCGCCGGGCTCGGCGCCTGGTGGTATCGCGGCGGACCCTGGGAAGCGATTTCGCGTCACATGTTTGCTTGACCGCCTCGAATCCGCTTCCTATAGGCCGCGCCTCGCAGGGAAGAATGCTTCCCCGCAGACGGTACGGCGAAGTAGCTCAGTTGGTTAGAGCACGGGAATCATAATCCTGGGGTCGGGGGTTCAAGTCCCTCCTTCGCTACCATTTTCAAACACACCGAACGGGTCGTTGACGACCAGGATCGCGTCGCTGCGGGCGAGCGCCAGCAGCGTCAGGCCGTGCGCGCGCGCGTGATCGATCGCGAGACTTGTGGGCGCGGAAATCCCGACCAGCATCGCCACGCCCGCGACCAGCGCCTTGTCGACCATCTCGAAGCTGATCCGCGAGGTGACGAGGATGAAGGCGGGGGGCTCGGTCGACCGCATCGCCAGCCCGCCGACGAGCTTGTCGAGCGCATTGTGGCGGCCGACATCCTCATAGGCGGCCAGCACGGCTCCCGACCGGTCGCAGGCGGCGGCAGCATGGATCGCCCCCGTCGCGGCGTTGAGCGGCTGGTGCGCGCGCAGCCCCGCCAGCGCGGCGAAGATCGCGGTGACGGGCACGTCGGGGCGGGGCGGGGTGCCCGCCACCGGCTTGCGCAGCTGTTCGAGCCCGGAGATGCCGCACAGCCCGCAGCTCGTGTCGCTGGTGCGGTGGCGGACGCGGTCGTGGATCCGCCCCCTGCACCGCTCCGACAGGCCGACCCGGACGATCCAGCCCGCCTCCGCCTCGAACACGTCGATGTCGCGCACGTCGTCGGCGCTGTCGGCGAGCCGCTCGGTCAGCAGGAACCCGGTGGTGAAGGCGGGCAGGTCGGCGGGCGTCATCATCATCACCGCATAGCCAAGCCCGTCGATCTCGATCGCGACGGGCACCTCGATCGCGATCGCGCGCGTACCCGCTGCGACGGCGTCGGGGCGCAGGATGGTAATCGCTTCGGTACGGGCAGTCGTCACAGCGCGGCCATGTCCTCGGGGGTGTTGATGTTCGGGATGACCCCATGCGCGGGGATCGGCAAGGCGCCGATCGCCTCCGCCCAGCCGCGTACCGACCGGCGCGGCGACGATTCGATATGCGCGACCAGCGCGGCAGCAGACGCGGTCTCCCAATGCCCCAGCACGGGCGCGTCGGGGCAAAAGGCGGGCGCGCGGCGGGCGAGCGCCGCCAGCAGCCCGTCGGGCAGCACGGGCACGTCGCAGGCGATCGTGAGGACCGAGGTGTAGCCGAGCCCCGCCGCATGGTGCAGCGCGCCCGCTATGCCCCCCAGCGGCCCCAGATCGGGGCCCGGCAGGTCGCGGATCAGGCCATCCCGCCCGGCGACCACTGCGTCATCGACATGCGGCCGGAGCAGCGCACGGGCGTGATCCGCAAGGCGACGACCGGCGAGCAGCGCCTGCGCCTTGTCCGACCCGAACCGCGACGATCGCCCGCCCGCCAGGACGACGCCGAGGATCCTGGGCGGGCTCAGCGCGTCTTCTCGATCCGCACCGGCACCGACTTGGCCGCCGGCACATGGCTTTCGCGCGCATGGTGCGCGACCGGCATGAGCAGATTGCACTCGGGGTAATAGGCCCCGACGCACCCTTCCGGAATCGAATATTCGACGACGCGCAGCTTGTTGAAGCGGCGGTCGGCATTGTCGCCGGCATCGCCGACCAGATCGACGTCGTCACCATCGGTCAGCCCCATGCGCAGCATGTCGCTGCGGTTCATGAAGACGATGTCGCGCGTGCCCTTCACGCCGCGGAACCGGTCGTGATAGCCATAGACGGTGGTGTTGAACTGATCGTTCGACCGCAGCGTCATCAGCCGGAACCGCCCCTCGCTCTCCTCGAAGCCGGTGACGTTGAGCGAGTGGGGGACGTTGATCTCCGCCTTGCCGCTTTCGGTCAACCATTCGCGGTGCGCCGCCGGCACGCCCTTCCAGAAGCCGCCGGGGGTGAACATCTTGGCGTTGAAGTCGGAGAACATGTCCGGATAGGTCTCGGCGATCGAATCGCGGATCCGTGCATAGTCGCGCACCCACGCATCCCAGTCGAGCTTCGGATTGGGCGCCAGCGTCGCCTTGGCGATACCCGCGAGGATCGCCGGCTCGGACAGCAACGTCTCCGCGGCCGGCGTCGCCTTGCCCTTCGAGCCATAGATCTGGCTGAACGAATCCTCGACCGAGACGCTCTGCGGCCCGGTACCCTGCATGTCCGTCTCGATCCGGCCGAGACAGGGGAGCAGATAGCAGGTCTTGCCGGGCAGCAGGTGCGAACGGTTGAGCTTGGTGGCGATGTGCACCGTCAGGTCGATCCCGCGCCACGCCGGCTCCATCCGCGCATGGTCGGGGATCGCGCGGACGAAATTACCGCCCAGCCCGATGAACGCCTGTGCTTCACCCTCGAGCACCGCCTCGCACGACGCGACCGTGTCCCAGCCGAGCTCGCGCGGCGGCTCGAAGCCATATTGCTCGGCGAGTTTGTCGAGCGGGGCGAGCTCGGGCTTTTCGGTGATCCCGACGGTGCGCTGCCCCTGGACGTTCGAATGGCCGCGGACGGGGCCCATGCCCGCGCCCGGCTTGCCGATATTCCCGCGCAGCAGCATCAGGTTGACGAGCATGTGGACGTTGTCGATCCCGCCGACATGCTGGGTCAGACCCATGCCGTAGACAGCGATCACCGCCTTCGACTTGGCATAGACCTTGGCGGCCGATTCGATCTCGACGCGCGACAGCCCGCTCTCATGCTCGATCGTCGCCCAGTCGGTGCCGCGCGCGACGTCCGCGAACTTCTCGAACCCGGTGGTATGCTCAGCGAGGAAGGCGTGGTCGAGGATCCGCAGCGTGTTGAGTTCGCGCGCGCGATCATCCGCCTCGATCAGATATTTGCACATCCCCATCAGCGCCCCGACGTCGCCGCCGGTCTTCACCTGATGATATTGCGAGGCGATCGGCGTCGACTTGCCGGTGACCATCTCCAGCGGGTTTTGCGGATCCTGGAATTTCTCGAGCCCGCGCTCCTTCAGCGGATTGAAGACGACGATCTCGACACCGCGCTTGGCGCAGTCGCGCAACGGGTGAAGGAACCGCGGGCTGTTCACGCCCGGATTCTGGCCGAAATAGAAGATCGCGTCGCACTTCTCGTAATCGGAGAGGTGGATCGTCCCGACCGCCGAGCCGATCGCCGACTTCAGCCCGACCGAAGTCGTCTCGTGGCACATGTTCGAACTGTCGGGCAGGTTCTGGCTGCCGTACATCCGCGCCATGAGGCTGTACATGTACGAGGTCTCGAGGCTCGCGCGACCCGAGGCGTAGAAGATGACCTTGGTCGGGTCATAGGTCTTGAGCTTCGCACCGATCCCGGCGAACGCCTCGTCCCAGCTGCACGCGGCATATTTGTCGGTGGTCGCGTCATATTTAAGCGGATGCGTCAGGCGGCCGGCCTGTTCGAGATCGAAATCCTTCCAGCCGAGCAGCTCGGTGACCGTATGCTCCTGGAAGAAGGCCGGCGTCACGCGGTAGGAGGTCAGCTCCCACGCGGTCGCCTTCGCGCCATTCTCGCAGAATTCGGCGGTATGCGGATGCGCGGGCTTGCCCCAGGCGCAGCTGACGCAGGCAAAGCCCTCGGGCTTGTTCTGCCGCGTGAGTTCGCGCAGCGCCTCGGGGCCGATCTTCTCGCGCGCGGATATCTCCACGAGCGATTTCATCGACCCCCAGCCGCCGGCGGGTGCGGTATAGTCTTCGATCTCGATGGTCCGGTCGTCGCTCATACGTCTCTCCGCTTTTGCCTTCCAACGAAGCGGGGCGGCAAACGATGCACGCCGATTGCGGTGGCGATGGTTCAAATCGCACGCGCCATCGCCTAGATGGGATCCGAAACTCCAAGGATATCACGATGACGACGCACACGACCCGCATGCTCATTCTCGGTTCCGGGCCTGCCGGGCTGTCGGCCGCGATCTATGGCGCGCGCGCCGGGATGGCGCCGATCGTCGTCCAGGGGATCCAGCCCGGCGGCCAGCTGACCACCACCACCGATGTCGAGAATTATCCCGGCTTCAAGGACGTCATCCAGGGCCCGTGGCTGATGGAGCAGATGCAGGCGCAGGCCGAGCATGTCGGCACGCGGATGATGTGGGACACGATCGTCAAGGTCGACGTCAGCAGCCGCCCGTTCCGCCTGACCGGCGACAGCGGCGACGTCTATGAGGGCGAGACGCTCGTCATCGCGACCGGCGCGCAGGCGAAGTGGCTCGGCATCGACAGCGAGGAGCCGATGAAGGGCAAGGGCGTCAGCGCCTGTGCGACCTGCGACGGCTTCTTCTACCGCGGCAAGAAGGTCGCGGTGATCGGCGGCGGCAACACCGCGGTCGAGGAGGCGCTGTACCTCACCAACCATTCGCCCGACGTGACGCTGATCCACCGCCGCGATTCGCTGCGTTCGGAGAAGATCCTCCAGGAGCGGCTGTTCGCACACAAGGGCGTGACCGTGCTGTGGAACAAGGAAGTCCGCGAATTCGTCGACGGCGGCGGCAATGCCGGGCTCGTCGCGCTCGAGCTCGAGGACACGGTGACGGGCGAACGCTCGCGCCTGTCGGTCGATGGCGGCTTCGTCGCGATCGGCCACCACCCCGCGACCGAGCTGTTCCGCGGGCATATCGATCTCGATTCGGACGGCTATATCTCGGTCGAGACCGGCTCCACGCGCACCAGCGTCGAGGGCGTCTTCGCGTGCGGCGACGTGGCGGACAAGGTCTACCGCCAGGCGGTGACCGCGGCCGGCACGGGCTGCATGGCCGCGCTGGACGCGGAGCGGTTCCTGGCGGCGGCGGAATTCGCGGAACTGGCCGAAGCCGCGGAGTAAGCGCGGGGGGCGTGCGTTTGATCCACGCCCCCTCGTTCGCATGATGGGGGAGCGTGCTCTCGCCCCCTCACGCCCTCTCGTCATCCTGACGAAAGTCAGGACCCAGAGCAAAGGACGGCGTCGCCCGTAACCCTGGATCCTGACTTTCGTCAGGATGACGAGAGTAGAGGTGCCGGTGTTCCCCTCACACCTTTCGCCATTATGACGGACGGGGGAGTGCCAGCGTCCCCCCACACCCTCCGTCATCCTGACGAAAGTCAGGATCCAGAGCCAGGAACGGCATCGCCCGTAACCCTGGGTCCTGACTTTCGTCAGGATGACGAGTGGGGGGAGGCGGTGGCGCCTGCGTCGTGCGTGCCGTCGATCACGGCCCTGAGCGCCACCTCCAGCGCGGCGGCATTGGCGGAACCAGCAAAGCTGTGCGAACCGGTAGCCAGCCGCACGATCCGCGCCGCGCCGCGGTAACGCGCCGCAAACACCTGCGCCGTCACGTCACCGGTCGCGAGCAGAATGACGACGCGATCCGCCCAGCCGTCGATCGCGCCGCAGACCCGGCTCGCAAGGTCGCCCTCGACCTCCCCCGAGGCCCGCGACACCCTCACCAGACCGCGCACCAGCTTGCGCAGATCGATCCCGCCGCGGATCAGGCTGAGCCACGCCGCCGGATCACGCAACCGCGCGGCATAGCGCGCACGGATCGCGGCGGCAGGGGGCAGGTCGTCGGTCGGCGCGATCACCCAGGGGTTGGCCAGGAGCAGCCGGTCGACCCCCGCCGCCGCGCCGAACAGCGCGAGCGCGCTCGCCGCGTCGCAATTGCCGAATCCGACCAGCCGCGTGACGTGCGGCGCGGCGGCGCGGAACGCGGCGGCGGCGGCGACCAGATCGGCCTGCGCCGACAGAAAGCCGCCATTCTCGCCGCTCGAATCGCCGATGCCGCGGCGGTCATAGCGGAACACCGGCGTACCCCCCGCCGCCAGCCGCCGCGCGAGCATCGCCATGCCGCGGTGCGCGCCGCTGCGGATCTCGTTGCCGCCCGACACGATCAGCACGCCGGTAGCGCCCGCCGCGTCGTCGAGCGTCGCGACCAGCGTCTCGCCCTCGCAGGGGACCGCGATCAGCCGCCGCATGTGGCGATCCACCCGGCGATGTCCGCGGCCAGCGTGTCGGAGAGCGTTGCATCGCTGCCCGGCTCCGACCGCCGCCACAGCGGCGCCCCGGCATAGCGCGCCTCCGCCGGACGCGGATCGCTCTCGAGTCGAACCGTTCGCGACGCCGCATATGGCACCGCATCGCGCAGGTCGGTGAGCAGCGCCTCGGACAGGCTGTTGCCCGCGTAACCCTCCGCATCGGGCATTGTCGACGCGGCGCGGATCCGGCTCAGGTCGCGCAACAGGTCATCGCCCGCCTGCGGCGCGAGCCGCCATCGCCCGGCAAGACTGGCGTCGCAATCGACGAGCGCACTACTCCGAATCGTGACCGCGTAAACCGGCACGTCGAGCGTCCCGACAAGCGCAGCAAAGGCCTGGCGCAGGTCGGGCAACCGCAGGTCGCGCGTCTCGACCACACTCTCGCCGGTACCGGGCAGATCGGGCAGGATGCTGCCGATCCCGCGCCTGGCCAGCGCGCGCAGCATCGCGACGAGGAACGCGCGCGTGCGGTTCGCCTCCTCGAACAGCGGCAGGACCGCGACGACCAGCGGCCCGGCATCGGGGCCGAAGCGCAGCATCGCCTCGCGCCCGCCGGCCCAGTCATAGCGATCGAAGCGGGGGCCGGTCATCCCGGCCGAGGCTAGACCAGCGCCTTGCGCGCCGCAAACTGGACGAGCGCGCCGAACGTCTCGAGCATCTCGCCGTCGATCTCGTCATCCTCGATCAGGATGCCGAGCCGGTCCTCGAGCTCGGTCAGCACGCTTGCCACCGCCATCGAATCGAGTTCGGGGAGCGCGCCGAACAACGGCGTGTCGTCGGTGAATGCCGCGACTCGCTCGGCGCTGAGGCCAAGGATGTCGGCAAGGACGGCGCGGACCGTCGTTTCAACCTGGGAAGTACCTTCGAAGATCACGAGCATCGCCTGAACCGTTGCGAACCGGGCCCCGCTAGCCTGTGGGGGTGAATTCGGCAACGGCTTGGCGCTATGGAGGACCCATGACCTCGCCCGACCCCGTCCCGTTTCCGATCGATCACCTGACCTTGCGCGGCGCAGCCGACGACATCGCGCTGATCGACCGCGCGGGGACGATGACGTTCCGCGATCTCGAAACCGCGGTCGCCGCGCTCGCGGGCTGGCTGGCGGGGCAGGGTCTTGCAGAGGGTGCGCGCGTCGCGACGTGGCTGCCCAAGACGCGGGTGGCGTGCGTGATGCCGCTCGCGGCGGCGCGCGCGGGGCTGGTCCATGTGCCGGTCAACCCGCTGCTGCGGCGCGCGCAGGTGGCGCATATCCTGGCCGACAGCGGTGCTGTGCTGCTGGTGACGCAGGGCGCGCGCGCGGCGACGCTCGAGCCGGGCGACGTGCCCGCGGACTGCCCAATCGTCGACGAGACCGCGCTCGATCTGCAAGGCGAGGGCGGCCCGGGCCCGTCCGATGCCGATCCGGCGACGCTCGTCGCGATCCTCTACACCTCGGGATCGACCGGGCGGCCCAAGGGGGTGATGCTGAGCCACGCAAATCTGTCGCTCGGTGCGGTGTCGGTCGCGCACTATCTGAAGCTCACGCGCGACGACCGGGTGCTGGGCGTGCTGCCGCTGTCGTTCGACTATGGCCAGAACCAGCTCTTCTCGACCTGGGCGGCGGGCGCGGCGGTCGCGCCGATCGACTATATGGTCGCGCGCGACGTCGTGAAGGCGGTCGAGCGGGTCGGCGCGACGACGCTCGCCGGCGTGCCGCCGCTCTGGGTGCAGCTGCTCGAGGCGGACTGGCCGGCGGAGACCGCGGCGCGGCTGCGGCGGCTGACCAATTCGGGCGGCGCGTTGACCCCGCGGCTCGTGGCGGGGCTGCGTGCGCGGTTCGCCGGCGCGGATATCTACGCGATGTACGGGCTGACCGAGGCGTTCCGCTCGACCTATCTCGACCCGTCGCTGATCGACGCACACCCCGATGCGATGGGCCGCGCGATCCCGTTCGCGCAGGTGTCGGTGATCCGGCCCGACGGCACCCGCGCCGCGCCGGGCGAACCGGGCGAGCTGGTCCATGCCGGCCCGCTGGTTGCGCAGGGCTATTGGCGCGATGCCGAGCGGACCGTGCAGCGCTTCCGCCCCGCGCCCGATGGCAACGGCATGGCGGTCTGGTCGGGCGACACGGTGGTCGAGGGCGCGGACGGGCTGCTCCGCTTCGTCGGCCGCGACGACGAGATGATCAAGAGCGCGGGCAACCGGATCAGCCCGCTCGAGGTCGAGGAGGCGGTACTCGCCGGCAACGAAGCCCGCGAGGCGGTCGCGGTCGGCGTGGCCGATCCGCGGCTGGGGCAGGCGATCGTCGTGATGCTCGCGGGCGACGCGGCGGACGAGCCCGCGCTCAGGACCCGGTTGCGCACCGCGCTGCCGAACTTCATGCAGCCCGCCGGCTATCTGTGGCGCGACGCGCTGACGCGCAACGCCAACGCCAAGCTCGACCGGTCCGCGATCGCAGCCGAGGTCCGGGCATGGTCGTCGGCACAGGAACAGGGACAGGCATGATGAAGCCGATGGGGGCGTTGCCGCCCGAATTTGCGCACCAGTTGGACGCGCTGACGATCGGCGGGCGGTCCGCGGAGGCCTGGGTCGCACACGCCGGCGACACGCCGCTGTTCGTCTATGACAGCGCCATCGTCGCGGCCCGGATCGCGCGGTTCCGCGCGGCGATGCCCGCGATCGACCTGCATTATGCGATCAAGGCGAACCCGCATTCGGACCTGCTCGCGGCGGTCGCACCGCTGGTCGACGGGCTCGACGTCGCGTCGGCGGGCGAGCTCGGCATGGCGCTGGCGGTCAAGCCGGCGCATGCGATCAGCTTTGCCGGTCCCGGCAAGCGCGACGACGAACTCGCCGCGGCGATCCGCGCGGGCGCGACCTTGAACGTCGAATCGGAAGGCGAGGCCGCGCGCGGCTTCGCGATCGGCGCGCGGCTCGGCATCGCGCCGCGGATGGCAGTGCGCGTGAACCCCGATATCGAACTGCGCGGATCGGGGATGCGGATGGGCGGCCGCGCCTCGCCCTTCGGGGTCGATGCGGAGCGTGCCGCGGCGCTGGTGCGCGACATCGTCGCGGCGGGCGCGGACTGGCGCGGGTTCCACATCTATGCGGGCAGTCAGGCGCTCGACGCGGGCGCGATCATCGAGACGCAGGCCGCGACGCTCGATCTCGCCGCGCGGCTTGCCGACGCGGCGGGCCAGGCGCCGCCGCTGGTCAATCTGGGCGGCGGGTTCGGCGTCCCCTATTTCGCCAACGACATCGCGCTCGACGTCGAGCGGGTCGGCGCGGCGCTGCACGCGGCACTCGAGACCCGCGCGGCGGTGCTGCGCGACACCCGGTTCGCCATCGAGCTCGGGCGGTGGCTGGTCGCCGAGGCCGGCGTGTACCTGACCCGCGTCATCGACGTGAAGCGCAGCCAGGGCGAAGTCTTCGTCGTGATCGATGGCGGGCTCAACCACCAGCTCGCGGCGAGTGGCAATTTCGGCACCGTCGTCCGGCGCAACTATCCGATCGCGGTCGCCGCGCGGATGGGGGAGGCGGCCGCCGCGGAAGCGGTGTCGGTCGTGGGACCGCTGTGCACCCCGCTCGACCGGCTCGGCGACCGCGTCGCGCTGCCGCCGGTCGTGCCCGGGGACCTGATCGCGATCTTCATGGCGGGCGCATACGGCGCCAGCGCGAGCCCGGCGGCGTTTCTCGGGCATCCACCAGCGCTCGAGATCGTTACTTCAGTCCAACCCCAGCCATGAGCGTGGCGGCGGGCGGGGTTGCGGGGCGCTCCTAAACGCTATCTTCACCTGTTTCCCTGCATAGCCCGTGCGAGTTTAACCGGCCATCGGACACCCGTTGCCGGGATGGCGCCAGGAGATCAGTGCCCATGCGTTCCGGACCCGTTTCCCGTTCCCTGCTCACGCTGGGGCTCGCCGCGTCGTCGCTGGCCGCCTGCAGCAGCACCGGCGGTCCGCCCGAACTGCCGCCCGCGGCCTATGTCGCGAACAAGGAACTGCCGGGCGAGGAATATGTGATCGGCCCGCTCGATCAGCTCAACATCTTCGTCTGGCGCAATCCCGAACTGTCGTCGAAGGTCCAGGTCCGCCCCGACGGCCGGATCACGACGCCGCTGGTCAACGACATGTCCGCGGTGGGGAAGACGCCCGCACAGCTCGCCGACGACATGAAGAAGGCGCTCGGCGAATACGTCAAAAACCCGATCGTCTCGGTCATCGTCGAGAATTTCAGCGGCACCTACAGCCAGCAGGTCCGCATCGTCGGCGCGACCGAAAAGCCCGCCTCGATCCCCTATCGTGCCAACATGACGCTGCTCGACGCGATGATCGCGGTCGGCGGGCTCAGCCAGTATGCGGCGGGCAACAAGGCGCGGCTGGTGCGCTACGACCGGGCGAGCGGCAAGCAGAGCGAGTTCTCGCTACAAATCTCGAACCTGTTGAAAAAGGGCGATTCGTCCGCCAATGTCAGGCTCGAGCCCGGTGACGTCATCATCATCCCCGAATCGATGTTCTGAGGCGTGGCGGTATGAACGGCATCTATGACGAGGCGCGGGTCGCGCTGCACGCGATCTGGACGCGGCGCTGGCTCGCGCTCGCGATCGCGTGGGGCGTGTGCGTCCTCGGCTGGCTGTTCGTATCGCAGATCCCGAGCCGCTACGAATCGCGCGCGCGCGTCTTCGTCCAGATGCAGAACCTGCTGCCCGCGAGCATGGACCAGCCGTCGGCCTCGAGCCGCACCGACATCGACACGATCCGCCAGACGCTGACCTCCGCGGTCAATCTGGAGAAGGTCGTGCGCGGCACCGACCTCGCCAACACGGTGGCCAGCGACCGCGACGTCGCCGACCGCGTCGCCAGCCTCGCCCAGTCGATCAAGGTGACGTCGGCGCAGGACAATCTGTTCGAGATCGCGACGTCCGCGGCGAGTCCGAAGCTGGCGCGGACGATCACGCAGAAGCTGATCGACATCTTCGTCGAGGGCAATCTGGCAGGCGACCGGACGAGCACCAGCCAGAGCCTCAGCTTTCTCGACAAGCAACTGGCGCAGCGGCAGAAGCAGCTGCAGGACGCGGAGGCCAAGCGCGCCGACTTCCAGAACCGCTATCTCGGCGCGCTGCCCGGCACCGGGTCGGTCGCCGACCGGATCGGCGCCGCGCGGTCGCAGATGGCGCAGGTCGATGGCGATCTCGCCGCGGCGCAGTCGGGGCTCGCCGCGGTGCAGGGACAGATGGCCGGCGTGGCGCGGACGGTCGCGGGCAGCGGCGGCGTCGCCGGTGCGGCCGGACCCGCACGCGCCCGGCTGGCGGCGATCCAGGGGCAGCTCGCCGATGCCCGTGCGCGCGGCTATACCGAAAGCCATCCCGACGTCGTCGCACTGCGCGCGCAGCTCGCCCAGGCAACCGCGGCGGCGCGCGGCGAACCGCTGTCGGGCGGCAGCGGCGCGGGCTCGTCGCCAAATCCGCTCTATGTCTCGCTGCAGGCCATGATGGCGGACAAGCAGGCGGCGGTCGCGTCGCTCAGGATCCGCCGCGCGCAGCTGCAGGGCGATCTCGACCAGCTCAACGCGAAGCTCTCCGAGGATCCGACCGTCGCCGCCGAACAGGGCGCGATCGACCGCGATTATCAGGTGCTGAAGGACCAGTATGACCAGCTGCTGACCCAGCGCGAACAGATCGCGCTCCGCGGCCAGGCGCAGTCGCAGACCGATCGCGTCAAGTTCAGCGTGATCGACCCGCCGACCACGCCGCAAAAGCCGAGCGCACCGAACCGGATGCTGCTGCTGACCGGCGTGCTGATCGCCGGCCTCGGTGCCGGGATCGGCGGCGCATTCCTGCTCGGTCAGCTCCGTGGCACGTTCGCGACCAGCGCCCGGCTCGAACGCGTCGCGGGGATGCCGGTGATCGGGTCGATCGGCGAAGTCGTGACGCGCACCCAGTCCGAGCTGCGCGCCAAGCAGTTCCGGATGTTCCTCGGCGGCACGGCAGCACTCGGCGCCGCCTATGTGCTGCTGCTGGGCGTCGAGATCCTGCAGCGTGGCCTGGCGGCCTGAGGACGTGACCATGCGTAGCAAGATCCCCGAATCGCACGATGCCAGCGGCGAGCCGCCACGCGCGCCGTCGCTGCTCGAACGCGCCGCCACGGTCTATGACTTCAACCAGCACGTGCGGGCCCGACCGCCGGTGCCGCCGGTGCCGCCGGTCGAACCGGCACGCGCGCCCGAGCCTGCCGCCGAGCCGGTTGCGGCGTTCGAAGCCGACGCGCCGGACTCCGGCGATGCGACCTTCCTCGCGATCCCGCCCGAACTTCGCGCGCCGATCGGGCAGGAATTGCCTGACGAGTTTCATATGCCGTTCGTCGCCAGCGACACGGCGATGATCGATCGCGGCATGCTGGCGGCGAACGGCATGATGGTGCCCGGCGCGCCGGTCGGCCCACTGGCGGAGGAGTTCCGCCTCATCAAGCGGCAGCTGCTGATCACGCGCGCCGCGATCGAGGCCAGCGCGGTGCCCGACAAGGCGCGTACGATCCTCGTCTGCTCGGCGCGGCCGAACGACGGCAAGACCTTCTGCGCGATCAACCTCGCGCTCTCGATCGCCGCGGAGCGCGATACCGAGGTGCTGCTGGTCGATGCCGATGTCGCCAAGCCCGACGTGCTGCGGCAGCTCGGGTTGGACGATGGCCCCGGCCTGCTCGATGCGCTGGCCGATACGAGCATCGACGTCGAAACGCTGGTGATCCGCACCGATGTGCCGCACCTCTCGATCCTGCCCGCAGGCGACCGGACCACGATGGATACCGAACTGCTCGCGAGCGCGCGGACCCGCGCGGTGCTCGCGCGGCTGCTCGCGGCGGATCCGCGGCGGATCGTGATCTTCGATTCGCCGCCCGCGCTTGCCGCGTCCCCCGCGGGCGTGCTCGCGATGCTGGTCGGGCAGGTCATGCTCGTCGTCCGCGCCGATCATACGCCCGAGAGCGAGGTCCGCGCCGCGGTCAACCGGCTCGACAGCTGCGAGCATATCCAGCTGGTGCTCAACGCGGTGTCGTTCGTTCCCGGCGGCGCGCGGTTCGGCAGCTATTACGAGCAAGGCGGCGCGCGGTGAGCGATGTCCGCCTGATCCTCGGCGGCGCGGCGGCGCTGTTCGTCGCAGGGCCCGCGCTCGCCCAGTCCGACTCCGCGTCCGGAAGCGGGCAGGGCGCACGGCGCGTCGTCGTCCGGCCCTATATCGAGGCGACGCAGATCCTCACCGCGGATCTCGGCGGCGGCGACGTGCTCACCTACACCTCGCTCGCGGCCGGCGTCGATGCGGCGGTGTCGACCGCGCGGATCAACGGGCAGGTCAGCTATCGCTACGAACGCCGCTTCGCCTATGACGACGATATCGGCGACACCGACATCCATTCGGGCCTCGCGCGGGTCGAGGCGCAGCTGACGCGCAACCTCTCGCTGGAAGCGGGCGGGATCGCCACGCGGTCGCGCTCGGACATCCGCGGCGCCGCACCCGGCGTGCTGGTCGGCAACGTGTCGAACATCGCCCAGGTCTATGCCGTCTATGGCGGCCCGAATTTCGCCGCGCAGGCGGGCGACGTCGCGGTCAACGCCAACTACCGGATGGGCTATACCAAGGTCGAGACCCCCACCTTCGGCACCGCCGCGACCGGTGGCCAGCGGCTCGATTATTACGACGATTCGATCGGCCACACCGCGACCGCCAGCGCGGGCTTCCGGCCGGGCACGCTGCTGCCGGTCGGGCTGACCGCAAGCGCGGGGTTCGACCGCGAGACCGCCGGCCAGCTCAGCCAGCGCTACCAGGGCTATTTTGGCCGCGGCGACGCGGTGCTGCCGGTCTCGCCCTATGTCGCGCTGACCGCGGGCCTCGGCTATGAACGGATCGAGACGAGCCAGAAGGATGCGCTGGTCGATGCCGCGGGCGTCCCCGTGCTCGACCGCGACGGCCGGTTCCGGACCGCGCCGGGATCGCCGCGCCGCATCGCCTATCGCACTGACGGCCTCTATTACGACGCGGGCGTGATCTGGCGGCCGAACCGGCGGACCTCGGTCGAGGCGCGGATCGGCGAACGCTATGGCTCTCTCAGCTTTACCGGCACCGCGACCTACCAGGCGTCGAAGGACGTCGGCGTCGCGGTCAACGTCTATGACGGCGTGCAGACCTTCGGCCGCCAGCTGCGCACCGGCCTCGCCAACCTGCCGACGAGCTTCCTCGCGCCCAACCAGGGTTTCGCGCAGCAGTTCAACGGCTGCGTGTTCGGCGCGACCGGTGCGGCGCCGGGCGGGTGCCTCGACGACGTGTTCCAGTCGATCTCCACCTCGAGCTACCGCGCGCGCGGGATCGACGCGGTGCTCGTCGCGACGCGCGGGCGGACGACCTTTGGCGGCGGGATCGGCTATGCCAATCGCCGGCTGTTCGCACCGCGCGGCGCGCCCGGCCTCGTCGTCACGGGCCTTGAGGACGAGAGCTATTACGGCCAGCTCTATTTCGCGCGCTCGCTGTCTTCGGTATCGGGGATCAATGCGACCGCGTTCGTGAACTATTTCGACAGCCAGCTCGGCGGCGGTTTCGTTACCGCGGGCGATGGCGGGGTCTGGTCCTATGGCGCGACCGGCACCTATTACCGTAATTTCGGACGGCTCGGCACGACCGCGTCGCTCGGGTTATACAGCTTCAAGGTCGGCGACTTCGACAGCGACTGGTCCGCACAGGCGTTGCTCGGTGCACGGTATCAGTTCTAGGATATTTGGCAGATGTACGACGAACATTACGGACTGACGGGACGCCCGTTCCAGCTCACCCCGGACCCCCGATTCTGGTTCGAATCGGGGACGCATCGCAAGGCGATGGCCTATCTCGGCTATGGCCTGGCGCAGGGCGAGGGCTTCATCGTCATGACCGGCGATATCGGCGCGGGCAAGACCACGCTGGTCGGGCATCTGATGGACACGATCGACCATCAGAGCCTGAACGCGATCCGGCTGGTGTCGACCGCGATCGAGGCGAGCGACCTGCTGCGGATCGTCGCGACCGCGCTCGGCGTCGACCCGGCGGGGCTCGAAAAGGCGCAGCTGCTCACCGCGATCGAACGCGGGCTGCACGCCGTCGCGCGGACCGGCAAGCGCACGCTGCTGATCGTCGACGAGGCGCAGGCGCTGCCCGTGTCCGCGCTTGAGGAACTGCGGATGCTGTCCAACTTCCAGACCGCCGGCCATGCGCTGCTGCAGATCCTGCTGCTCGGCCAGCCCGAATTCCGCGACCGGCTCCACGGCTCCGACGGGCTCGAACAGCTGCGCCAGCGGGTGATCGCGATCCACCATCTCGATCCGATGGAGCCGCACGAGGTCGCCGATTATATCGCGCACCGCCTGTCGGTGGTCGGGTGGGAGGGCAATCCGGCGTTCACCGACGATGCGGTCGCCGCGCTGTTCGACGGGTCGGACGGCATCCCCCGCCGGCTCAACATGCTGGCGGGCCGCGTCATGCTCTATGCCGCGATCGAGGATCTGCGCGTCATCGACGGCGCCGTCGTCCGCGCCGTTCAGAGCGACCTCACCGCGGACCTGCCGACACTCGCGACGACGCCCACGCCCGAGCCTGCCCCCGAACTCACGGCAAAGCCCCGCGCCACGTCCGACCCCGCCACCGACCCTGCGGTCCTCGACCGTCTCGCGATGCTCGAGGCGCGGGTCGAGCAGCAGGACCAGGCACTGCGCCGCGTCCTGACGCTGCTCGTCGAGTGGGTCGAGGGCGACGAGCCCAGGCCCGATTACAAGCCGATCCGCGGCGCGTCGCACTGGCACGACGCGGCGTGATCCGGTGACGACGGCGGTAAAGGCCGGCCCGATCCGCAACGGCATGTCGGTCGATGTCGAGGACTGGTTCCAGGTCGGCGCGTTCGAGACGGTGATCGACAAGGCGGACTGGGACGGCCTCCAGCCGCGCGTCGAGGCGAATACCGATGCGGTGCTCGCGCTGTTCGCCGAAAGCGGGGTGCACGCGACCTTCTTCACGCTCGGCTGGGTCGCGCACCGCTATCCCGCACTGATCCGCCGGATCGTCGATGCCGGGCACGAGATCGCGAGCCATGGCTGGGATCACCAGCGCGTCTTCACCATGGATGCAGGCCTGTTCCGCGCCGACCTCGCGCGCGCACGTGCGGCGATCGAGGATGCGGCGGGACAGCGTGTCACGGGCTACCGCGCGCCGAGCTTCTCGATCGACCAGCGGACGCCCTGGGCGCACGCCATGCTGGCGGAAGAGGACTATGCCTATTCGTCGAGCGTCGCACCGCTCGCGCACGACCATTATGGCTGGCGCGACGCACCGCGCTTCGCCTTCCGCCCGCTGCCCGACAGCGCATTGCTCGAAGTGCCCGTCACCGTCGCGCAGTTCGGCACGCGTCGCGTCGCCACGGGCGGCGGCTTCTTCAGGCTGCTGCCCGCCGCGCTGATGGATTTCGCGGTCCGCCAGGTGAACGCCGCCGACCACCCGGCGATGTTCTATTTCCACCCCTGGGAGATCGATCCCGCCCAGCCGCGCGTCGCGGCGGCACCGTTGCGGTCGAAGATCCGGCATTATTCGCGGCTGGGGGCGATGGCGGGCAAGCTGCGCGGGCTGATCGGGCGGCATGACTGGGGCCGCGTCGATGCCGCGGTCGCGGTCGAGGCGGGTCGGCTGCGGTGACGACGGCGGCAGTGCGCGAGGCGGATCTCGCCGACGCGGACGAGCGCGCGCGGATCGCGGCGTTCGTTGATGCGACGGCGGCGGCGACGCCGTTCCACCTGCCCGCGTGGAGCATCGCGGTCGCGCGCGGCTGTGGCCAGCGCGCACGCTATCTGGTCGCGGAGCGGGGCGGGACGATCACCGGCGTGCTGCCGCTGACCGAGATGCGATCGCCGCTGTTCGGGCGCGCGCTCGTCTCGGCGGGGTTCGCGGTCGATGGCGGCGTGCTCGGCGATGCCGCGGTCGAGCCGCTCGCGGCGGCGGCCTGGGACCTCGCGCAGCGGCTCGGCTGCCCGTCGGTCGAGCTTCGCGGTGGCGCTGTGCCCGCGGGGTGGGACAGCGATGCGGACAGCTATCTGGGGTTCGCACGCGATCTGGCGGCGGATGACGATGCGGAGCTCCTCGCCATCCCGCGCAAGCAGCGCGCCGAGGTGCGGCGCGCGCTCGGGTTCGATCTCGACATCGCGACCGGCCGCGACCGGGCGATGCTCGCCGAGCATTACCGCATTTATGCCGAATCGGTGCGCAATCTGGGCACGCCGGTCTTTCCCGCGCGGCTGTTCCGCTCGGTCGTCGACACGATGGACGCCGACGTGCTGACCGTCCGCCACCGCGGCCGCGCGGTCGCGAGCGTGCTCAGCCTCTATCACCGCGGGACGGTCTATCCCTATTGGGGCGGCGGGACCGAGGCGGCGCGCGGCCTTCGCGCCAACGACCGGATGTATTTCGCGCTGATGGCGCATGCCCGCGCGCGCGGCTGCACACGGTTTGATTTCGGACGGTCGAAGACCGGCACCGGCGCGGCGGCGTTCAAGAAGAACTGGGGATTTACGCCCGTGCCGCGGCTCTACGCGAAGCGCAGCGACGGGCCCGCGCGCGAGGTCAATCCGCTCAACCCCAGATATGCGCTGATGGTGCGCAGCTGGAAGAAGATGCCGCTCTGGGCGGCCAATCTCGCCGGGCCGTGGATCTCCCGGGGTCTGGGGTGAGCGATCTGCTGTTCCTCGCGCACCGGGTGCCGTTTCCGCCCGATCGCGGCGACAAGATCCGCAGCTTCCACGTGCTCCGTTATCTCAGCGCACGCATGCGCGTCCATCTCGTCGCGTTTGCCGACGACGCGGCAGACCTCGATCCGCCAGCCGCCTTCACGGACATGCTGGCGAGCTGCACGATCCTGCCACGCGGCAAGTCGCAGGCGCGCGCCGGACTCGAGGCGCTGGCCACCGGCAAGCCCGTATCGCTGACGGCGTTCGCTTCTCCCGCCATGCAGGCCGCGGTCGACCGCATCCTGCCACGCGTCGACGGCATCTACTGTTTCTCGGGTCAGATGGCGCAGTACCTCCCCGATGACGGGCCACCCGTGGTCATGGACTTCGTCGACATGGACTCCGCCAAGTTCGCAGGCTTCGCGGACGACTCTCGCAGCCCGATGCGCTGGATGATGCGTCGCGAGGCACGGCTGCTCGGGGCGTTCGAGCGGGGGGTTGCGGCGAGGGTCTCCGCCAGCCTGTTCGTCAGCGAAGCCGAAGCCACCCTGTTCCGCACCGGCGGCGCCACCGGACGCATCCTCGCGGTCGAGAACGGCATAGACTCAACGACGTTCGACCCGGCGGGGAAGGTTGGGCAGGCTGGCAAGTCTGGGCAGGCCGCAACCCCACCCTACCACCCCGGCGAAGGCCGGGGCCCAGTTGGAAAGGCCGCAGTAACACCGGACAGTCCGTCGTCATCAACGTCCCCCAACTGGACCCCGGCCTTCGCCGGGGAGGTGAAGGGCGGCGCGCCCGACCCGGCTGCGCATGGCGGGCAGGCCGCAACCCCATCCCACCACCCCGGCGAAGGCCGGGGCCCAGTTGGAAAGGTCGCAGTAACACCGGACAGTCCGTCGTCATCCACGTCTCCCAACTGGACCCCGGCCTCCGCCGGGGAGGTGCCGGGCGGCGCGGGTGGCGCGACGCGACGCTTCCTGGCGGTCGAGGACGGTATCGACTCGGCGACGTTCGATCCGGCTGCGCAGGCTGGGCAGGCAGCAACCCCATCCTACCACCCCGGCGAAGGCCGGGGCCCAGTTGGAAAGGCCGCAGTAACGCCGGATAGTCCGTCGCCATCAACGTCCCCCAACTGGACCCCGGCCTCCGCCGGGGAGGTGAAGGGCGGCGCGACCGACCCGGCTGCGCATGGCGGGCACGCCGCACCCCCATCCCACCACCCCGGCGAAGGCCGGGGCCCAGTTGGAAAGGTCGCAGTAATAGCGGACAGTCCGTCGTCATCCACGTCTCCCAACTGGACCCCGGCCTCCGCCGGGGCGGGGCGGGGGGATGCTGGCGATGCGCCGCTGATCGTCTTCACCGGCCAGATGGACTACCGCCCGAATATCGACGCCGTGACGTGGTTCGCCCGCGACATCCTCCCCACGATCCTGACGCGCCACCCGACAGCCCGGTTCGCGATCGTCGGCCGCGCGCCGACCCCCGCGGTGCAGGCGCTGGCGAGCGACGCGGTGATCGTCACCGGCGCGGTCGACGACGTGCGCGGCTGGCTCGCCGCGGCCGATGTCTGCGTCGCCCCGCTGAAACTCGCCCGCGGCATCCAGAACAAGGTGCTGGAGGCGATGGCGATGGCGCGGCCGGTCGTCGCCTCGGCGGCGGCGGCGGAAGGCATCGACCACGCCGGCACGATCCGCGTCGCGGCGGACGCGAGCGAGTTCGCCGCGCAGGTCCTCGCGCTGCTCGACGCACCCGCCGACGCGGCCGACCTCGGGCGGGCGGCGCGCGCGCAGGTGCTGCGACGCTATGGCTGGGACGCGCGGCTCGCACCGCTCGATGCGCTGTTCGGGGTCGAAGGGCGCCGGTCCCCATCGTGACCGATCGCCCCGCGACGTCCTGGCCCCGGCATCTGCTCGCGCTCGGCATCGCGGCGACCCTGCTGCTCGCGCTGTTCCGCCGCGACGTCGCCGATCTGACGACGATCTGGTGGACCAGCACGACCTTCGGGCACTGCCTGTTCATCGCTCCGGTGATCGCCTGGCTAGCGTGGCAGCGGCGTAGCGAGCTCGCGCAGCTGACGCCGGTCGGCTGGTGGCCGGGGCTGGCGCTGGTCGCAGTCGGCGGGGCAGGGTGGCTGACGGGCGATGCCGCCTCGGTCAATCTCGCGCGGCACCTCGGGCTGGTGCTGATGCTGCAGGGCGCGGTCGTCGCGATCCTCGGCCCCAATGCCGCACGCGGATTGCTGTTTCCGCTCGGCTATGCGCTGTTCCTCGTGCCCTTTGGCGAGGGGATCGAGCCGCCCTTGCAGGCGGTGACCGTCGCGATCGTCATGCCGCTGCTGCATCTGGTCGGCGTGCCCGCGGTCGTCGACGGCGTGCTGATCCATGCCGGCCGCTATTATTTCGAGGTGGCGGAGGCGTGCTCGGGCGCCAAGTTCGTGATCGCGATGGTCGCGTTCGGGGTGCTGGTCGCCAATGTCTGTTTCGTGTCGTGGCGGCGGCGCGTGGTGTTCCTCGCCGTGTCGGTCATCGTGCCGGTGGTCGCCAACGGGTTTCGCGCCTTCGGGACGATCTGGGCGGCCGAGCTGACCTCGGTCGAGGCGGCGACGGGGATCGACCACATCGTCTATGGCTGGCTGTTCTTCGCGCTCGTGATGGCGGCGGTGCTCGCGATCGGCTGGCGCTGGTTCGACCGCGCGCCCGACGATCCCGCCTTCGATCCCGCAGAGCTTCAGGCGGTCCCGCGCTATCGTGGCGATCTCGCCATCGTCACGCTGCTCGTGCTGGCGGTGGCATCGGCGTTTCCCGCGTGGAGCACGGCCATCGCCGGGCGGCGGCAAATGCTGCCAGCGCAGATTGCGCTACCCGACGTGCCCGGCTGGCACCGCGTCGATGTCAGCGTCCGCGCGCCGTGGATGCCCTGGTATCCGGGGGCCGACCATTATCTGTTCGGCCGCTATGCCGACGCCTCGGGCGCGACCGTCGACATGGCGCTCGCGGTGTTCGGGCGGCAGGGCGACGGGCACGAGCTGATCGCGTTCGGCACGGGGGTGCTGCGCGAGGAGGATCGCTGGGTCCGCGTCGCCGAACTTCCCCCGGTCGCGGACGCCGCGGGCGCGCGCGGTTCGGCGATGCGGATTACCGCGCCGGGACCCGTGGAGCGCATCGTCGCGACGTGGTACCGGGTCGGCGATGCTACCACCGATGACGGGATGATCGTGAAGATCGAGACGATGAAGGCGCGGCTGCTCGGCGGACCGCAGCGCGCGGTTGCGGTGCATCTGTCGGTCGAGGGCGGCGATCCGCGACCGATGGCGCGCTTCCTTGCCGCGCTCGGACCGGTCGGCACGGTCGCCGATCACGCCGCGGGCCTGCGCTGAATGTGCGGAATTGCCGGGATCTTCCACCCGGGCACGCCAAAGCCGGTCGATCCGAACCGCATCCAGGCGATGATCGCCGCGCTCGCGCATCGTGGTCCCGATGGCGACGGCATCTGGACCGCGCCGGGCGTCGGGCTGGGGCATCGCCGGCTGTCGATCATCGACCTCGAAGGCTCGCCGCAGCCGATGTCCGACGGCGACCTGACGATCAGCTACAATGGCGAGATCTACAATTTCGCCGAGCTGCGCGCCGACCTGATCGCGGGCGGCGCCCGGTTCCGGACCAAAGGCGATACCGAGGTGCTGCTCCACGGCTGGCGCGCCTGGGGGCCGTCGATGCTCGACCGGCTGAACGGCATGTTCGCCTTCGCGATCCACGATGCGGGCGCACGCGCGCTGTTCCTCGCGCGCGACCGGCTGGGGGTGAAGCCGCTTCATTATGTCGAGCTGGCGGACGGGTCGGTCGCCTTCGCCTCCGAGCTGAAGGGCCTGCTCGCCAACCCGCTGGTGCGGCGCGCGCCCGATCTGTCCGCGGTCGAGGATTACATGGCGCTCGGCTACGTCCCCGACGACGCCTGCCTGGTCGCAGGGGTAAAGAAGCTCGCCGCGGGGCATTTTCTGCTGATCGAGCGCGGGCGCGGCATGCCCGCGCCGCGCCGCTGGTGGGACGTCGACTTCTCCAACCGCGCGACCGGCTCCACCAAGGCGCTGGGCGAGGAACTGGTCGAGCGGATGCGCGCGGGCGTGCGGTCGCGGATGGTCGCGGACGTGCCGCTCGGCGCGTTCCTGTCGGGCGGCGTCGACAGCTCGGCGGTGGTCGCGCTGATGGCGGAGGCGAGCCCGCGCGCGGTCCGCACCTGCACGATCGGCTTCGACGAGGCGGGGCATGACGAGCGCGGTCATGCGACGACGATCGCACGCCGCTTCGCGACCGATCATGCCGAGCGGGTCGTCGATCCCGACGATTTTGCGCTGATCGACACGCTGGTCGCCGCGTTCGACGAGCCGTTCGCCGACGGATCCGCGCTCGCCACCTATCAGGTCTGCGCACTGGCCCGCGAGCGGGTGACGGTCGCGCTGTCGGGCGACGGCGCGGACGAGGCGCTCGCGGGCTACAGGCGCTACCGCTTCCAGGCCGCGGAGGAACGCGTGCGCGGGATGCTCCCCGCGCATTTCAGGACGCAGATATTCGGCGCGCTCGGCCGGCATTACCCAAAGGCCGACTGGGCACCGCGACCGTTTCGCGCGAAATCGACCCTGCTCGCACTCGCGGCAGGGGGCGGCGAGGCCTATGCCCGCTCGGTTGGCGTCACGACGCCCGAGGTCCGCGCGCGGCTGTTCTCGGGCGCCGCGAATGCCGCGTTGGGCTGCTACCGCGCGGAGGAACGCTATGTCGCGACGATGGCCGCCGCCCCCGCGCGCGATCCGATCGACCGCGCGCAATATGCCGATCTCAAGCACTGGCTGCCTGGCGACATCCTGACCAAGGTCGACCGCACCAGCATGGCGGTCGGGCTCGAGGCGCGCGAGCCGCTGCTCGACCACCGGCTGGTCGAGTTCTGCGCGACCTTGCCCGTCGGCATGCGGCTGCACCACGGCGAGGGCAAATGGCTGATGAAGAAGGCGATGGAGCCCTATCTGCCGAAAGAGATCCTCTACCGCCCGAAAATGGGGTTCGTGACGCCGATCAGCGCGTGGTTCCGCGGCGCGCTGGCGGGCGAGGCGAGCGCGCTCGGATCGTCGCGGATGCTCGCCGAGACGGGCTGGTTCGACATGGCCGCGATCACCGCGCTCGCCGAGGCGCATCGCGGCGGGCGCGCCGAACATGGCCGCACGCTGTGGCAGCTGATGATGCTCGAACGGTCGCTGAAGCGGGTGTTCGGCTAACCCCGGGCACGCACACCCGTCGTCAGAGCGGCGCTTCGGGCCCGATCGCCTCGCGCATCCAGCGGTCGAACAGCTGCGGCCAGAGCGAACCCGGCGAACTCGCGGGCAGCCGCGTACCGAAGCCGTGGCGCCCACGCCGCAGGATATGCGCCTCGACCGGAATGTCGACGCGGCGCGCGGCGGCGAGCATGTCGAGGCTGTTGGCGACCGGCACCGTGTCGTCGTCCTCGGCATGGACCAGGAACAGCGGCGCGTCGCCGCTGCGCAGATTGCGGTCGATCGCATAGCGCGCCTGCATCGCCGGATCGGGATTGGGGCCGAGCAGCTGCGCGCGCGACCCGCCATGGCTGCGCCCCGGATCCATGTTCGACACCGCGTACATCAGCCCCGCAAAGGCCGGCCGCGCCGACAGCCGGTCCGCGGCATCGACCGGGCGATACACTTCGAGGCCATGATGGATCTCGAGCGACCCGGCGAGATGCCCGCCCGCCGAGAAGCCGAGCACGCCGAGCGTCTCGGGGTTGATCGCATAGCGCTTCGCATTGGCGCGGATCAGTCGCATCGCGCGCTGCACATCGGACAGCGGCACATTGGCGCGGTCCGCCCAGCCCTCGCCCGGCATCCGGTAGCTGAGCACGAACACCGTGATGCCGAAGCCGTTCAGCACCCGCGCGACGTCGATCCCCTCGTTGCGCAGCGAGGTGATCGAATAGCCGCCGCCGGGGCAGACCAGCACCGCACGGCCATCGGGGCGGGCGGCGCGGAACACGCCAACCTCGGGCTGGACGACACCGCGCATCTGCACGTCGCGGTAGCCGCCCGGGCGTCCGGTGATCATCGGGCGCGGGCGCGGCAGCGGGGTCGGCGCGCCCGCCGGAATGCCGGGCCACAGCGCAAACCGCTCGGCGGGCGGCCAGACCGGATCGCCGGCGAGCCGCGCGCCTCGACTGGCGCTCCCGTTCGTCGCGGACTGGCCGGCGGCGTCGGAGAGCAGGGCGGCGGGGGCGATCCCGGCGGCGAGCGGCAGGGCGAGCAAAGTGCGGCGGTCGAAGGTCATGGCGCGGTAGCTAGCCGATCCCGATCGCGCAGGGGAAGGGGCGATCGACACGCATCGCCGGCAATGGTCCCGTCAGAATACCGCCATCGCCGCGTGCAGCGTGAGCGCGATCAGCGCGAGGCTCGACAGCAGGAACAGGATGAACCGCGTCTGCACCCGGTTGGTCGTCGCCTGCGCGATGCTGTGCGCGACCCGCAAGCCGACATAGGCCCAGGCGATCCACGCGTTGACCCCGTCGCCGGTATGGCTGAGCGCAAGCACCGCACACACCGCGTAGAACAGCGTCGGCTGTTCCATCAGATGGTTGTAGTTATGCGCCTTCCACTGCGCACTCGCGGGCAGCGAACGGTCCGCGTCGGCGGCGCGCGTGCCGACGAGCTGGCTGAGGTCGACCCCCGCCGCCTTCATCGCGGGCAGCCGGGTCGCCAGCATCCAGAGCAGCATCACCAGCGTCCAGGCGATCAGCGCGACCATCGGCCGCAGGATCTCGCTGTGGATCAGGTCGTCATGCATGAAAAAGCCTCCCCCGGTTCCCCGGAGGAGGCTGCATCAATCACGCATCGGGAGCAATCGCAGAATCCTCCCCCTTGCAGAGGGGAGGATCAGCGCGCCCGCCTCAGGCCTTGTCGAAGCTCGCGCCCCACTTGCGGACCGGACGGTCCTTCCACAGGCCGCGGTGATACGCGTCCGACGCGAGCAGCGGCATGACCGAACCCGCTTCGGCGAACACCATCTGCTCGATGCCGGTGTTGACCTTGCCCCACGACGCCGCCTCCTGCAGCGTCGACGACGAGCACGCACCGTCGCGCACGTCGGCGACCGTGATCTGCACCGCGTACTTGTGGACCTGGACGTCGTCATGGCCGAGGATCTCGGCGCAGACGACGGTGTCCTGGATGAAGTTCTTCGGCACGCCGCCGCCGATCATCAGCAGGCCGGTGGTGCCCGCCTTGATCTTGATCTCGGTGAGCTCGCGGAAATCGGCGATCGCATCGAGGACCATGTAGGGCTTGCCCGCCTTCGCGGCATCGACCTGGTGCTTGACCAGACCGAAACCGGCCGAGCTGTCGACGAACGCCGGGCAGAAGATCGGCACGTCATGCTCGTATGCGAGCTTGACGAGGCTGTTCTCCTTCTTGCCGTGCTCGACCAGATACTTGCCCATCTCGCGGATGAACTCACGGCTCGAATAGGGGCGGGGTTCCAGCGTCTCGGCGATCTCGAAGATCGTGTGGTCGACGTGCTGGAGCTCTTCCTCGTCGATATAGGTGTCGTAGATCCGGTCGATCATCAGCGAGCGCAGCACGTCGTCGTGCGGCACCTCGAGCGCCTGATAATGCTTGTGGCCGAGGCCCTCGAAGAAATCCATGTCGACGATCGTCGCGCCGGTCGCGACGATGCCGTCGATCATGTTGTTGCGCAGCAGCTCGGCATACAGGTCCATGCAACCGCCGGCCGAGGTCGAGCCCGCGATCACGAGGAAGATCGTGCAGTCCTTGTCGGCGAGCATCTGGTTGTAGATGTCGGTCGCGCGGCCGAGGTCGCGGCTGGTGAACGACATCTTCTTCATCGCGTCGACGATCGGCCGCGCGTCGAAGCTGGTGATGTCGATATGCTCGACGGTAGTGGACAGGAGCTCAGCCTTGCGCTGCGCGTCGATGCGGGTGTCTTCGGTCATGGTCATCATCCTCAAACGTCGTCATCCCCGCGCAGGCGGGGATCCATAAACTCGGGGGCAGATGGAGCCGCGCCGATAGCGTTTATGGATTCCCGCCTGCGCGGGAATGACGGTAGAAATAATAGCTAGTGGTTACAGCGTGACGACGTTGGACGCGAGGTCCTGGTACCGTTCGTCGTACAGCGAGACCATCGGCTCGTCGGTGACGATCACCGTCTCGTCCGATCCGAACCCGTTGAACGCGGTCCGCATCGCCGAGCCGTATGCGCCGAGCATGCCGATCTCGATATAGTCGCCGGCCTGGACGTCGGCGGGCAGCAGGAACGGCCCGGCCATGTGATCCATGTCGTCGCACGTCGGACCGTAGAAGCTGAACTCCATGTCCTTGGCACGGCTGTCCGGCTCGCGGAGCAGCTCGACCGGGAAGCGCCAGCCGATATGCGCCGCATCGAACAGCGCGCCGTACGCGCCGTCATTGATGTACAGCTCGGTCCCGCGGCGCTTTTCGACGCGCACGATGATCGACGAATATTCCGCGCACAGCGCCCGCCCGGGCTCGCACCACAGCTCGGACGAATAGCTGACGGGCAGCGATTCGAACGCACGGTGGATCGTCTCGAAGAAGCGCTCGAGCGGAGGAGGCTCCATCCCCGGATAGGAAGACGGGAAGCCGCCGCCGACGTCGATCACGTCGACCGTGACCGCCGCCTCGACGATCGCCGCACGGACACGTTCCATCGCGTTCGAATAGGCTTCGGGCGTCATCGCCTGGCTGCCGACATGGAAGCAGATGCCCAGTGCGTCCGCCGCCTGGCGGGCCGCGAACAGCAGTTCCTTGGCTTCATGCGGTGCGGCACCGAACTTCGACGCGAGGCTCAGCTTCGAATGCTCGGACGACACGCGCAGCCGGACACACAGCGTCAGGTCGCTGGCTTCGCGGGTGGCGCGCACGACCTTGTCCAGCTCTTCCAGGCTGTCGAGGCTGAAGGTGCGGACACCGTGCGTGAAATACGCCTCGGCGATCGCTTCCTCGGCCTTGACCGGGTGCATGAAGCACAGGGTCGCCTCAGGCAGCGTCCGCGCGACCAGGCGCACTTCGGCGATCGACGCCACGTCGTAATGCGTGATGCCATTGTCCCACAGGATCTGCAGGAGTTCGGGAGATGGATTCGCCTTCACCGCATACATCGAGCGACCCGGGAACTTCTCGACGAAGAACCGAGCGGCGCGCGCAGCAGCGTGCGGACGAACGAGCGTGACCGGATTGACCGGGCGCCCCTTAGCGATGTCGATGCCGCCCCCGATGAGGGGAGTGTCGGCGGTCGAATGGGCTTTCGCTAACCCCAGCGCGATATGATGCTTGACCAATTCAAGGGACCTCCAATGTCCTGAGACAAATTACGAAAACACTGCCTTGCGGTTGGAAGTCCCATGGGGCAGCGGAAGCGCGATTTAGGGGCGCACGCCCCCCATGTAAATAGCATCTGCACCACAGGAGACGACGTGTGACGATTTTGCGACAGCCGACACGGGCCGGGGTCCGTGACGCGGCAGAGAAGATCGCGCGCATCCTGCCGCCGACGCCGCTGTTCGTGGCCGAAATCCGGGGGATAGCGGTCGCGTTCAAGGCGGAATCGCTGCAGCCGGTCGGCGCATTCAAGATTCGCGGCGCCTGGCACCGGCTGACCGCGATTCCCGAGGCCACCCGCTCGCGCGGCGTCGTCGCCTTCTCGTCGGGCAATCACGCGCAGGGCGTGGCGTGGGCGGCGCGGCGACTCGGCATCGCCGCGACGATCGTCATGCCGTCGGACGCCCCGCGTACGAAGCGCGATGCGACGCTGGCACTCGGCGCGGAGGTCGTCGCCTATGACCGCGCGACCGAAAGCCGCGAGGCGATCGCCGCACGGCTGGCCAAGGCGCGCGGCGCGACTTTGGTGCCCAGCTTCGACGACCCGTGGATCATCGAGGGGCAGGGCAGCGCGGGGATCGAGGCGCATGCCCAGATGGCGGCGCTCGGCCTGGGGTCGCCCAGCCGCATCGTCGTCCCGTGCGGCGGCGGCGGGCTTGCGGCGGGGGTCGCGCTCGCGGTCAAGGACGCGGCGATCACGGTGGTCGAGCCCGAGGGGTGGGACGACATGCGGCGGTCCCTCGAAGCGTCGTGGATCGAGCCGGTCGGGCCGAACCCGCCGCCGACCGCGTGCGATTCGCTCCAGACGCAGCGCGTGTCGCCGCTGACCTTCGACGTCCTGTCGCGCCGCGATGCGACCGGCGTCGCGGTCAGCGAAGCGGAGACCGCGGCGGCGCAGCGCTGGGCGGCGGAGCGGCTGCGGCTGGTGATCGAACCCGGCGGCGCGGTCGCGCTCGCGGCGCTGCTGGCGGGCAAGGTGCATCCCGAACCCGGGCTGCTCGTCATCCTGTCAGGCGGCAATGTCGACCGCGCCGCCTATGCCGCGGTGCTCGCAGCATGACCGCCGCACTGACCGGCATCGCCGCCGCCGCGCCCGCCATCGCCATGCTCGGCATGTTCGCCTGCCTGATCGGCGGCATCACGCTGATCGTGAAGAACCACGACCGCCGCAAAGGCATACTCATGCTCGTGATGGCCGCAGTCCTGCTAGCCAACGTAGCAATCTGGACCCTCTAACCCCTCTCCCCCCGGGGAGAGGGAGGGGCCCGCCGCGCAGCGGCGGGAGGGTGAGGGCACGTCGTGAAGCGCAACGCTCCCCCAACGTGCCCTCATCCGGCGCTAACGCGCCACCTTCTCCCCCGAGGGGAGAAGGGCAGAGGATCACCGAATGGGGCTGTTAGGATCCAGCCGCATGTCGAGATACTTGTCCACCGACCCCATCAGCTCGGGCATCTCGTGCTCGAAGAAGTGGTTCGCCTTCGGGATCGTGTCGTGATGGATCGTGATGTGCTTCTGCGTGCGCAGCTTGTCGACCAGCTTCTGCGTCGCCCCCGGCGTCGCGACCTCGTCGCCCTCGCCCTGGATGATGATCCCGCTCGACGGGCAGGGGGCGAGGAAGGTGAAGTCGTACAGATTGGCCGGCGGCGCGATCGAGATGAAGCCGCGGATCTCCGGCCGGCGCATCAGCAGCTGCATGCCGATCCACGCACCGAAGCTGACGCCCGCGATCCACGTCGTCTGCGCCTCGGGATGGAAGCTCTGCACCCAGTCGAGCGCGCTCGCCGCATCGGAAAGCTCGCCGACGCCGTTGTCGAACACGCCCTGGCTCTTGCCGACCCCGCGGAAGTTGAACCGCAGCGTCGCAAAGCCGCGCCGCTGGAAGGTCTTGTAGAGCTGCTGCACGATCGCGTTGTTCATCGTGCCGCCCGCCGACGGGTGCGGGTGGAGGATCATCGCAACGGGCGCGCGCGGGCGCGGACCCGGCGCAAAACGACCTTCGAGACGGCCTTCGGGACCGGGAAAAATGACTTCTGGCATGGGCACTCGCGAGCTGGGATACGCACTCGGGTGGAGTGCCGGACGATGCGCGCTATATAGGTAATGCACCCCTTTTCGCAATTGGAACCGACCCTGTCCCGTAACGAACCCCGCATCTACCTCGATCACGCCGCCACCACGCCGATGCGTCCGGAGGCCGTCGCGGCGGTGATGGAGGGCATGGCGCGCTGGGCAAACCCGTCCTCGCCGCATGCCGAGGGACGCGCGGCACGGGCCGCGCTGGAGGATGCGCGGCGGCGGGTCGCGCAGGCGCTCGACTGGCCGCACCACGTGATCCTGACCAGCGGCGCGAGCGAATCCGCAAGCCTCGCGCTGCGCGGCCGGCCGGGCATCGGCGTCGCCGCGGTCGAGCATGACGCGGTCCTGCGCGCGGCGGACCGCCCGGTCATGCTCGATGTCGATGCGGGCGGTCTCGTCAGGACCGAGGGGCGGGACTGGACCGCCCTCCAGTCCGCCAACAGCGAAACCGGCGTCCTCCAGCCCGCAACCGCCAGCCCGCGCATCGCCGACTGCGCGCAGACCGCCGGCAAGCTCCCGCTCCCCGACGCCGACCTCATCATCGTCTCCGCGCACAAGCTCGGCGGTCCGCCCGGGATCGGCGCGCTGCTCGTCCGCGACCTCGGCCTGCTCGATCCGACCGGCGGGCAGGAGCGCGGCTATCGCGGCGGGACCGAGAATCTCCCCGGCGCGCTCGGCTTCGCCGCCGCACTCGAGGCCCCGCGCGACTGGTTCGCGCCGCTGGCCGAGCTGCGCGCCGAACTCGACGCCGCGATCCTCGCAAACGGCGGCGAGATCGTCGCGCAGGCCAGCCCCCGCATCCCGACCATCGCCTCCTACCGGATGCCCGGCGTCGGCGCGGCGGCGCAGCTGATCCGCCTCGACATGGCCGGGTTCGCGGTCTCGGCGGGCAGCGCCTGTTCGTCGGGCAGCATGCGGCCGAGCCACGTCCTCGCCGCAATGGGCTATCCCGCCGACGCCGCCGCACAGGTCGTTCGCGTCAGCTTCGGCTGGACCACCACTGCCGACGACGTCGCGCGCTTCGCCGAGGCCTGGACGCGCATCGCCCGCGACATCAGGGCGGCGGCATGAGCTATCTCGACTATCAGGCGACCACCCCGCTCGCGCCCGAGGCGCTCGCCGCGATGCTCCCCTGGCTCGAATCGCAGCACGCCAACCCGCATTCGCCCCACCGCGAAGGCCGCCGCGCGAAGGCCGCCGTCGAATTCGCGCGCGATCAGGTCGCGGCGCTGCTTCCCCCCGGCGGTCGCGTCGCCTTCACCAGCGGCGCGACCGAGGCGCTGAACTGGGCGATCAAGGGCACATCCGGGCCCATCACGACGCTCGCCACCGAACACGCCGCCGTGCTCGACACCGCGGCGGCGGAAACAGCGCAGGGGCGCGACGTGACGATCCTGCCGGTCGGCGCGGACGGCATCGTCGACGGCATCCCAACTCACCCCGGCCTCGTCGCCACGATGCTCGTCAACAACGAGATCGGCGTGATCCAGCCGATCGCCGCGCTTGCCGAGGCCGCGCACGCCGCCGGCGCGCTGCTGCTGTGCGACGCGGTGCAAGGCTATGGCCGCGTAGCGATCCCCGACACCGTCGACCTGATCGCGATCTCCGCGCACAAGATCCACGGCCCCAAGGGCATCGGTGCGCTGTGGATCCGCGACGGCGTCACGCTCGCCCCGCTGCTGCACGGCGGCGGGCAGGAGGCACCCGGCCGTTCGGGCACGCTGTCGCCCGCACTATGCGCCGGCTTCGGCGTCGCCGCGCAGCTGATGGCCGACCGCAAGGACCAGGACGCCGCGCATGTCGACCGCCTCTGGTCGCTCGCCCGCGACCGGCTCGGCCCCGGCTGGATGATCAACGGCGCCACCGACCCGCGCTATCACGGCAATCTCAACATCCGCCGCGAGGGGCTCGACGTGAACCGGCTGATGTCCGACCTGCGCGACATCGCCTTTTCCGCAGGGTCCGCCTGTGCGAGCGGGTCGGGGCGGTCGAGCCACGTCCTGCGCGCGATCGGCCTGAGCGAGACCCAGGCCCGGTCGAGCATCCGCCTCGGCTTCGGCCGCTACACCACCGAAACAGAGCTCGCCGCCGCGATCGACGCGATCGCGGCCGCGGCGGAAGGGCAATGGCCATGATCGTCCGCTTCCCATGATCGTCCACTTCATCGCCCGCGACGGCAGCATGCGCAGCGTCGCCGCCACCCCCGGCGACCGGCTGCTCGACGCCGCCCAGGCGGACGGCCAGCCGCTCGAGGGCACGTGCGAGGGCCAGCTTGCCTGCGCGACCTGCCATGTCATCGTCGACGCCGCCGACGTCGCCCGGTTGCCGCCGGCGAGCGCGGACGAGGAGGACATGCTCGATCTCGCCCCCGACGCGACCCGGACGAGCCGGCTCGCCTGCCAGATCCGCCTGACCGAGGCGCTCAACGGACTGACGGTGCGCATCCCCGGCTGACCGTCCGGACGAACCTTACAGAATGACAACGGCCGGTTCAGCGTCGAGCCACGGCGGTTCGGCGATCAAGCCTCCACCGCCCCAGTATACGGGGCATTGATACAGCCCCGCTGTCCGGGGCTCGAGTGGAGTAGCTCTCATGAGGATCATCGCTTTCTTCGCCGCCGGCGCCCTGGCCGCCGGTACCCTGGTCGCAGCGGCCCCCGCGGACGCACAGCGTTACGGCTGGGACGGGCCGCGCGGCGGCGGGCATCATGACCGCGGCTGGCATGGCCCCCGCCATCGCTATGACGGCTATCGGGATGGCGGTTACCGGGGCGGCTACCGGGGCGGGTACCGGGATGGATATCGCGGCGGCTATCGCGGGCACCACGGCGGCTATCGCGCGCATTACGGCTATGGCGGGCCGCGTGGCTATGGCCGCTCGCGCGTCGTGTGCCGCATCCAGCGCGGCTATTACGGCCCGGTTCGCCGCTGTTTCCGTCGTTGATACGGAACCGTAATGAGGTGGCGCGAGTTTGCTAACATAGGTTATGGGATTCACGCGAATCCAGACCGCTCGGGAGACTTTCCATGAAGTTGTTTACCCTCGCCGCCGCCGGTCTCGTTGCGCTCACCGGCCTCGCGCCCGTCGGCTTCGCCGCCGAGGCATCCGCGCAGCGCACCGTCGTCCATGAGCGGACCGTCGTCCGTCACAACGACAACCGCCCCGGCGTCCGTCATCGTACGCGCACGCGTCAGGTCTGCCGCAACGTGGTCCGCAACCATCATCGCCAGCGCGTCTGCCGCACGGTCCGCGTCAACCGCTAAGAACGGGCCTTCCCTGGGTCAGGCCGTAAAGCGGCTTGATCATCCCGTCCGACCCCGCCATATGCGCAGCGGGAGTCGGGCGGACGGGGTCGTCGCCAACTTGGTCAGATCCGGAAGGAAGCAGCCACAACGATTTCGCCCCGGGTCGTCCCGGCTCCCACCGCAAACATTTGCAGGCAAATGTTCGCGCGGCCAGCGGCGCGAAGCGCCGTCTGACGACACGGCTCAGCCGTGGCGCGCTTACCTCCCTACCAAGCCCCTGATTCCAAACAGCTTCCACAAAGACGTTCCCGAAACGTTCCATTTCGCTGTAAACCTGCCCGCGTTTGTGGTACGCCGCACCATGGCCCAGATCGCTCCCAGTTCCGGCCCCCGACACGCCGTCCCGAACGGCCGCACCCCGACCTCGGGCTGCACCGCGGCGAGGCTCAGTGTCGACCCGACACCCAATGTTGAATCGCGCTATCGTCTCAACATTCGCAACATTCGCGGTCCCGGCCATGCCCTTCGACACCGGACGCGACAGCCGCTATGACGACCGCAATGTCAGATTCCTTCGACCTGGGCGAACCGCCGCAGCCGGCTGCTAAGGCGGATGTCGCGTACCGCGTGCTCGCGCGCAAATATCGTCCGCAGACCTTTTCCGAGCTGATCGGGCAGGACGCGATGGTCCAGACGCTCGGCAACGCGATCAAGCGCGACAGGCTGGCGCATGCGTTCCTGATGACCGGGGTGCGCGGGGTCGGCAAGACGTCGACCGCGCGCCTGATCGCCAAGGCACTCAACTGCATCGGTCCGGACGGGCAGGGCGGTCCGACGATCGACCCGTGCGGCGTCTGCGAACCCTGCCGCGCGATCGCGGAGGGCCGCCATATCGACGTGATCGAGATGGACGCCGCGAGCCATACCGGTGTCGACGACGTCCGCGAGATCATCGACGCCTCGCGCTATTCGGCGGTCACCGCGCGCTTCAAGATCTACATCATCGACGAAGTCCACATGCTGTCGAAGAACGCGTTCAACGCGCTGCTGAAGACGCTGGAGGAACCGCCCGCGCATGTAAAGTTCCTGTTCGCGACGACCGAAGTGAACAAGGTGCCGGTGACGGTCCTGTCGCGCTGCCAGCGCTTCGACCTGCGCCGCATCTCCGCCGAACAGCTTGCCAGGCACTTCGCCTGGGTGTCGACCGAGGAAGGCGTCGTCGCCGAGCCCGAGGCGCTGATGCTGATCGCGCGCGCCGCCGAAGGGTCCGCGCGCGACGGCCTGTCGATTCTCGACCAGGCGATCGCGCATGCCGGGCTCGAAGGCGGCGGCGTCACCGCGGACGCGGTGCGGCAGATGCTCGGCCTGTCCGATCGCGGCGCGGTGCGCGACCTGCTCGCCCTGATCCTGGCGGGCGACGGGGCGGGGGCGCTCGCCTCGTTGCGGCGGCAATATGACTATGGCGTCGATCCGCTGTCGGTGCTCCGGTCGCTGCTCGAAACCGTTCACGGCATCACGCTGACCAAGGTCGGGACGCCGGCCGACGCCGCACAGCCCGCGGAGGAGCGCGCCGCGCGCGAGGAGTGGGCCGCCAACCTGTCCTACCCCGCGCTGCACCGCCTCTGGCAGCTGTTCCTCAAGGGCCATGACGAGGTCGCCAAGGCAGTCCTGCCGATCGAGGCGGCGGAAATGGCGCTGCTGCGGACGATCTACGCGTCGACGCTGCCCGATCCCGGTGAACTCGCGCGGCAGCTCGCCGGCAGTCCGGCACCCGCTGCGCCCGCCGCCGCGTCGACACAGGCGCCTCCTCCTGCTCCCGCATCCTCCGGCGAGGCGCCGCCCTGGGCCGGGGCGGGGGCGCCCGCCGCGCCGGCACCCGTCGACACCGGACCGATCCTGCCGCCGACCTTCGCGGCTCTGGTCGATCTGCTCGACGACTCGGGCGGGCTGGCGATCGCCGCGCGGCTGCGACACGGTGCGCGGATCGTCTCCTATGCGCCGCCCGAATTCTCGCTCAGCGGCAGCCGGCCGGTCTCGGCCGACACCCTGGCCGAACTCGGCACGCTGCTGAAGTCGGTCACGCGGACTGCCTGGAAGGTGTCGATCGTCGACGCGCCGGGCGAACCGACGCTGCGCGAGGCGCAGGACGCCGCCGACGAGGCGGTGAAGCAGGCCATTCTCGAATCCCCCATCATGAAGGCCGCGGTGGCAGCGTTTCCCGACGCCAAGCTTGAATCGTGGCCGGGTCAAAGGAGCAACGCATGAAGAATATCGACGAAATCCTCGCCATGGCGCAGAACGTCCAGACCGAGCTCGAAAAGGCGCAGGCCAATCTCGACACGATCGAGGTCGAGGGCGCGTCGGGCGGCGGGCTGGTCAAGGTCAAGGCGTCCGCCAAGGGCCGGATCATCGGCATCGCGATCGACGATTCGCTGATGCAGGTCGGCGAGAAGCAGATGCTCGAGGATCTGCTGACCGCCGCCTTCAACGATGCCCGCGCCAAGGCCGATGCGGTCTCGGGTACCGAAATGTCCAAGATGACCAGCGGCCTGCAGCTCCCGCCGGGCTTCAAGCTGCCGTTCTGATCTGCCGGGTGCGGCGGCTGCCGGCCCCTAGCGGAGGCAGCCGTCGAGCCCCTGGGTGCGGACCGTCGAGACGCGGCGCGACAGCGTGTTGCCGTGGCGGCGGACGAAACCGCGCGGCGCGATCGCCGCCCGCTTCTTGGGCAGCGGCAACACCGCCGCGATCCGCCCCGCCTCGGTCGCCGACAGCCGCGACGCATCATGGTTGAAATACCGGATCGCCCCGGCATTGGCGCCATAGGTGCCGATCCCGGTCTCGGCGATGTTGAGATACACCTCCATGATCCGCCGCTTCGGCCACAGCGTCTCGATCAGCACGGTGAAATACGCCTCGAACGCCTTGCGGACATAGCCGCCGCCCTGGAACAGGAACGCGTTCTTCGCCGTCTGCTGGCTGATCGTCGACCCGCCACGGATCCGTCCGCCCTGCGCATTGCGCGCCGCAGCCCCGGCGATCGCCTTGAAGTCGAAGCCGCTGTGCGAACAGAACCCCGAATCCTCGCCCGCAATCGCGGCGCGCGCCATGTCGGGATCCATCTCCGACAACGGCATCCAGTCCTTCGTCACCGTATGCCCGGACAGCAGGTCGCCCATCATCGTGAACGTGAAGGGCGGCGGGACGAACCGGTACAGGCCGACCCAGGCGACCGTCACGACGACGAAGACGAACGCGAATTTGGCGAGGATGCGGATAAGGCCCATCGCCGCTCCTTATGCGATCGCCGCGCCCCCGCCAATGATCGCCCGCGCCGCCGCGACGCCGGTTTCATATGCGCCGTGGGCGGTGGAGAAATCCTCGCGGTGGCAGGCTTCGCCGGCGAAGAAGATCCGGCCGTCGACCGGCGCGGCGAGTATCGCGCGCTGGCCCGCGCACCCAATCCGCGCATGGCTATAGCTGCCACCGATCCAAGGTTCTTGGCGCCAGCGGGTTGCGACAAGCGGCGTGAAGCGGCGGCGCCAGTCGCTGCCGAGCAGGGCGACGAGTTCGTCGATCGCGAACGCCGCGGCGTCGCCATCCTCCAGCATCTCCGCGCAGTCGCCGCCGAAGAAACTCTCGATGATCGGCCAGCCGAACGGCGACAGGCGGTGGCTGGCGGTGCAGGCGGCATAGGGGTTACCGACGAGATGCGCATTCGCTGGCCATTCCGGTCGATCGACATGCAGGAACACCTTGTCGGCCAATCCGAGCGGGAGGTCGGCGGCGGCGGCATGCTTGTCAGGCAAGGGCGGGTCGAACCTGATCTGCGATCGGGCAAGCACGGTGGTGGGCACGCAGACGATGACATGATCCGCGTCGATAGTCCCGGACGGCGTGTCGAGCCTGATCCGCTGACCGCCATGGTCGATACGGGTGACCGGCGTAGTGAGGCGGATCGGCACACCGACAGCGTGGCTGGCGACCAGCGTGCCATAGCCTTGCTTCACGGTCCAATTATCGTCCGACGCCGCATTTTCATACGCGGCCCAGTCATGGAGCGACACCTGCGACAGGCTGGCGCCATTCGCATAGCCTGAGATTGCCTCGATCCTCGGCCGCCATTCATCGTGAGCGTCGACAAAGTCGGACAGCGGGCGGTCGGGACCGTCGACTGCCGCCAATGCGCGGGCGTTCCATTCCTGAAAGGCGGTAGACGAAGACGCCTGCTCTTCGGGTGAAAAACTGAGGTTACGCCATTGCGTGCGCCAGTTCGCGTCCGACCGGTCGACGCTGAGACCCGAAAGCTCCGCAATCGCGGTCCATGGGTTGCGCTGCGCAGAGTGGAGCCACCCGCAACCGGCATCGACATTAGACCCCGCAGGAAAAGGATTCGCCTCTGCCTTACCGCCCTCGCGGCTCAATAACGCGTCTATCGAAAGACTATGCGCCCGACCACCAAGGCGGTCGCTCGCCTCGACCAGCAGCACATCGTGCGCGGCGTCACGGAGCGTCCTCGCCGCCGCAATACCGGCCGCACCGCCGCCAATGACGACGGTGCGCACGGCGTCAGGCGGCGAGCAGGCGCTTTTCGCCAGCGATGCGCATCATAGCCTTTTGCAGCTTCTCGAACGCGCGAACTTCGATCTGGCGGACCCGCTCGCGCGATACGCCGTAGACCTGCGACAATTCCTCGAGCGTCTTGGGATCGTCGGTCAGGCGGCGTTCGGTGAGGATATGCTGCTCGCGATCATTCAGGTCGTCCATCGCGGAAACCAGCATCGAGTGACGGACATCGGCCTCCTGTGCGTCGGCGACGATCTTGTCCTGGAGCGGTGCGTCGTCCTGCAGCCAATCCTGCCACTGGCCTTCGCCGTCCTCGCGCATCGGCACGTTGAGCGAGGTGTCACCGCCCATCGCCATGCGGCGGTTCATGCTGACGACGTCTGTCTCGGCGACACCGAGATCGGTGGCGATCTTCGTCACGTGCTCGGGGCGCAGATCACCGTCCTCGAACGCGTCGAGGCGGCTCTTCATCCGGCGCAGATTGAAGAACAGCTTTTTCTGCGCTGCAGTGGTGCCCATCTTCACGAGCGACCAGCTGCGCAGGATATATTCCTGGATCGACGCGCGGATCCACCACATCGCATAAGTCGCGAGGCGGAAGCCACGCTCGGGCTCGAATTTCTTCACGCCCTGCATCAGGCCGATATTGCCTTCCGAAATCAGCTCGGAGGTGGGCAGGCCGTAACCACGATAGCCCATGGCGATCTTGGCCACGAGACGGAGATGCGACGTCACCAGCTGCGCCGCAGCATCGGTGTCGCCATGCTCCTGGAACCGCTTGGCGAGCATATATTCCTGCTCAGGTTGCAGGATAGGGAATTTCTTGATCTCAGCGAGATAGCGGTTGAGACCCGCCTCGCTGCCGAGCGCAGGTATCGTCGCTGGAACGTTGGAGCGGGCTGCCATGGTAGTCTTCCCTTTCTGCGAAACCATACCGCACTGCGGCAGGGTTCGATATCTATACGTGAAGCTCGCTGAACAGTTCCTGCATGTCCGCAGGCATCCTGCTTTCGAACGCCAAAGCGTTACTATTTATAGGATGGATGAACCCGAGATACGCGGCGTGCAAGGCCTGACGGCGGAAACCAAGCGTTTCGAGCAGCGTCTTCTGACCGGGCCGGTTTCTACCGTAGACCGGGTCGCCGAGCAAGGCGTGCCCGATCGAGGCCATGTGGACGCGCACCTGATGCGTGCGACCCGTTTCGAGCCGGCACTCGACCAGCGCGGCATCGCGAAGCGGTTGCAGCGTCGTGAAGTGCGTGACGGCGCGTTTGCCGCCCTGAACGATCGCGATCTTCTTCCGGTTTTGCGGACTGCGCGCCAGCGGGGCATCGACGGTTCCTGAGGAAGGGCGCGGGATCCCGCCGACGATCGCGCGGTAGCGGCGATCGATGCTGTGATCGTGGAACTGCTTGGCCAGTCCCTCATGCGCGCGGTCGCTCTTCGCGGCGATCATCAACCCGGAGGTATCCTTGTCGATCCGGTGGACGATGCCCGGACGCGCGACCCCACCGATCCCCGACAGATTGCCTGCGCAATGGTGAAGCAGCGCGTTGACGAGCGTGCCGTCGAAATTGCCTGCTGCAGGATGCACGACCAGACCCGCCTGCTTGTCAACGACGATCAGATGTTCGTCTTCATAGGCGATGACGAGCGGGATGTCCTGCGCCTCGTTATGCAGCGGCGTCGGCGGGGGGACGGCGATCGCGAAGGTCTGACCGGCTGACGCTTTTTTCGACGAATCACGCCAGGGCTGACCTGCCTGCGATACCGCGCCAGCGGCGATCAACGTCTTCAGACGTTCGCGCGACATCGTCGGGACGGCATCCGCGAGCGCCCGGTCGAGACGCCATCCATCGGCCGCCGCGGCGATTCTCGCTTCAATCGTGGCAACCCCCCGGTCCATGCGGTAGCGATGTGGCGATGAGCGTTACGATTTCAAGCGGCGTCCTCGATCGGATCCTTGCACGGGCGGCGGCATCGCCGGCGAAGGAGGTTTGCGGACTGCTGTTCGGTACGCCGGGTGCCATCGCGACGGCAGAGCCTTGCGAGAATGTCGCGGACCATCCCGCCCACAGCTTCGAAATCGATCCTGCAGCGCTGCTGGCCGCGCATCGTCGCGCGCGCCACGGCGGCCCAGCGGTCATCGGTCATTACCACTCGCATCCCACGGGCAACCCCGTGCCGTCGCCGCGCGACGCCGCGCAGGCGATGGGCGACGGAGCGATCTGGCTGATCATCGGCGGCAGGCAAGCTCGCGCTTGGCGGTCTCACGCCCCCGGTGCATTTGCCGAGGTTGCCATTGTGCTGATTTGACGTGATCCGCGGAGCATAAAGCGCGAAGCGCCAACGATGCACCTTGCCGCTTGCCAGCCAATCGTGGCGAGGTCAGAACGGCACATGTTTTCGAGAGGATATTCATGACTGTCAGCCCGGTCGATTTTGCCAGCCTGTTGTGTTCGCGTTTGTGTCACGACCTGCTGTCGCCGGTCGGCGCGCTCAACAACGGGCTCGAACTGCTGGCAGACGAAACCGATCCGGCAATGCGTGCGCGGTGCATGGAGCTGCTGGCAGACAGCGCACGCGCATCGGCGAGCAAGCTGAAATTCTTTCGCTTGGCCTTCGGTGCTGCGGGAGGATTTGGCGAGGAGGTCGCAACCCGCGAGGCCAAGTCCGCGATCGAAGGGCTGATCGCCGAGAACAAGCGGATCGAGCTCGCTTGGCTCGTGGACGAGGAAACGATGCCCAAGGCGGCGATCAAGGTCCTGCTCAATTTGGTGTTGATCGGCAGCGAATCGCTGGTGCGTGGCGGCCGGATGGAGATTGGCGGCGAGGACAATGCCGGCCATCTTGAGGTGGTCGTGAAGGTCGAGGGGCCGCGGCTCGTCCTGGACCCCGAAATTCGTCGGACGCTGGTCGACGGTCCTGGCGATACGGCGGTAACGCCGCGCGCGGCCGCCGCCTATATGGTGCACACGCTCGTCGCCGAGAGCGGGGGCAGCATGCAGATCTTCGAACCGTCCGATGGCGTCATGATCTTCGGTGCGGTGTTCAACGCGCGATAACATGGCTGGATACTGTGGTGCGGCGAGGGAGGAGCGATCCTAACGCGGCCTTAACCCCTGTTCGTCATGACGGGCCGACGCACGCGTTCCGGGGCCCGCATGGACGATCTTCTACAGGAATTCATAGCCGAGACGCGCGAGACGCTGGAGGCACTGTCGGGCGAGATTGTCGCCTGGGAGGCGGCGCCGACGGATCGCGCGCGGCTCGACGCAATCTTCCGCTTCGTTCACACGGTGAAGGGCAGCTGTGGGTTTCTCGACATCCCCCGGCTGGCCCGGCTGAGCCACGCCGCTGAAGACGTGCTTGCGGCGGTTCGGGACAACAAGCGCGTGCCCGACACCGCGCTGGTGAATGCCGTGCTCGCAATCGTCGACCGGATCGGCGAGATCGTCGAAGCGATCGATGCCGGCGCGGCGCTGGATGATGCAAGCGAGGAACTGCTGATCACGGCGCTGGCGGAGGACGCCACGCCGGCGGCCGTGCCCGTACATGTCGCAACCGTGCGGGCCAGCAGCCGCAGTGTCCGTCTGAACGTCGATCTGCTCGACCGGATGATGAGCGGCATGTCCGACATGGTGCTCGCGCGCAACGAACTGGCGCGGCGATTGCGAGATAACGTCAGCGATCCGCATGTCGATGCTGCGCTCGAACGGCTCTCGCTGACCGTCGCCGACATGCGCGACACGGTGACGCGGACCCGGATGCAGAAGATCGATGCGCTGTTCTCGGCGCTGCCGCGCATGGTCCGCGATACCAGCGCGGAACTGGGCAAGGCGGTCAACCTGGTGATCGAGGGCTCTGACGTCGAGCTCGACCGCGAACTGATCGAGCTGATCCGCGATCCGCTGGCACATATCATCCGCAACGCCGTCGATCACGGGATCGAGTCGCCGGCCGACCGTCTGGCCGCGGGCAAGCCCGCGGCGGGGCGACTCGTCGTGTCCGCACGCCAGTCGGGCAACCAGATCCTCGTCGAGATCAGCGACGACGGACGTGGCATCGACGTTGCGCGGATCGTCAGCAAGGCCAAGGACCAGGCCGTGCGTACCGAAGCGCAGATCGGCGCGATGGATGAGGACGCAAAGCTCGATCTCGTATTCGAAGCGGGACTGTCGAGCCGCGACACGGTCACGACAGTCTCGGGACGCGGCGTCGGCATGGATGTCGTGCGCGCCAATATCGAGCATATCGGCGGACGCATCGCACTGTGCAACATGCCCGGCCGCGGGTTGCGGATCGTCATTCACGTGCCGCTGACGCTATCGATCCTGTCGACGATCATCGTCAGCGTGGGGACGCAGCGTTTCGCGCTGGCGCGGCAGTCGATCGAGGAGATCGTCAGGGTACGTGGAACGCAGGTGCGGATCGACACGATCGGAGATGCATCTGCCGTCGCGGTCCGGGGACGGCGGATGCCGCTGGTCTCGCTGGCCGCGCTGTTCGGGCTGGGCGACCATGACCCGGGCACGCTCGTGATCGTGTCGACCCGCGAAGGCGATTATGCGCTCGGCGTCGACGATGTGCTCGACGCGGAGGAACTGGTCGTCAAACCTGCCTCGCCGCACGTGATGGCGACCGGCGTCTATGCCGGCCAGACGCTGCCCGACAGTGGCCTGCCGATGCTGCTGCTCGACGGAGCGGGGATCGCGCATGTCGCAGGGCTGCGGTTTTCCGCCCTCGCGGTCGCGCACGACGAGGCGGCGGCGGACAGCGTTGCCGGCGTACAGGCGCTGCTGTTCGACGATCTGGACGGCAAGCGCCGCGTGATCGCGCTGGCGGTGATCGACCGGGTCGAACCGGTGGCGACGTCGGCGATCAGCTTTACGGCGGGCGCGCTGCGTCTCGCGATCGGCGGGGCGATCGTGCCGTTGCATTCGGTGGGCACGATCGGCGACCGGGAAGAGGTCGCCGTACTCCGTCTGACCGATGGCGACAGCGAGATGGCCTATGCGATCGCGGAGGCGATCGAGATCGTCGAATTGCCGCCCGAAATGGCGCCGGCTAATGGCGGCGGGCCGATCGCGGGCGTCGTGATCATCGGCGGTGAGCAGGTCGAGCTGATCGATCCGCACGCGTTGTTCGCGGGCGAGCCGGTCCGGCGCGCCTCGCGCCCGGTCTGCCTGTTGCAGAGCGACAGCAGCGGGTGGATGGAGACGTTCCTCAAACCCGCGCTCGAGGCGTCGGGCTATCGGTGTGTGACACGCCTTGCCGCGGGCGAGACGCCTGCGGTCGCGCTGGCGATGGAGGATGGACCGGTCGAGGCGGTTGCCGCCCCGATCGTCACGCTGCGCCGCAATCGGGAGGGCGCGGGTGCGCAGGACCACAGCATCTATCGCTATGACCGTCCGGCGCTGATCGAGGAACTCGCGCGGCGGGTCGCGGCGCAGGCCGGCGCGGCGCAGGACGATTCAGCTCCATATATTCGCGCCGTGACGAGTGGGGGAGCGCGCTGATGGAATTGTTTCTGATCGCGCATATTGCCGGACGCGGCGTCGCGATTCCGGCAGAACAGGTCGGTTCGGTCGTCGATATCGGTGATGTCGTCGCTGTGCCGCAGGCGGAGGCGGCGATCCGCGGGCTGACCGCGCTTCGCAGTCGGGTCGTGACGGTGATCGATACCGGCACTGCACTGGGCCTCGCGCCGACGCCCGAAACCGCCAGGCGCGCGGTCATCACGCAGGTCGACGGGCATGACTATGCGATCCTGGTCGACTCGCTCGAGGATGTCGCACCGTTCGAGCGGCTGCCGCTGTCGTCGGGGCTGGCGCTCAACCACGGCTGGGCGGCGGCGGCGTCGGGACTGGTCGATCGCGATGGCGAGCCGATGTTGGTGCTCGACTTGGCCGCGGTGGTGCCGTCGTCCTTGCCCGCGCTCGTCGCCTAAACGGCGGCCAACGCGCGCACGCTTAACCCGGTGCTTACGCTTTGCCGGCTAAGGCGGGCGCCATGATCACCCCGGAAGGCTTTCCATGAAGACCTGTCTTGTCGTTGATGATTCGAAGGTGATCCGCAAGGTCGCGCGTCACATCCTCGAAACGCTTGATTTTACCGTTCGCGAGGCATGTGACGGCCAGGAGGCGCTCCAATGCTGTCTGGAGTCGGTTCCGGACGTGATCCTGCTCGACTGGAACATGCCCGTCATGAGCGGCATGGATTTCCTGCGAGCGCTGCGCGACAGCGATATCACGCAGCGTCCCAAGGTCGTCTTCTGCACGACCGAGAACGGCATGGCCTATATCCGCGCGGCGATCGAGGCTGGCGCCGACGAATATGTCATGAAGCCGTTCGATCGCGAAACCCTCGCATCGAAGTTGCAAATCGTCGGCATGGCCTGAGCGGGTCTTACGACGCCGTGGCCGCCTCGCTGCCCCTTCCGCCGCTGCCCCGGTCGCCATTGTCCGCCGTCGCGCGTGTCCTGATCGTCGATGATTCGGTGGTCGCCCGCGCGGTGATGGCGCGGCTGATCGACGCGAGCGCGCAGTTCACCGTCGTCGGCGCGGTCGCCAATGCGGGAGCCGCACTTGAGTTCCTGCGCTCCGCCGAGGTCGATTTCATCCTGCTCGATATCGAAATGCCGGGGGTCGATGGGCTGACCGCGCTGCCGGACCTCATCGCCGCGGGGCAGGGTGCCAAGATCCTGATCGTCTCCTCCTCCGCCGATGAGGGCGGTGCGGCAGCGGTCCAGGCGCTCGCGCTGGGGGCGGCGGAAACGCTGGTGAAGCCGGGCGCCAGCGGCATGTCTGGCCGCTTTGCAACCGCACTTGTCGAAAAGCTCGAACGCCTGTGCGAAGCCCCGGCCGCGATCGTGCCTACCCGCGCGTCGGGACTGAGAAGCGCGCGCAACGTCACGGCCGCGGTTGAGCCGCTGTGCGGCCGGGGTGCTGCGGATCAGGGCCGTTCCGTCGCGGCCGGCGACGCCTATGACATCGTCGCGATCGGTGCATCGACCGGCGGGATCCACGCGCTGAGCCAGTTGCTGCGTGAGTTGCCCTCCACGTTCCAGCTGCCGATCCTGATCACGCAACATTTGCCCGCGTCGTTCATGCCGTATTTCGCGGCACAACTCACGGTCCTGTCCGGCCGGCCGTGCGACGTCGCGACCGACCGCCTGCGGATCCGCCCCGGCCGCCTGTTCATCGCCCCCGGCGACGCCCACATGACCTGCGTACGGCTGAGCGATGGCGGTGCCGCGATCCGCCTCAGGCAGGGCGTCGTCGGCAGCGGTTGCCTGCCCTCGGTCGATCCGATGCTGGAATCGGTCGCCCAAGTCTTTGGCGCGCGCGCGCTGGCTATCATGCTGAGCGGCATGGGCCGCGACGGTGCGGAGGGGGCCCGACAGGTCCACGACGCCGGCGGCAGCGTGGTCGCTCAGGATCAGACGACGTCGGTTGTCTGGGGCATGCCGGGCGCAGTCGTGTCGTCGGGTGTCGCGGCGGCGATACTGCCCCCCGAGGCGATCGGGCGGCTCATCGCGTCGCAGCGCCGTCCATGATGGGCGCGTCAGCGTTGCGCGGGCGGAGCATGCCAACCGCGGCTCCGTCGTCCTCACCGACCCCGGCGGCCTCCCAGGCGACGATCAACGTGCTGACCGCGCTGCTGGAAGCGCGGACGGGACAACAGATCGCGGCCTATCGCTCCTGGCGCCTCGATACAGCGCTCAAGCCGCTGTTGCGTGAACGCCAGCTCGGCAGCCTGGATGATCTGGTTGCGCAGTTGCTGGCCGGAAAGGATCGGGAGATCGGCGAGCATATCGTCGACGCGCTGCTGAACCAGGAAACGTCCTTCTACCGGGACGCGCAGGTCTTCGAGCACCTCGTCGCGGCGATCGCGGATGCCGAGACCGCCGGTCATCGCATCCGGATCTGGTGCGCGGGATGTTCGACCGGGCAGGAGCCGCTGTCGCTGGCGATGTTGTTCGCCGAGCGGCACGAGATGACGGGTGCGCCGGTTCCGGACATCATCGCGACCGACGTTTCGGGCGCCGCAATCGCGCGCGCACGGTCGGGCCGTTTCACGCAGTTCGAGATTCAGCGCGGGTTGCCGATCCGTCGGATGATGCGGTGGTTCGACGGTGTCGGCGCGGACTGGGTCGCCAAGCCCGAGCTGGTGAAGCTGGTCACGTTTCGGCGGGTAAATCTGGTGTCCGATGCGGCGCCGGCAGGACGTTTCGACCTGGTCCTGTGCCGCAATGTCCTGTTGTACCTGACGGCGGAGACGAAATTGCGGGTGTTCTCGACGATCGCACGGACGCTGCGGCCCGGCGGCCTGTTCGTCATGGGCGCGGGGGAGACGGTGAGCGGGCAGACCCCGTTGTTCGAGCCGAGCCAGCGCTATCGCGGCTTCTACGAAACGCCGTCGTCAAACCCTGCCGATCCGGGGCTTCGCTCGTCCGCGCCGTGATCCCGCGATAGAGTGCTGCGGCAGTTTACATCGCGGCACGATCCCGGCAAGCGTTGGGGAATGACGATCCAAGCCGCACCTCCAGCGACGCATCGGTTCGGCCTGCGCGACTTTGCGATCGTCGTCGTGATGAACGTTCTGTGGGGGCTCAACATCATCGCCGTGAAGATGGCGGTGACAGAAATCGCGCCGATGACGGCCGGGTTCCTGCGCCAGGTCATCGTGTTTGCGGTCTGCGCGAGCTGGTTCCGGCTGGTGCCGGGACGGACCGCGACGCTGGCACTGCTCGGACTGTTGTCGGGCGGCATCTTCTATCTGGTGATCAATCTGTCGCTGTCGGTCGCGACGAATATCGGCGCTTTGGCGATCGCGGGCCAGCTTGGCGTCCCGTTCGCGCTGCTGCTCGCGATCGTCGTCTTTCGCGAACGGATCCACTGGCCCCGGATGCTGGGGATCGGCCTTTCGATCCTGGGAGTGGTGCTGCTGGTCTTCGATCCGTCGGCGGCGCGCGAGGGCGCGGGTCTGGCGCTGACGGCGTTGGCAAGCCTGATCTGGGCGATCACGTCGCTGATCCAGCGGCGGCTCGTCGGCGTGCCGGTCCTGACGATCTATGCCTGGGTCGGGCTGATGGGGAGCCTGGTAATGGCGGTTGTGGCGATGATCACCGAGCCCGTAGCGATGCGCGCGATCCCCGACCTGCCGCTTCGCACGGTCGGCTGGGTGGCGTTTTCCGCGATCGGATCGACGGTGATCGGCCAGGGCTCGATGTCGTGGCTGTTGCAGCGTCATTCGGTTAGCGTGGTCACGCCGATGACGCTCGCCGCACCAATTATCTCGGTGTTCGCCGCGGCCTATTACTTCGGCAACCCGTTGACGCTATTGATGCTTGCAGGCGGAGGCGTTGCGATGCTTGGCGTCGCGATCGTCACGATCCGGACCGCACGCGCGGACCGGCTGGAGGGGAAGCTGGCTTGACGATCATCGAGACGCCGTCACCGAATTTCGATGACCGAACGCTGCCTGTCAGCATGATCGTATTGCACTATACCGGCATGCAGGACGGCCCGTCCGCGATTGCCCGCCTGCGCGATCCGGACGCGAAGGTGTCGGCGCATTATTTGATCGAGGAGGACGGTACCGTCCTGCGGATGGTCGCCGAGGACAAGCGGGCTTGGCACGCGGGACGGTCACACTGGCGCGGGATCGAGGACGTCAATTCGGCAAGCATCGGCATCGAGATCGTCAATCCTGGGCATGAGTTCGGCTATCGCCCGTTCCCGCCCGAACAGATCGCCGCGCTGCTGCCGTTGGTGGCGCAGATCAAGGACCGCCACGAGATCACGCGGGGTAACATCGTCGGTCATTCCGACATCGCGCCGACGCGCAAGCGCGATCCCGGCGAGTTGTTCCCGTGGCACGAACTGGCGCGACGCCGGCTTGCGCTGCCGCGGCCGACCAAGAATCTGATGGATCCCGGCTGGACGGAGGGCGGGTTCTGCCTCGCGCTCGAACGGTTCGGCTATGACGTGGAGAACCGGATGGCGGCGATCATGGCGTTCCAGCGCCGGTTTCGCCCCGAGCTGGTGGACGGCGAGATCGATGCGGAATGCCGGTGCATCCTGCTCGCTTTGCTGCTTCCCAAACCGATGGGTGACGACTAGGGATCGGCGCGCCAGAGGGTCGGGCGGCCGCGGGGGTGTTGTAATGGCATCCGCGAGGAAAGTCCGGGCTCCGCGGAACGACGGTGCCGGGTAACGCCCGGCGGGGGTGACCCCAGGGACAGTGCCACAGAGAGCAGACGGCCAACCCTCGGCGCAAGCCGGGGCGGTCAGAGTGAAAGGGTGCGGTAAGAGCGCACCGCGCGCCTGGTAACAGGGGCGGCACGGCAAACCCCACCGGGAGCAAGATCGAATAGGGGTGGCACATGGGCTTCGTTCCGGCTCGTCACCCGGGTTGATTGCTTGAGGCGGCGGGCAACCGTCGTCCTAGAGGAATGGTCGCCCAACTTTCGACCGAAGGGTCGGAAATGGACAGAACCCGGCTTACAGACCCTCTGGCATCCATTGTTGAAGCATTGCAGACTATCCCGAATTCTCAGGGGGGACGTAATGCGTATCAATGGGGCCGCGGCTTTGCATGCGGGCGTGCTGGCGATGATCTGCGGATCGGTGCCGGGCGTTGCACAAACGGCAGCATCGACGACGGTTCAGCAGGATTTCGAAGCGGCGGCCGCGCTCGATGCGACGCCCGATCGCGCGGCGGCGCTCGCGGCTTGGGAAAAACTCGAAGCGCGAACCAAGGCAGGATCGCGCAATCGCGGCGTCGTCCTGGTGCGCAAGGCACCCGTACTGTTCTCACTGAAACGCCCCGATGAGTCGGTAAGGGCCGCGCGGGCTGGCCTGGCGTTGCTTCCGGCAGGCGATGCGAGCCTTGCGGAAGATCGCACGCGCGCCTTTCTCATCCTCGGCCAGGTTGCCACCGACACGCTCGACTATGCCGGCGCGGTCACCGCGCTTCAGCAGGCGGAGGCTGCCGCGATCAGTAGCGCCGACAAGCTGGGGGCGATGCTGTCACTGGTTGCGGTACAGACGTTTGTCGATCCGGCGGCCGCGGCGGCAACGCTGGCGCGGAGCGATACGTTGATCGCCAATTCGAAGCTCGACAATAGAACCGCCGCCCGGTTCGTCAGAGAACGGACTATCCAGAAGCTGAATACAGGCGATATCGCCGGTGCGCGTGCCAGTTCGTTGCAAGCGGTGAAGCTTCTTGGTGGTATGGAAACGGCCAAGATCGACCCGATGGACGCGGCGGCGCGGTCCGATGCCGCGATCGCTTTTCTGCTTGGTGGCAATGCCGACGAAGCGCGGCGCTATATGGCCTATACCGGCGCCGGGCGGATGAAGAAGGGATCGTTCGACCCTGCAGCAGAGATGCGATCCCCCGATTGCGGCGGGGATGCGGGGTTGAAGCCCAATGATGTTGCCGTGGTCGAGTTCAACATTGCAGACGACGGCACTATAGAGCGGGCGCGGCCAATCTACGCAGCAGGCGGAGGCCAGGTAGCGCTGGAATTTGCGCGCGCGGTCAAGGGCTGGTCATGGCCCGCGGCAGACGTGCAGGCGATCCCAGCCTTCTACCGCTATAATGTGCGGGTCGAAATGCGGTGTTCGACCGCGTTCGAGCGTCCGTCCATCGGCGACGGGCTGGGCGGGGCTCTCGAGCAGTGGCTGGCGGATAAAGGCGTGGCGGTTCCGCCCGCGCCGACAGGGCCGGCGGCGGCGGCCTTGGGTGCGCAGCGCGCGGAGTTGGCCTTGGCAATGACCCAGTCGCCGAACGGATTGAAGACGTTGGCGGCGCTTTACCGGGTAACCGGCAATCCGACCGTAGCACAGGAAGAGCGCGCCGCTCTGCATGCGCGTGGTTTGGCTATTGCCACGGCGAATGATGCGCCACCAAGCGCACGCCTGGCTTTCGATCTGCCCGCGCGTATCAATGCGGTCACCGACATCTGGAAGCCAGGCGTCTATCATCGAACGGTATCGCCGCTGCTGTCAGACCCCGTCTACGCAAATGATCCGCAGGCTCGGGCCGCGATCCGGCTGATGATGGTCGACGGCAATGTGTCGCGATCCCGCAAGTCGGACAAGAACGGCGTGTCGCTCGCGATCCTGCGGCAGGTCGCGGAGGACAAGGGACTTCAGGCGAACGATCCGTTGCGGGTGGGTGCCTTGATCCGGATTGCCGCGATCGAGGAAAGCAATGGGCAGATCGAGGCGGCGCGCGCGACATTCGCATCAAGTGGGCTGACGGCAAATCAGTGCGCGATCATGGATGCCCCGCCCAAGATGATCGCCATGCCGGGTTCGGAGGCATTTCCCATGGAGGCACAGCGCTGGGGATTTGAGGGGTGGACCCAGCTCCAGTTCGACGTCGCAGCCGATGGCCATGTCATCAATCAGCGCGCGTTGCTGAGCTATCCGCCGTTCATCTTTTCCGAGGCTGGAACGAAGTTCCTCACCAAGGTGAAATTCGCGAAGACCTATCGTCCGGACGGCGGGCTGGGTTGTGGCGCAACGGTGAATCGTATCAGGTTCACCTTGCCGGGCTAAACGTTGCGGCGTTCGGGCCGCAATGTGACGTCCGTCGGGGTTCGTGTACACCCTGCTGCCAATCCGTTAGGCGGCAGGGTGGACGCTGACTTTGCTTCAAGCCTAGACCAGCACCTTGTCCGGCCTGCCAATCTCGTCGAGAACAGTATCGGCGGCGATCTCCATCAGCGGTTTGATGTGGCCGTCGCGCATGTCGTACACCCAGCCGTGGAGCGCCAGTTCCTGGCCCTTGGCGAATGCATCCTGCACCGTCTTGGTGCGCGCGAGGCGAACGAGCTGGTCGCGGACGTTGACCTCGACGAAGCGATTGACCTTGGCCTCTTCGGTAGGCTGCGCATCGATCTCGTCGCGGTGATCGCGCAGCACTTCGCGCGCCGTGTCGAGCCACTCGTCGACGGGACCGTCCAGGCCACCTTGCAGCGTACCCATGATGCCGCCGCAACCGTGATGGCCGCATACGATGACATGCTTCACCTTCAGCACGTCGACCGCATATTGCAGCACCGACATGAGGTTCAGGTCGTGATCGTTGACGAGGTTGGCGATGTTGCGGTGGATGAACATCCCGCCCGGCTGAGTCATCGTCATCTGTTCGGGACTGACGCGACTGTCCGAGCAGCCGATCCACAGGAATTCCGGCTTCTGGCCGACCGTCTGGCGGCTGAAGAAGTCGGGATTCTCGTCGGTATGCTCTGCGACCCAGGCCTTGTTGGCGAGCAGCAGCTGTTTGTAGCGTCTCATGTGTACAGAACCTCGCTCGATGGCGCGTTGATCAACGCAGCACGCTTGCCGGCGATATCGCCGCGCAGGCTGACGGTGATACCGCGATATTCCGCGCCTTTGATGAATGCGTTGATGATGTCGATATTGTCGAGGTCGACATAGCTGGTCGACGACAGATCGATCAGCACCTGGGTATTGTCAGGCACGCGGTTCAGCGACTTCTGCAATTCATATTTGTGGATGAAATACAGGTTGCGGCGGGCACGGACGAGGCAGTCGTCGCCATCGCAGGCAAAGGTGATCGCGGTACGGAAGTTGCGTGCAATGACGAACACGAAGCCGACTACGATGCCAATCACGATGCCCTCGAGCAAATCGGTGAACAGGATCGCGCCGACCGTGACGACGAAGGGGATGAACTGCGTCCAGCCCTGCTTGTAGCGTTCCAGAAACAGCTTCGGCTTGGTCAGCTTGTAACCGGTCGCGATCAGCACCGCGGCAAGCGCGGAGAGCGGGATCAGGTTCAGCAGCGACGGGATCAGTGCAACGCTGATCAGCAGCCAGAAGCCGTGGAGCATGGTCGAAAGCTTGCTCTCCGCCTTGGCGTCGACATTGGCCGACGATCGGACGATCACCGACGTGACGGGAAGCCCGCCGATCATGCCCGACAGGATGTTACCCCCGCCCTGCGCGAGCAACTCCCAGTTCTTGTCGGTGGAGCGACGGCGCGGATCGATCTCGTCGACCGCTTTCACGCTGAGCAGCGACTCCAAGCTCGCGACGATTGCGAGCGTGACCGCAGTTGTCCAGACGATGCCCATGCTGATGCCGGAAAAGTCCGGGAGCGTGAACAGCGTGGGAAATTCGGAAAGCTTCTGCGTGACGGGTACCTGGACGAGATGTGTCGCCTGGAGCTGCCAATCAGGCTTCACAGCGCCGAGCAACGCATTGCCGAGTACGCCGATCAGGACGACGACGAGCGGGCCGGGGACGAACCGGAGCGGGCCATTTTTTGGTTTCGCGCCGTCCCACCAGAACAGGAATGCCAGGCTGATCCCGGCAATCAGGATTGCACCGGGGGTCACGCTCGCGCTCAGGCTTTCGATGATTCGCGAGAAGGTGTTGACGCCGTTGGCGGTGGAGAATTCGAAGATCCCCTCGGCCTCGCGGTCGAAGCCGACGGCGTGCGGAATTTGCTTGAGGATAAGAATCAGGCCGATCGCGGCCAGCATCCCGGTGATCACCGAGGAGGGCACGAATTCGCTGAGGATACCCGCGCGCGTCAGCGAAAACCCGATCTGAAGCACGCCCGCCAGCACGACGGCCATCAGGAACATCTGGTAGCTCGGCATGCTTTCGATCGCCGCAAGGACGATTACCGTCAGGCCCGCAGCCGGTCCGCTGACCGACAGCGGCGATTTCGAGAATAGCCCAACAGCGATGCCGCCGACGATTCCGGCGATGACGCCTGCGAACAGTGGCGCACCTGACGCTAGCGCAACGCCCAGACACAGGGGCAGGGCAACAAGGGCGACCACGATCGACGCGGGAAGATCGGCCCGCCACGTGCTTAGCTTCGGAATGAGAGTTTGCACCAAGGCTCCTGTCGCCGCGACGTCGGCCGGGATGCGCCCGGAGCAGACGCTTTACCCTATGCCAGATGACAATTTATTCATGTTCATTAGGCGATGAACGCCTCCTGACTCAAGGCGCAATGTCGGTCCCGGCCGCAGGTACGGCCGCGTGGCTTGATCGTTTGGCGGTGCGGTACGCGGTTGCGTTGTCGGTGGGGACGCCTATCTCGAACGGCTATGGCGCGAAGCACGACACGTACACCCGATTGGGGATTTCCGCGGTGGCGCGGCTATGGCTCGAGCAGCGAGGCGGTGACGGTTCGATTGTGCGACCGGCACGGCTGCAACGAACCCGGCAATTGCCCGGCGCCGAAATCGCCCAACAGCCCGGACCGCTGGTATTTCTGCATGACGCATGCGGGCGAGTATAATCGCGGCTGGAATTATTTCGAAGGTCTGAGCGCTGAGGAAGCCGCCGAGCGCGAGGCGGCGGAAACGCGCACCGCGGATGGCTATGCGGATCCTAAGCATTATGCCTGGGCGGGATCGGGCGACGGCAGTCGGTCGCGCGACGAGATGCGTGCGCTTGAAGTGCTGCAGCTCGAACCCGATGCGACGTTCGAGGATGTCCGTGCCGCGTGGCGGCGAATGGCCAAGGCCAATCACCCCGATGTGCGTCCGGGCGACAAGGATGCAGCAACACGGTTTCAGGGTGTCCAGGCCGCTTACGAGGTCTTGCGCGCCGCAGAGGATGCACGGACGTGGAAGCCGGCGTGATCCGCGTGCTGGCGAGCCGCTGGCAGGGCAGCGTGCTGGTCTGCGGCAAATGTTCGAAGAAGCTTGCAGGCGGGTTCGGCGACAAGCGCCGCACGCCGCTCGCCAAGTTGTTGCGCGCCGCGTTCGGGCTGAAGAAGGGACGCAAGGCCGACCGCGGCGTGGTCGAAGTCAAATGTCTCGGGGTATGCCCCAAGAATGCGGTCGTGATGATCGATGCGGCCAGGCCGGATCGGTGGATGCTGGTCCCCGCCGGCGCCGACGTTGGCGAGATCGTAACGACGCTGCGCGGGGGTGATGCCGCTCCGCCGTCCCCTTCCCGGGTGGAAGACGGCCTCAAGGCCGCCTAGCTGGCGTAGCGTTCGGCGGTCTCGCGGATCAACGCGATCATGTTCGGGATTCCCTGCGTCCGGTTCGAACTGAGTTGCTTGCCGAGATCGAACGGCGCCAGTTCCGCACCGATGTCGGTCGCGACGATCGCCGCCGGCGGTTGGTCCTGCACCGCTTGCAGGACGAGCGCGATGATACCCTTGGTGATCGCGGCGTTCGAATCCGCAAGGAAATGAAGCCGGCCGTCGTCGGTCTTCATCGGATAGACCCATACTGATGCCGAGCAGCCGCGAACCAGTGTCGCATCCGTCTTCAGGGCATCGGGCATGGGTTCGAGATCGCGTCCGAGGTCGATCAGCAGGCGGTAGCGGTCGTCGGGTTCGAGGAAGTCATATTCCTCATGGATATCGGCTAGCTTGGGCATGGCGTCGCGGTACTCCCGCGTCATCTCGCCCGCAACCGCTGCGCGTGTCGCGGGACACGATTGCCGCGCTACAGGTCAACCCCGGCGGCGATCGCCTCCAGCTTCTTGATGCGTTCCTTCAGGTCTGCGATCTCGATGCGCGCACCGGTCGACACCGCCACGGGCAGGCCGGTGTCGTGCGCCTGGTCGAGCTCCAGGCGCCTGAGCGACAGCCAGCCGCGCCAGCCGGCGAGTCCCGCGGTGACGATCATCGCGAGCGCCACCAGGCCGGTCAGCGCGAGCGTGATATAGACGTTCGGTTCGGTCATGTCCGCCTCCTCCTAGCGGTCGCGGAGCCGCTCGATCTCTCGGTCGAGATCGACGCTCTTGTGGTTGTCGGTGATGACGCGTTCGAGCACCTGGATGCGCTCCTTCATCTGGCGCACCTCGTCGCGCAGTCGCAGCGTGTCGGCGGTATCCGCCGGGGCGGAAAGCGATCCTTGCGCCTGGTATCGCGCCCGGAGCACGCGGGAGACCGCCACGATCAAAACGATACAGACGACCATCGTGAAGGGATTCATCGGTCAGCTCCTGAATACGGGTCTAGTTGAGGGGGCGCTCGTCGCGGAGCAGGTCGATCTCGTCCGCCAGGCCGATCCCGCGGTCGGTGACGATCCGTTCCAGCACCCTCACGCGCTGTTCGAGACGTTCATTCTGTGCCGCATATTGCGCCAACTTTTCGGCGACGAGCTGGGCATCGATTTCCATCCGGCGCTGCCGATAGGCGAACCAGGGCTTGACGAAGACGCCGCCGAAGATCGCGAGCAGGCCGCAGGATATGCCGAGAATGGGAATGAGCAGGGGGCTGATCATGGCGGCGTCCTCTATCTTGGCTGGAGGCGGAGAGCCTCGATCTCGCGGGCGGTCCGCTCCGCGGGATCGGTGGCGATGCGCTCAAGAACAGCGATTCGCTCTTCGAGACGGGAGACCTGGCCGGTCAGGCGCTCGTTTTCGCCGGACAGTAGCTCCAGCTTGCGGGCGTCCTTCGGGTCGACCCGGTGCGTCTTCCCGCTCCACTCATCCTCCAGCGCATAGCCATGCTTTGCGCGGATCCAGTTGTTGATTACCCATCCCATCGTCGTGATCGCGATGATCGCGACGACGAAACCCGGTCCACCCCAATTCATCGTCATTCTCCCCGTCTACGCCGCGTCTCAGCGCAGGCTGTCGATCTCTGCCGCGAGGCTGCTGCTGCTCCGGCTGGTATAGTGCGTCTCGATGTCGGCGAGACGACGGTCGATGTCGCGGAACTTGCTGCGGACCTCTGCGGTCGAGCGCTTCGGGTTCGAGCGGACGCCCTGCCAGAACTTCGCGTCGTCGGGCGTTTCGTACAGCCCGAACGGCTTGGGCTGTCCCATCCACGCGACTAGCCAATAGGCGATCACCGTCCAGGGAAAGCCCCCCGCGAGCGTCAGCAGGACGACCGAGACGCGGACGATGAGTACATCGATCCCGGTATAGTCGGCGATCCCCGCGCAGACGCCCTTCCATTTGGCGTTCTGCTTGTCGAGGTAGAATTGGGTGCGGCTGGCGGACATTTCAGTTCCTCCGATCCATGTTGCGTTCAAAGCGGGTGTCGATCGGGCGGTCAGCCTGACGATCGGACAGATAGGACGACTGGCTGGTGCCAAGCCCCGGCTTCCAGTCGGGATTGTCGGCGGCGATGATCCGCTCGACCGTCAGCACCCGGTCCTCGAGCCGGCGGGCGAGGAGCTGCATCTCGTCGAGCAGTCGTTCGTCCTCATCGGTGATCTTGGGTGCGGTCTTCCACTTGGTGACATAATGCAGGATCAACCAGGGCAGCCCGACGAGCGCGCCGAGAATGGCAACGAGTCCTTCGAAATCCATTTCAGTCGTCCTTCTTCAGGCGGGCCTTGAGCGCGGCGAGCTGGGCATCGACCTTGTCGTTGCTGCGCAGCTCGGCAATCTCTTCCTCGAGCGTCTTGACGACACCGAGCCCCATCGCGTCGGCGCGACCCTCGGCCTCGTCGACGCGGCGGTCGAGAATGTCGAAGCGGCTGAAAGCCTCGTGCGTCTTTGGACCGTTATACATCTCGCGAAGCCGGGTGCGGTTGTTCGCGCTTTCCAGCCGCGTCTGCACCGCATTCTGCTTGGTCCGCGCCTCGCGCAGCTTGGTCTGCAGCTTGGCGATGTCCGCCTCGGACGCACTGAGTGCATCGTCGAGGACGCCGACTTCCGCCTTGAGCTGCTCGGCCATGTCGGACGCCTTCTGGCGTTCGACCAGTGCAGCCTTGGCAAGATCCTCGCGGTCCTTGCTCAGCGCGAGCTCGGCCTTCTCGGTCCAGTTTTCCTGGAGCTGTTCCAGCTTGGCGATATGGCGGCGCATCTCCTTCTGGTCCGCGATGGTGCGCGCGGCGGAAGCGCGAACCTCGACCAGCGTTTCCTCCATCTCCAGGATGATCATCCGGATCATCTTGGCCGGATCCTCCGCCTTCTCGATGAGGTCGGCGAAGTTGGCGGCAACGATGTCGCGGGTGCGGGAAAAAATGCCCATGTAAATTCTACTCCAGGGTCTTCGTGCGGCGGACGAACCTTATGCCACGATTGCGGTGTGTCGCGTAGCGGGCGCCTGATGTGCGGGCGCCACCGCCGCGAGGATGAAGGTGGCGCTGACGACGAAGGTGCAGGCGAGCGTGGCGACGGTGCGGACGATGTCGGTCTTGATCATGATGTGTCCCCTTTGAGGCGATGGTTGGTTCCGCCTTTGGGCGGGTTGTCCAAAGCTTTGCATCAGTCGTGCCAGTTTTAGAAAAGCCCGGAAATCATGCGGTTGTGCCGGCAGAGCGTCGAGCGGGCAGATTGTTCCTTGCTATGCGTTGGGAATTTCCGCCACACTTTGGCAATGGAGAGAACAACGCAGGTCATCGGCCAGTCCGGCGCGTTCATGGGAGCGCTCGAACGTGCGTCGCGCGCGGCGGCGCTCGACCGACCGGTGCTCGTGATTGGGGAACGCGGCACGGGCAAGGAACTGGTCGCCGAGCGACTCCACCGGCTGAGCCCGCGTTGGGACCAGCCGCTCGTGATCATGAACTGCGCCGCGCTGCCCGAGACGCTGATCGAGGCAGAATTGTTTGGACATGAGGCAGGCGCGTTCACCGGTGCGACCAAGGCACGGGTCGGGCGGTTCGAGGAGGCAGATGGTGGAACCCTGTTCCTTGACGAGCTGGGCACGCTGTCGATGGCGGCGCAGGACCGATTGCTGCGCGCCGTCGAATATGGCGAGATCACCCGGATCGGCTCATCGCGGCCGCTGCGCGTTGACGTCCGGATCGTGGCTGCGACCAACGAGCATCTGCCCGACAAGGTGATGCGGCATGAATTTCGCGCCGATCTTCTCGATCGGTTGTCATTCGAGGTCGTCACGCTGCCGCCGCTGCGCGCGCGGGCCGGCGACGTGATGGTGCTGGCGGACCATTTCGGTCGACGGATGGCGTCCGAGCTCGGGCGCGAGCGGTGGGAGGGGTTCGGACCCTCAGCACGCGCTGCGCTGGCGGACTATGACTGGCCGGGCAATGTCCGTGAGCTGCGCAACGTCGTCGAACGCGCGGTCTATCGCTGGGAGCATGAGGGGCCGATCGATGCGATCGAGATCGATCCATTCCAGTCGCCGCACAGGCCGGGCGCTGCGGACCGCAAGCTGGTCCAGCCGCCGGCAGCGGTGGCCGCGTCTGCCGGCGGAACTGGTAACGCGGAAGAGGATGACGCCGACGATCCGGTCGTCGCGTGCGAGGACGGGCCGTCGGATTTCAAGTCGCGCGTGTCCCGGTTCGAGCGCGACCTGCTGTCGCGTGCGCTGGCCGAGCATCGCTTCAACCAGCGCGCCACCGCCGAGGCGCTGGGGCTCAGCTATGATCAGTTGCGACATGCCCTGAAGCGGCACGAACTGTTGCACGCCGGCGGCTGATCGACGTCCGATCCGCTTGTGTAACGACCGTCCGGGGACCATTTGGGTGCCGCGGGCGTTTGACGTCCGACCCCATTCACCCATTGTCTTTGAGGAGACTCCTGATGGCTTTCGAACTTCCCCCGCTGCCTTACGCCTATGACGCGCTCGAGCCCGTGATCGATCAGGAAACGATGAAGTTTCATCACGACAAGCATCATGCGGCCTACACGGCCAAGCTGAACGAGGGCGTCGAGAAGGACTCCGCGCTTGCGGGCAAGTCGATCGAGGACATTCTCGGTATGATCTCGTCGCAGCCGCCCCTCGTGCGCAACAATGGCGGCGGTTTCTGGAACCACGACTTCTTCTGGAAGACCATGGCAGCCAAGACTGGCCAGGCGCCGTCGGGCAAGCTCGCCGAGGCGATCGATCGCGATTTCGGCAGCCTCGACAAGCTCAAGGACGAGTTCAACACCAAGGGTGCGGGGCAGTTCGGATCGGGCTGGGCATGGCTGATCGCCGATGACAGCGGCAAGCTGAAGGTCACGAGCACGCCGAATCAGGACAATCCGTTGATGGACGATGCCAAGGAGCCCGGTACGCCGTTGCTCGGCAACGACGTCTGGGAGCACGCCTATTACCTGACGTACAAGAATGATCGTCCGGGCTATCTGAAGGCGTGGTGGGATATCGTGAACTGGGACGTCGTCGGCGAGCGTTACGCGAAGGTCGCTGGCTGAGCCGATCCCGTTACCGTCATCCCGGCTTTACCGGGATGACGGTTTATAATTACCCTTCGGGCGGCAGGTCGGTGACGGCCTTGTCGCCCGTTTGCAATCCATGCTTCAGCAGCATCGGAATGTTGGCAAAGGCGAAGATCAACGTCATCGGGATCGCGCCCCAGAGCTTGAAGCCGACCCAGAAATCCCACGTGGTGTTCCGCCAGACGACTTCGTTCAACACCGCCATGAACACGAAGAAAACCATCCAGTTGCGCGTGAGCTTGCGCCATCCCTCGGCCGTCAGTCCTGGATAGGCGGTGCCGAGCAGCGACTGAAGCAGCGGGCGCTCGGTCACCAGCCCGAAGGTCAGGATGGCAGCGAACATCGCGTAGATGATCGTGGGCTTCATCTGGATAAAGCGCTGGTCATGGAAATAGATCGTCAGGCCGCCAAACACGACGATCAGCGCACCCGACATCCACAGCATCGGCGAGATTTGTCCCGCCTTTACCTTCGAGACGATCATCGCGACGATCGTTGCGACGATGAACGCGGTCGTCGCGGTGACGACGCGCGCGATCGGTGCGCCGGGGGTGAGGAAGTTCACCGCGAAGAAGATCGCGAGCGGACCATAATCGATCGCCATGCGCAGGCCGGGGGACAGGGGGGGCTTGGTCACTATTGTATCCAGGAATTGCGGTAAGACCGGAGAGCGGGGCTGTGGGTTATTTTCGGACGCTCTCGACGCCCGCGATGATCCGGCTGACCTCGTTTGCGTCGAACGGGCGCAGGTCCGTCATGCCTTCGCCGATACCGATCGCGTGGATCGGCAGGCCGTATTTCTCCGCCGCTGCGACCAGCACGCCGCCGCGCGCGGTGCCGTCAAGCTTGGTCATCACGACGCCGGTCACGCCCGCCACCTCCTTGAAGACTTCAATCTGCTGGAGCGCATTCTGCCCCGTCGTCGCATCGAGGACGAGGACGATGTCGTGCGGGCTCTCGGGATTGATACGGCCGAGCACGCGACGGATTTTGGCGAGCTCGTCCATCAGTTCGCGCTTGTTCTGCAGACGGCCGGCGGTGTCGACGATCAGCACGTCGATCCCCGTCTCGGTCGCCTTCTTTACCGCATCCCATACGACGCCCGCTGCGTCGCCGCCTTCCGGTCCGGTGACGATCGGCACGCCGACGCGCTCAGCCCAGGTGCGCAACTGGCCGATCGCGGCAGCGCGGAACGTGTCGCCCGCCGCCAGCATGACGCCGTAATCCTGTTCCATCAGCAGATGCGCGAGCTTGGCGATGGTGGTGGTCTTGCCCGACCCGTTGACGCCAATCACCAGGATAACCTGCGGGCGTGGGAAGGCGTCGATCTCAAGCGGCTTGGCGACCTTGGCGAGGACCTTTTCGACCTCTTCCGCGACGATGACGCGGATGCCGAGCTCTTCCATGTTGCGCTCGAAGCTACCCTCGGCGAGCCGATGGCGGATGCGGCCGGCGGTTTCGGGACCGAGGTCCGATGCGATCAGCGCCTCCTCGATCTCGTCGAGCGTCGCATCGTCGAGCCGCGCGCCGCTGAGGCCCGCGAGATTGCCGACGAGCCGGTCAGAGGTACGCTTGAAGCCGCCGATGAGTTTGTCGTGCCAGCTTGGGGTGGTGCTCATAGGGATTCCCGTGTTGCGCTCAGGCGCTCGCCCAGAACGCCGGTGATCGTGATTCGGAGGATGTCGCCCGGTGCCGCAGGCGCGTCCAGCAGGACTTCCGCGAAATTTCCGACATGGCCGGAGTCGCCCGGACGTTCGACCAGCAGGTGCTGCGTCGTCCCGACCAGCGTCTGCAACCATGCCGCGCGAACAGCCTGGCCCGTTTCGCGGAGGATCGCAGCGCGTCGGCGGCGGATCTCGGGTTCGACCTGCGGCATCCGGGCAGCGGGCGTACCGGCGCGTGGCGAATAGGGAAAGATGTGCGAATGGACGATGTCGCAGTCAGCGATCAGCGCATGCGTGTTCTGGAACATCGCCTCGTCTTCGGTCGGGAACCCGGCGATCAGGTCCGCGCCGATCGCGATGTCGGGACGGGCGGTCTTGAGCCGCTGGACGAGCGCCACGCTCTCGGCGCGCGAATGACGTCGCTTCATCCGCTTCAACACCATGTCGTCGCCCGCCTGGAGCGAGAGGTGGACGTGCGGCATGATCCGGGGCTCGGTCGTCAGAAGCGCGAAGAGCCGGTCGTCGATCTCGATGCCGTCGAGCGACGACAGACGGAGCCGCTCGAGCCGCGGCACCGCGTGCAGAATGCGCTCGACAAGCTGGCCGAGCGTGGGGGCGCCGAGAAGATCGGGGCCATAGCTGGTCAGGTCAACGCCCGTCAGCACAATCTCGCGGTGTCCCGCATCGACCAGCCCGGCGACGCGGTCGACGACCGCGCCCGCGGGGACGGAGCGGCTTGGTCCGCGTCCGAAGGGAATCGCGCAGAAGGTGCAGCGATGGTCGCAGCCATTCTGGACCTCGACAAAGGCGCGGGCATGCGTCGAAAAGCTCGCGGCCAGATGCGGCGCGGTTTCGCGAACCTGCATGATGTCGCTGACGACCACCGGGGCGGGCATGTCCCAGGCTGCGGCGGAGAGCTTGTCGGCATTGCCGATCACGCGATCGACCTCGGGCATCGCCGCGAAGGCACCCGGGTCGATCTGCGCCGCGCATCCGGTGACGACAATCTGCGCATCCGGGCGATCGCGCCGGGCCCGGCGGATCGCAACCCGCGTCGCCTTCACTGCCGCGTTGGTGACGGCGCAGCTGTTGACCACGACCATGTCCCGCCCGGCGACGAGCGCACGGATGGTCTCGCTTTCGGCGATGTTGAGACGGCAGCCGAGGCTGACGACCTCTGGCAGCGGGGCAGACGGCATGATGCGCGATCTAGGAGGGGCGGGGGGCAAAGTCCACGGCTTGCAGCGGCGGGCTGGAGTAAGGATGGCGGCTCGGCAGTCGGCACGCCCGTGGTCAGGCTGCGGCGAGGCCGCCGTCAACCAGCGAGTCGTGGCGCTATGCCGCGGACCGGGGGGAAATCGCCATCGGGCTGGTGTGCGAGCAGGCGCTGTTCGGCGAGCAGCCGGCGCAGCTGCGCGGCGTTCATGGGGCGGCCGTAGAGATAGCCCTGTCCCTTGGCGCAGCCGAGCGCGCGCAGCCGCTCCTCGACCGCGGCGTCCTCGATGCCCTCGGCGGTGACCGGCAGGTTCAGGCTGTCGCCAAGCCGGACGATCGTGTTGACGATCGCCATGCTCTCCGCATTGTCGAGGATCGACGCGACGAAGCTGTGGTCGATCTTGATACGGTCGAACGGCAGCGCGCGCAGATGCGCAAGGCTGGAAAAGCCGGTGCCGAAATCGTCGAGCGCCAGGCGGATGCCCTGATTCTTCAAGCTGCCGACGATCGACTGGGCAAGCGCCAGATTGTCGAACAGCGCGCTTTCGGTGACCTCGATCTCGAGCCGGCTGGCGGGAAAGCCCGTCTCGACCAGCGTCTTGATGATCTTTTGCGCCAGCCATGCGTCGCGCAGCTGGACCGGGGAAATGTTGATCGACAGCGTCAGCGCCGAATCCCAGTCGCGTGCCGCAGTACAGGCTTGGCGCATGAGCGACAGCGACAGGTCGCCGATGACGCCGATCTCCTCGGCGATCGGGATGAAGACGTCCGGGGGGATCATCCCGCGTGTTGGATGGTCCCAGCGCGCCAGAACCTCGAACCCGGTGGTAAGCCCCGTGGCGAGGTCCACCTGCTGCTCGAAATAGGGGATGATGTCCTGCGCGGCGACCGCGAGGCGAAGTCCGGATTCGAGTTCACCGCGCACCTGCAGCGATTGCTCCATCGCGGTGTTGAACCAGACGTGGCGATTGCGGCCCGCCGTCTTGGCCGCATGGAGGGCGATGTCCGCGTTCCGCAACAGCGCGTCGATCGAGGCACAGTCCGCGTCCGAGCGGGCGACGCCGATCGACACGGTGGCGTGAATGTCGACGCCGTTCGCACGGAAGGGCCGCGCGAAGCCGGTGACGAGACGCTCCGCGATCCGATCTGCCACCCCTTGATGCGCCGGATCGAAGACGAAGGCGCAGGCGAACTCGTCCGCGCCCAGGCGTGCCAGAAGGCTTGATGTGGGGGCGATGGCCGCGATCGTCTCCGCGACATGGACGAGCACCTGGTCGCCGACGGCATAGCCGTGCATGTCGTTGACGCTCTTGAAGAAGTCGACGTCGATCGTGAGCATCGCCACCACCTTGCCCCGGCGTCTCGCGCTGCCGAACAGGGTCGCGCCGTCTTCGGACAGACTGCGGCGATTGAGGAATCCGGTCAGCGAATCCCGCTGTGCCAGAACGCGGGCGCGATGACCCGCATCGGTCGCCTCGTTGAGCTCGGCAGTGAGCGCGCGATAGCGCAGGCAGCCAAATAGCAACAGCGCGACATTGAGCAGCACGGCGACAACCAGACCCTGGTCGATACCGGAACTGCGTCCCGTCAGACGGGCAAAGATGCCGACCAGAACGGCGCCGCCGGTACCGACGAGCATCAACGCTGCAGCCCCGGTCACGGCGCCGGTGACGAATTCCCGGTTGATGGTGCGGGGCGAACGGGTCGCCGCCGGCGGTGCGGTCATGGGCTGGATCGCCTGTGAGGTCGGGGCGGACACACATATGACATAGCATAAGTGTAGGACCGGTTAAGAGCGTCGATCCGTCCAATATGGCGGGGAGGGGCTTTGACGTTGGACGCCGTCGCAGCGCATCGACGGACGGGTCGCTTGCGTCGGCGGCCCGGGTCGCGTAAGCAGCACGCCACGTTCCGTTACGGGGCACATGTGACGAGCATCCAAGGATGCACGCTGGCCGGCGAGGTTTCGCCCGCCGGCGCTTTTGCGTTGGGCGTCGTTATGTGTCCGGTAATGGTGATTGGGAGTGTCTCGATGTTCGAAAGCCTGAGCGATCGTCTTGGCGGCGTCTTCGACCGCCTGCGCGGCCGGGGTGCGCTGACCGAAGCGGACGTGCGCGCGGCAATGCGCGAGGTTCGCGTTGCGCTGCTCGAAGCCGACGTCGCGCTGCCCGTCGCGCGCGACTTCGTCGAGAAGGCGACCGAGAAGGCGATCGGCCAGAACGTCCTGCGCTCGGTCACGCCGGGGCAGCAGGTCGTCAAGATCGTCAGCGATGCGCTGGTCGAGATGCTGGGCGCGGACGCGTCCGAGCTCGATCTGGGCGTCACGCCGCCTGCGATCATCATGATGGTCGGGCTTCAGGGCTCGGGCAAGACGACCACCACCGCCAAGATCGCCAAGCGGCTGTCGGCAGGGCCCGGTGGGCGCGATCGCAAGAAGGTGCTGATGGCGTCGCTCGACGTCAATCGCCCGAACGCGCAGGAACAGCTCGCGACGCTCGGCACGCAGATTTCGGTCGCGACCTTGCCGATCGTCGCCGGCCAGCAGCCGGTCGATATCGCACGGCGCGCGATGCAGGCGGCCAAGCTGCAGGGCTTCGACGTCCTGATGCTCGATACCGCGGGTCGCCTCCATGTCGATCAGGCGCTGATGGACGAGATGAAGGCGGTCGCCGACGTCGCGAACCCGGCCGAGATCCTTCTCGTCGTCGATTCGCTGACCGGCCAGGATGCGGTCAACGTCGCGCAGAACTTCTCCGACCAGGTGCCGTTGACGGGTATCGTGCTGACCCGGATGGACGGCGATGCGCGCGGCGGCGCTGCGCTGTCGATGCGTGCGGTCACCGGCAAGCCGATCAAGTTTGCGGGTACCGGCGAGAAGCTCGATGCGCTCGAGGCGTTCCATCCCGAGCGGGTCGCCGGGCGTATCCTTGGCATGGGCGACGTCGTCAGCCTCGTCGAGCGCGCCGCGGAGTCGATCCAGGCCGAAGACGCCGAGCGGATGGCGGCCAAGATGGCCAAGGGTCAGTTCGACATGAACGACCTGCGTGCTCAGCTGGCGCAGATGCAGCGGATGGGCGGGCTCGGTGCGCTGGCGGGTATGATCCCCGGCATGAAGAAGGCGCAGGGCGCGGTCGCTTCGGTCGGCGGTGAGAAAGTTCTCGTCCACATGGATGCGATGATCGGTTCGATGACCATCAAGGAGCGCGCCAAGCCCGAGCTGATCAACGCCAAGCGCAAGATCCGCATCGCCAAGGGCTCCGGCACCACGGTGCAGGAGGTCAACAAGCTGCTCAAGATGCACCTCGAAATGTCGACCGCCATGAAGAAGATCAAGAAGATGGGCGGCATGAAGGGCATGATGGCGATGCTCGGCAAGGGCGGCATGGGCGGTGGTCTTGGCGGCATCGGCAACGCGATCGGCGGGCCGCAGATGGGCGACATGCTCAACAAGGCCGGCGCAGGTGGGCTCCCTGGGGGCAATTCCGGGGGTGGCCTGCCGGGCCTGGGCGGGAAGATGCCGCAGCTGCCTGCGGGCTTCGACGATTTTCTGAAGAAGAAATAACCTCTTACTCAACCCCATTACCCCGGCGTTTGCCGGGCGAAATATTAGAAAACGAAGGAAAATATCATGGCAATCAACATTCGTCTCGCACGTGGCGGCTCCAAGAAGCGCCCTTATTATAAGATCGTCGTTGCCGATGCGCGCAGCCCGCGTGATGGCCGCTTCATCGAGAAGATCGGCAACTACAACCCGCTCCTCGCCAAGGACAACGAGCAGCGCGTGCAGCTCGACGCCGATCGCGCGAAGCATTGGCTGAGCGTCGGCGCGCAGCCGACCGACCGCGTCGCACGCTTCCTCGACGCAGCAGGCGTTCTCGAGCGTTCGGCACGCAACAACCCGAACAAGGGCAAGCCCGGCGAGAAGGCCACCGAGCGCGCTGAAGAGCGTGCGACCAAGGCGGCTGAAGCTGCCGAGGCCGAAGCAGCTGCAAAGGCGGCACCTGCTGCCGACGCAGCTGAAGAGCCCGCAACCACCGAGGCATAAGACCGGGAGCGGCCGGGTGTGATACCCGGCCGCTCTTGTTCGCGTCATCCCTGGTCTGACGGGGATGCCGTTTCGAGTGTAGGCCACGCCCGCACCCGAATGGCGGTTCGAGCGTTCTTTGTCGGTCCATCACCCACAAGGAGCGCATGATGACCCCCGATCCAGATCCCAGAACAGCCCCCGCACCCGAGGACATCGAAGATGCCAGCAATGAAGGCGTCTCCGCCGACGACCCCGCAGAAGGCGCCGACGACACCCCTGGACCCGATACCGGCTCCGCGCAGGGATAAGGTCACGCTCGCCGTCGTGATCGGCGCGCACGGCATCGGCGGCGAGGTGCGGCTGAAAGTCTTTGCCGAGACCATGTCGGGCTACAAGAGTTTCAACGACGGCGCGCTGACGCTTAAGTCCGCGCGTCCTGGCAACAACGGCACGATCGCCCGCTTTGCCGAGGTCGCCGATCGGAACGCTGCAGAAGCGATGCGCGGGACCGAATTGACGGTGCCGCGATCGTCGTTGCCGCCGCTCGAGGATGGCGAATATTATCATACAGACCTGATCGGGCTCTCCGTCGTCTCGACAGATGGCGAGGCGATCGGGCGCGTTGTCGCGATCGATAATTTCGGTGCGGGCGACGTGATCGAGATCGAACGGCCGACTGCAAAGCGGTTTATGGTGCCGATGCGCGTCGAGGCGGTTCCAGAGTGGGATGCGGAACGACTCGTAGTCGAGGCGTCTTTCGCTACCGAATAGTTCCTTCGAACTTATTGCTCGCTCACGCAGGCGGGATACCCGCCTTCGCGGTGAGGCATCCGAAGTCAGCGCCGGATAGGGCGCTGTTCCGACAGCATGTTGCGGATGGTCGTGGCGGCCACGCCGGCTTCGCCCATCGCGTGGCTGATCTGGTCGAGCCCCTTCACGACATCGCCCGCTGCGAACAGTCCCGGGATCGAGGTGCGCTGGTGGTCGTCGACCTCTAGGCAGCCTTCGTCCGTCGCACGCGCGCCGGCCGCGACGGCGAGCTCGGAGCGGATCACCGAGCCTAACGCCGGGTAGACGCTGTCGAAGAACAATCGCCCGTCGACCGTGTCGAGCGCGAACCGGTTGTCTTCGATCGCGTAGTTGCCGCAAGGGCCGCCGACGCGGACGATGCCGGCGTCGTCCAGCGCGGCCTCGCACGTCGCGTCGAGATCATGGCCGCCGTCCGGGGCGATCAGGGTGACGTCGGCGGTGTAGCCGCGCAGGAACAGCGCTTCGCGCATGCCGTGGTCGCCAGTGCCGATGACGCCGACGCGCTTGTCGGTAACCTCATAGCCGTCGCAGATCGGGCAATAGCGGAGAAGCCCGGCCTCCAGGGCCTCGTCATGAAGCGCGTCGGGCATGGCGGGGCGGTTGTTGACGACGCCTGTTGCCAGCAGGACGCTCCGCGCGCGGGCGCGGCGGTCGCCGAGGCGGACGGTGAAGCCGTCGTCGTCCACCTCGATTGCATCGACCCGCGCGGCCTCGCGTACCGCTCCATAGGTCTCTGCCTGGGCCAACATCCGGGCAAGGAGGTCGGTGCCGCGGATGCCTTCGGGGTAGCCGGCGTGGTTGTGCGTGCAGGGGATCAGCGCGGCGCGGCTGCTGCCGCAGTCGAACAGCCGGATCGAGAGGTGGAACCGCGCGAGATAGATCGCGGCGGTGAGGCCCGCGGGGCCGGCGCCGATGATGATGCAATCGTCCATCCCGCTATAAGCGCGGCGCGGCGAATCCGTTCCGGTGGCGAAACGCTCGATCGCTATCGCAAGCCGGGCGCGGGAGTGATAGCGGCGTGCGGCATGAGCTATTGTCGTTGGTTGGAAGGCGATCTCCACGCCTATGCGTCGCACACCGCGGACGGGGTGCGCCGGTATGTCGCGCAGGTCGCCGAGCCTGCCATAGAGCGGTGCGGGGTGGAGGCGGAGTATGTCGAGGACAGCGCCGACGCGTTCCTTGCACGCCTGAAATGGCTGAAGGCGCGGGGGTGTGAATTCCCCGCCGACGTCGTGCCCCAAATCCTCGCCGCGGCGCAGGAGGAGGCGCGGCTGGCGCGGCTGGCGGCGGGCGAGCTGCCCTGGGCGGCGACGATCGTGACGCTGTACCCCGAGATGTTCCCCGGGCCGCTCGGCACGTCGCTGGCCGGGCGGGCGCTGGGGGAGGGGCGGTGGTCATGCGAGCCCGTCCAGCTGCGCGACTTCGCGACCGACAAGCATCGCTCGGTCGACGACACGCCGGCGGGTGGCGGCGCGGGGATGGTGTTGCGCGCGGACGTGGTCGCCGCGGCGATCGACAGTGTCGCGGACGGGCGGCCGGTGCTGGCGATGACGCCACGCGGCAGGCCGCTGACGCAGGAGCGCGTCCGGGCGCTGGCCAAAGGCCCCGGCGTCACCGTGCTGTGCGGGCGGTTCGAGGGGTTCGACGAGCGGCTGTTCGAGGCGCGCGACATCGAGGAGGTGTCGATCGGCGACTATATCCTGTCGGGCGGCGAGATGGGCGCGCTGGTGCTGCTCGATGCTTGCATTCGGCTGCTGCCCGGCGTAATGGGCGCGGCTTCTAGTGGGGATGACGAGAGCTTCGAAACGGGGCTTCTCGAATATCCGCATTATACCCGACCTCAGATATGGGAAGGGCGCACGATCCCGCAGGTGCTGCGATCGGGGGATCATGCGAAGATCGACGCATGGCGCAAACGCCGCGCGGAGATCGATACACGGTCACGGCGACCGGACCTTTGGGAGCGCCATGAGGGCGCTCGGGTCCAGTCGCCCTCTGGCGCGCGGCGACACGAGGACTGACTATGAACCTGTTGCAGACGATCGAAGCCGAGAACATCGCGAAGTTCCTGGCCAACAAGACGATCCCCGATTTCCGCCCCGGCGATACGCTGAAGGTCGGCGTGAAGGTCGTCGAAGGCGAGCGCACCCGTATTCAGAACTATGAGGGCGTGTGCATCGCGCGCTCGAACAAGGGTATGGGCAGCAACTTCACCGTGCGCAAGATGAGCTTCGGCGAGGGCGTCGAGCGCGTCTTCCCGCTCTACTCGCCGAACGTCGATTCGATCGAAGTCGTCCGCAAGGGCGCCGTGCGTCGCGCCAAGCTGTATTACCTGCGTGGCCGCACCGGCAAGGCAGCGCGTATCGCCGAGCGTCGCGACATGCGCCCCGCCAAGGGCACCGCAGCCGCCGAGTAATCGGATCCTGCGAGACGCGATCGAGGGCGCGGGGGCGATGGTCCCCGCGCCCTTTTTCGTGCCCGTCGTCCGGCGTCTGGCGAGAGCAGGGGCGGGGGCGGGGACCGCGAATGTTGCGAATGTTGAGACGATAGCGCGTTTTTTCGCGCGGGGGTGACGACCCCCTGTCGGGCATGACCCGACGGCCGCGGAGGCGGGGGTGCGAGTCGAGGCTGGATCAGACCAGGCCATGCGGGCAGGCTGCGCCTTTTGCAGCGATAACGCCAGCAGCGTTCCTTACAGCGGGCCGGGCGGTGACGAGCGCCATGGAGGGCCGCCCGTGTGACCCTGGATCCTGACTTTCGTCAGGATGACGGCGTGGGAGGGGCGGCGGCGCTTGTGGCCCTGGGTCCTGACGTTCGTCAGGATGACGGTGTGGGTGGGGTGGTGGCCCGTGTGGATCGTCGGCCGTGGTGTTGAGGCGGGCGGCGCAGGGCCGGGTCAGGCGTCGCGCCAGCGGCCGGGGGCGAGATCCGCCAGGGTCCAGTCGCCGATGCTCCAGCGGACGAGGCGGAGCGTCGGGTGGCCGATCGCGGCGGTCATCCGGCGGACCTGCCGGTTGCGGCCTTCGCGGATCGTGATCCTCAGCCAGCAATCGGGGATGCTCGCACGCACGCGGATCGGCGGCACGCGCGGCCAGAGGTCGGGCGCGTCGATCCGTTCGACCTCGGCGGGGCGGGTGGGGCCGTCCTTCAACACGACGCCGTCGCGCAAGGCATCGAGCGCGGCCTCGCCCGCCTCGCCCTCGACCTGCACGAGATAGGTCTTGGCCAGCTTGAACTTCGGATCCGCGATCCGCGCCTGGAGGCGGCCGTCGTCGGTCAGCAGCAACAGCCCCTCGCTGTCGCGATCGAGCCGCCCCGCCGGATAGACGCCGGGCACGTCAACGAACTGCGACAGCGTCGCGCGCGGCGTCGGCGACTTCGCGTCGGTGAACTGGCTGAGGACGTCGTAGGGTTTGTTGAAGAGGATCAGGCGGGGCATGGCGGGGCTTTAGAAGGAATGTCGACGCGGTTCGACTGCTATTCCTCCCGTTTCTCATGGGGAGGCTGTCAATTCATAATTCTATGGCTTCATTTCATCTGAAATAATCATAAATATAATTTGAAGCGATATTTAACAATATACTGATTACAGGTAGCATTAGCCAAGCGGCTATAGTTGTAGATGCAGAGGCTCTTGCCTTTTGGTAATCATCAAAGCGCCTTTCATCCCCAGTCGTTAGCAAAATTATGGTCGGTAAAATATTATGCGTAAGTCGTCTCATAAAAAAGACTGCCATTTGACCCTTGGTTGAAGACAATATAGCCATTATCGCGATCGCTAACGCCGCAGATGATAGCGGGGCAGAGAGGGTGTCAGGATAATCAGGGTGCCTTGCCCCGTAAAACGCAACAAATGCTGCAAGGCCTATGGTAGGCGTATTATCAATTGTATCTTTCAATAGGCGCCAATTTCTCACAAGCCAGCTATTTATCTTAGTCTGTGGCATCTTGCGGAGTTGGTTAAACCACTCTTCGGCCGAGGATATAAACCGCTGAGCCGTTATGAAGTCAACAAAGTCGACGCTTACGCGACAAGTTCGCCAATTTCCGCCAAAAGCTATCAGAAAGTCTAAAAGGCCGGTGTCTGGTGTCATCCTCTCATCGGGGGCGATAACCGGGAGAGAAGAGTCTAATGATATATTAATTACCATTCTCTGGGGTGCTACCAAATTTGGCAGTTTCATCAGCATCTCTATGCGTAAAACAACCTCAGACGTAATTATGAATTCGTTTGTTTGGAATCGCTTGAAGTGCGCCCAAGAGCTGTGTCGCATAGTACGTGCGTCAGCAGTTTTGATAACAATAGTCACGGTCGGAGCGGTTACCGTATCGATAACGTCAATCTGCTGCATTAGCATAGTGTAGAGCCGATCTATGTCGGCTTGATCGATTAGAACGCTACCATTTAGAAGTTTTGCTAGGTTCTCCGTTTTACCTGTTACGGCGTGATAGATCGCCTGTAGTGCTGTCATTGGTAAGTCGTCTAAGGAAACCGCAGCATTCGTATTTGGGCCCGTTACCAGGTCATTATCAGCCATCGTGTACCCCCCCCCGTCACTAGACAGCACCATTGAACGATTTAGTTCGTTTACGGAAGGGTTAAGGTAAGGCCGGTCAAATATGCTAAGTAAACGCTCGGCACTAGCGACACTCTTAGCTCAAAATCTAGAGTAGTCGGGCGATCGGCGCTATCTACGTGCGAACTGAATTATCAAACTTTGAGGTCGCGTCGCCTCGATCAGCATCGAAAAAAAAAGGCCGCGGTGTTTCCACCGCGGCCCGTTCGTTCGATCAGAATTCCGCAACCCTTACTGGTCGAGGAAGCTCCGCATTTTCCGGCTGCGGCTTGGATGCTTCAGCTTGCGCAGTGCCTTCGCCTCGATCTGGCGGATGCGCTCGCGGGTCACGCTGAACTGCTGGCCGACTTCCTCGAGCGTGTGATCGGTGTTCATGCCGATGCCGAAGCGCATGCGCAGCACGCGTTCTTCACGCGGGGTGAGGCTCGCCAGCACGCGCGTGACGGTTTCCTTGAGGTTCGCCTGGATCGCGGCATCGACGGGGATGATCGCGTTCTTGTCCTCGATGAAGTCGCCGAGGTGCGAATCCTCTTCGTCGCCGATCGGCGTTTCGAGGCTGATCGGCTCCTTGGCGATCTTCATCACCTTGCGGACCTTCTCGAGCGGCATGGAGAGGCGCTCGGCCATTTCCTCGGGCGTGGGCTCGCGGCCCTGCTCGTGGAGGAACTGGCGGCTGGTGCGGACCAGCTTGTTGATCGTCTCGATCATGTGGACCGGGATGCGGATCGTTCTTGCCTGATCGGCAATGCTGCGGGTGATCGCCTGGCGGATCCACCAGGTCGCATAGGTGCTGAACTTGTAGCCGCGGCGATACTCGAACTTGTCGACCGCCTTCATCAGGCCGATATTGCCCTCCTGGATGAGATCCAGGAACTGAAGACCGCGGTTCGTGTATTTCTTGGCGATCGAGATCACGAGACGCAGGTTCGCCTCGACCATTTCCTTCTTGGCGATACGCGCCTCGCGCTCGCCCTTCTGGACCATGTTGACGATCCGGCGGAACTCGGTGAGCGCCATGCCGGTCTGCTGCGTGATGTCGGCGATCTCGGCGCGGATGCGCTCGACCGCCTCGCTCTCGTTGGCGACGAACGCGGTCCACTTCTTGTCGACCTTGTTGACCGTCGCCAGCCAGTTCTCGTCGATCTCGTGACCGATATAGCGATCGAGGAAGTCCTTGCGCGGCACCTTGTGGCGCTCGGCGAGGCGCAGCATCTGGCCGCCCAGCGCGGTCAGGCGACGGTTATAGGCATAGAGCTGATCGACGAGATATTCGATCTTGGCGTTGTGGAACTGGACGCTCTCGACCTCGGCCGTCAGCTCCTCGCGCAGCTTCTGATACTTGCGCTCGTCGGCCGCGGAGAAATCGCCGCCGATGCCCATCGCGTCGACGCGGCTCTGCTGGATCTTGCTGAACTTCTTGTAGAGCGCGGTGATGTTGGCGAAGCGCTCGAGCGCGATCGGCTTGAGCTGTTCCTCCATCTGCGCGAGGCTGAGGGTGTTGTCCTCTTCCTCGTCGTCCGACGCGCGCGGGGCGCGACGCTCGCCGTCCTCGTCCTCGTCGGCGGACGGCTCTTCGGGCTCGGCCTCTTCCTTGAACGAGGGGCCGGCATTCTTCTCGCTGATCTCGCCGTCGTCGGCCTCGCCGTCCTCGGCCATCGCCTCCGGCGCGGGGTCCTTCGAGAGCATCGCGTCGAGATCCATGATCTCGCGCAGCTGCATCGTGCCCTCGTTGAGCGCGGTCGACCAGTCGATGATCGCGTTGAAGGTGATCGGCGATTCGCACAGACCGAGGATCATCGTGTCGCGACCCGCCTCGATCCGCTTGGCGATCGCGATCTCGCCCTCGCGGCTGAGCAGCTCGACCGCGCCCATCTCGCGAAGATACATGCGGACCGGATCGTCGGTGCGATCGACGGTCTCCTTCTTCTTCTCGATCGCGGGGCCTGTGTCGGCTTCGGCGTCGGCGGCCTCGGGCTCGTCGTCGTCGTCCTTGGCGGGCTCGGCCTCGCCTTCCTCGCCGGCTTCGTCGTTGTCGACGATGTTGATGCCCATCTCGCTCAGCGCGGCGCTGATGTCCTCGATCTGGTCGGACGACATCTCGCCCTGCGGCAAGGCCTCGTTGAGCTGATCATAGGTGATGTAGCCACGCTTCTTGGCGCGCGCGATGACCTTCTTGATCGACGCATCGTTCATGTCGATCAGTGGCGCATCGCCGGTGTCGTTCGTCTCGGCGGGTTCCGCCATGTTCGCCTTAGCCATCAATCGCCCTCGGTACCCAACGCTCGGGCGTCTTCGTTCGACTGTACAAGATTTGCAAGTCGGACTTCCAACGCCTGTTTCTCTCTTACCATTGCCACTTGTCGTTCGAACGCATCTTCGGTGAAGTGCGTCTGCATCGCCGCGGTCGCCTGTTTGAGCGCCGCATCGACCTCGGGACGCGCGACCATGATCGCGATCGCCTCGTCTAGGTCGGCGCGGACGCGGGCGGGATCGGCCGTGGTCTGCGTGAACGAGTAGGGCATCGTATCGGCTCGCAACAGGTCACTCGCGACTGAATTGAAACCGGACCTCGCCAATATGGTGAGCAAGCGGCCGCTATCAAGCTTCTGGTCCTCAAGTGCAACATCGACGACCGCCTCGAACAGCCGGCCGAGCGCGCCGTCGATGAGCTGGAGCGGGCCAAGCACCTCCATGTGGCGGGCGATCTCGACCGGATGGCGGATCAGCCCGGCGAGCACGGCTTTTGCGAGCACGCGGTCGATTCCGGTGGCGAGGAAGGCCTTTGCGTCCTCGGTGACGGGCGCGGAAGGCGGCTTCCACCCGCCCTTGGGGCGTTCGCCGCGGGGGACGAAGGGCGCGCGGACGGGTTTGAAATGCTTGTAGAAGCGGTCCTTGAACTCGGACTGATATTCCTGCTTTACCGACGGATCGCCGATGCCCTCCGCAAGCTCGTGGAGGCGGCGCTTGAGGCCGGCGCGCTGTTCGGGGGTGTCGAGCGCCTCGGCGGCGACTTCGGACGCCCAGAGGCGGTCGACGAGCGGTTCGGGGGCCTTCAGCAGCGCCTCGAACGCGCCGGGGCCGCCCGAGCGCACGAGATCGTCGGGGTCCTGGCCCTGCGGGAGCGTGACGAAGGCGAGGCTGCGGCCGGGGGCGAGCAGGGGGAGCGCGCGGTGTGCGGCGCGCAGGGCTGCCTTCTGGCCGGCAGAGTCGCCGTCGAAGCAGAGGAGGGGCACGTCGACCATCCGCCACAGCCGTTCGAGCTGTGCCTCGGTCAGCGCGGTGCCGAGCGGGGCGACCGCCTCGCCAAACCCGGCCTGGGCGAGCGCGATGACGTCCATATAGCCCTCGACGACGAGGACGCGGCCCGACTTGCGCGACGCGGGGGCGGCGCGGTCGAGATTGTAGAGCGTGCGGCCCTTGTCGAAGAGCGGGGTGTCGGGGGAGTTGAGATATTTGGGCTCGCCGCCGTCGAGCACGCGCCCGCCGAACGCGATCGTCCGGCCGCGCGGATCGCGGATCGGGATCATCAGCCGGCCGCGGAACCGGTCATAGGGATCCTTGCCCTCGACGTTGATCAGCATGCCCGATTCGATGAGCATCGGATCGCCGTAGGTCTTCAGCGCGGTCTTGAGCTTGCCGCGGCTGTCGGGCGCGAACCCCATGCCGAACGCGCGGGCGGTCTCCGGCGTGATGCCGCGGCGGTCGAGCAGCGCGCGGGCGTCGTTGCCCGCGAGGCCGTTCAGCTGCTCGACGAACCAGTCGGCGGCGTCGGACATGACCTCGTGCAGACCCTTGGCGCGTTCGGCCTTGGCGGCGGACTGGCGGTCCATTGCGGGCATGTCGAGCCCGGCGGCCTGGGCGAGCTCCTTGACCGCGTCCATGAAGGGCAGCCCGCGCTGGTCGGTCATCCACTTGATCGCGTCGCCATGCGCGGAACAGCCGAAGCAGTGGTAGAAGCCCTTGTCGTCGTTGACGTAGAAGCTGGGCGTCTTCTCGTTATGGAACGGGCAGCAGCCCTTGTGCTCGCGCCCAGCCTTGGTGAGCTTGGTGGTCTTGCCGATCAGCGCGGACAGCGACGTACGGCCGCGCAGCTCGTCCAGAAATTGCGGGGTCAGGGCCATGCGCGCGAGTATAGCTCGGTATCACTATTGGAGTGATACCTGCAATCCGAAGAGGAGAAGAAGCAGGGTTTGTTCGCGCGGAGGCGCGGAGGCGCGGAGGGGGTGCGTCCGCCGGGAGCGGGTGCACACCACTATCGCCGCGCAGCGGCAGATAAGAGCAATATTTGCGCTGACGCGCAGCAGAAGCCCCGGGCGCAACCCCCTCCGCGCCTCCGCGCCTCCGCGCGAACAAAATCTTCTTAAGACAGCGCCGCCTTCACCAGGCCGCTCGCCTTGCTCATGTCCAGCTCGCTCGCGTGGCGCGCCTTCAGTTCGGCCATGACGCGGCCCATGTCCTTCATGCCGGTCGCGCCGAGTTCGTCCTTGATCTTGAGGATCGCAGCCGTCGTCTCCGCCTCGTCCATCTGCGCGGGCAGGAAGCGTTCGATCACCGCGACCTCCGCGGCCTCGGCGTCGGCGAGTTCCTGGCGGCCGCCGTTCGAAAACATTTCGATCGACTCGCGGCGCTGCTTGACCATCTTCTGCAGCACTTCGATCACCAGCGCGTCGTCGCTTTCGGGCGCCTTGCCGGTCCGCGCCTCGATGTCGCGGTTCTTGATTGCGGCCTGGATCAACGAGATGGCGTTGCGGCTCTCCTTGTCGCCGGCCTTCATCGCGGTGAGCTGCGCGGCCTTGATGTCGTCGCGAATCATATACGGGTCTTTCAGGCGGTTCGGGATAGCCGGACGCGATAGCGCGTCGAGCCAAGGTTTAACAGATTGACGCTGCGGCACGCCGGCCTTAGCGGACACCACTTAGCGACATCGTCAACGTAAAGAGAGTGCCCAGCCTGATGGCCGACGCCCAGCCTACACCCATGTCTTCGGCAAAGCCCGCCGGCGCGACCGGCGTGCTCGTGCTTGCCAATGGCGACGTGATCTGGGGGCGCGGGTTCGGCGCCGAGGGCGAGGCGGTCGGCGAGGTGTGCTTCCACACCGCGATGACCGGGTACCAGGAGGTGCTGACCGATCCGTCCTTTGCCGGGCAGATGATCTGCTTCACCTTCCCGCATATCGGCAACGTCGGCGCGAACCCCGACGATATCGAGGCGGACGACCCACACGCGCTGGGCATCATCGTCCGCGAGGATGTGACCCAGCCGTCGAGTTTTCGCGCGGTCGAGGGACTCGACGGCTGGATGAAGCGGCATGCGCGGATCGGCCTGTCGGGGATCGACACGCGCGCGCTGACGCGGCGGATCCGCGTCGGCGGCGCGCCCAACGGCGTGATCGCGCATTCGGCGAGCGGCGAGTTCGACGTGGCCGCGCTGCTGGCGATGGCGCGGGGCTGGCCGGGGCTCGAGGGTATGGACCTCGCCAAGGGTGTGTCGACCGAGATGCATTATGGCTGGGGCGATCAGGCGCCGGGCGGCACGTGGCGGCTTGGGTTTGGCTATGGGGAGAGCGGTGCTTCGACTGCGCTCAGCACGAACGGGGAAGGGGATGCGTCGCCCCAATCGTTCGCGCCGGGCGAAGGCGATGCCCCCGTCGCGAGTGCGGCCCGCCCGCATGTCGTCGCGATCGATTACGGGTCGAAGCGCAACATCTTCCGCAACCTCGTCGCCGCCGGCGCGAAGGTGTCCGTCGTGCCTGCCACCGCGAGCTATGACGAAGTGATGGCGCTCGCGCCCGACGGCATCTTCCTGTCGAACGGCCCCGGCGATCCCGCCGCTACGGCCGAATACGCCGTGCCGGTGATCCGCGAGCTGCTCGAGACGGGCAAGCCGCTTTTCGGCATTTGCCTCGGCCATCAGCTGCTCGGTCTCGCGGTCGGCGCGACCACGACCAAGATGTTCCAGGGCCACCGCGGCGCCAACCATCCGGTCAAGCGCCTGTCCGACGGCGCGGTCGAGATCACCAGCATGAACCATGGCTTCTCCGTCGAGCGCGACAGCCTGCCGGCGAACGTCCGCGAGACGCATGTGTCGCTGTTCGACGGGTCGAATGCGGGGCTCGAGCTGACCGACAAGCCGGCGTTTTCGGTGCAGTATCATCCGGAAGCGAGCCCGGGGCCGCAGGATAGCCTGTATCTGTTCGAACGCTTTGTGGGTTTGCTACGGTGAGTATGCCGGCGCTAACTGATCAGCAGAAAATCTTGAAGTATCTTCATGATCGTGTGGCTGGCGGTGATGCTCGATATTGCACTATTCCTACTATAAAAAAGCATGCTGGCGTTGGTGGGTCCAATCAATATGTTTTAGCTCTGACTGATGATCTTGAAACCGGCGGCTATATCATAACTCGACAAGCCTATCAGCTTGCTGGAGGGCGACTGTTTCAAATTACGGCGGCCGGTATAGACTTTGTCGAACATGGTCAGAAAACGGTCTCGGTTCAAAGTGCGGCTTGGACTGGACGATTAGATATATCTGAAGCCCGCAAGGCTGAGATCCGCGCAAAGCTTTCAGAGATATCAGCGATTATACAAAAATCCCGGCTTTCCAATTCGCAGCGCGCAAATGCTGTTGCGGTGATTGAGGCTGCTGACAAGCTCGTTGAAACACCAGATCCACTGTGGCCTGAAATTATGAGGCTCCTTCGGTCGCCGGTGCTTTCAAATCTAAATGGGGTGGCAAGTCTCGTGCTCGCCATCGTCGGAATAATTCTAACTACGGCGAACATGTAATGCCAAAACGCACCGACATCACCTCGATCCTCGTCATCGGCGCAGGACCCATCGTTATCGGCCAGGCATGCGAGTTCGATTATTCGGGCACGCAGGCGATCAAGGCGTTAAAGGAGGAGGGTTACCGGATCGTCCTCGTCAATTCGAACCCCGCGACGATCATGACCGATCCCGAGCTGGCCGACGCGACCTATGTCGAGCCGATCACGCCCGCGATCGTCGCCAAGATCATCGAAAAAGAGCGGCCCGACGCGATCCTGCCGACGATGGGCGGGCAGACCGCGCTGAACACCGCGCTCGCGCTGTTCCATGACGGTACGCTCGAGAAATTCGGCGTGACGATGATCGGCGCGGATGCCGATGCGATCGACATGGCGGAGGACCGGCTGAAGTTCCGCGATGCGATGGACCGGATCGGGCTGGAGAGCGCGCGCTCGGCGATCGCACATACTGTCGAAGAAGCGCTGGAAGGGCTTGAAAAGACGGGGCTTCCGTCGATCATCCGGCCGAGCTTCACGATGGGCGGATCGGGCGGCGGCATCGCGTATAATCGCGAGGAGTTCATCGCGATCGTCCGCAACGGGCTCGACCTGTCGCCGACCACCGAGGTGCTGATCGAGGAATCGCTGCTCGGCTGGAAAGAGTATGAGATGGAGGTGGTGCGCGACCGCAAGGACAACGCGATCATCATCTGCTCGATCGAGAATGTCGACCCGATGGGCGTCCATACCGGCGACTCGATCACGGTCGCGCCGGCGCTGACGCTGACCGACAAGGAATACCAGATCATGCGCAACGCATCGATCGCGGTGCTGCGGGAAATCGGTGTCGAAACAGGCGGTTCGAACGTCCAGTTCGCGGTCAATCCGAAGGACGGCCGGCTGGTCGTCATCGAGATGAACCCGCGCGTGTCGCGCTCGTCGGCGCTCGCGTCGAAGGCGACGGGCTTCCCGATCGCCAAGGTCGCGGCCAAGCTCGCGGTCGGCTACACGCTCGACGAGATCGAGAACGACATCACCGGCGCGACGCCCGCGAGCTTCGAGCCGACGATCGATTACGTCGTCACCAAGATCCCGCGCTTCGCATTCGAGAAGTTCAAGGGCGCGTCGAGCACGCTCGGCACCGCGATGAAGTCGGTCGGCGAAGTGATGGCGATCGGCCGCAACATCCATGAATCGATGCAGAAGGCGTTGCGCGGGCTCGAGACCGGGCTGTCGGGCTTCAACCAGGTCGACCATCTGGTCGGCGCGCCGCGCGCGGAGATCGAGGCGGCGCTGGCCGTCGCGACCCCCGACCGGCTGCTGGTCGCGGCGCAGGCGTTGCGCGAGGGCGTCACCGTCGCCGAGGTGCACGCGATCGCGAAGTATGATCCGTGGTTCCTCGAGCGGATCGCCGAGATCATCGCGGCCGAGGCCGAGGTGATGAAGGACGGGCTGCCGATCGACGCAGCGGGCATGCGGCGCCTCAAGAGCATGGGCTTCAGCGACAAAAGGCTCGCCTGGCTCGCGCTGCAATCCGCCAATCTGCGCGGCATGAACCGCGGGATCGCGCGCGGGTCGGGGCTGATCCACGAGGTCGTCAAGGCGATGACCGGCGGCGTGACCGAGGAGGAGGTGCGCCAGCATCGCCTGAAGCTCGGCGTGCGGCCGGTGTTCAAGCGGATCGACACCTGCGCGGCGGAATTCGACGCCAAGACGCCGTATATGTACTCGACCTATGAGGCGCCGAGCTTCGGCGAGCCCGAGAACGAGTCCGCGCCGACCGACCGGAAAAAGATCGTCATCCTCGGCGGCGGGCCGAACCGGATCGGGCAGGGGATCGAGTTCGATTATTGCTGCTGCCATGCGTGCTTCGCGCTGGCGGATGCGGGCTATGAGACGATCATGGTCAACTGCAATCCGGAGACCGTGTCGACCGATTACGACACCAGCGACCGGTTGTATTTCGAGCCGCTGACCGCCGAGGACGTGCTCGAGATCCTGCATGTCGAGGCGTCGAAGGGCGAGCTGGTCGGCGTGATCGTGCAGTTTGGCGGGCAGACCCCGCTGAACCTCGCGCGTGCGCTGGAAGCCGCCGGGATCCCGATCCTGGGGACGACGCCCGACGCGATCGATCTGGCGGAGGACCGTGAGCGGTTCGCGGCGCTGATCACCAAGCTGGGGCTTCGCCAGCCCGCCAATGGGCTGGCGCGCAGCCGCGACGAGGCGGTCGCGGCGGCCGAGCGGATCGGCTATCCGGTGCTGATGCGACCGAGCTATGTGCTCGGCGGGCGGGCGATGGAGATCGTCGACACGCTCGGGCAGCTCGAACACTATATCGCGACCGCGGTGCAGGTGTCGGGCGACTCGCCGGTGCTGATCGACCAGTATCTGCGCGATGCGATCGAGGTCGATGTCGACGCGATCTGCGACGGGACCGATGTCGTCGTCGCTGGCGTGCTGCAGCATATCGAGGAAGCGGGCGTCCATTCGGGCGACAGCGCCTGCTCGATCCCGCCTTATTCGCTGTCGGCGGAGATCGTCGCCGAGATCGAGCGGCAGACGGTCGCGCTCGCGCATGCGCTGTCGGTCGTGGGCCTCATGAACATCCAGTTCGCGGTCAAGGACGGGCTGGTCTACCTCATCGAGGTCAATCCGCGCGCGTCGCGGACCGTGCCGTTCGTCGCCAAGGCGATCGGTGCGCCGATCGCCAAGATCGCCGCGCGCGTAATGGCGGGCGAGCAGCTGAAGGACCTGCCCAAGATCGACCGGCATATCGACTATTATGCGGTGAAGGAGGCAGTGTTCCCCTTCAACAAGTTCCCGGGCGTCGATCCCGTGCTGTCACCCGAAATGAAGTCGACCGGCGAAGTCATGGGAATCGATCCCGATTTCACGATTGCCTTCGCCAAGGCACAGCTGGGGGCGGGGACGATCCTGCCGACCAAGGGCAGCGTCTTCGTCAGCGTGAAGGACAGCGACAAGGCGATGATCGTCGAGGCGGTCAAGGCGCTGGTCGACACCGGCTTCTCGATCGTCGCGACCGGGGGCACCGCGGAGCATCTCGCCCGCGCCGGCCTGCCGGTGGAGACGGTCAACAAGGTCGCGCAGGGACGGCCGCATATCGTCGACCGGATCAAGGACGGCGACATCGCGCTGATCTTCAACACGACCGAGGGGTGGCAGAGCCTGAAGGACTCGCAGCCGATCCGTGCGTCCGCGCTCGGCCAGCGGATTCCCTACTTCACGACCGCCCCCGCCTCGCTCGAGGCGGCCAAGGCGATCGCGAAGCTTTCGACGCACAGCCTTGAAGTACGGCCCTTGCAATCCTATTATTCGCAGTCGCACAACTGATCCCGACATGAGAGCGTGATGTGTGAGCGGGCCGCGTAACGGCTTGCGTTGGGTAATGAATTGGGGACGAGATATGGCGACCGTCGAAAAGATGCCAATGCTGCAAGAGGGCTATGAGACGCTGTCGGCGGATCTGAAGCGCCTCAAGGCCGAACGCCCGACGATCGTCGATGCGATCGAGGAAGCGCGGGCGCATGGCGACCTGTCGGAGAACGCCGAATATCACGCCGCCAAGGAGCGTCAGGGTCAGGTCGAGGCCTCGATCTCGGACATCGAGGACAAGCTGAGCCGTGCGCAGATCATCGACCCCAAGGAGCTTTCGGGCGACAAGGTCGTGTTCGGCGCGACCGTCACGTTGCTCGACGAGAACGACAAGCCGGTGAAGTACCAGATCGTCGGCCAGACCGAGGCGAACGCCAAGACCGGCCGGATCTCGTACAACTCGCCGCTCGGCCGCGGGCTGATCGGCCGCAAGCTCGACGAAGAGGTCGAGGTCACGGTGCCCGCGGGCGAGCGCTATTACGTCGTCTCCAAGATCGAGTTCATCTAGGCATCATGACATTTTTCGAGACGCGGGCGACGGCGATCATCACGATCGTGACGGTCGTGATCTCGGGGCTTTTGCTGGTGACCGGCGCGCTGCCCTATTGGGTGGTGAATGCGGGCTTCATCCCGCTCCGGCTGACTGAGCTGGGCATGGCGGGCGGTCACGACTTTGCGATCCCCGCCTGGGCGACGCCGCTGACCGCGGCGCTGCTCCATGGCGGCTGGGCGCATCTCGCGCTCAACCTCGTCATGCTGGTCTATTGCGGACAGTTCGTCGAGCGCGCGATCGGTACCGCACAGATCGTCGTCCTCTACATCGTCGGCGCGTATTTCGCGGCCGCCGGGCAATGGGTGCTCGATCCGCGATCGATCGCACCGATGGTCGGCGCCAGCGGCGCGATCTCGGCGGTCGTGGGCGCCTATGCGCTGCTTTATGGTGAGCGACGCGCGCGCGCGATCGGGCCGGTGCCGGCGGGGGTCGTACACGTGCTGTGGCTGGCCGCGGCGTGGATCGGCATCCAGCTGATGATGGGGGTCGCGGGGTTCGGCGCGTCGGTCGGAGCCAATGGCTCGATCGCGGTCGGCGCGCATATCGGCGGGTTTCTGGCGGGGCTGATGCTCGCGCGGCCGTTATTGCTGTGGCGGTACCGCACGGCCTGATTGCCGGGTTTTAAGTGCGATCAATGCTTCAGTCATCCTGACGAAAGTCAGGATCCAGAGCCACAAGCGACACGCCCCGTAACCCTGGATCCTGACTTTCGTCAGGATGACGGGGGTGGGGACGGGCCGGTAGGCAGGTGACGCCGGATGGCGTTTGCGGCTCTGGGTCCCGACTTTCGTCGGGATGACGGATTGGGGATTGCCGTCCTTAGCCAGCCATAGGGCGTAGAGGCGGTCGGGCACCGGGTGCCGACCGCTGTCCGGGCCGCCTCGTCGCCGTGCGGCGTGTTACGCCGTTGGGGTGGTGGTCAGGTTCGGTTCGAGCATGCGGTGGAGATGCACGACGACGAACTTCATCTCGGCATCGTCGACCGTGCGCTGCGCTGCAGCACGCCAGGCCTTTTCGGCGCTGGCATAGTCGGGGAACACACCGACGAATTCGATCTTGCTGAGGTCGTTGAAATCCAGGGTGCGCGGGTCGCTGACGCGGCCGCCGAATACGAGATGAAGCTTGCTCATGCGCTGCTGTCCTTGGAATGGGGGTTGCAGACGCCCTAGCGTGTTCGACCCGCGCTTTGAACCCTTTGCGGACCGGTCCTTTAGCCGGGGGTCTTTTGCGAAACGGCCTTCGCACCTGCGGTACCCGCGGTGGTCAGCGCCTTGACGATCCCCTCGACGAGACCCTTGGCCTGGCCACGGGCATTGTCCTTGGTAAGGCCGAGCTCGCCGAGCTCAGACTGGCCGGCCGCCTTGGCGGCGGCGGTGGCGGCGATCGCGGTCTCGCCGAGACGCTTGCCGAGCGGCGCGAGCAACGACTTCTCACGCGCGGAGCGCGGGATCAGCACACCCGCAAGCGCACCGACGACCAGACCGCCAACGAGAATGCCGAGCGGGTTGGATTCGAGGCTGTTGACGGTGCGACGCGCGGTCTCCTTCGAGGCGTCGAGCGCCTCGGCGGCCTTGTCGCCGGCGTCGTGATAGACCTTGGCGGCGGTGTCGCGGACGGTGTCGAGACCCTCGCGCAGGCGATGTTCGGCGTTTTCGATCTTGGTGTGGGCGTCGGTCATGGGACGGTCCTTCTGATTTCCGGCGGCGCCATCGGGACGCGGCCGGGACAATATGGTTGGGGCGCGATCAGCGCCCGCGGCGAAACAGTCCGACGATACGGTGACGGGCGAGAAACAGTCCCGCCACTGCCGCGGCACCCGCGGCGGGACCGGGGTTGCGGCGTACCGTCTCGACACTAGCATTGAGCGCGGCGGTGCCGACATCGGCAACGTCGCGGCTGGCGTTGAGCGCCAGCCGACGCGGATTGAGACGGTCCTGCAACTGCCCGATCGTCATCATGACGCGCTGGCGGGCAAGGGCCGCTTCGATCTCTGCGGCGGCGACTTTGGCGGATGTCATGTGGCGGGCTCGCTTTCGGGCTTGAGCTTCGACTTGCCGACCATCGCAAGCGCGCCGGCAATCGCCAACACGACTAGGACGACGATGGCCGTCGCCCATCCTGGCCCCACCAGCGTCGCCAGCGTCAAGATCGCACCGACCAGAAGTGCGATCAACGCGGCCAGCGCCAATACCCCGGCAATGGCGAAGAACATCGCCGCCGATTTGTACGCCGTCGCCGTCTCGCCGAACTTTGCCTTGTACACCGCGATTTCCGCGGTCGCGAGCGCGCGCGTCTCGCCGGCCAGACGGCCGACGACCGCGGTCAGGCTTTCGTCACCATCGAGCGCCAAGGGGATGGGATCCGCCAAGACGTCAGTCCTTCGGGTTTGCATCGATGCCCGACTGGACCAGTCGGGCCACGACGAAGCCGAGGGCTGCGGCCGCACCGACCGCGACGGCGGGCGACTTGCGGACCAGTGCGGTGACGTCGTCGACCAGCGCGTCGATGTCCTTGGTGCGGACCTGCTCGGCGAAGCCCGAGACGCTGTCGGCGGCGCTGCGGACATAGCCGCCATATTGCGTGCCGAGCTTGTCGTCGACCTGCGCGGCGGCGTCGGTCAGCAGCTGTGCGACCTGCTCGAGCGCGGTGCCGGCGCGGGCCTTGCCGTCCTCGGCGAACAGGCGCGCCTTGTCGGCGGCCTGCTGGCCATATTTGCTGGCATTGTCCTTGATCACCTGCTTGGCCTCGGTCGCCTTGGTGCCGGTGGTGTCAGCGGCGTCGTCGAGCCGCGTGACGCCGCCCTTCAGCGGCTCTGCGGTGGTGGCAGTGCCGGCGGCGGCGACATCGCCTGTGGTCATCGGCTGTGCGTCGGTATCGGCCATGGTCGTCCCTTTCGAAATGCTACGCCCTCAACACCGGTGCGCAGGCACGGTTCCCCTAGTCGGCCCGATTGCCCGATATGACGCGAGGCGGTAGAGGCAGCGCGAACGTCCCGGGCGATCGACCAGCTTGGGGATTTGTAGGAGCATCGTTACGTGACCGCAATCATCGACATTCACGCCCGCCAGATCCTCGATAGCCGGGGCAATCCGACGATCGAGGTCGACGTCCTGCTCGAGGATGGCAGCTTCGGCCGCGCCGCGGTGCCGTCGGGCGCCTCGACCGGTGCGCACGAGGCGGTCGAGAAGCGCGACGGCGACGCCACGCGCTGGGGCGGCAAGGGCGTCGACAGCGCGGTCGATGCGGTCAACGACGAGATCACCGACACGGTGCTGGGCATGGACGCGGAGGACCAGTCGGACCTCGACCGCGCGATGATCGAGCTCGACGGTACCGAGAACAAGGCACGGCTGGGCGCGAACGCGATCCTGGGCGTCAGCCTGGCCGCGGCCAAGGCGGCCGCCGAAGCGCGCGGCCTGCCGCTGTACCGCTATGTCGGCGGCGTCCAGGCGCATCTGTTGCCGGTGCCGATGATGAACATCATCAACGGCGGCGAGCATGCCGACAACCCGATCGATTTCCAGGAATTCATGATCGTGCCGGTCGGCGCGTCGAACATCCTCGAGGCGGTGCGCTGCGGCTCGGAGATCTTCCATACGCTGAAGAAGGGCTTGAGCGCGAAGGGCCTGTCGACCAGCGTCGGCGACGAGGGCGGTTTCGCGCCGAACATCGGCAGCACGACCGAGGCGCTCGACTTCATCATGTCGAGCATCGAGAAGGCCGGCTACAAGCCCGGCGAGGACGTGATGCTCGCGCTCGATTGCGCCGCGACCGAGTTCTACAAGAACGGCAAGTACGACATTTCGGGCGAGGGGAAGATCCTCGAGAGCGCCGAGATGGCCGAGTATCTTGCCGACCTGACGCGCCGCTATCCGATCTTCTCGATCGAGGACGGCATGGGTGAGGACGACTGGGAGGGCTGGAAGACGCTGACCGACCTGATCGGCGACAAGGTCCAGCTGGTCGGCGACGATCTGTTCGTCACCAACCCGAAGCGGCTGAAGCGCGGGATCGAGGGCGGTTATGCCAATTCGCTGCTGGTGAAGGTCAACCAGATCGGCACGCTGACCGAGACGCTGGAAGCCGTGTCGATGGCACAGCGCGCCAAGTACACCGCGGTCATGTCGCATCGCTCGGGGGAGACCGAAGATTCGACGATCGCCGACCTCGCCGTCGCGACCAATTGCGGGCAGATCAAGACGGGCAGCCTTGCGCGGTCGGACCGGCTCGCCAAGTACAACCAGCTGATCCGGATCGAGGAAGAGCTGGGCGACGCGGCGCGCTATGCGGGTCGCGACATCCTGATCGGCGGCTGATAGGCTCGAAACCGGAGGACGGCATGGCGCGCACGACGAGCACGACGAAGAGCAGCAAGCTGCGGCGGACGATGCGCAAGGCCGCCTGGCCTGCGCTGGGGCTGACGCTGATGGCGTTCTTCGGCGCCTATGCCGTGCTCGGGCCGAACGGGATGTTCGCGTATGGCGACTACAAGCGGCAGCTGGCGAAGCGGGAGCGCGACTATGCCGTGCTCGACCGCAAGCGCGAGGTGCTCAAGAACCGGGTGGCGCTGCTCAACCCGGATCATGCCAATCCGGACATGGTCGACGAGATGGTCCGCAAGGAGCTGAACGTCGCGCACCCGGACGAAGTGATCGTGCCGCTGGGGAACTGACCTACGATCCTCCCCTTGCGGGGGAGGATTGGCAGGCGGGGTTACCGGCCGAGGAAGCGCAGCAGGTCCTGCGTGAAGCGGTCGCTTTCGGTGAGCGTCAGCCCGTGCGGGGCGCCGTCATATTCGACCAGCTGCGAACCCGCGATGCCCTTGGCCGCGGCGCGGCCGGTGGCGTCGATCGGGACGGTCTTGTCGGCGGTGCCATGGACGATCAGCGTCGGCACGCGGAAGGCGGCGAGATCGGCGCGGAAGTCGGTATGGCCGAACGACTCGGCGCAGGCGAGCGTCGGGCGCAGCCCCGCCTGCATTGCCAGACCCCAGACCCAGTCGACCATCTCGTCGCTGACCGGCGAGGTGATGAACCCGACGCCCAGGAACTGCTGCAGGAAGGTGCGGAAGAAGGCGGGGCGATCCTCCTTGATCCCGGCGCCGATGCTGGCGAGCGTCGCTTCGGGGACGCCGTGGGGATTGTCGTCGGTCTTGAGCATATAGGGCACGACCGAGGCGATCAGTCCGGCGGCGATCACGCCCTTGCCGTCGTGGCGGCTCATGTAGCGCGCGACCTCGCCGCCGCCCATCGAGAAGCCGACCAGCGTCGCGTCCTCGGTCGCGCCGGTCGCGGCCATGACATCGGCGAGATCGTCGGTCAGCGTGTCATAGTCATAGCCCGACCAGGGCTGGCCCGACCGGCCGAAGCCGCGGCGGTCATAGGCGATCGCGCGGAAGCCCGCCTCGGCGAGCGCCATCGCCTGCGCATCCCAGCTGTCGGCATTTAATGGCCAGCCATGCGTGAGGATGACGGGCCGCCCGCTGCCCCAGTCCTTGACGTAAATGTCTGTGCCGTCTCGGGTTTTAATGAAGGGCATGTCAATCTCCGGGGTTGTCGCCAAAGTCCTCACGTCAACGGTCCGGGCTATTGGCCGTTCCAACTCTGGCGTCCGCGCGATTCCGCTGGCAGCATTGCGGGCACGCTACGGCGTGAGGGGGGAGATTGATGCGGACGAGGTTCCCGGCGAGGACGGCGGCGCTGCTGCTGGCGCTGGGCAGCTGTACGCCGGACGATCCGCAGACGCGGGACCGCGTCGCCGCCACGCCCGTCACCGCCCCCGTCGCTGCGATCGCGCCCGATGCGTGGACCGCGTTCCGCGACCGGTTCGTCGCGACGTGGTTCGCGCTCGACCCGGCCTTTGCGGTCTATCAGGGGCGGCATGAGCATGATGGCGGGCTGCCCGACTGGAGCGCGGAAGGGCTGGGTCGGCAGGCGGCGTTCCTGCACCAGTCGATCGCGGCGGCGACGCGGTTCGAGGCGGCGGCGCTCAGCCCCGAGCAGCGGTTCGAGCGTGATTATCTGGTGATGGTCGCGCGCGACAAGCTGTTCTGGCTCGAGGCGGCGGACGCGCCGCATCGCAACCCGGCCTGGTATGTCGCGGGCGGGCTCGACCCCAATGTCTATGTCGTGCGTGCCTATGCCGACCCGGTCCGGCGGATGCGCGCGCTGATCGCGCTGCTGCGCCGGATCCCGGCGGCGACGCTGCAGATCCGCGCGAACCTCGCGACGCCGATGCCGATCAGCCATGTCGACTATGCCGCCAACGCGTTCCGCGGTTTTGCGTCCTATTACATGGACGATTCGGTCAAGGCGTTCGCCGGGGTCGCGGACGAGGGGCTGCAGCGCGAACTCGCCGATGCGGCGATGACCGCGTCGGAGGCGATGCGCGACCTGGCGCTCTGGGTCGAGGCGCAGCGGCCGGGCGCGACGCGGTCGTTCGCGCTGGGACCCGCGCTGTTCTCGCAGATGCTGCGCGAGACCGAGGGGGTCGACACGCCGATCGCGACGCTCGAGGCGGCGGGGCGGGCCGATCTGGCGCGCAACCAGCGCGCGCTCGCCGCGGCCTGTGCCCGGTTCGCGTTCGGGCTGACGGTCCGCGACTGTCTGGCGCAGGTGAATGCGGACAAGCCGGTCGACGGACCGGTCGCCGAGGCGCGCCGCCAGATCCCGATGCTGCGCGCGTTCATCGTCCGGCGCGACCTGCTGACGCTGGCCGGCAACGAACAGGCGCTGGTCGAGGAGAGCCCGCCCTATAGCCGGCAGAATCTCGCCTATATCGATCCGCCGGGCCCGTTCGACCGCGGCGTGCCGTCGGTCTATTACATATCGCCGCCCGATCCGCGCTGGACGCCAGCGGTGCGGGATGCGTTCGTGCCGGGCAAGGCGGACCTGCTCTTCACCTCGATCCACGAGGCGATGCCCGGGCATTTCGTCCATTTCCTCCACGCCAATCGCGTGCCGTCGCTGATCGGGCGGGTGTTCGTCGGCTATGGCTATGCCGAGGGCTGGGCGCATTATGCCGAGGAGATGATGTGGGAGGCGGGGCTGGGCGGCGGCCGCGCGGACATCCATATCGGCCAGCTGTCGAACGCGCTGCTGCGCGACTGCCGGTTCCTCGCCGCGATCGGAATGCATGCGCGCGGCATGAGCCAAGCCGAGGCGTTCACGCTGTTCGTCGACCAATGTTACCAGGACGAGGGCAATGCGCGGCAGCAGGCGCTGCGCGGGACCTATGATCCGGCCTATCTCAACTACACGATGGGCAAGCTGATGATCCGCCGGCTGCGGCAGGACTGGACCGCGGGGCGGGGCGGGCGGCGTGCGTGGAAGGCGTTCCACGACCGGATGCTGCGCTATGGCGGGCCGCCGATCCCGCTGGTCCGGCAGGCGATGCTCGGCGAGCCGAGGCCGATCGCGGCGTTCTGAGCGAGCCCGCGGCTAGCGCGCCTGCGCGGCCGGCTGGACGTCGCGGGTCTCGTCGATCGGCGGGTTGCGGATCGAGGGTCGCAGGCGCGATACGCTGCACAGGCCCGCGACGAGCGCCATGCCCGCGGCGACCAGCGGCGGCGTCGTGCCCGCGCCGACCCCGATGGCGAGCAGCGCGGCGACGACGGTCGCGCCGGTGGTCTGGCCGACCAGCCGGACCGTCGAGATCAGCCCCCCGGCGGCGGCGGCGCGCTCGCGCGGGGCCGAGCCGATGATCAGCCGCGCATTCGGCGCCATGAACATCCCGAACCCCGAGCCGCACAGCGCCATCCGCCAGGCGATGGCGAAATAGCTCGGATCGGCGGGCATGAACGCGAGCAGCAACAGCGCGGCGATCGAGACGGCCATGCCGATGCCGCCGAGCAGCCCGGCGGGATAGCGATCGGACAGCCATCCCGACAGCGGCGCCACGACCATGTTGGCAAGCGGCCATGGCGCGATCGCGGCACCGACCTCGGCCGCGGAAAAGCCGTAAGCCTGGGTCAGCCGGAACGGCGTCGACAGGAGCAGCGTCATCTGCGCGATGAAGGCGGTATAGGCGCCGATCGCGGACAGCGCGAGGACGGGGCGCGCGAGCAGGTCGATCGGCAGGATCGGTTTGGTCTCGCCGCGCTCGCGCCGGACGAAGATCCAGCCGATCGCCACCCCGGTCAGCACGATCGCCGCCGAGACGACGGGGCTGTCGCCGTGCACCGCGGTCTCCGACCCGCCGATGACGAGCCCGATCATCGCCGCGCACATCACCGCGCCGAGCACGTCGAACGGTTCGCTCCGCGGGCTGGGATCGGGCAGGGCACGCCCGAGGATCAGGCTGAGGATCGCGAACGGCACTGCGCTGGCAAAGACCCAGGGCCAGGGCGCAACCGCAAGGACCAGCCCGCCCAGCGTCGGCGCGAGTGCCGCCGAACTCGATACCACGACCGAATTGATGCCGAGGCCGCGGCCCAGCTGCCTGGCGGGATAGATAGAGCGGATCAGCGCGGACGACACGCTGAGCGCGGCCGCCGCGCCGAGCGCCTGGGCGGCGCGGACGACGAGCAGGAAGGGCAGGCTCTTGGCGAAGAAGCAGAGCAGGGTCGCGACGGTGAAGACGAGCTGGCCATATTGATACATGCGCTTCAGCCCGATCCGGTCGCCGAGCCCCGAAAAGGGGAGCAGCGCCATCGCCAGGATCAGCTGATAGACGGTGACGACGGTCACCACCGCACTGCTGTCGACGCCCAGATCGCGTGCGATCGTCGGCAGCGCGACATTGGCGACGCCGCCGTCGATGATGGTCAGCGCGGTACCCGCCGAGATGGCGGCGATCGCGAGGAACCGGCGAGGCTTGGGAAGGCCATCCAGGGCCGTTGTCTGGTCGGACTGCATTGCGGACCGCGATAGACACCGTCATGAATGACGCCAAGCTATTCGGGGAAATGGACGATGCGGGTTCTTACAGCTGCGCTTGCGGCGACAATATTGACGGGCGGCGCCGGCCTTGCGGCGGGCGGTGCGCTCGCCCAAGTCGCACCGATGACGAACACAAAGCCTGCCCCGACCCCGGCCGCGGACACCGCCGCCGACCCCTATATCTGGCTTGAGGACAAGGATGGCGCCAAGCCGCTCGCCTGGGTCGAGGCAGAGAATGCCAAGACGCTTCCCCGGTTGCAGAACGATCCGCGCTACAAGAGCTTCTATGCCGAGGCGCTGGCGATCGCGGCGGCGAAGGACCGGATCCCGATGCCCGACCAGCGCTTCGGCCGGATCTACAATTTCTGGCGCGATGCCGAGCATCCGCAGGGCATCTGGCGCTGGACGAGCGAGGCGGGCTACGCGCAGGCCAACCCAGTCTGGACAACCGCGCTCGATCTCGACGCGCTGAGCAAGGCCGAGGGCAAGAAATGGGTGTGGAAGGGCGCGACCTGCCTCCAGCCCGACGAGCGGATGTGTCTCGTCTCGCTGTCCGAGGGCGGCGAGGATGCGGTGTCGTACCGCGAATTCGATCTGCAGACCGGGCAGTTCGTCGCGAACGGCTTTGCGCTGTCGACGTCGAAGCAGGGCGCGAGCTGGGTCGACAAGGACACGCTGCTGGTCGCGCGCGACTGGGGTGCGGGGTCGATGACCGCGTCGGGCTATCCGTTCGTCGTCAAGGAGGTGAAGCGCGGCCAGCCGCTGAGCGCCGCGCGCGAGATCTTCCGCGGCGAGGCGTCGGACCAGCTCGGCACCTATGCCAGCGTGATGACCGACGGGCAGGGCAACCGGATCACGATGATCCAGCGGCGCCCGACCTTTTTCGGCGGCGAGAAGCATGTCATCACGCCGACCGGGCTGGTGAAGCTCGACGTTCCCGACCGCGTCTTTCCCTCAGGCATGGTCGACGGGCAGGTGATCTTCTCGACCAGCGAGGCGTGGGGGCAGATCCCCGCCGGCGCGATCGCCTCGGCGCCGCTCGCCGAGGTGCGCAAGGGCCGGTTCACGCCGACTCTGGTCTTCGCGCCGACCGATCGCCAGTCGGTCGACGGCGTGTCGGTGACGCGCGATCACGTGGTCGCCAGCGTCTATGACAATGTCCGCGGGCGGGCGATGGTGTTCACGCACGGCAAGGGAGGCTGGACGTCGCGCGCGGTCGCGCTGCCCGACAATGCCTCGGTCGATGTCGCCAGCACGACCGATCGCAGCAACGCGCTGTTCGTGCAGGTGACGGGGTTCCTCGCGCCGACGACCTTGTGGACGCTCGATGCGGGGCCTGGCGGCGTGCCCAAGCAGATCAAGGCGCTGCCGGCAAAGTTCGATGCGTCGCGCGACGTCGTCGAGCAGTTCGAGGCGGTGTCGACCGACGGGACGAAGATCCCCTATTTCATCGTCCACCGGAAGGACGTGCCGCTCGACGGCACGACGCCGACGATCATGACCGCCTATGGCGGGTTCGAATCGTCGATGACGCCTTATTATTCGGGGGTGATGGGCAAGCTGTGGCTCGAGCGCGGGGGCAGCTTCGTGCTCGCCAATATCCGTGGCGGCGGCGAATTCGGGCCGAAATGGCATGATGCGGGACGCAAGACCAAGCGGCAGATCATCTATGACGATTTCGCCGCGGTCGGGCAGGACCTGATCGCGCGCAAGCTGACCAGCCCGGCGACGCTCGGCATCTATGGCGGGTCGAATGGCGGGCTGCTGATGGGGGTCGAGTTCAACCAGCATCCCGATCTGTGGAAGGCGGTGACGATCCAGGTGCCGCTGCTCGACATGATCCGCTACGAACAGATCGCCGCGGGCGCGTCATGGGTCGACGAATATGGGTCGGTGAAGATCCCCGCCGAGAAGGCGTTTCTCGAGACGATCTCGCCCTATCAGAACATCAAGCGCGGCGGGGCGTACCCTGAGCCCTATATCTGGACGACGACCAAGGACGACCGCGTCGGGCCGCAGCATGCGCGCAAGTTCGCCGCGCGGCTGAAGGAATATGGCCTGCCGTATCTGTTCTACGAGGATACCGCGGGCGGGCATTCGGGGGATGCGGACATCGAGCAGGGGGCGCGGATGCAGGCGCTGCAGATGACCTATTTCGCGCAGAAGCTGATGGGGCCGGCGAAGTAGCAGCCCGTCATCCTGGACTTGATCCAGGATCCAGAGCCGGAGGCGGTAGCGCTCGTGGCTCTGGATCCTGACTTTCGTCAGGATGACGGGGGTTTGGGGGAGGGGGCGTGAACGGCGGCGGGCGTAATGGACGCCCGTTCGCCGCACGCGCTCAGCGGCAGCGGATCTGGCTGTTGTTCTGCTCGACCGCGCGGCCGGCGAGGCCACCCGCGGCCGCGCCGAGCAGCGAACCGACGATCCGCGAGCGGCCGCCGTCGATCACGTTGCCGAGGATGCCGCCACCCGCCGCGCCGATGATCAGCCCGGTCGTGCCGTCGTTGCGCTTGCAGTAATAGCGGCCGTCCTGCCCCGCATAGACGCGGTCGTTGGCGGACAGGGTGCGCTCCTGATAATTCGGGCCGACGCGATAGTCGCGGGCCGGGTCGTAATTGCCCTCGTCGCGCTCGTCGGGATAGCCGCCCTCATACCGGTCGGGCGCCTGGCGATAGACGCCCTGCGGTGCCGGCGGAACATAGCTGCCGCCACGATTGCCGCGCAGCGACTGGTAGCGATCGAATTCCTCGCGGAAGATCTGCAACTCGCTGTCGAGGCGCGCCTGGGCGGCGGCGAAACGGGCGTTGTCGGCACTGGTCTGCGCGACGGCGGGGGCGGCGGCCGACAGGCAGGTCGCGGCGATCATCGTCGCGAGGCCGAGAGAACGCTTCATGATCGAAATCCTTTCACGGTTGGGTGTCCGGGGGGGTGTCCGGTAACGGGTGGCGACATCGCGCCGCCACCCGGCTTTCGTCAACGACAGATCTGGACGCGACGATGGTTGCGCCATTCGGTGCGGCAGCGGCGATTGTTGTTCCAGTTGCGACGATCATTGTCGCGGCCACGGAAGCGGCGGCCGTCGTGGCGGCCGCGATGGTCGTTGCGGCGATAGTCGCGACGATCGGCGCGGTGATCACCGCGGTGGTCGTTGTCGCGATACTGCTGGCTATGGCCCCGATCGCGCTGGGCTTCGGCGGGCGCGGCCACGCCGAGGCCGAGCGTGGCGAAGGCGAGCCCGGCGGCGATGAGATTCGTAAACTTCATGACGTGTCCTCTTGCCCGAGATCGGGCTGGACGGACGATACGATCCTGGTTCGGCATCGTTCCTGAACGGGGTTGTCGGCTCCCGTACAGGTTGGCGCCGACCGGTCGTCCTACGGCGCGATCGTGACGAAGCTGTCCATGACGCGCTTGCGGCCGGCCTGTTCGAAGTCGATCTCCAGCTTGTTGCCCTCGATCTCGGCGATCGCGCCATAGCCGAACTTCTGGTGGAACACCCGCTGGCCGAGCGACAGGTCGTCGCGGCCCTTGTTGCCGAGGCTGATCGCGCTGGACCGGCTTTCGACGACGCGGGCGGGTTTGGTCGAGAAGCCGCCGCCGGGGGTAGCGGCGCGCTGCCAGCCGGGGCCGCGGCCGGTGCCGCGTGCGACGTCGGCGAACGGATCGGCGCGGTCGGACCAGTTCGCCTGCCACAGGCTCGCGCCGCCCGACATCGTCGTCTCGGTGTCGGTATGCTCGTCGGGCAGTTCGGCGACGAAGCGGGAGGGGATCGACGAATTCCACTGGCCGTAGATGCGGCGATTGGCGGCGTGGAGAATGACGGCGAGGCGACGCGCGCGGGTGATCGCGACATAGGCGAGGCGACGTTCCTCCTCGAGACTCTTGACGCCGCCCTCGTCGAGCGAGCGCTGCGAGGGGAACAGCCCTTCCTCCCAGCCGACGCAGAAGACGGTGTCGTATTCGAGGCCCTTGGCGGCGTGGATCGTCATGATCGTGACCTGCGGATCCTGCGCGCCGCCCTCATTGTCCATGACGAGCGAGACATGTTCGAGGAATGCGCCGAGCGAATCATACTCCTCCATCGCGCGGACGAGTTCGCTCAGATTCTCGAGCCGGCCCGTGGCCTCGACCGATTTCTCGGCCTGGTACATCGCGGTGTAGCCGCTCTCGTCGAGCAGCTGCCGTGCGAGTTCGGCGTGGGGCAGGCTGGTCGCCATGTCGCGCCAGCGCGCGATGTCGCCGACGAGGCGGCCGAGCGACTTCTTCGCGGCCCCGGTCAGCTCGTCGGTGTCGAGGATGCGGGCGGCGGCCGTCGTGAGCGGGGTGCCGGTGGCGCGCGCGAGCTGGTGAATGCGCGCGACCGCCTTGTCGCCGAGGCCGCGCTTGGGGACGTTGACGATGCGTTCGAAGGCGAGGTCGTCCGCGGGCTGGTTGACGACGCGGAGATAGGCGAGCGCGTCGCGGATCTCGGCGCGTTCGTAGAAGCGGAAGCCGCCGACGATCTTGTACGGCATGCCGATCGCGATGAAGCGGTCCTCGAACTCGCGCGTCTGGTGCTGCGCGCGGACGAGGATCGCGACTTCGTCGAGGCTCTTGCCCGTGCGACGGACGCTCTCGATTTCCTCGCCGACGCGGCGCGCTTCCTCGGGGCCGTCCCAGACGCCGATGACCTTCACCTTCTCGCCGACGTCGAGCTCGGTCCAGAGCTGCTTGCCTAGGCGGCCGCCATTGTTGGCGATCACGCCCGAGGCGGCGCCGAGGATGTGCGGCGTGCTGCGGTAATTCTGTTCGAGGCGGATGACCTTCGCGCCGGGAAAATCGCGTTCGAACTTCAGGATGTTCTCGACCTGCGCGCCGCGCCACGAATAGATCGACTGGTCGTCGTCGCCGACACAGGCGATGTTCTTGCGCTCCTGCGCGAGCAGCCGGAGCCAGAGATATTGCGACGAGTTGGTGTCCTGATACTCGTCGACCATGATGTATTTGAAGCGCTGCTGATACTGCGCCAGCACGTCGCGGTGCGTCTTCAGGATGACGAGCATGTGAAGCAGCAGGTCGCCAAAATCGCAGGCGTTGAGCGCGCGCAGCCGGGTCTGATATTGCTCGTAGAGTTCGCCGCCGCGGCCATTGGCGTAACGCTCGCTCTCGCCCGCATCGATATCGGCGGGGACGAGGCCCTTGTTCTTCCACTGGTCGATCAGCCCGGCGAGGCTGCGCGTCGGGAAACGCTTCTCGTCGATATCGGCGGCGAGGATGAGCTGTTTGAGCAACCGCAGCTGGTCGTCGGTATCGAGAATCGTGAAGTTGGACTGCAGCCCGACGAGTTCGGCATGGCGGCGCAGCATCTTGGCGGCGATCGCGTGGAAGGTGCCGAGCCACGGCATCCCCTCGACCGCGTCGCCGACGAGGCGGCCGACCCGCTCGCGCATCTCGCGCGCGGCCTTGTTGGTGAAGGTGACCGAGAGGATCTCCGACGGCCACGCCTTCTTGGTGAAGATCAGGTGGGCGAGTCGCGCGGTCAGCGCCGCGGTCTTGCCGGTGCCCGCGCCGGCGATGATCAGCACCGGGCCGTCGGTGGTCAGCACCGCCTCGCGCTGGGGATCGTTGAGGCCGCGGAGATAGGGCGGCTGGCGGTTTGCGTCGGACGGATGGGCGATCTGGTTCACCGGTGAACAGGTAGGGAACGGGGCGCGATCGGGCAAGCGGCTAAGGCTTGCACGACGCAGCGATGTGTGGAACAAACCGAGAATATCAACAGGAGGCGTGCATGTTGTCGGGACGATGCCACTGCGGAGCGATCCACTATGTCGCGACGGGCGAGGCGGCGCATCACGCGCTGTGCCACTGTGAGGATTGCCGCCGCAGCGCAGGCGCGCCGATGGTCGGCTGGATCGCGTTCAGGACCGAGCAGGTGACGATTTCGGGCGATCCGGTGACCTATGCGTCGTCCGAGCACGGGCGGCGGCTGTTCTGCGGAACGTGCGGGACGGGCCTGTTCTACACCAACCCGGTCGCGCTGCCGGGGATCATCGACATCCAGTCGTGCACGCTCGACGATCCCGAGTCGGTCGCACCGGGCGCGCATATCCAGGTCGCGGAGCGGCTGGCGTGGATGGCGGACCTGGCGAGCCTGCCCGAATTCGCGCGCTATCCGGGGATGTGAGCGCGCGTTCGGTTGCAACCAGGTGCGGGGTGATCGAAATCGCGGGGCGTCCGACGAACCGTCGCCAAACCGTCGCGGGCGCGTAACGATCGGGGCGTAGGGCGTGCGCAGCGACGAGGGTCTTCGTCGGAGAGGCCGCGCAGAGACGGTCCTCCCGACGGTCAGCCATAGTCGCGCGCAGGCCGGCGTGCCTGCGGAACGCAGGACCAGCAAAGGACGTCATCATGAAGATCCTCCACAGCGTCGCTTCGGCGGCGATCGCTTCCGCGTGCCTTTTTGCGACCGGCGCTGCCGCCGATCCGGTGCGCGACCCCGTCACGATCCGTGTCTCGCATGCCGGGCTCGACCTGGCCAGCGACGCCGGCCGGCGCGTGCTTGCGCGTCGCGTGCAGTCGGCGGTCAACCGGACCTGCGCCCCGCGGACCGCCGGGCTGAATGCCTTTGCCGAGTCGCGCCGGTGCCGCGCGGAAATGATGCAGGACGCCACGGTCCAGACCGCCGCGTTGCTGACGCGCAACGGGACTCAGCTGGCAAGCCTCGCGGGGCGGTGACGGGGTAGCGTCTTCGCGCTCGATCCGATGCGCGATTGAAGGAGGACCGCTCTGTCAAAGGCGCGGCGGTCCTCCCCCGCCGTCAGGCTGTGCCTGCCCCCCGGCGGGGGAGGATCATGGGCGGTCGCGCGCTGCGCGGGGTTCGTCACTGTGTCATTCTGGTATCGCCGCGCGGCGATGCATCGCGTTGTCATAAAGTTGTAATCGTTAGGGCCGACTGCGCGATCATGGCTACTTCCCCATTAACGGTCGACGCGATCGACCGCGCACCGCGCAGCGGACCGCGGCTCGATCATGATCTGCATCCGGCCGGGCGCTGGATCTTTCTGGCAATATTGCTGGGGGGGCTGGCCTATGCGGGGTTCAGCATCGCCACCGATACCGCGCAGGTCGGCGAGACGCTCGCGGTCGGTGCGTTCGCGTTCCTCGGGCTCGCGCTGCTGATCGCGCTCGGGTTCGAATTCGTCAACGGCTTCCACGACACCGCCAATGCGGTCGCGACGGTCATCTACACGCATTCGATGCCCGCGCCGCTCGCGGTCGTCTGGTCGGGATTCTTCAATTTCGTCGGTGTGATGACGTCGTCGGGCGCGGTGGCCTATTCGATCATCACGCTGCTGCCGGTCGACCTGATCCTCAACGTCGGCAGCGCGGGCGGTTTCGCGATGATCTTCGCACTGCTGCTCGCGGCGATCCTGTGGAACCTCGCAACTTGGGCGGTCGGGCTGCCCAATTCGTCGAGCCATGCGCTGATCGGCTCGATCCTCGGCGTCGGGCTCGCCAACCAGCTGATCAACGGCGGCGCGGACGGTACGTCGGGCGTCGACATGGCGCAGGTGACCAAGGTGCTCTCCGCGCTCGCGTTCAGCCCGGTGGTCGGCTTTGTCGGTGCGCTGCTGATGCTGCTGGTGATGAAGCGCTTCCTGCGCGATCGCAAGCTGTACGAGGCGCCCGAGAGCGATACGCCGCCGCCGCGCGGGATCCGTGCGCTGCTGATCGGCACCTGCACCGCGGTCAGCTTCGCGCATGGCAGCAATGACGGCCAGAAGGGGATGGGGCTGATCATGCTCATCCTGATCGGCTGCGCGCCGACCGCCTATGCGCTGAACCGGACGATGCCCGAAAGCGCGACGCCGGCATTCGTCCAGAGCGCCCGCGCGGCGTCGTCGGCCTATGCCGCACATGCCGACGGCACGCCTTCGACGGTCGAGGCCGCCCGCGCGCGCGTCACCACCGCGCTGAAATCCAAGCAGGTCGCCGAGCCCGTCGTCTATGGCGCGCTCGCCACGCTGTCGAACGACGTCACCCGCCGGATCGAGGGCTATGGCTCGCTCGGCAAGGTGCCCGCTGCGGCGACATCGAACCTGCGCAACGACATGTACCTCGTGCTCGACACCACCAAGCTGGTCGCGGCGGACAAGACCGCGCAGGCGCGCTTTACCGCGCAGGAGATCACGGAGCTTAAAACCTATGGCGGCGGGCTGGAGCAGGGGACGCGCTACATCCCGATCTGGGTGAAGGTCACGGTCGCGCTCGCGCTCGGGCTCGGCACGATGGTCGGGTGGAAGCGGATCGTCGTCACCGTCGGCGAACGGATCGGCAAGTCGCATCTGACCTATGGCATGGGTGCGTCGGCGGAGCTGGTCGCGGCGGCGACGATCCTGATGGCGGACCGGTTCGGCCTGCCCGTGTCGACGACGCATATCCTGTCGTCGGGCGTTGCGGGCGCGAGCGTCGCCAATGGCGGCGGGCTGCAGCGGCGGACGCTGGTGAACATGGGGCTGGCGTGGATCATGACGCTGCCGGTCGCGATGCTGTTGTCGGGCGGGCTGTACTGGATGCTGCTCGGGGTGGCGCACGCCTTGGGGCGCTAAAGCCGAGCGCACGATTGACGGGGCGGCGGCGGGCGGCGATGCACGCGGCATGAGCACGCTTAGGTCCAGCCGCCGCATCCTCGCCGCCAGCCTGGTCGGCACCGCGGTCGAATTCTACGACTTCTACATCTACGCGACCGCGGCGGCGCTCGTGTTCGGGCCGCTGTTCTTCGCGGGCCAGTCGGCGTCGGCGCAGCTGCTGCTGAGCTATGCGACGTTCGGGCTGGCGTTCGTCGCACGACCGGTGGGCGCGGTGCTGTTCGGGCATTTCGGCGACCGGGTCGGGCGCAAGTCGACCCTGGTCGCGTCGCTGCTGCTGATGGGCGGATCGACCGTCGCGATCGCGTTCCTGCCGACCTATGCGCAGGTCGGCTGGTGGGCGCCAGCGCTGCTCTGCCTGATGCGGCTGGGGCAGGGGCTGGGGCTGGGCGGCGAATGGGGTGGCGCCGCGCTGCTCGCGGTCGAGAATGCGCCGCCGCACCGCCGCAACACGTTCGGGATGTTCCCGCCGCTCGGCGCGCCGGTCGGGTTTCTCGCCGCCAACGGGCTGTTCCTGATCATCGGTCTGGTCCTCGACGAGGCGCAGTTCCTCGCCTGGGGCTGGCGGATCCCGTTCCTGGTCAGCGCGGTGCTGGTCGGGCTGGGGCTGTGGGTGCGGCTGAAGCTGACCGAGACGCCCGCGTTTCTGGAAGCGGAGAAGACCGAGGCGATCCCGCGCGTGCCGATCGCCGAGTTGCTGACGCGGCATTTGCGCGCGACGCTGGCGGGGACGTTCGGGGTGATCGCGTGTTTCGCGCTCTTCTATCTCGCGACCGCGTTCGCGCTCGGCTACGGCACCAAGACGCTCGGCTATTCGCGCGAGGCGTTCCTCGGCGTCGAGCTGGTCGCGATCTGGTTCCTCGCGGCGGGGGTGATCCTCGCGAGCGTGCTGGCGGATCGCTATTCGGCGGCGCGGATGCTCGGCATCGGGTTTGCGGGCTGCATCGTCGTCGGGGCGCTGATGGGGCCGATGCTGGGGTCGGGATCGCTGGTCACGGTGTCGCTCTGGCTGTCGGGCGCGCTGTTCGTGATGGGGTTCGCCTATGGCCCGCTCGGCGGGTGGCTGCCGAGCCTGTTTCCGGCGGGCGTGCGCTATACCGGCGTGTCGATGACGTTCAACCTTGGCGGCGTGCTCGGCGGGGCGCTCGCGCCGATCGTGGCGGAGGCGCTGGCGCCGCGCGGGCTGGGGCTGGTCGGGGTGTATCTGATGGCCGCGGGGGTGCTGAGCCTTGGCGGGCTGCTGATCGTCGGGCGCCGCGCCGCCGCCTAGGACGGGGTCTCCCGCTTGCGCGGGAGACCGTCACGTCAGGCGGGGAACGTCAGGCGGGGCGCAGCAGCGTCAGCCGCGCCTTGCCGTGGACGCGCGTGGCGTCGACCTCGAAGCCCGGCAGTTGGACGACCTCCGCCTTCGCGGTCTCGAGGCTGATCCACGTCGCCGGGCTGGTCCAGCCGAGCCGGGCGAGCTTGTCGAGCGCGACGAGGCCTGCCCCGGTGTCATAGGGCGGATCCATCAGGATGATGTCGAGCGGCGCGGGCGCGGGGCCCATCGCCATCACCGAGGTCGCGCGGACGTCGCCGCGAATGCCGAGCTTGGCGAGATTGGCCTTCAGCGCATCGAGCGCGGGCTTGTCCTGTTCGACGAACAGGCACGATCCCGCACCGCGCGACAAGGCCTCGATCCCGAGCGCACCCGAGCCCGCGAAGAGATCGGCAACCGCGAGCCCTTCGAAACTGCCGACCCGGCTGGTCAGCATCGAGAACAGCGCCTCGCGCATGCGATCGGCGGTCGGGCGGGTCGCGTCACCCTTGGGCGCGACAATCTGGCGACCGCGATACTGGCCTGCGATGATCCGCATCAGCGTTTACCTCCGCGTGGTGCGCGGGGCGGGTGACCGCGCCCCCCTGATGGTCCCTTGCCGGGCGCGGGCGGACGGCTGCCGCGTTCGGGGCGCGGTGCCGCGTCGCGTGGCGGGCGGGGATCCGCGCCGGGGCGACCGGCGGCACTGCGCGCGGCACGCTTGTCGAGACCGGTCCGCGCGCGGGAGTCGTCCGTCTGGGGGCGGAAGCCGCGTTGCTGGTCCTGGCGCTGGGGCGAGTCGGGACGGCGCGGGGCTGTCGTGCCGGCGCTGCCCCCGCCGCCGACGCGGGTCGGCGCGGCGCGGTCGCGGGGCGGCTTGGCGGCGCGGAAATGCTTGATCTTGGGGCTGGTGCTCAGCTCCTCGCCGCGGTCCGCGCGCTCCTGGCGATAGGTCGGGCGACCGGTGCCGGCGCCGGTCGGCTGGGCGTGATGCGTCGCGGCCGCACGATTGCCGCCGCGTGCATCGGGCTTGGCCCAGGGGTCGGTGACGTCGCCGCGGACCATCGCCGCGGTCGGGCGGATGCGCTCGGGCCGGGCCGGGCGGGCGGGCCGGGCGGCACGATCGACCGGTGCTGCGCCGCTTGAGAAGCCCGAGCTGGCCGGCGCCGCATAGGGGCTGCGCGCGGGCTGGCGCGGTGCCGCGGTCGCGGGCCGGGCCGAGGGGGCGGGGCGGGGCGCATTGGCGCCGCGCTGGGGCGACTTGGCGCCGATCCCCGCACCCGCGCCGGCACTGGCGCTGATGCCGATGTTCGGACGCGCCCCGGGGCCCTCGGGCTTGCCGCGCGCGAGCTCCTTCTGGAAGGCGACGACGTCGTGCTGGAGCACTTCGCCGATCTGGCCGGGGGCGAGGTCGCCGAGCACGAACGGGCCGTAGCGGGTGCGGATCAGGCGCGAGACCTGGAGACCCAGATGTTCGAGCACGCGGCGGACTTCGCGGTTCTTGCCCTCGGTCAGGATCATCTCGATCCAGACGTTCGCGCCGGTGCGGCGTTCGATATTGGCGTTGATCGAGCCGTAGCGGACGCCCTCGATCTCGATCCCCTCGATCAGCTCCTCGAGCTGCGGCTGGGTGATGTTGCCATAGGCGCGCGCGCGATAGGCGCGCTCGACGCCGGTCGCGGGGAGTTCGAGCTGGCGCTTGAGACCACCGTCGGTGGTCATCAGCAACAGCCCCTCGGTGTTGAGATCGAGCCGGCCGACGGGAACGAGTCGCGGCAGTTCGCGCGGCAGGCGGTCGTAGATCGTCGTCCGGCCAGCAGGGTCACGCTCGGTGACGAGCAGCCCGGTCGGCTTGTGGTAGAGGAACAGCCGTGCCGCGCTGGGCGCCTCGACCGGATCGCCGTCGACGGTGACGCCGGAAAGGTTGCGCAGGATCGTCGCGGGCGTGTCGAGCGAGGTGCCGTTAAGCGCGACGCGCCCCTCGGCGATCATGCGCTCGATGTCGCGGCGCGACGCGACGCCCGCGCGGGCGAGCAGTTTGGCGATGCGGTCGCCCTTGATGGGGGCTGCGGGGGCTGTTGCAGGCGCGTCGTTCGACGGGCTGGCAGTCGGGTTATCGTCTTTTGAAGTCGTCATGGCGCGGCTGATACTATGGATCGGGGTGCAGCGCGAAAATATTTGCGACCCTTCGTGGTGCGGTGCGTTATGTCGCATGGGCGTAACGACCATTCGTTGCGCGAAGGGGCGTGATGTCGATGCTGTTCGCAAAGAAGAAGCGGCTGATCATCCGCTTGCTGGTTGTTGAGGACGAACCGCTGGTCGCGTTCGACACCGAATATTTCCTGACCGAATCGAAATTCACCGTGGTCGCGACGGTCGACCGGGTCAGCGATGCACTGGCGGTGATCGAAAGCGAGTCTGCGATTGACCTCATCCTGGCCGATGTCAGTTTGAGCGACGGATCGGGGCTCGACGTGGCGCGGGCTGCGCTGGAGCGCGGTGTGCCGGTGCTGTTCGTCACGGGCAATTGCCCGGTCGAGGCGACGACGCTGGCCGCGGGCTGCCTGTCCAAACCCTATTCGCAGCGCGACCTGCTCGCCGCGATCGCGGCGATCGAGGCGCGGATGGCGGGGAGCGAACCGAAGAAGCTGCCCTCGGGCCTGCGACTGTTCAGCGCGCCCGTCTGACGGCGCCCGTTTAGCTTCGTCGCGACCAAGGCGAAGCGGCGACGTCTTCCGCCTTCCCTCGCGTCGGCAGCCCGCTATGGTCGCGCCATGTCCAGCACAGCCGTTCCGCGTCGATCCCTGCTCGCCACCATGGCCCCCTATCTGCGGCCCCGGCCGATCGCGGCGCTGCTGCTCGGGATATCGAGCGGCTTTCCGCTCGCGCTGTTGCTGGGGACGATGGGCTATTGGCTGTCGAAGGTCGGGATCGACAAGAAGACGATCGGCTTCGCGATCGGCCTGACGACCCCGTACACGCTGAAATTTCTCTGGGCGCCGTTCATCGACCGGTTCCAGATCCCGGTGCTGACGGCCTGGGTCGGACAGCGTCGCGCGTGGCTGTTCTTCGTCCAGGCGCTGCTGTTCGGCTCGGTCTGGATGCTGGGGTTCAGCGCGCCGCAGGATCATCTCGGGGTGTTCGCCTTCTGGGCGATCGTGACCGCGTTCCTCGGCGCGACTCAGGATATCGTGATCGACGCCTACCGGATCGAGATCCTGCCCGAAGACGAATTGCCGCACGGGACCGCGAACAACCAGTTCGGCTACCGGCTCGGCAATCTGGCGGCAGGGGTCGGCACGATCGCGATCGCCTCGTCCGAAGGGCTCGGGCTGGGCTGGGCGATGGGCTATGGGCTGACCGCGTTCTGCGTCATTCCCGGCGCGCTCGCGGCGCTCTGGGCGGGGCGCGGACTGCATGACCGGGTGCTGGCATCACAGGATGAGGCGTCGCGCGGGCGCTGGCTCGAGGATACGATCATCGGGCCGTTCCGCGAGTTCTTCCAGCGTCGCGGCGCGGTGCTGATCCTGCTGTTCGTGCTGATCTACAAGCTGGGCGATGCGATGGGGCAGGGCATGCTGAACCCGATGATCGTCGAACTGGGGTTCAGCGACACCGAATTCATCGCGATCAACAAGCTGGTCGGGTTCTGGGGGCTGATCGTCGGGACCGCGCTGGGCGCGCCGTTCATGGCGTGGCTGGGCCTCGGCCGCGCGCTGTTCGTGTCGGGCATGCTGATGATGCTCAGCAACTTCATGTTCGTCATCCTCGCCTGGCACGGGCATTCGAACACCTGGCTGACGATCGCGGTCGCGACCGAGCAGGTGACGAGCGGGATCGGGCTGACGGTGTTCGTCACCTATCTCTCGGGCCTATCCAACCTTGCCTATACCGCGACTCAGTTCGCGCTGCTGTCGTCGTTCGCGGCGGTCGGGCGGACGTGGCTGGCGGCACCCGCGGGCTATGCCGCCAACGCGCTGGGCTGGCCCGGCTTCTGGATGCTGACGATGGTCGTCGCGGTGCCAGGGCTCGTGCTGCTGTGGATCCTGTGGCGTCAGGGGTTCGTCGTCGAAAGCGTGCGGCGCGACCCGGCGATCGCGGCCGGGGCGGACTGACCCCGGCGCGTGACCCGGCTCAGCCCGTAACCGGGCGCCCCTCGTCCGCGAAGGCGGCGGCGACTGCGGCGGCGCTGGTGAGGACGCCGTCGACACGGCGGACGCCGAGCAGGTCGGTCATCAGCAGCCGCGCGGTGTCGGGCGCGGTTTCGACCCGCGCGAGGATCGACAGCAACGCCGCCTCCGCGGGCGTCATCCGCGCGCAGCAGCACGGCGCGATCGCGATCGTCCCCGCGGCGCTGCCCGCGAGATCGGCCATCAGCGCGCGCATCAGGATCAGCGGCCGGCGAAATCCCTGCCCGAAGGCGGTGAACAGCGTGTGCGCGGCACGTGCGTCGCCAAGCCCGTTCGCGCCCATCCGCCGCATCGCGAACAGCGCGATCCGCGCATTCTCGCAGGGCGGCAGCGGATGCGGCAGCACCGTCGTCATGCTGGCAAGCGTCGTGCCGGCAAAGCGATTGGCATCGGTCATATACGCGACTCCGTGGTTACAAGACCAAGGTCGCCTGTTCGTTATTGATAGTCAATAGCAATAAGGGATCAGTGCGGCAGCTCGTCGTTCCCGGCGAGCACTTCGCCCGCGAGATAGAGCGAACCGGCGATCAGCACGAACTGCGGTGCGTCACCCTGCGCGGCGATGCGGTCGAGCGCCTCGGCGGGGGTCGCGGCGGTCTCTGCGCTGCACCCGGCGCGGCGAGCGATCGCCGCCAGCGCGTCCGGCGCGTGGTGCGCATGACCCGGGACGGGAAGCGCAACGACGTGGCCGACCTGCGGGCCGAGAATGTCGAGCACCGCGTCGGCATCCTTGTTCGCGAGCATGCCGAGCACGAGCGTCGCGGGACGCCCTGCCGCCAGCGTCCGCAGCACGCGCGCGACCGGCTGTGCGGCATTGGGATTGTGCGCGCCGTCGAGCCACAGGTCGCTGCCCGCGGGCAACCGTGCGTGGAGCGGGCCGTCGGACAGGCGCTGCATCCGCGCGGGCCAGTGCGCGGCGTCCGCGGCGGCGCGCATCGCCGCGTCGGGGATGGCGAGCGCCGACTGGTGCCGCAGCATCGCGATCGCCAGCGCGAGGTTGCGCGACTGGTGCAGGCCGACCAGCCGCGGGCGGTTGGTGACGAGCGTGCCGTCCGCATCGGTGTAGCGCATCGCCGTGCGCGTCGTCCCGCTCGTCCAGGCGGTGCCGCGCGCGAGGACGGGGGCGCCCGCCGCCCCGGCGATTCCGGCGATCCGCGCGCGCAGCGGGCGGGCATAGTCCATCGTCACCAGCGGCACGCCGCGCTTGGCGATGCCCGCCTTCTCGCCCGCGATCGCCAGCAGCGTGTCGCCGAGAAACGCCTGATGGTCGATCCCGAGCGCGGCGATGCCGGTAGCGACGGGGTTCGGGATGACGTTGGTCGCATCGAGCCGGCCGCCCAGCCCGACCTCGACGATCGTCGCCGCGGCGGGCGTCCGCGCGAAGGCGAGGAAGGCGGCGGCGGTAGTGACCTCGAAGAAGCTCGCCTGCAGGTCCGAGGCGTGGTCGAGCACCTCGGACAGCAGCGCGGCGAGCGCATCGTCGTCGATCAGCCGGCCGGCGAGACGGATGCGTTCGTTGAAGCGGACGAGGTGCGGGCTCGAATAGACATGGACGTCGAGCCCCGCCGCCTCGATCGCGGCGCGCAGGAACGCGCAGGTCGATCCCTTGCCGTTGGTCCCGGCGACATGGAAGACCGGCGGCAGCGCCAGATGCGGATCGCCGAGCCGCGCCAGCAACGCGGTGATGCGCTCGAGGCCGAGGATGTCGGCGCCGGGCGACAGCGCCGTCAGCCGGTCGAGTTGCGCCTGGACGGCGGGGGAGGAGGAGGTGGCGTGGTCGGGCATTCTTCTAACTCCCTCTCCCCTCGGGGAGAGGGCTTGGGGTGAGGGGCGGTTCCGGGCGCAGCAGTGCTGGGCTGCCCCTCACCCCGACCCTCTCCCCCGAGGGGAGAGGGGGGTAGGTTACGCCGCTTCGCGGGCGCTCAGATAGCCGATGACGGTGCCGAGCTGTTCGCGCAGGTCTTTCCGGTGGACGACCATGTCGATCATCCCGTGTTCGAGATAATATTCCGACGTCTGGAAATCCTCGGGCAGCTTCTCGCGGATCGTGCTCTCGATCACGCGACGGCCGGTGAAGGCCAGCGTCGCCTTGGGCTCGGCGATCTGGACGTCGCCGAGCATCGCATAAGCCGCCATCACGCCGCCCGACGTCGGATCGGTCAGCACGACGATATAGGGCAGCCCGGCATCGTGGAGCATCTGGATCGCAACGGTGCTGCGCGGCATCTGCATCAGGCTGAGGATACCCTCCTGCATGCGTGCGCCGCCGCTGGCGGTGAAGATCACATAGGGGACGCGATCCTCGATCGCGGCCTCGACGCCGCGGACGAAGGCTTCGCCGACCGCGAGCCCCATCGATCCGCCCATGAAGCCGAAATCCTGCACGCCGACGACGACGCGGTGGCCGTCGATCGCGCCGCGGGCATTGACGAGCGCGTCACGCTCGCTGTTGTCGGTCCGTGCCGCCTTGAGGCGATCGGTATAGCGCTTCTGGTCGCGGAACTTGAGCGGATCCTCGGGCACCGGCGGCGCGGGCAGCTCGCTGCAGCTGCCTTCGTCGAATAGCTGTGCGAACCGAATCTTCGGCCCGATGCGGTCGTGATGGTCGCATTTCGGGCAGACGTGGAGATTTTCCTCCAGCTCCTTGGTGAAGACCATCTGCCCGCAGCCCTTGCACTTGTGCCAGAGATTTTCGGGCGTCTCGCGCTTGGCGACGAACGGCAGGACGTTGCGGACGCTGTTGAGCCAGCTCATGCGCCGATCTCCATGCGAATTTCCTTTCGGGCCGAAGCGACGGCGTCGGCAAGGGACTTGATATAGGCGCGGACGGGCTCGGCCGCAGCGGTGCCGTGCTGCGCGACCAGCTCGACGATCGCCGAGCCGACCACGACGCCGTCGGCGACGCGCGCGACGTTCGCCGCCTGTTCGGGGGTGCGGATGCCGAAGCCGACCGCGACCGGGATGTCGGTCTGCGATTTCAGCCGCGCGACCGCGTCCTCGATCGAGGATTGCTGTGCCTGTTGCAGCCCGGTGATGCCCGCGACCGAGACGTAATAGAGGAACCCGCTCGCGCCATCGAGCACGGTCGGCAGCCGGGCCGCGTCGGTGGTCGGGGTGGCGAGGCGGATCAGGTCGATACCGGCGGCGCGCAGCTGGGGCCCGAGCGCATCATCCTCCTCGGGTGGCACATCGACGCAGATCACGCCGTCGACGCCCGCAGCCGCGGCGGCCTGCGCGAACCAGTCCGCGCCGCGCCGCAGCATCGGGTTGCCGTAGCCCATCAGCACCAGCGGCGTCTCGGGATGGCGCGCGCGGAAGGCGGTGGCGATCGCGAGGATGTCCGCGGTGCGCGTCCCCTGTGCGAGGCTGCGGATGTTGGCGGCCTGAATCGCGGGACCGTCGGCCATCGGATCGGTGAACGGCATGCCGAGCTCGACCGCATCCGCGCCGCCCGCGACGAGCGCGTCGAGGATCGCCGGCGTCGCGGCGGTCGAGGGATCGCCCGCGGTGACGAACGCGACGAGCGCGGCGCGGTTCTCGGCTGCGGTGCGCGCGAAGGTGGCGGCGAGGCGGCTCAAATCGCCACCCCGAGTGCTTCGGCCACGGTGAAGATGTCCTTGTCGCCGCGGCCGCACAGGTTCGCCAGGATGATCTGGTCCTGCCGCATCGTGCGCGCCTTCTTGGTCACTGTGGCGATGGCATGCGATGGTTCGAGCGCGGGGATGATGCCCTCGGTCCGGCAGAGCAGCTGGAACGCGTCGAGCGCTTCCTGATCGGTCGCGCTGTCATAGTCGACGCGGCCGATGTCGCGCAGCCAGGCATGCTCGGGGCCGATGCCCGGATAGTCGAGCCCCGCCGAGATCGAATGCGCCTCGGTGATCTGGCCGTCCTCGTCCTGCAGCAGATAGGTCTTGTTGCCGTGGAGCACGCCGGGGAAGCCGCCCGCGAGGCTTGCCGCATGCTGCTTGTCGAGCCCGTGGCCCGCCGCCTCGACGCCGAGCATCGCGACATCGGCATCGTCGAGGAACGGGTGGAACAGCCCGATCGCGTTCGATCCGCCACCGATCGCGGCGACGAGCAGGTCGGGCAGGCGGCCGACGCGGTCGAGCATCTGCGCGCGCGCCTCGGTGCCGATCACGCTCTGAAAATCGCGGACCATCTCGGGATAGGGGTGCGGGCCAGCCGCGGTGCCGATGATGTAGAAGGTGTCGTGGACGTTCGCGACCCAGTCGCGCATCCCCTCGTTCATCGCGTCCTTCAGCGTGTGCGCGCCGCTGGTGACGGGGCGGACCTCGGCGCCGAGCAGCTTCATGCGGAACACGTTGGGCGCCTGACGCTCGACGTCCTTAGCGCCCATGTAGATCACGCAAGGGAGGCCGAAGCGCGCGCAGACGGTCGCGGTCGCGACGCCGTGCTGGCCCGCGCCGGTCTCGGCGATGATCCGCGTCTTGCCCATCCGGATCGCGAGCAGGATCTGGCCGATGCAGTTGTTGATCTTGTGCGCGCCGGTGTGGTTCAGCTCGTCGCGCTTGAACCAGATCTGCGCACCCATGCCGGGTTCTGCGGATTCGCGCAGCGCCTCGGTCAGGCGCTCGGCGTAGTAGAGCGGACTCGGGCGGCCGACATAATGTTCGAGCAGGTCGTCGAACTGCGCCTTGAACGCAGGGTCGGCCTTGGCGGCGCGATACGCCTCGTCGAGTTCGAGGACGAGCGGCATCAGCGTCTCGGCGACGTAACGGCCGCCGAAATCGCCGAAATGGCCGCGTTCGTCGGGCTGGGCGCGGTAGGAATTGGGAGCGTTCATGCGGAGCGCTTTAGCATTTCGGAAAACGCTGTCACCCCTAGCGTTTCCGATACGCACCACCCCGGCGAAGGCCGGGGTCCAGTCGGGAAGGTCGTGGCGACGGGCAGGACCTGGCAATGGACCGTCCCCAGCTGGGCCCCGGCCTTCGCCGGGGTGGTGCTAGAGCGCAGCGACCGCCTTCAGAAACGCCGCGATCCTGGCTTCGTCCTTCGTGCCGGGTTCGCTCTCCACCCCCGACGACACGTCGACCAGCTCGGCGCCGGTCCGCCGGATCGCCTCGGCGACATTCGCCGGGTCGAGCCCGCCCGACAGCGCCCAGCGCAGCGGATGCCGGAACCCGTCTAGCAGGTCCCAGTCGAAGCGCAGCCCCATCCCGCCGGGCAGCGCGGCCGAATCGGGGGTTTTCGCGTCGTAGAGGATACGGTCGGCGACACCGACGAACGCATGCGCACCGTCGAGATCGCCGCGCGTGCGCACCGCCACGGCGACCCACAACTCGATCCCGAACCGCGCGCGGATCGCGGCGGCGCGTGCGGGGGTGACCTTGTGGAGCTGCAGCACGTCGAGCGCCGCGGATGCGATCGCCTGTTCGAGCATCTCGTCCTCGGGATCGACGAACACGCCGACCTTGGCGACATGGCCCGGCACGCGCGCGGCGAGTTCGGCGGCCTTGTCGAAGGTCACGTGGCGCGGCGAGGCGGGGAAGAAGACGAAGCCGACATGGCTCGCCCCGTGCCGGATCGCGGCGTCGAGCGTGGCGGGGGTCGAAAGGCCGCAGATCTTGGCGGTAGTCATGGTGTTCCTTAGATCCCGGCGGCCTGTGCATTCCCACATTCTCCGTCAGGATGACGGGGGTAGCACGTCGGGATGACGGTGGACGGTGGGGGTCAGAGCGTCGCGGCGATCGCGCGGGCGGCGGTGTCGGGGTCTTCGGCCTGGGTAATCGGGCGACCGACCACGAGGATCGAGGCGCCGGCGTCGAGGGCCGCGCGCGGGGTGACGACGCGCTTCTGATCGCCGACATGGCCGTCGGGCAGGCGGACACCGGGCACGACGAAGAACCCCTTGGGCCAGATCGCTTTGGCCGCGGCGACTTCGGCGCCCGAGCAGACGATGCCGTCCACCCCGGAGTCGCGCGCGAGTTCGGTCAGCCGTGCAACATGGTCATGCGCGCTGCCGGTGATCCCGGTGGCGGAAAGATCGGCGGCATCGAGGCTGGTGAGCATCGTCACCGCGACGACCTTGGTCCCGACCGGCGCGGCGGCCTTTGCATCCTCGAGCATCGCGCGACCGCCGCTGGCATGAACGGTCAGGATCGCGGGGGCGAGCCCGCCGAGCGCCTGCACCGCCTTGGCGACGGTATTGGGAATGTCGTGCAGCTTGAGATCGAGGAAGATCGGCAGGTCGAACTCGGCCATCGCATGCACGCCGGGCTGGCCGTGCGCGCAGAAGAATTCGAGGCCGAGCTTGATCCCGCCGACATGGTGGCGGACGCGCCCGGCGATCGCCTTGGCGCGGGCCAGATCGGGGGTGTCGATCGCGACATAGATCGGGCTGCTCATCATGCGACTCCCGGCGGGACCGCGGTCGGCGCGGCGGCGGGCGGGATGGCGGACGCGACGGCCGGTTCCTCAGGGTAGGACGGAGTCGGATAGGACGGGGTAGGGTAGCCCACCGGCGGCACGGCATGCGCGGCGCGGAGGTCGAGGATCGTCCGCTCCGCAGTCGCGAGCCGCTGACGCAGGCGCCAGCGCATCGCGAGATTGTAGAGCAAGGTCGGCAGGAACCCGATCAGGAACGTGACCAGCAACAGCATCGGCAGATTCACGTCGGCGATCAGGCCGCCCCAGAGCCGGATCGGCACGGTCGCCCAGTTGGCGATGGTGAAGACTGCGGCGATGAACGCCAGCAGGCACCAGAACAGGATCTTCAGGAACTGCATGACTTATCCCCTTGCATCCGCCCGGGGGTAAAGCCGCCGTCCGCTTTTGGCCAGCCTTGCGCCAACTTAACCCTGTTCCGGACCGGGCCGGTGGTCACGGACGGTGCGTTTCAACCGATCTCGCGGCGCAGATCCGCGAACAAGCCAGGCACTGCGGTCAGCCGTTCCTCCTCCTCGTCGAGGATGGCGAGGAACGCGGCGCGCTTGATCGCGGCGACACGGCCGGGCTTCATCCGCACCGACGGGGGCAGCGTCGAGACGGTGATGTCGATCATCCGTTCCGCACCGTGCAGCCGGCCCCAGAGATAGTCGTTCTCACGGTAGGCACGGCTGAAGAACGCGCCGAAGCTGTTGAACTGGATCCCTTTAAGCGTCGCCTCCGCGCCGCCCGAGCGAATCGCGACCGCGTCGTCGGGGGCGATCCGGTCGACCTTGATGGGATCGAATTCGTCGAGTCCTTCACCCTGCAGCAGCGGCAGCGTCGCGGTGTCGAAATAGGGGAATCCGAGATAGGCGAGCAGCATCGAGCGGCGCACCGGCCGGTCGAGCGCGACGAACGCCTCCGCGAGCCGTACATCGGTCTCGGCGTCGCGGCGGTTGAGGTCGAGCGAGGCGGCGAGCGCGTCGAGCAGCGGCATCGCGTCGTCGCGCAGCGTGCGGACCTCGCGGCGCAGCGCGGCATGCGCATCGGTCCGCTGGCATTCGAGATAGTCCGACAGCGACGCGTAGATCGCATCGCGGATCGGCGCGAGTGCGACCTCCTCGACCTCGGCCTCGAGCACCGTCAGACGGCGTGCCATCAGGCGCAGCCGGCGGATCCGGAAGCCGAGATCGAAGCGTCGCAGGAACGCGATCGTCGCGGGGCTCGCGCCGCCGCCATGCGCCGCGCCGATCTCCTCGGCGCCGCTCTGCGTCACCGCGGTCGCGATCGCCGCGCGGATCCGGTCCCAGCGCTGCGGCCCGGGTTCGCCGCCGGCGTGGAACAGCAGCGAGGTCAGCGTCTCGACCACGCCTGCGACCTTCAGATGGCCATAGGCGGCATAGCCATAACCCGCGCTGCTCGCCGCGGCCTTTTGCGCACGCGCACGCCAGTTGGCGAGCCGCGCCGCGGTCGGGCTGTTGAGGAACAGCGTGTGCCCGAACAGCTGCTCGACCTCCGCCTCGACATCGGGGCGGATCGCATCGATGATCGCGCGCATCCGGTCGATCTGCGCCGAGCGCGCGGCGATCGCGTCGAGATTGTCGCGGATCGGCTGCTGGCGCGGCAATTCGCTGATCGCGCCGATGATCGTCTGGAAGAAGCCCGGCGTGCCGTTCTGTGGCGGGAGGCGGAACTTCATCCCCGGCGACGGATCGATATAGACGAAGCGGCGGTCGATCTGGCGGCGCGCCGGGCGTTCCTTCAGCGCGTCGATCGCGGGGCGGAACGGCGCATTGGCGAGCACCGACCCGTCGATCAGCACGACCTGATCCGCGCCGTTGGTCGCCGACTGGCGGGGCAGGATGCGCTTGAGGAAAGCATCGCGCGACGCCCAGGACGTCTTGCGATCGGCGAGCACGCCGTCGAGCTCGGCGACCATGAACGGTGGGAACGCACCCGGAAAGCTCGAGGTCGCGCGTGCGGCAAAGGCGAGTTCGGGGATGCCCGCCAGGCTGTCGGTCGGCGTGCCGTGATCGGAAAAGTCGACGACGACGCGGTGCTCGGTCTCGACCACCTCGGGGGGCGAATTGAGTTTGAGCCGTTCGGGATGGCCGGTGAAATCGGTCACCGTCACGAACAGGTCGAGCGGCTGGCCCGGCGGCAACAGCCGCGGCCCGCGCTCGCTGGCGGCCATCGCGTCGAACGCGTCGAGCAGCAGCCCGGTGAAGGTCGCACCGCCGAACGGGGGCTCGAACCAGCGCGAGCGAACGAAATGCGACAGCTTGGCCTTCACCTCCTCGCGCGTCGTGTCGTCGAGCGTCTGGACCTTGTCCGCGCTGCGCCCCGCCGCCATCCAGGCGAGCGGCAGGGCCCAGGCCTTCGAGAAGCGCGAATGCGGCGCGGCATGGGGATCGATCAGCGCCTCGACATCGGCCGAGCTCAGCCAGAGATCGGTGAGCGGATCGAGGCTCTGCCCGGTCGCGATCGCCTGGGCAAGGAAGATGCCGTTGATCCCGCCCGCGCTGGCGCCGGCGATGATGTCGGCGAGCACGCGGACCTTGAGCGCGCCCTGCGCCTCGATCTCGTCGAGCAGGTCGCGGTAGACCGCCGGGCTGCCGGTCCCGCGGTCGCCACCGGCATGATGGCCGTGGCTGGCGCGGACGAGATGCCAGATCTCCTTGGTGATGCCGTGCATGTAGACGGCCAGGCTGATCCCGCCATAGCAGACCAGAGCGAGGCGGAGTTCCTTCTCGCGCACCCGCTCAGCCCCCGACAGGGCAATGATGATAGCTGACGGCGCCGGTCCGGATCATGCGGGTTCCAGCGTCGCCCAGATCGGCAGATGATCCGACGCCTTGCGCGCGGCGGCGCTGCTGTGCACGCCGCAGCTGGCGATGCGCAGGTCGCGCGACGCCATGATCCGGTCGAGCCTGGCAATCGCACGGCGCGAATGGAAGCTCGCGCCGGTGTCGGCAAAGGCGAAATCGCGTCCGAAGTCGCGCAGACAGCCCGAGCCCGCGCTCCATTCGTTGAGGTCGCCCATCAGCACGGTAGGGTGTCGGGTCGCACAGGCGTCGACATGCGCGAGCACCGCCGCCGCCTGACGCCGTCGCCACAGCCCCGACAGGTCGAGATGCATGCCGACGACACGGATCATCCCGCCCGCGGTCCGCACGTCCGCCATCACCGCGCCGCGCGGCTCGAGCGAGGGGAGGTGGATCGCCTCGCTGTCGACGATCACCGCGGACTTGCGCACCAGCACGACATTGCCGTGCCACCCCATGCTGAGCGCGTTGAGGCTGACGGGGATCGGCTTCCAGTCGCTATGCTCCTCGAGCAGGTGATAGGGCAGCACGCAGGCGCGCGTGCCGAACCGCCGATCCGCCTCCTGCAGCGCGATGACGTCGGCGTCGATCTCGCGCAGCACCTCGACCACGCGTTCGGGGTTCCGGCGGCGGTCGAGACCGATGCCCTTGTGGATATTATAGCTGGCGACCTTGATCATGTGCGCGGGCTTAACGCGGGATGGCGGGTGCGGGTTGCCGCGGGCTCTGCCGATTGCCCCGGCCTGCGCCGTGCATGATGGACGGACCGGCACCGCGCGGCGGCGGAGCGATGGATTGGAATACCGCAATCTCCTTACGCGTAACAATAGCACCGGGACGCGCGCGAAACAGGACAAAAACTGCTTGCGCGATCGATTCAATTGGGGTGTCATGCGGCCATAACAAAACGCAGGGACGAACGATAACGAGCTGGTGCGGGCAACGCGCCGGTCGCCGGGGGAGTGTGCCGCGGATCCGAGCCAACAGGACGGACGACGCGAAGGTGAGCGACTTTCCAGGGGACGCGCGGCCGAGGCCGCGCAAACGGGGCGGACTCACAGATGATCACGCGGCGATCGATCCTACAGCATATCGGCATGGCGGGCGGCGCGGCCGCGACCTTCGGGGCGATGGAGGCGCTGGGGATCGCGGGCAATGTCGCGGCGGCGGCGCCGATGCCCGATCTGCCCGCCGGCTTTGGCAAGGGGCGGTCGGTGATCGTACTGGGGGCGGGCATCGCCGGGCTGGTCGCCGCCTATGAACTGCAGCAGGCGGGGTTCGACGTCACCGTGCTCGAGGCGCGCGACCGGGTCGGCGGGCGCAACTGGACGGTGCGCGACGGCGACCGGATCGTGATGGACGGCGAGGCGGACCAGGTCGCGCGCTTCTCGGACGGCGCCTATTTCAATGCCGGGCCGGCGCGGTTGCCGAGCTTCCACCACCGTATCCTCGGCTATTGCGGCAAGCTCGGCGTCCCGCTCGAGGTCGAGATCAATTCGAGCCGCAGCGCCTTCCTGATGGGGCAGAAGGGCGACAAGGTGCGGATGCGCACTGCGATCAACGACACGCGTGGGCACGTCGCCGAACTGCTGATGAAGGCGGTCAATCAGGGCGCGCTCGACCAGAGCCTGAGCGCGGCGGACAAGCAGGCGCTGCTGCCCTTCCTCAAGACGTACGGCGATCTCGACGCGACGGGGCATTTCGCAGGGACGTTGCGATCGGGGTTCCAGGCGTTTCCCGATGCAGGCGTCGGCGTCTTCGCGCGACCGCCCGCGCCGATGCCGCTCGACCGGCTGCTCGCCAACGAACAGCTGCCGGCGATGCTGTTCGAGGACAATGTCTACATGCAGGCGACGATGTTCCAGCCGGTCGGCGGGATGGACCGGATCCCGGCGGGGTTCGAGCGCGCGCTGAGGCGCAAGGTGGTGCGCGGCGCAGACGTGACGCGGATCCGCAACCGTCCCGATGGCGTCGAGATCGCCTGGCGCGATACGAAGACGGGCGCGGGCCGGATCGCGCGCGCCGATTTCGCGGTCTGCACCATCCCCTTTCCGGTGCTCGCCAAGGTCGACTGCGACTTCGCCAAGCCCGTCGCGCAGGCGATTGCGGGCGTGGTGTATGACCATTCGAACAAGGTCGCGTTCGATTCGCCGCGCTTCTGGGAACAGGACCAGATCTATGGCGGCATCTCGTTCGTCGGCGGCGAGACGTCGCTGATCTGGTATCCGAGCGCGGGGCTGTTCAGTCCGCGCGGGATGCTGCTGGCCTGCTATACCTCGGGCGAGCGGGCGGAAGGCTTTGCGAAGCTGCCGATCGCCGACCAGGTCGAGCGGGCGCGCGCGGCGGTCGAGCGGCTGCACCCGGGGCATGGCAAGGACCTGATCAACGGCGTCGCGGTCAACTGGAACAAGATCCCGTACAGCCTGGGGCCATGGCCGAACTGGTTCGTCGGGATGGCGGGACATCAGGAGGGTGATATCGATACCGAAGGCTATCGTCTGTTGTGCCAGCCCGCGGGCCGCACCGTCTTTGCCAGCGCCGCGCTGAGCCAGACGCCGGGATGGCAGGAAGGCGCGGTCCAGTCCGCGCATCACGCGATCGCCGCGATCGCGGGGCTGCAGCGCGCCGATCTGGGTGCGCGGCCGGACCGGGTGGCGGCGTGATCGGCATGGTGATGAGCACGGCGACGACGGGCGGGGTGACGATCCGGGCGGCACGGCGCGAGGATGTCCCCGCGCTGGAGCAGCTGATCGCGACGTCGGCGGCGACTTTGGGGCAGGGCTTCTACGCCCCCGACGCGCTGGCGAGTGCGATCCGGACGATCTTCGGGGTCGATACCGATCTGGTCGACGACGGCAGCTATCTGGTCGCGGAGATCGACGGCGCGCTGGCGGGGTGCGGGGGGTGGAGCCGCTTCGCCACGCTGTTCGGCGGCGATCGCTATGCCGACCGGTCCGCCGCGCTGCTGGTACCGGGGCAGGATGCGGCGCGGATCCGCGCGATGTTCACCGCCCCCGGCTTTGCGCGGCGCGGGGTGGGATCGGCGATCATGGCGGCGAGCGAGGCGGCCGCGCGGAAGGCGGGGTTCGACAAGCTTGCGCTGATGGCGACGCTGTCGGGGGTCCCCTTCTACGAAAGCCACGGCTTCGTCGCGGAGCCCGGGATCACCGTCGACGCGGACGGGATCGCGGTTCCGTTCGTGCCGATGACCAAGGCGCTTCACACGCCCGACGCGTTCTGACGCGCGCAATCACCGAATATTTGGGAGAGACGACCATGCCAGTGCGACCGATCGTGAACCGCGTCTCGCGCAGACTGACCCTTGCGGGTCTGGGGGCGAGCATCGCCTTGGCGGCGATGCTTGCGACGCCGGCAACCGCGCAGATCGTCCGCCACGCCAATCCGGGGCCGGGGCCGTCGCTGATCCTGCAGAGCGTGACGATCCCCGCCGGTGCGGAAACGCTGGTGCTGTCGGGACAGCTCGCCGCGCCGATCGATCCGTCGAAACCGGTCACCGGCGTCGAGTCGTTCGGCGACACCAGGACGCAGACGGTCAGCATCTTCACGAAGATCAAGGCGATCCTGGCCGAGCATGGCTATACGATGGCCGATGTCTACAAGCTGACGGTGTTCGTCACCGCCGACCCGAAGCGCGGCGACGGCAAGATGGACTTTGCCGGCATGAACGACGGCTTCAAGCAGTTCTTCGGAAGCGCGGACAACCCCAATACGGTGGCGCGGTCGACGGTGCAGGTCGCAGCGCTCGCGGGCCCCAATTACCTCGTCGAGATCGAGGCGACCGCGGCGCGGATGCCGCGTCGCTGAGGCGGCGGGGCGGCGGTCAGCCGTCGCCCCGCGCGCCCGACGGCAGCATCCGGTTGCCGATACGGTCGACGAACTGGTGCTTCAGCGCGGCGCCGACATGGAGGACGAGCAGCGCGCAGGTCAGCCAGACGAGCAGGCCGTGCGCCTCTTCGAACCCCTCATGCGCGCCGCGCGGCAGGCCGGGGATGAACGGCCAGCTCAAGCCGCCGATGAGCGAGGTGGTGCTGCTGGTCAGCGCGGGCTTGCCCGTCGACAGATACATCCACCCGGTCGCGGGCAGGCCGATCAGGATGATGTAGAACAGCGCGTGGTTGGCGCGGGCGAGCACGCGTTCCCAGGTCTGGAGTGCAGCAGGAAAGGGCGGCGGCGGATTGGCGATCCGCCAGATCAGCCGGGCGATGCTGAGCAGCAGGATCGTGAAGCCGAGCGTCTTGTGCCAGTCGAACCAGCCGGTGCGCAGGTCGCCGCGCGGCATGTCGGCAAAGGTCCAGCCGACATAGAGCTGGATGAAGACCAGCGCTGCGATGATCCAGTGGAACGCGATCGCGCCCAAATTGTAGCGCCGTGCGCCATCGCGTCGTGCCGTCATCTGCTGTCTCCCCGGTCGCCCGGTTCTACGCCGCGCGGCCATCGGCGTACAGTGGTCATCCCGCCTGCACCGGGGCCGGTCTAGGTAGATACCCGCATGGGAAAGCGCAGGCGGCCGCCCTAGGCTGGAGCGATGAACCTCTTCGTCCAGCTCGCGGTTGCGACGGGCATGGTGCTGGCCACCATCCTGGTCCATCTTGCCGGGCTGGCCGGGCTGTTGCTGGTGATCCGGCGGCAGGGGCGCAGGACCGGGGTGCGGCGGCGCTGGCATGACGTGATCGGGATCGTCGGCGCCGCGACCGCGCTGTTCGTGGTCCACGGGATCGAGATCTGGGCCTATGCGCTGCTGTACAGCGGGACCGGCGCGCTCGCCGATTTCGGCACCGCGCTGTATTTCTCGACCGCGACCTATACGACGATCGGGTATGGCGACGTGCTGCTCGGGGAATCGTGGCGGATCGTCGGCGCGATCGAGGGCGCCAATGGCGTGATCCTGCTCGGCTGGTCGACCGCGTTCTTCGTCGCGATGGTCGCGCGCATCACGATCGTCGAGCGCGAATTCACCGAGCGGCCAGCGACGCCGCGACCCGCGGCGGATCCGTATAAACCGCAATAACGCGTGCACGCCGGACGGCCTAGCAATGGCATTGTATCCAACCCGAAAGGCGTCCGATGAAAAACATTCTGGTGCTGGCGCATGACGACGAGGGCCAGGAGGCCCGGCTCCAGGCGGCGCTCGATCTTGGGCGTGCGCTCACGGGGCATATCACCTGTCTCGACGTGACCTATATCCCGCCGATCCTGGGGAACGACTATAGCGAGGCCGGCTATGCGATGGCGGCGGTGCTGGCCGACGAAACGACGCGCGAGCGCGCCAACAAGGTGACGCTCGAGGCACGGTTCGCGCGCGAGGATGTCGCGTGGAACTGGGTCGACGCGACCGGGGAGGCGGCGGCGTGCATCGTCCGTGCCGCGGCACTCGCCGACGTCATCGTCCTCAACCGCCGGCTCGACAACCCGTCGGTGATCGACATGCGCCGCACCGCGAGCGAGCTGATCGTCAAGTCGGGCAAGCCGGTGCTCGCGGTGCCGGGCGAGTCCCGTGGGATCGACCTGGCGACCGTACTGGTCGCGTGGGACGGGTCGCCCTGCGCAGCGGCGGCGCTGCGCGCGGCGGTGCCGATGCTCAGGCTCGCCGACCAGGTCACGCTGTTCTCGGTCGACGACGGGGCGATGGCGTCGCCGATCGAGGACGCCGCCACCTATCTGTCGCGCTACGACATCCACCCCGTCATCCGTCGGATCGAGGTCCAGCCCGGCGGCGCGCCCAAACAGCTGCTCGCCGCCGCCGCAAGCGGGCAATACGGCTATGTCGTGATGGGCGGGTTCGGGCATCTGCGCTTTACCGAGGCGCTGTTCGGCGGGGTGACGCGGACCATGCTGACCAGCAGCCCGATCCCCGTCTTCCTGGCGCATTGATTGAACGGGGTCAGAGCGCCCCGGTCAGCAGCAGCTTGCGGACGTCGTCCTGCATCTGGTTGGCGGCGCCCAGCCGCTCGATCAGCTGCGCGGGACGGCTGCCGCGCAGGCCCGCGACGGTCAGTTCGCCGTCGCGGACATAGGTGTAGACCCCGCTGACCGCGAACGCCGCGACATGGCCGATATGGGCCTTCTGCCCGTCGATCGTGGCCGTGAAGCGGTCCGAGGCAAAGAAGCGGCGGCGCGTCATCGGCGTCTCGAAGGCGAATTCGAGGATCGCGACCTGTTCACGCTCGGGCGGCACGGTGTGCGCGACGTCGGGCGCGGGCGGCGCGGGGTCCGCATTGTCGTAGCGCTCGGGCAGATGCAGCCGCAGCTTCAGCACCGCGGGGTCGGCGGCGAGCGTCTCGGCGAACTGCGTCATGAAGCCCGCAAACCCGGCGGCATCGGTGTCGCCGATCCCGAAATGGACGTGGAGCCGGTCGATGCTCTCCCCGCCATTGGGCACCGGATTGGCGATCCGGTCGACCAGCGTCCGCGACCCCTGCGGCAGCGCATAGGCGACGGTCGCGGCGAACATGTTCTGTTCGTCGGCGAACAGGATCGGGCAGGCGGCGTTGAAAATCTCCTGATCCGCGGCGCTGGCAAAGCCGATCTCGACCCCGCCATCGAGCACATAGTCGTCGAACGGCGCGATCCCGTCGATCGCCGGCCAGAGATGCGCGTCCTGCGCGCGATCGAGATGCATCTGGACGTACCAGCCGAGCCCGGGAATGCGCGAGCAGAGCGGTCCGTGAACGTCGCGCCAATAGGTTGCGAAGACCTCATGCGGGACCTGCGGTCGGCGCAGCACCGTCGTGAAGGTGTTGATCGCGATCCGCGAATCGCGTGCGGCATAGTCGGTCGTGACGCTGGGGTCTGACATGGAAGGATCTTTGTTCTGGAGAAATCGGAGGGCGCAGCGTCAGCGCTCGCGGAGATCGGGGACGCTGTAGACAGAGGGCTCGTCGTCGGCGGTGCCGCGCGCGAAGACGGCGACGTCGCCCGGCATCACTTCCTGCCGGGCCCACCGGTCCCATCCGATATGGATGAAATCCGGCGGGCCGAAGATGCGCAGCGCGGCGCTGTATTCGTCGCCGCGAAACCCGACAAAGTGCAGCGCAGGGCGGGCGCTCACAGCATCGGCATGCCGCCCGTCACCGGCAGCAGCGCGCCCGACATGTAGCTACCCTCGTCGGAGGCGAGCAGGACATAGGCCGGGGCGAGCTCGCCCGGCTGGCCCGCGCGGCCAAGCGGCGTGTTCTGGCCGAGCGTCTCGAGCTCGTCGCCGCCCTTGGCGATCGGCTGGATCGGCGTCCAGACGGGGCCGGGCGCGACGCAGTTCACGCGGATGCCCTTGGGGGCGAGCAGGTTGGACAGCCCGATCGTCAGGCTCGCGATCGCGCCCTTGGTGGTCGAATAGACGATCATGTTCTCGGTCGCGATCTTCGCCTGCACGCTGGTCGAATTCACGATCGCGGCGCCCGGCTTCATGTGCGGCACCGCGGCCTTGGCGAGGCGGATCATCGCGAAGACATTGGCGGAGAACGCATCCTGCATCTCGTCGTCGTCGATATCGTCGAGCGTTTCGTTCATCGTCTGCGCGGCGGCGTTGTTGACGAGGATGTCGAGCTTGCCGAGATCCGCGACGGTGCGCTCGACCAAAGCCGCGCAGTGATCGCGGTCGCGAATGTCGCCGGGCAGCAGGATGCAGCGGCGTCCGGCCTTCTCGACCCAGGCCTTGGTCTCGTCCGCATCGGCCTGTTCGTCGGCGAGATAGGAGATCGCGACGTCGGCGCCTTCGCGCGCATAGGCGATCGCGACCGCGCGACCGATCCCCGAATCGCCGCCGGTGATCAGCGCAACGCGGTCTTTCAGCAGCCCCTTGCCGACATAGCTGTCCTCGCCATGATCGGGATTGTTGCGCATCTCGACCTCGAGACCGGGGCTCGGCTGCTGCGGTTCGTTCGGAAAGGACGTGGGGGCGCTGCTGCGGGGATCGCTCATAATCTCGTGTCCTGGGTACAGTTTAGGGGGGATATGCGGGTCGAACGAACCAGAACGCGCATCGCTCCGCCGCGGGAGGCCGATCGCGCAGTTGCTGGGCAATGCGGGCAGGCGTAGGTGTCGCGCATGGCCTTTGTCAGCATCACCCGGCTTCGGTTGCGCGCGCTGCGGTTCGTGCCGCTGTTCGCGCTCGATGCGCTCAGGACCACCGCGCAGGTGCGGCGTGCCGACGGGTATCTCACCGGGGCCATCCTGCGCGACCGTGCGCTGACCTTCTGGACGATGACGGTCTGGCGCGATGCCGCGGACATGAAGCGCTATATCGTCGACGGGTCGCATCTGAAGGCGATGCCGAAGCTGATGCACTGGTGCGATGAGGCGAGCATCACCCACTGGACCAGCGAGACCGCCGACCTGCCCGGCTGGGACGAGGCGGATCGGCGGATGCGCGGGGAGGGGCGGCCGTCCAAGGTCCGGTATCCGAGCGCGGGTCATGCCGCGCTCGACTACCGCCCGCCGCGGCTGACCGGCGCGGCAGCGATCCCGCCGCGCCGGGGGTAATTACCCAATCGTTGCGCTTACCATTCGATGCCGATCTTGCCGAAATGCGCGCCGCTCTGCTGCAGCGCGAACGCCTCGGCGAGCTGGTGGAGCGGGAAGCGGCGGTCGACCACCGGCTTGATCCCGGTCGCCTCGATCGCGCGGACGAAGTCCTGCTGTTCCTGACGACTGCCGACGATCAGGCCCTGGAGCCGCGCCTGCTTGCCCATCAGCGCGGCGGTCGGGACCTCGCCGCTGTTGCCCGTCAGCACGCCGATCAGCGAGATGTGCCCGCCGACACGGACCGCGGTGATCGACTGCGCCAGCGTGCCCGGGCCGCCGACCTCGACGACATGGTCGACGCCGCGCCCGCCGGTCCAGTCGACGACCTTGCGTCCCCAATCGGCCTCGTTGCGGTAGTTGAGCGTGAAGTCGGCGCCGAGCGCGCGCGCACGGTCGAGCTTCTCATCCGATGACGAGGTGATCGCGACCCGCGCGCCCATCGCCTTGGCGATCTGCAACGCCCAGATCGAGACGCCGCCGGTGCCGAGCAGCAGCACGGTGTCGCCCGCCTTCAACTTGCCGTCGACGACGAGCGCACGCCATGCGGTCAGCCCGGCGGTGGTGATCGTCGCCGCCTCGACCGCGTCATAGCCCTTGGGCGTGTGCGTGAACGCGGTCGCAGGGAGGACGACATGGTGCTGAGCAAAGCCGTCGATGCCGTCGCCGGGCGTCCGCGAGAAATCGCCGATCGTCGGCGTGCCGGTCTGCCAGTCGGGGAAGAAGCACGAGACGACCTGATCGCCGACCGCGAATTCGGTCACGCCGTCGCCGATGCTCTCGACCACGCCTGCGCCGTCGGACAGCGGGATGCGGCCGTCCTCGGTCGGCATCCGGCCGGTGACGACGCCCAGATCATGGTAGTTGAGCGAACTGCCGTGCAGCGCGACACGGATCATCCCCGCGCCCGGCACGCCCGGATCCGCACGGTCTTCGCTCTGCAGCGTGTCGAGCCCCGCGGGCGATCGCAGCGTCATGGCCTTCATCGTCAAACTCCTGATGTTCGCGCCCCCAACGGCCGAGCCGGGCAAACAGCCGCATGCGATGTCGGAAGCTTTACCCGATCCCCGGCACGTCCCGACGTCAGACCCGGTGGAGCAGCGCGTCCAGATCGGCTTCGCCCAGGATGCGGATCGCGCCACCGTCGCGACGATAGGCCTCCGCCTTCAACCGGGCGGGATGCGTGCGCAGCGCGCGCGCCTGCGGGTCGGGGCCGGCGACGAGCAGGATCGTCGTGGTCGCGCCGACCGAGGTCATCACCCGCGCGCCGAGCGCGGCGACGCGGTGCGCGAGCGGCCCGTCGCGCGGCTGGCCGAGCAGCGCGATCCGTTCGCCGCGCAGGGGCCCGTCGAGCGCCGCGGCGGGGGCGGGGCCGGCGGCGCGCGGCGGGGCGAGCCAGTCGGCGAGAGTCAGGCCGGTATGGTCGATCGCCTTGACGATCACCCAGCCCGCGGCGCGCGCATCGCTCAGCGCGTCGTGGTGGCGATGCTCGATCCCGAGATAGCGCGCGAGCTGCCCGAGCTTGTGGTTCGCCAGATCGGGCCAGGCGCGCTTGGCGACGCGCACGCTGTCGAGCCAGGTCGTCTCGATCGCCGGGCGATCGTGCACGCGGCACGCGGCGGCGAGTGCGCCCTTGTCGAAATAGGAATGCGCGACCGTCGTTCGCCCCGACAGATGCGCGGTCACCGTCGCATGGATGTCGGCAAAGCTCGGCTGGCCGACGACATGATGCGCGGCGATGCCGTGGATCCGGGTGTTGAACGCATGGAATTCGTCGCGCGGATCGACCAGCGTCTCATAGGCGAAGACCTCGGCACCGTTCCGGAAGCCGACGATCCCGACCTGGCAGATGCTGCTGACGCGCGCGCAGGCGGTCTCGACGTCGATCACGACGAAATCGGGCGCGGTTTCGTCAAGGTCATGGGCCAGCGGTTGCAGCGCGGTCGTCGTCAGCATGGCGTCACCCCTAGCGCCGACCCAGGCGGCACGCGATCCCCCAACACCCTCCGCATCAGCGAAGCTGGCTGTCCTTGCTGCCACGGCGGTTGAACAGCGAGGCCGCGGGCCGATCGCGACCGCTCTGGCAGGCGATGCATGTCCGTACGCCCGGCACGGCCTGGCGCCGGCCTTCCGGAATGTCGTCGCCGCAGGCGATGCACTGCTCCTCGCTCTCGCCGACCGGCATCCGCGCGCGCGCCGCCATCACCGCATCCATCACGGTATCGTCGATCTGATCCTGCACCGCGCCATCGCGCGTCCAGCCGCCTGCCATGCTTCGTCTCCGTTCGTGCCCCGATCGTGTCAGGTGCCTGACCTATATGGGAAAGCATCGTCGGCATTGCACGTCGGCGGGTCTGGCGGCGGGGGGCTAGCGTCCTGCGCTATCCGGATCGCCGAGCGCGCGGCGCAGCGCGGTGACCTCGGCGTTGAGTGCGCGCAGCCGGTCGGGCGTCATCCCGCTGCGGTCGACGATCATCGGCCCGAGGCACCCCGTACCCGCCCAGCAGGTCCGGCCCGCCGGGGTGAGTCGGACATGCATCTGCCGCTCGTCCGCCGGGTTGCGCAGCCGCGTGACCAGCCCCGCCGCCTCCAGCCGTTTGGCGAGCGGGGTGATCGTGCTGGGCTCGAGCGCGAGCCGTTCGGCGATCGCGCCGATCGTCCGGCCATCCTCCGCCTCGTGCAGCGTCTGGAGCACGAGGAACTGCGGATAGGTGATGCCGAGCTGGTCGAGCATGGGCTTGTACGCGCGGTTGATCGCGATCGTCGCGGCGTAGAGCGAGAAGCAGAGCTGCCCGTCGAGCGGTAGCGGCGGGGGGACGGTATCGGACGATGGCGGCTGATCGGGCACGATAGGGGCTCCTGGCTGAGCCGCCGACCTACCATGCCGATGTTTATCGTGGCAAACGACGCGGCGGACCGAAGCCCGCCGCGTCGCTTCATGCCGCGATCAGTCCTTCGCGCTGCCGGGTTCGGCCATCTTGCGATGCTGCTCGGCGAGGACCGAGCCGGGGACGACATTGGCGATGACGCCCTGCAGCTTGGTCATCCAGCCCGAGAACACCGAGCCCTTGCCCGCCATCAATGCGTCCCAGCCATCGCGCGCGACATCGGCGGGCGAGCGCTTGTTGGGATCGGTGCCGACATCGGTGTCGTTCATGTCGGCGCGGTCGAAGAATTCGGTGTCGACCGGCCCCGGCATCAGCGTGGTCAGCGTGACGCCGTCCGCATCCTTGATCTCGTTGCGGAGCGCTTCGGTGAAGCTGTCGATGAACGCCTTCGACCCGTTATAGACCGCCTGAAACGCGCCGGGGATATAGCCCGCGACCGACCCGGTCACAAGCAGCTTGCCGTCGTTGCGCGCGACCATCGCGGGCAGCACCTTCTGTACCAGATACAGCGTACCCATGATGTTGGTGTCGATCACCGCGCGCCAGTCGGCGACGCTCTGGTCGAGGAAACCGTGGCCCAGACCGCGGCCGGCATTGGCGCACAATATGTCGATCTGGCGCCCGTTGGTCGCGGCGAGCAGCGCGTCGACGCCGTCGGTGGTCGACAGGTCGGCCTCGAGCGCCGTTACCGTGGTCCCGAACTGGCGAAAGTCGGCCGCCGCCGCCTCGATCAGCGCCTCGTCCGCGACGACGAGGATGTCGTAGCCGTCCTGCGCCGCGATCGTCGCGAGTTCGAAGCCGATGCCCGTCGAGGCGCCGGTGATGACGGCGAATTTGCCGTGTGGTGATGCTGTAGCCATGGGTCGATATCCTCTCAGTTGAAGCCGGGCTTGAGCACGACCTTGGTCACTTCGTTCTGATCGTCGTGGAACATCTTGTAGCCCTGCGGCGCCTCCTCGAGATCCATGCGGTGCGAGATGAGGAAGGTCGTGTCGATCTTCTCTTCGAGGATCGCGTTGAGCAGCGCGGGCATGTAATGCTGGACGTGCGTCTGGCCGGTCTTGAGCGTCAGCCCCTTCTCCATGAACGCGCCGAGCGGGAATTTGTCGACGAGCCCGCCATAGACCGCGGGCATCGAGACGCGGCCGCCCTTGCGACAGGCGATGATGGCCTGGCGGATCGCGTGTGCGCGGTCGGTGCCGAGGAAGGTCGACTTCTTGATCTGGTCGATGACGTTGTCGACGAAGAAGCCGTGCGCCTCCAGTCCGACGCTGTCGATCACCGCATCGGGACCGATCCCGCCGGTCATAGCCATCAGCGCCTCATAGACCGCGCTTTCCTCGAAGTTGATCGTCTCCGCACCGAACCGCTTGGCGAGTGCCAGCCGCTTGGGGAAATGGTCGATCGCGATGACGCGCTCGGCGCCCATCAGGAACGCCGACTGCACCGCGAACAGCCCGACCGGGCCGCAGCCCCAGACTGCGACGGTATCGCCGGGCTCGATCTGCGCATTCTCCGCCGCCTGCCAGCCGGTCGGCAGGATGTCGGAGAGGAACAGCACCTTGTCGTCCTCGATCCCGTCGGGGATCACGATCGGGCCGACATCGCTGAACGGCACGCGGACATATTCCGCCTGGCCGCCCGCATAGCCGCCGGTCATGTGGCTATAGCCGAACAGCCCGCTCATCGGCTGGCCGTACAGCTCCTGCGCGATGTCCTGATTGTCCGCGGGCAGGCCGTTGTCGCAGGCGGAATATTGATGCTTGCCGCAGTGATAGCAGCTGCCGCACGCGATCGTGAACGGCACGACGACGCGCTGGCCCTTCTTCAGCGTCGATTTGGGGCCGGTCTCGACGACCTCGCCCATGAATTCGTGGCCGAGAATGTCGCCCGCCTGCATCGTCGGGATATAGCCGTCATAGAGATGCAGGTCGGAGCCGCAGATCGCGGTCGACGTCACCTTGATGATGCAGTCGCGCGGGTTGAGGATCTCGGGGTCGTCGACCGTGTCGACGCGGACGTCGTGGCGGCCATGCCATGCCAATGCGCGCATCAGGCGAACTCCTCGTCATGCTGTTTGCGGGTGAAGGAGCCGGTCGCGATCTCGCCGGTCTCCATCAGTTGCTTGAACCGGCGCAGGTCGCGGCGCGCCTGGATCGCGGGTTCGCGCTGGAACATCTTGGCGACGATCTTGCCGACGATGCCGGCGGGCGGATCATAGACGATCGTCGCGGTGACGACGGTGCCGCGCGCGCCGGCGTCGCGGAACTCGACCCGGCCGCTGTTCGCGACATCGGCGCCGGGTTCGGAGGTCCAGGCGATCACCCGGTCGGGCGTCTCGTCGGTCACGACCGAATCCCATTCGACCGTGCGGCCCGCGGGCGCCTTGACCACCCAGTGTGACCGCGTGGCGTCGATCGGGGTGACTGACACGACGTTTTCCATGAACCGCGGCAGGTTGGTGAAGTCGCGGAAATAGGCGAACAGCTCGGCCGCCGGGCGATTGATCGTCACCGTGCGGCCGACGATGCTGTCCCCGGTCGTGGTCGGCAGGCCCTCGGCGGCGATCGGATCGCCCTTCTTCCAGGTCGTCGGGGGCGCGTCGTCGGTATGGTCGGTAGGGGACTGCGACATGTCCGTTCTCCTGTCCAAAGATGCTGTCCCAACGCGTCAGTCTGGCGGGGAGCCGGCGGGCGCCGGGCAATTCGTCGCAACACAGCGACGGCTCGTCGTCAGCCACCCGGGAAATTGATGTCGCTCAGTAGATTTCTCTCGGCGGGGCGGCGGGGAACCCCGACGCATAAAAAACTACCGACCGGTACAGAAGGCTGTTGACGTTCGGGTCGATCGGTTTGTATACCGCTCGGTATCGAAGGTTGCTCCGACGTCGGAACGACACTGTCACCACAACCGCACCCGCGCTGCCCCATGCCGTGCCGATGGACCCTCCATCGACGCAGGTCCGGTGCTGCCCGATCCGAAAGGGGATATTCATGGCCTATCTCGACCTCGACACGCATTTCGCCGCACCCTGTGGCACGCGCAAAGCCGCGCGGGTCGCAGCCGCCGCACCAGTAAATCCGGCGGCGAACCTCGCTGCGGATCTGGCCGCCGATCTGGTGGTCGATCTTTCTGGTCATGCAGCCGATGAAACGGCGGGCTTTTCCGCGCTCGAATGGAGCGTCATCGCGCTCGCCAAGCGCGACACGCTGCGCAGTCTCGCCAGCCCCGGCGCGGTGTCGCGCGCAATGGGCGGCCTGTTCGGGCTGGGCAGCCGGTCGCAGCTTGCCGATCCGCGGCTCGAGGCGCTGCGGCGGATGGCGGTCTATGCGTGGCGGCGCGGCTTCGCGCTTCCGATGACCGAGATCCGCGCGTTTCTTGCCGCGGGCTTCGTCGAGGCGCAGATGGAGACGCTGGTCGTCAGCGTCACCGGGATGCGCGTCGGTGCGACGACCCGCGCGCAGCTCGACGGCTGATACCCCGCGCGAGACCGCTTGACGTCACAATGTGACAGATCCACGACGGTGCCAGAGCAGGGGGCAACGACCCCTTGCCGCACAGGAGAGGATCTATGAAAACGACGTCCGCCGTCGCGGCGCTGCTGGGCACGACCCTGGCGATCGCATCCCCCGCAGTGGCCCAGACCGCGAGTGGCGCGACCGCCGCCGCCGCGCCGGTCAACCGCATGGTCGTGTTCGGCGACAGCCTGGCCGATGGGGGCTATTATCTGACGCTCGACCCGCGGTTGCCGCGCGACGCGGGCAGCTTCACGACAAATCCCGATCCGGTGGCACCCGAAGTGGTCGCGGCGCGGCTCGGGCTGCCGCTGACCCCGGTCTATGGCCAGGGCGGGACCAATTATGCGGTCGGCGGCGCGCGCGTGACCGCAGCGAACGCGCTGTCGATCCCGATCACGACTCAGATCACCAACTTCCTCGGCGCGGGCGGCACGTTCGGGCCGCGCGACCTCGTCTATGTGCAGGGCGGCGGCAACGACTATTTCGCGTTCCTGGCCGGGGGCGGCGCGAACCCGGAGATCCTGACCACCGCCGCGACTCAGCTCGCCACGCAGGTCAGCCGGCTGCAGGGCGCAGGCGCACAGCGGATCGTGACGCTCGCGGTACAGACCGGCGGCGCGGCCGGGCTCGCGCTCTTCAACCGGACCTATGCCGCGGCGCTCGCGGCGGCGAACGTCAACGCGCTGTATTTCGATACCGACCGGCTGTTCAACGAACTGGTGACGAGCCCGGCGACCTATGGCTACACCAACATCACCGGGGTCGCCTGCACCGTGCCCTCGTCGCTCGCCTGCACGCGCGCGACGCTCGTCACGCCCAATGCGAACGAGACCTATATCCTCGCCGACAGCGTCCACCCCGCGGGCATCACGCAGCGGATCCAGGGGCAGGCGATCGCCAGCCTCGTCCAGGCGCCCGAGCAGATCGCCGGGCTCGGCTATGCGGCGCAGGCGATGTTCCGCGCGCAACGCGACCTGCTCGAGGGGCCCGAACGCGGCGGGTCGCAGCGCGACGGTCGCGCGCTGTCGGTGTTCGGCGGTGCGGCCTATCATTATTACGCCAGCGGCAACTCGGCGCAGCGCGTCGGCATCACCGAGCGGGGCTTCAGCGGGACGCTGGGCGCGGACCTCGCGATCGGCGAAGCCTCGGGCGTCGGGATCGCCGGCGCCTATTCGGACGGGACGGGCGATTTTCAGAACGGTGCGGGACGCTACAAGCCGCGCGCCTGGTCCGCGAGCGGCTATGCGCGCGGCGAACTGGGGCCGGTCCGGCTGCTGGCGGACGGCAGCTATGGCGAGATCGACTATCGTCAGATCCGGCGCAGCGTGCAGCTCGGGCCGACGATCCGCACACATGACGGCGAGACCGACGGCAATTACGTCGCGGGCCGGATCACGGGCGCGCTCGACCTGGTCCGCACCGGCGGCCTTGCCTTCGGACCCGATCTGGCGGTGCAATATGACCGCGTCCGGCTGGCGGGCTATGCCGAGACGGGCGGGCTGTCGACCGCGGCGGCGTTCGGTCGCCAGCAGATCGAGAGCCTGACCGGTCGGTTCGGCGCGGTCGTGCGGTCGCTGCCGGGGGAGCCGGTCCGCGTGTTCGTGCGGGCAGGCTATGAGCGCGAGTTCGACGACGATCCTCGCACCCTGACGATGACCCCGACCGGCGCGCCGATCCGCTTCACCAGCAGCGTCGAACGCGCCGATCGCAATTACATGAGCTATGCGATGGGGGTCGACGGACAGGTCGCCGGCGCGCTGTCGCTCCGAGCGGGCGTCGCGGGCTATGCGCTGCGCGGCGACCGCGACAGCGTGACCGCGTTCGCGGGGCTGTCCGCGGCGTTCTGATATCAAAGGCCGGATCGGGGCGCCCGAGTCCCGATCCGGCCCGTGCGTCAGAACCCTTTCTTCAGTGACACGAACACCTGGCGCGGTGCACCGGCCAGCAGCGTCTGGTTGTCGCCGCTCGCGGTGAAGCCGTTCGAGCCGATCGTCGAGATATAGCTCTTGTCGGTCAGGTTGGTGACGCTGCCCTCGATCGACACGCCGTGGAGCGGGCCGTCCCCCTCGAAGCGGTAGCCGATGCTGGCGTCGACGAGCACGCGGCCCGGCACCGACTGGTCGTTCAGATAGGTGAAGTAGCGCTTGCTCATATAGTCCGCGCCGACGCGTGCGGTGACGCCCGACTGTTCGAACACGATCTCGCCCTTGACCATGTGCTCGGGACTGTCGACCGCGGTCTTGCCGTCGGTCGCGACCAGCACGGCGCCGCGCGCGTCGAGCACGTCATCGGCATATTGCGAGTTGTTGTACGAGTAGCTCGCGAACAGCGACAGCGGCGTGAGCACGCGGTAGGTCAGCGCGACCTCCGCGCCATAGGTCCGGACGCTGCCGACATTGTTAAGCGTCGCCGGGTTGCCGATGATCCCCGCGCCATTGGCAAAGCCGAGCAGCCGGTTCGAGAAGTCGATATAATAGCCGACCGCCGAGGCCTGGACCGGGCCATTGCGGAAGCGCAGCCCGCCTTCCGCGGTCTTCGACCGTTCGGGCTTCAGCCGGTCGCGGATCGCGTTGAACCCGGCCTGCGTGGTCGAGAACGGCCCGGTCGTCGCCGACGAGACATAGGCGCGGACGTTTTCCTTATAGTCCGCGAACAGCTCGGTGCCCGGCGCCAGCTTGAACAGCAGCCCGGCCTGCGGCTGGAACCAGTCCTTGGCGGAGATCCGCCCGACCGCGAGCGGCGAGGTCGTCGCGGGCAGCATGATCGCACGGTTGGTGACGGTGAAGCCCTTCCACCCGGCATTGAGCGTCAGCCGGTCGTCGGCGAGGCGGAGCGTGTCGCCGACATGATACTGGATCGTGTCGGTGGTGTATTTGCCGTCCCACTGCGTCGCATAGGGATTGTCCTGGAATTTCAGCACGTCGCGGTTCGGCGTCGCGGTATCGGTCATGCTGTAGAAGCGGCGTGCCTGGGTGAAGCTGTTGCTTTCATACCAGCCGCCGAGTTCGAGCGTGTTCGCACCCGTTTCATAGGCCAGGTTGCTGAGCGCTCCGCCGCGCTTGATCGCATATTCGGTGGTGCGGAAGCCGAGCGGGCTGGCGGCGGCGATCGGCGTGCCATCGGCATTGGCGGCGCCGGCCGGGGTCGGCGAATAGGGCGTGATCCACGATCCCTGGCCCTTGTTGTCGTGATAATAGCCGGTGGTCCTGAGCGTCAGGCCGGGGGTGAGGTTGGCGTCGAACGTCACCCCGCCCAGATAATCGCGACGGACGCCCGCAGCGTCGAAATAGACGTCGTCGACCGTGCCGATCCCGGCCGGAAACGCGGTGCCGACGCCCGCCCAGGGCTGTGCCGCGCCGGCCGCTGCTGCCGCCTGGTTCTGCGCGACCTTCGCGATCTGCAGCGCGAGCGGATAATTGTCGGCGATGTTGTCGTTGCCCAGCCCGCGGCGGCGGATGATGTCGTAGCTCAGATCCTGGTAATCCTGCTCGCGCCGGTCGGAGAAGTTGAGGAACGCCGACAGGCTGCCGAGGCTGCCCAGATCCTTGACGATCTTGCCGTTCGCCTGGTGCTGGCGCTGGACGCCCGCGCCCTTCCACTTGTCGGTGGTGAGGAACCCGTAGCTCAGATAGCCCTTCAGCCCGCCGCCGAGATCGCCGCTGTCGATCCGTGCGAAGCCGCGATAGGTGTCGTTCGACCCATAGGTGCCGCCGCCGGTGACGTTCAGCGTGTCGCGCGGTTTGTCGCTGAAGAACTCGATCGTACCGCCGAGATTGCTGGTCGAAGCGGTGCCGAGCGCGCCCGCGCCCTGCGCCACGTCGGTCCGCGCGACGTTTTCGGAAATGATCGCGCGGCTGATGTGCAGGCCGTTGACGTTGCCATAGCTCATGTCGCCGAGCGGGACGCCGTCGAGCGTGAAGCCGAGCTGGTTCTGGTTGAACCCGCGCAGCGAGATCCGCACCGCCCATTCATAGGCGCCGAACGGATCGGCCGCCTGAAAATTGACGCCCGGCAGCTTCTCGATTGCCTTCAAGGGGCTCGACCCCGGCGTCAGCCGCGAGAGATCGGCGGCGGTCACGCTCTGCACCTGGCGGCTCTCGCCAAAGCCGAGCACGACGATCTCGTCACCCGGCGGCGCGTCGGCGGCGGGCGTCGCGACCGGCAGCGTCGCAGGGTCGCCTGCGGTCTGCGCGGCGGCGGGTGCCGTGACTGCGATCGCGACCGTGGCGACGCCCGTGAGCAAGGTGGAGAGATAGGTCATGAAGCGTCCCCTTGGCCGCGACCGCGCAGCCTCGGGGGGATCCATTAACCAGATCCGTGACGTGGCCGCGTCGTTACGGTGACGGTTCGATGTCGCCGCCGCGATGCCCCGTTGCAGCCCGCGCATCCGGTCGCGCATTCTTTTCACTTATCGCACAGTCGCTTGGGACCTATCGGGCCGGGTGAATGCGTTGTGCATCTTCGTGCACGCGAAAGATCGTCACAGAACGATCGCCAACAGGGACTTCGACATGACTGCCTATCGTACCGCGCTGGCGCTGGCCGCCTCTACCCTCGCCTTCGCCGCGGCGCAGGCCGACGCGCAGGTCGCGCCCGCGCCTGCAGAGACCGTGCAGGATGCACCCGCCGCCGCGGAGCCTGACGGCGCAGTGCCGGTCGCGCAGGACGAGATCATCGTCACGGGGACGCGCGCGGTCGGCCGGTCGCGGCTCGACAGCGTGTCGCCGGTCGACGTGCTGAGCGGCGCGTCGCTCCAGCGCCAGGGCACGACCGAGCTCGGCGCCGCGCTGTCGGCGATCGCCCCGTCGATCGACTTCCCGCGCGCCTCCGCGGTCGACGGCACCGATGCGATCCGCCCCGCGACGCTGCGCGGCCTGTCGCCTGATCAGACGCTGGTGCTGATCAACGGTGTGCGCGGGCATACCGCGGCGCTGCTCAACATCGGCGGTTCGGTCGGCCGCGGCTCGGCGGCGGTTGATCTGAACACCATCCCGACCGTCGCGCTCGACCGGATCGAGGTGCTGCGCGACGGTGCATCGGCGCAATATGGGTCCGATGCGATCGCGGGCGTCGTCAACCTGCGGCTGCGCGAAGCCCGTTCGGGCGGCGGCGCGACGGTCAATTACGGCTTCTACAACACCGACATCGATACCGCGCGCGGCAGCCGCAGCACGACCGGCGAGCATGCCGTGACCGTCTCGGGCTGGCAGGGGCTGGGCTTTGGCGAGGACGGGTTCCTGACGCTGTCGGGCGAATATCTGAACCGCCAGGCGACCAACCGCGCCGATTTCGATCCGCGCGTCACCCCGACCCGCGTCACCGGACGCTTCGGCGATCCGCAGGTCGAGCAATATAGCGTCTTCGCCAATGCCGGCACGACGCTGACGGGCAGCTGGGGCCTCTATGGCTGGTTCGGCTATCAGGACCGCGACACGCGCAGCGCGGCCTTCCCGCGGCTGGCGAGCGCGACGACCGCGCTGGCCGGCTATCCCGACGGCTTCCTGCCGCTCATCAACACCAAGTCGCGCGACATCAATTCGGCGGTCGGGATCAAGGGCGAGGTCGCGGACTGGAGCGTCGACCTGAACGTCAGCTATGGCCGCAACAAGATCGGTTTCCGCACGCTCAACTCCGCCAACTATGCCTATGGCGCCGCGACGCCGCAGGACTTTTCCGACGGCGCGCTGATCTATGGCCAGCTGGTCGCCGGGCTCGACGTCAACCGCAAGCTCGACGTGCTGCAGGGCCTCAACGTCGCCTTCGGGCTCGAGGCGCGGCGCGAGAGCTTCGAGATCCAGGCGGGCGAACGCGCCTCCTACACCACGCCCGTGACGGGCGCCGTCGCGGGCGCGGCGGTGGGGGCGCAGGGGTTTGGCGGCTTCTCGACCGACAATGTCGTCGACCGCAATCGCCGCAACTTCAGCGCCTATCTTGATCTCGAGGCGCAGGTGACCGATGCGCTGCTGATCGGGCTGGCGGGGCGCGGCGAGGATTATTCGGACTTCGGCTCGACCGGGACGGGCAAGATCTCCGCACGCTATGACGTCGCACCGTGGATCGCGGTGCGCGGAACGGCCTCGACCGGCTTCCGTGCGCCGGCGTTGCAGCAGCAATATTTCACGTCGATCTCGACCGTGATCCAGAACGGCGCGCCGATCCAGACCGGCACCTTCCCCTCGGTCAGCCCGGTCGCGGCGCGGCTCGGCGGGTTGCCGCTCGAGCCCGAGAAATCGACCAACCTGTCGCTCGGCACGGTGCTGCGGTTCGGCGGGTTCGACCTGACCGTCGACGCCTATCGCATCCACATCCGCAACCAGATCGGGCTGTCGGAGAACATCACCACCGCGGCGAGCCAGTCCCCCGCGGTCAACGCGCAGATCGCCACGCTGCTCGCCGGATCGGGCGCGACCGCGGCGCGGTTCTTCATCAACGGTCTCGCCTCGACCACCAAGGGCATCGACGCGGTCGCGCATTACCGCGTGCGGACGGTCGCGGCGGGCAATTTCGACCTGACGGTGGCGGGCAACATCAACGACGGCAAGGTGACGCGCGTCCCGACCTCGACCTCGACGCTCGATCCCGCGCCGACGCTGTTCGCGCGCAGCCGGATCCTGACGCTGGAGGACGGCACGCCGGGCGAGAAGGTCACCGGCTCGATCGACTGGTCGCTCGACCAGCTCGGCGCGCTCGCCCGCGTCACCTATTATGGCGACGTCAACCAGCCCGGGACGACGCCCGCCGCGGACGTGCACAGCGGCAAGCACGTCATCACCGATGTCGAACTGCGCTATCAGGCGACCAAGGGCGCGCAGCTCGGGCTGGGCGTCAGCAACCTGTTCGACGTCTATCCCGATGCGACCGTCACGGCGAACAACTCCACCGGCGTGATCGGCTTCCCCTATTACTCGCCGTTCGGCTTCAACGGCCGCTATCTCTACGCCCGCGCCGGGCTGAGCTGGTAGGTGATTCCAGGCCGTATCCTGCTGGGGGTCGCGCTCACGCTCGGCCTCGCAGGGTGCGGCAGCTTGCCGCGGTTCCGGACGCTGCCCTGTGGCGGCGTCGACGCCGACGATGGCGACGGGCCGCCTGCGATCCAGGTCTCGGCGTCGGGCGAACGCAGCACCACGATCGACGTACTGACCTATAATATCGAGGGGCTGCAATGGCCCGCGCGGTCGGGGCGCGGGCGCGATCTCGCGGCGATCGGGCGGATCCTGCGCGATCTGCGTGCGGCCGGGACCGCCCCCGACGTGGTGCTGTTCCAGGAGGTCTTCTCGCGCGCGGCGGTGCGCGGGGTGGTCGCCACGGGCTATCCATCGCTCGCGAGCGGACCGTCGCGGACGCGGCGCAGCGTCTATTCGCAGGACGACCGGCTGCCCGGGCGTGCTAAGCTGGCCAAGGGGGAGCTCGGCGTGCGGCTGATGAGCTCGGGACTGGTCATCGCCAGCCGCTTCGCGATCACCGGCGTCGCGCGCGATCCCTATTCGCGGCGGGCCTGTGCGGGGTTCGACTGTCTGTCGAACAAGGGCGTCGTGCTGGCGACGCTCGCGGTGCCCGGCGTTCCCGAAGGAATAGACCTCGCCAACACGCACATGAATGCGCGCAAGGCGTCGAAGGTCGCGCCCGCGCGGCACCGCGCCGCGCACCGTGCGCAGACCCGCGAGCTCGAGGCGTTTCTCGCCGCGCGCCGCACGCCGTCGCGGCCGATGATCCTGGGCGGCGACTTCGACATGCGCCGCTCGCCCGCGCGGTTCGACGATTTCCGGCTGCATCATCCGTTCGGTCTGGTGCACGAATATTGCCAGGCGCGCGCGGCCTGTGCGGTATCGCTGTCCTGGGACGGCGACGCGCCGTGGCTCGACACACAGGATTTGCAGTTCTTCGCGCAGGGCACGCGCGTGCGGATCGTGCCGATCGAAGTCCGCGCGATGTTCGACGGCGCGCCGGGCAGCCCGAAGCTGTCCGATCACGACGGGCTGCTCGTCCGCTACCGGCTCAGCTGGACCGGCGATGCGCCGCCCGCAGGCGTCTGCGCGCGGATCGCCGGCCTGCGCGGATCAGGACGTCCAGCGGCGGGACAGGCGGATGGCCTAACCGCCGCGACGACCGGCGACAGATCCCCGCCGACTCGCTAGGACAGGTGCGTGACACCGCTTCGCCGCCTGCTTCGCGATCATCCTGCGCTTGCCGCATGGCTGGTCGTGGTCGCGCTGGCGATGAAGATCCTCGTCCCCGGCGGGTTCATGCCGGTCGTGGCGAACGGCGTACTCACTATCCAGTTATGTGCCGGGGCGGGGCCTTCCCCCCTCGCTACGGCGACGTCGCAGACGACGCACGCGGCGATGCCGGGGATGACGCATGACCCGGAGAAGACTCAGCATGCGGGCCGCGAGATGCCCTGCGCCTTTTCCGGCCTGACGACGGCGGGGCTGGCAGCGGCCGATCCGGTGCTGCTCGCACTGGCGGTCGCGTTCGTCATCGCCACCGTCTTCCGGGTCGCGACCCCCGTCGTCGCGCGCGCCCCCGAGTTTCTGCGTCCCCCCTTGCGAGGTCCCCCGGTCCGCGGTTGAGCGGTTGCCGGCGCGACGCCCCGAACGGGCCGCGCGGTGACCCCATGCGATGCCGACCCTGTCCGCCAAAGCGCGGGCCGGTGGCGGCTGCCCGCGACCCCTATACGACCCGGTCCCGACGGGATCCGGCTGCGTCCGACCAGGAACTCTTCATGTCCCGATGCCATCTCATGGCGGCGATCTCCGCGATCGCCTGTGCCGCGCCGATTGCGGCAGCGCCTCTCCCTTCCGCCCAGGATACCGACGTGGCAGCCCGGCGCGCGGCGCTGCTCCGCGATCGTGCCGCGATCGATGCCGAACTGCGCCGCCTCGACGAACCGAGCCGCCCGGCGGAGGCGCCGCGTCGTACCGCCGCCGTGGCGATCGACGGCGACGACATCATCGTCACCGGAAACGCATTGTCGCTGACGACGCGCGTGACCGGACAGACCGTCACGACGATTGACGACGCGGCGTTTCGCAACACCCCCGCGACGACGATCGCCGACATCGTCAAGCTGTCGCCCGGCGTCGTCGTCATCCAGGGCAACGGCCCGCGCGACGTCGGCGTGTCGATCCGCGGCTCGAACGCGCGCAACAGCTTCGGCGCGCGCAACATCCAGGTGTTCGAGGATGACTTCCCCGTCACCCAGCCCGACGGGCTGGCGCGGTTCGATCTGACCGATCCGCATGCTTACGGCGCGGTCGACGTGGTGCGCGGGCCGTCGTCCGCACTTTATGGCAATTACGCGATCGGTGGCGCGGTCAATTTCCGCACCCGACGCGGCCGCGACATCGACGGCGCCGAGATCGGCATCGACACGGGCAGCGACGGCTATGCCAATGTCTATGCGACGATCGGCGATGCCGGCGCGGATTTCGACTATGCGCTGTTCGGCAGCTTCGTCCGCGCGAACGGGTCGACCGGGCATACGGGGTATGAGACCGGGACGATCAACGCGCTCGCGACGTACGCCATTTCGGACCGCGACCGGCTGACCGCGAAGATCATCTACAATGAGGGCGAATTCGCGCTCTCGACACGGCTCTCGCTCGACCAGTATCGCGCCAATCCCTATCAGCGCGGCTGCGCGACACGGGTCGGCGCGGCGCCGGGCTGCGGGACGATCTCGGTGCTCGCCAACGGCGTCAACGGCGCGCGGATCGCGCAGACGGCGGCCGAGGCCGACCTCGCACGCAACGATCGCCGGACGATCATCGGCACCCGCTACGAGCATGATCTGAGCACGACCGCGACGTGGCGGACGCAGGCGACGTTCGACAGCCGCGTCGTCAACCAGCCGACCAGCGCGACGCCGTTCAAGGGGACGCTCGACAGCTACAACATCACCAGCGACGTCACGCATCGCGGCACGCTGTTCGGAATGGCGGCGACGAGCTTTGTCGGCGTGTTCTACAATTACCTCGATAACCAGAGCTACAGCTTCAACAAGACGCCCGCAGGCCGCGATGGGATCGGCGCGCCGACCCAGACGGTGTTCGGTGACGTCCGCAACCTGGGCGCCCGCGCCCGCGAGGAGCTGAGCCTGACGTCGCGGCTCCAGTTCATCGCGGGCATCGGCGCGGAACGATCGATCATCGGCGTGACGCAGACCGGCTATGCCTATCCGCTCGGCGCGAACCCGGTGCTGAGCGTGATCCCCGCCGAGCGCCATTTCTGGAACGTCGCGCCCGAGGCCTCGCTCGTCTGGCAGGCGATCGACGCGGTCCGCCTGCACGCGCGGGTCGGCACCGGCTATGGCATCCCGCAGGCCGGCGCGCTGTTCGTGACCGCGGCGGGGGTGCCGGGCAACAACGTCACGCTGAAGACCCAGCGCAACACCGGGATCGACCTCGGCGCCGAAGTCGCGCTCGGGACCAATCTGAAGGCGGAGGTAACGGGCTATTACGAATGGTTCCGCAACGAACAGGTCAGCCAGTCGGCGGGCGTCAACCTGCTCGCCTATACGACCAACGCGCCGCGCTCGGTCCACCGCGGCGTCGAGCTCGGGCTCAGCTGGACGCCGCTGCCCGCGGTTCTGCCGGGCGCGCAGATCGATGCGAGCTACAGCTATAACGACCATCACTATACCGAGTTCGTCGAGCGGCTGACCTCGGGCGCGGTGTCGGCGACGTTCGACCGCGCGGGCAACCGTATCCCCGGCGTCATCCCGACCTTCGTCAACGTGCGGTTCGGCTATGACCAGCCGGGTGGCGCGGTGGCGGGGCTGGGCGGGTTCGTCGAGCTGACCCACCGCGACCGCTATGCGATCGACAACGGCAATCTGCTGAGCGTGGCGGGCTATACGCTCGCCAATCTCAACCTCCATTATGATCCACCAAGGGGGGAGGGGGTGTGGTCGCGATTGCGGCTGTTCGCCTCGGTGCAGAATTTGTTCGACACGACCTATGTCGGCTCGGCCTCGGTGATCGCGAACAGCCTGAACGCGGCCACCGGTCAGCAGAATCCGGAAGTGGTGCTGAGGAGCGCGACCGGGTCGATCTATGCCGGTGTCCCGCGCACCGTCTATGCCGGCGTGAAGGCGCGGTTCTGATGCGCGCGACCGCTCCCGCCGCCGCCGCCGCACGCTCAGGCGGACCCGGTCCCGGCCGCGGCTGGCCGGGCTATCCGACGATCTGGCGCTGGCATTTCTACGCCGGGCTGTTCTGCCTTCCGTTCGTGCTGTGGCTGTCGGTCACCGGGTCGATCTACCTGTTCCGCCCGCAGATCGAGGCGCTGATCGATCGCCCCTATACGCATCTCCAGCTGGACGGCGCACGCGCCTCGGCGGCACGTCAGGCCGAGGCTGCGGTGCGCGCGGTGCCGGGATCGGTGCTCCACCGCTATCAACTGCCCGAGCGTCCCGACGAGGCGGTGCAGGTGATCGTCGGCGCCGGCACCACCGAGACGCGCGTCTATGTCCATCCGAACACGCTCGCGATCCTCCACAGCGTCGACGAGGACAGCCGGCTGATGCGGATCATCTTCCGGCTTCACGGCGAATTGCTGATCGGCACGCCCGGCTCCTATCTGGTCGAGCTCGCCGCCTCCTGGGCGATCGTCATGATCCTGTCGGGGCTGGTCCTGTGGTGGCCGCGCGGCAGCGGGCTGGCGGGGGTGGTCTATCCGCGGCTGCGTGCGGGCGGGCGGCGGTTCTGGCGCGACCTGCACGGGGTCACCGGGCTCTGGGTATCGGTCTTCGCGCTCGCGCTGCTCATCTCGGGCCTGCCCTGGGCCGCGAGCTGGGGGAGTTACCTGAAGGCGATCCGGACGGTCACCGAAGGGCGGGTGGTCAGGCAGGACTGGTCCGCAGGGCAGGCCGCGGAGCTTCGCGCGCGCGGTGCCGCCGATGCCGGCACCCGCGCGATGGTGGGCGCGCATGCCGAACATGGCGGGATGACGATGGCGCATCCCGCGGTTTCGGACGTGCCGCTCGACCGGCTGATCGCGACGCTGCGCCCGCTCGCGCTCGCGCCGCCGGTCCTGATCGCGCCGCCGGCGGGCGCGGGCCAGCCCTGGACCGCCAAGTCCGATGCCGCGAACCGGCCGCTGCGCACCGACCTGACGCTCGACGGCGCTACGGGCGCGATCCTGACGCGCAAGGATTTCGCGCAGCGCCGGCTGATCGACCGGATCGTCGGTTACGGCGTCGCCGCGCATGAGGGGCAGCTGTTCGGCTGGGCGAACCAGCTGCTCGGGCTGCTGACCGCGATCGGGCTGGCGCTGGTGTCGGTCAGCAGCGTCGTGCTGTGGTGGCGGCGTCGGCCCGCCGACACGCTGGGCGCACCGCCCGCGCGGCCGCGACCGCGCGTCGCGGCGGGGTTCGTGGCGCTGCTGATCCTGCTGGGTCTCGCACTGCCGCTGTTCGGCGTGTCGATGCTGCTGGTGCTGCTCGTCGAGCGGCTGGTGCTGCGCGACTGGACGTCGGCGCGACGCTGGCTCGGTCTTCGGTGATCCGGCAAGCTCAGCCCGCGGGCACGTTCCGCGACAGCACCGCGCCGACTTCCGCCGCGAACCCCGCTAGCGCCGCGGCGGTCTCGCGCCCGCTCAACTGGCGCGGGCGCGGATCGATCGCGCACAGCGTGCCGTAGAACGATCCGTCGGCGAGCGTGATCGGGAAGGAGACATAGCTTTTGAACCCATAGAGCGACGGCGCGGGATGCGTCAGCCAGCGGTCGTTGGTCGAGACGTCGTCGATGACGACGGCCTTGCCCGACTGGCGGATGTCGTCGCAGATCGTCGTCGAGATCCGCAGCTCGTCGCCCGGCGACATGCCGAAATCGATCTGGTCGAGCACCTGGCAGGCGATCCAGCGCGTGTCGGTGACGCGCGCGACCGCGACGAACCCCATGCCGGTCAGCGCCGCGACCTTTTCGAGGATCGCCCGCACGTCGCCATTGTCGCTTTCGAGCATGACGCTCTCGGCCAGTTGATCGTACATCCGCCCCATTCCCCGTTCGGCGCACGATCCCCCCGGAGATCGCGCTGCTTACGCTACGGCAGATGTGGGCGCGGCGTGAGAATGCAAGGGCAGGGGTCAGTCGCCCCGCTCGACCAGATGCGTCAGGAAATTGGTGAGTTCGAGCCGCCGACCCGCCTCCTGCGCGAAATCCTCGCCGACGCCGAGCAGCCAGAGCAGCGACCGGCGGTCGGGATCGTCGTGCAGCGCATCGAGCTGCGCCGCGCGCTGTTCGACATCGTCCTCGCGCTCGGCGAGCCCCGCCTCGATCAGGCTGCCGGCCTGGCGGCGGAGCGCGATCGCGATCTCGCGCGGGGCCAGTTCGGGGTGATATTGCACGCCCCAGAAAATCCCGCCGTCATGCCGGATCTCGGCCGCCTGGATCGCGGTGACCGCGTTGCTCGCGAGCAATGTCGCATCGTCGGGCAGTCGCTCGACCTCGTCGCCGTGGATTGCGGGCGCATCCCAGCTGTCGGTGCGGCCGGCGAGCAGCGGGTGATCGCGACCCGCCTGCGTGCGCGTGATCCGGCGCGCGATCCCGGCCTCCATCGTCCGTGGCATCTTGCGGACGGTGCCCCCTGCTGCGGCAACCGCGAGCTGCAGCCCCGCGCACGAGCCGAACGACGGCGTCCCCGAGGCGAACACCGCACGCATGAAGGCGAGCTGGCGCTGCACCTCGGGCGAGTCGTCATAGACGTGGAGCGGCGAGCCGGTGACGAACACCGCGTCGAAATCGCCGATCTCGGCCACCGCGAGCACGCGCGCGTCGTCGTCCGCGGGTGCGACGATCGTGATCTGCGCATCGGGCCTGAGCTGTTCGAGCGTCGCCGCATAGGTCTCGCCCGAGCTCTTTCCCGCATGCTCGCGGCGGGCGTCGCGCTGTTCGGGTGTTTCGCTTTCGGCCACTAGAAACTTCAGCACTATCAGTCCTCTGACCGCAAATGGCCGACAGGATAACGCGCGCGCTGGCGGTTCGCCCAAGACCGTCGGCAGATAATCCGTGCGTGTCCGTAACGACCTTCCGCGCCGGCTCCGTCGCGCAGGGTGCAGTGCAACAAAACCCCGTCGCGCGGAGTTGCCAGCCTCATTCTATCCTTCCTGAACCACGGAGACTGTCATGTTCGGACTTACCAAGAAGGTGCGCTACGCCGTCGTCGGCGGCGGGCAGATTTCGCAGCAGGCGTTCATGCCGGGGATCGCGCGGACCAATAATTCGGAAATGACCGCACTGGTCACCGGCGACCCGGTCAAGGCGGACAAGCTGGCCAAGCTCTACAAGCTTAAGGCCTATTCCTATGCGCAATATGGCGAACTGCTGGCCTCGGGCGAGATCGACGCGGTCTATATCGCGACGCCCAATTTCCTGCACATGCAATATGCCGTCCCCGCGCTCGAGGCGGGCATCCATGTCCTGCTCGAAAAGCCGATGGCGTCGAGCGTCGCCGAGGCCGAGCAGATCATCGCCGCCGAGAAGAAGGGCGGCGCCAAGCTGATGATCGCCTATCGGCTGCATAACGAACCCGGCACGGTCGAGATGATCACGCGTGCGCGGGCGGGCGAATTTGGCGACCTGCGCGCCTTCTCGTCGACCTTCATGCAGAATGTCCGCGAGGAGAATTCGCGCGGGCATAACGGCTATTGGGGCGGGCCCGTCCCCGACATGGGCACCTATCCTCTGAACGCGGTGCGCAACCTGTTCGGGCAGGAGCCGATCGCGGTCCATGCGGTCGGGACGAAGACGCCGGGTCGCGGCTTCAACTTCCACGACACCGTCGCGGTGACGCTGAAGTTCGCCGACGACCGCATCGCGCAGTTCACCGTCAGCTATGCGACCGCCTCGTCCGAGGGGTTCGAGCTGGTCGGCACCAAGGCGAGCATCCACGCCGCGCCCGCCTTCATGTTCGGCCCGACGACGAGCATCACCTATGTCGAGCGCACCGCGGACGGCAAGGAGAAGACGCACGCCTTCGATCCGGTCGAGCAGTTCGGCAACGAGACGCAGTATTTCTCCGACTGCATCCTGAACGACCGTCATCCCGAAGCCGACGGGCAGGAGGGCCTGTTCGACATGCGCGTGCTGGCGGCGGTCGAGCGTTCGCTCGAGACGGGGGAGACCGTGACGCTCGAGCCCGCGACGCGCACGCGGCACGTGACCGCGGATCAGGCGCTCAAGCTCAAGCCCGCCAAGGAGCTGAGCGAAGACGCGATGATCAGCATCATTCCGCAGTCCGCCTGACCACCGGCCGCGCCGCCCTTCGGGGCGGCGCGCGCCGTCTCAGGCGCCGACCCCGCGTTCATGCGCCCAGACCACTGCGGCACTGCGCCGGTTGACGCCGATCTTGGCATAAAGCCGCGCGACATGGTTGCGCACGGTGTTGCGTGACAGTTCGAGCCGCTCGGCGATCGCGGCATCGTCGAGATCCTGGCAGATCAGCTCGAGCACCTCGCGCTCGCGCTTGCTGAGATCGAGCAGCGGCGCGTCCGAGGCGGCGCCGGGGCGCGGGTTCCGCAGCGTCGCCAGCTTGTCCATGATCGACCGGCCGAGCCAGTTGGCGTCCTTCATCACCGCCTCGATCGCCTCGACCAGCTCGAGCTCGCCGCGCCGCCGCGCGGTAATATCCTGATAGAGCCAGAGTACGCAGGCATCGCCGTCGATCCGCATGTTTTCGGCGGAGGCGAGACAGTCGAGCGCCTCGCCATTCTTGTGGAGCAGGCGGACGTCCTGTCCGCGGAACCCGCCCTGCGCGCGGATCTCGGTTTCCAGCTGTTCGCGCTGGCCCGCATCGTTCCACAATTGCAGGTCGTCGGCGACCCGGCCGATCACCGCACGATCGTCATAGCCGGTCAGCGTCTTGAACGCCGCGTTCACCTGCAGGATGCGATTGTCGTCGGTCTGGGTCACGACCATCGCCACCGGCGCCATCTCGAAGACCGCGGCGAAATGCCGCTCGCTCGCCTTCAGCGCATGTTCCGCGCGCCGACGCGGTTCGAGGTCGGCGAAGGTGAACAACAGGCAGTCGCGGTTGCCGACCTCGATCGGCTGCCCCGCCAGGATGACCAGCGTGGTGTCGCCGCCGGCGAGCGGCAGCTCGGCCTCGAGCTGTGGCACGACCTCGCCGCGCGCGACGCACGCCTTGACGAACGCCTTGCGCTCGACATCGGCGAGAAAGTCGAAATCGAACAGCGTCTTGCCGATGATCGCGTCGCGGTCATAACCCGACAGGTCGAGAAACCCCTGATTGACCAGGACGAAACGCTGGTCGGCGATGCGGATGATCAGCGCGGGGGCGGGATTGGCATGGAACATCGCCTCGAACCGGTCCTCCGCGTCGAACCGCTCGGACACGTCGCTGATCACCAGCGCGAGGCAGTCGGGCTCGCCGCCATCCTCGTCCATGACGATGTCACGGACCTGATGGACCCAGCATGGTTCGTCCGCGTCGCGCGGCGTGACTTCGACGATCAGGTCGGGGAAGCTCTCGCCCGCGAGCAGCCGGAGCAGCGGATATTCGCGCCGCGGTACCTTGCGCCCGTCGCGGTAGCGCAGGGCGAACCGCGCGGCATAATCGTCCGCGGTCGCACCCAGCTCGCCGACGCCGCGGACGCCGTGCATCTTGAGCGCGGCGGGGTTGGCGCTCAGGATCACGCCGGTCGGGTCGATCAGGATCACCCCTTCGAGCAATCCGGCCATGAGCTGTTCGAGATGATGCAAGGTGGGCGCGTGCAGCGGCTTGCCGGGGGTGCTGGTCATGCCTCCTCAGCGCTGGAGCGCACGACCGGTTCCGTCACGGCCAACCCCGACCTACCAACCGGACTGGTGCCCCTGCACCAATGTCGCAAAGCACTATGCGCGGCCGAACTGAACGTAAGCCGCACCCGGTCCGTTGAGCAGCCTGTACCAGTATCAACAGGAGCCTCATCATGAACCTCATCATCCTTCTCGTCGTCGGCGGACTCATCGGCTGGGTCGCCAGCATGATCATGCGGACCGACGCACAGCAGGGCGTTTTCCTCAACATCGTCGTCGGCATCGTCGGCGCGTTGCTCGCAGGCTTCCTGATCACGCCGCTCATCGGTGGCGCCTCGATCATGGACGGCGCGCTGAACATCCAGTCGATCCTGATCTCGCTGGTCGGTGCGGTGATCCTGCTCGCGATCGTCAACATGGTGCGCCGCGGTTCGGTGCGCTGATGAGGGGAGGGGCGGCCGCACCACGCGGCCGCCCTTCGTCGCATATTGATCTCGATTATTCGTCACGCCAGCCCGGCGTTGCGGTGTCTTTGCGCGTAGCCTAGATATCAGCGACTTAGTGCAAAGGGCGAGTAGACGGTCTTGAACGATACACCCGACCGCGCCGACCCCGGCGCTCGTCCGTTGACGGCCGACGCCGAGCGAATCGCCGCCGAGCTGATCGGGCAGGACCTCGGCACCGACCCGTTCGTCGCGGCGGTGCGGGCGACGCGGATGCCGATGATCATCACCGATCCGCGCCTGCCGGACAATCCGATCGTGTTCACCAACGACGCGTTCTGCCGGCTCACCGGCTATCCGCGCGAGGACATACTCGGGCGCAACTGCCGGTTCCTCCAGGGGCCGGAAACCGATCCCGCGACGATCGACCGGATCCGCGACGCGGTTCGCCGGGTCGAATCGATCGAGATCGAGATCCAGAACCACCGCAGGGACGGTGAGACGTTCTGGAACCGGCTGCTGATGGCGCCGGTCTTCGACACGCACGGCGTGCTCGCCTATTTCTTCGCCAGCCAGGTCGACGTGACGCTCGAGCGTGAGCGGCTGAAGGGACTCGAGAGCAGCAACGCCTCGCTGATGGCGGAACTGACCGACCGGTTGCGACAGCAGCAGGAGCATGAGCGCGAGCTCGCCTTCACGCTCAAGGCGGCGCGGTTCGGGACCTGGAGCCTCGAGATCGCGACGAAGCGGCTGACCGCATCGGATACCTGCAAGGAGATTTTCGGTCGTCCGACGGACGCGCCGTTTTCCTATGACGACCGGCTGGCCGCGATCCATCCCGACGATCGCGCGCTGAGCGTCGCCGAGGTCCGGCGCTGCGTCGAGGAGGGGACGGATTACGAGGTCGTCTACCGCATCTACCGCCAGGACGGGGAATTGCGGTGGATCGGATCGCGCGGACAGCCTTTCTATTCCGCCACCGGCGAGGCGCTGCGGATCGCTGGCGTGTCGACCGACATCACCGACCAGCGCCGCGGCGAGATGATGCGCGCGGCGCTGGTCGAGCTGGGTGACATGTTCCGCGACACCGACTGTCCCGACGACATCTCCTACCAGGCCGTCCAGATCATCGGCCGGACGATCGACCTCAGCCGGACCGGCTATGGCGAGATCGATCCGGACGCCGAGACCGTGACGGTGCACAGCGACTGGACCGCGCCGGGGGTCGACCAGCTTTCGGGCACGTTCAGGCTCCGCGACTTCGGCACCTATATCGACGACCTCAAGCGCGGCGAGGAAGTCTGCGTAACCGATGCGCGCACCGATCCGCGGACCTACGCGACGAGCGCCGCGCTCGAGGCGTTGCAGGCCCGCGCGATCATCAACATGCCGATCACCGAAAACGGCCGGATCGTGGCGATGCTGTATCTCGCCAGCGGCTGGGCGCGGCACTGGCGCGCGGACGAGGTCGCGTTCGCGCGCGAGGTCGCGGATCGGACCCGCATCGCCACCGAGCGCCGTCGCACCGAACAGGCGCTCGCCGCGCTCGCCGCATCGCTCGAACAGCAGGTCATCGCGCGGACGAGCGAGTTGCAGACCGCCGAGGACGCGCTGCGCCAGTCGCAGAAGATGGAGGCGGTGGGCCAGCTGACCGGTGGTGTCGCGCACGACTTCAACAATCTGCTCACCGTGATCCGGTCCGCGACCGACCTGCTCAAGCGCCCCGACCTCCCGCCCGAACGGCGCGAGCGTTATATCGACGCGATCTCGGACACCGCCGATCGCGCCGCCAAGCTGACCGGGCAGTTGCTCGCCTTCGCGCGGCGGCAGGCGCTCCAGCCCGAGGTGATCGATGTCGGCCAGAGTCTCGGCAGCATCGCCGACATGCTCGGCACGCTGACCGGATCGCGCATCACGATCGCGATCGACGTGCCCGACACGCCCTGCTTCACCAATGTCGACCCGAGCCAGCTCGACACCGCTTTGGTCAACATGGCGGTCAACGCACGCGATGCGATGGACGGCGCCGGGCGGATCGACATCGCGCTGCGGACCGCCACGATGATCCCCGCGGTGCGCTCGCATCCGGCGGTCGAGGGGCAGTTCGTCGCGATCTCGATGCGCGACACCGGGTCGGGCATCCCGCCCGAAAAGCTCGAGCGGATCTTCGAGCCGTTCTTCACCACCAAGGGGGTCGGGCAGGGCACCGGCCTCGGGCTCAGCCAGGTGTTCGGCTTTGCCAAACAGTCCGATGGCGACATCATCGTCGAGAGCGAAGTCGGCTGCGGCACGGTCTTCACGCTCTATCTGCCGCGCGCGGAGGAGCGCACCGCGAACCTGCCGGGGGCGGTCCCGGAGGGGCTGGCGGACGGCCATGGCACCTGTGTGCTGGTGGTCGAGGACAACAAGGACGTCGGGACGTTTACGACCCAGTCGCTTGCCGAGCTCGGCTATGTGACGGTCTGGGCGGCGGATGCGCAGGAGGCGCTGGCGGTGCTGGGCGAGGACGCGACGCGCTTCGACATCGTGTTTTCGGATGTCGTGATGCCGGGCATGAACGGCATCGATCTGGCCAAGGCGATCCGTGCGTCGCATCCCGGCCTGCCGGTGGTGCTGACGTCGGGTTACAGCAACGTGCTGGCGCAGGATGGTACCGACGGGTTCGAGCTGCTGCACAAACCCTATTCGGTCGAGGACCTGTCGCGGATCCTGCGCAAGGCGGCAGGATAGCGCGCAGGAAAAAGGGCGACCGGCCGAAACCGGTCGCCCCTTCGGATCAGGTGAGGCTGTGCTTGAGCGCGCTCATCTTGTCATGGCCTTCGCGGACCGAGGCATAGCCCTTGGTGACCGCGTCGAGCGATGCGGGCGACAGCTGGCCGTCCTTCATCGCGTCCTCATACTTGGCCTTGATGTGGTCCTCGCCACGCTCGACCTCGAGGATGATCGCCTTGTCGTCCTTGCCGGTCAGCGCCTGCTTCAGGTCCATGAAGGTGCGGTGCGCTGCGGCGAGCATGCTCGAATCCATCTCGGGCTCGCTGCCGAGTGCGCGGACCTGCGCCTGCAGGTTCGTCGCGACCTGGGCGCGATCGCGGGCGAAGTCGGCGAACATCGTCGCATACTGCGTGCTCTCGGCGTCCTTGGCCGCGTCCTCATAGCCCTTCATGCTGTCGAGGGTCGTCTTGATCAGGCCGTTCAGGACGGACACGTCGGTGTCGTTGCTCATCATTCGTCTCCTTTGGGAATGGCGGCTCAACGATCGTCACGCGATTAAGTCGCACCCGGATTTCGCCTTCCCCGCGGACAAGTATCGAGCATCGCGGCCGAATTTGCCGGTGAAACGGCTTTTGCGCGTGTACGGCTTGATCTATGTGATGGTCTGGCCACGAGGCCGGACCGCCGGTCCGCCACCGACGCGCCCGACAGTCTGGAGTGCCCATGGTCGCCGTTCCGTCCGCCGCATCGCCCTTATCCGCCGCCGACCGACGCGACGGCCCGGTCGAAGCGCTCGCGCGCGCGGAGTCCGCGGCGCAGGTCCGTGAGCAGATCCTGTGCTATCCCGGCGCGGTTCGCATCCCGGCACCCGGGATCGAGCTGTACATCGTTCGCGATTTCCTGCCGCTCGACATATGCGCGGCGCTGATCGCGCTGATCGACGCCGATCGCGTGCCGTCGCCGGTCGTCGCCGACGATCCGCGTCCCGCCTACCGGACCAGCGAGACCTGTTACCTTTATGCGGGGCCCGACGCGGTCGCGGCGGTTGAGACACGGCTCGACGCGCTGAGTGGGCTGGAACCGCGCTACGGCGAGGCGTTGCAGGGCCAGCGTTATGCGGTCGGGCAGGAGTTCAAGCCGCATCACGACTTCTTCGATACCAGCCAGCTCTACTGGCAGGATCAGGTCGCGGTCGGCGGCCAGCGGACCTGGTCGGCGATGACGTTCCTGAACGAACCGGAGGCGGGAGGCCGGACCAATTTTCCGACAGCGGACGTGATCATCGCGCCCAAGGCGGGCAATCTGGTGATCTGGAACAACATGGACGACTATGGCGCGCCCAATCCGGGGTCGGTGCATCAGGGCATGCCGGTCGAGCAGGGGGTCAAATATGTGCTGACCAAATGGTATCGCGAGCGCCCCTGGGGTCAGTGAGGCACGGCGTCCGGCGCTGAGGATGCCGCCGTCATCGCAAACACGCTGCGCAGCGGCCGTGTCTCGGGCAGGATATAGACGATCCCGACCGTGCCCGTGAACAGCGGCTTGATCACCCCGTCATAGAAGCGCGCGGGCACGTTGACGCAGCCATAGGAGATCCGGTTGTCGCCCGGCGTCGCCGAGGCCAGTCGTCCGGCGCGGTCGTCGACCCGCCGACCGGCGATGACGCGGTGGAGCGACAGCGCGGCGGCATAGTCGATCCACAGGATATCCTGTTCGAAATCGGCGCCGATCGACGCCTGGAACCGTCCGGCGGGCGTGGTCCGCTCGGCCGGCGTGATCGTCGCGAGCCTGCGCTGGCCGATACCCGGCACGCTGTCGTCGCCGCGGGCGAGCCCGAGCAGCGCGGGCGCCGTGCCGCGCAGCACACCCGCGCCATCGAACGCGAAGACCACCGCGTTCACCTTGTCGATCACGACGAACGGCAGGGCCTGGTTGTCGCGCGATTGCATCACCCAGTCGACCGTGTCGCGGGCATCGCTGGAGACCGCGGCAGTTCCGAAGCGCGCCGTCGCCGGTGTGCTGGCCGCGACCGGCCGCGCGCTGGCGGCGGACGCGACCCCAGCCGCCAGGGCGACCGCGACCAGCACGCCGTGCCGCGCTGCTCGCGACCCGAAGCCTGCCATATCAGTGGCGCGCCTGCTTGCGCGGATAGACCGGGACGACGGGCGTCCGCGGCACGGGTTGCGTCAGCTCCCCCAGCGACGATTGCGTCGGCGGCGTCACGGGCACCGGCGTCGCGGGGACCGGGGGGATCGGGAACGGTCCCGGACCCTCCGGCGGCACGCTCACGCCGCCATCGACCACCGTCCCGACCGGCACGTTCGGCCGCCGGACCTGGGCCGGTGGCACCTCGAGGAACGGCCGCGTCGCGGTCGGCAGGACGGTGACGATCACCGGCGTCGGCGTCGGTGCCGGCGTCAATATCGGCGTTGGCGAAGGCGAGGGTGCAGGCGACGGCGCGGGTGCGGGTGCGGGTGCTGGTGCTGGCGCCGGTGCTGGTGCTGGCGCTGGAGCCGGTGCTGGTGCTGGTGCTGGTGCGGGAGCCGGAGCCGGAGCGGGTGCGGGAGCAGGGGCCGGTGCAGGCGCCGGCGCCGGCGCTGGGGCCGGGGCTGGGGCTGGAGCTGGAGCTGGAGCTGGGGAAGGAGCCGGTGCCGGTGCCGGTGCTGGCGAAGGCGCGGGAGCGGGTGCAGGAGCAGGTGCTGGCGAAGGAGCAGGAGCCGGAGCCGGAGCTGGTGCTGGCGCTGGCGCAGGCGCCGGCGCAGGCGCCGCCGTGATCGTCCCCGTAGTCCGGAAGCCCGCGGTGCAGCACGATCCCGCCAGCGCATATTGGTCGGCATTCGCGCCGGTCAGCGTATAGCCGCTATAGCTGACGCCGATCCCCGCCCCGGCGTCCGCGCTGTCGAACGTCGCCGTCGCGTCCGTCCCCGCGACCAGGGCGACGCCGCTCGGCAGCCCCGACGTGTCCGACGCGTTGAAGCCGTTCAGCACCGCCGCATTGGTGCCGTCCGCGACCTTCTGCGCGGACGGGAAGACCAGCATCCGCTGCGAAATCGCCGCACCCTCGGTCAGCACGAACTCGCTCGAGAAGTCTGTCGGCGTCGTATACGAAACCGGGTTGTAGATGATCGACACCGGCGCCGCGGTCACCGTCGTCGGCGGCGACAGCGCGGAAAACACGATCGTGCCGCCATTGACGCCCGGCCCGGTGCCGTCCGCACCTGCGATCAGCGTCAGGCCGACCGGCAGGCCCAGGCTCTGCGCCGGGATCGTCGTGCCGCGCGTCAGCGTGACCGCGGCGTCGATCATCACGTCATGCCCCGCGCACAACGCGATGTTGCCGTCGGTCGTCGTGATCGCATGATAGACGTTCACGTTGCGCCCGGCGTTGAGCAGGATGCTGCCATTGACCGTCGTCAGGTCGGCGTTGACGTTCACGTCGCGGCCGCAGCACGCGACGATGTTGCCGTTGGTCGCGCTGATCGGCGCGTTGATCACGACGTCGCGAAACGCGTTCAACGTCAGCGTCGTCGGCACGCCCGACGCGGTCCAGGCGACCGCGTCGTTGACGAAGATGTCGCCATTGCCCGTCGTCGTGTCGCCCGCCGCGGGCAGCGTGCTGATCGTGATGCTGGTCGTCACGAGCTGCGCCGACAGCGTCGAGCCCGAGATGTTGCCGCCTGCGCCGATCACATAATCCTGCGGATCGATCAGCCAGGTGCCGGTCATGCCCGACCGCGCCAGCGTCGAGGCTCTGGAACCGTCGGCGATGTTGACGGTCGCCGCCGACGTCTCGACGAAGCCGCCATTGCCGCCGACCGGCGCGCTCGCGTCGAGCGTGCCGCTGAGATTGGTGGTGCCGGTCTGCATGTCGCCGAGCAGCAGGATCGTGCCGCTGCGGTTCTGCAGCGTCCGCGCCTCGATGATGCCGCTATTGTTGACCGCGGTGTGGAGCAGGTCGCCCGCACCCTGCGCGGTCATCACGACCTTGCCGCCATCCGCGCGGATCAGCCCGCCATTGCGCACCAGCGCGCCCACCGCGCCCTTGTCGACCGCGACGTTGAGCAGCCCGTCGCCCGCGACGTCGAGCGTGATCGCCTCGCCCGCCGCCAGCACGACCGTGCCGAAATTGGCGCGGATTACGCCGCTGTTGCCGACCTGCGCGCCGAGCAGCGCGACATAGCCGCCCTTGGCGGTGATCGTGCCGTCATTCTGGACACCCGCGGTGCTGGTCCCGGCAAAGCGCGACTGGCCGGCCATGAAATCCGCATCGCTGATGTTCAGCGTCGATGCGACCAGCCCGCCGACGTTCACGCTGGCGGTCTTGCCGAACACGATGCCGTTGCCGTTGACCAGGAAGACCTTGCCGTTGGACGACAGGTTGCCGAGGATTGACGACGGATCCGACCCGACCACGCGGTTGAGCGCGACCGAGCTTGTGCCCGGCTGGTCGAAGGTCACGCTCGCGTCCTTGCCGATCGAGAAGGACTGCCAGTTCAGCACCGCGCGGTCGCTGGTCTGGGTGACCGTCATCGACGGCCCGCGCGTCGCGATGCTCGCCTGGCCCGCGGCCACCTCGCCCCCGGTCGGCAGCGTCTGCGCCGTGGCGGGGCGCGCGGCGACCGTGCCGGCAAGGCTGATGCCGATCAGCCACGCGAACCGCGCGAGTCCGGTCGTGCCGAACAGCCCGCCGCGGCGCTGACGCGTCGGGGCGGTGGAGGGGGCAGTAGGGCGATGGCGGATCGATGCGGGGATCGGGGTCATGGGCGGTATCCTCGGGTTGCGGCGGATGGCCGCGAAATGTCGGTGCTGGTCGCTGACGCGCGCGGACCTAGAAGCTCTTGGCGATCTGGAACCAGGCGCGGCCGGACCGGTCGGGGGCGGCGGTCGCATCGGCGCTGCCCAGCTTGCGCGCATAGGTCGCGCGCAGCACGATGTCGTACGGCGCGGTCCAGGTTGCGCCCGCGCCATAGGCGCTGCGCACCGCATGGTTCGATCCGTCGAAATAGCGTCGCTTCACATAATCGACCTCGCCGACATCGACGAAGGCGAACAGCTGCAGCGCGCCCGGGATGACCCGCGGCAGCGCGAGCCGCGCCTCGGCGGTCGCGACATAGCCCTGGTCGCCATAGGCCTCGCCCTCGGGATAGGCGCGCACCGCATAGGCGCCGCCCAGCTCCATCTTCTCGGAGATGTCGAGATTGTTGAACGCGACCTGCCCGCGGACCGAGCCGAACACCGAGACGGGCCCGCTGATCGTCTGCAGCCGCGCCAGGCTGAACTGCATCTTGCCGTAGCGACCATCGGTGCGCGCGGTCAGCGCGTCGACCGACCGCTCATAGGCGCCGCGAATATCGAGCGTGCCGACCGAGACGCTCAGCGAATAGGCGTTCCAGCCGCCGCCGAGCAGCGTGTCGTGCGAATCGCCGCTCAGCCCGCCCGTGACGACCTGCGCACGGCGATAGGTGACCGTGTCGACGATCCCGAACCGGTCGTCGAACCATTTCGCATCGCCCGCCACTGTCACGTACAGGTTGCTGCCGCGCGACCGGATCAGCGGGTAGCTGGCATAGACGCTGGCGATCTCGGCATTGCCGCTGCCGTCGAGGCTGTCGAATTCCTTGCCGAGCTCATAGTCGAGATGGGCATAGGCGACGCCGAGTGTGACCTTGCCGATCGGCGCCTGATAGGAGGCGCGGCCGTAAGCGAGCCCCGAGAAGGACGTCAGCGCGCGAAAGCCGAGCACGTCGCCCGAGCCGGTCGGGTTGTTCCAGTTGACCGACCCGCCGACGCGGTAGGCGCCGGTGTAGCGGTTGCCCGCATTGTCGGCCTCGACGCTGCCCGTGATGCTGCGGCCCGGGGTGATGTCGACCAGCAGGTCCGACGTGCCGACTGCGGCGCCGGGGCTCAGCGTCGAGCGGACGCGCACGCCGGGCAGGTCGGACAGCATCAGCAGCCGGCGTTCGATCGGCGCGACCGCGACCGGATCACCGACCTCGAGCCCGTCGAGCATGCCGTTCGCGACGCTGTCGGCCAGGCGGGATTCGTTGCGCAGCCCGACCGCGCCGAGGCGACCCTCGACGACCGCGATCGTCACCGTCCCGCTCTGCACGTCCTGCGCGGGCAGATAGGCCTGCGCGACGAAATAGCCGCGGCTTGTATAATAGTCGGTGATCCGCGCCGCGAGCGTCTTCAGGCCCGCGAGATCGAGCGTCGCACCCGGCGCGAACCCCGTTGCGGCGACCAGCGTCGCTTCGGGGAACAACGTCGCGCCGGTGACGCGGATCGCATCCACGCGGGCCGAGGGTCCGCCCGCGGCCGGGATCGCGACCGGCGTCTTGCGCGTCAGGCCGAGCTCGGGATCGGGCGTATCGCTCAGCGGCACGGGCGGGATCTGCTGCAGCTGGCCGCCGGCGCCGACCGGCACCTGTGCCTGCGCGGCCCCGCCGCCTGCCACGAGCGCAGCCATACTCACCGCCGCACACGCGGCTGCCCGAAGGATCGACGTCATTGGATATACCTCGAAAGTCACCGCGGATGGACGCTACGAACCTCCCATCCGCAGCAGCGGGAGTCGTAGTAGCAAGGCGTCGGAAGAGCCGCTGAATGCGGCAATGTCGGTGGCGAAGGTCTTGATGAGAAGAAGGTCGATCGTTGTATAAAACGAACGGCCGCGGTGGCTTAGTCCTTCGAATACAACTAAAATATACCCCGATTCTGTTACCTTTCTCTTAACGTTGATCTCTGTTCTTGATTTGAATCAAAAAAGAGGTCCGCGCGCGGGCTGATGTTGGGCACCCGACCTGCCTTACCGGACGGCCGAAAACCCGATCACATGCCAAGCCGCGACAGCCTTATTGTCCTGACACGCAGAGGGCCGGGCGCGTTGGAGAGGTGGCACCGTGCAACCCGACCTTCCAAAAACCGTCCAAAATCCAAGCCAAACTCAAAAATTAACTGGTCAGGCCAATTGTCAGGAATTAAGCTGCCAGAAAAAGATCAGGGAGAGGGTTATGCAGACCAGATATGTCGCGGCGGCCGTCATCGCCGTCATGGCCGCGCCCGCTGCCGCACAGAGCGAGCGATCGGTCGTCCCCCTGGCGCAGGGCTGGGAGTTCCAGCGCGGCGGCGACGTCGATCCGGCGCAGGCCGCGCAGGCCGCCGGCTCCTGGGAGCGGGTCAGCGTGCCGCATACCTGGAACCGTGTCGGCTATTACATGCCCGACCCTCAGACCCATCTGAACAATGCCGAGTCGGTCGACAAATATCAGGGCGTCGGCTGGTACCGCATGACCTTCACCCCGCCCGCCATGGTCGCGGGCCAGCGCGCCTGGCTCCAGTTCGACGCGGCGAGCCGCACCGCCGAGGTCTGGCTCAACGGCCAGCGGATCGGCGGGCACAAGGGCGGGTTTTCGCGGTTCCGGCTGGATGCCACGCGTGCGCTCCGCGCCGGGCAGGCGAACACGCTGCTGGTCAAGGTCGACAATACGCAACCGGCGCAGGGCTCCTCGACTGCCGACATCCTGCCGCTCGCGGGCGATTTCTTCGTCCATGGCGGGCTGTATCGTCCCGTCAGCCTGATCGTCACCAACGCGGTCCATGTCGACATGCTTGATGCCGGCGGCAGCGGGATCTTTGCGACGACCAGGTCGATCGACGCGGCGATGGCGAAGGTCGACGTCCGCGTGCGGATCCGGAACGACGGCACCAAGGCTCAGGCGGTCAACGCAGTGGTCAGGCTGATCGACGCGGGCGGCAAGACGGTCGCGACCGGAACCCGCCGCATCCCCCTGCGCGCCGACACCACGTCGGAGAGCGTGGAGACGCTGTCGGTCGCGACGCCGCATCTGTGGAACGGGGTCGCCGATCCGTATCTGCACCGTCTGGTGGTCGAGATCGCGACGCCGTCGGGCGCGGTGCTCGACCGGGTCGAGCAGGCGTTCGGCATCCGCGAGATGCGCGCCGACCCGGCCCGCGGCTTCATGCTCAACGGCAAGCCGCTGCGGCTCCAGGGCGTCGGCTATCACCAGGATCGCGAGGGCAAGGGCTGGGCGACCGCGCCTGCGGATATCGAGCAGGACTTCGCGATCATGCGCGAAATGGGCGTGAACAGCATCCGGCTGACGCATTATCAGCATGGCCAGGTGATCCACGACCTCGCGGACCGGTACGGCATGGTGCTGTGGGACGAGATCCCGCTCGTGTCGCGCTGGACCTGGGGCGACGATGCGGTCGCGACTGCCGGGCTGCGCGACGATGCGCGCCAGCAGCTGCGCGAGCTGATCCGGCAGAATGGCAACCACGCGTCGGTGTTCAACTGGGGCATCGCGAACGAGGTCGATTTCGGCAAGTCGCTGCCGGCGTTCATCACCACCAGCAAGGATACGCCCGCGCCCGATCCGCTGCCGCTGCTGCGCGAACTGAACGCGCTGGCGAAAAGCGAGGATCCGTCTCGCGCGACCGCGCTGGCGACCTGTTGCGAAGGCCGGCTGCTCGGCTCCGCGGACATTCCGATCACCGCGGAGGCCGCCGATCTCGGCGGGGCCAACCGCTATTTCGGCTGGTATTACGGACAGCCCGGCGATCTCGGCAAGCATCTCGACTCGCTCCGCGCGCTGCGCCCGAACCAGCCCGTGTCGGTGACCGAATATGGCGCGGGCGGCGCGACGACGATCCACACCGACAATCCGCTCGGCGGCAAGGTCGACCAGCGCGGGCGCAACCAGCCCGAGGAGTATGAGAGCTACATCCACGAAACCGCCTGGGCGACGCTGTCCGCAAAATCCTATCTGTGGGGGACGTGGCTGTGGAATTCGTTCGACTTCGCGACGACCGTCCGGCGCGAGGGCGATGCGATCGACATCAATACCAAGGGGCTGGTCACCTACGACCGGAAGATCCGCAAGGACGCCTATTATTTCTACAAGGCGAACTGGACCGCGACGCCGACCGTGCACGTCGCCGGGCGGCGCTATGTCGACCGCGCCTATCCGGTCGCCGACGTCCGCGTGTACAGCAACGCGCCGCGCACCGACCTGCTCGTCAACGACCGCGTCGTCGGCACGCTGAGCGCCTGTCCGCAGATGATCTGCGCCTGGTCGAACGTCGCGCTGGCGGCGGGGGCGAACCGCGTCGTCGCGCGCGGCGTCTTCCCGACCGGGGCGGTCGACGACGGGATCGAATGGCGGGTGGCGCCGGAGGCTGCGCGGTCGGTCCGGATCGACAGCGGCGCGCTGGTCGCACCGGAGATCGCGGGCAAGCGTTATGGCTCGGACGCGTTCTTCGACGGCGGCAGTTTCGGCGATATCAACGCCTATTCGGGCTATGGTCCGCGCCCCGAGAAGAAGGTCGTTGCAGGGACGCCCGAAGGCGCGGTCGCCGAAACCTACCGCGAAGGCCGGTTCGGCTACCGCGTACCGCTCGCCAACGGGCGCTACACGGTTGAGCTGAGCTTCGTCGAACCCGCGCTCGCGGCGGGCGCCCGACAGTTCGACGTCGTCGCCAACGGCAAGCGCGCGATCGCCGCGCTGGACATCGCCGCGGTCGCGGGCGCGCCGCTCACGCGCGTCACGCGGCGGATCGTCGTGGGCGTCACCGACGGCATGCTCGACCTGAAATTCGTGCCGATCAAGGGCGACGCGATCGTGTCCGGCATCGAGATCACGCGATGAGCGCGCCGGGCACCCCGCGGCGCGGCTGGCGCAGCGTGCCGCTGCGCTGGCGGCTGATCGCGCTGGTGACGCTGGGGACGATCCTCAACTATCTCGCGCGCTCGACGCTGTCGGTGGCCGCACCGCAGCTGAAGACTGAATTCGGCATGTCGACCGAGGATTACAGCTGGGTCGTGCTGGCGTTCCAGGCGAGCTACACGGTGATGCAGACCGTCGCCGGCAGCGTGCTCGACCTGCTCGGCACACGGCTCGGCTTCTTCCTGTTCGCGGTCGGCTGGGCGCTCGCCAACATGGCGCATGCGCTGGCGACCGGCTGGCCGAGCCTCGCGCTGTTCCGCGCGCTGCTCGGCGCGAGCGAGGCGGCGGCGATCCCCGCAGGCGCCAAGACGGTGTCCGAATGGTTCCCCCCGCGCGAGCGGTCGCTGGCGACCAGCGTGTTCCAGATGGGCACCAGCGTCGGCAACATGATCGCGCCGCCGCTCGTTGCCTTCTGTATCCTCGCCTGGAACTGGCAGGCGGCGTTCATCGTCACCGGCGGGCTCAGCCTCGTCTGGGCGTTCCTGTGGTATTGGGGTTATCGCAGCCCCGCCGACCATCCCGCGCTGAGCGAGGACGAGCGCGCCGCGATCATCGAGACCCGCGGCGAGGACGTCACCGCCAAGCCCGCGACGCGCGGCGACCTGTTGCGCAGCCGCAGCTTCTGGGGGATCGCGGTCCCGAAATTCCTGGCCGAACCGGCGTGGCAGACGTTCAACTTCTTCATCCCGCTCTATCTGGTGTCGGTATGGAAGCTCGATCTGAAGAGTATCGCCTTGTGGGCGTGGATGCCGTTCCTCGCCGCCGATTTCGGCAGCCTGGCCGCGGGCGTGTTGCCGAGCTGGCTGATGAAGCGCGGCGTGCCGCTGGTCGCGTCGCGCAAGATCACGATGACGATCGGCGCGCTGTGCATGATCGGGCCGGCGTGCATCGGTCTTGCGCACTCGCCCGGTGTCGCGATCATCCTGTTCTGCATCGGCGGCTTCGCGCACCAGATGCTGAGCGGCGCGCTGGTGACGCTGTGTTCCGACATGTTCGACAGCCGGACGGTCGGCACCGCGACCGGGATGGCGGGGACGTCGGCCTGGGTCGGCGGGATGCTGTTCACGCTGCTGATCGGGCAGAGCGCGGATGCGTGGGGATATGACCCGCTGTTCGCGGCGTTGGCGGCGCTCGATCTGCTCGCGGCGGTCGTCTTGTGGAGTTTGCTGCGCGCAACGCCGCGCACGGGGTTGAGGGTTTAAGAGGATGACGAGTGTGTTGATGACGCAGACGATGCGCTGGTTCGGGCCGAACGATCCGGTGCGGCTGGACAGCATCCGGCAATCCGGCGCGACCGAGGTGGTGACCGCGCTGCACGAGGTCCCGAACGGCGAGGTCTGGACGCGCGAGGCGATCGCCGCGCGCAAGCAGATGGTGCGCGACGCCGGGCTCGACTGGACGGTGGTCGAAAGCCTGCCGGTCGACGAGGGCATCAAGACCCGCTCGGGCGAATGGGATCGGCTGATCGACGCTTACCGCGAGAGCCTGCGCAATCTCGCGGCGTGCGGCATCCGCGTCGTCACCTATAACTTCATGCCTCTGCTCGACTGGACGCGGACCGATCTCGCCTGGGAACTGCCCGACGGATCGCGCGCGCTGCGGTACGAGGCGATCGTGGTCGCCGCCTATGACCTGTTCATGCTGCAGCGGCCGGGTGCCGAGCAGAGCTATGCACCGGCGGTCCGCGACGCGGCGGCGGCGCGCTTTGCCGGCATGGACACGGCGGCGCGCACGGATCTCGAACGGACGATCCTCGCGGGCCTGCCGGGCAGCGAGGAGGGCTTCACCTCGGCCGCGTTCCTCGAGGCGATCGGCCGCTACGACGCCATCGACGCGGCGCGGCTGCGCGACAACCATGTCGCGTTTCTCGAGGCGGTGTGCCCGCTGGCCGACGAGCTCGGCATCGCGCTGGTCGTGCATCCCGACGATCCGCCCTTTCCGATCTTCGGCCTGCCGCGCGTCGTCAGCACGGAGGCCGACGTGACCGACCTGTTCACCCGCGTGCCCAACGTCTCGAACGGTCTGTGCCTGTGTACCGGGTCGTTCGGCGTGCGCGCCGACAACGATCTGCCCGGCATGGTCGACCGGCTCGGCTCGCGGATCGGCTTCCTGCACCTGCGTTCGGTCCAGCGCGAGGCCGATGGCGCATTCCACGAGGCCGAACATCTCGAGGGCGATGCGGGCATGGCCGCGGTCATGGCGGCGGTCCACCGGCTGTCGGTCCGCGAAGGCCGCAGCATCCCGATGCGCCCCGACCATGGTCATCAGATGCTCGACGACCTGACGCGCACGACCAATCCGGGCTATTCGCTGCTCGGCCGGATGCGCGGGCTCGCCGAACTGCGCGGACTTGAACGCGGTATCGCCTTTGCGGCAGGAGCGCTTGCATGACCCGTCCTCTCGAGCTTCATCCCGACCGGCTGTTTCCCGCCGATCCGACGACCCGCGCGATCGCCCGCACGCTCTATGCCGAGATCGCCGACCTGCCGATCGTCAGCCCGCACGGCCATACTGATCCGACCTGGTTCGCCGACAACGCCAACTGGACCGACGCGACGTCGCTGCTGCTCGCGCCCGATCATTATTTGTTCCGCATGCTCTACAGCCAGGGCGTCGATCTGGACGCGCTGACGATCGCGCGCCGCGACGGCACGCGGAGCGCCGATCCGCGCGCGGCGTGGCGGCTGCTCGCCGACCATTATGAGCTGTTCCGCGGCACGCCGTCGCGGATGTGGCTCGATCATGTGTTCGCCGAGGTGTTCGGGTTCGACGTCGCGTTCGAGCCGGCGACCGCGGACCTGTATTTCGACACGATCGGCGAAAAGCTCGCGACCGCGGCGTTCCGCCCGCGCGCGCTGTTCGACCGGTTCCGGATCGATTTCCTCGCCACCACCGAAGGCGCGCACGACAGCCTCGACGCGCATCACCGGATCCGCGAGAGCGGCTGGAACGGCCGCGTCGTCACCACCTATCGCCCCGACGGCGTGATCGATGTCGAGCACGAGCAATTCGCCGGCGCTCTGCGCCGCTTCGGCGAACTGACCGGCGAGGACGTCTATGGCTGGCAGGGCTATCTCGCCGCGCACCGCAAGCGCCGCGCCGATTTCCGCGCGGCGGGCGCCACCGCGACCGACCACGGCCATCCGACCGCCGCGACCGCGAACCTGTCGACCCCCGAATGCGAGGCGCTGTTCGCGCGCATCACCGGCGATGACTGGACCGCCGCCGACGCCGAGCTCTTTCGCGCGCAGATGCTGACCGAGATGGCCGCGATGAGCATCGAGGACGGCATGGTCATGCAGATCCATCCGGGCTCGGTGCGCAACCACAATGCCGGGCTGTTCGCCAGCCACGGCCGCGACAAGGGCGCGGACATTCCCGGGCGCACCGACTATGTCCACGCCCTCAAGCCGCTGCTCGACCGGTTCGGGACCTCGACCGCGCTGTCGATCATCCTCTTCACGCTCGACGAGACGGTCTATGCACGCGAGCTGGCGCCGCTGGCGGGGCATTATCCGTGCCTGAAGCTCGGCCCCGCCTGGTGGTTCCACGACAGTCCGGAGGGGATGTGGCGGTTCCGCGAGATGACCACCGAGACCGCGGGCTTCTACAACACCGTCGGCTTCAACGACGACACGCGCGCCTTCCTGTCGATCCCGGCGCGGCACGACGTCGCGCGTCGCATCGACTGCGGCTATCTCGCGCGGCTCGTCGCCGAGCACCGGCTGGAGGATTGGGAGGCAGCAGAGCTCGCGCGCGAACTGACGAGCGATCTGGTCCGCAAGGCATACCGGCTGTGAGGCTGTCCAGGGCCACGCGCTCCGCGCTCGCCGCCGACGTGACGCAGCCCGCGTCCTCGGCCGCGACCATCGGGCGGATCGTCCATCTCGGGATCGGCGCGTTCCACCGCGCGCATCAGGCGGTCTATACGCAGGATGCGTCGACGCTGGACGCGGGCTGGCGGATCACCGGCGTGTCGCTGCGCTCGGCGCAGGTGCGCGATACGCTCGCGCCGCAGGACGGGCTCTACACCGTGACCGAACGGTCGAACGGCGTCAGCGCGACCCGGCTGATCGACGTCATCGACACGCTGCTGGTCGCCGCGGAGGATCCCGACGCGGTGATCGCCGCGCTCGCCGACCCCGCGACCCAGGTCGTGACGCTGACCGTCACCGAAAAGGGCTATTACCGGCATCCGGCGACCGGTGCGCTGCTCGTCGACGATCCGGCGATCGCGCACGATCTGAGCGGCGGCGTGCCGCTGACGATCTTCGGCTTTCTCGCGGCCGCGCTCGATCGGCGGCGCGGCGCGGGGGCAGGGGGACTGACGCTCGTGTCGTGCGACAACCTGTCGGGCAATGGCGCGCTGCTGATGCGCCTGCTGCTCGCGTTCGTCGAACGCCGCGATGCGGATCTGGCCGGCTGGGTGCGCGCGCACGTGACCGCGCCCGACACGATGGTCGACCGGATCGTGCCCGCCTCGACCGAGGCCGACCGCGCGGGCGTTGCGACCGCGATCGGGGTCGACGACGCCGCCGCGCTGGTCACCGAACCGTTCCGGCAATGGGTGATCGAGGACCGCTTTGCCGGCCCGCGCCCGCGCTGGGAGGCGGCGGGGGTGCAGATCGTCGACGACGTCGCGCCGTTCGAACTCGCCAAGCTGCGGCTGTTGAACGCGAGCCATTCGACGCTCGCCTATGTCGGGCTGCAACGGGGCCACGCCTTCGTCCATGAGGCGATCGCCGACCCGGCGCTGCGCGCGTTCGTGATCGCGCAGATGCAGGAGGAGGCGGTGCCCAGCCTGACCGCGGCAGCGGGGCTCGATCCCGCGGCGTATATCGACGCGATCCTCGACCGCTTCGCCAATGCCGATCTGCACCACCGGCTCGATCAGATCGCGATGGACGGATCGCAGAAGCTTCCGCAACGCTGGATCGCGACCGTCGCGGAGCGGCAGGCGCAGGGGCTCGACAGCCCGAAGCATCGGCTCAGCCTCGCCGCGTGGATCGCCTATACCGCCGACGCGCCGGCGATCGCCGACGATCCGCTGCGCGATCGCTACGCCGCGATCTGGGCGGACACGGCGGGCGACGCGCGGCAGGTCGTCGCGCGGTTCGTCGGCGAACTCGGCATATTCCCCGCCGATTTCGACCGCGCGGCGCTGGGCGATGCGGTGCAGTCGTGGCAGGCGCAGGGGCCAGAGGCCGCGCTGCGCGGCGCCATCGGAGAGCCCGTCGCATGACCGGTACGATAGTGTGTTTCGGCGAGATGCTGTTGCGGCTCGCCGCGCCCGACCGCGGGCATCTGTTCCAGGACGCCCGGCTCGACGCGCATTTCGGCGGCGCGGAGGCGAACGTCGCGGTCGCGCTCGCACGGATCGACGTGCCCGCCGCGGTCGTCACGACGCTGCCGCACGGCCTGATCGGCAATGCGGCGCTCGATTCGGTCCGTGCCGCCGGCGTCGACGTCTCGCGAGTGGTGCGCGCGGACGGTCGGCTGGGCCTGTATTTCCTGTCGCCGCCGAGCGGGTCGCGCGGCGCGCAGATCGTCTACGACCGCCTCGACAGCAGTTTCGCCGCGACCCCGTCGAGCGCCTATGACTGGCCCGCGATGCTGGACGGCGTCGACTGGCTGCATCTGTCGGGGATCATTCCCGCAATCGGTCCGGGTGCCGCGCAACTGTCGCTCGATGCGATCGCGGCGGCGCGGCCGGCGGGGGTCAGGGTCTCGTTCGACGGCAATTTCCGCGCGAGCATGTGGGCGCGCTGGTGCGCCGATCCGCAAGGCGTGCTGGTCGATCACGTCGACGGTGCGGACCTGCTGTTCGGCAGTCACCGCGACATCTCGCTGCTGCTCGGCGAGGACCATGCCGGCGACACGCCGGACGCGCGGCGTCGCGCGTGCGAGGCCGCGTTCGCGCGGTTTCCGACGCTCGCCTGCATCGCCTCGACTGCACGCCGCGTGATCGATGCCGATACGCACGCCCTGTCCGCGCGCGTCGATCGCCGCGACGACTCGTTCGAGACCGAGACGATCCTCGTCACGCAGATCGTCGACCGGATCGGCACCGGCGACGCGTTCGCCGCGGGCGTGCTCTCCTGCCTCGACGACGGGTGCGAGGCGGCGGCGCGACGCGGCCTCGCGCTCGCCGCGCTCAAGCACGGCACCGCGGGCGATCACAGCCGGACGACGCTCACCGATCTCGCCGACTTCACCGGGGCACCCGCCGACGTGCGGCGGTGACCGGGCTCAGCCGGGGTTGGGCGTCTCCGCGACGGGGGTGAGCGCGCGGCCGGTCTCGAACCACGCGCGCAGATTGTCGACGACCAGCCCGCCCATCGCCGCGCGCGTCCGCTTCGACGCCGAGCCGATATGCGGCAGCAGCACCGTGTTCGGCAGCGCTCGCAGGCTGGCGGGGACATTGGGCTCGTCTTCATAGACGTCGAGCCCGGCGGCGAGGATCGTGCCCTGCTGCAACGCTGCGATCAGCGCGTCCTGATCGACGACGCTGCCGCGAGCGACGTTGATGAACACGCCCTGCGCGCCCAGCGCCTCGAGCACCGCGGCGTCGACCAGATGCTGCGTCCCCTGACCGCCGGGCACGATCGTGATCAGCACGTCGCACGCCGCGGCCAGCGCGACCGGCGTGTCGTGATAGTCATAGCCGATATCCGCCTGCCGCGACCGGCCATGATAGGCGATCGGCACGTCGAACGCCTCGAGCCGCCGCGCCACCGCCTTGCCGATCGCGCCGAGCCCCAGAATCCCGATCCGCCGTCCGCGCAGGCTCGGCGACAGCGGAAACGACTGTTCCGCCCAGGCACCGTCGCGGACATGGCGATCGGCCTGCGGGATCCCGCGCAGCGTCGCCAGCAGCAGCCCGATGGTCAGATCGGCGACCTCCTCGTCCAGCACACCGGGCGTATTGGTCACGACGATGCCGCGCGCCGCCGCGGCATCCGCGTCGATCCCGTCATAGCCCACGCCGAAATTGGCGACGATTTCGAGCGCGGGCAGCCGGTCGTACCACGACGCGTCGATCCGCCCCGCGAGCGAACTCGCCGCAAGCCCGCGGACGCGCGGCGCCACCGTCGCGAGGAACGCGTCGGGGTCTTCCTGCTCCCATAGCCGGTGCACGACGAACCGCTCGCCCAGCGCGTCGAGGACGCTCGGCAGCATGGGGGCGGGGATCAGGATTTCGGGTCGGTTCATGCCGGGGGTTTACGCACAAACCGCGCGGGCAGACACCCCCTTCCGGGGCCCCCGCGGCGGCCGCCGCATGCGAGAAAACTGCCCAACCCTATGCCCCCGCTACGCAAAAGGCCGGGATCGCTCTCGAATTGCTATGCCGCGGCCGATAGCTGGAGGGCCACGACAAGGAGAGTGGCATGGCAGCGTGGCATCGTTCGCGGCGCGCGGATCTTGGTCTGCGCGCGGTGGGACTTCTCCTCTGCGCAATGGCGTACATCGCCGTGTGGCGGCTGTCCGCCCTCGCGCTTTCCCCTCACGCCGCGGGTGCGTTGGCCTTCGCGCTCGCCGCGATCGGCTTTCTGGGGGCGAGCGCGGGCAGTGTCATGGTGCTACTCGGGCATCACCTGTTCGACGGTATCGCGGTCAGCGAGCGCTGGCGGCCCCGCGTCCGCGCCACTCCAGCGACCACGCACTGAAATGCGACGAGCCGTTGCGCCCACTATGGCGCCACTATGGGGTTTCGGGGAATCGCTCTCGAATCCCTATGCCGCGGTTCGTAATTCGGGTTTGCGGGCGCCTGGACGCCCGATCACACAGGCAAAAGCGCGAACATGTCGTCTGAACCCACGCCGGAGCCCCGCGCACGCGGGCGCGTCATTCCTCTCGGCCAGAACAAGGCGGGCCACGGGCGTGTGACCCCGGCACTCGGCGCCACGGCTGAAGCGAAGGCGGACATGCCCGCCACCATGACCCGAGCCTGCGCACGCCGCGCGACGCGCGATCCGCGCTGGCCGCATATCGCGGCGGCGCTCGCCGATCTGCGCGAACGGCATCGCCACGCGGTCCGGATCGTCGATGCCGACTGTGCATGCGGGACGCTGCTGATCGAAACTGTGCGTTACGCCCGCGCGCTCGGCTTCACCGCGATCGAGGGGCAGGGCGTCGCCGATGCGCCGGCGCTGATCGGCCGCGCCCGCGCCGCTGCAGCGCGGCTGCACGATCCCGCGATCGGGCTCGACTTCGAGGTTGGCGGTCTGGCGCAGGCGCTCGCCCGCGAAGCCGATTTCCCCGCCGACATCGTGCTGTGCCACGACCAGGACGGCGGCATCGCGCGGCTGCTGGCGGCCGCCGGCACCCTCGTGATCGGCGATCCCGTCGCGACGCGCGTGCGGAGGCAGGCGGCATGACGCGGCGCGACCTGCAATGGAAGGCGGGCGGCTTCGCGCTGATGGCCGTCTCCTGTGCGCTGTGCATGGCGGTCGACGGATCGCCGCTCATGCTCCTCTTCTTCCCGCTCGCGCTGCTCGGGTTGCCGCTGATGATCCACGGCAAACGCGTCGGGCAGATGGTCCGGGCGGAACGCCGCGGGCACAGCCGCACGGCCGACGCCGTCCATGCCGCGCGCAGACGTCGGCGCGGACAGGGCAGCGATGGCTTTGGCCGCTGACCAGCAGAGAACCTGTTACGGACATCGTCGACGATCGCATGTCACGCTCGTGCAACCTGTCGGCTTTAGCGATCCTGGATGAACACGCCGTCGCCGCTATCGCTCGACTGCCGATCTGAACCGGGCATGGTCCGCGGGCGTTTGCGGACCATGCGCTTCTCCTGTGGGTTGCCCCGATGACCGATGTTTCGCGTCGTACACTGCTCGGTGCAGGCGTCACCGGGGCCGCGCTGTCCGCGTTTCCTGCGGCGATCGCGCGTGCGGCGGCGATTGCGCCCGATGTGAAGACGGGCTCGATCATGGATGTCGAGCATGTCGTCATCCTGATGCAGGAAAATCGCGGGTTCGATCATTATTTCGGCACGTTGCGCGGCGTCCGCGGCTTTGCCGACCGGTTGCCGATCCCCGTGCCCGCACCGTCTGCGGGCGGGGCGGCGGCGCCGGTCTGGTATCAGCGCGACCGGACCGCACCGGGCGGCGCGCGGACCGTGCTGCCCTTCCATCTCGCCACCCGCACCAATTTCGACCTGATGCGGATGGAGGGGACGCCGCACAGCTGGCCCGATGCGCAGCGCGGCTGGGACGAGGGGCGGATGGCGCACTGGCCCGAGGCGAAGAGCCAGCGCGCGATGGGCCATTACCGGCGCGAGGATCTGCCGTTCCAGTTCGCGCTCGCCGAGGCGTTCACGCTGTGCGACGCCTATCATTGCTCGGTGCAGACGGGGACCAACACGAACCGGCTGTTCCTGTGGAGCGGCACCAACGATCCCGGCGGCACGCAGGGCGGTCCGGCGATCGGCAATTCGCATGACAGTTTCCCGGCGGATGGCGGCGATCCCGACCCCTATCGCTGGACCACGGTGGTCGAGCGGTTGCAGGCCAAGGGGGTCGACTGGCGCATCTATCAGGACATGGCGGACAATTTCACCGACAACCCGCTGGTCGGGTTCGCCGCCTTCCGCGCGGCGCATCATGCGGCTGGCGACGCGGACCTGCGCGACCGGGCGCTGACGACGCGCGGGCTCGACGCGCTGCGCGCCGACGTGCTGGCCGGGCGACTGCCACAGGTGTCGTATGTCATCGCCACCGCGAAGGGATCCGAGCATCCCGGTCCGTCGAGCCCGGCACAGGGTGCGGCCTATACCGCCGAGCTGCTCGACGCGCTCACCGCGGACCCGAAAATCTGGGCGCGGACCGCCTTGTTCGTCATGTTCGACGAGAATGACGGCTTTTTCGATCATGTGCCGCCGCCCGCGCCGCCGTCGCGCGCTGCCGACGGCACGCTGCTGGGCGGATCGACGGTCGATCCGACCGGCAGCTATCACCTCAACCCGAGCAAGGGCGACGCAGCGCTCGACCTCCCCGCCTATCGCGGCCGCGCCTATGGCCTGGGGCCGCGCGTGCCGATGTACGTCGTCTCGCCGTGGAGCCGGGGCGGGTGGGTCAATTCGCAGGTGTTCGACCACAGTTCGGTGATCCGCTTCCTCGAACGACGGTTCGATGTCCACGAGCCCAATATCGCGCCGTGGCGCCGCGCGGTCTGCGGCGACCTGACCTCGGCGTTCGACTTCACCGCCGCCGACGTCGCGCCCTTCGCCGCGATGCCCGATCCGCGCACCGATGCCGCGCGCGCCGCGGCGATCCCGCGGCAGGTCAGCCCGCAGGCACCAATCGACGCGTCGCTCCCGTGGCAGGAGCCTGGCATCCGCCGGTCCCGCCCGCTACCCTATGCGCTGCGCGTCGGCGAGACGATCACGGGTGACGCGATCCGGCTGCACTTCGCGGCCGACGGCACGCAGGCCGCGGTGTTCCATGTCTATGACCGCCGGGGCCTGAACCAGCCGCCCCGCCGCTTCACGGTCGAGCCCGGGCACACGCTCGACGGGCAATGGGGATACGACGCGGAGGGGCGCTATGACCTCTGGGTGCTCGGCCCCAACGGTTTCCACCGGCATTTCACGGGGCATCGCAATGACCCGGCGTTGATGTCGCAGCTCGTCTGGCGCACGACACCGACCGAGCTGGCGTTAGTGCTACCCGCCGGACACCGCGCGCACGGACTGGTCGCGCAGGTCGAACGCATCGGGGCGGCGCCGCTGACGACCAGGCTGGTCGACGCGCGCTACCGCTGGCCGCTCCGCAACAGCCATGGCTGGTACGACGTCGCGATCACGGCGGCGTCGGCGCCGACCTATCGGCGCCGCGTCTCGGGGCGGGTCGACGCGCCCGGACGGATGACGTGCAGCGATCCGTTCGTCACCGCGGCTCAGAACGCGGGCAGCACCGCGCCCGCATAACGATCCGCGATGAAGCGCCGCGTCTCGGGGCTTCGCAGCGCGGCGATCAGCTTGACGACGCGCGGATCCTTGTCGCCACCGGGCAGGCCGACGACGAAATTGACATAGGGGCTGTTCTTGTCCTCGATCGCGAGCGCGTCGCGCACCGGGTTGAGCTTCGCGTCGAGCGCATAATTGGTGTTGATCAGCGCCAGATCGACCTCGCCGAGCGTGCGGGGCAGGGTGGCGCCCTCCAGCTCCTTGAACTTGAGGGTCTTGGGGTTGGTCGCAATGTCGTTGAGGCTCGACAGCGGGTTGGTCGGGTTTTTCAGCGTGATCAGCCCGGCCTTCTGCAACAGCAACAGCGCGCGGCCGCCATTGCTCGGCTCGTTCGGGATCGCGACGGTCGCGCCGTTCGGCACCTGCGCGATCGTCTTCCACTTGCGCGAATAGGCGCCCAGCGGCTCGACATGGACACCCGCATAGGGAACCAGATGCGTGCCGCGCGAGGCGTTGAACTCGTCGAGATAGGGCTTGGTCTCGAAATAGCTGACGTCGATCTGCTTCTGCTCGACCTGGAGGTTGGGCTGCACGTAATCGTTGAAGACGCGGATCTTGAGGTCGACGCCCTGCTTGGCGAGCGCGGGCTTGATCGATTCGAGGATCTCGGCATGCGGCACCGCGGTCGCGGCGACGGTCAGCGCCGTGCCGTCATCCGTCTTGGCGCCACCGCATGCGGCGAGCGCGAGCAGCGAGAGCGAGGCGAGAAGCGTGCGGCGGTTCATGGCATTTCCTAGAATCGTTGGATCAGCGGCGGGTAAAGTGGCGGGCGAGCGCGTCGCCGGCATATTGGATGATCTGGACGAGGACGACCAGCAGGACGACGGTGACGACCATCACGTCGGTCTGGAAGCGCTGATAGCCGAAGCGGATCGCGAGATCGCCGAGCCCGCCGGCACCAACCACGCCTGCCATCGCGGTGAACGAGACGAGCGCGACCGCGGTGACGGTGGCGCCGGAGATCAGCCCCGGCATCGCCTCGGGAATCAGCGCGCGGGTGACGATCTGGCGGGTCGTCGCGCCCATCGCCTGCACCGCCTCGATCGTCGTCCGGTCGATCTCCTTCAGCGATCCCTCGACGAGGCGTGCGTAGAAGGGCGCGGCCCCCACCACCAGCGGCGGGATCGCGCCCGCGACGCCCAGCGACGTGCCGACCAGCAGCACGGTCAGCGGGATCATCACGATCAGCAGGATGATGAACGGCACCGAGCGCAGGATGTTGACGGCGATCCCGAGCGCGCCGTTGGCGAGCCGGTTCTCGATCAGCCGCCCCTTGCCGGTCAGATACAGCAGCACGCCGAGCGGCAGGCCGAGCAGGATCGTCAGCACCAGCGACCCGCCGAGCATGATGAGCGTGTCGAGGCACGCCTGGCCGATATCGGACCAGTCGACATTTTCGAAGAAGGTCATCAGCCGTTACCTGTCGGGGAGATCGGCAGGCCAGTAAGCGGCAGGCGCGCGACACGACGCATCCCGGCCGTCATTCCCGCGGAGGCGGGAACCCAGACTGGAAGACGCTTCGATCGGATCGCCGAGGTTGCGGGTCTGGATCCCCGCCTGCGCGGGGATGACGGGCTTGGAGTGGATCTCAGGACCTTCAGGGCGGGGCTGGTTATGATCATCGCACCCGCTCTTCGTCCGCAAAAGACGCGGCGCCGTCCCGTTCCCGATGAGAGAGGGATTGGAGCATGCGCCGGGTCGCCGGATGCTCGGCGTTGGCGAAGATGTCGGTGACGGTGCCGGTCTCGACGACCTGGCCGCGTTCGAGCACCGCGACGCGGTCGCAGACGTAGCGGACGACGTCCATCTCGTGCGTGATCAGGACGATCGTCAGCCCGAGGTCGCGGTTGAGGTCGCGCAGCAGCGTCAGCACCGAGCGCGTGGTTTCGGGGTCGAGCGCGCTGGTCGCCTCGTCGCACAGCAGGATGTCGGGGTCGGTGGCGAGCGCGCGCGCGATACCGACGCGCTGCTTCTGCCCGCCCGACAGCTGGGCGGGGTATTTGGCGGCGTGATCGGACAGGCCGACCCGGTCCAGCAACGCGGCGACCTTGCTCTCGCGCGTCGCCTTTGCGACGCCGGCGAGCACCAGCGGGAAGGCGACGTTCGCCGCGACCGTCCGCGAGGAGAGCAGCCCGAAATTCTGGAAGATCATGCCGATCCGCCGCCGGAGCGCGCGCAGATCCGCGGCCGACAGGCCTGCGACGTCGATGCCGTCGACCTCGACGCGCCCGGACGTCGGCCGTTCGAGCGCATTGATCAGCCGGATCAGCGTCGACTTGCCCGCGCCGGATTGACCGATCACCCCGAACACACCGCGCGCCGGGATCTCCAGCGACACGCCGTCGAGCGCGGCCGCATCGCTCGCCGGATAGGTTTTGGAAACGTCGCGCAGGCGGATCATGCGGACCCCATCACCTGCACCGCGAACCGCTCCATTTCCTCGGCCTGCGGGCTCATCTGGAGCAGCAGCAGGTCGAGCCCGGCGGCTTCATACTCCGCGATCCGCTCCTTCAGCTGTTCGGGCGTGCCGACCAGATTGGGGCGCAGCCCGCGGTTGGAGACCGAATATTCCTGGATCTTCAACTCGCGTTCGAGCTGCGTGCCCGACAGCCACTGGTCGAAATTGGCATAGCCCGCGGGCAGTTCGGTGACGCTGGTGATGCGCTCGAGTTCGCGCTTTGCCTCGGCCTCGCTGTCACGGACGATCGCATAGGCGGCCATACCATACTGCATCGGCGCACCGCCCGCGGCTTCGCGTCGTGCTGCCATGTCGGCGATCTTCGGCGCGATCGCGTCGGCCGGGTCGCCGTGCATGACATAGGCGTCGCACTTGGCCGCGATCATCGCCTTCGCCTTCTCGCTCTCGCCGCCGGCATAGACGGTCGGGCGCTTGGCGGGCTTGGGCGAACAGATCGCCTGCTCGGTGGTGTAGAATTGCCCGGCAAAGCTGAACCGCTCCTCGGTCCACAGCCCGTCGACGACCGACAGCCATTCGTCGGTGCGCGCGTAGCGATCGTCATGCTGGTCGAACTGCAGGCCATATTGCTTCGCCTCGTCCGCCCACCAGGACGATACGACGTTGAGCGCGAGCCGCCCGCCTGAGATCCGGTCGATATTGGCCGCCGCCTTGGCGAACAGCGCCGGGTGGTGAAAATTGGGGCGCACCGCGACCATCAGCTCGATGCTGTCGGTCACCGCCGCGAGCGCCGCCGCGGTCGACCACGCATCGAGCGCGGGCTGTTCTACGCCCTTGATGTCGTTGAGGTTGAGCTCGGCGATCAGCGTCAGGTCATAGCCCCAGCGCTCCGCATTTTGCGTCAGCGCCTTGGTATAGGCCCAGCTCGCCTCCATCCCCTCGTCAGGGACGTTACGAAGCCAGCCGCCGAAAACCGGAGTCCAATAGCCATAGCGCATCAACGAGTCTTCCCAATCTGTTCGATCAGGTAATCGACGAGCCGGTCATGCGGATCCCAGCCGAGGACGTCGAGCGGCTTGGCGACGAAATTGGACAGCGCGTTGATGTCGTAGAAGCGCGCGACGCCGTCGCGGTCGTCGATCATCACCTCGACACCGCCGACATCGAGATCGACCGCGCGCGCGATCGCCTCGGCGGCATCTTTCAGCACCTGCGACGGCTCGACCGCGGCCATCTTGATGCCCGAGCCGGGGACGACGCACGCGTCCGCGGGGCAGAGATCGAACGCGCCGCCGCCCGCGACGTCGATCGCATAGAGGAACTTGCGGTCGAGCGTCTCGATCCGGGTGATCGCGCCACCCCGGACGGGGACATATTCCTGCACCAGCAACACGCCGTCGACGCTGCTCGGCAGGCCATTGTCGGTAACCGCAGTGCGGAGTTCGTCGAGGCTGTCGAAGCGGATGATCCCCGCGCCCGATCCACCAATATTGGCCTTCACGACCAGCGGGAAGCGGAGCGCCTGCGCCGCGGCGACCGCGTCGGCGGCGCGGTGGACGACGCGCGTCTCGGGAATCGCGAGGCCGAGCGACGCGATCAGCGACAATTGCCGCGCCTTGGAGGCGTCGATCGCGAGCACGTCGGCGCCGTTGATCACGCGCGCGCCGGTGCGGCGCCAGTGATCGAGCATCGCCATCGTGTCGAAGATCGGATGCTCGTCACTGCGCAGGAAGCTCGACATCGCGATCCGGTTGAACACGACGCGCGCCGGCGCAGTCTGGTCCGCGGGGTTCCAGAACCCGTCCGGCGTGGCGCGCGAGAACTCGACGCCGCGCGCGTCGAGCGCTGCGAACAGCGGCACGAACCAGGCGGGATGTTCGTAAAGGACAGCGAGATCGGTCATGAAGCCTCGGATGAATTGAGCGCGCCCTCTGCCACGCCGACGCGCGGACCGCCATCGATAGCGGCTTTTGCCCGATCAAGCCTGGGTTTAGCGGACGGCGCCGGCGCCAGCGGTCGCTCCAATCAATCCGCGGGATCGACCTGCGCGATCTCGACGAGGCACGCTTGCGGCGCGCTCGTCAGCGTGGCGACGATGCCGACCGGGGGGTAGGGAGGGGCGGGCCTCGCGGCGCAGCGCTGACGGCAGGCGTACTCAGTCGATCGCGGCGGGTCGGCGGAGGCGCCGTGTGGGGCGGGGTCCGGGCGCGAAGGCATCGCCCGGCACCCGGTGCTCGAGCAGCGGGAGCAGCGCGATCAGCCGGGCCTCGTCCTCGGTCGGGGTGGCGGTGCGCGTCGTCGGCGCCGGAGCGGCGATCGATCCGCGCTCGACGAAATGACTGCCCCAGCGATCGGCCAGCGCCAGCACCCGGTCGATGAACGGGCCCGGGGCACAGGCGACGACCGACGGGAAGGGCAGGCGCGTTGTCGGCCCTGGCCGCGCCGCCGCCGCGATCGCCTCCTGACCGAAACCGACCGACAGCGGCGACAGCAGCACCGCGCCCTCGATCGCCTGCAGATAGCTGCGCGGCGACAATTGCGCCCACCACGCGACCGCCAGACAGGCGACCCCCTGCGCCAGGATCACCGCCGGCTCCTCGCGCCGGGCAAATGCCGCATCGAGCTGCAACGCCCAGCGACCGCTCTGAAATTTCGCGAGATCCAGTTCGATCGTCGGGATCGCGGCGTCGGGGACCGGATCGCCCCGGATCACGACGATAACGGCATGCTGGGTATCGATCGAAGCCTTGTCCCTGACGGCCATAGCGGATCACCTCGGATAGACCTGCAGCAGCGCGCGACCATCGATCTCCGACTCGCAATCTCGCGCTACGGTTACGAAGCGTAATCCGGCCCGGACGATAGGCAATAGTCTTGCGGCATCCCATGCCGGCGATGCGCCGGATCGCGTCCTGCCGACCCGCTCCGTGGCGTGACCGCGCTGCCTTCAGGCATACTGCCCTGCCTGCTTTCACAAGCCGCCCTATTCCCGACATATAATACCGCTCCACTCGATCTCGCCCGCTGCGTGAGAGTGTGACGATGATCGATCCCCCCGCCATCCCGATCCGCCGTTCGTGAGGGTTCACGCGCCGGTCCGCCTGTACCCGTCGATCCTCGTCTGCCTCGGGGGCGGCGTGGTCTCTCCCGCGGCCGGATCGACTCAGGCGATCCCCGTGCCGGCATCGGCGTCGGGCGACGACATCGTCATCACCGGCCAGCGGAGCGCGGGCAGCGCGGTCGGGGCGATCGATCCGACCGCGACCCTCGATCAGGCCGGGATCCAGTCGCTGGGTGCGACCGATCTCAAGACGCTGCTCGAACGCCTGAAACCACTGACAACGTCGGCGAGCGGCGGCGATCCGGTCTATCTGCTCAACGGTCGACGCATGTCGAGCATGAACGAACTCTACAGCCTGCCGCAGGAGGCGATGGAGAAGATCGAGGTCCTGCCCGAGTCCGAGGCCGCACGCTTCGGGTTTCCGGCCACCGTCCGGGTGATGAACTTCATCACCAAAAAGCGGTTTCGCGCGGTCACCTACCAGCAGGCCACGGGGGTCACGACCGAAGGCGGGGGCGAGACAAGCTATGCCGAGGTGACCGCCGCGCGGATCGACGGGCCGCGCCGCGCGACGCTGACGCTGTCGCATCTTCGGCTCAACCCGATCCTGCAGAGCGAACGCGCGATCCTGCCCGATCCGGACACGCTCTATGCGCTTGGCGGCACCGTCACGGGAATAGGCGGGGCCAGTATCGATCCCGCGCTCGATGCGCTCGTCGGGGCCCCGGTCACGATCGCCGCCGTGCCGGACGACCCGGTGGGGCGCGACACTCTGGCGGGCTATGCCGCCGGCGCCGGCGCACCCGCGGTCACCGATATCGGGCGTTATCGCTCGCTCCAGCAGCGCAGCGACAGGATTTCGGTCGACGGAACGCTCGCGGCGCCGATCGGGCGGACGATGAGCGGATCGCTCAACCTGTCGATGGAGGCGCAGCGTAACATCGGCGTGAACGGCCTGGCGCCCGCGCTGTTGAGTGTGCCGGGAGGACGCGGCGCGCTGCCCTTTGCGGACGATGTCCTGCTCTATCGCTACCTGCCCGATGCGGTGCTCCGGCAGCGGAGCACCAGCCTGACACTGCATGGATCGGGCATGGTCCAGGGCAGTATCCGGCGCTGGGGGTGGAACGTCACGACCAGCTATGACCGGGTGCAAGGGGTGGCGCGGTCCGAACGCGGCGTGCCGATCGACGATCTGCAGGCTGCGATCGATGCGGGGGGCGATCCGTTGGCGCGCGTGAGTCCCGAGGCGGCGGCGCTTCGGCTGGCCGATCGCAGCCGGACCGTTACCGGCACATTGCTGACAAAGGCGGTCGCGAACGGCCCGCTCGTCCGCTTGCCGGCCGGCGACGCGCAGATCACGCTCTCGGGGGATTATGCCCGGTCGAGCAGTTCGGGCAGCCTGCCGGGCTTGCGCGACACGACGCTCGATCTGACGCGCACCACGGGTGGGGCCAGCGTCAACGCGGATCTGCCGATCGCCTCTGCCAATCAGGACGTTCTCGCGTTTCTCGGACAGCTGTCGGTCAACGGCATGATTGGCGTCTCGGACGTGTCCGATTACGGCCGGCTGCTCAGTTCCAACTACGGCCTGACATGGTCGCCAGTGCGGCCGGTCCAGCTGATCGCCTCGGTCAATGCCGCGCAGACCCCGCCGGCGATCGCGCTGCTGACCAACCCGACGGTGACCACCCCGAACACGCCGTTTTTCGATTTCACCACCGGCACCAGCGTGCTCGTCACGACGATCGCCGGCGGGAATCCCGCGCTCGACCCGGAACGCCGGCGGCTCGTCACGCTGGGTGTCGCCGTGTCGCCGATCAAGGCCCGCGATCTGCGGCTCACGCTCAATTATCTCCAGACGCGCATCGACAATCAGACCGCGACGCTGGGAAGTGCCACCCCGGCCTTCCAGACCGCATTTGCCGGGGCGTTCCAGCGTGATGCGGCAGGACAGCTCGTCAGCGCCGATCTGCGGCCGGTCAACATCGCCCGCGAACGCGAAACGAAGATGCAGGCGACGATCAGCCTGTCGACGCCGATCGGGCGTGCGCCTGCGCCGCTGACGCCGCCCGTCGGCATCGCCGCGAAGGATGTGCCACCGCCGGCGCCACCCCGGCCCCGGCCGCACCTCAACATGTCGATGACTACGACGTGGCGGCTCGACGATCGCCTGTCGTTGCGGAGCGGGGGGCCGGCACTCGATCTCCTCGATGGCGACACGCTGACCGGCACCGGCGGACGACCGCGCTGGGAAACCGAGCTGAACCTCAGCGGATCGCTCGGGGCTGCGAGCATCGGCGTGTACGGCCGTCTTCAGGGGCCGACCCGGATCCGCAGCGACCTGGCGGCGTCGGATCTGCGCTTTTCAGGCCGTACCTGGCTGGTGCCCTATAGCTCGCTCAAGGTCGACCAGATCGTCAAACGTCCCTGGGCGAGCAACATGACGCTGCAGCTGACGGTCGAAAACCTGCTCAACGACCGTATCGCGGTTCGCGATCGGCTCGGGCGGACGCCGAACCGGTTCCAGGCGGCGTATATCGATCCGGTCGGCCGGTCCGTCAGGCTGGGCCTGCGCAAGCTCTTCTGACACCGCCCGGTACGGCGGAGGATATCGATCCCCGGAGCGCCCCGATCAGGCCGCGAGCGCGCTGATCGTCGCGCGGTTGCGGCCGTCGCGTTTGGATTGATACAGCGCCATGTCCGCCGCCTGGATCAGTGTCGCGCCCTCCCGGTCCATGATGTCCGTCCAGGTCGCGATGCCGAACGACATGCTGGTCGATCCCAGCGCGCGGTTGCCGTGGCGGACGGCGATCTCGGCGATCGCCTGCCGGACGATATCGACGCGCTTGGCCAGCGCCTCGGCGGTCGTGCCCGGCGCGATGATGGTGAACTCCTCGCCGCCGAAGCGACAGACGACATCGCCGTCGCGGAACCGGCTGCGCATCTCGGCGGCGACCTGCTGGAGCACCGCGTCCCCCGCGTCGTGACCGAACTCGTCGTTGAACCGCTTGAAATGATCGACGTCGCACATGACCAGGCTGAGCGGATTGCCCGACCGCGAGGCGCGGGCGATCTCCAGCTTGAGCGCCTCCTCCATGTAGCGGCGATTGAACAGGCTGGTCAGCGGATCGCGGATCGTCTGTTCGCGCAGCGACCGCTGCAGGCGATGGTTGACCAGCGCCGAGGCAATGTTCTCGGTCAGCACGTTCATCCGAAAGCGGTTCTCGGCCTCGATCCGGCCGCGCAGATAGAGCACGCCGATGACCTCGCCGCCCGCGAGCAGCGGTTCGCAGTGATAGACCTCGCCCTCGGCGACATGCGCGCAGACGATGTCGCGGCGCGGATCCACGACCGAATGGCTCTGGCCGCGGCGCAGTGCCCAGCACCGCTCCGGCGCGAAGCCGTCGTCCGGCACGACGATGTCTCCCCAGCTGGCGACCGGGACCAGGCAATTGCGCGAGTTGTTGTGCGCGTACAGCGCGCCGGGAATGTCGGGCAGGACCTGCGGTACGAACACCCGGATGATCTGGGCCAGCTCGTCGTCGGTGCGCGCGGCCTGCATGCGATGCGCCATGCCGCCGAGCAGCTCGATCACGTCGCCGCGTTCGCGCAGCGTCTTGGTATTGCGCTCGAGCTCGGCGTTGACGACCTGCAGCTGGCGCTCGCTCGTGCCCCGATCGGAAACCGCGCCCTCCAGCCGGTCGGCCATCGCATTATAGCCGATCGCGAGGCGGTTGAATTCGCGCGATCCCATCGCGGTATCGATCCGTGTCTGCTCGTCCCCGCTGCCGAGCGCGGTCATCGCGCGCAACATGGTTTCCAGCGGGCGGCGGATACCTTGCACCAGCAAGGTAAAGCCGCCGATGACGATCAGTGCGACGGCGATCGCGCCGAAGATGGCAAGCCGCTTGCCGCGGCGCAGGCGCTGCGCCGCCGCATCCTGCCGCGTGGTCTGCAACGCGCGTTCCTCTTCGAGAAAGGCCTCCCCGCGCACGCTGATCGCATCCATCAGGTCGCGACCACGGCCGCTGGCGATGATCGTGACCGCTCCCGCAAAATTGCCCCGGCGGGCAAGGTCGAGCGGCTGGCGCAGAAAGGCGGACCGCTCCTTCATCAGCAATGCCATTTCGCGCGCACGGGCATGCTGGCGCGGGTTGTCGCGGGTCTGGCCCGCAACCCGCGCGATGGTCCGGGCGGCGCTGTCCAGGCGTTTGGCGAAGGACCGGGCATAGGCCGGATCCCGCGTGATGACGAACCCGCGCTGGCCCGATTCGGCCTCGCGCAGATCGTTCAGCGCCGCCTCGGTCGTCTCGATGACCTGCGCGGAATGGGCGGCCCATTGGAAGCTCTGGCTGGCCTGGTACGAGGCGTCGGCGAGCAGCCCGGCCAGCGACCCCAGTGCCAGGACCACGATGAGGCCGATCGCGACGATCCGCGCAGTAAGCGATATGAACATTGCGCTATGTTAAACAACAAAGACTTAGCTTTTGGTTACTCGCCATCACACGCCGCGCCGCGACCGGTCTACTGCGTCAGCACCCCGAGCTCCGCGATGGCCAGCCGCGTCTCGCCCTTGGCGGTCCGGCTGAAGGCGATCTCGATGTAGCGGCCACGGTGCGGCCGCGCGAAGGCGAGGCGTTGCGGCGCCTGGTTGGCGGCGATGTTCGAGAACTCGCCCTGCTCCTGCGGCGCGTCGGCCAGCCCCGGGTCGTCACCGATGCGTACGCGCCAGGCGGCGGGGTCGCCGGCCCCCTGCGGCGCGTGCCAGCCGGGCTTCAGCACGAACCCGCGCAGCTCGACGCTGCGTCCGAGATCGATCGTCACCGAACAGGGCTTGCCGTCCGCACCGGTCAGCGGCGCGACCCAGTCGGTGCGGTTCTTCTCGTCGATCAGCAGCTCGGCCAGCGGCGCGCTCGCCCGCAGGATCTTCCAGTCGCTCTTGCGGATGTCGAAGTTGCGACGCCCCACGCTGCTGACCGCACCCTTGGCCGCGTGGATGCTGATCGCCTGGACGATCCCCGCATCGCGCATCGCGAACGGCGCCGTGTAGCGCGGCGATGCGATCGTCGGCGCGCTGCCGTCGGTGGTGTAGGCGATCGCCAGCCCGGGGGAATCGCTGGTCAGCGTGACCACGCCCTCGCGGTCGCGGACGATGTGCGGCGGATCGAGCAGCACGGGCGCGAGATACACGCCGAATTCGGTGATCGCCGGCGCCGCGGCGGCTGCGGTGATCCGCAGCCTGACCCGCCGCGCGGTGATCGGCGCGTCGAGCCGGATCAGCCGCTGCGATCCGATGCCCTGCTTGCTGGCGATTTCGGTCCAGCCGGTCGCGCCCTGCGCGTCAATCGCGAACCGGTCGACGCGCAGCCCGAGCGGCAGATGCTCGGCCAGCCTGACGACATCGAACAGCCTTGGCTGTTTCAGGTCGAGCGTCAGCGTCGGGACCGGCGCCCGATCGGCGCTGACCCAGAAGCTTTCGGGATTGCCGTCGAGCACCAGCGCCGCGTCATGCCCGGCGCGCACGCTGCTCGCGGACGCGATCGCACCCTTGCTCAGGTCGGTGGCGTACATCGCGCGCATCGCCGTGCCGAACGCGGTCAGATTCGCGACATCCTCGTCGGTCACCAGCCCGCGCGTATCCGGGGCCAGGTTGAGCAACAGCCCGGCACTGCGCCCGACCGTCTCGAAATAGATCTTCATCAGATTGGCGGGGCTGCGGCTCTGCCCGTCCTCATAGGCGTGCCAGAACCAGCCATAGCGGGTCGAGACATCCGCCTCGGCCGGCCACCAGATCGCGCCGCCGCGAACGCCGGCATTGCCCTTTTCCTCGGTGAAGCCCTTGTCGTCCATCGTCGCCCAGCACGGATCGCCGGCCTCGCCCTCCTCGTTGCCGACCCAGCGCAGGTCCGCGCCGACCGGATCGAAGGTGCAGGCCATCGGTTGCAGCGCGTGGACGAAGGCGATGATCGACGGCCAGTCATAATAGGGGACCGCGTCGATCTTCCGCACTTCGCGCGCACCACCATAATAGCCGTCGCCGCCGTTCGCGCCGTCGAAGAACACCTCGTAGATCGGTCCGTATTGCGTCAGCAGCTCGCGCAGCTGGTTGCGGAAGAAGGTGATGTATTCGGGCCGGCCATAGTCCGGATGGTTGCGATCCCAGGGCGACAGGTAGATCCCGAACTTCAGCCCCTGCCGCCGGCATGCGGCGGCCAGTTCGCCGACGATATCGCCCTTGCCGTTCTTGTAGGGGCTGCTCGCGATGCTGTGTTTCGTGAACTTGCTCGGCCACAGGCAGAAGCCGTCGTGGTGCTTGGCGGTGACGATCAGGCCGCGCAGGTTCGCCGCCTTTGCCGCGGCCACTATCTGGTCGGCATCGAACTGCTTGGGGTCGAAGATCGCGGGATCCTCGTCGCCATAGCCCCATTCGCGGTCGGTGAAGGTATTGATCGTGAAGTGGACGAACGCGGTCTGTTCCAGCCGGTGCCACGCCAGTTGCCGATTCGACGGCGTGGCACCGAAGGGCACGAGCGCCGCACCGGTGGGCGCCGCGCCAATGGTGGCCGCGAACGTGCCGCCGGGAAAGGCCATCGCTGCGCCAAGCGTTCCGGCCGTGAAGGCGATTGCGTCGCGCCGCGATGGGCGCACGGGATCGGTCATCGAATGTCCTTCAGCGTAAAGCGTACCGTGTCGACGCCGTAGAGCGGTCCACCGACCGGCGGCGCGACGATCAGGCACAGGTCCGTGTCGGTCGTCCCACCCGCCAGCGGCGCGGTCAGTATAAACCGGTTCGGCGTGGTCGCCGGATCGGGCAGCGGCACCATCGCCAGCGCGGGCCCGTCGCAGGTCCGCGCATGCACCATCAGCGTCCCGAAATATGTCGGGTTGTAGCGCCACGCGACCATCTGTCGCTGCGGCTGGCGCAGCGCGAAGTTGCGCGGCAGCCGACCGAGCGAGACCGTGATGCCCCGGACCTGTCCGAGCGGCGCGGCGCGGTACAGCCAGCAGCCGTCATAGATGTTCATGCTGTACGCCGGCCCGCCGCCCGTCGCATCCGGCGTCAGCGGCAGGCGCAGCCGGATCCCTGCGCCGGCACAGGTGTCGAGGCTCGCACTCGCGCGCGTCAACAGCGCGGCGGGTGCGGTATCGAAGCGGCGCACGGCGGCGAGCGGACGGCCGTCGGGTGCGAACGTCACCGCGCGGACCACCGTGTCCGGCGCCACGCTCAGCGGTCGGGCATAGGCGCGCGAGGTCGATGACGGCGCCGCGCCATCGGTCGTGTAGCGGATCGTGCCATAGCCGGCCTGGTTCGCCATGCCGATCGCGACCGTCTTGCCGCGCACCGCCGGACCGACCCCGCCGACCACGGTGTAATCGACCGCGAAGGCGCCGTCCGCGGCGGCGATCCCCTGCCGCTGATAGCGGTTGAGCTGGGGATCGAGCCGCACGAGGAAGCCCGGCCAGTCGCGCGCGGCGCGGGGCGACCAGGCCATCTCCGCCAGCGCCGCGATGCGCGGAAACAGCGCATGTTCGCGCTGCGCGGGGGTGACCATATATTCGGCCCACAGATTGGCCTGCGGCCCCAGCACGTGATGCGCCTTTGCCGCGGCAATCCCGGCGGGCAGGGGGTCATAGGCATAGACGTCAGCGAGCGTCTGTACCGCCATGCGTCCCGGCGGCTCGTCGTCGCGCCCGCTTTGCAGATTGTCGAGATACAGGACCGGGCCCGGCGACAGCACGACGTCGTGCCCCATGTTCGCCGCCTCGATCGCGCCCGCCTCGCCGCGCCATGACATCACCGACGCGGTCGGTGGCAGCCCACCCTCGAGGATCTCGTCCCAGCCGATCAGGCGGCGCCCGCGCTTGGCGAGGTGCGCGCCGAGCTGACCGACGAACCAGCTCTGCAGGCCCCTTTCATCGGCGATGCCGAGCGTGCGCATCTTTGCCTGGACCGCGGCCGATGCCTGCCACTGCTCCTTCAGCGCCTCGTCACCACCGATATGGATATAGGTCGACGGGAAGATCGCCATGACCTCGTCGAGCACCTGCTTGACGAACGTGATGCTGCGATCGTCGACGTTGAACAGATAGGGGTTGATGCCCCAGTCGCCCGACACCGGCGGCCGGTCTCCCGTCACGCCGATCTGCGGATAGGCGGCGACCGCTGCCTGTGCGTGGCCGGGCAGGTCGATCTCCGGCACGATCGTCACCGCGCGGGCCGCGGCATAGGCGACCAGCGCGCGCAGCTGGTCCTGCGTGTAGAAGCCGCCATAGCGGCCCGCCGGCGCGCCCGCATTGGGCGTGGACGAGGCGCGCCAGGCGCCGATCCGCGTCAGCTCGGGATGACGCTTGATCTCGATCCGCCAGCCCTGGTCATCGGTCAGATGAAGTTGCAGGCGATTCAGCTTGTGCTGCGCCATCATGTCGATGACGCGCTCGATCGATGCGATCGGCTGCATGTGGCGCGCGACGTCCAGCATCACCCCGCGCCACGCAAAGCGCGGGGCATCGTCGATCGCCACGACGGGGACCGCGACGCCCGTCCCGAACCGCGCATCGGGGGACAGCATCTGCGCCAGCGTCATCGCGCCATAGAACAGCCCGGCATCGGTGGCCGCGGCGATGCGGATCCCCGCGGGCGTCACGTCGAGCCGGTATCGCTCGCTGCTCCCCCCATTTGCGGCGGGCAGCCGCATGAAACTGATCGCCCCCGGTCCGCGGTCGGCCACGCTCAGCGTGATGCCGCGCGTCCGGGCGACGATCTCGACCGCGCGCCGCGCCGCACTGGCAGCGCCCGTGTCGCCGGCAGGGACGACGATCCGCGCACCATCGTCGATGCGGACGCTACCCGTACCGGCTGTCGCATGCGCGGGCAGCGGCAGCAGCGGGGAGGGGCCGGCGACCGCGGGCTGGCAAACAGTAACCAGCGCCGCCGTAACGCACGGTGCGATGACGAGGCTCATCCGACGCCGGCGGATCGCCCCTGGAACCACGCGCATCAAAAGCGCGTCGTTGCCGAAATCGAGATCTGGCGTCCCAGCGTGTCGTAACGCTGGGGGATCGTGTTCCCGCGCGACAGCGCGTAATCATAGGTGTTCGTCAGGATCGGCTGCTGGCGGTCGAAGATATTGTTGACCGCCGCGGTCAGCGTCATGCGCTTGGCGATGTTCACGCCCAGCGACAGATCGAAATAATGATAGGCGGGGATCCGCGTGAAGTCGGAGACCTCGGTCGCCGGCGTCGAATTCGGGCCGCCATTCTGACCCGCGGTCGTGCCACCGATATAGCGCCACGCGACCGACGCGCTGAAGATTCCGTCGTCGCTCGAATAGGTGGTGCGGACATTGTGAATCCAGCGCGGTGTCGGCTGCGGGCAGGATCCGCCGAAATAGCCGACGCAATTGGTCCGCGGCTGATCGGGTGCGGCCTGGCCGCCCTGGTCGGTGGTCAGCGTGCCGTTCATCAGGAAGTCGAGCTTGCCCGCCGTCCCGCCGAGCCGCGCCGAATATTGCGCCTGGAAGTCATAGCCGCTCGCATAGAGCCGGTACGCATTCAGATTGCCGCCCTGGATATAGCCCGCCGTCGTGCCCGTGCCGTTCAGCTGATAGGTCGTCGGATCGCGCACCAGCCGGCTGCAATAATAGGGGTCGCCGGTGATCACGCAGCCATCGACTGCAAAGCTCGCACCCAGATAGCTGATCACGTTGTCGACGCGGATCTTGTACCGGTCGACCGAGAAGCTGAACCGCGGTAGGAAACGGGGCGTCAGCACCAGGCCATAGGTCAGCGTCTGTGCGTCCTCGGGATCGATCGGGGTGCCGTTGTTGCGCTGGCGGCAGACATCGTCGACGCAGCGCAGGCTGCCCGGAATACCCGCGGCCAGACCATTGCCATATTGCGCGTCGGGCAATCCGGTCAGGCGACACGCCTCGATGCTGGCCCTCGGCGCGACGCCGTTGACGCTGGCACAGGGGTCGACGATCGTTGCATTCTGATAGCCGACGACCTGATCGGCCTCCCTCAGGCCGGGCGCCCGTGCGGCCCGGTTCCGGCCGACGCGGAACGTGACGTCCTCGCTCGGCGAATAGACCGCCTCGATCTTCCACGTGTTGAAGGTCTGGGGATTGGTGCTGTATTTCGACAGGCGATAGCCGCCATTGACCTGCAGCAGTTTGAAGAACGGCACGTTCTGCACCAGCGGCAGCTGGGCTTCGGCATTGCCCTCGACGACGTCCTGCGTGGTCAGGCTGTCGGGCACGCCGCCATAGACTTCGATGAAGCGCGTGTTGCGCGTCGTCCGCTCCTCCTGCCGGCGATATTCCCCGCCGACCGCCACGGCCAGGCCCTGTTCGGCGAATGGCGACCGGATGCCGTAGCGCGTGAAGTCCGCCGTCAGATTGGCGGTCACGTCATAGAATTTCGCGCGCAGGTCCTGCACGCCGAGCCCCTCGTCGAACAGATAGTCGCTGAGCGCGGCGCTGCCGGGATTGTTGGCGGTGAACACGTTGAGCGGTACGCAGGCGGGGTCGGTGCCGTTGACCACCGACCGGCACGTCGGCACGCCGTTCACATTGACGACGTCGAGCGCGCGGCTGACCTTGGCGGCGACCGGGTTGCCGCCGGGCTCCCATAATTGCCGGCTCGTGCTGTACACGCCGCCGACGTCATACCGCCAGCCCTCGGCGATCTCGCCGCGGACCGACGCGTTGATGCGCGTCTGCGTGTTCCTGAAGCTTTCCTTGTCGCGGTCGCCGGCCAGCCCCGGAAAGCCGTATTGGACACCGAGCGGTGCCGACGCGCCGGTCCCGGCATTCGCGCCGCAGATCGTCTGCGCCTGCGATGCGGACATCAGCGGATTGTCGCAGTTCACCCGGTAGCTGCCCTGGACATAGGGGCCGTAGAGCAGGTTCTCCGATGTATCGCGAAGGTACATCACGCCCGCCGAAAACTCGGCCGCGGGCGATGCCTTGAAGTTGATGAAGCCGCCGCCGTTGAAGCGCTCATAACCACGCGCCGCGAGCCGGTCCGCCTGGTTCGCATAGCCCGGAATCGTCGATGCGGGCGCGAAGACGCCGGGGCTGCCGGTGACGTTCGAATAATTCACGCCGTTCGCCGTCAGCGTCCCGTTGGGCGACGCCGCGGTCACGCCGCAGATCAGGTTGTTGACCCTCAGCGGGTTGCCCGTGTCGCGGCGCAGCTGACAGCCCGACGCGTCGCGATCGCGGAAGAAGATGCCGTCCGCGGTCCGGTAGGTGCCGTAGACCGAGACATTCAGCCGGTCGTCGAGGAAGTTGTGACCGTAGGTCGCGCTCAGATCCGCGCGGCCGCCATCGTTGGTCAGCCCCGTCGGTGTGGCGATCCCGTAACGCTGCGCGACGGGTGTTGAAGCGTTGGCGCGGTTGTCGTGATTGTAGAAGCTGTAATTGCCCGAGAGCTGCAACCCTTCGAAATCGCGACGGATCACATAGTTCACGACGCCCGCGATCGCGTCGGAGCCATAGACCGAGGATGCGCCGCCGGTCAGCAGGTCGATGCGCTCGACCAGCGAGACCGGGATCAAATTGGTGTCGACGGATTCGGTCCCGGCGATCCGCTGGCCGTCGATCAGCGACAGCGTGCGGTTGAAATCCAGCCCGCGCAGCTTGACGCCGCGTTGCTGGCCGTTGCTCTGCTGGTAGTTTTGTTGCGCATCGGGCTGCACCTGACCCAGCCGGTTCGTCACCTCCTCGAGATTGACCGCGCCCTGCGCCTTGATCTCCGCGGCACCAATGCTGGTGATCGGGCTCGCCGACTTCAGATTGGGCCGGGTGATGCGCGTGCCGGTGACCATGATGTCCGCCGGCGCCGGCGCTGGCGTTTCGGACGTGGGGTCGAGCGTGACGGGGGCGGACCCGGTGGGCGGGGCGGGGGCTGCGCTATCCTGCGCCGCCACCACGAACACGCCCTGCGTGGTCTGCGAGACCGCAAGGCCAGTGTCGCGCAACAGGCGCTGAAACGCGTCGGCGGCGGTCATCGACCCGGCCAGCGCGGTCGACCGGCGGGTGCCGACCCGCGCCTGATCGAACACGACCTGGACCCGGGCCTGCTGCGCCAGCGTCTGCAGCGCCTGGGCCAGCGGCTGCGGCGCGACGTCGACGCGGACCATAGCCGACTGTGCAGCGAGCGGCGTGGCTGCCACCGCGGCGATTGCGACGACGCTGGTCCGCACCAACATCGATCCGAAAGAATGCCCAACCATGATCTCGCCCCCCTGTTATTACGCTAATATGACGGGCGACATTGCGAAACGCTCACCGGCATTGATATTTTTATAATCTTTTTATCAAGATGAGTCGATCTGGTATTGTTTATGTCTCTTGTTGGTCTTTTTGGGTGCGCTCGGCGGAAGATGCATTCGCACGGATGAGGATGGGGTTCACCCTCCCGATACTGTCACGTCTGGCACATCGGTTGATCGTTAGCGTGCCACCCGATCTTCCGAACCTTCGAGGCGCACCCAGCCCCTGGAAAGGCCAACCGCGCGCCGCAGCGGACTGAACATATATAATCCATGTTATGTATCGATAACATGATGCAAGCCACTCACAAATAAGGTTAATTGGAGGCAACTATCGAGTTAAGGGTACCAATATATTACCAAAAAAGCCTAAAAAGACGGATCTAAATATAAAAAGACATTTTATGAAACTTATGTTGCGCAGGGAGATTGATCGACTTAAGCCGACCCCCGAAACGACATTGGGCCAGCAAGCGCCCCGGTTTCTGTGGGGAGTATGTGATGCGCCAAGTGATCAATTTTGCAGTGCTGCGCTCGGTTCTGGCGGCATCGACGATGCTGGCGACACCGGCCTTTGCGCAGGACGTGCTGCAGGACGCGACGAAGCCGGTGCCCGCCGAGAGCCAGACCCCCGCGGCGCAGGCGGCCCCGACCCCGGACGCCGCGCCTGCAACCCAAGCGGCTCCCGCGCCCGCCACCCCGCAGTCCGACATCGTCGTCACCGGCTCGCGGATCATCTCGTCGGGCTTCACCGCACCGACCCCGACCCAGGTGCTGAGCGCCGAGTCGATCGCCAAGAACGCGCAGCCCAACGTCTTCACGACCGTCGCGCAATTGCCCTCGCTCCAGGGCAGCACGGGCGCCACCGTCGGCGCCAACGGCACCTCGACCGGCGTGCAGGGGCTGAGCGCGCTCAGTCTTCGCGGCCTTCAGCCGATCCGCACGCTCACCCTGATCGATGGCCAGCGGGTCGTCGGCGCGAACGTCACCGGCGTCGCCGATGTCAGCCTGTTCCCGCAATTGCTGATCGAACGGGTCGACGTCGTGACCGGGGGTGCCTCCGCATCCTACGGCTCCGACGCGGTCGGCGGTGTGGTCAATTTCGTGACCAATACCCGCTTCACCGGCTTCAAGGCCAATCTCCAGTCGGGCATCAGCACCTACGGCGATGACGGCAACTACACGGTCCAGGCCGCGGTCGGGAAGTCGCTGTTCAACGATCGGCTGCATCTCATCGGCAGCGGCGAATACAGCCACGAGGACGGGATCGGATCGGCCGGCTTCGGCGTCGGATCGAACCCCGACGGCAGCGGCCCGGGCGGGCGCAACTGGCTGGTCTCGCGCAACCTGATCAACCGCGGCATCACCAATGACGGCGGCCCGCAATATCTCGATCGCAGCTTCACCCAGGCGAACAACACGGCGCTCTACGGGCTGATCACCGCCGGCCCGCTCCAGGGCACCGCGTTCGACGTGAACGGCAATCCGCGCCAGTTCGAATATGGCTCGAACGGCGTGCCGTTGAAGGATGCGAACGGCAACGTGCTGGGCTGCTATAACGGCGTATGCGAAGGCGGTGACCGGTCGGGCAACGTGACCAACGCCAATTCGCTCAAGTCGACGATCACGCGGCTCAGCGGCTATGGCCGGATCGGCTTCGACATCGATCCCGACAATGAACTCTACACCACCGTCAACGTCGCCCGGGTGACGACGGGCAACATTCCCAATGTCGGATCCGCGCAGTTCGGCAACCTGACGCTCCAGTGCGCCAACCCCTATGTCCCTACCTCGGTCCAGGAGGCCTGCGCGGCGAACGGGATCACCCAGTTCCGCTACGGCGTCGACAACGCGATCTTCCCCGACTCGATCAGCGTCCGTACCGAGCGCGAGCAATATCGCTTCGTCGCCGGCGCGAAGGGCAAGATCCAGGCGTTCGGCGGCGACTGGCGCTATGATGCCTATTATCAGCACGGCACGGGCATCACCGACATCACCGTCCGCGATATCCCGCTGATGCCGCGCTACAATGCCGCGATCCAGGCAGTCCGCGCGCCCGATGGCAGTATCACCTGCGCCAATCCCGCCGCGGTCGCCAGCGGCTGCGTCCCGCTCAACATCATCGGCGGCCAGACGCCCAGCGCCGCCGCGCTCGCCTATATCCTTCCGGGCAACGGACCATATCAGCATACGCGCCAGACCCAGGACGTTGCGAGCTTCTCGGTCAGCGGCGAGCCGCTGCAGCTGCCCGCCGGCGCGCTGTCGGTCGCGTTCGGCAGCGAATATCGACATGAATTCTATCAGGTGAACGCCGATCCCTACGGCAATGGCGTCGTGACCAGCGGTGCCTACGACGCGCAATATCCCAGCGACCCGCTGCTGAACCCGCAGGGCGGCAACTGGTATGCGGGCAATTACCGCGACGGTCGCGGCGCCTATAGCGTCTATGAATCCTTCCTTGAGGTGAATGCCCCGCTGTTCAACTCGGACGGGGTCGGCAAGGCGAACCTCAATGCCGCCGGGCGCGCGACCAACTACAGCACGTCGGGGACGGTCTATACGTGGAAGGTCGGCGCGACCTGGGACACGCCGGTCGACGGCATCCGCTTCCGCGGCGTGACCTCGCGCGATATCCGCGCACCCAATCTGAGCGAGCTCTTCGCCGCGCCGGTCACCAGCAATCGCACCGGCACGACCGATCCGTTCAATCCGGGTCGCACGCTCACCGTGCTCCAGACGACCACGGGGAACACCGCGCTGCGCCCCGAAGTCGCGCGCAATACCGAATTCGGCGTGATCCTGTCGCGTCCGTCCTGGGCGCCGCGGCTGAACATCTCGGTCGATTACTACCGCATCAAGATCAAGAGCGCGATCGCGGCGCTCGATGCGCAGACCCAGATCAACCTCTGCTTCGCCGGCGTGACCTTCACCTGCAACAGCTTCGACATCAGCGATCCGAACAACGCCTCGGTCACCGTCCAGCCGTTCAACTTCGCGTCGATCTTCACCGACGGCTTCGACATCGAGGCGAGCTACCAGATTCCGTTGTCGGGCATCGGCCTGCCCGGCCAGGCGTCGCTGCGCGGTCTGGCGACGCATGTGAAGAACTTCGTCTCGGATCGCGGCCTGCCCAACACGATCCCCATCCAGGGGGCGGGCGTGAATCTGGGGCAGGGTGCGACGCCGAGCTGGAAGGTCCTCGCGGTCCAGGACTGGACGACCGACCTCTTCAGCATGACGCTGCAGGAACGGTGGATCAGCGCGGGCGTGATCAGCAACGAATATATCGTCTGCCAGACCAACTGCCCGGTCTCGACGATCGATCACCCGACGATCGATCGCAATCACCTCGATAGCGCCTTCTACGTCGACATCAGCGCCTCGTACAAATTCACCGACGCGGTGCAGGGCTATGTCAAGGTGGACAACATGTTCAACAAGGACGCCGCCACCGTCCCCAGCGATATCACCAACCCCGGTCTCTACGACGTCGTCGGACGCGCGTTCCGGGTCGGCATGCGCGCGAACTTCTGATGACCCCGGCCCGGTATGCCGTTGGGCATGACCGGGTCGGTCATCGGATCCGATTAACTGGGGAAAGCCGATGCTGCCGTTCCTGCTGATGGCCGCCGATGTCCAGGCGCCTGATCTTCAAGCGACGCCACCCGCCGTCGAGACGGCGATCGCGGCGATGACGCTGGAGGAGAAGGCCGCGCAGCTCGGCAGCAGCGCGCCGGCGCTGCCCCGGCTCGATCTGCCCGCCTATGATTACTGGAGCGAGGGGCTGCACGGCCTCGCGCGCAACGGGATCGCGACCGTCTTTCCACAGGCGATCGGTCTGGCGGCGAGCTGGGATACCGCGCTGCTCGATCAGGTCGGCACGGTCGTCTCGACCGAGGCGCGGGCGAAGTACAACGCCGTGCGCTCGACGCGCGACCGGCGGCGTTTCGCGGGGCTGCACATCTGGTCGCCCAACCTGAACATCTTCCGCGATCCGCGCTGGGGGCGGGGGCAGGAGACCTATGGCGAGGATCCCTATCTGACGGGCAAGCTGGGCGTCGCGTTCGTTCGCGGCATCCAGGGGCCCGATGCCGCGCATCCCAGGGCGATCGCGACGCCGAAGCATTTCGCGGCGCATTCGGGGCCGGAGGCGGGGCGCAACAGCTTCGACGCGGATATCTCCCCGCGCGACATGGCCGGGACCTACACGCCGGCCTTCCGCATGGCGGTGACCGAAGGCCGCGCGCGGTCGATCATGTGCGCCTATAACTCGCTTCACGGCGTACCCGCCTGCGCGTCGTCCGCGTTGCTGACCGACCGCGCGCGCGGCGACTGGGGGTTTGGCGGCATGGTCGTGTCGGACTGCGATGCGGTCGGCTATATCTCCGTTTTCCATTATTACCGCCCCGATCTGCCCTCGGCGGCCGCGGCGGCGTTGCAGGCGGGCACCGATCTCGATTGCGGGCCGAGCTATGATGCGCTGCCCGCCGCGGTTCGCAAGGGTCTGGTACCCGAAGCCGCGATCGACACGTCGCTGCGTCGTGTCCTCGCGTCGCGCGCGGCGCTCGGCATCGCCTTTGGCCAGCGCAGCCCCTGGACGCGCATCGCGCCGTCGCAGGTCGACACGCCCGCGCACCGCGCACTCGCGCAGACCGCGGCGGAAAAGTCGCTGGTGCTGCTCACCAACAAGGACCGGCTGCCGCTCAAGCCCGGGACCCGGATCGCGGTGATCGGGCCCAATGCCGACTCGCTCGACGTGCTCGAGGCGAATTACCACGGCACCGCCAGCGCGCCGGTCACGCCGTTGCAGGGCATTCGCGCGCGTTTCGGCGCCGATCGCGTCACTTATGCGCAGGGCAGCGGGCTGGCGGCGGGCGTCGCCTTGCCCGTGCCCGAAACCGCCCTGTCGGCGAACGGCAGGCCGGGGCTGACAGGCGAGTATTTCAGCGACGGCGCGATGACCCGGCGGGTCGCGACCAGGCAGGATCGCACGATCGACTTCGACTGGGATCGCGCGCCGCCCGTTCCAGGATTGTCGGGCAAAGGCTACGGCGTCCGCTGGACCGGGCAACTGACGCCGCCGGGCCCCGGCCGCTACCGGCTGCGGCTCGACGTCCCCCGCTGCTTCGACTGCGAAGGCCATGATCCGGTTAAGCTGTGGCTCGACGGCAAGCCGCTGATCACCGACGACGGCAGCGATAGCGCAGTCGAGGCGGAGGTCACCGTCACCGACGCCAAACCGCACGACCTCCGCATCGACTATGTGCACGCAAGCGAGGACGGCGGGATCGGCCTGCGCTGGGTCGCACCGATCGACGCGCAGCGCGGCGAGGCGCTCGCCGCCGCCGGCGCAGCGGATGTGGTCGTGGTGTTCACCGGCCTGTCGCCGACGCTCGAGGGCGAGGCGCTGCGGCTCGACGTGCCGGGCTTCCTCGGCGGCGACCGCACCGCGATCGAACTGCCCGAGCCGCAGCGCGCGCTTCTGGAAACGCTCGCCACCGCCGGCAAGCCGATCGTGGTCGTGCAACTGACCGGCTCCGCGATCGCCGATCCGTGGAGCAGGGAGCATGCCGACGCGGTCGTCGCCGCCTGGTATCCGGGCCAGTCCGGCGGGACCGCGATCGCGCGGATGCTGGCGGGCGATATCAATCCGGGCGGGCGCCTGCCGGTGACGGTCTATGCCACGACGCGCGATCTGCCGGCCTATATCGATTACAGCATGAAGAACCGGACCTACCGCTTCTTCAGCGGTACGCCGCTCTACCCGTTCGGCCACGGCCTCAGCTACACGCGCTTCGCCTATGCCCCCAGGACGGCACCGATCGCGACGGTGACCGCGGGACAGCCGCTGGCGGTCAGCGTCACCGTGACCAACACCGGCAAGCTCGCCGGGGACGAGGTGGTCCAGGCCTATCTCGCACCCGTCGACGCGCAGGAACAGGGGCGGACGATTCCCGTGCTGCAACGCCAGCTCGTCGGGTTCCGCCGGATCCCGCTGCGTGCCGGCGAAGCCCGCACCGTCGACTTCGCCATCGACCCGCGCAGCCTCGGCATGGTCGAGCATGACGGTACGCATGCCGTCGTGCCGGGTCGCTACCGGCTGTTCGTCGGCGGCGGGCAGCCCGGGGACGCGGCGGGAATCTGGACGGACGTGACGATCACCGGGACGCGGACCGTGCTGCCGAAATAACGCGAACGACACCCAAGGGGAGCCTGCGAGATGAGTGCCATCAGGATCTATACGGCGTCGCTGTGCGCCGGCGTCGCCGCCATGCAGGGGCCGGCGCAGGCGGCGGCACAGCAGGTCGACTGGCCGTCGTCGCGGATCGCGCACCCGAAGCGGGCGACGATCGGGCCGTATAACGCGGTGTTCCTCGCCGGGTCCGACGGTCTCGAACGTCCGGTACAGGGCTATGCCGCCGACGAGGCGCTGCCGCCGATGCCGCAATGGACGATGCGCGCATGGATCAACCCGACGCTGCTGCCCAAGGGGCGCGTGCCGGTCGCGGCGATCGGCAACCCCGCCGGCGCGGCCGCCCGGATGTTCGCGCTCGACGATGGCAAGCCCGTTTTCCAGATGGGCGCGACGATGATCCGCGCCGCTGCGCCGATCACCCGCGAGTCCTGGCACCTGCTGACCGCGACCGCGGATGCGGGCCGGGTGCGCTTCTTCGTCGACGGGCGGCTCGTCGGCACCGCCACCGCCGAGGCGATGCCGCCGGCGACCGGCGTCGTCGCGCTCGGACCGCGCCTGCCCGGCCAGGCCGGGTTTGCGGGGCGGATCGCCGCGTTCGCGCTCGACCCCTTGCTGCTCGCCGCACCCGCGATCGCCACGCTCGCCCGGCGTCAGCCCGACGCGGCGCTGATCCGGTTCGAGGATGCCAGCCCGTCCTGGCCGCTGCAGGTCAAGACGCAATATGGTCTGACCGCCCCGCAACCGGCCTGGGAACTCCCGACCGGCAAGGCGCCCTTCTCGAAGCCCGTCGCAAGCCCCGTATCGACTGCCCCCGCGCTCGCGCCGACGCGCGAGGGGCATTATGCCGTCAACGCCTGGCGCCTGGTCGCGGCGCCGACCGTGGCGGCGAACGGGGCCGCGATCTCGCAGCCGGGGTTCGATGCCCGCTCATGGCATGCCGCGACCGTGCCGGGCACGGTGCTGACGACGCTCGTCGATCGCGGCGTCTATCCCGATCCGACGATCGGCCTGAACAACATGGCGATCCCAGAAAGCCTGTCGCGGCAATCCTGGTGGTATCGCAGCGAATTCACACTGCCCGCGACCCCGGCCAAGCGGCTGACGCTGACGTTCGACGGCGTCAACTATGCGGCGCAGGTGTGGGTCAACGGCACCGCGATCGGCGACGTGAAGGGCGCCTTTATCCGCGGGCGGTTCGACGTGACCGACCGGCTCCGGCCCGGGCAGCGCAACAGCATCGCGGTGCTCGTCGCGCCGCCGCCGCATCCCGGTATCGCGCACGAACAGTCGCTCGCCGGCGGGCGCGGTGACAATGGCGGCGCATTGATGAGCGACGGTCCGACCTTCGGCGCGAGCGAGGGGTGGGACTGGATCCCCGGCGTGCGCGATCGCAACACCGGGCTGTGGCAGGGTGTAGATCTCGCCGCGACCGGGTTCGTGACGATCGGCGATCCGGCGGTCTCGACCCGCCTGCCGCGGCCCGACAATGCGGTCGCCGAGGTCTCGATCGAGGTCCCGGTGACGAACCACGGCACCGCGCCGGCCTCGGCGACCGTGCGCGCGGCGTTCGACGATGTTGCGGTTGAACAGCGTGTGACGCTTCCGGCCGGTGCCAGCCAGGTCGTGCGCTTCACCCCGAGCAGCTTCCCGCAGCTCGCGGTGCAGAAGCCGAAACTCTGGTGGCCCAACGGCTATGGCGACCCGGCGCTGCACCGGCTCGATCTGACGGTGGCGAGCGACCGGGTCGTGTCGGACCGCCGCAGTCTCGATTTCGGGATGCGCAGCGTCACGTATGAACTGTCGTCGCTCGACACCGCGGGGGCGTTGCGGCGTGTGCTGGTCGATACCGCGCTCGCGCATGATCTCGGCACGCCGGTGATCGACGAACGCCACCCGGCGCTGCGCAAGGTCCGCGGCGGCTGGGCGAATTCGCTGATGCCGGGGGCGGAGACATCGCCTGCGGTCACCGCATTGCCCGACGATCCGCTGTCGCCGCAGATGGTGCTGCGCGTCAACGGCGTCCGCATCGCCGCGCGCGGCGGCAACTGGGGCATGGACGACATGATGAAGCGGGTCGGCACCGACCGGCTGACCCCCTATTTCCGGCTTCACCGCGAGGCGGGGATGAACATCATCCGCAACTGGATGGGGCAGAGCACCGAAGAGGCGTTCTATGCGCTCGCTGACCGCCATGGGCTGATGGTGCTCAACGACTTCTGGGAATCGACGCAGGACAATGACGCGGAGGCGCAGGACGTGCCGCTGTTCGTTGCCAATGCGCGTGACGTGGTGCGGCGCTATCGCACCCACCCGTCGATCATCCTCTGGTTCGGCCGCAACGAAGGCGTGCCGCAGCCGATCCTGCAGACCGCCTTGCAGGACATGGTCTGGCAGGAGGACGGCACCCGGCTCTACAAGGGCAATTCGCGTGTCATCAATCTGGGCGGATCGGGGCCCTATGAATGGCACCCGCCGGAGGACTATTTCACCGGCTATCCGCACGGCTTTGCGATCGAGGTCGGCACGGCAAGCTTTCCGACGCTGGAATCGTGGCAGCGCACCGTTCCCGTCGAGGATCGCTGGCCGATCAGCGACACCTGGGTCTATCACGACTGGCACCAGGAACGCGGCGTCTCGATGGCGAGCTTCGTGCGCGCGATGGACACCGAATTCGGTCCGGCCCGCGATCTCGCGGATTTCGAGCGCAAGGCGCAGATGCTCAACTACGAATCGCACCGCGCGATCTTCGAAGGGTTCAATGCCGGGCTGTGGACCACCAACAGCGCCCGCATGCTGTGGATGACGCACCCCGCCTGGCCCTCGAGCGATTTCCAGATCTACTCGTCGGACTATGACACGCACGCCGCGTTCTACGGCACCAAGAAGGGGGCGGAGCCGGTTCATATCCAGATGAACCAGCCGGGCCGTCAGGTCGTGATGGTCAACACCACGCGCCGGCCGCTGACCGGCGTCAGGGCGACCGCGCGGGTCACCGATCTGACCGGCGCGACCGTCGCGACCCACGCGCAGACCGTCGACCTGCCCGCCAACGCCACGGTCGCGCTCTTCCCGCTGGCGCTCGATGCCGCTCTCGCGAAGGGGCCAGTGCTGGTCCGGCTCGACGCGTCCGCCGCCGACGGGAGCCGCGTGTCGGAGAATTTCTACTGGCAGGCGGCGAACCCCGCGGATCTGCGCGCGCTGTCGGCGATGCCGCAGGCCACGCTTCGGGCTGATGTGGCGGCAGGAACGGCGGCGGCGGGCGAGCGATCGCTCCGCGTCACGCTGTCCAATCCGGGCACGACACCCGCGTTGCAGACCAAGCTGACGCTGTTCGACGGCAAGGGTGTACAGATCCTGCCGGCCTATTTCAGCGACAACTATGTCTCGCTGCTGCCCGGAGAGACGCGTGACGTCACCGTCGCCTATCCGGGCGACCGCGGCGTCGCCACGGTGCGGCTGCGCGGGTGGAACAGCCCCGTGACGACGATCGGGGGCAAATAGGCTAGACGACCAGCGACAGCAGCAGCGTCAGCAATAGCCCGACCACCGAGATCAGCGTCTCGCACACGGTCCAGCTGCGGATCGTGTCGGCGACGCTTAGCCCGAAATACTCCTTTACCAGCCAGAAGCCGCCATCGTTGACGTGGCTGAGAATAACCGATCCCGCACCGGTCGCGAGCACCAGCAGCTCGGGCCTGATCCCGGGATTGGCCGCGGCCAGCGGCGCGATGATCCCCGCGGCGGTTGCCATCGACACTGTCGCCGACCCAGTCGCCACGCGCATCAGCGCCGCGATCAGCCAGGCGAGCAGCACGATCGGCATGTGGACGCTGGTCGCCGCGGCGACAATCGCGTCGGATACGCCGCTGTCGATCAAAACGCGGCCGAATCCTGCGCCCACGCCCACCACCAGCGTGATCATCGCGGTCGGCGCGAGGCAGTCGTTGGTGAACTTCTGGATCGTCCCGAGGTTCATCCCGCGCGCGAGCCCCAGCGTCCAGTAGCTGACGAGCACCGCGGCGAGCAGCGCGACGACCGGCGTGCCGACGAAGCGGAGGATGCCGTCGAGCCGCGATCCGGGCAGCGCGATCATCGTCGCGAGGCTGCCGGCGAGCATCAGCACGACGGGCAGCAGCAATGTCGCAAGCGTGATCCCGAAGCCGGGCAGGCTCCGCGTGTCCTCGGCCTCGACGACCGCGGCGGGGGCGATCGGCTGCGGTGCGAGGTGCCGGATCACCAGCCGGCCATAAAGCGGTCCGGCGATCGCGGCGGTCGGGATGCCGACGATTAACGCGAACAGCACGGTGAGCCCGACATCCGCATTATACGCCTGCGTCGCTAGCAACGCTGCGGGGTGCGGCGGGACCATCGCATGCACCACCGACAGCCCCGCCGCCATCGGCAGCCCCATCCGCATCGGATGCTGCCCGAGCCGCCGCGCCAGCGTGAAGACGATCGGCACCAGCAGGACGAAGCCGACCTCGAAGAACACCGGCAGGCCGACGATCAGCGCGACCGTCATCATCGCCCAGTCGGCGCGTGCAGGGCCGAAAAAGCCGATCACGCTGTCCGCGATCCGCTCCGCGCCGCGGCTTTCGACCATCATCTTGCCGAGGATCGTGCCAAGCCCGACGACCAGCGCGATATGCCCGAGCGCGCCACCGACGCCCGCCTCGAAGCTCTTGACGATTGATCCGAGCGGGATGCCGACGACCAGCGCGAGCGCGAGCGACACCAGCGTCAGCGCGATGAACGGGCTCAGCCGCACCCGCACGATCAGCACGATGAGCGCGGCGACGGCGATCGCCGCCGCGGTCAGCAGCATGCCGCCCGGCTGCATTTACGGTTTCTTCCAGGCGACGCAGTCGACCTCGACCTTGCAGTCGACGACCATCTGCGACACGACGCAGGCACGCGCGGGGGGATGCGCGCCGAAATATTCCTGGAACACGCGGTTGAACGACATGAAGTCGCGTGCGTCGTCCAGCCATACGCCACAGCGCACGACATGCTCGGGACCGTATCCGGCTTCCTCGAGGATCTTCAGCACGTTGCGGATCGCCTGATGCGTCTGCGGGATGATGCCGCCGTCGATCACCTCGCCATCGACCATCGGCACCTGGCCCGATACGAACAGCCAGCCATCCGCGCCGACCGCGCGCGCGAACGGCAGATGCTGGCCACCGGTGCCGCTGCCGCCTTCGACGCCATAACGCTTGAGTCCGTCCGTCATCTGATCATTCCTTCACTGGGTAATGGGGTTTGCGCGGCGCAGCAGGCGGCCCGCGCGGGCGCCGGTCGGTCGGCCGAGCGCGAGCGTCGCGACGCCGTTGACCCAGACACCGATCACGCCATCGGCCGCGGTCGTCGGCTCGTCATAGGTCGCACGGTCGGCGATCCGCGCGGGATCGAACAGGACGAGATCCGCGGCGAACCCTGCGCGGACATAGCCCCGGTCGTGCAGGCCGAAGCGATCGGCGGGAAGCCCGGTCATCTTGCGGATCGCGGTCGCCAGCGGGAACAGGCCGCGGTCGCGCGCATAATGGCCGAGCACGCGCGGGAAGCTGCCCCATAGCCGCGGATGCGGCCGCGGATCGCAGGGCAGGCCGTCCGACCCGACCATCGTCAGCGGATGCGCGAGGATCCGGTCGACATCGCTGTCGGTCATGCAGTGATACACCGCACCCGCCGGTTGCAGCCGCGTTGCGGCGGCGCGCAGGTCGACGTCCCATTCGGCCGCGATGTCCGCGAGCATCCGTCCCGCCTGGGCGGGCTCGGCGTCCGACCAGGTGATCCGGATCGGCGTCTCCGGCACGACCTGCTTCAGATCGAGCGTCGAGGAGCTTGCCGTATAGGGGTAGCAGTCGCACCCGACTGGCTGATGCGCATCGGCGTCCTCGAGCATCGCGAGGATTTCGCCGCTGCGACCATATTGCGGCGCGCCCGCGCATTTGAGATGCGACACGATCACGCGCGCGCAGGCGTGCCGGCCGATCGCGAACGCCTCGTTCAGCGCGGGGACGATCGCCGCCGCCTCGCTGCGCAGATGCGTGCAATAGAGCGCGCCGGTACCGCGCAACGCCTCGGCGATCGCCATCACCTCCGCGGTCGAGGCGGCGTTGGCATTGGCATAGGCGAGCCCGGTCGACAGCCCGAACGCGCCCGCCGCCAGCCCGTCCTCCAGGTCGCGGCGCATTGCCGCGCGTTCGCCGTCGCTCGCATCGCGGTCGAACCCGTCCATGTGTCGCGCACGCAGCGCGGTATGGCCGATCAGCGCGACGACATTGGTGGCCGGGACCGCGGCGTCGACCGCCTGCGCATAGGCCGCGAAATCGGAATAGCGGAATTCGTCCGCGCCACCGAGCAGCACCAGCGGGTCGGGCAGGGGGGCATGCGCGCTGAGATCACTGCCTGCGCTGATCCCGCAATTGCCGACCACCACCGTCGTCACGCCCTGCGTCACCTTCGCGGTCATCGCGGGCGCCGCGATCACGACCAGATCGTCATGCGTATGCGCGTCGATGAACCCGGGTGCGAGCGCCAGGCCCCGCCCGTCGATCGCGCCCGGCGGCGGCGACGCGGCGGCTGCCGCGACCCGCGCGATGATCCCGTCGCCGATCTCGACGTCGGCGCGGAAGGCCGCGCCGCCGCTGCCGTCATACACGTCGACACCGGCAATGACTGTCGCCATCATTTCACCTCCCAGAGGTTCCAGAGGTCAGTGCCACGCGTCAGTCGTGGCCGGGCTGGATCGACACTGTCACCGCGGGTCAAAATAATGTAAACAATTTTCTTTATCTGGGAGGTCTGCCGTGAGCGACGTCGGTGTGAAGCTGCACAAGGGTATCGGTCGGGATGCGGCCGCGCGCTGGAACCTGCTCGCGGGGGACGTCATGTTTCCGGCGGCGGTGCTCGATGCGCGGCGGATGCAGCATAATCTCGACTGGATGCGCGCGTTCATCGATGCCTATGGCGTGTCGCTCGCACCGCATGGCAAGACGACGATGGCGCCCGCGCTGTTCAAGCGCCAGATCGATGCCGGCGCGTGGGGCATCACGGTCGCTACCAGCCAGCAGGCGCAGGTCGCGGCGGCGCATGGCATCGACACCATCCTGATCGCGAACCAGATCGTCGGCGACGCCAATATCGCCGCGATCGTTGATCTGCTCGCCGATCCTGCGCTGCGGCTGATCTGCATCGTCGATTCCGCCGCCGGGGTGGCGCTGCTCGGGGAGGCGTGCCGCGCCGCCGACGTGGCGCTCGACCTGCTCGTCGAACTTGCCCCCGAACCCGACCAGTCGGGCTTCCGCACCGGCGTCCGCGATGCCGCCGCGCTTGCTGAAGTGCTCGACGCGATCGCGTGCTGGCCGGGGCATCTCCATCTCGCCGGGGTCGAATTCTACGAAGGGGTGCTGAGCGACGAGGCGGAGGTCCGGCGGTTCATCCGTCGTGCGGTGACGATCACGCGCGATCTGCTCGCGACGGGGCGGATCGCGCGGATGCCCGCGATCCTGTCGGGGGCGGGCTCGGCCTGGTACGACGTGGTCGCAGAGGAAACCGCCGCGCTGGCAAAGGCCGGCGATGTCCAGGTCGTGCTGCGCCCCGGCTGTTACATCAGCCATGACGACGGCCTGTACCGCATCGCGCAGGAACAGATCCTGAAACGCAATCCGGTCGCGCCGAGCTTTGGCGACGCGCTGCTGCCCGCGCTGCGCGTATGGGCGGTGGTGCAGTCGATCCCCGATCCGGCGCGCGCGGTCATCGCGATGGGCAAGCGCGACGTCGCCTTCGATGCCGGGCTTCCCCGGCCCGCGACGCTGTTCCGCAAGGCGCGCGACCGCCGCCCGGTCGACGCCCCCGCGCACTGGGCGGTGACCGGGCTGATGGACCAGCATGCCTATCTGGCGATCACCCCCGGCGATGACATCGCGGTCGGCGACGTCATCGCCTTCGACATCTCGCACCCCTGCCTCACCTTCGACAAATGGCGGCGGGTGCTGGTGGTCGACGGCGATTTCACCTGCGTCGAGGTGGTCGAGACCTTCTTCTGATCCCGACCTCGACAGCGGGCGTCAGCGCGGCGCCGAGGGCGGACGGTCCTCGGCGCGCGTGCCGAAGCGCGACGGCTTCGCGCCCATCGTGAATTCCAGCTCGCCGCCCTGGATCAGGTCGGCATGCGCGATCCAGTTGCGGGTCCAGGGCTTGCCGTTCCAGCGCACCGACTGGACATAGGGCCGGTCGGGCGCATTGCCGATCGCGCGCACCCGGAGCGTCTTGCCCGCGCCGACGCGCATCTCGCCGCTGTCGAACAGCGGCGACCCAAGGACATAGATTCCCGTCGTCGGATCGACCGGATAGAAGCCGAGCGACGACAGGATGAACCACGCGCTCATCTGGCCGCAATCGTCATTGCCGATCACGCCGTCGGGATCGTCCTTGTACATCTCGGTGCATAAGCGGCGGACCATCGCCTGGGTTTTCCACGGCGTCCCGACATAGGCATAGAGATACGCCACATGATGCCCGGGCTCGTTGCCGTGCGCATATTGCCCGACCAGCCCGGCAATGTCGGGTGGCGCGTTGGCGGGCAGCGTCGAGGGTGCGTTGAAGAAGGAATCGATCTTCGCGTCATACGCCGCATCGCCGCCGAAATGCGCGATCAGCCCGTAAATGTCGTGCTGATTCAGGAACGTCGCCTGCCAGCCATTCGCCTCGGTATAGTCCCGCCACCGCGGTTGCGGCATGTGGCCGAGCTGGATCGGATCATAGGCCGCCCACCAGCTTCCGTCGGCGAAGCGCGGCCGGGCAAAGCCGATCTTCGGATCGATCACGTTGCGCCAGTTGCCGCTGCGCTTCCGGAGCAGCGCCGCATCGTCGGTCTTGCCGATCGCGTCGGCGAGCAGCGCCATCGCATGATCGTCATACGCATATTCCTGCGTCCGGCTGACCGACTCCTTGATCTTGTCCGCGGGAATATAGCCGAGCCGCATGTAATGATCGCGGCCGAGCGTCGCGAGGCTGTCCTTGTATTGCGGGTCGAAGGCACGCCGGCGGATATTTGGCCACGCGGCGGCATAATCGGCCTTGATCCCCTTGGCATGCGCCTCGGCGAGCACCGCGACCGAATGCCAGCCGTTCATGCACCCGGTCTCGAACCCCTGCAACGGCCAGGTCGGCGGGCCATAGGGGCTCTGCTGCGTCTGGCGGATGAGATCGTGGACGAAGCGCTCCGCCATGTCGGGACGGACCAGCGTCATCAACGGATGCAGCGCGCGATACGTGTCCCACAGTGAATAGGCACTGTACGCGCGTTCGGTCGCGGGCAGGGTGTGGACCTGCTGGTCGAGCCCGACATAGCGACCGTCGCGGTCGCTGAACAAGGTCGGGCCCATGAGCGTGTGGTAGAGCGCGCTTGCCATGATCGTCCGCTGCGCCGGCGTCCCGCCCGCGACCCGGACCATGTCCAGTTCCTTCGCCCAGATTCGCCGCGCGGCGGCGCAGGTCGCGTCGAACGTCCAGCCCGGTGCCTCGGCCAGCGCGCCGCGCGCCCCTGCGACGTCGACCGCCGAGATGCCGGTCTTGACCAGGATCGGGGCCGCGCCCGCATCGTCGAAGAACAGCGCGACTTTCAGCCGGTGCCCGGTCACGCCGCGCCCGCCGCCTGCGACCGGCGTGTCGCCGTCGCCATAGAATTGCACGCGGTCGGGCTTGCGCGACAGCTGCATCGCGAAATGGATGCGGCGCCCCTCCGCCCAGCGAAAGACCTGGCGGCTGCCCGTCAGCAGGCCGTCCTCGCCGATCGACAGCGACGCGTCCTCGATCCGGATCGCCTCCTCCGCGGTCTCCTGCTTGCAGTGTGTCAGGTCGATCAGGATATGCCCCGGACCCTTGGCAAAGGTGTAGCGGTGCAGCCCGGTCCGCTCGGTCGCGGTCAGCTCCGCGAGCACGCCCGACTCGAGCTTGACGCGGTAATAGCCCGGCTCGGCATGTTCGTCGGTATAGCGCTGGCGATAGCCGTCGGACGGCGTCTCGCGCGGCCCCGCGACGAGCTTCAGCGGCTTGCGCGTCGGCACGAGCAGCACATCGAGCATGTCGCCGATCCCGGTCCCCGACAAATGCGTGTGCGAGAAGCCCATGATCGAGCGGTCGGACTGGTGATAGCCCGAACAGGCATCCCAGCCATGATTGTTGGTATCCGGCGAAAGCTGGACCATCCCGAACGGCAGGGTCGCGCCGGGGAAGGTATGGCCATGCCCGCCCGTGCCGATGAACAGGTCGGGCCTGGTGACTGCCGGCGGCTGCGCGCGTGCGGCAAGGGGAAGGGCCGTGCCGAACGCGGCAAGGGTCGAGCCGGCAAGCAGCTCGCGACGGGTGGCGCGGATCACGCTGTGGTCTCCTAAAGGTCGGGCGGTCGGGGGAATTAGAAGGTCTCGCGCAGCAGGGCGGGGCGGCGCCGCTCGAGATCGAGGATCAGGTCGCCGAACAGCCCGTTCGCCCAGGCGAACCATGGCCGCGAGAAGCGCTTGGGGTCATCCTTGTCGAACGATTCGTGGATGAAGCCGGTGCCCGCGTCGGTGGTCTTGAGCCAGCGCAGGCATTGCCGGATTTCCGCATCGTCGTCGCTGGTCATCGCGCGGACGATGATCGACATCGGCCAGATCATGCCCAGCCCCTTGTGCGGGCCGCCGATCCCGTCCGCCGCGCTGCCGGTGAAGAAATACGGATTGCGCGCGCTCCAGGCGGCTGCCCGGGTCCGGCGGTACAGCGGATCGGTGCGCGACGCGGCGCCGAGCAGCGGCAGCGCCGACAGGCTCGGCACGTTCGCATCGTCCATGAAGATCGCATTGCCGAACCCGTCCACCTCGAACGCCCAGACGTCCCCGCCCGTGCCGCCCGTGCCGCCTGCGCGATCCGCCATCCGGCCATGCGTGCGCAGCGCCGCGTCGACCTCGTCGGCGAGCGCGATGCACTCGGCCGCCGCCGCGCTGTCGTGCCGCGCCTCGACATGAACCTTGGCGAGCATGCGCAGCGCCGACACCGCGAACAGATTCGACGGGATCAGGAAGGGCAGCGTGCAGGCATCGTCCGACGGGCGGAACATCGAATGGATCAGCCCGACCTTGCGTGTCGGCGCACCGACGCCTTTCAGCATCAGCGTTTCGGTCGCGTGGCGATTGACGCGCTCGAACCGGTACGGGCCGTCATCGGTCTTGCGCTGCTGCTCGCGCATCGTCGCCACCGCCCGCGCCATCGCCTTGGCCCAGAGCGCATCGAACGGCGCGGTATCGCGCGTCTCGCTCCAGTAGCCATAGGCGAGCCGCATCGGATAGCAGAGCGAATCGAGCTCCCATTTGCGTTCGGCAACGCCCGCGCGCATCTCGGTCAGGTCGTCGATCGCGCCCAGGTTCGACTTGGCCTGCGGATCCGCCATGAAGGCATTGGCGTAGGAATCGATCAGGATGCACCGCGCCTGGCGCTGGATGACGCCGTGGAACAGGCGGCGCAGCGCCGGGTCGCGGCGGCAGAGATGGACATAGGTCTGCATCTGCGCCGAGCTGTCGCGCAGCCACATCGCCTCGATATCGCCGGTGATGACGAACCCGTCCGGCTTGCCGTCGACGATCCCCAACCGGACCGTCGTGTCGAGCGTGTTGGGATAACAGGTCTCGAACAGATGGCGCAGCGCGGGATCCGCGATCCTCGCCTTCACCCGCACGATCTCCTGCTCGACCGCCGGGCTGACGAAGCGACGCTGATCGCGCGGCGGCCGGGCGCCGCCAGCGACGGGCGCCGCCGCCGCGAAGCCGAACGCGGGCGTCGCCGCTGCCGTGCACAGCGCCGCAGCGCCGGCCTTCAGCATGTCGCGGCGAAGTAGTGCAGCAGATGACACCCCGATCATGCGGCCGACATCTCCGCACCCGCAAGTCCGGGAAGAACATTGCTCCGTACACGCTTCACTAATCGCCCGGTGTCCTTGCAGGCGATGCCTCGTGATGCTGCCAATGCGCCTCTCCAATACACGTCCGGGGCCGGCGTCCTCGTCGGGATTGCCGGAAAGATACTGTCGAACCATTGAACGGCGGCGCGACATGATGTGCTGGGGTGAAGGCTAGGGGCCGACGTACCGGGGCGCAAGCAGATTAAGAAATTTAATTTTCTTTCACGCGGTCGGTTTTCCATGCGGTTGCAGCGGGGTGGCGCGTGATAGGGCCCGGGCGGATCGATGATCCCGGCCGGGCCCATCGACTTTTCTTTTGCCGGACGTGTAAGAATACGTCGGAGGGGCATATCACGATGGACAAACCGATACGGGAAGCGCGCGGTGCGCGCCTCGCAGTGTCGTTGTCGGGCACGAACCTGGCGCGTGCGAGCGACTATAATCAGCGCGTGGTTCTGCAGGCCATCCGGCTCAGCCCGGAGACCAGCCGTGTCGAGCTGAGCCGGACGACCGGGCTCACCGCGCCGACGATCGCCAACATCACGCGCCGCCTGATCGACGCGGGTCTGGTGAAGGAGGTCGGCCGCCTTCAGGGGCCGCGCGGCCAGCCCGCGATCCAGCTGACGATCGAGCCGCTGGGCTGCGTCGCGATCGGCCTCAACATCGATCGTGATCACCTGACGCTGGTCGTGCTCGATCTCGCGGGTCAGGTGCGCAGCCGGATCGCGCAGGATATCGCCTTTGCGATGCCCGAGGACGTCGTCGCGTTCGTCGCGCACAACCTCGAATCGCTGCTCGCGGAGGCCGGGGTCGGACGCGACCGCGTGATCGGCGTCGGGGTCGCGGTGCCCAATGATCTGGGCGTCATCACGCTGCCCGGGCGGCCGTCGGATTATGATCGCTGGGCGGGCCTCTCGATCCCCGCGCTGCTCGCCCCGGTCATGCCCTGGCCGACCGTGATCGAGAACGACGCCGCGGCGGCGGCGATCGGCGAGGCGCAGGCGGGCGCGGGGTCACCGCTGGCGAGCTTCTTCTATATCCTGATCAATTCCGGGCTCGGCGGCGGGTTGATGATCGACCGCCATTTCGTCGAGGGCGCGAACAAGCGCAGCGCCGAACTGGGATTGCTGCCCGACGCGACCAACCCGGCGCCGGGCGCGGTCGTGCAGGACATCGTCTCGATCTCGGCGCTGCTGCAGATGCTGAAGGACGCCGGCCTCGATGTCGAAAGCCAGAAGGACATCCGGCCCGCCGATCCGCAGACCGACCGCGTGCTCGAACGCTGGGTCGATCTCGCCGCCAAGGCGCTGATTGCACCGCTGATCAATATCACCTGTCTGATCGATCCCGACGCCATCGTCATCGGCGGCCGGCTCGACACCGCGCTGCTCGACCGCCTGATCGCCCGCCTCGCTGGCGCGTTGGCGGTCACCGTACAGCCCCCGATGACCACGATCATCCGCGGCGCTCTCGCCGCCGACGCACCGGTCATCGGCGCCGCGCTGCTGCCCTTCCTCGACAAGCTGCTCCCCTCCGACGCCATCCTGATGCAGGTCGGCCGGTAGGGGCGTGAAGAGCCGGAATACGGCCCTTCACGCAGCGTCTGCGGGGAAGGTGCCCCCGCGGCTTACTGGCCCGCGATCAGCTTCGTGTAGGCGGCCACCGGCACCGAGTCCCGCGTGCCCTTGGTCGGTTCGATCTTGAAGAAATAGGATTCCGTCCACGCGCGACCGCCACCCCAGGCCATCGCATCGAGCCAGACGTCGCTGTCGGTCTTGATCGACTTGACGACGTTCGCCGCGATCGCGGTGCAGGATGCGGGCAGCCCCTTCGAGCTTCCCAGTGCATATTCGCCCAGGATCGCCCGATATCCCCGCTTCCGGGCAGCGGCGGCGAAGATCTTCAGTCCGCCGTCGCCCGCCGGTTCGCTGACGCACTCCGCATTAGTACCGCTGGAGCCGGTGTCGAAATAGCGATGCGGCGACAGGATGATGCGGTTCAGCGGGTCGATGAGGCCACCCGAGCGATCGATCGCGCACGCCGCGCTCTCGCAGTCCCGGCTGGCCGGTTCGTTCTTGTCGAACCGGAATGACGCGGACCATTGCGGCCATTCGACGAGGATGCGGTGCTTGAACCCAGCCTTGCGAATGCCCGCGACGATCTGGTTGGTATCGCGAACCCATTGCATCCAGTCGTTCGTCACCACGGGATCGGTGAAGAAGCGCGGCTCGTTCATCAGGTCGATCATGACCATTTCGGAATTGTCGAGCTTGCGCAGGATCGGCAGCCAGAATGCGATCTGCTCGGCCGGCGTCGGCCATTTATAGTCATGGCGGTCGAGGATCACGGGCACGTTGCGGGCGCTGGCCGCCTTAACCACGTCGATCACCCGCTGGAGGACGACGGGGTCATTCATCTGGCTGCCGTTGAACGGCAGGCGGATGCTGCGAAACCCGGCCTTGTCGACGTACCAGGCGACGTCGGCCACGGTCGGGCACAGGGCGCCGTTCGCGACGAACGAACATCCCGCGAGATTGACGCCGAACCGCGGCGCGGCCTCGGCGGCCGTGGCGAAGGACAGCAGGGCCGTGGCAGCGGCGATGACGCGAGGAAGAATCATCTTACTTCACCTACGAGGTTTGGATGGAATGCCGTGCTCTCGATGTGAAGCACAGTGCGATCCTTCAAATAGCCAATTTGTGTTAAATTTTTCTTCCGCAACAAGACGTTGGCGCGGAATTTAAGGTCAGAGATGCTCATACGGGGAGGGCGATGACTTAGGCTTTAAAGTTAACCATGCCGACAGTGTTCTCGCGTGGCAGGACCCGCGCGGAATACCTCGATGATGAGCGACCGTGACCCAAGCGGAAAGCCGTGGCCTTTGTTGTGGCACCTGTTGCGATGAAGGCGCGCGTGATGTCCAGGTTGGTTAAAATTCATGAGATAATCTACAGCCACCTTGAGTGGCTGCGCATCGCGGCAGCTGTCGATACGATCAAAGAGGTGCGGCCCATGGCGATGCCAGCGTTTTATCAGCCAACACGCGATTGCCAGGCCGGAGGCTTTTCGCCTCATTCACCATCTTGGTCAGGAGCGGGTATTCTGGCGACCATCGGGTCGCGTCGTTGATCTGCAGACGGGGAGGGCATAGGGGGTGGGGACAGCGCTTTGCGTGTTTTAGGCTCAGCTGGAGACCGGTATGCTATTCCGAGAAATGGTCAGAAAGGTGTTCCTATGGCCCGGAAAACTCTCTGATAAGAATGCTGCGGACGATCGCGCGCCGATCGGATCGGAAACCTGTAACCGTGGACAGGAAAAGTCGAAGGGTAAAAGGCTTTCCGTCGAGTGCGACCCATGGTGAGGGCAGGGCGCGTCCAATCAAACGTGTCGGTTGGCAGCACGGTTGCAGCCGAATCTATGCCGCTTAGCGTCAAGGGCAATTATGTCGCCGTGGCGCTGATTCTGGTAGCTGTCTTATACAATGCGGTTTTAGCAACATTGGTCGCGCGAGGTGTGCCGTTAGGCTACTCCAGTGTAGCAGCGGTTGAGGTTTTGATAACGTTCAGTTGTTTGGCACTTTCGCTTTCGACTGGTGTTTCTAGTCGTGACGTTATGCCACTCGCTCTGCTTTGGTTTATTGTCGCGCTTGCTTTAATTGCATCGATATCTTTTAATAAGATATACATTGGTAGTATTCGAAACTTCGCGCTGATAGCTGTCTTTGGCATGCTGGGTCAGAGAATGGATATGAATTTCATTCGAAAGGCCTTTTTTATTGCATCTGCAATGACCCTTGTTGTTTTGATATGGGAAATTGCATCCGTGGAAAGCTATGCATCGTTTTTCTCGCCAGCGCTCTATTACGAGCTGACGCGGGGGACCGCGAGAAGCGAATTTGACGAATCCGGCCTTAGTGTAGGGACTATCGTTTTCGAGGGGCGTTTCAGTCTGGGGATTTTCTCTGGACGCCGCACCTCGTCAATATTTCTTGAGCAGGTTTCAATCAACTCATACGCTATCGTTTGCATGGCATTTTTGAATGGTTTGTGGGGTCGCCTGACGTTTGCGGAAAAGGCTTTGCAGATTGCGACTATTATTCTCATTATTACCAGTAATAATGCGAGAATGGGCGCGTTGATGTGCCTGGTTATGCCAATCGGATATTTTGTATTTCCGTGGCTTAATCGTAATTTTATATTTGCAATACCGTTCGTAATTGTAGGTACAATATTCGCATTATCCTCTTACCTTCAGAATGCTGTTGGAGACGATATAACTGGCCGGCTAGGTGTCACGTATCGCCTTCTCGACAACGTTAAGTTGACAGACCTGTTTGCAGGAAATCCGCTCGTGGTAGAGAAAACGTTTGATAGTGGTTATGCTTTTATCATGGCCTCAATCGGCTTGTTTGGCGGTTTTGCCTACCTTCTGTTTTTGGTGTATTATCCAAGGCATGAAACCGACGAGCAGCGAAGGGCTTCGTGGAGTCTCGCGATTTATATCCTTGCCTGGCTAACCGTGGGCGGAACCGCGACATTCTCGATAAAAACTGCAGCACTGTTATGGTCGTTCATTGGTTGTCTGAGTAAGCCGTCAGCGACGGTTGCGATCAAGCCGGCGGCGGCAATGTCTTAGTTGGTTCGGGCGGGTGCTGCCTACCAACGGGAAATGGCGATGATACCGAAAATTGTGCACCAAACAGCTCAGTCAAAGGATTTGACTTGGGAAGAACGAATGGTGACCCGCCGTATCGCAAAAATCTTGCCGGGGTGATCAGTGTAGCTCTGGGGAGAGCATAACTATCTGCGCCCGATCCGGCAGCACCTTCCTCAGCACGCAGTGCAATATGAAGCAATCGTCCGTGGTGTAATCAAGGCGGATATTACTGGAATATGCAACATGCATCCCTTCAGTATTTTTTGCACGCATGCCGAATAAAAATTGACAAGACCTTTTGACGATAAGCTTACGGCATAGGATTGTATCTTCGGTGTTAAAGCGGGCGACATATCTATCAGTCACGGTACCTATGGTTTAGATACGAATTCCGAACCTGGGAATGCATGCTTTGACGCGTCGCGAGGTCATCCATCTTCTAGAGCGTTGCGGCGACGCGCGGCATGGAGGTGGGCGAGTTCAACGAGACCGGCCTGTTCAACAACGCGGCGGGGTTCGAATCGCGCTTTTCCTTCGGGGTGTTTTCGGGCGCGCGGACCTCGTCGGTGTTCCTGGAGCAGGTTTCGAACGCGAACTTCGCTGGTATCCTCTGCGTGTTCCTCGTCGCCACATGGGGGCGGCTGAGCGTCGCCATCCGGACGACGATGGTGGCGACGATCCTGCTGATCCTGCTCTCGAACAACACGCGGACGTCGTCGGCGCTGGCGGTCGTGACGATGATGGGATATTTCATATTTCCCCATCTGTCGCGGTGGTTCACCCTCCTGATTGCACCGGTCCTGGTCCTGCTGGCGTTTCTCGTCGTCGGTGACAATGTTGAGCATACCGACGATCTGATCGGCCGGCTGGGCATCACCACCGAGGCGCTGCGCAAGCTCGACATTCCGACCATATTCGGCGCGAATGCGATGAAGGCGCGGCATCTGATGGACACCGGCTTCGGCTATGTCACCGCGTCGAGTTCGATCTTCGGGCTGATCGCGATCTGGCTGTTCTTCTCGCTCGGCCAGCGCGCGACGGACACCGCCTCGAAGCGCTGCGCCTGGGCGACCGCGGTCTATCTCTTCGCCAACATGATGATCGGCGGCACCGCGATCTTCTCGATGAAGGTCGCCGCCCCCTTGTGGATGCTGGTCGGCTATATGGCCGCAACCGCGCCCAAGCCCCAGCCGTCGCGACCGAATGGCCCCGCGCCACGAGGAACGCTCGCGGCCTGAAGCAGGACCCGGCCTGCCATCCGGGGAGTATAGGCGTCGGTGTGCTATGTCGGGACCGATTGGCTGCATAAAACCTAATTCAATCTGATACGTAGCGTTTCCATGGCAAGCAGCGAATCTCCTTCAACGGCAACCCGGTCTGCGGAAGCACTCCCCGACGATCCTCCCCTGCAACCGCCGGCCATCGAGCCGGCCGATCGAGAATATCTGGTCGCCGCGAGCACGATTCCGGGTTCGCACTACGGCGCAAGGATCGGGAGCAACGCGGCGCTCTGGGCGCTCGCGAACCAGCGTCAGGACATCGACAAACGTTTGGCGGTCCTCACGGCCCGTAACCAACGAAGCATCCGTACGGCACGATATTCGGCGATCGCCGCGGTCGTTCTGGGGATCATGAGCACGGTTGGCGCAGCCTATTACACCCGCCAGGCAGATCCCCGCCCGGCTCTGGTCAAGGCTCCCGTCGCCCAAACCCCAAAAGCCCCCATCGCACCGCCTGTCACGCCGCAGCCGGCCGCTATCTCGACCGCAGTTCCAGCTGAAGGTGGCAACATTCCGGTGGCGCAAAAGGCCAATGCCGCACCGAGCCAGGCTCGACCGTCAATGCCCAAAAAGGCACGAAGGCTTTCATCCGCGAAACGAAAGGTGCGGCCTGCGCGCGCGCGGTCGTCAAGGTGGATTGCACAGCCTCTGCACGGTGCAGCGCTTCGGCGGGCGTTGATCGCCGATCGCAAGCGGACCCGGGAACTCAATCAAGCCCAGCTGAGAAAATTGACACGCCGACGTCGCGACTGATCGCGCGCCATTCCCCTCCGTGGCGGCGGAAACCCCCTCCGCCGCGGCCGATCACAGCCCACAGCAACTCGTGATCGGCAAGCAGCCTATGCCGCGATGGAGCTTACCGATGCACCGGCAGGCCGTAATATGGTCAGCCGAATCCAGAGATGGATCATACCTGCCTGCTTGTCCGCTTACGCCTACTAGCGGAAGTCGCTCGTTTCTCTAAAGTGCGCTTCTAGAGGAGGGGCGTGTGCTGATACAAAGATTCGGCTGGCTCTCGCTCGTAAGCGTTGTCGCAGTATCTTTTCTGTATATGCTTGTTCTTCTGCCGCATGCAGCCGGTATAGCCAATGATCATTTTAGGTCGGGATGGTTCATTGCCGCGGTTATTATTTCTCTAGTTTGGCTTGCACTCGTCCTCCTCCATCAGCGATCACGAAACACCAAAAGCGGCTCAATAGACTTTCTTTTCTTTGTGGCTCTAATTCTATGTGCAGCCTTCTTCGCGGCATTGTTCACAAACGCTTAGAAGCGCCTTCCTAACGTCCGCTTCCCACCAACTCCGGCCATTCCGCCTCCGACCCGAATGCAGACATCGGTCAAATTCACATCGCGGACGCCTCACCACCAATCCCGCTCACCTATCGAGCCACCGAGCGCGTCCGGACCAGTCTGAAGGGAACCTCGTTCGTCGTGCCCTTTTCGGTGATCCTTACCCACATAGTGAGCGCGCTCGGGCTCGTGCGTTCGATCGTCATGCCGTCGAAAAACCATCGATCCTTCTCTACCGCCACCAGCGGGAAGATTACGGGCTTGCCCGTCCCATCTTCCCAGCCCGTCATGTCCGGGCTGAAGTGACGAACCCGATAGGCCAGCGATCCCCGGAGCGGGACGTAATCCACGAGTTCGGTAAACGATACGCCGCCCTTGCCGTCGGCCATCGCGAAATGGCCCGTGATCCGGCCTCCCAGCGGCGCGGAGTAGGTTTCCGTCACATCGGAACCCATTCCCGTGCCGACCCAGCTGCCAGCCAGCCAGGCCAGTTGATCGATTGACGCGGGTGGTGACGTGCCGGTCCCCAGTGAGCGCGTGTGCTGCGCGGTCGCTGGAACCGCCATCGCAAGACCAATAGCGGCCAAGGTCCGTATCACGGCACGTCTCCCTGTGATCAGGCGCAGCCTAGCGCCTCGGCCGACGGAATCCACCGTGTCTTTCGTGCCTGGAACGCGGCCGCGTCGACCAGCACGATCACGTGAAAATTTGTCCCCGGGTCTATCGCGGCATGCTCGGCCTGCCCGAACAGGCGGTCGTTGCGACCTTTCGGCCTTGCTCGGCCCACCACATCCTCAGTCCTGGGTATCACGGCACCAAGGGCACTATGGTACTTTGGTTGCTCGCAAAATTTACCGGAATTTTGGGTCGGAACCAATGCGCCGCTCAATTCTTGGACTCTCACGAACTCAGTTACGTCGCAATTAACGCGAATGTGAAAAGAGTTAAACAATAGGGTTAATAGGAGTTCACGATGCGCGACAAGGCCTCGACACCACATGGTGCTGGATCAGCAAACCAGGATCGTGGTTACTGCCAGCGGATGCCGAGCAGTGTGAAGGCGGGCAACCGAGATCTCGGCATGTTCAATCGCAGCAGCGTGAAAGGCGAGAAATACCAGGGACATGGTACGACGCCGGCCTATATCTAAGTCAAAGTCCAGCTCGGCTGTCACTGGCAACAGACGTCGGGCGCATATCTGAGAGGTCGGCAAGGTCAGCGATGGTGGGCCGTACAAGCGGTTCGGCCATCGCGGTTGCCGAACATGCACGCATGCTTGCGACCACCCGCAAGGCGTGCCCGATGAGCGTTGCGCAGGAGCTTATCGCTCCACATCATTTGTCCCGTCATGGTCGGGACGTCACCGAAGTCGATCCGTGCCGAGGTGCCGTGGCCTTCGACCAGCCTCGTTATTCGTACAAACGACGCCACGATCCACGGCGTTAACCATTTCTTAACCACAAAGCCTCACCCGGCAGATGAGGCCTCGCCTCCCCGCAAGGGTTCCCTGCTCGTCATGATGCCGCCCCAGCTGGGACGGGCAGGGACTGCGACCCAATGAGCGAGTCCTGCCGACCGCTGCCGGCGCGTCTGGGACGTATTCGGCTTCGAGAATGCCACAGGCACCGGGTGCCGCGCGATCGCGCGGGCAGGGGCGCAGCTAGGCGAGCAGATCGCCCTGATACAGTCGAAGACGGGCAACCCGGTCGTGCGGCCGATCTCCGGTCACGCAATGCTCAACGTCATGGGGATCCGCAGCGAGCCAATCGCGGACAAGGCGCGAGAGGTCGCGGTCGCCCGGCGGACGCATATCATTCAGTTGGGAGAGTATCTGTCGGAAGACAGATCGGACCATGTCGAACAGACATGACTCCGCCGCAGTGAAAAACGTTTGTTTTCTGCGGTGGAGAATGGTGGACGCACTTGGGCTCGAACCAAGGACCCGCTGATTAAGAGGTCCTGCTTCGTTCTCGCTGAATGGCCCCTTTTTACCCGTTTCACAACGCTTTCAACCTCTTCTACACGGACCGTAGACAACGGGCGGGCGTCATTCGCCCTCGGGCGGACGTTCCGGCCGCAACCGACCGCAGGGGCTGGGGAGGGGAAAAGGGGGGCGCGCGCCAGACAGGGAGGAAAGAGAGGAATCGCCAACGCGTTTGCCTGCAACCACGACAGGGAACGATCGACTCGCCAAGGTCGATCAACCTAAAACGTCACACGGAAAAAGCCCGACCGATTTTTGCGGCCGGGCTTCTCCTACAGGGTCTTCGCAGCCGTACGGTAGTATTCTCCTATTACTCCGATAAGCGAAGGGCGCCGCATGCGCGAGCGAACCTAGCCTTAAGATAGTATCTGGCGCGGGATGAGTGTCGCTCCAGGGGACCTGCTACGTCGGTCAACGCTTCGAGCTCGCGACGGATGGCGTGTCGGGCGTGCAGCCCACCCGCGTCGAACATTCCTACGGACAGGAGAGCCTCGAGCGCCTGTTTGGCCATCTGCTCAGCTGTTTCCGAAGGCGGTCCTTTCGAGCGGACAGTTCCCGCAGCGCGATCGATCAGTGGCTTGAGGTGTATAAGCAAAGAAGTAATCGTCTCCTCTCCCGCAATCGCAGCTCTCACATGCTGTTCGAGCCTATCCAATCGCGCTCCAGCATTGTGGAGGAAGTTCAGCAGTAACATTTTAGCTCCCTCTAGACAAAAACTAGAGCGGTCCCTGCCAACCAACGACGCGATGGTGTGGCGACCACGGCACGAGACTTCGAGCCTCACTGTGTCGTTACGCTTCGCATACACCTTGTCTTCGGGGCCGCGCGCAAGCTCCAAATACCGGATAGTCGGCACCCGCGTTACTTCCGCATGTGCGATGCGACGGTAAAGATCGAGCCTCCTATCCGTCGCGCCGCAAAGCGCGGCATGCTGCACTACACGAACGTCCCCGATCGCATCTTTGCTATCGAGATCGCGGCAGGCTTCTGCGCCCTTCAGCCAAAGTTCGCCGGGCTGCCAACCGGGAAAGGCGGAGTCTAGGGCATCCATTGCGTGCTCAACCGCTTCAAGGATGATTGGTAGCTGGGCTTCTAGCGGGGACAGCACGCGATGTTGACGACCAAGGACGTTGTCGCGACCATCGTAGCCCAGTTCCCCGCAGTCGTACGACCCCAGGAAACCCCTCATCGTGCTCATGCCGTTGCCGCTGACCGAGCACCGGTTTCCGAAAATCAGGTCGTTGCCGTCGCGCCGGGCGTGCACTTCTATTCGGAGGCTGCCGGCCGGGTGGTCCCCATCCGTCTCCAGGTCAATCGTCATCTGTTCGTAGCCGTCGTGATCTCTCGATGCTGGTGTCGTGATCCGTCCAATGTGCTGGATTGCCATCGCGACGTTCCTGTCCTCCTCATTGAAGAAGCCTTCCCGGCGTCCCGTCCAGCCGTACTTCCACGCGTCGATCCACGCGCCCGAGCTGTTCGTGTTCGTCTGCATCTGTCATCTTTCATAAGCGGAATGCCAGAGGCTTCCGCGTGATCAGGTCGAGGGGGGAAGGGGCGCTGTGTCGCGTGCCCCGACGCGCTCGCGAGATAAAAGAAGTCTCGTTATGTTCGCGGGAGGGGTGGGGCGGCGCGTGCCGCCCCGCGGTGTCACAGGTCGTTCAGGTCGACCTGTAAGGCGCCGTCGTCGCGGGGGCGATCGGCGCGGGTCAGGGCTACGCCCTTGTAGAATGGTTGTCCGTTCAACTTGTGGCGCGTTGCGCCACATTTGCTCTGAAGTACGCCGACGACCTTGGCGATCGTCTGGTCGTTGATCGAGTTCTGTTCGAAACCGCGCTCATCGTAGAAGGTCTTGAGCGCACTTCGCAACTCAATGGTCGTGATGCGACAACCTGGCGAACGCTCAACCTGCGTATGCGCGAAGAGCTCAGCGGGGTCGTTTCCATACTGCATCTCAGCGATTGCGAGATGGTGGCTGGCAGGCGTCGTGAAGGCGCCTTGCCTCATGAGACGGGCGGCGCCCGCGGCGGCGAACGCGATCAGGGCGTTCGGGTCTGCATCGACCTTGTCGATGAAGCCGGTGTCGACCTGATCCCCAACGAGTGTTTCGGGGAAATGCAGGACGAGGATGCGACGCGCGAACGCATCGGTTTTGTCGAGGATCCTGGGCAGCTCATTGGTCGCCAGCAGGTGTTTTGCGACCGGCGTGAAGCTGAACGGATCGTTTCGCATCCGGCGGCCAGTCGTGGGCTCGCCTGACACAATTTTCTTCATCTGGTCACCTCGGATCCTCACCGTGCCACCCAATTCAGTGACGACGTTGAGGAGCAGGTTCTCAAGCGAAGCGCGGAAGATCGGGTCGTTCCAGTGCTCGGGTGGCACCGAACCGACGACCTCCGGTGGCAGCAGTCTAACCAGCATTTCGATGATGGTGGACTTGCCTGAGCCTGAGGCGCCCCAAAGAAGGAACATGCCTCGGACATTGTCGCGGGCGGGCTTGATCCCGAAGAGGATAGAGCCTGCCACCTCTTGCAACGCCAAACGTGCCGCGGGATCGGGCAGTGTGCGTGCGAAGGCAGTTTCGAGCCAGTTGAAATTGGCCGCGCTGTCGTAGGCCGCCTCAAGCCGCAAACGTGCCTTATGCTCGGGCGCGTGCTGAAGGAGGTGGAGCTGGCCGTCCCCATCGAGATGGAGAAAGCCGTTTTTGAGGTTCACGCCGGCACGGGCATCGACAAAAAAGTCGTCTTGGCCACGCATCAGGCGCAACTGGGAAAGGACCTCCTTTCGGCCCGCCGAGCTGCGAAGCAAGGGCAGGTCGTCGAAGGTTTCCACCAAGTCCTTTTCGAGAGCGTCGAACGGGACACGCTCGAAGAAGCCCTCATCCGCGCTTCCTTCGATTTCGTCATCCGGCGGCACCATGACGTCTTCGTAGACGTACAAGCTTGAACCGGTGAAGACGACTTGTCCGTAGTCGCTATCGAGGAGACTGAGGTAGGCATTCGCTACCTGCCTGGGGGTCTGGAGTGTACCGTGTCCTTCACGGTAGCATTTGGCACCTCGCAGAAGAGCGCGGGCCGCTGTAGTGCTCATCCCTGTTTTAGCCTTTACGAAGTCACAGAGGATCTCAGCCTCGGCCATTTCAAGCCGGTGCAGTGATTTGCCTATGATGTGTGTCAAAGCAGGTATGTCGAAGGCGTCACAGAGCGCGTTGATCGCGTCCATGGCCTCTTGCAACGGCGTCCGTTCGCCCTCGCCGTCATAATCGTCGATGTCGTTCATTCGTCCTCCACAGCTAGACACCGTGAAGTACGACCGACACCGCGGCGCTTTGCGGTAAGCGTAATACGCAGCTGCAAAGCACCACTCGTGTGGTAGTCATATCGTAATCCAGCAATGTCAAAGATCCAGCAAACAATGCGCAGTTTGCGCGTCGCTCGTTGGCGTGCCGGGCACTATTGAAGCTGACTTTTACTGTCAACTGGAAAAATAAAATGTCATGCGGGAGATGCCGATATTGGGGATATATGAAATTAGTCCCGCTAGTGGGTCTCTATACTGACGCCATAAAGCCTGTTCTCAGGCGCCAGGGCGGCCGCCCCACGAGCGACCTTGGCAGCGGTAAGCCCCCGATCGTCAAGCGCATCCTGGAGGGCGAGAGTGGCCTTCCCGCCTCGTGCATTTAGCGGGAAATTTTTTGGGAGGTCGGTATCGGCTCATCATACTGCGCTTGATCGCGGACGATCAGTCGTCCTCTCCCCGTCACAGCATCGCCGATCGAACTCATGTCATTCTTTCGCTGGCAATCCTGCCAGCAGCAGGAGATTGTGCATGCCGATACATACTGGACATACCTTCGACGAACTCCGTCATCGAACCGGCGGGTTTCCCGTCCCAATCACGGAGAGACAGGAGGAAGTGATTCGCCTCGTTCGCTACCTGCAGCAGCATGGAGCGTGCATTCAAACCTCCGAGGATGTGCTCGACGCCATTGCGACCTGTCCGGAGGAAGAGGAGCTATCGGCATATCGCTGCCGAGAGGGCGTGGCTGTCGCGCACGCCAGTGATGGATGGTGGCTCCTTCTTCCCGAAGGCGAACTGAAGCTCCCCAGCCTATGCAGCGGCAAGCTTAAGCCAGGCGAGAGCCGCGATGCTTAAGAGAACGACCACGCCAGGCTGCTGGTTCTCGACCATTCGCGTACTGTTTCAGCAGGCATATCATCCATCACTCGCAGTCGGCGAGCGGACATGCTGAGCCGCGCACGTTTTGCAGGACCGGCGCTCTCACTGGTTGCCGCATTCCTGCGGCGTTTCGCATATCAACGGACGCCCGGCGGCCACCCAAAGGTCTCAGCCGTAGAAGTGACGCTGTTCCGCTTGGTGATAGTACTGCCGGGCGCCCGGCAGGTTCACTGGAGGAAGCCATGACGGCGGTGCGCGCCGAGAGCATCATTGCGATCGCCTTCGCTCACAGCGCGGAGGTACAGGCGTGGCGGTTGGCGATCACCCGGAGGGAAAGGAAGCATATCAATTGCACGTTGCTCAATCTGCGCAACCTCGGGCACGTCGCCAGCTTCAGCATTCAGGATATAGGGGGTGGCACGGTCCAAGACTTTGCTGTTGAGCTCCGCTCCCTTATCGGAAGCCTGCCATTCGACGGCAGTCGGGATACAAGGAACGTTGCGGCCAGCCCGGCACCCGCTTTTCTTATGCCGGTCTGGCGCTTTGATCACGTTGTACGAGGTCTACCTGCATCGACAGCTTGCCTCCTTGGCCTCGATCTTGAACTGATCGCATCGCCGAGCTTCGATGAGGAGCTCGGCGCACACCTGCCGGGACATAACGGTCGCTGGTTGATCCACGCGCACCCAATGTTCTGACGCCCTCAGCCGCAAAGGACGCCGGCGGCCCGCAACAGTCCATTGTCGCCCCGCGCTGATCGCCGAGCGGCCCCACCTAACATCGGAGAATATTGCCATGCCCGCGTTAACCCGCGGCTTGGCGTCGAATCCGCCGGCTGTGCCGGAGGGCAAAGCGAAGCTGCGCCTGTGCGACGACAAGCTTATCGGCTTTCTTATGGAGGTGAGAGCCTCCGGGAAGGTCACCTACTATTGCCGTTACAACGACCCCCGCGGTCGCCAGCGGGAAGTGCGGATTGGCCGTCACGGAGACGTGACGCTCGATCAAGCTCGAAAAAGGGCTCAGGAGATCAAGGCGGCGGCGGCGCTCGGTGGTGATCCCGCCGCCGACCGCGACAGATTGCGAGCAGTGCCGACCTTCGGAGAGTTCGTTGAGGAGCGTTATCTGCCGTACGTGAAAGGAAAGCTGCGTTCCTACCGTGATCAGGAAAGTTTCTTTCGTTTGCGGCTGAAGGCGGCATGGGGGCACCGTTATCTTGACCAGATACGCTCCGGCGACGTTGCGGAGTTTCAGGAGCGGCTCGCTCGCGAAGGTCTCTCTGGCGCCACGCGAAATCGATACACCGCGTTTATCAAACGCGTGTTTAACATTGCTCTACATTGGGAGGTGTACGAGGGGCGCAATCCCGCTCAGCGAGCCCAAATGCAACGCGAGCACGGACGCGAGCAGTTCCTTACCGATGCCGAACTAGTTGCGATGTTCCAAGCGCTCGACGTCGAGCCTAGTCAGACAGCGGCGTGCGCCATCGCGCTGCTGGCGGCGACTGGAGCTCGCCGGGGAGAAGTTCTCGGTGCAAGGTGGGAACGGATCGACCTTGATCGGCACATTCTCACGGTGCCAGCCGCTTCGTCCAAGAGCGGTCGCACGCGATACATTCCGCTGTCGGACGCGGCGATCCGCATCCTCCGCCGGGTGCCTCGCTGCGACAGCCCTTGGGTCTTCCCCGGCTCTGATCCGGCCAAGCCGATCAGCGATCTCAAGAAAGTGTGGGTGCGGGTGAAAGAGCGGGCAGGCATCGATCCCGGCTTTGTGCTCCACCAGCTGCGTCACACCTATGCATCCAGATTGGTAGGGCAGGGGCGTAGCCTTTACGAGGTGGGGCAACTGCTTGGCCACGCCTCTACTGCGATGACCGCCCGGTATTCTCACCTCGCCCCGGCGCGGCTCATGGAAGCGGCCAATCTCGCCCTTCCTGCCGACTGTTAATCGGCAGTCATTATCGACCACCTTGCGGCCCCACGGAGATGATCCCGGGGCCGTTCTTTTTTGGAGATACTCCCATGAACCGCAGTCAAAAGTTCACGCTGGCCTCTCGCAGGTTGTCGTCAGCTTCCCCGGCGCCCTCTTGCGCCGCACCGGCCGCCGCTCCCGGGCCCCTCGTCATAGACCCAATGGTAGCGGCGATGGACCAAGCCGCAGGTGACATGCCCCGCCTCCTGACGCCGCAGGAGGTCGGCGAGATGCTCGGGCTCACGGAGCGGACACTGGAGCGTTGGCGCATAATCGGCGAGGGGCCACGCTACGCGAAGCTGAGCCGAAGCACGGTGCGCTACTCCGCAACCGACGTTGCCGCGTTCATTGCGGTGCGGCTCAAGGCGAACACTTCGCAATGACACGCTCGGTGAGCCCAGTTGGCACCGCATGACTTAAGTGTCACCGATCGCATCAAGCGATCGGTGACACTATTCCTTGTGACGATAGTCTAAAAGCTCGGCGCCTGATCGACAGGCTTTCTGAGAGGTATGTCCGCCGCAAGGCGCTTGTCGAACGATGCGCTCCTTGCCGGGTCATTGCCGATTAGCACGATACTGTGGTTATCAGGGCTGACTAGAAGAAGCGGTCGGCGTTGCTACTTAGATGCGGGCGCCACGTCCGCCGGTTTTCGGCTTTCCACATCGGCGGTGAAGCGCGGCGGCCGGTGCGCGGTCCGCTGGTCATAGCGTCGCTGTCGACGCCGGGGCTCCAGCGAAACGCGACTTCAGGCGTTCCTAACGCGCGCGGGCGGCGGATGGAGATCTATCTTCCACTCGGCCGACTGCTCCGCGGTGACACCGTTGCGTTCGAGCGCCTCGAGGAGGTCGTCCGCCCTCGGCAGGCCCAACGCAAGGCGGTAGGTCGCTAGCCTCGCGCGCAGCCTGGGCCAGGCCTCCTCCTCGCGGCTGTAGCGGAGAAACGGCACGATCCGCCGGATGCGCACAGCTTCCGGGGTCGGCTCGAAGAGCCAGCATGGGGACAGCTCGTTCTCCTTGTCCTGTAGGGCGGCCGCGTCGAACAGTGCCTGCCATGGGTCGCCCGCGGCAGCGTTCGTCGTAAGGCCGCTGAGGCCGATCGCGGATGCGACGTTGAGGCGCACCGCGTGGCCTTTGTAGCGGTGGACGCGGCCCTCACGCTGCTCCAGTTCGACCGGCGACCTCGGAAGGTTCCAGTGGACGACCGCGTGGCACCACGGATGGAAGTCGAGCCCTTCCTGGCCGACGGCGGTCGACGCGAGTACGAAGGGGCGGAACGGCGAGTTGAACGCGCCCCGCACGACATCGAGGCGGCTGACCTCCCCATTGGGCTCCTTGACCTCCGCGAACCTGGCGCCGTGTCGGCACCGAAGGCGCACTAGGTCGCGGTCCTCCGACCCGGCGGCGCGGCGGCGTCCGAGGCCGTGCACGTCGATCGAGGCCCGACGGAGCGTCAGCGCCGTGTGCACCGCCTTTGCCGCCATCTGCAGCTTCTCGGCGTTGGTACCGTCGAACATGGCCAGCCCGTCGGCTTCGAAGTGCAGGTGCTCGTCGAGGACCGCCTGGAGGTTGCCCGAGAGGCTGTAGTCGAGGACCTGGTCCCAGAACACGCGCTTGCGCCCGGGCTGCTCGAGCTGGACCGCGGCGGCCGCCTCGCTCTGGTTGAACAGGCTCTGGAAGCCCCGCGCGACGTGGAAGGCCGAACGTCGCAGCTGCGCCTCTGTTACCGGACCCGACGCGGTGCGTCTGAGCGCACGGTACGCGCACGCCCCGGGCGCGGCGACGGCGGTCTTGGCGACGACTTGGGCAAGGTCCCGCGGCCGCCGGCCGAGCGAGCCGGGATCCTCGACCACCGCCGATATCGCGGCGCGCACGCGCTCGAGGTCGGGCGGCGTCGTCTCGCTGGATGCGAGGAACGGGTCGTCGTCCGCCAGCCACCGATGGAGGGACGGCGCCCCTTCGATGAGCAGCGGCGCGGCCCAGTACCACCGCTCGTCGACCCTTCCGGTGGAGGTGCTCGGCGGAAGCCGCCTCAACGCAGATCGGACGTGCGCCGCGGCGGCGCGCAGTACCGTCGCCGGATCCGCCGGTCCGCCCGCCTCGATCGCGTGGGGCAGGGGGTCGCCCCAGTCCGCCATGCGCTGGCCCGAGAGCAGCAGCAGGAGCGGCAGCATGGCGAGGGTCGGCTCGTCCGCCCCCTGGTTGGCGCGTCCCAGCCGGAGCATGTTCCCGAGGTCGCCGAAGCGCTTGTGGCGCAGGCCCTGTCCGCCGTCGGAGCGGCGTGTGCGCTTGGCGTGGGAGGCGCGCAGACCGGCGTCCAGCCTCTGCTCGACGACGTAGGAGGTCAGCGCCGCGATGGCGTCGGGAGCGAGCCGCCATTCCGTGAAGACGAGGCGCTTGAGGTCGTTCGGCGTCCGCGCGTACTCGCCGCCTGGCTTTACGTATGGGAGCGACGGCGGCGTCCAAAGCAGGCGCTCGGACCCGGCCGGCATCGCGTCGTCCACGAGGTCGCGCAGGCGCGCGGACGGGACGGCGAGGGGATCGAGGCGCCTGAGCGCCGGCTTGTCCAGCACCAGCCGGCCATGCCGCGCCTGCCTGCCGACGAACGGGCGGTCTCCCTCGGGGGCGTCGTTCACTGAAGTGCGGAACTGGTAGTCGCGCATGAAGTCGAGGAGGAAGGGCGCAGACTTCCAATACTCTACCGGATCGCGCACCTTCAGCCGGCGCGCGATGCGTCGCGCGGACACCGCGCCCGCGAGATCGCCATCTCCAGGATCGAGAGCTCGCGTCTCCTCGCGGACCATGGCGTTGGGGTTCGACGCGGCGCCGGTGCGCTCGGTCCGGCACATGATGGGTCGGAGGATCGCGCGCGCGTCGTTGCGCGCGGCAACGATCGCCTCCACCTCTGGAGGATTGGACCGCAGAGCCTGCGCGTAGCGGTCGAGCGCCTCCGCGAGGTCCACTGCGGTCGGCTCGTCCGCCAGGAAGCGCACGAGGGTGACGAAGTCGGCGTACGGCGTCTGGCCGGGGACGGTCTCGGCGCCGGGTATCCTGTAGGGGGTGGCGGACAGCAACAGCACCCGCCGGTCCGGCACCGAACGGCTGAGTAGGCTGTCCACCAGCCTGACCGCGATGTCGGTATCGATCCTGCGCGTGTCGAACAGCGTTGCGAACCGCTGGAACTCGTCGACTATGACGAGGCCGTTGCTGGCCATCGCTTGGGCGCTGTGGATGGCCAGGTGCCGACGCAGCCGCCCGACGACCTCGTCGCGCCGCCTCTTTAGACCGCGTTCGAGCCGTTCGTCTTTGGGGGCCTCCAGTATGTCCCGTCCGACCCGCCGGACGTCCTCCAGCAGGTCGGCGTCGGCGCGGACCGCCTCGCGGAACGCGTCGACGACGCGCGGGTCGAGCGTCATGGCTGCCATTCTCGCCGTCTCGCGCTCCCAGCTCCATTCCGAGACTTGTCGGATGACGGCGTCGAAGCGATCGCCGCGCAGGGTCCTGCGGAGGCAGGCGTGGATCAGCGCGCGCTCGCGCACCGTGCCCGACTTCCCCGAGACCTTGAACGAGGTGTCGGGCGTCAGCGCGAAATACCGGACGCCGCCGGGAGTGGCCGGCTCGAGCGCCAGCATGGTGAGACGCGTCGCCTTGCGGGTGCCTCCGTGCCCGCGAACCTTTAGCCGCTTCAAATTCTGGCTTGCTACCGGCTGGCTCGAGCAGAGGTAGACGATGTCGACGCTCTCGCCGGGCCGCCGGCGCAGCGCCTCGGCCAGCACCTCCCGCGCGACGACGGTCTTGCCCAAGCCGACCTCGTCGGCAACGAGGAAGCGGCGCGCGGGTTCGGCATCGTCCCAAAAGCGCCGGATGACGTAGTCGATCGTCCGCTTCTGAAAGCGGGTGGGCTCGCTGCGGTTTTCGGTCACTTTGTCGCGGCCGCTTGCAGGATCGCTGCCCATAGCGCACGGAACTCAGTTGACGTTACCATATGGAGCTCGGCCTCGCTAAAGGCGGAGAGGGTCTGCTCGACCGAACGCAGCCGGGCGGGCTCGTCGGCGGCGCACCGGACGAGCAATTCAAGGATGCCGGAGCGACCCGCCGCACCCGATTGGGCGGGACCGGCGCCGTCGCCGGGCGGGCCGTTCACCGTATCGAGCGCGTCGAAGTCGCCGAGTAGGACGCGCAGGAACAAGGTGAGGCTGCGGTCATCGGGCAAGAGCGATCGGAGCGCGGCGTGTCGCCGCTCCTCCTCTGCGACGCCGCGCACCTGGAGGTTTAGAGTGAACGCGATGGGGCCGTCCGGGCCGTCCGCCTCAAAGAACACGAAACCCGTGATCTCCGACAGGTCGAGCGTACCGGGAAGCCGCGCGGGCTCCCCGCGCGCCAGTTCCGTTGCGCACGCGCCGGCGCGGATCGATGCGAGAGTGACCGGCCGGAAGCGGAGCCCCGGCAACAGGGTGACGATGTCGGCATGGGGAGCGCCCGGCACGAGGTCGACGTGCCAGCCATCCGCCGCAGCCGTGCAGTGAAGATGCAGCCCTGCATTTAGCAGGTAGGAGCGCGCGGGCCGGTCGTCGAAGCGAGGCGCGATGCGTTCCGCGTTGGGCTCGGGGGCGAAGTCCTCAAGCACGGAACCGAGATGCCCTCGCTCGAGCAGCCCCTCTACGCCCGCGTCCCCCATCGCCTTCGTGCAATCCAGGCTAACCATGAACTCGACGTTCTTGCCCAACACCGCCGCCGCCGTCGCGTTCATCGAGCCGATGGCCATGCGGACGCGACCGCGGTCCTCCCAAATCAGAATCTTCGCGTGCAGCTGGGGGCTGCGGCCGCCCGCGGTGACGGCCTCGTCGGCGGCGTCGCCGTCACCCGTGCCGTCGGGCGGCGACAGAACGAGCGTCCGGGCGAAGCGGCCGTCGAGCGATGGCCAGCACGCCTCGATAGCGTCTTTGCGCGAGACGATGAGCGGCGTCTGCTTCGTCGTCTCCGTCAGCCTGTCGATCGCCGTGGCCGACAGGAACGGGGATATGATGGCGAGGCGTTCGCTCGCTGGCTGCGACCAGCCCGCGCCGGGGCCGCCGCCGACCAGGTGGAACGCCGGGCGCCCGACCTCGGGTGGCAGCTTCCAGCGCACGCTCTCCACTTCGCCGGCGAGTTCGTTCAGTAGGGACGTGCGATCGCGGGGGAGGGAGTTAATGCAGAGGCCGGGCAGCAGCCTGAGCAGGTCGCCGAGGTCGTTGCGCTCGCGCCTGGCAAGCGCGGCACCGCCCTCGAGCACCACGCCCGCGTCCCACGAGCCGTCGCCGGTGAGGTTGCGGCTCATAACGGCGACGCGAAGCAGGGTCCGGGACGTGTCCTCGCGGCGGAAGCGCATGATCCAGACCTTGGGGTGGAAGCTGCCGCCATTGGGAGCGGCAACTTGGTGGACCATTCCTTCCGCCTCGATGATCGAGGGCGGGACGAGCTCCGCGGGATGGATGGCGCCGCCCTGGCAGAAGACCATGGTGCGCGAGACGACGCGCCGCAGCGCAGCGAGGTCGGCGGCGCTGAAGGTGCCGGCCTTGCGCATGCGGCCGCCTGCGCCGTCGACGAGCATGGCCGCCGGCAGGGAGAGTACGGTGTCGAGCGACGCCGAGTAGGTGGTGGCGACTAGGCAGTCGAGCTCCATTCCGCCGGGCGCGCGCAGGATGTCGTAGAGCGAGGAACGACGCTGGGGCTCAAGCACTGGGCTTGGCCGCTAGGTCGTTCAGGCAGCTGCGCGCCCGGAACCAGCGGAAGTCCATCATCTGGCTGCCAGAATTCCCGTTCCAACGCTCGCGCTGCTTGGCGGACCGGATGCGCGACGTTCCGCCCCCGGCCTTGAGGTAGACTTCGCGTTCGCTGACGAGCGCGAGCGCCCCGGCGTGATCCAGCAGGCCGGCGCCGCCAGCCGCGAGTTCAGTCCAGCGGCGCACGAAGCCCAGCGTGCGCTCGTCGACCCGGTGTCGGGTCAGCGCCCCGAGGCGGGGGATTTCGGGCAGGCGGCGTACGAGGAGATCGACGTCGGCCGCGCTGAGTGCCGCAGCCCACTCCGTGAAGCCCCGCGAGTGCTGCGCCACGAGCCTCGTCGCATCCGGAGTGGGCGGCAGCAGCCGCGTCACACATACGTTGTAGAGGATAGCGGCCCCTTGCATGATGCGGGCGAAGGCGGCGGCGAGCTTCACCATGTCGCGCACCTCGGGTTTCAGAGCTCCCACCCGCGGGTGGTCCCACAGCCATGCCGCCCGGGTCGCGCGGCGGTGGCGCGAGAAGGTGCCAAAGAGATTGTAGCGGTGGCCGAGCCGATCATCGTCGATGCAGGCCGCCGAAAGCCTAGATCGCAGGAAGTCTCCCTCCTCCCGGGTGAGGCCAAAGTCGAGGTCTTCGATCCGTGGGAAGTTCTTGGGCGGATCGGGCCTCTCGGCATCGAAGCCGAGGTCGACCGCCGGCTTCCGGCCCTCGTCGAGCAGGTTGCTTTCCTTTGCCGCCCAGCGGGAGGCGGCGACTTGGCGCGCCCATCGCGGCCGACCCCCGCGTATCCGCCGCATGCCTAAGACGGCCAGCCCATTCCAGTATATCTCGCTCGGCATGCGCTCGAGGTCGTCTTGGCTGAGAATGCCGATGACGCCGTGTCCCTCGCCGAGGTGCTTCAGCGATCCGATGAGCGTTTCCTCGTTGGCCCGCAGGCGTGCGACGATCCTGTCGGAGTCGCCTTGCGACGCGGCGAGCTCGCAGCACCACTGGACGAAAAGGAAGTAGCGGACGCGCTGCTGGATCGTTGAGATGCCGGGGAAAAATAGGTCCGCGAAGCTGTCCCGGATCGTTCCAAGGCCAAGTTCGTCGCGCGCGTCGCTCCCCTTCGCGGCGCCGAGCGCGCGCAGGATCGCCTCCTCGCGGGAGCTGTCGTGGTCGACCCAACCCAGGAAGGTCAAGCGGCCGCTCCGTGATCGTCGCGTAGGGGACGCATCGCCAGGCTGGCCCGCGCGGTTCCCGACGCTGCGTCGTAACGCGTGTCCATGGACGAGCTACCTTTCGCCCCGTACGCGGGATGCGCTGGTGCCCGTTCCTGCATACTTTTTCCCTCTTTAGAGTCGCCTACGTGCGATCGCAATCCGACTTTGACTTCGCCCCACCCCCACTTTCATGGAGGCAAGGGAGGGTTTCACGGCTTCTGCGGCGGTTTGCAATACGCCTTTACGTTGACCGTCTTTGCGGGCCCGCATCAGCCCCGCCCGTCGCACAAATATTATTGGCCCGTATCAAGGTACGGGACACGCTGATGAAGATATTCGACAATCTGGCTGCCATGCGTGCCTGTCTGCCGGAAGGTGCATGTGTTCCAACAGAGCAGGTCTTGACCGACATGGAAGACTACATCGACGGACCAATCGAGCAGGCGAGCTTTACGCATCTGTTTGGTGCGCCGGCCTACCTTATAGAGCAGGTAGAAGATCTCAGCGCCGTTCTATCGTTCGATGAGGTGGACGGCCGGCGATTGTCGCTGGCGGATGCGGCCTCTAGCGCGTTCGACGTGGCGGAGTGGGTTGATGAGGGCCGGTTTGCTCGTTTCGTCACGATCGAGACGGCGGATGGCGGATCTCAATACCTTGTGCCTCGACATGTCGCTGAACGGGTCAGCTTCGTATGCACGAGCGTTGAAATGAGATTTGTAGATCACGTTGATTGACCGGGCTGCCGCGTGGCAGCCGGGTCACCCGGACCTTTTTTGGAGATGAGCGGGTGGGGCGGACCATCGCAACAAACCTCCTCAGCGCAGTTCCGTAGTTCGCAACTCAGGAGAGGCTATCGGAAAAACGACCTAGGAGCCATTCACGGCGGCTTAAGCGCTACCTAAAGCTAGTCGCTGGTTCATGTAACCCTAGGCAGCTCGGGATTGAGCGGATTGTATGACTGACGCATTGTAAGCATTTCCTGCTCGGAAGCCCTGCGTACCACAGAGGCTCGCCTCTGCCCGGTATGAAGCGGCCGCGTCGCCTCACGGCTTGGTTGCCAAGACCTGTCTCACTTTCGGTGGATCTAATGCCAATCCGAGATCCAGCCAGTGGATCACTTGGTAGAAGTAGGTGTCCTCGCGCGTGCGGTATTCCGCTTCAATCCGCCCGATCCGATCTCGTTCGACGCAGCCTGCGACCTTGCGAGCTGCAGCCCGGCGCACCTTGTCCGCGGACTGCAGCAGTTGGAGAATCTGATCGTCCGTCAGTTTCGCAAACTTAGAAGGCGGCACTTCGTCGATCAATTTAGCTCGCATTCCAACGGGCAAATCTATCGCCATCAACTCGTCGAAGCTGCCATGATAAATCCGTAGAATAGCGCGAGCGGCCTCCTTCTCCACATCTGACCCTTCAAAATCCTGAAACCTCAGCCAATTGAAGGGGCTCACGCTCGCAAGGCGCGAGATGTCACCACTGTCTCCCAAGACGCTAAGATAAGACACTAGCGCGCTTCCCGGTTCCACCAACTTTCGGTCGACTAGCTCACGTACTAGATCGAGATCAGCGGCATCACGCTGCGTCAAAACGACCTCGGTTGCCTCGTAAATTAAATCCCTTTTTTTCGCTTTCTCGGGATCGTAGCTCAACGAGAACAGCAACCCGCTCTGCTGGGTAGGCTTGATGCCATGCGGCCAGTGCCGGGCGAAGTATGTTTCGAAGCCGTCGAGGAGGTCGCTTCGCAAGCTCGAGGCGAACCCTTCAATGCGGCGGGCCGCCAGTGCGCGGTAGGCGGCATCTCGGTGGAGCGGAACATCGAGAAGGCCCTTCAGCTCATCGGCTGCCATAGCTTGTAATCGGCTCCAGCGGTAACGCTCAAATGCGCGGACTCCCGCGAAATCGACGCCACCGATCGTCATGAACAATCCGCGTGGCTTCCCGGCTGGCTTGCTAAGTACTTCGTAGGCCTCGTCGAGATTAGACAGTTTCCCGTTTCGCTCAACACCACGGAGCGCCGAGACGCGGACGGAGGCGTCTTCGTCCTCCATCGCCCGGACCAGCACTCCTCGATCGAGCGCGCCACGATCGCTCAGCTTCTCAAGCGCCACAGCGCGGACCGCTCCTGAGCGATGGTCTAGGCCAGCGAGCAGCTCCTGGGTCCCCAACTGATCGAACTGGGCCAGAACTCGACGCAGAAGCTGCGCGTCAAGCGTTTCAAATGGTGTGACGAGGATATGTCGGGCGGCCTGCACCTCGTCGGTCCGCAGTAGAATGGACAGCGCTGCCTCGATCGCAAGCGGGAGCGTGTCCTTGTCGGCAAGGTTCGCTTCGCGCTGGACCATGTCTAGTTGTTCGCGCGAACCAATTTCCGCGAGGTAGCGCAACGCCGCAACCCTAACCGCCGCCTCGGTCTCCGTACCCAGCCACCCCGCTTCTATCCGCTCCACACCGAAGGTGTCATTGATGACAACGGGAAGATGCATCAGGCGCATGGCCACGATCGCCCCAACCCGCTCCGCCTCCTCGCCGTAGACTGTCAGAAACTGAAGCCTTTCGGCTTGACCTCCGCCGACGCTGGCAAGCCAGGACCACAGCGGCACGTTCTCGCTCTGTATGCTGGAAAGCCCCGCCCCCAGAAGCGTTCGACGCTCGGCGAAGGTGAAGTTGAATGTCGACCGATGCGCATGCAGGAGATTGGCGTCGTGCACGCCTACAACTTGCGCATCGTTGCCCGACACCCCGGCTGCGGCGGCGACAAGCCGCAGACGGGCGACGTGGGCGGCGTCCGGCCCGTGTTTAGTGAGAACCTGCCGTGAGACCGCTTCCAGGAAGGCAGCCGATTCTGCTGCGCCTGGTGTCACGGTGTCGTTCGCTGACCTGCCGACGCTTTGGGTAGAAGACGCTGTCGCTGGAATCTGCTCCGGCGGACGCACGTCATGATGCAGCATTTCAATGACTTGCCTCGACAGGAACTCCCGAACAAGATCCAGGAACTCGCTGGTTGAAGCAAACTCCTTGTAGAAGAACATCTTCCCGTCGCGGAGCCGCCTCTTGAATTCCAGCACCCTCTGGACCTCCGCACCCGGATCGCTCTGCTGGTCCTCTGGGATCGCCTTGAAGAGCATGGTCATGACGGGACTGCCGGTCTGAATGCTGCGCTCGAGGGAGAGCTCCCACTCTTCCTCGAACCCTGAGCTGAAGCGGTCGTCAAGGCCGGGTGGCGTGCCCCACTTCTGCCCCATGATCCCGATGAAGAGGTCACAAGTCTCCATCTCGCGGTTGATCAGCTCCTGTGCGCGTCCGAGACCTGACATGGAGCGCTCCCACCCGTAGGGCCGCAGGTTGCCTCTCAGATGGACGGCGATGCTCCGGTCGATCCGCTCGACCTCCTCAAACGCCGCCTTCCTCTCGTCTTCCAATCCGCCGGGCGAGGCGATAAAGACCCTGATCTGCCTAATGTTCATGGTGATGGCTTAGAGCCGGTGACGCAGGGGACAAGATGCGTCTCGCGGTTTTCGCTTCCGGACACAGGTGGGCGTCGAAAAGTTCGATAAGAAGCGGTACTTGGCGTCGCCTGCAACAAACCGACCCGCCATCAGGACGGCAGCGGTGGCAACCCAAGCTCTTTGAGAAATCCGTTATGTCGCGTTGTCGCCTGTCTCGAGCGCTTGTCGATCTCGACAAGCGACGCGTGTACTGCAGCAAGATCGATCTCGACCTCGGCCTGAGCGGTGCTGACGTAGCGGCTGATGTTGAGGCTGTAGCCGTTCTTTTCGTCGGCGATTTCGGACATCGGCACGCGGCGCGAATAGCGCGGCTCTTCGTGACGGTGCTGATAAGTAGAAACAATCTTGCCAATATGATCCGGCTGACCGTTTTTGCCATCGCCAAGTGAATTCTGACGTTTTCCGCGGACGAAATGCTCGGCAGCATTGATGAACAGCACGTCGTCCGGCTTCTTGCACTTCTTCAGCACGAGGATGCAAACCGGGATACCGGTCGAATAGAACAGGTTGGCGGGGAGGCCGATGACGGTGTCAATGTGCCCGTCCTTCAGGAGCTTGGTGCGAATGCGCTCTTCGGCCCCGCCGCGGAACAGGACACCGTGCGGCAAGATTATCGCCATCACGCCGTCGTCTTTCAGGAAATGAAAGCCGTGAAGCAGGAACGCGAAGTCGGCGGCCGATTTGGGGGCCAAGCCGTAATTTTTGAAGCGCACATCGTCGCTCATCGAACCCGACGGGTCCCACCGATACGAGAATGGCGGGTTGGCAACGACGGCGTCGAAACGCGGCATCCGCGCCGGGTTCGTTTCTCTTAGCAAATCCCATTCGTTGGTCAGCGTATCGCCGTGGAAAATCTCGAACTCGCTGTCCTTCACCCCGTGCAGCAGCATGTTCATGCGCGCCAGGTTATAGGTCGTGATGTTCTTCTCTTGACCGTAGATTTTGCCGATGCCACGCGGCCCCATCTGGCTACGGACGTTCAGGATCAACGATCCCGAGCCACAGGCGAAGTCGAGCAGGCTGTCGATATGATGGCGCTTGCCCTGGGTAGGGTCTTGGCTGTCAAGCGCGACGATTTGCGACAGGATGTCGCTGACGAGCTGCGGCGTGTAGAATTCGCCGGCTTTCTTGCCGGACCCGGCGGCGAATTGCCCGATCAGATATTCGTACGCATCGCCAAGCGTATCGCTGTTTGTGGAGAATTGTCTCAGCCCCTTAGCGATTTCAGTGATGATCTTGCACAGAGCTGCATTACGATCCGGCAGAGTCTTGCCAAGTTTCTCCGACGACAGGTTGATCTCGGAAAACAGCCCCTTGAACGTGCTGTGGAACGACTCCTCCTCGATGAATTTCATGCCCTTTTGCAGGGTGTCGAGAAGGTCGCCATTCTGGACGCGCGCCATTTCGACGATGCTGGTCCACAGATGTTCGGGGCGGATGACATAGTGCACCTTGCGACGCATCTGCGTTTCGAAGGTCGCGACGTCGGCGGCGTTGGCGGCGTACCAAGCCAAGAGCGGCGCGCGCCTGTCGTCAGCCCCAAGCGCAGGGTAGTCCGGCCCTAGCTCCTTCGCCGCCGCCGATTCGTAATTGTCGGACAGGTAACGTAGAAACAGAAACGCCAGCATGTAATCACGAAAATCGTCGGCGTTCATCGCGCCGCGTAGTTGGTCGGCGATGTTCCACAGCGTTTGGCCGAGCTTCTTCTGTTCCTGGTCGGTCATGCTGCGGCTGCCTGTTGGGGGTCGTCGAAAAGTTCCGGGTTGAATGTGTAGCGCGCCCGCAGGTTAGCTAGGATGCGGCGGAATGCTTCCTTGTTCTCGGGCACCATTTCGACGGGTTCGTAAAGCGAATAGTTTCCGTGATTCATGACGTTCAGCAGCCGGCCGTGCACAATGCCGTCGGGGTCGTCGTCGTCCCGGTCGATCAAGGCTTTGAAGCCACCGAACCCGTGAAAGCTCGACGTCTTTTCGAGCACCGAGCGCAGCATGTTGAAGTGGTAGGTGTAAAGGTCGCCGCTGTCGGCCGCCTTCTGGAGCTCGGTCAACAGCGCGACGTGGTGGAACGAGGGCGTGTCGCCGGTTCCGCGCACCAAGAATGTGCCGTCGGCGCATTTCGTCAGAAAGCGCTTGTCGGCATTCCCGAGCTCATTGCACAGCACATTGAAAAACAGCGTGTGATGCGTCGAGATGATGGCCTTCACGCGGTCCTGGCCTTTCAGCACGGCGGCGATATGGCAGGCGACGCTGATTGCGTTATGCTCGTCGAGCGAGGATATGGGATCGTCGACGTAAATGTGTCTGACCCAAGCATAGGGCTCGGCATCGTCGGTCGTCGCGATCGCCAATTGGGCAATGGCAAGGAAAAAGCACCAGACGAAGATGTTCTCCTCGCCGCGCGACACCTTGATGTTGTCAAGTATCTCAGTCCGCAGATTGCCATCGGCGCCGATGATTACAACATCGCGCGAGAAGGTGACGCTTCCTTCGGCATAGTCGATCCGGAAGGTAAAATCGGCGTATCGTTCCAACAGCGGCCCGATCTTTGATTCCATCTCCAGCTCGTCCAGCCCATTGAAGAAGCGTGAACTAGTGTTCAGGCGCAGCTTGCGGTTGGCATCACCATCAAGGTCATTGTCCCACGTGAATAGGTCTTCCGTGTAGGCGTTAAAATAGAGCGTATCGCGCGCATCGCCCTGCTTCCCGACATCCTTGAACGCCATCGACAGCCTCGTTTTGCCAGTGCCGTTATAGGCGTAGAGCAGGATGCACTTCTTTCCCGGCGCGGCGTCTGTGCCGTTCAGCACCGCGCGCAGATGCGTTGCGAGGGCGGGCAGGTCGGCGTGGGGGGTAGCGGGGATCATGCCGTCACCTGAGCGGGCGACAGGAAGAGCTGCTGCGTCAGGCCGGACTTGTGAACGTTCAAAGCTTCAAGCCGTTGAACGGCTCCGGCGATCAGATCGTCGATTGCGTTCAAGCAATCTGCGACCAGTTTTTGCTCAGCTATCGAAGGTAGTGGCATTGTCATCTGCTTTAGATGAGTCGGACCAAAGTGTTTGATCCCTCCGCCGACCGCAGCGCTATGAACTTGGCGGGCAAAGGGCTCGCTTCCTAAGAACGTCTTCAAGTAGCTACTTTCCAAATTTCCACTACGCGGCCGAAATCGGATCAAGCCCGTGTAGAAAACTGCACCAGCAGCTTCTTCAGTAACGGAAGCAACAAGGCCAAAGGTCGCGCTAGTGGAAATAACGAGATCATCGAGATCAAGGCAAAAGTGCTCCCACTTATCGCTTACCTTCATGGGGTCAATATAGTTACAGCCATCAAGTGTTACTGACGTTCCGCTAATTCCAGATAGCCGAATAAGCGGCACCCCTATGTCACAAAAATCAACAGCCATGATTCCGGGCCCCTCTTGAAAGAACGCGACTTCTGACAAATTGACTGTTGCCCACTCACCCGCGTCCCGAAACTCGGGGAAGCGGATGCGGGGGGTGGCTTGGCCTAGGGCGGGGAACAGCGCTTGCATCAGGCCCTTTTTGTTATCTCTAAGCGCTGCCAGCCGCTCCCCCTCCGCGGCGATCACGGCACCGAGCGAGGACAAGCAGTCGGCGATCTTCTGCTGTTCGTCGTGCTCCGGCACACCGATGCGCCCCTTCAAGACATCGGAGTTATTGACCAGAATGCTGTTCTTGGGACCCTTTTTTACTAAAGGTTCTAAATAGGCGTTCAGATTCCAGTGACTAGAGAAATAGTAATCAATGAACTCTGATGTCGCCGCCTCTATCGGACGATAGACTGCGTATAGAACAGATACGATACCTGCCGGGCCTTTGTTGGCCTTTATGATGCCATTGGGGCACGCCTTAAGCGGACTCTTCGTGTAAACGATGTCACCCGTTTCGACGACGTTATATTCCTTGACGCTCGCTCCTGCGTAGGACCGCCCCAACAAACTGATCTGGTTAACGCAGCCGTGCTCGCCCGAAACGGAGAGCACCTGCTCGTGTCCGTATTTTAGTTGACGGTTCTTCGCTTTCGGTTCGGTTAGCAGCTCGCTTAACTCGCGCAGCTTCCACTCGCCTGCGTTTAGGAACTCTGGAAAGCGCAACTTCGGCATTCGCTTATCCCCCTGAGCAGTTACAGCATTAGTCCCATCACTGCTCATACGCGCTCAGCCCCGAGATCTCGCGCCCCTCCGCTAGCCTGTATAGCAGCGGGGTGAGCGCCTCCATCAGCGCCAGTTCCTTTTGCGTCCGCGCTTTCCAGCCGAGGCCGAGGGGCGCCATCAGGTCGCTTAACTGCTCGCCATCGAAAATGCGGCGGCGGATGATTTCATCGACGAACGCCTGGAGCGCCGCGATCTCCAGCCCGTTCACCGTCGCGATCGCGGTCAGCTCCGCCGCTTTCTTCTCGGCCTTGAATGCGTCGTATCCAACCTTGATATCCCTTTCCTCGAGCGCCTGATCAACCGGGAGCCCGCGGATGTACTCGGCGATGTCGTCACGCTCGTCGATAAACTTGGCATCGGCTTGGATCAGGCCGATCAGCTGGTCGCGGTTCATCGTCCGTTTGCCCGCGGGGGCCTGCGTCATCTTAGCGATCAGGCCCATGATGTAATCGTAATCGACCACCGCGGACGCGAAGAGCACGAACTCAAAATCGAGCTGTTGCAGATCGGGGTCGGCATCGTCGCCCTGCCGCTGCTGCTTCTCGCGCAGCCGCTGCGCGGTCTCCAGATACGCGCTGCGGAAGCCCTGAAGCGTCTCTGGCGGCACGGTCTCATCGATTGCGGCCTTCTGCGCGCCCTCCAGATCAGTATATTGGTCGAGCTGGGTCTTCAGCCGCTGCACACCCTTGAACAACTCGATGAATTGCCCGCGCGCCGCATCGCCCTTAAGGTTCGGCACCTCGTCCGGCCGCGCCTCAAGACCCTGCGACACCATGAAATCGTCGAGCCGTTTGACCGCTTCGGTCAGGCTAGCGATAACCTTGGGCGCGGGATCAACTAGCCAGATGGTCGCGGGCGCATCGACACTTTCGCCCGAGAACAGGGCGATAGCCTCCTCGACATTGGACTGCTGCGACCGGAAATCAAGAATGTTGCCATAGGGCTTGGTATCGTTGAGCACACGATTGGTGCGCGAAAACGCCTGGATCAAGCCGTGATGCTTCAGGTTCTTATCAACGTAGAGCGTGTTCAGAAACTTTGAATCGAAGCCGGTCAGCAGCATATCGACGACGATAGTAATATCGATCTTCTGTGCGTGGGGCAGATCGACGTTCGGCCATTGCTGGTCCTTGATACGTTTCTGTACGTCCTGATAATAGAGATCAAATTCGCCGATGCGGTGGTTGGTGCCGTACTGCGCGTTGTAATCGTGAATGATCGCCCGCAGTGCATTCTTTTTGGCGTCCGGATCGACCTTGTTGTCCTCCAACTCTTGCAGCAGGTCTTCCTGCAACTGGCGCACATCTGGGTTGCCATCGGCAGGCGGAGAGAAGACGCAGGCGACATTGAGAGGGTGGAAATCCGGATCGGCGGCAGCGCGCGCGGCCTGGATGGCCTTGAAGTTTTCGACATACTCGATTGCGTCATTGATCGAGCTGGTCGCCAGGATCGCGTTGAACTTGCGCTCGGCGGTCGCGGCGTCGTGCTTGGCGAGGATGGTCTCGACGACCTTCGCCTTCTTGAGCCCCTCGCCGGGCTTGGGGAGCCGCTCCCCTTCCGCCTTGTAATAGTCGATATGGAACCGCAGCACATTGCGGTCCTCGATCGCGTGCGTGATCGTGTATTCGTGCAGGGAACGCTCGAACAGCGTTTCGGTGGTGCGGAGACTGGCCTGCTCACCCTCGACCTGTTCGTACCGTGCGTTCGTTTCGAAGATCGGCGTGCCGGTAAAGCCAAAGAGCTGCGCACGGGGGAAAAACTCCCGGATCGCCTTGTGGTTTTCGCCGAACTGCGAGCGGTGGCATTCGTCGAAAATGAAGGCGATGCGCCTGCCCGCCAAGGGCTCTAGTCGCGCCTTGTAATTGCGTTTGTTGCCGTCATCGAGCGCGAGGCCGAGCTTCTGGATCGTGGTGACGATCACCTTGTCGGCATAGTCGTCCGATAGCAGACGGCGGACCAGCGTTTCAGTGTTGGTATTTTCCTCGACGCAGCCCGGCTGGAAACGGTTGAACTCCTCGCGCGTCTGCCGGTCGAGGTCCTTGCGGTCGACTACGAACAGGCATTTATCGATGTCTGGATTGTCCTTCAGCAACGTCGACGCCTTAAACGACGTGAGCGTCTTGCCACTGCCAGTGGTGTGCCAAATATAGCCATTGCCGACGTCCTGCTGAATGCAGTCGACGATCGCCTTGACTGCATAGATTTGATAAGGCCGCATCATCAGCAGCTTCTGCTCGCTGGCAACGCTGACCATGTAGCGGCTGATCATCTGCCCCAGTGTGCACTTCGCCAGAAACTTTTCAGCAAAATGATCGAGGTGAACGATCTTTTTGTTGTCCTCGGCTGCGAACTGATAGATCGGAAGAAAGCGCTCGTCGGCGTCGAAGCTGAAATGCTTCGCATTGTTGTTTGCGAAATACCAGGTATCATTGCGGTTACTAACGACAAACACCTGGATGAAGCAAAGCAACGTTCGGCGATAGCCGCCGCCTTGTTCGTTCTTGTATTCGACGACCTGCTGCATCGCCCGGCGCGGGTTGACGGTGTACGCCTTCAGCTCGATCTGAACCACCGGCACGCCGTTGATGAGCAGAATGACGTCATAGCGATGATGACTGTTGTCGGTATTGATCCGCAGCTGATCAATTACCTCGAAAGTATTTTTGCACCAGTCCCGAATGTTGACAAGCGTGTAATTGAGCGGGGTACCGTCGTCACGCTCGATGGAGTCACGATCGCGCAGCGATTTGGCGGCGGCGAAAACGTCCGGGGTCACGATTTTTTCGAGGAGCCTTTGGAACTCGGCGTCCGAAAGCTTGACCCGGTTGAGCTCCTCGAACTTCGCACGGAAATTGCGTTCCAGTCCCACACGGTCCTTGATGTCGCCGCGATGCTCATACTTCAGCTCCCGCAGTTTCTGGATCAGGTCGTGCTCAATCTGCGCTTCTGGTCTAAGCATGGGGTGCTCGTGCCGATGATTGGCAGCGCTTTCAAGGGGTACGATGAAATCTTCGTCCGGCCCCCGCCGTTTGTTGGAGTCTGGATCAGATTATCGACAGCGAAGCATCTCAGACTTATGGGCTGACACAGCTGAAGCCCGGCTGCTTTGGTATTTGCATGGTGGCGCACGGAAAGGCTGCCCTCAGGGCGTGGGTTGCCGACCCGCGTGGTCTGAACGAAGGGCTATTTAGCCTTAGAAGCACCGGAGAGTGGACAGGCTGGCTTCCACCAAACGCGGCTATCTCGTAGCCTGAAACGGAGCGGGCGAGGGCTGCCCCTTAAGTTGTCGTCGGTGGAGTAAAGCGAGGGCCGGAAGGCTGCGTTGACCACCGAAAAGGGGAAATTTAGGGGACGTCGAATGCACAACGGCCCCGCATCGCTGCGAGGCCGTTGGAAACTCTGGTGGACGCACTTGGGCTCGAACCAAGGACCCGCTGATTAAGAGTCAGCTGCTCTACCAACTGAGCTATGCGTCCATTCCGGGGCGGTTTTGAGTGGCGCCCTGGTGTGGCGCCCCGCTGCTGGAGGCGCGCTGTTAGCAGACTCATCGGGGGCCGCAACCCCCTTTCGTCCAAATTGCTGTCTTTTTCTGCTTACCAGCGGGTCGTCTTGCGATTTTCCCGGTCGATCGACATCAATATCCCCAGGCACAGCAGCACGGTCATCTGCGACGACCCGCCATAGCTGAACAGCGGCAGCGGGATGCCCACCACGGGGGCGAGGCCCATCACCATCATCAGGTTGATCGCGACATAGAAGAAGATCGTCGTGGCGAGCCCCGCAGCGGCCAGTCGCGCGAACCGCGACTGCGCGCGCTGGCCGACCTCGATCCCCCAGCGGATCACCAGCAGGAAGGCGAGGATCAGCAGGCAGCCGCCGACCAGCCCCCATTCCTCCGCCATCGTCGCGAAGACGAAGTCGGTATGCCCCTCGGGGAGATAGTCGAGATGGCTCTGCGTGCCGTTGAGGAACCCCTTGCCCCACAGCCCGCCCGATCCGATCGCGATCTTCGACTGGCTGATATGATAGCCGGTGCCCAGCGGATCGCTTTCGGGATCGAGGAAGATCAGGATGCGGTTGCGCTGATAATCGTGCAGCGCGAAGTTGATCGCGAGCGGGATCGCGACCGACGCGGCCACCGCGCCGCCGACGAACAGCCTCAGCGGAATGCCCGCCAGGAACATCACCGTCGCACCACCCGCGCAGATCATCAGCGCGGTGCCCAGATCGGGCTGTTTCATCACGATCGCCGCGGGGATGCCGATCAGCACCGCGGCGGGCCAGACGGCTGCGAACCGCCGCGTCTCGTTGGGCGGCAGCATGTCGTAGAAGCGCGCACAGGCGAGCACGATCGCCGGCTTCATCAATTCGGACGGCTGGAGCCGGATGAAGCCGAGGTCGAGCCAGCGCTGGCTGCCCCCGCGCACCGCACCCAGCAGTTCGACCAGCACAAGCGCGAGGACGAGCGCACCATAGGTCGGCCACGCCGCCGCCTTCCAGACGCGCTCGGGGATGCGCGAGAGCACGACCGACCCCGCCAGCAGGATGAAGAAGCGGATGCCCTGCGGCAGCGTCCAGGGGCGCAGCGAGCCGCCCGCCGCCGAATAGAGCACGACCAGCCCGAAGGTCCCGATCGCCGTGACCAGCAGCAAGGTCCGCCAGGGCAGGGTGGCAAGCTGTTCGGGGATGATCCGCGATGTCATTGGCCGCGCTCCGTGGTTCCGTCTTCCGCGACCCCGCCGCCCGCGGTGGCCAGATCCGCCTGGGTCCGGTTGGCGACGTCGGTGGCGTTCTCGACCGCCGGCGCGTCGCTCGGCACGGTCGCGTCGGTCTTGGTCGCGATCGCGGCGGGCGGGGCGCTCTGCGCCGCGCGATAGGTCGCCGCGGTCGCCGCCATCCGCGTCTTGATGTCGCCGCCCCAGGTCGGTTCGACCTCGGCAAGCGACTTCAGCGCGCGCTCGCGGTCGAGCATGTAGGTCATGATGTCGCGCCCGATCATCGGCGTGTCGAGGTTGCGCACCGTATGCCCATTATGCTCGAGCACCACGGCGAGCGCGTAGCGCGGGTTGTCCGCGGGCGCGAAGCCGATGAACAGCGCATGGTCGCGCAGCTTGAACGGCAGCTGGCCGTTCTTGAGCACGCCCGAGCGCCGTTCCGCCATGGTGATGCGGCGGACCTGCGCGGTGCCGGTCTTGCCCGCGATCGCGACGCCCGGGATCAGCAGCTTGGCCGCGCCGCCGGTGCCGCCCTGGTTGATCACGCCGAACATCGCCTCGCGCACCCGGGCCAGATTTTCCGAATCGATCGCGAGCGCGGGCGCGTCGCGGTGGACCTGGCTGGCGAGAATGCTCGGCTGCAGGTCGCGGCCTGACGCGATCCGCGCCGCCATCACCGCCAGCTGCAACGGGTTGGCGAGCACATAGCCCTGGCCGATCGACGCGTTGAGCGAATCCGCGACCGTCCACGGCCGCTTGTACTTGGTGAGCTTCCAGTCGGGGTCGGGCATCGTCCCGAACCGCTGCGTCAAGAAGGGCAGGTCGAACTTCTGCCCCATGCCCAGCGTCCGCGCGATCGGCGCGATCGCGGCATAGCCGACCCGCCGCGCCATCTCGTAGAAATAGATGTCGCAGCTCTGCATGATCGCGTTCTTGAGGTCGAGCGGCCCGTGCCCGCCGCGCTTGTGGCAATGGAACACGCTGGTCCCCAGCCGCATCGCGCCCGAACAATTGACCCGCGCGTCCGCCGGGACGCCGGCATGCAGCAGCGCGAGCCCGTTCATCGGCTTGACCGTCGAACCCGGCGGATACAGCCCCTGCGTGACCTTGTTCATCAGCGGCACGTGATCGTCGTCGCTCAGCATCTGCCATTCGAGATGGCTGATCCCGTCCGAAAAGCTGTTGGGGTCATAGGCGGGCATCGACACCATCGCGAGCATCTCGCCGGTGCGACAGTCGATGACGACGACCGACCCCGAATTGGTGCCCAGCCGGCGCGCGGCATATTCCTGCAGCCCCGCGTCGATCGTCAGCCGCGCGGTCTTGCCCGGCACGTCGGGTTTGGTCGCGAGCTCGGCGACCAGCTTGCCGCGCGCGGTGACCTCGACCCGCTTCGCGCCCGCCTCGCCGCGCAGCGCGGGTTCGAGCATCTTCTCGAGCCCGTCCTTGCCGAGCTTGAAGCCGGGGGTGACGAGCAGCGGGTCGCGCGTCTTCTTGTATTGTTCGGCATTGGGCACGCCGACATAGCCGGTCAGATGCGCGACCGCGGCGCCCGCGGGATAGTTGCGCGCAAAGCCGCGCGTCGGCGCGACGCCGGGCAGCTCGGGCAGCCGCACGCTGACCGCGGCGAACCGCTCCCAGTCGAGATTCTCCGCGACCTGGACCGGCTGGAACCCGGCGGCATGGTCGAGGTCGATCGCGATCCGCTCGATCTCCTCGGGCGGCAGCTGGAGGATGCGGCCGAGCAGCGGCAGCACGCGCTCCTTGTCGCGCAACCGGTCGGGGATGATGTCGACGCGGAAATCGGTGCGGTTGTTCGCGATCGGCACGCCGTGGCGGTCGACGATCCAGCCGCGCCGCGGTGGCAACAGCGTCATGTTCACGCGGTTGCTCTCGGACAGCATCGTGTAGCGTTCGTTCTGCGCGATCGACAGCCAGGCCATCCGCCCGGCCAGCATCAGCCCGACGCCACCCTGCACCGCGCCCAGCATCCAGGCACGCCGCGAGAAACTATAGGCTTGCGACATCTCGGTCACGACACGCGGCGGCCGTCTCATTCGGAAACCCGCTTCATTCTTGGACCCTGCGTCGTTCGATCGTCGCGACGATCCGCGCCGCCAGCGGGAAGAGCATCATGGTGATCACGATCTGCGCCAATAGCACGGTGTCGACATGCGTGCCGACCCGTACGCCTAGAAATCGCCCGCCAATCACGCAGCACGCGATCCCGCCGCTTGCGATCAGCCAGTCCTGCCAGAAATCGCGGTACACCAGCCGCTGCTCAATCATGTCGATCGCCACGAACGCCAGCGACCAGAGCAGCACCGCGCTGCCCAGCGGCTGCCCGCTGAGCAGGTCGTCGAACAGCCCGAGCGGTGCCGCCGCCCAGGGGCGCAGCGCGTAACGGGCGAGCAGCCGCCATGCGAGCAGCATGACGAACCCGAACGGCGGCAGGATCGGGATCGTCGCGATCAGCGGCACGATCGTCATCAGCGATCCCGCCATGACGGTCAGCCACGGGATCGCCCGCGCCCGGCCGCCTGCGACCTTCGGTTCGAATGGCTTGTAGTCGACGCTGTTGCGGGTGGTCACGGCTGGTCGATCATCTGGGGGAAGACGGGATAGGGTGGTTTGGCAGTCACTTGGCGCTATTGTCGGAGGGCGCAAGGGGGCGCGGCGGCGGCACCGGCATGAAGCCGGGCTCGACCACCGCGAAATCGAAGGTGTCGGGATTGGCGAAGGTCCGTGCCATCACCGAATCCGCCCCCGCGGTCATCACCCGCGCGACCGGGATGCCGGGCGAATACAGCCCGCCGACGCCCGACGTGACGAACAGGTCGCCCGCATTGAACTTGACGTTGGTCGCGTTGACCGACCGGACGTCGAGCATGCCGTCGCCGCGCCCGACCGCGATCGCGGGCAGCCCGTCGCGCGTCCGGCGGATCGGCACGATGCTGTCGCCGTCGGTCAGCAGCATCACCCGCGCCGCATTGGGGCCGGTCTCGACGACGCGCCCGACCAGCCCGTCGGGGCCGCGCACCGCCATGCCCGGCCGCACCCCGCTCCAGCGGCCCGCATTGAGCAGCGCGAAGCGGCGCCCGCTCGACGCGCTCGAACTGACCAGTCGCGCGGTGACGACCGGTTCGGCGATCCGGTCGCGGACCTTCAGCAGCGATCGCAGCCGGCGATTGTCATAGGCGATCGTCCGCGCGCGCATCAGCAGCGCGCGCGTCTGCTCACGCTCGCGGCGCAGCGCGACATTTTCCTGGCGGACGAAGAAATAGGTCCCGATCGCCTCGGGCACCGCGGCGACCCCGCCCACGACCCAGGCGAGTCCCGACGAGACCGGCGCGGTGAGGCCCGCCACACCCATCCGTGCGCCGGCAAAGGCGGGCGGGTTGAAGGTCGAGACGACGAGCAACGCTGCGCCCACCACCGCACCGGCGATGGCGAGCACATAGCCTACGAACACCCCATATTGACGCCGTCGGGAAAACCCCGTCCGGCGGTCGCGGGCTGGCGCCATGCGCCTGTCCCCTCGTTCTCGGGCATCGCCGGGTCCGGGGCCCTATCCCCGCGACTCGGTCGATGCGATTTCCACTGACCCGATTCCCACCTACACGCTTCTCAGCCGCTCATCAGCACGCCGCGGAACAGCGGGTCCTCAAGCGCGCGACCGGTGCCCAGCGCGACGCAGGTCAGCGGGTCCTCGGCGACCGTCACCGGCAGCCCGGTCTCGTCGCGCAGCACCTCGTCCAGCCCCTGCAGCAGCGCGCCGCCGCCGGTCAGGACGATGCCCTGGTCGACGATGTCCGCGGCGAGCTCGGGCGCGGTGTTCTCCAGTGCGACGCGGACGCCCTCGACGATCGTCGCGACGGGCTCGCTCAGCGCCTCGGCGATCTGGCCCTGGTTGATCTGGATTTCCTTGGGCACGCCGTTGACCAGGTCGCGGCCCTTGATGTGGATGATCGTGCCGATGCCGTCGACCGGCGGCTTGGCGATGCCGACCTCCTGCTTGATCCGCTCGGCGGTCGCTTCGCCGATCAGCAGATTGTGGTTGCGGCGGACATAGCTGACGATCGCCTCGTCCATCTTGTCGCCGCCGACGCGGACCGACGTCGTATAGGCCAGACCGCGCAGCGACAGCACCGCGACCTCGGTCGTGCCGCCGCCGATGTCGACGACCATGCTGCCGATCGGCTCGGTCACGGGCATGTCGGCGCCGATCGCGGCCGCCATCGGCTCCTCGATCAGCCAGACCGTGCTCGCGCCCGCGTTCGACGCGGCGTCGCGGATCGCGCGGCGCTCGACCTTGGTCGACCCCGACGGCACGCAGATCACGATTTCGGGCCAGCGCGCGAAGCGGCGCGGGCCATGCACCTTCTGGATGAAATATTTGATCATCTGCTCGGCGACGTCGATGTCCGCGATCACGCCGTCACGCAGCGGGCGGATCGCCTCGATATTGCCCGGGGTCTTGCCCATCATCAGCTTCGCGTCGTCACCGACCGCCTTGACGCGCTTGATGCCGTTGATCGTCTCGACCGCGACCACCGACGGCTCGTTCAGGACGATGCCGCGGCCACGGACATAGACAACCGTGTTCGCGGTGCCGAGGTCGATCGCCATGTCGTGCGACATGAACTTGAAGAAACGCGAGTAGAAGGCCATTCAATCAGGGTCCCGTAATCCTGGCCGCCGGACGGGCGGCATTTCGCACATCATCTCGCGGGCCCCGCCGGTGTTTTCGAGCACCGGGTGCCTAATAAGCGGGCGTTTGCGGGTCGCGGGATGCCGTCGCTTGGTCTAGACGCAAACCCATGTCAATACGGCGTCTCCCCGAGCATCTCGTCAATCGTATCGCCGCCGGTGAAGTGGTGGAAAGACCCGCCAGCGCGTTGAAGGAGTTAGTCGAGAACGCGATCGACGCGGGCGCCGGACGCATCGCGATTCTCCTCGTCGAAGGCGGGACATCGCGCATCGAAGTCGCCGACGACGGATGCGGCATGACGCCCGCCGACATGATGCTCGCGCTCGAACGGCACGCAACCTCGAAGATGCCCGACGAGATCATCGAATCGGTCGTGACGCTCGGCTTTCGCGGCGAGGCGCTGCCCTCGATCGCCAGCGTCGCGCGGCTGACGATCGAAAGCCGGGTGAGGGGGGCCGAAGGCTGGTCGCGGATCGTCGACAATGGCCGCGTCGAGCGCGAGGGCCCCGCCGCGCTGCCCCCCGGCACGCGCGTCGTCGTCGAGGATCTGTTCGCGCGCGTCCCCGCCCGCCGCAAGTTCCTTCGCTCCCCACGCGCCGAATATGCCGCCTGTCTCGACGTCGTCCGCCGGCTCGCGATGGCGCGTCCCGATATCGGTTTCACGATCGAGCATGACGGCCGCCGCACGCTGGCGGCGACGCAGGTCGAGGACCGGCCGGGCCGCGTCGCGACGCTCACCGATCGCGCACTCGCTGACAATGCGGTCACGATCGATCTCGAACGCCCGGTCGACTCGGGCATGCTCGTGCTCGGCGGGGTCGCGAGTCTCCCCACTTACAATCGCGGCATCGCCGATCACCAGTATCTGTTCGTCAACGGCCGGCCGGTGAAGGACCGGCTGCTGATGGGCGCGATCCGCGGCGCCTATGCCGAGATGCTCCCGCGCGACCGGCACGCGGTCGTCGCGCTGTTCCTCGACGTCCCCACCGACCAGGTCGACGTCAACGTCCACCCCGCCAAGACCGAGGTCCGCTTCCGCGACCCCGCGATGGTCCGCGGCCTCATCGTCTCGGGCCTGCGCCGCGCGCTCGACGCCGCCGGCCACCGCAGCCAGCGCGCATCCGAGTCCGCCCTGTCGATGTGGCAGCCAGAAAACTCCTCTCCCCCCGGGGGAGAGGAAGGGGCCCGCCCGCAAAGCGGGTGGGAAGGTGAGGGCACGCCCCAAAGGCTACCCTTGGAATCCCGCAGCTACGCCAGCGTCAACGACACCCGCCCCACCTTCTTCGCCGCGCCCCCACAGGCCAGAGCCGAACCCGCCTGGACACCCCCGCCGCAAACCTCATCCTTCCCGATGGGTGTCGCCCGCGGCCAGGTCGCCAAGACCTATATCGTCGCCGAGGCGGAGGACGGTCTCGTCCTCGTCGATCAGCATGCCGCGCATGAACGCCTCGTCCTCGAACGGATGCGCGCTGCGCTCGCCGGCGGCACGGTCGCGAGCCAGGCGCTGCTGATCCCCGAGGTCGTCGAGCTCGACGAACCCGCCTGCGACCGGCTCGAGGCACGCGCCGCCGAGCTGTCAGACTTCGGGCTCGACCTCGAACGCTTCGGCGCGCGCGCGATGCTGGTCCGCGCGACCCCCGCCTTGCTCGGCCAGAGCGATCCCAAGGGGCTCGTCACCGACCTCGCGGACGAACTCGCCGCGTTCGACGAGGCGCTGTCACTGAAGGAACGGCTCGACGCGGTCGCCGGCACAATGGCGTGCCACGGCTCGGTCCGCGCCGGCCGCATCCTCTCGGTCGCCGAGATGAACGCGCTGCTCCGCGAAATGGAGATCACCCCCCATTCGGGCCAATGCAACCACGGCCGCCCCACCTGGGTAAAACTCGCGCACGGCGACATCGAGAAACTGTTCGGCCGCAAGTAAACGGTACGGCGAGGGGGGGGGGCGGGCGCCATCTCCCACGGCCCCCCACACTCCCGTTCGTGCTTATCGTAGATACAAGAGCTTTGACCAACGATAGTGTTCGACAGGCACTGCTCACGGTACCCCCCCCCAGCAGAACCGCCTGCCGAACGCACCGGCGTGTAATAAAACAGGCTGCTCAGGACTATTGTTAAGTTTGATCCCAGTATCCACAATTAACTATTGATACTACGATTTATGGAAAATACGCCTTTAAGACGTACCTCACGGCTAATGCGGACATGGATAAATCACAGAATGCATAACATAAGTTATGTTTTGAGATCGACTTCTTTGTGCTTCTGCGTACCCTGATTCGACGAGATACTTCAGTACTTTCGTGGCAGGAATGCTATCTGCTGCGAGCGTCGTCCATGGCCATTGTCAACCTTGTTAGTAACAGGTTAACTTGGCAGATGGATTAAGCTGACACTTCCACCTTCGCGTAATTGCAGACATTCGAAGCTTAGCGAGGTTGGAAGCAAAGGAGCGTTCATGCCCGGCAAAACATCTGGCAATTACCGTGACGCGTATGCTTCCGCTCGCGGCATCGCTGCTGTCTGGCACTCTATTGGGTCGAGCGGCAATGCTCGCGTTAGTTTCGCCGATGGCGATGGACAGTCCGTCGGCGCGTGGGCGCTGGTATTGTTCTTGCTCGCTCAGCCTGTCATGCTCGTCGCTGCTGTGACGGCGGGCTTTCTCTGCTATCGCCGATTGACGAAATGGCGCTTCGTCACTGCGCTCGCACTGCCGGCGTTGCACCTTCTCGGCATGAGGATTCTCATGCTCGCTTTATAGGCTGAAAGTCGAGTTTCCACCAAGTTGAGCCGTTGACACCGGCTGCCCGGTGCCCGGCGATAACGCCCTCACATCCGCGTCACAAAAAAAAAAGCCCCCACCGTCAGGTGAGGGCTCGTGACGTCAGGCGAAGTCTTACTTCTCGCCATTGTCCTTGACGCCCACGGTGGGCACGTCGACCGTTTCGGTCTCGGTCTTGACCTTGGGGACCTCGACTTCGGTCTTTTTCGTGCCGACGACGACCGCCTTAGAGTCGAGATCGACATTCGGCATGTCGCCGCCCTTGACGGAGACCTCCGGAAGCGAACCTTCCTTCACGTTGGCGCTCCAGAACCCGGTCGCAAAGAGGACACCGACGATGGCCGCAATGACGACAAGGACGATGACGATCGTCTTGCCTGCGCCGCTCTTCTGACGAATTGGCTCGCCGCCCCGATAATCTGACATTTAACTCTCCCTGTACTTACAACAGGTTCGAACACTCTCGACGCAGTCTTGTTCCGTTTGCGTCATGACGTCGAAATCGCCGGCGCCCGGCACGCGGAACTTATCGCGTTTTAAGCGCAACGCGACGGACGGACGCCGCCGGCTCCCGCACCAAAAAAAAGGGGGCCCGTCGCGAACGACGAGCCCCCCGATACACCCCGGTTCGATCAGAACCGCACGGTCGCCCCGACCGCAAGGTTGCGGCCCAGCGCGTCGTAGCGCGCGGGGATCGTGTTGCTGCGCGCCAGGCTGATGTCGTAGGAATTCGCCAGGATCGGCGGCGTCTTGTCGAGCAGGTTGTTCGCGATCAGCCGGAGCGAGAAGTCGCGCGACACGGCGAAGGTCAGCGCCAGGTCGAAATAATTCACCGGCGCGATCCTGTAGAAGGTCGTCCGCGCGCGGTCGGGCGTGCCGCCGATCGCCGGATCGCCCGAATTGTCCGCACTCGTCAGCGACCCGACATAGCGCCAGTTGAACGAGGTGCTGAAGATGCCGTCGCTCGTCGTATAGGTCGTCCGCAGCCCGTGCGACCATTTCGGCAGCAGCTGGCCGCAGCCATTGCCGTAATAGCCCGCGCAATTGCGCTTGGGCTGGAGCGGCGAATCCTGCCCGCCGGCAAAGGTGGTCAGCGACCCGTTGAAGTTCCAGTCGATCTTGCCGGCCCCGCCCAGACCCAGCGTATACTGGCTCTGGAAGTCCCAGCCGCGCGCGATCGAGAAATAATAATTGGTCGTGCCCGCGCGGATGAAGCCGCTGGTCGGGTTGTTCGCGGCGGCGGCGTAGAGGATGCCGGTGCCGGGCTGGCGGACGATCCCCGAGCAGAAGAACGGGTCGCCGTTCGACCGCTGGCAGCCATCGGTATAATAGCTGTCGTCGTTATAGCCGAGCGAGTTGTTGATCTTGATCCGGTAGCGATCGACCGAAAAGACCAGCCCGCGCAGGAAGCTCGGCTTCACGACCAGGCCATAGGTCTGGGTATAGGCGGTTTCCGGATCCGCGGTGAACCCGCCCGATCGCACCGTGCACTGGTCGTTCGGGCACAGCAGGGTCGCGCTGCCATAAAGTGCGTCGGACAGTCCGGTCGCCGCGCACACTTCGCGCGAGGCGATCGGCGTGGTCGTGGTGATCGTGCGGCCGGGATTGGCGGGGTCCGCGATCTGGCGCGGCACGGGGGCGCAGAAGTCGTTCTGCGATCCGCCCTGCCGGCTATAGTTGATCGCGGTCGCCTGGCGGATCTCGAACACCGTCGGCGCGCGCTGCGCCTTGTTGAACGACGCGCGGAACGTCAGGTCGCTGACCGGGGCATAGGTACCCTCGAGCTTCCACGTGTTGAAGGTCTTGGGATTGCTGCTGTATTTCGACACACGATAGCCGCCCGTGACCTGCAGCAGATGCGCGAAGCGGCGCTCCTCGATCAGCGGCGCCTGGACCTCGATGTTGGATTCCCACACGTCCTGGCTCAGGTTGAAATCCTCGCCGCCATTCTGCTCGCGGTAGATCGCATCCGCGGACGAGGCATAGCTGTCCTTGCGATATTCGCCGCCCAGCGCGATCGCGACGCCCTGGTTCGCAAAGGGCGAGGTGATTCCGTATTTGCCGAGGTCGCCGGTCACCGACGACACGATGTCCCACAATTTGGCGACGCCGGTCGAGGTGCCGCTGCGCGCGGTGAAGAGGTAATCGGCCAGCGGTCCGCCGAGCGTGCCCGCGCTGAACGCGTTGAACGGGACACAGGCCGGGTCGACCCCCGACACGGTCGCCGCGCAGGTCGGCGTGCCGTTGACGCTGACGACGTTGAGCGAGCGGTTCACCCGGTCGAAATCGGCGAAATTGCCGAAGGTGATGTCCTGCTGGTTGCGCGAGAACACGCCGCCCAGATCATAGGTCCACGCGTCGCCGACGGTGCCGCGGATGCCCGCGGTCGCGCGGATCCCCTTGTTCAGATAGACGTCGGGCGAGAAGGGCAGGTCGTTGAAGCGATAGCGCACGTCGAGCGGCGCGAGCGCCGACGTCCCCGCCTGCGCACCGCAGATCGTGCTGGCCTGCGACGTCGACAGGAACGGGTTGTTGCAGTTCACCTGATACGGCGTGTCGCCATAGGCGGTGTAGCTGTAGACGCGCGTCGGATAGGGGTTCACTGACCTGTCGCGGAACCAGATCCCCGAACCATAGAGCTCGAGCTCGGGCGCGATCTTCGCGCTGACGAAGCCGCCGGCGGTATAGCGTTCGAATTCGCGCTGGTAGGAATAGCCGTCATAGGGGTTGGCCGCGTTGCCCGCGCCTGCGCCGTAGGGCACGAACGTCCGCGTGCCGGCGGGATCGTTGACATAGCCGACGCCGCTGTTCGCCCCGCTGCGCGGCGAAATATAGCCGCTCGGCGAATAGGTCGACAGCGAGCAGGACAGCGGGCCGTCCTTGCCGGTCTGGACCAACTGGCATGCCGAGCTCGACCGTGCGTCATAGGGGACGTCATTGGCCTGGCGGTAATTGACGAAGCCCGACACGCGCAGCGCGCCGTCGAACAGCTTGGTGCCCGCGGTCAGCGTGACGTCGGACCGGCCGCCGTCATTGGTCAGCCCGCGCGGCGCCTCGAACGCGTTCGCGCGCGCCAGCGGCGACACGATCGTGTCCTTGTTCTCGTGATTGTAGAAGCTGTAATTGCCGTCGAGCTGGATCCCCTCGAAATCCTTCTTCAGGATGAAATTCACCACGCCCGCGACCGCGTCCGATCCATAGACCGACGACGCGCCGCCGGTCAGCACGTCGACGCGTTCGAGCAGCGAGGGCGGGATGATGCCGACGTCCTGGCCGTTCTGCGTGCCCAGCCGCTTGCCGTCGACCAGCACCAGCGTCCGCTCGAAGCCCAGGCTGCGCAGTTTGATCCGCTGGCGGCCGTCCGAATCCTGATAGGTCTGCTGGCTGTCGGGCGACACCTGCGGCAGGCGGTTGAGCACGTCCTCGACGGTGATCGCCGCCTGTGCGCGGATGTCCTGCGCGGTGACCGAGGTGATCGGCGCGGCCGATGTCATGTTGGGGCGCTGGATCCGCGATCCGGTGACGACGATCATGTCGTCGGACACGGTCTTGGCCGTATCGCCCGCGGCGAACGCGGTCTGCGCATCGGCCTCGACCTTGGCCTGGGCCGGCGTCGCCGGGCTGTCCGTCGCGGTCTGCGCCGCAGCGGGGATCGCCGTCAGCAACAGCGATCCGGCAAGTGCAATATAGGACGTGGTATGTCTGAAGTTCATGAAGGCCCCCTTGTCCGGCTGCGCGTTCGCGCTTGGTCCGGTTCCGGGGACATGAATTCTCCATTATGACTTATATGACAATACCCAAATATGACCGATTCATACGAATGTTGCGACGACGTTCAGAATAGGCACTATTTCGGTTATCGAAGGCCACCGCCGTTCACCATGGCGTTGCACATTGCCATTCCGCCCGCCGACGAATCGTCGCGGGTGGCACTTCGGCGGATTGTCATAGGGCCGTACCGCTACCGGTACGGCGGGCAGGCTAGCGTTTGGCGTTCCGCTTGCACGCAAAGGACCGGCGCAGCGCATCGCGGACCACGAAGATCGGCGCGGCTTTCGCCTTCTTCCCCTTGGTGCGCAGATATTTGCGCGTCGTCGCCACCGCGTCGATCGTCGAGCCCTTGGTCGCCGACGGGCAGATCTCGCGCGCCATCGACAGCGTGTCGAACGCGCCGAGGATATAGCCCGTGCAGAAGCTCGGCGCGGGGTCCGCATCCTTGCCGCGGCACTGCGCGATCAGCTCCTCGGTGGTCAGCGCGCTCACCACCACGGGGCGGTCGGCGCGAGCGGGGGTGCGGGCAGGAGCGGGGGCAGCGGCCACCGCGGCGAGCCAGAGCAGGATCATGTCGGTTCGCTTTCCGCACCAGGGGTCGCCGCGACCGGCGTCGGCTTCAGATAGGGCAGCAGCCGGGCCCGCGGAAACACGTCGTCGAGCGTCCGGCTCTCGGGCAGGATATACACCACGCCGCCCTTGCGGCGGAACAGCGGGCTCAGCTCGCCGGTATAGAATTTGCTGCCGACATTGATGCAGCCAAAGCTGATCCGGTTGTCGTCGGGGCTCGGCGACACCAGCCGCTCGACCCGGCGTTCCTTTTTATGCGTCGTGATCACCGCATGGATCGCGACCGAATTGGCATAGTCGACCCACAGTACCGACTGGCGTCCGAACGCGCGCCCGAACTTCGTGACGAACCGGCCCGCAGGCGTGGTCCGCTCGGCGGGCCCGATCTCGGCCAGATCCTTCGCGCCGACGCCCGGCGACGAATCGTCACCGATTCCGACGCCGAGCAGCACCGGCGTCTGCCCGAGATATGCGCCCTTCGCATCGAACAGCAGCAGCGACGCCGCCTGCTTGTCGATCACCGCATAGGGCAGGCCGGCATTGTCCTTCGCCGCCGCGACCCAGGCGACGATCTGGTCCGCGGCCGGCGACAGCAGCGGCAGCGCGAGCGGCACGACCGGGGCGGCCACCGCCACCCCGCGCCGCGGCTTCGCGCGCGTCTTGCCACCCGCCTTGCCACCAGTCTTCGCGGCGACCTTGGCGCCGGCAGCGGCCGCCAGCGGCACCGGCGCGGCGACGAGCGCCAGCGCCAGGCCGGCAAGCGCCGCCGCCCGGTACCGTCCCGGTAACGGCCCTCTCACGCGCAAGATCCTCTCACGATTGCGATCCTGCGCGGCGAAAGCCGTCCCGGGTATTGGCATGGATGCAGGGTCAGGCTCAGCCGCGCGGCTTGCGCTGGCGCTGCTGCATCTGCTGCTGCATCTTCTGCTCCATGCCGTCGACGCGACCGTTGATCTGGTCGATCCGCTGGCCGTTCTGCTGCGCCTGGCCGGCTGCGGCCTGTGCCTGGGTCAGTGCCTCGCCCGACGTGCCCTCGACGGTCCGCAGGCGGCCGTCCATGCCGTCGATGCGCGTGTTGACGGTCGCGATCTGCTCGCGGACAAAGCCCTTGGTGGCGCAACCGCCCAGCCCGATCGACCCGATCAGCAGGAGGGCAACCGTCGGATATTTCTGGAGACTCGTACGCATTATTTTAACCTTTCCAAAAACTGGAACCTGCACTCAGCGATCACAATCGCGCGCTGACAATCGATTTTGGCCAGAATGTGCGTCTTCTGCGGTGGAGCAGGGGGCGGGGTGAATGCCGCCGGTCCGCCGCGCCGCGCGGTTCATCTGCCCGCAACCTTTCACCGGCCTTGGGCATTATCGCCGCGTCCCTTTTCATAGAGTTTGCCGGCCATGAAACAGATCCTCCCCGTCATCTTCGCGCTCGTGCCCCTCGCCGCGATGGTCGGTGCCTGCGTCACCTGCCCCTGAGCCGCTGGCGTTCCTGCCGCGGACATGAAAAAGGCCCGCCCGGATCGCTCCGGACGGGCCTTTTTCGATTTGGCCAGGAAAGGCGAGGGGGTTAGCCCTGTGCCTCTTCCTCCTGGTCGCGCGGGGCTTCGGCGGTCGCGCCGGGCTCTGCGTTCGGATCGTAATCCTCGACGAAGCCAGCCTCGTCACGCTCGAACATCGACGACATGACGTCGACGCCCTGAGCCTGCATCTCGGCTTCTTCCGGCGACCGGGCGACGTTGACCTTGACGGACACCGACACCTCGGGGTGGAGTGCAACCTTGACGGTGTACACGCCGATCGCCTTGATCGGCTTGTCGAGCACGATCGCCGACTTGCCGACCTTGTGACCATCGGCCACCAGCGCATCGACCAGATCGCGAACCGCGACCGAACCGTAGAGCTGACCGGTGTTCGACGCCTGACGGATCAGGGTCACGCTCGCGTCGTTGAAGGTCTTCGCTTCGGTCTCGGCATCGGCACGACGCGATGCGTTGTCCGACTCGATCCGCGCACGGTTCGCTTCGAAAACCTTGCGGTTGGCTTCGTTCGAACGAAGCGCCTTCTTGTTCGGGAGAAGGAAGTTACGGGCATAGCCGTCCTTGACCTTCACCACGTCGCCGATGGCGCCGAGCTTTTCGACGCGCTCAAGCAGAATGACGTCCATGGGGGCGCTCCTTACTTAACGATGTAGGGCAGCAGGCCCAGATGACGCGCACGCTTGATGGCCTGGGCCAGTTCGCGCTGCTTCTTTGCGGCCACCGAAGTGATACGCGACGGGACGATCTTGCCACGCTCGGACACGAAGCCCTGCAGCAACCGGACGTCCTTATAGTCAATCCGGGGAGCGTCTTTGGCAGAGAACGGGCAGCTCTTGCGGCGGCGGAAGAATGGACGTGCCATGATTATTCAGCTCCCTCTTCGCGGTCACGACGGGGACCACGGTCCGGACGATCGCCGCGGTCAGGACGGCCTTCACGGCCACCTTCGCGGTCGCCGCGACGCTCACGGTCGCGGTCCGACTTGCGCATCATCACGGTCGGGCCCTCTTCGAGCGTGTCGACCTTGACCGTCATGTAACGGATGATGTCTTCGTTGATCTGCGTCTGGCGCTCCAGCTCTGCGATCACGTTGCCCGGGGCATCGATCTCGAGCATCACATAGTGCGCCTTGCGGTTCTTGGCGATCTTGTACGCCAGCGAACGCAGGCCCCAGTTCTCGGTCTTTACGACCCGACCTTCGTTGTCGTTCACGATCTTGGTGGCGATTTCCGCCAGAGCGTCCACCTGCGCCTGTGCCAGATCCTGGCGCGCAAGGAACACGTGCTCGTAAAGAGCCATGTCTTGTCCTTCGTCTTGGCCGATCGCTGATACACGCCCCATGCGTGCACCCCTCCGGCTGTCGTCTAGAATGCAAACCGGGGCAAGGGACGCGAATCCCTCACCCCGGTTGCGATGGCCCTTACCCGATTGGCGGGGAAAGGCAAGGTGTCGGTGGTCCGTCTGTTTCCCCGTCATCCACCCCTCAACCGTCATCCTGACGAAAGTCAGGACCCAGGGTCAGGCAGGGCGGTCCTCGGTTACTCTGGGTCCTGACGTTCGTCAGGATGACGGAGCAACCGAAGCTACCGGGCCTCAATCCTTACCGGAACGCGCCACCACGCACCTGGACCACATTGCCGCGGCCGTTGACCAGCAGCGCGTCACGACCCGAACGGACCCACTGGCTGCCACGCGGCGGGGCGGCGAGGCGATAGTTGCGGTAGGTCGTGATCACCCGGTAGTTCTGCGCATAGCGGCGGTCGAACCGCTGGCCGGTGCGGAAATTGCGATACTGGTTCGGGCGGACGGTGGTCCGCTTGGTGACGACGGTGCGGCCATTGTTGTTCTGGCGCACGGTGGTCACTTCGCGACGCGCTTGCGCCTCGGCCGGAGCGGCGGCCAGCAGCGGGCTGGCGACGAGGGTGGCGGCAAGCGCGCTGAGGATGAACTTCTTCATGATACTCTCCCGTTGAAACACGGCGCCGATGCTGCGGCGTCCTCCATAATCTGGGGGCCGCTTGTCGCAGGCGCTTGTCGCAGGGGTCGCGAATTGGTCGCATTTTGTCGCAAACCCGCCAGCTTCGTTCAGGTTCGCGCGGTTGCAACTCGGGCCACACCTTTCTAGTCCGCCCGCTTCAAAGAGGAGAGGTCATGCGCGCGTTCATCTTCCCCGGCCAGGGGAGCCAGTCTGTCGGCATGGGCAAGGCGCTCGCCGATGCCAGCGCCACCGCGCGCGAGGTCTTCGCCGAAGTCGACGAGGCGCTCGGCCAGAATCTGTTCCGGCTGATGAGCGAGGGGCCGGCCGACGAGCTGCTCCTCACCGAGAATGCACAGCCCGCGATCATGGCGAACGCGATCGCCACGCTGCGCGTCGCCGAGAAGGAGGGCGGCCTGCGCCTCGCCGACAAGGCCGACTATGTCGCCGGGCACAGCCTCGGCGAATATACCGCGCTCTGCGCCGCGGGTGCGCTCGACCTGTCGACCACCGCGCGGCTGCTCAAGCTGCGCGGCCGGGCGATGCAGGCGGCGGTGCCGGTGGGCGAGGGCGCGATGGCCGCGCTGCTCGGCACCGACCTCGAAAAGGCGCAGCTGATCGCGGGCGCCGCGGTCGATTCGATCCTCGCCGAGGGCGGGGCGGAGCTTATCTGCACCGTCGCCAACGACAATGACCCGTCGCAGGTCGTGATCTCGGGCCACCGCCTCGCGATCGAGAAGGCGATCGGCCTCGCCAAGGATCTCGGCGCCAAGCGCGCGGTCCTGCTCCCGGTCTCCGCGCCGTTCCACTGCCCGCTGATGCAACCCGCCGCCGAGGCGATGGAAGCCGCGCTCCTCGACGCCGACCTCCGCGCGCCGCTGGTGCCGGTGTTCGCCAATGTCGACGCGGTCGCCGTCGCCAACCCCGGCGCGATCCGCCACCTGCTCGTCCAGCAGGTTACCGGCATGGTCCGCTGGCGCGAATCGGTGCTCGCAATGCACGCAGCCGGCGTCGGCCACTTCGTCGAATTCGGCGGCAAGGTCCTCGCCCCCATGGTAAAACGCACCGCCCCCGACGCCGAAACCACCAGCGTCATCACGATGGACGACATCGAGGCGTTGATTAAGCTACTGTAGATTTCGCGCAGAGGCGCAGAGGACGCAGAGCCCATGAAAGATATCGATGTGGTCAGCGGCGATGTCCTGGATGTCGCTCTGCGACTGCATCGTGATCTTGGACCGGGCCTGCTCGAAAGCGTCTATGAAGCGGTGCTTGCCGGTCGGCTGGCGGCGATGGGCTATGCTGTGGTCCGCCAGCGGCCAATCGACATCGCGTTCGAAGGCTTGCACTTCGAGGCCGCATTTCGGATCGATCTTCTTGTCGACGACCGCCTGGTCGTCGAGATCAAATCGGTCGAGCGCCTTCTCCCCGTGCACGCAAAGCAACTGCTGACCTATCTCAGATTGACCAGACAGCCCGTCGGGCTGCTCATCAACTTCGGCGGCGCTACCCTGAAAGAGGGCGTCCGCCGCCTCGTTAACAACCACCGCCCCTCTGCGTCCTCCGCGTCTCTGCGCGAACCAATATAGAATCGGAGTTAGAATGTTCGACCTCACAGGCATGACCGCCCTCGTCACCGGCGCATCGGGCGGGATCGGGTCCGAGATCGCCCGGGCCCTCGCCGCACAGGGCGCGCGCCTCGCTATATCCGGCTCCAACGCCGCCAAGCTCGACGCCTTCCTCGCCACCCTCGGCGGCGATCACGTTGCGCTGCCCTGCGACCTGTCCGACCCCGCCGCGGTCGACGCGCTCGTCCCCCAGGCGGTCGAAAAGCTCGGCAAGATCGACATCCTCGTCAACAATGCCGGCGTCACCCGCGACAATCTCGCGATGCGGATGAAGGACGACGAGTGGGACAGCGTCATCCGCGTCAATCTCGAAGCCGCGTTCCGCCTGATGCGCGCCGCCGCCAAGCCGATGATGAAGGCGCGCTTCGGCCGGATGATCTCGGTCACCTCGATCGTCGGCGTCACCGGCAATCCCGGCCAGGCCAATTACGCCGCGTCGAAGGCGGGCCTGATCGGCATGTCGAAATCAATGGCGCAGGAGCTCGCCAGCCGCGGCATCACCGTCAACTGCGTTGCCCCCGGCTTCATCACCTCGCCGATGACCGACGCGCTCCCCGACGCGCAGAAGACCGCGCTGACGACGAAGATTCCGGCCGGCCGGCTGGGCGAGGGCGCGGACATCGGCGCCGCGATCGTCTATCTCGCCAGCCGCGAGGCGGGCTATGTCACCGGGCAGACGCTGCACGTGAATGGCGGGATGGCGATGATCTGACGTCACGGATCCGCGGCATGAGCCGGGCTAACGCCCGGTTTTCGCCCGCAATCGCGCAAAGCGACCCGGCAAGGCGATGAACTGACCCTTGCCACGAAACGGACCCCGTTCTACGGGCGTTCAGGAACTGGTAAAAACCCCCAAAGATAGAGGGAACGAACATGAGCGAGACCGCAGACCGCGTGAAGAAGATCGTCGTCGAGCATCTCGGCGTCGAAGCCGACAAGGTGACCGAAGATGCGAGCTTCATCGACGATCTGGGTGCCGACAGCCTCGACATCGTCGAGCTGGTCATGGCGTTCGAAGAAGAATTCGGCGTCGAGATTCCTGACGACGCGGCCGAGAAGATCGCGACCGTCAAGGACGCGATCACCTATATCGACGAGCACAAGGCCTGATCAGGGCTTGAGGTCCGATCCGTCGGGCTTGCCCTGGTGGCTATGATCTGAGCGGCTCCCCGTCCTTGGGCTAAGAGGGCGGGGAGCCGTTTCGTTTTGGAAGCATGTGGAGTTTGAGGTCATGCGGCGTGTCGTCGTAACCGGGCTAGGCCTGGTCACCCCCCTGGGGGCCGATGTTGAAACGGCTTGGGCGAACATTCTCGCCGGCAAGTCGGGGGCGGGCCCGATCACCCGGTTCGATGCGTCGGACCAGGTCTGTCGCATCGCCTGCGAGGTGAAGCCCGCAGACCATGAATATGGCTTCGATCCCGCCAAGCGCGTCGACCACAAGGTCCAGCGCCAGGTCGATCCCTTCATCATCTACGGCATCGACGCCGCGGGCCAGGCGCTCGAAGACGCCGGCCTGACCGAGATGACGGTCGAGGAGAGCTGGCGCGCGGGCGTGTCGATCGGCTCGGGCATCGGCGGGCTGCCGGGTATCGAGAGCGAATCGATCGTCCTCCACACCAAGGGGCCACGCCGCGTCTCGCCGCACTTCGTCCACGGCCGCCTCATCAACCTGATCTCGGGTCAGGTCTCGATCAAATATGGTCTGCGCGGACCCAACCATGCGGTCGTCACCGCCTGCTCGACCGGCGCGCATGCGATCGGCGACGCCGCGCGGATGATCGCGATGGACGATGCCGACGTGATGCTCGCGGGCGGCGCGGAGGGCACCGTCTGCCCGCTCGGCATCGCCGGCTTCGCCCAGGCGCGCGCGCTGTCGACCAACTTCAACGATTCGCCCGAAAAGGCCTCGCGTCCCTATGACAAGGACCGCGACGGCTTCGTGATGGGCGAGGGCGCGGGCGTGCTCGTGCTCGAGGAATATGAACACGCCAAGGCGCGCGGCGCGAAGATCTATGCCGAGGTGATCGGCTATGGCCTGTCGGGCGACGCCTATCACGTCACCGCACCGCATCCCGAAGGCGACGGTGCGTTCCGTTCGATGCAGATGGCGATCAAGAAGTCGGGCCTCAAGCTCGAGGACATTGATTACATCAACGCGCACGGCACCTCGACGCCGATGGGCGACGAGCTCGAACTCGGCGCGGTCCGCCGGCTGTTCGGCGATGCGATCTCGGGCCTGTCGATGTCGTCGACCAAGTCGGCGATCGGCCATCTGCTCGGCGGCGCAGGCGCGGTCGAGAGCATCTTCTGCATCCTCGCACTGCGCGACCAGATCGTGCCGCCGACGCTCAACCTCGACAATCCGAGCGACAGCTGCATCGGCGTCGACCTCGTGCCGCACGTCGCCAAGAAGCGCGAAGTCCGCGCGGTGCTGAACAACTCGTTCGGCTTCGGCGGCACCAACGCCTCGCTTGTGATGACGCTGGTAAAGTAACCGCTGCGCCCCGGCGAAGGCCGGGGTCCAGTTGGAATGGTCTATCGATAGAAGCGAGCCGTTCGCCCAACTGGGCCCCGGCCTCCGCCGGGGAACTTTAATGCGCAAGGTCGGCTGTTTCGGAGTGATCCTCGCCCTCGTGGCGATCGTCGCGCTGTTCCTCGTCGTCCAGGGCTGGGGCGGCGCCGGGCCGGCCGCGCGTACGCTCACCGTCCAGGTGCCGCAGGGGTCGAGCCTCGCCGCCGCCGCGACCGAACTCGAAAAGGCCGGCGCGATCCGCTCCGCCAGCCGCTTCCGCCTCTACGCACGCATCTTCGGCTCGGGCGATCCGATCAAGGCGGGCGAATACCGCATCCCCGCAAAGGCCAGCCCGTCCGACATCCTGAAGCTGATGCAGGGCGGCAAGGTCGTCCAGCGGCTGGTCGCGGTCCCCGAAGGCTATCCCTCGGTCCTCGTCCACGACGCGCTGATGAAGGCCGACGGGCTGACCGGCACCGTGCCCGTCCCCGCCGAAGGCTCGATCCTGCCCGACAGCTATGCGTTCGAACGCGGCGACACGCGCGCCACGGTCGTCGCGCAGATGCAGTCGGCGATGACCGCCTATCTCGCCAAGGCCTGGGCGGCGCGCAAGCCGGGCATCGCGGTGGCGACCCCCGAACAGGCGATCATCCTCGCCTCGATCGTCGAGAAGGAAACCGGCAAGCCGTCCGAGCGTCGCATGGTCGCCGCGGTCTATGGCAACCGCCTGCGCGTCGGCATGCCGCTCCAGGCGGATCCGACCGTCATCTACCCGATCACCAAGGGTCGCCCGCTCGGCCGCCGCATCCTGCGTTCCGAACTGCAGGCGAAGAACGGCTACAACACCTATGCCAGCCCCGGCCTGCCGCTCGGCCCGATCGCCAATCCCGGCCGCGCCTCGATCGACGCGGTGCTCGACCCGGCGCAGACCCAGGCGCTGTATTTCGTCGCGGACGGCACCGGCGGCCATGTGTTCGCCGACACGCTCGACCAGCACAACGCCAACGTCCGCAAATGGTACGCGATCCGCAAGGCCCGCGGCGAGATGTGATCGCCCCCTCGGCGCCTGACAGCATGGCGCCGGGTCGCTCAGCCACCCCGTTCGTCCCGAGTAGCTGCTGAGCGAAGTCGAAGCGGCGTATCGAGGGACAATTGGCGCACGGGCCCCCTCCGTCGATACCCCCTCTTCGGATAAGCGGTGCTTCGATACGAGCCCTCGATATGCCCCATCGGGGCTACTCGGTCTCTACTCGGCACGAACGGGGAGGGGGGACGTGGGCACCAGTGCCGCACGTCCGATCCTTACCCCCGCAACGCGTTCGCCGCGCGCGCCTTCATCTCGATCTCGGCCATCGTGCCGCCGGTCACCCAGCTCCCGCCGACGCACAGCACCGGCTTGAACGCCAGCCACTCGGGCGCGCTGGCCTCGGTGATCCCGCCGGTCGGGCAGAACCGCGCTTGGTAGAACGGCGCCGCCAGCGCCTTCAGCGCCTTCAGCCCACCGCTCGCCTCCGCCGGGAAGAACTTGAAATGCGTGAGGCCGAGGTCGAGCCCGGTCATGATGTCCGCCGCATTGGCGATGCCCGGCAGGAACGGCACGCCGCTCTCGATGATCGGCGTCGCGAGCCGCTCGGTCAGGCCGGGCGAGACGATGAACTCGGCGCCCGCGTCCATCACTTCGGCGAACTGGCGCGTGTTGACGACGGTGCCCGCACCGACGATCGCGCCCTCGACCTTCTTCATCTCGGCGATCGCCTCGAGCGCGGCACCGGTGCGCAGCGTCACCTCGAGCACGCGCAGCCCGCCCGCGACAAGCGCTTCGGCGAGCGGACGGGCCAGCGCCGCGTCCTCGATCACCAGCACCGGGATGACGGCGCTGGTCTGCATGATGTCTGCGATAGTTGCGGTCATTGCGTGTGTTCCTGTGCGAAGGCAGCCGCGGCGCCGAACAGGCCGGGCTGGGGATGGGTGATCAGCTTGACGGGCATCGCCGCCATCATCGTCTGGAACCGGCCCTTGGCGACGAAGCGCTGGTCGAAGCCCGAGCGGACAAGGCGGTCCTTGATTCGGAAGCCGAGCCCGCCCGCGATCACCACCGCCTTGGCGCCTTGCGCGAGCGCAAGATCGCCCGCCACCGCGCCGAGCGCGAGGCAGAAGCGGTCGAGCGCTGCGAGCGCGATCGAATCGGTGCCGTCGATCGCTTCGGTCCAGATCGTCCGGTCGTCGCGGCTGGGCACCGAACGCCCCTCCATCTCGGCCAGCGTCTCGTAGATCGCGACGATCCCCGGCCCGGCGACGACGCGCTCGGCGGAGACCCGCGTGAAGGTCTTGCGCAGCCGCTTGAGCAGCGCGTCCTCGATCCCGTCGAGCGGGGCGAAGTCCATGTGACCGCCCTCGGTCTCGAGCACCTGGTACCGGTCGCGGTTGCGCAGCAGCTGTGCGACGCCCAGGCCGGTGCCCGGCCCACAGATCGTCGTGATCCCCTCGGACGGCAGCGGCGTGTCGGGGCCGCACAGATGGATGAAGTCGCTGTCGGGAACCTGCGCGACGGCATGGCCGACCGCGCCGAAATCATTGACGACGACCCACTGGTCCGCGTTCAGCCGCTCGGTGATCAGCGACTTGCGGATGATCCACGGATTGTTGGTCAGCCGGATCACGTCGTTGGCGACGGGCGACGCGACCGCGATGCCCAGCGCGCGGGGCAGGGGCCGTCCCAGCCCCGCCTCGAACGCCTGATAGGCGGTCTGCAGCGACGCGTGGTCGGCGGTCTTCATCGTCACCGGCTCGCCCAGCTTGACGACGCGGCCATTCTCGACCTCGGCAATCGCAAAGCGCGCATGCGTCCCGCCGATATCTGCCGCTACGATTTCCATTGGTCTCTCCCGATCCTTGATCTCTTATCGCCGTTCGTCCTGGGCGACGTCGAAGGACATCGCCCGGAACGAACGGTAGGCGCGGGCTCTAGAGCCCCGCGCCCGCCAGCATCGCCGACGCGCCCTTTTCGGCCTCGTCGGCCAGCCCGCGGAACATGCCGAACAGCTCGCGGCCCATGCCGCTGACCGCGGGGGGCAGCGTCACCATCTCGCGCGTCGCCCACACGTCTGCATCGACCAGCGCTTCCAGCGTGCCGTTGACCGCATCGACGCGGATCATGTCGCCGTCGCGGATCAGGCCGATCGCGCCGTCGAGCAGCGCTTCGGGCGAGCAATGGATCGCGCACGGCACCTTGCCGCTCGCGCCCGACATGCGCCCATCGGTGACCAGCGCCACCTTGAACCCGCGATTCTGCAGCACGCCCAGCGGCGGGGTCAGCTTGTGCAGCTCGGGCATGCCGTTCGCGCGCGGCCCCTGGAAGCGGACGACGACGACGACGTCCTTTTCCAGCTCGCCGCGCTTGAACGCCTCGATCACGTCGAGCTGGTCGTCGAACACCATCGCGGGTGCCTCGACGATCCAGCGATCGCGCTCGACCGCGGACACCTTGATGCACGCGCGGCCGATATTGCCCGCGAGGATCCGCATGCCGCCATCCGCCGAGAACGGCGCGCTGGCCGGACGCAGGATCGTCTCGTCACCGCTGTCGGGCGTGTCGCGCCATTCGAGCGCGCCGTCCGCGACCACCGCGGTCTTCGCATAGGCCGACAGGTCCTGCCCGCCGATCGTCATGATGTCGCCGTGGAGCAGCCCTTCGCCCAGCAGTTCGCGGATCACATAGGGCATGCCGCCCGCCGCCTCGAACGCGTTCACGTCCGCCGAGCCATTGGGATAGACACGCGCGATTAGCGGCACCGCGGCCGACAGGCGATCGAAATCCTCCCAGTCGATCACGATCCCCGCCGCACGCGCGATCGCGGGGACGTGGAGCAGATGGTTCGTCGAGCCGCCCGTCGCGAGCAGGCCGACCGCCGCATTGACGATCGCGCGCTCGTCGACGCAGCGGCCGAGCGGCCGGTAATCGTCGCCGCGCGCCCCGATCTTCGCGAGCCGATGCACCGCCGCGCGCGTCAGTTCCTGACGCAGCTTCGTGCCCGGATTGACGAACGCCGCGCCCGGCATGTGGAGGCCCATGACCTCCATCATCATCTGGTTGGTGTTGGCGGTGCCGTAGAAGGTGCAGGTGCCCTTCGAATGATAGGCGCCGATCTCCGCCTCGAGCAGTTCCTCGCGCCCGACCAGGCCCTCGGCGAACTTCTCGCGCACCGCGGCCTTGGCCTTGTTGGGCAGCCCGGTCGGCATCGGCCCGCCCGGGATCAGCACCATCGGCAGATGCCCGAAGCGCAGCGCGCCCATCAGCAGCCCCGGCACGATCTTGTCGCAGATGCCGAGCAGCGCCGCGCCCTCGAACGTGCCGTGGCTCAGCGCGATCGCGGTGCTCAGCGCGATCGTGTCGCGGCTGAACAGCGACAGCTCCATCCCCGGATAGCCTTGCGTCACGCCGTCGCACATCGCCGGCACGCCGCCCGCGACCTGCGCGGTGGCACCGGCCTCGCGTGCCCAGACCTTCATCAGTTCGGGATAGCGGTAATAGACCGCATGCGCCGACAGCATGTCGTTATACGCCGTCACGATGCCGATGTTCATGCCGGCATCGGCCTTCATCGCATCGCGGTCCTCCTCGGTCCCCGCATAGGCATGCGCGAGGTTCGCACAGCCCAGCGACGGCCGGCGCACCTGCGCCTCGCCCTCGCGGTCGATCAGCGCGAGATAGGCGGCGCGGCTGTCGCGCGACCGTTCGATGATCCGGTCGGTGACCGCGGAGACGACGGCGTTCAGCATCTCAGGCGGCCCAGTGGATGTCGACGGGCAGCTCGACCTCGGCCAGCACACGCCCGATCGGATATTTGGACGACGGGCCCTGCTCGATCGCCTGTTCGAGCAGCGTCTTCTTCTCCTCGCCGGTGATCATGATCATCAGCGCCTTGGACGAAGCGATCGCCGCGGCGGACAGGGTGACGCGCGCGACCGGCGCCTCCGGCGGCAGCGGCTCGGGCATCACGCCCACCGCGCGGCGTTCCTTGGGACCGCTCAGCGCCTCGTCGAAATCGGGGCCGGGGAAGATCGACGCGGTATGGCCGTCGGTGCCCATGCCGAGCAGGCAGAAGTCGAGCGGCCAGTGCAGGTCCTGCATCAGCGCATCCGCCGAGCGGCCAGCGGCCTTGTAGTCGGAGATCGCATCGGGGACGATCGGCTTCACCCGCGCACCCTTGGGCAGGAAGATCTTGGCGAGCGCGGTGACGTTCGACATCGGATCGCCCAGCTTCACGATCCGCTCGTCGCCGGGGATGATCGTGACCTTCTTCCAGTCGAGCTTGGCCTGGGCGAGCTTCTCATACGCCGCCATCGGCGTCTTGCCGCCCGCCAGCGCGATCACCGCCGAGCCGCGCGCGTCGAGCGCGCTCTCGATGACGAACTGGATGTCGCCGGCAACCGCGGCTGCGAGCTCCTCGGTGTCCTCGTAATCCCACCATTCGATCTCGGTCATATGCTCAAACTCACTTAGAAATTAGTGTTCGTGCCCAACAGTTCAGGTCGTGTCCGCCAGTCCCGTTCGTACCCAGCAGTCCCGCTCCTACTCAGCGGCCCGTTCGTACCAACCAGTCCCGTTCGTGCCGAGTAGGGATCGAGCGAAGCCGAGAGCCCGTATCGAGGTACAATGCCACAACCGGGCCGATCCCTCGATACGCCATCTCGACAAGCTCGACGGCTACTCGGGACGAACGGAAGAAAACATGCTCAGTCGTCCTGCCAGGTCACGCCGTCGCGCTCGGTCAGCGCGATCGCGGCGGACGGGCCCCAGCTGCCCGACGGATAGCTTTTGGGCTTCATTCCGTTCGCTTTCCAGCCCTCGCGGATCGCATCGATCCATGTCCACTGCGCCTCGACCTCGTCGCGCCGCACGAACAATGTCTGGTCGCCCTCGATCAGGTCGAGCAGCAGCCGCTCATAGGCGATCCGCCGGCGCGTACCCGCAAACTCGGCGTCGAGGCTGAGGTTCAGCGGCACCTCGCGCAACCGCACCCCCTCGCGGTCGAGCCCCGGTTCCTTCGCCATCACCAGCAGCTGGACATGCTCTTCGGGCTGCAGGCGGATGATCAGCATGTTGGGCTGGAGCAGCCCGCCGCGCCCTGCGAACATCGAATGCGGCACCGCCTTGAACTGGATCGCGATCTCGCTGCCGCGCGCCGCCATCCGCTTGCCGGTGCGCAGGTAGAAGGGCACGCCCTGCCAGCGCCAGTTGTCGACATGCGCCTTGATCGCGACGAACGTCTCGGTGGTCGACGTCTGGCCGAGCTCCTCCGAATAGCTCTTCACGAACTTCCCGTTGACCGCGCCCTCGGCATATTGCCCGGTCACGGTGACGTGCGGCGCCTCCTCGGGCTTGATCAGCCGCAGCGATCGGAACACCTTCGACTTCTCGTCGCGCACGTCGGTGCCCTCGAACCGTGCCGGCGGTTCCATCGCGATCAGCGCGAGCAGCTGCAGGATATGGTTCTGGACCATGTCGCGCAGCGCGCCCGCGCTCTCGTAATAGCCCGCGCGTTCCTCGAGGCCGACCGTCTCGGAGATCGTGATCTGGACGTTGTCGATCCCTTGCGCATTCCACACCGGCTCGAAGAACGAGTTGCCGAAACGCAGCGCGAGGATGTTCTGGACGGTTTCCTTGCCCAGATAATGATCGATCCGGTAGGTCCGGTTCTCGGGAAACGCCTTGGCGACCGCGTCGTTGATCTCGCGGCTCGTCGGCAGGTCATAGCCCAGCGGCTTCTCGAGCCCGACCCGGACCGTCTCGCCCGCCAGCCCGACCTTGTGCAGCCCCTCGATCGCCGATTCGAACAGCGACGGCGCGGTCGACAGATAGATGGCGAGCCCGCCCGAAATGTCGCCGATCTTGTCCGCCAGCGGCTGGAAGCTCGCCGGATCGGACAGGTCGGTCGGCTGGTAATGCACGCGCTCGAGGAACGCGTCGATCGTCCCCGCATCCTTGCGATCGTCTTTCAGATACTCGTCGAGCGCGGCTCTCGCGAAGGTGCGATACGCCGCGTCGTCATGATCGTGACGCGCCGCGCCGGTGATCGTCAGCCCCTCGGGCAGCAGCCCGTCGGCGTGCAGGCCATAGAGCGAGGGCAACAGCATCCGCTGTGCGAGATCGCCGGTCGCGCCGAACAGGAGCAGCTTGGCTACGGGATTACGGTGCATGAGAGCTCCTGGGTCAGTCGGTCTTACGAAACCAGACCGGCGACCGGGTCGACCCCGGCCATGATGTTGAGGTTCTGGACCGCGGCGCCGCCGGCGCCCTTGCCCAGATTGTCGAGTGTCGCGACCAGCCGCGCGTGACCGGTCGCATCGTTGCCGCAGACGCGCAACGTCAACCGGTCGGTTCCGGCATTTTCCTCGATCGCGATCGCCGCCGCATCGCCCGCCGCCACGGTCACGAGCGCCGCGCCGTCATAGGCTTGCCGCAGCACGTCCTCGACCGCCGCCAGCGTCGGCCGGCCGGGCAGGGCATGAAGGTGCAACGGCACCTCGACGACCATCCCGCGATAGGTGTTGGCGACCGCGGGCGCGAAGATCGGCGCATGCGTCAGCCCGGCATGCTGCGTCATCTCGGCGATATGCTTGTGCGCAAGGCCCAGCGCATAGGCGCGGAACGCGGTCGGGGTGGCGCCGGCCCCCTCGAACTCCGCGATCATCGCCTTGCCGCCGCCCGAATAGCCCGACGTCGCGTTGACGCTCAGCGGGTGGCCCGCCGGCAGCAGCCCGGCCGCGACCAGCGGCGCGACGAGCGCGAGGAAGCCGGTCGGATAGCAGCCGGGGTTGGACACCCGCGTCGCCGCGGCGATCCGCGCCGCCTGGCCCGGCAGTTCGGCGAACCCATAGGTCCAGCCCGGCGCGACGCGGTGGGCGCTCGACGCGTCGATCACCCGCGTCCGGTCATTGTCGATCAGCGCGACGGCTTCGCGCGCGGCATCGTCGGGCAGGCAGAGGATGACGAAATCGGCATCGTTGAGCGCCGCGCGGCGTGCCGCCGGATCCTTGCGGTTCGCCTCGTCGAGCAAGGCGATATGGATGTCGGACCGTCCGGCGAGCCGGTCGCGGATCTCGAGCCCGGTGGTGCCTGCCGCACCGTCGATGAACACCGTCGCGGTCATGCCGCCACCGCCTTGCCGTCCGGCAGGTCGAGCGCGTCGATCTCGACATAGCCGACAAGGCCGTGCGGCTGCGCGACGCCCCAGGCGGACGAGCCGGCGATCTCGAGCACTTCGATCGTGTCGCCGACCGCCAGCGCGGTGACCGGCTCGCTCGCCGTGTCGCGGCCTGCACGCAGCGTCGCGGTGCGCGCGACCAGCCGGATCATCGGCACCGCATAATGCGGCGCGAAGACATGCTCGGCGAGGCGGATGTCGGCAATGTCGCGGCGGACCGCGTGCGTGCGCAGGTCGAGATCGACCGAACGCCCGGTCAGCGCGAAACTCTGGCGACGCGAGTCGGCAGAATCACGCGGCTGAATGACGCCGTCAGGCTGTCGCGGCGCGGGGCGCGGCGTCGTTATCGCCGATGAACTGCCCGAATTCTTCAAGAAAGTCTGCCCCTTCACTCGTCCGCGCGACGAAGATGTTGCGCTTGTCGCTATCGTCGCGTTGCCGGCGCAGATAGCCGAGGGCACCCAATCTGTTCAAGGCGCGCGTGACGACGGGCTTCGATACGTTCAGTGCACGCGCCAGACCGCGCACCGTATGCGGGCCGGGTTTGAGATAGACGAGCAGCAAAAGCGCCATCTGGCGATTGGTCAGATCCGGTTCACCCGAACGGACATAATCGACCAGAGCCGTCATCCACGTCGATAGAGTATTGACTGCCATTGATGCCACAGCGTTGATCCGCCATCTGAATTTCAGGGTCTACGTCCCGTTAAGGAACGTCATTACGCTGTCACAACGCCCGCCCGCACGGCTTGTTTCCGTGTGTTTCGGTGTCGCGTGCGATATCCGGAGCCCGGGATGCGGTTGATCGTTGCCGCCGGCTCGCCTATGTGCGCGGCTTCGTAAAAGTTCCGGGGTTTTCCGCGCAATGTTCGCCTTCCTGCTTGTCATCCACGCGATCATCGCGGCCGCCCTCGTCACCGTGATCCTCATGCAGCGGTCGGAAGGCGGCGGTCTGGGCATGGGCGGCAGTCCCTCGGGGCTGATGTCGGCCCGCGGCGCCGCCGATTTCCTGACGCGCGCAACCGGCGTGCTCGGGACGATGTTCGTGCTGTTCTCGATCCTGCTCGCGATCCTCGCGGCGAATCACCGCAGCACCGACATCGACACGTCGCTCGCCCGCACGCCGGCGGCCGCCGCCACCGCGGTCCCGACCGCGGAGCCCAAGGGCGATGCGGCACCGTTTGCCGGTGGTGCAGAGAATGCCGGCGCCGCCGCACCGGCACCCGCCGACAATGGCGCGGTCCCGCTCGCCCGCTAAACACTCCATTCGCCGACAAAAGCGCCCTGCGTGATCCGCGGGCGCTTGTCGTTCGTCCCCAACACACGCTACGAGACTCTTCCCATGGCTCGGTACATTTTCATCACCGGGGGCGTGGTATCGTCGCTCGGTAAAGGTCTCATGGCGGCATCGCTTGCCGCCCTCCTCCAGGCACGCGGCTACAGCGTCAGGATCCGGAAGTTCGATCCGTATCTGAACGTCGATCCCGGCACGATGTCGCCCTATCAGCACGGCGAGGTCTATGTGACCGACGACGGCGCCGAGACCGATCTCGACCTCGGTCACTATGAACGCTTCACCGGCGTGCCCTCGCGCCAGTCGGACAACGTCACCTCCGGCCGCATCTATCAGCAGATCATCGCCCGCGAACGCCGCGGCGACTATCTCGGCGCGACGGTGCAGGTCATCCCGCACGTCACCGACGCGATCAAGGCGTTCGCGCGGGCCGAGACCGACGATGTCGACTTCGTGCTCTGCGAGATCGGCGGCACCGTCGGCGACATCGAATCGCTCCCCTTCATCGAGGCGATTCGCCAGCTGAAGAACGAGGAAGGGCGCGGCAAGGCGATCAGCATCCACGTCACGCTCGTCCCTTATATCGCCGCCGCAGGCGAGCTGAAGACCAAGCCGACCCAGCATTCTGTCCGCGAACTCGCCGCCCTCGGCGTCCAGCCCGACGTGCTCGTCTGCCGCTGCGAACACCCGCTGCCGCCGTCGGAGCGCGCGAAGATCGCGCTGTTCTGCAACGTCCCCGCCAGCGCGGTCATCCCCGCGCTCGACGCGAAGAGCATCTATGCGGTGCCGCTGCAATATCACGGCGAGGGTCTCGATATCGAAGTGCTGCGCGCGTTCGGGATCGAACCCGCCGCGGCGCCCGATCTGTCGCGCTGGACGGAGATCATGGACCGGCTGACCAATCCGCAGGGCGAGGTCACGATCGGCGTGGTCGGCAAATATGTCGGGCTGCAGGACGCGTACAAGTCGCTCAACGAGGCGCTGGTCCATGGCGGCATCGCCAACCGCGTCAAGGTCAACGTCCGCTGGATCGACGCCGAATTGTTCGAGAATGCCGAAAGCGACATCGCCGGCCAGCTCGAGCCCTGCGACGCGATCCTCGTCCCCGGTGCGTTCGGCGAACGCGGCGCAGAGGGCAAGATCGCCTCGGTCAAGTTCGCGCGCGAACGCAAGATCCCCTATTTCGGGATCTGCTTCGGGATGCAGATGGCCTGCGTCGAGGGCGCGCGCGGTCTCGGCGGCGTCCCCGACGCCTCGTCGACCGAATTCGGCCCGACCGACAAGCCGGTGGTCGGCATGATCACCGAATGGATGGGCCGCGAGGGTCTCGAGACGCGCGCGGCCGAGGGCGATCTCGGCGGCACGATGCGGCTCGGCGCCTATGACGCCAAGCTCGACGGCAACAGCGTCGTCGCGGCGATCTATGGCGGCACCGACATCTCGGAACGCCATCGTCACCGCTACGAGGTGAATACGGGGTACAAGGACGTGCTCGAACAGGGCGGTCTGGTCTTCTCCGGCATGTCGCCCGACGGCACGCTGCCCGAGATCGTCGAGCGTCCCGACCATCCCTGGTTCGTCGGCGTCCAGTTCCACCCCGAACTCAAAAGCAAACCCTTCGACCCGCACCCCCTGTTCGCCAGCTTCATCGAAGCCGCGGTCAAACAGAGCCGCCTCGTCTGACCCAACCGGGCGCCCCCAAAGGGCGCCCGCATCCCCCGCGAGCGCCACGCGCCAGAGCCGGGGCAGGGCCTTCCGCCCTCAGGGAGTCCCGTCATCCCCGCGAAGGCGGGGATCCAGACCGGCAAACCTGCCGCCTCCATCCCACCGCCCGGCGAAGTGAAATATCGATTACGCGAAGGCGCAAAGGCGCAAAGGGACCCAAACCCCGGCGCCACCCCAAAATCTTAGCGCCTTCGCGCCTTCGCGCGAACAAAAACCCTCTCCGCAGAGTCCGAACAGAAGAAGTGGTTCACGCGGAGACGCGGAGTGCATTCGTGGCCTATCGTAGCTAGCCTCACTCAGGTTCGCGCAGGAATTCATGAGGGCCGCAACGCGGCAAAGAAAATCTCTGCGCCTCCGCGCCTCCGCGCGAACAAACCCTTCTACCCTCCGAACCCCAGACACAAAAGGGCGCCCGGACCCCAAGGATCCGGACGCCCCACAGCGCTGACCAGAAATCAGGCAGCCTGATCGACAGCAACCGTATCGACCGCAGCCAGCGGCGCGCCGGTCTTGATCGTGATGCTCTTCGGCTTCATCGCCTCGGGCACTTCGCGGACCAGGTCGATCACCAGCAGCCCGTCGTTCAGCCGCGCATCCTCCACCAGCACGAAGTCCGCCAGCTCGAAGCGCCGCTCGAACGAGCGGTTGGCGATGCCGACATGGAGCAGCTGGCCCTCGGGCGCGCGCTCCTCCTTCTTGCCCGCGACCAGCAGCAGGTTCTGCTGCGCGGTGATCGCGATCTCGTCGCGCGAGAAGCCGGCGATCGCCAGTGTGATGCGGTAACGGTCCTGCGCGATCCGCTCGAGGTTGAACGGCGGGTAATTGTCGGACGTCGCGCCGCGCGCGTTCGTCTCGATCATGTCGAACAGCCGGTCGAACCCGACGGTCGAGCGGCGATAGGGGGTAAGGTCGAGTCGCATGGTCAAATCCTCGTCTTGAGCAATCCAACATCAGCCCTGGCCCGCTTGTGCGCGGCCCGGGCACACGGCCCATCAGGCGCCGTGCGGCAGTGATCTGGTCACCCCGCAAAAACCTTCAAGATCGCCCCGCCAAGATTTTTTCCGGGCCCCCGATAGCGCAGCTTTGCCCCCGCAAAGCCGTTCCAGATTGAACTCCCACCAAATCAATGGACTTTTAGCGCCAAGGTTCAAGGGAGACGATCATGGCCCATATTTTCGCGATGCTGGTCGCCGCGCAGGCGGCCGCATCACCGCTGCCGGCACCCGCCGATCAGGCCGCACCCGCGCCGCAGGACGCACAGCGCGACACCGGCCGACTCGGCGCGGCACAGCAGGGCGGGGGAGACATCGTCGTCACCGCGCGCCGCCGCGCCGAGACGATCCAGAGCGTGCCGATCGCGATGTCGGTGATCGGCGGCCAGGCGATCGCCGACACCGGCGCGTACAACGTCAACCGCATCACGCAGCTTCAGCCGACGCTGCAATTCTACTCGACCAACCCGCGCAACTCCGCCGCCAACATCCGCGGGCTCGGCGCGCCGTTCGGCCTCACCAATGACGGCATCGAACAGGGCGTCGGCATCTATGTCGACCAGGTCTATTACAGCCGCATCGCGTCTGCGACGTTCGACTTCACCGACACCGAACGGATCGAGATCCTGCGCGGGCCGCAGGGCACGCTCTACGGAAAGAACACCACCGCCGGCGCGATCAACATCTACACGCGCAAACCCAGCTTCACCCCCGAGGCACGGATCGAGCTCACCACCGGCAATCTCCGCTTCGTCCAGGCCAAGGCGTCGGTGTCGGGCCCGCTGGTCGACGACAGGCTCGCGATCCGGCTGTCCTCGTCGATCACCCGGCGCGACGGCACGATCCGCAATCTCCGCACCGGCAAGGACGTCAACGCGCAGGACAATCAGAGCCTGCGCGGCCAGCTCTTCTGGCACGCGACCGGCAATCTCGATCTCACGCTGTCGGGCGATTATAATCACCAGAACCCCGATTGTTGCGCGCAGATCTTCGCACGCGTCGGCACCACGCAGCGGCCCGTGTCGCGGCAATATGACGCGCTCGCCGCCGCACTGAACTACACCCCGCCGTCGCGTGACGCGTTCGACCGCGTGACCGATCTCGACACCCCGCTGCGCGCACGGCAGGAGCTGGGCGGCGCCGCATTGCTCGCCGAATGGGATCTCGGACCCGTGTCGCTGACTTCGGTGTCGGCATGGCGCATCTGGGACTGGAAACCGTCGAACGACCGCGACTTCATCGGCCTGCCGATCACCTCGGTCTCCGCCAACCCGTCGCAGCAGGAACAGGTCAGTCAGGAGGTCCGCCTCTCGTCGAACGGCCGCAACACGGTCGATTACGTCGCCGGGCTGTTCTACTTCCACCAGACGATCGACACGCAGGGGTTGCAGGTCCAGGGCGCCGCCGCGAGCCGCTATCTGCTCAACCCGACCAGCGCGAACGCATCCAACCCCGCGGTACTCGACGGCCTGACCGCGACCAACACGATCGGCTTCAAGAACACGTCCGCGGCCGGGTTCGGCAAGGTGACGTGGCACATCGCCGACACCCTCTCCTTCGCCCCCGGTCTCCGCGTCAATTACGACAAGAAGACCGGCTCCTATGTCTCGGTCGTGACGACAGGGGCGGGGGCGGGGGCAGGGGCGGTGCTCAACTGCTCGACGACCGCGCAGGCGGCCAGCTCGGTCACCCGCGACCGGTGCAGCACGCTCGCGCCCCAGGTTTACACCCCCGCCTTCGACGACTGGAACGTGTCGGGCGACGCGACACTCGCCTATGACGTGGCGCCCGACATCCACGCCTATGCGACCTATGCGCGCAGCTACAAGTCGGGCGGCATCAACCTGTCCGGGCTCCCGCTCGACGGCGCGAACAACCCGATCCTCGCCTCGGCGACGGTCAAGCCCGAGACGGTCAACCATTACGAACTCGGCCTCAAGACGCAGTTCCTCGACCGCCGCGTGACGCTCAACCTCGCCGGCTTCTGGACCGAGATCAACGATTACCAGGCGACCGTCACCAACGGCCAGCTCGGCGTGCTGCGCGGCTATCTGGCGAATGCGGGCAAGGTGCGGACGCGCGGGTTCGAATTCGACTCGGCGTTCCGCCCGACCTCGCGCTTCAACCTCTACGTCAACGGAGCCTATACCGACGCGAAATACGTCCGCTTCGTCGATGCGCCATGCCCGCCCGAGCTGTCGGGCGGCACCACCGCGACCGCTGGCCAGAGCCCAAGCCCGGCAGGGACCCCGGGCGGGATCAGCCCCGCAAACTGCGACATCTCGGGCCAGCGTCTGCCGGGCATCTCGAAATGGGCCTTCTCCTACGGCGCCGAATATGACCTGCCCGCACGGATTGGCGGTCTCGATGGCCAGGTGTATCTCGGCTATGACGGCAGCTACCGCTCGACCTTCTCGTCCAACCCGTCTGCCTCGGCCTATACGAACATCAAGGGCTATGCGCTCGGCAATGTCCGGCTGGGCTTCCGCGGTGAGGACCGGCTGAACGTCTTCGGCTGGGTCCGCAACGTCTTCGCGAAGGATTATTACGAATTGCTCGCGCTGCAATCGGGCAGCACGGGGCTGGTCGTCGGCCAGCCGGGTGATCCGCGCACCTACGGCGTCACGATCTCGCGCTCGTTCTGATACGGTTCACAAACGCTGCTCTACTCTATCTGCTATAAAGAGAGATCCGGGCGAAGGGTGAGAATTGGAAGCTCCCACTCTTCGTCCGGTGCCTGTTGCACTTCGGGGGTTCCGGGAGCGGCGAATAGTGTATTCGTTGTAAGGAAAATGGCCCGGACAAGCAAACGCCCGGACCGTTGCCGATCCGGGCGCCTGCGTGACGATCGCTCGTCAGCCCCCATTTTGTCGCTTCCGCTCTGCACCTTCGGTGCGGCGTCAAAGCATTCCCCGAACCACGGCCGTTGCCTGTGTCTCAGCGAGGTTTTTGCTAAGTAATTGCGTGGTGTTTGTCACCCTGTTTGCGGGGCGCGCCACACGATTGGCAGGGGGCTGTGTCGAATCCGCAACAGACCAATCCAGACGCGGCCATGGTTGCCTCGCGCGGGGCCGCGTCCTAGAGCCGATGGACATCTCTTCTAACGATCGAACCCCCGCACCCATGATCCTGTCACGCTATGAACGGATGATCGCCCGGCGCTATCTGCTGCCGGGCAAGGGCGAGGCGTTCATCTTCCTCGTCGCCTCGATCAGCCTGGTCGCCGTCATGCTCGGCGTCGCCGCGCTCGTCATCGTGATGAGCGTGATGAACGGCTTCCGCGCCGAGCTGTTCGACAAGATCGTCGGGCTCAACGGCCATGCGGTGGTCCAGCCGCTCGGCGGCCGGATGCCCGACTGGCGCGAGATCGTCGCACAGGCGCGCGCCACCCCCGGCGTCACCAGTGCGGTGCCGCTGATCGAACAGCCGCTCGCCGCCACCTATAACGGCCGCGCGGAGGCGGTGCTGGTCCGCGGCATGCGCGTCGACGACATCCGCCGCAACTCGACGATCCAGGACAAGGTCCTGATGGGGTCGCTCCAGTCGATCACGCAAGGGTCCGGCCGGATCGCGATCGGCTCGCGGCTCGCCGAGTCGCTCGGCGCGCAGGTCGGCTCGGACATCTCGCTGTTCAGCCCGCAGGGTCAGACTACGCCGTTCGGCACCGTGCCCCGCATCGTCAGCTACAAGGTCGGCGCGATCTTCGAGATCGGCGTCTACGACTATGACAAGGCGTACATCATCATGCCGATCGAGGATGCCCAGACGCTCCTCCTGATGGGCGACGCCGCGGGCATGGTCGAGCTGAAGACCGTCGATGCGGACAAGGTCGGCGAGATCCTGCGGCCGCTCGCCGAGAAGATCGGCGGCCGCGCGGTTATCCAGGACTGGCGGACGATGAACGCCCAGCTGTTCGAGGCTTTGGCGGTCGAACGTGTCGCGATGTTTACCGTGCTGTCGATCATCATCCTCGTCGCGGTGTTCAACATCCTGTCGTCGCTGATCATGCTGGTCCGCGCCAAGACGCGCGACATCGCGATCCTGCGGACGATGGGCGCGACGCGCGGCGGGCTGATGCGGATCTTCATCGTCGTCGGCACGACGATCGGCGCACTCGGCACGCTCGCCGGGCTCGGGCTCGGCTTCGTCTTCCTGTTCTACCGGCAGGGCGTCGTGAACTTCGTCCAGCTCGTGACGGGCCAGAATCTCTGGGATCCCTCGATCCGCTATCTGACCGAACTCCCGTCGAAGACCGATCCGGTCGAGATCATCGTGATCGCGCTGATGGCGCTGATCTTCAGCTTCCTCGCGACGCTCTATCCGGCCTGGAAGGCGGCGAGTACCGACCCCGTGCAGGTGCTGCGTTATGAATAATGGCCTTCCAATCGAGCGGCGCAGCGCGCAGGCGTACGACTATGTCCTGCAGACCAGCGGTCTGACCAAAAGCTTCACGCAGGGCGGCGCGACGATCGACGTGCTGCGCGGCATCGACCTCGGAATCGCACCGGGCGAGATCGTCGCGCTGCTCGGCCCCTCGGGCTCGGGCAAGTCGACCCTGCTCCAGGCGGTCGGGCTGCTGGAAGGTGGCTTCCAGGGATCGATCAAGATCGCGGGCACCGAGGCGTCGAAGCTCAACGCGCATGAGCGCACGGTAGTGCGCCGCGACAGCCTCGGCTTCGTCTATCAGTTCCATCACCTCCTCCCCGATTTCAACGCGACCGAGAATGTCGTCCTGCCACAGCTCGTCCACGGCGCGACGCGCGCGCAGGCGGATGCGCGTGCGGCCGAACTCCTGACCCAGCTCGGGCTCGGCCACCGCCTCACGCACCGCCCCAGTCAGCTCTCAGGGGGCGAGCAGCAGCGTGTCGCGGTAGCCCGCGCGCTCGCCAACAAGCCCGCGCTGGTGCTGGCGGACGAGCCGACCGGCAATCTCGACGAGCATACCGCCGACATCGTCTTTGCCGAATTCGTCCGGCTGGTCCGCGAACAGGGCACCGCCGCGCTCGTCGCGACCCACAACGAACGCCTCGCCGCGCGGATGGACCGCGTGTTCCGGCTGCACGAGGGCCGGCTGGCTTGAGCTGGGACGCGACACCGACGCTCGTCGGGCGTCACGTCACGCTCCGCCCGCTGGTCGCGGAGGACAAGGACGCGCTCGTTGCCGCCGCGTCTGCGGATAATCTCTGGGACCTGTTCTACGCCAATGTCGCGCTGATGAAGGCGCCCGACCGCTGGCTCGCGGCGGCGTTCGAGCAACAGGACTTTGGCCGCGCGCGGGTCTTCGCGGTGGTGGTGGACGGCATCGTCCGCGGCAGCACCCGCTTCATGCGGATGAGCGCGGCGAACCGGCGGCTCGAGATCGGCGGCACCTTCTACGCCACCGCGGTCCAGCGCACCGGCGTCAACACCGAGGCCAAGCGGATGCTACTCGCCCACGCGTTCGACACGCTCGGCTGCGAATGCGTCCAGATCCGCACCGACAGCCTCAACAAACGCTCACAGGCCGCGATCGAGCGGCTCGGTGCCAAGCGCGACGGCGTGCTGCGCGGGCATCAGGTGATGGCGGACGGCCGCTTGCGCGACACCATCGTCTACAGCATTTTGGCGCACGAATGGTCGGGCGTCCGTCAGAACCTGACCTATCTGCTCGCCCGACACGAGGACCGCGCATGACCATCACCGACTTCACCGTGAAGGCCGCCAACGGCACCCCCGCGTCGCTCGCGACCTATGCTGGCAAGGTGCTGCTGATCGTCAACACCGCCTCCAAATGCGGCTTCACCCCGCAATATGAGGGGCTCGAGGCGCTCCACCGCGACTATGCCGATCGCGGGTTCGAGGTGCTGGCCTTCCCCTGCAACCAGTTCGGCGCGCAGGAACCCGGCGACGCCGCCGAGATCGCGAATTTCTGCACGCTCACCTACGACGTGACCTTCCCCGTCTTCGCGAAAGTCGACGTCAACGGCGGCGAGGCGGACCCGCTGTTCGACCGCCTGAAATCGGACGCCCCCGGCGTGCTCGGCTCGAAGGCGATCAAATGGAACTTCACCAAGTTCCTGATCGACCGCGCGGGGAAAGTGGTCGACCGCTACGCCCCCACCACCAAACCCGCCGACATCCGCACCGACATCGAAAAGCTGCTCTAACGCGCCCTTTCCACCACCCCGGCGAAGGCCGGGGCCCAGTTGGAAAGGTCGCAGTAACGAAGCGCAGACCTCAGTCAGCAACGTCCCCCACCTGGGCCCGGCCTCCGCCGGGGTGGTGCTTGTAGGCAGCGCCTGCACAAAAAGACTGTTCCCCCGCAAAGGCAGGGACCCAGCCCGGACTCCCACCTCCTTTCCTACCACCCCGGCGAAGGCCGGGGCCCAGTTGGAAAGGCCGCAGTAACGAAGCGTAGACCTCAGTTAGCAACGTCCCCCAACTGGGCCCCGGCCTCCGCCGGGGTGGTGCTTGTGGGGAGCACCCGCACCACAAGACTGTTCCCCCGCGAAGGCAGGGACTCAGCCCGGACTCCCACCTCCTTTCCTACCACCCCGGCGAAGGCCGGGGCCCAGTTGGAAAGGTCGCAGTAACGAAGCGCAGACCTCAGTCAGCAACGTCCCCCACCTGGCCCCCGGCCTCCGCCGGGGTGGTATTTGTAGGCAGCACCCGCACCACAAGACTGTTCCCCCGCGAAGGCGGGGGCCCAGACTGGACTCCCGCCTTCGCGGGAGAACAGCCTCGAACCACAAACCCACACCCCCACCTCAACTCATCGCGTCCCACCCCGCACCCCCCGCCATCGCGTCTGGTCGAATCACGCCGCAACGCCTACCTCTGACCCATGCATTCCGGTTACGTCCCGCTCCGCGTCTTTTCCTGCTACACCATGCTCGACGGTGCGATCGATCCCAAGGCGATCGCCAAGCAGGCGCGCGCGCTCGGCTTCCCCGCCGCCGCGCTGACCGACCGTAACGGGCTCTACGCCGCGATGGCCTATTCGGACGCCGCCAAGAAGGACGGCGTCCAGCCCGTCATCGGCGTGATGCTCGGCCTCAGCCGTCCCGACATGCCCGACGGCATCGCCACCCCGTTCGACTGGATCGCGCTCTACGCCCAGAACGCGAAGGGCTATGACAATCTGTGCGCGCTCGTTTCGATGGCGCATCTCGATCGCCCGATCGAGATGCCCGCGCATGTCGATTTCGCCGCCCTCGAACGCCATGCCGACGGGCTGATCGCGCTGACCGCAGGCGGCGAGGGCGGTCTCGCCCGGCTGTTCGCGGAAGGTCAGCCCGACCGCGCCCGCGCCTATCTCGACCGCCTCCAGCACCTGTTCGACGACCGTCTCTACATCGAACTCTCACGCCGCGGCGACGCGACCGAGATCGCCGCCGAGGACGCGCTGATCGACATCGCCTACGACCGCAACCTGCCGCTCGTCGCGACCAACCCGTGCTGCTTCACCGAAAGCGCGTTTGGCGACGCGCACGACGCCATGCTCTGCATCGCGCATTCGACCTATGTCGAGACCGAGGACCGCATCCGCAGTTGCCCCGAAGCGTGGATGAAGCCCGCGCCGGTGATGCACGAGATGTTCGCCGACCTGCCCGAGGCGATCGCCAACACGCTGGTCGTAGCCCAGCGCTGCGCGGTCATGGCGCCCTACCGCAAGCCGATCCTCCCCAGCCTCGCCGGCGATATCGAAGGCGAGGCGAAACTGCTCCGCGACGACGCCGAGGCCGGGCTTGAGGCGCGTCTCGCGCGCATCACCGAACTCCACGGAGAGGCCGAGGACGGCTGGCGCGACGTCTATCGCGCGCGCCTCGCCTTCGAGGTCGACGTCATCGTCCAGATGGGCTTTCCCGGCTATTTCCTGATCGTCGCCGACTTCATCAAATGGGCGAAGGATCACGACATTCCGGTCGGTCCGGGCCGTGGTTCGGGCGCAGGCTCGGTCGTCGCCTGGGCGCTGACCATCACCGATCTCGACCCGATCAAGCTCGGCCTGCTGTTCGAGCGCTTCCTGAACCCCGAACGCGTGTCGATGCCCGATTTCGACATCGACTTCTGCGAAACCCGCCGCGGCGAGGTGATCCGCTACGTCCAGGAGAAATACGGCCGCGACCAGGTCGCGCAGATCATCACCTTCGGTAAGCTGAAGGCGCGCGCGGTGTTGAAGGATACCGGCCGCGTGCTGCAGATGAGCTATGGCCAGATCGACCGGCTGGCAAAGCTCGTCCCCAACCACCCGACCGATCCCTGGACGCTGGAGCGCGCGCTGAACGGCGTCGGCGAGCTCGCCAAGGAATATGCCAACGACAATGGCGTGCGAAAGCTGCTCGATCTGGCGATGAAGCTGGAGGGGTTGCCGCGGCACTCGTCGACCCACGCCGCGGGCGTGGTGATCGGCGACCGCCCGCTCGCGCAGCTCGTGCCGCTCTACCGCGATCCGCGTTCGGACATGCCCGTCACGCAGTTCGACATGAAATATGTCGAGGGCGCAGGCCTCGTGAAGTTCGACTTTCTCGGGCTCAAGACGCTCTCGGTGCTGCAGAAGGGCGTGCAATTGCTCGCCAAGCGCGGGATCAAGGTCGATCTCGACGCGCTCGAATGGGATGACGCCGGCGTCTACGCGCTGCTTCAGAAGGGCGACACGGTCGGCGTGTTCCAGCTCGAATCGGAGGGCATGCGCCGCACGCTGTCCGCGGTGCGCCCGTCCAACTTCGGCGACATCATCGCGCTCGTCTCGCTCTACCGACCGGGCCCGATGGACAATATCCCGTCGTTCGGCCGCCGCAAGAACGGCACCGAGACGATCGAATATCCGCACCCCGCGCTCGAATCGATCCTGTCGGAGACCTACGGGATCTTCGTCTACCAGGAACAGGTCATGCAGGCCGCGCAGATCCTCGCGGGCTTCTCGCTCGGCGGCGCCGATCTGCTGCGCCGCGCGATGGGCAAGAAGATCAAGGCCGAGATGGACGCGCAGCGCGCGATCTTCGTCGAGGGCTGCGCCAAGGTGAACAACATCCCGAAGGCGAAGGCCAACGAGCTGTTCGATTTGATCGACAAGTTCGCGGGCTACGGCTTCAACAAGAGCCACGCCGCCGCCTATGCGCTGCTCGCCTATCAGACTGCGTGGCTGAAGGCGCATCACCCGCACGAATTCTTCGCTGCGTCGATGTGCTACGACCTGCACCAGACCGACAAGCTCGCGATCTTCACCGACGACATGCGTCGCCTCGGCATCGCCACGCTGCCGCCCTGCATCAATGCCAGCCAGGCCGAGTTCGACGTCGAGGTGCTGCCCGACACCGAGGAAGAAGACTGTTCACCCGCGAAGGCGGGTGCCCAGACTGGGTCCCCGCCTTCGCGGGGAACCAATCTGGCGGTCCGCTATGCGCTCGGCGCGCTGAAGAGCGTGGGCGAAGGCGCGATGGAGAAGCTCATCGTCGAGCGCGTCCAGAACGGCCCGTTTGCCGGGCTCGACGATCTCGCCAAGCGCGTCGACCCGCGCCTGCTCAACAAGCGCCAGCTCGAGACGCTCGCCGCCGCGGGCGCGTTCGACGGGTTCGAGCCCAACCGCGCCGGCATCCACGCCACCGCCGAGACGATCCTCGCGATCGCCGCCCGCACCCACGCCGCCAAGACCAGCGGGCAGGGCGGTCTGTTCGGCGATGCCGAGCCCGCGGGCGACGCGATCAAGCTGCCGCCCTCGGTCCGCTGGACGCTCAGCCAGCGCATGGACCAGGAGAAGGAGGCGTTCGGCTTCTATTTCTCCGCGCACCCGGTTGACCGCCACCGCCACATCGCCAACAGCCACGGCGCACGCGCCTATACCGCCTTGTCGGAGCTCAACATTCCCGACGACGGCAGCCGCGCCGGCGCGACGATGGCGGTGCTGGTCGAGGATGCGCGCTATCGCACCTCCGCGCGCGGCAAGCGCTTCATGATGGCGCAATGCTCGGACGCCAGCGGCCAGTTCATGGCGACCTGTTTCGACGATCAGGTCTCGAAGGATCTCGAGGACGCCGCCAAGGCGGGCGGCTGCGGGCTCATCACCGTCGAGCTCGACCGCAAGCCCGGCGAGGACACGCCGCGCGTCAGCATCAAGCGGATCCAGCCGTTCGAGGGGCTCGCCAATATCGCGCGCTTCCAGGTCGTCGTGACCATCTCGGACATGGCCGCCTTCGCCGGGCTCGCGTCCTTGCTCGCCGATCACCGCGGCGCGCGCGGCGAGGTGCGCGTCCGCGCGATGCTCCCCGACGGCGAGGTCAGCATCCTGCTCGGCCGCGATTTCCTGCTCGACGGCGAGCTTGCAGAGCACATCGAGTCGTTGCACGGTGTGACAAAGGTGGAGCTCAAGACCTCGGAAACGCGGCTGGCTCTCGTCGGATAACAGCTTGGGAGAGCGGGAATGCTGGGTGGAATGCAGGACTTCGAGCTTCGCGTCCCCCGGCTGATCGACCATGCCGCGCGCGAGCACGGGCGGCGCGAGATCGTCAGCTACTGGGCGGACGGCCGCGAGACCCGCACCGACTGGTCCGGCATCGCACGCGACGCGAAGAAGCTCGCGCAAGCGCTTGAGAAGCTTGGCGTCCGTCCCGGCGACCGGGTCGCAACGCTGGCGATGAACCATGCACACCACCTCGTCGCCTGGTATGGCACGATCGGGATGGGCGGGGTGATCCACACGATCAACCCGCGGCTGTTCGACGAACAGCTCGTCTATATCGCCAACCACGCCGAAGACCGCGTGATGCTCTACGACAAGGCCTTCCAGCCGATCGTCGACCGGCTGCGCGGCCACTGGTCCAGCATCCGCCATTATGTCTGTTTCGACGATCTCGGCCCCGACGGCTTCCGCGTGCTGCTCGACGAGCAGGACGGCGACTATGTCTGGGTCGAGGGGCCGGAGCGCGATCCGTGCATGCTCTGCTATACCAGCGGCACCACCGGCAATCCCAAGGGCGTGCTCTACACGCACCGCTCGACGCTGATCCACGCGATGGCGGAGGTCGCGCCCTGGGTGTTCGATCTGTCCCCCAGCGCGGTCGTGCTGCCCGTCGTGCCGATGTTCCACGCCGCCGCCTGGGGGCTGCCCTTCGCCTGCGCGCTGTCGGGGGCGAAGGTGGTCTATTCGGCGATCAACGATCCGGGCGTGCTGTGCCGGCTCATGAACCAGGAGCATGTGACGCATTCGGCGGGCGTGCCGACCGTCTGGCTTGCGCTGTTCGGGCATATCGACGCGACCGGCGAGGCACCCGAGCATCTGAATCTGGTGACGATCGGCGGCGCCGCGGCCCCGCGCGCGATGATCGACCGGATCATGACCATGGGCGCGTCGGTCAAGCATCTCTGGGGCATGACCGAGACCTCGCCGATCGGCACCGCGGGCTTCGCGCCGCCGCACTGGGACATGATGACGCATGACGAGAAGCTCGATCTCGTCACCAAGCAGGGCAGCGTCCCCTTCGGCATCGAACTGCGCATCATCGATGATCAGGGGCAGGTGCTGCCGCGCGACGGCTCGATCGCCGGCTCGCTCCAGGTCCGCGGCCCCTGGGTGGTGCAGCGCTATTTCGGCGCGGATGCCGACGCGGTCGACGCGGAGGGCTGGTTCGACACCGGCGACGTCGCGATGCTCCACACCGACGGCACGATGCAGATCACCGACCGGTCGAAGGACGTCATAAAGTCGGGCGGTGAATGGATCAGCTCGGTCGATCTCGAAAATGCCGCGATCGGCTGCCCCGGCGTCGCGGAGGCCGCGGCGATCGGCATCCACCACCCCAAATGGGACGAGCGCCCGCTGCTGATCGTCGTCCGCAAGCCCGGCAGCACCGTCACCGACACCGCGATCCGCGATCATCTGGCCCGGCACGTCGCCAAATGGTGGCTCCCCGACGCGATCGTCTTCGTCGACGAACTGCCCCACACCGCGACGGGAAAACTTCTGAAAACCGCACTGCGCGAACGGTTCAGGGACTTCACCCTCACCGACGCCTGACGCCCCCTTAAACCTTCCGCGGCGTCCGCTTGGCCTTGCGGACCCGCGGCTCGACCAGCATGTCCGCCGCGGCCTTGATCTCCTGCCGCAGCTCGTCGCGCTTCTCGTGGATCGACGCGATCACCGGCCCCATTGCGACGCCCAGGTCGACCAGCACCGCCTCCGCCAGCTGCAGCGAGCTCTCCAGCGTCTCCGGCACCGCATCGGTCACGCCTGCGCGGTACAGCTCGGCGGCATGCGCGGTATCGCGCGCGCGCGCGACGATCGGCAAATTGGGCGCCAGCAGCCGCACCCGCCGCGTCAGCCGCACCGTCAGCACCGGGTCGTCCATCGTCAGGATCAGCGCCTTGGCGGTATCGAGCTTCAGCCGGTCGACCAGCTCGGGCCGCGCGACGTCGCCGAACAGCACCGGATGCCCCTGCGCTCGCGCGGCCTCGACCGAATCGATATCCGCCTCGACCGCGACATAGCGCTGGCCGTGCACCGCGAGCATGTCCGCGACCATCCGCCCGACCCGGCCGAAGCCGATCACCACCGTCCCCGGACCCTCCTCGTCGATCTCGATATCGCCCGCATCCGCGGTCGACCGGCTTTCCAGCTGACGCGACACGGTGCGGCCGAGCTTGGCGAGCAGCGGCGTGATCGTCAGCCCGATCGCGGTCACCGTCTGCCAGAAGCTCGCGGTCGACGGCAGGATCAGCTGCGCCTGTGCCGCGGTCGCCAGCACGATCAGCGTCGTCTCGGACGGGCTGCCCATCAGCAGCCCGGTCTCCGCCGCCACCCCGCGCCGCGAATTGGCGACGCGCAGGAACAGGAACGTCACGACCGCCTTGGTCGCCACCACCCCCGTCACCGCGAGCAGCAGCGACGGCCAGTTCTGCGCGATCAGCCGCAGGTCCAGGCTCATCCCCACCGTGATCAGGAACACGCCCAGCGCCAGCCCCTTGAACGGCGCGGTGATCACCTCGACCTCGCTGTGATATTCGGTCTCCGCGATCAGCAGCCCGGCGAGCAGCGCGCCGACGATCGGCGACAGCCCCGCCGCGGTCGTCGCCACGCTCGCCACGATCACCACCAGCAGCGACGCCGCCAGGAACAGCTCGGGGCTCTTGGTCCGCGCCGCCTGCCCGAACAGCCGCGGCAGGATCAGCCGCCCGCCGACATACATCGCCACCACCGTGGCCGCGCCGCGCAAGGCGACGCCCGCCAGGTTGCTCCACCCGTCCGCGGTCGCGGTCGGGGCGAGCGCCCCCAGCACGAAGATCAGCGGCACCAGCGCCAGATCCTCGAACAGCAGCATCGCAAACGCGCCGCGCCCGACCGCGCCGGTCGTCCCGACCAGCGGCAGCACCAGCGCGGTCGACGACAGCGCCAGCGCGAAGCCCAGCCCGATCGCGCCCGCCCAGCCTTGCCCGATGAAATGCAGCGCGACCGCGATGATCATCGCCGACCCGATCAGCTCGGCCGCCCCGGTCCCGAACACCAGCCGCTTCATCGACCAGAGCCGTCGGAACGACAGCTCGAGCCCGATCGAGAACAGCAGCAGGATGATCCCGAACTCGGCGAACGGCTCGATCGCCTCGGGGTTGGAGATCGTCAGGTAATAGAGCCACGGCACCGCCCCGGTGAGCGACCCCAGCCCGGCCGGCCCGACCAGCAGCCCGACCAGGATGAACCCGATCACCGGACTGACCCTGAACCGCGCAAACGCCGGGATCACCAGCCCCGCCGCCCCGAGAATGACGAGTGTGTCGCTGAAACCCTGATTGTCGAGCCGTAATGCCATCCCCCGACCTTAGGCGACGCCTCCCCGATTCGTCAGGGAATAATACCGCCCCACCGCCCGCGCGGTTCGTGCTCCTGAGAGCGGCGGGCGGGGGGGGGGGGCGAGCCGGGCCGAGCAATGCCGGGCATGGTACACCGACACCCACCCCCGACCGTCATCCTGACGAAAGTCAGGATCCAGAGCCAAGCCGCGCGCCGCCTGTAACCCTGGGTCCTGACGTTCGTCAGGATGACGGCGGCGGCGGGGCACAGGGCGGGGCGGGAGCAAGCAGCGATTGACCAGCGCGGACCGAAGCTGTGCAAGCCAAGCAGAGCCCGTCCGCAGCTTCCCACGCCCCACCCCCCAACCGTCATCCTGACGAAAGTCAGGATCCAGAGCCAAGCAGCGCGGCGCGCGTAACCCTGGGTCCTGACTAACGTCAGGATGACGGCGGAGAGGGCTGGGACCGGAAAGCTAAAGCAGGGGAGTTGGAGAGCCGGGCGGGCCTTGGACGCCGGGCCGGCCGAGCCTCGCAGCGCCGTGAGCGCGCGGCGTCACGGAAGGCCGCCACCACCCCAACCCGCACCCAAAAAAAAAGGCCCCTCCCGTTTCCGGGAGGGGCCGTCCGTCACGCCCAGTTGGCCATTTCGGCTTCGAGGTTCGAGCGGACCTGCTCGAAGAACTGCTCGGTCGTCATCCAGGGCTGGTCGGGCCCGATCAGGATCGCGAGATCCTTGGTCATGTGGCCGTTCTCGACCGTCTGGACGCAGACGCGCTCGAGCGTCTCGGCGAACTTCGTCACGTCGGGCGTGTCGTCGAACTTGCCGCGATACTTCAGGCCACCGGTCCAGGCGAAGATCGACGCGATCGGGTTGGTCGAGGTCGCCTTGCCCTGCTCGTGCATGCGGAAGTGGCGCGTGACCGTGCCGTGCGCGGCTTCGGCCTCGACGGTCTTGCCGTCCGGGGTCAGCAGGATCGAGGTCATGAGACCCAGCGAGCCGAAGCCCTGGGCGACCTGGTCCGACTGGACGTCGCCGTCATAGTTCTTGCACGCCCACACGAACTCGCCGTTCCACTTCAGCGCCGACGCGACCATGTCGTCGATCAGGCGATGCTCGTAGACGATGCCCGCTTCCTTGAACTTGTCCTTGAATTCGCTCTCGAAAACCTCGGCGAAGAGGTCCTTGAAGCGGCCGTCATAGGCCTTCAGGATCGTGTTCTTGGTCGACAGGTACACCGGCCACTTCAGGTTCAGCCCGTAATGCATCGACGCGCGCGCGAAATCGCGGATCGAGTCGTCGAGATTGTACATCGCCATCGCGACGCCCGCCGACGGGAACTGGAACACTTCGCGGTCGATCGTCGCGCCGTCATCGCCTTCGAACACCAGGCGCAGCTTGCCGGGGCCGGGGACGAGGAAATCGGTCGCGCGATACTGGTCGCCGAACGCATGGCGGCCGACGACGATCGGGTGGGTCCAGCCCGGGATCAGGCGGGGGACGTTCTTGATCACGATCGGCTCGCGGAAGATCGTCCCGCCCAGGATGTTGCGGATCGTGCCGTTCGGCGACTTCCACATCTTCTTCAGGCCGAATTCGGTCACGCGCTGCTCGTCGGGCGTGATCGTCGCGCACTTGACCGCGACGCCGTGCTTCTGCGTGGCGAGCGCGCTGTCGATGGTCACCTGGTCGTCGGTCGCGTCGCGATGCTCGACGCCGAGATCGTAATAATCGAGCTGGATGTCGAGATACGGCTTGATCAGGCGCTCGCGGATCCATTCCCAGATGATCCGGGTCATCTCGTCGCCGTCGATCTCCACGATCGGATTCTTAACCTTGATCTTCGCCATATATCGTCCTTCGGGGGAGGGGGTTGGGGGAGCGTCTAGGGGAGCCGGCCCCGCCGATCAACCGTCGGGCGCGCCCCGATCGACTGCCGAATGTCGCGCGAAGCAACCTTGAGCAACCTCGCGCAACCCCCGGTCCTGTCGGGAAAAGGCTGTTCATCGTTGTATCGCGCGTCCGGCACGGATAGACCCGCACGCTATGGCATCGCTCGACAAGCCGCCCGTCACGACCTCCACGGTCAAATGGCGATTTCCCGCAGTCCATCCGGAAGGCTATAAGTACGTCGCCATCGCGACCGGCATCACATTGCTGCTGACGATGCTCAGCCATGTGCTGTTCTGGCCGATGGTCGGCGTCGTGATCTGGGTCGCGACCTTCTTCCGCGACCCCGTCCGCACCACGCCGCAGGGCGAGGGGCTGATCGTCGCCCCCGCCGACGGGCTGATCACGATGATCCAGCGCGTCCCCATCCCGCGCGAACTCGCCGGCGAGAATGGTCTGGGCGATGCACCGCTGGTGCGCGTGTCGATCTTCATGTCGGTGTTCGACGTGCACATCAACCGCACGCCGATCGCGGGGACGATCCGCCAAGTCGTCTATATCTCGGGCAAGTTCCTCAATGCCGATCTCGACAAGGCGTCCGAGGAAAATGAGCGCCAGCATTTCGTGGTCGAGGATCGCAACGGCATGCGGATCGGCTTCACCCAGATCGCCGGGCTCGTCGCGCGGCGCATCCTGGGCTTCGTCAAGGCGGGTGACATGGTCGCGGTCGGCCAGCGGATCGGGCTCATCCGATTCGGCAGCCGCGTCGACGTCTATCTTCCCGATCATGTCGTCCCCCAGGTCTGTCTCGGCCAGCGCAGCATTGCCGGCGAGACCGTGCTCGGCCGGGTCGGCGGCGTGCCCGTCGGCGGCATTGCCCAGTGATCGATGGTCCTGCGATCGATGGTCCTTCGAATGATCGACCAGAGCATGATGGTCCTTTGAATGATGGTCCGGTGAACGATCGGGACGGGACGTCTTACGGATCCGCCAGCCGCGCGGACGAGTCGCAGGCGGCGGGCCGCGCGATGCGGGCGCGCCGGCCGCGTCGCGGTCTGCCGCTCCGCGCGGTCGCACCCAACGCGGTCACCGCACTCGCCCTCTGCTCGGGTCTCAGTGGCGTCCGGTTCGCGATCGGCGGCCAATGGGAAAGCGCGGTCGCGATGATCATGGTCGCGGGCGTGCTCGACGGGCTCGACGGCCGGATCGCGCGCATGCTCCATGGCGAAAGCCGGTTCGGCGCGGAACTCGATTCGCTGTCCGATGCGATCTCCTTTGGTGTTGCGCCTGCACTGATCGTCTATCTCTGGTCGCTCGCCGCGCTGCCCCGAATGGGCTGGATCTGCGCATTGATTTTCGCCGTGTTCTGCGCGCTCCGCCTCGCGCGCTTCAATGCCAAGATCGACGAGAGCCATCAGCCGCACAAGTCCGCGGGCTTCCTGACCGGTGTGCCCGCGCCCGCCGGGGCAGGGCTCGCGCTCATGCCGATGTTCTTCTGGTTCTGGACCGACGAACCGTTCTTCGCCTCGCCCTATATCGTCGCACCCTGGATCGCGTTCGTCGCGCTGCTGATGGTGTCGAGTATCGCGACCTGGTCGTGGAGTTCGCTCAAGCTGCGTCGTAACGTCCGGTTCGAGGCGATCGCGCTCGTCGTCCTGCTCGGTGCCGCGCTCGTCAGCGCCCCCTGGCACACGCTCAGCCTCATCTGCCTTCTCTATATTGTGTCGATGCCGTTTAGCATCGCCAGCTATGCCAGGGTCCGCCGTCAGCGCGCCGGCGTCCGTAGCGGCGAAACATCCAACAAACCGGGTCTCTGATCCGGCCGATCTAGCCCCGGGACTGCTGGCCCGGGGCGGGCGATCGCCAGGCGGACCCCGTGTAATCCACAAAGCCGGCCACGCCCGCGGATCAATAAGGCGCCTGTCGATCAGGCGCCCAAGTCAAACCGCCAAAGTTCAGGCGGCGGCATTCCAGCGCTGCGACGGCTGCGGCATGCCGGTCGAAGACCAGCGGCGGACCGCGATCCGGCGCTCGGCGCGCGCGAGCGTCTGCAGCGGGGCGAAGGCCGGCTCGACATTGCCCGATGCCAGGCTGACGATGCGCGACCATTGCGGTGCGATCGACGACAGGATCACCGCGGTCGCGACTGCGAACGACCCCGAGAACACCATGAAGCTCACTATCATCATCCCGCTCATCTTCCCGCTCGCCTTCCCTGCAAATGCGAACATTGTGTTAAGGTTCGCAACACCCGGTCGAAAACATCGTTCCGTTCGTCGCATTTGGATCACCGCCGTTCCGGGGTGATTCTGCGCCGAGTCGAACCTCTGTTCTGTTCTGGCCCCGTTATGTTCTTATTGCGTTCTTTTGTCAAGTCGGCGGTAAGCCGTTGCATTTGGCGCGGTCCCCGGCTAAGGGCCGCGCCTCTAACCCCGCATGGGAGGCATCATAGCCCGGTGCGTTTCGGTCATTCGGCCGGCACGTCATCCGCTTCCCAGAGGCACAACCGGAAGGACATATCCTATGGCGGCACCAGTCGTCTCGATGCAGCAGCTCATTGAAACGGGCGCACATTTTGGTCACCAGACGCATCGCTGGAACCCCAAGATGAAGCCTTACATCTTCGGTGACCGCAACGGCGTCCACATCCTCGACCTCTCGCAGACCGTGCCGCTCTTCGCGCGCGCGCTCGAATTCGTCTCGTCGGCCGTCGCCGGCGGTGGCAAGGTCCTGTTCGTCGGCACCAAGCGCCAGGCGCAGGAGCCCGTCGCCGACGCCGCGCGTCGCGCAGGTCAGCACTTCGTCAACCATCGCTGGCTGGGCGGCATGCTCACCAACTGGAAGACCATCTCGGGTTCGATCAAGCGTTTGAAGACGCTTGAGGAAATGCTGTCGGGTGACACCGTCGGCCTGACCAAGAAGGAAGTCCTCCAGCTCACCCGCGAGAAGGACAAGCTCGAGCTTTCGCTCGGCGGCATCCGCGACATGGGCGGCATTCCTGACGTGATGTTCGTGATCGACGCGAACAAGGAAGAGCTGGCGATCAAGGAAGCCAACACGCTGGGTATTCCCGTCGTCGCGATCCTCGATTCGAACGTCTCGCCGGACGGCATCGCCTTCCCGGTTCCCGCGAACGACGACGCCGCGCGCGCCATCCGCCTCTACTGCGAAGCCATTGCAATCGCAGCGACTCGTGGTGGCCAGGAGCAGCAGCGCCGGACCGGTGCCGACATCGGTGCGATGGTCGAGCCGCCGAAGGAAGAGGCGATCGCCGAGCCGACCGTCGAGCCGACCGCCGACACGACGCAGGTTGCGGCGAATGCCGAGACCGCCGCAGAGTTCGCGGCCGAGGGTGAGCGCCAGATCGACGCATAAGCGTCGTCGCCGAACCGTCATGCGGGCGGGGTAGGGCATCTGGCCTTACCTCGCCCGCAACTACATTCAGACTAAAGAGGATTTACGGACATGGCTGATATCACGGCAGCAATGGTCAAGGATCTGCGCGAAAAGAGCGGCGCGGGCATGATGGACTGCAAGAAGGCGCTCAGCGAGAACGCCGGCGACATGGAGCAGGCGATGGACTGGCTGCGGACCAAGGGTCTTGCCGCCGCCGCCAAGAAGTCCAGCCGCACCGCGGCCGAGGGTCTCGTCGGCGTCGCCGTTTCGGGCACCAAGGGTGCTGCGGTCGAGGTCAACTCGGAGACCGATTTCGTCGCAAAGAACGATCAGTTCCAGTCGTTTGTCCGTGACGTGACGCAGATCGCGCTCGCCACCGGCGGCGACATCGACTCGCTCAAGACGCAGCCGATGCCATCGGGCAAGACCGTCGAGGAAGTCCTGACGAACAACGTCGCGACGATCGGCGAGAACCAGTCGCTGCGCCGTTCGCGCACGCTCGAAGTCAGCAAGGGTGCGGTCGTTCCGTACATCCACAACGCGGCATCGCCGGGCCTCGGCAAGATCGGCGTGCTCGTCGCGCTCGAATCGGAGGCGTCGGACGAAGTGCTCCAGACGCTCGGCAAGCAGCTCGCGATGCACATCGCAGCGGCGTTCCCGAAGGCGCTGAACGAGGCCGATCTCGACGAGGCCGAGATCGAGCGTGAGCGCGCGATCGCGACCGAGAAGGCCGCCGAATCGGGCAAGCCTGCTGATATCATTGCCAAGATGGTCGAAGGCGGCATCGCCAAGTACCGCAAGGAGCATGCTCTGGTCAGCCAGCTGTTCGTGATGGACGGCAAGACCAAGATCTCCGACGTCGTCGCCAAGGCCGGCAAGGATGCGGGCGCCGAGATCAAGCTGGTGGACTATGTCCGCTTCCAGCTCGGCGAAGGCATCGAGAAGGAACAGTCCGACTTCGCCGCCGAAGTCGCTGCCGCCTCGGGCGTTCCGCAGGCGTAACAACGCCCTCCCTCTCCCGTCCGGGGAGAGGGAAGGGGCCCACGGCCACTCGGCCGTGGGAAGGGTGAGGGGAGTGGCGAGGTCTCGAACCTCACGCCCCTCATCCGTCCCCTCTGGTCCACCGTCTCCCCGAGGGGAGAAGGATCGCGGAGTAACCGCGTACTACCCCGTCATCCCCGCGCAGACGGGGATCCAGGCCCTATGCAATCGGTGTTCGTTCGCGACGCCGCCCCCTTCCGGGCCTCCATCTCCGCGGAAATGACGGCATTTCCCCTCGCGCGCCCTCCTGCGGTCGACGATTTTCCGTCTCCTGACCGCTCAGAGTCCACACAGGCACGTCGCAGCGCTTCACATCCCCGGCCTCGCCGCCTAAGGTCCGCGCCGCCCCGCCAATCACAATTCGAGATTTATGACGCCTCCGCGCTTCAAACGCATTTTGCTCAAACTGTCGGGCGAAGTCCTGATGGGACCCGCCGGTCTTTCGATCGATCCCACCGTCACCGCACGTGTCGCCGGCGAGATCGCCGACGTCCGCGCCAAGGGCTATGAGATCTGCATCGTCGTCGGGGGTGGCAACATCTTCCGTGGCCTCGCCGCTGCCGCCAAGGGCTTCGAGCGCGCGACTGCCGATTATATGGGCATGCTCGCGACCGTGATGAACGCGCTCGCGGTGCAGAACGCGCTCGAGCAGATCGGCATCGACACGCGAGTCCAGTCGGCGATCCCGATGGCGAGCGTCTGCGAACCCTTCATCCGGCGTCGCGCCGAACGGCACCTCGAAAAGGGCCGTGTCGTGATCTTCGCCGCCGGTGTCGGCAGCCCCTATTTCACCACCGATTCGGGCGCCGCGCTGCGTGCTGCCGAGATGAAGTGCGACGCGCTGTTCAAGGGCACGTCGGTCGACGGCGTCTACAGCGCCGATCCGAAAAAGGACCCGGACGCAACGCGCTACGAGACGATCTCGTACAGCACGGTGCTGTCCGAGGACCTCAAGGTCATGGACGCGAGCGCGATCGCTCTGTGCCGTGACAATGATATCCCGATCGTCGTCTTCAACATCCGCGAACCCGGCAATCTTGCCGCGGTGCTGGCGGGTGATGGCGTGTCGACGATCGTCCAGAACGAGCAGGAGAGTTAAGATGGCAGCGTATGACAAGAGCGACCTGGAACGCCGCATGGCGGGTGCCGTCGAAGCGCTGAAGCATGATCTGGCCGGGCTTCGCACCGGCCGCGCGTCGACCGCGCTGCTCGATCCGGTGATGGTCACGGTCTACGGCTCGTCGATGCCGCTCAACCAGGTCGCGACCGTGTCGGCGCCGGAGCCGCGGATGCTGTCGGTGCAGGTCTGGGACAAGTCGAATGTCGGCCCGACCGACAAGGCGATCCGCTCCGCTGGGCTGGGTCTCAACCCGATCGTCGACGGTCAGACGCTGCGTCTGCCGATTCCCGATCTGACCGAGGAGCGTCGCAAGGAACTCGCCAAGCTCGCCGGCCAATATGCCGAAAAGGCCCGTATTGCAGTCCGTAACGTCCGCCGCGACGGGATGGATTCGCTGAAGGTCGACGAGAAGAAGGGCGTGTTCGGCGAGGACGAGCGCAAGCGTCACGAAGTCGAGGTGCAGAAGCTCACCGACAGCACGATCGCCGATCTCGATGCGACCGCGGGCGCCAAGGAAAAGGAAATCCTGGGCAAGTGAGGCCGCTTGGCGCTGCTTCGGCCGGAGCCTCCCAGGCTGCGTCGCTCGTCGCCGTTCCTGGGGGCGGCGCGGTGCCGCGTCATGTCGCGATCATCATGGACGGCAATGGGCGGTGGGCGAAGAAGCGCTTCCTCCCCCGCTTTGCCGGCCACAAGGCGGGCGTCGATGCGGTGCGAAACGTCACCCGCGCGGCGCGGGCGATGGGGATCGAGGCGCTGACGCTCTATGCGTTCTCGTCCGAAAACTGGCGCCGTCCTGCGGAAGAGGTCAGCGATCTCATGGGCTTGCTGCGGCATTTCATCCGCAGCGATCTCGATGAGCTGACGCGCGAGAATGTCCGTCTGCGCGTCATCGGTGACTATCATGCCTTTTCGCCCGATCTGGTCGCGATGGTCGATGATGCGATCGCGCGGACCGCGGCCAATACCGGTCCATTGCTCGCGATCGCGCTCAACTATGGCGCCCATGCCGAACTCGTGCTCGCGGCCCGCAGGCTTGCGGAACGCGCGCGCGACGGGGTGCTCGATCCGGCAAGCATCGACGCGGCGATGGTCGAGGGCGAACTCGACACGCGCGATCTTCCCCCGCTGGACCTGATGATCCGCACCTCGGGCGAACAACGCCTGTCGAATTTCCTGTTGTGGCAGGCGGCTTATGCCGAACTGCTGTTCGTCGACACGCTCTGGCCCGATTTCGATGGCGACGCGCTGGCCGAGGCCGTTGCGGCCTTTGGCGTGCGGCAACGCCGCTACGGTGGGCTGTGACGCTTACCGATCCCGAACGGGCTCCCGATCAGGCGCTTCGCACACCATCCAACCTCAAGCTCCGGATGATCGCGAGCGTCGGCATGATCGTCGTCGCGAGCATCGCGCTGACGCTGGGCGGCATCGCCTTCTGGCTGCTCGGCGTGGTGGCCGCGCTGTTCATGATGGCCGAATGGGCGATGCTGCAGGGCGCCGACGCGAAAACCAGGCGCATGACGCAGTTCGCGTTGTCCGTGCCGCTCGCGCTGATGGCGCCGGCCTCGCTGATCCTCGTCGTGCACGACTTCTTCACGCTCGGCCTGCTTGCCGGGGCGGCGTTCTTCGTCGTCATCACCACGCGTAAGCCTCCGCTGGCGCTCGGAATTATCTATTGCGGGCTACCCGTGCTCGCGCTGATGATCATCCGGCGTCAGGAGGACGGCGTGCTGCTGACGCTCTGGGCGCTGTCGCTGGTATGGGCGTGCGATATCGGCGCGTTCTTCACCGGACGCTCGCTCGGCGGACCCAAGCTTGCTCCCGTGATCAGCCCGAACAAGACCTGGTCGGGCCTGATTGGCGGCGTGGTGCTCGCGGGCATCGTTGCGGCGATCCTTCACGTTGAATATGCGCTGCCGTTCCACCTTGCGCTCGCCACGCCGTTTCTCGCGGCGCTGGCGCAGATGGGGGACCTGTACGAAAGCTGGTTGAAGCGCGTCGCAGGCGTCAAGGACAGCGGCAATACGCTGCCCGGGCATGGTGGCGTGATGGACCGTCTCGATGGGCTCGTCCCGGTCGCCCCGGTCGCGGCGTTACTCATCATGTTGCCGAGCTTATACTCATGAAAAGCGTCACGATACTCGGTGCGACCGGGTCGGTCGGTACGTCGACGCTCGATCTCGTCGAACGCGAGCCCGATCGTTTTCGCGTCGTCGCGCTGACCGCAAATTGTGACGTCGCGCGGCTCGCCGCGGCCGCGATCCGGACCCGCGCCGAATTCGCGGTGGTTGCCGACGAGCAGTGCCTGCCAGAGTTGCAGGCGGCACTGGCGGGCACCGGTGTCCGCGCCAGCGGTGGCCCCGACGCGATCGCCGAAGCCGCCGCATCGGGCGCCGACTGGACGATGGGGGCGATCGTTGGCTGTGCGGGCCTCAAGCCCGTCCTGTCGGCAATCGAGCAGGGCGGGACGGTCGTCATCGCGAACAAGGAGCCGCTGGTCTCCGCGGGCAACGTCATCTTGCGCGCAGCTGCGCGGTCCGGCGCGACCCTGCTCCCGGCGGATTCCGAGCATAACGCGATTTTCCAATGCTTTGATGCCGCGCGGCCCGAAGGCGTGCGGCGGATTATCCTGACGTGCAGCGGCGGGCCCTTCCGCGACTGGACGACCGATCAGATGCGCGGCGTGACGCTCGAACAGGCGGTCAAGCATCCCAACTGGTCGATGGGCGCCAAGATTTCGGTCGATTCGGCGACGATGATGAACAAGGGGCTCGAACTGATCGAGGCCGCCCGGCTGTTCCCGATCGCTCCCGACCGGATCGAGATCGTCATCCATGCGCAGTCGGTGATCCACAGCCTGGTCGACTATGTCGATGGCTCGGTTCTCGCACAGCTCGGCCCGCCCGACATGCGCACGCCGATCGCACATACCTTGGCCTGGCCCGACCGGATGGCGACACCGATGGCGCCGCTCGATCTCGTCGGCATCGGCCGACTCGATTTCGCAGCGCCCGATCCGGTCCGGTTTCCCGCATTGCGGCTGGCACGCGAAGCACTGGACGCGGGCGGGGCGCGCCCGGCGATCCTCAACGCGGCGAACGAGGTGGCGGTCGAAGCCTTTCTCAACCGCCGGATCGGCTTCCTCGAAATTGCCGCAATCGTGGAGGATACGCTGATACGCTACGATCCGGCCGCACCGGATAGCGTCGATGCCGTTCTGGCCATCGACGCCGACGCGCGGCGCCTTGCGAGCGAGCGTGTGAAGGATTGCGTGGTTTGATCGAAACGCCCGGTATCCTGTTGACGATCCTGTCCTTTATGCTCGTCATCGGACCGCTCGTGTTCGTTCACGAGATGGGCCATTATCTCGCTGGACGGATATTCGGGATCAAGGCCGACGCCTTTGCGATCGGGTTCGGCCGCGAGATCGCGGGCTTTACGGATCGTCGCGGCACACGCTGGAAATTCGGCTGGCTGCCGCTGGGTGGTTATGTGAAATTCGCCGGGGACATGACCCCGGCAAGCCAGCCTTCCGCTGAGTGGCTTGCCTTGCCTGCCGAGGAACGTCAGCGGACATTCCAGTCGAAACCGGTTTGGCAGCGCGCGATCGTCGTTGCCGCAGGCCCGGTGGTCAATTTCGTCGTCGCAATCGTCATCCTCGCCGGGTTCGCGCTCGCTTATGGTGACGTCCGGATGCCGCCGGTGATCGGGGCGACCGTTCCGGGCAGCGCGGCGGCACTCGTCGGTCTGCAACAGGGCGACCGGGTCACCGCGCTGGGCGGGCGTTCGGTCGAAACCTTCGACGACATGGCACGCTACGCCCGCATCCGTGCGGGAGAGCGCACCCGCATTGATGTACTGCGTGATGGACGACTGGTGTCGCGCGATGTCGTGATCGGTACCGAGCTACAGCGCGACCGGTTCGGGAATGAATATCGGATCGGCCGGCTCGGGATCGCCGGTGGCAAACCCATCGTCGTTCGCGTCGGCTTGCTCGAAGCACCGGCCGTCGCGGTGAAGCGGACGGGCGAGATCGTCTCGATGATGGTCGAGACGCTTGGCCAGGTGATTTCGGGCCGCCGCTCCGTCAAGGAACTCGGCGGACCGCTCAGTATCGCCAAGGTCTCGGGCGAGCAGATGTCGCTCGGCCTTGATGCCTATGTCTTTCTGATTGCGTTGGTGTCCATCAATCTGGGGTTCATCAACCTGCTGCCAGTGCCGATGCTTGATGGCGGACATTTGCTATTTTATGCGATAGAGGCAGTCCGGCGAAAGCCAGTCGGTCCCGACGTTCAGGAATGGGCGTATCGCGGCGGTCTTGCGGCGATCCTCGCACTGATGCTTCTCGTGACCTTCAACGATCTCGGCAATTTCGGGTTGTGGAAGAATCTGGCCGGCTTGATCGGCTGACGCGGTTAGGGCAGGGCGGGCGCGCCCTTGCGTATGCAAGTTTCTTGGGGTGGGTTTGGTGACAGCAATCAACGGTTACACTTTGGCGCGTAACGGCGCCCTGCTCCTGGCAGGTACGATGCTGTCCGGCGTGCCGGTCTGGGCACAGGTCGCGCCTACGGGGGCCGCGCCCGCGGCTCAGGCACGATCCGGTCCGCCGCGTGCACAGGCGGCTGCCCCTGCATATGCTCCTACAACGCCCGTAGCGGCGCCTGTATCCCAGACTCTGATCAAGACTTTGCGTGTCGAAGGCTCGCAGCGCATCGAGCCCGAGACGGTGCTGAGCTACACCAAGCTGCGCGTCGGCATTCCTTACACGGCCGAGACGCTCGATCAGGCGCTCAAGGACCTGCAGGCCAGCGACCTGTTTGCGGATTATTCGATCGCCGGGGTCGAGGACGGCAATATCGTCCTGCGTATTCGCGAGAATCCGATCATCAACCGCGTGATTCTAGAGGGCAACAAGGCGCTCAAGGCGGACAAGATCACCAAGGAGATCAGGCTCGCGCCGCGGCAGATCTTCACGCGGACCGCGGTCCGCCAGGACATCGCGCGGATCATCGAGCTGTATCGCCGGCAGGGCCGCTTCGCCGCGGTGGTCGATCCGAAGATGGTCAATCTCGACCAGAACCGCGTCGATGTCGTGTTCGAGATCAGCGAAGGCCCGAAATCCAAGGTCCGCCAGATCAACATCCTCGGCAACGAGGTGTTCTCGGACGACAAGATTCGCGGCCAGATGGCGACCAAGCAGGCGCGGCTGTTCCGCCTCCTGTCCTCGGCGACCAGCTACGACCAGGATCGTCTGAGCTATGACCAGCAGAAGCTGCGCCAGTTTTACCTGACCGAGGGCTATGCCGATTTCCGCGTCACGTCCGCGGTCGCTGAGCTGACGCCGGACAAGAAGGACTTCATCATCACGTACGTGGTGGAGGAGGGCAAGCGCTACAAGTTCGGTGACGTCACCGTCGACAGCCAGATCCGCGACTTCGACAACAAGAAACTTGCCTCGACGCTGCCGCTCAAGAAGGGCGAGTGGTATAACGCGAAGCTCGTCGAGGATTCGGTCGACAATCTGAGCCAGACCGCGGGCCTGTTCGGCTATGCGTTCACCGAGGTGAACCCGGAGTTCCAGAAGGACGTCGATACCCTGACCATGGGTATCAACTTCAACATCGCCGAAGCCAAGCGCACCTATGTCGAGCGGGTCGAGATCAACGGCAATTCGCAGACGCAGGACAAGGTCGTGCGTCGCGAGATCCGTCTTGCCGAGGGCGACGCGTTCAACAGCTTCCAGGTGAAGCGCTCGCAGGATCGCATCAACTCGCTCGGTTATTTCCAGGACAAGATGGAGATCAAGCAGACGCCGGGCTCCGCGCCCGATCGCGTGATCCTTGAAACCAATCTGGAAGAGCGCTCGACGGGCGAATTGCAGCTGTCGGCGGGCTATTCGAGTCTCGAGCGGTTCATCATTCAGGCGAACATCACGCAGCGCAATTTCCGCGGCAAGGGCCAGGAACTGCGCGCCGGCGTGAACTATTCGAGCTATTCCAAGTCGATCGAGCTTGGTTTCACCGAGCCCTATCTGTTCGACAAGAACATCGCGCTCGGTGGCGACATATTCCGGCGCGATTACAATTCTTTCAACTATGTCGGGAACGACCGCCAGACGACCTATTCACAGGTCTCGACGGGCTTCCAGATCCGTGCCGGCGTGCCGCTGACGGAGTTCTGGTCGCTGTCGGGCCGCTACGGCCTGTCCTATGACGAGGTCGGCCTCGATCAGGCCTCCTATTTCACCAACGGCGTCTGCGACCCGCTCAAGGCCGGGCGCTACCTCTGTGAGGCACTTGGCAATCGCTGGACGTCGTCGATCGGCTATTCGCTGATCTACGATACGCTGAACAGCCGTTTGCGCCCGACCGCCGGGCAGCGCTTCTCGTTCAGCCAGGACTTTGCCGGTCTGGGCGGCGACGTGAAGTATATCCGTACGCGCGCCGAAGGATCCAAATTCTGGAACCTCGGCAGCGGCTTTATCGGTTCGATCATCGCTGAGGGCGGCTATATCCACTCGCTTGAGAAGAGCCGTGGCGAAGGCGTCGATCGCGTCCGTATCACCGACCGCTTCTATCTCGGCGAGCCGCAATTCCGTGGTTTCGACATTCGCGGCGTCGGTCCGCGGGTCCTGCGCCAGCAATATGTCACTGCGGCCGATGGTACGCAGACCGTGGTGACCGATCGCAATCAGATCGTCGACGACGCGCTCGGCGGCCGGGCTTATTATCTGGCTCGTGCCGAAATCGAGATTCCGCTGGGCTCTGGCGCGCGCGAACTGGGGCTTCGCCCGACCATCTACGCGCAGATCGGCAGCCTGTTCGGCATCACCAAGCCATTGCCAACCGCGGTTTTCCCAACGTCGGTCGACGCGGCCGGCAATGTCACCGTGTTGCCGATCAACACGCCGCTGTTCGACAGCGCAGGCCGCCAGCTCTATTTCAACACCTACACGCCGACCGGCGCGACCGAAACGGCGCAGCGGGCGACGACGTGTCAGACGGGCTATTCCGATACGCTCGGCGGCGCCTGCGCGGGTGCCGAGGCCAATGTCATTGCGACCAGCGCGATTGCGCCGTTCAAGGAGACCTTCCTTG
>NZ_JAGIOU010000001.1:2500-1037500 GCF_017876865.1 Sphingomonas sp. PvP018 | reverse complement strand
CGAGTAGGGCGGAACACGTGAAATTCTGTCTGAACATGGGGGGACCACCCTCCAAGCCTAAATACTCGTACATGACCGATAGCGAACTAGTACCGTGAGGGAAAGGTGAAAAGCACCCCGATGAGGGGAGTGAAACAGTACCTGAAACGGATTGCCTACAAGCAGTTGGAGGGCTTTTATGGCCTGACAGCGTACCTCTTGCATAATGGGTCTGTGACTTAATGTATCAAGCAAGCTTAAGCCGATAGGTGTAGGCGCAGCGAAAGCGAGTCTGAATAGGGCGCCAGAGTTTGATGTATTAGACCCGAAACCCGGCGATCTAGGCATGACCAGGATGAAGGTGCAGTAACATGCACTGGAGGTCCGAACCGATTAACGTTGAAAAGTTACCGGATGAGTTGTGTTTAGGGGTGAAAGGCCAATCAAGCCGGGAAATAGCTGGTTCTCCGCGAAAACTATTGAGGTAGTGCCTCGCACGAACACCTTAGGGGGTAGAGCACTGGATGGGCTAGGGGGTCGCGAGATCTACCAAACCTAACCAAACTCCGAATACCTAAGAGTGATATGCGGGAGACAGACGGCGGGTGCTAAGGTCCGTCGTCAAAAGGGAAACAGCCCTGACCTACAGCTAAGGCCCCCAAATCGTATCTAAGTGGGAAAGCATGTGGGACTTCCAAAACAACCAGGAGGTTGGCTTAGAAGCAGCCATCCTTTAAAGAAAGCGTAACAGCTCACTGGTCTAAACAAGAGGTCCTGCGGCGAAGATGTAACGGGGCTCAAGATACGTGCCGAAGCTTAGGGTGTGCCACTTATGTGGTACGCGGTAGCGGAGCGTTCCGTAAGCCTGTGAAGCGATCTGGTAATGGGTCGTGGAGGTATCGGAAGTGCGAATGCAGACATGAGTAGCGATAAAGAGGGTGAGATGCCCTCTCGCCGAAAGACCAAGGGTTCCTGCGCAAGGCTAATCCGCGCAGGGTGAGCCGGCCCCTAAGACGAGCCCGAAGGGGGTAGTCGATGGGAACCACGTTAATATTCGTGGGCCTGGTGGTGTGTGACGGATCATGTGTGTTGTCATCCCTTATCGGATTGGGATGGCTTCGAAATGGTTCCAGGAAATAGCCCCACCGTATAGACCGTACCCGAAACCGACACAGGTGGTCAGGTAGAGTATACCAAGGCGCTTGAGAGAAGTGTCCTGAAGGAACTCGGCAAATTGCCTCCGTACCTTCGGAAGAAGGAGGCCCTCACTATGCGCAAGCACTTTGAGGGGGCACAGGCCAGGGGGTAGCGACTGTTTAGCAAAAACACAGGGCTCTGCTAAGTCGGCTTCAAGACGACGTATAGGGCCTGACGCCTGCCCGGTGCCTGAAGGTTAAGTGGAGGGGTGCAAGCTCTGAAATGAAGCCCAGGTAAACGGCGGCCGTAACTATAACGGTCCTAAGGTAGCGAAATTCCTTGTCGGGTAAGTTCCGACCTGCACGAATGGCGTAACGACTTCCCCACTGTCTCCAGGACATGCTCAGCGAAATTGAATTCTCCGTGAAGATGCGGAGTACCCGCGGTTAGACGGAAAGACCCCGTGCACCTTTACTGCAGCTTCAGAGTGGCATTAGGAAGAAACTGTGTAGCATAGGTGGGAGGCTTTGAAGCATCGGCGCCAGCTGATGTGGAGCCATAGGTGAAATACCACCCTGTTTGTTTCTGATGTCTAACCTCGTTCCGTAAGCCGGAACAGGGACCCTCTGTGGCGGGTAGTTTGACTGGGGCGGTCGCCTCCTAAAGAGTAACGGAGGCGCGCAATGGTGGGCTCAGGACGGTCGGAAACCGTCTGTTAGAGTGCAATGGCATAAGCCCGCCTGACTGCGAGACTGACAAGTCGAGCAGAGACGAAAGTCGGTCATAGTGATCCGGTGGTCCCTCGTGGAAGGGCCATCGCTCAACGGATAAAAGGTACGCCGGGGATAACAGGCTGATAACCCCCAAGAGCTCATATCGACGGGGTTGTTTGGCACCTCGATGTCGGCTCATCACATCCTGGGGCTGGAGCAGGTCCCAAGGGTTTGGCTGTTCGCCAATTAAAGTGGTACGTGAGCTGGGTTCAGAACGTCGCGAGACAGTTTGGTCCCTATCTGCCGTGGGCGTCGAAATTTGAGAGGAGTTGACCCTAGTACGAGAGGACCGGGTTGAACATACCTCTGGTGTACCAGTCGTTCTGCCAAGAGCGCAGCTGGGTAGCTATGTATGGACGGGATAACCGCTGAAAGCATCTAAGCGGGAAGCCTCCCTCGAGATAAGATTTCATAGAGCCGTCGGAGACCACGACGTTGATAGATCGGATGTAGAAGTGCGGTAACGCATGGAGCTAACCGATACTAATTGCTCTATTCGCGCTTGAGAGTCTCACACCATCAATGACAACACTGGGGTAACCCAGCGTCAGAGACGGTGCGGATGATTAAGACGACGCCAGATCGCCAATCCCCTCGCCGTCGAGGGATTGGTCACCACACTACAAACCTTGCACGGTATCGATTTTAAAACCCTCACCCAAGCTGCAAAGCCTAAGGTGAGGGACCCAGATATCACAGTGACGCATGTCGCACCGGCTCCATTGCCTGGTGGCTATAGCGTCGGTGTCCCACCCGATCCCATTCCGAACTCGGCCGTGAAACCCGCCTGCGCCAATGGTACTATCGCTCAAGCGATGGAAGAGTAGGTCGTCGCCAGGCATTGAAGCCCGTGCGACATGCATCACACGATATCAAAACCCATTCACAATCTCATCTACCCTTACGTCCCTAACCGGACCGTCGCGGGGTGGAGCAGCCCGGTAGCTCGTCAGGCTCATAACCTGAAGGTCACAGGTTCAAATCCTGTCCCCGCAACCATCTTCATTTGCAACGCCTTTGAGGGAATCCCCGCGGAGGCTTTTTGCGTTTCCGCTCCAGCGCTTAGCTCTAGCATTGACGCAAACTCGCCGCGAAGATGGATCGTAAGTACGCCGTTTTCCGGTTTTGACACCACGGTGTCGATCAGCGAACGGATGCGCTCGAACGCCTGTGCCTTCAGCGAATCGTCCGGGAACACTGCGGTAAGCTGTTAGACCCTCTCGCGATAAAGGTGTCGGCATAGACGATGTCGATACCGCTTGCCGCCACCGCTGCCACCAGCGCCTTCACGGTCGCGGCCGCGTGCTGGTCGCGACTGCCTTGCGTTCCGCATTATGCAAGCGCGCGAGTTCGCGTACCGGCAGGCGTGCAGGCTCCAGCGCGAGATCTTGGAGCGGAGAGGGCGGCTAGGACGGTATCCTCCCCGACCGGGAACCGCCGTCAACACGTCTCCAACCTCCCCACAGAATTACGATCCATGCCGCTTGATCTTGCTCTGTTCCCCCGATCGAACACGTCGCAATCCGTTAACCAACGGTCTTCGGTGCCACCGACGTCGCCGCGTTCTTCGCGTAGCTGTGGTGTCAGAATATGCACCGGCGAGAACGACCCAAACCTGGACATTCGCGCATCCTCCCCCGCTACCCGACCTTGCACAATCGCTCATCTCCCTGATCACCACGTCCTCATGAGTATGGTGACTGGGAAGGAAACGACGACATCCGGCGTTTTCGCGAAGCGCAGACGCGAATGATCTGCTGCCGTCAGCCGACAATCCTGCCTCCCATCGCTAGATCTGATCGCATCCAAACGCCCCGTGGTCACAACTGCGTACACGGCGTTTGACCGCCGGCCCAAGCAGCCAAGCATGGTCGACTCCAGAAACTCCTAGCGATTGCAGCTTAGAGGCGCGCCACTAAGCAAAGCGATCGACCAAAAAACCCCGATGGTTCGTCTGCCCAACAGAGCAAAGGTAAACGGGCAGGCCGGCGAGGGGTTGTGCCTGAAAAAGCGTCGATCATTGCACGACAAGGGCTCGACTGGCTGGATCGCTCCGCCTGCGCGGCGTCGCCTTGCGGATCAGCGGCTTGCACGCTTCGAGTATGGCGAGCAGCCCGATGCCCATGCCGAGCGCCAGCGTCATATCGCTCCAGGCGATCAAGCCGAACTTCAGCAGCATCTGCGCACGGGGCAGAAACAGGATCAGACCTGTCACGCAGGCAATCGCTGCGACGAAATAGCGGAGTGCTGCATTGTGGCGGACCAGCGCATCGCGCATCGACGCGCTGAACGACCGGTTGACCAGGATCAGCGCGAGGATTTCGGCGATCAGCGCAAAGAAAATTAATGCGCGAAGCTCGCGCTCCGGCATCCCGGCCGCTTGCTCGACTAGAAACACTGTCGCCAGCATGGCGAAGGCAAGCCCGCCCTGGAACACGCTCCAGACAATCATCGGCATGGAGAACAGCGCCTCGGACGGCGCGCGTGGCGGGCGGCGCATGACGTCTTCCTCGTCCCGCTCGGCTTCGAACACGAGGGTGCAGACCGGATCGATCACCATTTCGAGCAGGGCGATATGGATCGGCCCGAACAGGATCGGCATGCCGAAGAACAGCGGCAGCAGCGCGAGCCCGGCGATCGGCACGTGCACCGCAAAGATGAACGCCATCGCCTTGCGGATATTGTCGTAGATCCGTCGGCCCAGCCGCACCGATTGGACGATCGCGCCGAAGTCGTCATTGATCAGTATGATCGCGGCGGCTTCGCGCGCTACGTCCGTCCCGCGCTTGCCCATCGCCACACCGATATGCGCCGCCTTGAGCGAGGGCGCGTCGTTGACGCCGTCACCCGTCATGGCGACGATCTCGCCCGCGGCCCTGAATGCGTCGACGATGCGCAGCTTCTGCTCGGGCATTATCCGCGCGAACACCGTCACAGCTGGCAGCTGTGACGCGAGCTGGGCATCGTCGAGCGTCGTGAGGTCCGCGCCGGTCAGGACCTCGCCCTCGGCGATTCCCGCCTGCCGCGCGATCGAGCGCGCGGTCGCGGCATAATCGCCGGTGATCATCACGACACGAATTCCTGCGCGACGACACTCGGCGACCGCACCCGGAACACTGGCGCGGATCGGATCGGCCAGTCCGACCAGCCCGACCAATTGATAGCGATAGCCGTGCTGCGTTTGCGCCCAGTCGCGATCCGGCGGTGCCGCGCTCGCGACAGCGAGGACGCGAATGCCGCGCACCGCCATGGCGTCGACCGCGGCGGTCATCGCTGCGTGCTGATCGGGAGAGAGATCGCACAGGCTGGCGATTGCTTCGGGCGCGCCCTTTGCCGCAATGCACGGCGCATCGCCGTCGTCCCACACGTTTGACATCGCCAGCAATTCAGGCCGCAGCGCGTAAGTGTGCACTATCGTCCCATGAGGCGACGACGACGCTGCCACCGTAGACCACGCGTCCTGCAGCGCAATTTCCATCGGATCACTCGGCTCCATTGCGCTGGCGTGCGCGGCGGTAGCGAGCAGCGCGTGATAGGCGGGCGTCACCTGCGTGTCCCCCGCGAGCACGAGCGTGGCTGTAGAGGGCAACCAAAGCTCGGCGACCGACATGCGGTTTTCGGTCAGCGTGCCCGTCTTGTCGGTGCACAGGACCGTGGCCGATCCCAGCGTCTCGATCGCGGCCGCGCGGCGGGTGAGCACGCCGAGCTTGCCGATCCGCCACGCTCCCATCGCCAGAAACACCGTCAGGACGACGGGAAACTCCTCCGGCAGCATCGCCATGCCGATCGCTATCCCGGCCAGCAGCGCCTCGATCCAGCCGCCGCGCAGCAGCCCGAACAACAAAACGACCAGTAGCGCGACAGCGCCGCCGCCGATCCCGCACCAGGTCACGATCCGGGTCGTCTCGCGGCGCAAACGCGGTGCCTCGGTCTCCAGCCTCGCCAGCGACTGGCCGATCCATCCCACCTCGGTGCGTGGCCCGATCGCGAGAACGCGTGCAAGCCCATTGCCGCGTGTGACGAGCGAGCCCGAATAGACGAAGGGCTGGCCTTCGCCACCGGGACGGCGGGGCTCCGCGACGGCGGCACCCGCGGCCGGGAGCTTGCCCACGGGCAGCGATTCGCCTGTGAGGAGCGACTCGTCGGTCTGGAGATCGTCGGCGTCGAACAGCAGCGCATCGGCGGCGATCCGGTCCCCCTGTTCGAGCACGAGGATATCGCCACACACCACCTCGCGCGCGGCGATGTGCTGCCGCGCACCATCGCGGACGACCTGCGCACGCGGTGCGGAGAGATCGCGTAGCGCATCGAGCACATGTTCGGTGCGGCTTTCCTGGACCACCGTCACAACGATCGAAAACGTCGCGAAGGCCAGCAGGATCAGCGCTTCGGCAAGATCGCCGAGCAGCATATAGGCGACACCGCCGGCGAGCAGCAGCGCCAGCATCGGCTCGCGCAGCACGTCCAGCGCGAGCCGCAAGACTGACCGCCGGTCGGCGCGCGGCAATTCGTTGGGGCCGTCGCGTAAAAGCCGTTCGGCGGCGACCGCGCTGGACAGTCCGCTGCGATCGGCATCGACGGACAGCGTGGCCGTGCCGGGCATTCAGTGCGCCATGAGAACGGGCAAACGCGGATCGTCGATCAGACTGCGCGTGACGCCGCTGAGCACGATCTCGCGCATCCGTGAATGCGCAAAGCCGCCGACAACGAGAAGGTCGGCACCGCGATCGAGCGCGAAGCTGGTCAGCCGATCCTGCGCTTTCCCGCTCCGGTCGAGCGCATGCCCCTCGACGTCGAAACCGTGGCGATGCAACAGCGCGAGGACCGGTTCGAGCGCGGTTTCCGGCTGATCGGCCAGACCGTGTTTAATCGCAACGACATCGATCCGCGCACCGGGCGCGGCGAGCCGGACGAGATTCTGCAAGGCGCGCATCGCAGTCGGCCCGGGCTTCCAGCCGAGCACGGCGTGACCGACGTTGCGGATCGAGCGGCCCGGCGGCAGCAGCAACAAGGGCGTGCCCGAGGCCATTAATACGGTCTCGATTGTCCGGCGGCGGAGCCAATCGATCGACCAGGACTCGTGCGGACCGATCATGACGAGATCCGCGAGAGGCGCGCTGGCGCGGACGTCGCCGGGGATCCACCCGACATCGTCGCATTGCGACACGATCTCCGCTTGGCTGTCGGGCGGCAGGAGCGCGCGCAGGCTGCTGGCATGGTCGCGGACCAGTTGCCGAAGTTCGCTGGACAATGTGTACACCGTGCCGAACGGGGCAAGATTAGGCGACAGCATGGGTGCCGCGGTTAGGACATCGAAGATCATATGCGCCTGCCGCTGGTCGGCTAAGCCAAGGACCGCGTCGATAAAGCTGCTACCGCGGACGGGGCCCTCCACGATTGCGAGAATTGTCTTGATCATGGCCACCTCGTTGGATCGGGCCAGTTTAGGTCAAGGATCATGGGCTAGATTTACGTAGTTTACGCAGAGGCAAGCCGCGACGCTTTGCGATCTTCTCGGCCAGTCACGCCTCACGCGCTTCGGCGTAGAGGCCGCTCTCGTCGGAAAAGAGCGGTCGCGCGCGTTGGCCAGTCTACTGGACGAAGTAAGCGAGCATTGACCGATATGTGTACCAACGACCTGGATACAAATATTTCGAATGGCATCTAAGGCATCAGGTGCCTAGAACCACAGACAGGTTACTCCCAAGCGGCTTGTAAAAGTCTGGCTTCCACAGAATTCTGTCCGAGATCTGACGATACCCTGAGGCTCCAATCGACGCGCTGAGCGCGACGCTGACATAGTCGAATATGCGCGGTCATCGATGCGTGATGACGACCAGGGCCTGCGACCGGCCGATCGCCGCGGCGAGGCATTGACCAAGACGCTGTGGATCCAGCGACGCGAAGCTCTCGTCGAGAATCGTGAGCGATGCGCGCTGCAGCAACGCACGCGCGAGAAAGATGCGGCTCCGCTCGCCATGCGACAACTGCCAGCCGGTCTCGCCCACCTGTTGCTCGATCCCGCCCGGCATCCGCGACAGCAGATCCCCCAGACCAAGCTCCTCGCATAGTTCCGTCGCATCGGCGAGATCGGCGGACGTGGGTGGCCAGCTGCGCGCCATCAGCAGGTTAAAGGCGAGCGATCCCGACAGGATGTGGTTGTCGTGAAACTGCGGCGCGGCGGCGGCCAGACGGTGCCAGGCGTCGCCCCGCGTCGCCTTGTCGAGCCCGTCGAGCAGCAGCAGGCCCGATGTCGGCGTCTCCAGTCCGGTCAGCAATGCTGCCAGCGTGGACTTTCCGCCGCCCGATGCGCCGTCGAGCAGGATCTTCTCACCGTGCCTGATCGTCAGGTTCGCGCGATCGACGACTCGGCGATCGGCACCGGGATAGCGAAACATAAGTCCCTCGGCCTCGATCACCGGGCGGTCCTCGTCTGCAATACCGTCGGTTCGCCGGGTCACGGTGACCTCTCCGCCGCGCGCCGCGGCAAAGAGATCGCGCACCCGCCACCAGGCGATCGCAGCGCGTGCGAGCCCAGCCGAACCGCCGGCGATCCCGCCGAAAGCGCGCTGGCCGAGAAGCAGCCCGCCGAGGCTTATTGCCAGCGTCACGGGCGACGGCACCGGTTGTCCCGCGAAGGCCGGGACGAGGGCGGCGATGCCCGCCAGCAGCCAGATCGATGGCAGCGCGGTGATGCCGACAATGCTCGCGCCATCCATCGCCGCCGATGTCGTGAGATAGCGCTGCACCACCGCGTCGTCCTGCGCGTCCCGGCGCGCAGCGCGGTCCTGGGCCAACCGGGTCCGATGTCCGACCATCGCCTCGATAAGCGCGTTGGTCATGTCCAGACGCTCCCCCGACCACTGACGCATCCGCACGAAATACCGCCAGCCAAGCAACCCGGTCAGCACGACCCAGCCGACCAGCAGGGTCAGATGCGCGGCCGGCGCTGCGCCATGGGCGAGGACCCATGCAGTGAAGACGAGTTCGATCCCCGCGAGCAGCACCCCGATACCACCGTTGAAGGTGAGCGCCTCGAGCGCCTGCGCCTCGATCACGCGACCGATCATCTGGCCGACACCGCTGCGCTTGATCGCGTCGGGTCGCAACGCGAGCGCGCCGGCGAGCAGCCGCGCCTTCATGATCCGTCCGAGGTCGACCGCGAGGCTCGCCTCGCACCACGCGCTCGCGGTCTGCGCAACGACGGCGGTGAGCAGGATCACCATCCAGCCGAGCAGCCAGCCGGAATCGACCTTGCCCGCCAGAACGCCTTCGCCGATCACCCGCCACCCTGCGATCTCCAGCACGTAGAGTGCGACGAACGCCGCAACGATCAGCGCGAGCGTGCGCAGGCTGCCGTCCAGCCGCATCTGCCGCCAGACCGGTGCGGAGGCCGGCGCGCGGAGCAGGCTGATTCCGCCGATCCGTTCGGCCTGCAGCCGTTCGTGGAGCAGCGCGGCCGCGGCGCGCGGACGACGCTGTGGCTGGATCATGGCGCGATCGAGCAGTTCATCGACCGCCGCGCGGTGTTCTGCGGCGACCGGCTCGACGAGGCGATCGCGCAGCGTCGCGATCGGTACGCGGCGACGGTGCGCATGCCGATCGAGCAGCAGCACGCCGCCGCGTCGCCGGCCGGCGAGCGCAAAGAAACCCGGGCTTTCCGCCGTGTCATCCAGCAGGATCGCGGGCCCGCCGCTTGCCAGCACGGCGTCGATCGCGGAGGCCGGTGTCTCGACTTCGACCACCTCCACTCCCAGCCGCGCCGCCGCCCATTCTGTCCACCTTGGCACGTCCTCGAGCGCGAAGGCGGCGGGAACGACCAGCGGATCGGTCGGCGGGTCGCGGATCAGCCCGGCATCTAGCGCCAGCGCCTCGATCGCCTCGCCGAGCCGGGCAAGCGGCCACCAATGGGGGGCGAGATCGGTCATGATGCGGGTTCCACGACCAGGCCATCGACCATCGTCAGTTGCCGCCACGCCGCGCCCTCGCGCAGCGCATCCTGCACCGCTGTTTCCGCGTCGAGCAGGTCGCGGTAGCGCGACGGGGCCGCGGCAAGCACCGCCGGTGCACCGTCCTCGACTAGCCGCCCGTCCTCGATCACGAGGACCCGATCGAACGCCTGCGTTTCCGCGAGATCATGGGTGACGCACAGCAGCGTCGTCTCGGCCCACCATACGCGTGCTTCGGCGAGCAGCGTCTCACGCTGACCACGATCGAGCCCGCGAAATGGCTCGTCGAGCAGCACCAGCCTGGGATCGGCGACCATCAGCGCTCGCCCCAACCGGACGCGCTGTCCCTCGCCGCCCGACAGCAGTCCGCCGCCTTCGCCGAGCATCGTCTGCAGTCCTTCGGGCAGGGCGCGCGCGATCCCGCGCAGCCGCGCCGCCGCCATCACGGGCCCGACCTGACCGATCGCGTCGTCGGTCGCGGCGTAGAGCAGGTTGTCGAGCAGCGAGCAGTTCCACAGCTGGATCGCCGGATCGACCCAGGCCGTCGTCGCGCGCAACGCCACCGCGCAGAGCGGTGCCCCATCGATCGTGACAGTTCCTGCCGCAGGCACATGCCAGCCGAGCAGGACGCCCAGCAGCGTCGACTTGCCCGCCCCCGACGTGCCGACGATCGCGACATGCTCGCCTGGCGCGATGCGGACGCTGAGCCCGGTCAGGATCGGATGCCCGCCCGCGACGACATCGACCGCATCGAACGCGATCGCGGCAGGACCCTCGCCGGTCGGCGCCGGGCCGGCGATCGGCTCTTCCCGGGCATCGAGCGGCTCGACGAGGCGGAGCAGGACGTTGCGCTGGCCCGGATAGCTTTGTGCGAGCCCGGCAAGCCGCGATCCCAGGCCCGGAAGCTTCAGCGCCCAGAACACCAGCAACAGGTCCGCACCGCCGACACCGCGCCCGCGCGACAGATGGCTCGCGACCAGCGCCGCCGCCGCCAAAGTGCCGATCAAAGCCTGAGCGCCGTCCGCCGTAACCGCGGTGCGCGCGAGACTGCGCATCGCATGCGCCCATTCGACCAGCAGCCCCTCGTGCTGGCGCGCCACCGCGCGCTGCGCGCCGTGCGCGCGGATCGGAGCGAGGCCGAGGATCGCGTCCAGATAAAAGCCGTGGAGCGCGCCTGCGTGATTGCGGACACGTAAGTCGCGTTCGTTGAGTACCGGCTGGATCACGAGCGGCATCGCGATCGTCAGCAGCGCGACGCCAATTGCGGCAAGGCCGCTGTCCGGGGCGATCAGCGCAATCGCGAGCGCGGTCAGGGCGAGTTCGAACACGGTCTCGACGAAGCGCAGACCGATGCCGGGGACACTGCGGATCCCATTGATATTGTGGCTCCGGTCCGCCATGTCGCTGATCGGTCGGCTTTGGAAATAGCGATCGGCCAGCCGCGGCAGCTTTGCGAGTAGCGCTATCCGCAGCCGCACTTCCAGCATCCGTCCCATCCGCAGCGCCGCAGATCCCGTCGCCAGTTCGATCGTGATCAACACCGCGATGAACACGAGCAGCGCGACTCCAGCGGTCAGCCGGTCCAGCCCCATCGGCAGCCGCTGCGCGACGTCGATCAGGCCGCGGAACAGCAGCGCCTCGAGCATCAGCGCGCCCGCCGCGAGCGCCGTGGCGAACATCAGTGCTACCGGCGCGACCAGGCCGTCGGCGCGCAGCATCGCAACCAGGGTCCGGAGCGGCGTGGCGGGCGGCTCGGCGAGCGCGGCGGCGAGTTCGGGCGGAAGATCGGCGACGGGCGCGGCGGCGGTGTGCCTGCCGGCGATGGTCACCAGCACCGCCCCGCGCACCACCGCGTCGTCCCCGGCGGGGACCGCGCTCCAATAGGTTTCGGGGATCGCCGTGAACGGATCGGCCGCAGCGCGATCGGCGAGCGCCCCGATCAGTCGTGCGGCATCCGATCCGGGCGGCAGCGCGCGCGCGTCGACCAGCGCCGTCACCAGCCGTATTGCTGCATCCAGCGCGGCGGCGTGCTGCCAGTCCGCAGCAGTGACGGTAGCGAGCAGCCGATCCGCCGTTCCGCCCGCGACGCCGATCGCGGCAAGGCGTTCGCGCCACGCCGTCGCTGCCTCCGCCGAGCGTGCCCATCCGTGCCAGGCCGCCGCGGGGACGCGCGTGCCATGCCGGTAGATCGTGGCGCGGAACGTCGCCTCGCGCAGCCAGCGTCGTCCGATTGCCGGGTCCATCACCTGCACCCAGCCGCGAACGCGCCGCCACAGCACGACGAAATGCGTCGCCTCATCGGCATGGCGGACCACGACGATCGCGGGCAGCGTTGTGCTGGCGAGCATCACATGGTCGGCGGGAACCAGCACCTGCTCCGCCGCCAGGCCGAGATGATTGGCGACGGCTTCGATCGTGTCGATCGACGTGCCGTCGACGCTGGTCTGGCATGCCTCGCGCAGCCGTCCGTAGCTGACCGGGATACCATGCCCCTCGAGCAGGCACTTGAGTGCCGCCGGGCCGCAATCCATGCTCGATGTCTGGACGACTTCGGGGGCGAGCCATCGCCGCGGACTGCTCATCGCAGCGCCCCGCCTGCGGTCCGCATCAGCAACCGCGCGGGCGAGACATGCTCGACCGCGACCTCGACCGACCCCGCAAGTCCGTGCGCCAGCGCGACGCCGCGGATGGCGCCGCGTGCCGCGGACAGCTCGACCCGCATCCGGCCGTCGCGCAACTCGCCGGCCACACGCTCGACCCGTGCCGGCACGACGCCATATTCGGTCCAGGGATACCCCGCGAGGCGAAGCGTCGCGCGCTGACCCGGACGGATCCGACCCAGTCCGTTTGCCGGATCGAACGCCGCAACAACGATCAGGTCGCCCGCAGGGAGGATCGTCGCGAGTCGCTGACCTGCCATGATGATCGCGCCTGGGGCGACCGCCTGGACATCCGCGACGATCCCCGACACCGGCGCGCGAACCACGCGACCGGCAATGTCGATACGCAGTTGCGTGGCAAGCGCCGCGGTCGATGCCTGGTCGTCGGCCAGGGCGAGGCGCATGCGTTCGAGCTCCTCGCGGCGCGCACTGTTCCGGCCGCCGCGGGACTGGGCCTCGGTTGCGATGCGACGTGCATCCTCGGCGAGTGCATCGCGCGCAGCAGCGGCACGGCGCGCATCGGCGCGGGCGCGGATGGCGTCCGCCTGCGACACGCCACCCGCCTCGCTATCCTCGAAGTGGCGTCGCGCGATGTCCGTGGCAAGACGCCAAGCTGCATCGGCTTCGGTCGCGCGCGCGTGCGCCGCGCGTGTTGCCGCCGCCGCGCTCGATCGATCCGCGCCGTCGGCATCCTCAAGCAGCGCCATCTCACGGTCGAACGACGCCAGACGTCGCGGATAGTCGCGCAATCGCCGCTCCGCCTCAGCGAGCCGGAGCCGCTGGGTTCCGGCATCAAGCGCGACCAGCACGTCCCCGGCCGTCACACGGCGCCCGATCGCGAGCCGCGTCGCGATCATCCGCCCAGATTGCGCGGGTGACACGGCTCTCGGGGCACTGCCGACCTCGAGCCGCGCACTGGTCGACACCTCGTACAGCGTCACCGACGCCAGCGTGAACCACAGCAGCCAGATCGCGAGCAGGGCTGCTGCGACGGCAAGCGCGAATAGTGCCAGGCGCGGCGTCTCGCGAGCCAGCGCGTTATGCGTCCGGGCGAATGGCGTGGCCATGCCGCGATCACTGCCCCGCCGGAGTGAGGGTGGATGGCGGCGAAGACGTCGTCCGCCATCCACCGCCGAGCGCGCGGACAAGGCCGACGGTGGCGATCGCCCGCGCATGACGAAGCCGGACCAGCCGGGTTTGCGCGCCAAGATCCGCGCGTGCCGTGTCGAGCGACTCGAGCAGGCTGATCGAGCCGCGGGCGAGGCGTCGGGCAGCCAGCTGTTCGCCGCGAAGGCTCGCATCTGCCGCTTCGCGCGCCACCGCCTCCTCCGCCGCAAGCAGGCGCGTGGCTGCGAGCTGGTCCTCCACGTCGCGAAACGCACGCAGGATCGTGTCGCGCTGCTGCGCCTGGGCGAGCTCCTCCTCGGCAGCCGCCCTGCGGACACGCGCGGCGGTACGGCCGCCGTCGAAGATCGGCAGCGAAAGGATCAGGTTGAAACCGAACGTCTGCGCGGTCTGGGACAGGAGCTCGCCGAGCGTCGGCGAGGCCTGCCCGCCATTGCCCGTGAGCGCAAAGCCCGGAAACCATGCGGTCTTCGCGGCCCGATGCCGCAACCGCGCCGCCTCCACCGCATCCGCGACCGCCGCGACGTCCGGCCGTCGCAGCAGCATCTCGCTCGGCAGTCCGGCCGGGATCGTGGGAACCGTGAGGAGTCCCGGTGCGGCGCGACGGTCGGGGATTGCTGCGGCTCCGACCAGCAACGCCAGCGCATGCCGGGTCAGTGCGCGGTCGCGGTCGCGCGCGAGCAGGTCGGCGCGCAGCATGGCAAGTTCCACCTGTCGCCGATTGACGTCGCGCGCCGCGGCATTGCCGCGCGCGGCCTGTGCCGCAACGATCGCCAGCGCCCGCGCCGCCCGGCCGATCGCGCTGGCCAGGACGTCGCGCTCGCCCTCGAGCGCGCGCAACGCGAAATAGGTCTGCGCAATCTCCGCCTGCACCGCGAGCCGCGCACCGGCCAACGTCGCCTCTGCGGCGCGCGCATCCAGCCGCGCCGCGCGCGCGGCCTTGCCAAGGCCGCCAAATAGGTCGGGCTCCCACGCCGCACGGAGGCCAAGCTCGAACAGACGGCCGTTTTCGCCGCTGGCGGTGGCAAGATTGCCTGACTGGTCGGCGACGCCGGCAATCGCGGAAACCCGCGGCAGCCGTTCGGCGGAGGCCGTGCGGACGGCGGCCCGTGCGATCGAAAGCCGCGCCGCGATGATCGCGATGTCCGCGTTATCGGTATTGCCCCGCGTGACAAGCGCGTCGAGCTCTGGGGAGCCGAAGATCGTCCACCAGTCCGCGCGCCAGGGCAGCGGGCTCGCGACGCACTGTGCCTCGACATAGGCCGCGGGCACGTCCGCGGCGTCAGCGGCCGCCGCGATGCCGAACACGCTGGCGACGAGGAGGGGGATTGCGTGCCGGACGCGGAGATGGCCGGAACAAGTCCGGCCATCTCGTCTGGAAACGATCATCTGAGATCGCAACCGCAGCGGTTCAGGCGTGCGGCTTGGGATCGTCCCTGCCACGACCGCGACGGATGTGGCCGGCGGGATCATCGGCGCCGCGTTTGCCGGCGTGCAGATCGGTCTGGATCTTCATGCTTCTTCTCCTGACATGCCGCGCAGCTAGACTCCGCGGCGGGTTTCGGTGGGTCGGATCCTGTCGAAATTGGGCGTTCTTGCGTCGCTCGAAGGTCTTTCCGACCGCATCCCATCACCGCTGCAGGCGGTGACATGCGTTAGTGTCGCGCGCGCGAAAAACGGTTCAAATCATTGGAACCTTTTTAGAAACTGCGTCGCGCACCAAGGATGAGACCGCTCTGCCAGCGTCCGTTGTCATGGTTTGGGCCATTGCCTGCCCATTGCACGGTGATGGCGAGTCTATCGAACCGGCGCGCGACACCCAGTCGCCAGTCGAGCTCGATGAATCGCGGCCTGCCGGGATCGCGTGGTGGCGTCAGGACCCCGCCATGGCCCGCCAGGGACCAGGGGCCGTGCTCGACCAGCGTCGCGTTGACGTCGACATAGGCCGCTTCGCCGCCGCGGCCGTCATAATCGGGCGTCAGGTAGAGATGCGACTGCACGCGCCGCCCGATCAGTCCGACATAGGCTTCGGTCAAACGGCGTGCATAGTCGCCGGTAAAGAACCGGCTATAGACCCGATTGGTGATGCCGATATCGAAGGTCAGCGCGCCGTTGAGACGTCTGGCGTAACCGACATACTGTACCGAACGGTGCGGCCGGACGCCGCTGTCTCGCGTCGCAACGACCGTCGCCGAAATACCCGCATAAAGCCCACGGATATCGTCATAGGCCAGCGTCGCGGTGCCGATCGGTCGGTCGCCGCTGACCGTCTGTCCGCGAAAGCGGTCATCCGATGCGACCGAAATCTCGAACCCGGTTTGCGCCATCGCAGGCACGGGGCCGAGGCCAATCGAGCATATTGCAAGACCGTGCAGACCGCGCGCGCGCCGCCGCCTAATTCGGCACGGAACAGCGCGCGCTGCCGGACCGCGCCAGGTGTTGGAGCGTGTCGCACGCATCAATGACGCCGCCGCCGCTGCGCGCGGACACGAAAGACTGGCCCGTCTTGCCGGGGCGCAATTCCTGCATGAGCGCCATCAGCCCGCTGACATGCGCGGCCGCATAAGAATTTCCACTGACCAGATACCATCGACCGCCCGGCTCCGTGGTCGGCACGTCCCGCCCGGGGGCAATGTAAACCCCGGTTCGCGTTCCCGCCACTCCATCGTCCGCGACCGCGACAACGCCGGGCAGCGCCGCCGGGAAGCCCGAGCCCGTCTCGGGATCGACCGCCGCGACGAACGCGACGCCGCGCGCGATGCCGACCTGGACGAGCCGGGCGAGCAGCTGATCGAACGGCCCTGTCAGGCTGAGATTGACGACACGCGCCTTGCGCTCGATCGCGAAGGTCAGCGCCTTGGCGAGGCTCAGCGTGTCGCAGATCGTTCCTGCGGTGCCGCCGGGTTGCCAGCATGCGCGCAGCCCCATGAGGCGCGCACCAGGCGCAACACCCGCGATCCCGACCGCGTTGTTCGCCCGCGCCCCGATGATCCCTGCGACGCCGGTCCCATGGGTTTCCGCCCCCACGGTTGCGGCATCGGCGACAAAATCGCGATTGATCATCAATTGCCCACGAAGATCGGGGTGGCCGGCATCGATCCCGCTGTCGATGATCGCCACCGTGATGCCGTTGCCGGTCGCCATCCGGTGGAGCGCCGCGAGCTGCCAGCCGCGCGTCGCCGGCTGGGCACGGAACAGGCGATCATTGTAAAAGGCCGGCGCCTGGCCCTGCGTCGCGTAGCGGTGGAGCGGCTGTGACCAGGCGACGCCTGACAGGTGCGAAATCCGCTCGGCGGTTCCCTCGAGTGATCGGCCTTCGGGGACGATCATCACCATGCAGTCGATTCCAAGGATCGGCATCGGCCAGCCGGTCTCCAGCCGCAACCCTTCCTTGCGCGCGATCCGCGCCGCCAGCCGTCGTCGCGCCTGTGCGCTCGTCGGATCACCGTAGCCGCCGCCATAGTCGGTGCCCGGGCGATAGTGCTCCGGGGCGAGCCTGAGCATTACCAGGATGCGGCGATCCACCATCGCGTCGGGGCTTTCCGATGGTGCGGCCGCCGCGCCTGCCGGGCGTTGCGCGGTCGCCATCGACGGGGTGGCCGTGATCGCGAGCGCGAGGAGCAGAAGCGCGCGGTTCATTTCGCGGGCGCCTGTTCGATCGGTTCCGCCATCGTCACGTCCGCGTCGCGCCGCAGCCGTGCAAGCGCCGCGCCGCCCGCGCCGCCCGGTACCGCGAGGACATAGGCGCCGGACGCGGTCGGCCCGTCGACCAGTCTCGCGCCGCTTGCCTGGAGTGCCCGACGGAACGCCGCCTCGCTGGCCTCGGGCCGAAACATCGCCAGCACATTGCCGCTGCGTGTTGCACCCGCGTCGCCCAGCACATGATACGCGCCCGGCCGCCCATCGGATCGCTGCGTCAGCGTCTGCGCGCCGAGCGCGAGTACGGCGACGAATTGCGCTGCGACCACCCAGCGTAGCGTCCGGGGGCGCATGACGGCGCGACGTGCCGCACGCAACGGATCGCGTGTGCGGCGTCGCGGCGCGGCCGTCGCGACCGACACGCTGCTCGTCGCGTCGAGCCGCGCCGCCATCGCCGCCCAGCTATCGCCGGTTTCACCCGTATCCCGCGCCACCGCATCCGCCAGATGCCGCTCCTGCACCAGATCCGCGCGGCACGCACCGCACCCGGCAAGATGCTCAGCGACGAACGCATTCTCCACGGCATCCAGCTGCCCGGTGACGTACCAGGGCAGCAGCAGGTGCACCTCGGCATGCCGGTCGGTGGGGAAGGGAAGGATCTGGGTCATCGTCCTGTTCTAGAGCCAGTCCGACAGATCGCCGGGAAGGCTTTGCTTGAGGTGGCGGCGGGCGTGGAACATCCGCGTCTTCACGGTATCGACGGGGCACTCCATGATTTCGGCAATCTCGCGGTAGCTGAAGTCCTGGTAATAGGTCAGGTTGACGACGGCACGGTGCGACACGGACAAGCCTTCGATGGCTTCGGCCAGCGCCAGCTTCACGCGGACCGCCTGGCTGTTCTCCTCGGGTGTCGCCGCGTCGCTGGCGAGTGCTTCCGAGCGGTCGTCATCGACCGCCTCGTCCAGCTTGCGCAGCGCCGCGAGGCCCTGGCGATAGGCAATTCCGAACATCCACGTCGACAGCCGGCTCTCGCCATTAAAGCCTCCGATCCGGTTCCACACGACCATCATGGTATCGTTCCGCACCTCCTCCACGAGATGCGGGCGGCGTAACAAATTGAGGAGGAAGCGTGACAATCGGGCGTCCCACGCGCGATAGAGCATCTCGAACGCCCGCCGATCGCGCGCACGGATACGATCGATCAGCGCGGCCTCGCCGATACCGTGTCCGTCCTTGGCGCGCGGCGCCGCAGACCCGACCCCTGTCACTCCGGTCCTCCTGTTCGCCCCTTAGTGTCTGCCCGGCCGGAAATGGTTCAATCGCAACTTCGCACGGCGATACGATCCAGTCCTGGATGAGCAGTGCTCAGCGGTCACACGGGCTGACGCCCCGTTCACCTTGCCAGCAATAGGCGCGAGACGATAAGCCAATTTAACTCGCGCTCGCGAGCATGAACACGCGGCAGAAACGTTGCTCTTCGTGCCGGAACAGGACGGTCCGCGTCCGACCAGAAACCCGCCGGTTGGCCCCTTACCCGACCGCCTGAACGAAGGTCCACTTGCGACGATAGTCACTCAAAAGCGACCGCACGCTTACCACCGAGGCAGTGTGAAAACGTCTTGTTAGGCTATACTTGGCTGCGTCATCTGGAGACGTCGGATGGGTCGTTTCATCGAGGGGTGTGACCGCCGGGAGCAGCTTTTTCTGCCGCCCTGCGTGCACGATTAGTTACGGAAGACAGCACCGTGCGCATCGTCGATGTGTTCGTCGACGAACTGGATCTGGCGACGCTGGGGTTTGCCGGCGCCGCTGCGACGGGTCGGCCAGGCTATCATCCGGCGACGTTGCTCAAGCTCTACGTCTACGGCTATCTAAATCAGATTCCGTCGAGCCGACGCCTGGAGCGCGAGGCGGGCCGCAACGTCGAGCTGATGTGGGTGACGGGCAAGCTCGCACCGGATATCAAGACCGTCGCCGACTTTCGACGCGAACATGAGCTGCGATCCAGGCGGCCTGTGTCGGCAGCTCGGCCTCATTGCGGGCGGCACGGTCGCGGTGAACGGGAGCCGCTTTCGCGGGGTGAATGCGCGCGACCGTAATTTCACGCCGGTCACGATCCGGCGCCGGATAGAGCAGGTCGATGCCAGCATCCAGCGCTACCTCGGCATCCTCGACACCGCGGGAAAGCGTCGCGGCTGTCCCCGTTTCTAGGAAAATGCGACGAGGTCGGATCTGCTCCCCAAAATCATGCCATTGGGAAATTTGCTCGTCAGATGGAGACGAGTGATGCGGCGAGGCCGATTTGCCGGGGATTGGATCATTGGCGTGCTGCGCGAGTATGAGGCCGGCGTGAAGACCGCCGAGTTGTGCCGGAAGCACGGGATTAGTGACGCGACGTTCTACAACTGGAAGGCGAAATACGGCGGGATGACCGTGTCGGAGACGGCGCGGTTGCGGGCGCTTGAGGACAAGAACCGCCGGCTGAAGGATCTGCTGGGAAAAAACCGATCCGGTCTGCGGAGCGCTACGCTTCAGTGGAGAAGCTGATGGCTGACCACGGTTTCTCCGAGGGGCGTGCCTGCGGGCTGATCGGGGTCAATCGGTCGGCATGGCATTATGAGCCGCTTCGCGGGCAGGACGATGCTGCCCGCGTCCGGATGCGCGAGATCGCGAACGAGCGTCGTCGGTTCGGCTACCGGCGGCTGGCGATCCTACTCAGGCGCGAGAGGACAGGCATGAACCTGAAGAAGGTGTATCGGTTGTATCGCGAGGAGCGGGTGACGGTGCGCAAGCGTAGCGGCCGCGAGCGCGCGCTTGGGACGCGACCGCCGGTCGCCTTCATCCCCCGGCACGAGCGATAGCGCATTCTCGTGCGATCCGCTTCGACGACAGCATACGCCCGCCGCTCGCTCATCCTCAGCACCGTCCGGAGATGCGCGACTGCTTGCTGCTTCACGGCAGGCGTCATCGCTTTTTTTGACAACAGGTCTTTCAGACCTGCGTTGTTCAGCATCTGTCACACAGAGTTAAGATGCGCGCCGTAGCGGCCGCCTATGACAAATCGAACGTTAAGACTTTGGTCGCGGAGCATGGTCGCACGGCTGATGGTACCCGTCGCCATCATGCTGGGGCTGGTGTGCCTGCTGGGCCTGATCGGGCACGGTACCAGAGACCGTGTTCAGACGGCGCGCGATGCGGCGAATGCCGGCCAGACCGTTCGGATCAACCTGATCGAGGTGCGGTCGATCAGCCGCTCGTTGCAGCGTGACGCGCTGAACCTGCTGCTCGAACGCGATCCTCGCGCACTTGCGATTATCCATGGGAAATTCGCGAAACGGTCAATCCAGATGCGGACGCAGCTTGCCCAGCTGGTTCGGAATCCGATCGCGGGGTTAAGCGCACGGAGCTCATATATCGCCAGTCAGATCATCGTATTACGTCAGTTGGCGATCATGGCCGATGACGCCACGAAGAGTCGCCAGGATCGGGCGTGGAAGGTCTTTCGCGATGACGTCCGTCCCAACGAGCGGATGGCATCCAAGATCGCTGATACCCTCATCGCGTCTCAGGAAGTCGAGGTCGAGCGTCTGTTCCGCACCGCCCATGATATGGAAAGGCAAGAAGTCGCGATCAGTGTCGCGGCAGGCATCATCCTGTTCGCACTTTCCGCATACGGCACGGTGGTGATCGTCCAACGGACCATTGTCCGCCCGTTGCTGGACATCGAACATACATTGGCGGTGATCGCCGGAGGGAATGCAGAAGGTCGCACGCCGCACGCAGAACGAACCGATGAGATCGGTCGGATGTCACGCGCGATCGAAGTCTTTCGGGCCTCGGTCGTGGAGCGTGGACGTTTGGAAGCCGATAATAGCCGGCAGCGGTTGGCAGAGGTTCAGCGCGAACGTCAGATCGAAGATGCGCGGCGCACGGCACAGACCGCCGAGGCGGAACGTGACCGTATCGTCCGACAGGCCGCAACCACGTTGGAAGGCGAGATAGCGAACGTGCTTGCCGAACTTCGCGGAGCAGCCGGGCAATTGTCCACGACATCGGGCGAACTCGAGGATCATTCGACCGACGCGACGCGCGAGCTTGGTAGTGTCGGCGTAGCCGTCAGGCGAGCGATCGACGGAGCGACGGATATTGCCGCGGCAACGACCCAGTTTATGGGCGCGATAAGTCTGTCCAGTCAGAGTACACGTCTGTCTGCCGATCTCAGCGCAGAGGCCGCGGACTGCGCAGCCCGGCTCGCACAGGATATGACCGACGTCCAGAATGAGGCCCGCGCAATTGGTGCGATCGTCGGAGTCATCAGGACCATTGCCGCACGAACCAAGCTCCTCGCGTTGAACGCCGCCATGGAGGCGGCCCGTGTCGGCGAGGCAGGAAAGGGGTTTGCCGTCGTTGCCGACGCCGTGAAATCTCTGGCCGCGCAGACCGCGGAAGCGACGGGTGAGATTGCGGAGCAGATAGCTGGCATGCAACGCGGCACCGGCGCAGCCTATGCCGGTCTGTTGCATATTCGCGCGATGGTCGAGGACATGGCTCGCGGCACCGATGATCTCGCGTCGAGCATTGGCGAACAGGCGCAGAGCGGCCAGGTCATCAGCCGGAACGTGGATGGAACTGCTACAGACCTCGACCTGATCGGGCGCCTGGTGACACAGGTATCCGTCGCGACGCAAAGCACGACGGGAATGGCAGCCAAGGTCCGCATGGACTCACGGCTGGTCGAAGACGGGGCATCGTCAATCGATGCCGCCCTGTTGCGCTTCTTCGAGACGTTGCACGCAAATTGAGGCGACGCGCCGTCGATCCGCAATACCGGATAGGTACGGCTCAGCGTAGACCGCTACCCTCCAGCGCGAGAACCGCGGCCCGCATCGCTACGATGCGATCGGCCGCCGTGGGCGAAAGCTCGCCCCAGGAAAATGCCGAACGGTCACGCGCGCCTTCGCGCCACATCCGCGCAGCGACATTGTCCAGGTCCGCTGCGGTCGGGGACCGGCCCGTCGACATGCAATCGACGATTTGATGGGGAACGAGCGAGGTAGCGCTGGACATCGGGAATACCCTCTACTGCAAGCGCTGTCCCTAGCTGCGTTTGATGGCACCAGAATGACAGGCGCGGTGTTTTCAAACACCTAGCGGTATGGAAATGCTTTCCGGAGCTTCGGGCCCTGACGCGAAAACCACGTCCAGCCATAGGCCGTGCTGATCCGAATATATGCCACAGCCATCGACGTGACGATCAAGTCATGCCGCATCGTAACATGCACGTCACAAGTTTACCGCATTCAGCCTCGAGCGGGATGCGGTAATTGGGGGCGCGATGTTTTAGATCTTGGCTCGTTGCTGGCGTTCGTCATTTTGACAAGCCGATGTAAGCGACAAAATCAAGCGACGCATACGCTTGCTGCTGCAACGCGACGGCATGAAGAATTGTCTGGTTTTCCAGATCAATAGTCGTCGCGTGCGCTAAAGCCAACGTATCACCGCCGGCGGACTGCCGTTCCATTAGATGAAATCTATCATGATCTCGAACGCACACGTTCGGGGCGCGAAGTCGCACGTCCAGCGATCACCTCGCGGGGTGTCACTGGCATATCAGCACCGGGGGAAGCCGAACAATGATCCGTAGTTTGAAGCATGTCGACCGCATGACGTCCCTGCTCTTGGGAGCCGCGACCGCAGCACTGTCCGTGGCACCGGCCGCTGCCCAAACCGTAGCGGCGCCCGTCAGTCAGGAGGCCGATACGGGCGACGAGATCCTGGTCTCCGGGTATCGCCGCAGCCTCGAAGAAGCGATCGACATGAAGCGCAACACGATCGGCTTTTCGGACTCGATCATCGCCACCGATATCGCCGACTTCCCCGAGCAGAATCTCTCCGAAGCGCTGCAGCGCGTGCCCGGCGTGACGATCGAACGCGAACGCGGCCTCGGCACGCGCGTCAACGTCCGCGGCCTGCCGAGCGAATTCACCTTCGTGTCCATCAACAAGCTGGCGACGGCCTCGGGCTCGGGCGGCCGCGACGTCGAGTTCGACATCTTCGCGTCCGAACTGATCCAGTCGGTCACCGTGCAGAAGTCGCCGGTGGCGGCGGACGAGGAGGGCGGCATCGCCGGCTCCGTGCTGATCCGTACCGCGCGGCCGTTCGACAACCCCGGGCTTCGCGTGGTCGGCAGCGTTGATGGCGCGTATAATTCGATCTCCGAAAAGATCGATCCTAACTTCTCGTTTCTCACCAGCAAGACCTTTGGCGATTTTGGCTTGCTGGTTTCGGTCGCCAAGCAGCAGCGCACCAATCGCACCGATTCCAACTCGGGTATCAACTTCCGCCCGATCGCGCGCTGGACCGATCGCGCCAACACCGTCTATCGCAACCAGGCGATCGCTGTATTGCAGCGCGACGCTGGCGTGACGTTCACCGAAGCCAACAAGAACAGAATCGTCTTCCTCGATAAGGTCGGCGACCGCGTCTATCAGAACGATCAGAACCGCCTCGGGCTGTCGGGCTCGGTGCAGTACAAGCCGAGTGACGATTTCAGCCTCGCGTTCGATGCCTTTCTCGGATCATACGACACGACCGAGGACGAATATGACGCTGCCGGCTATTCGGCATCGAGCAATTCGACGCTCGAGACGATCCACGAATTTGATGCCAAGACGCTCGCCGATAGCGGCATCGTCGTGCTGCGCGACGTCTCCTACACCAACACGCAGCACGAATTCCTGAGCAAGGAATATATCAACGAGACCGACTATCGTCAGTTCGGTGGGGAGATGAACTGGACGACAGGCAATTGGAAGATCAATGCGCTGGGTGGCTATTCCGGCGCCAGGAAGACGCTGGACTATGCGAATCTGAAGCACGTCGCCTACGCGCCCTCGCGCACGCGCTATACCGAGAATGGCGGCGAAACGATTCAGAGCGGCAATCCGAAGACGATCGACATGTACGATGCGCCGAATTCGTATCTGTTCGAAGCCTATGAGACCACGCGCGAACAGATCAAGGACGACAAATATGCCGCTCAGATCGATCTGAGCTACCAGTTTGACTCGTCGGTGCTCAAGCGCTTCAATTTCGGTGGTCGCTACACCGACAAGACCAACGAGCGTCAATATGGCGAGGAGAAGATCCAGGGTCCGACCCGCGGCAGCACCGCCTATGTCAACACCCGCAAGCTGGGCGACAGCCCGCTCGAGACCGTCACCGACATCGTCGGAGGGAAGAACTACCAGGCACGCGACCTGAGCTGGGCGCAGGTCTCGAACGCCTATGCGCGCGCCTTCTTCCGGCCCGACGGTTTCGTCACGCCGTTCAGCGATGCGAACTATTACAAGGTCAAGGAAGAGACGATCGCCGGCTATGCGATGGTCGATTTCGAATTCGACGTGGCCGTGCCGCTGTTCGTCAATCTGGGTGGCCGCTATCTGCGCACCACGATCAATTCGGAAGGGTTCCAGCAGGTCCAGAACCCGAGCGGCTCGATCGGCCTGACCCCCGCGCCGGTGTCAAGCGACGGCAAATATGAGAAATTCCTGCCCTCGTTCAACGCGCATGCCGAGCTGACCGACAGCCTGTTTCTGCGCGCTGCTGCGTCAAAGACGCTGATCCGCCCGGCGTTGACCGACCTGGCGTACAAGCGGATCGCGAGCATCGGCAATTTCCGGTACACCGATGGCAATCCCGGCCTGAAGCCTACGCTTGCCGATCAGTGGGAAGTCGGCCTCGAGCAATATCTCCCGCGCGGCGGTATTCTGGCAGCGTCCTATTTCTGGAAGAAGATCAAGGGTGTGGTGCAGAGCCAGCTGACCGGTGAGGTACCCGGCGTGACGGTCTACAACGCCAACGGCACGGTCAACGGCGTCTATGACTTCGACGTCTACCAGCCCGTCAACGCCAAGGGCGCGTACAAGGTCAGCGGCGTCGAGGTGAACGCAGTGATCCCGTTCGGCATGATTGCGGACTGGGCGGACGGCTTCGGCGTCAACGCCAACGCCACCTTCCTCGACAGTTCGCTGACGGGTCAGTCCGACCTCGGCATCGATACTTCGCCGATCGGCCTTGCTGACAAGACCTACAATGCCACGGTCTTCTACGACAAGGGGCCGGTGTCGCTGCGCGTCTCGTACAACCGCAAGGGTGCTTATGTGGAGCGGATCGAGCGCAACATGTATCCGGTCTACCGCGATGCCTATGGCCAGTTCGACGTCGCCGCCAGCTATCAAGTGACGCGCAACGTCCGTGTCGAGCTGCAGGGCATCAACGTCGGCAATGCGAAGACCACCGGCTATACGATGGATCCCTCCTTCCCGGCGATATACGAATCCTCGGGCAGCCGCATCAGTCTGGGTATCCGCGGGCAGTTCTGATCCCCGGCAGGCCTCGCCGTGGGGGCGGGGCCTGCCGCGTAATCTCGTTGCGGAGCATCCCCAAGTCTCGCGTAGCGCCCTTGCCGCTCTCGCTCGACGCCAGCAACAGGACGGCACTCGCGACAAGTTCAAGCCGCCCCAGGCGCCGGAGTGGAACGCCTGTGATCAGCTCTTCGTCAGCTCCCGGCGTTGCGCCAAAATTGTACCGAATAAGACGTGTTTCAGTGCCTCCCGGACGAGACGACGTTCACGCGGATGCCGCGTTCTTTCCGGTCAGGACGGCATATCAAGCGCCGCTCTGCCCGAAATCGAATAGGCGTCCGCCTGACGGTCGATGATGCCGAGTTTCCCGGCTTCTTCGAATACCGCTTGAAAATCGGGCGTGGAGAGGTGCGCGTTCAACGCCGCCTGATCTCGCCAGGCTTCAATCAGGCGGAACGTGCCGGCGGCACCTACTTCCTCCGTAACGTCGAGAAATATACAGCCGTCCCGTAGCTTGGCTGCGCTCGACATGCGCGAAGCGATATCCCGGAACGCCTCCACCTCTCTGAGCTGGATGCGATATGTTGCATAGATCAGGATGGTCGGGGTGTCGGTCATGTCCAAGCTCCATCGTGGCGACGGAAAAGACGATCGATCCCGTCGCGCACGGTTCCGGGATATGGACCGGAACTGGTACTGCGGGTAGAACCTACCTAAAGGTAAGTGTCAAAGAGGCTTGATGAACGTTCCCCGATCTGACCCTGCAAGTGACTGTGGCCTCGATGTCGCGCTGGCCATCATGGGCGGCAAATGGAAGCCGCTGATCCTGTATCATCTCCGCTCGGGTCCGAGGCGGTTCGGCGATCTCAAGCGGGCGGTTGCCGGCATCAGCGAAAAGGTGCTGATCCAGCAATTGCGTGAACTCGCTTCGGCAGGCGTAGTGGTTCGTCACGATTATGGCGAAGTGCCGCCCAAGGTCGATTACACCGTCACGCCGTTCGGCATGACGCTGATCGAGGCTCTGCTGCCCCTGTGCGAGTGGGGCGTAAGGAACCGCACCCGCGCTTCGGCCATCATGACTTCGAGGGCGATCTAGAGAGCCGCTAACTGCGCCTCGTTGCTAAGGCTTTCCCAATGTTTTCTCTTTTTTGAAGAGGCATCGCCGCGATGTCGGCTATTGCCGGCCGCCGTCCCGAAAGCCGCCGTTCCACTTTCCTCCCTCGGCGAACATCAGACTAACGTGGAGAAAGGCGAAGCTGCTGATCGCCTGAAATGTTTGCGGTCAGGCGCCCGGCGACGATGCTGGTAGCTGCCGTTTGAAATGCTACTCTCCTTGCGCGTAAAACGCGTAAAAGAGGCGCTCGTGCCAAATCACAGCTAAGGTTGCCGTGTGCAGCAGCGCGATGGCGAGGTTGCTCTTTACCACCGGATTGCGCCAACCGACCGCCGGTATGGTCATCAGCTTGTAGGTAATCTGTACCGGAAACAAGACGCCGGCGATGGCGATCGACAGCGTCGTATTGCCCGAAGCCTGACCAATCAGCGCGACGGCGCTGGCCATTGCGATGGTCGCGTAAAGGCATGCAAGGATACGCCGTGCAGCACTGTCGGCGCCGTAGCACGCCGTCATCGCCGGCACGTCGCGCGCGATCAACGCTGGAATGACCGTCACAACGATAACATTCACGAGATGAGATAGGGTCAGCAAGACCATGCCTTCATCCGATCAGAAGCTGGCGCATGGTGAATATATGCATCCGATGCGTACCGGTCCAGCGAGGGCGCGGCTTATGGACCCGACAACAGACACGCCTGATCGGAATTGATCAACGAGGCGCTAAATCCGATCTATAAAATATCCTTGCGAGTTATCTAAGCTGCGAGTTCGATAAGTATCTATGGGCTGATGTTTTTCAATCAACGATATCCCGGTTTAGCGTCCTTAGTCCGTAAGGTAGTCAGAAAAGTAGAAGGCCTAAAAAGTGACCAATTTTTGCTTTTGCCGCCGTCAGACGAGCTCATTTAAACCGGGCATTGCCGACGCAAGAAACGCGAGATAGATTCTAGCCATGTGGACATTGTTCCCTTGAAATATTGCGGCTCTGGGCATCTAGGCTTTCCACTACGGGCCTTCCGGGTGCGCTTCGAATTACCGGACCAGTCGGGAAGCTCTCCCGCCGTATGAGGCGGAACGGGGGCGGCTGGGGGGCAACTGACTCAAAGGATATAGATTGTTGGTGCGAACTTCCTGACTTAAGTCTACGAAAGCTACCATCAACGGCGTCCCGTTGGCTGAGAGACGCTGGAGTGCTCCCGCTTATCTGGGGGAGTGACCAATGTTCCGTTTCGATCTGGAGCCTGCGATACCGCTTCTGACGGTCATCCAGAAAGGCGTTTGGACAGCCGCGACGGTGGCGACGTTTGAGCCGGCTTTTCGGCAAGAGCTTAAACGGCTTCTGGTCTCGGGGCGGCCGACATCGCTGATTATCGAAATCAGAGCCCCGGTGCCCAGGGATCTTCTTGTCACCGAGGCGCTGCGCGCAATGGTTGCGCGACTTGGACTTCTCAACGCGGACAGAACCGCCGTGGTGTCGTCGTTGGGATTTGCAGATCTGCAAGCCGGGCGCATTTCAGACCCAAATACACGGATCTTTACGTCGATCGTTCAGGCAAGGGACTGGGTGACGAACAACCCCGCGGAAAGCCTAGGTATGACGTGCGGCAACGAGCCGAGCGATGCTAGCCCAGAAGGGTCCGTCGTCCATGTACGCGGTCCTGCAGACGTGGACTTTGTGCTTACCCCGGCCGCCGCGCTCGAAACGGCTAGGCGTATTAGCGATGCAGCGGTGGAAGTGCTGCTCGAAACCGCGAGCACGACGGCTCAGCGCGTCATTCCGATGTAAGCAGTTCCAAAGCCCGGACGCCTGATTTGGTGCCAGCACTGTAGTGGCGCTGAGTATGGAAAATCTTTGCATCCCATCATTGCTTGATCATGACGCGCGCACTTGGCGCCACCGGTCTAAGGTTCGCCACTGGGAACCTTAGACCGGGTCGTGTTCGCTGGGACCGGAAATTCGGAATGTCACCTGCCGAGCGCTTGGGCGATCGCCGCGGTCGCGAGGGGGCGCATGGCGGCATAGCCCTGCGGGGTCGGGTGGACGCCGTCGGTTGCGTAGCCGGGCTTCATCGCCCCCGCCGGCGTCGAAAGTGCGGCGTGATAATCGACATAGGTGAAGCCATTGGCTTTGGCATAGCCGCGCAGCCAGTCGTTGAGCGCGGCGATCTGCGGGACCGGGCGTTTGTCGCGGCTCCAGGGAAAGGCGGCGGCGGGGGGAACCGAGGCGAGGATCACCTTGATCCCGTGCGCGCGCGCGAGTTCGGCCATGGTCCGGATATTGCCTTCGACCGTCTCGATCGTCGCTGCGCCGGTGTTGCCGGCGATGTCGTTGGTGCCGGCCATGATGTGGACTGCCCGCGGTTTGAGCGCGATGACATCGCTGCGAAACCGGACGAGCATCTGCGGGGTCGTCTGCCCGCTGATCCCGCGATCGACCACGCCGTTCGAGAACAATGCGGCGTCGGCATGGATCCAGTTGTCGGTGATCGAATCGCCCATGAACACGACGCGGACCGTCTTGCCGGCGAGTCCGCGATTATCCGCAGCGTAACGGCACAACTGGCCAAAGTCGCGGGTCAGCATATGCCGTTTCCACGCTGCCCAGCCGGCTGCATCGGCCGGTGCCGGATGCTGCGGGCAGGGGTCGGCGACGATACCCACCGGATCGCTGGCATAGGGCGTGTCTGCGTCACTCGTCTGCGCGACGACGGAGATTGGCAACACACCAAGTATCATTGGCAAGAGCCGGTGTTTCATCGCCATGCGGTGGATCCTTTCCTGTGTCCTACGTCGCCCTCGACCGGCGCGATTATATAATTACCGCAATTTATCATACAAACCTTGTTACCGCTATCGGATCAGGCAATACAGCGGCGCTACGCGACCGGAGCTTATCGGTTGCGAGGCTAGAGGGGACGGGACTGGTGGGGAAGAGGGTGGTCTTGACGAGCGCGATCGCGTTGCTCGCCCTGTCGGCGCCTTCCCGTCCCGCCGCGTCGCACGCCGAGGTTTCTCCGGCTCGTGCGCCCTATGCGTGGCGCAACGTCCGGGTCGGTGGCGGCGGCTTCGCGCCCGGCATCATCTTCAGTACCGTCGAGCGTGGGCTCGCCTATCTGCGTACCGACATGGGCGGAGCCTATCGCTGGGACGCGGCCGCGCGTGCCTGGCTGCCGTTGCAGGATGGCAATGCCGTCAGCAGCTATATGGGGATCGAAAGCATTGCCGCGGATCCGGTCGATGCGGATGTCGTCTATCTCGCGGCGGGCATGTCGGCGCGGGGCGAAGCGGGGATCTGGCGATCGGACGACCGTGGCGCGCGGTGGCGGATTACGCCGGTACCGTTTGCGATGGGCGGCAACGAGGATGGCCGCGGCCTTGGCGAACGGCTTGCGATCGACCCGCATCGCCCGGCGACGCTGATGTTCGGGTCACGCCATGACGGCCTGTGGCGCAGCGACGATTCGGGTGCGCATTGGCGAAAGGTCGACAGCTTTCCGGTTGGGGGGCTCGGCAAACCGGTACAGCCCCGCGCAACGCATGGCGGGCTGAGTTTCGTCCTGTTCGATCGCGCGCATCGCGGGCGGATCTTCGTCGGCCAGGCGGACCCGGGCGCGCATCTCTTCCGTTCCGATGACGGTGGTGGGTCGTGGCGCCAGGTATCCGGCGGGCCCGACGAAAGCATGCATGCCGTGAAGGCCGTACTCGGTACGGACGGTGTCGTGACAATGACCTGTTCGAACGGAATCGGGCCAAATGGAATCACTCGGGGCGGCGTCTGGCGGTACGATCCAGCGACCAATGTCTGGACCGACGTGACCCCCGACAGGCGACCGGATGCGCCGGCGGGAGGCTATATGGGCGTAGCGGTATCGGCGCAGGATCCGCGCGTCATCGCCGTCAGTACCGTCAATCGCTATCGCCCCGTCGACACCGTGTGGCGATCGAGCGACGCTGGCGCACATTGGGACCAGCTCTACCAGCGCAGCACCCGCGACGTCACGCAGACCCCGTTCCTCGCGTTCGACGGCCCGGCGGATTTCGGGCACTGGATCGCGGGGCTTGCGATCGATCCGTTCGACCCGGGCCACGCCGCCTATGTGACCGGCGCGACGCTGTACGAGACGCGCGATTTCGACCGACGTGGAACGATGCCGTGGAAGCCCTGGACACGGGGTATCGAACAGACCGCGATCATCACGCTGATCAGCCCGACGGGGGGCGCACCGTTGATCTCGGGGTTCGGCGATATTGCCGGGTTTCGCCACGACGATCTGACGGTTTCACCGCCCAACAGCCACCGTAACCCCTATCTGACCAACACGAACACGCTCGATTATGCGGGACTGGCGCCGGCGGTGGTCGTCCGCAGTGGCAGCAGCCATAGTCGCGAGGTTGCGGGCGCGAGCCTGGCCTGGTCGCAGGATGGGGCCCGGAGCTGGCAGCCCCTCGTCACGCCCGGCAGGGGCGCGTCCGAACGGACCGGCGATGCGCCGATCATCGTCTCGGCAGACGGTGCGGCGTTTATCGTCGAGACGGAACAGCCCGTCCTGACCCGCGATCGCGGGCGGACCTGGGTCCGGATCCAGGGTCTTCCGGCTGGGCTGCGGCCGGTCGCCGACAAGGCCGACCCATCCCGCTTCTACGTCGTCGACACGCTGAACAACCGCGTCCTGCGCAGCACGGACGGCGGCGCGCATTTCATGCCCGTCGCTGCACAGGGCCTCCCCGCTGACCTTTCGACGGCACAGGCCCGCAACCGGGAGGCGCAGAGCCCGCTGCTTGCGACGCCGGGCACGCCGGGCCTGCTGTGGCTCAACCTCGGCGGGGACCTGTACCGCTCGATCGATGGCGGTGAGCGATGGGCGCGGGTCGGGGCAGGGTTGCACGTTGCGCAATTCGGTCTGGGCAAGGCGGCAGCCGGCGCCCGCTGGCCGGCACTCTACGTGATCGGCCAGCAGGCCGGACAGGATGCGGTGTGGCGATCGATCGACGGCGCGACGACGTGGCATCGGATCAACGACGACCGGCATCAATGGGGACTGCGCTTCCGCGTGATCAGCGGCGATCCGCGGATTTTTGGCCGCGTCTATATCGGCACCGACGGCCGCGGCGTCGTCTATGGCGACCCGGTCACCCGGAACACGAAGAGCTGAGGGGGATGAAGATGAAACGACAGGCTCTGCTGCTTGCGTGGACGCTGTCCGCGCTGGCGACCGCCGCACATGCGCAACAAGCGACGCCGGTGCCGCATGTCGAGACGAAGAACGGCCGTCATGCGCTGATCGTCGACGGCGCGCCCTTCCTGATGCTTGGAGCGCAGGTCAATAATTCGAGCAACTATCCCTCCGCGCTGCCGAAGGTCTGGCCGATGCTCGAACAGATCCATGCGAACACTGTCGAGGTCCCCGTTGCCTGGCAACAGATCGAACCGATCGAGGGGCAGTTCGATTTCTCGTTCGTCCAGACGCTGCTCGACGAAGCGCGCACGCATGACAAGCGCGTCGTCCTGCTCTGGTTCGGAACGTGGAAAAATACCGCGCCGGGGTACACGCCCGACTGGGTCAAGCTCGACAATCGCCGCTTTCCCCGGATGAAGGACAAGGCGGGGCAGGATCATTCCGTCCATACGCCGCTCGCCCGGTCGACGCTCGAGGCCGACAAGCGCGCCTTTGTACGCCTGATCGGCTATCTCAAGGAGCATGATCCGCAGAATACGGTCATCCTCGTCCAGCCCGAAAACGAGGTCGGCAGCTACCTCGTCCCGCGCGACTACAGCCCGGCGGCGAACGCGCTGTTCGCGAAGCCCGTGCCCGCGGCGCTGACGCGCAAGCTCGGCAAGCCCGCCGGCAGCTGGACCGCGCTGTTCGGCGCGCAGGCCGACCGCGCGTTCAACACCTGGCACACGGCACGATATGTCGACGAGATCGCTGCCGCGGGCAAGGCGGTCAAGCCGATCCCGATGTACGTCAACGCGTCGCTGGCCGGACCATCCAATGTGCCCGATCCGACCGGTGTCGCCAGTGGCGGGCCGCAGCAGGACGTGCTCGATATCTGGAAGGCGGCAGCGCCGTCGATCGATTTCGCCGCGCCAGACATTTATGACCGTGCGAGCGAGAACGTCGCGCAATATCTCGATAAATATGCGCGGCCCGACAATGCACTGATGGTTCCTGAAATCGGCAATGCCCGCGAATTCGCGCGCTATTTCTACGGTGCGCTGGGTCGTGGCGCGATCGGCTACGCGCCGTTTGGGATGGATGATACCGGCTACGTCAACTATCCGCTCGGCGCGCGGTCTTTGGACGATGCGACGCTCGATGCGATCGCCAAACCCTATGCCCTGTTCGCCGGCATGGCGCGCGAGTGGGCGAAGATCGCGTTCGAGCGTCCGACCTGGGGCGTTTTCAAACCCGACGACAATACGCCCCGGTCGACCGTGATGGGCGACTGGACGATCAAGGCGACCTGGGGCGAATGGCAGTTCGGTCAGAAGGACTGGACCTGGATCAAGACCGAGCCCGCGCCATGGGGCAACGAGCCCGTTGGCGGCGCGGCGATCGCGCACTTGTCCGCCGATGTCTTCCTGGTTGCTGGGGACCATGTCCGTCTCAACTTCGGCGCGCGATCGGGGGGCCCCGCAAACGGCCTCATCCTGCGCGTGGAGGAGGGGCATTTTCGGGGCGGTGTCTGGGTGCGCGACCGGATCTGGAACGGCGACCAGACTGACTACGGAATCAACCTGATCGAGCCCGTGCTGCTTCGCGTCACGATGGGCGCATATCGCTGAAACATTACCGATCGACGCGCCGCGGGCTGCGTCGGCACTGTTGGAGAGTAAGATGACCAAGCCATTCCTGACCCTGTTGCTGGCGAGCAGCGCGATCGCCTCCGCGCACGCCGCTGCACCCGGCGGGTACGAGAAGATCGACGGCGGCGTTGCCGTGACCCCCGCAGGCGGCGCGACCGCGCGCGTAGAGGTCACGGTGCACGGCGACGGGATCATCCACGTCGTCGCAGCCCCGGCGAGTTCGCTCGGCGCGATCCGCATCACGAGCCTGATGGTGCCGAGCCCCCCAAAGGCGGGGGCGTATACGGTGACGGAGCGGGCAGGGCATGTCCTCATCAAGACGGCGCGGGATACGGCGGACGTCGACCTCGCGACCGGGCATGTCCGGTTCCTCGACGCCACCGGCAAGACGGTGCTCGACGAGGCCAATACGCGCCGCTTCCTGCCGAAGACGGTCGACGGGCGGCAATATGTCACGGCGTCGCAGCAGTTCAACCGCGGTACCAGCGAGGCCTTTTATGGGCTCGGCCAGCATCAGAACGCGCAGATGGATTACAACGGCGAGGACGTCGAACTCGCGCAGCACAACATGGACATCGCCGTGCCCTTCCTGGTTTCGACCGGCAAGTACGGCATCCTGTGGGACAATGACGGGATCACCCGGTTCGGCAATCCCAAGCCGTATGACCTGGTCGGCGCGGGAACCGACACGGGCCTGCGCGTGACGAGCAACGGCAAGCCGGGCTTCACCGCCAACTATTATCTCGACGGCAAGCTGGCGGTCACGCGCCAGGAAGCCACGATCAACTATCAGTATATCAAGGACCAGGCGAACTGGCCCGAGGCGGCCAAAGCCCGCACGGTGGCGGCGACCGGCGGCCAGAATACGGCGGGCAATGCGGCCCAGACGCAGCGGGTCGTATGGACCGGCCGCGTGACGCCCGACCAGACGGGCGATCACAAATTCCAGCTCTATGGCTCGAGCTATTTCAAGGTGTTCGTCGACGGGCGCGAGGTGCTCAACCGCTGGCGTCAGAACTGGAATCCCTGGTACGCCAATTTCGACCTGCCGATGACCAGGGGCAAGGCGGCGGAGATCCGCATCGAATGGGATCCGAACGCCGGATATATCGCGCTGCTCCACAATGATCCGCTGCCCCAGGCCGATCGCCACTCGGCCTGGTTCACCAGCGACGTCGCGCGGTCGGTCAATTACTGGTACGTGCCCGGCAGCGACATGGACGACGTGATTGCGGGCTATCGCAAGCTGACCGGCAAGGCCGTCATGATGCCCAAATGGGCCTATGGATTCTGGCAGTCGCGCCAGCGCTACAACACGCAGGACGAGGTCGTGGACGTGGTCCGCAAGTATCGCGACCTCCGCATCCCGCTCGACAACATCGTCCAGGACTGGTTCTATTGGCCCGAAAACGCCTGGGGCAGCCATCAGTTCGACAAGACGCGCTTTCCGGAGCCGCAGAAGATGGTCGACCAGCTCCACGATCTGAACGCGAACTTCATGATCTCCGTCTGGCCGAAATTCTACCCGACCACCGACAATTACAAGGAGCTGGCGGCCAAGGGTTTCACCTATGACGGCAATCTGAAGATGGCGAACAAGGACTGGGTCGGGCCCGGCTACGCCAATACCGACTATGATCCCTATGCGCCCGAGGCGCGGACGATCTTCTGGCGGCAGATGCGCGACAGCCTGGCAAAGTTCGGCATCGACGCCTGGTGGCTCGATGCGTCGGAGCCGGACATCCACTCGAACCTGTCGATCCCTGAGCGGATCGCGGCGATGGGCCCGACCGCGCGCGGGCCGGCGGAGGAATACTTCAACAGCTTCCCGCTGGTCCATGCCGGCGCGGTCTATGACGGCTGGCGCCAGTACAAGCCCGATGTCCGGCCGTTCATCCTGACCCGTTCGGGCTTTGGCGGATTGCAGCGCGAGGGGGCCGCGATCTGGTCGGGCGATGTCGCCAGCCGCTGGTATGACCTGCGCGCGCAGGTGTCCGCGGGCGTCAACGCGTCGATGTCCGGCATCCCGAACTGGACGCACGATATCGGCGGCTTCGCGCTCGAGGACCGCTATGCGAGCAAGACACCCAAGCCGGCCGATCTCGACGAATGGCGCGAGCTCAACCTGCGCTGGTTCCAGTTCGGTGCGTTCAGCCCGTTGTTCCGCAGCCATGGCGAGAGCCCGTATCGCGAGATCTACGAAATCGCGCCCGAAGGCACCCCGATGCGTGCCTCGATGCTCTGGTATGATGAGCTGCGCTATCGGCTGATGCCCTATATCTACACGCTGGCCGCGGAGACGTGGTTCAAGGACGGCAGCATCATGCGGGGCATGGTGATGGATTATCCGGAGGACGTTCAGGCGCGCCGGATCAACGACCAGTATATGTTCGGCCATGCGTTCCTGGTCGCGCCGGTCACCGACTACAAGGCACGCTCGCGGTCAGTGTATCTGCCCGGCGCCGCGACGCTCTGGTATGATTTCCAGTCCGGCCAGACGTATCGCGGCGGCCAGACGATTGACGCGCCCGCGCTCTATACGCGCATGCCGCTGTTCGTGAAGGCGGGGGCGATCGTGCCGATGGGGCCTGTCCGCCAGCATGTCGATGACCTGCCCGACGCACCCGTGACGGTGACCGTCTATACCGGCGCCAACGGGCAGTTCAGCCTGTACGAGGATGACGGTCGCAGCGAGCAATATCGCGGCGGTGCGTTTGCGCGTATTCCGATGCGGTATGACGATGCAACCGGCACGCTGTCGCTCGGTGCGCGCGAGGGCAAGGGCTTCAAGGGCATGGCGACGTCCCGCACGATCAATGTGCGCTGGATCACGCCCGGCAAGCCGGTGACCGACGCCGATACCGCCGATGCGACGGTGACCTATGCGGGCAAGGCGATCACGGTGCAGGGCCCGCGTTGATGGCCGCCCGAGGGGGCACGGACGCGAAATCCCTTCGGGCCTATGCAGTCGCGGCGGACATCTGGACGCCGCGACGAATGCCGGGCTAGATCGGGCGAAACGAGACTAGGCGGGACGGCATGCGCCGCCCGTCTAGAGACGGCATGTAGAGAGAGAAATGTGATGATGACGCGCGGTACCCGATCGCTCCTGAACGTCTTGCTGCGCAGCGCGGTGCTGGTCGGTGTAATCGGGGTTTCACCCGCGCTGGCGCAAACGACGAACAACGCGCCCACGGCGGCGGCGGCGAAGACCGATGCGCCGGTCGCGCGGCCGTGGATGGATACGAGTCTCGATCCGTCCGTCCGCGCCGATCTCGTCCTCAAGGAAATGACGCTCGACGAGAAGCTGCAGCTGACCTTCGGCTATTTCTCGACCGATGCCGCCTGGCTCAAGACGCCGACCAAGAACTGGGAGTTTCCGAAGGACGGCTTGCCGGGATCCGCGGGGATCGTTCCGGGCATCGCGCGGCTGGGTATCCCGAGCCAGTGGCAGACCGATGCGGGGGTCGGTGTCGCCAGCCAGCGCAGCGCAACCCCGCGGCTGCGGACGTCGTTGCCATCGGGAATATTGACCGCGGCGACGTGGAACCCGGCGCTCGCCGAAGCCGGTGGCGCGATGATCGGCAACGAGGCGTTCCTGTCGGGCTTCAACGTGCAGCTGGCGGGCGGCATGAACCTGCTGCGCGAACCCCGTAACGGCCGGAATTTCGAATATGGCGGCGAGGATCCGCTGCTCGCGGGCGTCATGACGGGGCATGCGATCAAGGGAATCCAGTCGGAGCATGTCGTCTCGACGATGAAGCACTACGCGTTCAACGGGCAGGAAACCAACCGCTTCACGATCGATCACCGCATCGGCGAACAGGCGGCGCGCCAGTCGGATCTGCTGGCGTTCCAGATCGCCAACGAGATCGGCCAGCCGGGTTCGGTGATGTGCTCGTACAACCGCGTCAACGGCCACTATGCGTGCGAGAACGACTGGCTGCTGAACACGGTCCTGAAGAAGGACTGGGGGTTCAAGGGCTATGTGATGTCGGACTGGGGGGCTGCCCATTCGACGACGGAAGCCGCCAATGCCGGGCTCGACCAGCAGTCGGGCTGGGCGTTCGATCGGTCGCCCTATTTCTCCGAAGCGCTGCGCGAGGCGGTCAATAACGGCCATGTCAGCACGGCGCGCGCGAACGACATGGCCCGGCGCGTGCTGTGGGGGATGTTCTCGGTGGGCGCATTCGACACGCCGGTCCGCGGCGATCGTGCGGCGACGATCGACTATGCCGCGCACGCGGCGGTCACGCGCAGCGATGCCGAGGAGGGCATCGTCCTGCTGAAGAACGACGCCAATCTGCTGCCCCTGGCGAAAACGGCGAAGTCGATCCTGCTCATTGGTGCGCATGCCGATGTCGGCGTGTTGTCGGGCGGCGGATCGTCACAGGTCTATTCTCACAACGCGCCGACCAGCGGCCTGATCGTGCCGGACGAGTTCAACAAGGGCTTTCCCGGCCCCAAGACCTATCACGCATCGTCGCCCATGACCGCGCTGCAAGCCCGCACCGGTGCCCGCGTAACCTATCTCGACGGCAAGGATCCGCGCGCGGCTGCGGCTGCGGCGCGCAAGGCCGATATCGTGATCGTCTTTGGCGAACAGTGGACGGGCGAGTCGATCGACGTCCCCGACCTGGCGTTGCCCGATGCGCAGAATGCGCTGATCGACGCGGTCGCCCGTGCCAACCGCAAGACCGTCGTGGTGCTCGAGACGGGCGGGCCGGTCGTCATGCCGTGGCTGTCGAAGGTCGGCGCGGTGATCGAGGCCTGGTATCCGGGCACGGCAGGCGGCGAGGCGATTGCGCGCATCCTCACCGGCGAGGTCAATCCGTCGGGTCGCCTTCCCGCGACCTTCCCCGCGTCGCTGTCGCAGCTGCCGCGCCCGGTGCTGGAAGGCGACCCTAAGCTCGACCGTGACGCGCATCCGATGGGCAATTACGACATCGAAGGCGCCGCCATCGGCTACAAGTGGTTCGACAAGACCGGCCGCAAGCCGTTGTTCCCGTTCGGCTACGGCCTGTCCTATACCCGGTTCGCGCTCGACGGTCTGAAGGCTGAAGCGAAGGGCAAGGGCATCGCCGCGACGTTCGCGGTCCGCAATACCGGGCCGGTCGCGGGCAAGACCGTCGCGCAGGTCTATGTCGCGGCGCCGGGCTGGGAAGCGCCCAAGCGGCTCGGCGCGTTCCAGAAGGTCGCTCTGGCAGCGGGGGCGAGCCAGTCGGTGGCGACGTTGATCGACCCGCGGCTGCTCGCGACCTTCGACACGGCGACCGCGACGTGGAAGATCGCGGAGGGCGACTATCAGGTCATGCTGGCCGACTCGGCGGCGAGCATCGCGCAGACGGTCACCGTGCATCTGCCGGCGCAGACGCTCGACAGCCGGGGGAAATAGTCGACGGCGCGGGGGGTGTCGCGCGGCGGCGGACGCTGACCACGACCGCGACCAGTCCCAGCGCCGACGCCCCGGCACCCGCAAGCGCGACCATCGGATAGCCGAGGCCTGCCGCGATGACGCCGCCGCCAAGCGCTGCGCCGATCGCGTTGCCCAGGTTGAACGCACCGATGTTCATCGCCGAGGCGAGGTTCGGCGCGTCGGCGGCGGCGTGCATGACGCGGACCTGAAGCGGGGGGACGAGCGCGAAGCTGGCGACACCCCACAGGAAGATGAGGATCGCGGTCGGCACCTTGAACGGCATCAGCACGGCGAAGGCGACCAGGATCGCGGTCAGCAGCGCAAGCGTCACGACCAGCGTCCGGTCGACCGAGCGATCGGCGAACCGCCCGCCGAGCCAGTTGCCGACCGTCAGCCCCACGCCGTAGGTCACCAGCATCGCGGTGACATAGCCAAGCGACGCGTGCGTCACCTCGCGCAGGATCGGCGTGATATAGGTGAAGACGGTGAACATCGCGCTGGCGCCGACGACCGTCAGGCCGAGCGCACCCAGCACCGGCCCGCGCGTGAGGACGCGCAGTTCGGCCTTCGGGTCGGTGCCGGTCGGCGCGGGCAGCACGGGAAGCGTCAGCCGAAGCGCCGCCATCGTCGCGAAGCCGAGCACCGAAATGCCCCAGAACGATGCGCGCCAGCCGAGGTGATCGCCCGCCCATGTCGCGAGCGGGACGCCGACGACGTTGGCGATGGTCAGCCCCATGAACATCGCTGCGACCGCACCGGCCTGGCGTTCGGGCGGCACAAGACTGGCGGCGACGATCGCCCCGACCCCGAAGAACGCGCCGTGGTTGAACGACGTCAGGATCCGCGCGGCCATCAGCATGCCGTACCCCGTCGACATCGCGGCGAGCAGGTTGCCGATCGTGAAGATGCCCGCCAGCAGGATCAGCAGCGTGCGGCGCGGCACGCGCCCGGTCGTCAGCGTCATCAGCGGCGCGCCGATGACCACGCCGAGCGCATAGGCACTGATGAGCAGGCCCGCGGTCGGGATCGAAACGCCGAGATCGCCGGCGATGACGGGGAGCAGCCCCATGGGGGCGAATTCGGTCACGCCGATGCCGAACGCGCCGACGGACAGGGCCAGAAGCCCGGGGTTCAATTTCATCGCTATGTTCCTAATGATTTGGGCGGTTCGGACCGTCGACGGACTTGGCCAGGCGAAACCCTCTCGTTGACGATAGGACGGTAGGTGTGGCTGGAACTGCAGCCCCGATGATCCCGATCGCGAGTTAACCCGGCTTCGATTTCGAGGCATAAATAAGGCAACGCGCTCAACGTTATTAGGGGGCGATGTGACGAAGGACCTTTGACTTGAACACAAAGACGGGAATGGGGGCGGATCGGGCCCGTGCGCTCGAGATCTTCGCCGTGGTCATGCGCGAGGGAAGCTTCTCGGGGGCGGGACGCGTGCTCGGACTGACGCCGTCTGCGGTGGCGCGGGCGATCGACCGGATCGAGGCTCGGCTCGGCGTCCGGCTGCTCCTGCGGTCGACCCGTGCGCTGACCCCGACGGCCGAAGGGCAGGCCTATCTCCAGACGGCGCGCCGGATCCTGGCCGACCTCGACGATGCCGAACAGCAGATCGCTGATCAGGGCGCGCCCCGGGGACGGCTGCGGATCAGTGCCGCTCTGTCGCACGGGCGGTTGTGCGTCGTTCCGCTGCTCGGCGATTTTGCCGAGGCCTATCCGCATATCCTCGTCGATATCGCATTGACCGACACGATCGTTGACGTTGCGGCGGGGCAGGCGGACGTCGCGATCCGCTTCGGTCCGCTGGTCGACAGCCTGTTGACCGCCCGGAAGCTCGGCGAGAGCCGGCGGGTGATCGTCGCGGCACCCGACTATCTGGCGCGGCGTGGTACCCCGACCAAGCCCGAGGACTTGCACCGGCACAACTGCCTAAACTTCAACTTTCGTCGGGTCGAACCCGTCTGGCCGTTCCGTGTCGATGGGGTAGACATGGCGCTCGTCGTGACCGGCAATATCGAAGCCAATAACGGCGAAACATTGGGGCAGCTGGCCGCCGCGGGCGTCGGGATCGCGCGCGTCGGTGCGTTCAGCGTCGTCGACGATATCGCCGCGGGCCGTCTCGTCCCGCTCTTCGAGGCGTATAATCCGGGCGACGTCGAACACATCCACGCGCTCTTCGTCGGCGGTAGCAACACGCCGGCGCGTGTCCGGGTGTTCGTCGACTTTCTCGCGGAACGCCTCCGGGGCTGATCGCCGCGCCGGTGTGCCGGGAGGGGTTATCGACCCGCGGCCATCCCGGGTCGCGCAGGCACTTGGCGGTGTCCGCTGAGATCGGATCCGGCATCGACGGCAAAGCGGCGGTTCCAGATCGTCGCGGCCGCCGACACCGCCGTCACGACGAGGAAGGCGAGGGTGAAATCGGCGAGCACCGGACGTGTCGTGCCCGATCCGAGCATGCCGACATGCAACGCGGCCGCGCCGACGCAGATGCCGAGCGAGAGCATGAGCTGCTGGAACGTCGCGTAGAAACTGGTCGCGCTGCTCATCCGTGACGATGGAATCTCGTCATAGGCGATCGTGTTGTAGGCGGAGAACTGGAACGACATGAAGAAGCCCGAGAGCATCAGGACGCCGAAGATGACGGGGATGGGCCAGTCGGGGCGGAACAGGCCGCACACCGCGTAGCCGCCGCTCGAACACAGGCCGCCGACGATCAGGCTGTTGCGGAATCCGAACCGTCGCAGCACGCGGGGGGCGAGGCTCTTCATCATCAGCGAACCGATCGCTCCGGCAATCGTGATCGCACCGCTCGCCGCCGCGGTCATGCCGAACCCGAGCTGGAGCATCATCGGCAACAGGAACGGTTGCGCGCCTTGCGTGATCCGCGTCAGCGATCCGCCGATCACCGACAAGCGGAAGGTCGGGATCCGCATCAGCGACAGGTCCAGGATCGGATCGCTGCGGCGTCTGGCGTGGCGGATATAGGCGACGCCCGCGACCAGGCCGACCGCGATGAGCCCGATGGCCTGCGCCAATTCGCCCGTGCGGCTGGTCATCTCGAACCCGAACAACAGGCAGCCGAGCGACACGCCTGACAGGATGAAGCCGGGGACGTCGAAGCGTGCCGGGCGATCCTCGCGAACATCACCGATATAGCGGGTGACGAGCACCACGCCGAGCATGCCGATCGGGATGTTGAGGTAGAAGATCCAGCGCCAGTCCAGATAGGTGACGATCGCGCCCCCGACCGGCGGCCCCAGGATCGGACCGATCAGCGCGGGCATGATCAGCCACGACATGGCCTGCACCATGTCTTCCTTGGCCACGCTGCGGAGCAGGACGAGACGCCCGATCGGGATCATCATCGCACCGCCCAGACCCTGCAGGAACCGCGCGCCCATCATGAACGACAGGCTGGTCGCCTGACCGCACAGGATCGAACCGCCGACGAAGATCAGGATCGCGGCCCGGAACACGGTGCGCGATCCGAACCGGTCGGCGAGCCGCCCGCTCGCCGGGATGAAGATCGCCAGCGCCAGCAGATAGGAGGTGAGTGCCGATCCCATGCTCGTCGCGGGCACGCCGAAATCGCGCGCCATGGTTGGCAACGCCGTCGCGAGCACGGTGGAATCCATCTGCTCCATGAACAGCGCGCAGGCGATGATCAGCGCGGTGACGCGGTAGTTGCTCGGCGTGTGCGGGAGCGCTCCGGCGTTGCGCGGGACCCGGGCGATCGTGTCGGCGGCCGGGACGATGCCGTCGCGCACTTCGCTGTTGATCGCGGCGAGCCCCCGCCGGCGAAGCCTCATGCCTGCCACCCGCCGCCCAAGGCCCTGAAGACATCGACCTGACGATCGATCAAGAACGCGTCGGACGCGGCGAGGTTTGCCTGGGCCGTGGTCAGCGCCGCCTGGGCGGTCAGCAGCGACAGGAAATCGGTTCGGCCAAAGCGATAGAGCGTGCCCGCCTGGCCGGCGGCGGTCGCGGCGCTCGCCTGCGCCCGCGACAGCGCGGCGTTGCGGTCGCCTTCGCGCGCATAGGCGGACAGCGCGGTCTCGGTCTCGCGCAACGCCTCCAGCGTCGTCGAATCGAACTGCGCCAGCGCCTGATCCGCCGAAGCGCCGGCCTGCGCTATCCGTGCACGGACGACCGGGCGGTTCGGAAAGCTCCAGCTGATGAGCGGGCCGAGCCCCAGGTGGAACGCGCTGGTGGATCCGAGCGTCGAGACCGGCCCTGTGAACCCGGCGGATCCCCCCAGGCTGACCTGCGGATACAGGTCGGCGGTGGCGACGCCGATCCGCGCGGTCGCTGCGGCCAGTGCGCGTTCGGCCTGACGGATATCGGGCCGGCGGCGGATCAGCGCGGCGCCGTCGCCGATCGGCAGTGGCCGGGTCAGCGCGGGGGGCTTCGCGCAGGTCGCGACCTCGGCGGGATAGGCCGCGGGTGCGCGACCCATCAGCGTCGCCAGCCGGTAGAGCGCGGCGGTGCGCGTCGCGACCTGTGACGGGATCAACGCCTCGCTCTGGTCGACCGCGGTCCTTGCGCGCGTGACGTCGAACGCCGTGCCGCGCCCGCCACGCTGCAGGCGCCGCGTGACGTCGAGCGTCTGGCGCTGCAGGGCCAGGACGCGGCTGTTCGCAGCGAGTACCATGTTCGCCGTGCACACCGCGGCATAGCTGCGCGCGGTTTCGGCAGCGACGGTCACACGGACGTCGTCGCGCGCCGCGGCGACCGCCTGCGCATCGCCCTGCGCGGCTTCGATCGCGCGCCGGATGCGCCCCGACAGGTCGAGCGGGTAGGCGAGGGTGATGCCGAGATTGGCGGCAAGCGTTCCGGGCAGGTTGCCGCGGCTCGCATAGGGCCGGTCGATCGACGTACCGCCGCCGATCGTGGTCGACAGCGTCCGCCCGGCGGCAACCTCCGCAACGACCGCGTCGGCGCGGCGGAGATTGGCATCGGCCGCGCGCAGATCGGTGTTCGCCGCCAGCGCCTCGGCGACGAACGCGTCGAGCCGGGGATCGCCATAGAGCTGCCACCAGCGATCGGGGAGGGGGGCATCGACGAACGCGGCCTCGTGACCGCTGTCGAACGTGCCCTGCGCGGCGGGCATCGCGGCGACGGCGTGGTCGGGGCGCGCATAGTCCGGGCCGGCGGTGGTGCAGGCGGCGAGGCCCAGCGCGAGGATACTCGTGGCGAGACCGCGGTGCGTGGGGGAACGGCTGATCGGCGAGAGACGCGTGCGCATCACGCCGGCGCTCCCGACTGAATTTTGGGCTCCACCGTCACCGTCGCCGTCCGCCCGACGATAAGCGGGACACCCTTCGGCACCTGCACTAGCTTCACGCGCACCGGGATGCGCTGTGCGAGGCGGACCCAGTTGAAGGTCGGGTTCACATTGGGCAGCAGGTTGGTCGTGTTCGTCCGTTCGCTGTCGTTGATGCCCGCCGCGATGCTGTCGACTCGGCCGTGCAGCGCCTGCGCTTCGCCCATCAGATGCACGGTCACCGGGTCGCCGAGATGGATGCTACCGAGCTTGGTTTCCTCGAAATACCCCTCGACCCGAAGCGAGTCCGTGTCGATCAGCGCCATCGCCTGCGCGCCCGCGGCAATATAGTCGCCGGGGTGCAGGTCGAGATTGGTGACGATGCCGTGGACGGTCGCCCGCACCGTCGTCCGCGCGAGGTTCAGCGCCGCGGTCGATCGCGCGCTCCGGGCCTGCGCGAGCGTTGCCGAGGCGGTGGCGACGCGCGCGACGTTCTGCTCGTGCGTTTCCTTGGCGACCAGGTCGCCCAGTGCGAGGTCGCGCTGTGCCTCGCGCCGCGCCTGCAGCAGCGTCGCGCGCGCGCTCGCGATCGAGGCGTCAGATTGCGCAAGCGTCAGTTCAAAACGGGGACGATCGACCACGAACAGCACGTCGCCGGGTTTGACCGTCTGGTTGTCCCGCACCGCGACGCGCGTGACGAGACCCGCGACATCGGGGGTGACGCGAACGATGTCGGCCCGGATATGCCCGTCGCGCGTCCACGGATCGCTCTCATAGCGCTTCCACAGCCACAGCGCGACGACCACCGCGAGCGCGACGATGACCAAGGTGACGGCGGAACGGCCGAGCGGGGCCAGCAGGGACTTGAGACGGGGCGAGGTCATGCGGAGGGTCCGGTGAGCAGGGCAAGCAGCCCGAGGATGAGGATGAACAGCGCCAGGTCGACCAGCGGACGATAGGTCACTGCGCGGTATACCCCGGCAAAGGCGAGCAGGCGGGTGGCGACGCCCGTGAGCACGACCGCGGCGACCGCAAGCAGGAGGAGGGTCGGCAGATAGACACCGCCGATCGAGATCTCGCCGGTCATGCGGGCATCTCCGGTGAGCCCGCATAGGCGGGGGCCGAGGGAAAGAGGTTGCGGCGCAGCGAGGTGAGCGCGAGCACGCTCGTGCGGTGTCGCTCGGGCATGCTCGACGCGAAGCCGGCCAGCGCCCGGTCGATCCCCGCGAGCAGATCGGGTTCGGGGGGCGCCGGCTGGTTGGGGCGTAGTGCGCGGTAATGCGTGCCGACCCCGCGCAGCACCGGCGTGATCATCGCCGCCTCGTCAACCGGACCGTCGATGCGGAGCTGGCAGAGTTCGCCGACCGCCACACCGACGCGCAGGTCGGTCAGCGCATCGAGCAGCGGCTTGCCGGGATCCTCGCCCTGCAGTGCAAGCCGCGGTGCGAGCAGTCCGATCCGGTCGAGCATCCGCGCGATCCAGCCTGCCGTATCGGGCCGGCCGGTCGAATCCGCGCGCGTCGCCAGTTCGCGCCAGCCGGCACGGAGCAACCGCCGCGCGCTGGTCTGCGCCCCGATCGTCTGGAACAGGCCGACCGTGACGACCGCGAACAACGTCCCGATCAACTGCGCGATCGCGCCGTTCATAAACTGATCGAAGCCGCCGCCGAACCGGTCGTTCAGCCCGACCGTGTTGAGTCCGCCAAGCAGTGCACCGAGCGTGACGAGCAAGGTTGCCGGCCGCGCGAGGAACATCCCCCCGATCAGCATCGGTGGCGCGAGCACCGCGGCCAGCGTCACGAAGTCGGTCACGCGCGGCAGGATCGCAAACGCATAGACGGCCGACACGACTAGGCCGAGAATCGTGCCATAGAAGAACGCCTTGATCGCCGGCGCCGGGTTGTCGCTGTTGCCGAACAGGGCGCAGCACACCCCCGCGATCAGCACCGCGCCCGCACCGTCGGTCCATGCGGTTCCGATCCAGAAGGCGCAGCCCAGCAGGATCGTCATCACCGTGCCCGCGGCCGCCCGCAGTGCGATGCCGCGATCGCGGTGGAGCGGTCTGCGGGCGGAGCGTGCGAGCAGTCGCGCAACGGCGGGGGTGACCGGCGCGCGCGACGGCGATCGCATCTGATCGCGCAGGTCGCGTACATTGCGATGCGCGTCGACCAGCTCCCCGAGCCGCGCCACCAGGCTCAGCCGCAACGCGTCACGCCAGATCAGGGCGCTGCCGGGCGCGGGTTCGAGCGCGCGGGCCCGGGCGATCAGCTCATCGGCGTGCGCGCCGCGCTCCAATGCCGAAGAGGGATCACGCAGCCATTCGCGAACGTCCTCGATCAGCGCAAGCGCCTCGGGGCGCGGCACGTCGGCGCCCCGCTTGAGTTCGACAATCCGGTCGTCGATCGCGCTCGCGAGCGGCAACAGCATCGACAGCTCCGCCTGGAGTCCGCGCAACGTCCGGACGCGCGGGAGCAACCGGGCGGTGTCGAATGGCAAGTGAATGGAAAGCTGGTGCAACTCGTTGATATCGAGTGCCAGCCGCCGCCGGTCGCGGTCGAGCGCGGCATCGCTTTCCCCCGCAAGCGAATCGCGCGACCAGCGTTCCGCATCGGCAAGGATCGCGTCGATCCGGCCGAGCAGCACGGCGGTGACGGTCTGCGGGAAGACGAGGCCGTGGATCAGACTGCCGCACAGGATACCGATCGTGATCTCCTGCACCCGCAGCGCAGCGATGGTGAAGACCGCGCCCGGCGCCGCAACCGACGGAAACCCGATGATGCTGGCGGTATAGCCCGCGAGCAGGAACACATAGGCCCGCGGCGTCCGGTCGAGCAGCGAGATGTAGAGGCACAGCCCGAGCCACAGCGCGAGGCCTAGCGACAGGAGTTCGGGCGCGTTGACGAGGTTCGGCACGAGCACGACCGCGGCAATCGCGCCGAGCACGGTGCCCGCGACCCGGAACACTGCCTTCGACAACACCGCGCCGGCCAGCGGCTGCGCGACGATATAGGACGTCGTCACCGCCCAATAGGGCCGGGTCAGACCGATCCGTAGCGCGATGTAATAAGCGAGGATCGCGGCGACGAAGCATTTGACCGAGAAGAGCGCCTCCTTCCCCCCGAACCGGGACAGCGTCATCGTCCACGATCTGCCACAAACCGCGCGCCAAGCCGTTCCGCAACGCGTAGCGCGGTGGCGAGATCGTCGTCCGGCACACCCTCGAGCATCGCATGGCGTAGCGTCGCGAACTTGGCCTCGATCGTGGTGACAAGCTTTCGTCCGTGCGGCGTCAGGCGGATCCGGCTGACCCGCGCATCGGCGGGATCGCGGTGGCGCTCGACAAGCCCGGCGGCGGTCATCTGGTCGATCGAGCGCACCAGCGATGCCTGTGTTACGTCGAGCTCACAGGCGAGATCGATCTGCCGTACATCGTCGCCCAGCCGCCCGACCTGAACGAGCGCCCAGCCGGTCGATGCCGACACCCCCATGTCGCGGAGCGCGTGGTCGGCCGCCTGCCGCCAGCTGCGCGCGAGCGGCAGGAGGGTTCGGGCATAGGAGGATTCGAGCACGGCGCGGGGGGAGGTCATTAGCGTGCTAAGTAATCATGTCAGCCCATGCTGCAATGCAAAATAGCGAGCCATGCAAGGAATTTGTTCGCGCCCGCCGGGCCGCGCGGCGTGCGCGACCCGGCGGCTCAGACCTAGTGGTTGTCGCGCGGCAGGCCCATCGTCTGGGCGATGCGCTGGTATTTCTCCGCACCTTCGAGGATGGCACCGGTTTCCATCTGGCCGACCGTGGCGCGCTGAATTTCCTGCCACGGCGTCTGCGAGCGCGGGAAGGCATAGCCGCCCGCCGCAGTCAGCGTGCGGCGCCGCTCGGCGAGTTCCTCATCGGAGATCAGGACATCGGCGCTGCCCTTGCCGAGATCGATGCGAACCCGGTCGCCGGTGCGGATCAGCGCGAGGCCGCCCATTGCCGCCGCCTCGGGGCTGGCATTGAGGATCGACGGCGAGCCAGACGTGCCCGACTGGCGACCGTCGCCGATGCAGGGAAGCGCATGGACGCCCTCGCGGATCAGATAGGCGGGCGGACGCATGTTGACGACTTCGGCGGCACCGGGATAGCCGATCGGCCCGGCGCCACGCATGAAGAGCAGCGTATCGGTGGTGATGCCGAGCGACGGATCGTCGATCCGGTGGTGGTAATCCTCGGGGCCGTCGAACACGACCGCGGGGCCTTCGAACGCTTCGGGATCGTCAGGATTGCTCAGATAGCGTTCGCGGAATTCCGGCGAGATGACGCTCGTCTTCATGATCGCGCTGTCGAACAAATTGCCACGCAGGACGATGAAGCCGGCATCTTGCAGCAGCGGGGTCGCGAACGGGCGGATGACGCGCTCGTCCTCGATCGTCGCGGTGCGGCAATTGTCGCCGATGCTCTTGCCGTTGGCGGTCATCGCGCCTTCGTGGATGAGGCCCTGCTTCATCAGCTCGGCGACGACGGCGGGCACGCCTCCGGCATGATAATAATCCTCGCCGAGATACTCGCCGGCGGGCTGAAGGTTGACCATCAGCGGGACCTTGTGGCCGTGCGTCTGCCAGTCGTCGATCGGCAGCTCAACGCCGATGTGGCGCGCGATCGCGGCGAGGTGGATCGGCGCGTTGGTCGACCCGCCGATCGCCGAATTGACGACGATCGCGTTGTGGAACGCCTCCCTGGTCAGGATGTCGCTGGGCTTCAGATCCTCGGCGACCATGTCGACGATGCGCTTGCCGGTCTTGTACGCGACCTCCTGGCGGTCGCGGTACGGCGCGGGGATCGCAGCCGAGCCGGGCAGCTGCATGCCGAGCGCCTCGGCGAGCGAATTCATCGTCGTCGCGGTGCCCATCGTGTTGCAATAGCCGGTCGAGGGCGCCGACGAGGCGACGAGCTTGATGAAGCCTTCGTCATCGATCGCTCCGGTCGCGAGCAGCTCGCGCGCCTTCCACACGATCGTCCCCGACCCGGTCCGCTCGCCCTTGTGCCAGCCGTTGAGCATCGGCCCGACCGACAGCGCGACCGCGGGAATGTTGACCGTGGCTGCCGCCATCAGGCAGGCGGGCGTCGTCTTGTCGCAGCCGATCGTCAGCACGACGCCGTCGAGTGGATAGCCGTAGAGCACCTCGACCAGCGCCAGATAGGCGAGGTTGCGGTCGAGCCCGGCGGTCGGGCGCTTGCCGGTTTCCTGGATCGGGTGGACCGGGAATTCGAGCGCTATCCCGCCTGCCTCGCGGATGCCTTCACGCAGGCGTTCGGCGAGCACGAGGTGATGGCGATTGCAGGGGCTGAGGTCGCTGCCGGTCTGCGCGATCCCGATGATCGGCTTGCCCGAACGCAGTTCTTCCAGGCTCAACCCGAAGTTTAGATAGCGCTCCAGATAGAGCGCGGTCATGTCGATATTCTCGGGATTGTCGAACCACGCGCGGCTGCGGAGTTTGGGCAAGTCGGTCATGAGAGGCTTTCCGGGGTAAGCAGGTCGAATATCAGCGAGCGACGGAGACGCGGTAGATCATGGCGTGATGATAGGGCTTGCCCGGATCGACGCGCGCGGAGACGAAATTCGGCTTGTTCGGTGCGTCCGGAAATTTCTGCGGTTCCAGCGCGATACCGTCGCCCATCCGGTAGAGATGGCCGTGCTTGCCGATGAACGTCCCGTCAAGAAAATTGCCCGTGTAGAATTGCACGCCGGGCTCGGTCGACAGGACTTCGAGCACGCGGCCCGACGCAGGATCCTCGAGCCGCGCGGCGAGCTCGGGCTTGGCGGTAACGCCCTTGTCGAGCGCGAAATTGTGATCGTAGCCGTGGCCGTAGCGGATTTGCTGGTCACGACCGTCGCGAAGCCCTTCGCCGACGATCCGGCCGTTGCGGAAGTCGAACACGGTCCCCTGGACGGGCTGCAACGCACCGGTCGGGATCAGCTTGTCGTCGACCGGCGTGATCGCCTTGGCGGGGATCGTCAGTCGGTGACCGTTCGCGCCCATCGCCGATCCCTCGCCACCAAGGTCGAAGATCGCGTGATTGGTCATGTTCACGATCGTCGGCTTGTCGGTCCTGGCATCATAGGCGATGCCCAGATTGCCCGCTTCGTCGAGCGTGTAGGTGACCGTGACGTCGAGGTTGCCCGGATAGCCGGATTCGCCATCCGCGCTGCGGTGGCCGAGCACGAGCGTCGCGGTCGGGCCGTCCTTGATCGACAGGACTTTCCACGCGACCTTGTCGAAGCCCTTGCCGCCACCGTGCAGCGAATTGACCTTGTCGTTGAGCGGCAGCTGATAGGCTTTGCCGTCGAGCGTGAAGCGGCCGCCGGCGATGCGGTTGGCGAAGCGCCCGACCGTCACGCCGAAGAAATTGGGATGGTCGACATAGGAGGCGAGGTCGTCATAGCCGAGCACGACGTCGGCGACCTTGCCGGCCCGGTCGGGCGCCATCAGCGATTGCAGCGTCGCGCCGTAGGACAGGATGCGCGCGGAGACGCCGTGCGCGTTGCTGAGCGTGATCGCCTCAATCGCCGTGCCGTCGCGCAGCGTACCCGCGGGGGTGCGCTTGGCATCGGCCGCGTTCGCCGCTGGCGCTGCCAGAGCGGCTAAAAGAGTTGCCAAGACGATCCCCGTTTTTCCGATTCCGCTCATTCCGGTTCCTATCCTGATCCTCTGACGCCGTTGACGCGCCTTATGGGGGTATATAGTCGGACAATATATTTCTGAGCAAGCCATGCGGGAAAAGACTGATGCTCAGTCGCCGACATGGCACGGAGGATGATGACTATGGCGATGCCGATACAGACGCACGGGACGATCGCAGGCGCTGCACCGGGGGCAGGGGGCAGCGCGGAGGGGCCGAGTTACCGATCCGCGCTGACCTTGCTGGCCAGCCTGTTCTTCATGTGGGGCTTCATCACGGTCATCAACAACACGCTGCTGCCGCATCTGCGCAGTGTGTTCGACCTCAGCTACACACAGACCACGCTGATCGAGAGCGTCTGGTTCATCGCCTATTTCTTCGCGTCGATCCCGTCCGCCAAGCTGATCGAGCGCGTCGGCTATCAGCGCGCGATGGTGTTCGGGCTCGGCTTGATGGCCGCGGGCGCATTGATGATGGTGCCCGCCGCGCGGCTGCCGTCTTATGGCGTGACGCTGTTCGCACTGTTCGTGATCGCCAGCGGCATCACGCTGCTTCAGGTCGCGGCGAACCCCTATGTCGCGGTCGTTGGCCCGCCCGAGACCGCCTCGTCACGGCTCAACCTGGTCCAGGCATTCAATTCGGCGGGTGCGACGCTCGCGCCCTTGTTCGGCGGCTATCTGATCCTCGGCCGCTCGACCTCGGGTACGGCGGTCGCCGGATCCACCGCGGTATTGACCCCCGCCGAGCGGCTTGCCGACGCGCAGTCGGTCGTGCTGCCCTATCTCATCGTCGCGGGCGTGCTGGTCGTGCTCGCGGTCGTCATCGCGCGCTTCCCGCTGCCGGCGATGGGGGCAGCGACGCAGCGTTCGGCGAAGGCCGATCGCAAGGGCCTGTCGCTCTGGTCGCATCGCAACCTCGTCCTCGGCATCCCGGCAATCTTCATCTATCTGATCGCCGAGATCGGCGTCGCCAACCTGTTCATCAACTTCGTCAGCCAGCCGCAGATCGGCAATCTGACGCATGAGCAGGCCTCGCACTATCTGTTCATCCTGTGGGGCGGCATGATGGTCGGGCGGCTGGTCGGCAGCGTCATCATGCGCAGCGTTCCGGCGGAGCACGTCCTGGCGCTGGCCAGCATCGGCGCGTTCGTCGTGATGCTGGTCGCCACCTTCACCACCGGGCATGTCGCGATGTGGGCGCTGATCTCGGTCGGGCTGTTTCATTCGATCATGTTCCCGACGATCTTCACGCTCGGCATCCGCGGGCTCGGACCGCTGACGGAAGAGGGGTCGGGGCTGCTGATCATGGCGATCGCGGGTGGTGCGCTGGTGATCGTGCAGGGCTGGCTCGCGGACCGTTATGGCCTGCAGATCTCGTTCCTGCTGACCGCGGCGTGCGAACTCTACATCCTGTTCTACGCGGTCTGGGGATCGCGCGTGACGCATGCGCTGCCCGAGCCGGTCGCGGTGGGATGATCCGGATATCGGCGGTGCGGCGCGTTCAGCGCTGCATCGCCGCCTTCGTATCTTCCAGTGCCAGGTCGACCAGCGTGCGCATCGCGGCACTTGCCGCCGCGGCATCGCCAGCCGCGATCGCGTCATAGACGAGCACATGATCGGGGATCGGGTTGCGGGGCAGCGCGCGGGCGCGTTGCTTGTACTGCGTGGTCCAGTTGACCGCCGCGCCGATGCTGGCGCTCAGCACGATCAGCGCATCGTTCCGGGTCGCGGTCAGCACGGCGTCGTGGAATTCGCGATCCGCCGCGCGGCCCGCTTCGGTCGCAAGCGTGTGGCGACGCATCGCGGTGAGCGCGTCCTTCATGATCTTCAGATCGGCGCGGTCGCGACGCTCGGCCGCGAGCGCGGCGGCGGCCGGTTCGACGATCGCGCGCAGTTCGAACAGGTCGCGCACGAACATGATGTCGGGCTCGGCCGCGAATGCCCATGCGAGCACGTCGGGATCGAGCAGGTTCCACCGGCTGCGGGGCAGGACGCGTGTGCCGATCTTGGGCCGGCTTTCGACCAGCCCCTTGGCGGTCAGCACCTGCACGGCCTCGCGGTACGCGCTTCGCGACACGTCGAGCGTCTTCGAAAAATCGACTTCCCCGGCCAGCGTGTCGCCGGGCGCATATTCGCCGGACAGGATTGCGGTGCCCAGCTTGTGCGCCACCGCGCCGTGAAGGCGGCGGCCGGTCCCCCGGGGGCTGCGTGCTGTTCCGGCGTCGGTCACAATCTCCTGTGGATCGTCGTCGTTGATCGTCATAGCGCCTGCTCCATCATCACGGCGTAACAGTCCGCGTGCCATCAAGGAACGCCAAAAGATTGCTAAATCGGGCCATTGCGCATAAGTCTGAGTATAAGGGAGCTACTATCCATGACTGATATCCAGACGGCCGAGACGGCCGGCAACGACGCGTTCCGTTCGATCGACGCGGCGACGGGGCTCGCGACCGGCGAGGCCTTTGCGGTCCACGGCGCTGATGACGTTGCGACGGCCTGTGCTGCCGCCGACGCGGCATTCGATGCGTATCGCGCGACCGACAATGCAGCCCGCGCGGACTTTCTCGAACGGATCGGCGAAGAGATCGTCGCGCTCGGCGACACGCTGATCGTCACCGCGATGCGCGAGAGCGGCTTGCCGCGCGCGCGGCTTGAGGGCGAGCGGGGTCGTACCGTCGGGCAGCTGAAGCTGTTCGCAGGCGTCGTGCGCCGCGGCGGCTGGATGGGTGTCCGGATCGACCCGGCGCTGCCCGACCGCGCGCCCTTGCCGCGTCCCGACCTGCGGCTGCGGATGATCCCGCTCGGCCCGGTCGCGGTGTTCGGCGCCAGCAATTTCCCGCTCGCCTTCTCGACCGCGGGTGGTGATACCGCCTCCGCGCTCGCTGCGGGCTGCCCCGTCGTCGTCAAGGGTCATCCGGCGCACCCCGCAACCGGCGCGATGGTCGCTGGCGCGATCGAGGCGGCGGTTGCTGCCTGCGGCCTGCCAAAGGGTGTGTTCTCGCATCTGGTCGGCCCCGGCAATGATCTGGGCAGCACGCTGGTCCAGGATCCGCGGATCGCTGCGGTCGGCTTCACCGGGTCGCGCGCTGGCGGCCTGGCACTCGTCAAGCTGGCGCAGGCGCGCGACGTGCCGATCCCCGTCTATGCCGAGATGTCGAGCATCAATCCCGTCGTGCTGCTGCCCGAGGCGCTGAAAGCGCGCGGCGCGGCGCTGGGTACGGCGTTCGTCGGGTCGCTGACGATGGGCGCGGGGCAGTTCTGCACCAATCCCGGTCTGGTCCTCGCGATCGAAGGCGACGGGCTTGATGCGTTTGTCGCCGCAGCGGCGACCGCGCTTCCCGACGCACCGGCTGCGACCATGCTCACCGGCGGCATCCATGCCGCGTACCAGAAGGGCGTTGAGGCGCTCGCGGGCCATGACGCGGTCAAGACGATCGCACAGGGCAAGGTCGGCGAAGGTGTCGCACAGGGGCAGGCGGCGTTCTTCGAAACCACCGCTGCACAGTTCCTGAGCGATGCGGCGCTGGGGCATGAGGTGTTCGGGGCGTCGTCGCTGCTGGTGCGCTGCGCCGACGAGAACGAGCTCCACGCCGTGCTGCGCGCCGCGGAAGGTCAGCTGACCGCGACGATCCAGATGGACGCGGGCGATGCCGGGATGGCGTCGCGCCTGATCCCGCTGCTCGAGCGCAAGGCCGGGCGGATCCTGGCCAATGGTTGGCCGACGGGCGTCGAAGTCGCGCATGCGATGGTCCATGGCGGACCGTTCCCGGCGACGTCGGACGGTCGCACCACCTCGGTCGGCAGCCTGGCGATCGACCGCTTCCTGCGGCCGGTATCTTATCAGAACCTGCTGCCGGAATTGCTCCCCGCCTGCGTGCGTGACGACACGGACGCGCCGCGGCTGATCGACGGCGTCGTCGCCGGCTGACCCGCCAATTCCCTGCATGATGACGTCCGGGCGAACCGTAACAGCGGCACCCGGAAAGGAGAGGATGATGAGCTTGCGCCTGTTGCAGCATGTTGGCGTCGACGGCACGCGATCGGTGATCGCGGCCACCAGCGCTGGGGCGGCTTTCGTTCCCGGAGTAGATAGCGTCCGTGCGCTTGCCGAGCGCGCGATTGCCGATGGCACCGATCTCGCCGGCGCGGTTGCGGCGTATGGGACGGGCGCCAGCGTCGACATCGCGGCCGAACTGGCGGCCGGTCGTTTGATGTCGCCGATCGATCATGTCGACCCGGCGCACGTCGTCATGACGGGTACCGGGCTGACGCATCTCGGCTCGGCCGAGGGACGCGACAAGATGCACCGTGCCGCGGCGGATGCGGAAAAGCAGACCGATTCGATGCGGATGTTCCTGGAGGGCGTCGAGCGCGGCAAGCCCGGGCCGGGCGAGCGCGGCCAGCAGCCCGAATGGTTCTACAAGGGTGACGGTTCGGGGCTCGTCGCGCCGGGTGCGGCGCTCGAGATGCCCGACTTTGCAGAGGATGGCGGCGAGGAGCCCGAGCTTGCCGGGATCTACCTGATCGGGGCTGACGGCACGCCGTTCCGGCTCGGCCTGTGTCTGGCCAACGAGTTCAGCGATCACGTGACCGAGCGGCATAATTACCTCTGGCTCGCGCATTCCAAGCTGCGCCAGGCGTCGCTCGGCCCGGAGCTGCTCGTCGGCCCACCGCCCGAGCATGTCGAGGGGATGAGCCGGATCCACCGCGACGGCGCTGTCCTGTGGGAGAAGCCGTTCCTGTCGGGCGAGGCGAACATGTCGCACAGCATCGCCAATCTCGAGGCGCATCATTTCAAATATGACCTGTTCCGCCGCCCGGGCGACATCCATGTCCATTTCTTCGGGACCGCGACGCTGTCGTTCGCCGAGGGCGTGACGACGCGTGAAGGCGACGTGTTCGAGATCGAGGCTGCGCCCTTCACGCTGCCGCTGCGCAACACGCTGACCAGGGCCGCGCCGCGGTCGGTCTCGGTAAAGGCGCTCTGAGCGTGGCAGCCATTCGCATCGCCGTCGTCGGCATGGGCAAGATCGCGCGCGACCAGCATCTCCCGTCGATCGCGGGCAACGCCGAATTCGAGCTCGTCGCCAGCGTCAGCCCGCGGGATCCGGGCGTAGAGGGCGTCGCCAACTTCAGGTCACTGGAGGCGTTGCTCGCCGACGGCCCGGCGATCGACGCGATCGCGCTCTGCACGCCGCCGCAGGTGCGCTATTCGCTCGCCACGATGGCGCTCGAAAAGCGCCTGCACGTGTTCCTCGAAAAGCCGCCGGGCGCGACACTCGCCGAGGTCGATGCGCTCGAGGCTCAGGCCGCACGGACTGGCGCGACGCTCTTTGCCGGCTGGCATTCGCGGTTCGCGGCGGGTGTCGCGCCCGCCAAGGCCTGGCTTGCTGACCGTCGCATCGACCGCGTGTCGATCGTCTGGCGCGAGGACGTCCGCGTCTGGCATCCCGGCCAGGCGTGGATCTGGGAGCCGGGCGGGCTTGGCGTGTTCGATCCTGGCATCAATGCCCTGTCGATAGCGACTGAGATCCTGCCCGAACCGTTCTTCCTCGCGTCCGCGACGCTGTCGACACCGGCCAATCGTGCCGCGCCGATCGCCGCCGATCTCGCCTTCCGCAGTGCGTCGGGCACGCCGATAACGATGGATCTCGACTGGCGTCAGACCGGCCCGCAAAGCTGGGACATCGTCGTCGACACCGACGCCGGCACGCTCCGTCTTGCCAAAGGCGGCGCGGTGCTGACCCTGCCCGAGGGCAGCAGCGAGCATGACGATGCCGAATATGCCGGGCTCTACGCGCGTTTCGCCGCCCTGGTCCGCAACGGGCGCAGCGAGGTCGACACGACCCCCTTCACGCTCGTCGCCGACGCATTCCTGCGCGGCACCCGCGTCTCGGTCGCGGCGTTCGACGACTAGGACCGCAGGCGCGATGGCCCGCGGTCCTGCTCGGCCGTGGGGTTAAAGCCTCAGGCCGAGACCGACGCCGAAAACGAGCGGATCGAGATTGATCTTCACGGTCTGCGTACCGATTGCCGTCGTGCGCAGTCGGGCGCTCGTGTCGATGTCGATATATTTGACGTCGAGGTTGAGAAAGACCTTCGGCGTGATGTCGACGTCGACCCCGGCCTGTGCCGCCCAGCCGAAGCTGTCCTTCATACGTACCCGCGTCCGTCCGACCGCCTTTTCGAGACCCGCCGAGGCATCCTCGTTCCAGAACATCGTGTAGTTCAGCCCGGCCCCGACATAGGGACGGATCGAGCCGCGCGGGTTGAGGTGATATTGCGCGATCAGCGTCGGGGGCAGCACCCAGGTCGAGGCCAGCTTGCCGATCGATCCGGTCGTCCCGCTACGCCCGCTGGCGCTGTGCTTGGTCGTCGCGGCGATCAGTTCGAAGCCGATCTGGTCGGTGGCCATATAGGTGACGTCGACCTCGGGCATCGCGCTGTTGTCGACGCTGACGCGTTCGCCGGAGAAAGTCGAGAGGATTCCGCCCGAGCGTTCGTTCGGGGCGACGAGGATCGCGCGCAGGCGGACGAGCACGTCGCCGGCCTTGATACCGGTGCGCGGTGCCGGGTCCTGCGCCATGGCCGGCGTGGCGATGCCGAGGCCGGCGGCGGCTAGAACTACGCCGATGGAAAGATGCTTCATTGCCCGACTCCTGATTGGGATGCGTTCGGGCTAGGCGTGCGGCGAGGCGGGGGCGTTGATCACGGCCAAACGCGGATTTGATGCCGATCAAAGACCAGTCGAGGGGGACATCGCACCCATCATCGCATGTGGACCTATCACCCCGACCTGCTCGCGACACCCGTGCCGCGCTACACCAGCTATCCGACCGCTGCCGAATTCGGCGACGATGTCGGCCCGGCCGACATGGAGGAGGCGCTGGGGGGCATGGTGCCGGGGACGGTCGTCTCGCTATATCTGCACATCCCCTATTGCCGGGACATATGCTGGTATTGCGGATGCAACACGGGGGCGGCGAACCGCGCCGCGCGGCTCGCCACCTATGTCGAACGGCTCGAACGCGAGATCGCACTCGTTGCGCAGCGGGTGACTGGCGTCCGCGTGGGACGGATCGCATTCGGCGGCGGCAGTCCGAACGCGATTCCGCCGGCGGCGTTTCTCCGGCTGGTCGAAAGCGTCAGGACGGCATTCGACTGCACCGATGCCATTCTATCGGTCGAGGTCGATCCGCGTGGTTTCGACCGCGACTGGGCGGGGGCGATCGGGCGGGCAGGGGTGTCGCGGGTCAGCCTCGGCGTCCAGACGCTCGATCCTCAGGTCCAGGCGGCGATCGGGCGTGTGCAGCCGTCGGAGGATATTCGTCGCACGACCGCGCTCTTGCGCGATGCCGGTGTCGGGTCGATCAATTTCGATCTCATGTATGGCCTGCCGCAACAGTCCGAGCAGAGCCTGCGGGCCAGTATCGCCGAGAGCATCGCGATGGTCCCCGACCGGCTCGCGGTGTTCGGCTATGCACACGTTCCGCACCTCGTACCGCGCCAGCGACGCATCGTCGCGGACGGGCTGGCGGGGACGGCGGAGCGCTTTGCGCAGGCTGCCCTGGCGCATCGCATGCTGGTCGATGCCGGCTATGCCCCGGTCGGGTTCGACCATTTTGCACGACCGGCCGATGCGCTCGCGCAGGCGGCGGCGAGCGGCGGCCTGCGCCGCAATTTCCAGGGATTCACCGAAGACCCGGCGGAGATCCTGATCGGTCTGGGGGCCAGCGCGATCAGCGACTTTCCCGACCGCATCCTGCAGACCGAGAAGAATACGGGGCGCTACGGCATGCGGATCGATGCCGGAGCCCTGGCAACCGGTCGCGGGCTGCGGCGCAGCCCCGAAGACAGGCTGCGCGGCCGGGCGATCGAGACGATCCTGACCCGGGGCACGGCCGACCTGACCGCACTGAGTGACGGGGCGGACATCCGCAGGCGGCTGACGCCGTTCGAACGGTACGGGCTGATCGCCTGGGAGAGAAGCGTGCTCCGCCTGAGCGAAGACGCGCTTCCCTATGCGCGCGTCATTGCGAGCAGCCTGGACGCCTACCGGCACACCGCGTCGGCACGGTTCAGCCATGCGGTCTAGCGCGGCGGGCGGGGCGGTCGTGACGCTGCCGCCGCGCTGTGCCGCCTGCAACGTACGCGACGATGCGCTGTGTGCGACGCTCGAAGACGCGGGCCTGAACGCGTTGCACGGGATCGGCCGGCGGCGGACGATGCCGGCAAGGCAGGTGCTGGTCTGGAGCGGGGATCCGAACGCGATCTGCGCCACCGTCGTGTCGGGCGTGCTCAAGGCGATGCGCGCGGGGCCGGAGGGTCGCGAACACATTGTCGGCCTCGCCTTTGCCGGAGATTTCGTCGGCGACCTGTTTGCCGACACCGCGAACGAGACGATCCGGGTGATCACCGATGCGGAGCTGTGCGTGTACCCGCGCGCCGCGCTGCAACGCATGCTTGACGCGCATCCGGCGATGGAGCGCCTGTTGCTGCACCGCGCGCTCGGTGCGCTCGACGATGCGCGGATGTGGATGCTGATGCTGGGACGCAAGGCCGCAGGCGCGCGGATCGCCACGTTCCTGCTGGAAATGGCGCGGCGGATGGGTCAGCCGGGCCCGGCCCGCTTCGACCTGCCGATGAGCCGGTCGGAGGTCGGTGCGCTGCTGGGGATGACGATCGAGACCGTCAGCCGGCAGATGACGTCCCTGAAACGCCGCGGGGTCGTCGCCCTGCCGGGCGGGCGCGGCGTCATCATCCTCGATCGGGCACAGCTCGCGCGGGCCGCGGCAGGCTGAGCGACAGCGCCCGGAGCCGGTGCTAGGCGGCGCTGCGCCGGTCCGATCCCGCCTGTGTCAGGTCGAAACGCCGCGGACAGAGGGCGACGAGCGCCGGGCGGTGGCTCACAAGGATCAGCCCCTGTCCGGTCGTGTCGAGGCGCTGCGCCAGTCGGACCGCAAGCAGCTTTTCGGTCGTGCGGTCCAGCCCCTCGCTCGGCTCGTCGAGCACGAGCCACGGCGCGAGCGAGCAATAGGCGCGCGCGACCGCGAGACGGCGTCGCTCTCCGCCCGACAGGCGTGCGCCGTTTTCACCGACCCACGCGTCGAGTCCGTGATCGAGCGCGCGAACCCGATCGTCGAGCACCGCGTCGTGCAGCGCCCGCCACAGCGTGGCATCGTCGGCATCCGGGTTGGCAAGCATCAGATTGTCGCGCACCGTTCCCGACAGCAGCGCGGCATCCTGTGGTGCCCAGGCGAAGCTGCGCCGCGATATCTCTGCCGGGATCAGGCCGATATCATCTCCGTCCAGCCAGATCTCGCCAGGCGTGCTCGGTCGCAACGACAGCAGCCGTTCGACGAGCGTCGTCTTGCCGATCCCCGAGGGGCCGGTCAGCGCGACCCGATCGCCCCGCCGCACGTGACACGTCCCCGCCGGCAGGACGAAGTGCAATGCGCTACGGCTAGGACCGGTCGTGTTCGGCAAAGCGCGCGAAGACGCATCCTCCGGGTAAGTCTCTGCGCTCTCGTGCGTTTCCAGGATATCGTCGAGCCGGTGGCGTGCCGCGCGCATGCGGCCCCGCTCGATCATCGCGCGCAACACCGGCGTGCCCGCATCGATCGTCATCGCCGCTGCCAGCGCCGCCAGTGCAGCCCGTGGCGCCCCCGATCCTGCCGACAGAATCGCGGCGATGGCGGCGGCGATACCGACGGCCGTTGCATGCAGCAGGTCCAGCCATCCGGCGGCTTCTGCCTGCGCACGCTGCGCGGCGGCGAGCGCACGACTTCGATCGTCGACCTGCGCAGCGGCCCAGGGCTCGAGTCCGAAGCATCGCAGTTCCGGGGCGGCATCGGCAAGGCCTGCGAACGTCTCGCGAAGCGCCCCGGCAGCATATTGCACCGCCTGGCCGAGCGGCGCGCTACGACGGGCAAGCCGGTCGGCAATGATCAGGAGCACCGCCATGCAGCACGCGGTGGCCATCGACGCTGCGACGCTGCCCAGCGATACGAGCCCGAGCCCCGCGATCAGCGCCGCGGCGACGCCCCAGGGCGCGGACTGCCGTACGTACTGCATCTCCATCGCATCGACGTCGCCGATCAGCCGGGCGGTCGCCTCGCCCGTGCCGAAGGCGAGCGCGGTACCAGCGGGCTGTGCTGCGAGCGCGCGGAAGATGGCCGGGCGTATACGTGCGAGCGCGCCGAATGCCGCCTCATGGCTGGCGAGGCGCTCGCCGTAACGTGCGCCGGTCCGCAGGATGGCAAGAAGCCGGATCCCCGCGCTCGGCAGCATGTAGTTGAACGCGAGCGCTGCGGCCGGGCCCGCCAGACCGGCGATCGCGGCGGCGGTGATGAACCAGCCCGACAGCCCGAGCAGCAGGACCGACGCTGCCGCGACCACTGCGGCGAGCAGCGCGGCGCGTGCGAGAAGCGGGCGCTGCGCATGTCGCTCCTGCGCGAGCAACCTGTCGAGTGGACCGGTCACGCGGGGTCTCCAAGCCGAACCACATGATCGGCGATGCCGGCCAGGCGGTCGCTATGAGTCGCGATCAGCGTCGTCCGGCCGCGACAGGCGGCCGCGATCGTCGTCACCAGCGCGATCTCCGACAGTGAATCGAGATGCGCCGTCGGCTCGTCGAGCAGCAGGATCGGTACCGGCTTGAGCATGGCGCGCGCCAGGGCAAGCCGCCGCCGCTCGCCACCGGACAGCCCGCCGCCGCGCGCATCGAGCCGCGTGTCGAGACCGGCCGCCATCCGACCGCCGCCGCGTGCCATCAGCATCGGCCGGAGACCGGCCTGCACCACCGCGCGGTCGATCGCATCGTCGCAGGCGTCGGGGCAGGCAAGCCGCAGGTTTTCGCGGATCGTTCCGGCGATGATCAACGGATGCTGGCCGGCCCAGGATGCGCGCGGTGCGAGCGAACTGCCGGATGGGAGTCGCTGGCCGTCGATCAGGATATCGCCCGCGACCAGCGGCGCGAGGCCGAGCAGCAGGTGCAACGCGCTGGTCTTGCCGCTGCCCGATGGTCCGGTCAGCACGACGATGCGGCCGGACGGAACGTCGAACGACAGGTCGGATACGGCGTCCCGTTCCGCGTCGGGATAACGGATCGCGACCGACCTGAACGCCAGTGCGGGAAGAGCGGGTATATCGGGACGCAGAGCGTGTGGCGTCGATGGCAGCGACGCCGGCATGGGAGACGCGGGCGCGGGCAGGGCGATCAGGCGATCCGCCGCCGTCTCGGCCGCCTGCTTGTCGTGATAGGCGGCGGCGAGACGGCGCATCGGCGCGTAGAATTCGGGCGCGAGCGCGAGGACGAAGAAGGCGCGGCCGAGATCGAGCTGCTCGGGCACCGGGAAGGGCAGGAGGTGGAGCAGGTTGAACCCGCAATAGACCGCGACCAGCGCGACCGAGAGCGCGGCGAAGAACTCCAGCGCCCCCGAGGACAGGAAGGCGACGCGCAGCACGCCCATCGTCCGCGCCGCCAGTTCGTCCGCTGCGACCCCGAGCGCGCGCGCCTCGCGGTCCTCGGCGCCGAACGCAAGGACGACCGGCAGCGCCCGCACCCGATCCGCGAACCGCCCGGTCAGCCGAGCCAGCGCGGTGAACTGGCGCCGGGATTTGTCCGCGGCCGCGCCCCCCGCAAGCGCCATCGCGACGATGAATGGTATGAGCGTCACGACCAGGATGCCCGCGGCGACGGGGCTGGCCAACGCGGTCGCGAGCAGGATCAGGAAGGGTGCGATGGCGCCCGCTTTGCGCGCGGGCAGGAAGCGCGCGATATAACCGTCGAGCGCGTCCACCTCGTCCACCACCGCGGCCATCAGGACACCCGTGGTCGTCGGCGCACCGGGGTCGCGGTGCAGCGCCGATGCGACGCTCCGGCGACGCAACGTCACCTTGGCGTCTTCGGCCTGGCGGGCGCCCGTGCGCGTCGCGAGCATGACGACAAGACCGCGAAGGCCGCCGGACAGGACGACGAGCATTGCCCAGGGCAGGACCGCGGCGGCACCGGCCGGAACCGCGACGATCGCCCCCGCCAGGCCGCCGGCAAAGCCGATTGCGGCAACGCTGTCGAGCATGAGCCACGCCGCCGCCGCATCGCCGCGGCGACCGCCCTGGGCGATGGTCTTGAGCCACTGGCGACGCGCGCGGGGCGTCCGGTCGGAGGATGCGAGGTCGCTCGAAGATAGTGCCGTCATGGACAGGCTTGTCGCGTATTGCCGTTCGTCTGGTCTTTGACCGCGGTCAATGTTCTGGTCGGCCGCGCCACTTACGCCCCGACCAAACCGGCATGTTCGCCGGGGAGGAGACCGTTCCATGGACCTCGGGGTCATCGACCTGTCGCGGCTGCAGTTTGCGCTCACCGCGCTCTATCATTTTCTCTTCGTGCCGCTGACGCTGGGCCTGTCGATGATGCTCGTCATCATGGAATCGGTCTATGTCATGACGAACCGGCCGATCTGGCGTGTGATCACACGCTTCTGGGGGCGGATCTTTGCGATCAACTTCGTGCTGGGGGTGGCCACCGGGCTGACGATGGAATTCCAGTTCGGCACGAACTGGTCGTATTTCTCGCATTATGTCGGGGACATATTCGGCGCGCCGCTCGCGATCGAGGGGCTGATGGCGTTCTTCCTCGAAGCGACGTTCGTCGGCATCATGTTCTTCGGCTGGGGGCGACTGTCGAAGCTCGGGCATCTGCTCGTCACGGCCATGGTGGCGCTCGGCACCAACCTGTCCGCGCTGTGGATCCTGATCGCGAACGGCTGGATGCAGAATCCGGTTGGCGCAAAGTTCAATCCGGAAACGATGCGGATGGAGGTGACCGATTTTGGCGCCGTCCTGTTCAACCCGATCGCGCAGGCCAAGTTCGTCCATACGGTCAGCGCGGGCTATGTCTGCGCGGCGGTGGTCGTGCTCGGGATCAGCGCCTTCTGGTTGCTGACCGACCGCTACAAGGGCGTGGCACGGCGATCGATGACGGTGGCGGCAGCCTTTGGCCTGGCCGCGTCGCTGTCGGTCGTCGTGCTGGGTGACGAGAGCGGCTATGCCCTGACCGACAACCAGAAGATGAAGCTCGCCGCGATCGAGGCGGCTTGGCACACGGCACCAGCGCCGGCCGGTCTGACGCTGTTCGGCGTACCCGACGTCGCCGCCCGTGAAACCCGGTACGAGGTTCAGATCCCCTGGGTCCTAGGGCTGATCGCGACGCGCAGCCTCGACGGTACCGTCACCGGCATGTCCGAACTGGTGCTCAAGGCGCAGGAGCGGATCACGTCGGGTGTAGTCGCCTATGACGCGGTCGAACGGCTCAAGACCGACCCTGCCAACGTCGTACAACGTGCACGGTTCGAGGCGCACAAGCGTGACCTCGGCTACGCCCTGTTGCTCAAGCGGCATGTCGCGGACCCGCGCACTGCCAGCCCCGCGCTGATCGCCACGACGGCGTGGGACGTGGTGCCGAACGTGCCGCTGATGTTCTGGAGCTTCCGGATCATGGCCGCGATCGGGGTCCTGATGATCGCGCTGTTCGGTGCGGCGTTCGTCCTGACGTCGCTCCGCCTGCACACGCAGACGCGGTGGTTCCTGAAACTCGCGGTGATCGCGATCCCCTTGCCTTGGATCGCGATCGAACTGGGCTGGATGCTCGCCGAGATCGGCCGCCAGCCCTGGGCGATCGAGGGCGTGCTGCCGACCTTCCTCGCCGCATCCTCGCTGACGCGCGGCGTGCTGTGGACGACGATCATCGGTTTCACCGCAATCTACGGGACGCTCGCGGTCATCGAGGTCCGCCTGATCCTCGCGACGATCCGCAAGGGGCCGTTCGAGCATGACGAGGATGCCTATCCGGTGCCCGATGCCGGACCGGCAGGGCGCGGCGCCGCGCGTCCCGTTGCTGCTGATCCGATCCCCGCCTGACCCCTTCTCGCCTGATCCGAAAGGCACGATCCGATGTTTGACTATGAGACGCTGCGCATATTGTGGTGGGGGCTGATGGGGGTGTTGCTCATCGCCTTTGCGCTAACCGACGGGTTCGACCTCGGGGTCGCCACGCTTCTGCCGTTCGTCGCACGGACCGATTCCGAGCGCCGGATGGTGATCAACTCGGTCGGTCCGACCTGGGAGGGGAACCAGGTCTGGTTCATCCTGGGTGGCGGCGCGATCTTTGCCGCATGGCCGTTCGTCTATGCGGTCAGCTTTTCGGGCTTTTACCTCGCGATGTTCCTCGTGCTCGCGGCGCTGATCCTGCGACCGGTCGGGTTCAAATACCGGTCGAAGCGGCCGGATCCGCGGTGGCGGTCCGGATGGGACTGGGCGCTGTTCGTGGGCGGTGTCGTGCCGGCGCTCGTCTTCGGGGTCGCGGTCGGCAATGTCCTGTCGGGGGTGCCGTTCCGGCTGGACAGCGATCTGCGGGCGTTTTTCGACGGCAGCTTCCTCGGGCTGTTCACGCCGTTCACGCTGATCTGCGGCCTGTTGTCGGTCGCGATGCTGGTTTTGCACGGCAGCGCATGGCTGGCGATCAAGGTCGAGCATGGCCCGGTCCATGACCGCGCGACGCGGTTCGGGACATTGGCCGCGATCCTGTCGCTGGTCCTGTTCGCGGCCGATTGGGCGTTCGTCGCCTGGACCGATATCGGGTTCCGCATCGTCGGGACCATCGATCCGGCGGGGCCGTCCAATCCGCTGCGCACGACGAGCGAAATCGCTGCGGGCGCGTGGCTGGCGAACTATGCACTCCATCCCTGGATGATGATTGCCCCGCTGCTGGGATTCGGCGGCGCGGTGGTCGCGCTGATCGGGATACGCCGACGGATCGAGAGTGCGGCATTTGCGGGATCCTCGGCATCGGCGGTGGGGATCATTGCGACCGTCGGGCTGTCGATGTTTCCCTACATCCTGCCGTCCAGCATCGATGCGCATTCGAGCCTGACGGTCTGGAATGCGTCATCGTCCGAAAAGACACTCGGGATCATGCTGTTCGTCACCGTCGTCTTCCTGCCCATCGTCCTCGCCTACACCGCATGGGCCTTCAAGCTGATGTGGGGCCGCGTCACCGCGCACGAGGTCGCGACCAATCCCGATTTCTACTGATCACTCCGTGCGGCAAGGACGATAGATAATGTGGTATTTCAGTTGGGTATTGGGCCTCGGCCTTGCGCTGGGCTTCGGAGTGCTGAACGGCATGTGGCATGAATTCTCGTTGCCGGCCGATGACGAGATCGACGTACCGGACATGCCGTATACAGTGTCGCGCAACATATCCTGACCGGCCCGTCCGGCGATATTGACCAGTCGGCGCCGAATTGATGCGGTCAATTCGGCGACCGGGCGCTATATCTCCCGTCATGCTTGCTGCAACCATCTGCGTCGACTGTGCGGTCCGCGATCAGTCGCTGTGCGGCAGCCTGACCAATAGCGAACTACATGCGCTCAATACCCTGGGTCGGCGGCGGATCGTGCGGCGTGGCGAGACGCTGATCTGGGCGGGCGAGGACAATATCCTGTGCGCCAATCTGCTGTCGGGCGTGCTCAAGCTCGTTGCATCGAGCGGTGACGGCCGCGAGCAGATCGTCGGGCTCCTATACCCCGCCGATTTTGTCGGGCAGCCCTATCCCGGGCAGGCGGATTTCAGCGTGTCGGCGCTGACCGACGCGGAAGTGTGCATCTTTCCGCGGGCGTCGTTCGAGCGCGTCCTGACCGATCATGCGCGAATGGAGCGGTTGCTGCTACAACGCACGCTTGCCGCGCTCGACGAGGCACGATCGCGCATGCTGACGCTCGCGCGCAAGTCGGCGAGCGAGAAGGTCGCGGGGTTTCTCGTCGATATGGCGACCCGTGCCGCGGCGACCGGTTGCAGGGGAACGCCCCGCGGGCCGGTCACGTTCGACCTCCCGCTTTCGCGGGGTCAGATCGCCGACATATTGGGTTTGACGATCGAAACCGTCAGCCGGCAGATGACGCAGCTGAAGACTCGCGGCGTCATCGGCTTGCCCGGCGGACGAGCCATCACCATTGTCGACCGCGACGCTCTCGCGGCGCGCGCCGATCCGGCATAGCGATGCCGGGAGCGACAGCAGGCTGCGCTCAGGGTGAAGTGCTACGCGCCAGACTGTCGGTCAGCCGCATCCTGGCGGCGCGCGTGAGGCGGGCATGCCCCAGGGTCAGGATCGCCAGCTCGGTGAAGTCGGTGGCACGCCGGCAGCCGTCGAAGAAGCATCGCAGCATATAGCCGAGCATGTCGGGCGCGAACCGATCGGCCTCGATCGAGCGCGGATCAAGCGCGACGATGAGGTCCTGCGCGTAGACGGCGTCGGTCACGCGGTGCGCGGCGACATGATCGAGCAGCACGCCGATCAGCGGCTGTGACGGGGTTCGTCGGAACAGCGTGTCGAGCGTCGGCTCGAGGCCATCGTCGCGCTGTTCGGTCACCAAGGCCAGTCGCGCACAGATCCAGTCCGCATCACGCGCCGAGGGTCTGACGGGCAAGCAGTCTGCGCAATGTTCGAGAATGCTGCACAGGCTGCGCAGATCGGCATGCGCGGACAACAGGTCCGCAAGATCGTCGTCGCGGATGACATGCCAGTGACGACACGCTGGAACCGGGGACGACTCGCCGTCGCCCGATTCCCGATCGACGCGCTGCGCCTCGCCGTCCTGCTTTGTGCCGTGCCCGTCCGTCATGCCGGCTCCTCCGGTCATCGCTCTGCCCGTCATGGCGAACCGTGGCATTGATCGTCGTCAAAGGGGCAGGGTGCCGGTTTGACGCGACCGCGGCACCATGTCGCGGACTGATATTTGGTAACGTTTACCGATGCTTAGGCGCGCCGGCCTATCCTGAGACGGGTCGCCGGGTCGTTCCGAAGTCGCGGGATTGATGGCTTCTCACAGCTGACCATAATGGTGAAAATGCCTGTCATTATGGGTCAATATATTTGCCAGCGAGCTAGGTAATAATACAGTATTGGCATATATTTGCCGGATAGCATGGAGACTTCAATACAAGACGATTCCGTTTCGACAATGAGCCAGCCGGGCCGTACTGTGGCCGGGTTGTGCATAGCGGCTGTCTTTGCCTGCGCGACGATCCCGTTGATCGGATGGATGCTGCGGATTCCCGTGCTGACGACGTTCGGTTTGGTCGAGCCAATGCCGCCGTTCGGCTGCATTGCCTTTGCCTGCATGGCGGCGGCGACCCTGATATTGTCACGCGGACATTCCAGTCGCCGGGCCATGCCGCTGCTCGCCGTGCCGATCGCCATCGGTCTCGAACGCCTGTTCGTCCAACTGGTCCTGCCGGCCGGGAGCCATGGGATCGATGGGTGGCTGTTTGCGGACGATGTCCGGACAGCCTTTGATCGCGCGATGACGGGGCCGGGCATTGTCGCCGATCTCATACTCGTCGCATTGCCCGTCGCGATCGGCGCAGCCGCGGCAAAAACCCGCTCCTATGGACGGCTGGCGGCGGCACTCGCAGGCGGCAGTTTGGTGACTGCAAGCACAGCCTTATTGCTGATCCCGATGCTCCCGGCCCTGCATGCGACCGGGTGGCATCTGTCGTCGACGTCCCTGCCATCCGCGATCGGCGCGATGCTGCTGGCCCTGGCGGTACTTGCCTGGCGAAGTGATATTCTGGACGAGCCCGGTGCCTGGTCGCCTGAATGGCACATGTTGCGACTTGTTCTGCCGCTGCTGCTGGTCGTACCGGTGCTAGCGCCGCTCGTGGAAATGGCGAGCATCGAGCTTGCCGGGGTGTCTGCGGTCTGGGGCGAACTGCTGACCGTCACGCTGAATTTCGTGGTGGTCAGCGCGCTCGTCACCTGGACGGTGCGGAGCGCAGCGCGCCACCGCGCCGCTTTGTCCGAGCTGACCCAGGCATTGAACGCCGCACCGATGGCGCTGGTCGATACCGATGACCGGATCATCCACTGGTCGCGCGGGTGCGAGGAATTATACGGTTGGCGTGCGCACGAGGCGCTGGGCAGGCAGAAGCATGTACTGCTCGCGTCGTGCACCGCCGACGGCAGCTTGGCGACAGGCTGCCCGCATGCCGATGGCGAGCGCGAACTGATTGAGCGCCGACGCGACGGCAGCGCAGTGCACGTGATCGAGCAGGCGCGCAGGGTCGAGAAGCTGGCCCGTGCGCCGGCCCTTGTCCTGTCGATGACCGATATCAGCACGCGGCTCGAGATCGAGGCCGCGCTGCGCAAGAGCGAGGAGCGTCTCGCGCTCGCCAGCAGCGCGCACGAGGTCGGGGTCTTCGAATGGGAGGTCGCGACCGGGGCACTGACCTGGACCGCAGGGTCCGAGCAGCGTCTGGGGCTGCCGGCGGGAAGCCTGCATGATTATCCGAGCTGGGCGGCGCTGATCGATCCGGACGATCTGGCGGAGGTCGAACGTACGATCGCCGAAACCGTCGGCAAGCGCGCACCCCGCATCAGCTTCACCTATCGGCTCAGATTGCCCAACGGCACGCAGCGCTTTCTCGAGGGCTCTGCCCGGTGCTTCTATGATCAGGCCGGCGTCATGATCCGGACGACGGGGATCACGCTGGACATAACGCGGCACGAGGAGCGCGAGGCGGCGCTTCGCGTGCGCGAGGCGCAATTGCGGTCGATCCTTGAAACCGTGCCCGATGCGATGATCGTGATCGACGAGGCCGGCGCCATCCGCTCCTTCAGCGCCGCCGCCGAACTCATCTTCGGCTATAGCGCTGCCGAGGCGATCGGATTGAACGTGCAGACCCTGATCCCGGGCGAGCGCGAGGCGTGGCAGCAGGGGTATTTACGGCGTTATCCGGCCTCGGGCGATCGGCGTGGCGTTGGTCATGGCCGGCTTACCACCGCGCGGCGCGCGGACGGGAGCAGCTTCCCGGTAGAACTGCATGTCGGCGAGGCACTGGTCGACGGCGAACGCGTGCTGACGGGGTTCGTCCGTGACATTTCGGAACGGATCGCCGCGGAAGAGCGGCTGAGCCTCGTCCGGCGGGAATTGATGCAGGTCATCCGGTTGAACGCGGTCGGCGAAATGGCTGCGGCGCTCGCGCATGAACTCAACCAGCCGCTCGCTGCGATCGCGAACTTCGTCACGACCGCCGAATTGCTCCTCGACAGCGGCGCCGGCATGGATGGCGACCGGCTCAAGGCCACGTTGATATCGGCGAACGCGCAGGCCCTGCGGGCAGGCGACATCATCCACCGGCTTCGCGAGTTCATCGCCAAGCGCGAGTCCGAGATGCGGATCGAGCCCGTGGAGGCGACACTGCGTGAGGCCGTCACGTTGCTGACGTCCGGCGGACAGCATGCCGATATCGAGCTGAGCTTCGCGCTGTCCCCCGACGCCGACTTCATGCTCGCGGATCGGATCCAGGTGCAGCAGGTGGTCGTCAACCTGCTCCGCAACGCGTTCGAGGCGTTGGCGACATCGCCCGACGGCGCGCGCGGCGTCCTCATCGAGGCGCGGTTGAACAAAGCGGCGCTCGTCGAGATCAGCATCTGCGACAATGGTCCCGGCTTGCCCGATGCGATCCTGTCGCGGATGTTCACGCCCTTCACGTCATCGAAGGGGGAGGGGGGCATGGGCTTCGGCCTGTCGATCTGCCGCCGCATCGTCGAAGCGCATGGCGGGGAGCTGGTCGGCTTCAACGCCCCGGGCGGTGGCGCCTGCTTTCGCTTCACCGTGCCGCATGTCTGTTTGGAATAAGCCGTGAAAGGATGTCTGGATGCGTACCGTCTATGTCGTCGACGATGACGACGCCGTCCGTGCATCGGTGCAGGGGCTGCTGTCGACCCGTCCGAACCTGCTGATCCGCGGCTTTCGCTCCGGGGATGCGTTTCTGGACGAGCTCAGCAGCCTCGACCCGGGTATCGTGCTGCTCGACCATCACATGCCCGGAACCACCGGGCTTGAGGTGTTGCGAAAGCTTGTGCCGTTCGCACCGCATTTTGCGCCGATCATCCTGACCGGGCAGGGCGACGTGCAGCTCGCCGTCGAGGCGATGAAGGCGGGCGCGCTCGAGTTTCTGGAGAAGCCGTGCGATCCGCACATCCTGCTGCGCACGGTCGACGAAGGTTTTGCGCGGCTCGAAACCGAAACCGCGGCGGCGGACCGGACCCAGGCGGCGCGTCAGCGGATCGCGCGGCTCTCGATGCGCGAGACCGACGTGCTGATGGGACTGATCGACGGCCAGCCGAACAAGGTGATCGCGCATGCGCTGAGCCTCAGCCCGCGGACCGTCGAGATCTACCGCGCCAATCTGATGGACAAGCTCGGCGTGCGCAGCCTGTCCGAGGCGCTTCGGATCGCCTTTGCCGCCGGCCTCGTGACGGTCGACTGACGATCGTTCGGTCCAAGGGGGTGTCGTTTGTGGCGTGTGCCGGTTAGGAAGGACCTGACGCCAAGCGGGAGTATCTTTTGGAAGCTGTATCGATCGTTCTGTTCCTCCTGCTCGCGGTCGTCCTGAGCGGGTCCATTTCGCGAATGCTCCCCGTGCCGGTGCCGACGCCTCTGGTGCAGATCATGCTCGGTGCGGTCATCGGTTTGTCGACGTCGTACCGGGTCGCGCTCGATCCCGAACTCTTCCTGCTGCTGTTCCTGCCACCGTTGTTGTTCCTCGATGGCTGGCGGATCCCCAAAGACGAGCTGCTGAAGGACATTTCGACCGTGGTCGAACTGGCGCTGGGGCTGGTGCTGATCACGGTGATCGGCATGGGACTGTTCATCCACTGGATGATCCCGGCCATGCCGCTTGCCGTCGCGTTCGCGCTTGCCGCAGTCGTCTCGCCGACCGATCCTATCGCAGTCTCGGCGATCGCCGCACGCGTCCCGATCCCGAAGCGGATGATGCACATCCTCGAAGGGGAATCGCTGCTGAACGACGCCTCGGGCCTCGTCTGTCTGCGCTTCGCGATCGCCGCGGCGCTGACCGGATCGTTTTCACCGTCCTCCGCCGCGATCAACTTCGTCTGGGTTGCCGGCGCAGGCATCGTGGTGGGTGTCGGCCTGACGCTCGCGGTCACGCGCGCCAAAGCATGGGTATCGCGGCGGTTCGGTGAGGAATCGGGGTCGCAGATCCTTGTCAGCCTGCTGATCCCGTTCGGTTCCTATCTGCTCGCCGAACATCTTCACGCGTCGGGGATCCTCGCGGCCGTCGCGGCGGGCGTGACGATGACCTATGCCGAGATATCGCGTCAGGCGCTGCCCAATACGCGGATGCGGCGCAACTCGGTGTGGGACACGATCCAGTTTGCGCTCAACGGCATCATCTTTGTGCTGCTCGGCGAACAGCTGCCGGCGATCCTTGCGGGTGCCAGGACGACGGTCAAGATGACGGGGCATGACAGCACTGTCTGGCTAGCTGCCTATGTCCTCGCGATCGTCGCCGGACTCGCCGCCCTGCGGTTCGTCTGGGTCTGGGTCTCGCTGCGGCTGACGTTGCTGCGCCGACGCTATCGTGACGGCGTGACGGTCCACAGCCCGGACTGGCGGGTGGTCGCGGCGATGTCGCTGGCGGGTGTCCGCGGGGCGATCACGCTGGCGGGCGTCCTGACGATTCCGCTCGTGCTCGACGACGGCACCGCGTTTCCGGCGCGCGACCTCGCCATATTCCTGGCCGCTGGGGTGATCATCGTGTCGCTGGTGCTGGCGAGCGTCGGCTTGCCGATCCTCCTCAACGGCCTGACGATGCCGCCCGAGCCGTCGCTGCTCGCGGAAGAGGACGCGGCGCGGGTCGCGGCGGCGGAAGCGGCGATCCGCGCGGTCGAGCGGTCGCAGCATGAGCTGGCCGAACGGATGGGCGACGGCGATTTCTATGCGGCGGCGGGCGGCCGGGTGATGGACATCTATCGCGACCGGATCGACAGCCGCAGCGGTTCTGCCAAGGCGTCCGCGGCCGCGCGTGTGCAGGACCGGATCGAGCGGGACTTCAAGCTCGTCGCGCTCCAGGCGGAACGCAGCACGATCGTCGATCTCGCGCGCGATCGCCGGATCGGCAGTGCGACGATCCGCAAGCTGGTCCGTGAACTCGACCTCGTAGAGGCCCGGTATCGCAGCTGACGGTCTGCGAGGGCCTCAGACGGGAGCGCCGGGCTTTCTCAGCGTGGAAAGCCATGCGACCACGTCATCGGGTCGTGTCACGGGGATCATGTGGCCGCCTGCGACCAGCGTGAGCGCTGCGGCGGGACAGGCGTTGGCGAGACCCTGGCCGTGGGCCAGCGGATCGAGCACAGCGTCGTCGCGTCCGAACAGGATCGCGGTCGGGACAGACAGCGAAGGATAGCGGTCGACCATCGCGGGCAGATCGGCATTTGCCGCTGCGAGATCTGCCGCCGCTCCGGCAAAGGCCGATGGACGACCGATCAGCGCGCCGCCGCCGCGTGTCGCGAAATCGTCGGGTACCGGATCGGGTGCGAAGACCATGCGCGCGCCGCTGGGTCGCGCGAGCAACGCCGCGGGCGTGGCGACCGTCCATGCCAGCGCGCTGCGCATCGCTCGCGTAGCGATGGCGCGCGTTGCGACGATCTGCGGCACGGTGGCGAGTGGCTGGGTCAGGGGTGCGATCAGCGCGAGCCCGCCAACCTGCCGCGGATGATCGAGCGCCAGCGCGAGCGCGATCGAGCCGCCCAGCGAGTGGCCGACGACGAGCGGCCGGTCGAGCCCCATCGCGGTGATGAACGCCGCGACATGCGCGGCTTGTGCACGGATATTGGCCTGCGCGATCGGCGCCGAATAGCCCGAGCCGGGGCGGTCGATCAGGATCACGCGGTGATCCGCACTCAGTCGGTCGAGCAACGCATAGCCGAAGTTGCGCATCTGCCCGCCAAGCCCGTGGATCATCACAATCGCCGGGCCCGTTCCACGTTCGAGATAATGCACGCGTCGCCCGTCGATCTCGATGAACCTGCCGTCGGCGGGCACGCGGCGTTCCACGCGGTTCGCCGCGAGCCTGGCAAACAGCGCAAGACCGGCCACCACACCGAGCGCGAGGCCGGCTGCACGCGCGGCCGGATGGCAAGGCGGCGTGGAGGCCGCATGGTCGTTCTCTTTCATATGCGTCATCCGCCGACGCATAGGTCGCGCCGACAGGTCACGCCAAGCCTCCGCGAGGCCGGTATGCAACCCGCTTGCGAAGCGGCAGGCGCAGGCGGCATGACACGGGTATTGCAACCGGGCCGGGCGGGTGCGCCGGATGGGAGATGGTGATGACCGAGATGATGGCGATCCTGGCGGCGCAGCGCGCCGCATCGATGGCGGCGATGCCCGAGCCGCTGTCGGTCCGCAAGGACCGGCTCAAACGGGCCGCGGCGATGATCCGCGACTCCGCCACGCGGTTTTGCGATGCACTGTCGGAGGATTTCGGTCACCGGAGCCGCGAGCAGTCGATGATCACCGACATCGCCGGATCGATCGCGCCGATCACCCATGCGATCAAGCATCTCGACCGCTGGGCGAAACCGGAGCGGCGCGCGGTGCAGTTTCCGCTCGGGCTGCTCGGCGCGAAGGCCTGGGTCGAATATCAGCCCAAGGGCGTGGTCGGGGTGATCGCGCCGTGGAATTTCCCGGTCAACCTCATCATGGCGCCGCTTGCGGGCATCTTCGCGGCCGGCAACCGTGCGATCGTCAAGACCAGCGAATATACCCCGGTCACGGGTGCGCTGTTCGAGGACTTGGTCTGGCGGTATTTCGCGTCGGACGAACTGGCCTTTGTCCGGGGCGGGCCGGAGGTCGGCAAGGCGTTTGCCAGCCTGCCGTTTGACCATCTGCTCTTCACCGGCGCGACGGGGATCGGACGCCATATCCTCCACGCTGCCGCTGACAATCTCGTCCCCGTGACATTAGAGCTGGGCGGCAAGTCGCCGGTGGTGATCGGTGAGGGGGCAGATATCGCGCGCGCGACCGAGCGGGTGGCGCTCGGCAAGATGCTGAATGCCGGCCAGATCTGTCTCGCGCCCGATTACATGCTGGTCCGCGACGCCGACGAGGCTGCGGTGGTGGCCGGGCTGACCGCGGCGGCCAGCGCGATGTATCCGACATTGCTCGACAACGCGGACTATACGTCGCTGGTCAGCGATCGTCACATGGCGAGGCTGAACGACTGGCTCGACGATGCCCGGGCCAAGGGCGCGCGGGTCGAGATCGTCAATCCGGCGGGCGAGGACCTCAGCTGTGCGAACACGCGCAAGATGCCGCTCCACATCGTCCGCGATGCGACCGACGACATGATCGTGATGCAGGAGGAGATCTTCGGTCCGGTCCTGCCGATCCGTCGCTATGACGATATCGACGACGCGATCGGCCAGATCAACCGGCGCGACCGGCCGCTGGCCCTTTATCATTTCGGCAGCGATGCGGACGAGCGTCGCCGGTTGCTCGATCGAACCGTGTCGGGTGGCGTCAGCCTAGACGACGTGATCCTCCACGTGTCGATGGAGGATCTACCGTTCGGCGGCATCGGCCCGTCGGGCATGGGCGCCTATCACGGTGCAGACGGGTTCCGTACCTTCAGCCATGCCCGTGCGGTCTTCCGGCAGGGGCGGTTCGACGTCGCCAAACTGGCAGGCCTGAAGCCCCCCTATGGTGCGACCGCGCGCAAGGCCGCCGGGCGGCTGATCGGGTGAACCGCGCGTCCAACCGGTCCGCCGCGCCCGGCGGCGGTCAGAAGTCCTTGCGCAGCAGCAGCCCGGCATAGCGCTGGTCGTCACGCGGGACGAACCGGACAGTCCCGGCGAACGTCCCTGCGGTGAGGAACGACGAATAGGAGGTGTTCGTCAGGTTCTTCACATAGGCGCGCAACTGCCAGCCCGACTGGTCGCTGAGCAGGGCGACGCTCGCATTCCAGATCGCATAGGCGGGTTGCACCGTGCTCGGTGTCTGCGCCAGCGCATATTGCACCTTGCTGCTGAACGTCACGTCGCTCTGCAGTTCGAGCGCTAGCGTGTCGCTGAGCGCGAAGCGATAGGCCGCATTCTCATAGAGCTTGATCTTGGGAGCATAGGGGAGCGGCTGGCCGTCGATGTTGCAGCTCGTCGGCGCGCCGGGCGGGCAGAGGAAATTGCGCACCGTGGCGTCGGTATAGGCGGCCGAGATGTCGAGCGTCAGCCCCTTGGTCGGGCGCAGCGTCACGTCCGCCTCCGCCCCGCGCGAGCGCACCGAGCCCGCGTTGATCAGGCGGCTCACCTGCGCGCCCGCGACGACGTCGTTGAAGCTTGCCTGATACCCGTCGAAGTTCGTCGTGAATGCGGCCAGGCTGTAGCTCAGCGCGCGGTCCGCGGTGCTGCCCTTCAACCCGACTTCATAGGAGTTTGACGTCTCCGGGCTCAGCGGGACCTCGTCGAGCGGCGTCGTGGCGTTGAGCGACCGCATGTTGAAATACACGTTATACGCCGGCCCCTTATAGCCGCGCGAATAGGTGAAATAGGTCTGCGCGTGATCGCCGATGTCATATTGGAGACCCAGCCGGTAGCTGTCGCCACGCCGATCGAGCCCGTCGCTGGCATTGTGATAGGCGCGCACCCCGGGTCGATCGAGCGCCGCTGCGCCGGTATTGAGGGGATCCGCGCTCGACGTGCGGACATGGTAAAAATCCAGGCTGTCCCAGGTCGAACGATAGCCCGCGATACCGCGGAAGCGCGGGGTGAAATTGACGTTGGCCTCGCCGAACAGCGCGAAATTGTCGTTGGTGATGCCGTAGTTCGCGACGCCCGTCGTCGTGCTGCGTGCACCACCAGCGGCGAGCGACGTCAGCGTCCGCTGATAGGTCTCGTCGGTGGTGGCGTGGAGATAATAGGCGCCGAGCACGTAATCGATCAGCCCACCCTTGGGCGATGTGAGCCGCAGCTCCTCCGAGAACTGCTTGGTGTTCACCCGCCCCGTGTCCTGGCCGGACGGGAAGGCGGTCGATAGCGCGGCGACGCTGTCATAATCCTGACGCTGCGTGTTCAACCACTGCCGCCAGCCGGTGATCGAGGTGAGGTGATAGTCGCCGAGCGTCAGGTCACCCGTGAACGAGCCGCCGTAATTTTCGTCGCGCACGTCGGTGATCGTATCGTTGTTCGTGCGGCGGTTACTGGCGTTCGCACCGATACCACTTGCCGTAAGCGCGGCAGCCAGGTCGGGCGAATTGGTGACGGTGCCGGTGGGGTAGGCGGTCCGGCTGGTGCTGGCATAGACGCTGGTCGGGGTGGTATCGCGCGAATTGAGATAGTCGCCGATAATCGTGAACTTGAGCGCGTCCGACGGCGTGATCACCAGCTTGCCGCGCGCACCGTAGCGTCGATAGCCGTTGACGTCGTCGTTGCGCGTGACGTTGCGGACATTGCCCTTGAAGTCGTCGTAAAGGCCGCCGATCAGCGCCTGGACCTTGCCGGGCACGATCGCGCCCGAGATGCCGGCCTTGATCCGGTATTCCTCGTCCGACGTGACGCCCGCTTCTCCGAACATTCGGAACTCGTCGGTCGGATTGCGCGTGACGATGTTGACGACGCCCGCCGACGCGTTCTTGCCGAACAACGTGCCCTGTGGCCCACGCAGGACCTCGATCCGCTCGACCTCGCCCAGATCGAGCGTCGACTGGCCGGGGCGGGTGAGGACGACGCCGTCGAGCACGGTCGACACCGACGGCTCGACGCCCGGCGAGGTGGTGATCGTGCCGACGCCGCGAATGAAGATCGTCCGGTCCTTGTTCGACGCACCGCTTCGAAAGCCGACCGCGGGGATCGTCGCGGCGATGTTCTCGACGGTGTTCAACTGGCGTTCGGCAAGCGACTGTCCGCTGACGGCGGTGATCGCGATCGGTACGGACTGAAGGCTTTCGTTGCGAAAGCGCGCGGTGACGACGACGTCTTCGCCGGTGTCGGCGGCAGGCGTCGCCGCCCTGGGCGTCGCGGTTGTCGGCACCGGGGCCGTGTCCTGAGCGAATGCCGGCGTGGCCAGGGTCACAAGCGCGGTGCCGGCCAGCAGCGCCACATGGCGTGGATCGATCATGATATCCCTCCCGAAGATGATGTCGTCTTTTAAATCCCATTCAGCCGATGGGTATATAGATCTGGATGCAGACGCATCGTATCAGCTTTAGTGCCCCTCGACCGGGCGCAACCGCGGCAGCAGCAGCTGGATCCAGCCGACCGCGAGCAGATAGGAGACGCTGGCGAACAGAAACAGCGGCAGGTAGCCGAGCCCGGCGGTCAGGACGAGCCCGGCGACCTTGGCGATCACCATACCACCGACATTGCCGCTGAACGAGCCGAACGCGGTGACCCGGCCAAGCTTGTCCTGCGGGACGACGTCGGCGATCAGCGCGAACAGGTTGGTCGAGAACGCCTGGTGCGCGGCGAGCGTCAGCGCCATCAGCGCGATCGTGACGGGATAACTGCCAACGTAAAGCACGAGCGGCACGGGCAGGACGCAGAGCGCGGCAACCAGCAATATGCCCTTGCGGACGGCGTTGACGCTGTAGCCGAGGCTCAGCAACCGGGTCGCCACGCCGCCCCCGAGCAGCGAGCCGACCGCCGCGCCGCCATAGGCGATGGCCAGCGGCACGCCGAGCGCGACCCCGCTCAGCCCATATTCGCGGTGAAAGAAGTCGGGCAACCAGAAGAGCATCAGCCACCAGGTCGCATCGGACAGGATCTTGGCGACCGCGATCGCCCAGGTCTGGCGATTGCGCAGGATCGGGCCATAGTCGCCGACCGGTGCCGCGGCGTCTACGGCGCCCACGGGCTGCGAGGTGAAGCGCAGGCGACGGGTCGCGATCAGCCAGACCGCTGCCCAGACGAGCCCGAGCGCGCCTGCGACGACGAACGTCCCCCGCCAGCCGACGAGCAGCGCGACGCCCGGAATAGCCAGCGGCGCCAGGATCGCACCGATGCTGTTGGCCGCATTGGTCGCGCCGAACCCGCTCGATCGCCAGTTCTTGGGCAGCACCGACGCGATCGTCTTGATTCCGGTCGGCGTGCCCATCGCCTCGGTCGCGCCCAGGCTGACGCGGATCATCACAAATTCGGTCATCGATCGCGCCCAGCCATGCGCCATCGCGGCGATGCTCCACGCCGCAACGCCGATCGGGTTCGCCCATTTCACCCCGAGCTTGTCGACGATCCAGCCGGTGAACAGAAACGCGAACGCCGCGCCGCCCTGGAACCAGGCGGCGAGCGTCCCGTAATCATCGTCGCTCCAGCCGAGATCGGCGGCGATCGTCGGCTTCAGCACGGCGATGATCTGACGGTCGACGAGGTTGAGGATGCCGGCGGTGACGACCAGCGCGAACAGCAATGTGCGACCACGGGCGCTGAGTTGTGCGACGGTCTTGATGGACGAGGTCATAGCGGGCCAGCATGGACGAGAGGACGATGGATGCGAGCCAGTTTCTCTTGTCCGCGTCGGTTATTTGATTTCAGGCGGTCTCAGCGGGCAGGCCTGCGTCCTAGACGACCAAGGGAGCATGCTCGATCCGCGGCAGCACGTGACGGGCGAACAGGTCGGCCTCGGCGGCGTGCGGATAGCCCGACAGGATGAACGCATCGATCCCTTCGGCCCGGTAGGCGTTGAGCTTGGCGAGCACCTGGTCCGGATCGCCGACGATCGCAGCCCCGCATCCCGACCGTGCGCGGCCGATCCCGGTCCACAGATTGGCCTCGGCATAGCCATCGTCGGATCCCTCGCGCAGTTCGGCCTGGCGACGGACGCCGGCGGACTGCGAATCGAGCGAACGCGCGCGGATCGCCTGGCCTTCGGCATCGTCGAGCTTTGACAGCAGACGATCGGCCGCGGCGCGGGCTTCCGCCTCGGTCTCGCGGACGACGACATGGACCCGGTAGCCGAAGCGTAGCGTGCGGCCGTGACGTGCGGCGCGGGCGCGCAGGTCGGCGATGATCGCACGGACGCCGTCCATCGTGTCGGGCCACATCAGATAGACGTCGGCATTGGTCGCCGCAGCCTCCCGCGCGGCCTCGGACAGGCCACCGAAATAGAGCGCGGGACAGCGCCCGGACACGGTGGTGGTCCGCGGAGGGTCGAGCTTCAGCTTCCAGAAGTCGCCGTCATGGTCGAGCGGCTTGCCGTCGAGCAGCGTGCGCAGGATATGCATCGCCTCGACCGTGCGCGCATAGCGTGGCGCACTCGCGAGCGTTTCGCCGGGCAGGTCGCTGGAGATGATGTTGATCGCCAGCCGACCGCCGAGCATCTGGTCGATCGTCGCAATCTGCCGGGCGAGCTGCGGCGGCCAGCTTTCGCCGATCCGTACCGCCATAAGCAATCGCAACCTCTTGAGCATCGGTGCGATCCCCGCGGCGAACGCGGTCGTGTCGATGCCGAGCGTATAGCCCGAGGGCAGCAGGATATTGTCGTATCCCGCCGTCTCGGCCTGCATCACGATGTCGCGACAATGCTCCCAGCTCGATTGCAGCGCGGGGTCGGGGACGCCGAGAAACTCGTAATCGTCATCGCACAGCGCCGAAAACCAGCTGATCTCGCAGGGTGGAAGGCTTGCCGAAGGATCGATCATGGCAGCGAAACACCCATGCCGGCCTGCAGCACCGCATACCATTCGCTGCGGGTCCATTCGACCTTGTACGCATCGGCCGAGGCTGCGATCCGCGCGGGGGTCTGCGAGCCGACGATCGGGATGATCCGCGCCGGATGCGCCATGATCCACGCCAGCGTCGCGGTCGCGGCGTCGACGCCGTAGCGCGCGCCATGCTCGGCGAGCAGCGTTGCCGCCGGATGATCGCCCTGCGCCAGCCGACCGCCGCCAAGCGGCGACCACGCCATCACCGCGACGTCGTGCGTCATCGCCTGATCGAGCGTCCCATCGAACAGGGGCGCGGTCTGGAGCGGGGAAAACTCGGGCTGGGTGCTGACGATCGGCTGGCCGAGAAACGCCTGCAACGCGGCGAATTCGTGGACGCTGTAGTTCGAGACGCCGATGCTGCGCACCTTGCCCGCGTCGACCATGCGCGTCAGCGCCGCGGCGACCTCCTGCGGATGGGTCATGAAATCGCGGCGGTGGATCTGGTACAGATCGACCTGTTCGATCGCCATGCGCGTCAGCGACGCGTCGAGGGCGTCGGCCAGATACTCTGCACTGGAATTATACGGAATGCCGGGACGGATGCCCGCCTTGGTCGCGATCACCATGTTTGCGCGCAGGCTGCGGTCCTCGGCCAGCGCGCGCCCGAACAGCGCCTCTGCCGAGCCGAAACCCGCCGGGACGTCGCAGCCATAGATGTCGGCGGTGTCGAAGATGTTGATTCCCGCACCCAGCGCCGCGTCGATCATCGCGCGGGCCGGCGCGGTTTCTCCGGCCAGCCGCCACATGCCCCAGGCTATCGGCGAAACAAGGATTTCGCTCTTGCCGAGCGGGCGAAGGTCGTTGGAAAGGCGGATCGTCGTCATGTCGACGGCTCATGGCATAGGGATAGACAGCTTGGTAGCCACGATCAGATACGGTGTCGTCGGAACGGGCATGATGGGCGTCGAACACATCCGCAACCTGGCGATCCTGCCCGGTGCGGAGATCGTCGCGATCGCGGATCCGGTCGCGACGTCGATCGACTGGGCGACCGAGGCGCTGGGCGACCGGGCCGATGGCGTCGCGCGGTTCGACTCGGTCGAGGCGTTTGCGAACCACGCCGATGTCGATGCGATCGTCATCGCGTCGCCGAACAACACCCACCGCGATGTGCTCGAGCAGCTGTTCGCGATGGACGCCGCGATCCTGTGCGAGAAACCGCTGGCGACGACGATCGACGATGCGCGGTGGATCGTCGAGCGTGCCGCCGCGCACGCCAGGCCGTTCTGGACCGGGATGGAGTATCGCTTCATGCCGCCTGCTGCCGCCTTTATCGAGCAGGTCCAGGCGGGCCGGGTCGGCCGGTTGCAGATGCTGTCGATCCGCGAGCACCGCTTTCCCTTCCTGCCCAAGGTCGGCGACTGGAACCGGTTTGCCCGGAACACCGGCGGGACGATGGTGGAGAAATGCTGTCACTTCTTCGATCTGATGCGGCTGATCGTCGGGTCGGAAGCGGTGCGCGTCCATTGCTCGGGCGCGATGGACGTGAACCATCTCGACGAACTTTATGACGGCGAGCGCCCGGACATCATCGACAACAGCTATACGACGGTCGACTTCGCGAACGGCGTGCGGGCGATGCTCGATCTCAGCATGTTCGCCGATGGTGCGGAGAATCAGGAGGAGATGTCGGCGACGGGCGATGCGGCGCGGCTCGACGTGCTGATTCCTGCAGGCGAACTCGTCTATTCGCCACGGGTCGGATTCCTCAACCCCAAGGCGGTCGAGCGCAGTCATGTCTCGGTCGATCCGGCGGCCCGGGCCGCAGGCTCGCACGAAGGCGCAACCTATTATCAGCACGCCGCTTTTGCCGCGACGGTGCGCGGCGAGGGACCGGTACAGGTCACCGCGGAGGATGGCCTGCGCGCGGTCGCGATCGGTACCGCGGCGGAGATCAGCGCGCGCGAGCACCGGGTCGTGACGATGGCGGAACTGGGCGTCTGACCCTTTGGCGGGGTTGCGCGCCATCCGCCGGGCGCGCACAGGCTGTGGCGAAATCACGCCCAGGAGGTCGATATGCCCGTGAAGGTCATTGCGTTCGTTTCCGTCAAGCCCGGCCATGAGGAGGCGTTCATCGACGCCGCCCGCATCTGCGCCGCGGCGTCGCGGAATGAACCGGGGGTGCTCCACTACGATCTGTGGCGCGAGGCCGATGGCGACCGGCGTTTCGTGTTCAACGAGCTGTATGTCGACGATGCCGCGGTTCAGGCGCACATGGCGTCCGACCATTTCAAGGCGCTGGGCGTGGCCTCGCGCGATCTCGCCGCTGCGCGACCGACGATCATCGCGACGCATCCGGTCGACGTTGCAGGCTGAGGCAGCACCGCGGCAAGGGCGCGCGCATCCGTGAGGGGCTGACGCGCGCCGTCTGCGGCCGAGCAACCGCCATGGTCGTGACGTTTTCTCTTACGGTATAGGCGACGGATGGACACGCAGGGTCTGGAGGCCGTCTTCCTCGCCAACCGCGATACGCTGCTCCGCTTTCTGTCGGCGCATGGCGCGGGGGATGCGGCGGAAGACCTTTTGCACGAGCTCTGGATCCGTGTGCGGACGCCGCGCGGCGGACCGATCGCCGCGCCGCTGGCCTATCTGTACCGCGCGGCGCACAATCTCATGCTCGACCGTCATCGCGCGGTCCGGCAGGCCGCCCGACGCGACAATGACTGGAGCGACGCGGTCGGCGCCACGGTCGCGGGCCAGTCCGATGCGCCGTCGGGTGAGCGCGTGCTGATCGCGCGCGAAGAGGCGCGGATGGCGGCGCGCGCGCTGGAGGCGGTCGGCGAACGCGCCGCGGCGGTGTTTCGCCGCCACCGGATCGACGGGGTCGCGCAACGTGCGATCGCGGACGAGATGGGCGTGAGCCTCAGCACCGTCGAAAGCGACCTGCGGCAGGCCTATCGTGCGATGATCGCGTTGAAAGGGCGGCTCGATGAGGTTTGAGGCGAACGTCTCCGTCAAGCCAGTCAGGAGGCCATGATGGCGCAGGACGACACCGCATTGGACGCACAGGCGCTCGACTGGATCGTGCGGACGGGCGATCCCGCATTCGACGACTGGCCCGGCTTCATGGCGTGGATGGAGGCGGACCCGACGCATGCCACGCGCTATCACGCGCTGAACGCCGCGATCGATGATGGCGTCGCATCGCTGCGCGCGCCGCAGGCGGGGGCGGTGGCGCCGCCGATGGCCGGCCCGTCACGACGTGCGCCGCAACGGATAGGACGGTGGGCCGGCGGGGCGATCGCCGCATCGCTGGCGGTCGTCGCCGGCCTTTCGGTCTATGAGCGCCGCCCCCAACCCTATGCCGTCGAGGCGGCGCCGGGGGCCGCGCGGACGATCCTCCTCGCTGAGGGAAGCCGGATCATGCTCGCGGGCGGTTCGCGTGTGACGATCGATCGACGTGATGCGCGCATCGCGACGCTCGATCGTGGCGAGGCGATGTTCGTCGTCGCGCATGATGCGGCGGATCCGTTCGAGGTCCGGGTCGGCGAGACGCGGCTGGTGGATGTCGGCACAGCCTTTGACGTCAAGCGGACCAGCGATGGCATGCGGGTCGCCGTGTCCGAAGGTGCGGTCGACTATGATCCAGGTCCGAACGCGATCCGGATGACGGCGGGGCAGGGCGTCGTGGCCACGCGCGGCGGTGTGATGCGGATCACGGTCGATGCCACGGCGGTCGGATTGTGGCGCGAGGGGCGGCTGGCGTTCGAAAATGCGCCAATGACCGAAGTCGCGGACGATCTGTCGCGAACGCTGGGCATCACGATCGCGGTGGAACCGGAGATCGCAGACCGCCGCGTCCGTGCGACGATCGCCACGGCAGGGCTCGCGCGGGACCCCATGCCGCTCGCCGCACTGCTCGACGTGACGATGCGGCGGTCCGCACAGGGTTGGACGATGTCGGCACGGTGATCCGGCGGGGCGGGGTCTTTGTCGTTATGGTGGCGATCGCCGGGCTGACCGCTGCGTCCGCGGCGGCGGGGCCGGTGTCGCTCGACCTTCGCGCGGGCCGCCTGGGCGACTCCGTCCTGGCACTGGGGCGGCAGGCGGGGGTCAGCATCGCCGTCGACGACCCGGTCCTGTGGGCACGACCCGTCCCCGCGATCCGGGGACGCTTCACGGCGCGGCAGGCGCTCGCAAAGCTCGCACGGTCGACGGGGTCGACGATACGGTCCGCAGGGGCCGGGGGGTGGCGTCTGGTCGCGCGTGCCGCGCCGCCACCTGCGGCGCAGCGCCGTCTGCCGGGGGCGACCGCGAATGCCGCGCCGGCAGTACCGACCATCGCAGGGGCCGATATCATCGTCGCCGCCAGCAAGCGGGACACCCGGCTGCGCGATTTCGCCGGGCAGGTCGCGCATCTCGACGGAATCGACCTGGCGCTTGGCGGCGCGGGGGGCAGCGACGCGGTGCTGGCGCGGCTGGCGAGCGTGTCGTCGACGCATCTCGGTGCGGGGCGCAACAAGCTGTTCATTCGCGGCATTGCGGATTCGAGCTTCACCGGCCCGACGCAGACGACCGTCGGCCAGTATCTCGGCGACATCCGGCTCAGCTACAACGCGCCCGATCCCGACCTGCGGCTCTACGATATCGCGTCGGTCGAGGTGCTCGAGGGGCCACAGGGCACCCTCTACGGCGCAGGGTCGCTTGGCGGCATCATCCGCACGGTCCCCAACGCGCCGGTGATCGACGACACGACGGCCGCCATCGCGACGGGCGTGTCCGCGACGACGCATGGCGACCCCGGCGGCGACATCGGCGCGACGCTCAACCTGCCTGTGATGGAGGGCCGGATGGCGCTGCGTATCGTGGGCTATGCGGTGACGGAGGGCGGGTATATCGACAACCCGACACTTGGGCAGAGCGACGTGAACCGCACCAGCATCGCCGGAGGGCGGGGTACGCTGCGTGTCGATCTGGGGCGCAACTGGACGCTCGATCTGGGCGGCGTGTACCAGCGGACCCGCGGCGACGACAGCCAATATACCGATCGCGACGCGCCGCCCCGCACGCGGAACAGTGCCGTCGTACAGGGCTTCGGTGCGGACTACCGGATGGGCGATCTGGTCGTGTCGGGCACGCTTGGCGGCCTGATGCTGCGATCGTCGACGGCGATCGTCGGGCAGACGCTGACGGAACGCTATGACGCCACCATGGTGAACGGCGATCCGCGGCTGTTCGTGCAGCGCAACGCGACCGCGATGCTGACCAACGAGACCCGGCTGTGGCGGCCGATGCGCGCCGGCTTCGGCTGGGTGGTGGGCGGCAGCTTCACGCACAACCGGACGCGGCTGTCGCGCGCACTCGGCGCAGTCGAGGCACCGGTGCCCGTGACGGGCGTTACCAACCGGATCGACGAGGCGACGCTCTATGGCGAGGCCAGCGTCGCGCTGTTCCCCGGATTGATCGCGACCGGCGGCGCGCGCGTGACACGGGCCGCGCTGTCGGGAACGGGCCAGGATCTGGCGGAGGCCCTCGCTCCGGTCGCGCTCGCGCGTGCGCAGGTGACCGCCAGTCGTCGTGAAACGAGCCTGTTGCCGTCCGGATCGCTGATCGCAACCGTGCTGCCGCGGCTGTCGCTCTATGCCCGGTACCAGCAGGGGTTCCGGCCCGGCGGGCTCGCGATCGAGAGCGACTTCGTCCGGCGGTTCCGCAACGACCGGGTCCGCACGATCGAAAGCGGCATACGGTTCGGGCAGAGCGGGATTGATCCGGTATCCGTGTCGGCCGGGCTGTCACATACGCTGTGGGACGATATCCAGGCGGACTTCATCGACGGGTCGGGGCTGCCGAGCACTGCCAATATCGGCAACGGCCGGATCTGGTCGGCAAGCGCGGCAGCCGCCTGGCGACCGGTCGCCGGGCTCACGATCGACGCCGGGCTGACCTATAACGACAGCCGGGTGACCGAACCCAGCCAGGCCTATGCACTGGCGTTCGCGCGGATGAGCCAGGTTCCCAATATTGCCCGGTTCGCAGGGCGGCTGGGGCTCGACTATAGCCGGCCGCTCCACGGTGAACTCGATCTGCGGGTCTATGGCTGGGCGCGCTATGTCGGCCGCTCCCGGCTCGGTATCGGCCCGGTGCTCGGGGAGGAGCAGGGCGATTATCTCGACACCGCGCTGACAATGCGGGTCGGCCGGCCGACACTGGGTCTGACGCTCGGCGTAACCAATCTGACGGATGGCACCGGCAATCGCTTCGCGCTTGGCACGCCGTTCCAGATCGGCAGCGGCCAGATCACGCCATTGCGGCCCCGCACCTTGCGCCTGGGGATAGACGCGGCATTCTGAAAAGCTGCGCAGGCCAGCAAGGCTGCGCGGCAATGGTTCCGTCCTGTGTTCGAAACATATTCGAAAAGGGACCTGGTTCATGCGTCGTATCCTGCTTGCCTCTACCTGCCTGATGGCGGTCGTTCCGGCCCATGCGCAGACCACGATCGAGACCAAGCGCACCGATGCGGTGCGGACCTCGACCGTGAAGGCCGGGGCGCCGGATGCGATCCGGATCACGGCCGCGGGATCGGTGACCCCTGCCGGCGGCACGGCGGTGACGATCGACAGCGTGCATGCCGTCACCAACGAAGGCACCGTCCAGATCACCAACGCGGACAATGCGACGGGCATTCTTGCGGTTGCGGGGACCGGCGGCGGTATCACGAACAGCGGCAAGATCATCGTCGACGAGACCTATGAAGCGACCGATGTCGACAAGGATGGCGATCTCGACGGCCCCTTCGCTGCGGGCAGCGGCCGTACCGGCATCCGCACCGCGGGCGCCTATAGCGGCGCCATCGCCAATACGGGCGCGATCACGGTCGAAGGGAACGAGTCCGCAGGGATCTGGCTCGGCGGCCCGCTGTCCGGTGCGCTCAAGACCGAGGGCACGATTGCGGTGACGGGGACGAACGTCGTCGGCGTACGGGCGGGCGACATTACCGGCAACGTCCGGCTCGCCGGAACGGTCGCGGCGATCGGGCAGGGGGCCGTGGCGGTCCGGCTCGATGGCGCGATCACCGGTGCGCTGGTGGTGCAGGGTTCGCTCGGCGCGACTGGCTACCGTACCACGACCGCGCCGGCGGATCCGTCGAAGCTCGATGCCGACGACCTGTTGCAGGTCGGCTCGGCGCTGGTCGTCGCGGGCAACGTATCTGGCGGGATCATCTTCGCGGTGCCGCCAAAGGATGCCAGCACGACCGACAATGACGAGGACAAGGACGGGATCGACGACAGCAAGGAGGGATCGGCCATGGTCACCGCCTATGGTGCGGCACCAGCGGTCCAGATCGGGTCGGCGACCAATGCGGTCGCGATCGGCGCAGTCGCGGGTAGCGGCACGAATTTCGGGCTGATCGTCGATGGCGGCATCGGTGGCAGCGGTGTCTATGCGGGTGTCACCGCGACCGGGCTGTCGATCGGCGGCCTGGGTGGCGCCGTGTCGATCGCCAACGGGATCGCGGTCAACGGCACGGTCCAGGCGCAGGCCAATGGGGCGAGTGCGACCGCGATCCGGATCGGCAGCGGCACGACGACCCCCGAACTGCGCAATGCCGGGACGATCGCGGCGGCGGGCGGCGGCACGACCGCGTCGCTGTCGAGCGCGGTCCTCGTCGAGGCGGGCGCGACGGTCGGCACGATCCGCAACAGCGGGACGATCAAGGCGAGCGCACAGGCAGCCGATGGCAGCGCCACCGCGATCCTCGACCGGTCCGGCCGGGTCACGCTGGTGGAGAATAGCGGGGCGATCACCGCCAGCGGCGCACTGGCAACGTCGGAGCGCAACGTCGCGATCGACCTGTCCGCAGCGACGGCGGGCGCCACCGTCCGCCAGACCGCGGTCGCGGCGGGCGTCACGGCGCCGAGCATCGTCGGTGACGTCCGCTTCGGTACGGGGAACGACGTTTTCGAGATCGCCGATGGCACCGCGTCGGGGACGACCCGGTTCGGCGGCGGCGCGAACCGTCTCGCGCTGTCGGGCGACGCAGCCTATGCGGGGACGGCGCTCTTCGGCACCGGCAACGACACGATGGCACTTGCCGGGACGGCGGTGTTCAGCGGCGCGGCGGATTTCGGTGGCGGGGCAGACACGCTGACCATCGGCGGGACCTCGCGCTTTTCGGGCACGCTCGCAAACAGCGGCGGGCTGGCGGTGACGGTCGCGGGCGGTACGCTCGACCTGACCAAGGCGGCAACGATCGCGTCGCTGGCGATGGGCTCGGGCAGCGTGCTGGCGGTGACGCTGGACAAGACCGGGGGGACGGGGACGTCGATCACCGTCGCCGGGGTAGCGTCGTTCGAGAAGGACACCAAGCTCGCGCTCAAGCTGGCCAGCATCACCGGTGCGGAAGGACGGTACACCGTCCTGCGCGCGGGGAGCCTGACCGGTGCTGCAAACCTGACCGCCTCGACCACGCTGTTGCCGTTCCTGTATAAGGGGAACGTCGCGACGGGCACGGGCAACGACGTTGCGATCGACATCGTCCGCAAGACCACGGTCGAACTCGGCCTCAACCGCTCGCAGACCTCCGCCTACAACGCAGTCTATGCGGCGCTCGGCACCGACGCCAAGGTCGGCCAGGCGTTCCTGAACATCAATGACGGCGACGCATTTCGCGGATCGCTGCGCCAGATGCTTCCGGATCATGCCGGCGGGACGTTCGAGACCGTGACGATGGGCTCGCGTGCGACCGCCCGGGTGATCGCCGACCCGCACGGCCCGTTCAAGGACGAGGGGCAGTGGGGCTATTGGGTCAGCCAGGTCGGCTGGGGCACGTCGAAGAGCATCGGCAATACCGGCGGCTATGACGTGACCGGCTGGGGCGTCTCCGGCGGGGCCGAATACAAGACCGGGCTGGGCAATATCGGTGCGTCGCTCGCCTATCTCAGCGGCCGCGATGCCGATGAGGGGACCAGCAATGAAGTCAGCTCCAACCAGTATGAGCTCGCGGCCTATTGGCGTGGGCACTGGGGTGGGCTGAACGCCAATGCCCGCGCCTCGGGCGCACGGATCGGGTTCGACGGCGTGCGGCGCTTCGCCGGCACCGCGGGGACCGAGGCGGTGCAACGCGTCTCGAGCGCGGACTGGAACGGCACGCTCTACTCGGCGTCGGGCGGCCTGTCCTATGATGCCGATCTGGGCAATATCTCGTTCCGGCCGATCATCGCGGTCGATTATTACAAGCTGAAGGAGGACGGCTATAGCGAAACCGGGGGCGGCACCGCGATCGATCTGGTCGTCCAGTCACGCAGCAGCGACGAACTGGCGGTCACCGGCAGCGCGGCGCTGGGTCTCGATCTCGGGGGGCAGAACCAGGACGCAGGCTGGTTCCGCTTCGAGCTTGAGGGCGGACGACGCGAGCTCGTTGGCGGGGGGCTGGGTGCGACGACCGCGGCCTTTGCCGGCGGGACCGCGTTCACGCTGACACCCGAGGAGCGCACAAGCGGCTGGGTTGGCAAGCTGCGCGCGGTCGGCGGCAATGCGGCGTTCCGCTTCGGCGGCGAATTCAACGCCGAGGAGCAGCAGGGACGTGCCGCATTGTCGCTACGCGCAAGCCTGCAGATCGGGTTGTAACGACGGAAGACTGGTCTGCCCGCGTCAGCGCGGTGCGGACCAGTCCCCGGACTTGCCGCCGCGCTTTTCGAGCAGGCGGATCCCGTCGATTTCCATCGCTTTGTCGATCGCCTTGGCCATGTCGTAGACCGTCAGCAGTGCAACACCGACCGCGGTGAGCGCCTCCATCTCGACGCCGGTCTTGCCGTCGGTCGCGACGGTCGCGGTCGCGGTGACGCCGCTGTCGTCGACGTCGAGGTCGAGCGTGATCTTGGTCAGCGGCAATGGATGGCAGAGCGGAATCAGGTCGCTGGTGCGCTTGGCGGCCATGATCCCCGCGACGCGCGCGACCGCGATGACGTCGCCCTTCTTTGCCGATCCCTCGGCGATCGCGCGCGCGGCCTCGGCCGACATGGTGATCCGGCCGGTCGCGACCGCCTCGCGTGCGGTCGGCGTCTTGCCGCCGACATCGACCATCCGCGCGGCACCCGCCGCATCGACATGCGTCAGCTGGCTCATCCGACCAGTGCCCGGGTCGCGGCCTCGACATCGTCCTGGCGCATCAGCGCTTCCCCGATCAGGAAGCACCGGATCCCGCGCTCGGCCATCGCGTCGAGGTCGGCGCGCGTCGTCAGCCCGCTTTCGGCAACAAAGGTACAGTCGCGCGGGGCCTTGTCGACCAGATCGTAGGTCCGTTGGAAATCGACCGTGAAGTCGCGCAGGTCGCGGTTGTTGACCCCGATCAGCCGCGATTTGAGCTTGAGCGCGCGATCGAGTTCGTGCGCGTCGTGGATCTCGACGAGTACGTCCATGCCGCATTCGAGCGCTGAGGCCTCGATCTCCGCCATCTGGATATCGTCGAGTGCGGCGACGATGATCAGGATAGCATCGGCGCCGATCGCGCGCGCCTCGGTCGCCTGCCACGGGTCGACCATGAAGTCCTTGCGCAGGACCGGGATCGACACGGCGTCACGCGCGGCGGACAGATACGCGTCCGCGCCCTGGAACCATTTCTCGTCGGTCAGCACCGAGAGGCAGGCGGCACCGCCCGCCTCATAGGCGCGTGCATGCGCGGGGGGATCGAAATCGGCGCGGATCAGCCCCTTGGACGGGCTGGCCTTCTTGACCTCGGCGACCAGCGCATAGCCGGACTTCGCATCGAGCGCGGCGCGGAAGCCGCGTGGCGCGGACATGCGGGCGATGCCGGCATCGATGTCCGACAGCGAGGTGGTGGCCTTGCGCGCGGCGACTTCGGCGCGCTTGGTCTCGAGAATACGGTCGAGCATGGTCATGTCAGTAGGCGATCCAGCGGTCGAGCAGCGCGTCGGCGCTGCCGGTGTCCAGGGCGGTGGCGGCGAACGCCGCGCCAGCGACAAGGGTGGGGACTGTCCCGGCGACCATCAAGGCCGCGGCGGCGTTGAGCAGGACGGCGTCACGATAGGCACCCGCCTCGCCCTTCAGCAGGCGGCGGAGCGCCCCTGCATTATAGGCGGCATCACCGCCGCGAATTGCCGTGATCGCATGCCGCGGCAACGCTGCATCGTCGGGCGTGACGCGCGCGGGAAGCACGACGTTGCCGATGGACGCAACGACGCTGGGGCCCGCGCCGGACAGTTCGTCGAGCCCTTCCTCGCCGGAGACGACGAGTGCGGCCTGGGTACCGAGCTGGCCGAGTGCATCGGCGTAGAGCGGGACATAATCGGGCCGCGCGATGCCGATCAGCTGACGCGTCGTTCGCGCGGGATTGGCGAGCGGTCCCATCAGGTTGAAGATCGTCCGCCTGGCGATACGCTGACGGATCGGGGTGATCCGCTTCATCGCCGGATGGTGATTGGCGGCGAACAGGAAGGCGATGCCGATGTCGCGCAGGCTGGCCTCGGCCGTCGCGCCCGCCCGGTCCATGTCGAGGCCGAGGACTTCGAGCGTGTCGGCGGCGCCGGCCTTGCTCGAGGCGGCGCGGTTGCCATGCTTGGCAACCGGCACGCCGCAGGCCGCGACGACGAGCGCGACCGCGGTCGAGACGTTGAGCGTATGGTGGCCATCGCCGCCGGTGCCGCAGACGTCGATCGCGCCCGGCGGCGCATCGATCGGGATCATCCGCTCACGCAGCGCACGCGCGGCCTCGGCGATCTCGATACTGGTCTCGCCACGCTCGGACATGGCGATCAGGAATGCGGCGATCGCGTCTTCGCTGGCGCGCGCGTCGAGGATGTCGGCAAACGCCGCACGCGCGGTCTCGCGCGACAGCGGCGTCGTCGGATCTGGCAGGAGCACGGTGGTCGTCATTGATCGAGCCCCTCGCGCAGGCGGTCGGGCAGCTGATGCGCAATCCCCGCCAGCGTCAGGAAATTGGCAAGCATCGCGTGGCCGTGTTCGGTCGCGATGCTCTCGGGGTGGAACTGCACCCCGTGGATCGGCAGCGTCGCGTGGCGGAACCCCATCACGCTGCCATCCTGCGCGGTCGCGTTGACGACCAGCGTGTCGGGAACCGCGTTGACGATCAGCGAATGATAGCGCGTCGCGATAAACGGCGAAGGGAGGCCGGCGTAGAGGCCGGTGTCGTCATGGACGACCGGCGACGTCTTGCCGTGCATCAGCCCGCCACGTTCGACCTTGCCGCCGAAATGCTGCCCGATCGCCTGATGGCCGAGGCAGACGCCGAGCAGCGGCCTGCCGGCATCTGCGCAGGCGGCGACGAGGTCGAGGCTGACGCCCGCTTCGGTCGGCGTGCAGGGGCCGGGGGAAATGAGAAACGCCTCCGCGCCGGACGACAGGGCCTGTCCAGCGGAGATCGCATCGTTGCGGACGACCTCCACCTCGACACCCAGTTCCATCAGATAATGGACGAGGTTCCAGGTGAAGCTGTCGTAATTGTCGACGACCAGGATCATGCGTTCGCCATAGACGAAGTCGAAGCCGGTGCAACGGGGATGCGCATCGGGCGACGCTGCACATTATGTCGGCCATAATCGGTGCAGGGCAAAGCGCGGGGCATGCTATTCAGCACGGAGCAACCTGCGGCGGCAGACGTTGTGCGTATGCAAGGAGTTTTCCACCAATGTTCCGTCTCACCGTCCTCGCCGCGCTGATCGCGCTTCCCGCCCTCGCTTCGGCGCAGGAGCAGACGGCCGAACAAGGCCAGCCCCCGCAGCGGATCCGCAGCGTCACGCTCGGGGCTGGGCAGAAGTGCCCGACATCGACCAATGGCGAGATCGTCGTCTGCTCGACACTCGACCAACCCTATCGTATCCCCAAGGAACTGCGCGATACCGCACCGATCGCCGCGCAGAACCAGAGCTGGGTCAACCGGGCTGCGACCGTCGACCAGGTTGGCCGCGTCGCGGGCGGGTTGCCGGATACCTGTTCGCCGGTCGGTACAGGCGGACAGTCGGGATGTGCGCTCGCGCGTGCCCGCGCCTATTCGGCCGAGCGTCGTGCGCAGGCTGCCGGGCAGGCTATCGATCCCTGACGCCACAGCGAGCGTTATCCGGATCCTAGGCCGCGGTCGTCACCTGACGCCCGCGGCCTTTTACTGTGTTTGGTGTACGATGGCGGGATTACTGCCCGTAGGACGTCCCGCCGGCGCGCGCGACCGCTTCGCGGGCGGCGGCGAGGATCGCCCCGGCCTTGGCCTCGCATTCGCGCTGTTCGGACACGGGATCGCTGTCGGCGACGATTCCCGCCCCGGCCTGTGCATGGATCATCCCGTCCTTCACGACGGCGGTCCGCAACACGATGCACGAGTCCATCGATCCGTCGGGGGAGAAATAGCCGACGCCGCCGGCATAGGCGCCCCGCCGTTCGGGTTCGAGTTCGGCAATGATCTGGCACGCCCGGACTTTGGGTGCGCCGCTGACCGTGCCGGCGGGGAACCCCGCGAACAGCGCGTCGAGCGCGTCGCTGCCGGGCGCGAGCGACCCGACGACGTTCGAGACAATGTGCATGACATGACTGTAGAATTCGACGCCGTAGCTCGCCGTGACGCGGACCGATCCCGGCGCCGATGCCCGCCCGACATCGTTGCGGCCGAGATCGAGCAGCATCAGATGCTCCGCGCGTTCCTTCGGATCGGCCAGCAGGCTGGTCCGGTTCGCCTCGTCTTCCGCAGCACTGCGGCCCCGCGGGCGGGTCCCGGCGATCGGGCGGATCGTCACCTCGTCGTCGCGCACGCGGACGAGGATCTCGGGTGAGGATCCGATCAGCGCGAAGCCGGGAAGATCGAGGTGATAGAGGAAAGGCGACGGATTAATCCGCCGGAGCGAACGATAGAGCTCGAACGGCGGGAGCGTGAACGGCGTGCTGAAGCGCTGGGCCAGGACGACCTGGAAGATGTCCCCGGCCACGATATAGTCCTTCGCACGCGCGACCATCGCGCCGTAGCGATCCGGCGACAGCGCCGGCGTGTAGGACGGCTCGGGTGAGACCGCCCGGACCGGCGCCGGTACCGGCGTGGTCATGAGCTTCGCGGCGACGGCGTCGAGCCTTTCTTCGGCACGCGCGACGATCGTGTCGGGATCCATCGCGGGATCCGGCCAGGCGGGGGCGACGAGAAATAGCGCGTCGGCGAGCCGGTCGAAGACGAGAACCACCGAGGGACGCACGAAGATCATGTCGGGCAGGCCGAGCGGATCGCTGTCGGGTTGCGGCAGGGTCTCGACCAGACCGACCGTCTCATAGCCGAAATAGCCGACCAGACTGGCGAGCGCGCGTGGCAGCTCCTCCGGGACGTCGCTGCGGCATTCGGCGACCAGAGCGCGCAGGGCATCGAGTGTGGGCAGCGCACAGGGCTCGAACGCCTCGCGATCCGTCGACCAGTGACGGTTGATCTCGGCACGATGACCCGCGGCACGGAACAGCAGGTCGGGCGCAAGGCCGATCAGACTGTGCCGTCCGCGTGTTGCGCCGCCCTCGACCGACTCGAGCAGGAAGTCGCCACGCCCCGGCTCGATGAGCTTGAGGGCGGCGGCGACCGGCGTCTCCGTGTCGGCGACCTGCCGCCGCCAGACGAGGGCGGGGCGTCCGGCGGCGAGCGCCGCGCGTGCGAGCTCAGTTATTGGAACCACCCTGTGCCAGCAGTTCGGCCCGGACGCGGGCGACGGCCTTCGGATCGGTCTTCACGCCGACCTGCGCGCGGACGGCCTTGACGAACTGGTCGACATATTCGCGGCCGACGCTGCGCGCGATCGAACCGCGAGCGGCCTGGATCGCCGCCTGGTTGCCGGTCGCATTGCCGCGATCGATCTTGTCGAGCTTGACCACGAACCAGCCATCGGGGCCGGCGATCGTCTTGGCGGTACCCTGCGCCATGCTGAACATCAGGCGCAGCACGGGTGGGGTGTTTTCGGGGTTCTGCATGATCTGCGCGCGCGACGCCGTGACGGGACGCGCGGGCGGGACCGGGAAGCCCGACTGCCCGAGCGCCTGCTGCAGCGGCATACCCTTGTTGATCCGTGCAAGCGCGGCATTGGCATATTTGCGGGCAGCCTGACTGGCGCGGTCGGCCATCAGGTCGCGCATCACGGCAGGACGGACCTGTGCGAGTGGACGGGGTGCGGCACGAACGACGCGGCCGAGCGCGACGACCGCAAAGCTGCCGTCCGACCCGGTCTGGACCATCTGCGGTGCATCGCCTTCCGCGGCTTGGAACGCGGCGCTCACGATCGGCGCGAGCGCGGCGTCGGGCTGGGTGCCGGGCGCGTCGGGGTTGGTGCCGTTGGCGACGAGGCCGGGCGTGGTGGTGGCGGTCAGCTTGCGGTCCGCGATGATCTCGTCGAACGTCGCATTGTCCGACAGGCCGTCGTCGATCGCGTCATGGATCTTGCCGAGCGCTGCCTGCGCCTTTTGCGCGCTGAGCGCTGTGGCGATCTCGCCGCGTGCCTGGTCGAGGGTCTTGGCGGGGACGTTCTGGATCGAATCGATGCGAGCGATCGTCCAGCCGAGCGGCGTACGGACAGGGCCGACGACCGCGGCATTCGCTGCCGCGAACACGGCATCCGCGACCTGCGGGCTGGTCGTGCCGGCATAGGCGGCCTTTTCGACAGCCGTCTGGGTCGATGCTTCGAGACCGGCGGCGCGGGCGGCGTCGGCGATCGCGGTTCCGGCCTTCACCTTGGCAGCGATCGCGGCTGCACCCGCCTGATCGGCGACGACGACCTGCGTGATCGTACGCTTCTCCGTCGGGGCATAGCGGGCGCGATCCTGCTTATATTGCGCGGCGATTTCGGCGTCGGTCGGGACGGCCTGCGCCTTCACCTGCGCCGCGTCGACGACGGCGTAGCGGATGACGCGGCGTTCGGGGATCGTGTAGCGCGCGACGTTGCGACGATAGAAGGCGTTCAGTTCGGCGTCGGTCGGCGCTGGGCCGGTGGGCACCGCCGCGGTCGGGATGAAGCCGACCAGACCGCTGCGCTTCTCGAGCAGCAACGAGGCGAAGGGGAGGGCGAGCTGGCTCGGGACCTGCGACGCGCCGCGCGTCGGCAGGATCAGCTGCTGCGCATAGGTGTCGCGGACGATATCGGCGCGAATCTGCGCGTCGGTCAGCTTTCGTTCGACCAGCACGCGCTGATACAGGGACGGATCAAATTTGCCGGTCGGGCCCTGCAGTGCGGGGATGCTGGCAATCTGCCCGTCGACCGCGCGCTTGCTGACGACCATGCCCTGCTGCCGGCCGAACTGCTCGAGCGCGAGGCTCGCCGTGATGCGGTCCAGCGTACCGTCGAAGCCGCCCTGCTGGACATAGCTTGCCATGTCGAGCGTCGGCTGCTGCTGGCGGAAACCTTCCATCTCGGTCTGGACACGCGTGCGAAGCTCGTTCGCCGTCACGTCCGCCTTGCCGACCGTGGCAACGTCGTCCGCAGCGATGCCGCTTGCTCCGCCGCCCAACCCGGTCATGTCACCCGCCGCGAAGGCGAGTGCGATGACGCCGAGGATGCCGAAGGTGATGATCACGCCGAACCTCGACTGGGTGAGGCGGCGGAAGAAACTGAGCATGAATGGCCGATCGACAGGGACTGAGTTCCTTCCGCTTTACGGTGCGCATCGGCGCGCTTCAAGCTTGTGCCGTTCGGTGTCGGCGCTATCCGGGACCGATGATGATCGGGAGAGTGCGATGCGGCGCAAGTTGGTAGCGGGAAACTGGAAGATGAACGGGTCGCGCGCGGCGCTGGCCGAACTCGACGCGATTGCGGCGGCGGCGGCGGCCGCGCCGGACGTCGATGTGGAGATTGCGGTGCCCTTCACGCTGATCGCCGCAGCGGCCGATCGCGCGCCGGCGCTCGCGATCGGTGCCGAGGATGTGCATGAGGCCGATTCGGGCGCGCACACGGGTTGCGTGTCAGCGGGGATGGTGAAGGAAGCGGGTGCGCGCTTCACGATCGTCGGTCATTCGGAACGCCGTGCTGACCAGCACGAAACCAGCCACGACGCCTGGGCGAAGGCGGCGGCGGCGCGGCGGCAGGGGCTGCGCGTCATCCTGTGCTGCGGCGAGACCGAGGCGGAACGCGATGCCGACCGGGCCGAACGGGTCGTGCAGGCGCAGATCGAGAAGTCGGTGCCCGACAATGCGGACGGGAGCTGGTTCACCTTGGCCTATGAGCCGCGCTGGGCGATCGGTACCGGGCGCACCCCGACGCTCGACGAGATCGCCGCGATCCATGCGATCGCGCGGGCGAAGCTGCGCATGCTGATCGGCGATGCGGCAGCGGGGGTGCGGATCCTCTATGGCGGGTCGGTGACCGGCAGCAACGCAGCCGCCATCCTGGCGACCGCGAATGTCGACGGTGCGCTGGTCGGTGGCGCCAGCCTGACTGCGGACAAGTTCGTCCCGATCATCGAGGCCGCGGCGAGCATCGACGGCGTCGGCTGATCCGTCGGGAGCGCGGCACGCCTTATCGTCGGGCGTGCCGCGTCAGGCCTTTGGTCAGGGGGCGCCGTACCGCGTGCTCAGCATCGCGAAGGCGGCGCGCAGCGCATAGGCCTCGCCCCCCTTGGGCCGGCCGGGCTTCGCAGTCGGGCGCCACGCGAACACGTCGAGATGCGCCCAGGCGATGCCGGGCCGCACGAAGCGGCGCAGGAACAGCGCCGCGGTGATCGCGCCGGCAAAACCGCCATCAGGCGCGTTGACCAGATCGGCGATGTCCGACTTGAGCATGTCGTCATACCCGTTCCACAACGGCATCCGCCAGAGCGGGTCGGCTTGTGCGTGGCTGGCGGCGACCAGCTCGGCCGCGAGCGCTTCGTCGTCGGTGAACAACGGCGGAAGATCAGGGCCGAGCGCGACCCGCGCCGCGCCCGTCAGCGTCGCGAAGTCGAGGATCAGCGCGGGCCGATGCTCGACCGCGCGGGTTAGCGCGTCGCCGAGGACGAGCCGCCCCTCGGCATCGGTATTGGTATTTTCGACCGTCATGCCCTGTCGCGTGTCGAGCACGTCGCCCGGGCGGAAGGCATTGCCGGCTATCGCGTTCTCGACCGCAGGAATGAGCAGGTGGAGGCGGACGGGGAGCTTCGCCCCCATTACCAGCCCGGCCAGTGCAAGCGTGTGCGCTGCGCCGCCCATGTCCTTCTTCATCAGTCGCATGCCGGCCGACGGCTTGATGTCGAGGCCGCCCGAGTCGAAGCAGACCCCCTTGCCGACCAGCGCGACGCGCGGGTGCGTGGGGTCGCCCCATTCGAGCTCGATCAGCCGGGGCGCGCGTGCCTCCGACGCCGCCTGGCCGACCGCGTGGATCATCGGATAGCCGCTGGCGAGCGCGTCGCCGCGCGTCGTCGTCACGGTTGCGCCATGCCGGGCGGCGAGCGTCTCGACCGCCGCCTCGAGCTCGGCGGGGCCGAGATCCGATGCGCCGGTGTTGACGAGGTCGCGGACCATAGCGGTCGCCTCGGCAAGACGGATCGTCGGCTCGATCGACGCGGCATCGCTCGTCAGCAATACGCGCGCGGGCTTGCCGGCGGGTTTGCGATAGCGATCGAACTGATGCTGTGCGAGCATCCAGCCAAGGCCCGCACCCCCGACGTCACCCTGCGCAAGGCGGTAGGTGCCAGCGGGGAGCGAGGCGCCGAGCGAAGCGATCCGCCACGGCGACGACATCGCCTCGTCACAGACGAGCAGCATCGACCATGTGTCAGGGGTGTCGCCGGGCAGCACGGCGCGGTCGCCGGGCTTGCCGGTCAGGCCATGCGCCGCGACCGCGGTGCGAATGCGCGGCGGCTGAGCACCGAGCCAGCTCGCAAACTCCTCCGGACGGACGACGTGGATCGGCGTGGCGGGCTGGCCGCGGTCGGGCTGAAGCAGGGAAGCGAAATCGGTCATTGCGTGCCAGTTACTGAGAGGGAGCCACGAGGAATTGTTCGTACCGGCCGTTCGCGCCGGGTTCGGCATAGGTGCTGAGCGACAGCGTGCGGTCGGGATAGGTGATGCGATAGGTGCGGTTGACGAAGCCGCCGCGCAAGCGGGCGCGGCCGGTTTGCGCAAAACCGGTCGGTTCGCCAAGCGCGCCGAGGCTCGACTTATAGTCCGCGAGCGCGACCGGCTTGAAATAGAAATTGGCGTCCTCGGTCAGCCGGCTGCGGTCGAGCGTTCCGGTGCGGAGCTGATCATAGACCGCGCGTGCCCTGGGCAGGGCGGCGGCATCCTCTGCGCTCGCCGCGGGGGGTGGCAGGACGATGTTCGCGATCCCGCTCGAGATCCGCCCGACCGCATCGCTGAACCAGCTGTTGGTCAGCACGACGATCGCCGCCTGATCGTCGGGATACACGATGTTCTCGGAAAGGAACCCGACCGCCTCGCCGCTATGCTCGACATAGCGGCGGCCGTTGGCGGTGCCGGTCGAGACGCCGAGGCCATAGCCATTGGTCGATCCGTCGACGAGCCTGACCGGGGTCTCCTGCGCCGCCCAGTCGTCCGCGGGCAATGTGGTTCGGGTAAGGCGCGCGACGTCCCATTTGGCGAGGTCCCGCGCACTCATCGACAGCTCGCCCGCGGCGTAGAGCCAGCCGGGCGCACTCGGCGTCTCGGGACGGACGGGCCCGAGCGCGAAACGGCCATAGCCTTGCGGAAAGCCCTTGCCGATCGCCTTGTCCTGATCGAGCGCGCGAATGTCGAGCGGCTTAAAGATGCGCTGCTGCAGGAAGTCGAGCAGCGGTTGTTTCGCGATCTTCTCGACGATCAGGCCCGCGACGACATAGCCGGTGTTGGAATATTGCCACTGCGTGCCCGGCTCGAAATCGAGCGGCTTCTTCCCCCAGCGATCGACGATCTGCTGCGGCGTGACGGGGGTCGCCATTGCCGCAAAGCTGTAATCCTGCGGCCAATAGTCCTGCAGGCCCGAGGTGTGGCTGAGCAACTGGCGGATCGTGATGCGGTCGCCGCCGGTCACGCCGGGGACATATTTTGCCACCGTATCGTCGAGGCTCAGCCGGCCCTCATCCTCGAGCAGCAGGATCGCGGCGGCGGTGAATTGCTTCGAAATCGACGCGATCTGGTAGGGCAACGCCGGATCCGCCACGGCGATCGTTTCCGACGGCTTGCCATAGGCCTTGGCGAATATGATCCGCCCGCCGCGCACGATCGCGATCGATGCGGACGGGACGCCCGTATCGCGGAGCGAACCGGCAACGAGCGTATCGATCTGCGAGGTTTCCGCAGGCGTGAGCGACTGGGCGATGGCTGGGAGGGGAAGCGCGAGCGCGGCGAGCGTGAACAGGCGAAACAGCATGGCGACATCGAAGCAGAAGGCGGGTGGCGGTGCAACGCCGCAACTTAATGTCGAGCCAGCTGAGGAGCTTAACCCATATCAGGTTAAACGGCGGAACACGCTCGAGCGCGGGGACGTTTCAGCGGCATCGATCACGTCATCACAACAGATTGGGAACTGCCATGCTCTGGACCATCGCCGTCATCTTGCTCGTCCTCTGGCTTGCCGGTTTCGCCTTTCACGTCGCGGGCGGGTTGATCCACATCCTGCTCGTTATTGCAGTGATCGTGGTGCTCGTGAAGCTGTTCACCGGTCGCAACGTCGTCTGAACGCGTGTGCCCCAAGGTGCAGGTATTTTCGCCTGCACCTTGGGGTAGTATCGTTGCGTCAGGACCGACGCAGGCGCGTCAGACCGGCACGCCGTACAGATCATGTTCGTCCGCATCTTCGATCGTCACGGGTACGATATCGCCGACCGTCAGGTGACCTGCGTCGCGCAGGAAGACCTCGCCGTCGATCTCGGGCGCATCCGCCTGTGAGCGACCCGTCGCCCCCTCGTCGTCGACCACGTCGATGATCACGTCGAGGGTCCGGCCGATCTTGGCCTGCAACTTGGCCGCGGAAATCGCCGCGGTCTTTTCCATGATCCGGGCGTAGCGCTCTTCCTTGAGCTCCTCGGGCACATGGTCCGGCAGCAGGTTGGCCGCCGCGCCCTCGACCGGTTCGAACCGGAACGCGCCGACGCGGTCGAGCTGCGCCTCGTCGAGCCAGTCGAGCAGATATTGGAAATCCTCCTCGGTCTCGCCGGGGAAGCCGACGACGAAGGTCGAGCGGATCGTGATGTCGGGCGCGATCTCACGCCATTTGTGAATGCGCTGGAGCACCTTGGCGTCGTTGCCGGGGCGTTTCATCCGGCGCAGCACCGCTGGCGCGGCATGCTGGAACGGGATGTCGAGATAGGGCAGCACCAGGCCCTCCGCCATCAGCGGGATGACGTGGTCGACGTGCGGATAGGGGTAAACGTAATGCAGCCGCACCCACGGCGCGATCTTGCCGAGTTCGCGCGCGAGATCGGTCATGTGCGCACGAACCTCGCCACCACCCTTCAGCGGCCAGACCGAGTGGCGCAGGTCGACGCCGTAGGCCGACGTGTCCTGGCTGATGACCAGCAACTCCTTCGTGCCCGCGGCGACGAGCTTTTCGGCTTCGCGCAGGATCGCGTCGGGACGACGGCTGACGAGATCGCCGCGCAGGCTCGGAATGATGCAGAAGGAGCAGCGATGGTTGCAGCCTTCCGAGATCTTCAGATAGCTGTAGTGGCGCGGCGTCAGCTTGAGTCCGGCGTCGGGGATCAGGTTGAGGAATGCGGAGGGCGGCATCGGGGCGGCTTCGTGGACCGCGCCGACGACCTGCTCATATTCATGCGCACCGGTGATCGCGAGCACCTGCGGGAAGCGCGCGCGGATCGCCTCGGCTTCCTTGCCCATGCAGCCGGTGACGATGACGCGGCCGTTCTCGGCAATGGCTTCACCGATCGCCTCGAGGCTTTCTTCCTTCGCCGAATCAAGAAAGCCGCAGGTGTTGACGAGGACAACGTCGGCACCGGCATAGTCGGGCGACATCTGATAGCCGTCGCCGCGCAGCTGCGTGAGGATCCGCTCGCTGTCGACGAGGTTCTTCGGACAGCCGAGCGAGACCATGCCGATCTTGGGCGGAGTGGGGAGTATGGTTGCCATGGGAGCCGCGCACATAGGCGCAAAGTTCGGTTTTTTCTAGGCGGTCGAGATTCGATCCGTCATGGCCGGGTCTGAGGACAGGGAAAGGGACCCAAAATGCTGGCGATTGGATTGATGTCGGGGACGTCGCTCGACGGGATCGACGCCGCGCTGATCGAGACCGATGGCGAGGCGATGGTCCGCCCCATCGCGTTCCGTGGGGAGCCCTATTCGGATGCGGCGCGCGCGGAACTGTCCGACGCGACACGGATGGCGCTGACGTTCGATCGGCCGCGCGCCAGTCCGCCGATCGTCGCGGCGGGCGATCTCATCACGCGTACGCATGTCTTCGCGGTACACAAGCTGCTGGCGGATGCCGGTGCCGCCGCGGCGGATGTCGACGTGATCGGGTTTCACGGCCAGACGATCGCGCATCGTCCCGATCGCGGCTGGACCTGGCAGATCGGCGACGGCGCGGCGATGGCGCGCGCGACGGGGATCACGACGGTATCCGATTTCCGGTCGGCCGATGTGGCGGCGGGGGGGCAGGGCGCGCCGCTGCTGCCGGTCTATCATGCGGCGCTGGCGTCCACGCTCGACGGGCCGGTCGCGGTGTTGAACCTGGGCGGGGTCGGCAACATCACCTTCATTCCCGGCGCGACAAATGGCAACGACTCGCTGGTCGCGTTCGATACGGGGCCGGCGAACGGCCTGATCGACAGCTGGGTCGAGGCGGAGACGGGCGCGCGCTACGACAAGGGGGGCGCGCTGGCGGCGGCGGGGCGCGTCGACGAGACGGTGCTCACGGCGATGCTCGATCACCCGTTCTTCGATGCACCGCCGCCCAAGTCGCTCGATCGCAATGATTTTACCATACAGCCGGCGCGCGGGCTGTCGGCGGCGGACGGTGCGGCGACGCTGACCGCATTCACCGCGCAGACGGTTGCGGATGCGGTCCGGCATCTGCCCGCGCGACCCAAGCGGCTGCTGGTCGCGGGCGGTGGACGTCACAATCCGACGATGCTGGCCATGATCGCCGCGGCGACCGGGCTGGGCGTTGAAGCGACTGACGCGCTCGGGTGGAACGGCGATGCGCTGGAGGCGGAAGGCTTCGCCTATATGGCGGTGCGGACGCTCCGCGGGCTACCGATCAGTTTTCCGGGGACGACGGGGGTGCCGGCGGCGATGGCTGGCGGGGTCGTCCACGCGGTTTGAGGCCACTGAACATGCCAGAGGTGATGGCCCGCCTTTGTCGGCGGGCCATGCATTTCGATCAGTGGGTCTTCTTCGGCTTGCCGGGCTTCTTGGGCGCGGGCTTTGGCGGGGTCTTCTTTTCCGGTGCGTCCTTTGCGCGGAGCGCAGGTGCGGCAATCGCAGCAGCGATCCCGGCGACCAGCGTGGCGCCGACCGCGATCGCGGTCTTCGGGTGCGATTTCACCGCGTCGGTGGCGGTGGCGATGCCGGCCTTGGCGGCATCCGTCGCATCGTCCATCCAGTCGCCCTTCGCGGCGGGGGCCGGCGCGGCGTCGTCGTCATGCTTGACCTTGGCATGCGGCATGGCAGAATTCGGGATCGACGACATAAGCTATTCCTCGCACAGGGATGATGCACGCTAAACCGACCGGGTCCATGACGGTTCCGTTACGGGATCGCGCAGGCGGGGCCTTAGCGCTTGCGGGTCAGTTCACGCATCGCGTCGTCGAGACCGGCGAGTGTCAGCGGGTACATGCGGTCGGTCATCAGTTCGCGCATGATGCGGACCGATTGCGAATAGCCCCATTGCGCCTCGGGCACGGGGTTGAGCCATGCCGCAGACGGATAGGTGGTCGTCAGGCGCTGCATCCACACCGCGCCCGGCTCCTCGTTGAAATGCTCGACCGAGCCGCCGGGATGGGTGATCTCGTACGGGCTCATCGATGCGTCACCCACCAGCACGAGTTTGTAATCATGGCCGAACTTGTGGAGCACGTCCCACAAGGGCGTACGCTCGGCGAAGCGGCGCGCGTTGTCCTTCCACACGCCCTCGTAGGGGCAATTGTGGAAATAATAGAATTCGAGATTTTTGAACTCGGTGGTCGCGGCCGAGAAGAGTTCTTCGCAAAGCTTGACGAAGGGATCCATCGATCCCCCGACATCGAGGAACAGCAGCATCTTGATCGCATTGCGGCGTTCGGCGCGCATGACGATGTCGAGATAGCCCTGACGTGCGGTACCGGCGATCGTGCCGTCGATGTCGAGTTCGTCCGCGGCCCCGTCGCGCGCGAACCGGCGCAGGCGTCGCAGCGCGATCTTGATGTTGCGCGTGCCGAGTTCGCGGGTGTTGTCGAGATTGCGGAACTCGCGCTGGTCCCAGACCTTGAGCGCGCGCTTGTGCCGGCTCTCGCCGCCAATGCGCACGCCTTCGGGGTTGTAGCCGCCATTGCCGTACGGGGAGGTGCCGCCGGTACCGACCCATTTGTTGCCGCCCTGATGGCGTCCCTGCTGTTCCTCGAGCCGCTTCTTGAGCGTCTCCATGATCTCGTCCCACGAGCCCAGTGACTGGATCGCGGCCATCTCGTCGGGGGTGAGAAATTTCTCGGCGACCGCCTTCAGCCAATCCTCGGGGATGTCGGTCGGCGTCGTGCCATAGCTTGTGGCGAGCCCGCGGAAGACCTTGGCGAAGACCTGGTCGAAGCGGTCGAGCAGCCCCTCGTCCTTCACATAGACCGCGCGGGAGAGGTAATAGAATTCCTCGGGTGTGCGCTCGATCACCTCGGCGTCGAGCGCCTCGAGCAGGAGCAGATGCTCCTTGAGGCTGGCCGGGATGCCCGCGCTACGCAGCTCGTCGAGAAAATTGAGAAACATCGCCCTATCCTGCCTCTCCAGCCCCGCGAAGTCGAGGGGCGAGTCGAGGATCGGGTATGCGCGGTCAGCTACCCGGGACGTATGCGTCGATCAGCGCACCGACATAATCGGGATTGCGACTGGTCAGCTCGGCCGCGGGTCGCGCATCGCCGTGGATGAAGCCGTAGACGGGGTAGATGCCGCCGCCGAGGCCGTCGACATCCTTGTACCAGACCTTCACGCGGCTCCAGTCATTGGCGGGCGAGACGTCGAACAGCGTGACGTCCTGTTCGGCATGACCGCGTTCGCCGTTCTGGCGCGACCAATTGGCATGGGTCAGCATCACGACGCGCTTCTCCACGACGCGGCTGATGACCGCGACATGCCCCATCGGCAGGCGGGCCGTCTTGGCGAAGACGATGACCGAGCCCGTCTTCGGCCGATGCGTGCGCTCGTAGCGGCCATCGGCCTGACGCCACCAGGTCCAGGCATCGCCATAGATCTCGATCCCCGAGGCCGCTCGCGCAAACGGAACGCACTGCCCGACATAGTCGAGCAGCGATGCCTGTGCAGCGGACCCCGCGCCGATCGTGAGGACAGCGGAGAGAAGGGCGCGACTGAAGCGATTCATCCCGTGATCCTAAAGGCCGTCCCATGACCGCCATGTTGCCGCCTGTGGTTAATGGCATGACGATGCGCCAGCCTCAATATGGATTAGACGACAAGGCGTTGCGCGCGCGGGGTAGTCCGTAAAGTGCCCAGTCGGTTCCCGACAGCATTCCCCGGCGGCGCATGGTCCGAAGCGTATAGACGCGTCCGCAGCGTCGCGTCGTGGCCATCGCCGCGCCGCCGTCGTCGAGATCGACAAAGACGAATTGCACAGGTCGGCAGTCGCTTGTCAGCACGAGCGGATAGCGCGCCGTCGCGGCTGCGACCCGAAGCGGGGCAACGGGCTGGAGGTGATCGACATGAACGCGTGCGCCGCCCGGTGCTTCGATGCGGACGCTGGCGATGGCGGCATCGATATCGCCGCGTCGTCGCTTAATGTCCTGCGCGATGTCGTGGACCATGCCGATCGCGAGGAGGGTGAGGGCGAGCGCGGCCAGCATCCTTGACCGCGGGCCTTTCGTCAGCGCGGTGGCGATCAGGTCGGTCAGGAGCAGCAGTACAGCCACGCTTGAGAGCAGGAAGTAGCGCGGCATTCCCGTATTGGCGATGTGAAGCGTGGCGAGGGCGATCGGCAGTCCGGCGATGGAGAGCATTGCCAGCCACGCCATGGGTCGTCGTTGCGCCACGGCGGCCATTGCCGCGACGCATAGTGTGAGCGCGAGCACCGCGATCCAGCAACGGGGCAAGGCGGATGCGCCGAGCGTCGTCGCCAGCATGACCTGCAGCGCATCGACCAAGCTGGCGAACGAGAAGGGCACATAATCGCCGACCTGCATGCCGCCAGGGCTTGCAGCGGCAGCGCCGAAGACCAGGGTGAAGACAAGCATGACGGCAACGACGCTCGGCAGCATCAGCCGCGCGGTGATCGCGGCGGCCGTCGCTGTGGCAAATTTCTGGCGCAGCGTCAGCGCGACCCAGCCGGCGATCGCAACCAGGAAGAACAGCATCGTCAATTGCGACAGGAGTCCGAGAATGGTCAGCAGCGCAAGCAGCCCCGGCGCATGGCGGGGCGCAGGGCCAGGGGCGTTGAGCCAGCGTGCGGCGACCAGGATCGCACCCACCGCGCACAGCAGCATTGGCGCATAGCCGCGCGCTTCGCTGCCATAATTGACCAGGATCGGCGACAGCGCGAACAGCGCTGCGCCGACCAGCGCATGCGCCGTGGAGCGCCGCGCACCGATCGCGGCGACGACCAGCACCGTGGCGGCACCGGTGACGATCGATAGCGCGCGCAGGGCCAGCGGCGGCGCGGCATAGCCGACCGCCTGCATCCACAGGCTGTTCAGATGGTGGTTGTTGTCGTGATTGATCGAGGTGAACACGGCCCAGGGTGTGTCCGCCCTCGCCACCAGCACCGCAGACCACGCCTCGTCGACCCACAGCCCGCCATGGGCCGATAGGATCCGGACCCAGACCGCGACGCCCAGGATCGCAAGCAGAGCGTATGCCGCGGGGAGGGACAGGTTGTGACGCACCCCCGGAGCATTAGCGCGCAACTGATTAAAACCGCGTTTTCAGCGTCGCTCAGGCGGACCGTTCCGGCCGCGGCTGTCTCGTCGCTCCCGAAGCTACCCCTGGTTCTTCTGCCGCTTCGCCATGAAGGCGAGGCGTTCGAACAGCATCACGTCCTGTTCGTTCTTGAGCAGTGCGCCGTGCAGCGGCGGGATCGCCTTGGTCGGATCACGGTTCTGCAGCGTCTCGAGCGGCATGTCCTCGTGCAGCAGCAGCTTGAGCCAGTCGAGCAGTTCGGAGGTCGAGGGCTTTTTCTTGAGGCCGGGGACGTCGCGGACGTCGTAGAACAGGTCCATCGCGCGCGAGACGAGCATGCGCTGGATTCCGGGGAAATGGACGTCGACGATCGCCTGCATCGTGTCGCGGTCGGGAAACTTGATATAGTGGAAGAAGCAGCGGCGCAGGAACGCGTCGGGCAGTTCCTTCTCGTTGTTGCTGGTGATGATGACGATCGGGCGCTCGACCGCGCGAACGGTCTCCTTGGTCTCGTAGACGTGGAATTCCATCCGATCGAGTTCCTGCAACAGGTCGTTGGGGAATTCGATATCGGCCTTGTCGATCTCGTCGATCAGCAGGACGGGCGGCGCGGGCTGGGTGAACGCCTCCCAGAGCTTGCCCTTGCGAATGTAGTTGCCGATGTCGTGGACGCGCTCGTCGCCGAGCTGGCCGTCGCGCAGGCGGGCGACCGCGTCATATTCGTACAGCCCCTGCTGCGCCTTGGTCGTCGACTTGATGTTCCATTCGATCAGCGGCGCGCCGAGTGCCTTGGCGATCTCATAGGCGAGCACGGTCTTGCCGGTGCCGGGTTCACCCTTGATCAGCAGCGGGCGGCGTAACGTCACCGCGGCATTCACCGCGACCTTGAGGTCGTCGGTCGCGACATAGCTCTGCGTGCCTTCGAAGCGCTTCATGCCCATTCCCGTCAGAATCGAATTCCCGGTACGGATAGAAGCTGTTGGGCATCCGACGCAACCCGGACGATGGCGACACCGACAGCGATCGGGTTTCGTTGCAAGGCCTGGACGGTGTACCGAGCATCCGCGCGGCGAAACGACGCGGCTGGAGGAGGCATCACGATCATCATGCTGAACAGGCGGGCTCTCCTGTCAGGCGTTTCCGCAACGCTCGTTACGCGTCCGGCCTTCGCACGCAGCAAGGCTCCTCCGCCCGGCGTCGCCGACTATGAGACCGCGAGTGGCGGCCATGTCGGGCTCTACGCGCGCAACCTGACGACGGGGAGGGCGATCGCCTGGCGTGCCGATGAGCGGTTCGTCATGTGCAGCACGTTCAAGGCGTCGCTCGCCGCGTGCGTGTTGAACCGGGTCGATCGCGGCCGGGCCCGGCTTGCGGACAGGATCGCGCTATCGCCCGCAGACCTGCAGGACTGGCACGCACCCGTTGCCCGTCAGAATCTGGCGCGCGGCGAGATGTCGCTTGGCGAGATGTGCCAAGCGGCAGTCGAGCAGAGCGACAATAGCTGCGCCAACATCTTGTTGCAGCGGATCGGCGGACCCGCCGCGCTCACCGCCTATTGGCGGGGTCTCGGCGACGATGTCAGCCGGCTCGACGATATCGAGCCGTTCCTGAACCGTACGCCGCCGGGTGGGTTGCGCAACACGACGACGCCGAGGGCGATGGCGGCGACGATCGGACGGATGACGCGTGGTCCGGTATTGTCGCCCTCGTCACGCGCGCTGCTCATGCTGTGGCTCCGGCAATGCCGGACCGGCGCCGCGCGGTTGCGGGCCGGTCTGCCGCGCGGATGGGCAATCGGCAACAAGACGGGGAACAACGGCAAGGACGCGGCCGGCGACATCGGGCTGTTGTGGCGCGATCCCGACACGCCGATTATGATCAGTGTCTACACGCGGGGCGGCACGCCGACCGAGGCGCAGTTCAAGACGTTGTTTTCAGAGGTTGCCCGGGGAGTTGCTACGATACTGGCCTAGGCTGCGAGTGCAATCCGTTCAGAGATCGCCGCGCGCGCTGGCGCGGGCTTCGAGCAGCGACCAGAGGCCGCGATGCTGGGCGTAGAGCTGCTGCGCCCCGAAGGTGATGGCGCGCCGTGTACCAGGCGTCGCACCCAGCGTCGCCAGCGCCTTGGCGCTGACGTCAGCGGGCGGGAGCGCGCGCGGCGGCGCGACGATGCCGAAGCGGGTCGCGGCAAGGTCGAGCACATCGCGCGTCACCGCCCAGTCGTGGAGCAGCGCGGCCACCGCCCCCGTGGCGCAACCGGCGCGCTCCGAACCGGACAGGATCTCCAGCGCGTTGCGCACGCCGGCGAGGGCGGCCTCGGTCGCCGCCTGACCCGGTGTCGAGGGCAACGGCCCTACGGCCGCGGTCAGCTGGGCGAGATAGCCGCGTTCGATCGCGAACCCGGTCGCTGCGGTTTCGAGCCAGGGCAGCGAACCCAACTGTGCGCCACGCAGCAAGGCGTCGTCGATCATCCCGGGATGCCGTCCATAGACGTCGCAGAACGCGTGCACCGCATCCGACAGGTTGCGCTGGGCGGGGGCGGATTGGATCAGTCGCGTCGCGTGAGGGTGCGCGACAGCACCGTCGACGGCGCCAAGGCGCGCGACGACGTCCCAGGCGCCGGGCCGTGTTTCGTCAATGGATGCCGTCGTCGAAGCCATTAGTCCCCGGTCATGTCTGGGATGCCCGCGCGCCATATGCGTGCGGACGTCCGATCGCAGGTCCTTGCACGTCACGTGTAAAGACCGCGTGCACATGACGTTAACCGGCTGCTAACCATCCGCCGGCGGGTCCGGTCGGCCTGGGCTTGACGGCTTGGCCGCGGGCGAGCGCATCACGCGGGGTTTACGGCTTTACGGGGGCGGGACGCGCCGCGATAACGCGCGCGGCACCGGCACCGCGCTGGAGCCCGTCCATCGGAGACTATAGGATGCGTACATGGTTGCTTGGGCTTGCACTTGCTTCGGTCGGAACCGCCGCGATGGCTGCTGACGGCGCGTCCGCGCAAACGGCAGGCGCCGCCGACGGCGTTGCCAAGCCGAGCGATCCGACAGCGGCTCCCATGGCAGCTGTAGCCCCGGCCGGCGATCTGACGCTGGCGCGGGTGTTCGGCAATCCCGACCTGTCGGGCCCGCAGCCGCGCGCGGTACGGCTGTCGCCCGACGGTGCGCTGTTGACCTCGCTGCGTAACCGGGCGGACGAGAAGGAGCGGTTCGACCTGTGGGCGGTCGACACCGCCACGGGCCAGGAGCGGATGCTCGTCGATTCGAAGAGCGTCGGCAGCGGCGCCGAGCTGAGCGAAGCCGAGAAGATGCAGCGCGAGCGCGCGCGGATCGCCGGGTCGAAGGGTATCGTCGCCTATGACTGGGCGCCCGATGGCAAGTCGATCCTCGTGCCGCTCGACGGCGACCTTTACATCGCGACGCTCGACGGCAAGGTCCGTCGGCTGACCGATACACCGGGTGGCCAGCTGAACCCCGTGATCAGCCCGAAGGGCGGGTTCGTATCCTATGTCCGCGACCAGAATCTCGTCGTCCAGCCGCTCGCGGGCGGCGAGGCGCGCGCGGTCACCAAGGGCGGCGGCGGCACCGTCCATTTCGGCGAGGCGGAGTTCGTCGCGCAGGAGGAAATGGATCGCCGCACGGGCTATTGGTGGTCGCCCGACGAGCGCTATGTCGCGGTCGAGCGGTTCGACGAGGCACCGGTGCGCATCTTCACGCGTGCCTCGATCGGCGCGACCGGGACCAAGGTCTATGATCAGCGCTATCCCGCCGCGGGCACGCCCAACGCGCTGGTCGACCTGTACGTGATGAAGCCCGACGGGTCGGGCCAGGTGAAGGTGGATCTGGGCACCAATCCCGACATCTATCTCGCGCGGGTCGACTGGACGCCCGACGGGACGATGCTGCTCGTCCAGCGCCAGAGCCGCGACCAGAAGCTGCTCGAGATGCTGCGCGTTGATCCGGCAACGGGCAAGTCGACGATCCTGTTCACCGAAAAGTCGGGGGTGAAGAGCTGGCTGAACCTGTCGGACGCCTACCGCGTGCTGAAGGACGGCAGCCTGATCTGGCGGTCGGAGCGCAGCGGCTATGGCCATCTCTACCGGTTCGCGGCAGGCCGCTGGACGCAGCTGACCAAGGGCGACTGGGTCGTGACCGGGCTGGTCGGCGTCGACCAGGCCAAGGGGCGGCTGTTCTTCACGGGCAACAAGGACGACGTGCTGGAGCAGCAGCTCTATTCGGTCGATATCGCCAAGCCGAACGCGATCACCAAGCTGACCGAGAGCGGCTGGTGGAACAGCGCGTCGATGGACGGTGCCGGCACGCGGTTCATCGTCTCGCGCTCGAACCCGTCACAGCCGACCCAGGTCTATCTGGCGGATGCGACCGGCAAGCGGATTTCGTGGATCAACGAGAATGCGGTGAAGGAGGGGCATCCCTATCATCCCTATGCCGCCAGCCATCAGCAGACCAAGTTCGGCACGCTGAAGGCCAAGGACGGCACGACGCTCTATTACGAGATGATCACCCCGCCGATCGAGCCGGGCAAGAAATATCCCGTCTTCTTCCAGCATTATGGCGGCCCGGGCACCGGCCAGCAGGTCACGCGCGGCTGGCAGGGGCCGCTGCCGCAATATCTGGTCGATCAGGGCTGGATCTTCTTCCAGATCGACAATCGCGGCTCCTACAACCGCGGCAAGAAGTTCGAGGACGCGATCTATCACGCGATGGGCACGGTCGAGGTCGAGGACCAGCTGGCCGGGGCGGAGTATCTGAAGACGCTGCCGTTCGTCGAGCCGAGCAAGATCGCGACCTATGGCTGGTCCTATGGCGGGTACATGTCGCTGAAGATGCTGGAGAAGACGCCGGGGGTTTATGCTGCCGCGGTGTCGGGCGCGCCGGTCACCGACTGGCAGCTCTATGACACGCATTATACCGAGCGGTATCTGGGCGACCCGAAGACCGATCCGGCGAGCTATGCGACGTCGGCCGCGGTCGAGGATGCGGCGCTGATCAAGGATCCGCTTCTGCTGATCCACGGCATGGCGGACGATAACGTGTTCCTCGACAATTCGACCAAGGTGGCCGCCAAAATGCAGGCGACTGCGACGCCGTTCGAGATGATGTTCTACCCGGGCTATACGCACCGCGTCGCGGGGCCGGGGATCAGCGAGCATGTCTGGGGGACGATCCTGAACTTCCTCGACCGGACGGTGAAGGACAAACCGGTTCCCGGCGAAGGGACGAGCTTGCCCCCGACGAAATAAAGTTATCTGGCAGGGCGCGCCGGAGACGTATACGGACGCGCCCGGATGAAAATCAGCAATGTCGCGATCGCTTCGCGGCGGCATCAAGGGACGACACAATGGGTTATCGGATCGTGGTTGCAGGGGCGACCGGCAATGTCGGGCGCGAAATGCTCAACATCCTGGCGGAGCGTGAATTTCCGGCGGACGAGATCGCCTGCGTCGCATCGTCGCGCAGCCAGGGCGAGATGGTCGATTTCGGTGACACCGGCAAGCAGATCAAATGCCAGAATATCGAGAATTTCGACCCCACCGGCTGGGACATGGCGCTGTTCGCGATCGGGTCGGAGGCGACCGCGGTCTATGCGCCGAAGTTCGCCGCGGCGGGCTGCACCGTGATCGACAATTCGTCGCTGTACCGGATGGATCCGGACGTGCCGCTGATCGTGCCCGAAGTGAATGCCGACGCGATCGACGGGTACAAGGTGCGCAACATCATCGCCAACCCGAACTGCTCGACCGCGCAGATGGTCGTCGCGCTCAAGCCGCTGCATGACGCCGCCAAGATCAAGCGCGTCGTCGTCGCGACCTATCAGTCGGTGTCGGGCGCGGGCAAGCAGGGCATGGACGAGCTGTTCGAGCAGAGCCGCAACATCTTCGTCGGCGACCCGGCCGAGGCCAAGAAGTTCACCAAGCAGATCGCGTTCAACGTGATCCCGCACATCGACAGCTTCCTCGACGACGGGTCGACCAAGGAAGAGTGGAAGATGGTGGTCGAGACCAAGAAGATCCTCGACCCGAAGATCAAGGTCACCGCGACCTGCGTCCGCGTGCCGGTGTTCGTCGGCCATTCGGAAGCGATCAACATCGAGTTCGAGAACGAGATTTCGGCCGAGGAGGCGCAGAACATCCTGCGCGAGGCGCCCGGGGTCATGCTGATCGATAAGCGCGAGGATGGCGGCTATATCACGCCGATCGAATGCGTCGGCGAGTTCGCGACCTTCATCAGTCGCGTGCGCGAAGATTCGACCGTCGAGAACGGGATCAACCTGTGGTGCGTGTCGGATAATCTGCGCAAGGGCGCGGCGCTGAACGCGGTGCAGATCGCCGAGCTTCTGGGTCGTCGGCATCTGAAGAAGGACGCGTAAGCGGGGGAGCGGGAGGGGGAGCCTCCTTCCGCTTATCCGACGTCGAGCGCGGGATGACGTATCGCGGGCGTCATCCTGCGTGGGCGGACACGGGCAAAGCCCGTGTCGTCGACCGGCGCTGAGTGCGCCGTCGGCCGATCTTGCCCTATGCGATCCTGCTTCGCTGGATCGTCTTATGGCTGCGATCAGTGCCCAATATACCGTCCCGGGCGGTGCCAAGCGATCAGGATAAGGCTGATCGCGGCTGCGCTTAGGACCGACCAGCCGAACTGACCCGCGCTGACGACAGGGATCGCGGCGGCTAGGATTACCACGTCGAGCGCGATTTGCGTGCGGCCCGCATTCCAGCCACGCGTGCGCTGCAGCCACAGCGTCACGACCCCGGTGCCGCCGACCCCGGCCTGATGCCGCGCGAGGACGAGGATGCCGAGCCCGATCACCGTGCCGCCGACGATCGCGGCGAAGAACGGGTGCATCTGGTCGACGTGCATCGATCCGCCCGCGAAGGTCGAGAAGGCGGCAATCCCGGCATTCACCAGCATCGTCTTGATCGCGAAGCGGCGGCCCATCGCGTAATGCGCGAACAGGAAGAAGGGCAGGTTGATCAGCGTGAACAGCACGCCGGTCGGCAAGGGCACCAGATAGGACAAGAGCAGCGCGATCCCGGCGATCCCGCCGGTGACGAGCCCTGCCGCCTTCAGGAAGACCAGCCCGATCACCAGCAGGATGCAGCCGATGACGAGCGCGTAGAAATCCTCCGCGATACTGTGCGGCCGTCCCAGGGGAAGGGTGGCTGAGGGGAAGGTGGCGTCGGCAGATGGCGGCATTGCGGGTCCTTGGTCGGGCCCTTCGCGCATCCTCAATGGATCGTCCGACGCGATCCTTGCGCCATAGCTAAAGGAGTTTGCGTGCCACACTACCCCTTTTTGTGATGGCGTCGTGCGGCGGGGCCATAACGATGGGCGCTCGTCATCCTGACGAAAGTCAGGATCCAGGATACCAAGCGCCGCATCCGTGGCTCTGGATCCTGACTTTCGTCAGGATGACGTAACGGTGGGTCGCGGATACTCCTCGGAGCGCGTCTCTTCGTGCCGGTTGACAGCACGGTGTCGTGTGTCGGACGGGGGCAGCAACATCCTAAGATTATAGGGATCTGGATCCGTGGCACATTCCCCGACCGAGACGCAGTATTTCGAGAGCTTCGACGGCACGCGGATTGCGTGGCGCGAGGTCGGCGAGGGGCGGCCGGTGGTGCTGATCCACGGCTATTTCTCCGACGCGAAGACCAACTGGATCCGCTATGGCCATGCCGCCAAGATCGCGGCCAAGGGGTTCCGCGTGATCATGCCCGACCTGCGCGCGCACGGCGAGAGCGGCAAGCCGCATGGGCTGGAATTCTACCCCGCGGATGCGCTGACGCTCGACGGCCATGCGCTGGTCGATCATCTCGGGCTGACCGATTATGATCTCGGCGGCTATTCGCTCGGCGCGCGGACGACGTCGCGGATGCTGGCGACAGGCGCGACCCCCGGGCGCGTGGTCTTTTCCGGGATGGGCCTCGCCGGACTGACCGAGACGTCGCGGCGCGCGGGGCATTTCCGCAATATCCTCACCAATCTGGGCAAGCATGTTCAGGGCACGCCCGAGTGGCTCGCCGAGGCGTTCCTGAAGACCACGGGCGGCGATCCGGTCGCATTGCTCGGGATCCTCGAGACATTTGCGGATACGCCGATCGCGGCGGTCAGGGCGATCGAGCAGCCGGCGCTTGTCGTCTGCGGTGCGGAGGACGAGGATAACGGGTCGGCACCGGACCTCGCCGCAGTCCTGCCGCACGGTCGTTATGTCGCGACGCCGGGCGGGCATATGAGCGCGGTGGTAAAGCCCGAGCTTGGCCAGGCGATTGCGGACTTTCTTGCTGAATAGCCCCCCGGTCATCCTGACGAACGTCAGGACCCGGAGCCAGGCAGCGCCGCCCCCCGCGACCCTGGATCCTGACTTTCGTCAGGATGACGAGTGGGTTGGCGGGTCGCGGGTTGACCTCCCGGCGGCGGATCATCCATCAGGGCCTCACGATAAGGGGATGATGATGGTTCGGTTCAGCGTTTCGATGTTTGCTCTCGCCGGCGCGCTGTGCGCCGCGCCGTCGGTGGCCGGTGCTCAGGCCACCGCTGCCGCGTCCAGCCCGACCGCTGCGCAGGCAGATGCGTTCGTCGCCGAGGCGGAAAAGGTCTTTTCCGCCAAGTCGGTCGACGCCTCGCGCGTGGCGTGGGTGAACGCGACCTACATCACCGACGATACCGATGCGCTGGCGGCGAAGTCGGGCGCGGAGATGACCGATCTCGGCGTGAAATATGCGCTGGGCGCGGCGAAATACGCCAATGTCCCGGGCCTGTCGGTCGACACCAAGCGCAAGCTCGACCTGCTCCGCGGGGGGCTGACGCTGCCCGCGCCGACGCGGCCGGGCGCATCGGACGAGCTGTCGATGCTGACGACGAAGATGTCGTCCTCCTACGGCAAGGGCATGGGGACGCTCGACGGCAAGCCGATCAACGGCTCGGACATCGAGGCGGCGATGGGCGAGAGCCGTGATCCCGCGAAGCTGCAGGAGATGTGGACGAGCTGGAACGACGCGGTCGGCGCACCGATGCGCGGCGACTATGCCAAGATGACCGCGATCTCGAACGAGGGCGCACGCGAGCTCGGCTACAAGGATGTCGGTGCGCTATGGCGGTCGGGCTACGACATGAGCCCCGAGCAGTTCGCCGCGCTGACCGACAAGATCTGGAAAGAGGTCGAGCCGCTCTACATGGCGCTGCACACCTATACGCGGTGGAAGCTCAACGAGAAATATGGCGATGCGATCCAGGCGAAGACCGGGCCGATCCGCAGCGACCTGCTTGGCAATATGTGGGCGCAGGAATGGGGCAACATTTACGACATCGTCGCCCCCAAGGGATCTGGCGATCTCGGCTTCGACACCGGCGAGCTGTTGAAGGCCAAGGGCTATGACGCGGTGAAGATGGTGAAGCAAGGCGAGGGGTTCTACTCATCGCTGGGCTTTGCGCCGCTGCCCGAGACCTTCTGGAAGCGTTCGCAGATCACCAAGCCTGCGGACCGCGACGTGATCTGCCATGCCTCGGCCTGGGATATCGACAACCAGGACGATATCCGGATCAAGATGTGCACCAAGGTGAATGCGGACGACTTCGTCACGATCCACCACGAGCTCGGCCACAATTACTACCAGCGCGCGTACAAGGCGCAGCCGATGCTGTATAAGAACGGCGCGAACGATGGCTTCCATGAGGCGATTGGCGATACCGTCGCGCTGTCGATCACGCCTGATTATCTGGTGAAGATCGGGCTGCTCGACCAGGCACGCGTGCCGAGCGCGGACAAGGATATCGGCCTGTTGCTGCGTCAGGCGATGGACAAGGTCGCGTTCCTGCCGTTCGGGCTGCTGATCGACAAATGGCGCTGGGGCGTGTTCTCGGGGCAGATCCCGACGACCGGCTATCAGGCGGCGTGGGACCAGATGCGGCTGCAATATCAGGGGATCAAGCCGCCGGTCGCGCGCGACGAGACCAAGTTCGACGCGGGCGCGAAATACCATATCCCGGCGGCGGTGCCCTACACGCGCTACTTCCTCGCGCGCGTGCTGCAGTTCCAGTTCTATAAGGCGGCGTGCGAGCAGTCGGGGTGGAAGGGGCCGCTGCATCGCTGCTCGTTCTACGGCAACAAGGCGGTCGGCACGAAGCTGAACGCGATGCTGAGCATGGGCCAGTCCAAGCCCTGGCCCGACGCGTTGCAGGTGTTCACGGGCAGCCGCGAGATGTCGGGCGCGGCGCTGGTCGAGTATTTCAAGCCGCTCAAGGCGTGGCTGGACGTGCAGAACAAGGGCAAGCCGACCGGCTGGTGAGCTTCAGGAAATTGGCGGCGATCCTGTTTCCCCGCGAAGGCGGGGATCCACGGCTGCAAGCGCGCTTTGGGTCTAGCTGGGCCCCCGCATCCGCGGGGGAACAGTGGGGGCCAGGGACGATTATTCCGGGATCGTTCCTTCGTCGGCAATCCCGGCTTCGAACGACTTAGACGAATCCGTACCGTCCGCCTGATGCGCGTGCTTGCCCGCGGGTTTGGGCGGCTTCGGCGTGCTGCCGCGCAACGTCAGCAGCGCTGCGGCAGCGCCAAGCACCGCGACGCCGCCCGCGATCGCGGCGGCACCCCATTTGCCGCCGACCTTGTCGATCGGCTTGGCGACGGGCGGCGGTGTCTTGCGCGCCGATATCGGGCGCGGCGTGCTGCGCTTGGTCGAGCGCGGCTTGGGGGCGGGCTTGGGCTTGCGCGAGACGGGGACCGCCTTTTCGGATGTCGGACTGTCGAGTGAGGGTGCGGCCGGCGCAACCACGGGCTTGGCAGGCTTGGGTGCACTGGCCTTGCGCGGCGCGCGGCGGCGCGTGACGACGGGCTTCTTGGCGTCCGTTTCAGGCGGGTCGGTGTCGGCCACGGCTATGCTCCCTCACAAATGGTCCCGCGGGCGTAACGCATCGGCATGCGATGCGCTCCGAAAATCGCGCGACAGGCGTTACCGGAACGGCGGCTCGTCGAACGCCCGCAGCTTGCGGCTGTGCAGCTTGGCACCCTCCTGGCGAAGCTGCTCGCAGGTTTCGATCCCGATCCGCAGATGCTCGCTGATCGCGCGTTCGTAGAAGCGGTTGGCCTGACCCGGCAGCTTCAGCTCGCCGTGGAGCGGCTTGTCCGAGACGCAGAGCAACGTGCCGTAGGGAACGCGGAAGCGATAGCCCTGCGCGGCGATCGTCGCCGATTCCATGTCGATGCCGACCGCGCGCGACAGCGAGAACCGCAGCGCCGATTTCGAATAGCGCAGCTCCCAGTTGCGGTCGTCGGTGGTGACGATCGTGCCCGTCCGCAGTCGGCGCTTCAGGTCCTCACCCGACTGGCCCGAGACGATCTCGGCGGCCTTGGCCATCGCCACCTGGACTTCGGCGATCGCGGGGACGGGAATCTCGGGCGGGAGCACATCGTCGAGCACATGGTCGTCACGCAGATAGGCATGCGCGAGCACATAGTCGCCGATCCGCTGGCTGGGACGCAGACCGCCGCAATGCCCAATCATCAGCCAGGCCTCGGGACGGAGCACCGCGAGATGGTCGCAAATCGTCTTGGCGTTGGACGGGCCGACGCCGATGTTGACGAGCGTGATCCCGGTGCGGTCGTCCGCCATCAGGTGATAGGCGGGCATCTGATGCCGCCGCCATGCGCTGTCGGAGATGATCTTGTCGATATCATCCCCGGACGTGATCGTGATCCCGCCCGCACCCGACAGCGTCGTGAACCGGCTGCCTTCGCCGAGCTGCGTGCCCGCCCAGCGAACGAATTCATCGACATAGCGATGATAGTTCGTAAACAATACGAAGCGCTGCGCGTGTTCGGCAGGGGTGCCCATGTAATGGCGCAGCCGTGCGAGACTGAAATCGGTGCGCAAGCCATCGAACAGCGCGAGCGGACGGGTGTCGTCCTGCGCCACCCACAGCCCGTCGGCGATCTCGTCGCCAATATGCGCGAGCTCGGTGGCGGGAAAGAATCGTGCGAGCTCGGTCGCAGAGACCTCGTCGAGGCTCAGCGCGTGGCCGGGGTCGATGACATAAGGGAAGGGGATCTCCTGCCGCCCTTCGACGGCCTCGACCTCGACGTCGTAGTCTTCGATCAGGAGCGTCAGCTGTTCGGTCAGATAGTCGGCGAAGATCGCGGGCTTGGTCACGCTGATCCGGTATTCCCCGGGATTCACCATCCGCCCGAACGAGCGGAGCGGCGTGGGGCGGTCGATGCCGCCTTTGTAAATCAGCCGGATTTCTGGATAGGCGAACGAGCCATCGCTGCGGCTTGCCGGATCGGGCACGGTGCCGTCGGCGATATAAACGCTCATGGCGGACTGAAGCCGCGCAACGGAGGCGCGGTAGAGGCGGTCGAGTTCGGCGACCAGGTCGGATGCGATTGTCATCGCCCAGTGTTACGCGGGCGAGATTACGGAGGCAAGACTACCGCGCGTGCCACGCCAGCTCCGTCATTCCCACGTGCGCGAGGATGACGGAGCGCGACGTTCAATCAGGCGCGCGACGCGATCAGATCTCGCTGAGCAGGTGCTCGGCGGAGCTCACCTTGAACTCGCCGGGGGCCTCGACGTTGAGCTGCTCGACGACGCCGTCATTGACGATCATCGAATAACGCTGGCTGCGCGTGCCCATACCGAAGCCCGAGCCGTCCATCGTCAGGCCGACCGCCTTGGCAAAATCGCCATTGCCGTCCGCGAGCAGTGTAATGTCGCCGGCACCGGCGGACTTGCCCCACGCGGCCATCACGAACGCGTCATTGACCGAGGTGCAGGCGACCTCGTCGATGCCCTTGGCCTTCAGTGCGGCTTCCTTTTCGACGAAGCCCGGCAGGTGCTTGGCCGAGCAGGTCGGGGTGAAGGCGCCGGGGACCGCGAAGAGCGCGACCCTGCGGCCTGCGAAGAAGGTCTCGGACTCGACCTGATCGGGGCCGTCCGAGGTGGCCTTGACGAGAGTGGTGTTGGGAAGCCGGTCGCCGACGCTGATCGTCATGGAAATTCTCCTGTCGCCGCGAGATCGTCCCGGGCGGACGGTACCTCGTATGGGAGGCGCGCGATTTCAAGCGTGGCGGCGGAGCCGTCGCGACGCTATGGTCTAGGGCATGGACAAGACGGCTTTTCTTTCCGGGCAACTCCTCCTTGCGATGCCGGGGATGAGCGATCCGCGGTTCGCCCGCGCGGTCATCGCGATGTGTAGCCACGACGAAAACGGCGCGCTCGGGATTGGTCTCGGCGCCACCGTGGACGGTCTCGGCTTTCACGACCTGCTCGAACAGTTCGAGATCGCACCCGGTGATGCGCCCAATGCCCCGGTGCATTTCGGCGGGCCGGTCGAACCCCGTCGCGGCTTCGTCATCCATTCGTGCGACTGGGGCGGGCAGGGCACGATCGAGGTCGCAGGTCTCTGGGCCTTGTCGAGCACGATCGACGTGCTCCGCGCGATCGCGGAGGGGAAGGGACCGTCGCAATGGGTCGTCGCGCTCGGCTATGCAGGATGGGACAGCGGGCAGATCGAGGGCGAACTCGCGCGGCCGGGCTGGTTCAACGTCGCCGGCGCTGCCGATCTCGTGTTCGACACGAACGCGGATGAGCGCTGGAGCAGGGCGTTCGAGCGGGCCGGGGTCGACCCGCGGCTGCTGGTGGCGGATACCGGCACGGCGTGACGATCGCCGCGCGCATCCGCGGGTCAAGATGACATTCTAGCGCGGCGGAGACCGTCTCGGGCATCATATAAAGATATCTTTATATTTGATTTGAGCGGCCCGTTCCTCTATGCGGCCCTGCATCCGGCACGGGCATGAGGCCCGCCGATCAAAGATTTCCAGGAGATATCCTCGTGGCCACCACGCTCGCGCCCCAGAAGACGGACGGCAAGACCGATTACGTCGTCGCCGACATCAGCCTTGCCGATTTCGGCCGCGCCGAGATCAACATCGCCGAAACCGAGATGCCGGGCCTGATGTCGCTCCGCGAGGAATTCGGCGCCGCGCAGCCGCTCAAGGGCGCGCGCATCACCGGTTCGCTGCACATGACGATCCAGACCGCGGTGCTGATCGAGACGCTGACCGCACTCGGCGCCGACGTCCGCTGGGCGACGTGCAACATTTTCTCGACCCAGGACCATGCCGCCGCCGCGATCGCCGCGACGGGCGTGCCGGTGTTCGCGATCAAGGGCGAGACGCTCGCCGATTACTGGAACTATGTCGGCGACATCTTCTCGTGGGATCGCGACGTCGAGGGCCAGACCGCCAACATCATCCTCGATGACGGTGGCGACGCGACGATGTTCGCACTCTGGGGTGCGAAGCTCGAAGCCGGCCACACGATGCCCGAGCCCGAGAACGAGGAAGAGGTCGAGATGCAGCGTGCGCTGAAGGCGTATGTCGCGAAGAACCCCGGCTATCTGACCGAGACCGTGAAGAACCTGAAGGGCGTTTCGGAAGAGACCACGACCGGCGTTCACCGCCTGTACGAGATCGCCAAGAAGGGCGAACTGCCGTTCCCCGCGATCAACGTCAACGACTCGGTCACCAAGTCGAAGTTCGACAATCTCTACGGCTGCAAGGAATCGCTGGTCGACGCGATCCGTCGCGCGACCGACGTCATGCTCGCCGGCAAGGTCGCCTGCGTCGCCGGTTTCGGTGACGTCGGCAAGGGTTCGGCCCAGTCGCTCCGCAACGGCGGCGCACGCGTGATGGTCACCGAAGTCGATCCGATCTGCGCACTGCAGGCGGCGATGGAGGGCTTCGAGGTCGTGACGATGGAAGACGCCGTGAAGCGTGCGGACATCTTCTGCACCGCGACCGGCAACGCCGACGTCATCACCGCCGATCACATGAAGGCGATGAAGCCGATGTCGATCGTCTGCAACATCGGTCACTTCGACTCGGAGATCCAGATCGCCGCGCTGTCGAACTATGACTGGACCGAAGTGAAGCCCGGCACCGACCTCGTGAAGTTCCCGGACGGCAAGCAGATCATCGTCCTGGCGAAGGGTCGCCTCGTGAACCTGGGTTGCGCCACCGGCCACCCGTCGTTCGTGATGTCGGCCTCGTTCACCAACCAGACGCTCGCGCAGATCGAGCTCTGGACGAAGGGTGAGAACTACAAGAACGAAGTCTATGTCCTGCCGAAGCATCTCGACGAGAAGGTCGCAGCGCTGCACCTCGAGAAGCTGGGCGTGAAGCTGTCGCAGCTTACCCCGAAGCAGGCCGGTTACATCGGCGTGCCCGTCGAAGGCCCGTTCAAGCCGGATCACTATCGCTACTGATCGCCCACGCGATCTGAAGCGGAAAAAGGCCGCGTCTACCGAAGGGTGGACGCGGCCTTTTTCTTTTTGGATCTGACTGTTGCGCGGCGACTGGTATGCCAGTCTTTCCGTTACATCTCGGTCGCTTGCGGTGCTTTCCTGACGTCCGGCTTCAACGCCGGGGCTGTGGCCGCCGCTGGCGTGGCGGGCGTCTTGCGCCGCACACCGTCGAGCTCCTGTGGCGCATCCGCCGGGGGTGCTGCCTTGTCCGCCGCCGCGGGGGCCGCGCGCAGCGTCTGTCGCGGGCGCATGCATTGCGATGGATCGGGTCGGCGGACCTGCTGGCAGTTCCACAACGCCTTTTCGTAATCGGCCGAGCGATCGCGCAGATAGCTGAACGTGATCGCCGCGCTCTGTGCCGGCGTCAGCGGCGTGGACGTTGCGGCCTTGGTTTTGTCGGACCATGCCATGAACCGGCAAAAGGCACGGTCGCCGCAGGCGATCGTCGCTAGCGTCGGGTAGGCGTTTGGGAGCACGCCCGGCGAGAAGGTCATCAGCACGGTATCGCCCTCGGCGGTCGCGAAGGGCGTCGAGGCGGCGTTCGCGCCGTCACCGGCGACCGCGTCATCGCCCAACACGAAGCCGAGCGCGGCAGATGCCTCGGCTATCGCGGCATCGGCCTCTGACAGCGCGGCGGCGGTGCGGTGCGCATCTGAAATCGGCGCGAGCTGCGCGATGACCGGCTCGCCCTGCTCGGGCGCACGTCGGAAGGCCGGGGGTGTGCCCCACCAGCCCGACCAGCGGAAGAACAGGTGCGATCCGACCGCGACGATCTTGTCGAGGCTCGATTGCCAATAGGGGACGACCCAGTCGGTGTGGTAATGCGTGGCATAGCCGACCGGTCGATAGACATTGCCCGACAATGCGGCGGTCGCGACGCTGCGCGCCCGGCGCCAAGCGTCCTCGGAGGGCTTCCATCGACGCAGCGCGCCGTCGCAGCTGAAGCTGAACTGGCATCCCGTCGCGCGCGTCTCGCCCTCGAACACGACCCCGCAGACGGTCTTCGGAAAGGCGGGATGACGCAGGCGGTTGAGCACGACCTGCGCGACGGCGCGCTCGCCGACCGTGTCGTCCCCCGCCTCGTACAGCGTTCCCGCCGCGAGGCAGTCGGTCGCGCGTGCGAGGTCGTCTGCGGTACCGGCGAAGCGGAACGGCCGGGCAGCGGGGTTCGGATCGGTCGAGAACGGCACCGTGGCGTTGAACGCCCGCGCATCCTCGGGCGCGAGATCGACGAACCGGACCGGCTCGACGGGGGGCAGCTCCGCCTGCGGCACGACGCGCTGCTTCGGCATCGCGGCGCGCGCCGAGTGCGGTAGCGCCGGGGGATTGGTCACGACGAGCGTCGGTCCGACGATCGCCGCTGCCGCGATCGCGAGTACCGACACGCGCAGATAAACGGCGCCACGCGCATCGGTCATCGTCGTCACTGCTCCGGAAGGAAGTCCGGCACGGACAGATAGCGCTCGCCGGTATCATAGTTGAAGCCGAGGACGCGGACGTCGTCGGGAAGATCAGGGAGTTTCTGCAGGATCGCGGCCAGCGTCGCGCCCGAGCTGATCCCGACCAGCATGCCCTCTTCGGCCGCCGATCGGCGTGCCATGTCCTTGGCGACCGCGGCATCGACCTCGATCACGCCGTCGATCGCCTGGGTGTGGAGATTGGCGGGGATGAAGCCTGCGCCGATGCCCTGGATCGGATGCGGGCCCGGCTGGCCACCGGCGATCACCGGCGAGGCGGCGGGCTCGACCGCATAGACCTTCAACTCGGGCCAGTGCGCCTTCAGCGCCTCGGCGACGCCCGTGATGTGGCCGCCGGTGCCGACGCCCGTGATGATCACGTCGATCGGCGTATCCCGGAAATCCTGGAGGATTTCCTGTGCTGTTGTACGGACATGCACGTCGATGTTCGCAGGATTTTCGAACTGCTGCGGCATCCAGGCGCCGGGCGTTTCGGCGACGCGCTCGCGCGCGCGTTCGATCGCGCCCTTCATGCCCTTCTCGCGCGGGGTCAGGTCGAAGGTCGCACCATAAGCGAGCATCAGACGCCGACGTTCGACGCTCATGCTCTCGGGCATCACGAGGATCAACTTGTAGCCCTTGACCGCTGCCACCATCGCCAGGCCGACGCCGGTGTTGCCGCTGGTCGGTTCGATGATCGTGCCGCCGGGCTTGAGGTCGCCGGCCTTTTCGGCGGCCTCGATCATCGCCAACGCAATACGGTCCTTGATCGAACCGCCAGGATTCGACCGTTCGGATTTCACCCAGACTTCGGAATCGGGGAAGAGCTTCGACAGGCGGACGTGCGGCGTGTTGCCGATCGTGTCCAGGATCGAGGAGGCTTTCATGGCTTGGCTTCTCCGTGCTGTGGTTCGGTCTCTAGGATCTCGGGGGGATCAAAGGTCTTCGCCGCCCCGAGTTCCGGGAACAGGCGCGCCCAGCCGATCGTGACGGCAATAGCACCAACCCCGCCGAACACCACTGCGCCGACCGGGCCGAGCAGCGATGCCATCACCCCGCTTTCGAATTCGCCGAGCTCGTTCGAGGCCGAGATCGTCAGTTGCGACACCGCGCTGACCCGGCCGCGCATCACGTCGGGCGTGTGGAGCTGGATCAGCGACTGGCGGACATAGACCGAGATCATGTCCGCCCCACCCGCGACGATCAGCGCGACGAGGCTGAGGACGAAGGCAGGATGAATGGGGAACCCCGCAACCGTGCCGGGGGTGAGCCCGATCAGCTCGACGATCGGCGTTGCGACCCCGAAGGTGAGGATCGCGATACCGAACACGATCACCGCGACCAGCATCTTGACCCCGACATTGCGCGACATCGGTCGAATCGAGAACCAGATCGCAGTGACCGCGGCACCGATCCCCATGCCCGCGGCGAGCACGCCGAGCCCCTGCGACCCGACATGCAGGATATCGCGGGCATAGACCGGCAACAGCGACGTGGCACCCGCCAGCAGCACTGCGAACAGATCGAGCGTGATCGTCGCGAGCACGAGCCGGTTGCGGCGGACATAGGTAAAGCCCTCGATGATCCGCGCGAGGGGGCGATGGTCGGTCTGCGCGGCGGGCTGTGCCACCGGGCCGATCAGGAACATGAACACCAGCGCGACGAGGAAGAGCAGCGTCGCCACGCCGTACGCGACCTCGGGATGGATCGCGTAGAGCAGCCCGCCGACGCTCGGGCCTGCGATCGTTCCGACCTGCCACGCGATCGAACTGATCGCGATCGCGGTGGGGAGCACAGCCCGGGGCACGAGATTGGGCGCGAGCGCCGAATAAGCCGGGCCGGAAAAGGCGCGCGCGACGCCGAAGGCGACCGCGGCGGCGAACAGCGCGCCGAGCGTGAGATGGCCGGACCATGTCAGCAGCCAGAGCGTCGCGGCGGTGAGCACCAGCAGCGTGGTAGTGCCGCGGACGATCCAGCGCCGGTCGAAGCTGTCCGCGACGAGCCCGGTGATCGGGGTCAGCAGGAACAGCGGCACGAACTGCGCAAAGCCGATCATCCCGAGCATGAACGCCGCCTGGCGGATGTCCATCGTTTCGCGCGCCAGGTTGTAGACCTGCCAGCCGATGACGATCGACATCGCGCTCACCGCGATCGTGCCGGCGAACCGCGACAGCCAATAGGCGCGAAAATTGGCGATCCGGAAGGGATGCTGATGCGGGTCGATCGTCGGGTTCATTGTCCCGGGCTTTAGGGGGTCGGGCGCGGGAAGGGCAACCGGAGCTTTGCTTGGGGCGGGGATAGGGGCGGGGGCCACAGCCCGCGAGTCGGGCACGACGGATCGAGGCTCGCGGGACAGTCGCAGAATCGCATACCCCAGACGGGAATTGATGTTCGGCCCCGTCCGCGCCTATAGGCTGCGGCAACTCCCCTACGGAAAACGAGGTTTCCCACATCGTGGCCAAAGCCCCCCCAGCACGTGCAATCGCCGAGCCCCCGATCACCAACCGTGAACGGCCGGCCGAACCCAAGCCCTATGAGGCCAGCAAGGACGAGCTGCTCGCCTTCTACAAGCAGATGCTGCTGATCCGGCGTTTCGAGGAAAAGGCGGGCCAGCTTTACGGTCTCGGCCTGATCGGCGGCTTCTGCCATCTGTACATCGGCCAGGAAGCTGTCGCAGTAGGCCTGCAGTCCGCGCTCGACGGCGAGACCGATTCGGTCATCACCGGCTATCGCGACCACGGCCACATGCTCGCCTACGGGATCGACCCGAAGGTGATCATGGCCGAGCTGACCGGGCGCGGCTCGGGCATCTCGAAGGGCAAGGGCGGGTCGATGCACATGTTCTCGACCGAGCATAAATTCTACGGCGGGCACGGCATCGTCGGCGCGCAGGTGTCGCTGGGCACCGGCCTCGCGTTCAAGCACAAATATTCGAACGACGGCGGCATCTGCATGGCCTATTTCGGCGACGGCGCCGCGAACCAGGGCCAGGTGTATGAGAGCTTCAACATGGCCGAGCTGTGGAAGCTCCCGATCATCTTCGTGATCGAGAACAACCAGTACGCCATGGGTACGAGCGTCAATCGCGCCTCGGCCGAGGACCAGCTCTATCGCCGCGGCGAATCGTTCCGCATTCCCGGCATCCAGGTCGACGGCATGGACGTGCTGGCGTGCCGCGGGGCCGCCGAAGAGGCGATCGCCTGGGTCCGCGCGGGCAAGGGCCCGGTCATCCTCGAGATGAAGACCTATCGCTATCGTGGCCACTCGATGTCCGATCCGGCGAAATACCGTACGCGTGACGAGGTCCAGGCGGTCCGCGACAAGTCCGACCCGATCGATCACATCAAGAAGTTGCTCGACGAGCAGGGCGTGACCGAGGCGGACCTGAAGTCCATCGAACAAGAGATCAGGAAGACCGTGAACGAAGCCGCCGATTTCGCCGAGCAGACCCCCGAGCCGGATGTCGCCGAGCTCTACACCGACGTTCTGGTGGAGTCGTACTGATGGCGATCGAGATCAAGATGCCCGCGCTCTCCCCGACGATGGAAGAGGGCACGCTCGCGAAGTGGCTCGTCAAGGAAGGCGATAGCGTCAAGTCCGGCGACATCATGGCCGAGATCGAGACCGACAAGGCGACGATGGAGTTCGAGGCCGTCGACGAGGGCACGATCGGCAAGATCATGGTCGCCGAGGGTACCGACAATGTGAAGGTCGGCACCGTCATCGCGACGCTGCTCGAAGAGGGCGAAAGCGCCGACAGCGCGCCGACCGAGGCGCGTGCGGGCGAGGCCGCCAATGCCGCGCCGAAGGAGACGCCGTCGGACGACAAGGCGCCGCCGGTTCCCGAAGGCGCGTCGCCTGCGAAGGCCGAGAGCGGCACGCAGCAGCTCGTCGCCTCGGCCGAGAAGGTCGGCAAGGCGGACCCCGCGATTCCCGAGGGCACCGAGATGGTCAAGACGACCGTCCGCGAAGCGCTGCGCGATGCGATGGCCGAGGAAATGCGCGAGGACGACCGCGTCTTCGTGATGGGCGAGGAAGTCGCGCAGTATCAAGGCGCGTACAAGGTGACGCAGGGGCTGCTCGACGAGTTCGGCGAGCGCCGCGTGATCGACACGCCGATCACCGAATACGGCTTTGCCGGCATCGGTGCAGGCGCGGCGATGGGTGGCCTCCGCCCGATCGTCGAGTTCATGACCTTCAACTTCGCGTTGCAGGCGATCGATCACATCATCAACTCGGCGGCCAAGACCAACTACATGTCGGGCGGCCAGATGCGTTGCCCGATCGTGTTCCGTGGTCCCAACGGTGCCGCGTCGCGCGTCGGTGCACAGCATTCGCACAACTTCGCGGCCTGGTATGCGAGCGTCCCCGGCCTGATCGTGATCGCGCCCTATGACGCGGCGGATGCCAAGGGCCTGCTGAAGGCGGCGATCCGCACCGACGATCCGGTCGTGTTCCTCGAGAACGAGCTGATGTACGGCCGCAGCTTCGACGTCCCCAAGCTCGACGACCATGTCCTGCCGATCGGCAAGGCGCGCATCGTCCGCGAGGGCAAGGACGTGACGATCGTCAGCTACTCGATCGGTGTGGGCATCAGCCTCGAGGCAGCCGAGAAGCTCGCCGAGGAGGGGATCGACGCGGAGGTCATCGACCTGCGCACGCTGCGCCCGCTCGACACCGACACGGTGCTGAAAAGCCTCGCCAAGACCAACCGCATGATCATCGTTGAGGAAAACTGGGCAACCTGCTCGATCGCGTCCGAGATCGTGTCGGTGGTGATGGAGCACGGCTTCGACGACCTCGACGCGCCAGTGCTGCGCGTGACCAACGAAGACGTGCCGATGCCCTATGCGGCGAACCTCGAAAAGCTGATGCTGGTCGATGTCGCAAAGGTCGTCGATGCGGCGAAGAAGGTGACGTACCGGTAATCAGTGAGCTGTTGCTGATCGCTCCGACCGGGTGCACCGGTCGGAGCGATCATGCTGCGTAGGTCGAGCACAAGCTCGGCGTTACTCCCGCAACGGCGGCTAAAGTCTGATCGTTGCGTTCTCGCACATTGTACACCGCTTCGGCGCGCAGGATCGGAGCGCCGAAAAACCGCTGCGAGACGAGCGGCTGATATTTGTAGGTCACCTCGATGAAGATCAGCGCGGTTCCGGCGACCGCCGTAATCTTGCGACTGGCCAGTCCCATATATTGCAGGCTTGCATCGGCCTTGCCCTTGTCCTGCAGGCCATAAGCCGGCTGCGAGGCACTTGTGTTCAGCGCCCCCGTGCACCGCTGCCAACGGATCCACTGTCCCGCCTTCGTGCCGGTCTGACCATTGGGTTCGACGCTCGAAATCACGACGCGGCCGTTATCGGCAAAGTCGATATCGGTCCCTAGCAACTTCGGGCTGAGCAGGACCTCGTTGACATCGGCCTCGTTGATCGAATCCCGCACGCGTGCGACGTTGTCGGACGCGGTCGTGGCGATCTGGTTGACGCGCATCTTGGCGATCGACATGTGCGTCAGTTCGGCGCCGGCGAGACCCAGTGTCAGCAGGAACGGCGCAACGATCGCAAATTCGATCATTGCGAGTCCGCGCGTGTCCGCGAGAATTCCTGGCCTTGCGGTGCGGTCCGTCCTCGTCATGGCTTGGTACATACGACCGTCGGTGCCGCACGCGAGGTAAAGGGCTGGTTTCGTACCAGCGTCGTTTCCGTAACTGTCCGGGTGCGCGTCCAGCCCATCAGCGGTCCGACCGGCGTCAGATTGGGGTATCTCACCGTCGCTGTGTAGAAGATGACGTCGTCCGCGCTACCGACACCGTCATCGCCCGGCGTCGCGTCGTAAATGCCATTGTTGTTCGCATCTTCGAAACAGTCCCCGAGATTGAACGTGCCGCGCGGGTCCGTGTCCGACGTGATCTTCTCGGGCTTGCCGACATTCGAGAAGTTGTAATAGCGGCGCGTCGACACGGTGACATATTCTGCCGGGACGACGGCGCGGACCTCGGCCTTGATCGTTGCGCTCACGTTGGCGGCGGTCGTGTTGCCGACCGTGGTCAGCCGTGATGCCTTTGCGAGCGCGCCCTGTACCATAGCCTCGACATAATTCTGATACCCGACCTCCAGGATCATCATCAGCAACCCGATCAGTAACGGTACGATCAGGGCGAATTCGACGATTGTTGCGCCCGCGACGTCTGCCGCAATGCGCCACCTTGCCGGCGCTAATCGCGCGATCACTGGCTCACCCGTAGCGATCCGACCTTGGTGCCGATTTCCTTAAACTTCTGGATGAGCGCGGCGGACGTGGTGATGCCTGACGCCATGGAAGGCTGTGTCGCGCAATCCCGCATGTCGTTGGTCAGCGTGGTCGAAAACGCAATGACGTACAGCTGGATACCCTGCGCCCTGGCAGCATTGCAGGCCATGCGAAATCGCTGGAGATGGCGCGACAGCTGCGCTGCGGCGAGCTGAGTGGTATTGCCCGTCGTCGTTCCCAGCACGCGCTTGTCGCGCTCTTCCGCGCCATAGGTCGTATAGACGTCCAGGTATGGCGACAGGTCGCCGTCGGTCATGAAGATCATGAACTTCCTGACCGAGAAGCCGCGAAGCTTTCTTGGATTGTCCGGATCGCTCTGATTGTTCGTTTCGGGCGTTGCCGATGCGAAGATGCCGTCCGATGAGATAAACCGGGCGCCCCATATCATGCCGATATCATGATAGGTGCCGCCAAGCGGTTGCAGATCATTGAGGTATTTCATGAAGCCGGCCTTGTCGCCGTAGTATTCCTTCAGGCGGCTGGCCTCGCTGGCGCAGTATTTCGGATCGGTATAGATGGCGCGCCGGTCGGGATCGAATTCCGTCTCGGGCCACCACGGCGCCCAACGGCTGGCGTCCGAGTTCGGCAACCGGTTGATGTCCAGGTCCCACGCGTCCGACGGTGCCGTCGTCAGCGATCCGCCGTCGATCGTCGTGTTGTTGGTCTGGCGCTCCTCGATGCATCCGGCCCATTTCGATGTCGCCGTGCTGGGCGATCCGCCAGGCGTCGGTACCGATGCGCCCGTCTTGAACGTCGCGGTGTTCAGCGTCGCCTGCTGGTAGGTCCAGTAGTTCGAGCAGACCCCCCAATAGCTTGAATAGCTGCCGTCATACGCGTTGCACCAGTTCAGCGAGCTGTAGACAGGTCCGCCGGTTCGGGCCCGCGTCTGATAGGGTGCGCTGTTGCGGATATAGCTCGCATCCTTGGCATAGACGAGCCTGCCGACATTGACCGTCGCATTATAGGGCACAAAGCCATAGCGAAGCCTGAGGTTGTTGTTGTGCAGCTGGTTCTGTGCAGACTCCAGGGTGTCATAGAGGGACTCGGACGCATCGCGCAGCGCCTGCATCTTCGATCCGGATTGTTCGATCTCGCCGCAGGCGTCATTGGGGCGGCTCGTCGGGCAGTTCATCGATCCCGACATGTCGAGGACGAGCACTACGTCCGTACCGACGAAATCCTGCGTCGCCGCGCAGGTGATCGACAGGGGCAAGGTGTTGAACCCGAAGATTTTCATCACGGTGGTCGGTATCGCGGTCGTCGCGGTGATCCGGACGGTACCAACGGCGGGAACGGTGACCACGGGAGTGAACGGGGTCGTGTCGAAGGCCCCGCTGGGGAAGTTGAAGTTGAAATAGTTTCTGGCTTCGGTTTCGACGTCGCTCGTCAATGTCGGGCCCGCCAGCAGGCGGCGCGCCGCCAGCGAGCCCGCGTCGCAGGCTTGCTGCAGCCGGTCACGCGCGACATAGGCACGTGACATGTCCAGCCCGGACCCGACCATGGCCAGCAGCGGCATGATCGCGAAGGCGACGATCACCAAAGTGTTGCCTTTGACGTTCCGTCGAAGACGCGCGAGGAACGTCAGCGCTGCAAATTTCGGGGCAATCGTCTTGGCCATGAATGTCCCACTGGATCTTGATCGCGCACCCATGCCCGGCAATCCGGTAAGCCCGGCTCAAGAGATATGGTTAACGTGATCGGGGGGCGTGCCCTGCGCCGCGTTCGCAGCTATGGCAGCGCGATGGTCGACCCTGCCAACATACCCAATCCCGAGCGCGCGCTTGCCCTGAGCTACGCCCCGGCCTCGACCCGGCCCGGGCTTGAGGCGCTGTTCGCGCTCGACACGGCGCTCGGCACGATCCTCAAGACGACGCGCGAGCCGATCGTCGGGCAGATGCGGCTGACCTGGTGGTATGAGGCGCTCGGTCGGCTCGACACCGCGCCGCCGCCGGCCGAGCCCGTGTTGCAGGCGCTCGCACACCATGTCGTGCCGCAGGTCGGCGGCGCGACGATCGCGACGATCGCCGAGGGGTGGGAGGCGCTGCTTGAAACGCCGCTCGACGATGCAGCGGTCGAACGCTTTGCCCGTCTGCGCGGCGGGCAGCTGTTCGCGGCGGCGGCATCTTTGCTGGCGGTGTCGGACGATCGCATCGCGGCGGCGGGCGAGGGATGGGCGCTGGCGGATCTGTCGCTGCGGCTGTCGGATCCGCAACGCGCGGCAGGCGTGGCCGCGATGGCGCGCGGGCGGCTCGACAGGGCGCTCCACGGCCGCTGGCCACGACGCGCACGATCGCTTGGCGCACTCGCGCTGCTGGCGCGGGCCGATCTTACCGCGCCGGAGCAACCGGCCGGCAGCCCGAAGCGGGTCGGCCGCCTGCTGCTGCACAGACTGGTCGGATACTGACCGGTTCGTTTGAGATCACCGCGCTGCAGGACTAGCGTTGCGCCTGGACGGGGACGTCCGGGGGTGGGGGAGACCGGGGATGTGGCGATACCTGACAGGTGGCGCGGCGCTGATCGCGCTGATCGGTGCGGCGATACTGGGTTTTGGCGGCAAGGTGCGATCCGGCCCAGTGCTGGCACCACAACCGACCGCGCAGGCGCAGACCCAGGCACAGGCGGACGGCGGGACCGACCCCTTGCCGCGCATCGCGCCGCGCGCGACCGATGCGACGCGCGAACAGCGGCGATTTCAACGGTATGACAAGGATCGCGACGGTGCGGTGACGCGCGACGAATATCTGGTCGCGCGGCGCAAGGCCTATACGAAGCTCGACGTCGATGGCGACGGGCGGCTGTCGTTCGACGAATGGGCGGTCAAGGCGACGACCAAGTTCGCCGGTGCGGATGCGGACAAATCGGGCGCGATGACCGCGCCCGAATTTGCCACCACCGCGGTCAGGCGGAAGCCGTCGTATCGGGCTGCCTGTCCGCCGGTTCCGCCGTCGTCTGAGGAGAGTTGAGCCACGCCGCCAGCGCCGCGCGACCACGATCGGTATACATCCGCTTGCGATCGGTTTTCTTGGTGCGGCCGGGGATCGGCGGGAACAGCCCGAAATTGACGTTCATCGGCTGATAGGTCTCCGCCTCTGCGCCACCGGTGATGTGGCCGAGCAACGCGCCGAGTGCGGTCGCAAAGGGCGGCGGCGTCAGCGTCTGGCCGGTCAGTTCGGCGGCGGCGAACCGGCCCGCGAGCAGGCCGATGCCGCAGCTTTCGATATAACCCTCGCACCCCGTGATCTGCCCGGCGAAGCGGATGTTCGGCCGCGATTTCAGCCGCAGCGTCGCGTCAAGCAGCTCGGGCGAGCGGATGAAGGTGTTGCGGTGCAGGCCACCCAGCCGTGCGAACTCCGCATTCTCCAGGCCCGGGATGGTCCGGAACAGCCGGACCTGATCGGCATGTTTCAGCTTGGTCTGGAAGCCGACGATGTTCCAGAGCGTGCCCTGTGCATTGTCCTGACGGAGCTGGACGACCGCATAGGGCCAGCGCCCGGTCTTGGGGTTGTCGAGCCCGACGGGCTTCATCGGGCCATAGCGCAGCGTGTCGACGCCGCGCTCCGCCATCACCTCGATCGGCATGCAGCCGTCGAAATAGGGCGTGTCCTTCTCCCAGTCCTTGAACGGCGTCTTCTCGCCATCGACCAGGCCCTGATGGAAGGCGAGATACTGGTCCTTGTCCATCGGGCAGTTGATGTAGTCCTTGCCCTCGCCCTTGTCCCAGCGCGAGGCGAACCACGCCGTCTCCATGTCGATCGAGTCGCGGTGGACGATCGGCGCGAGCGCGTCGAAAAAGGCGAGTGCCTCGCGGCCGGTCTCGGCGCCGATCCCGGCGGCGAGCGAGGCGGCGGTGAGCGGGCCGGTGGCGATGATCGTCGGGCCGTCGGGCAGCGCGTCGATACGTTCGCGGACGAGCGTGATGTTCGGATGCTGGTCGATCGCCTCCGTCACGCTGTTCGAGAAATTGTCGCGGTCGACCGCGAGCGCGGAGCCCGCGGGGACGCGGTGGATATCGGCCTGACGCATGATCAGCGAGCCGAGCGTGCGGAGTTCCTGATGGAGCAGGCCGACCGCATTGCTCTCCGCATCGTCGGATCTAAAACTGTTCGAGCAGACGAGTTCGGCGAGGCCGTCGGTCTGGTGCGCGGGCGTGGCTTCGCCGCTGCCGCGCATCTCGGAGAGGCGGACCTTGAGGCCGGCTTCGGCGAGCTGCCAGGCGGCTTCGGATCCGGCGAGGCCGCCGCCGATAACATGGATGTCGTGGGTCATTCCCGCCAGATAGCGCCGGACGCTTGCCGTGTCAGCGGTCCAATCCCACTTCGTTCTCATGAAGATCTTCACGATCGGCTATGAAGCCACCACAATGACGGACTTTCTCGCGGCGCTGACGCAGGCCGGGGTCGAGCGGGTGATCGACGTCCGTGCGCTACCGCTGTCGCGTCGGCCGGGATTCTCGAAGACGTCGCTTGCGGCGTCGTTGCACGAGGCGGGGATCGATTACACGCATCTGAAGGCACTGGGGACGCCGAAGCGCGGGCGCGATGCGGCTAAGAAGGGTGACGTCGCGACGCTGACCGCGGTGTATGACGAACAGCTCGAACTGCCCGAGGCGCAGGCGCAGGCGGCGATCATGCTCGCGCTCGCGGCGGAGAAGCCGAGCGCGCTGCTGTGTTACGAGCGCGACCCCTGCCATTGCCACCGGACCCTGCTGTTGCAGGCGGTGGGCGAGGGGGCCGAGGTGGTGGACCTGTTTACGTGATTTCCGCTCATCCCAGCCCTCCGTCATCCTGACGAAAGTCAGGATCCAGAGTTGCTGCGTGCGACGTTCGTGGCTCTGGATCCTGACTTTCGTCAGGATGACGGGTTTGAATGGGGCAACGGCTCGGCGTGTTGCAATGCAGCACCCAATCCGCTAGCAGGGCCGCATTCGCTTGGACCCGGTGCAATTCCGGGTGGCTATTCCGGCCGCCGATCCGCCGGACAACGCAACGACGCCATTTTGAACACCCGCGACCGACAGGGTCGCCGCGGTTCGTGCGTCCTATGCGGACACATCCATGACAATTTCTGCTTTTTCTCGTTACCGCGCCGAGTGGTATAGCGGCCCGACGGCCGCGCGGCGTGACATTCTCGCTGGCATGGTCGGCACCTTCGCGCTGATCCCCGAGGTCATCGCCTTTTCCTTCGTCGCCGGCATCGATCCCGAAGTCGGCCTGTTTGCCTCGTTCGTGATCGGCATCGTCATCGCTTTTGCGGGCGGGCGCCCCGCGATGATCTCGGGCGCGGCGGGCTCCGTCGCGCTGGTGGCCGCCGCGCTCGTCCATGCGCACGGGCTTCAATATCTCCTCGTCGCGACGATCCTCGCAGGCATGCTGCAGATCGCGTTCGGGCTCGCCAAGCTCGATGTGCTGATGCGGTTCGTCTCGCGCTCGGTCCATGCGGGCTTCGTCAACGCACTCGCGATCCTGATCTTCTCGGCGCAGGTGCCGCAGATGGTGGGGGTCAGCTGGCAGGCCTATGCGATGATCGCGGGCGGGCTTGCGATCATCTATCTCGTGCCGCGGATCTCGAGTGCGATCCCGTCGCCGCTCATTTGCATCGTCGTGCTGACCGCAATCGCGATGTGGTTTCCGATGCCGCTGAAGACGGTCGGCGATCTCGGGCGGCTGCCCGATTCGCTGCCGTCGTTCGGCTTGCCCGACGTGCCGCTCAGCTGGGATACGCTGCGCATCGTCGCCCCCTATGCGCTTGCGATGGCGGCGGTTGGGCTGCTCGAATCGATGATGACCGCCAATGTCGTCGACGAGCTGACCGAGACGCGCAGCTCGAAGGCGCGCGAATGCACCGGGCTCGGGCTCGCCAACATCGCTGCGGGCGCGTTCGGCGGGATCGCCGGGTGCGGGATGATCGGCCAGACGGTCGGCAATGTCCGCTATGGCGGCACCGGACGGCTGTCGACGATGGTCGCTGGTGTGTTCCTGCTCGTCGTGATGGTGCCGTTGCGTCCCTGGGTCGCACAGGTGCCGGTCGCGGCGCTGGTTGCGATCATGATCATGGTGTCGATCAGCACCTTCTCCTGGGGGTCGCTGCGCGATCTGGTGCGGCATCCCAAGGTGTCGAGCGTCGTCATGCTGGCGACGGTCGTCGTCACCGTGGCGACCCACGACCTGTCGCTCGGCGTCGGGGTCGGCGTGCTGTTGAGCGGCGTGTTTTTCGCGTGGAAGGTCACGCGGATGATGGACGTGGCGGTCGAGTACGACGCGGCGAGCGATACGCGGGTCTACAGCGTGACGGGGCAGGTGTTCTTCGCCAGCGCCGATATCTTCGCGGACCGGTTCGACCTGCGTGAGGAGGCCAAGCATGTGCGGATCGACCTGACGGGCGCGCATCTCTGGGACGTCACCGCGGTCGGCGTGCTCGACGACGTAGTCGCCAAGCTGCGGCGGCATGGTGCGGTGGTCGAGGTCGTCGGGCTGAACCAGGCGAGTGCGGTGCTCGTCGACCGGCATGCACCGTTGATGCGCGATCTGGCGGCGTGATCGGGTAGCGGGGGCGGATAAACGACGGTCGTCGTTGCCGCCCCCTCCGTCAGGCTCTGCCTGCCACCTCCCCCGGGCGGGGAAGGATGGTCAGGGCTTCAGCCGGCTACGGGCAGCTTAATCTGGCCGGCATCGTCGCGTTCGAGCGGGCCGTAGGACAGCACCGTCTCGAGCAGGAGCGGGCCGTTATAGATGTGCGGGAAGAGCTGGCCGCCGCGCGACTCTTCCCATGTCACGTCGTCGCCGATCGCTTCGAGATCGACTGCGGCGACGTACAGGTCGGACTGGCCGGTGAAATGCTTGTCGACCGTCTCGGTCAGCTGCGCCGCGGTCGACAGGTGGATATACCCATCGGCCAGATCGACCGGCGCGCCGGCGAAGCTGCCGCTTTCCAGCGACGCCAGTTGCTCGCCCGTCAGCACCTTGTAGGCGATAGGGTCGCGGCTCATTCGCCGTCCCCCTGGCCTTCGGTCGGATCGCCCGCCGCCGTGTCCTCGCCGATCGTCGCGCCGGTGTCGGGCGCCAGCTCTGGCGTTGCGTCGGCCAGGTTCACTTCGGCGTCTTCCTCGGTCTCCTCGATCCGCGCGGCCGAGACCACATGCTCGCCCTTCGCCACGTCGAACAGCTTCACGCCCGCCGAGTTGCGGCTGATGACGCGCAGTGACGCGAGCGTCGTGCGGATCAGCTTGGCCTGGTTGGTCACCAGCATCAGCTGATGGCCCTTGGCCGCGGCGAAGCTCGCCACGACCTGACCATTGCGCGCGATGTTGTCGATGTTGGTGATACCCTGACCACCACGCCCCGTGCGACGATAGTCGTACGCGCTCGACAGCTTGCCATAGCCGTTCTCGCAGACCGTCAGGATGAACTGCTCGCGATCCTTGAGATCGTTGTAGCGCTCGTCGCCCATCCCGTGATCGCCCTCGCGTTCGCCCTTCCAGGGGGCGAATTTGAGGTACGTCTCGCGTTCTTCCGGAGTCGCGCCGACGCGGTGAAGGACCGACAGCGAGATGACCTCGTCGTCGCCCTTTAGCGTCACGCCGCGCACACCTGTCGAGGTGCGGCTCTGGAACTCGCGGACGTCGTCGCCGGCAAAGCGGATCGCTTTTCCGAGCCGCGTCGCGAGCAGGACATCGTCATGCTCGGTGAGCAACGCGACGCCGATCAGCTTGTCCTCGGAGCCTTCCTCGAAGCGCATCGCGATCTTGCCGTTCGACGGCACGTTCGTGAACGCATCCATCGCGTTGCGGCGGACGAGCCCGCGCTGCGTCGCGAACATCACGTGGAGGCGGCTCCACTCGCTGAGATCCTCGGGCAGCGGGAGCACGGTCGAGATCGTCTCGCCCGGCGCCAGCGGCAGCAGGTTGATCATCGGCCGGCCGCGCGTGGCGGGGCCACCCTCGGGCAGGCGCCAGACCTTGTAGCGATAGACCTTGCCGAGGTTCGAGAAGAACAGCACCGGCGTGTGCGTCGAGGTGACGAACAGCTCGGTGACAACGTCCTCGTCCTTGGTCGACATGCCCGCGCGGCCCTTGCCGCCGCGTGCCTGTGCGCGGAACGTGTCGAGGCTGGTGCGCTTGATATAGCCCTGCATGGTCACGGTGACGACCATGTCCTCGCGCTCGATCAGATCCTCGTCGTCGATGCCGTTGGCGGCCGCGGCGATCTCGGACCGGCGCGGGGTCGCGAATTCGTCGCGGATCGCGATCAGCTCGCCGCGCATCACCTCGTACAGCTTGGCGCGGTCGGCGAGGATGTGGAGCAGCTCGGCGATCGATGCCGCGAGCGTCTTCAGTTCGTCGCCGATCTCGTCGCGACCCAGCGCGGTGAGGCGGTGGAGACGCAGATCGAGGATCGCGCGGACCTGCGGCTCGGACAGCTTGTAGATGCCCTCCTGCTGCTTGTCCTCGACCGCCTCGACGAGCGCGATGTACGGCGCGATCTCCGCGACCGGCCATTCGCGCGCAAGCAATTTGCCGCGTGCTTCGGCGGGGCTCGACGACCCGCGGATGATGCGGACGACTTCGTCGAGATTGGTGACCGCGATGACGAGGCCGAGCAACAGATGGGCGCGCTCACGTGCCTTGGCGAGCTCGAACTTCGAGCGGCGGGTGATGACCTGCTCGCGGAAGGTGATGAACGCGCCGATGATGTCGCGCAGGTTGAGCAGCTCGGGGCGGCCGCCGCGGATCGCGAGCATGTTGGCGGGGAAGCTCGACTGCGCAGGCGTGTGCCGCCAGAGCTGGTTGAGCACGACGTCGGGGGTCGCGTCGCGCTTCAGGTCGATGACGATGCGCACGCCCATGCGGCTCGATTCGTCGCGAATGTCGCTGACGCCTTCGATCCGCTTGTCCTTGGCGGCTTCGGCGATCTTCTCGACCAGGCCGTTCTTGCCGGTCTGGAACGGGATCTCGGTCAGGACGATCGAGCGACGGTCGCCCTTGCCCTCCTCGACGACGTGGCGCGAGCGGACGATGATCGAACCGCGGCCGGTCTCGTAGGCGGACTTGGCGCCCGCACGGCCGAGAATGATCGCGCCGGTCGGGAAGTCGGGACCGGGGACGATCTCGAACAGTTCCTCGGTCGTGATCGCGCCATTGTCCATGTAGGCGAGGCACGCGGCGATGACTTCGCCGAGATTGTGCGGCGGGATGTTGGTCGCCATGCCGACCGCGATGCCGCCTGCGCCGTTGACGAGCAGATTGGGGAAGCGCGCCGGCAGCACCGACGGCTCGCGCTCCGAGCCGTCATAGTTGGGTGTGAAGTCGACCGTGTCCTTGTCGAGATCGCCGAGCAGCGCATTGGCAACCTTGCCAAGGCGGGCCTCGGTGTAGCGCATCGCCGCGGGTGGATCGGGATCCATCGAGCCGAAGTTGCCCTGACCGTCGATCAGCGGCACGCGCATCGACCAGTCCTGGGTCATGCGGGCCAACGCGTCGTAGATCGAGCTATCGCCGTGCGGGTGATATTTACCCATCACGTCACCGACGATACGCGCCGACTTGCGATAGGGCTTGCCCGCGACGAAGCCGCTCTCGTGCGCGCCGTAAAGGATGCGGCGATGAACGGGTTTCAGGCCGTCGCGGACGTCGGGGAGCGCGCGCGCGACGATTACGCTCATCGCATAGTCGAGATAGCTCGACTTCATCTCGTCGACGATCGAGATGGTGGCAATGCCGGCTGGCTCGCCGCCGGTGGGTTCGGCGAGCATGGTCTCGTCGGTCAAATCTGAAGGCTTTCGGCTTGTTTCGGTACGATGACACACCTTAGCCGAGGGGGGACCACCTTACTACCCCCGCGCACGCGTACGCGCGGGGAGAGGAGAGGTTTCATCGGTATTTGCGGGTGGTTGTGGGTTGTCGGCGCGATGCGCCATGCCAGCTTTCGCCGGGGTGACGGACCTTGGGGCGGGCGAAGGCCCGGGTCAGGGGGTAATCTCGACCCCGTCCCAGGCGAACAGCTTCCCGCTGTCGGGCGCGCGGAGGCCGTCGATCACGTCGAGCAGCTGGACCGCCGCCCGGTCCGGCTTGAACAGCGTGCCGGGCGTCACATTGCCCTGGAACGGCTGCGACAGACCGGTGTCGACCGTACCCGGATGAAGCCCGACGACGATGCCGCTCGAGTTGCGCCGCTTGTCCTCGATCGCGATCGTCCGGACGAACTGGTTGAGTGCCGCCTTCGACGCGCGATAGCCGTACCAGCCGCCGAGCTTGTTGTCGCCGATGCTGCCGACCCGCGCCGAGAGGACTGCGAACACGATCCGCCCCGTCTTGGGCATCGTCGGCAGGAAATGCTTGGCGACCAAAGCGGGACCGATCGCGTTGATCGCGAAGTTGCGCGCCATCCACACCGGATCGAGATCGCGCATCGCCTTTTCAGGCCCCTTGTCGCCCGCATGGAGCAGGCCCGTCGCGACGATCACGAGCGTCGGCGACCCGACCTTCGTCGCTGCGGCGGCGATGCTCGCTTCATCCTCCAGGTCCAGATGGCGATCGCCATCGGCCGACCGCGAGAAGCCGTGGACGGCATCGAACGTGCCCTCGTCGCGCAGCGCCTCTTCCAGCGCCTTGCCGATCCCGCCCGAGGCGCCGATGACGACCGCGCTGCTCATCGGCGCACGAACCGCCACTGCGCGTCGGTGCTGCCAGCCGCGTCATAGGCATAGCCGTCGGTGTCGAAGCCCTTCATCCCCTCGATATCGTCGATGCGGTGCTCGAGCATCCAGCGCGCCGCCATCCCGCGCGCCTTCTTGGCGTGGAAGCTGACAAATTTCTGGGCCTCCCCCTCGCGAAAATCGAACGCGACGACGCGGATCCCGGCGGGCAGCTTGCCATCGGCCGCCGCCCAATATTCCTGGCTGGCGAGATTGAGGATCGTCCCCGAGCCTTCGGCCTCGACGTCCTCGGCCAGAAGCTTTGCGATCCGATCGCGCCACCAGTCGGTCAGCTTCTTCTGACGGGGCGCCCAGCGAGTCCCCATTTCGAGCCGATAGGGGCGCATCGCATCGAGTGGACGTAGCAGGCCGTAAAGCCCGGAAAGCATGCGCAGATGATCCTGCGCATAGTCCACCGCCGCCTCGTCGAGCGTCTTCGCGTCGAGCCCGGTATAGACGTCACCCGCGAACGCGAACAGCGCGGGGCGTTCGGGCAGCGTGTCGAAATCGCCGAACCGGTCGGCATTGAGCTTCGCGAGCGCGGGCGAGATGTGCATCAGCTCGCTCAGCCGCTTCTGCGTCAGATGCGCCGCCGCATGCGCGAGCGTCGTCGCCTCGTCGGCGAACCGCGGCCGGGTGGGGGTGACGGGGGGCAGGGCGGTCTCATAGTCGAGCGTCTTGGCGGGCGAGAGGACGGCGATCATGCGGGTCACCTAGCCGTGCAACCCGGCGCGTTCAATCGGCGTTCAGTGCGCGAGACACATAAGGCGTGTCTTCACCCTGATTCCCGCTGCTTGCTTGAACGCAATCGGCCACACCCATATAGCGTCGCGCCAAGTCGCAGATACGCACGAGGAGAGTTCCCGCATGAAGACCATTTCGAAACTCGCACTGGCCGCGGTGCTCGCCACCGGGGTGAGCGGCATGGCACTAAGCGTTCCGGCCATGGCCAAGGACAAGAAGGAAGAGGCCAAGGGCGGTCTCACGCTGAGCCCCGAGGTCCTGAAGGCCGCGCAGGTCGCACAGCCCGCAATCGCCGCGAAGGATTTCGCCACCGCAGAGCCCGCGCTCGCGCAGATCGACGCAGCCGCGAAGACCGACGACGACAAATATATCGGCGCCGCGCTGCGCTATGATCTGGAACAGCAGAAGCTGGCCGCCGCACAGGCCGCCAACCCCAATGCTCCGATCAACGAGACGGTCCTGGCCGGGCCGCTCGACGTGCTGATCGCCAATCCGAGCACGCCTGCCGACATGCGCGGGCGCTACACCTATCGTCGCGGCGCGCTCGCGTTCAACGGCAAGCAGTATCCGGTCGCGATCCAGTATTTCCAGAAGGCCAAGGCGCTCGGCTTCACCGACCCGAACCTCGATCTCCAGATCGTCAAGGCGAAGATGGAAACCGGCGATGTGAAGAGCGGTCTCGCCGATCTCGATGCGTCGGTGACGGCATCGACCGCGGCCGGTCAGAAGGCACCCGAGGATTTCTATCGCTATGCGATCAGCAAGGCCAATGCCGCCAAGCTGAAGCCGGAGACCTTCGCCTGGCTGCAGAAATACGCGGTCGCCTATCCGTCGCCCAAGACGTGGCGCGACGTGATCGTGACGTTCGGTCTTCAGCAGAACGGCGTCGTCACGCTCGACGAGACGCAGAAGATCGACCTGTTCCGGCTGATGCGCCAGACCAAGTCGCTCGCCGATCAGAACGACTATCTTGAATATGCCGACAGCGTGAACCGTCGCGGTCTGCCGAGCGAGGCGCAGGCCGTGCTCAAGGAAGGCATGGCTGCGGGCAAGATCCCTGCGACCAACACCATGGCGAAGACCCTGCTGGCGGATACCGGCACGGCGATCCGCAACGACGGCCCCTTGTCCGGGCTCGAGAAGAAGGCCGCGAGCAACGCCGATGGCAAGCTGGCTGCCGGCACTGCTGACGCCTATCTGGGGCAGGATAACTACGCCAAGGCGATCGAACTCTATCGCCTCGCGCTCAGCAAGGGCGGTGTGAATGCCGACGACGTCAACCTGCATCTCGGCATCGCGCAGGCGAAGTCGGGCGACAAGGCTGGTGCGGCGACCTCGTTCGCGGCCGTGAAGACCACGCCACGTCTGGAGACGGCGCAGCTCTGGACGGCCTGGATGAACGCCCCCGCCGCCTGAGCGGGTGGCAGGAATGGAAAAGGGGGCGGCAGCGATGCCGTCCCCTTTTTTTGTGCCCCGCGTCGAAGGGGCCGCTGCGGATGCTGCGTTGAAGTTTTGCCTAGTCGAGCGTGACGGGAATGCCCGACAGCGCCTTGGCGGTGCGGATCGTCAGCGAGGTTTTCACGCTGGCGACGTTGGGGGCAGGGGTCAGGTGCGTGGTCAGGATTTCCTGGAAGCTCTTCAGGTCGGCGGCGACGATCTTCAAGATGAAGTCGATCTCGCCGTTGAGCATGTGGCATTCGCGGATCTCGGGAATGTCGGCGATATGCGTTTCGAACGCGGCCAGGTCGTGCTCGGCCTGGCTGCGCAAACTGACCATCGCGAAGACGGTGATGGGGAAGCCAAGGCGGCCGGCGTCGAGGTCGGCATGATAGCCGCGGATCGCGCCCGCTTCTTCCAGCGCTCGGACGCGGCGCAGGCATGGCGGCGCGGTCAGCCCGACCTGGTCTGCTAGGTCGACATTGGTCATCCGACCGTCGGCCTGCAGAAGCGACAGGATCTGGCGATCGATCCGGTCAAAACTCATTACGTGTAACTCCCATGAAACGCGTCAAACACGGCGATCGACCCTCCATAGCGATAAGATTGTTGCGGCGAAACGCAATTGTCCCACATCGCCACGGCATAACCATGCACGCCAATTCTGTTGTTCCTTCCAAGGCCGCCTCAGGGTATGACAGCTTGATGACGCAGGCGGTGCAGCGTCCATTCGGGGAACTCCGTGCGCTTCGACGACAGCCTGAAGACCGTGCTATCTGCCGACATGGCCACGGATTTCGGTGCTCAATCGGCGTGGCGTCAGATGGTCGACCTGATCGGACGCGGGCGTAGCCCGGCCGATGCTGAGTCGCTGGAACGGTTGCAGGCGCTGCGCAAGCTGGTCCCCGACACGGTTCGCGCGGCAAGCGCGCGCGCGCTGGCGTTCGCGAAGCCCGATGTCGCACTGGTACGGTTTTTTGCCGAAGACACCTTGGCGATCGCCGCCCCCGTGTTGCGGACTGCGATGCTGCCTGCGGATGACTGGCTTGCTCTGCTGCCTCAGCTGACCCCGGCGGGCCGATCCGTCCTGCGGCATCGGCGAGATCTGCCCGAACCCGTCTGTCGCGGTCTTGAGAGTTTCGGGTCGACCGATTTCGTCCTCGCGCATCATCCGGCCCCATCCGACGTTGCTCCCGCGATCAACCCCGGTGCAGAGGTGCAGCTTTCTGTCGATGACGTGGTGCCCGCACCTGCCGTCGAGGCTCCAGCGGAATCACCGTCGTGTCCGACCATGCCGCGCACCGCGTCGCCCTTTGTCACGCTCGGCGCAATTACGCGCGGTCTGCCGGTCGTGGCCGAAGCGCTGCGTCACGCGGCGGTACCGGCGACCGACGCCGCGCCCGAGCCCGTCGCGAAGCCCGAGCGGTTCGAAATTTCCGACCTCGTCAAACGCATCGACGCGTTCAATCGCGATCGGATCGTGCCTGACGCGACGGACTTTGCCGCGGAGGTTGCCGACAGCTTCCGCTACGAAACCGATCCGACGGGCGTGATCCGCTGGGTCGACGGCGTGTCGCGCATGGCGCTGGTTGGCGCCTCGCTGGCCTATGCCGCCGTTCAGGGTGAGGTTCAGATCGACGGAGTCGCGGCAGGCGCCTACCGGCGGCGCTCCGCCTTCGACGCGGCGCGGCTCCAGATTGGCGGTTTGTCGAGCGCTGCCGGTGCATGGCGTATTTCGGGTGTCCCGGCCTTCGATCCCGCATCGGGGCGGTTTACCGGGTTTCGCGGCACCGCGCGCCGGCCGCGCCGCGACGAGGTCGCGTCGCTCGGGGAGCCGTTGGCCGCGCCCAAGTCGCCGGTTTCCGATTCGTTGCGGCAACTGGTGCACGAGTTGCGCACGCCGACCAATGCGATTGCGGGCTTCGCCGAACTGATCGAGACCGAATTGCTCGGCCCGGTCCCTGCAACCTATCGCGAACGTGCGGCGATGATCCGGAGCCAGGCGTCCGAACTGCTGGCCGCGATCGAGGATCTGGATACCGCGGCACGGATTGAAGGCGACGCGCTCGAGCTGCGCCCGACGATCGTGCCCGTCCTGCCGTTGCTCGACGGCGTGGTGCGTGACCTCGCACCGCTGGCAGCGTTGCGCGGTGCCCAGGTCGTCATCGATCCGTCAGCGGCCCATTGCGACATCGCCGGTGACGACCTTGCGGTCGAACGGCTGGTGGGGCGCCTGCTGGCGACCCTCGTATCGGCCTGCAGCGCGGACGAGATGCTGATGGTCGCGGTCCTGTGCTGCGGCGATACGGTGGCGCTGCGCTTCGATCGGCCTCGCGCGATGGCGGTGCACGACACGAACATCCTGCTGAGCATCGACAACGACCGCGGTCACGAGCGCGATGGCGCCCCGTTGCTGGGCACCGGATTTGCGCTGCGGCTGGCGCAGAATTTTGCGGTCGAACTGGGTGGGCACATGGCGTTCGAGGCCGAACACATCATCCTCACGCTACCTGCCGTTGCGGCCGAACGGATGGAGCGCGTTCTCGACCGGTTTCGGTGAACGACGCGCGGTACAGGCTGGCTTCACCGCCGGAGCCCATCGTCTGGCGGCCGGGTTTCGCACCGCGCTACACGCTGTTCGTCGATGTCGAGGAGGAGTTCGACTGGACCGCGCCATTCGAGCGTACGCGACATTCGACGAGTGCGATGGCGGCATTCCCTAAGGCGCATGCGCGGTTCCGCGAGCAGGGCGTCGCGCTGACCTGTCTGGTCGATTATCCGATCGTCGACGATCCCGCCGCCGTCGAGATCCTGCGCGACGTCGTTGCCGATGGCCGGTCGGAGATCGGCGCGCAGCTACACCCCTGGGTCAACCCGCCCTTTGGTGAGCCGCTGACCCCGGCGATGAGCTTTGCGGGCAATCTTCCCGAAGGCCTCGAAGCCGCGAAGCTCCGCTTTCTCACCGACGCGATTGCCACGGCGTTCGGTCGACCCCCACGCGCCTATCGGGCGGGTCGCTACGGGGTCGGCCCGGACACGGTCGCGACACTCACGGCGCTCGGCTATCGCCTCGATAGCTCAATCCGGCCCGGCTATGACTATTCGGCCGAAGGGGGGCCCGACTTTTCGTCGAGCGACCCGCGTCCCTGCCGCCGGGGCGCGCTTCTCAGCGTGCCGTTGTCGACGCTGTATGTCGGCGCGCTGCGGGGTCGCGGTGCAGGACTGTACCGCGCGCTGGGGCGAGTGCCCTATGCGCGCGGTGTCGCGTCGCGACTGGGGCTGTTGTCGCGGGTCGCGTTGACGCCGGAGGACATGCCGATCGGCGCCGCGCTGGAGGCGGTGACGATCGCGGTGGGCGAGGGGATCGAACTGCTCAACTTCGCGTTCCATTCGCCGTCGCTCGTCCCCGGCAATACGCCCTATGTCCGCGACGCTGCCGATCTGCGCGCGTTCCATGACTGGTGGTCAGCGATGCTGACCCGGCTCGACCGGCTGGGCGTGCGCAATGCGTCGCTCGACGACATCCTGGAGAATGCCCTGTGACGACGTCCCCTTCGCGCTGTGGCTGGGCGGGGCACGATCCGCTGATGTGCGCCTATCACGACACCGACTGGGGCGTTCCCGAACGCGACGGACGCGCGCTATGGGAAAAGCTGATGCTCGACGGTTTCCAGGCGGGACTTGCCTGGATCACCGTGTTGCGCAAGCGCGAGGCGTTTCGCGCCGCCTTTGCCGGGTTCGACCCGGAACAGGTCGCGCGCTTCGACGAGGCAGACATCGCCCGGCTGATGGGGAACGCCGGTATCATCCGGTCACGGGCCAAGATCGAGTCGACGATCGGCGGCGCGCACGCGGTCCTCGCGATGCGCGATGCGGGGCTTGATTTCGCGACCTATTGCTGGTCGTTTACCGATGGCAAGGTGCTGATCGGCGACGGTACCAAGCTGGTCACGCAATCGCCATTGTCGGCCCAAATCGCAGCCGATCTCAAGAGTCGCGGGTTCAAGTTCGTGGGTCCGACGATCGTCTATGCCTGGATGCAGGCGGTCGGCATCGTCAACGACCATGAAGCGACGTGCTTCCGACGCGCGGAGCTCGGCGGCTAGGACGCGACAGGTCGGCGTGTGGTCAGAACGCGCGCCGGTGCTTTCCACCATAGCGCCGGCCGATATAGTCGCCGATATGCGCGACCTCTATCGCCGCTTCGCGCAATGCGCCGTTCTGGCAAGGCATCGGGTCGCTGGCCGGTTCGGCGGCGCGGCGCTGGACCGTGGCGCAAAGCTCCTCGATGTCGGCGCGCGACAGGATGTTCTTCTCGCGCAACAGGCAGATCAGGCTTTGCAGGATGACGAGGTTCTTGTCCTCAGGATCGGCTTCGAGCCGTAGCGGCGTCGTCACTGTCTCTCTCCTTATGTTTATCCGGAGATGATATGCTCATGAGGTTCAGGCGCAAGGATTGATTTTCGCCGTGTTGCAAAGGCTTGCCGGTAACGGGTGACGCATCGCCCTACGCACCCTATCTGGTGGGGATGTACAAACCGAAAGCCGGTCTTCCGACCCGCCAGCAGATCCTGGACTTCATCGCGTCGTCGGACGTCCCAGCGGGTAAACGCGAAATCGCCAAGGGCTTCGGCCTGAGTGCGCAGGACAAGATTGGACTGAAGGCGTTGCTGAAGGACATGGCGGACGAGGGGCTGATCGACAGCGCCCCCGGCCGTGCGTTCCACAAGATGGGCGGCGTGCCCAAGGTCACCGTGCTGCGGATCGCCGATGTCGACGATGCGGGCAATGTCTGGGCGGTCCCCGAGCGCTGGGAGGCCGAGGGCGTGCCACCGCCGCGGCTGCGCGTACGCGAACGCAAGCGCGGCGCGCTGGGGGTCGGCGAGCGGATCCTCGCGCGGACCGAGGAGGCCGGCAATGGCTGGACCGCGCATCCGATGAAGGTGCTCGCGCCCGCGTCCGAACAGGTGCTCGGCGTGCTGCGCGAGGAGGCGGGGCGGCTGTGGCTGACCGGCGTCGACAAGCGCGAGCGGCGTGAGTTCGCGGTTGCCGATGCCGGCGGCGCCGCGCCGGGCGATCTGGTGCTGGCCGAACTGGCGGGCAAGCCGCCGCGGATCGCCGCGCGGGTCGTCAACAAGCTGGGCGACCCGTTCGCCGCGCGCAGTTTCTCGCTGATCGCGATCCACAAGCACGGCATCCCCGACGTCTTCGCGGTCGAGGCGATCGACGAGGCCAAGCGCGTCGCACAACTCCCGCTCGGCGACGACCGCGAGGATCTGCGCCACCTGCCGATCGTCGCGATCGACCCGGAAGATGCGCGCGATCACGACGACGCGGTCTGGGCGCAGGCGGACGAGGATCCGGCCAATGCCGGCGGCTGGAAGGCGATCGTCGCGATCGCCGATGTCAGCTTCTACGTGCGGCCGAAGTCGGAGATCGACCGCGAGGCGCGACGTCGTGGCAATTCGGTCTATTTCCCCGACCGCGTCGTGCCGATGCTGCCCGAGATCCTGTCGGCGGACGTCTGTTCGCTGAAGGAAGGCGAGGATCGCGCCGCGCTCGCCTGTCACCTGGTGATCGGCAAGGACGGGTCGCTCAAGTCGTGGCGCTTCACCCGCGCGGTGGTGCGGATCGCGGCGAACCTCGCTTATGAGGAGGCGCAGGCGGCGATCGACGGTACGCTGGCGCTCGACATGACGGAGACGGTGCTGAAGCCCCTCTGGGGATGCTGGGCGTCGCTGGCGAAGGCCCGCGATGCGCGCGCGCCGCTCGACCTCGACCTGCCCGAGCGGCGGGTGGTGCTCGACGAGAAGGGGCGGATCATGTCGGTCGCACCGCGCGAACGGCTCGATGCGCACCGGCTGATCGAGGACTACATGATCGCGGCCAACGTCGCCGCGGCCAAGGCGTTGGAGGGCAAGAAGGCGCCGGTGATGTACCGCGACCATGAGCCGCCGAGCCGCGAGAAGCTGATGGCGCTGAAGGATTATCTCGAGACGTTCGGAGTGCCGTTCGCGCTGGGGCAGGTCATCCGTCCAGCGACGTTCAACCATGTGCTCGAGCGGATCGGTGACGCCGACTTCCGGCCGCAGGTGATGGAGCAGGTGCTGCGCACGCAGACCCAGGCCTATTACAGCCCCGCCAATCACGGGCATTTCGGGCTGGGGCTTGGCAGCTACGCCCACTTCACCTCGCCGATCCGCCGTTATGCCGATCTGATCGTGCATCGATCGCTGGTCGCGGCCTATGGCCTGGGGGCAGGCGGATTGCCCGCTGAGGACGCGGCCGGGATGGAGGCGATCGGCGAGACGATCAGCCGGCTCGAACGCCGCGCGATGGAGGCCGAGCGCGACACGATCGACCGCTATGTCGCGTCCTTCCTGTCCGAACGCGTCGGTCAGATCATGGAAGTGCGGATTACCGGCGTCACCAATTTCGGATTCTTCGCGACCGTCGAGGGAATCGGCGGCGACGGGCTGATGCCGGTGCGCGACCTTGGCGGCGAATATTTCCGTTTCGACGAGGCGGCGCGAACGCTGGTCGGCGAGGATAGTGGCGACGTCTATGCGCAGGGACAGATGCTCGACCTCAAGCTCGCCGAGGCGAACCCGGTATCGGGCGCGCTGCGCTTCGAGATGCCCGAGGGGAAGGGGGCCGCGGGACCGGCACGCGCGCGCAAGCCGGGCCGCGAGATCAAGCGGCGCGGGCGTCCGGCGAACATCCGGCACCAGGGAAAGCGACGCTGATTGTGATCCCCGTTGCCACAGATGATGCGGAAGCTTTGGCATAAGCCCGGCGAGGTGCTAACGGCGCGCGCATGACGACCGAATTGTCCCACATCCGCAACTTCTCCATCATCGCGCATATCGACCATGGCAAGTCGACGCTCGCCGATCGACTGATCCAGCAAACCGGCGGTCTGACCGCGCGCGAAATGTCCGAGCAGGTGCTCGACAACATGGACATCGAGAAGGAACGCGGGATCACGATCAAGGCGCAGACCGTGCGCCTAGCTTACCGCGCGAAGGACGGCGAGGATTACGTCCTCAACCTGATGGACACGCCGGGGCATGTCGATTTCGCCTATGAGGTGAGCCGTAGCCTCGCCGCGTGCGAGGGCGCGCTGCTCGTGGTCGACGCGGCGCAGGGCGTCGAGGCGCAGACGCTCGCCAACGTCTATCAGTCGATCGAACATGATCACGAGATCGTGCCGGTCATCAACAAGATCGATCTTCCCGCCGCCGAACCCGAGAAGGTCCGCAAGGAAATCGAGGACGTGATCGGCATCGACGCGTCCGGCGCGGTGCTCGCATCGGCCAAGTCGGGCATCGGCATCGAGGACATCCTCGAGGCGATCGTCACGAAGATCCCGCCGCCCAAGGGCGATCCGGAGGCACCGCTGAAGGCCATGCTGGTCGACAGCTGGTACGATCCGTATCTCGGCGTCGTCATCCTCGTCCGCGTGATCGACGGCGTTCTGAAGAAGGGCCAGCAGATCAAGTTCATGCAGACCGGCACGATGCACCTGGTCGACCGGGTCGGGTGTTTCCGCCCCAAGATCGAGCAGCTGACCGAGCTGGGCACGGGCGAGATGGGCTTCATCACCGCGCAGATCAAAGAGGTCGCGCAGACCCGCGTCGGCGACACGATCACCGATGCGAAGCGTCCTGCGCTGGAAGCGCTGGCGGGCTTCAAGGAAGTCCAGCCGGTGGTGTTCTGCGGCATGTTCCCGGTCGATGCGGCAGAGTTCGAGAAGCTGCGCGAAAGCATCAGCAAGCTGCGCCTCAACGACGCGAGCTTCTCGTTCGAGATGGAGACGTCGGCGGCGCTGGGCTTCGGCTTCCGCTGCGGGTTCTTGGGGTTGCTCCATCTGGAGATCATCCAGGAGCGGCTGACGCGCGAATATGACCTCGACCTGATCACGACTGCGCCGTCGGTGGTGTACGAGATCGAGCTGACCCACCCCGATCCTGCGGGCACGACGCATATCGAGTTGCACAACCCCGCCGACATGCCCGAGCCGAACAAGATCGCGACGATCAGCGAGCCGTGGATCGAAGCGACGATCTACGTCCCCGACGAATATCTCGGCAGCGTGCTCAAGCTCTGCCAGGATCGTCGCGGGATCCAGAAGAACCTGACCTATGTCGGCGGCCGCGCACAGGCGACCTACGAACTTCCGCTGAACGAGGTCGTGTTCGATTTCTACGACCGGCTAAAGTCGATGTCGAAGGGCTATGCGAGCTTCGACTATCACCAGATCGGCTATCGCGAGGGCGACCTCGTCAAGATGGGTATCCTGGTCAACGAGGAGCCGGTCGACGCACTGAGCATGATCGTCCACCGCGGCACCGCCGAGGTGCGCGGTCGCGGCATGGTCGAGCGGCTGAAGGATCTGATCCCGCGGCATCTGTTCAAGATCCCGATCCAGGCAGCGATCGGCGGCAAGGTGATCGCGCGCGAGACGATCAGCGCGATGCGCAAGGACGTGACCGCCAAATGCTATGGCGGCGATGCAAGCCGTAAGAAGAAGCTTCTGGAAAAGCAGAAGAAGGGCAAGCTGAAGATGCGCGAATATGGGTCGGTCAGCATCCCGCAGGAGGCATTCATCGCCGCGCTGCGGATGGGCGACGACTCCTGATCGGGTGATCACTTTCAGGCTGACGTGACGGATTTGTCATCGTCCCGATCGGTCGCGGGCATGAATGGTGGTGCATGGCGCGCGATCCTGGGGTCGGATAGCGTTGGTCATGGCACTGCATCCTGTTTTCTACGACGCTAGCGGTCGGCGTCGTCGTCGTTTCGCATTGGGTGTCATCGCCTTCGTCGCGCTCGTCTTATTGTCGGTGGCGGTGTTCGCCGTGTCGATCGGCGCGGTCCCGGCGGCACCGTTGCTGCCGTTCGAGCCCGAGCATCCCGGGCTTCACCGCTTGCCGGCACCGCATAGCGGCGTGATCGGGCGGGCGCAGCGCAGCATCGACTATTACGGCAAGGCGCTGTTCGGTGGCCCCACCGCGGGCGCCGGCAAGGCGGGTGCGAAGGGGGGCGTCGGACAGGCACCGCGCGCGACCAATCCGCGGCTGGCCATCGCCTTCCACGTGCCCTGGGACGAATCGAGCGTGGCGAGCCTTGCCCGGCATGTCGAACAACTCGACTGGGTCATTCCCGGCTGGGTGTCGGTGACCGGGGCCGACCACCGGATCACCGTGTTCCGCGATGTCGCGGGCCGCGCGGTGCTCAATCGCGCGATCCACCGCCCGGTGATCCTGCCCATGGTTCAGAACGCCAAGGATGGCGACTGGGACGGCGCGGGCAGCGCCGCGCTGTTTGCGGATGTGACCGCCCGGCGCGCCTTTCTCGATCGGCTGGTCCCGTTCCTCGCGGAGAACCATGCAGGCGGCGCCTTCTTCGATTTCGAGAGCCTGCCGGCGGGTGCGCAGGCGAACTACCGCCTCTTCCTCGCCGAGGCGAAGGCGCGGTTCGCACCACGCGGCTGGGTCGTCGCGATCGCCGCGCCGGTCGGGAATGCAGACTGGAACATGCATGCCTATGCGCGCGTGACCGACAAGATCTTCCTGATGGCCTATGACGAGCACGAGACGAGCGGCCCAGCCGGGCCGATCGCATCGCAGCGCTGGTTCGCGCGGTCGGTCGCGAATGCCGCGCGCGGCGTCGCCCCCTCAAAGCTGGTCGTCGCGTTCGGATCCTATGCTTATGACTGGCACGACCGTGGCGGCGATGCGTTGGGCGTCGAGGAGGCGTGGCAGGCGGCGGCCGATTCGGGCACCGTCCCGACGTTCGACAAGGGCAGCGGCACCAGCAGCTTCGCCTATGCCGATGGCGGGACCCGGCATCAGGTATGGCTGCTCGATGCGGCGAGCGCGTATAACGAGCTGGCCTTTCTTCAAAAGGCGGGGGTTCAAAGCTTTGCGCTGTGGCGGCTTGGGTCGGAGGATCCGGCGCTCTGGTCGATCTTCGGGCGCGACCATCGCCGATTGCCCGACCTGCGTGCGATCAACACGACCCCGGCCGGGACGAATGTCGATATCGAGGGCAATGGCGAGATCCTGAAGATCGGGTCGACGCCGGTGTCCGGGCTGCGTGATACGGTCGCGGCTGCCGACGGGGCGATCGCGGACGTCCGCTTCACGCGCATGCCCTCGCCCTATGTCGTCCAGCGGACGGGCTACAGCCCGCGGGCGCTGGCGCTCACCTTCGACGATGGGCCGGACGCCGAATGGACGCCGCAGATCCTCGACATCCTCCAGCGCAAGCACGTGCCGGCGACATTCTTCGTGGTGGGCGAGAATGCGCTGACGCAGCGGAGCCTGCTCGAACGCATGGTGGCCGAAGGGCATGAGGTCGGCAGCCACACCTATACGCACCCCAATCTGGCGACGGTATCGGGGCGGCAGGTCGGGTTCGAGCTCAACACGACGCAGCGGCTGTTCCAGGCGTTCACCGGGCGATCGCTCCGCCTGTTCCGCGCGCCCTATTTCGGCGATGCCGAGCCGAGCACCGCGGACGAGATCAAGCCCGCACTCGAGGCGCAGCAGCGTGGCTATGTGTCGGTCGGCCTGCACGTCGATCCCGACGACTGGAAGCGTCCGGGCACCGCCGCGATCATCGACCGCACGATCGCACAGGTCGTGGAAGGATCGCCCGAACGCAGCGCCAACATCATCCTGCTGCACGATGCGGGCGGCAACCGCGCGCAGACCGTCGCGGCGCTGCCGGTGATCATCGATCGGTTGCAGGCAATGGGCTATCATTTCGTGCCGGTTTCGGCGCTGGCCGGGCTGACGCGCGATGCGGCGATGCCGGTGATATCGTCGAGCGACCGGGTCGCGGCGGTCGCGGATCTTGCGCTGTTCAGCACGCTGGGTGGACTGGTAATCGGCCTGCGCTGGATCTTTGGGATCGCGATCACCATCGGCATCCTTCGTGCGCTCGCGCTGTCGGCACTGGCGCTGATCCAGGCACGCCGCGAATTGCGGACGGTGTTCCCCGCGATCGATCCGGCCCGATTCGTGACGGTGATGATCCCGGCGTTCAACGAGGAACGCGTCATCGTCCGCGCAGTCGAGGGCGTGCTGGCCTCGACCGATGTCGTGGTCGAGGTGATCGTGATCGACGACGGGTCGAGCGACGGTACGAGCCAGGCCGTCGCCGACGCCTTTGCCGGCGATGCGCGGGTGCGGCTCATGACGCTGGCGAACGGCGGCAAGGCGCGGGCGCTGAATCGCGGGCTGGCCGCGGCGCGGGGCGAGATCGTAATCGCGCTCGACGCCGATACGCAGTTCGAGCCGCTGACGATCGCGCGGCTGGCGCGGTGGTTCGACGACCCGGCGCTGGGGGCGGTCGCGGGCAATGCGAAGGTCGGCAACCGGGTCAATCTGATCACGCGCTGGCAGGCGCTCGAATATATCACGGCGCAGAATCTCGAGCGTCGCGCGCTCGCGCGGCTGAACGCGATGACGGTCGTGCCAGGCGCGGTCGGCGCATGGCGACTGGCGGCGATCCGCGAAGTCGGCGGCTATCCCGACGATACGCTGGCCGAGGACCAGGATCTGACGATCGCGATCCAGCGCGCGGGGTGGACGGTCCAGTATGACCAGTTCGCGATCGCGTGGACCGAAGCCCCCGAGACGCTGCGTGCGCTGGCAAAACAGCGCTTCCGCTGGGCGTTCGGGACGCTCCAGTGCCTGTGGAAGCACCGGTCGGCGATCGGCCGCAGCCAGCCGCGCGGGCTTGGCTGGGTGGGGCTGCCCCAGGCGATCGTGTTCCAGATCCTGCTGGCGGCGATCTCGCCGATCATCGACCTCGCGCTGCTCATCAGTGTCGCGACGACCTATGTCGCGGTCTCGGCGCATGGCTGGGCACAGAGCAGCCATGATCTGCAGACCATGCTGACCTATTGGCTGGTCTTCACCGCGATCGACCTGCTCGCGGCGACGATCGCGTTCGCGCTCGAGCGACGCGAGCGGTGGCGGCTGCTCTGGCTGCTGATCCCGCAGCGGATCGGCTATCGGCAGATGATGTACTATGTCGTGCTCAAGGCGCTCGCCCAGGCCCTGCGCGGACCGATGGTCGGCTGGGGCAAGCTGGCCCGGACGGGGCGCGTGACGGCGCCCTCCGGGGCGGAATGAACCCCATGTCCGTTGTGGCGTTCAGCGGGCGGCATATTATAGCGCCGTGATCATTGGCGGGCCTGAGGGGACATGATGAAGTATCCGGTATTGGTCGCCATGCTGGCCGTCGGCGGCGTCGCGACGGGCGCCGACGCTGCGCAGCGCGCGGCACCGCTCGTGCTGGCGGCGGCGAGCCTGCAGGAATCGATGACCGCGGCCGCTGATGCGTGGGCGGCGAAGGGGCATGTGCGCCCGACGATCTCGTTCGCGGCCTCGTCGGCGCTGGCACGGCAGGTCGAGGCCGGCGCGACAGCGGACCTGTTCGTGTCCGCGGATGAGGACTGGATGAATGAGCTGGCGAAGCGCCGCCTCATTGTCCCTGCGTCGCGCGTGACGTTCCTGGGAAACCGGCTGGTCGTCGCGGCGGCGGCAGGGACGACGGTGCGGATCCCGTCACGCCCGCCTGCAGCGCTGGCGCGGGTGCTGACCGCGGGGCCACTCGCGATGGCGGATACGCCCGTCCCCGCGGGGCGGTACGGCCAGGAGGCGCTGGAGGCGCTCGGCGTGTGGAAACAGGTCGCGCCGCGCGTCGTGCGCGCCGAAAACGTCCGGGCGACGTTGGCGCTCGTCGAACGCGGCGCTGCACCTTTGGGGATCGTCTATGCGACCGATGCCAAGGCATCGACGCGCGTCAGGATTGCGGGCGTGTTTCCCGCATCGACGCATCCGGCGATTACCTATCCGATCGCCCGGCTGACGACGTCGCGCAATCCGGAGGCCGAGGCGTTCCGCCGTTTCCTGACGTCACGTCAGGGCAAGGCGATCTTCGTGCGTTACGGCTTTTCGGCGCGCTGAGTGGCGGATGGGTTCGTCCTGACACCGGCGGAATGGGGGATCGTCGGTCTGTCGCTGAGGGTCGGCGCCGTCGCCATGCTGATCACATTGCCGATCGCGTTCGGCTTCGCCTGGCTGCTGGCGCGCGTGCGGTTTCCCGGGCGGATCCTCGTCGATGCGGTGATCCACTTGCCGCTCGTCGTGCCGCCGGTCGTGACGGGGTGGCTGCTGCTGCTCGCCTTTGCGCCGAACGGGCCGGTCGGGGCGTGGCTGCAGTCGTGGTTCGGGGTCAGTGTGCTGTTTCGCTGGACCGGGGCGGCGATCGCGGCGGGGGTCATGGCGCTGCCGCTGATGGTGCGCGCGATGCGGCTGTCGATCGAGGCGGTCGATGCACGGCTTGAGAGTGCGGCGCGGACGCTGGGCGCGGGGCCGTGGCGGGTGTTCTGGACGGTCACGCTGCCGCTGAGCGTACCGGGCGTGCTCGCGGGCGCGGTGCTGGGCTTTGCGCGATCGATCGGCGAGTTCGGAGCGACGATCACCTTCGTCTCCAACGTGCCAGGCGAGACGCAGACGCTGCCCTTGGCGATCTATTCCGCACTTCAGCAGCCGGGCGCGGAGATGCTCGTATGGCGGCTCTCGGCGATTTCCGTCGCGCTGTCGCTGATCGCACTGGTCGCGTCCGAGCTTCTGACGCGGCGCGCGGGCAGGGGGCTGCATGTCCTTTGAAATCGACGTCCGCAAGCGACTGGGCGATGCCGAGGTCGCGCTGACGCTGGCGGCGGGCGACGGCGCGACGGTGCTGTTCGGACCGTCCGGCGTCGGCAAGACCAGCATCCTGAAGATGGTCGCCGGGCTGCTCACACCCGACCAAGGCCGCATCGTCGTCGATGGCGTCACGCTGTTCGGGGAGGGCATCAACTTGCCACCGGAACATCGCCGTGCGGGCTATGTATTTCAGGAAGCGCGGCTTTTTCCGCATCTGAAGGTGCGCGCGAACCTGCTTTACGGCGCCGGCCGCGACACGTCGGGGTTCGAGGAGCAGATCGGCTTCCTGGGGATCGGGCATCTGCTCGACCGCTGGCCGCGGTCGCTATCGGGGGGCGAAGCGCAGCGCGTAGCGATCGGACGAGCGTTGCTCAGCAACCCGCGCTTCCTGCTGCTCGACGAGCCGCTGGCGTCGCTCGACCGACCCCGCCGCGAGGAGATCGTCCGCGTGATCGAGCATCTGCGCGATACGATGCGCCTGCCGATCCTGATGGTGACCCACGACCCCGACGAGGCCGCACGGATCGGCACCCGCGTCGTACGGATGTAGCGCAGGCATGAAAAAGGCGGCCCGGGAAAACCCGGACCGCCCTTTTTCGTAGCTCGGTAAAGCGTTTAGCGCTTCGAGAACTGGAAGCTACGACGGGCCTTCGCCTTGCCGTACTTCTTTCGCTCGACGACGCGGCTGTCGCGCGTCAGGAAGCCTGCTGCCTTGACCGATGCACGCAGCACCGGCTCGAAGCGGGTCAGCGCCTGGCTGATGCCATGCTTGACCGCGCCGGCCTGGCCCGAAAGGCCACCGCCCTTGACGGTGCAGACGACGTCATACTGACCTTCGCGCTCGGTGATGCCGAACACCTGGTTGATGACGAGACGCAGCGTCGGACGTGCGAAATACACTTCCTGGTCACGACCGTTGATCGTGATCTTGCCGGTGCCGGGCTTGACCCAGACGCGGGCAACGGCGTCCTTGCGACGGCCGGTCGCATAGGCGCGACCCTGCTTGTCGAGGATCTGCTCGCGGAGCGGCATCGGCTCACGGACCGGCTCGTTCGAGACGGGCGCTGCGATGTCGCCTTCGCTGGTCGGCAGCGACTGTGCGGCCGGAGCAGCCGGTGCGGGCTGGTTGGTCAGGCTCGCGAGATCGGCGAGCGACTGGCGGTTGTCGGTCATTTACGCACCCACCTTGTTCTTGCGATTCATGCTGGCGATGTCGAGAACCTCGGGGTTCTGCGCCTCATGCGGATGCTCGGTACCCTTGAAGATACGCAGGTTGCGCATCTGCTCACGGCCGAGCGGGCCGCGCGGGATCATGCGCTCAACGGCCTTTTCGAGAACGCGCTCCGGGAAGCGGCCGTCGAGAACCTTGGCGGCAGTGATGCCCTTGATGCCGCCGGCATAACCGGTGTGCTTGTAATAGACCTTCTTCGCGGCCTTGTTGCCGGTGAAGCGGATCTTGTCGGCGTTGATCACGACGACGTTGTCACCGCAATCGACATGCGGGGTGAACGACGTCTTGTGCTTGCCGCGCAGGACATTGGCGATGATCGACGCTGCGCGACCGACCACCAGATCCTCGGCATCGACGATATGCCATTTCTTCTCCACCTCGTGCGGCTTGGCCGACTTGGTGGTCTTCATGAGCGCCTTCATGGGGCTGAGACCTTTGCTGAAACGATATGCACCGCCACGACGGACGGCGCTAACGAGGCGGCAATGGCGAAAAGAGGTGTTTAAGTCAAGCTTTCCGCCGGTTTCATGGCGGGTATTATGATACCTTGGACGGATTGCCGAGGCGATGCGCGGCAAATCCCGTGGCGATCAGCAACAGCGCCGCGTTGGCCTGATGTGCGACGGCGACATGGATGGCGACGCCGGTCATGAGCGTTGCGATCCCCAGAAAGACCTGCAGCGTGACGAGCCCGACCACCCAGAAGCCGGCGCGCGAGCCGTGCTGCGTCGCGCGAACGGCGAGCCAAACGAGCCCGGCAGCGGTGGCGAAGGCGAGCCACCGATGGATGAACTGCACGACAATCGGGTTGTCGACCGCGTTGATCCAGCCGGGTGACAGCATCGGGACGCCGCCCGGGAACAGGCTGTCGCCCATCAGCGGCCAACTCGCAAAGGCATAGCCAGCGTCGAGCCCTGCGGTGAACGCGCCATAGACAAGCTGGACGAACAGCAACGCGAACGCGGTGACCGCGATCGGCACGAGGCGGGCCGGGGCCGCAAGCTTCGAGCGGTGGAGTGCGAGCAGGTCCAGCGCCGTCCAGACGATGCCGGCAAGCGTGACGAGCGCGGTCATCAGATGGACCGCCAGACGAATATGGCTGACGTCGGTGCGGACGGACAGCCCGGACTTCACCATCCACCAGCCAACCGCGCCCTGAAGCGCGCCAAGCGCCAGCAGCGCGCCGAGTCGCCAGCCATAGCCGACCGGGATTGCCCGGCGCAGCGCGAACCACAGGAGCGGGATCGCGAACGCCGCGCCGATCGTCCGTGCCAGCGCGCGGTGGAGATATTCCCAGAAGAAGATCGCCTTGAACCCGTCGAGCGTCATGCCGCTGTTGAGCTGGCTATATTCGGGGATCTGTTTGTAGTTCGCGAATTCCGCCTGCCACTGCGCAAGCGTCAGTGGCGGGATGATGCCGGTGATCGGCTTCCATTCGGTAATCGAGAGGCCCGAATTTGTCAGGCGCGTTATCCCGCCCACGACAACGATACCGACGATCATCGCCGCGACGATAAGAAGCCAGATTGCGACCGCCCGCGGGCGCGCTGTGGACAGGAAGGCGGCACTGGGCTGGAGCATCGCACGGCTCTACGCCTGTCTGACTGGGGCGTCGAGTATCAGGGGTTATCGGCCGCCGGGTTTCTGCTGGCCCGAGACACACTCGCGATGCGTTGGGAACGAGCGCGAGCGCAGGATTGATCACGACGTCGATCGAGCGTCCTTTTCCTGAAAAAAAGCGAGCGGACGACGGGCGTTCGGCCGAATGTGATGTTGTATCCTTTCCTGAGATGGACTATCTGCTCGCAACGATGTCGACGACCGCCCACCATCATACCCATGCGCATCCTTCCTGGATCGCAGGCCTGGATCGCTATGCGATCGGGCTGTCGGGGTTGTGCATGGTGCACTGTCTGGCAACGTCGGTGCTGGTTGCGCTGATGTCGACCGCGGGTGGGGTGCTGCTTGACCCCATCTTCCACGAAGTCGGACTGACGATCGCGATCCTGTTCGGTGCGGTCGCACTGGGGCGTGGGATCCTTCATCATGGCTATGCGATGCCGGCCGCGATGGGGGCATTCGGGCTCGGGATCATGGCGGGGGCAATGACCCTCCCGCATGATTCGGGAAGCGGTGAGACGCTCTGGACGATCATCGGCGTCGCGTTGCTCGCGTTTGGGCACGATCTGAACCGCCGCGCCGACAGCTGAGCCGGGCCGCACGATCGCCCCGGCGCGGTCGCTGCTTGTCGCGGCTCCTGCGGCACCCTAGATTCACGGCATAATGGCAACGCATTCGCATTCACATCATGAGCCGCAAGGCGCCGACCTCAACGTTGCTGCCCAGGCAACGCTGGAAAAATCGGGCGAGCAGTGGACGACGATGCGCGCCAGCGTGTTTTCCGCGCTGGCTGGCTTCGACAAGCCGGCCTCGGCCTATGACATCGCGGAAGCCGTGTCGAAGGCGGAGGGGCGGCGCGTCGCTGCCAACAGCGTCTACCGGATTCTCGACCTGTTCGTGGGCGCCAATCTCGCGCGACGGGTCGAAAGTGCGAATGCGTATGTCGCCAATGCTCATCCCGATTGCCTTCACGACTGCATCTTCTTGGTATGTGATTCGTGCGGGCAGACGACGCATATCGACAATGACGTGATCACCCGCGGCGTCCGCAACGCGGCGGTTTCGGCCGGTTTCGTGCCTGTCCGCCCGGTCATCGAAGTCCGCGGCCGGTGTGCCGCATGCGAGGCGCAGCGCTGATCGAGGAAGGCTGCCAGCGCCATGACGGGGTAACCAATCTGGCGTCGCTGCGTAGAAATATCCGCGGATGGCGGGGTTTCGTTCGGTAACAATCGACACCAAACCTGTGCTGCGATAAGCCGGTGGGATGGCAGATACTCCTGTAACCCCGTTGCTCGACACGGTTTCGACCCCCGATGACCTGCGCAAGCTGAAACCCGACCAGCTTCGCCAGCTTGCCGATGAACTGCGGACCGAGACGATCTCGGCCGTCGGGACGACCGGTGGCCACCTCGGATCGGGGCTCGGCGTCGTCGAACTGACGACCGCGATTCATTATGTGTTCGATACGCCGCGCGACCGTCTGGTCTGGGACGTCGGGCATCAATGCTATCCGCACAAGATCCTGACGGGCCGCCGCGACCGGATCCGGACGTTGCGCCAAGGTGGCGGCCTCAGCGGCTTCACCAAGCGGAGCGAGAGCGAATACGACCCGTTCGGCGCTGCGCATTCCTCGACGTCGATCTCGGCCGCGCTCGGCTTCGCGGTCGCCAACAAGATCGCGGGCACGCCGGGCAAGGGCATCGCCGTGATCGGCGACGGCGCGATGTCGGCGGGCATGGCCTATGAGGCGATGAACAACGCCGAGCAGGCGGGTAACCGCCTCGTCGTGATCCTGAACGACAACGACATGTCGATCGCGCCGCCGGTCGGCGGGTTGTCGGCCTATCTCAGCCGGATCGTGTCGAGCCGCGAATTCCTGGGCATTCGCGAACTTGCCAAGAAGCTCGCGCGCCGCCTGCCGCGGCCGTTCCACAATGCCGCGCGGAAGACCGACGAGTTCGCCCGCGGCATGACGATGGGCGGTACGCTGTTCGAGGAGCTCGGCTTTTATTATGTCGGGCCGATCGATGGGCATAATCTCGAGCATCTGATCCCCGTGCTCGAGAACGTGCGCGACGCGGAGGAGGGCCCGATCCTCGTCCATGTCGTGACCAAGAAGGGCAAGGGCTATGCGCCCGCCGAGGCCGCGGCCGACAAATATCACGGCGTGCAGAAGTTCGACGTGATCTCGGGCGTGCAGACCAAGGCGCCGCCGGGACCGCCGCAATATCAGAACGTGTTCGGTGCGCAGCTCGTCGCCGAGGCCGCCAAGGACGACCGGATCTGTGCGATCACCGCGGCGATGCCGTCGGGCACCGGCCTCGATGCCTTTGCCAAGGCCTATCCCGATCGCTTCTTCGATGTCGGCATCGCCGAACAGCACGGCGTGACCTTCGCGGCCGGACTCGCCGCACAGGGAATGCGGCCGTTCTGCGCGATCTACTCGACGTTCCTGCAGCGCGCCTATGACCAGGTCGTCCACGACGTCGCGATCCAGAACCTGCCGGTGCGCTTCGCGATCGACCGCGCTGGGCTGGTCGGGGCGGATGGGGCGACGCACGCCGGATCGTTCGACGTGACCTATCTGGCGACGCTGCCGAATTTCGTCGTGATGGCGGCGGCGGACGAAGCCGAGCTGGTCCATATGACGCACACCGCGGCGCAGTATGACACCGGCCCGATCGCGGTGCGCTACCCGCGCGGCAACGGCACGGGCGTCGCCTTGCCTGCCACGCCCGAACTGCTCGAAATCGGCAAGGGCCGGATCGTTCGCGAGGGCAAGGCCGTGGCGATCCTGTCGCTCGGCACGCGGCTCGAGGAAGCGTTGAAGGCGGCCGATGTGCTCGAGGCCAAGGGGCTGTCGACCACCGTCGCCGATCTGCGATTCGCCAAGCCGCTCGACGTCGAGATGATCCGCAAGCTGCTGACCACGCACGAGGTTGCGGTCACGATCGAGGAGGGCGCGGTCGGCGGTTTCGGGGCGCATGTGCTGACGCTGGCCAGCGACGAGGGGCTGATCGATGGCGGGCTGAAGCTGCGCACGCTGCGTCTGCCGGATCTCTTCCAGGATCAGGACAAGCCCGACGCGCAATATGCCGAGGCCGGGCTCGATGCGGCGGCGCTGGTGGAAACCGTGCTCAAGGCGCTGCGCCATAATTCGGGCGGGGTTGCCGAAGCGCGCGCATGACCGGGCCGACCAAGGCCATCGTGATCATCGCGCTCGCGGTGATCGTGATGGTGTCGCTGAACATCGCCATGTGGCGGCGGATGCGCGCCGGGCTGGCCGCAGCGCGCGCCGCGGACCAGCAGGATCAGCAGTCGCCGGCAGACGACACACTGCGCGGTTGATGCGGAACGACTGCCCGACTCGCGCCTGCCTATCTGCCCAGATAGTGGGATTGCGCCGCGTCTGTTGCGCTGACGGCGAGGATCGATCGCGCCTGGCTGGCCGGCAGAGCCTGGCCGTGACCGTCGCCACTCGCGGCGATCACCCGCTCGAGCAGATCCTGTCCGTCGCGCCACCAGCCGATACCGCTCGCGGCGTTGAGATGCCCCTGCGGGCCGGCATCGACGAAATGGCTGCCCCAGTCGGCGGCCATGCTGTGCGCCCGGTCGGGCGTGACCCAGGGATCGTCGCTGCTCGCGACGACGATCGAAGGGAAGGGCAGGGCGCCGCGCGGGGTCGGTGAAAAGCCCTTGAGCTCAGCCTGGGCCCCACCGCGATCGACATCGGCGGGTGCGACGAGCAACGCACCGGCGACGGGCCAGCCATAGGGTTGCGGGCTGAGCTCGGCCCACCACGCCACCGCGAGGCAGCCGAGGCTGTGCGCGGCAAGGATGACGGGGGCCTGCGCGCGCCGGATCGCCTCGTCGAGTCGCGTGACCCAGGCGTTGCGATGTGGCGTGTTCCACATCCCCAATTCGACCCGAACGGTATCCGGCCGGGCATCTTCCCACAGGGTCTGCCAGTGTGACGGGCCGGATCCGCCGAGCCCGGGGACCGTCAGGATGGTCGGTTGAACGCTATCATATGGTGCAAAAGAACCCACGACGCCTCTCCTTCTCCAGACCCCCGGAGCCCGGGGGTGGGATCGTGATCGATCGACGCTCTAGGGGACGTCGGCCGATCACGATCCCTGTCTGCAAGATAATCCTACCATTCCAGTGGGCAATAGATATTGCGGCAAAAGGAAGGCAGCTTGCGATGATCGGACGCCGGGGCGATAGGCTGGGCGTATGGCAAAGCAACGCGCGGACCAGATGCTGGTCGACAGGGGACTGGTCGAGTCGCGGACGCGCGCCCAGGCGCTGATCATGGCGGGGCTGGTCTTTGCCGGCACGCGCAAGGTCGACAAGCCGGGGCAGACGCTGGCGGACGACGTCGTGCTCGACGTGCGGGGTCGCGATCACCCCTGGGTGTCGCGCGGCGGGATCAAGCTCGCGCACGGGCTCTCACATTTCAGCTGGACGGTCACGGACGCGGTGGCGATCGACGTCGGCTCGTCGACCGGCGGGTTTACCGACGTGCTGCTCAGCAACGGGGTCGCTCGCGTCTATGCCGTCGACAGCGGGACCAACCAGCTTGCGTGGAAACTCCGTCAGGACCCGCGCGTGATCGTCCACGAACAGACCAGCGCGCGCATCCTGACCGACGCGCATATCCCCGAACCGGTCGACCTGATCGTCTGCGATGCGAGCTTTATCGGGCTGGCCAAGGTGCTTGAGCGCCCGATCGGGTTCGCACGTCCCGGCGCGCGGCTGCTCGCGCTCGTCAAGCCGCAGTTCGAGGCGGGCCGCGAAGAGGTCGGAAAGGGCGGCGTGATCCGCGATCCGGCCGTCCATGCGCGCGTCTGCGGCGAGGTCGCGGCCTGGCTCGAGGCACGGGGCTGGCAAGTCGAGGGCGTCGTCGAGAGCCCGATCACCGGCCCCGAGGGCAATATCGAGTTCCTGATCGCCGCGCATGCGGTCGCCGCGCCACGCGGCTGAGGATCCGAATGCTGCCCGCGCTGGACCCGGATCGGCCATCGCAGAATGACACACTTCCCGATCGGTCCATGCATGTTGCGGTTTACGGCAGGGCGTTCCCGCGGCAGGACTAAGCTGATCAGTCTTGAAAGGACGTATGTGGGAGGCATCGCTTCGAAGGGCCAGCTGAGGATGTCGTTCCTGCGCTGGGCGATCGTGACCGTTCCGTTGATCGTCCTGCTGGGCTTTCTGGCCGGGCGCGCGGTCCCGGTGGGGAGCGAAAGTGCTTGGTACACCAGCTTGGTGAAGCCCGCGCTCACTCCGCCAGGCTGGGTGTTTCCGGTCGCCTGGTCGACGCTCTACGTGCTGCTCGGCCTCGCTCTCGCAATGATCCTCAATGCGCGCGGCGCGCTGGGGCGGGGGCGCGCGATCGCTTTGTTTGTCGCGCAATTCGTTTTGAATCTTGCCTGGACGCCATTGTTCTTCGGCGCGCACCGAATCGGGGCGTCGGTGCTCGTCATCGTCGCGATGCTGCTGCTCTCGATCGCGGCGACATTCCTGTTCGCGCGTATCCGGCGCGGGGCGGCGTGGCTGATGGTGCCCTATATGGTGTGGATCAGCTTTGCGGGAATGCTCACATACGGTATAGGCCGGCTCAACCCCGATGCCGAAACCCTTGTGCCGACGACGCGTACCTCCCAGATGTTGTGAAGAGGCGCACGGCGCGAGTTACTAGCAGGATGATGAAAATGCAGTCCGAAAACCGGATGTTCGACGATTTCGTGAAGGTCCTCAACGGCGCCGCAGGAACCTTTGCCGGTGTCGGCCGCGAAGCGCAGTCTGGAGTTCGCGAGCGCGCCCGTGAATGGCTCGGCGGCCTCGATTTCGTGAGCCGCGAAGAGTTCGACGCGGTCAAGTCGATGGCGGCTGCGGCGCGCGACGAAAATGACGCGCTGAAGGCCCGGCTCGACGCTCTCGAAGCAAAAATGCAGGTCGGCGTCTGACTTTTCCACAGATTTCTGGGCATTCGGATCGAACGGGGTTGTCGGAGCATTTTTGCCCCGGCACCCTTTGTCGCGTGACAGGGAGTGCCAGGACGTAATGATGCTCGACCACGCCGACCATGACCAGGACGATGCTGCTCCCATCGACATGCTCGAAGCCTATTATGCTGCGCATGGATGGGAACATGAACGTCACGATGATGAGATCGTCGCGACCGTAAAGGGCAGCTGGACGACCTACGAGCTGCGCGCCTTGTGGCGCGAGGACGACAGCGTGCTGCAGTTCCTGGCGTTTCCGGACATCAAGGTGCCCGATGAACGGCGTCAGGCGGTTTACGAGACGATCGGGCTCGCCAACGAGCAGCTCTGGATCGGCCATTTCGAACTCTGGTCGACGAGCGGGATCCTGCTGTTCCGTCACGCGGCGATGGTCGATGGCGGTGAGGATGGCACGATGTCGCTGTCGGCTGCCGAACTGCTCGTCGAATCGGCGATCGAGGAATGCGAGCGTTTCTATCCAGTGTTCCAGTTCGTCCTGTGGGGCGGGAAGACGCCGGCGGACGCGCTTGCCTCGGCATTGATCGAAACCCAGGGCGAGGCGTGATCGCGCCCGTTTTCTTGGGCGCGGCGTGCCGATGACCGGGCGGATCCTGATGATCGGCTGTGGCAATATGGGCGGGGCGATGCTGGCCCGCTGGCTTGCCGACGGCGTTTCACCCGACAGCGTGACCGTCGTCAGCCCCAGTATGCGCGTGATGCCACCCGGTGTGCACGTCGTCGCCGCGGTGCCCGATCCCGACGCCTTTTCCGCCGAAACCGTCATGCTCGCGCTGAAGCCGCAGCAGCTCGGTGCGCTGAAGACGCCCGTGTTCGCGCGCTATGCGCCAAAGCTCCTGATTTCGATCCTCGCCGGGGTCGAGATCGCCGCACTCAACCGTCTGTCTCAGGCGCAGGCGGTGGTTCGGGCGATGCCCAACCTGCCGGTTGCGATCGGCCGCGGCGTGGTTGCGCTGCACAGCGCGACGGATGACGGCGCGGCGCGCGCGACCGCGGAGGCGTTGATGACGCCGCTCGGCCTCGTCGAGTGGATCGCCGCAGAGGCGCAGTTCGATGCCGTTACCGCGCTGGCGGGATGCGGGCCGGGATTCGTGTTCCGCTTTGCCGACGCGCTGGCCAAGGCGGGGCAGGCGCTCGGCCTGCCGGCGGATCAGGCGGCTCGGCTCGCGCTTGCTACGCTCGAGGGCTCCGCACGGATGGCCGGCACCGCGGACGTTTCGCCGGCGGTGCTGGCGGACCGGGTCGCGAGCCCGGGTGGATCGACACGCGAAGGGCTGAACGTGCTCGACGACGGCGATGCCCTGGTCACCCTGATGTCCCGCACGCTGGCGGCGTCGGCACGGCGCAATGCGGAGATGGCGGCAAACGCCCGCGGCGACCTCGCGCCGCGCTAGTCAGCCGCGCAGCTTGATGACCTGCTCGCGTTCCTCTTCGGGGATCAGGCCTTCGAGCACCGCCCAATAGCCCGCAACCGCACCGTGGCCGGCGTGATTATAGGCTGCGGACATCTTCTGTCGCGCGGCTTCGAACAGGTCGCTCTCCATCTTGCTGCCGACCGGCGTCAAACGCAGCAGCCGCTGACGCCGGTCACGATCGCCGGGACGGACCTCGATAAAGCCGCGATCGCTGAGTTCGTTCAGCACGCGGCCGAGCGACTGTTTGGTGATCGCCAGCAGCGACAGCAGCTCGCTGACCGTCATGTCCGGTTTGCGGGCGATGAAATACAGGGCGCGGTGGTGCGCGCGCCCCAGCCCCTGCTCCGCGAGCCCCGCATCGATCGACCGGACCAGATGGCTCTGACCGAAGTACAGGAGTTCCATGCCGCGACGCAGTTCGGGTTCGCGAAGAAACAGGGGTGAAGCGGGTGATGCTGAGGCAGCCATGTTGACCGGTTTAGTCTTCGGTCCTAGTCGACGGCAAGCCGTGGAAAGAGAGAAAAATTCAATGCATCCTCCGTTGTCGCAGGCCTCATCGTCCCCAGACGCGAGCATGACATTTTCGTTCGAACCGTGTGGCGATCCGGTCGCTGCGAACGAGCGTGCGCAGCGCCTGATCGATCCCGGCTTCGGCCGGGTCTTCACCGACCATATGGCGATGATCCGCTTCAGTGACGCGAAGGGCTGGCATGATGCCAGAATCACGACGCGTGCGCCGATCATGATGGATCCCGCATCCTCGGTTCTGCACTATGCGCAGGAAATCTTCGAGGGGATGAAGGCCTATCGACTCGCCGATGGCGGCACCGCGCTCTTCCGGCCCGAAGCCAATGCGCGGCGTTTCCAGGATTCGGCGCGCCGGATGGCGATGCCTGAGCTTCCCGAGTCGCTGTTCCTCGAATCGGTCGAGCGGCTGGTCCGGACGGATCAGGACTGGATTCCCGACAGCGACGGCGGCGCGCTGTATCTGCGGCCGTTCATGTTCGCGAGCGAGGTGTTCCTGGGGGTCAAGCCGAGCGCCGAATATCTCTACATGGTGCTCGCCTCGTCGGTCGGCGCCTATTTCAAGGGCGGTGCCTCCGCGGTCTCGATCTGGGTCAGCCAGCATTATACGCGCGCGGCACAGGGCGGCACGGGTGCGGCGAAGTGCGGCGGCAACTACGCCGCCAGCCTGCTCGCGCAGAAGGAAGCGATCAGCCAGGGCTGTGACCAGGTCGTCTTCCTCGATGCGGTCGAGCGCCGCTGGGTCGAGGAACTCGGCGGCATGAACGTCTTCTTCGTGTTTGCGGACGGCAGCCTGTCGACCCCCGCTCTCACGGGCACGATCCTGCCCGGCATCACCCGCGATTCGATCCTGACGCTCGCGCGGGCGCAGGGGATCACCGTGCGCGAGGAGCCCTATGCGATCGACCAGTGGCGCGCCGACGCGGCGAGCGGCAAGCTTGTCGAGGCGTTCGCCTGCGGCACTGCCGCGGTCGTGACCCCGATCGGGACCGTCGCGTCGCCCGAGGGCCGCTTCACGATCGGCGGCGGCGAGCCGGGCGCGATGACGCTGCGGATCCGCGATTCGCTCGTCGCGATCCAGCGCGGTCTGGCACCGGATGCCAATGGGTGGGTCCATCGACTCGATTAAGACGCGATAGGGCTTTTCTCGTCGGGGCGCGCCGCTATAAGGCCGCCTCTGCTGGGGCGTCGCCAAGTGGTAAGGCAGCGGCTTTTGATGCCGCCATGCGCAGGTTCGAACCCTGCCGCCCCAGCCAGTCCTTCCTGCGTCCATCGATTCTGCCATATGTGGGGAGTCGAGGATTGAGTAAAAGCAGGCAGTGATGACCCATCCTTATGATCTTGAACGGTTCGTCACTGCGCAGGCTGCAGTCTACGAGTCCGCGCTTGCCGAGATACGCGGCGGCGCCAAGCGTGGTCACTGGATGTGGTTCATCTTTCCGCAGATTGCCGGGCTCGGACGAAGCCCGATGGCGCAGCATTATGCGATCGTGTCACTCGAGGAAGCGCGGGCATATCTCGCGCATCCGGTGCTCGGGGCGCGTCTGCGGCAGTGCGTGGAAGCGCTCGACGCGCTGACGGGGACGAGTGCCCGGGCTGTATTCGGCGACGTCGATGCGATGAAGCTGCGATCGTCGCTGACGCTGTTCCGCGAGGCGGGGAACGATCCGCTGTTCGGTGCCGCGCTTGATCGCTGGTTTGCCGGGACGAGCGACGCGGCCACGCTAGCTCTCATCGACAGACCAAGCTGACGACGATCCGCGTCGCGCCGTTCAGTCCTCGGCCCAGCGCCGGAGCAGGTTGGATTGTGTCTTGGCGAGCAGGTCGAGTTCGGGCGTCTTGCCCAGCCGCTCGAACAGCGCGTGGCGGGCGGTTTCTAGATCGAACAGCAGTTCCCGTGCATCCGCGTCCCGAACGAGGCTCCGGACCCAGGTCACCGCGGCAAGCCGCTCGCCCGACACGACCGGCGCAACGCGGTGCAGCGAGGTCGTCGGATAGCAGACCGCCGAGCCCGCGGGCAGCTTGACGTCCTGTTCGCCGGCGGCGGACTCGATCACCAGTTCGCCGCCGTCATAATCCTCAGGCTCGCTGAGGAAGACCGTCACCGACACATCGGTCCGCATCCCGCCCATGATCGCATCGTCGACATGGCTGCCATAGGCCATGCCCGCATCATAGCGGCTGAAGAGCGGCGGGCGGACGACATGCGGCCGCGTCGCTATGCGGAACAGGGCATTGTCGAGCAACCGGTCGACGACGAGGTCCTGCATCTCGGCGAGCAACGGGTCGCCGCGGTCGACCTGCTCGTTGCGTTTGACCGTTCGTGCCTCGCGCCCCGCCGTCCGTCGGCCGTCGACATAGCGGGTCTTGCGCATATTATCTCGCAGCCACTGGAGATTGTCCGCATCCAGGACGTTGGCAATCATGATCATCATGGGAAATCTCGCAAATCCGGCATGAAGCCGGGTGACGCGCCCCTAACAGTTCAGTGCCTTCCCGGCCAACGCGTCGGGACCAAGGAGATAGTATGCGTACAAAATTATGGATGGGCGTTGGCGCCTTTGTGATTGCGCAATCGGGCCAAGCCGTCATCGGCGACGCGGCCGCCAAGCCATTGTCGCCGCCGGCTCAGCAGGTCGGTGAAGGTGAAGGTGAAGGCGAAGGACGGCGGGTCGTCCGGTCGGGCAAGGCTCGGCATGCGGTGACGTCGCCGCGGCGCGCGCGGGCTGCGCAACAGCAGCGTGGCCAGCGCGGCGAAGGCGAATATGAGGGCGGCGAGAACGAGCGCGGCGAGGGTGGCGAAAACGAGGGTGGCGAGGGCGAACGATGAGCCGGCTACGCCCCTTGGCGTGACCAGCACTGCCGCACGGATCGGCATGATCCGTGCGGCAGTAACGAGACTGCACTCTGGGCATCGCCCCGGCGGTGACGAACGGACGGTCAGTCGGTGCGTGATCCGCTCGGCTTGGCGCGATACCGATCGAACCAGGCGATGATCGCGGAGGCCTTTGCCGCGGATTGCGACGGCCGTGCGGTGAAGCCGCCATGGCTCGCCCCCGGCACCTTGACGAGCGCGGTCGGTACGCCGCGGATCTGCAACGCGGCGTAATATTGCTCGGATTCCGAAACCGGCGTGCGGTAATCGTCGCTGCCCACCACGACCAGGGTCGGCGTCTTGACGTTGCCGACGAGACTGAGCGGCGAGCGGTTCCAGTAGCTCATCGGATCCTCCCATGGCAGCTTGCTGAACCAGTAGCGCGAGGTGAACAGCGTATTGTCCATCGTCAGCGCCTCGCTCGCCCAGTTGATCACCGGCTTCTGCGTCGCCGCGGCCTTGAACCGGTCGGTCTTGCCGACGATCCAGGCGGTCAACACGCCGCCGCCCGATCCGCCGGTGACGAACAGATTGTCGGCATCCGCGGTCCCATCCGCGATCGCCGCGTCGACCGCGGCGATCAGGTCGCCATAATCGTCGGACGGGTATTTCTTGTCGATCAGGTTGGCGAACTCCTCGCCGTACGAGGTCGAGCCGCGCGGATTGGTCCACAGCACGGCATAGCCCGCCGCGGCATAGAGCTGCATGTCGGTCGCGAACCCCGGGCCGTAGGCGCTGTTGGGGCCACCATGGATTTCCAGGATCAGCGGCACGCGCTGGCCGGGGGGTCGCGTGGCGGGCGTCGCGAGCCACGCGTCGATCGCGCGGCCATCGGGCGCGGTCACCGCGATCTTGCGGATCGGCGCGAGCGTCTTGGCGCCGGTCATCACCGCGTTGAGCTGCGTCAGCCGCCGTGACTTGCCACCGCTCGACACCCAGATATCGGCAGGAGCGCTGCCGTCGCCGCCGGTATAGGCGATCGTCCCGCCTCTCGCGACCGAGAACTCGCCCCCGGTATAGGGTCGGTCGAGCCCGCCGCCCGCGACGTTGTCGACCAGCGGCGTCGTCCGGCCGTCGAGGCCGATGCGCGCAATCCGGCGCTGGCCGTGATCGTCATAGCTTGCGTAAAGGCTGCGCCCGTCGGCGGACCACACCGCATCCTCGATCCCGCGATCGAGCGCGGCGGTCAGCGAGCGGGGGCTGCCGGCGTTGCGGTCGCCGAGGTAGAGCTGGGTATTCTCGTAACTGCGTCGCTTGTCGTCGAAGCCGAGCCACGCGATCCGCGTGCCGTCGGGGGAGATCCGCGGCTGCGCATCGGGGCCGTCGCGGGTCGTCAGCGTCCGCATCGCGCCGCTCGTCGTGTCGACCGCGATGAGGTCCGAATTCATCACCTGCCGCTCGGCTTCGGGCCCACGGATCGCGGCGAACACGATCGCGCGGCCGTCGGGCGTCCATGACAAGGGGCCGCCGTCATCGAACGCGCCGAAGGTGAGCTGTTGCGGCGCGCCGCCGTCCGCCGCGACGACGAACAGATGATCGCGGCCGGGCTTCACATAGCCGGGGCCATCGTTGCGATAATTGACGCGGTCGATCACTGTCAGCGGCTCGGCCCATTTTGCGCCCTCGGGCTTGGGCGGTGCCTTGCCGAGCGTCGTCGCCTCGCCAGCAACGGTCGCGACGTAAGCGAGCCGGGTGCCGTCGGGCGACCAGGCGAGCGCCTGCGGATCGCCGGGAAAGCCCGTCACCCGCGCGCTCGTGCCGGTCGCGATCCAGCGGACGAACAGTTGAGACTGCTCGCCGTCGCGCGCGGCATAGGCAACGCGCGTGCCGTCGGGGGACCAGCGCGGGTCTGACCCTTGCGCGGCGAACGGCGACTGGCGACCGGTCGCGACGTCGATCAACCACAGCGACGACTGGACACGGTCGGTCATGACGTCGGCGGTGCGGCGGACATAGACGATCGTGCGTCCGTCAGGGCTGATCTGCGGGTCCGCTGCGATCGACAGGCCGAACAGGTCGGCACCGGTGAAGCGCCGCGTCGGGGCGTCGGCCGGGGCCGCAATCGGCTGCTGCTGCGCGACGGCGGGGGCAGCCGACAACAGGGCGAGAACGAGGGTGAGGCGCAAGCACGGCTCCTTTGACGATGATCGAGGCGCGATCATGCCCGATCCCCCGGCCCGTGCAAGGGCAGGGCCGGGGGCGTTATGGGTCGGGTGATCGTCAGCCAGTCGGCGCTAGGAACACCGCCCCGGGGACGCGCAGGGTCTGATCGGTCGGCGCGAGACGGCCGTCCTTGCCAAGCGCCATGACCGCGATCGTGCCCGACCGCTCGTTCGCGACGAGCATCTGCCGCTGATCCTCGAGCAGCAGGAAGATGCGCGGCCAGTGTCCGCCGGCGGCGATGTGCTGGACGAGGGTCGGTACTCCGTCGCGATCAAGTGCGAACACCGCGATACTGTCAGCGCCGCGGTTCGAGACGTAGAGATGCCGGCCGGCGCGATCGATCGCGATGTGCGCGGCCTGGGACGACCCGACATGGCCATCGGGCAGGGTGGATACCTGCGTGCGGGTGGTGAAACCCCCGTCCGGCTGTGCATCGAGCATGGTCACGGTGTTGGCGAGCTCGGCGACGACATAGGCGCGTGGCAGGCGCGGATGCCAGACGAGGTGGCGCGGTCCCGTTCCCGGCGGCGCGCGCCAGGCCTGGACCGGCGCGGAAAGGCTGCGCGCTCCCGGATCGATCCGATAGGCGAAGATCGTGTCGGCGCCGAGGTCGACCGAATGCAGCCAGTGCCGATCGGGGCTGAACCCGACCCAATGCGCATGCGGCCCCTCCTGACGGCTCTTGTCTGGACCGGTCCCCTCATGGCGGAAGATCGTCGGTTCGCCCGGCGCACCGGTCGCGGGATCGATGCGGTAGAAGCCGACGCTGCCGCTCGAATAATTGGCAATGGCGAGGCAGCCGGACGCGTCGTCGAACGCGGCATGGCAGGGATCGGCGCCACCCGATGGCATCGTGCCGCGCGCTTTCCAGCCGGGCGCAAAGCCGGTTACCGATCCTTTCGCCTGCTCGCGCAGGACATACCAAAGCCCGGTGCGGGGTGCCCGCACCGCAAACGACGCGTCCTCGATCCCGGCGACCGGCGGCTCGACCTGCCAGCGATCGCGCGCCCGGTCATGCGACAGCGTGTACAGGCCCTTGCCGCCCTCTCGCGCATAGGTGCCGACGAGCACGCGGGCGTCGCGCGGCGATGGCGGTGCGGCGCGCAGACCGGTGGCGAGCGTCGCGGTCGCCATGCCGGAGAGCAATGTGCGGCGGGTGATGTTATTGAAAACAGGTGGCGTCATGGATGGCGGTCCGATGGTTGATCCTCCACCCCAGCTTACCATCTAAGAAGCGGTCTCGTGCAAGGGGCTCTCCAGACCGAGGATAGACCGACGAGCGAAGATCCTGTCATGCCCGGTACGGAGCTGGGCGCTGAACGAAATCGACACGCTGATAACGAGTCCGGCTTCGACGCGGGATCGCAATCGCGTGGCGGGCGGTCGATCCCGCGGGGCCGGCTGTCGCGGCTCGGCGTGTTCGGGCGGCTGGCCGGCGGCGTCGCGGGCGGGGTGGTCGCCGAGGGGGCCCGGCGGCTCGCGAGCGGCGAGCATCCGCGCATGTCGGACCTGCTGCTGACCCCCGCCAACGCGGTGCGGGTCGCGGACCAGCTTTCGCATCTGCGCGGTGCGGCGATGAAGCTCGGCCAGATGGTGTCGATGGACGCGGGCGACATGCTGCCGCCCGAGCTGGCGACGATCCTCGCCAGGCTGCGCAACGATGCGCACCACATGCCGCCTGCGCAGCTCGACCGCGTGCTCACGGCCGAATGGGGGAAAGACTGGCGCCGCCGCTTCGCCCATTTCCAGGCGCATCCGGTCGCGGCCGCATCGATCGGCCAGGTGCACCGGGCACGGCTCCCCGACGGACGCGTGCTGGCGATCAAGGTGCAATATCCGGGCGTGAAGGACAGCATCGACGCGGATGTCGACAATGTCGCGACGCTGCTGCGCGTGTCGGGGCTGTTGCCCAAGGAACTCGACATCACGCGGCTCCTCGGCGACGCCAAACAGCAATTGCACGACGAGGCGGATTATATCCGCGAGGGCGAGATGCTGGAACGCTATCGCGCGCTGGTGGGCGACGATGCGGGGCTGCTGGTTCCGGAACTCGAGCCGACATTGTCGACGCCGCGCGTGCTGGCGATGGAGTATATCGACTGTGCGCCGATCGAGAGTCTCGAGACCGCACCCCAGGATATACGGGATACGGCCATGGAGCGGCTGATCAGGCTCACGCTGCACGAACTGCTCGACTGGCGGCTGATGCAGACTGATCCCAATTTCGCGAATTATCGCTGGCAGGCCGAGACGGGACGGATCGTCCTGCTCGACTTCGGGGCCGCGCGCGCGGTGCCGCAGGTCGTGGCGGACGGGTATCGCCGGCTGCTGGCAGCGGGGCTCGCCGGACAGCGCGACGCGGTCCGCGACGCCGCCGTGCAGGCGGGCTTTCTGGGCGAGGCCGCGGTCGTGGGGCATCGGCCGCAGATCGACCGCATGATCGACGTGATCCTGGCAGAGATGAACCAGACGGGGCCGTTCGACTTCGGCGATCGCAGCTTCGTCTCGGTGCTGCGGGACGAGGGAGCGGCGATCGCACGCGACCGGTCGACCTGGCATATCCCGTCGGCCGACATGCTGTTCGTGCAGCGGAAGATCAGCGGTACCGCGCTGCTCGCGGCACGGCTGAAGGCGCGCGTGGACGTGCGAGCAATGGTCGAACCTTATTGTGAGTCAAATGAAAGCCGTACTGACCTATAAAGGCGATCACCGGCTGCGATTTTCCTGTTTTGGCACTTATGCTGCGGCGCGGTATCGCGACTCCAAACGTTAAGGCTGCATGGACCCGGGCAATTTCCGCGGTGACACGCCCGATTTGGAGATTTGAGTATGCGTAACAAGCGTCCCGACGGGATTGTCGACTATACCGGCCCGGCCGGTGGCTGGGGTGCGCTCAAGGCGGTCGCGACGTCGCTGAAGGCCCAGCAGATCGTGGTGCGCGGCGGGCAGACGCTGCTCAAATCCAACCAGCCCGACGGGTTCGACTGTCCGAGCTGCGCATGGCCGGATCCCAAGCATACCTCGTCGTTCGAATTCTGCGAAAATGGCGCCAAGGCGGTGGCATGGGAATCCACGGCCAAGCTGATCGGTGCCGACTTCTTCGCCAAGCACAGCGTCGCCGAGATCTGGAAGCAGAGCGATCACTGGATCGAGGATCAGGGTCGCGTCACCGAACCGCTCCGCTACAACGCTGCGACCGACCATTATGAGGTCGTGACCTGGGCGGAGGCGATGTCTGCGATCGGTGCGGGTCTTGCCGCGGTGCCGGATCCGAATCAGGCCGAATTCTATACCTCGGGCCGCTGCTCGAACGAGGCGGCATTCCTCTATCAGCTGTTCGTCCGGCTGTACGGGACCAACAATTTTCCTGACTGTTCGAACATGTGCCACGAGGCGACGTCGGTCGGCCTCCCCAAGTCGATCGGGATCGGCAAGGGTACGGTCAGTCTCGAAGATTTCGACCATGCCGACCTGATCCTGTCGATCGGCCATAATCCGGGGACCAACCATCCGCGAATGATGGCGACGCTGCGCGAGGTGTCGCGCCGCGGTGGCAAGATCATCGTGTTCAATCCGCTGAAGGAACGCTCGCTCGAACGCTTCGAATCGCCGCAGTCGGTGGTCGAGATGGCGACGATGTCGGCGACCCAGATCGCCAGCTCCTATCTGCAGGTGAAGGTCGGCGGCGATGCCGCGGCACTGAAGGGTATCGCCAAGGCGCTCGTCGCGCTCGACGAGGCAGCGCGCGCCAGCGGCGGCGAACCCGCGCTCGACCATGCGTTCATCGCCGAGCATACCGACGGGCTCGAACCCTATATTGCCGATCTCGCGCGGACCGACTGGGCCGATATCGAACAGGCCAGCGGCTTGCGCCGGGCGGATCTCGAGGACGTTGCGCGGATCTATGCGTCGTCCAAGGCGACGATCGCCTGTTACGGCATGGGAATCACCCAGCACCGCACCGGTACCAGCAACGTCCAGCAGCTTGCGAACCTGTTGCTGCTGCGCGGCAATATGGGCCGCCCCGGCGCCGGGATCTGTCCTCTGCGCGGGCATAGCAACGTACAGGGCGACCGGACGGTCGGCATCACCGAACGCCCGATGCCGCTGTTGCTCGACCAGATGAAGAAGGTCTTCAACTTCGAGCCGCCGCGCGAGCATGGTCATTCGGTGGTCGAGAGCATCGCGGCGATGCGCGACGGCAAGGCCAAGGCGATCGTCTGCCTAGGCGGCAACCTCGCCATCGCGTCGTCCGATCCGCAGGCGTGCGCCGAAGGGTTCCGCAATCTCGATCTGGCGGTGCACATCACCACCAAGCTCAACCGCACCATGCTGTTGATGGCGAAGGATACCTATATTCTGCCATGCCTGGGGCGGACCGAGCTCGACACGCAGGCCGGTGGCCCACAGTCGGTCACCGTCGAGGATTCGATGTCGATGGTCCACGCGTCGCGCGGCTTCCTGATGCCGCCGGGCGAGAATGTGAAGTCGGAGATCTGGATCGTCGGCGAGATCGCCAAGGCGACGCTCAAGGGCAAGGGCGACATCGACTGGGACGCCTATGTCGCCAATTACGACCTGATCCGCGACAAGATCGAGGCGGTGTTCCCCGATTTCGCCGATTACAACGCGCGCATCCGCAAGCCCGGCGGGTTCCATCTGCCCAATTCCGCCGCGATGCGGATCTGGAAGACGAGCAGCGGCAAGGCGAACTTCATCGTCGCCGAGGGGATCGAGGAAGACGAGACCGCGAACGCGCCGGACGTGCTTCGTCTGACGACATTGCGGGCGCATGATCAGTATAACACGACCGTCTACAGCCTCGACGACCGGTATCGAGGGGTCTTTGGCCGTCGCGACATCCTGTTCATGAACGAGCGTGACATGGCGCGGCTCGGCTATGCGGAGGGCGATGTCGTCGATGTCGCCACCGCGTTGCAATATGCGCATCCCGACCGCGTCGTGCAGAAGCTGACCCTGGTCCGCTATGCGCTGCCCGACGGGTGCATCGCGTCCTATTATCCCGAGACGCAGCCGCTGATCGCGCTCGAGGATCATGATCCGCAGAGCTTCACCCCGTCCTACAAGTCGGTTCCGGTCACGGTGCGGCGGGCCGGCGGGGATGTCGGTGCGGAGCGCGGCGTGGCGCGCGCTGGGGTCGTCGGCCAGAGCCAGGCCGCTATGGCATGAGCGCGGGATACGCGCCGACGATCGACACCTATGCGACGCTCGCGGCGGCCAAGGCCGCGGCGTGGCGTCGCTCGCCGGTTGGCTTCTTTGCGGGCGCGATCCTGGCGGGAACCTATATCGGGATCGCGATGATCCTGGCGATCAGCGCGGCGGCGGGGCTTCCTCCCGGCGTCCGGCCACTGGTGATGGGCGCGACGTTCGGGATCGGCCTGATCCTGACGGTATTCGCCGGCGCCGAGCTGTTCACCGGCTATGTCATGTATCTCGGCTTCGGCCTGGCGAAGCGGACCATCAGCTATGGCGAGGCGATCACGCTGGCGAGCGTCGTCTGGGTGGGCAATCTGGTCGGTGGCGTCCTGTTATCGGCAATCTTCGCAATCGGCGGGGGCGGGGCCGTGTTCGCCAATGCCGACACGATGTTCAACGCCTATGTCCAGCACAAGGTCGAGGCGGATGGGATCGCGTTGTTCGCGCGGGCAATCCTGTGCAACTGGCTTGTCTGTCTCGCGATCTGGACGGCGGCGCGGATGAAGGGCGATACGGCCAAGTGCATCGCGATGGCCTGGATCCTGCTGGCGTTCGTTGCTGCCGGCTTCGAGCATTCGGTCGCCAACATGACCGCACTCACGCTTGGCCTCATGGCGCCGCATCCGGTGATCGATCTGGCGGGCACGGTGCACAATCTCGTCGTTGTCACCGCGGGAAACACCGTCGGCGGGCTGGTCTTCGTCGTCTTCGGGTACATGCTCGCGGCCCGGACGGACGCCGCGGCCGCGCCAGCGGCAGACTGACGCGCACTTGGCCCGAAAGCATTATCTCACCGCGACGCTGCCCGATGGCTATGTGAAGACGATCGGGCCCACGGCGACGGCGTTCACGCATTACTGGCGGATCGTCGCGGTGCTCGCCAACGGCAAGACCGAAGTCTTCTGGGGGCACAGTAAGTCATTGGCCGAGGTAAAGAAGAAGCGCGTCGCGGCCGAGGAGGCGGCGATCCAGCGCGGCTGGCGATCGCACGCGTTCGAGATCGCCGAACTCGTTCGTTCCTAGACCGTCCAGGCGTACAACTGGGCCAGACGCGAAACGGCCGCCCCGCACATGATGTGCGGGGCGGCCGTTCTTCTATGCAACGAATGAGACCGCGCGCGAATGGCGTGGTCTCATTCTTCCGACGATCAGGCGAGCGTGCGGACGCCGGGCTCACGATCCCAATAGCGCTTGGCACCTGCGGTCGCGATGTCGGCCAGCGCCACCACACCCGCATCGGGCTCTACGCCGGCCTTGTCGAGAAGCGGTTTGGCCGCATCGCTGGCGCCGATTGCCTTCAGATGACCGAACGCATCCATGACCCACTGGACCGCCGCGCCTTCCTTCAGGAGCATCTTGCACCCGTCGGCGGACAGGACGACCGCCACCGCGTCGAAGATTTGCGACGGGCTGCCGGCAAGCTGGCCCTGTGCCTTCTTCATGCTGCCATCGGCGAGCTTGGCGCCGCCGACCTTGGGGGCGACGAGCACCGGCTTGCCGCCTGCACCCTCGACCGCCGCGACGACCGCGTCGATCTCCGCGCCATCCGACCCGTCGGCGATCAGGATCCCGACCTGACGGCCCTCGAGCGTCTCCTTCATGTTCTTCTGGATCGACAGTGCCGGGCTCGGTGGCATGTCGACCGGCGCACGGAACGCCGGATTGGCAGCCGGCAGGGGGATGCCGAGACCATCGGCAACGCGCGTCGCCAGTTCCTCGTTCACGTTGCGCAGGTTGGCGACGGTGCGCTCCTGGACATGCGCGAGACCGACCTTCGACAGCTCGAAGGTGAAGGCCGACGCGATATGCGCCTTCTCATTGTCGGTCGCCGACACCCAGAACAGCCGTGCCTGGCTGTAATGGTCACCGAACAGTTCGGCGCGCATCCGCAGCTTCTCGCCCTGCTCGTCCGCACCGGTCGGGTTCGTGGTCGTCACGAAGCCGTTCGGCGATTCGCGCGGGCCACCGTCTTCGCCGACAACCGACAGGCTGTTCGGCTCGTAATTGGCACGCCCCTTGGGCACCTTGGTCTGCATCATGCCGTCACGCTGGAAATTGCCGGCTGGGCTGCGCGGTGCGTTGACCGGGATCTGATGGAAGTTGGTCGTGCCGAGGCGCGACTTCTGCGTGTCGAGATAGCTGAACAGCCGGCCCTGAAGCAGCGGATCGTTCGAAAAATCGATCCCGGGGACGATGTTCGTCGGCAGGAACGCCACCTGCTCGGTCTCGGCGAAGAAGTTGTCGACATTGCGGTCGAGCACCATTCGGCCGATGATCCGCACGGGAACGTCCTCCTCGGGGATCAGCTTGGTCGAATCGAGCACGTCATAAGGCTGCGCCTCGGCGAACGCCTTGTCGAACACCTGAATGCCGAGCTCCCATTCGGGGAAGTCGCCGGTGTCGATCGCTTCCCACAGGTCGCGACGATGATAGTCGTTGTCCGCGGCCTGGAGCTTGAGCGTCTCGTCCCAGATCGTCGACTGGAGACCGAGCTTGGGCTTCCAGTGGAACTTAACGAAGCTCGACTTGCCTTCCTCGTTCACGAGCTGGAACGTGTGGACGCCGAAGCCTTCCATCATCCGCAGCGAACGCGGCAGGGTGCGGTCAGACATCGCCCACATCTGCATGTGCGTCGATTCCGGGGTCAGCGACGCCCAGTCCCAGAAGGTGTCGTGCGCCGAACCCGCCTGCGGATAGGCACGATCGGCCTCCATCTTCACCGAATGGATCAGGTCCGGAAACTTGATCGCGTCCTGGATGAAGAACACCGGGATGTTGTTGCCAACGAGATCCCAGTTCCCTTCGGTCGTATAGAACTTGACCGCGAAGCCGCGCACGTCACGCGGGGTGTCGACCGAACCGGCGCCGCCAGCGACCGTTGAGAAGCGCGTGAAGAGCTCGGTCCTCGTGCCCTTCTTGAACACTGCTGCCTTGGTCAGGTCGGAAATGTCATCGGTGGCCTCGAAATAGCCGTGCGCACCCGATCCGCGTGCGTGGACAATACGCTCGGGAATCCGCTCATGATCGAAGTGGAAGATCTTCTCGCGCAGCACGAAATCCTCGAGCAGCGTGGGACCACGCGCGCCGGATTTCAGGCTGTTCTGGTTGTCGGACACGGGCACGCCGTGATTGGTGGTCAGGACGGGGACGTCGCCGCCTGCCTGCTGATGCGTCTCACCACCGTTGCCGGGGTTGCGCTGTTCGATGTCGCTCATTGCGGATCCTTGCTGTCGAGGACGAAGTTCGGGGGCTCAACGTGCGATCCACCAGACCGGGTCCATGCAGGCGGCAAGGAATCGGCCTGCTTCATGTTAGGGGATCAGGTCGTGGGCGACGGATGTTGCCCAGACCACGCCGAACCGAGTCCGTTTCCAGCAGGTGCCCGGAATCGCCGGAGTTTTTTCGCCGACCGCCAGAGCAGAAGCAGGCCGATCGCGAACAGGAACAGCGCACCGAACAGGAATGCGAGGTAGAATCCTGGTGCAAGCCAGGCGGATCGTATCACCGGCGCGGCCTCGGCACCGTCCATGGCGACCCCTGCGATTGTGGTCACCGGCGTTGCACTGGTTTCGATCGCTGTCATGGCGTGTCCCCGGCCGGACCGGCGCCGTCGCGGCACCGGATCCGACCTGAGGTATGCCCGCGATTTATTGCACGCGTGGGACAGACCGTATCATTGCGTCACCCGCTGCGCGGCCGGAACGCGCCGATCCCGGCGATTGCGAGGCGACGGGCAGGAATCGCGGTCTCGGCAAAGCTGAGGCGGAGCAGACGGGCGGTGACCGGGGTCGCAAAGGCGATCCGCTGAGTCGCGAGCGCATAGGCGATGTTGGGCAGTTCGCCCTTGCCGGCCTCTTGCCAGTTGGTGCCGTCGGTGCTCGTCTCGATCCGGTAGCCCTTTGGCGGCGCGGTGTCTGCCATCACCGCGCGCGACGGCGTCAGGCTGAACCCGGCAAGCATCTCGGTCGCGCCGAGGTCGATCGTCACCGAGGCGGGGCTGCCGGCTTTGGGGGCGGGCAGCGCCCAGCTCGTCGCGGTGTCGTTGTCGAGCAGTGCCTGCGCGCCGGGGGCGGAGGCGGCGGCGATCGACCAGCGCGTCGTGGCGACGATGCTCGGGTCCGATGCGACGACGGTGGCGACCGCGGCGGGCGCGACCTGGCGGAAAAGCGCGATCTCGCGGATCGCGGGGCAGGCGGGGGCCTCGAGGATACGCAGACGCAGGCGGCGGGCCGTGACCGGTGCGGGCAGGCGGATGATCCGCTGCGCGCCGATGCAGGCGTGCTGCGCCAGTTCACGCCACCGGCCGTCCACTTCGGCGTCGACCGCAAACCGCGTCACGCGCAGCCCGAGCGGGAGATATTCGCGCAGGCGGATGAGGTCGAAGGTTCGGCCGGGCGGAAGGTCGAGCACGAGGCTGGGTGTCGTGATCCCGTCGGCGGTCGACCAATAGGTGTCGGCGCGACCGTCGAGGACGTTTGCCGGCGAAAAGCCTGCGCCGCGGCTCTGGCTGGCGGTCGCGACCGCACCCTGGGCGAGGTCGCGCGCGAAGGTGGCGGCCTGCGCGGTGCCGAAGGATGTCAGCACGGCGACGTCGATATCGGCGAGGCGGCCGCGCCGGTCGGGTGGCAGGTTGAGGTTGAGGTTGGTGCCGCGACCGACCGACTCGTCGTACAGCTTGACCAGCCGTGCGGGCGTCTTGACCTTCGCATCCTCGTCCGCGTGATAGAACCAGCCCGGGCGGATCGAGACGTCGGTCTCGGCCGGCCACCAGAGCGGCGCACCGCGCACGCCCGAATTGCCCTCGCTCTGGACATAGGGATGGTTCGGCATGGTCGGCCAGCAGGGATCACCCGCGACGCCGTCCTCATTGCCGACCCAGCGCACGTCGGCGCCGAGCGGATCGAAGGTGCAGGCCATCGGCTGATGCTGATGGACCAGCGCGACGATCGACGGCCAGTTGTAATATTTCGGCGCATCGATCTTCCGCGTGTCGCGGGCGCCGCCATAATAGCCGTCGCCGCCATTGGCGCCGTCGAACCAGAATTCGAACAGGGTGCCATAGCGCGTGCAGAGCTCGACCACCTGCTTGCGAAAATACTCGACATAGGCCGGCCGGCCATATTCCGCGTGATTGCGATCCCAGGGCGAGAGGTACAGGCCGAAATCGAGCCCGGCCCGCCTGGTCGCGCGCTCCATCTCGCCGACGACATCCCCCTTGCCGTTCTCGTACGGGCTGTTGCGGATGCAATGCTCGGTCAGCATCGTCGGCCACAGGCAGAAGCCGTCATGATGCTTGGCGGTCAGGATGATGCCGCGCATGCCGCCTGCCTTGGCCGCCGCGACGATCTGGTCGGGGTCGAAATCGGTCGGATCGAAGAGCTTGGGATCCTCGTCGCCATAGCCCCATTCGCGATCGGTGAAGGTGTTGATCGAGAAATGGACAAAGGCATATTGCTCGCGCGCATGCCAGGCGAGCTGGCGCTTCGACGGCGTCGCACCCCATGGCTTGGGGGCAGCCGCGCGGGTCGCCGCGAGGGCGGGCGTCGCGGTTGCGGCCAAGCCCGAGGCGAGCAGGAGGCGGCGGGAAACTTCGGTCATCATCGTCTCCGAAAAGGGGTCAGGCAGCCGGGGCGCCAAAGGAGGGCGGGCGATCCGCCATCTTCGCGCCGAAAGCGGGGTTGGGCGTGGCGGACATGGTGAAGCGCAGCGTACCGCCGGCGACGAAATCGGCATGCCCGATCCAGCTCTTCGTCCAGGGCTTGCCGTTCCAGGTGACCGCGGTGACATAGGGCGTATCGATGCGGTTGCCCGGCGCCTCGATCACGACCTTGCGCTTGCCCCCGACCTTGAGTTCGGCGCGGGTGAAGAGCGGCGAGCCGAACACATAGACCGCCGCGACCGGATCGACCGGATAGAGGCCGAGCGCGGACATCACGAACCATGCGCTCATCTGCCCGCAATCATCGTTGCCGATGATCCCGTCGGGCGCGCGCTTGTACATCGTCGTCAGGATCCTGCGGACCAGCGCCTGCGTCTTCCAGGGCTGGCCGACATAGGCGTAGAGATAGGGCACGTGCTGATCAGGTTCGTTGCCGTGCGCATATTGGCCGATCAGCCCCGATATGTCGGGCGGCGCGTCCCTGGGCAGCGTCGACGGCGCAGCGAACAGCGCGTCGAGGCGCGCGGCGAATTTCGCATCGCCACCGAAATGCGCGATCTGGCCGTAGAGGTCATGCTGGTTGAGGAAGGTCGTCTGCCAGCCATTGGCTTCGGTGAAATCATGGTAGCGCTTGATGTGGCCGAGCTGGATCGGGTCATAGGGCGTCAGCCAGCTGCCATCGGCGAGCTTGGGCCGTGCCAGGCCGATCGCCGGGTCGAGCACGTTGCGATAGTTCCGGCTGCGTTCGCGCAGACGGGCGGCGTCGTCGGTCGCCCCGGCCTTCGCGGCGAGGGCGGCCATCGCCCAGTCGTCATAGGCATATTCCTGCGTCCGGCTGACCGACTCGTCGACCTGATCGGCGGGCAGATAGCCGCGCACGATATAGGTGCCTCGCGCGCGGCTGTTGACGAGGTCGGGCGCCTTGGCGTCGAACGCGCGCGTGCGGATCGCTGGCCAGGCGGCGGCATAGTCCGCGTCGATGCCCTTTGCCGCGGCCTCCGCCATGATCGCGACCGAATGCCAGCCGATCATCGTGCCGGTCTCGACCCCCTGGAGCGGCCAGCAGGGCGGGCCATAGGCACTCTGCTGTGTCTGGCGGACCAGGTCGCGGACGAGCGACCGCGCGCGATCGGGCGCGACCAGGGTCAGGAGCGGGTGGAGCGTCCGGTAGGTGTCCCAGGTCGAATAGGTGCTGTAGGCCTGTTCGCCCTTGGGCACGCTGTGGACCAGCCGGTCGAGCCCGACATAGCGGTCGTCGACATCCGAAAACAGCGTCGGCGCGAGCATAGAATGATAGAGCGCGGTGGCCATGACGACGCGCTGGTCGTCGCTGCCACCGTTGATCTTCACGGTCTTGAGCGCGTCGGCCCAGTCGCCGATGGCCTGGCGCCGCGCGGCATCGAAGTCGCGCGAGGCCGAGGCGGCGAGGTTGGTCCGTGCGCCCGCCATGTCGACCGCGGAGACCGCGGTCCGCACGACGATCGGGGCGGAGCCCGCATCGTCGTAGTGCAATACCGCGCGCACGCGGTCGGCGGTCGCGATCGCGCCGTTGACGACCTGGTCGCCCGCATGGAGCGTGATCCGGTCGGGCTTGCGCGATACCTGCATCGCGAAGTGGATGCGGCGCCCCTTGGCCCAGCGGAAGGTGCGGCGGCTGCCGATCAGGATGCCGTCGGATTCGAGTTCGATCCGGCTGTCGTCGATCAGCGGGCCTTCGCCCGGGCGGCTGTCGCGGTAGTTGCCGAGATCGATCAGGAGATGCCCGGGGCCGGCGGGAAAGCGGTGCCGCTGCCAGCCGACGCGCGCTTCGGCGGTGAGTTCGGAGCGAACGCCGTTGCCGAGCGTGCAGGCATAATAGCCGGGCTCGGCACTCTCCTGTGCATAGGTCTGGCGATAGCCTTCGCCGGGCTTGTCGGGTGCGCCGGGGCGCAGCTTGACCGGGCCGCGGGCAGGCACGACGAGCACGTCCATCATGTCGGCGATGCCGGTGCCCGACAGATGGGTGTGCGAAAAGCCCATGATTGACGGGTCACCGCGATGATAGCCCGAGCAGTTCGCCCAGTTCTCCGTATCCGTGTCGGGACTGACCTGGACCATGCCGAACGGCACGGTCGCGCCGGGATAGGTATGGCCGTCGCCGCCGGTGCCGATCCACAGATCGGGCACCGCGCGCGACCGGCCGGCAAAGGCCGGCATCGCGCCGCTCAGCGCCAACGCACCGGTCGAGCCGAGCAACGCACGTCGCGTGAGCCTCATAACGGCGCCGCCAGCAGCGCGGGGCGGGTATCGGCAAGATGGACGAGCAGTTCCCCGAACAGTCCGTTCGTCCAGGCGAACCAGCTGCGCGTGAACTTGGCCGGATCGTCCTTGTCGAACGCCTCGTGCATGAAGCCGGTGTCGGCATCCGTATCGCGCAGCATTCTGAGGCAGCTGCGGACGGTCGCGTCGTCGGCGCCGGCAAGCGCGCGGATGATCAGCGACATCGGCCAGATCTGGCCGAGCCCGACATGCGGGCCTCCGATCCCCTCCGCCTTGGTGCCCTTGAAGAAATAGGGATTGGCGTCGCTCCAGGCCGCGTCCGAGGTGCGGCGCCAGAGCGGGTCGGTGGCGGGAACGCAGCCCATATAGGCGAGCGCGGACAGCGACGGCACGTTGGCGTCGTCCATGAAGACCGCGTTGCCGAACCCGTCGACCTCATAGGCCCACACCTCGCGGCCGTCGCGCAGCCGCATCTTGCCATGCGCGTTGAGCGCGGTCTCGACCTCGGCCGCGAGCGCGGTGGCATCGGCGGCGAGCGCGGTATCGTTGCGCGCCTCCTTCGCGACGACAGCCAGTTCGCGCAGCGTCGTCACCGCGAAATGATTGGCGGGGATCAGATAGGGATAGAGGCAGGCATCGTCGGACGGACGAAAACCGCACTGGATCAGGCCGTTCGGCCTGGCGGGATTGCCCCAGCCATCGAGCGCCATCGTCTCGGTATTACGGTTCGAGGCGCGCAGGAAGCTATAGGGTCCGCGACCGTCCTTGCGCTGCTGCTCGCGATAGGTGCGCAGGCTGGCGCGTGCTGCCTCCGCCCAGGTCGCGTCGAACGGGGTCGCGTCGCGCGTCGCCTGCCAATAGCCATAAGCGAGACGCATCGGGTAGCAGAGCGAGTCGATCTCCCATTTGCGCTCGGCGACACCCGGTTTCATCTCGGTCTGGTCGTGCAGCGCCCAGCTCAGCTCGGTCTTGCCGGCGGGATCCTCGAGAAATGCGTTGGCATAGGGATCGAGCAGGATCGACCGCGACTGGCGGGCGATCAGCCCGCGGAACACGGTGCGCAGTGCGGGATCGTTGCGCACGAGGTGAAGATAGGGGCGGAGCTGCGCCGAGCTGTCGCGCAGCCACAGGCAGGGAATGTCGCCGGTGATGACGAAGGCATCGGGCGCGCCGCCGATGGTCGACATCCGCACGGTCGTGTCGAGCGTGTTGGGATAGCAGTTGCCGAACATCCAGCGCAGCTTCGGATCGGCGATCCGGGCCGAGACGCGGGCGATCTCGCGTTCCACTGCCCGGCTCTTAAACAGACGGTCGGCGACGGCGGGGCGCTTGGAGGGCAGGTTCGGGCGGGCGGCAAAAGCAGGGGTGCCGACGAGCGCGAGCCCGCCGGCGATCAACGAACGGCGATCGATCATTTGGGCAGCCCCACCGGCGCACCGGTGATCGTCAGGTCGGTCCATTGCCCCTCGCCGTCGCCGGGCTGGCCGCCGCCGACATAGAGGCGATAGGCGCCGGGCTGGATCGTCCGCGTGCCGTCACGCGCGACGCTGCTCATCGAGCGGGGATCGAGCGCGAATGAGACGGTGCGCGACTGGCCGGGCTTGAGCGCGACGCGGTCGAAGCCGACGAGCTGGCGCTGGAGCACCGCGGTGGTCGCTCCGCCGCCGGTAGTCGCGGTCGGGACGAGATAGGCCTGAACCACCTCTTCGCCCGCGCGCGCGCCAGTGTTCGAGACCTTCGCCGCGAGCGTGAGCGGCTGGCCGGCGGCGACGGTGAGGCCGGGCTTTGCCGCGGCATAGCCGAAGCTGGTATAGCTCAGCCCGTGCCCGAAGCCCCAGAGCGGCTTGCCGGTGAAGTAGCGGTAGGTGCGCTCCTTCATCGTATAGTCGATGAAGGCGGGCAGGTCGCTCGCGGACTTGTAGACGGTGACGGGGAGGCGACCCGAGGGGTTGTTGAGCCCCGCCAGCGTCTCGGCGATCGCGGTGCCGCCGGCCTGGCCCGGATACCAGGCGGTCAGGATCGCGTCGGCGAGCGACGGATCGACCGCCACCGCGCTGCCGCTGGTCAGGACGAGGATGACGGGTTTGCCGGTCGCGCGCAGTGCTTTCAGCAGCGCCTGTTGCGCGAGCGGAAGCCCGATGTCGGTGCGGTCGCCACCGACGAATCCGGGGACGCTGACCGACAGCGCCTCGCCCTCGAGATCGGGCGACAGGCCCATCACCGCGACGACGACGTCCGACGCGTTTGCGGCGGCGACGGCGGCGGCGAGCATCGGCGCGGCGGGCGGCGTCCAGAGCAGGCGGATGCCCTCGTCGTCGCTGCGGTGATCGAGTTCGAGGCGGAAGGCGGCGGGCTTGCCGTCGCTGGAGACCGGGATCTCGACGCGGCCCTTCTTGACCTCGCCCGCCGTGAGCTGGCGGTCGCCGATCCAGAGTCGTGCGACGTCATGGACCGAACAGTCCTTCCAGCACGCCGGGACGTCGATCACCAGCGTATAGTCACCCGCGGCGGGCGGGGTGAAGACACCCGACCAGCGGACGCCAAAGCTGCGGCCAAGCCCGGGCGCCGGACTGACGCGGTTGAGGTCCGCATCGATGCGGCGTTCGGTGCGCGTCAGGACGGGCGTGCCGCCGGTCGTCCCGGTACCGGCGAAATACTCCGCTTTCAGACCCTGGGGAAAGACGGTCTCGGGAACCACCACCGGCGCGCCGTCGGCGAGCACCGAACCCTGGGCATAGCGGACATTGGCGGCGCCGAACTGCTTGCGGATGCCGTCGAGCGGGGTGACCGGGGCGACCGCGGTGCCGTGGTAATTGCCCTGAAGCACGCCGATATCGTCGGCATTGGTGCCGATCACCGCGATCCGGCTGCCGGTCTTGAGCGGCAGGCGGCTGGCATCGTTCTTGAGCAGCACGATCGACTTGCGCGCCGCTTCGAGCGCGAGCGCACGGTGCGCGGGGGTGTCGACCTGATCGGTGCCGATCTTGCTCCACGGGCTGTCGCCGCCGAACGCGATGCCCAGTGCACGGCGGGCGCGGAAGGCGCGCGTCAGCGCGGTGTCGACCTCCGCCTCGCTCACCAAGCCCTGGCGCACCGCGGCGGGGAGGCCGGCATAGGCGGTGCCGCAATTGAGATCAGTGCCGCCCCTGATCGCCGCTGCCGCGGCGCCGGGTGTGTCGAGCCGGTAGTGGTGATAGGTGCTGATATTGCCGACCGCGTCGCAATCCGAGACGGTGAAGCCGGTAAAGCCCCAGTCACGCCGCAGCCGGTCGACCATCAGCGGCGACGATGCGCAGGCGGGCACGCCGTGGATCGAGTTGTACGCGCACATCAGCGAGAGCGCCTTGCCCTCGGTCACCGCCTGACGGAAGGCGGGCAGGTAGGTTGCTTCCAGATCCTGCGGGCTGGGGTCGACGTCGAAGCTGTCGCGCCCGGCCTCGGGGCCGCTATGCACCGCGAAATGCTTCGGCGTGGCGACGACCTTGGGGTGGAGCGGGTCGGGGCCCTGGAGGCCGCCGATGAACGCGACGCCGAGCCGCCCGGTCAGATACGGGTCCTCGCCATAGGTTTCCTGCCCGCGCCCCCAGCGCGGATCGCGGAAGATGTTGATGTTGGGCGACCAGATCGTCAGCCCCTCATAGATGCGGCGATCGGCATTGGCGGGCTTCGCATTGAAGCGCGCGCGTGCCTCGGTCGCGACGACGTCGCCGATCTTGCGGACGAGTGCCGGATCCCAGGTCGCAGCCATGCCGATCGCCTGCGGGAACACGGTCGCATGACCATTGCGCGCGAGACCGTGCAGTCCCTCGTTCCACCAGTCATAGGCGGGCAGGCCGAGCTTCGGATCGGCGGGCGCGGTGCTCTGCAGCTGTGCGGCCTTTTCTTCCATCGACATGGTAGCGACCGCGGTGGCGACGGGATCGGCGGAGGCGAGCAGGAGCCAGATCATCGGGCAAGGGTCCTCAAGGTGAGCGCTTTGCGCAGTGTGGCAGGCGACGCGTCCGACGCAACGGCGACGGTCCGCGTCTCGCCCGGCAGAAGGTCGAACCCGTCATCGGCGGGCTGCGCCGCCACGTCCCCGAAATCGAGCATGACCGCGCGGGCGAAGTGGCTGGCGGTGATCGTCGCGGTCGAGCCCGACCAGGTGACGCTCAGGCCCGGATCGGGATAGGCCATGTCCTTGGGCAACGCGCGTTCGATGATCGCCCGGCTGACGACCGTGTCGCCGACGATCAGCTCGGCGACCGCATAGCTGGCCCCCGGCGCGGCGCTGCCGAACAGCGTCGCATCGGGCAGCGTCGCGGCGAGCGTCGACGAGAGCGGCGGCAGCGTCGCGGGCGTGGTGGTGTCGTTCAGCACGGTGCCCGCCATGTCCATCGCGCGCACCCGCCAGCGCGCGGCGATCGGCGTGGTCGCGTCGGAGATCAGCGAGATCCGCGTCGCGCCATCCTTGTGTTCCGCGGCGATCGCCTGGGGTGCGAAGAAGCGCCGCGCGGCATAGTTGAGCAGCTTCCACTGGCCGTCATGATCGATGCTCGCCCAGCTGATCGAGGGCCAGACGTCGTTCAGCTGCCAGTAGAGCGACCCCATCGTCACCGGGCGGCACGCACGGTGATGCAGCGCGGCGATGCGGATCGCCTCGGCCTGGTTGACCTGCGTCAGATAGACGAGATCGGCGAAATCCTTCGCCGGGCGCAGGCGATCGCGCAGATACATCAGCAGGCGCTCATTGCCCTCGCCGGCGAGGAACTTCTGATGCGCCTTCATCACCGGACTGTCGGCGGCAAGCGGTCCCTTGCCCGCGAAGGCGCGGATCGTCGCGAGGTCCGGCATCGCCTGGAAGCCATATTCCGACATGAAGCGCGGGCAGCTGTCGAGATAGCGTTCGACCGGTTTCGATCCGGACCAGACATCCCAGAAATGGCGATCACCGTCCTTGTCGGTGTCGGTCGGGCCCTCATAATCGGTCGAGGGGGAGCCCGGCCAATAAGGCGTGCCGGGCGAATATTTCGTCACCGCCTGGCGCAGCACGCGGTCGAACAGCACCGCCATGCCCGCGCCGATCCGCTCCTGCTCGTCGGCGCCGACCGCCTTCTTGAACGCCTTGCGATCGGACCAGTTCTCCCAGCCCGACAGCACTTCGTTGCCGCCGGCCCAGATCACGACCGAGGGATGCGAGCCGATCCGGGCGACCTGCTGCTCGGCCTCAATCCGGACATTCTCGCGGAATGCTGCATCGGGCGGCGTGACGCTGCCGCCGAACATGAAGTCCTGCCACACCATCAGCCCCATGCGGTCGGCCATGTCGTAAAAGGCGTCGTCGAGATAATAGCCGCCGCCCCAGACGCGGATCATGTTCATGTTGGCGTCCGCTGCGCCCTTCAGGATCGTCTGCATATAGGCGGGGGTGACGCGCGACGGGAACATGTCGAACGGGATCAGGTTCGCGCCCTTGGCGAAGATCGGCGTGCCGTTGACCTTGAAGCCGAAGCTGCCGTCCTTGCGGATCAGTTCGACCGTGCGCAGGCCGATCCGCCGCGTGACACTGTCCTCTGCGGTCGCTTGCGCGCCGGCGAGCGAGGCGGTGACGGTGTAGAGCGGCTGCGCGCCATAGCCGATCGGCTGCCAACGCTGCGGCGCGGCGATCGTCAGCGGCAGCGAGACGCTGTTGCTGCCGGCGGCGAGCGTGACGCTACGGTCGACCGTGACGGTCTTGCCGTCGGGACCCGTGACAACGGCGTGCACGGTCGTGCGACCAGGCGTGTCGGCGACGATGTCGAGCTTCGCCGCGATCCGCGCCTCGGCGTCGCTCAGATCCTCCTGCTCGACCCGGAACGTCTCGATCCGCGCCTCGTCCCAGATCTCGAGACGGACCGGGCGCCAGATGCCGATGTTGACGATGCGGGGACCCCAGTCCCAGCTGTAATGATATTTGGGTTTGCGAATATAGGGCGAGGTCTGCTTGCCCTTGGGCTCGTCGCCGAACGCGCTGTCATATTCGCCGGGAAGCGGATGCTTTTCGGCGAGCACCATCGGCTGCAGCGTGCGGATCGGCGAGGCGATCGTCACCACCACCTCGTTGCGGCCCGCCTTCAGCGCCGATTTCGCGTCCACGCGCCAGCGACGGTGAGCGTTGTCGGTCTTGAGCAGCGGCGTGCCGTTGACGGCGACGGTCGCAAAGGTGTCGAGACCGTCGAATACGAGATCGAGATGGTCGCGCGCGAGCATCGCCGGCGTGACTTCGAGCACGCGGCGGAACTGCCACCGGGTCAGCCCGGCCCACTGGATCGCCGCCTCGTTCATGCCCTTGTAGGGATCGGGGACGCGGCGCGCGGCGATCAGGTCCTGCTGGACCGATCCCGGCACCGTGGCCGCGAGCCATTTCGCCTCGCGCTTGTGCGCGGCGACCGCGGCCGTGTCGGTCGGATCGATCCGGACCTGCCAGTCACGGTCGAGCGTGACCACCGTCTTCGGGGCCGAGATCGCGGGCGAGGCGAGTGCGAGGAGAGGGAGAAGGAACCAGCGACGCATCAGCGTGTCTCCGTAAGTTGCATCCGCTCGACCGCATAATAGGGATCGGACGTGGGGGAGGTGAATTGCAGGCAGATGTCGCGGTCGCCGGTCAGCGCGGGCAGGCGGCCCTTGACGCTGAACCGGGTGGCGGCGGTTGCCGGATCGGGGAGCGGGAAGGTGCCGGCGACGACCGGCTTGGCACCCGCCACGGTGCAGCCGACGAGCACGATCAGCTCGCCGTGCGGGGTGACGTTATAATGCCGGCGAAGCTTCGTATCTTCATGCGCGAGCGCATAATGACGCGGCAGGCGGGCGATATCGATCGTGAAGCCCTTTGCGGCATCCATCGGCGCGGCGGGATAGGCGGTGCACAGGTCGAACAGGTCGATATTGTAGACCGGTGCATTTGCCTGCGCCTCGGGCGTCAGCGGCACGCGTAGCGCGAGCGATCCTTTTGGACAGGCGACCATGTCGGAGGCAGTGCGCGTCAGCAGTGCCTGACGGCCGGTATCGAACAGGCGTGGCTCGGCGATCTGCTGACCGGCGGCGTCAAACGCGGCGGCGCGGATCTTGACCCCGGCTTTGATCGACAGCGGTGCCGTATAGGCGGGCGACCGCGGGCCGGGGGCCTTGCCGTCGAGCGTGTAGCGGATCGTGCCATAGGGCGCCTGCGTCGCCAGCGAGATTTTGGCGCTTTTGGTGCGCAGCGCATCGCCGCGTGTGCCAGCGAGCGTATAGCCGACTGCGAACGCGCTGTCCGCGACCTGCATGCCGGAGGTGCGCCAGCGGCCGATCTGCGGCTGAACCCGCTCGAGAAAACTGCCGAAGTCGCGCTTGTCCTTGCCCGACCAGGTGATTTCCGCGAGCGCGGCGGCGCGCGGGAAGATCAGATGCTGCATCTGATAGGGCGTGACGATGTACTCACTCCACAGATTGCCCTGTGCACCGAGCACGTGATGCGCCTTTTCGGCGGGGATCCCCGCGGGCATCGGCTCGTATTTATAGACGGTCTCGAGAGACTGGATCTCGATCCGGCCCGGCGGTTCGTCGCTGCGATCGCTTTGCAGGCTGTTGAGGTAGAGCGTCGGTGCGGGTGAGAGGACGACGTCGTGGTTCTGGTTCGCGGCCTCGACCGCGCCCTTCTCGCCGCGCCACGACATCACCGATGCGGAGGCGGGGAGGCCGCCTTCGAGGATTTCGTCCCAGCCGATCAGGCGGCGGCCCTTGCTGGCGAGATATTCGCCGAACTGGTCGATCATCCAGCTCTGCAGCCCGTTCTCGTCCTTGATTCCGAGCTTTACCATCTGCGCCTGGACTTCGGGGCTACGTTCCCACTGATCCTTGACCGCCTCGTCGCCGCCGAGATGGACATAGGTGCCGGGGAAGACCGCCATGATCTCGTCGAGCACGGTCTTGACGAAGGCGATGCCCTTGGGGCCGGGATTGAAGAGATAGGGATTCACGCCCCAGTCGCTGCTGACCTTCGGCGTGTCGCCAAGGACGCCGAGGTCCGGATACGCGGCGACGAGCGCCTGGGCGTGGCCGGGCAGGTCGATCTCGGGGACGATGACGATGCCGCGCTCCGTCGCATAGGTGACGAGCTTGCGCAGCTCGTCCTGCGTGTAGAAGCCGCCGACCTGCGTGCCGGGCGCCTCGCCGGTCGAGGGTGACGTCCGGACGCTGCCGACCGATGTCAGCCGGGGATAGGCCTTGACCTCGAACCGCCAGCCCTGATCGTCGGTGAGGTGGAGATGGAGCGTGTTGAGCTTCACCGACGCCATCTGGTCGACGATCGCATAGAGCGAGGGCAGCGACTGGAAATGCCGCGCGGTGTCGATCATCAGCCCGCGCCAGCCGAAGCGGGGGGCGTCGTCGATCGTCACCGCGGGGATCCGGACGGGCTGGCCGAAGGCGCGATCGGGGCTGATCAGCTGCGCCAGCGTCATCGCGCCGTAGACGAGGCCGGCATCGCCCGACGCCGCGATCCGCACGCCGGACGCATCGACGGTCAGGCGATAGGCTTCCGCACCCTTGATCGTCGGATCGCGGTCGATGCGGATCATGCCGCGCGCGCCGGTCGCCAGCGTCAGGCCACGTTCGGTCTTCACATGGGCGAGGAGCAGACGGGCGGCGGCGGTGGTGCCGGCATCGCCGGGATCGGCGGACACCGTGCTGCCCGCCGCGATCGTCACGGCGCCGGTCCCGCGCGTCATCGCTGCGGGTTGCGGAACCAGCGGCAGGCGGTCCTGCGCATCGGCCAAACCGGTGGTGCCGAGCATCATGCCGGTCGCGATGAGCGCGCATCCGAAACGGGGGGGTGCGTTTGACCGCATGATTTCTGCTCCCGGTAACCGGCTCCTCACGGCCGCTGGTGGGGGAATGTAACCAATATAGGTCCAGACACAAGCCGTTGATTGGCCGGCGTCCCGAAAGCAGGTCCCGAGCTTTTGCAAAGTTTGCCAGTGTTTCAATCGATCTGGCAGCATCGACCCGTTTTGAACGGAAATACCAATATAATCCTTGGCGCCGGTCTGGTTGCCGCGCGGCTGTGCTTTGGCTATCCTCCCGCGCCAGGACAGGGTGTGGCGCGCTTCGGGCTGCCAGTCAAAGGGGGGTACATGGCGTTTTCCGATGATATCGGACGCTTTCGCAAGGGCAATCCGTCGCCGCTCTATCTTCAGTTGCAGGATCTGATCCGCAACGCGATCGGCGAGAAGCTGCTCGTCCAGGGCAATGCGATCCCCGCCGAACGCGATCTGGCGATCGAATATGACGTCTCGCGCATCACCGTGCGCAAGGCGATCGGCGGGCTCGTCGAGGAAGGGCTGCTGACCCGGCGTCGGGGTGCGGGCACGTTCGTCGCCGGCCGCGTCGAAAAGAGCTTCTCGAAACTGTCGTCGTTCAGCGAGGACATGGCGGCACGCGGCCGGACATCGAGCAGCACCTGGATCTCGCGATCGGCGGGCCAGGTGAACCCCGAAGAGGCGATGGCGCTCGGCCTGTCGCCGGGGGCGCCGGTGTTCCGCTTCAACCGCATCCGCTATGCCGACGAGGAGGCGATGGCGCTCGAATTCTCGACCATCGCGGGCTATTGCCTGACCTCGGTCGATGGCGTGACGGACTCGCTCTATGCCGCGCTCGAAGCGGCGGGGAGCCGACCGGTGCGCGCATTGCAGCGGCTGCGGGCGGTGCCGTTCGGGGGCGAGCATGCGCGGATGCTGGGGGTCGATGCCGGTCATGCCGGGCTGCTGATCGAACGCCGCGGCTTCCTGCGCGACGGACGCGCGGCTGAATTCACGCGCTCCTATTACCGCGGCGACGCCTATGACTTCGTCGCCGAACTGGCCGACATCTGATCCGTTAAACCGAAAGACTGCCATGAACCGACGCCAGCTCCTCATCGGCACGGCGGGCGCCGGTGTCGGCGTCGTCGTCCGCCCGACCGACGCCTTTGCCGCTGCCGGGGCTGGCCCGGGTCGGCAGGCAGGCGAGGCCGGCGCATTGCCGATGCCCGCGCCGTCGCGGACGCTGCCGCCTGCGATGCATGTTCAGGACCTGTCCTGCACCCGGATCGAACGCGGCTGGGTGTTTCATGAAGGCGATGTCGCGACGCCCGCGCCCGAGGGGCATAATGCGACCTATCTGAGCGTGAAGGCGGGCAACGCGCTTGGCGCCGCGGCGATGGCGTTCGACGATTCGGACTGGGCGCCGGTCCGGTTGCCGCACGACTGGGCGTCCGCGCAGCCGTTCGAGCGCGACGCGAATATCTCGCAGGGCTATCGCCGGCGCGGGATCGGCTGGTACCGGCGGACGTTGCGGCTGGAGGCGGACGATCGTGGCAAGACGATCGCGCTGCGGTTCGACGGGATCGCGAGCAACGCGACGATCTGGGTCAATGGCAGCGTCGTCGCGCACAACTGGTCCGCCTATAACAGCGTAGAGATCGACCTGACCCCTTTCGCGCGGTTCGGCGAGGACCTGAACATGATCGTCGTGCGCGTCGACGCCACCGCGATGGAAGGCTGGTGGTATGAAGGCGCCGGCCTGTACCGGCATGTATGGCTGATCCGGCGGGCGCCGGTCGCGATCGTCACCGACGGTGTGCACTGCGATCCGCGACGCGACCCGGCGGGGGGCTGGCACGTGCCGGTCGCGGTGACGATCGGCAGCATCGCGCGGGCTGCGGTCGGCGTGACGATCGAGACGATCCTGCTCGACCCGGACGGCAAGCCGGTCACGACGGCGCGCGCGGCGGCGAGCGTCGCGCCGCTCGATCCGGTGGTGGCGACGCTGACGATGCCGGTGACGGCGCCCCGCTTGTGGTCGATCGAGACCCCGACGCTTTATACCGTTCTGACGCGCGTGATGCGCGACGGCAGCGTCATTGACGAGCGGCGGACACGCGTGGGGTTCCGGACGATCCGCTTCGATGCGGACCGGGGCTTCTTCCTGAACGCTCAGCCGGTGAAGCTGAAGGGCGTGTGCCTGCATCAGGATCATGCGGGCGTCGGCACCGCGATTCCCGACGCGCTGGTCCGCTGGCGGCTCGAACGGCTGAAGGCGATGGGGTGCAACGCGATCCGCTGTTCACACAATGCCCCGGCGGCGGAACTGCTCGACCTGTGCGATGAGATGGGGTTCGTCGTGATGGACGAGAACCGCCAGTTCAATCCCGCGCCCGACTATATGGCGCAGCTCGAATGGATGGTGCGGCGCGATCGCAATCATCCGAGCGTGATCCTGTGGTCAGTGTTCAACGAGGAGCCGATGCAGGGGACGGAGGCCGGCGTCGAGATGCTCCGGCGGATGGTCCATGCGACGCATGCGCTCGACGACAGCCGGCCGGTGACCGCGGCGATGAACGGCGCCTTCTTCGATCCCGTCAACGTCTCGAGCGAAATCGATGTGACGGGGTTCAATTACTATCAGGGCGATTATGATCGCTTCCACCAGCTCAACCCGACCAAGCCGATCACGAGTTCGGAGGATACGAGCGCCTATGAGACGCGTGGGGCCTTTGCCAGCGATCCGGCGCGGCATGTCCAATCGTCCTATGACGTCGAGGCGGCGAGCTGGGGGGATACGCATCGCGGCACTTGGAAGAAGATCGTCGAGCGGCCGTTCGTCGCGGGTGGGTTCGTGTGGACGGGGTTCGATTATCACGGCGAACCGACCCCGCATGAATGGCCGACGATCTCGAGCTTTTTCGGCATTCTCGACCTGTGCGGTTTTCCCAAGACCGCGTTCGACATCCACCGCGCGCACTGGGTCGATGCCGCGCCGGTGGTGAGCATCACCCCGCACTGGACCTGGCCGGGGCGGGAAGGCCAGCCGGTCACGCTGCTGGTGATGAGCAATGCCGAGCGCGTCGAGGTCCGGCTGAACGGCCGGGTCGTCGGCGAGGCCGCGGTCGACCGGATCATGGGGAATGAGTTCGTCGTGCCCTATGCCCCCGGGCGGATCGAAGTGGTCGCGCGGCGCGGCGGTTCGCCGGTGGCACGCGCGGCGCATGAGACCGCCGGTCCGCCGGTCGCGCTGCGGCTGACGCCGGCGCGGACGGTGATGGCGGGTGATGGTGAGGATGCGCAGCCGGTGACGATCGACGCGGTCGATGCGGCAGGACGCCATGTGCCGACCGCCAACCTGCCGACGCGGTTCGCGGTCGAGGGGGCGGCGATCATCGGGATCGGCAATGGCGATCCGAACAGCCATGAGAGCGAGAAGGGCAATGCCCGATCACTGTTCAACGGCCTCGCGCAGGTCATCGTCCAGGCGGGCGAGGGGCGGGGGCGGATCGTGATGACCGCGACCGCGCCGGGCCTGAAGCCGGCGCGGCTGACGATCGATCGCGCGGGTCTCGCGCCGCCTGCGCAAGTTGCCGTGACGCTAGCTGCGATGGCGATCCGCGAGTGGCGTCGTTCGCTGGCGATGGCGACGCGGCCCGATCCGGCGCTGGCACCGGTCGATGGCGACAATAACAGCTGGGCGTTCGTGCGCAGCGGGACCCCGGTCGATTCGGATCGCGCGGGCCGCTGGCGGATCTACCGCACGACGGTCACGCCGTGGCGGCGGGTTGCGCAGGAGGGGGGCGTGATCCGCTTTGCGGCGATCGCCGGGCGTGCGGAGCTATGGGTCGACGGCACGCGGGTCGCGGTCAAGGACGCCGCATCGGTCGGACCGTTCGAGGCGGCGGTGCCGCCGGGCGGCGGCGTGCGGACGATCGCGGTGCTGGTCGAGGCGGCGCCGGGCGGCGCGTCCGGGCTCGTCGGCGGCGTGACGCTGGAGCCGCGCGCACGATAACAAGGGCCGTGCCGTGCCGCCCGTCCCTCGGCCGATGCCGAAGGGTCGGGCGGAATGGACGTCAGGCGGGCGTGTGGATCAACGTCGCGAGCGTCGCGTCGGTCCCGAGCAGGTGCAACTGACCGGCAGCGGGGCGTGCGGTGGCGCGGAGCCCGAGCCGTGCGAGGCGCGGTTCGTCGATCGCCGCAGCGTCGGCCAGTTCGATCCGCACCCGACCGGGGTGGCGGCTCGCAGCGACGACATTGCCCTCGCCACCGAGTGCGGCAAAGGCCGTATCCGACAGCCGCACCGCAGGGGTGTCTGGAACGGGTGCGGCAGTCGCGGCGGGCGCAGCGCTGGCGACAACTGCCGGACCGCCCAGGGCGAGCGCATCTCGGATCTCGACCGCGACCACATCCGCAATCGGGCCGAGCACGACCTGCAGCGCGGCGTTTGACGGGCGCAGGATACCACGTGCACCGAGCGCCTTCAGAGCGGCGTCGTCGACCGCGGACTGATCGACGACGATCAGACGCAACCGCGTGGTGCAGGCGCTGACGGTGGTCAGGTTCGCACCGCCGCCGAGCGCCTGCGCGAATGCCGCACCACGGCCGCCCGCGACGGGGGCCGCGGCGACAACGCTCGCCTCTGCTTCCCGGCCCGGCGTGGCGAGGTCGAACTTGCGGATGAAGAAGCGGAACAGCCCGTAATAGAGCGCGAAATAGACCGCACCGACGGGCAGCAGCAGCAGCGGCCGTGTCGCCTTGCCATAGTTGAGAACATAATCAAGCAGCCCCGCCGAGAAGCCGAAGCCGAGCTTCACGCCCAGCGCGTTCATCAACGCCATCGACAGGCCGGTCAGCACCGCATGGACCGCATAGAGAAGCGGCGCGAGGAACATGAAGCTGAACTCGATCGGCTCGGTTACACCGGTCAGCGCGGAGGTCAGCGCGAGGCTGAACAACATGCCGCCGACCGCCTTGCGGCGTTCGGGAAGCGCGGCGTGATACATGGCGAGACAGGCGGCGGGGAGACCGAACATCATGACCGGGAAGAACCCAGCCATGAACGCTCCGGCATCGGGATCGCCCGCGAAGAAGCGCCGCAGATCGCCCGTCGTGCCGTGATAGTCGCCCGCGACGAACCAGACGATGTTGTTGACCAGATGATGCAGCCCGGTGACGAGCAACAGCCGGTTGAACAAGCCGAACAGGAACAGGCCGATCGCACCGCTGCCGCTGACCGCCAGGCTGAGCTGATCGACGCCCGCGTTCAGGATACCGAAGCCCGCGCCGAAGATGACCGCGAAAACCAGCCCGGCAACGCCGCTGACGATCGGAACGAACCGACGTCCGCCGAAAAAGGCGAGATATTCCGGCAATTTGATTGCCGAGTACCGGTTGTAGAGCAGCCCGCCGGCGAGCCCGGACAGGATCCCGATCGGCACGTCGAGCCGCGCGATCGCCTTGGCCTTCCAGGCTGCGGCGACAATCTCGAGCGTCGGGGTCGCTATCCCCGCGACGACGTCGGCGGGGACGGATAGGAACACCTTGCCCGCTTCGGTCGCGACGAGGAAGCACACGACACCCGCCAGACAGGCCGCGCCATTGCCGTCGCGGGCGAAGCCGGTCGCGACACCGATCGCGAACAACAGCCCGAGATGCGAGAAGATCGCGTCACCGGCGGCGCTCAGGAACGCGATGTCGAGCAGGTCGGGCTGGCCGAGACGCAGCAACAGGCCGGCGATCGGCAGCACCGCGATCGGCAGCATGAGCGCACGGCCGAGCGGCTGCAGGGCTTCGAGTATCGACTTCATGCGGCAAACTCCCGGGCGAGCGTTCGGACTTGGGCGGCGGAGGTGCAGGCGAGGCACGCGGTCGCGTGCGCGCGGCAGGCCTCCATGCCGAGCGTGGCGACCAGCGCCTTGATCTCCGGAATGATCGCCGGCGCGCAGGAGAGTTCGGTGACGCCGAGGCCGATCAGGATCGGCACGGCAAGCGGTTCGGAGGCCAGTCCCCCGCAGACGCCGGTCCAGCGCCCATGGACCGCGCCACCCTTGCAGGTCTGCGCGATGAGGCGGAGGACGGCGGGGTGGAGACCGTCGATACCCGGCGCGACCGCCGGATTTCCGCGGTCCATCGCCAGCGTATATTGGGTCAGATCATTGGTGCCGACCGACAGGAAGTCGGCTTCGCTGGCGATCAGGTCCGCGGTCACCGCCGCGGCGGGGGTCTCGATCATGACGCCGACCGGGACGCGATCGGGCAGGTCGAGCTCGGCGGCGATCCGGTCGACCGCGGCACGGACTGCGCGCAGCTCGTCGAGGCTGGCGATCATCGGCACCATGATCCGGCACTGACCCGTGGGGCGTACCGACAGGATCGCGCGGACCTGATCCTCGAGCATCTGCGGATAGGCGAGCCCGACGCGGATGCCGCGCAGGCCCAGTGCGGGATTTTCCTCGGCATCCATCGGCAGATAGGGGGCCGGCTTGTCGCCGCCGATATCGAGCAGCCGGACGATCAGCGGGCGACCGTCGAGCGCATCCGCGATCGCCTGGTAATCGGCGGTCTGCTCGGCGACGCTCGGTGCGGATTCGCGTTCGAGGAACAGGAATTCGGTGCGGAGAAGGCCGGAGCCTTCTGCCCCGTTGTCGCGCGCGAGCTGGGCATCGCCGATCGATCCGAGATTGGCGAACGCCTCGATCCGCGTCCCGTCGCCCATGCGGCAGAGCTCGCCGGCGCGCGCGAGCATGTCGGCGTGGCGCATCTCGGCCTGGGCGAGGCGGACCTGCGCGGCGACAAGCGTGTCCGCGTCGGGATCGACACGCATGAGCCCTTCGCTCGCCTCGAGGATGACGGGCGTGCCGTCCGCCAGCGGAGCAAGCGCGGGGCCGACCGCGACCAGAGCGGGCAGGCCGATCGTCGCGGCGAGGATGGCGACATGCGACGTCGGCCCACCGCGCGCGACGCACAGGCCGATAACCGTCGCGCGGTCGAGCGCCAGAATGTCGGAGGGCAGCAGGTCGTCGGCGAGCAGGATCGTCTCAGGCGGAAAGACCGGGACGGTCGTCTCGACGCCTTCGAGGACCGCCAGCAGCTGGCGTTCGAGGTCGAGCATATCGTCCGCGCGCTCGGCGAGCCGTGCATCGGTGCCGGCTCGCAACGCGTCGGCAAGCGGACGGATCGTGGCGCGCCAGGCGTGGCCCGCGCTTCTGCCCGCGGCGATCTGCGCCTGCGTTCCGTTGCGCAGCACGGGATCGTCGAGCATCGCCGCATGCGCCTCGACGATCGCCTTCTGCGCGCCCGCGCTATGGCGGGTCTGCTCGGCGAGTCGCGCGGCGAGCGTCGTGATCGCGCTCGCGAACCGCTCATTCTCGACGGCGATGCCCTGGCCCTGTTCGGGGACCGCGATCTCGGCATGGCGGAACCAGCGCGCCTTGCCAACCGCGAGGCCCGGTGCAGCGGTCACGCCGAGCAGTGCGCCGTCGATCGCCGCACGCGCCGGGCTGGCTGCTGCCGGGGTCGGGGCGGGTGCCGGAGCGGCCTCGTCCATGCCGCTGAGGATCAGCGCCGCGATCGCGTCGAGCGCGTCGGCGGCGTCGGGGCCCCGCGCACCCAGCGTGATCGGGTCATTGTACCGCACCCCAAGCGCGAGCAGCCCGATCGGGCTGAGGATGCTGGACGTGTTCGCATCGCGCGTGACCGTGACGTCGGCGGTATAGCGTTTCGCGAGCGCCCCGAGCCGCGCGGCGGGGCGCGCGTGGATCCCGTGGGCGAGCGGCACGGTGATCGTCCGCGTCAGGATGTCGCCCGCGGCCGCGCCACCTGTGGCGGCGTCGGGCCGGATGCCGGCGACCGGTTCAATCGTCATCAGCGGGTCGCCGAGCGCGACCTCCCGGTCTGTCGTGCACTGCGTGATGGCGAACCGGTCGGGGTTTACGACGATGATCGGCGTGACGACGGCGCGTGCCTCGCGGACGAGCAGGTCGAGATCGAAGCGGATCAGCGGCGCACCCGTGACGACCCTGTCGCCGACCGCGACGCACGGCGAGAAACCGCGACCGCCGAGCGCGACGGTATCGAGCCCGATATGGATCAGGATCTCCGCGCCTTCCGCGGTACGCAGCGTGATCGCATGGCCGCTGTCGAGCAGCGTCAGCACGGTCGCGTCACAGGGCGCGTAGAGCCCGTCGCCGGTCGGATCGATCGCGACGCCGTCCCCCAGCATGCGGTCGGCGAAGACCGCGTCGGGAACCTGGTCGATGGGCAGCGCCCAACCCTGCATCGGCGCGCTCAGGAGGATGGGAGCCATGGGATCGTCCTTGGTGCCGTAAGGGGGGTAAAGTGGGGCGCGGTCAGGCGGACGGAACGCCGCCAAACCAGGTGCCCAGGGGGTGGAGATCGTGCGTCAGCCGCACCCAGTCGGCACGCTGCCCGGGCGCAAGCGCCCCGCGCGTGTCCGACAGGCCGAGAAACGCAGCCGGATAGGTCGATGCCATCGCGGCGGCGACTTCGGGCGCAAGGTCGAGCCGCGCGACCGCATTGCGAACAGCACCAGTCATGTCGAGATCCGATCCCGCCAGCGTGCCGTCCGCGCCGACGCAGCGGCCATCCTCGACATGGATCGGCCGCCCCTGGATCGTGAAGGACTTATCCGCCGCGCCGACACAGGGCATCGCGTCGGAGACGAGCATGAACCGGTCATGCGGGCGGCTGCGCAATGCGATCCGCAACGCGGCGTCATCGACGTGAAAGCCGTCGACGATGATCCCGCAATAGACCGACTGGTCGTCGAGCGCTGCGCCGACCACGCCGGGCGCGCGGTGGATCAGCGGCGACATCGCGTTGAACAGATGGGTGACGCCGGTGATGCCCGCAGCGATGCCCGCGGCGGCGGTTGCATAGCTTGCATCGCTGTGACCGATGCTGACCAGCACTCCGGCGGCGGTGAGCGCGGCGACCTGATCGGCGGTGACGCGTTCGGGCGCGAGCGTCAGCATGACGCGGCCGCGGCGGGGACGCGTCATCAATTCCATCAGATCGTCGTCGAGATCCTGGAAGCGCGACGCATCATGGATGCCCTTGCGGGCCGCACTGATGACCGGGCCCTCGACATGAATGCCGACCACGCCCGGCACGCCGGCATCGATCGCGGCGTCGACCGCATCGAGCGCACGCGCGATCACGTCGGGCGTGTCGCTGATCAGCGTCACCATGAAGGCGGTCGTGCCGTAGCGGGCATGCGCCGCACCGATGGCGGCGATCCCCTCGACCGTGGTGGCATCGTTGAACAACACGCCGCCGCCGCCATTGACCTGCGTGTCGACGAAGCCGGGCATGATCCAGCCCCCGTCGAGGTCGATCGTCTCCGCCACGGTGTCCGCGACGGGCGCCGCGTCGAGGCTGACGATCCGGCCGTCTTCGACGACCATCGTCGCGTCGGTGAAGACAGCGGCCGGCGTGACGATATGGCCGTTGGAAAACCGGAAAGTCGTCATAGTGTGCGCGTCACCTTGGCAAGATGCGAGGGCGCGTCGGGATCGAACCCGCGCGCCACGGAAAGGGCGTTGACCAGCTTGTAGAAGCTCTGGATCATCAGGACCGGCTCGATCGCCGGATGCGCGGTGAGCGCGGGCAGCGTCGCGTCGCCGGCCTGCGCGTCGCGCGCGGCATCGGCCAGCAGGACGCAGGCGCCGCGCCCCGCAAACTCGGCCGCGGCGTCGCGCACGCCGTCGCCGGCCGCGTCGGAGGTCGCGAGCGCGAGCAAGGGGAAACCGTCCTCGACGAGCTGCATCGGACCGTGGCGCACCTCGGCCGAGCTGAAGCTTTCGGCGTGAAGCGCGCAGGTTTCCTTCATCTTCAGCGCCGCCTCGTTGGCGATGCCGAAGCCCGGTCCGCGCGCGATGACGAAGAGGTTGGTAGCAGTGCGCAACGGCTCGATCGCGCTGGACCAGTCGAGCGCCCAGGCACGCTCCAGATCGGCGGGAAGTGCCGCCACCGCGTCGCGCAACGCATCATCGTCGGCCCATTCCGCGGTGAGTGCCGCCAGCGCCGCGAGCGCGCAGATATAGGATTTGGTCGCAGCGACCGAGCGCTCGGGACCGGCCTTGAGCGCGATCAGCGTGTCGGCGGCGGCGGCGAGCGGCGAGGTCTCGTCATTGACCAGCGCGACGACATGCGCGCCGCCTGCCTTCATCGAGGCGACCGTCGCGAGCAGATCGGGGCTGCGGCCGCTTTGCGAGATGGCGATGCACAGGGTCGTCTGCGCGGAAAGCTCTGCGTCGTACAACGACACGACCGAGGGTGCGGCGGCCGCGACCGGGATGCCGGTCTTCGTCCAGATCAGGTATTTGCCGTAAACCGCGGCATGATCGGACGATCCGCGCGCGCAGGTCACGACGACCGCGGGCGGTGCGGCCCGCAGCTTTGCGCCGAGTGTCGCGAAGGCGTCGGCATTGGCCGCGAGCAGCCGGGCGACTGCGGCGCCCGATTCCGCCGCTTCGCTGAACATCAGCGTGGCTTCCGGGTCGCGTGCCGCCAAGGGGGCGGGGGGGGCGTTGGTCATGACAGCTCGCTCTCAGGATCTTGCACGGTGACCGTATGGCGGCCTTCGTCGTTGGATTACGCCAAGCGTAAGTTATAGATTGGTCTTATTCAAGCGTGTGTTTCTGCGTAAGCATATGCGACAGCTGGCGGATGCGGTCCGTACTGGTCGCGGTGCGGTTCGGCGCGGCGAAACCGAATCGCACGTCCACCGGGTCGGCCCCGCCGGCGATCGGCTGACGGCACGAGGCGTGGACTTCGGTGATGCCGGTGCGCAGCAGCGCGGGCAGTGATTGCGGGGACACGCCGCTGCCCGCGAGGATGATGATGCGTCCGGCGGCTTGGCGATGCAGGTCGGCCACTGCCTCGACCCCGTCGATTGCCTTGGGCGTCCCACCCGAGGTGAGAACCCGGTCGAAGCCGAGTTCGATCGCGGTGTCGAGCGCGGCGCCAAGATCGGAGCACACATCGAAGGCGCGGTGCAGCGTCAGCGACAGCGGTCTGCCGCGCTCGCTGCCAAGCGTCCGTGCGTGCGCGATCAGCTTGGCCAGAGTTGCCGCGTCGAGCCGGTGGTCGGCCAGGGTTGCGCCGATCACGATGCCCGCGAGACCGGCGTGCGCAGCGGTGACGATATCGTCGGCGATCAGCGCGATTTCACGCGGGGTGTACGCGAAACCGCCCTCACGCGGGCGTACGAGCAGGTGCGCGGGGAGGGGGCCCTGCGCCGCCGCGCGGATCAGCGACGCAGGCGGCGTCAAGCCACCGACCGCGAGCGCGGCGCACAGCTCAATCCGGTCGGCGCCGCCCTCCACCGCGGCATCGATGCCGTCGAGATCCTCGACACAGACTTCGAGCGTCATGGCGTCGCGCATCATGCGGTCAGCTCGCGAACAACGCGCGCGCTTTCAGCACCGTGGTGCTGCCGCGCGCGTCGGTGACGGCGTAGGTAAAGCCCGGCAACAGGCAGAAGGCCCCGACCGCGCCCTTTGTATCGAGCGCAAGAAAGCCGACCTGCACCCCGCGTATCGCGTCGCCGCGCAGTCGCGCGATATGGCGGACCACCTCTTCGCAGGCCTGTTGCGGCGACGCGCCCGCGCGCATCGATGCGACGACGCGCGCCGACCCTGCGACACGCGTGACCTCCTCGCCCAGCCCGGTCGAGGTCGCGCCGCCGACGCCGGCCTCGACATAGAGTCCCGATCCGACCTGCGGCGAATCGCCGACCCGGCCGCGCATCTTGAACGCCATGCCGGATGTGGTGCAGGCGCCGGCCATCCGCCCCGTCGGATCGCGCATCAGCAGGCCGATCGTGTCATGGTCGAGCGCGCCACCGGGCGTCCGCGTAATGCGGTTCTCGCTATTGGCCTCGGGACGATAATGCTCCGTCTTCAGCCAGTCGCGCCACGCCTTTTCCGCCTCGGGCGTCAGCAGCAACTGTTGCTTAAAGCCCTGGTCCCGCGCGAACCGCGTCGCGCCTTCGCCGACGAGCATGGTGTGCGGTGTCCGCTCCATCACCCGCCGCGCGACGGAGATCGCGTGCATCGTGTTCTCGAGCGCTGCGACTGCGCCGACGCCGCCTGCATCATCCATGATGACCGCATCGAGCGTGACATGGCCGTCGCGGTCAGGATAGCCCGAATAGCCGACGCTGTGATTGTCCGGATCGGCTTCGGGGACCATCGCGCCGGCCTCGACCGAATCGATCAGCGATCCGCCGGCGCGTCTGCGGGCAAAGGCTGCGGCGTTGGCTGCATCACCGAAATCCCAGGTCGACACGATCAGTGCGGGCGCAGGGCCGCCGGTTGCGGCGCGCGCGCGGGCGATCGGCGCAACAAAGGGCAGAGCCGCTCCAATACCACCAAACGCGGTCAGCAACGATCGTCTCGTCTTCATCAGCAGCCCCCTGTTGTCACCCTGGCGCCCAGTCGTATCGCAAGTCACGACGGTCGACCAGTCGTATGGCCATTTTACAACATCCGGTCCGAAACGTTACACAGTGGTCTTACTAAGGTATTGACTGAGACCCGATTATGACCAAAACCTTACGAAGGAGACGGGGGCAGGCGACAACGCTGGCCCAAACAAGGGTTTTTAGTATGAACGTGCGTAATTCGGCGTCTTATATGGCGCTTGCGGGGGCACTGATGGTGTCCGCGACCCCGGCGATTGGACAGGTCACGCCGGCACAGGCCGAGGCTACCACGCCCGCGGAGGCCAAGGTCGAGGCGGATGCGGCGACCGCGACCAGCGCCGTCGACGCGCCGCCTGCCGAAGACCGCGCTGGCGGAGGCGACATCGTCGTGACCGGATCGCGCATCCAGCGTCCGAACATGACCTCCGCCGCACCGATCACCTCGGTCACGTCGCAGGACATCCGCGCCCAGGCTGCGGTCAATGTCGAGGACGTGCTCAACCGCCTCCCGCAGGTCGCGCCCGACAGCCAGCAGACCTATAATGATTCGGACGGCCGGCAGCGGATCAAGCTGCGCAGCCTCGGGTTCGAGCGGACGCTTGTGCTGATCGACGGCAAGCGCCTCGGCACGCAGAACGGGCAGGACGTGGGCATCATCCCGCCGTCGTTGCTCGAGCGCGTCGACGTCCTGACCGGTGGTGCGTCGTCGGTCTACGGGTCCGATGCGGTGGCCGGCGTCGTCAACTTCGTCCTGAAAAAGGATTTCGAAGGCATCCAGCTCGACGGCAACTATAATTTCTACAACCACAACAACAAGGACACGGTCGTCTCGCCGCTGGCACGCGCAGCCGGCTTCAACAGCCCGCGCGGCCTGACCAACGATGGCGGCCGTGCCGACGTCACGCTGACCGCGGGCAAGAAGTTCTTCGACGGTGCGCTGCGGATCAACGGCTTCGTCAACTACAAGCATACCGACGAGGTCCTGCTGTCCGAGCGGTCGAACTCGGGCTGCTACCTCACGCAGACGAGCCTCAACGCGCCGATCTCGTGCGGCCTGACGCCGAGCAGCTCGACCAGCGGCCTGATTTCGCCACTGGACAGCAAGGGCGTCGCGACGGGGCAGTATGTCAACAACCCCAATGGCACGCGCACATTCGTGCCGTTCGGCACCGGTGCGGGCAATGCGTCGAACTATTTCAGCAACTACGCCTATCAGCGCCCGTCCGAGCGCGTGAACGCGGGTGGCTTCGTCAGCCTCGATGTCGCGCCGGACGCCGAAGTCTATGCATCGGGCATCTGGTTCCGCGACAAGTCGTACAACAACTACCCGGCGATCGCGGGCGGCAACGTCCAGGTGAACTGCAACAATCCGTTCCTGTCGGCTTCACAGGCCAGCACGATCTGCGGTGCGGCAGCGGGTACCGCGGCGTTTGCGCCGATCGACATCCGCTATCGCCTCGGCGAGGGCAACGACCAGCCGGACAGCTATCTGAACACCGGTCTGCGCCTGACCGGCGGTCTGCGCGGCAAGGCCGGCGATGCATGGACCTATGACATCGGCGGCGTCTATGCGCGCAACAAGCAGGACTACACGCCGAGCTTCGTCAACGCGGCCAATCTGCGGAATTCGCTGAACGTGGGGGGGACGCTCGCAGCACCGACCTGCGCAGGGACCACGGACGCCGCCTGCGTGCCGTTCGACGCGTTCAGCGCGGGCAACACCAATCCGGCGCTGATCGACTATCTCTACGACCGCGGCACGTCGACCACGATCGGTACGCTGTATGACGTGCAGGGGAACATCACCGGCGATCTCGGCAAGTACGGCGTCACCTCGCCGTTCGCCGAGCAGGGCGTCGCAATCGCGCTCGGCACCGAATATCGCAAGGATACGCTGAAATCGACCGCCGACAGCGTCTACCGCGCCGGGCTTGGTGGCAATGACACCTATCTCAAGCAGGACGTCTGGGAGGCCAATATCGAGGTCCAGGCGCCGCTGATCGAGCACAAGCCGTTCGCGGAACTGCTGCAGGCCAATGGTGGCTATCGCGTTTCGAAGTACAGCAGCAATTCGAGCAGCTTCAACACGTGGAAGATCGAGGGCATCTACGCCCCGGTCAGCGACCTGACGTTCCGTGCCTCGTTCAACAAGGCACAGCGCGCGCCGACCGTGACCGAGATCCGGCAGGCGACCAACGTCGATTTCGCCCGTGGCGGATCGGGCACGTTCAACGATTTCTGCGCACCGACCGTGACGACCAACGCCGCTGGCGGCGTGACCTATGGCACGCCCGTCGCCTCGCGTGAGGTCTGCCGCGCGACCGGCCTGTCCGACGCGCTGTACGGCAGCCCGACGCTGATCTGTCCGGGGGATGCATCTACGGGGGCGACCGGGTGTACGGTTCGCTCGGGCGGTTTCGAAGCCGATCCCGAAACGGCTTATACCCAGACCTATGGCCTGATCGTGAAGCCGCGTTTCGTGCCTGGGCTGGTGTTCTCGGTCGATCGCTACAAGATCAAGATCGACGACTCGCTCGGCTATAACGACTTCAGCTATTATACCGATGGCTGTCAGCGTTCGAACGGCGATGCGTTCTTCTGTCAGGGCATCGTCCGCAATCCCGGCACTGGCACGCTCTACTCGAACGCGGCCAGCAACCCGACGACCGGCTTCATCCGCCAGGGCACGACCAACTTCTACAAGTCGATCGCCCGCGGCTATGACTTCCAGGCGCAGTACACACTCGATCTTGCCAGCGTCGGCAAGATCGACTGGAACTTCAACGGCTCGCTGACGACTTTTGCAGGTGGTCAGGACTCGCCGGTCCAGCCGACTCGCAACTGCGCAGGCTATTACGGCAATGGCTGCGGTCAGCTGATCCCGAAATGGTCGCACGGCCTGCGCGCGACCTATACGACGGTCGACAAGGGGTTCAGCGCGTCGTTCAACTGGCGCTATGTCGGTTCGCTGACGAATGCGGACAATTCGGGTGATCCGGCGATCGGCGGCACGCCCGAGCGCGAGCGGAACAGCTATTTCCGCGTCTCGCCGAAGAGCTATTTCGATCTCGCGCTCAACTTTGCGATCGACAAGGCATTCTCGCTGCGCCTGATCGCGAACAACCTGCTCGACAAGAGCGCGCCGATCGTCCCCGATTCCTACAATGTCGCGCTCGCACGGACCAACACGATCCCGCAGCGCTACGACTCGCTTGGTCGCAATCTGGCGGTTGGTGCCACCGTCAGGTTCTGATCCCGTACCCCCACCTCAGGGCCCGCCGGAAACGGCGGGCCTTTTTTTATGCGCGCGTTCGGCGATGGAGAGGCGGGTTCGTGCTTGCGGGCGTGGATCGCATGGTCTAGCGAAACCGCCGCTGCCCGGGGCTTGAAGCCTGCAGGGCGGCCGTGCGGGTGTGGTGGAATTGGTAGACGCGCTGGACTCAAAATCCTGTTCCGAAAGGAGTGCCGGTTCGACCCCGGCCACCCGCACCACCTTTACTGTTCAAGAGCCCGGGCGACCGAAACCAGTCGGCCCGGCTTTATGGCTATGCAGCCGGAAAAATCTGAACTTCGTCGAAGCGAAGCCCTGCACGAGCGCCACGCTCGGGCAAGGGACCGCTCGTGTCGATCTCGACGGCGATGTCGTCGACATGCGCCTCGACGCGCCACGTACCACCCCGCTTGTGCACGGCGCCGACGACGATTGGCAGCGCACCGGGAGCGTCATCCCCCAATAGCGCCTCGTGCGGGCGGAAATGCAGTTCGGCCGGTCCGTCGGCGAGCGCCTTCGGAGAAACGTCGAGCGCCTGCCCTCGATGCAGGACGCGGCCATCGGCGACCGTCACCGGGATGCGGTTGGTCTCGCCGACGAATTCGGAGACGAACGGCGTGGCGGGCATGTCATAGACCTCGCGCGGGGTCCCGATCTGTTCGATGACACCGCGGTTCATGATGACGACGCGGTCGGCAAGCTCGAGCGCCTCCTCCTGGTCATGCGTGACGAACACCGAGGTCAGGCCAAGCCGGTCGTGCAGCTCGCGCAGCCAGCGGCGCAGGTCCTTGCGGACCTTGGCATCGAGCGCGCCAAAGGGTTCGTCGAGCAGCAGCAGGCGGGGCTCGACCGCGAGCGCCCGCGCCAGCGCGACACGCTGGCGCTGACCGCCCGAGAGTTGTGCTGGATAGCGATGGCCCAGATCGGGCAGCTGGATCAGGTCGAGCAACTCGGCGACGCGCGCACGGATATCTGCCTTGGCCGGGCGATCGCGGCGGGCACGGACGGTCAGGCCGAACGCGATGTTGTCGGCGACCGTCATGTGACGGAACAGCGCGTAGTTCTGGAACACGAAGCCGATCTGGCGTTCGGCCGCAGGCGTCCCGGTCATGTCGGCGCCGTCGAACAGGACACGGCCTTTATCGGGGAAATCGAGCCCCGCGATCATGCGGAGCAGCGTCGTCTTGCCCGAGCCTGACGGCCCCAGCAGCGCGAGGAACTCGCCCGGACGTGCTTCGAGGCTGACGTCGTTCAGCGCGGCGAACTGGCCGAACCGCTTCGATACGGCGTCGATGACGATACTCAATGCGCACTCCTTGCCTGGTGATAGCCGAACCGCCATTCGAGCAGGCTCTTCAGCACGAGCGTGACGAGCGCGAGCGACGCGAGCAGCGATGCCACCGCAAACGCGCCGACGAAGTCATATTCGTTGTACAGGATCTCGACGTGGAGCGGCATGGTGTTGGTCAGGCCGCGGATATGACCCGACACCACCGAGACCGCGCCGAACTCCCCCATCGCGCGCGCGTTGCAGAGCAGCACGCCGTAGAGCAGGCCCCAGCGGATATTGGGCAGGGTGACATGCCAGAAGGTCTGCCACCCCGACGCGCCGAGCGACACTGCGGCCTCCTCGTCGTCGCGGCCCTGCTCGGCCATCAGCGGGATGATCTCGCGCGCGACGAACGGGAAGGTGACGAACACGGTGGCGAGGACGATGCCCGGCACCGCGAAGATGACCTTCCAGTTGTGCGCGATCAGCCACGGCCCGAACCAGCCCTGAGCGCCGAACATCAGCACGAAGATGAGGCCGGCGACGACGGGCGACACCGAGAAGGGCAGGTCGATGAGCGAGATCAGCAGGCTCTTGCCGCGGAAGTCGAACTTGGTGATCGCCCAGGACGCGACGACGCCGAACACGCAATTAAGCGGCACCGAGATCGCCGCGACCAGCAGGGTCAGCTGGATCGCCGCGCGCGCATCGGGCTGGGCGATCGCGTCGACGAACATCGGCCAGCCCTTGGCAAAGGCCTGAACGAACACGACGACGAGCGGCAGCGCGAGGAAGAGCGCGAGGAAGAGGAGACCGATGCCGATCAGGATACGCCGGGCAACGGGGCTTTCGCTGGATGCGGCGCAGGTCATTTCGCGCTCCGCTTCGCACGCCACGCCTGGAGCAGATTGACCAGCAGCAGCATCGAGAAGGAGGCGACCAGCATGACGCACGCGATCGCGGTCGCGCCGGGATAGTCGAACTGTTCGAGCTGGGTGACGATCAGCAACGGGGCAATCTCCGACTTGTACGGCATGTTGCCCGCGATGAAGATGACCGAGCCATATTCGCCGACGCCGCGCGCAAAGGCGAGCGCGAAGCCGGTCAGCAGCGCGGGTGCGATTGCGGGCAGGATCACCCGGCTGAACGTCTGCCACCGGGTTGCCCCGAGTGTCGCTGCGGCTTCCTCGACATCGGCGCCGAGATCGGCGAGCACGGGCTGGACCGAGCGCACGATGAACGGCAGGCCGATGAAGATGAGCGCGACGACGACGCCGAGCGGGGTGTAGGCGACGCGGATGCCGAGCGGTGTCAGCAGCGACCCGATCCAGCCGTTTTCGGCATAGAGCGACACCAGCGCGATGCCCGCGACCGCGGTCGGCAGCGCAAAGGGCAGGTCGACCGCGGCGTCGACGAACTTCTTGCCCGGAAACTCATAGCGCGCGAGGATCCAGGCGATCAGCAGGCCGAACACCGCGTTGACCGACGCGGCGAGCAGCGCGGTACCGAAGCTGAGCTTGTAGGCTGACAGCGCGCGCGCCGAGAGCCCGACCGCGACGAACCCGTCCCAGCCAAGCCCCGCCGCGCGCAGGAAGATCGTCGACAGCGGGATGAGCACGATCAGGCATAGCCAGACGATCGTCAGCCCCATCGTCAGCCCGAACCCGGGAATGACCGACCGTCGCGCGCGGCGAGCGCGGCCGGGCCTGGCGCCGAGGCGCGCGACGTCAGCCATTGGTGGGGATCCGGACGATCGCATTCCCGATCAGCGCTTCGGACCCGAATAGATCCGGTCGAACACGCCGCCGTCCGCAAAGAAGCGGGCCTGCGCGACCTTCCATCCGCCGAAATCGCGGATGGTGCGCATCTCGATCTTCGGGAACAGCGTCGCATAGCGCGCCAGCACCGCAGGATCGCGGGGGCGATAATAATTCTTGGCGACGATGTCCTGGCCCTCGGGCGTGTAGAGGAACCGGAGATAGGCCTCAGCGACCTTCTCGGTACCGTGCGCCTTGGCATTGGCGTCGACGACCGCGACCGACGGTTCGGCGAGCACCGAGATCGACGGCACGACGATGTCGAACTTGCCGGTGCCAAGTTCCTTCTCCGACAGGAACGCCTCGTTCTCCCAGGCGATCAGCACGTCGCCGAGTCCGCGCTCGACGAAGGTGGTGGTGGCGCCGCGTGCGCCCGAATCAAGGACCGGGACATGGCCGTAGAGCTGCGTGACATAGGCCTGCGCGGCGGCGTCGGATCCGCCCCCGGCCTTCTTCCCATAGGCCCAGGCCGCGAGGAAATTCCAGCGTGCACCGCCGCTGGTCTTCGGGTTGGGCGTGATCACCTGGACGCCGGGTTTGACCAGATCGCGCCAGTCGCGAATCTGCTTGGGATTGCCCTTGCGGACCAGGAACACGATCGTCGACGTATAGGGCGCGCTGTTGTCGGGCAGCCGCGTTTCCCAAGTGGCGGGCAGCAGCTTCGCACGCTCGGCAATCGCATCGACGTCATAGGCGAGCGCCAGCGTGACGACGTCGGCGCCCAGGCCGTCGATCACCGCGCGCGACTGCTTGCCCGATCCGCCATGGCTCATGTTGAACCGCACCGTCTGGCCGGTGTCCTGCTTCCACTTGGCGGCGAACGCGGTGTTCACCGCCTTGTAAAGTTCGCGGGTCGGATCGTAGCTGACGTTGAGCAACTCGACCGATCCGTCCTTGCTTGTGCTCGAGGGCGACGAGCAGCCCGCGACGATCGCAGCAAGCGCCAGGCCGATATGCGTGCGGTTCAGTCTCATCCAGTCCCTCCGGTTCGCGTAATCCCTATCGCGTCGGTAGTGGTGGGGAATAGCCGCAAAGCTTGGCCATGCCAAAGCCTGGGTATCCGGCAGGCGTCACATCTGCAGCGGATCGGCATAGCCGGTGAGCTCGAGATAGCCGCTGCCGCCCGCGGTGCGGACCGCACCTTCCCAGTAGACGGGCATGCCGCTGCGCCGCGCGTCGAGCTCCTGATCGGCGAACAGCGGATCGAGGCGGAAGCGGCGGACCCCTTCGGGGAGGCGGACGGTGAGGCGTTGCGTCACGGGGTAGAGCGCCCCCGTGCGCGGCGAGCGCCACTGGCGGAGCGGATCGAACCGGACGTCGGCGGGCGCGAACCGGACGACGCGCCCATCCGCGCGGCGCAGCGATCCACCCGCCCAGAGCGGCTTGCCGTCGCGGCCACGTATGCGGAACGCCATCAGCGCCCCCCCATCGTCGAGATTGAGCCCGGTCCAGTCCCAGCCGACCGCGCCGCCGCCGAGATAGTCGGAGGACCATTCCCGGTCGAGCCACGCCTGTCCGGTGACGCGTTGCGGTGTGCCGTTCCGCACCAGCTGCCCCGCCACCGCGAGATGCGGGATCGAGTAGTAATAGCTCGCCTGTTCGGGCTTCGGGCCCTTCTGGCTGTAACCGGTTTTCCCCTGGAGCAGGGGCGGCTGGCGCGGTGTCAGCGTCAGCGTCAGCGTGAAGTCGCCCGTGGTGACGCTGGTCGTGAACCGGCCGTCGGGTCGCCTGCGGATATGCCAGTCCTTGAGCGTGACGTCGGTATCGCCGATGCGCGCCTGGGCCAGACCGAACCCCGCCCGTGCCGCCCGCTCCCCGTGCAGCAGATGGCCGAGCTTCGGGTCGGAGAGCGCTGCGTGCGCGAACAGGATCTGCTTGGGGGCAAAGCGGCTGGGGTTCGCCGCGTCGGTGCCCGGGGTGGTCCGGAAGAAGGTGATCTGGAAGCCGAGATTGCGACCCTCCTGCGTCTTCAGCAGACCGGTGACATACCACCATTCGGTGCGGAATGCCGGGTGCGCACCGTGTTCGCGCGGGAAGGTGAAGGAGGCGCCGGGACGGACGACGGGATAGCCGGTCGCGGCCGGCGTCGCGGCGGTCAGCGCCAGCGCTGCGAACGTCAACACGGGGCGCATCACCAGTCCTCCCTGACCATGCGGACCGCATCGGCGGCGATCGCGCGCCGGCCGGCAAGCACCGCGGTACCCGCCGCCGCAACGATCAGCGCAAGCGCGACTCCGCCGACGCTACCCCAGGGTATGCGCGTCGCCATCGTCCAGTTGAACGACTGCGGATTGATCACATGGACAAGCACCTGCGCCATCACCCCACCAAGCGTGATCCCGGCGATGCCACCGACGAGCCCGAGCAACGCCCCCTCGGTCGCCAGCATCGCGACGATCTGCCGCTTTGCGACGCCGATATGGCGGAGCATCCCGAATTCGCGTGTGCGGGCGATCGTCTGCGCGGACATGGTCGCGGCGACGCCGGCCAGCCCGACAAGGATCGCGACCCCCTCGAGCAGATAGGTGACGGCGAAACTGCGATCGAAGAGTTCGAGGGCATAGCGGCGCAGCGTGGCCGGGCGCGCGATCGAGACGAGGCTGGTCAGGGCCGGGGGCGCCGCCGCGGTCAGCGCGCGCTCGACGGTGCGGGGATCCGCGCCGCGGGCGAGCGTGATCGCCGCCTCGGTCCGCGTGCGGTCGCCGGTGGCGCGCGTATAGTCGGTGTCGCGGACGATGATCGCGCCCTGCTGGCGGGCATAGTCGCGCCAGATCCCTGCGACGACGTACCGGCCGGCGATCGGCAGCGTGACACTGCCGCCGACCGACCAGCCATAGAGCCGCGCGGCGGGCTCCGAGATCCAGATCGGCGCGGTGCCGGCGGGGCGGGCGCGTCCGCTTTCGAGCAGCACGAGGCTGGGGTCGGGGCCATCGGTCACAACCGGGCGCGCGATCAACGAGACGGGCGGCCGGTCCGGCGCGAGCGTCAGCGGGATCTGCCGGCTATACGCGATCGCTGTGATGCCGGGCACTGTGCGCAACCGAGCCTGCGCCGCGGGATCGAGCCCGGTGCCACCCTCGACCCGAAGATAGAGATCGTCCGAGAGGACCTGACCCAGCCATTCGTCGACCGCGCCGCGAAAGCTGGTGACCATCACCGCCATCGCGATCATCAGCGCGGTGCTCGCGACGATCCCGCACAGCGCGGTGGCGGCCTGGGCGGGGGCACCGTGGAGGTGGCGGATGGCGAGGTCGACGGGGACGGACCGCCCGGCACCGCGGCTGAGCGGCGCGAGCAGCGTGCGCGCGAGCCAGGGCATGCCGGCGATGCCGCCTGCCAGGATCAGCGCCATGCTCGCAAACCCGAACAGCGGCAGGCCGCCGATCGCGGGGAGCAGCGCCGCGCCACCGCCGAGCAGCATCAGGATGGCGGCGGGGCGGACGGGCATGGGGGTCCGGGGGTCGATGACGTCGCCGGCGTTGCGCAGCGCCGCGGCGGGGGCGGCACGCGCCGCGATCCGCGCCGGCAGCACGCTGCCCGCGACCGCGGCCAGCAGGCCAAGCGCGAAGAAGCCGATCGCGGCCGCGGGCGCGAAGGCCAGCCGGACGCGGCCATCGGCGAAATAGCCTGCGCCAAGGTCCGCGCCGAACCGGGCGAGCGCGGCATAGGCCAGCGCATAGCCGAGCAGCAGACCGAGCGCGGCGCCGATCACGCCGATCGCCAGCCCCTCCAGCGCGACGGTTGCGACGATCCCGTTGCGCGGCAGGCCCAGCGTGCGGACGAGCGCAAAGGCCCGCAACCGGCGTGCCACCGACAGCGACTGCGCGGAAAAGACGAGGAACCCGCCGGTCAGCAATGCGACCAGCGCGAGCATGTCGAGATTGACGCGATACGCGCGTGACAGCGCGTCGCTGCGGGTCGCATCGCTGGCGTCGCTGCCGATCGTCGCATCGCGCGGGAGGATGGTGGCGAGGCGTGGAGGGGCGGCGCCGTCCTGCTGTTTCACGTCGATCCGGTCGAGGCGGCCGAGCCGGTCGAAGCGCCACTGCGCCGCGGCGATGTCGATCACGCCGATCGCCTCGCCCTCGGCTACGCCCGGCAACCGGCCGGCGACGCGCATCGTCGCGGTTCGTCCGTTCGCGGTGACGACGAGCATCGCGCCGGGACGGGCATTCACGTTGCGCATCGCCGCAGCGGACAGATAGAGCGCCGCGTCGTCGAACGCCGCGTCGCCCCGCCGGTCGATGCCGGCGGGGGCGACGCCGACCAACGACGGCGTGACCTGTGCCGCGCGGATCACGTCGAGACCGAGCAGGGTGACTGGCCGCCTCCCGATCGTCGCGCGCAGGATCACGACCGGGCTCGCGTCCGCGACTCCGGCCGCGGTCGCGACTCTGGGATAGAGCGCCTCGTCGAAGCCGAGCGGGCTGGTCGCGTTGACCTGAAGATCCGCGCTGCCCTTGACGGTGCGCAATGCGCCTTCGAACGACGACAGCGCCGATCCGTTGACGAGGTGGACCGCGAAGCCGAGCGCGACACCGATGGCGATCGCGATCGCGGTCAGGGCAAGCCGCGCGGGATGGGCGCGCCACTCGCCACCGATCATCCAGCCCAGCGCGAGCCGCGCCGACAGGATGCTCATCGCGTGCGTTCCAGCCCGTTTGCGGTCAGCGTCAGAACATCGTCGGCGATCGCGGCGGCCGCCGCCGAATGGGTGACGATGATCGCGGCAACGCCCTGTTCGCGAACCGCGTCGGAAAACAGCGTCAGGATCTTCGCGGCGGTGTCGGGGTCGAGATTGCCGGTCGGTTCGTCCGCGAGGATCAGCGCGGGACGGTGGACGAGCGCGCGCGCGATCGCGACGCGCTGCAATTCGCCGCCCGACAGGTCGCGGGCATAGCCGTCGCCGCGGGTGCCGAGCCCGACCCGCGCGAGCATCGCCTGTGCCTGGTCGGCGATCGCGCGACGGTCGGTCGACACGAGCGCGAGCGGAAGCGCGACGTTCTGGCGCAGGGTCAGATAGGGCAGGACATGAAAGGCCTGGAACACGAACCCGATCCGCGTCGCGCGCAGCCGCGTCAGCGCGGCCTCGTCGAGCGTGTCGAGGATCGTGTCCTCGATCGCGACATGCCCCGCGTCTGGCGCATCGAGACCGGCCAGGATGTTGAGCAGCGTCGATTTGCCGACGCCGCTTTCGCCGACGATCGCGATCAGCTGGCCGGCACGTGCGGTCAGGTCGAGCCCGCCGAAGAGCTGGCGGCCGCCTGGGACCGACTTTTCGAGCGCGGTGACGCGGAGCAGGGCGCGGTCTTGCATCTGGGGCTCATGCCACGGCGCGCAGCCGGGGGACAGCGTGGCGGTGTTGCCATGGGTTGTCTTGGGGGCGGGTTTTTGTGGTGGCGTGGCTGCGAAGGGGTGAGCTTTGGGTTGGCCGATACCGCGTGCCTCTGCGGCGCCCTCAATAGCGCCTCCCCGGCGGAGGCCGGGGTCCAGTTGGAGAGGTGGGAGTAACGAAGGGCGACGCCTGCCATAACCGTCCCCCAACTGGGCCCCGGCCTTCGCCGGGGAGGTGTCTTTGGGTAGGCATGAGCGTCGTTACTGGCGTTGGAACACGCCAGCGCCGCGGCAAAGCCGCGGCGTCGGACGGGGCTTTTGGCCCCGCCGGCCGGGCCTGACGCGGGTCCGCGCCGGAGCTTGCGCTCCGGCGTGGGCGTCAGGCCGCGAACTGGTTCATCGTGTTGTGGACGCCGCCGGCCTTCAGCGCCGCCTCGCCCGCGAAATACTCCTTGTGATCGTCGCCCAGGTCGGAGCCCGACATGTTCTGGTGCTTCACACAGGCGATGCCCTCGCGGATTTCCTTGCGCTGGACGCCCTTCACATAGCCGAGCATCCCTGCATCGCCGAAATACTCCTTGGCGAGATTGTCGGTCGAGAGTGCCGCGGTGTGATAGGTCGGCAGCGTGATCAGGTGATGGAAGATGCCGGCGCGCTTTGCCGAATCCGCCTGGAAGGTGCGGATGCGCTCGTCCGCCTCGTCGCCGAGCGGCGTGCCGTCATAGTCGACACTCATCAGGCGCGTCCGGTCATAGGCCGACACGTCGCGGCCGGCTTCGCTCCACGCATCGAACACCTGCTGGCGGAAGTTCAACGTCCAGTTGAAGCTGGGCGAGTTGTTGTAGACGAGCTTCGCATTTGGCACGACCTCACGGATGCGGTCGACCATGCCGGCAATCTGCTCGATGTGCGGCTTCTCGGTCTCGATCCAGAGCAGGTCGGCGCCGTTCTGCAGGCTTGCGATACAGTCCATCACGCAGCGATCCTCGCCGCTGCCGGCGCGGAACTGGAACAGGTTGGATGGCAGGCGCTTCGGGCGGAGCAGCTTGCCGTCGCGGTTGAGGATCACGTCGCCATTCTGCGCGGTCGCGGGGTCGATCTCCTCGCAATCGAGATACGAGTTGTACTGGTCACCGAGATCGCCGGACGTCTTGCTGACCGCGATCTGCTTGGTGAGGCCAGCGCCGAGCGAGTCGGTGCGCGTGACGATGATGCCGTCCTCGACGCCGAGCTCGAGGAAGGCGTAGCGGCAGGCACGGACCTTGGCGAGAAAGTCCTCGTGCGGGACGGTGACCTTGCCGTCCTGATGCCCGCACTGCTTCTCGTCGCTGACCTGGTTCTCGATCTGGAGTGCGCAGGCCCCCGCCTCGATCATCTTGCGCGCGAGCAGGTATGTCGCCTCGGCATTGCCGAAGCCTGCGTCGATATCGGCGATGACGGGGACGACGTGCGTCTGGTGGTTCTCGATCGCGTTGAGCAGGCGCTTCTCCTCGATCGCGTTGCCCGCCGCGCGTGCCGTATCGACGTCGCGGAACAGCATGCCAAGCTCGCGCGCATCGGCCTGACGCAGGAAGGTGTAGAGTTCCTCGATCAGCGCAGGGACGCTCGTCTTCTCGTGCATCGACTGGTCGGGAAGGGGACCGAATTCGCTGCGGAGCGCGGCGACCATCCAGCCCGAGAGGTATAGGTAGCGCCGGTCCGTCGTGCCGAAATGCTTCTTGATGCTGATCATCTTCTGCTGCGCGATGAATCCGTGCCAGCAGCCGAGCGATTGCGTGTAGTTTGATGGATCGGCGTCATAGGCAGCCATGTCGCGGCGCATGATCCCCGCGGTGTAGCGGGCGATGTCGAGACCCGAGCGGAAGCGGTTCTGTGCGCGCATCCGGGCGACCGATTCGGCGGAAATCCCGTCCCAGGTGCCGTTCCGTGCGGCGATCAGCTGGTCGATCTGGGTAAGGTCGGTCTGGAAGGTCATGCTGCATCCTCGTTCCGCGTTTGATGACGGATCGGTACACAACATGACAAAGAATCGCCCGGGGCGAGGGGGCAGCTACAGCGTCGCGCTGTCAAACTCTTGCGCGCACCTAAGTCTTGTTGTCACGTTTGTGACAGCACGCAGTTATGCCGCCGCGGCCTGCGCCGTCCCGGCGTCTTGCAGTGCCGGATCGAGCAAGCCCTGCCGCTTGGCGACGATCGTCGGGACGAGCGCCTGCCCGGCGACGTTGACCGCGGTGCGGCCCATGTCGAGGATCGGGTCGATCGCGAGCAGCAGGCCGGCGCCCTCGAGCGGGAGGCCGAGCGTCGACAGCGTGAGCGTCAGCATTACGACCGCGCCCGTCAGCCCTGCGGTGGCGGAGGAGCCGAGCACGGACACGAGCACGATCAGCACATAGTCGGCGGCATGCAGCGGGATGCCGTAATATTGCGCGACGAAGATCGCCGAGACCGCGGGGTAGATCGCGGCGCACCCGTCCATCTTGGTCGTGGCGGCGAGCGGGACGGCGAAGGCGGCATAGGTGCGGGGGACGCCGAGGCCGCGTTCGACGACATCTTCGGTCACCGGCAGCGCGGCGATCGACGAGCGCGACACGAAGCCGAGCTGGATCGCGGGCCAGGCGGCGGCGAAGAACCGCCGCGGGCTGAGCCCGTTGGCGAGCAGGAGCAGCGGGTAGACCACGAACAGTACGATCGCGAGCCCGGCATAGACCGCGATGCTGAACGCGCCGAGCGCCGAGAGCGACTGCCAGCCATAGCGCACGATCGCGTTGCCGAGCAGCGCCCCCGTACCGATCGGCGTCAACCGTATGACCCAGCGCAGGATGCGGCGGAAAAGCGCGAGCGCCGATGCGTTGAAGGCAAGGAACGGCGCGCCCGCATCACCGATCCGGACCGCGGCGATTCCGATCGTGATCGCGATGACGATGATCTGCAGGACGTTGAACGACAGCGCGGTCCGCGCGGTGTCGTCGGTCAGCTTGGTCGACGCCTCGAGCCCGAGGATATTGGCGGGGACGAGCCCGCGCAGAAAGTCGAGCCACGACCCGGCGGTCGTCGGCGCGACCGCGCTGGCGGCACTGACCCCCGCGGTCACGCCGGGCTGGATCACCAGCGCAAGGACGATTCCGATCGACACCGCGATCAGCGCGGTGATCGCGAACCAGGCGAGCGTGCTGATGACCAGCCGGCGTGCATTGTCGAGATCGCGCAGCGCGGCGATCGACGCGATGATCGCCGTGAAGACGAGCGGGACGACAAGCGTCTTTAGCAACTGAACGAAGATCTCGCCGACGATGCGCAGCGTTTCCGCGAGGCCCGATCCCGCGCCGGTCCCGCGCGCGACGAAGCCGAGCGCGAGCCCGGCGATCATCCCGATCAGAACCTGTAATCCGAACGATCGCCGTAATGTCTGCATGGCCGCTGTCCCGTATGAACCGGACGAAATACAGCTTCTGCATGGTGCGGTGCAACGAAGACGCTGTCCGTGCCGGGATAGCCGAGCTTGTCGGTCGAACGGCGCGTCGATCAGCGGATGATCGGGAATTCCTCGCGGAACCGGTCGACGAGTGTCTCGATCCGGTCGATGTCCTCGGCGCTGCCCGAGGGCGTGACCGACCAGTTGCAATGCGCGTGCGTGTCGGTCGAATAGACCCGGACCTCGCCGACCGCCATACGCCAGCGACGCCGGTCGCCAAGATGGTCGCGGGTCAGCACGGTCACGAGCCGATCGCGCAATTCGCTGGCGGTCAGCATCGGGGTCCGAAGCGGGTCATGGGGCAGGGCAGGTGGAGCAGCATGGCACGGGCGATACCGCGCCCGTCGCGCTGTGGCACCCCCCAAAGGGCGATCAGGTCGGATCGCTTTCCTCGGAAATCGAGACGACCGGCAGCGGGGCGCCTCCGCCAAGGACCGGGCCGGCATGTGCCGAACCGATATGGATGCGGACGCCCGACGCCAGATGGACGCGTGGTGTGGCGGCGGACGACTCCGGCGGTGGCGACATCGCAGTCTCCACCCCCGGCATGGTCCGGCCGCGATGGACGGTAACGCCGGCTCCCGCCGTACCGGGTTCGGTAGAGGCGGACGGGGACGCGGCGAGGATCGTATCGGGTGTCGCAACGCGGGTTGGTTCGACGCCCGCATAGGTCTGGCGGAAGCTGAGCGCGCGCTCCATCGCGCCGCGCCAGCGATAGAAGATGTGCGCACCGACTGCGCCGACCCGGCTGAGGCTTGGCGCCCACCAGGGCAGGATCGAAGCGGCGTGGTAGGAGGTCGAGGCGCCGACCGGGGCGAAGACGCTGCCGTCGAACGCCGCGCGCGCGACCGATGCGGCCCTTGCCCAGGCGGCACCGTCGCGGGGGTGGTTCATCGAGCCGTCGCAGGTGAAGCTGAACTGGCAGCCGGTGCGCCGGGTCGACCCCTGATAGACGACGCCGCAGACGCTGTGCGGAAAGGCGCGATCGCGCACGCGGTTGAGCACGACCTGTGCGACCGCGCGCTGGCCATCGGTCGGTTCGGAGCGTGCCTCATAATAGACCGCGGCGGTCAGGCAGGCGATGGCGCGCTGGCGGTCGTCGTCACTCTGCGCGGCGCCGGGAAAGGCGGGCGCGGCGGCGAGGGTGCGCGGGGTGTCGTCGGTCGAGGCGGCAGAGCCGGCAAAGGCGCGGTCGAGCGGTTCGGCGGGCGCCTCGAGCGCGAGCCCGGCGAGCAGGCTGCGCGCTTCTGCTGCGTCGCGGACCGGGACGCCGGTCGTCGGTGCAGCCACGCGCGTCGACGGGGGAACGCACGAGGTGCTGGCGGCGATCGCGGCGAAACCGAGCACTGTTCTCTTGAGCATGGGGTGGATCGCGCGTCGTGACAGGAAGCCTGCAGGTACCACCCGGGTGTTAGATAGTGGTTAAGCCCCCGGCGTGGCGCCGACGAGACTCAGCCCGACCGCCTCGGCGACCTTGATGCCGTCGACGCCGGCCGACAGGATCCCGCCCGCATAGCCCGCGCCCTCGCCGGCGGGGAACAGGCCGATCGTGTTCAGGCTCTGAAAATCGTCGCCGCGCGTGATCCGGACGGGAGACGAGGTACGCGTCTCGACGCCGGTCAGGACCGCGTCGGGGTGATCATAGCCGGGAATGTCGCGACCAAATACCGGCAGCGCCTCGCGCATCGCGGTGACCGCGAACTCAGGGAGGCATTCGGCGAGATCGGTGAGGTGGACGCCGGGGCGGTAGGACGGGATGACCGAGCCGAGCGCGCTCGACGGGCGGCCGGCGAGGAAATCGCCGAGGCGCTGCGCGGGGGCCTTATAGTCCGAACCACCCGCGACATAGGCGCGCGACTCCCAATGGCGCTGCAACTCGATGCCCGCCAGTGGATTGCCGGGATAGTCACGCGCAGGATCGATGCCGACGACGAGTCCCGAATTGGCGTTGCGCTCGTTTCGCGAATATTGGCTCATGCCGTTGGTGGCGACGCGGCCTTCCTCGGACGTCGCCGCGACGACGGTACCGCCCGGGCACATGCAGAAGCTGTAGACGGTGCGCCCGTTCGTGCAGTGATGCGACAGGCTGTACGCGGCGGCGCCGAGATCGGGGTGGCCGGCACAGGGGCCGAACCGCGCCTCGTCGATCCAGGATTGCGGATGTTCGATGCGCACGCCGATCGAGAAGGGCTTCGCCTCCAGGAATACGCCGCGATCGTGCAGCATGTGGAAGGTGTCGCGCGCGCTGTGCCCCACCGCGAGCACGACATGATCCGCCTCGAGATAGTCGCCGGTATGCAGGTGAAGCCCGCGGATGCGCCGCGTGCCGTCCGCATCGACCGCGATGTCGAGATCGTCGACGCGGTGCTCGAAGCGATATTCGCCGCCGAGCGACTCGATCGTCGCGCGCATCGCCTCGACCATCGTCACCAGCCGGAACGTGCCGATATGCGGATGTGCCTCGGTCAGGATCTCGGGCGGGGCGCCGGCCTTGACGAACTCGGTGATGACCTTGCGGCCGAGATGGCGGGGATCCTTGATCTGGCTCCACAGCTTGCCGTCGGAGAAGGTGCCCGCGCCGCCCTCGCCGAACTGGACGTTGGACTCGGGGTTGAGGACGCTGCGGCGCCACAGGCCCCAAATGTCCTTGGTGCGTTCGCGAACCAGCTTGCCGCGGTCGAGGATGATCGGGCGGAACCCCATCTGCGCGAGGATGAGGCCGGCGAACAGGCCGCACGGCCCTGTCCCCACGACGACCGGGCGACGCGCGCCCGGCGTCTCGGGTGCCTTGGCGACATGGCGGTAGCCGGTATCGGGGGTCGTGTTGACGTGGCGGTCCTTGCGGAACCGCGCGAGGATCGTCGCCTCGTTCTTCGCGGTGACGTCGATCGAATAGACGAGCTGGATGTCCATCTTGTCGCGCGCGTCGTGCGCACGCCGCGCGACGGTGTAGCGGATCAGTTCGCGGGGGGTGATGCGCAGCCGCTTGCAGACCGCGGCGGGGATCGCCTCGTCGGCATGGTTGAGCGGCAGCTTGAGTTCGGTGATGCGGAGCATGGGGCCCTGTAACGCGGGCCGCGTGGTTTCGCCATGAGCTGTGGTACCGAAGCGCAGACCGTGCAGGCCTTGCCCTGGAACGGCCCGGACTGCACGGTATCGGCATCCGGGAACAAGGGAGCTAGCCGATCAACAGCGCCGTCGTCATCGCCGCGATGCTTGCCTATGGCACCGCGTTGTTCGGGATCGCCTGGGTCGTCGATCGGCGCGGGCTTTCGCCGCGCATGGCGCGGATCGCCTATCCCTTGTCACTGGCCGTCTATTGCAGCAGCTGGACGTTCTTCGGCGGCGTCGGCACCGCGGCGACGCGCGGCTGGGATTATCTGTCGATCTACCTCGGCCCGGCGCTGGTGTTCCTGCTCGCGCCGGGATTCCTGACCAAGCTCGTCCGGCTGGCGCGCGACGAAGGGTCGAGCTCGATCGCCGACTTCATCTCGGCCCGCTATGGTCGCAGCCGGAGTACCGCGGCGATCGTCGCGGGGACGGCGCTGGTCGCGTCGATCCCCTATATCGCGCTGCAGCTGCGCTCGGTGACGCTCAGCTTCGGCGCGCTGGTCGGGATCGGCGGATCGGTGCTGGTCGGGCCGCTCGTCGCGCTGCTGCTGGCGACGTTCGCGATCAGCTTCGGCGCGCGACGCTATGAAGTGGCGGGGGGCAATACCGGCGTGGTCGCGGCGATCGCGGCGGAGTCGCTGATCAAGCTGCTCTGCTTCGTGGCGCTCGGCGGATTCGCGCTGACGCTGCTTGCGACGATGCCGGCCGCGCGGATCACGCTGCCGCTGACCGGGTTCGTCGAGGGTTTCGCGCCCGACGCGCTGACCTCCGATTTCTTTGTCCGCACGCTGCTATCCGCCTGCGCGATCCTCTGCCTGCCACGTCAATTCTATGTCGGGATCCTCGAAGCGAGCGGCCCGGCGGCAGTGCGGCGCGCGCGCTGGCCGTTCATCGCCTATCTCGCGGTGATCTCGGTGATGGTCCTGCCGCTCGTGCTAGCGGGGCTGGCGGTGCTGCCCGCCGATACGCGACCCGACCTCTATGTGCTTGCGGTCCCGCTGGCGCGCGACAATGACCCGATGGCGCTGCTCGCGTTCATCGGCGGGTTTTCCGCCGCGACCGCGATGGTCGTTGCCGAGACGATCGCGCTGTCGACGATGGCGACCAACGACCTGCTGGCCCCATTGCTGCTGCGGCGGCAGACCGATGGCGGGGAGGGCGATCTGGGGCGGCGGCTGCTACGTGTCCGACGCGTGATCATCGCCGCGATCGTCGCCGCGGCTTTGTGGTACGGCACGAGCATCGGCGACGAGCTGTCGCTCGCATCGATCGGGCTGATCGCGTTTGCCGGCGTCGCGCAGTTCGCGCCCGCGCTTATCGCCACCGTCGGCTGGGGCTTTGCCGATACCCGGGCGGCACGGGGTGGGTTGATCGGCGGCGTCGTCGTCTGGGCCTATTGCCTGTTGATGCCATCGGTATTGGGTGGTTTCGGCGCCAGTCTTGCGAAAGCGAGCGGCGGACTGCTCGACCCCGATGCGCTGATGCGGGTCGCGCTCGGATCGCCGCTGGTCAACGGCACGGTCTGGAGCCTGGGCGTGAATATCGCGCTGATGGCGGGGCTGCACCTGTACGCGGCGCGGCGGCGGGTCTTCGGGGGGCGGCACAGTGTGCTGGATCACGTCACGACCTTTGGCGAACTCAAGATCCTGGTTGCGCGCTTCGTCGGCGATGCCGAAGCCGCAGAGGGGCTGGACCCGCTGTCACGCGATCCGGGCGCGCCGATCGACGGACGCGCCGCCCGTCAGGCGGAACGGCTGATCGCGGGCGTGATCGGCGCACCCTCGGCGCGGCTGATCGTGACGTCGAGCCTGGCGGGATCCGCCATGGAGGTCGGCGATGTCGTCCGGCTGCTCGACCAGCGGGGGCGCAGCCTGCGCTTCTCGCGGTCGCTGCTGTCGGCAACGCTGGAGACGATCGACCCGGGCGTCAGCGTGATCGACGCCAATCTGAGGCTCGTCGCGTGGAATCCGCGCTATGTCGAGATGTTCGACTATCCCGAAGACTATGTGATCGCCGGGCGGCCGATCGCCGACCTGATCCGCTACAATGCCGAGCGCGGCGAATGCGGGCCGGGTGGCGTTGAAGCGCATGTGTCGCGCAGGCTCGCACATCTCGAACGCGGCCTTCCGCACAGTTTCGAGCGGCTTCGACCGTCCGGGCGGTGGATCAAGACAGTGGGTCAGGCCATGCCGGGCGGGGGCTATGTCCAGAGCTTCACCGACATCACCGCGGAGAAGACCGCGCAGGCGGAATTGGAGGCGCGGGTCGAGGCGCGGACGCATGATCTGGCTCAGACGAATACGATGCTCGACGAGGCGCGGCGGCATGCCGAGACCGCGACGCGCGACAAGACCCGGTTCCTCGCGGCGGCAAGCCATGACCTGCTCCAGCCGCTTCATGCCGCCCGGCTCTTCTGCGCGGCACTCGACGAGGGCAAGGCGCCGCACCAGGCCGACCTGGTCCGCGCGATCGATGGCGCGATCGGGTCGGCGGATACGCTGCTGCGGGCCTTGCTCGACGTGTCGCGGCTTGACGCGGGCGGGGTCGTGCCGAAGATCGAGCAGTTCGTGCTCGGGGACCTGATCGAGGAACTGGCCGCCGAGTTCCGGCCGCTTGCCGGCGAACGCGCGTTGATCCTCGCCTCGCACCCGGGGACGCACATCGTCGCCACCGACCGATCGCTGCTGCGCTCGATCCTGCAGAACTTCCTGTCGAATGCGGTGCGTTATACCCCGTCGGGGCGGATCTGGATCGGCGCGCGGCGGCGCGGCGGTGACGTCCTGGTCGAGGTGCGGGATAGCGGGCCGGGCATTGCGGCGGGTGACCGTGAACGGATCTTCGCCGAGTTCGAGCGGGTGGAGAGCAAGGGCAGCGCGGGCGGCGGCGTCGGGCTGGGGCTGGCGATCGTCCAGCGGATCGCGCAACTGCTCGACCTGCGGATCGAATTGCGGTCGCAGCCGGGTGCGGGATCGACCTTCGCCGTTCGCGTTCCGCTGGCGGCGCATGCGACGCTGCCCGATCGTGCCAGGACGGCCCCGGTCCTGCGCGACCTGCCGCCGGGCCTGCGCGTGCTGTGCCTCGACAATGATGCCGCCATTCTCGCCGCGCTCGACGCGGCGCTCCGGTCGCGGCGCTGCGTTCCGCTGCTGGCGGCGACGATCGAGGAGGCGATGACGCTGGCGGCGGACGAGGAGCCCGACGTCGCACTGATCGATTTCCATCTCGAGGTGGCGCAGGACGGACTGGACGTTGCCGAACGATTGTCGGCGATGGCGCCGGCGCCCGCGATCGCGCTGGTGACCGCGGACCGCAGCGCGGCGGACGATCCGCGCTGTGCCGGGATCACCGTCCTGAACAAGCCGGTGGTGCCAGGCGAGCTATGGGCATTCCTCGAACAGGCATCGGCGGCCGCGGCTGCGGTTTGAGGTGCTGACCAGCGCGCCTATTTGTTCGGTGCGCTGGTGAAGTCGATCTTGATGCGGACCCAGGCGCCGATCATCTTCTTGCCGCCGACCCGAGGCGGCAGCACGCGGAACTGCCATGCGGCCTGCCGCATTGCGCGGGCCAGCCCCGAGCCGACCGGGGATTCGCCGAGCGACCGGCAATTCTCGACCCTGTAATTCTCCGCAGTCCGGCAGGCGATCAGTGCCCAGCTGCCCGGGGGTGCGCCATTGGGAACATAGCCTGCAAGTTCGGCATGGCTCGGTTCGGTATACCATTCGGCATTGTAGAGCCGCTCGCCACTCGGACCTTCGCCCGGGCCGTAGGCAGAGCCGCTGTCCTTGCCGGCGCCCGCGCCATCGGTGTCAGAGCCGCCCGCCTGTCGATCGCCTGGGTGCGACGGGATCTTGGATATGTCCGCCGAATCGAACAACTCCATGCCGCCCGCCAGCATCTTGGGGAAGGCCGGGGCAGGGGTGACGGGGCGCGGGTCCGACGCCGGCGCGGTCGATGGCGGGCGGGGCGATCTGGGCGAGGCGCCGCCGGCGACCTTCTTCGCCTTTTCGATCACCGGGCGTTGCGGGGTCTCGGGTTTCGTCTCGCGGTCGGGTAACAGGCGGAAGCTGCTGGGCGGTGGCGTCGGCTCGGGCTTGGTCGGCGTTGGCGCGAGCCGCAGCAGCAGGAGAATGACGACGACATGCGCGGCGATCGCCAGCAGGAATGAACGCGCGCGCCGCCAGAGCGGCTGGCGCGATCGGTTCGACGCGGACAGGTAGGACGTCGAAGCCATTGATGGTCGCCTAGACCGCGCAAGGGGGTGCCGCAAGACGTCGATTGCCGTGCGGCTGGTCTCGCGAGTGGGAGGCGGTCGGCTAGTCGGCGAAGCGAATGTCGAGCGCGCGCGCGGCAAGCACCGCCTGGGTGCGGTTCTGGACGCCGAGCTTGCGCAGGATCGCGGTCATGTGGCCCTTTACGGTCGCCTCCGAAACGCCGAGGTCGAACGCGATCTGCTTGTTGAGGCGCCCCGCGAGAACGCCGAGCAATACCTTCAATTCGGTAGGGGTCAGGCTGGCGACGCGATTGGAAATGTCGTCGGCCGGCAGGGCGGCGACGGGGGCGTCGCGGTCGCCCGCCAGCGCGCGTGCGACCGCATTTTCGAGCGTGGCGAGATCGGCGGTCTTCGACACGAAGCCGACCGCGCCATAGGCGCGCGCGCGCGGCGCGGCCTCCGCCTCGTCGGCGGACGAGATGACGACGATCGGCGTGTCGGGGCGCTCGGCATGCAGCAGGGCGACACCCGCAAAGCCCTCCGACCCCGGCATCCGCAGATCGAGCAGGATGAGATCGAGGCGGGCGGCGCCGCGCGCCGCCTCGATCGCCTCGCCGAGCTGCCCCGCCTCGAGGATCACCGCATCGGCGGCCGCGCGACCGACCGCCAGCTTCAACGCCTGGCGAAACAGCGGGTGGTCGTCGGCGATCAGGATCGTGCGCGCGGTCATGCGAAGGCGGCGGTGGCCTTTTCGCGACCCGTGATCAGCGCGTCGACGACCGTCGGGTCGGCGAGCGTCGAGGTATCGCCAAGGCCGTCGAGCTGGTTCTCGGCGATCTTGCGCAGGATTCGGCGCATGATCTTGCCCGAGCGCGTCTTGGGCAGGCCACGGGCGAACTGCAGGACGTCGGGCGTCGCGATCGGACCGATCTCGCGGCGGACCCATTGGACGAGTTCTTTGCGCAGCTCCTCGCTCGGTTCGGCATTCGCGTTGAGCATGACATAGGCATAGATGCCCTGGCCCTTCACGTCGTGCGGCATGCCGACGACCGCGGCTTCGGCAACCTTCGAATGCGCGACCAGCGCGCTCTCGACCTCGGCAGTGCCCATGCGGTGGCCGCTGACGTTGATGACGTCGTCGACGCGGCCGGTGATCCAGTAATAGCCATCCGCGTCGCGGCGGCAGCCGTCACCGGTGAAATACTTGCCTGGATAGGTCGAGAAATAGGTCTGGAAGAAGCGCGCATGGTCGTTCCACACGGTCCGCATCTGCCCGGGCCAGCTGTCGGCGATCACGAGATTGCCCTCGACCGCGCCGTCGAGCACCTTGCCGTCGGCATCGACCAGTTCGGGCACCACGCCAAACAGCGGCTTGGTTGCGCTGCCGGGCTTGAGCGCGGTCGCGCCGGGGAGCGGGCTGATCATGTGCCCGCCGGTCTCGGTCTGCCACCAGGTGTCGACGATCGGGCAGCGGCCTTCACCGACGACATTGTGATACCAGTTCCACGCCTCCGGGTTGATCGGCTCGCCGACCGACCCGAGCAGCCGGAGCGACTTGCGGCTGGTCCGCGTGACCCAGTCGTCGCCTTCGCGCATCAGCGCGCGCAGCGCCGTGGGTGCGGTGTAGAGCGTGCTGACCTGATATTTGTCGACGATCTGCCAGAAGCGGCTGTGGTCGGGGTAATTGGGGACGCCCTCGAACATGACCGTCGTCGCGCCGTTGGCGAGCGCGCCGTACAGCGAATAGGTGTGCCCCGTGACCCAGCCGACATCGGCGGCGCACCAGAACACGTCGCCTTCGCGGTAGTCGAACACATATTCATGCGTCATCGACGCCCAGACGAGATAGCCGCCGGTGGTGTGGAGCACGCCCTTGGGCTGGCCGGTCGATCCGCTGGTGTAGAGGATGAACAGCGGATCCTCGGCGTTCATTGGCTCGGGCGCGCAGTCGGTCGACTGGTTCGCAACGCACTCGTGATACCAGCAATCGCGACCCTCTGTCATCGCGATGTCGCCGCCGGTGCGGCGGACGACGATGACGGTCTCGACGCCGAGATCGCCCTGATCGAGCGCGGCATCGACATTGGCCTTCAGCGGAATCGTCTTGCCGCCGCGCAGCCCTTCGTCCGCGGTGATGACGACGCGGCTGTCGCAATCGTGGATCCGGTTGCACAGGCTGTCGGGGGAGAAGCCGCCGAACACAACCGAATGGATCGCGCCGATCCGCGCACAGGCGAGCATCGCGAACGCGGCTTCGGGGATCATCGGCAGATAGATCGTGACGCGGTCCCCCTTCGCGACGCCGCGTGCCTTCAGCGCATTGGCGAGCCGGGACACTTCGTCGCGCAGCTCGGCGTAGCTGATCGTGCGCGAGTCGGCGGGGTCGTCGCCTTCCCACAGGATCGCGGTCGCATCGGGGCGTGTATCGGCGTGGCGATCGACGCAATTGGCGGCGACGTTGAGCTGACCGTCCTCGAACCAGCGGATGCGGAAATCGGCCTCGTCGAACGACGTGTCCTTGATCTTGGTCGGGGGAACGATCCAGTCGAGCCGCTGCGCCTCTTTCGCCCAGAAGGCATCGGGATCAGTCGCGGCCTCGGCATACATCCGGTCATAGGCGGCGGCATCGATCCGTGCGTCCTTGGCCCATGCTGCGGGAACGGGATAGCTGGCCTCGGTCATCACACTCTCCTTTTGCCGCCGTTCTAGACGGTCGCGCGGCACGCGGCACCCCCAACCAAAGTCAGGGATGATCCCGCCCGGGCGATCCGCCATCGTCGTGTTGCTTGCATCTACGCGTCAGACCGGTGGAGCAACCAGGAGGTTGGGATGAGACGATCGGTATTCACGACGTTGCTGCTGGGCACGGCCCTTGCCGGGCTGACGCCGGGCGCCGCCTTTGGCCAGACCGCGCGCGAGGCGGAACTCGAAGCACGGCTCAAGGCGCTCGAAGCAGCGGTCCAGGACCTTCGCGGTGAGTTGACCGCAGCGCGTGCAACCGCCGCCGCGGCCCCGACTGTGCCCCCACAGACCGCCGTCGCTGCGTCGCAGGTGACGGCGCCGGCCGCATCGCCCGGCGGATCGCCCGGCGCGACCAATGTGGCCCAGGCCAAGCCTGTCGCGACAAATTCGGCACCGACCGACGGTTTTCGCATGGGGAACACGACGGTCAAGCTGGGCGGTTTCGTTCGCCTCAACGCCATCGCCAGCCGCTACAGCGGTGGCGAGGTCGCGGTCGGGGGGCTGGGCAAGGAGTTCTTCCTGCCGCAGCAGATCCCGGTCGGCGGCGGGTTCTCCAGCCAGGACCTGTTGCTCTCGGCGCGCCAGACCCGCCTGCAGTTCAGCACGGCAACTCCGATGAACGGTACCGACATAAAGACGCTGGTGGAGTTCGATTTCGCGCTCGCGACGGCGCCGGTCGGTGCCCAGCGCGCGACCAACCCCTACACGCCCACTTTCCGCCGTGGCTTCATCGAATATGGCAATCTGCTGGTCGGGCAGGAATGGTCCACCTTCCAGAACATCGCGGTGCTGCCCGAAACGACCGATTTCGTCGGCCCGCTGGACGGCACGGTGTTCAACCGTCAGGCGCTGATCCGCTACTCCATCCCCTTGCGAACCGGGCTGACGTTGCAGGTCGCGGTCGAGAATCCCGAAACGGAAACGGCGCTGCCCGCCAATGCGGCGCTGGTCGACACGGATGACGACCGCCTGCCTGACGTGGTGGCACGGCTGAACTGGAAGTCGACACTGGGCGATTTCGCACTGGCCGGCATCGCGCGCGAATTGCGCACCGATACGCTGGGCCGCGGCGATACCGCCTTTGGCTGGGGCGTTTCCGGGTCCGGCAAGATCCCGATCGGCAAGCGTCACGACCTGCGCTTCATGGCGACCTACGGGCAGGGCATCGGCCGGTATCTGGGATTGGGATATGTCCCCGATGCGATCTACGGCGGCACCGCGACGCAGCTCGAGCGGATCGACAATTTCGCGGGCTTCGCGGCACTGCGTATCGGCTGGACCGATGCGATCCACTCGACGCTGATGGGCAGCTACCAATCGGCCGATTATCCGGCCGGCGTGATCGTCACGGGGCTGGCCAATGCCAAGTCCTATGGCGGTGCTGCCAACCTGTTCTGGTCGCCTGGCAAGGGCTTCGACATCGGCGTCGAATATCGCCACGCCGTCCGCGAACTGGTTTCGGGTGACACCGGTGCGCTCGACCGCATGGAATTCGCCTTCAAATACGGGTTCTGATCGCCCGACGTTCCAAAATCACCACCGCTCCACTTGAGAGGATACCGCCATGGCAACGACAACAGGGGACGCATCGCCCCTTGGTCACGTGAAGCAGAGCCAGCCACTGATCATTATCGCGTCGTCGCTCGGCGCGGTGTTCGAATGGTATGACTTTTATCTGTACGGGCTGCTCGCGACGATCATCACCGCGCAGTTCTTCTCGGGCGTCAACGAGACGACCGGTTTCATCTTCGCGCTCGCGGCGTTCGCGGCCGGGTTCGCAGTGCGGCCGTTCGGTGCGCTGGTGTTCGGGCGGATCGGCGATGTCGTCGGGCGCAAGAACACCTTCCTCGTGACCATGGCGATCATGGGCCTGTCGACCTTCCTCGTCGGTCTGCTCCCGAGCTATGCCTCGGTCGGCGTCGCCGCGCCGATCGCGCTGGTCGTGCTGCGGCTGCTGCAGGGCCTCGCGCTCGGCGGCGAATATGGCGGTGCTGCGACCTATGTCGCCGAGCATGCGCCCGACAAGAAGCGTGGGCTGTTCACCAGCTTCATCCAGACCACGGCGTCGCTTGGTCTGTTCGCCGCCCTGCTGATCGTCATCGGCGTGCGCACGCTCGTCGGCGAGGAGGCGTTCGCGGCCTGGGGCTGGCGTATCCCGTTCATCGTCTCGATCGCGCTGCTCGCGGTGTCGCTCTGGATCCGGATGCAGCTCGAAGAGAGCCCGGTGTTCCAGAAGATGAAGGAGGAGGGCAAGACCTCCAAGGCACCGCTGACCGAGGCGTTTGCCAAATGGGGCAACCTCAAGATCGTGCTGATCGCGCTGTTCGGTGCGGTCGTGGGGCAGGGCGTGGTGTTCTACACCAGCCAGTTCTACGCGCTGTTCTTCCTCGAGAAAAATCTGCGCGTCGACGGGCCGACGACGAACATCCTGATCGCAATCGCGCTGCTGATCGCGACGCCGGCGTTCATCTTCTTCGGCTGGCTATCGGACAAGGTCGGGCGGAAATGGATCATCCTGACCGGCTGTGCGCTCGCCGCACTGACCTATATGCCGCTGTTCCACGCGCTGTCGAAGGCGGCCAATCCCGCGCTCTATGCCGCGCAGCTGTCGTCGCCGGTCAGCGTCGTCGCCAACCCCGACGAATGCTCGGTGCAGTTCGATCCGGTCGGCAAGAATAAGTTCGACAGCAGCTCGTGCGACATCGCCAAGTCGTATCTGGCCAAGGCGGGCATTTCCTACACCAACGTCGTCGCACCGGCGGGCACGGTCGCACAGATCCACATCGGCGGCGCGACCATTCCGGTCGTCAATCCGGCGATCGTGACGGGGCCCGATCGTACTGCAGCGATCAAGGCGTTCGGGGCCGAGGTGAAGACCGCACTGACCGCGGTCGGCTATCCCGAAAAGGCGGACCCGGCGCAGATTAACAAGCCGATGGTCGTCGCGATTTTGGTCCTGCTCGTGCTGTACGTGACGATGGTCTATGGCCCGATCGCCGCGCTGCTGGTCGAATTGTTCCCGACGCGAATCCGCTACACGTCGATGTCGCTGCCCTATCATATCGGCAATGGCTGGTTCGGCGGCTTCCTGCCGACCGCGGCCTTCGCGATGGTCGCGGCAACCGGGGACATCTATTACGGGCTCTGGTACCCGATCCTGGCCTGTGCGGTCACCGCGCTGGTCGGTCTGGTCTTCCTGCCCGAGACGTTCCGCCGCTCGCTGCACGGCTGAACCCAAGTATCGAGCAGTCCCGGGGTGCGGCAGCCGCCGCACCCCGGACCTGTTTCAGAACAGCGTCTTGAACAGTCCGGCATTGGTCTTGCCGAGCTCGACGATCGAATCCCCACGACCGTTCATCACCGCTTTCGCCATATAGAGCGTGAAGCCCTTCATCTGTTCGAGCGTGATCTTGGGCGGCATCGACAGTTCGGTGCGCGCCGTGACGGCATCGAGCAGCGCAGGGCCCGGATGCGCAAGCACCTCGCGGACGCCCGCCTCGACTTCGCCAGGGTCGGTAACGCGGACACCGTGCAGACCGATCGCACGCGCCATCGCGGCGAAATCGGGATTGTCGAGCGCGACGCCGGTCTCGATCATCCCCGCCGCCTTCATCTCCATTTCGACAAAGCCGAGCGTGCCGTTGTTGAAGACGATGATCTTCACCGGCAAACCGAGCTGCCGAACGGTCAGCAATTCGCCCATCAGCATCGCAAGGCCGCCATCGCCCGACAGGCTGACGATCTGACGGCCGGGATAGGCGGCCTGCGCGCCGATCGCCTGGGGCAGGGCGTTTGCCATCGAGCCATGGTTGAACGACCCGATCAGTCGGCGGCGGCCGTTCATCTCGAGGTAGCGCGCTGCCCAGACGGTCGGGGTGCCGACATCACATGCAAAGACGGCGTCGTCGCTTGCCAGGTCGCTGACGACGCGCGCGACATGCTGCGGGTGGATCACGCCGCTGCCCGGGGTGCCGGTCGCGAGCTCGTCCAGGCCTTTGCGCGACTTGGCGTAATCCTCGCGTGCGTCGCGCAGGAAGGCGCCGCCGCGCTCGCGTGTCAGCAGCGGCAGCAGATGGTCGATCGTCGCGCCGACGTCGCCGACCAGTCCGAGATCGATCGCGGTGCGGCGCCCGAGATTTTCGGGCCGCAGGTCGATCTGCGCCACCTTCGCCTTTTCCGGATAGAATTGGCGATAGGGGAAGTCGGTCCCAAGCATGAGCAGCGTGTCGCAAGCCATCATCGCGTCATAGCCCGACGAGAAGCCGATCAGCCCGGTCATGCCGACATCATAGGGATTGTCATATTCGACGAATTCCTTGCCGCCGAGTGCATGGACGACCGGTGCCTGGAGCACGCCGGCAAGCGCGACGAGTTGCGCATGCGCCCCCCGACAGCCGCGACCCGCGAGGATGGTCACCTTGCCGGCGTCGTTCAGCAGCGCGGCAAGGCGGGCGAGCGAGTCCTGATCGGGGATGATCGTGGCAGCTTCGGGCAGCAACGCGGTGCGGGATCGGGCGATAACGCCCGTGGTCGTTCGCAATGCGACATCACCCGGCATCGCGACGACTGCGACGCCACGATGGCCGACTGCGGCACGGATCGCTGTGTCGAGCGTGCGCGGCATCTGATCGGCATCGGAGATCGTCTCGCAATAGACGCTACATTCGCGGAACAGCGCCTCGGGACGGGTTTCCTGGAAATAATTGGAGCCGATTTCCGCGCTCGGTATCTGCGCCGCAATCGCCAGCACGGGCACGCGGGTCCGGTTGCAGTCGTACAGCCCGTTGATCAGATGCAGGTTGCCCGGCCCGCAGGAGCCAGCGCAGACCGCGAGCTTGCCGGTGAGTTGCGCTTCGGCGCCGGCCGCAAAGGCCGCCGCTTCCTCGTTGCGGACGTGCACCCATTCAATCGTTCCGCGCCGCCTGAGCGCTTCGGTGAGACCGTTCAGGCTGTCGCCGACCACGCCATAGATGCGCTCGACGCCGGCAAGTTCGAGCGTCTCGACGAACAGGTCGGCGATCAGGGTCTTGGGCATCGGGCGTCTCCGGGTCTCGAAAAATGGTGAAGGTCGAGGCCTCAACGCGTCCCGGCGGCAAGTGACGCGGCGGAATCGCGGAATTGACCCTAGGAGCGGTATGACCGGATCGTTGCAGAAATGTAACAAGTCCGAATTTTCGGTCCGAAAACGCGTGCGGATACGATCTCGTTACCCTGAATCGGTTGCATTCAAAATTTGGAGACCCGAGCATGCGCAACGGATCCCGGCAACATCCCGGGCCCATGACAAAGGATTGATTTCGGCACGGCCAGTATTGCGTGAGCAAACGACGTAAATCGTCGATGGACTTGGGGGAAGGATCCGAAAAGGCGCTCACCATTCGGGGGTAGCCTAATGAAGATTGCTCATCATATCTCGCGTCACGCCTTGATCGTTGCCCTTGCTGCTGGGGGGCATGTTTCGGCCAGTGCCCAAGAGCTTGCCCAGACGAAAAACTCCGCCACGGTAGGATCGGCCAGCCCGCCGACAAGTGATGCGTCCGACGACATCCCCGACGACATCATCGTGACGGGGACGCGTGCGACCGGCATTACTGCTGCCGAAAGCGCGGCGCCGATCAAGGTGCTTGATGCCGATATGATGAGCCATGTCGGCCAGCCCAATCTGAACCAGATCCTGACGCAGCTGGTCCCGTCCTTCACCGCGCAGGCATTTGGCGGCGACACCGCGAACCTGACGCTGTCCGCCCGGCTGCGCGGGCTGAGCCCCAACCACACACTGGTGCTCGTCAACGGCAAGCGCCGGCATGGGACCGCCAACCTCGCAGTGCTCGGCGGGCCCTATCAGGGTGCGGCGACCGCGGATCTGGACCTGATCTCCCCCTCGTCGATCAAGCGGATCGAGGTTCTGGAAGACGGCGCGGCGGCGCAATATGGCTCGGATGCGATCGCCGGGGTTATCAACATCATCCTGAAGGACGGCGATACGGGCGGCGATGGCTATGCGACCGCGGGCGAGAATTACCAGACGGGCGGGCGGACCTATGCCGGGACGCTGCATCTCGCGACGAAGATCGGCGAGGACGGGTTCCTCAATGTGACGGCCTTTCACCGCTATCACGACTTCACGCAGGTCGGCGGTCTCGACCGGCGGGTGACGGACGGTGATGGCAAGTTGCTGACCGGCACGACGTCGCCGGCGCTAAGTCCCCTGCAACAGCAGCTCTACCCGAATATTTCGGGCTTCCCGTACGTCAACCGGATCAACGGCGATGCGCAATCCCGCCTCACCAACCTGCAATTTAACAGCGCCTACGACTTCGGCGCGGCGGAGGTGTATAGTTTCGGCACCTATTCGAAGCGCATCGCCAGCGCGTACGAGAATTTGCGTGTCCCGACGCGGGTCTCGCGGACGGTCGGCGGGGTCACGACCTATTTCGATCCTGACGGCGACAGCCCGGTCAACGGCTTTTCCCCGCGCGAGAAGATCCGCGAGGACGACATGGCGTTTACCGGCGGGGTTCGCGGGCTGCTGAGCGGCTTCAACTACGACCTGTCGACCAGTTTCGGGCAGGACAAGAACCTGATCTACACCGTCGATTCCGCCAACGCCTCGCTCTACGCGGATACCGGATTTACGCCGACGAGCTTCTATAATGGCTTCTTCAAGGCGACTGCGTTCACCGCGAACGCCGATGTCACGCGCGAGATCGCGGTGGGCATGGCGGCCCCGCTAAACCTCGCATTCGGCGCGGAGTATCGGAAGAACGTGTACGAGATCGGCTCGGGCGATGCCGCATCGATCTACAAGGAGGGCGGGCAATCCTATCCCGGGTTCCGGCCATCCGATGCGGGCGTGAACGGCCGCAACAGCCAGGCGGCCTATGTCGATGTCGCGATGATGCCGATCGACGGGCTGAAGGTCGATGTCGCCGGGCGCTATGAACATTATTCCGACTTCGGCAGCAAGTTCATCTACAAGGGGACGAGCCGGTACGACTTTTCGGATTCGTTCGCGCTGCGCGGCACGGTCTCGACCGGGTTCCGGGCGCCGACGCTCGCGGAGTCCTATTATTCCGCGACCAATGTCTCGCCGACGTCCGCGTTCGTGCAGCTGCCGGCCAATTCCGCCGCGGCCAAGCTCTTGGGGTTTGCCAATCTCAAGCCGGAGAAATCGACCAATTTCAGCCTGGGGACCGTGCTGCGCCCGGCACCGCGCCTGACGATCACGATCGACGCCTATCAGGTCAAGATCCGCGACCGCATTCTCGGGACCGGCTCTCTGTACGGCAGCGGTGGTGCGACGAACTTCCCGATCGTGACCGCGGCCATTCGGGCGAATGGCAACATCCTCGACCCGACCGTCAATCAGACCGGGATCAACATCTTCACCAACGGCGCGGACACGCGGACCCGCGGCATCGATCTGGTGGCGAGCTACGTCACCGATCTTGCGGACTATGGCAAAGTGAACTGGATGCTGTCGGGTAATTATAACGAGACCAAGGCGCTCAGACTGAATGCGGCGCCTGCGACGCTCGGCGGCATCCCGCTCTTTGACCAGGAGGCGATCAGCTATCTCGAGACGGCGTCGCCCAAGACCAAGGTGATCGGTTCGATCGTCTATGCGCTCGACAAGTTCGGTGCGACGCTGCGCGGGACCGTCTACGGCAAGACGACGGCGTATCTGACCCCGGATGGCGGCGCATATTACAAGCAGACGGTCGGGTCGGCGTTCATCGGCGACGTCGAACTCAACTACGATCTCACCGCCGCACTCAAGCTGTCGGTCGGTGCCAACAACCTGTTCAACAAGCGGCCGCCGACCGTCGGGCTGGTGCCGGGGTCGACCAACTCGCTGGTCAACGACGCCAATGTTCTCGACGGGCCGCTGACGTTCAGTCCCTACGGCATCAACGGCGGCTATTATTACGCGCGCTTCAACATCAGCTTCTGACGAGATCGGGCGCGGCGCTCGGCGGCCGCGCCCGAACCTGCCTATGCGTCAGGCGGGTGCCATGACCGACAGGATATCATCGACCTGTGCGGTGGCGAACGCGGTATATTCGTCGCCGATCGCATAGGGCAGCAGGATCCGGCGACCCTGCAACAGCCCGCCGCAGCTATAGGTGACGTTCGGCACATAGCCGCCACGCTGCTCCGCGCTCGGGAACAGGAGCGGGGAGGGCGTGCGCGCCAGCACGCGGCTGGGGTCCGCCTTGTCGAGCAGGCATGCGCCGATGCAATAGCCGCGGACCATGCCGACGCCGTGGGTGAAGACCAGCCAGCCCTCGTCGATCTCGATCGGGGATCCGCAATTGCCAAGCTGCACGAATTCCCACGGATATTTCGGTGCCATGATCGGCGTCCCGCGCTCCCAGGTGTAAAGATCGTCCGAGCGGAGCAGCCAGATCGTCTCGCTGTCCTGCCGTCCGAGCATCACGAACTGGCCATCGATCCGGCGCGGGAACAGCGCCATGCCCTTGTAGCCGGTCATGGCGCCGGCGAGGGGGCGCATTTCGAAGGTCCGCATGTCGACGCCGCGGAGCATTTCCTGCTGAACCTTGCGTCCGTCGAACGCGGTATAGGTCCCGATGATGCTGCGAACGCCGTCATGATCGGTAAAATTGACGAGGCGCAAATCCTCGACACCCTGGCGCTGGCTGGGCAGCACGGGAAAGATGACCGTTTCCGACGCATCTTGGCTGTCGTCGCATAAGAGCCGGACCCAGCCATCCTGGTTGCGGTCGATTCGTGGCGGCACACCATGCGGGCTTGCCGGATCGATCACGAGGCGATCGTCGGGGCCCCATTCGCCAGTCCGGAACGTGACCGAGGAAATATGTCCTTCGCCGATGCCGCGCAACGACAGCACGAATTTGACGCCGCCCGTGGCCGATGCGGGTTCGTCGTCGATCCGCGCGATGCTCGGGTTGAACAGGGCCGCCGACTCGAATGCATATTCCTGACTGAAATAGGCGCCGAGCAGCAGCGCCTCGTCGGCGTCGATGTCGCCGATATCAAGCTTGTCCCGAACTTCGGCAAAGCGGCGGCGGAAGACTTCATCGGCATTGCGATGCCGCTCCTCCATCGGTTTTGCGAGCAGTTCGACCATGCGTTTGCGCAGCGCGGGGTCGAGTGCCATCACCCGCTGCGCCACCTTTTGCGCCCGCGATGGACGGTCGGCCGCAAATGCCTCGGGGTAGCTGAAGCTGAACGGGCGGATCACCGTTCGCGAAGGATCGGGCTTGAGTTCGATCTCAAGCTTCTTGAAGACGTTGGCAGCTTCCATGCGCGGACCTTTCATCGGGCGGCGTCCTGCATGCGCACACCCTTGCCCCGTTCAGCGATAGACCGCGCGTTTATATCCATGGATCGCATCGCCGCGGCGGATTTCCCCCGTCACCTGCTACTCTCGGACCTGACCGGATATCGTGCAACAACTTTGCTATTGATAACCACTCGCAAACTTCTGTAGGGCATGAGCATGCAGGCCACCCCGCAGCGCACGCCGGACCTAAGGCGAACGGCAACGTCGCCGCGGCGTCGGTTGCGTCCTGCGGTCGTGCCGATGATTGCCCGGATCGGGACCGCGCTGGTCGGTGGCTATGTCCTGGCCTCCGCGGTTGCCACGCTGATCGCGCGGCTGCTGCCAGTGGACCGTGCCGAGGCGACCAGCTGGGGAATGATCCTCTCGTTCCTGGTCTACGCAATCGCCGTGCTCTGGAGCTTTCACGAGCCCCGCGTGATGCGCGTCATGCTCGGCATCTGGGGCGGCAGCGTGGCGATCGGTCTGGCACTGGCCTTGCTCGGCGTCCGCCCATGACGGCTGCGTTGCCGCTGCGGCAGAGCATGGCGTGGATCCATGGGTGGCTGGGACTGCTCGCGGGATGGCTGTTGTTCGCGATGTTCCTGACGGGGACGGCAAGCTATTTCCGGCCCGAAATCACCCAGTGGATGCAACCCGAAATCCGCGCGAGCACGGTGTCGCCTGCGCAGGCCGCGCAAGGCGCGATGACCTATCTGCAGCGGATCGGCGCGGGGGACGACGTCCAGTGGTTCCTCTACCTTCCCGATGCCCGCTCGGCGGTGACGCGCGTGTTCGAGCAGCGGAGTCCGACGTCGACGGCACCGCCACGTCCCGCCGAACTCACGCTCGATCCTCGCAGCGGGGAGCCGGTCCGTGCCCGCGAAACACGCGGCGGCGAGCATTTCTATCGGTTCCACTTCCAGCTTCAGCTGCCCTATCCCTGGGGGCGCTGGCTGGCCGGACTGTGTGCGATGGTGATGCTGGCGGCGATCGTGTCGGGGGTGATCACGCACAAGCGGATCTTTGCCGATTTCTTCACGCTGCGCTGGAACAAGGGACAGCGAAGCTGGCTCGATGCGCATAATGTCTCGGCCGTGCTCGCGCTGCCCTATCATGCGATGATCACCTATACCGGGCTGATCACGCTGGTGGCGATGTACATGCCGTGGCCGGCGATGGTGAACTACAAGACGCCGCTCGATTACGGGGCGGTCGCATTCGGCATTCCGACCGAGCACGCCGCGACCGGCATTGCCGCACCGCTGCTGCCGATCGGGCCGATGATCGAGAAGGCCGAAGCAGTACTCGGCGCACCTGCGACCCGGGTCGTGGTGCGCCATCCGAATGATCGTGCGGCAACGGTGACCGTCTATCGACATGCCAGCGTGTCGATCAATGCGCGGCTGCCATCGGTGACCTATTCGGGAAGCACCGGGCAAATGCTCGAGCGATCGGGCGGCACCGGGCCCGCGCTGATGACTGCGGGGGTGATGCTCGGTCTGCACGTTGCGAGCTATGCGGGTACCGGGCTGCGCTGGGCCTATTGCCTGCTCGGCCTAACCGGCGCCGCCATGGTCGGTACGGGCCTGTTGCTCTGGACGACCAAGCGGCGGCGGCCGGGCGCGGCGCCGTTCCCGGGGCTGACGCTCGTCGAGCGATTGAACATCGCGGTGATTGCCGGGCTGCCGGTCGGGATGGCAGCGTATCTCCTGGCGAACCGGGTGATTCCTGCCGATGCGGCCGGGCGCGCGGATGGCGAAGTCGCCGCGATGTTCTGGGCCTGGGGCGCGGTCGCAGTCATGCAGCTGGCCCGATCGCCGCGGCGCGCCTGGATCGAGGGCTTCGCGATCGGCGCCATCGCCTTTGTCGCAATTCCGGTCATCAATGCCGTCACGACCGCGCGCGGTCTGCCGGCCTCATTGCGCGGCGACGATCCGGTATTTGCCGGGTTCGACCTGACCATGCTCGCGATCGCCACCGTGCTGGGGATGGCAGCATGGCGTGTCGCGCATCTTCGTCCGGCGGCTCCGGTACGACGTCCTGCCCGTGGAGTGGTTCATGCTTGAAACGATCATCGTCACACTGGCGGGCTGGATGCTGCTCGCGGCCTCCGCGTTTCGCTATCGCCGGGATCTCGGGATCACCGCACCCGGGACGATCCGGCTGTTGCGGATCGCCGCCGCCGCCGCGCTGACGCTGGCGTTCCTGCGGTGCGGGGCGCCGGTCAGCGGCGAACGCGTCGTGCGGTTTCTGGGTGGCGGCTCGATCGCGGCGGTCTTCATGGTCGGCACGCTGTCGGTCGCGCCGATGTTCATGCTCCGACCCGTCGTCCTGATCCTCGGCATGGCGCGTGCCCTGCGGCCTTCGAAAGACGAACACCGTACCGCTTCGGCCTGACGGCGGAAGCGGTACGGAGGGTGCCGGTCATTCGCGATTGGCCTGAGGACTCGATCCGCCACAGTTGTGGCGGATCGCAACCATCCTAGCGATTTACCGCGGCAGCCGGTGCGCGGAGTAGCGTTTGCGCGACGGGTGTGCCGACGGGTGCCGGTGGCGGCGTGACACCGGTTACGGATGGGACACAGCCTGGGACGGTGGACGGCGCCATTGCCCCGGGAGGGGCCAAGTTCGCGCCGCCCGGTGGCGGGGGCGGCGGACCATCGTGGCCGGGACCACCGGGGCCGCGAGGACCACCGGGGCCATGCGGCGGCGGCCCGCCCGCGGGGCCGGCGGCGATGATCCGCCCATTCGGATCGACCAGATAGGACGCGCGCAGCTGCCCATTGTCGTAGCGACCCTGTACCGTCATCGTCGCACCGGCAGTGACGCCATCGCCGTTGCGACCGGCATCGATCATCGTCCGTCCGGTTGCGTCCTGGAGGACGAAGCGGTCACCGAAGATCTCGACCACACGGCCCTTCACCGTCACCACACCGCTCGTACCAGACAGTCGGGCGATCGCGGTCGGCGTGGTGGGTGCCATCTCGATGCCGGGCCGCGTCAGCGATACGGCGCCGGCGCCGCCTGCGACGCCGACTGCAAGCAGGGCGGCAGCGGCGAGCTTCATCCGCGTTCCGCGGTTCAGTGTGTCCATCAAACGGGGCATTCATCGTCTCCTCTTCGTGTCGATGACCGGCTTCTAGGCACCGCATCCCCACGCCCCGCTGAACTTCCCCGTTCAGTTTGGGTTTAGCGTTCACAGCTAGCGAGGTCGTCATGCGTATATTGCTCGTCGAGGACGATCCCGATCTCGGCCCCGCGCTCGCCAAGGCCTTGCGAGGCGAGAACTGCGCGGTCGATCTTGCCGCAAACGGCGTCGATGCAGGGCATCTGGGCGACACCGAGGCCTATGACGCCGCCGTGCTGGATCTCGGCCTGCCCGGGCGGGACGGCGTCACGATCCTGCGGGACTGGCGTGCGGCCGGGCGTGACCTGCCCGTGCTGATCCTCACCGCGCGTGACGGATGGTCGGACAAGGTCGCGGGGTTCAAGGCGGGGGCCGACGACTTCATGACCAAGCCATTCCGCGTCGAGGAGCTCGTCATGCGGCTGCGCGCGCTGGTGCGCCGGGCGGCGGGGCATGGCGCCACACGGCTCGAATGCGGCCCGCTCGCCTTCGAGACGCAGACCGGCCAGTTCGAGCTCGACGGATTGCCGGTCAAACTGACTGCGCTCGAATGGAGGGTGCTCTCGGCGCTGATGCTGTCGAAGGACGCGGTGATCGAGCGGCTGGCGCTGATGGAGCGTGTCTATGAGGGCGATGCGGACGTCGATTCGAACAGCCTCGAGGTGATCGTGGGTCGACTGAGAAAGAAGATCGGTGCGTCGCTGATCGATACCGTGCGTGGCCGGGGCTACCGGCTCGCCACGCCGACACCCCGATGAGGCTGATCCCGCGGTCGATCCATGGGCGGATGCTCGGCCTTTCACTACTCGCCACGCTCGTCGCGCTTGCGGTCGCGGGCGCGGCGATCGTCGGCGTGCTTCAGCGGTTCGTCACCCAGGGGCTCGACCAGCGGCTCGATGCCGAATTGTCGCTGCTTGCCGGTGCGGTCGATGGCGATGGGCGGATCGACCGGGCGAGACTGACGCGGCTTCGCGGCCTGCTCGATGCCGGCCCCGGCTGGCAATGGCAGATCAGCGGCCCGGTACAGACCGTAGGTTCCGCCGAGTTTCCGGCGCTGCGGACGCGTGGCCCGGCACTGCGAGACGCGCTGCGCGGGGAAGGCGAGGAGCGTCCGCAGCCGCTGGAGGGACGCGACGGGGTCCACGCTCGGCGGATTTCGATCGCGACCGACGCGGGGCCGGTGGTGCTGACCGCGGCGGCACCGCGCGATGTCGTCGCCCGACCGATCCGGGCGGCGGTGGTGCCGTTGCTTGCGACGCTCGGCATCCTTGGCATCCTGCTGGGTATCGCGACGCTGGTGCAGGTGCGGATCGGATTGCGACCGCTGCGCGCATTGCGCGACGGTGTCGCCGCGATGCGCAGGGGGGCCACGGGTGTGTCCGAAGCGCAGCCCGACGAGCTTCGTCCGCTCGCGATCGAACTTAACGCACTGGCGCGGGACAACGCGGCGGCGCTCGCAACCGCGCGCGCGTCGGCGGCCAATCTGGCGCACGCGCTGAAGACCCCCGTCGCGACGCTTGCACTCACGGTGCGTGACGATCCCGCCCAGGCGGCGCAGCTCGCCCGGATCGACGCGACGATCCGGCATCATCTTGCCCGGGCACGCAACATCGCCGGCGGTCATGCGAGCAGCACCGCACTCGCCCCCGCGATCGCCGATCTGGTGTCGACGATCCGGCGGCTGAGGATGGAGCGCAGCATCGTGATCGATGCGGCGATCGACCCGGCGCTGCACGTCGCGGTCGATGCCGCGGATCTTGACGAGCTGGCGGGCAATCTGATCGACAATGCCGCACGGCATGCGCGAACGACGGTGCATGTCGCCGCAAGGGTCGATCAGGGCATGATCCGGCTCAGCGTCGTCGACGATGGACCGGGCATCGCGCTGGCGGACCGCCAGCGGGCGACCGACGCTGGCGTGCGGCTCGACGAACGTGAGGACGGCCATGGGTTCGGCCTGGCGATCGCGCGCGAACTCGCAGCGCTGTATGGCGGCGTGCTGGTCCTCGACGATGCCGCGGGCGGCGGGCTTTGCGCTTCGGTCACATTGCCGATTGGTGCTGCCGTCTAGGATTAGACCACATGCGCGGCGATCAGGTCTGCGGCGTTCGGACGGCGCAGGATGCGGATGCCATCATCGCGATAGTCGATCAGCCCCATCGCGACAAAGGCGTCAAGCCATCCCTGCATCGGCCACCAGCCCCAACGCGCTTTGAATATCGTCGCGTTGCGGACGATGTCGTCGAGATGCTGGACGGGCGGATCATAGCTGTCGTGATATTGGTGACAGGCGATCGCACCGCCGACGAAGATCAGCGGGGTTTGTGCACGTTCGGCACGAAAGCCGAAATCGGTGTCTTCCGCGCCATAGCCGACGAAAGCCTCGTCGAAGCCGCCCAGTTCCTCGAACCGCGACCGGCGGATCGCGAACGCCAGCGACCAGAACAGGCCGGGATTGGTTTCGCGCCGCGTGCCCGTTGCGGGAAAACTGCGCACCGGATGTGGCCGCCCGGTCGCCAGCAGGACCTCTTCGTTCCACGTCGAACGCGCGTCGTCGGGTCCGAGATAGCGGATATCCGCGCAGAGCAACGCATCGTCCTCATCGAGTACCGCACCCATCCTGCCAAGGCACTGCGCCATCGGGATACAGTCGACGTCGAGAAACAGCAGATGTGCGGATGTCGCGTGCCGTGCTGCAAGGTTGCGCGCGGCGGCAAGCGCGAGGGTGCCGGTCTGCAGCCGATGGACGTAGACGGGGAAGGGCGCCTCCGGCTGCGCGACCGGGGTGCTGCTCATGTCGACGACGATCAGTTCGGCGGGGGCGACCGCGCTCCGTTTCAGGCCCTCGATCAGCTGGATCAGATGGGGTTCGCGGTCCTTGACGAGGGTCAGGACGGAGAGCGGCGTCATCGCAGGGACCACAGGTCGAGGCGGTACGCGTCGGTTCGCTCGCCATGCTCGACCGCGATCCCGTCGAGCCGGTCGCGCAGCTTGGTGACGGCTGCGTCGCCGGTCTGTGGATAGTCGGTATCGCCCGTCCAGTGCACGAGCATTATCCGGCAATCGGGCGTAGCGCTGGCGCGGATCGCGGCGGCTGCGCGCTCGATATCCGCATCGTCCCAGTAATAGACGACCTCCGACAGCACGACGAGATCGAACGCGCCTTCGGGTGACTCGGCCGGGAAGCTACAGCGCGTGATCGTGACATTGGACAGTGCGGCGCAGCGCGACCGGGCAAGCTCGACTGCACGCAGGCTGATGTCGATCGAGGTCAGGGTATCGCACAAAGGCGCGAGCCGAGCGGTCAGCACGCCGTGGGCGCAGCCGATCTCGAGGGCCGAACGATAGCGCCGATCGTCGATAGCGCCGATCGTCGCGTCGAACTTTGCGGCTTCATACGGGCTCGAGGCGAGCGACCAGGGATCGTCGTCGCCGGTGAAGACGTCGTCGAAATAGCGCGCGTCGAGGCTATGGTCGGGTCGCATATCGGTTCGCTAGATAGAGGAGATCGGTGCCCGGCATGCGCTGCTGCGCGCGCGGCAGGCGAAAGCCGTCGCCCATCAATCCGGTCAACTGGCTGCGGTGCGCGCGAAGCGCGGCGCTGCGCCGGCCGGTCGGCATCGCCGCGGTGCGGACGACGCGCTTGCCCGCGGGGCGTTCGCCCCAGACGGCATATTCGAAGATCGCGACCGGCCTGCGCGCCGCGTACGCAGCATGCACCGCAAGCGTGAAGCACGCGGCATGATCGCAATGCGGCTCGCCTGCCGCGGTGGTCGCAATCGCGTTGACCGCGTGCCGGCGCAACAGGGCCGCGAGTTGCCGCACGGACCGACGGAACGCGGCGCTTCCGGGGCGGTGCGGGTTTGCATCGTGCCAGTCGAGAAACCGCGGGACGATCCGCCGTTCGCCGGTCAACAGCGCGACGGCATGTCGTGCCTCACTGCGCCGTCGCCGGATAAGCGCGCTACGATCCGCCGGCGTCGGGCAGGGATGCGAACCCGATCCGTCGGTCAGGATCATCACCCCGGCAAGGCGATTGCGCGCCGCCGTATCGACGATCAATGCCCCTGTGCCGAGCGTTTCATCATCGGCGTGCGGCGCGAGCACCAGCCACCGCGCGCTGCGCCAGGGACTTCGGCTCAGTGCAGTCGCGGGGGTCACCACAAGCGGTCACCGGCGCCCCAGACGTCGCGGTCGAGCCAGGCGAGCGCCGCCTGATCGCGCGCATAATCAGGGCCTGCCTGACGCAGATAGAGGCTAAGGTCGCGGCTGATCTTGTCCGCACGCTCACCATCAAACGCGCTGCGCGTACCGAGCAGACGGGCGGCGGCTTCCATGACGTCAAGCGCGGCACGCTCGACGACACCGCGCGTCATCTGGACGAAGACGATGGCGTCCGCCTCCTCACGCGCGGCACGTCCCGCAGCCTCACGGACCCAGAGGTAGGCGGTGCGCGCGGCAACTACCGCCTCGGCGAAGCGCGCACGCTGGACGGGGTCGCCGCGCGCGGCGTCGGACAAGGCGCGCCGGGTCTCGGTCAGCAGCCCCTCCATGCCGCCAAGCTGGACCGCCAGGAACCGCCATGCGCCCGCGGTGAACCGGGGTTCGCGGTCATAGTCGCCTGGTGCGCCCAGGGTCTGCATGACGCCGGCGGGATAGCCCGAACATTCATAGCGACCGCTCATGCTCGCACGCATGCCGCGTACGCGCCAGCGGGACGCGTCGGTACGCAGGGGATCATTGGCCGGGATGACGACGACCGGACGCTGGCCCGTTGCCGGACGCGCGGTGACGATTGCGTAATCGATACCGCCGGCTCCGCTTGCGAAGTGCTTGGCCCCATCGAGCACAGGGCCGTCAGGACTGCCGACCACCGCGACGCCGGGCGGGGGTTCGGTCGCCCAGACGCCGAACCAGGCGCCGCGGTCGAGTTCGGTATCGAGCCAGGCAAGTTGATCCGCCGAGGCATACCAGTCGAACAGCGCGAGCGCGTTGACATGGCCTTCGAACAGCCGCCCGACGCTGAGGTCGCCGCGTCCGACCGTCCGCAACGCATCGAGCAGTTCATCCGGTGCACCATTGGCCTGCCCACCGAGCGCCCGCGGGACGAACCGCCGGTGCAGGCCGTGGCGGACCAGTGCGGCCATGCTGTCCGCGGGAAACATGGGGGCGGCATCATAACGCTCGCCGCAGGACGCGAGCGTCTCGACGAGGTCGAGGGACGGCGTCGCGGCGGCTGGCCGTCCAGTCGGGCCACTCATCGGTCGAGCCCCAGCGGCATGTCGCAGCGCATTGGCGGGAGCAGGGGTTCATCGCGCGCGACTCCTGCATCACCGCCCGGCTGGTCGCGTCGCATCCGTCGCCACGCCGCGCGTGCGCGCCACTGATCGAACGACGGCAGAAAAGTGGACTCGCCGCGCGCCACCCGATCGGACAGCGCCTGCATATGGTCCGCCATGCCCCCGGTCGCGCGACCGATGGTGCGCGCGGACACACGGGTCCACACGCTCATCGGATGGCCAAGGCGACCACCTGCCGCGACCGCCGCCTCGACCAGTGCACGGTCTTCCCCTGCAGGGATTGCCGGAACGCCGCCTGCCGTACGGTAGAGCGGAGCAAGAATCGCCAGGCTCGCGCCGGTATGGTCGCCGTGACGGGGTGCCGGATCCCAGCGGCACGGATCAATGTCGTCCTCGATCGCGCGAACACAGGCCCAGTAGCGGTCGAGCTTGACCTGCATCGCGTTCATGTCCGCCGCGAGCGGTTCGGCATCGTCGACGACGATCCGGCCGCCGACGATATCGAGCCCCGCGTCGATCGCGCGCAGCATCGCCGAGATCCAGTCGGACGGCGGCCGGGTATCGGCATCGGTGGAAATTAGAACGCCGCGATCCGGATCGATGCGTGCCAAGCCGGCGTCCATCGCCAGGCGTCGCGCGGTGCCGGCATGCGCGCGCTCGGGCGGAATATCGTGGCAGGCCACGGCGAGATGCAGTCGCTCGCCCCAGGCTGCCTGTGCCCGGGCCACCGCGGCGACGCTGTCATCGACGGTGTTGTTGATCAAGATCGAGACGCGGATCGGTCCATCCACGTCCTGTCGCGCGAGGGCGTCGAGCAGAATTGGCAGACGGTCTGCCTCGTCACGCGCGGGCACGCATACGCAGAAGCGGGCGTCCGTCATGCCGCCCCCGCCAATGTGATCGGATAGTCAGACGCGCGGCCCCGTGCGGCGTGGCGCGTCGGCTGGATCATCTCTTCGTACAAATCCTCATAGCGGTCGATCATGACGTCGGCGTCGCAGATCGCCTCCGCCCGCAGGCGGCAGGCACGGCGGTCGAGCAGCACCGCCCGCCGCGCGGCATCCGCGAGCGATGCGACATCGTCCGCGCGTGCGAGCGTGCCACAGGACTCGTCGAGGAGCGCCGGAATCGCGCCGCGCGCAAAGGCGGCGACGGGCGTCCCGGACGCGAGGGCTTCGGCGACCACCAGCCCGAACGGTTCTTCCCAGCGGGGCGTACAGAGGAACGCACTCGCGCCGCCGACGAGCGCGCCGAGTGCCGCATGCTCGAGATGCCCGACATGCGTGACGTCGGCGCCGAGCCGCGGCAGGATCTCGGCCGCATAATAGTCCGGATCGGAGATCGGTCCGGCGATGCGGAGCGGATAGCCTGCCAGCCTCGCCGCGTCGATCGCCAGATGAAGGCCCTTTTCGGCGACGATCCGCCCATACCAGACGAGATAGCGGTCGGGACTTGCGGCAGGTTGGAAGGGGAAGCTCGCAAGGTCGATACCGTTCGGGATCGTCCGGTCGATCGGCGTCACGTGGCTCCACAGACCACGGATCGTATCAGATACGGCAACGAAGCGCATCGATGGTGACTTGCAGAGGCGGATGCCGCTTTCCAGCCAGCAGAACGGGGGCGTGTGCAGCGTCGTGACCATCGGCGTGTCGAGCGTTTCTGCCATCGAGACGGGAAGATAGTGGAGAGAGTTGTTGTGGATGACGTCGAACCGCCGGTTCCGCAGCATGCTCATCAGCCGCAAATAGGCATGGTGTTCGCGGAAGAACGTCACGTCCTGCGCTTCGGCGGTGCCGGTTTCGAGAAGCGAGGTTTCGTCGCAGATCGCCTCGAGCCCCATTGCCGGATCGGATTTCATCGATGCGAATACTGTGACCGCATGTCCACGTCGGCGTAACGCGGTCGCCAACAGGTGCGTATGCATCTCGAGGCCACCGGCAAAAGGCTCGCGGATGGCATATTTGAGATGCGCAATAATTGCGATTCGCATTCCGGCCCCTTCACCAGCGATCACGATCTAAGTCGCGTCGATTCGGTGAGAAACGCATCAATTCGGCTTTTATGTCCGCTACTCGGACCGGGTTTGTGCTAATCTATATCAATACTATAGCGGGTCACGGTCGGGCTGCATGTCGGGGTGCGCAGCGGCGAAGGCCGGCAGGGTCGCTGCATTCGCGGCCGCGGCGGCCAGACGTGGGTAGCGGGCAAGATCGATGGCGAAGCGTTCGGCGGCATAGACCTGCGGCACGAGATAGCAGTCGGCCAGCGTCGGCGTGGCGCCAAAGGCATAGCCGTCGCCGTGGCGAGCGATATGCGGTTCGATCGCGTCGAATCCCGCGGTCATCCACCGCGTGATCCAGGCCGATACCTGACCAGGCGTCGCGGCGAAATCGGTCCTGAGCGCGTCGAGGATCCGCAGATTGTTGACCGGATGAATGTCGCAACCGATCGCCGCCGCAATGCTGCGCACGATCGCGGCCTTGGCAGGGTCGGCGGGCAATAGCGGCGGCGCGGGATAGCTCGCATCGAGCCATTCGAGGATGGCCGGCGACTGCGTCAGGATCGTGCCGTCGCCGATCTCGAGCGCAGGTACCAGCCCTTGCGGGTTGAGCGCGAGATAGGCCGCGTCACGCTGCTCGCCGGTCCTGAGGTCGTGCGTGCGTTGCTCATAAGCGCACTGCTTCAGGTTCAGCCCGATCCGCACACGGTACGAGGTTGTCGACCGCCAATAGCCGTGCAGGATCATGCCGGCAGCACCGCCTTGGGGAAATCGGCCCAGACCGCGTCATAGTCGAGCTGGGCATGCGCCAGCGCATGCGGCGTCGGTCGGTAGGGCCAGCAACTCTCCACCATGAAGGCCATGGTCCCGTCGATCTTGTGCGGCTTGAGATCGGCGTTCGTAGCGGCGGTCCAGCTATCGAGATCGGGACCGTGGCCTGCCATCAGATTGTGCAGGCTCAGACCGCCGGGCGTGAAGCCGGCCGCCTTGGCGTCATAGGCGCCGTGGATCAGACCCATCGCCTCCGACATGACGTTGCGGTGGAACCAGGGCGGGCGGAACGTGTCCTCGGCGACCATCCAGCGCGGCGGGAAGACGACGAAATCGGCATTGGCGCGGCCGGGTACGTCGGAGGGCGAGGTCAGAACGGTGAAGATCGACGGATCGGGATGGTCGAAGCTCACCGTGTTGATCGTGTTGAACCGGGCGAGATCATAGCGCCACGGCGCCAAGTTGCCGTGCCACGCCACGACATCGAGCGGACTGTGCTCGAGCGTCGTGCACCACAGCGAGCCCATGAATTTCTGGATCACCTCGAACCGCGTGTCGCGATCCTCGAACCAGGCGACCGGCGTTTCGAAATCGCGCGGATTGGCCAGCCCGTTCGCGCCGATCGGACCAAGATCGGGAAGACGAAACAGGGCGCCGTGGTTTTCCGCGACATAGCCCGTTGCCTGTCCATCAGGTAGCAGCGCCCGGAACCGGACACCGCGAGGGATCAGCGCGATCTGGCCGGGCGCGACCATGATCCGCCCGAGCTCCGTCAGAAGTTCGAGGCGGCCCGCTTGGGGGATGAAGAGCAGTTCGCCATCGGCGTCGACAAACACCCGCGCAGTCATGTCGCGGTTGGCGGCATAGAGGTGGACCGCGACGCCCTCCAGATCCGCAGGATCGCGGGTGGCAAGCATCGTCGTCATGCCGTCGATCAGGTCGGTTCCCGCTGGCGGCGGCGCGCTCGGGTCCCAGCGCAGCCGGTTGGGCGCCAGTGGCCCGTCCTGCGCGCCCGCGGCGAAGCGGGCGGCGCCGTCATACCGGACATAGGGCGGATGTTCGGCGGTGGGGCGCATGCGGTACAGCCAGCTCCGCCGGTTCTCGTGACGCGGTGCGGTGAAGGCCGTGCCTGACAGCTGTTCGGTGTACAGCCCGAAGGGTGGTCGTTGCGGCGCATTGTGGCCGACGGGCAGCGCGCCTGCGACGGCCTCGGTCGCGACATGGTTGCCGAAACCTGAAATATAGCCGGTGTCGGCCGGGTCATTGGCCATCGTAACACTCTCCTCGCGCACCCCTGTTCGACGTGCCGCGGGGGCCGGGGGTTTCGAGAAGGACGATGGCCCCCGGCCAATATGGTGTCAACTGTTACCAGTTTGCGCTGCTTTTGCATCCTGTCGGAAGCGGTGAAGAAGGGGTTCGGTATAGCCGTTGGGCTGATCAAGGCCTTCAAAGACAAGCGCGCGGGCGGCGCGATAGGCAAGACTGGTCGCTTCATGCCCGGCCATCGGCCGATAGTGCGGATCGGAAGCGTTCTGCGCGTCGACCTTGGCCGCCATCTTCACAAAGGCGGCATCGACCTCGGCGGGCGTCGCGATGCCGTGGAGCATCCAGTTCGCCATATGTTGCGAGCTGATCCGCAGGGTCGCGCGATCTTCCATCAGGCCGATGTCATGAATGTCAGGCACCTTCGAGCAGCCGACGCCCTGATCGATCCAGCGCACGACATAGCCGAGAATGCCCTGCGCATTGTTCTCGAGCTCGTCGCGGATCTCGTCGGGGGACCAGTTATGGCCGTGTGCGAGCGGGATCGTCAGGAGCTTCTCGATCGGCGTGACGGGCTCGCTCTGTCGCGCCGCCTGTCGCGCGAAGACGTCGACGCGGTGGTAATGCGTCGCGTGAAGCGTCGCCGCGGTGGGTGAGGGGACCCAGGCGGTGTTGGCGCCGGTCATCGGGTGCGCGATCTTCTGTTCGAGCATGTCGGCCATTCGATCGGGCGCGGCCCACATGCCCTTGCCGATCTGCGCGCGACCGCTGAGGCCACAGGCGAGGCCGATCTGGACATTGCGATCCTCATAGGCGGCGATCCAGGCGCTCGCCTTCATCTCGCTCTTACGGATCATCGGTCCGGCGCGCATCGCGGTGTGCATCTCGTCACCCGTGCGATCGAGGAACCCCGTGTTGATGAACACGATGCGGTCCTTCACCGCGGCGATACAGGCGGCCAGATTGGCCGAAGTGCGGCGTTCCTCGTCCATCACGCCGACCTTGATCGTGTGGCGGTCGAGGCCGAGCAGATCCTCGACCGCGTCGAACAGCCGATTGGTGAAGCCCGCTTCGTCGGAGCCGTGCATCTTCGGCTTGACGATGTAGATCGAACCCTGGCGGCTGTTTCGGAAGCGACCGGTGCCGTTCAGATCGTGCAGCGCGATCATCGCGGTCACGATCCCGTCGAGAATGCCCTCGGGCGCCTCCGTCCCATCGGGCAGATGGATCGCGGGCGTGGTCATCAGATGGCCGACATTGCGAACGAACAACAGGCTTCGTCCCGGCAGGACGATCTCCGATCCGTCCTGCGCGGTGTAGCGCCGGTCGTCCTCCAGCGACCGGGTCAGCGTCTGACCTCCCTTGTCGAACTGCGCCTCCAGATCACCCTTCATCAGGCCCAGCCAATTGGCATAGGCCGCGACCTTGTCGTCGGCATCGACCGCGGCGACCGAATCCTCGAGGTCGACGATCGTCGTGAGCGCGGATTCGAGCCGGACATCGGCAAGGCCGGCGGGGTCGGACGCGCCGATCGGATGGTCGCGATCGATGACAAGTTCGATGTGCAGGCCATTGTGGCGCAACAGGATCGTGCTGCCGGCATGGCCGCGGAGCTGATCCGGTTGTGCCAGCACGGGCGAGCTGCCGTCCCAATCGGTCCATGAGCCCGACGCAAGCGGCACGCTGGAATCGAGGAACGCCTTGGCCCAGGCGATTACCTGTGCACCGCGGTCCGGATCATAACCCCGACCCGACGGCGTTCCGGGGATCACGTCGGTGCCGTAGAGCGCGTCGTACAGGCTGCCCCAGCGTGCGTTTGCGGCGTTGAGGACGAACCGGGCATTGAGAATGGGCACGACGAGTTGCGGGCCTGCCAGCCGTGCCACCTCGTCATCGATGCGGGTCGAGGTCGCGACGAACGGCGCAGGCTCCTCAACGAGATAACCGATCTCGCGTAGGAAGCGCGCCTGTGCATCCGGATCGACGGGGCGGCCGCCAAGCGTGCCGTACCAGTCGTCGATCTTCGCTTGCAGCGCGTCGCGGTGGGCAAGCAGCTCGCGATTTTCAGGTGCGAAGCGGGCGTAGATGTCGGCCATTCCGGACCAGAAGGCGGACGGGTCGACCTCCGTGCCGGGCAGCGCCTGGTCATCGAGGAACCGTGCCAGCGGTGCGGCTACACGCAGCCCCGCCTTGTCGATCATGCCGTCTGACGTCGCGGTCATCGCTCTCTCCCTATCTGACGATCATCCTATACGAACGCCAGGCTGTTCGGTAGACGATCAAGTGTTGAAGCTGTCGATCACCGGGGGAACGAATGGATCCGGATGCCGCCTTGTTTGTCGACGTCGTCGCGGCCGGAAGCCTGAGCGGAGCTGCCCGCTTGCGCGGCATCTCTCCGGCGATGGTATCGAAACGGATCGTCCGGCTAGAGACGCGGCTCGGAGTGCGGCTGCTCAATCGTACGACACGGCGGCTCGAGCCGACGGCGCGAGGCGAGCGGTATCACGCGGACATGGTCGCGATCCTTGCCGCGATCCGGGAGGCCGAGGGGCGGGTCGGCGACCGGGCCGCCGGGCCGAGCGGTCCGCTCCGCGTCAGCGCGCCGACGTCGTTCGGGCGCTTGCATATCGCACCTCGGCTCAAGCCCTTTCTCGATGCGCATCCCGACATCGCGCTCGAACTAAATCTGTCAGACGGTTTTTCGGACCTGCTCGGCGAAGGTATCGACCTCGCGATCCGGATCGCGCCGACGGTCGAGCCGGGTTTTGACGCGCACCGGCTGGGCGACAGCCGCCGGGTCCTGTGTGCCGCACCCGCTTATCTCGAAACGGCGCGCATTCCCGACAGCGCGGCGGCGCTGGGTGACCATCGGCTGCTTGCGGCGCGCGGCCAAATGCCGTGGCGGCTGACGGGGCCTGACGGCGATTTCACGATCGATGCCGCGAGCCACGTGCGCACGAATTCGAGCGAGGTCGTGAGAGAATTCGCGCTGTCGGGCGTGGGGATCGCGCTGCGGTCGCTGTGGGATGTCAGCAGCGATCTGGCGGCGGGGCGGCTCGTTCGTGTCCTGCCGGCAATCGAGGGGAGCGCGGATGTCGGGATCTTTGCGCTACACCCGCGCGGCGCAGTGCCGTCGTCGGTTGTCGCGCTGCTCGACTATTTGCGGACGCTGTGGACACCGTCACCGCCCTGGGCCGGCTGATCGAGCGCGCTGGTCACCGCGTCGATCCGGCGGAGCATCGCCGTGAACGCGGCGACTTCGGCCGGGTCGAACTGTGCAAAGATCCGCGCCTCCAGATCGCGTGCCTTGGGTGCGACCGCAGCGTAAAGCGTGCGCCCGGCATCGCTGAGCATCAACAGGTGCGAGCGACGGTCGCTGGCATTGGCGCGCCGTTCGAGAAGCCCGCGTTCGACCAGCGCAATCGCCGCGCGGCTTACCGTAACCTTGTCCATGCGCGTGCGGTGCCCGATTTCCGCCTGCGTGATGCCGCCGGTTTCGGCGATGACGGCGACCAGCCGCCATTCGGGGATCGAGAGACCGAACAGCGATTCATAGCTGCGCGCGATCGTGTCGCTGACGAGGTTCGACGTGAACGACAGCCGGAACGGGATGAAGTCGTCGAGCAGCAGTGGGCGGTCGGATGAAGCGGTCATGGCCCGGGATAGTATCAGTTGACACGATCTGCGTAAACGCGCAGTTGGTATCCAACGATACTATAAAAGCTGTGAGAGGCTGTCGCATCATGGAGCATATGGACGTCAACCCGATGGGGTTGGATGGTTTCGAGTTCTGCGAGTTCACATCGCCCGATCCGGCGGCGATGGGCAAACAGTTCGAGCAATTGGGTTTCGTGCCCGCGTCCCGGCATCCGACCAAGGCAGTGACCCGCTACAAACAGGGTCGCATTAACCTTTTGCTCAACGCTGAACCGACGGGGCAGGCCGCGACGTTCCGCGCCGACCATGGTCCTTCGGCGAACGGCATGGCGTTCCGTGTTGCGGACGCCAAGGCGGCCTTCGACGCTGCGCTGGCACGGGGCGCGAAGGCGGCCGATGCGTCGCTCGGTGCGCTGGGCGACGAGAGCTACGCGCTGGAGGGGATCGGCGGATCGCTGCTCTATCTTGTTGACCGTCATGGCGGCGCTGGCAGCCTGTACGATGCCTGGGATCAAATCCCGGGCGCGGCGGAGGCCGAGGCGGATAATTCGGTCGGTCTCGATCTGCTCGACCATCTCACGCACAACGTAAAACGCGGCCAGATGCGGACCTGGTCGACCTTTTACGGCCAGATTTTCGGGTTCGAAGAGCAAAAATATTTCGACATCAAGGGCAAGGCGACGGGCCTGTTCAGCCAGGCGATGATCGCGCCCGATCGCGCGATCCGGATTCCGCTGAACGAGAGCCAGGACGATCACAGCCAGATCGAGGAGTTCATCCGCGATTATAATGGCGAAGGCATCCAGCATCTCGCGCTGACCACCGATGATATCTATGCGACCGTCGAGAAACTGCGGGTTCGCGGCGTCCGGTTGCAGGACACGATCGAGACTTATTACGAACTGGTCGACAAGCGTGTGCCGAACCATGGCGAAGATCTCGAGCGGCTGCGGCGTAACCGGATCCTGCTCGACGGCAATGTCGGTGAGGAGGGGCTGCTGCTCCAGATCTTCACCGAGCCGCTGTTCGGGCCGATCTTTTTCGAGGTCATCCAGCGCAAGGGCAATGAGGGGTTCGGCAACGGCAACTTCCAGGCGCTGTACGAATCGATCGAACTCGACCAGATCCGGCGTGGGGTGATCACGGTCGACGCGTGAAGACGTGATGACGGACATGCAGGGCCAGCCGGGCGACGACAGTGCCGTGAGCGATGCGCCGTCGTCGGTGCGGCTGTTCGCCACGCCGGCCGGTATCGCGCTCGGGTCGATCGAGGCAATCGCACCCGGCCAGTCGCGAGGCTATGTCGTGCAGATGCGCGCGGGGCGGTTCCACGGTTTTGCGGTTCGGCGCGGTGACGGGGTCGTCGGCTATGTCGATCGCTGCCCGCACGCCGGACTGCCACTAGCGCGCGCTCTCGACGACTATCTGAGCCCGAATGGCGAGCTGATCGTCTGTGGGTGGCATTCCGCACTGTTCAGGATCGACGATGGCCGCTGTGTCGGCGGCCCATGCGCGGGGCAAGCGCTTGCGGTCTGGCCGATCACGGTCGTAGACGGCGTGATCACGACGATTGGTGCGACAGCTGCGGTCCCCGACCCCCGCTGAGCGCCAGGCGCGAACGGTAATGAGAATAGCCCGGCAAGCCACGGGGATAGAATGGTAAGGAGAGTTTCGTGACGCCAGATTTCGACTTCGCGCTGGGCGAAGCCGCGGACATGATCCGCGACACGACGCAGCGTTTTGCGAAGGAGAAGATCGCTCCGCTGGCCTCGAAGATCGATGCGGACGACTGGTTTCCCCGCGAGCTCTGGCCGGCAATGGGCGAGTTGGGGCTTCACGGCATCACCGTCGAGGAAGAGTATGGCGGGCTCGGGCTCGGCTATCTCGAGCATGTCGTTGCGGTCGAAGAAGTATCGCGCGCATCGGCGTCGATCGGCTTGAGCTATGGCGCGCATTCCAATCTGTGCGTCAATCAGATCCGTCGCTGGGGCAATGCCGAGCAAAAGGCGAAATATCTGCCAAAGCTGGTGTCGGGCGAGCATGTCGGAAGCTTGGCGATGTCCGAGGCCGGGGCGGGATCCGACGTCGTGTCGATGAAGCTGAAGGCGGTGAAGACCGAGAGCGGCTATGTCCTGAACGGCACCAAGTTCTGGATCACCAACGCGGCCTATGCGGATACGCTCGTCGTCTATGCGAAGACGGGGGAGGGATCGAAGGGGATCACCGCCTTCCTGATCGAGAAGGACATGCCGGGATTCGCGATCGGGCAGAAGATCGACAAGATGGGCATGCGGGGATCCCCGACCGCCGAGCTTGTCTTCACCGATTGCCACGTGCCGTTCGACGCGGTGATGGGACCGGAGAATGGCGGCGTCGGTGTGCTGATGTCGGGCCTCGACTATGAGCGCGCGGTGCTCGCGGGCATTCAGCTCGGCATCATGCAGGCCTGTCTCGACGTAGTCATCCCCTATGTCCGCGAACGCAGCCAGTTCGGGACCGCGATCGGCCAGTTCCAGCTGATCCAGGCGAAGGTCGCGGACATGTATGTCGCGTTGAGTTCCGCACGTGCCTATGTCTATGCCGTCGCGCGGTCGTGCGATGCGGGCAAGACGACGCGGTTCGACGCGGCGGGCGCGATCCTGCTGGCGAGCGAGAGCGCGGTGAAGGTCTCGCTGGAATCGATCCAGGCCCTGGGTGGCGCGGGTTATACCAAGGACTGGCCGGTCGAGCGCTTCATGCGCGACGCCAAGCTGCTCGACATCGGCGCGGGAACGAACGAGATCCGCCGGATGCTGATCGGACGCGAGCTGATCGGTGCCGCGCCCAAGGTGATGCAATGAGCGTGCGGATCAGGTCGCGGCGAGGTGAACGGTGAGCGGTCCCGTCCTCGATACGAAGCTGTCGGTCGACGCCGAGACGTTCCAGGCGAATGCGGCGCACAACCGCGCACTCGCCCAGCGCCTGCGTGACGACGTTGCGCGCGTCGCGCTCGGCGGGGACGCTCGGTCGCGCGACCGGCACGTTGCGCGTGGCAAGCTGCTTCCACGCGACCGGGTCGGGCGCTTGCTCGATCCGGGCTCGCCGTTCCTAGAGATCGGTCAGCTCGTCGCAAATGGGCTGTATGACGATGCGGTGCCCGGCGCGGGGGTGATTGCGGGGATCGGCCGCGTCGCCGGTCGGCAGTGCATGATCCTGTGCAACGATGCGACGGTGAAGGGGGGGACCTATTTCCCACTGACCGTCAAGAAACACCTGCGAGCGCAGGAAATCGCACAGGAAAATCGCCTGCCCTGCATCTATCTCGTCGATAGTGGCGGGGCGAACCTGCCCCATCAGGCAGAGGTGTTTCCCGATCGTGAGCATTTCGGCCGGATCTTCTACAACCAGGCGCAGATGTCGGCGTTGGGGATACCGCAGATCGCGTGTGTGATGGGGAGCTGCACCGCGGGCGGCGCCTATGTCCCGGCAATGTCCGACGAGACGATCATCGTCCGCGGGCAGGGCACGATCTTCCTTGCCGGGCCGCCGCTGGTCAGGGCGGCGACGGGCGAGGTGATTTCCGCGGAGGACCTCGGCGGCGCGGACACGCATGGACGACGGTCGGGCGTCGTCGATCATGTCGCGGAATCGGACGACCACGCGCTGACGATCGTTCGCGACATCGTCTCGACTTTGCCGCCACAGGTCCCTGTCACGGTGAACCGGCAACCCGCGCGCCCTCCAAAACACGACGCCGAGGGGCTTTACGGTGTCGTGCCGTCCGACGTCCGCGCACCTTATGACGTACACGAAGTAATCGCACGGCTTGTCGATGGCAGCGAATTCCATGCGTTCAAGGCGCTTTATGGTACGTCTCTGGTCTGCGGGTTCGCGCATATCCACGGGCTCCCTGTCGCGATCCTCGCCAACAACGGTGTCCTGTTCAGCGAAAGCGCACAGAAGGGCGCGCATTTCATCGAGCTCGCCTGCCAGCGCAAGGTGCCGCTCCTGTTTCTCCAGAACATCTCGGGCTTCATGGTCGGCGGGAAGTACGAGGCGGAAGGCATTGCCAAACATGGTGCAAAGCTCGTGACGGCAGTCGCGACCGCGACCGTGCCGAAGATCACGGTGCTTATCGGCGGCAGTTTCGGCGCCGGCAATTACGGCATGTGCGGACGCGCCTATTCGCCGCGCTTCCTGTTCAGCTGGCCGAACAGCCGGATCAGTGTGATGGGCGGCGAACAGGCGGCCTCGGTCCTCGCCACCGTTCACCGCGACGCGGACGACTGGACGGCGGAGGAGGCGGAAGCGTTCAAGGCGCCGGTTCGTCAGAAATATGAGGACGAGGGGAATCCCTGGTACGCGACCGCGCGGCTGTGGGACGACGGGATCATCGATCCTGCGCAGACCCGCGACGTGCTCGGCCTCGCGCTCGCCGCGACGCTCAACGCTCCCATCGCCGAACGCCCCGCGTTCGGTGTGTTCAGGATGTAAGCCGATGATCCTGCTATCGTTTCTGCTGGCCGCGGGTCAGGTCACGCCGGTCCAGCCGATCGTCAAGGGCACCGGCCTGCCGCCAGCCGTGGTGACGGAGGAGGCCGGCGTCATGGTGCCGATCGACGCGATGTTGGCCGCGCTGGCCACCCGCGATGGCCAGGCACTGCTCGCACAGGTGCGCCCCGAGGGGGGGGCTACGGTCGTGGAAGAAAAGGCCGACGGCACGCGCATCATCCGCCGGACCGCCTGGTCCGACTTCGCCGCCGGTCTGAAGCCCGGGCCGGAGCGATATGCGGAACGCCTGACGGATTCCGCCGTGGATATCGATGGCGATATCGCGATGGTATGGTCGCCCTATGTCTTCACCATCGACGGCCGGGTCGCGCATTGCGGGACCGACCATTTCGACATGGTGCGCGAAGCGGGCCGGTGGAAGATCCTCAACATCACCTGGTCGAAGCGGACCACCGGATGCCCCGCGCAATGATCGAATCACTGCTCATCGCCAATCGTGGCGAGATCGCCTGCCGCATCATCCGCACAGCTCGGGCGTTGGGAATCCGCACGATCGCGGTCTATTCCGATGCCGATGCGGGCGCGCTGCATGTCCGGCACGCGGACGAGGCGGTGCATATCGGTGCGAGCCCGGCGCGCGACAGCTATCTGGTCGGCGAACGGATCATCGCCGCCGCGCGCGCCACCGGCGCTGAGGCTATTCATCCGGGGTACGGGTTCCTGTCCGAGAATGCGGACTTCGCGCAGGCCGTGCTCGACGCAGGGATCCTGTGGGTAGGCCCCGATCCCGACAGCATCCGCGCGATGGGGCTGAAGGATGCCGCGAAGCAGCGGATGATGGCGGCCGGGGTCCCGGTGACACCGGGCTATCTGGGGGAAGACCAGTCGCCCGATCGGCTCCAGCGCGAGGCGGATGCCATTGGCTACCCGGTCCTGATCAAGGCCGTTGCGGGCGGCGGCGGCAAGGGTATGCGCCGCGTCGATGCGTCCGCCGACTTTGCCGACGCGCTCGCGTCGTGCCAGCGCGAAGCCTCTGCGTCGTTCGGCAATACCGACGTGCTGATCGAGAAATATATCCTCTCGCCGCGGCATATCGAGGTGCAGGTGTTCGGCGATCGGCAAGGCAACGTCGTCCATTTGTTCGAACGCGACTGTTCGTTGCAGCGCCGGCATCAGAAGGTGATCGAGGAGGCCCCGGCCCCCGGCATGGATGATGCGACGCGCGCGGCGATCTGCGCGGCGGCGGTGCGCGCGGCACAGGCCGTGAACTATGTCGGCGCGGGTACGATCGAGTTCATCGCCGATGCGAGCGAAGGCCTGCGCGCCGATCGGATCTGGTTCATGGAAATGAACACCCGGTTGCAGGTCGAGCATCCCGTCACCGAGGAAATCACGGGACAGGACCTTGTCGAGTGGCAGCTGCGGATTGCCAGCGGCGAGGCGTTGCCGCTGCAGCAGCATGATCTTGCGATCCGCGGCTGGGCGATCGAGGCGCGGCTCTATGCGGAGGATCCCGCCAAGGGGTTCCTGCCGTCGATCGGGCGGCTCGAGGCGTTCGATCTGGGTGATGCGACGCGGGTCGATACGGGTGTCGAACAGGGGGCGGACATTTCGCCCTATTACGACCCGATGATCGCCAAGGTGATTGCCTGGGGCGACACGCGTGAAGCCGCGCGCGAGACGTTGGCGGAGGCGCTGGACAAGGCGGTCGTCTGGCCGGTCCGGTCGAATGCGGGGTTTCTCGTCCAGGCGCTCGACCATCCGGAATTTGTCGCGGGAACGCTCGATACCGGGCTGATCGCCCGCGAAGGCGCGGCGCTGATGCCCCCGGCGCAGCCCAGCGAGGAAGCGCTGATCGAGGCCGCGCGCACGCTCGTACGCGTCGAACCGATGGCGGGCTTTCGCCTCAACGCGGTACCTTTGAAGACGGCGCGGTTCCTGCTCAACGACGACGTCGTGACGATCGATCTCGACGGTCGCGGCGTCCATGAACCAGTCGATGCCGCCCTCGTTTCCGATGCCGGGCAGACCTGGCAGTTGCGGCCCTGGCGTGCGTCTGGCGCGGCGATGGGGGCGGCAGCGGATGGCGCGATCTTGTCACCGATGCCGGGACGGATCATCGCGGTCGACGTGGCTATCGGGGACCATGTCGCAAAGGGGCAGAAGCTCGTGACGCTGGAGGCGATGAAGATGGAGCATTCGCTCATCTCGCCGTTCGACGGGACGGTCGCCGAACTAGCCGCGATCGAAGGCGGGCAGGTGAGCGATGGCATGGTGCTCGCGCGTATCGAGAAGGATGACTGATGGCCGGCCGCTATTTCGACCAATGGGCGGTTGGCGACCGGATCATCCATGAGATCCGCCGCACCGTCACGGAGACGGACAACCTCCTGTTTTCGACGATGACGCACAACCCGCAGCCGCTGCACCTCGATGCCGAAGCGGCGAAGGCGAGCGAATTTGGCCAGATCCTCGTCAACGGCACCTTCACCTTCGCGCTGATGGTCGGCCTGTCGGTGGGGGACACGACGCTCGGGACGCTCGTCGCCAATCTCGGTTACGACAAGCTCGTGCATCCAAAACCCGTCTTCATCGGCGACACGATGCGCGCCGAGACCGAGGTCGCCGAGCTCAAGCCCAGCCGGTCGCGCCCGAACGCCGGGATCGTCACATTCATGCACCAGCTGATCAACCAGCGTGACGAGATCGTCTGTCAGTGCCTCCGCTCGGCACTGCTGCTGCGGACGCCGGCATGAGGTTACGCTCGCTGCTGTTTGTGCCTGCAGACCGGCCCGAGCGTTTTGCGAAGGCTGCGGCGAGCGGGGCGGATGCCATCATCCTCGATCTTGAGGATTCGGTAGCGCTCTCCCGTAAGGCTGTTGCCCGCGAGGCGGTCCGGGCCGCGTTGCAGGACCATACCGACGTCGTGTGGATGGTGCGGATCAATCCAATCGACTCGGGGTGGCTGGACGACGATCTCGCTGCCGCGAGGGGTGCCGATGCAATCATGCTGCCCAAGGCGACTGGACCCGCGACCGTCCTCGCATTGGTCGAGGCTTATGGCGATGACTGTCCGCCGATCCTGCCGATCGCGACCGAAGTGCCTGCCGCGATCTTCACCCTGGGCGAATATGCGCGGGTCAACGACCGGTTATGTGGCCTGACTTGGGGCGCCGAGGACCTGCCCGCGGCGATCGGCGCAGCGACCAGTCGGGAGGACGACGGGTCCTATACCGAACCCTATAAGCTCGTCCGGTCGCTGCTGCTGTTGGGCGCGCATGCGGCGGACGTCGCGGCGATCGAGACGGTCTATCCCGCAATCGCGGACATTGACGGGTTGGCAGCCTATGCCGCGCGTGGCAGCCGCGACGGCTTCACCGGCATGATGGCGATTCACCCGTCGCAGGTCGCCACGATCAACGCCGCGTTCACGCCGGATGCGGCGAGCGTTGCACGCGCGCATGCCGTCGTCGCAGCGTTTGCAGCAGCTCCCGAGGCGGGCGCGCTGCAGCTCGATGGGCGGATGATCGATGCGCCGCACCTGCGCCAGGCGCGGGCGATCCTCGCGCGACTCTAGGCCCATTGGCGGCAGGAAATTTCTGCGCTACCGTCGCCCTGCGAAACCGGTGAAGGCCGGGGTCGCAGATCGCGTCGGTGCCCCTCGGGGCTTCAAAGGGAATGCGGTGCGGGAGGCGATCCTCCTTATGCCGCGGCTGTCCCTGCAACTGTAAGCGGTGAGCGCGGTGCGCATGTCCCTTCATCACGGGGGGACGACCACTAGGCCTGAGCGCAAGCGCAGGGCCCGGGAAGGTCGCGTATCGGGCGTCGACCCGCGAGCCAGGAGACCTGCCGGCGCTCGGTCGCTCTTGCCATGGTCCAGGGGATGACCGCGGCACGGTACTCCGTCTGAGCGACGAACCATGCGGCGGGGGCCGCATCGGTGCGCGTGGGCGGGTGCGGTTCGGTGTACACCCCAAGCGTTGCGCCGGCTGTCCGTAGCATCGGACGGCAGGCCCCGGCCGGTTGCTCGTGACGCCGGGGGTATCGTTTCATGACCAGAGTTTTCGTTTCGCTTGTGGCGCTCGCCACCGCCACGGCCTTTGCATCGCCGGCCGCGGCCGAGCCTGATCCGGTTACTGCGGGCACGGGCGAGGCGGCAGCGGGTGACGCCGAGCTGGTGGTTACCGCATCGCGATCGGGGGACGCGGTTCCCGCCGATCAGCTCGGGGCGTCGGTGACGGTGCTGGACGCCGCCACGCTCGACCAGCGGCAGACCCGGATCGTGTCCGACGTGCTACGCGACGTCCCCGGACTGGCGGTCAGCCGGACCGGCGCGGTCGGGGGGACGACGCAGGTCCGGATCCGTGGGTCGGAGGGCAATCACGTGCTCGTGCTGATCGACGGGATCGAAGTGTCCGATCCCTATCAGGGCGAATATGACTTCGGCACGCTGATCGCCGACGAAGCGGCCCGGGTCGAGGTGCTGCGCGGCCAGCAATCGGCGCTGTACGGGTCTGACGCGATCGGCGGCGTCATCCAGTATCTCACGCTGAGCGGCGCGGAGGCCCCGGGCGTATCACTGCGGGCCGAAGGGGGATCGTTCGGCACGTTTTCGGGAGGCGCCCGGGTCGCGGGCGTGGCGGGCAATCTCGATTACGCGCTGTCGAGCTCGACCTACCTCACCGACGGCACGCCGACCGCACGGGGCGGATCTCGCGACATCGGCGCGAAGAGCGTCGGCGCGACGGGCAAGCTCAGCTGGTCGCCGACCGACACGCTGAAGGTCACGGGCGTCGGGCGCTATAGCTATACCGATGCCGACAGCAACGACACGGCATTGAGCGGCCCGCAGTTCGGCACGATCGTCGATACGCCAGGCGCGCGCAGCACGGTCGAGGCATATTACGGGCTGGTTCGCGCCGAACTCGCGCTGGCGGATGGCCGCTGGACGAATGCGCTCAGCGGCCAGTTTGCCGATACGACACGCCGGGCGCTGGTCGACGATGCCTTGAGCTTCGGCAACAAGGGACGCCGGTACAAGGGATCGTTCGAAAGCGCCTTCCGGTTCGGCACCGATCGCATCCGGCATCGGCTGACCGCCGCAGTCGATGTCGAGCGTGAGGAATTTCAGACGCTTAGTCCGGTCCCTTCGGAGTTCGTCTTCACAGGGCGGCGGCACACCGACAATGTCGGGATCGTCGGACAGTATGACGTCGTGATCGACGACGCGCTAGCGATCGGCGGATCGGTGCGGCGCGACGAGAATAACCGGTTCGACGACACCACCACCTACCGCGCGCAGGCGAGCTATCGCTTTGCGACCGGAACGCGGGTGCGCGGCGCCTACGGGACGGGCGTGAAGAACCCCGGCTACTTCGATCTCTTCGGCTATTCGGACGGTCGTTATATCGGCAACCCCAACCTCAAGCCGGAAAAGTCAAAGGGGTGGGAAGCCGGGGTCGAACAGGCTTTCGGGGGGGATCGTGCGACGATCGGCGCGACCTATTTCGACAGTCGGCTGACGAACGAGATCTTTACCACCTATCCTGCCCCCGACTTCGTCGCGACGCCCGGCAACCGCAATACGCGATCGACGCAGCATGGCGTCGAGGTGTTTGCTACAGCCCAGCCAATTCCGCAGCTGCGCTTCGACCTCGCCTATACCTATCTGAAGGCGCGCGAGGACGGGGGCGTGGAGATCCGGCGCCCCAACCATATCGGCAGCGTCAACATGACCGCGTTCAGCCGCGACCAGCGCGCCTCGGCAACGCTCACCGTCAGGTATAACGGCAGGCAGCAGGACGACGCCTATACCGATCCGAGCTATGTCCCTGTCCGCGTTTCGCTCCAGGAATATGTCCTCGTCAACCTGAACACGGCGTACAAGCTGACGCCCCGGCTATCGGTCTTCGGTCGGGTCGAAAACCTGTTCGACGAGCGGTACGAGGAGGTGTTCAGCTATGTCGGTCAGGGTCGCGGTGCCTATGCCGGCGTGAAGGCAGCATTCTGATGCGGAGCGAGGCGGAGCACACGGCGCGGATGGCCAAGAAGAAGGTCGTCCAGGACAAGATCGTCGCGGCCAAGACGATCGAAAAGGGCCTGCTCATGGTCCACACCGGGCCGGGCAAGGGTAAGACCACCGCGGCGCTCGGCATGGCGGTGCGGATGATGGGACACGGGCGAAAGGTTGGGATCGTACAGTTCGTCAAGGGTGCGATGACGACCGGTGAGAAGGTCATCTTCGACGCCTTTCCCGATCTGGTCGAATTCAAGCCGATGGGCGAGGGCTTTACCTGGGATACGCAGGATCGTGCCCGTGATATCGCGGTGGCGCGCGAGGGGTGGGACGAGGTCTGCCGGATGATCGCCGACCCGAGCTATGCCATGGTCATCGCCGACGAGATCAACATCGTCCTGCGCTACGACTATCTGCCGCTCGACGAAGTACTTGCGGGGTTCGCAGCGCGACCCGCGATGACGCATGTGGTGGCGACGGGGCGCAACGCGCCCGAGGCGTTAATTGCCGCAGCGGATCTCGTCACCGAGATGGGGCAGGTCAAGCATCCGTTCCGGGGCGGGGTCAAGGCCCAGGCCGGCGTCGAGTTCTAACGGTCGCGGCGAGGACCAGTTGGCCGGTGCGTGCGCAACTGGGCCGCAAGGCTTTGCGCTGCCAGGACATAGGCAGGCCCTCCGCAGACGGTCCACGCCTCGGGGATGCGCAGACGGGGAATCCCGTCGAGAATCGGATGATGCAGCATTTCGATGCCCTGATCGGTCACGCGGTCGGTGGCGCTCTCGACGATGAGATAGTCCGGGCGTGCCAGCGCCATTTGTTCGAGCGACAGTTGCGAGAGTGCCGGCTTGCCAAGCCGGGTCGCGAGATTGGCAAGCCCGAGACGCTGCACCAGTTCGTCGACGAGCGTGCCGGTACCCGTCAGGAAACCCCGACGCTGATAATAGGCCGCCGTACGACCACCTCCCGGCGCGCGCGGCAATCGTGCGAGCGCGGTGTCCATCCGGCGGATCAGCGTTTCGCCGCGATCGGGGTGCCCGATGGCTGCGGCGACCTGCCGGACTTGCGTCACGATCGCGGCATAGCTGTCAGCGGGGGGCAGATCGAGCGTCGCGACGTTCCGGCCGGCGAGAACTGCGGCGACCGTCTGGCGTCGGAACGGCGAGGCGATCACCAAATCGGGGTGCAGCATCAGCACGTCTTCTGCGCTGCCGCGGCTGACTGGCATCGTACGCGCGGCGTCGGCGGCAGCGGACATGTCCGGATCACGCGCGAACCGGGTTAGCGCGACAATTTGCGCGGGGTCGGCCAGCGCCAGAAGATACTGGTCAGCACACAGGTTGAGCGAAACGATACGCGCCGGCGGTCGAGGCGCTGCCGCCGTCGTAGATGCGCCAGCGGCAGCGATGATGAGGATGGTCAGGAGACGGCGGCCGCGCATGCGCAAAACCCTGCCGCAGCGGCCGCTTATGCGCTAGGCGGAAATCGATGCGGTGGGATTTGGCACTATGGAACGCGTGACGCGTGCGCGATTGGTCGGTGGCCTCGCGCTGCTTGCGGTGCTGGCCGGCGCTGCGTCGGTCGCGGTGGGAAGTGCGGCGATCCCGCTGGCGCATGTCGTGCGGGCGCTCAGCGGGCAGGGCGATCCGATCGAACGCGCGATCCTGTTCGAACTTCGTCTGCCGCGCGCGATTCTCGGGCTCGCGGTCGGCGCGATGCTGGGGCTTTCGGGTGCTGCGCTGCAGGGGTTCCTGCGCAATCCACTGGCCGAGCCATCGGTGCTGGGCGCGTCGAACGGCGCATCGCTGGGCGCGGTGATCGCGCTGTATTTCGGGCTGGCGGAGCTTCATCCGGCGATGCTGCCGATCGTGGCGATCGCCGGGGCGTTCGCGGCGCTGGGGTTGCTGTTCTTGCTGTCGGCGGGGTCGCAAAGCGCCTTGTCACTGATCCTCGCGGGGGTTGCGGTTGGCACGCTGGCGGTCGCGGGGGTCAGTCTGGCACTCAACCTGTCCCCGAACCCGTTTGCAGCGATGGAGATCATGACCTGGCTGCTCGGGTCGCTCGAAGACCGGTCGTTCAGCCATGTCGCGCTGGCGCTGCCCTGTATCGCGATCGGCATGGTGCTGGTCGCCTGGGACGGCCATGCGCTCGACGCGCTGACGCTTGGCGAGGATGGCGCACGCGCGCTCGGCGTCGACCTGCGGAGGACGCGCCTTCGGATGCTGGTCGGGGTGGCGATCGGGGTCGGCGGGGCGGTCGCGGTATCGGGCGCGATCGGGTTCGTTGGCCTGATCGTCCCGCATCTCGTCCGGCCGATGACCGATCGTTCGCCATCGGCGATCCTGCTCCCCTCCGCATTGGGCGGGGCCGCATTGCTGACCTTTGCGGACGTGTTGGTCCGGGTGATCCCGACGTCGAACGAACTCAAGCTGGGGGTCGTCACCGCGTTTCTCGGCGTGCCGGTGTTCCTCGTCCACCTCATGCGCGAGCGGCGGCTGTGGTAGCCCTCTCCGCGGACCGCCTCAACGTCCGCCGTGCACGGCGGGTCGTGGTCGACGATGTCAGCTTCGCAGCAAAGGGCGGCGCGCTCATCGGGATCGTCGGCCCCAATGGGGCGGGCAAATCGACGCTGGTTCAGGCGCTGCTCGGGCTGGTTCCCGCTACTGGGGAGATCCTGCTCGACGGGGTTCCGCTGGCGGAGCGCTCGCGACCCGAGATTGCGCAGACGGTCGCGTATCTGCCGCAGGGTCAAAGTCTTCATTGGCCGCTGAGCGTCGAACGTCTCGTCGCGCTGGGCCGCTTGCCCCATCTCGCACCGCTGTCGCGCATTTCTCAGCAGGATCGTGATGCGATTGCCCGTGCGATGGCAGCGGCGGACGTGACCATGCTTGCGGCACGTGTCGCGACCGAGATTTCGGGGGGCGAGCGGGCCCGCGTCCTGCTGGCAAGGGCGCTCGCGGTGGAGGCGCCGGCGCTGATCGTCGACGAGCCACTCGCGTCGCTCGATCCCGCGCATCAGATCGCAGTCATGGAGATCCTGCGGGCGCAGGCCGCGCGGGGTGTCCTGGTGATCGCCGTCCTGCATGATCTGGGGCTCGCCGCACGCTATTGCGATCGCATCCTCGTGCTAGACGCGGGCCGGCTCGTCGCCGACGGCGCGCCGTCGGCAGTGCTGACGCCGGCGCGGCTGCTTGAGACCTATGGTGTTCGGGCGTGGTTCGGATCGATCGAGGGCGTACCGGTCGTGGTACCGCTGACGCGTGACAGCGCGCAGGGCGATTGACCCGGGCCGCTCGCCCGGCCTATCCCTCTGACCGCGACAGGTTCCCCGGCGACGGGGATGAAAAGGGAACGGGAGAACCCCGGCTGCCCCTGCAACTGTAAGCGGCGAGCCATCGTGCCATCATGCCATTGGGATCCCGGTCCCGAGAAGGCGGCGCGAAGGGCTGTGACCCGTGAGCCAGGAGACCTGCCCGTCGCAGTCGTCTTTCGTCCGGCCAGGGTGCGCCGAGCGGACGGGGGTAAACCCGCGCGACGACATAACCAGCCTGCGGCCTGTGCCGCGGGCGCGTATGTCATGGGGTTTCAATGCCGAATCTACTGGTTCCCGCCGAAGACGGTGCGGCCGTCGTCGCCTGCAGCACCTGCCGCGCGTCCACCGATGCGAAGGACGATGCCGAGGGCATGCGCGGCGGTGCGAGACTCGTCGCGGCGTTGCAGACGGTCCAGGCAAGCGATCCGCGCTATGCCGGGATTGCGGTCCAGGCGATGCCGTGCCTGTTCGCCTGTCAGGATTTCTGCACCATTCACGTTCGCGGGCCCGCGAAGATCGGCTATGTGCTGGGGCGCTTCACGCCCGACGAGGATGCGGCGCGGGCGATCCTCGATTACGCCGTGCTGCATGCGGAGAGTGCGGAGGGGCAGGTGCCGTTTCGGCAGTGGCCTGCGGGGATCAAGGGGCATTTCATCACCCGGACGCCCCCCGCCGGCTATGTCGCGCAGTGACGCTGTTCCCGACGGTCGCGGCGTTCGAGGCGGCGCTCGGGGCTCTTCCTGCGGCAGACGAAGCCGCGCGAGGGGCCGCATCGCTGCGGCAAACACACTTGACCAAGCCGCCAGGAGCTCTCGGCCGACTTGAGGACCTCGCAGTCTTCATGGCGGGCTGGCAGGGGCGCGAGCGGCCGCGGTTCGAGCGCGCGAGGGCGGCGATTTTCGCCGGAAATCACGGCGTTGCGGTGCACGGGGTCAGCGCTTTCCCGGTTTCCGTGACCGCACAGATGGTCGAGAATTTCCGCCATGGGGGCGCGGCCATCAATGCGCTGGCGGATGCCGTCGGGCTCGAGCTGATCATCGCCGACATCGATCTGGAAACCCCTACGGCGGATTTCACGACGGCATCGGCGATGGACGAAACCGCGTGTCTCGTCGCACTCAACATTGGCGCCGACGTCGTCGTGCCGGGGCTCGACATGCTTGTCGTGGGGGAGATGGGAATCGGGAATTCTACGTCGGCCGCAGCGCTGTGTCTGCGCAGTTACGGCGGAACCGCCGCGGACTGGGTTGGCCCGGGGACGGGGGTTGATGTGGCGGGAATCGCGCGGAAAACCAAGGTCGTCGAGGCGGGGATTGCGCGGCATGATGATTCCCCTCGGACACCGTTCGAGACATTGCGGCGGGTGGGGGGGCGTGAAATCGTCGCGATCGCTGGCGCGGTGGTGGCGGCGCGGCTGGCGGGGGTGCCGGTGGTGCTGGACGGATTCATTTCGTCGGCGGCGATCGCACCGATTGCGGCGGCGTATCCTGGCATCACAGAGCATTGCATTGCCGGGCATTGTTCGGCTGAGCCGGGGCATGAGCTACTGCTCGGCGCGCTGAATCTCGAGCCTTTACTGCGGCTTGGGATGCGGTTGGGGGAGGGAAGCGGGGCGGCGGTTGCGGTCGGGGTGATCCGTTCGGCGTTGGCGGCGCATGATGGGATGGCGACGTTTGCCGAGGCGGGGGTGTCGGTGGCGTGAGTGGGGCGTTCCTGCTCCACCTGCTGCGCCATGGCGCGCCTGAACTGACCGGGCGGATGCTGGGGCGGACCGATAGTCCGGTCACGGCGGAGGGGATGGCAGCCTGTGTGGCGCGGGTAAACTCACTATATTTCAAAGGGCTGGTCTGTTCTGATCTCATGCGATCGCAGGCTATTGCGGATGCGATCGGGCGGGAGCGGGGGCTGGCTCCGACGACCGATGCGCGGTGGCGGGAGCTGGATTTTGGGGATTGGGATGGGCTGGCTGCCGCGGAGATCGACCCGGCGGCTTTGCAGCGGTTCTGGGACGATCCGGATGGTGCACCGCCACCGGGTGGGGAACGGTGGAGCGATTTGGTCGCGCGAATTATCGACGCGATAGAAGATCTTACACCTGAAACCTCGTTGATCGTGACACATGGCGGGGCGATCCGTGCGGCACTGAAATCACTGTGCGGGTTCGGGTTGCGCGAGCTCTGGGCGTTCGATTTGCCCTATGCGGCGTTGATTACATTGCGGATCTGGCCGGACCGGACGGCGCAGATCGTGGCGCTGCACACGGATCCGGTCTCGTGAAGCGGCTGATCGTCGCCTTCGGCTTCCTGACGCGCGTGCCGATGCCGCAAGTCGTTGCGGACGCTGACGATTTTGCTGCCGCGATCCGGTGGTATCCGGTCGTCGGGGCGTGCATCGGGGTGGTCGTCGCGGCGGCGGGGTGGGTCGGCGCGCTGGTCGATCCGTGGACCGGTGCGCTCGCTGCGCTGACAATTTGGGTAGCGATTACAGGGGCTTTGCACCTGGATGGGCTGGCGGATCTGGCGGACGGGCTGGGTGCCGCGCATGGCAATCGCGACAGGCTGATCGCGGTGATGGCCGATCCGCATATCGGCAGCTTCGGTGCTGTGATGATCGCCCTGCAACTGCTTGCAAAACTTGTCTTATTGCATGCTGTCTCCGCGCAGGGATGGGCGGTCGTGATCGTCGTCCCGATGCTCGCGCGGATTGGGCCGTTGTGCTGGGCGCGGTGGGTGCCGCTGCTCCGGGAGGGCGGGCTGGGAGGGATGGTGGCAGGGAAGATCAGGGTGCACGATCTGGTCTTTTGGGGGTGCGTAACAGGGTGTTTAGGGGTGCCTGTGCATGCCGTTGCAGGGGCCCCTGCACTGATCGCGCTATTTGGCTGGTGGCTCATCCGGCGGGTCGGCGGCGTATCGGGGGATTGCCACGGTGCGGGGATCGAATTCGTCGAGACCGGGATGCTAGTCGCGATCGCCATTGCCGGCCGCGTCTGAGCCCGCGAGCTTCGACAGCGCGATCAGCGCATCGATATCGAGATGGCGTTCGAGCGTTTCGCCGATCGCATCGAGCGCGGCGTCGATCGACGCGCAATGGTCGGGACCGACCGCGTCCACCCCGAGCCGGCTTAGCCAGGCGCGGCGCTGGTCCGCGAGGCCGAGCAGGCCGTGGACATAGCTGCCGGAGACGAGCCCGTCGGGGCTGACCGCGCCGTCGCGGCGGCCATCGTCGCGGGTCGTGAGCGCGCGCGCGGTGTCGGGGCCGGTGGTCTCGCCGATGTGGATCTCATAGCCGTCGAACCGTGCGCCGATCGCGGTGCCGGCGACGCGTTCGAGCGTCTTGGCGGGGGACAGGATCGTCGCGACCTCGAGCAGGCCGAGCCCGGGGGCGATACCGGCGGGCCCCTCCAGCCCATCCGGATCGGCGATGCTGCGACCGAGCATCTGATAGCCGCCGCAAAGCCCGAGCACGGGGCGGCCGCGGCGGCGGTGCGCATGGATGTCGATGTCCCAGCCCTGCGCGCGGAGAAAGGCGAGGTCGGGGATCGTCGCCTTGGATCCCGCGAGGATGATCATGTCGGCGTCGGGGATCGGTTCGCCGGGCGGGACCATGACCAACGTGACACCGGGGTCGAGCCGCAGCGGATCGAGATCGTCGAAATTGGCGATGCGCGGGGTGATCGGACAGGCGATGACGACCTGGCCGTCCTGCCGGCCGTGACCGGGGCGGCGTTCGAGGATGACCGCATCCTCGCTCGGCAGGCGGGCGGCTTCGGGGAGCCAGGGGATGACGCCATAGCCGCGCCAGCCCGACCGCGCCTCGATCGCGCGATAGCCGTCGTCGAACAGCGCGGGGTCGCCGCGAAACTTGTTGACGAGGAAGCCGTGGATCATCGCGGCGTCGGCGGGATCGATCACCGCGCGCGTGCCGACGAGCGAGGCGATGACGCCGCCCCGGTCGATGTCGCCGATCAGGATGACGGGGACGCCCGCGGCGCGCGCAAAGCCCATGTTTGCGATGTCGGCGGCGCGCAGGTTGATCTCGGCGGGGCTGCCCGCGCCCTCGACGACGACGATGTCCGCCTGCGCGCGGAGCCGGTGATAGCTGGCGAGCACGTCGTCCATCAGCCCCGCGCGCCCCTCGCGCCAGCGGCTCGCGCGCAGGATGCCGCGGACCTTGCCGTGGACGACGAGCTGCGAGCTGCGGTCGCCCTGCGGTTTGAGCAGGACGGGGTTCATGTCGGTGGTCGCAGCGGTGCGCGCGGCGATCGCCTGGGTCGCCTGCGCGCGGCCGATCTCGCCGCCATCGGCGGTGACGGCGGCGTTGTTCGACATGTTCTGCGGCTTGAAGGGCCGGACGGAGAGCCCGCGATTGGCGAGCGCGCGACAGAGGCCGGCGACGAGCACCGACTTGCCGACGTCGGAGCCGGTGCCCTGGAGCATCACCGCACCCACAGCAGCGCCCCCGTGACGATCCAGAGCAGCAGGCAGGCGCGGCGATAGACCTGAAGCGCGCGGGCGATGTCGGCGGCGGTGGCGGCGGGGCGGCCGCTGCCGATCCAGGGCTTCAGCTGGGTGACGCCGTCATAGCTGACCGGCCCGGCAAGCCGCAGGTCAAGCACACCCGCCATCGCTGCCTCGGGCCAGCCGGCATTGGGCGAGGCGTGCTTGCGCGCGTCGCGCCGCATCACGCGCCAGCCGCCGGGACCGGCGAGGCACAGCAGGGCGCCGCTGATCCGCGCGGGGATCAAGTTGGCGAGATCGTCGATCCGTGCGGACGCCCAGCCGAACGCGCGCCAACGGGGTTCGCGGTGGCCGATCAGGCTGTCGGCGGTGTTGATCGCCTTGTAGATCCACAGCCCGGGAAGCCCGCCGATAAGCAGCCAGAAGAGCGGAGCGACGATGCCGTCGCAGAAGCTTTCGGCAAGGCTTTCGATTCCGGCGCGGGCGATGCCGGCGGAGTCGAGCCGGTCGGTGTCGCGACCGACGATCCGGCCGACCGCGATCCGCGCGCCTTGCACGTCACCCTTGCCGAGCGCGGCGGCGATCGGGGCGACGTGATCGTTGAGGCTGCGCTGCGCGAGACCGGGGGCGGCGAGGAGGCCGATGCCGATCCAGGCATAGCCGCCGAGATAGGTCGCGAGCAGCCAGGTCGCGCCCCAGGCGATCCCGCCCGTCACCGCGAGCGTGATCGCGAGCGTTGCGACCCCGGTGATGCGGCGCGTCGCGTCCGGCCATGACGGACGGTTGAGCGCCTTTTCGAGCAAACCGATGATCGCGGCGATCGCGCCGACGGGATGACCGATCCGGCGGTAGAGCCGCTTCGGCCAGCCGAACGCGGCGTCGAGCGCGAGGGCGATGAGCGCGACGGGGTCAGCCATGCGCGAGCGCCGTGTCGAGACGCGCCAGTGCGGCTGCGTCGGCGGGGACGCCGAGACGCAGCCAGCGGGGGTCATAGGTAAAGGGGCGGGTCAGGATGCCCGCCATATTCAGGCGCTCGAACAGGGACTTGGCGTCGTCTGTTACGATGAGGCGGAAGAGCGGGCAGGCGCCCGTTGTGGTGAGTCCGTGGCGGAGAAGCACCGCGTCGAGCGCGGCTGCGCGGGTGACGAGCTGTGTGCGCGAGGTCTCGATCCAGTCGCGGTCGGCATAGGCGGCGGTGCCGATCGCGAGCGCGGTCGCGGAGACGGGCCAGCTGCCCAGATGGTCGCGGACCCGCGCGACGATGCTAGGCGGTGCGATCATGAAGCCGAGCCGCACGCCGGCGAGTCCGAAGAATTTGCCGAATGATCGGAAGAGGATGACGGGATCTGCTGCGGACAGATGCGAAGACAGGCCGGCGTCGGGCAGCGTGTCGGCGAACGCCTCGTCGACGACGAGCCAGCCTGCATTCTCGCCCAGCGCGTTGATCACTGGCCTGAGCGCGTCCGGACTGACCAGGCGGCCGTCGGGGTTGTTCGGGTTGGCGAGCAGGATGGTGCCGCCATGTGCCGCTTCGTCGGTCAGGCTGTCGATCGAGATACGCGCGGGGAAGACCGCTTCGTGCGTCGCGTAGCTGGGGCCGACATGGCGGGCGGGGGCGGACAGGCCGAGATCACCGAGCAGGCGGAGGCCGATCTCGGTGCCGGGCAGCGCGACGACGCGGGCGGGATCGGCGCCGAAATGGCGCGCGGCGACGGCCTCGAGCGTGGCGAGTGCGGCGGGCGAGGGGAGGCTGCGCAGGTCGACCGCGAGATCGGCGGGCGGCTCCCACGCGCACGGGTTGATCCCGGTCGACAGGTCGAGCCAGGGACGCGGCGCGTGCGGATACAGCGCCTGCGCGCTGTCGATCCGGCCGCCATGTTCCATCAGCGCGTGCACATGCGTCCCCTGCGCCGGCGATGCCGCGGCGTTGCTGCTGGCCTTCGCCATTCGCCGGGGATAGCGCAAGAGGCGATGGAGGAGACGGTCGTGCAGGGGTTTGGAAAGACGGTGCTGGTGACCGGCGGTGCGCGCTCGGGCAAGAGCCGCCATGCGCAGGCTTTAGCAGAGGCGGCTGGTGGGGCCGCGCTGGTCTATATCGCGACCGCGCAGGCGTTCGACGGCGAGATGACCGACCGGATCGCGCGGCATCGCTCCGAGCGGGACGAACGGTGGCGGACGGTCGAGGCGCCGATCGCGCTGGCGGCGGCGATCGCCGAGGCGGATGCGCCGGACGGGGTGATACTGGTCGACTGCCTGACCTTATGGGCGTCGAACCTGATGCTGGCGGAGGCCGATGCGGAGACGGCGATCGCCGCGCTGCTGGATGCGATCGGTCGCGTCGCGGGTCGGCTGGTGCTGGTCACCAACGAGGTCGGGATGGGGATCGTGCCCGACAATGCGATGGCGCGGCGGTTCCGCGATCTGGCCGGGATGCTGAACCAGCGGGTCGCGGCTGCGGTCGAGACGGTCGATCTCGCGGTGTCCGGGCTGACGATCCGGATGAAGGGATAGGGTGCCCCTCCCCGAGATGGGGAGGGGCGGTTGGCGTCAGAACGAGACGCGGGCGCCGAGCGAGGTGACGATCGCGCTGGCGTCGCGCAGCGCGCCGTTGGTGCGGATGATGCTGCCCGCGACCAAAGTGGCGCGGTCGATCGTCGTGTTCTCGAAGTCGACATATTGCGCGGCGGCGTCGACCGCGATGCGCGGCGTCAGCTGATAGGAGGCGCCGGCGGCATAGGTCCAGCGATCGGCGTCGGGGACGCGCGCGTCGCGCTGGCCGTCCTGGGTCGGCGTCTTGGTGCGCTGGACACCGCCGCGTAACGTCAGCTTGGGCGTGACGTCATAGTCGAGACCGCCCGCGAGGCTCCAGCTGTCGCGGTAGTTCTCCGGGATCGACGTGTTGAGCGGTGCGCCGAGATCGATCGTGTCGAACTTGCTCCAGTTGAACGCGATGACCTGTGCGTTGAGCGTCAGCTGGTCGGTGGCGCGGACGCGGCCCGCGACGATGACCTGGCCGGGGGTGTTGAACTCGGCGGTCGCGCCCGAGACCTCGGTGTTGCCGCCGGCAAGCGGGCCGAGCAGGCCGGTGACGACGAGGTCGCCCTTCAGCTTGTGACGGATGCTCGATTTGTAGGTGACGCCGACGGTGGCGAAGTCGTTGTGGAGCTGGACGCCCGCGGTCCAGCCGAGATCCCAGCCGTCGCCGCTGAGTTCCTGGCGGCCGTCGGGCTGTGCCGCGGAGACGTTAGGGAGCGCGTTGCTGAGGATCGCGTCGGTATATTCGACGTTGAGCGCACCGCCGACGCGGAGCCAGTCGGTCAGCTCGACGCCGATCGAGGGCTGGATGTCGATCGTGCGCAGGCGGGTCTTGTCCGCGCTGTAGCGGGCCCAGCTGTCGGCGTCATAGTTGGTCGTGAAGCTGAACGGCGAGGTGACGACGAGGCCGACCGCGATCCGATCGGTCAGCGGATAGGCGACCGCACCCGAGGGGACGACGCCCTTGTTGACCGGGTCGCTCGAGTTCGACTGGCCGCTGATCGCGGTGCAGGGCTGGCCGCCCGGACGGCAGATCTGCGAGCCGGTGTCGATCACGTCGCCGCGCGGGATGATCGCGCTGGCGCTGAGCGTCGCGCTGCCGTCGCGGATGCCGGCGATCGCGGCGGGGTTCCACCAGAGCGACGCAGCGCCCGTATCGGCGGCTTCACCCGAAAACGCACGGCCCGCGCCGCGCGCCGACTGCGCCTGGAGATAGAAGGCGTCGGCATAGGCGGTGCTGGCGCATCCGAAAGCGGAGACGAGCGCGGTCACGGCCAGCAACGGGGCCTTGGTACGAAACGACATTTACAAAATTCCTGAACGCTAACTTTTGGGGAGATGAAAGGGACCTGGGCTCAGCGGACGCGCGTCCAGGTCTGGGTCTTGCAGAGCGGGAAGAAGACGCAGCCGCGCAGCTTCAACTGGTTCGCGCCGACCGGGGTGATCTTGCCGCTATAGGTCTTGCCGTCCTCGGCATTGTAGACCTGGCCGCTGCTCCAGACGCCGTCCTTGTCGGACTTGAAGCCGCTGAGCATCTGCATGCCCTGGATCGGGCGGCTGCGCAGCGCGGTGTTACTGTTGTTGGCGTCCTTCATCGACGGGTTGGCGCGCAGCGCGTCGGAGGTCAGGATCCTGCCGCAGATCGAGGGGCCGCAGCGCGCGATCTCGACGATGGCGTTGTGCGTCTCGGTCCGCCAGCGGCCTACCACGGTGTCGGCGGTCGCGGGCGCGCCGGCGAGCAGCGCGGCGATCATCATCAGGGACATCGTCTATCCTCTCCTAGTGTCGGGGCGCCGCATCTGTACGGTCACCCAGTGTATTTGCGAGCACCGCGACCTATTCGCGAGTCCGCTGCCGTATACGGCATGTCGTCGACCCGCCTAGATTTGTACAAACAATAGTCAAGTGTTCTTACTGATCCGGGCAGGTGAAAAATTGGTCATGCGCGGGTGTTCCCCCGCTCGCGCGGGGGAACTGTCTCAGTTGCGCAGTGGCTTACCCGTCTGGAGCATGTGGACGACGCGCGCCTGGGTGCGCTGGTCTTTGACGCTCGCCATGAAGGCGGCGCGTTCGAGGTCGAGGAGCTGCGCCTCGGTGACGGTGTCGACGAGGTCGGCCTCGCCGCCGGTCAGCACCTCGGCGAGGCGGTCGGCGACCACCACGTCATAGTCGGTCGCCATGCCCTTCTTGTGGAAGTCGGACACCGCCATCGACAGACCGGTACGACCGCTCGCGCCCGCCAGACGGAAGGTCGGCGGCTCGGGAGCGACATAGCCCTCAACCAGCGACAGTGCCTTCGCCTTGGCGTCGGCGAGCAGGCGATCGCGGTTCATCGTGATGCCGTCGTCCTTGCGCAGGATCATCATCTCCTTCGCCTCCGCCGCCGACTTGGCGACCTGCGCGGTGGAGACCGCCTGGAACACCTTGGTCAGCGCGGGCATCGGGCCGTTGGGGAGCGTGCGCGACTTTGTCCAGCGATCGAGCATCTCGCCATTGCCGCCCCAGCCGGGGACGAGACCGACGCCGCATTCGACGAGGCCGGCATAGGTCTCGGCATGCGCCTGGACCGCGTCCGAATGGAGCAGCATCTCGCAGCCGCCGCCGAGTGCGAGCCCGGCGGGCGCGCTGACGACGGGGAAGGGGGCGTATTTGAGCGCCTTGTACGCCTGCTGCCCGCGCGCAACGCTCGCCTCGACCATGTCCCAGAGGCCCGCACCGACCGCGAACATTGCCGCACCCAGATTGGCGCCGGCCGAGAAGTTGCTGCCCTCGTTATAGACGACCAGCGCCTTGAAGCGCTCGCGCACGACAGGGACCGCTTCCTCGATGAGCGCGATGACCTGATCGTCGAGCGCGTTCATCTTGGTGTGGAATTCGAGCGCGGCGACACCGTCGCCGACGTCCCAGAGCGACGCCGAAGCGTTGGTCAGGACGGGCTGCGACCGCAGCTTGATGTCCTCAAGCAGTTCGACGCCGTCGGCGCGCGGCACGTCGACATAGGCGCCGGCGGTGGTCAGATACTGGCGGTTGCCGTTTTCAACGCGGTAGAAGGGGCGGTCGCCCGCGGTCGTCAGGATCGCAGGCACGTCGCGGCCCTCGGCAGCGAGACGCTGGGCGAGCAGGCCCGGGCCCATCCGGTCGATCAGCTCGAACGGCCCGTATTTCCAGTTGTACCCAAGCTTCATCGCGTCATCGATCGCGACGATATCGTCCGCCGCCTCGCCGACGAGCATGGCGGCGTAGGACAGCGTGTTGCCGAGGATCGTCCAGGCATAGGTGCCGATCCTGCCGGGTTCGGCGATCAGCGCGGCGAGATCCTTGCCGGTCTTGCCGGGCAGTTCGGCGGGCTTGGCCTCGGGGCGATAGTCGCCGGTCGCGAGGTCGAGCGACAGCTTGGTGCGCGTCGCCTTGTCGAAGCGGTAGAAGCCGCCCTTGCCCTTGCGGCCGGTAAACCCTTCCGCGATCATCCTGTCGACGAGCGGCATGTCGCGGACCGTATCGAAATAGGGATCGCCCGCGGGGAGCGTCGACGAGAGGCTCTTCGACAGCAGCGGCATCAGGTCGACGCCGACGAGATCGACGAGCCCGAAGATCCCGGTCTTGGGCACGCCCATCGGACGGCCGCCGATCTGGTCGGCCTCCTCGACGGTCAGCCCCTGGTCCATCGCCGCGTTGATCGCGATCGCCAGCCAGTAGGTGCCGATGCGGTTGGCGATGAAGCCCGGCGTGTCCTTCGCGCGGACGATGCGCTTGCCCATGAAGCGATCGACGAAATCCTCGACCTTCTCGGCGACCGCGACGTCGGTATGCTCGCCGCGAACGATCTCCACCAGCCGCATGTAGCGCGGCGGGTTGAAGAAATGGGTGATGAGGAAGTCGGCCTTGAACTGGTCCGAGCGGCCGTCGACGAGATGGCCGAGCGGGATCGTCGAGGTGTTCGACGAGACCGCGGTGCCCGGACGCTTGAGCGCCTCGAGCTTCGCATAGAGCGCCTGCTTGATGTCGAGCCGTTCGACGATCGCCTCGACGATCCAGTCGCATTCCGCGACGCGGTCGAGATGATCGTCGATGTTGCCCGTCTCGACCAGCTTGGCCGCGCGCTTCGACATGAAGGGGGCGGGGTCGGTCTTGAGCATCTTCGCGACGGCGCCCTTGGCCACGGCATCGCGGTCGTCACCCTCGCGGGGGACGATATCGAGCAGCAGCACCGGGATGCCGGCGTTGGCGACTTGCGCGGCAATCCCTGCGCCCATGACGCCTGCGCCGATGACGCAGACCTTTTTAATCCGATCGACCATCATGCGCGCTCCAGCACCGTTGCGATGCCCTGACCGCCGCCGATGCACTGGGTGGCGAGTGCATAGCGGCCACCTTCGCGGGCGAGCAGGGCCGCGGCCTTGCCGACGATGCGCGCGCCGGTCGCGCCGAGCGGATGGCCGATCGCGATCGCGCCGCCATCGAGGTTGATCGTCTCATCCTTGAGCCCGAGGTCGCGGATGCAGGCGATCGCCTGGCTGGCGAACGCCTCGTTGATCTCGACCACGTCGAGGTCGGCGACGGTGATGCCGGCGCGCTCCATCGCCTTTTGCGAGGCGTAGATCGGGCCGAGGCCCATCGTCGAGGGCTCGTTACCCGAGACCGCGACCGACTTGATCCGCGCGAGGATGGTCAGGCCGTGCTTCGTCGCGAAGTCTTCCGAGGTGACGAGGACGGCGGAGGCGCCGTCGGTCAGCGGCGAGGAGGTGCCGGCGGTGACCGAGCCGTCAGCGCTGAATGCGGGCTTCAGACCTGCGAGCGCTTCGGTCGTCGTGCCCGCGCGGATCGTGCCGTCCTGGCTGACCGGGCCGGCCTTGGTCTGGATCGTCACGATCTCGTCGGAGAGGCGGCCATCGGCGCGCGCGGCGGCGGCCTTGTCCTGGCTCTTCACCGCGAACGCATCCTGTTCGGCGCGCGTGATCTGGTAATCGCGCGCGACGTTCTCGGCGGTCTCACCCATGCCCATGTACGCGCCGGCGTTCTTCTTGAAGAGATCGGGGTTGGGGAGCGGGTTGTAGCCGCCCATCGGCACGCGGCTCATCGATTCGAGACCGGCGCAGATGAACGCGTCGCCAGCGCCGATGTTGATCTGGCCGACCGCGATGTGGATCGCGCTCATCGACGAGCCGCAGAAGCGGTTGACCGTCATGCCGCCGACCGACAGCGGCAGGTCGGCGAGCAGGCCGATCATCCGCGCGACGTTCAGGCCCTGCTCGCCCTCGGGGAAGGCGCAGCCGAGGATGATGTCCTCGATCGCGGCGGGATCGACGCCGGTCTTGTCGAGCAGACCGCGGATCGTCTGCGCGGCGAGATCGTCGGGGCGGACGCGGGCGAGGTCGCCCTTGCCGGCAAGGTGGAACGGCGAGCGGGCGTACCCGGCGATGACGACGTTGGTCACGATGATCCTCTCCAATTGCAATCGGTCCGCTTAAGACTTGCGGGCTACCCTTAAGGTGCGATACCTCTCCTATACGTCAAGGTGATGCGGCCTACAATATCAGTCGAGAGCGCACGCCGAAAAGGAGAGAGAGATGCTGGACACCGACGGCCGTGCGATCGGCGTACCGCTAGAAGGCGAAGCGCGTTTGCTGGGCGACATGCTCGACACGGCGGTTCGCCGATTCGGGTCGCGGACGGTGCTGGATTTCCTCGGGTCGACGATGACCTATGCCGAGCTTGGCGACGCGGTCACGCATGCGGCGCGGGGCCTGCAGGATCTGGGCGTGGTGAAGGGGACGCGGGTCGCGCTGTGCCTGCCGAACACGCCTTATTATCCGGTGCTGTTCTTCGCGGTGCTGAAGGCCGGCGGGATCGTCGTCAACGTCAACCCGCTCTATGTCGAACGCGAGCTGTGCCACCTGCTGAAGGATTCGGGCGCGGAGATCATCGCGACCTGCGACATTACCGAGATCCATGCGCGCGTGCTGAAGGTCGCGGGCGAGACGGGGCTGCGGCATGTCATCACCTGCCCGATTGCGGGCGCGCTGCCGACGCTGAAGTCGATCGCCTACCGCATCTTCAAGCGCGCCGAGATCGCCCGCGCGCCGAACGACGCGCGGCATCGCAGCTTCGAGTCGCTGGTGCGTGCGAAGGGCGCGCCCGCGCCGGTCGCGGTGACGCCGGACGAGGTCGCGGTGCTGCAATATACCGGGGGGACGACCGGCGAGCCCAAGGCGGCAATGCTGAGCCACGCCAATCTGGTGTCGAACGCGGATGCGATGATGACGTTCGTCGGCGGCGAGACGCCCGAGCAGGACCGGGTGATGGGGGCGCTGCCGCTGTTCCACGTCTTCGCGCTGACGACGGTGCTGACCTATTCGATCCGTGCGGGCGCGCAGATGATCCTGTTGCCGCGGTTCGAGCTGCAGCAGCTGCTCAAGACGATCGTGCGGACCAAACCGACCTATTTCCCCGCGGTGCCGACCATCTATGCGGCGATCACCAAGGCGGCGGAGACGCAGCCGATCGACCTGTCGTCGATCCATGCGTGCATCTCGGGCGGTGCGCCGCTGCCCGCCGAGGTGCGCACCGCATTCGAGGCGGCGACAGGGTCGAAGCTGGTCGAAGGGTACGGCCTGTCGGAGGCGTCGCCGATCATCACCTGCAATCCGATCGAGGGGCTGAACAAGCCGGGATCGGCGGGGCTGCCCTTTCCCGGCACGATCATCGAGATCCGCGACCGCGAGGACCCGACCCGGCTGCTGCCGGTCGGTGAGAATGGCGAGATTTGCGCGCGTGGCCCGCAGGTTACGCAGGGATATTGGCACAAGCCGGAAGCGAGCGCGGCGCTGTTCGCGGACGGGGCGCTGCGCACCGGCGACGTCGGGCATCTCGACGCGGACGGCTATCTGTTCATCGTCGACCGGATCAAGGACCTGATCCTGTGCGGCGGCTACAATGTCTATCCGCGTGTGATCGAGGAGGCGCTGTACGAGCATCCCGCGGTCGCCGAGGTGGTGGTGATCGGGGTCGCCGACACCTATCGCGGCCAGGCGCCCAAGGCGTTCGTCACGCTGGTCGAAGGTGCGGTCGCAACCCCCGTGGAATTGCGTGATTTTCTGCGCGACAAGATCAGCAAGATCGAGCTTCCCCGCGAGGTCGAAATCCGCGACACTCTGCCCAAGACGTTGATCGGCAAGCTATCCAAAAAGGAACTTGTCGCGGAGGAAGAGGCCAGGCTGGCACGCGCGATGCCGGCCGGGGCGGCGTCGGGGGAGAGGGGAGCGACACCGTGAACGAGCGGCAGGACGATCTTACCGGGATTCAGGACGTGTCGCAGGCGCTGGGGGTCAGCGCGCGGACGCTGCGTTTCTATGAGGACAAGGGGCTGATCGAGCCGTGCCGGATCGGCACGACGCGGGTCTATACGCGGCGCGACGTCGCGCGGATGCAGCTGATCCTGCGTGGCAAGCGGCTGGGATTCTCGCTGCGCGACATCGAGGAGTTTCTCGTCCTGTATGATGCGGATCCGCAGCATGTCGAACAGATGCGCGCGCTCGCCGAACGCTGTCGCCAGCGGATCGACGACCTCCAGCAGCAGCAGGCGGCGATCGCGCAGACGCTGGAGGAGCTGGAGAAGATCGAGGCGCAGGCGCTCGAGCGGATCGCGTCCTGACCGGCCTGTAACGCGCAGCGGTTGCACCGCGCGGCGCAGCGCGGCAGGGACGCGTGATGCGTACCATCTCCTCCGCCGTCGGCGTTCGTCTGTATCATCTCGACGATGCGCTCGAGGGCGGGGCGGCTACGACCTTGTTCTACGGCCCGCTCGGCGAGGCGCTGGCGATTGCCGCGCAGCAGAGCGAGGAGGTTCAGGCGGGGCTGTACATCGCGACCGAGAACGACGTCGTCGCCTATCTCGACCTCGACGAGTGAGGCTCAGGCACCCGCGGTGAAGCCGTCGTCGCGGTCGGCGGGGACGGGCGCGCTGACTGCCTTGCAGATCGCGCGGAGCGCGGGTTTGAGCCCCTCCTCGAGCGTCGGGTGATAGAAGGGCATGTCGAGCAGGTCGGTCGCGGTGCGGCCCTGCTGGATCGCCCAGGCGATCAGGTGCGCGCTGTGCTCGACCCCGGGGGCGGCCATCGTCGCGCCGGTGAGCCGGCCGGTGCCCGCCTCCGCATAGAAGCGGATCAGCCCGGCGTTGCGCGCCATGACCTTCGCGCGACCCTGATCCTCGTAGGAGGCTTCGCCGATGACGATGCCGTCCTGCTCGTCGGGGGTGATGTCGCCGATCACCGCGACGGTCGGGTCGGTGAACATGATCGCGAGCGGGACCATCCGCGGGCCGGGGGTGACGTCGGGGAACTGCGCGGCGTTGCGGCCGGCGATCATCCCCTCGGCGGAGGCTTCGCCGAGCACGGTGCGGTCGTGATCCGCGTCGCCCGCGATGAAGATCGGCGCGTCGCCGCACTGCATCGTCGTCCTGTCGAAGAGCGGCGTGCCGTGATCGTCGAGCGTGATCCCGGTGGTCTCGAGCCCGAGGCCCTTGAGCCGCGGCGGGCGGCCGGTCGCGACGAGCAAATAGTCGAAACGGCGGGATCCCGATTGCTCGCCCGACCAGGACAGGCGGACGCCGCCGCTGTCGGGTTCCGCCTTCAGTTCCATTTCGAGGTGGATCGGCAGCTCCTTGTCGAGGATACCGTGCAGCACCGCCGAGACCTTCTCGTCCTTCAGCGCGGCGAGGCCGGGCGACTGGTCGAACACCATCGTCTCGACGCCGAGCCGGACGAGCGCCTGGGCGAGTTCGAGGCCGATCGGGCCGGCGCCGATCACGCCGACCGAGCCGGGCAGCGTCGACAGCTCGAAGATCGTCTCGTTGGTCAGCACGCGGTCGCGCACCGCGTCGAAACTGTCGGGGATGTTCGGGTAGGAGCCGGTGGCGATCACGATTGCCTTCGCCGCGACGGTGCGGCCGTCGTCGAGGCGGAGCGTGGTCGCGTCGACGAAGTGCGCGCGGGCCTCGACCTTCACGCCGTCGGGGAGCGCGTCGAGCGAGTCGCAGACGCCCGCGACGAACGCGTCGCGTTCACGCTGGACGCGCGCCATCACCGCGGCCCCGTCGATCCGCGGCTCGGCGGCGATGCCGAAGACCGATGCCTGGCGGACCGCGTGCGCGGCATGGGCGGCGGCGATCAGCAGCTTGGAGGGCATGCAGCCGACGCTGGCGCAGGTGGTGCCCGAAAAGGTCTCGTCGATCAGCAGCGTGCGCGCGCCGTTGCGTCGCGCGTTGCGCTCGGCCGCGAGACCGGCGGTGCCCGCGCCGATGATCGCGACGTCGCAGGTTAACTCGGGGCTGGTGTTCGGCATGATCGACTCCGTCTCCGGAGCATTCCGGTCATGGCAGCGAAACCTTCCAACCGCCTGACCCGTTCCGCATGCCGATCCGAAAATCACCACGACCCGAGGACCCGCCATGCTGACCGTCCATCACCTGAATTTCTCCCGGTCTTTCCGTATCTTGTGGCTGCTGGAGGAGCTGCAGCTACCCTATGAGCTGGTCCGGTACGAGCGGGATGCGAGCTTCCGTGCGCCTGCGTCGCTGAAGGCGGTGCATCCGCTGGGCAAGGCGCCGATCGTGCAGGACGATGACCTGACGCTCGCCGAGAGCGCGTCGATCCTGTCCTATCTCGATCGCAAGTACGGGGGCGCGCGGCTCAGCCCGCCCGAGGGCACGCCCGAGGCGGCGATCCATGACGAATGGCTGCACTATGTCGAGAGTTCGGCGGCGTTCCCGATCATGATGACGGTGATCGGCAAGATGATGGGCGGACTGCCCGAAGGCCTCGGCAAATTCTCCGAGCCCGAGGTCGCCAAGACGTTTGCGTATATCGCCGACGCGGTTGGCGAGGGACCGTATCTGATGGGGGCGAAGCTGACGCTGGCGGATATCCAGATGTCGTATTTGCTCGCGACCGCGGAGAGCGCGGGGCTGCTCAGGGACCAGCCGGAGGTGAGCGCGTATTTCGAGCGGCTGAAGGCGGTGCCGGGCTATCAGAAGGCGATCGAGATTGGCGGGCCGCTCTCGCCACCGCGGCGCTGACGGGTAAGGGGACCGGCGCTGCGACACCGCAGCGCCAGTCCTGCCGGCTCAGCGCGCCTTGAAGCGGATCGCCTGACCGCCGCCGGGCGCGAGCGCGAGCGTCAGCGTGTCGCCCTTGCGGACGCGCTTCGTCTCGATCGTGATCGCGTGGCGTGCGGTCGTCTTGTAGTCGGCGCCGGGGCCGTCGCGGTAGATCTGCGCGGTGTAGGTCCGGCCGGCGTCGAGGAAGTCGAGCGCGACGGTGAGCGTCCGGGCATTCTCGTCGGTGACGCTGCCGACATACCAGTCGTTCGACTTGCGGTCCTTGCGCGCGAAGGTGACGAAATCGCCGACCTCGCCGTTGAGCACGCGAGTGTCGGACCAGTCGGTCGGCACGTCCTTGATGAACTGGAACGCGGCGGGATATTTCGCGTAGTTCTCCGGCGTGTCCGCCGCCATCACGACGGGCGAATAGAGCACGACGTAGAGCGCGAGCTGCTTGGCGATGGTCGACAGCAGATCGCTGTCGTCGGTGCCCTTGAGGCTGAGCACGCCGGGGGTGAAGTCCATCGGCCCCTCGAGCATGCGCGTGAAGGCAAGGTTCGCCTCGTGCTCGGGCGGGTTCTTGCCGGCCCAGCTGTTATATTCCATCCCGCGCGACCCCTCGCGCGCGATCCAGTTGGGATAGGTGCGGCGCAGGCCGGTGTCCTTGACGGGCTCGTGGCTGTCGATCGACACCTTGTACTTGGCGGCGGTGGTGACGACGCGGGTATAGTGGTTCACCATCCACTGGCCCTCATGCCATTCGCGGTGCTGCGACCCGTCGGGATCGACGCGCTCGATCTGGCCCGCGTCGGTGACATAGCCGGTCTTGATCGCGGGGATGCCGTGATCGCGCGCAAAGGCGAAGGCGCGGTCGAGCTGGCCGTCATAATGGCTGGCCGAGCCGCCGGTCTCGTTATGGCCGATCAGGTAGACGCCCTTCGACTTGGCGTATTTCGCGAGATAGCCGGCGTCGAAATCGGGGGTCGGCGTGTCGAACTGCATCGCGGTGCCGTCGCCGAACCAGTCGCCGTCCCAGCCGACATTCCAGCCCTCGACGAGGACGCCGGGGATTTTGTTGGCGCTGGCGAAGTCGATATAGGTCTTCACATGCGCGGTGGTGGCGCCGTGATTGGGGCCGGTCGCCCAGCTCCACTTGCCGGTGATCATGTTCCACCAGACGCCGACGAACTTGCCGGGCTTCACCCAGCTGACGTCGCCCAGCTTGTTCGGCTCGTTCAGATTGAGCTCGATATGGCTCATGTAGAGGCCGGGTGCGTCGTCCGAGAGGATCAGCGTGCGCCACGGCGTCGCGAACGGGCCGGTCCGCGTCACCTTGGGCGCGCCGGCGCCGGGGGTCAGCACCGCCTTCAGCGTGTTGCCCTCGACCTTGGCGACGTTCATGCCGGCATAGTCGACCAGCGCCGCCTCGTGCAGCGCGACATGCGTGCCGCCTGCGAGCTTCAACGTGATCGGTGTCGCGGCGGTGCCGACATCGGCGAGCGGCGTGCGGTTGTAGAGATATTCCTCGCGATTCCATTCGAAGCCGGGCTTCCACCAGGCGGTCGCGTCCTCGGCGAAGGCGAACTGCGTCAGCTCCTCGGCGATGTTGATCGTCTTGAAATTGGGCTGGTCGGGGAAGACGTAGCGGAAGCCGATGCCGTCGTCCTGAAGCCGGAACACGACGTCGATCGCGCGCTGCAACCGGTCGGTCTCGCGCAAGCGGACGCGCATCTCGGTGTGGTTGTCGCGGATCGTCTTCCACTCGCCCCAGGGCTGGGTCCAGGTCGAATCCGCCTTGTCGCGGGTGACGGTCTCGATCTTCAGATGCCGGTCGAACTTGGGCGCGTCGGTGAAGAGGAAGCCGAGCCGCGACGGCTTGACGATCAGCGTGCCCTTGCGCGTGACGCTGTAGGTCGCATGGCCTTCGCCGTCGGTCGCGACGGTGACCGCGATGCTGCCGTCGGGCGAGGTCGCGATCGCCGAGGGGATCGTCGGGACGGGCTGCGGCTTGATCGTCTCGTTCGTCGTGACGGCCGGGGTGGTAACGGCGGGGGCGGGCTGATCCTGCGCGATCACGGGTGCGGTGGTCGCGAGCAGGGTCGCCAGCGTGAGCGAGAGGGTCTTCATGATCCGGTCCTTTCGACGATCAGCGCGGCATAGCCGCCCAGTCGTCCTATCGTTGCGTCGTTGATGCTGTCGCGGACGCGCCAGTGTTCGGGGGTAGCGGGGCTCCACGCGACCGCCGTCGCGGCCATGTTGAAGACGCAGAGCAGGATCTGGTCGCCGTCACGGCGTTCGAAGGCGAGCAGCGTGTCGGTGACCTCGGTCAGGACCAGATCGCCGATCGCGAGTGCGGGGATTTCGCGGCGCAGCGCGAGCAGGCGGCGGGTGAGCGCGAGGAGCGAGTCGGGATCGCCCTCCTGCCGGTCGACCGCGAGCTCGGGATGGTCGTTGCCGACCGGGAGCCACGGCGACGCATCGGTGAAGCCCGCATGTGGCGCATCGGCCCGCCACGGCATCGGCGTGCGGGCGCCGTCGCGCGACAGCGTCAGCGGCCAGTTGGCGATCGCCTCGGGATCCTGGAGCTGGTCGAACGGCACCTCGACCTGGGTCAGGCCCAGTTCCTCGCCATAATAGAGAAAGATATTGCCGCGCAGGCAGACGAGCAGCGCGATCTTCATCCGCGCGAAGGCGTCGCGGTCATCGGGGCCGATCCAGCGCGAGACGGCGCGGGGGGCGTCGTGATTCTCGAACGCCCAGCTCGGCCAGCCCATCTCCGCGTCCGACGGCCAGAGCGTGATCGCGTCGGCAACGGTGCTGGGACGAAGGTCCGACGCGTAGAGGAAGTCGAAGCCATAGGCGCTGTTCAGCCGGGTCTGGCCGCGAGTGAACAGCTTCATCTCGCGGTCGCTGTCCGCGCCGCCGACCTCGGCCACGGTGAAGCGGTCGCCATACCCGTCAATCAGTCGCCGCAGCCGTTCGAGAAAGGCGGGGATGTCGGGATGGCTCTGGTTGTGGACATGCGCCTGATAGTCGAAGGGGCGCGTCTTCAGGCTGTTGTCGGTGACCGGCGGATTGTCGGTCAGCGCGGGGTCGTGCATCGCGAAGTTGATCGCGTCGAGCCGGAAGCCGTCGACGCCGCGGTCGAGCCAGAATTTGGCGGTGTCGACGATCTCGTCCTGAACGTCCGCATCGTGAAGGTGGAGCTGGGGCTGCTCCTTCAGGAAATTGTGCAGATAATATTGGCGACGGCGCGCGTCCCAGGTCCAGGCGGGGCCGCCAAAGACCGACTGCCAGTTGGACGGCGGGCTGCCGTCGGGCTTGGCGTCGGCCCAGACATACCAATTGGCCTTGGGGTTGGTGCGCGACGAGCGGCTCTCGACGAACCAGGGATGCTCGTCCGAGGTGTGGCTGTAGACCTGGTCGATGATGATCTTCAGCCCGAGCGCATGGGCGCGCGCGATCAGCGTGTCGAAATCGGCGAGCGTTCCGAAGATCGGGTCGACATCGCGGTAGTTCGCAACGTCATAGCCGAAGTCCTTCATCGGCGACGTGAAGAAGGGTGAGAGCCAGACCGCATCGACGCCGAGGTTCGCGACATAGTCGAGATGGCGGGTGATGCCGGGCAGGTCGCCGATGCCGTCGCCGTTCGAATCCGCAAAGCTGCGCGGATAGATCTGGTAGATGACCGCGCCCTTCCACCAGGGTCGGTGCACGGGCAGGCTCGTATCGTCGGGCATCAGCGGGTCTCCGCGGCGCAGACCGCATAGCCAAAGGCGGGGATGGTCAGCGTGACGCTGCCGGGGGCGGTCGCGCGCGCGGCGCAAGCGCCCGCGAGCGTATCGAAGCGGGTCGAGCGAGTCTCGACCTGGATCGCGCTGGTCAGCGGCTTTGCGCTGGTGTTGTACGCAAGGAGCATCTCGGCGCCGGTCACGGGATCGAAGCGCGAGACCGCGAACAGGCCGGGCGTGTCGCCCCGCGCGCGGACGAGCGTGCGGCCGCGGGTCAGCGCCGGGTGCGCGACGCGGAGGCGGGCGAGCTGGGCGATCTGGCGGAACAGCGGGTGGGTCGTACCGAAACTGGGGGTCGCGGTGGTCGCGTCGGTGCCGACGAGGCGGTTGTCGTTATAGACCGCGACCTTCGAGGCGAACATGTCCTCGCGCGCGTCCTGATCGTCGCCGTCGCCGGCAAAGCCCTGTTCGTCACCCGAATAGATGGTCGGCACGCCGCGCATCGTCAGCAGCATCGCATGGCCGAGCTTGACGCGGGCGAGCACCTCGGCCTCGCTCGCAGTCGGGTTGAGGCGGCGGACGTCGCGCGCGAAGCGGCCCTGATCGTGGTTGCCGAGGAAGGTCGGCAGGATCATCGCGGTGTCGGCGCCGTGTTCGTAGAGTGCGTCGCCGTCGAACAAGGCGGCGAGTTCGTTGGTGCCCTTATTGCCCGCGACGACGTCGGTCACGCCCCAGCGGAAGCCGAAGTCGAGCACCGCGGGCAGCTTGTCGACGCGGGTGAACCGCGCGAGATAGCCCGGATCCATCGTTCCATAGGCGACCTCGCCGAAGATGTGGAAATTAGGGATGCCGTTCGCCCTGGCGCGGTCGAGCATCGCGGGCGTGAAGGCCTGCCAGAATTCGGGGTTCACGTGGCGCGCGGTGTCGATGCGGAAGCCGTCGACCTTGAACCGGTCGATCCAGCCGCCGAAGATGTCGATCATGCCCGATACGACGCGCGGATTCTCGGTCGCGAGATCGTCGAGGCCGGAGAAGTCACCCATCGTCGAGCTCTCGTCGGTGAAGGTCGAGTCGCCGCGGTTGTGGTAGTAGATCGGGTCGTTGAGCCAGGCGGGGACCTTCACGGTCCGTTCCTTCGCAGGGACATAGGGCGTGTAGGCGAAGCCGGGGTCGGTCAGCCGCGCGAAGTTCTCAGGCGTGCGGACGGCGTCGCCAGCGAAACCGGAATTGATCGCCTTGCCGCGCAGGCCGAGCTTGCGCTGATAGGGGTAGTTGGCGCGGTCGCGATAGGCGCAGGGGGTGCCCTCGGTGCACTCGCGGTACTGGATCACGTCGGCAGTGTGGTTGATGATGATGTCCATATAGACCTTCATCCCGCGCGCATGCGCCGCGGTGACGAGCGCGGTCATGTCGGCATTGGTGCCGAGATGCGGATCGACCTGCGTGAAGTCGGTGATCCAGTAGCCGTGATAGCCAGCCGACTCCCGGCCGGGCGCGCCCTGGACGGGCTTGTTCTTGAAGATCGGGCCGAGCCAGATCGCGGTCGCGCCGAGCGACTGGAGATAGCCGAGCCGGCTGGTCAGGCCCTTGAGGTCGCCGCCATGGTAGAAGCCCTTGGCGGTCGGGTCGAAGCCGGTGACGCGGCGATCGCCGGTCAGGCCGCCGCGGTCGTTGGCGGGATCGGCATTCTCGAACCGGTCGGGGAGGACGAAATAGATGACCTCGTCCTGCGGCAGTCGCGCGCGATAGTCGGTGGCCGGTGCGGCCTTCGGTGCAGGGCCGGGGTCTGCGATGGCGGGCGAGAGCGCGAGCAACCCTGCCAGGATGGTGGCGACGCTCTTGATCATCGGATGTCCTTTTCGCACCGGAACTCGGTGACGGCGCCACCGGCGCCAGGTCGCCGTCCGCCGGGAGGACCCCGGGCGAACGGCGGTATTACAGGTCGTTAGAAGCGGAAGCTCGCACCCAGATAGAACTGACGGCCGAAATATTGCAGCGTGCCCGTCTGTGCGGTCTGGCCGAAATAGGAGCGGGTCGGCTGGTCGGTCAGGTTGTTCGCCTGCGCGAGCAGCGTCATCCCGGCGAGCGGGCTGCCCTGCGGAAATTCATAGCTCATCTGCGCGTCGAACACGGTCTCGGCGGCATTGGTGACGATCTGCTCGCTGAGGCCGAACTGCGGTGCGACGAACTTCGAGCGGTAGCGCATCGAGACGCGCGTCTGGAAGCCGTTCTTCTCGTAGAAGAGCGTCGGGTTGGAGACGATCTTCGACAGACCCGGCAGCGACAGCGAGAGCGTGTTGCCGCTGATCGCGTTGGTGATGCTGACGTCGGACTGGTTGTACGAGATGTTGAGCACCGCGCCGAGGCCGTCGAACGGCGCCGGCAGGAAGTCGAACGTCTTGGTGATGGCGCCTTCGAAACCATAGACATAGCCGCCATTGCCGTTGATCGGTGCGAACAGATTGCCGGTCGTGACGACGCTGGTATACGGCGTTCCGGTGAGCGGCGGTGCGGAGATGCCGTTCGCGGCGAAGTCGTAATTGGGGATGACGCCGCCGATCACGAAGCTGCGAATGTCCTTGTAGAAGGCGCCGAGGACGAACGAGCCGCTGTTGCCGAAATAATGCTCATAGGTGGCGTCGAACTGGTTGGCGCGGAACGGCTGGAGCGCGGGGTTGCCGCCGCTGCCGTCGAGCCGCGCCGTGGTGCCGCCGATCGCCACGAGATTGGTCGATACCGCGTTGCGGAAATCGAAGAAGCGCGGGCGGGAGATCTGGCGCGAGAGCGACAGGCGGGCCTGGTCGTTCTCGGTCAGGCCGAGGATGAAGTTCGCCTGGGGCAGCCAGTCGGTGAACTTGCGACCACGCGTATTGTCGTAACGGTTCAGCCCCTCGTTCACCGCCGTTGCGGGATCGTCGACGAATGCGATGGTCGACGACGACGACTGGTCGGTGTGCACGACGCGCAGGCCGATATTGCCCTTGAACGGCAGCGACCCGGCGATCGTGTCGAAGTTGAGCTGGGCATAGCCCGCATAGGTCTTCTCGTCGATCGTGAAGCTCTGATCGCGCGTGAAGGGCTGGCTGGCGGGCTGGCCTACGACACGATCGGGGCCCAGCTGCGCATCGAGGATGCTGCCGATGTCGGCGACGAGGAAGTCGGGGAAGGACGCGAACTTGCCCTTGAACCCGGCAATCGACGAATTGCTCGAATCGACCGTCACCGGCGCAGCGAAGGTGAATCCGTCAAACGTCGTCTTCACCCGCTCCGCCCGGCGATTGCCATAGCGGCCGCCGAGTTCGAGCGACTTCAGGAACGAGCCGTCGATCTTGTAGAGCGCGGTCCCGGCAAAGGCGTAGAGGCGATCGGTGTCCTTGGTCGGGGTGATGTAGAACCCCTCAAAATTGTTCTGCGCCGGATTGGTGTAGTCTGCGCTGGTGGCGAACGAGCCGACGTTCAGCCCGTCGAGCTTGTAGCTCAGCGTGGTCGGCGTCGTCGTCGTGTTGCCGTTATCGTCGAGACCCGAGTCGTTGAAGAAGCTCGAGGCACGCGAATAGGAGCCGTCGACACTCAGCGTGAGCTGACCGATGTCCTTGGCGACGTTGCCGCCGAAGGTGTAGAGTCGATCGAGCCGGTTCTCGTTCTGCTGAATGGTGCGCGTCCGGATCCCCGACGTGGTGCCGCCGACGATCGTGTTGCCGATGACGGTCGGGTCGGTCAGGTTGCTGCTGGTCTGCTGCAGGTTCTCAACCCGGATGCCGCGGCGGAACACGTCCGACTTGAAGCGCGAATAATAGCCGTCCAGCAGGACGCGGAACGTGTCGGTCGGCTCATACTGGACGCTGCCGAGCACGCCGTCGCGGGTCTCGTTGCCGCCCGACTGGACCGCCTCGAAGCCATAGCCGATCGCGTCGGCGCGGCCGTTGCCGTCGAGGTCGCGGATCGCCGGGCTGCCGTTCTGGCCGGTCGCGGTGTAATCATAGCCGACGAAGCGCGTCGCGACGTTCGCCTGCTTCAGACGCGCATAGCCGACCGCGAGGCCGAGCGTGTCGTCGAGCAGCTTGGTCTGGATCGAGGCGCTGCCGCGATAGCCGAATTCGCTGGCGTCGGGGTTCTGGCCGGCGCGGTCGTTATAGACGCCGCGGACGTTGACGCTGACGAGCGTCTTGCCGGGGATGCTGAGCGGGCGCGCGGTGCTGAGCTCGACCTTGCCGGCGACGCCGCCCTCGATCTGCGAGGCCTTGGGGCTCTTGTAGACCGCGGCCTGGTTGATGAGTTCGGACGGATACTGGTCGAATTCGATGACGCGGTTGCCCGAGGTCGCGACCTGTTCGCGTCCGTTGAGCGTGGCGGAGACGAGATCCTGGCTGAGCCCGCGGATGTTGATCGCGGAGGCCTGGCCGCCGGTACGCTGCGAGGTGACGCCGGGCAGGCGGGCGAGCGACTCGGCGATCGAGACGTCGGGCAAGCGGCCGATATCCTCGGCCGAGACGATCTCGGCGACGACGTCGAGGTTGCGCTTGACCGCGATCGACGAGCGCAGGCTGGCGCGGAAACCGGTGACGACGATGTCGTCGCTCGACTCGGCTGCGGGGCCGCTGCTCGGGGCGGTGGCGTCCTGCGTCGCGACGGTCGGGGCGGGCGTCGAGGGTGCGCTCGACACGGTGTTGTCGGCGGAGGCCGGGGCGGGATCGGTCGCGACCTGCGCGTCGGCGACCGACGCGGCGAAGAGCGCCACGGCGAGCGCGGTGCCGCTGGCCGATAGGGTGAAAAGGTGATGCGCGGCAGATGCCGGGAAACGCTTGGACGTCGTCATGTTCAACTCCCCTGAAAGCCCCGCTGCATCTTTCGCGCCGTGGGCCGTGTGTGGCGTTCCAATGGAATTCCGCCTCACGAAAGCCAATCAATCGACATACGTATTCAGTGCGGCCGTTCCGGCCGTGTTGCCGATTTGCCACGGATCGCGGGGGCCAATGCGTTGACGTTGTGCCGAAACTGGAGTGATGATTGCGACGGCGACGCCGTCCGAGCGCCCCCGAGAGGATCCTTGTCTTGAGTGCCCAGCGCAAATCCACGTCGTTCGACATCGCGCAGGCCGCGGGCGTATCGCAGCCGACCGTGTCGCGCGCGCTGCGGGGAAGCCCGACGGTCAGCCCGGCGACGCGGCAGCGGATCGAGGCGATCGCCAAGCAGCTCAACTATACCGTCGACCGCAGTGCCTCGAACCTGCGCAGCGGCAAGACGCGGACGATCGCGCTGCTGCTGTTCCGCGATCCGACGCCCGACGAGACCGAGGTCAATCCGTTCTTCCTGGGCATGCTGGGCGCGATGATGGGGGCGTGTGCCGATCACGGCTATGACCTGCTCGTCTCGTTCCAGAATTTCTCGTCCGACTGGCATACCGATTACGAAGACAGCCACCGTGCCGACGGGCTGATCCTGCTCGGCTATGGCGATTATGCGGATTATCGCGCGCGGCTGGATCACCTTGTGGCGCAGGGGACGCATTTCATCCGCTGGGGATCGGTGCGGCACGACCAGCCCGGGCTGACCGTGGGGTGCGACAATGTCGCGGGCGGTGCGGAGGCGACGCGGCATCTGATCGCGCAGGGGCGGACGCGGATCGCGTTCCTGGGCGATGCGACCGATCATTATCCGGAATTCTACGACCGCCACCGCGGCTATCTCGCGGCGCTCGCGGAACATGGCCTGGATGCCGATCCGCACTTGCAGGTCGATGCGATCACGACCGAGGAAGACGGCACGCGCGCGGCGCAGGCGTTGCTCGCGCGCGGGGTGGCGTTCGACGCGATCGTCGCGGCGAGCGACCTGATCGCGCTGTCGGCGATGCGGGTGCTGGCGGGGGCGGGGCGGATCGTGCCCGACGACGTCGCGATCGTCGGGTTCGACGACATTCCTGCCGCGAGTCTGGCCAACCCGCCGCTGACGACGGTGGCGCAGGACACGGTGCTGGGCGGCCGGCGGCTGGTCGAGATGCTGCTCGCGCGGATCGACGATCGCCCGGTGACGAGCATCGTGCTGCCGACGCAACTCGTCGTACGGCGTTCGTCGGGCGAGGCCGCGGCGTGACGCGCGAGAAGCCGCGTCAGGGTTTCTGGGGTCTGTGGAACATCTCGTTCGGGTTCTTCGGGATCCAGATCGGTTTCGCGCTGCAGAATGCGAATGTCAGCCGGATCTTCCAGTCGCTCGGCACCAGCGTCGACGATCTTGCCTTTCTGTGGATCGCCGCGCCGCTGACCGGGCTGCTCGTCCAGCCGGTGATCGGGCATTACAGTGACCGGACATGGGGGCGGCTCGGGCGCCGGCGACCCTATTTCCTGGGCGGTGCGGTGCTGGCGACGATCGCGTTGCTGGGGATGCCGAACGCGCCCGTGCTGTGGGTCGCGGCGGCGTTGCTGTGGATGCTCGACGGATCGCTCAACGTCGCGATGGAGCCGTTCCGTGCGTTCGTCGGCGACATGCTGGGCAGCCGGCAGCGGACCGCGGGCTATGCGTTCCAGACCGGCTTCATCGGCGCGGGCGCGGTGATCGGCAGCCTGGCGCCGCTGATCCTGACCGACGTCTTCCACGTCGCCAATACCGCGGCGGGCGGCGGGATCCCGCCATCGGTGCGCTATGGCTTCTATCTCGGTGCGGCGGCCTTGTTCTGCGCGGTGCTGTGGACGGTGCTGACGACGAAGGAATATTCGCCCGACGAGATGGCGGCGTTCGAGCAGGATGGTGGCGTGGTCGAGGCGGCGCCGGCGATAGCGGCACCGGCCGGATCGGGCGCGCGGCTGGCGCCGGTGTGGATCGCGCTCGGGGCGATCGTGATCGCGGCGGTGGCGCGGTTCGGGCTCGACAAGCCGGTCTATCTGCTCGGCGCCGGGCTGATCGCGTTCGGTATCGCGCTGCTGATCAGCGCCGCGCTGGTCCGGTCGGGTCGCGAGTCCAATGTTCTCAGCCAGATCGTCGGCGATCTTGCGACCATGCCGCAAACGATGAAGCGGCTCGCGCTGGTCCAGTTCTTTACCTGGTCGGCGCTATTCATCATGTGGATCTACACCACGCCGATCGTCACGCAGCGCGCGTTCGGGACGACCGACACAGCGAGTGCGGCGTATAATGACGGCGCGAACTGGGTCGGGGTGCTGTTCGCGGTGTATAATGGCGTGGCGACGGTGTGGGCGTTCGTGATGCCGTGGCTCGCGGGCCGGATCGGGCGGCGCAATGCGCATATCCTGGGGTTGCTGAGCGGGGCGGCGGGGTTCGGGTCGTTCCTGTTGCTGCGCGATCCCCATGCGCTGATCGGGTCGATGGTGCTGATCGGGATCGCCTGGTCGTCGATCCTGACGATGCCCTATGCGATGCTGTCCAACGCGCTGCCGCAGGCCAAGCTGGGCGTCTACATGGGGCTGTTCAACATCTTCATCGTGCTGCCGCAGCTGATCGTATCGTCGGTGATGGGGCAGGTGATGCGGACGGTGTTTCCGGGCGACCCGGTCTGGGCGATGCTGATCGCGGCGGGGGTGATGGGCGTCGCGGCGCTGGCGATGCTGCGCGTGCCGCGGGACGCCTGAGATCCTGTCCTCCCCCTGGCGGGGGAGGATCAGGGGTCAGCCGCCGAACCCGCCGCGGCCGCCGAAGCCGCCGCCGAACCCGCCGCGCGAGATTACCGAGCTGCGGGTCTGGACCCGCGCGGGCGCGCGCGCCGTGGTGGGGGTGAAGGCGTCCGAGCCGACGCGGGTGCGGCCGGTGACGTAATCGCGGCTGATGCGGCCGCCGGCGCCGCCATAATAATTGCCCTGACGGTCGCGGTACATCGGCGCGCCGCGATAGCCATAGCCGCCGTTGAGCGCCTGGCCGATGATGAACCCGGTCAGCAACGGCGTGAAGAAGCTGCCACCGCTGCCATTGTTGCGGGGTTCGCACTGCGCGGCGCCGAACTGCTCCTCGCAGGTCTGCTTGTCCTCGAACCGTGGTGCGGTCTTGGCGGCGTCGGTCTTGGCCTGTTCATAGGCGGTGTCGCACTGCGCGGCCGGGATCGCCCCCGCCGAGCGGCATTCGGCGACCGAGGCATAGCTCTGAGCGTCGACGGGCTTGCCGCCGACATCGCCATCGCAGGCGGTCAGCGAGATGCCCGAGCCCGCGATCAGGCCGGTGAGGACGATCGAGCTGGAACGCTTCATGTCTTTGCCTCTCAGTTCGTCATGCACGCGGCATTGAGGATGCCGACGCAGAGCGAGATGCTGCCCATATAGGTGGCGGCGGCGATATCGCCCCGCACGATCCGGTCGTGAATGTCGCGCATCACGAGGCGGCGGACGACGAGCGCGGCGACGATCTGGATCACGCCTGCGAGCACCGCCCACACCGCGAACTCGACCAGCGTGACGGTGTGCGTCAGCGCGGAGGCGAGCGGGAGGACATAGCCGAGCAACGCCGCGCCCAGCGTGATCGCCGCGGCGGTATTGCCGTCGCGGATCAGCGCCTTCTCGTTATAGGGCGTGGTCGCCTGGAAGATGATCTTGAACGCGATGGTGAAGAGCCCGGCCGCGACGAACGCGATCAGGAAGGCCGCCGCGCTGGCGCCGAAGCTGTAATAGTCGATCATCTGAATCCCCCGGAACGCTGATGCGACGATGCTAGGCGCGGAACTCGCCGAGTTCCAGTGCGACGCCGAGCATGATCTCGAACGAGACCTCGCCCGCCTCATTCTCCTGGTCGATCGCGAGCAGCAGTTCGCGGCCGTCGTCGCCCGGCAGGTCGCGGCCGAACAGCATGCAGGTCTGGAAGATGCGACGATCGACGATGCCGTCGCGGTCGTCGTGGAGATCCTCCCAGAAGGTCACCGGTTCCTGTTCGCTCGCCTCGGGGCCGAACCAGACGCGGTCATAGTCGGGGAGCCCCTCGGCGGTGAAGCTGCGCGCCTTGAGCCGGGACTTCCAGGCGGGGCGTTCGGCGGCGGAGGAGGGGTAGGCGCTCTCCCAGGGCGCGAAAATCGTGACGTCGGTGACGTCCTGCCCAGCGCGGTCGTTCGAGACCGCCTGGAACATGATGTCGTCATCGGTGTAGAACCGGTGGACGAACCCGCCCTCGTTGAGGTCGACCAGACCCTGCGCGACGATCACCAGCGTGTCGCGGTCGAACGGGAACAGCAGCTCCGACCCGAACCGGCGCCAGGCGAGCGGGTCGACGGTCACCGTGCGGCCGAGCGTGACGTTGCGGATGACGGGAAGTCCGGAGCCTTCAAGCGGTTGCTTGCGGCCGAACAGGCGATCGAACATGCAATCCTCACGTTATGGTTCGGCCTGTGCATAGGCGAAAGCGGCGATGCTCGCAAAGCGCCATTGGCGCGCCCTTCGCCGACGCCTATGTGTGCGGGCACGCGACAAGCACGGGAGTTCTCGCATTGACCGACATCTGGACCGTCCGCAGCCTCAAGGCCGCGCTCGATACGTCCGAGCCTGCGAAAACGGGGGAGTTGAGCGTCCGTATCGTCGAGGGGGCCGATCCGATCCTGCTCGTCACGATGCACGAGCATGGCGACCTCGAACTGTTCGTCAATGTCAGCGAGGCGCAGATCTCGGCCTCGACCCTGCTCTGGCCGTGCGACGAGCAGGAGGATCAGGCGGCGTTCAACGCGTTCTTGCTGAAGACGCAGAAGCTGGTGCCGCTGTCGAACTTCGGGATCGGCAGCGTCGAGGGGTGCGATTATTATGAACTGTTCGGCGAACTCGCGACGTCGAGCCGGCTCGACACGATAGTGATCGAGCTGCGCACGCTGGCCGAGAACGCGATCGATGCGGCCACCGACCTGCGCAACGCGCAGATCCCCGCCGCCTGACCCAAAGCATCATACGGAGAGACTGGCATGGCCATCTGGAGCAAGATTTTCACCCTCGGCCGGGCGGGCGCGCATGAAGCCGGCGCGGCGGTCGTCGACGCGAACGCCCTGCGGATCCTCGACCAGGAGATCCGCGACGCGGACAAGGCGCAAGGGAAAGCGCGCGACGACCTGGCCGGGCTGGTCGCCCGCCGCCGGATCCTCGAGACCGAGGTCGAGAGCTTCCGCGCGCAGGCCGCGAAATACGAGGCCTCGGCGCGGATCGCGGTCGAGAAGGGCAATATGGACCTTGCACGGCAGGTCGCGCAGCGGATCGCCGATCTCGAACAGGACATCGCGCTGAAGAGCCCGCAGGTCGAGGACATGCGCGCCGCCGAGGAGCAGATCCACACCGCGGTCGCGCAGACCGACCGCAAGATCGAGCAGCTCCGCCGCGAGGTCGAGGTCGTCAAGGTCAACGAGTCGGTGCAGAAGGCGCAGGCGACGGTCGCATCGGGCAGCATCGGCGCGGGCAACAAGCTGGGTTCCGCGGCGGACAGCCTCGCGCGGATCCGCGAGCGGCAGGCGATACGCGGCGAGCGGATCAAGGCGGCCGGCGAGCTGGAGGATCGGCGCACCGGCGCGGATCTCGACGAGAAGCTGCGTCAGGCGGGGATCCTGCCGGGTCAGTCGTCCGCGGACGACGTGCTCGCCCGGCTGACCGCGCCCAAGACCGATCAGCTCGGGCAGACGCTGCGGATCGAGCAGCGCGACGACAGCAAGACGCAGGACAACTGATGCGCCGGATCGCGGTCGACCCGCGCGGCGACTGGCGCGAACGGGCCGACGCGATCGGGTTCGTCTATCACGGCACGGCGGTCGGCGACGCAATCGAACCCTATTGGGACGAGAGCGCCGCCTATGCCTTCACGCTGGCGGAGATCGAGGAGGATCTCGAACCCGCGGCCGAACAGATGCACGCGATGTGCGTCGACCTGGTCGACGAGGTGGTGCGCGACCAGCAGCTGATGGAGCGGCTCGCCATCCCGCGCGAGCAGTGGAATTACGTCGCGGAGACGTGGCGGACGCGCCAGCCGTCGCTCTATGGCCGGTTCGACTTCGCCTATGACGGGACGGGGCCGGCCAAGCTCTACGAATATAATGCCGATACGCCGACATCGGTGTTCGAATGCGCGACATTCCAGTGGATGTGGCTCGAGGACCTGCTCGCGAGCGGGGCGATGCCGGCGGGGACCGACCAGTTCAACAGCCTGTTCGACAAGCTGCGCGAACGCTTCCGCGCGCTGTTCCCGAGTGGTGGCTTCGTCCATTTCGCAGCCGATGCGACCGCGATCGAGGACCGGCAGACGGTGCGGTTCTTCGAGGATCTGGCGAGCCAGGTCGGGATCGAGCCCAAGTTCGTCGAGATGAAGGATATCGGCCTCGCCGCCGATGGCCGGTTCGTCGACCCCGAAGGCTTCGAAGTGCAGGCGGCGTTCAAGCTCTATCCATGGGAGTTCATGCTGCGCGAGCCCTATGCGCCGAACCTGTCACGCGCGGACGTGCGCTGGATCGAGCCGGCGTGGAAATCGATCCTGTCGAACAAGGGCATCCTGCCGCTGCTGTGGGAGCGGCATCCCGGGCATCCGAATCTGCTGCCGGCGTATTTCGACGGCGATCCGGCGGCGACGATCCTGGGGCCGCGCCATGTCCGCAAGCCGCTATTTTCGCGCGAGGGCGCCAATGTCGAGATCGTCGGCGGGGAGGGCGGCACGCCCGCCATTCTCGACCAGGGCTATGGTGCCGAAGGGGCGATCCTCCAGGCCTATGCGCCGCCGCCGGTGTTCGACGGGCGGCATCCGGTGATCGGGGCGTGGATCGTCGGCAACGAAGCCGCGGGGATCGGCGTTCGGGAGGATGAGACGGTGGTGACGCGCAACCTGGCGCGCTTCGTCCCGCATATCATCGAGGCGAATGATGACTGACGTACGCGAGCTGCCGCCATTGCCGCCGATCGAGCGGCTGGTCGAACTGATGTTCGATGCCGCGCGGATGGGGCGGGACGAGATGATCCCCGCGCTGCTGCAGGCGGGGGTCGATATCGAGGTGACCGATGCGCGGGGGTACACCCCCCTCGTGCTGGCGAGCTACAATGCGCAGGAATCGACGACGCGGCTGCTGCTCGACGCGGGCGCGCGGGCCGATGGCGATCCGGCGAGCACCGCCAATACCGCGCTGATGGGGGTGTGCTTCAAGGGCTATACGCCGATCGCGCGGTTGCTGATCGAGGCGGGGGCGGACGTGAACCGGCGCAACGGCGTCGGGCAGACCGCGCTGATGATGGCGGCGTTGTTCAATCAGGGGGCGATCATCGACCTGCTGATCGAACAGGGTGCGGACCCGGCGGTGGTCGATGCGGCGGGGAACAGCGTGGCGTCGCTGGCGATGTCGCAGGGGAATGCGGCGCTCGCAGCGCGGTTTGCCGAGGGTTCGCACGGGTTGGGATCCGCCGCCTGAACGTCGTCATCCTGACTAAAGTCAGGATCCAGAGTAACGGGCGGCACCTTCGTGGCTCTGGATCCTGACTTTCGTCAGGATGACGGGAAGGGGTGTGCGTCCGGACTTTATCAGGATGACGGAGTGTGGCCCTCGTCATCCGCGTGCGTCTGCGGGAGGACCGCGCCGACGTGCGTCTGGCCGCGGGCTTCGGCGAGGCGCATCTGGCGTTCGCGTTCGGCATAGCCGGCGCGCTGGGTCGCGTCGCGGGCGTCGTGGCAGGCGGGGCAGCTGATGCCCTCAACGTAGAGCGGCGAGGCGCGGTCGGCGGGGCTGACGGGCATGCGGCAGGCATGGCACAGGCCGTGCGTGCCGGGGGCGAGGCCGTGGCCGACCGCGACGCGCTGATCGAAGACGAAGCATTCGCCTTCCCACAGGCTCTCCGCCTCGGGCACGGTTTCGAGATATTTGAGGATGCCGCCCTTCAGGTGATAGACCTCGTCTAACCCTTCCGCTTTCAGGAACGCGGTCGACTTCTCGCAACGGATCCCGCCGGTGCAGAACATCGCGATCTTCGGCGGCGGGCCGTCGCCGACGAGTTGGTTGCGGTGCTCGCGGAACCAGGCGGGGAAGTCGCGGAAGCTGCGCGTCTTCGGGTCGATCGCGCCTGCAAAGCTGCCGACCGCGACCTCATAATCGTTGCGCGTGTCGATCACGATCGTGCCCGGATCGGCGATCAGCGCGTTCCACTCGCCGGGCTCGACATAGCGGCCGACATCACCGAGCGGATCGATATCGGGTTCGCCCATCGTCACGATCTCGCGCTTGAGGCGGACCTTCATGCGGTGGAACGGCATCGTCGCGGCGCGCGAATCCTTGACGTCGAGCGTGGCACAGCCGGGCAGCGCGCGGATATGCGCGAGGACGGTGTCGATCGCCGCGTCGGTCCCCGCGATCGTGCCGTTGATCCCCTCGGCTGCGAGCAGCAGCGTGCCCTTCACGCCTTGCGCACAGCACAGCGCGGCGAGCGGCGGCTTGATCGCGGCGATGTCGGCAAAGGGCGTGAAGCGATAGAGCGCGGCGACGCGGACCGGTCCGAGGGACTCGGGATGGCTCGCCAGAGAATTGGCGGCGGGTAAGGGGTCGGCAGGCATGGGCAGGACGGTCCGGATCGAAGATGGCGCCGCCGCTGTTACGCCAAGTCGGAGTAGGTGGCGAGCAGGGTTTCGGTCCTGGCGAGGCCCGTGGCGGTGAGCTGGATCACGCCCGCGCTGCAGTCGGGGCGTTCGACCAGGCCCTTTTCGGCGAGCGCGCCGATCCAGCGGTGCGTGCGCGGCAGATCGAGCAGCGACAGCGCGCCCAGCGTCGCCGCATCGATCACCCGACCCTCGGCCTCGGCGAGATAGATCTGCACCAGCACGAGCCAGGCATGGTCGCCGAACAGGTCGTCGCCCAGCTGTTCGCGTCGTCGGTGCAGGCTTCGGTCGACCTTCAGCGCGACCTGCCAGAGCCGTTCGGGCATGACGACGTCGGGCACCGCGGTGAGCGCCTTGGCTTGCGGGAGGTAGAGCGTGCCGACGAGCCGGCCGGCCTCAAGCCCACGGTCGAGCCGCGAGACATGGACGTCGACCCACACCGCGGCACCGCCGGGCTGGAGATAGCGCTTGCGGATGCAGACCGGGCCTGCGCCGGGGGCGAGCATGGTGACCCGATCGATGTTGCGGACGCGGTCGTCCGGGTGGGTCACGTCGGCATAGGACCGCCCGACCAGTTCGCGCAGCGGCCGCTGCAGCAGGTCCTCGACGGTCTGGTCCATCGTCAGTAGCAGACCGTTCGGGTCCGACAGGGAATGACCGACGAGCATCGAGGCGGGAGTCCTTTGTAATCCCCCGTTCAGATAGGGCGCGATCACCCTTATATCAAATGTTTACGCCGTGATCGCTCAGCTGGCGACGAAGGTCAGCCCGGCATGCGCGATCAGCCGGTCGCGCAGTCTGGCGCCCATCAGCGCGCCCGGCGTCCAGATGCCGCCATCGCCCGCGACATCGCGCACGAGGCAGATCGCCGCCTCCGCGATCATCTTGCTGGTCGATCCATAGCCCGGGTCGCGATCACCGGTGACGACGGTGTCGATGCGGCTGCCATCGGGCATGATCCCTGCGAACAGCAGGTCGTAATGGCCTTCGTCGCGTTCGGCCTTGGAGGGGCCTTCGCCGGGCTTCGGGCCCTTGTCGCCGGCGAAGGGATTGAACTTCGCGATCGCCTCGGCCGCGGCCTTGCCCATGTCGCCGAGCCCCGCGACCATCATCTCGTCATAGACAAAGTCCGCGCCATAGGCCTTGCCGAGCAGGAAATTGGTGCGGTGGACGTTCTTGGTGTTGATCGGCGCCATCACGAACGGCGCGACCCAGGTCTGGAGCGTCGAGTCATATTCGGGGAGCAGCCCGGTCGGCTGATGCGGCCCGGTGAAGCCCGGGGTAAGCGCGAACGGGCTGGTCAGCAGCTTGACGAGGCCGGGATCGCGCGCGGCGGCGGCAAGCGTCGCCTTGAGGCTGGCCGCGGTGCCGCCGGAGAAGGTGCCCTTCATCGTTCGGACGCGGCCCTTCACGCGCGGCGCAGGACTGCCGTAGCGCGCCTTGGCCGCCTCCTGGAGCGTGAGCACGCCGAGATCGAACGGGATGCTGTCGAAGCCGCAGGAGAAGACGATCCGCGCGCCGGTGCGCGTGGCCTCCCCCTCGTGCGCGTCGATCATGTGCCGCATCCAGGCGGGCTCGCCGCACAGGTCGACATAGGCCGTGCCCGATGCGGCGCAGGCGGCGACGAGGTCGGAGCCGTAGAGCTGGTAGGGCCCGACGGTCGAGATCACGACGGTGGCACGCTCGACCATCGCGCGCAGGCTCGCCGGATCGGCCGAGTCGGCGGTGATGAGCGGCGTGTCGGCGGGCGCGCCGATCAGGTCGCGAACCTCCTCGAGCTTGGTGCGCGACCGCCCGGCCATCGCCCAGGTCAGGCCGGTCGGATAGGCCTGGACCAGATATTCGGCGACCAGCCGGCCGGTGAAGCCGGTCGCGCCATAGATGACGATGTCGAAGTCGCGCATGTCCATCTCCCGTTTTGCCGCGGTTCTGCCCCGACCGGCGCCGCCCCGCAAGCGAAACGCCGCGTCTCGTCAAGGCGGGGCGGATCTGTCAGGATCGCGCAATGGCCTCCGATCCGAGCATCGTCGCGTTCATCGTCGAGCAGATCGCCGCGGCGGGCGAGGTCGCCGCACGGCCGATGTTCGGCGAATATGGCGTCTATTGCGAAGGGCGGATGGTGGCGCTGATCTGCGACGACCGGCTGTTCCTCAAGCCGACTCCCGGCGGGCGCGCGTTCGCGGGCAGCGACGGCGCGGCGATCGAGGAAGCATCGCCCTATCCGGGGGCGAAACCCTGTCTGGTGATCGACGCGGATCGCTGGGACGATGCCGACTGGATGGCCGAGATCGTGCGGATCTCGGCCGCGGAGCTGCGGTTGCCCAAGCCCAGGCGGGCGAAACCGCCGAAGGGCTAGGCCGCGTCGTTGAACTGCAGGCTCGCCAGCCGCGCATAGAGGCCGCTGTTGGTCATCAGCGCCCCGTGCGAGCCCTCCTCGACGATCTGGCCGTCGTTCATCACGATGATCCGTTCGGCGGCGCGGACGGTTGCGAGGCGGTGCGCGATGACGAGCGTGGTGCGGTTCGCCATCAGCCGTTCCAAAGCCTCCTGAACGAGCCGTTCGCTCTCCGCGTCGAGCGCACTGGTCGCCTCGTCGAGCAGCAGGATCGGGGCGTCGCGGAGCAGCGCGCGCGCGATCGTCACGCGCTGGCGCTGGCCGCCCGACAGCCGCGCGCCGCCTTCGCCGAGGAAGGTGTCGAGTCCTTCGGGGAGCTTGCGGAGGAATTCGGCGGCGTTGGCGGCCTCGGCGGCGGCCCAGAGCTGGTCGTCGGTCGCGGTCCAGTCGCCATAGCGGAGATTGTCACGCGCCGACGCACCGAAGATCACCGTTTCCTGCGGCACCATCGCGATCCGGGCGCGGACCGCGGCGGGATCGGCGTCGCGCAGGTCCACGCCGTCGAGCGTCACGCGACCCGCATCGGGATCGTAGAAGCGCTGGACGAGCTGGAACAAGGTGGTCTTGCCCGCGCCCGAGGGGCCGACGACCGCGACCGTCTCGCCTGGTTTGATGTCGAGCGAGAAGCCGTTGAGCGCGGCGACGTCGCGGCGGGTCGGGTAATGGAACTGGACGCCCTCGAAGGCGAGTGCACCGCGCGACGGCTGTGGCAGCGCGACGGGCGTGGCGGGCGGTGCGATCTCGGGCGTCTCGCGGAGCAGTTCGGACAGCCGCCCGGCGGCACCCGCGCCGCGCAGCAGATCGCCGTACACCTCGGTTAGCGCTCCGAACGCGCCCGCGACGATCCCGCCGGTGAGGACGAAGGCGGCGATCGCGCCGCCGCTGATCCGCCCGGCGGCGACGTCGACCGCGCCTTCCCACAGCACCAGCGTGATCGAGCCGAACAGCAGGCCGATGACGATCGCGGTCATGATCGCGCGCAACAGGATCCGCGCACGCGCCGCGGCGAAGGTCGCGCGCACCGCGTCGCCGAAGCGGGTCGCCTCGCGGTCTTCCTGCCCGAACGCCTGCACGACCTTCATCGCGCCGAGCGTCTCGGTGGCGATCGAGCCGACATCGGCAACGCGGTCCTGCGAGGTGCGCGAATAGTTGCGGACGCGTTTGCCGAGCAGCGCGATCGGCAGGACGATCAGGGGGATGCCGATCATCAGCAGGCCAGCGAGCTTGGGCGAGATCGCGAACAGGTAGATCAGCCCGCCGACCCCGGTGAAGGTGTTGCGCAGCGCGATCGAGACGGTGCTGCCGACGACCTGGTCGATCAGCGCGGTGTCCGAGGTCAGCCGCGAGGCGATCTCCGACGGGCGATTTTCCTCGAAGAAGCGCGGCGTCAGGGTGAGCAGGTGACGCTGGACCGTGGTGCGGATGTCCGCGACGACTCGTTCGCCGAGCCACGACACATAATAGAAGCGCACCGCGGTCGCGACCGCGAGCACGACGACGATCATGAGCAGATAATGGAACGAGGTCCCGACCGATCCGCTCGCGCCCGGGCCGAAGCCGCGGTCGATCACGCGCTTGAACCCGTAGGGTATGCCGATCGTCGCAGCCGAGGTGGTTACCAGCGCGAGTCCCGCAAAGGTGATCTGGCGCGGGTAGTTCGCGGCGTGTCGCCACACCATTGCAAGGTCGCCGATCCGGCGGGGCGTCTTTTCGTCGAGTATCGGCTTGGCCATGGCGGATCGCCTAGCAGTGGCGAGGGTCACGCTCAACGGCAACCGCATGACGGCCGGGACGTTGGACAAGCAGGACGCGCACGGGATTGGGACACGCTCGCGCCTGCGTCCCGGCAATGCTCTGTTGCGCGGCAGCATAATTGCGTTACGGAAATGTTAACCCCTTTTGGGGTAGAGGATACCGAATGCTCTACGATGCCTATGAATTTCAGCGGTCGATGATGGCAGGTGCCAGCAGAATGGCCAGTTTCGGGGCGGGAATGCTGAACAATCCAGCAAACCCATTCGCCTATTTGGGCGGCGGTGCGGTCGTCGGATCGGCGCTGGAGGTGTTCGCGCACGTCAATGCGACTCGCGGAAAGCCGGCGTTCGGCCTCGACCACACGATCATCGACGGACGCGAAGTCGCGGTCCGCGAGGAGATCGTGCTGCGCAAGGATTTCGGCCAGCTCAAGCGGTTCGTGCGGGAGGGCGTCGAGGGCGGACCCAAGCTGCTGATCGTCGCGCCCATGTCGGGGCATTATGCGACTCTGCTGCGCGGCACGGTCGAGCGGATGCTGCCGTTCGCCGATGTGTACATCACCGACTGGCGCGACGCGCGCAGCGTGCCGCTGTCCGCCGGACGGTTCGATCTCGACGATTATATCGATTATGTGATCGCGTTCCTCGAGGCGATCGGCGCGAACGAGGGGCAGGGCGGCACGCATATGCTGGCGGTCTGCCAGCCATCGGTGCCCTGCTATGCCGCGGCGGCGCTGATGAGCGCGGACGGCAACCCGTGCCGGCCGAAGACGCTGACGCTGATGGGCGGGCCGGTCGATACGCGCGAGGCGCCGACCGCGGTCAACACGCTCGCGACCGAGCGTCCGCATACGTGGTTCGAACAGAATGTCATCGCGACGGTGCCGGCGAATTACCCGGGCGCGGGGCGCAAGGTCTATCCGGGCTTCCTGCAGCTGGCCGGGTTCATGTCGATGAACCTCGGCAACCACATGGTCTCGCACTGGGAGATGTATAAGCATCTCGTCCAGGGCGACGGCGAGAGCGCGATGGCGAGCAAGGGGTTCTACGAGGAATATCGCTCGGTCTGCGACATGACCGCCGAATTCTATCTTCAGACGATCGACGTGGTGTTCCAGACCCACGCGCTGCCGCGCGGGTTGCTGACGCACCGCGGACGGCCGGTCGATCCGGCGGCGATCACCGATATCGGCCTGTTGGCGATCGAGGGCGAGCGCGACGATATTTCGGGGCTGGGGCAGACGAAGGCGGCGCTGTCGCTGGCGACCGCTCTTCCGGAGGCAAAGAAGCGCTATCTGATCGCCGAGGGGGCCGGCCATTACGGGATCTTCAACGGATCGCGCTGGCGCAACACGATCGCGCCGGTGGTCGAAGAGTTCATCACCGCGAACGGATAAGAATCCGCCAGTATAAGGGTCGATCGCGACCGCCGGTCCTGAAACCGGCGGTCGCGATCGGTATCTGGGTCATCCGACCGAGTCGACGACTGCGTGGCTGCTCGATTCGCTCGACGTGATCGTGCCGCCGAACAGCATCTTGACGCGTCCGGTCAGCGAAATGTCGGTTTCCCAGAGTTCCGCACTGTTGATGTCGAAGCGCAGCAGCGTGAGGTTGGGGTCTTCCTTGCCGCCCGGAAACCAGGCCTCGACCTGGTTGTTCCACAGCTTGTCGATCTGCGTGCGGTCGTTCATCTGCGAGACGGTGCCGGCCATGCACGCGAAGAAATCATGCCCCTTGCCGACGAACTGCGCCATCGCCGCGCCGCCCTTGGCGATGCGGTTGTCGCGACCGGCGAAGAAGAACAGCACGTTGGGCTGATCGTCGTCGAGCTGTGCGGTCATCGGCTCGGAATGCTGGCCGTCGTCGAGGCCGATCATCACGAACGGGCTGGACTTCAGCTTGTCGAGGAAGGTGTTCGCGACTTCCTGCGGGGTATCCTTGTCGGCCATCGTCGTTCTCCTATTGGCTTGGATTGCCACAGAGAACGGGCGGGGCGGAGGATGGTTGCCACCGCCGCCCCACGAGCATCACAGGACTTCGAACAGGCCCGCCGCGCCCATGCCGCCGCCGACGCACATCGTCACGACGACATGCTTTGCGCCGCGGCGCTTGCCCTCGATCAGCGCATGGCCGGTCGCGCGTGCGCCGGTCATGCCGTAGGGATGGCCGATCGAGATCGCGCCGCCGCTGACGTTGAGCAGCTCGTCGGGAATGCCGAGCGTGTCGCGGCAATAGAGGACCTGGACCGCGAACGCCTCGTTCAGCTCCCACAGGCCGATATCGTCCATCTTGAGGCCGAAGCGCTTGAGCAGCTTGGGGATCGCGACGACCGGGCCGATCCCCATCTCGTCGGGTTCGGTGCCGCCGACCGCCATGCCGATATAGCGACCGAGCGGCTGCAGCCCGCGCTGCGAGGCGATCTTTTCCTCCATCAGCACCGAGGCGGACGACCCGTCGGACAGCTGGCTGGCATTGCCCGCGGTGATCGTCATGTCGGGGCCCATCACGGGTTTCAGCGACTGGAGACCCTCGAGCGTGGTGTCGGCGCGGTTGCCCTCGTCGCGGGCGATCGTCACCTCCTTGTAGGTGACGTCCTTCGTTTCCTTGTTGACGATCGCCATGTTCGCGGTGACGGGGACGATCTCGGCGTCGTAATAGCCCGCAGCCTGCGCGGCGGCGGTGCGCTGCTGCGACTGGAGTGCATAGGCGTCCATCGCGTCGCGCGTGATGCCGTAGCGCTTGGCGACGACCTCGGCGGTCTGGAGCATCGGCATATAGACGTCGCGGTGCATCGCGAGCAGTTCGGGATCGGGTGCGACGCGCATTTGCGGCGTCTGGACGAGGCTGATGCTCTCGACCCCGCCGCCGATGGTGATGTCCATCTGGTCGGTGATGATCTGCTTGGCGGCAGTGGCGATCGCCATCAACCCGCTGGCGCACTGACGGTCGAGCGACATGCCGCTGACCGTGGTCGGCAGCCCGGCGCGGAGCAGCGAGGTGCGCGCGATATTGCCCGCCTGATGCCCCTGCTGCAGCGCGCAGCCGAAGACGACGTCGTCGACGTCGCCCCCGTCGATCCCGGCGCGTTCGACCGCGGCCTTGATCGAATGCGAGGCGAGCGTCGGCGCGGGGGTGTTGTTGAACGCACCGCGATAGGCGCGGCCGATCGGGGTGCGGGCGGTGGAGACGATGACGGCTGAACGCATGATGCTATCCTTTTTTCTGAAGTCCCCTCCCGCGAGCGGGCGGGGAGCGGTATCAAACGAAAACCTGGCTGATCCATTCGGCGATCAGGGCGGGCTTGTCCTGGCCCTCGATCTCGACCGCGAAGCTGTTGGTCTGCTGCCACTGGCCGGGGCGCTTCTCGTCGAACGACAGCAGCTTGAAGCGGCCGCGGACCTTCGATCCCGAGCGGACGGGCGTGAGGAAGCGGACCGAGTTGCCGCCGTAATTGACGCCCATCTTCGCGCCCTCGATGGTCGGTGCGTCGGGGATCTTCGACGACAGGAGCGGCATCAGCGAGAGCGTGAGGAAGCCGTGCGCGATCGTCCCGCCGAACGGAGTATGCGCCGCGCGGGCGGGGTCGACATGGATGAACTGATGGTCGCCGGTGGCGTCGGCGAACTTGTCGATCATGCCTTGCGTGACCTCGACCCAGTCGGACAGCGTCTCGGTGCCGACGCGGTTCTGCATCTCGGCGGTGGTGATCGTCGCCACGGCATTCCCCTCCTAGCCTGTTTGGCGCTAAGCGCAGCGAAGTCTCTAGGCGTACAGGCTGGCCGACCGCAAGCCTCACCCAACCGGAAGCTGGAAAATGTCGACTGCCGTAACGTCCAATGCCCGTAACACCATGGCAAAGCTGTACCGCGCAAGCGAACCCGATGTTCTAAAACCGCTGCTGGAGCGTGCCGCGCTCGATTCGGATTCGCGCGAGCGGGTGATGGGTCATGCGCTGGGCCTGCTCGCCGACCTTCGCGCAGCGCAGAGCAAGGGCTGGGTGAACCAGTTCCTCCAGGAATATCGGCTGAATTCGTCGGAAGGGGTCGCGTTGCTCAGCCTCGCCGAGGCGTTCCTGCGCGTGCCCGATCCCGAGACCGCGGACCTGCTGATCGCGGACAAACTGGGCGATGCCGACTGGCGCGCGCATGCGGGCAAGTCGAATTCGAAGCTCGTCAATTCGGCGACCTGGGGGCTGGTGGTCGGCCGCGTGCTGGTCGGCGAGGGTGCGACCGGGCCGTTGCGCCGGCTGATCAGCCGCGCGGGCGAGCCGTTCGTGCGCCAGGCGGTCGGTGCCGCGATGAAGATGATGGGCGAGATCTTCGTGATGGGCCGCACCATCGACGAGGCGATGAAGCGGATGCGGCGGCCCGAGAACAAGGGCTTCACCGCGAGCTTCGACATGCTCGGCGAAGCGGCGCGGACGCATGCCGACGCACAGCGCTATTTCCAGGCCTATGTCGGTGCGGTCGATGCGGTCGGGCGCGATCCCGCGGCGGGGCATTCGATCTCGGTCAAGCTGTCCGCACTTCACCCGCGCTACGAGGTCGCGCGGTGGAGCGAGTGCGTGCCCGCGCTGACCGAGATGCTCGAGGCGCTGGCGGTGCAGGCGGCGTCGAAGGGGATCGCGCTGACCGTCGATGCGGAGGAGTCCGAGCGGCTCGAGATGAGCCTCGACATCATCGGCACGGTCGCCGGGCTGCCGTCGCTGAAGGGCTGGGACGGGTTCGGGATGGCGGTGCAGGCGTATGGCAAGCGCGCGCGGCCGGTGATCGCATGGGCGAACGGGCTCGACCGGATCATGAACGTGCGGCTGGTCAAGGGCGCGTACTGGGACAGCGAGATCAAGCGGACGCAGGTCGAGGGGCTGGCGGACTATCCGCTGTTCACGCGCAAGGCGGCGACCGACGTGTCGTATCTGGCGGTCGCCAAGGACATGCTGGCGGCGGAGAATATCCGGCCGGCGTTCGCGAGCCACAATGCGCTGACGGTCGCGACGATCATGGAATGGGCGGGCAACAGCCGCGATTTCGAGTTCCAGCGGCTGCACGGCATGGGCGACGGGCTGTACGAGCGGCTGGTGCAGGAGAATGGCTATCATTGCCGCGTCTATGCGCCGGTCGGTGGGCACCGCGACCTGCTCGCGTATCTCGTCCGGCGTCTGCTGGAGAATGGCGCGAATTCGAGCTTCGTGCATCAGCTGGCGGATGAGCGACTGACCGAGGGGGAGATCCTCGCGGATCCGGTGGCGAAGATCGCCGCGGTCGGGGGCAAGCGTCATCCGAGCATACCGTTGCCGGTCGACCTGTTCGGGGCGGGCGGGCACCGGAATTCGGCGGGGCTCGATTTGAGTGACGTGGATACGCTGGCGGCGACTGTTAAGGTGGTGAATGCGCCGGTTGCTTCGTCAGGGCACCACCCCGGGGACGGCCGGGGCCCAGCTGGGAGCGGTGATGTGGCTGAGGACGGCGCGTCGTCACGGCAGCCTTCCCAACTGGACCCCGGCCTTCGCCGGGGGGGAGCAGAAGGGTTGGGCGGGGATCTGGTTACGGCCGCGATCACCCGCGCGCATGCGGCGTTTCCGGGCTGGTCGCGGTCGCCGGTCGAGGCGCGCGCGGCGTGTCTCGACCGGCTGGCCGACCTGCTCGAGACGCACCGTGACGAGTTGATGGCGATCTGTGTGCAGGAGGCGTTCAAGACGATCCCCGACGCGATCGGCGAGGTGCGCGAGGCGGTGGATTTCTGTCGTTATTATGCGCAGCAGGCGCGCGCCAAGCTGCAGCTGATCGAGCTGCCGGGGCCGACGGGCGAGCGCAACATGCTGCATATCGAGGGGCGCGGCGTCTGGGCGACGATCGCGCCGTGGAACTTCCCGCTGGCGATCTTCCTGGGGCAGACGGTTGCGGCGCTCGTCACGGGCAATGCGGTGGTGGCCAAGCCCGCGCCTCAGACGCCGCGGATCGCCGCGCGGGCAGTCGAACTCGCGCATGAGGCGGGCGTGCCGGCGGACGTGCTGGTCCTGGTCACGGGCGGGCCGGAGGTCGGCGCGGCGCTGACCGCGGACGCCCGCATTCAGGGCGTCGCGTTCACCGGCTCGACCGCGACCGCGCGCAAGATCGCACGCGCGCTGCTCGAGGACGACAGCCGGCCGATCGTGCCGCTGATCGCGGAGACGGGCGGGATCAACGCGATGATCGTCGATTCGACCGCGCTGCCCGAGCAGGTCGTGGCGGACGTGATCGCCTCGTCCTTCCGTTCGGCGGGGCAGCGTTGCTCGGCGCTGCGGCTGCTGCTGGTGCAGGAGGATATCGCGGACGGCGTGATCGAGATGCTGTCGGGCGCGATGGACACGCTGAGGATCGGCCGTGCGGGCGATCCGGCGACCGATGTCGGTCCGGTGATCGACCAGGCCGCCTATGACCGGCTGATGGCGTATCGCGCGCGGGTGGCCTCGAAGACCGTAAAGACGCTCGACGTGCCCGCAGATGGCCTGTTCGTGCCGCCGACTTTGGTGCGGATCGGCGCGATCGAGGATCTGAACGAGGAGTGGTTCGGGCCGATCCTCCACGTCGCGACGTGGGAGGCGGGCAAGCTGAGCGAGACGATCGCGCGGGTCAACGCCAAGGGGTACGGCCTGACGATGGGGCTGCACAGCCGGATCGCGCGCGCCGCCGAGGTGATCGAGGCCGAGGCGGCGGTGGGGAACCTGTACATCAACCGGTCGATGATCGGTGCGGTGGTGGGCTCGCAGCCGTTCGGCGGCGAGGGGCTGTCGGGGACCGGGCCCAAGGCGGGCGGGCCGCGCTATCTCTACCGCTTCTGTGCGGAGCGGGCGGTGTCGGTGGATACGACGTCGGCGGGCGGGAATGCGACGTTGCTGTCGCTGGATGAGGGTGGGATCTGAGGGGGGGGTAGGCCTATCCCTATTTAATCGTCATCCCCGCGTAGGCGGGGATCCATATTGGCTGGCGGTGAGGGTTATCGCGACCCGTTGAGTATATGGATCCCCGCCTTCGCGGGGATGACGGAGGGGGGCGTCGTCCCCCTTGTTTGGAACCTGCCGCGCTCCCTTCGTCCTCCCCGGCGGAGGCCGGGGCCCAGTTGGGGGACGGGATTGACGACGGGTGCGTTTCGTTACTGCGGCCACACCAACTGGGCCCCGGCCTTCGCCGGGGAGGTGTAATGGGTTGGTGTGGCGAGTACCTTCACGCCTGGCGACGGCGTCAGGCGGGCGGTGAATCCGCGCGCGACTGTTGCACCTCCGGGAATGGCATCACCATCGACCCGTCCGGGGCGGCGGTGAGGTTGACCTGGGTGGGGAAGGCGATCTCTATCTTCTCGTCGTTGAACCGCTGGAGGATCGCGATGCCGACGGCGGTGCGGCCGTTGTAGAAGCTGGCGTAATCCGGGCCGTCGCTGTCGAACTGGACCTCGAAATCCAGGCTCGATGCGCCGAAGCCGGTGAAGCCTGCACGGACGAAGATCTTGCCCTGCGCCTCGACCACGTCCTTCAGCATGTCGGGGATGCGCGCGCAGATTTCGGCGGGGGTAAAATAGGTGACGCCGATGATGAATTTCGCGCGGCGATGGTTGCGCTGCGTGTTGTTGAGGATCTCCTTGTTGAGGAGATTCTTGTTTGAGATGACCCGCTCCTCGCCGTCGATGCCGCGGATGCGGGTCGATTTCAGGCCGATCGCCTCGACGCTGCCCGAGGCGGTGTCGTAGCTGATCGAGTCGCCGCGGCGGAACGGGCGGTCGAAGATGATCGCGAGCGCGGCGAACAGGTCGGCAAAGATGCCCTGCGCGGCCAGACCGATCGCGATGCCGCCGACGCCGAGGCCTGCGACGAGGCCGGTCACGTTGACGCCGAGATTGTCGAGCACGACGACCATCGCGACCGCGAACACGACGAAGGTGACGAGCAGGCGGATCAGCCCCATCGCCGACAGCAGCGCCTCACCCGAATAATGTTCGGACTGGGTGCGGTGCTCGATCGCGCCGAGGATGATCTCGCGCACCCAGACCGCGACCTGGAACACCGCAGCGACGGTGAAGAGGAAGTTGACCGTGGTCGCGACCTCGCCCGGCGCGGCGGAATAGCCGTCGACGAGCTTCGCGGCGAGCATAACGATGAAGAAGTTGCTGGTCCGCGAGACCGCCTTGCCGACGACGATCCCCCAGCCGTTGAGCGCGCGCGGGCGTTCGCATAGCCGGCTGCCGAAACGTCGCGCGGTGTGGAGCGCGAGGACGATCAGCGCGCCGGCGCCGAACGCGATCAGGATCTGCAGCCAATAGGCCTGGACCCAGGCAAGACTGGCGGTGACGAAGCCCTGTGCCTGGCTGCCGACATCGCTCGCGTCGAAGATGGGGGCTTTGGCGACGCTGTTCGTATTGGACATCTGGATACTCGTCAGGCCGCGACGGCGATCGTCGCGGGGGTGCCGGCTTCGAGGAAGGCGATCAGGCCGCATTCCTCCCGGCTGAGATAGCGCTTGGCGCGCGGGAGGCGGAGCGCCTTGCGGAAGGTCGACTGGCCCTGTTTGACGAGGTCGATCAGGGCCGGGTGGACATAGCTCTTGCGTGCGATGGCATGCGTGTTGCCGAGCCGCGCGACGACCGGCTCGAGCATCGCCTTGAGGCTGAGATCGCGCTCGGCCGAGGCGAGCGCCTCGAACGCGGCGACGCTGGCTGCCCAGGTGCGGAAGTGCTTGGCGGTGAAGTCGGTCCCGGTGACCGCCTGGATATAGGCGTTGACGTCGCTCGACGTGACGGGATGCGCGACGCCGTCATCGTCGAGCCAGGCGAAGAGATGCTGTTCGTCGAGATCCTGGCATTTCTTCACGAAGCTGCTGAGCGAGCGATCGGTGATCCGGAGCGTCCGCATCTTGCCCGACTTGCCCTTATATTCGAGCCGGAGCGTGGCGCCCTTCACCGCGCCGTGGCGCTTGCGGAGCGTCGTCGCGCCGAAACTCTCGTTCGCGGCGGCATAGGCCTCGTTCCCGATGCGGATATGCCCGCCGTCGAGCAGGCGGAGGACCGCGGCAACTGCACGGTCGCGGCTGAGCGAGCGTTTGCGCAGATCGGCCTCTACCGCCTTGCGCAGCTTGGGCAGCGCGAGGCCGAAATCGGCGCAGCGCTCGTATTTCGCGGCGTCCTGCGCCTCGCGGAAGCCGGCGTGATAGCGATATTGCTTGCGACCCTTCTCGTCCCAGCCGACCGCCTGAATATGACCATTGGGCTTCGGGCAGAACCAGGCGTTGCTGTAGGCAGGGGGCAGGCCGACCGCGTTGAGCCGGTCGATCTCGTCGCGGTCAGTGATGCGGGTGCCTGATGCGTCCCAATAGCCCCAGCCGGCGCGCATCTTGCGGCGGGAAATGCCGGGCTTGCTGTCATCTGAATATACGAGTCTGCTGGGCAATGCGTCGTTCCTTCCGGCCGTCATTCGAAATGTTCGGGCGGGCGCATCGTTCCGGAACGACCCGCGCGGCGCGGGGTTGAGGGGGCACGGGATTTCACTGGAGACATGACATGGCCGATCTTTCCCAGGCACGCATTCTGATCCTCGCCACCGACGGTTTCGAGACCGTCGAGCTGTTCGAACCCAAGAAGGCGCTCGAGGCGGTGGGCGCGAAGGTGACGCTCGCGTCGATCAAGACCGACCCGATCCAGGGCATGAAGGGCGACATCAACAAGGCGGAGACGATCACCCCCGAACTGACGCTCGACGAGGTCGATACCGACGATTACGACGCGCTGGTGCTGCCCGGCGGCGTCGCCAACCCGGACGCGATGCGCGTCCAGGAGCGCGCGATCGAGATCATCACCGAGTTCATGGAGGACGGCAAGATCGTCGCCGCGATCTGCCATGCGCCCTGGCTGCTGGCCGAGGCGGATGTGATCGACGGGCGCCGGCTGACGAGCTTTCCGTCGATCCGCACCGATCTGGAGAATGCCGGCGCGGAGGTGGTCGACGAGGAGGTCGTGGTCGACGACAATCTGATCACCAGCCGCAAGCCCGACGACATCCCCGCGTTCAACAAGGCGATCATCGCCGCGCTTGAGGAAGAACTGGCGGACGAGCCGGTCGACTGACGGCCGACGGCCAGACACGAATAGATACTGGGGGGTCAGCGCGGTTGCTGGCCCCTTTTTGGTGTTTGTCCAAAGCGGTTGATCCAGGCCTGCGCGGGCCGCTCGACGCCGTGGTACAGCGCGAGGGAGGCGAGCAGGATCGCGATGAGAAGCGCGCCGATCAGGAGCGGCGGCACCGCGACTGCGCTGGCGACGAACGCCATCTTGAACGCGGTCCAGAGTAATGAATGGCTGAGATAGGTCGAAAAGCTGATCTCGCCGAGACTGTGCAGCGGCCATGAGGCGAGCGGGTTGCGGGGCCGGTTCGCGGTCAGCGCGAGCGCGAGCAGGAGCGCCGAGAGCGCGGCCGGTATCGCGACGATCTCGGTCAGAAGGCCGGTTGCGAAGCTCGCAAAGCCCAGGCCGCTGACGCACAAGGCTGCGACGAGTGCGCGCCGGGGCTGCTCGCGGTGGCGCAGCCACAGGGCTGCGACCGCGGTGCCGGCTGCGAACTCGGTGACGCAGCGCAGGACGCCGAACCAGGGGATCGCCTGGCCGAGCGTCGCCATGCCGTTCGATCGCATCACGTAAGCGAGAAGGCCCAGCGCGACGGCGATCGCCGTGATCAGGCCGGGTGTCGGGACGCGTCGCCAGTCGATGACGAGCGGGAGCAGCGGGAAGACGAGATAGGCGAACATCTCGCTCGAGATCGACCAGGCGGGATCATTCCAGTCGAGCGCAGTGACGCCGAACCAGTCGCGCGTCATCGGCCAGTTCTGAAGCAGGAGGATATGCACCGGCAAGCGGTCGAGCGGGAAGCGCGGGTCGGGGGGGCGTCCGGTCAGCGCGAGCGCGGCGACGATGAGCAGCGCGAAACCGAGCATGACGAGGTGGAGCGGCCAGATCCGCGCGACCCGGCGGCGCAGGAAGCCGGGGATGGCGCGCCAGCGCTGCACGGCGATCCGGTCGGCATAGCTCAGCCAGATCACGAAGCCCGAGAGCAGAAAGAAGAAGTCGACCGCGAGATAGCCCTTGGCGAGAAACCGCTCCACGCCGTCGGACACGCCGAGCGCGGCGCGGAGATGGAACAGCACGACGAACCAGGCGGCGACGCCGCGCGCGCCGGTCAGTGCCCGGAGTTCCGTCATGCCGGCAGGGGGCCGGGGGCGGGGCGTCGCATCGGGCGGAAGCTCGCGTCACGGCGCTTGCGCCCGAGATAGGTGTCGAGCCCGATCTGCGCGCCGATCAGCATGTAGATGAACGGCTGGAACGCGATCGCGATGAACGCCGCGCCGAGCAGATAGACGAGATGCCCGGTCTGCAATGCGGCGGCGAGCGGGCCGGCCCAGGCGAACTGCCCTTCCGGATCACGGTAGCGCCGGCGCAGTATCTCCATCCGGACCAGGCCGCCGAGATTGAGGACCAGCCACAGCGCGAGCCCGAAATAGCCCTGTTCGCCGAGCATCTCGAAATAGGCGCTGTGATAGGCGCGCGCCTTGTCTTCCTCGACACGGCCCGGCGTCGCAGCGCCGGTGCCGGCGAGGTCGTAGCGGATGCGGTTGCCGCGATACGCCTCGAACCCGCCGCCGAACGGGTGCGATTTCGCATAGTCGATCGTCCACTGCCACACCGCGATCCGGGTCGAGGCGGATTCGTCGGCCTGGTAGGTCTTGATCGTGTTCATGCGGTCGGTGAAGGTCGAGGGCAGGAAGGGGATCGCGATCAGCCCGAGTGCGCCGAGCCCCGCCAGATACAGCGCCTTGCGCCTGACGACGCGCAGCGACAGGACCGCGAGCAGCGCGATGCAGAGCAGCCCGGTGCGCGTCGAGGTGCCGACCGGGATCAGCAGGCAGGCGAAGACGAGCGCGACGCAGAAGCCGCGGACGCGCCAGTCGGGTTTGAAGATCGTCCCGTAGCGCATGAACCAGATAATGATCGGGATGATCGCGACCGCGACCGCGCTGATCGTGCTGCCTTCGTAAAGCCCCGAATTATTGTCGACCATCAGGTTCAGCTGGCCGTAACCGCCGCCGCCGCTGGCGATCGTCTTGATCCCGCCGACGATGATGATCGAGGCCGCCGACAGGATCATGAACAGCAGCAGCGCCTCGATCCGGAGCCGGGTGCGCAGTGTCAGCGGCAGGAAGGCGGCAAAGGCGAGCGCCTTCCAGACCCAGTCCCATTTGTCCTTCGCCTCGATCGGGAAGTCGGCGGCGAGCGTGGTCGCCCAGCAATAGAGCAGCAGCACGACGATCAGCAGCTGGCGCGGCGCGACCCGCGTGTCGCGCTTGTCGTCCGCGATCAGCCAGCCGCCGACCGCCAGCGCGACCGCGATCAGCGAGATCGGGACGGTGTTGAGCAGCAGATAGGTCAGCCGCTGCGGTGAGACGATGTCGATATAGACATAGGCGAGGACGAGCAGGAACGGACGCCGGAACCCCAGCGCGAAGATTGCAGCCAGAAAGGCGATGAAGGCGAGATCACGCACGCGGGCGGCGTCCGGTACCGCGTGCCGCCGGGCGGTTACCGGCAGGCGTGCCGTCACCCTCGCGATCGTTGCCGGCTTCCGGCTCGGAATTGAGATCGGGGCGGCGGAGCAGCAGGATCGCGGCGAGCATCATCAGGCCGTGCGTCAGGCCCAGCGCGAAATTGTCGATCATCGGCCCGCCTTTCCGTGTCTGCGCGGTCCCGTTGCCGCTCGTGTCCGTCGCCGCGGCATAGGCCATGGCGGTTGACGCGCCGTTAAGCGCTGTCATGGCAACACGCTACTCACGATGCGCATTCTTCATATCCTCGACCACGGCCTGCCCCTGCAGAGCGGCTATACCTTTCGCACGCGGGCGATCCTCAAGGCGCAGGAGGCGCGCGGCTGGACGGTCGCGGCGGTGACCGGGCAGCGTCATGGGCCGGCCGCCGCCGCGGTGGAATCGGTCGACGGGCTGACCTTCCACCGGACGCCGGCGACGCGCCGGTCGGGACCGCTGGGCGAGATCGCCGGGATCCGCGCCTTTGCCCGGCGGATCGAGGCGGCGGTCGATGCCTTTCGCCCCGATATCCTGCACGCGCATTCGCCGGTGCTCGATGCGCTGGCGGGGCTGATCGTCGCGCGGCGGCGCAAACTGCCGCTGGTCTACGAGATCCGGGCGTTCTGGGAGGATGCCGCGGTCGGCAACGGCACCGGGACCGAGGGATCGCTCGCCTATCGGACGACGCGCGCGCTCGAGACCTGGGCGGTCGGCCGCGCGGACGGCGTCGCGGTCATCTGCGAGGGGCTGCGCGACGACCTGATCGCGCGGGGGATCGACGGGGGCAAGATCATGGTGTCGCCAAACGGCGTCGACCTGACGCTGTTCGGGGCGGTCCCGCCGCGCGACGACGCGCTGGCGGCGACGCTGGGGCTCGACGGCAGGGACGTGGTCGGCTTCATCGGCAGCTTCTATGATTACGAAGGGCTGGACGACCTGATCGCGGCGATGCCCGCGCTGGTCGCGGCCCGGCCGGACGCACGGCTGCTGATGGTCGGGGGCGGGCCGATGGCGGATGCGCTGGCGGCGCAGGCCGCGGCCTCGCCGGTCGCGGACGCGATCCATTTCGTCGGCCGGGTGCCGCATGCCGAGGTCGAGCGCTATTACGGGCTGATCGACATCCTCGCCTATCCGCGCAAGCGGATGCGGCTGACCGATCTGGTGACGCCGCTCAAGCCGCTCGAGGCGATGGCGCAGGGGCGGATGGTGGCCGCGTCGGACGTGGGCGGACACCGCGAGTTGATTCGCGACGGGGATACGGGCACGCTGTTCCCACCCGACGATCCGCCAGCGATCGCGGCGGCACTGGCGGGGATGTTCGACGATCGCGCGGACTGGCCGTCGCGCCGCCAGCGCGCGCGGGCGTTCGTCGAGCGCGACCGTAACTGGTCGTCAAACATTTTGCGTTACGAACCGCTTTACCATCGGCTGATACAGGCCGAATGACGGACCATGGCATGACCGAATTCCATCGACAGTCCCCGATCCGCCACCTTCCCGTCGCCGCAGCATTGCTCGTCGCGGTCGCCGCGATCATTGGCTTCGTCGCGATGCCGGGGACGATGCTCGAGGAACTGGTCTGGCGGACCGGCGTCGCCGCGCTGATCCCCGCCGCACAGCCTCCGCTGGGGACGACCGCGCGCGTCGTCCTCGCGCTGGCCACCGCGTTCATCGGCGCGGCGGTGACCTGGTCGGCGCTGTTCCTGCTGGTGGGGCCGGGGGGGCTGCTGGTGCGTCCACCGCGTCGTCGCGACGACGGCGTGCCAGTCGTCCGCCGGGCCGATGCGCATCCCGACGCGCCGCCACGCCGGCCGATGACCGCGGCCGATCTCGGCACGCCGATGATGGAGGTGACCGCGGCGAACCCGGTGACGCTCGAGCGGTCGATCCCCGCGGACCTCGACCAGCCGCTCGCGGCGTTCGACCCGCATGCGATCCTGCCGGTGCCGATGGCGCCGATCCGGCCGGTCACGCCGCTGGTGCAGGCCGAGGCGGCGCCGGTCGCGCCAGCCGCTCCGGTCGAAGACGAGGAGCGGGTCGAAGAATTAGCCGACGCATCCGTCGCGATCGACGAGCCGGTGGAGGCCGCGACGGTCCCGATCATGGTCAGCGAGCCGGTCGCGCCGCGGGTTTCCGTGGCCTGGTCAGCGCCATCGCCGGTTCCACCGTCAGCTGGTGCGGTAAACGGTGCGGCGCGGCATGAGCCGCGTCTGGTCGATACGCCGGCGCCGGCTGCATCGCCGTCACCGCCCTCGATCGAGTCGCTGTTGCGGCGGCTGGAGCAGGGCGCGACCCGGCGGCGTCAGGCGACATCGGGCTGACATACCGCGACCGCGTGAAACCGCTGTTGATACGAAGAAACCTCTGATACCGATTGCTCGAAAACGACAGTCGGAGGGGTCATGGCGCAGGTCGCGGATCAATCGAAGTTCCAAGAAGCGCCGCCGCCTGCGGAGCCGGACGGGCAGGCGGGGGCGACCCGCTATGGCTGGTATGTGCTGTCGATCCTGTTCCTGGTCTATGTGCTCAACTTCGTCGACCGGCAGATCATCTCGATCCTTGCCGAGGACATAAAGCGCGATCTGGGACTGAAGGACCAGGATCTCGGGTTTCTCTACGGGACCGCCTTCGGGGTCTTCTATGCGCTGTTCGGCATTCCGCTCGGGCGGCTTGCGGACAATTGGCACCGCGTCCGGCTGATGACGATCGGCCTGACGCTCTGGTCGGTGATGACGGCGGTGTCCGGCCTGTCGCGGACCGGCGGGCATCTCGCGGCGGCGCGGATCGGCGTCGGTATCGGCGAGGCGACCGCCAGCCCGTCGGCCTATTCGCTGATCTCCGATTATTTCCCCAAAAGGCTGCGTGCGACCGCGTTGTCGATCTATTCGGCCGGGCTTTATGTCGGTGGCGGCTGCTCGCTGTTCATTGGCGGGGCGATCGTGCAGGGCTGGAACCGGGCCTATCCGGGGGGCGGGCCGTTCGGGCTGGTCGGGTGGCAGGCGGCGTTCATGGCGGTCGGCGTGCCGGGTCTGCTGCTCGCGATCTGGATCGCGACGCTGAGGGAACCGATCCGCGGGCATGTCGAGGGGCTTCCCGAACCGGCGCCGCACCCCGCACCGTTCCGCGCCTTTGCCGGCGAGCTGCTGACGATCGTGCCGCCGCTGACTCTGGTCGGTGCGGCGATGGGCGGGGTCGGGGCGTTCGTCGTCAACCTCGCCGGGCTGGCGATCGTCACGCTGGCGGTGGTCGGGCTGGTGGCAGCGGGCGAGCCCTGGCCGCAATGGGTGGCGATCGGGACCGGCGTCTATGCCGTGTTCTCCTGGGCTTGTGCGCTGCGCCGCCGCGATCCGCCGACCTTCGCGCTGATCATCGGGACGCCGGCGTTCCTGTGCACGGTCGTCGCCTATGGCCTGAACGCGTTCCTGAGCTATGCGGCGAGCTTTTGGGCGGCGCCCTATGCGCTGCGCGTGCTCGGCGCGACGCCGTCGAGCGCGGGGTTCCTGCTCGGCGGGCTGGGCGCACTTGCCGGGTTTCTCGGGCTGACGATGGGCGGAGTGGTCTCCGACCGGTTGCGGCGGACGAACCCGGCGGGGCGGCTCTGGGTGGTGATCTTCGGCGCGGTCGTGCCGGTGCCGTTCCTGTGCCTCGCCTTCAACGCATCGGTGCCGCTGCCCTTCTATGCCGGGATCTTCCTCGCGCAGATCACCGCGAGCTGTGCGCTCGGCGCGGCCGCGGCGACGACGCAGGATCTGGTGCTGCCGCGGATGCGGGGAACGGCGACCGCGACCTTCTTCATCGGCACGACGCTGATCGGGCTGGCGCTCGGGCCATATCTGGCGGGTCGCGTGTCGACGCTCAGTGGGAGCCTGTCGGTCGGGATGCTGTCGCTGCTGGTCAGCGTGCCGATCACGCTGGCCACGGCGGTGGCGGCGTACCGGCTGGTCCCGGCCGCCGAGGCTTCGCGCGAGGCGCGGGCCCGGGCGGCGGGGGAGGTCGCCTAGCCATGGCCCCTCGCCGAGGATGCCATGGCTAGGCTAAGTGGTTCAGCTCGGCTGGAACACGCCGCAGGCGATGCGGCCGCCGCTGTTGCCGGCGGGGTCGGTCATCAGATCGTCGGGACCCGCATGGACCACGAACGCCGAACCGTCGGCATCGAGCAGCCCGGCCATCGTCGCACCCGGGATCGTGACGCCGACCGTGCCGCGGCCGTCGGTGCCGGTGATCAGATTGGGCAGATCGCCCTCATGCGGCCCCTGAGGGTTCATCGACCCGTGCTTCATCGACGTCGGGTTCCAATGGCCCCCGGCGGTCGTGAAGTCGGGGGCGTCGCAGCGGCCGGTCGTGTGGATGTGGACGCCGTGCGTGCCCGGCGGCAGCGCCTTGGCATCGACGGTGAAGCGCAGTCCGCCGGCGACGTCGGTCGCGGTCGCGCGGCCGACATCGACTCCGGCGGCGTTCATCAGCATCGCGCGCGCGCTCTGCCCGCCTGCGACCGGCGTGCCGGTCTCGAGCCCCTTCTGATCGCAGGCCGCCAGCCCGAGCGCCGCTGCACCGACCAGCGCAAATGTTGCAATCCGCATGTCCGTCTCTCCCTATTGATCCGATGCGAACCCGCCAAAGTCGCCGGCGGTTCCGGCGTCGGGTTCGAGCGGCCAGCGCAGCAGCGGTTCGTACCAGGCACCGTCGCGGCCGAGGTGGCTCTGGTACAGCGTCAGATGGGTCATCGCAAACGGCGCGCTGGCGAGCCCGGCATGGCGGGCGATCCAGTCTTCGATCTCCGGCGACGTGCCGAGCGACCGCGGCAGCCGCGCGAGCGTGACGTGCGGCAGATAGGCGCGGCGGTCGGGGGGAAGCCCGGCGCGGACCACCGCCTGATCGACCTTGCGGTGCAGCGCGGTGAGCGCGGCGTGCGGGGTGACGCCCGCCCAGAGTGTGTCGGTCCGCCCGCGGCTCGCGAACTGGCCCACCGCATGCAGCGCCACCGTTGGCGCCGCCGGCGTCACCGACAGGCGGAGCCGGTCGATCTCGGTCACGATGTCGTCGGCCAGACGCGGATCGACCTCGCCAAGGAAGCGGGTCGTGACGTGGAGCTGTTCGTCATCCTGCCAGCGCGCACCGCCGATCCCGTCCATCAGGTCGAACAGCATCTCGCGGATGCGGAGGGGCGGGCGGAGCGCGAGAAACAGGCGTAGCATCGGCGGGATTGATAGCGCCGATCACCCCGAATTGGGAACGTCTCCGCTTGAAAATCGTCCTTCCAGCACCGATGTTGCACGCAACCGGCATGTGGCCGGATAGAGGAGTTGTAATTTCAATGGCTAATTGGTCTGATCCCCGGCCTCGTGCCGCGCCGTTCGGAGCGACGGCCACCACCACCGGTTCGGCAGCGTATGATGCGGGTCTCCGTTCGTACATGCTGTCGGTCTATAACTATATGGGCTCGGGCGTGCTGCTGACCGGCATCGTTGCGCTGCTGTTCGCCTGGGGCGGTGCATCGTCGCCTGCCGCACAGGTGTTCATGGGCGGCGGTCCGCTGAAGTATGTCATCATGTTCGCGCCGCTCGCGATCGTGTTCGGCATGAGCTTTGGCCAGAACCGGATGAGCACCGCGACGCTGCAGATGCTGTTCTGGGGCTTTGCGATCCTGATGGGTCTGTCGCTGTCGACGATCTTCCTGGTCTATAGTGGCACGTCGATCGCCAGCGCGTTCTTCGCGACGGCTGCCGGCTTCGCCGGGCTGAGCCTGTACGGCTATACCACGAAGCGCGATCTGTCGGCGTTCGGGACGTTCCTGATCATCGGCGTGGTCGGTCTGCTGGTGGCGAGCATCATCAACATCTTCCTCCAGTCGGGTGTCATGCAGCTGGTCATCAGCGGCGTCGGCGTGCTCCTGTTCGCAGGTCTGACGGCCTATGACACGCAGCGTACCAAGAGCCTGTACATGCAGGTCGCGGGTACGGACATGGTCGGCAAGGTCGTGATCATGTCGGCGCTGAGCCTGTATCTCGACTTCATCAACATGTTCATGTTCGTGCTTCGCCTGTTCGGCAGCAGCCGCAACTAAGCGCTTCGCACCTTCTCTGAGTGACGGTCCGGCGGGAAACCGCCGGGCCGTTTTTGCATCCTGGCCAGGATTTAAGACCGCAATGCGTCTCTCGATCGACGTTCATCTGGATTATGGAATTGCCGGCGACGCCGACGTGTTGCTGCAGATCGAGGCGGCGGCGATGCCCGACCAGCGGATCGAGGAACAATCGCTGACGATCTGGTCAGACAGCCCGATCCGCGCGGTCCCGGGCGAGGACGGCATCGGCCAGCGCTGCTGGGCGCGGGGACATGGCCGCCTCACCGCGGTCTACCGCGCGGTGGTGAAGGTCGAGCGCCCGGTCGTCGCGCTCGGCGCTTATGGCACGACGCCGCCCCGGCTGCTGCCCGGCGACGTCACCGCCTATCTGATGCCGAGCCGCTATTGCCAGTCGGACCGGTTCGAGGGGTTCGTTGCACGCGAGTTTCCCGGGCTCGACGGCGGCGCGCTGGCGGCGGCGCTGAGTGCGTGGGTCGGCAACGCGCTCGATTACCGGATGGGATCGAGTTCGGGCGAGACGACCGCGCTCGACACCTTCGCGTCGCGGTCGGGCGTGTGCCGCGACTATGCGCATCTGCTGGTCGCGCTCGCCCGCGCGGGGGGGATCCCGGCGCGCTGTGTTTCGGCCTATGCACCTGGGGTCGATCCGCCCGATTTCCACGCGGTCGCCGAGCTCTGGCTCGATGGCGCGTGGCGGCTGGTCGATCCGACGGGGATGGCATCGTGCGGCGATATCGCGCGTGTGTGCATCGGGCGCGACGCCACCGACATCGCGTTCATGACGGTGTTCGGGCAGGCGACGCTCTGGACGCAGACCGTCCGGGTCCGCGCGCTCGACGACGAAACCGCGTGACCGGCCCGCAACGCGAGTCGCTCGTCGCAGGAGCAGGAACACCGGGCGTGCTGAACCGTTTGCGTCCGTAACGATTTTCACAGGAGTCTCGACATGACCGATATCGACAAACGCGCGCTCGACAGCCTGTCGGTGGCACCGGATGGGCAGGATGGCGATGCGGCCACCGGCCGGACCGACGGCCGCGACCCGCGCCAGGAGGCCGGTCAGGACAAGTCGATCGGCAAGCGGCTGCAGAAGAACCCGTCGAGCAACGATGCGCGTCTCGACAATGCGCTCGATGAGTCGATGGATGCGAGCGATCCGCCCGCCTCGACGCAGCCGGTGCACAATCAGGGTCCGGCGCCGTCGTCAGGCTATGATGCCGAAGCAGAACGCAAGCTGGCCGAAAAGAACAGCTGATCTATCGTGGGGTGTGCTCGCGCCTGGCCGATGCCGGGCGCGGGCGGCGCTCCAATGGCCCGGGTTCGATTGTTGCGTAAATACCGCCCCTAGCGAAAAGTTTGATGCCTGGCTTCGACTGGTCGCATTGCGTGTTGCAGCGCAACAGATTTCATGGTCGCTTATAACCGTGACGTGACGATGCGTTAGGGACCCTCCTCTGCCCCAAATGCATGGGAACGCCTGTTACTTGCAGCAAGGCGGGGTGACGATATGGCTTCACGGATGAAACCGGCAAAGGGCATCACGACGCTCGCCGAGATGAAGGAATTCGCAGGCTTTTCCAGCGCGACGCAGCGTTATATCCGGCGTTCGCTCGATGTCGGCCTCGATCGCGAGGATGCGATGACGCGCTGGTCGCGCGACGTGGTCGAGGAGGCCAGCATCCGTGCACAGGCGCGGCTCTATCTTGGTCTTGACGATCTTCGCGAACTTCTGCCCGAGGATGCGGGGCTCGGCGGGGCGGACCGGTTTCTGGGAAAACTGGTGACGCTGGCCGCGTTCGATCTGGGGCAGGGGCGGCTGACGAGCTTTTCCGCGTTCCGGTTCCTGTACGAGCGGCTTGCCGGCGCGGATGTCCGACCGTGGCTGCCGTCCGCCTTCTGCGCGGCGGCGGCGTTGCCGCATCTCCACCCCGAACTGCGCCGCAAGCTGCTCCAATCGATCAGCGAAGCCGCGGCGACCGCGTCGGGCTGGTCGAGCCGGGAGCCGGTCTTCTTTCCCTATTGGGTGGAGAAGGTCGACAGCGGGACGTCGCTCGCCACCTGACGGCTCAGCGGCAGGCGCGCCAGCCCATCGCGCCGCGATCCGCCTGATCGAGATGGAAGTGGTCGGCATGTGCGGCGTTGTAATCGGGCGAGAGCGTCGTCGCGAACAGCTGGCAGGCGCCGTCGCGTACCTCCCGGAGGAAGGCGGCCTTGGCGGCATCGCCTTTCCAGTCGCGGGCTACGGTAATCCGCGTGCCATTGCCCAGCCGAAAGCCGGCAATGTCGACCGCGTCGGCGGTCGAATGCTCGCTCCACGTGCCGGCATCGCGGCCGTAGATGCGGCGACAGCTATAGCTGCCGAAATGGTCGATGCTCGTGACCTTGGTGCCGAAATGCCGTTCGGCCGCAGGCTGGACGACATTCCATTCCCAGATCGCGAGCGCCGCGGCGACGGGGCAGGCGACGCCAAGACCCGCGGGCGCGAAGTCGATCCGCCGTGCGCCGCCGGATGTGAACCGGACGCCGTCGCTATAGCCGCACCGGCCTTCACCGCTGCGAGGCGGCAGCGCGGTGTAGCGGACACCGGCACGCTCGAGCGCGGCGCGACAGGCGGGATAGGACTGGGTCAGCGCGTTGAGCTTCCGCCCGGTCATCAGGCCGATCGGCTGGCCGAGGTCGAGCGGGGTCCAGGGCAGATCCTGCGGCCGACCGCGCAGCGTCGACCAGAGTATAAGGCCGAGGCCCGTGATCACCGCCAGTGCGACGATCCAGCCCAGCGTTCGTCGCACCGCACGCATCAGCCGTGCGCCACACGCGTGATGGGCTCGCTGGTCACTGGATAGCCGAGATCGTCGGGGATGCAGAAATGGTCGATCCCGTCGCGCGGCTCGATCCACGGCGTCACGATGCGGACCGGTCTGCGTCGTGTGTCGTCGACCGCGTCGTCGAAGCCGGCGAACAGCGCGAGGCGTTCGAGGTTGCGGCGGGTGGGGAAGATCACCTGTGCGCGCCCGGCATCGGCATGCGCGAGGATCTCTGCAGCGGTCGCCCAGAGCAGGCGGACATTCTCCGTCTCGTCGACGCGGGCGGGGGCGGCGTCGGCAGGCAGACGCGCGAGATAGAAGCGTGTGTCGAAGATGCGGGTCAGATGATGCGCGGGTCGCCACCGCGCGAAATAGGTGAGCAAGTGCGGATCACAGCGGAGCCCCAGCTCGTCGAGCATCGGCCCCAGTTCCCGTCCGGCATGCAGCGCCGCGCGCAGTGTCGCGAGCGTATCGGCGGACGGTGCGGGATGAAGACCGATGGCGAGCCCGACCTCCTCGATCGTCTCGCGGATTGCGGCGATACGGGCGGCGACCTCTTCGAGTACGGTTTGATCGGCGGGCTGCTGGATGAGGTGCTGTGCGAGCGTGCGGTCGGCAGGGTCGACCCGGCCACCGGGGAAGACAAGTGCACCGCCGGCAAACGCCATCGATCCCGCGCGCTCGACCATCAGCAGTTCGGGGGCGAGCGACGGGCGATCGCGAAAGATCACCAACGTGGCAGCCGGAATGGCGGGAGAGATCGGTTCGGTCATCGATCTGTGTAACGCGCGAAACCCGGATCGGGCCAGACGGCATTATAGCGTGATTCAGGGCGCGACCGGCAGAGCGATCAGAATGCCTTTAACGGTCGGGGAGGGCGATCAGCCCTCCCCGTGGCGCATCAATCGTCGCTGCCGAGCGTACGCTTGGCGGCATCGAGCGCGGCCTTGCCGGTCTTGCGCGAAGTCTTGCCTGCGTCTTCCGCAGCGGCTTCGACCTTCGAGCCAGCCTTGCGGCCGAGACCGATCGACTTCGCCATCGCACGGCGTGCTTCCGAATAGGTCGCAGCGACCATCGGATAGTCGGCCTTCAGGTTGAAGCGTTCGCGATACTGCTCCGGCGTCATGCCATGCGTCGTCAGGTGGCGACGCAGTGTCTTGTACTTCTTGCCGTCGATCATCGAGACAATGTGGTCAGGCGATGCAAGCGACTTGCGCGCCGTCACGGCGGGCTCATAGGTCGTCGCCTCGGCGGTATCGCCCGTCATCTCTGCGCCGGTCGTGAGCTTGGTCACGGCGGTGTGCATCGACAGGAGAAACGCAGGAACGTCTTCGGCAGCGGTGCGGGTGTTGGGGTTCGCCAGCCAGGCTGCCGTCAGTTCTGCCGCCAGTTCGACGGTATTGATGGTTTCGGTCACACGGGATCCTTGATTGTTGAAAAATTTTCCCCCTCCATTCGCGCGACTACGCGCTATTGGCAGAAAATGACACCCGCAAATATTATTAAAGCGCTCAATTGACCGGGAATTCTGTTCGCGACGTCGAATCCGGGCGCTGATCTTGCGATTTGCTGAGTTTATACGCGCGCCAGACCAACCCTATAGCTCCTCACAAATACGCGCATTCGCGGTTGTAGCATGCGTGCGCTCGCAGCGGGTCCGACATCCGGCGCAGTCATAAGATCCGGCAGATCAGGTTACGGATCGAGACGCCCGATCGGGACGTCGCGATTGGCAGACGCATCTTATCGCGCAGGGGCAGCCGGTCGGCGCGGCGTGATCTTGGTACCGAGCAGGACCAGCCCTTCGGGCCCGACACCGAAGCCGTGCGGAACGCCGGCGGGGATCAGCAGGACGTCGCCGGGGCGGAGCGCGCGGGTCGTGCCGCCCTCGATCCGCGCGCCGTCGGTGAGGCCGGGGTTGACGACATGCGGATCGACCAGGCGTCCACCCGAAAGCAACGTCCCCGATCCCGCGACGACGGTCGCATATTCATTGTCGTCGGGATGCACCGCAGGACGGCCTTCGGCTTTCCAATATTCGAGCGCGACGACGCTGCCGCCGCCGCTGACGAGCGTCTGCATCGCGAAGCCCTGACCCGGTTTCATCGTCGCTTCGAGCGCCGCGACCGCGCGGGGGATATCGGTCGCCGCGGCGAAATCGCGTGCCGCGTCCTGCGCCGGGGCGACCGTGGCGACCGCGAGCGTTGCCAGCGCGAGCAGGACGCGCATCACGCCTTGGTGTCCGATGCCAGCCGGATCGTCCGCCCTTCGCGCGCCGAGCGGTAGATCGCCTCGACGATACGGAGGTCACGCAGGCCTTCCGCGCCGGACACGATCGGTTCGCGGCCGGTGCGGATGCAGGTGACGAGATGATCGAGCTGACCCGCGAACTGGGTTCGGCCGGATGCCGCTGGCGTGACATCGCGCTCGCGCCCGTCGGCGCCCGTCCACATCCGGTTGTCGGCATAGCGGGTCGCGGGTTCGAGCTCGATCCGGCCGCGTTCGCCCATCAACAGGATGTGGTTCTGGTTCGCGCTGTACATCGACTGGCAGCTGGCGATCGCGCCGGACGGGAATTCGAGCGTCCAGTCGATCATGTCCTCGACCTCGCGAAACCGCGGATCGGTGCGATCGGTGGACTCGCGCGCGGTCACCGCGACGGGCTCCTCGCCGGTCATGTAGCGTGCGGCCTGGAGGCTGTAGATGCCCATGTCCATGAGCGAGCCCCCGCCCGCCAGCGCCTTGTTCAGCCGCCACTTCGACGGATCACGCTGGACGAAGCCATGTTCGGACCGGACATAGCGCGTCCTGCCCATCGTCCCGGCGCGCGCGAGTCGCATCGCCTCGACATTGCAGGGTTCGAAATGGCAGCGATAGCCGATCATCAGCTTGCGATCCGCCGCCTTGCACGCCGCGATCATCGCCTCGCATTCGGCGACCGAGACCGCCATCGGTTTTTCGCACAGCACATGCTTGCCGGCACGCGCGGCCCGGATCGTGTATTCGGCATGCATCGCGTTGGGCAGGCAGATATAGACGATATCGATATCGGGATTGTCGCGGATCCGATCGAAGGTCGAATAGCTGTAGACCGACCGGTCGGACAGGCCGTGCGCGGCCGCGACGCGGCGCGCCTTGGCGGGGTCACCGCTGACCACCGCGGCGAGCCGGCTGTGCGCGCATTTGGCGAATTCGGGGATGATGACGTCGAGCCCGTAATAGCCCAGCCCGACGATCGCATAGCCGAGCTTGCGCGTCGGGGCGGCCGCCTGCGTGATCGCGGGCACCGCGGCCAGCGCGGTTGCGCCGATGACAAATTCGCGTCGTCCTATCGTCACGATCAGATCCCCCATCCTGCAAGCGCTGTCGGCCACCCTGTTCGGCCACCAGTTGCCGCGTGGCCATTACGACCTTGGTCGATCTTATCGCCGATCCGTGCCGTTAGCGCCATCCGCGCTGGCGCGGTCATCGATCCAGGCCCAGACGTCGCGTACCAGCGTGTCGGGCGTGGCCTGCGCATCGAGCGTGATCGCGGCTTCGTCGGGTCCCGGACGCTCTAGCGTCGCGCGCTGGCTGTCGAGCAGGCTGGCCGGCATGTAATGCCCTGCGCGCGCGCCGAGCCGTCGAGCGAGTTCCGCCGGATCGGTGTCGAGCAGCACGAACAGCAGCGGGACGCCCGCCGCAGCGCCGAGCCGCTCGCGATAGACCCGCTTGAGCGCGGAGCAGGCGGCGACCGCAAAGCCGTCCGCCGCGACCGCATCGCCGATCGCGTGACCGACGCGGTCGAGCCAGGGCCATCGGTCGGCGTCGTCGAGTGGATGGCCGGCGCGCATCTTGGCGACTGCTTCCGCGCTGTGGAAGCCATCGCCCTCGAGGAAGCGGTGGCCGGTCTGATCGGCGAGGCGCTGGCCGAGCGTCGACTTGCCGCTGCCGCTGACGCCCATGACGATGATCGCGCAACCGCGCGGGACCGCGTGGGGCATGCCGTCGCCGGAGCGGGCCTGGGGGAAGGGGGTGGTTTGCACAGTTCCTGACTCGCGGGTTGAGCGCGTCCGGCGGCGCCTGGTTCCAGGCCTCTATCCGGTCGATCGCGACAATTGGCCATTACGACCATCGTCGCGCCCTTGTCGACCGGCGTCGGGACGGGCAACGAGACCGTCCATTCAAAGGGATCGCCGCATGTCCGCTCGCAATCATCATGACGTCCTGATCGTCGGGGCCGGCCATGCCGGTGCACAGGTCGCGATCGCGCTGCGGCAACGCGGCTATGCGGGGACGATCGGGCTGATCGGCGACGAGACGTCGCCCCCCTATGAGCGGCCGCCGCTGTCGAAGGACTATCTGGCTGGCGAAAAGGCGTTTGATCGCATTCTGTTGCGGCCGGCCAGCTTCTGGGGGGAGCGCGGGATCACGCTGATCCCCGGGCGTCGCGTGACCCGAGTCGATGCGGCCGCGCATTGCGTCAGCCATGTTGACGCGCAGGCGACCGGGAGCACTGACGAGGCGAGTCTGCACTATGGCACGCTCGTCTGGGCCGCGGGGGGAGCGCCGCGGCGTCTGGGGTGCGACGGGCATGATCTTGCCGGGGTGCACGGGGTGCGCAACCGCGAGGATGTCGACCGGATGATCGCCGAGCTGCCGAGTGTCACGCGGGTCGTGGTCGTCGGCGGCGGCTATATCGGGCTGGAGGCGGCGGCGGTGCTGACCAAGCTCGGCAAGCAGGTGACGGTGCTCGAGGCGCAGGACCGGGTGCTCGCGCGGGTGGCGGGGGCGGCGCTGTCGCGATTCTACGAGGCCGAGCACCGCGCGCACGGCGTCGATCTGCGGACCGGTGTGACGGTGGCGGCGATCGAGGGCGTCGACGGGGCTGCGTCGGGCGTGCGGCTGGCGGACGGTACGGTGCTGCCGTGCGAAATGGTCATCGTCGGGATCGGCATCGTGCCGGCGGTCGCGCCGCTGATCGCGGCAGGCGCCGGTTCGGCGGGGGGTAACGGGGTGATAGTCGACGCGCAGTGTCGCACGAGCCTGACGGATGTCTTTGCGGTCGGGGATTGCGCGGCGCACGCCAGTCGCTTTGCCGGCGGGGAGGTGATCCGCGTGGAATCGGTGCAGAATGCGAACGACCAGGCGGCGATCGTCGCCAAGGCGCTGACCGGCGTGGAGGAGGCTTATGGCGCAGTTCCGTGGTTCTGGTCTAATCAGTATGACCTGAAGCTGCAGAGCGTCGGGCTGTCGACGGGGCATGATCTCGCGCTGCTGCGCGGCGACCCGGCGAGCCGCAGCTTCTCGGTGGTGTATCTGAAGGGGGGCCGCGTGGTCGCGCTCGACTGCGTCAACAAGACGCGGGATTATGTGCAGGGGCGCGCGCTGGTGGTTGCGTCGGCGCGGGTCGAGCCGACGCTGCTGGCCGACATCACGGTCGACCTGAAGACGCTGGTGCCCGCGGATTGAGGTCCGACCCGGCGGCGTGCAGCGTGAAGCGCGTCATCTCCGACGGGCGGCCGAGCCGGACCGCGAAGCCTGGCCACAGCCCGGTGCCGTTGCCGACATAGAGCGTCATCCCCGCGACGTCGTAGCGGCCGGACACGAACCCGCCATTGGCGCGCGCGAACAGGCGGTCGAAGCCGGGCGCGACGCCACCATGCGTATGCCCCGACAGCTGGAGCGCGACGCCGTGCGCTGCGGCGTTGCGCGCATTGCGCGGCTGGTGATCGAGCAGCACTACCGGCGCACCGGCCGGCGCGCCCCGCAACGCGCTGTCGAGATCGGGACCGGGCTGGCCGACCGAGGGGGCGGACAGGTCGGTGAGCCCGGCGAGCACCAGCCGCGCGTCGCCGCGGGACAGCACGGCGTGGCTGTTGGGGAGCATGCGGAAGCCGAGTCCGTCGAGGTGCCGCATCCAGGCGGCGTAATCGAAGAAATATTCGTGATTGCCCGGGATCGCATAGACGCCGTCGGGGGCGCGGAGCGCACGCAGCGGGGCGACGTCGGCGCGGCGCATCGCGACCGATCCGTCGATGAAATCGCCGGTGACGACGATCAGGTCGGTGCCCGCCGCATTGGCGCGGGTGACCACCGCCTCGGCCCAGCGCGCGGGGAACAGCCGGCTGATGTGCAGATCGGTGAGCTGGAGGATGCGATACCCCTCGAACCGCGGCGGCAGTCCGGCGATCGTGACGGCGACGTCCTTGACCGGCGGCACGCGCAGCGCGTTCGAGACGCCGATCGCGGAGATCAGCGCCGCGAGCACCGCAATCGCGTAGCGCAGCCCGTCTGGCGCGGCGGTGGTGCTGCGACGCAGGATCGCGGTCGCGAGCGTGCCGATGTCGAGCAGGAGCTGGAGCATCGCGAGCAGCACGATCGCCGCGAACGCCCAGTTGAAGAGGATGACAACGCCGCGCGGAAATTCGGGCGCGAAGATCGATCCCGAGGACAGCCGGTTCCAGAAATGGAACTGCGAGGCGAACAGCAGGAGCAGCGCCACGCCGGCCTTGAGCCAGAGCGACATCGACAGCGGCCAGAGCCAGCGGGCAAGGACGACCAGGCAGGGCGTCGCGAAAATGAGATTGAAAATGACGGTCTCCGTTCGTCCCCGCGCCGCCTGTGGGGGAGTTGGCCGTGCGTCGCAAGGGCCCGGACCCGCCGGCGCGAGCAGACCGGTCAGGCGGTGGCGGGTGGGCGCGCGGTCGAACGGCGCACCGTCAGTTCCGCCGCGACGGTGATCGGTGCGTCCGGCGGGGGATCGCCCGCCAGCCCTGCGATGATGAGGCTGACCGCGCGCGCCGACGCCTCGGCGATCGGCTGGACGATCGCGGTCAGTGGCGGGTGGGCGAGGCGGATGATCGGCGTGTCGTCGAAGCTGATCAGCGACAGATCCTCGGGCACGCGCAACCCGGTTTCGCGCGCCAGTTCGAGCGTCGCGAGCGTCATCTGGTCATTGCTGCCGATGATCGCGGTCGGCGGCTCGGGCAATGCGAGCAGCGTCCGGGCGGCGGCCCGGCCCGAGGCATGGCTGAAATCCCCCGATGCGAGCAGATCGGTGCTGTCGAGCCCCGCATCCGCCATCGCCGCGCGCCAGCCATCGACGCGCCAGCCGCTGAGTTCATATTCGGCAGGCCCGGCGATGAAGCCGATCCGCCGGTGGCCGAGCGCGACGAGATGCTCGGTCGCGATCCGCGCCGCGCGCGCGTCGTCCATCATCAGGCGCACGCCGGGCCCTTCGCTGATCGAGCCGATCCGCACGAACCGGATGTCCTGCGCCTCGAGCAGATCGATGATCAGCGGATTGCCCGAATGCGGCGGGGTGAGGATCACCCCGTCGGGCTGCAGCGCGGCGATCGCGCCCAGCAGCTCGCGTTCGATATGATCGCTATGCGTATCGACCAGCTCGACGATCAGGCGATAGCCATGTTCGGCGCAGGTCAGCATCCCGCCGAGCAGCATCTGGTCGACCCAGTCGGTCCCTTGCCGCGCGCGCCAGTCGGCGATCGTGCGTTCGCGGTCGTTGAGCGCGAGGATCAGATAGGAGCGCGAACCGCCCATCCGCTGCGCGGCGATCGAGGGGACATAGCCGAGCCGGTCGATCGACGCCTGCACGCGCTCCGCCATTTGTGGGCGGACGCCGGTCTCCTTGTTGACGACGCGACTGACCGTCTGCAGCGAGACGCCGGCGTCCGCTGCAACATGCTTGATCGTCACGGCCTGACGGCGCCTAGCCAAGATGCGGGGATCCCGCCGAGGCAGATGGCGCCGTGCTGCAGTAGTGCGCGACATAGGCGGCATGGTCGGGCAGCGCATCGACGGTCGCGTTGGTCGTGTCGCGCAGCCCGCCGAGCAGCCGGACGAGTTCGTCGTCGCGCATCTTGGTCGCGATCGGGTGATAGCTCTCCGGCACGATGCCCTGGCCGAGCATCACCTGGACCCAGCTGTTCTCGGCGAACAGCTCGTCATTCTTGCGGAAGACGCGGCCGGTTTCTCGAAACAGTGCGATCTTGTGCGCGAGCGAGTCGGGCACCGGCATCGACGCGCATTGCCGCCAGAAGGCGCTGTCGCGGCGGTCGGTCGCCTTGTAGTGGAGGATCAGGAAATCGCGGATCTGCAGCATGTCGGTATGCTGCTGTTCGTTGAATTCGGCGACGTCGCGCGGGCTGATCCCAGCCGATGGGAACATCCGCAGGAGACGGAGGATGGCGCGCTGGATCAGGTGGATGCTCGTCGATTCGAGCGGCTCCATGAACCCGCCGGACAGGCCGATCGCGACGCAGTTGCGGTGCCATTGCTGGCGTCGCGCGCCGGTGACGAAGCGGATCCTGTTCGGCTCGGTCAGGGTCGGTCCCTCGACGGTGCCGAGCAGACGCTCGAGCGCGGCATCGTGATCGAGATAGCGGCTGCAATAGACGATACCGTTGCCGGTGCGGTGCTGCAGCGGGATGCGCCACTGCCATCCGGCGTCATGCGCGATCGCGCGGGTATAGGGCAGGGCCGGCCGGACGCTTTCGGTCTGGACCGCGATCGCGGAATCGCACGGGAGGAAATGCGTCCAGTCGTCGAACCCGGCATGGAGCGCCTGTTCGATCAGCAGCGCGCGAAAGCCGGTGCAGTCGAGGAACAGGTCGCCCTCGATCCGTGCGCCGGAGTCGAGCGTCAGCGCGGCGATGTCGCCGCTTTCGCCGTTCAGCTCGACCTGCGCGATCCGGCCCTCGATCCGGGTCGTGCCGTCGGCCTCCGCCATCTTGCGCAGGAAGCGGGCGTAGAGACTGGAGTCGAGCTGATAGGCATAGTTCATCCGGCCATCGGGCAGATGTGCGAACTTGCCCTGCAGTGCGGCGCGCAGTTCGAGGCAGTAATCGTCGAACGGCTGATGATGCCCGCGTGTCAGCCCGTGCAGCCAGAAATGCTGGAAGCCTGCGGACCAGTGATCCTTGCCGGTCGTGCCGAACGAATGGAAATAGGTGTCGCCGCAATCCTTCCAGTTGTCGAACAGGATGCCGAGCTTGAACGTCGCCTGCGTCTCTCGCATGAACTCGGCTTCGTTGATCCCGAGCAGGCGGTTGAACGTCACGATCGGCGGGATCGTCGATTCGCCGACGCCGACGGTGCCGATCGCCTCGGATTCGACCAGCGTCACCGCGACCGTGCGGCCCATCGTCCGCGCGATCGCGGCGGCGGCCATCCAGCCGGCGGTGCCGCCGCCGGCGATGACGACGCGGTGGATCGGGAGCGTGGTCATCGGCTGAGTGCTCTCAGGAGGAAGGCGCGCAGCTTGCCTGCGCTGTCGGGGGTGAGCGGGGCGAGGACGCCGCGCTCGGCTTCGGGGATATGCGCCGCGACCGCGGGGTCGTCGGAGAAGACATAGTGATCGAACATGGCGCGCCAGTGACGTTTCTCGTCCTCGGGCAGGTCGCGGATCGCGAGCAATGCGTGGTTGAGCGCGTCCTGCGGCTGGCCGAGCCAGCGCGGCGTGTCGCGCCACCAGTAATTGACCAGCACGTTGAAGTCCGAAAGCCCCTCGACATGGTGCCACCACAGGGCCGGAATGTAGAGCGCGTCGCCGGCATCAAGTTCGGCGACCTGCGCCTGCGCCAGCGCATCGCGAAAGCCGGGATAGGCGGTGAAGTCGGGGTCGTGGAAGTCGACCATGCTCACCGCGCGGCCCGCGGGGGTATTGTCGACCGGGCCGAGATAGAGATTGCGGAACTGGTCGCGCGGAAACAGCGTGAAGCGGCGACGACCGACCGCGACGCAGGCGAGGTTGTCAGGCGCGTCGTTATGCGCCGCGATCCGCGTCGGAGTCCCCATCCAGATGCTCGAGAGCGGTGTGCGGTCGCCGAGGTCGACGTGATTGGCCTCGTGCAGCCCGGTGAAGAAATTCTGCATGTCGATCGAGGCGAGATAGATGGACGGCGCGCCGTCGACCCCCTCATTCTCGGTCATCCGCGCGAAGATCTCGGGCAGCGGCGCGCGCATCATCTGGAAGTTCATGCCCTGCATGTCGCCGTAGAACAGCCGGCCGCCACTCTGCGACGCACCGACCGAGACGGCAAAGGGCGTGGGCCGGGCATGGCGCTCGATATAATCGCGCGCCGCGCGTCCCGACTGGCGACCGGCCTCGACCATCGGCCAGTCGGCGACGAGCCCGCGGACGATGAACGGCGTCGTCGCCTCGCGCAGCAGCGTGTCGAGCGCCGCCGGCCCGCTGATGTCGACTTCGCGGATCCGCGGCAGGGCGGCGAAGATCCCCGCGGTGCCGGCGTCAGCCATGCGCGAGATGTCGGTTCTTGCGCGCGACGAGATCCCCGATCTGGCCGAGCGAGGCGAGCGCCATGAAGATCGGCATCAGATGGCCTTCGGCGTGGAGCTCGGCGACGGACGCGGGATCGAGCGCTTCCAGGCGATCCTCGTCGATGACGTGATAGCCGACCAGCCGGTTCTTCGATCCGTCCTCGAGCGTGACGTCGAGCGTCAGCGGTTCGAGCAGGTCGTGGCGCTGGAGCGCCGCGAAGAACGCGGTCGCAGCGACATAATCCTCGTCGAGCGCGCGCAGCTGATCGGCGATGCGTTCGAGAAACGGCGTCGGACGACCGGTATCGTCGAACACGCGCATGCCCTCGCCGGCGCCGATCCGCGGGCTCGCCATGTCGATATGCACCTGGCGCAGCGACGACCCCTCCGGCCCACGTCCGACGAGGAAGGGCTGGCTGTCGATCGCCAGCGGGCGATAGCGGGCATCCCAGCGGCCGCCGTCGAGAAACAGGTTTTCGCCCGCTTCGAAGCCGAACATCGCGAGCGCGGTGAAGCCGTCGCGGGTCTGGTTGCGCTGGAAGAGGATCGGATAATGGGTCTGGACGCGACGGAATTCGCTGGGGACGGTGATGCACGCCATGACGGCGTCGCCGAGCGCATCTGACCGGTCGGTGCGGATCCGCAGGTCGCGGTGCTCTTCGGGCGTCAGGATCGCGTGGTCGGGCATCAGGCTCTCGTTTCCATGGTAGCGCCTGCCATCGCATGCCGCACGGCATCGAGATAGGCGCGATTGGTCGGCAGGGCGGCGGCGAGCATGCGTCCGTGCCGGTCGACCTGCTGCACGAGCATGTCGGCGGCCCCGCGCGCGCCCGTCCGGACCGGCGTGCGGCGCGGCGCGGGAAAGCCCATGCCGTAGAGCACGTATTGATAGCTCGCCGCGGGAAAGATCTCGTCGACCATCGGGAAATCGGCGTGCGACGGGGGCTGGTCGGCCCATAGCTGGAGCAGCTCGGCGAGACGCGGCGGGATCGAGCCGGGATCGCGGTGATCACGCCAATAGGACTCGTCGCGCTGGCTGAGGACATAGTGCAGCTTGAGGAACTCGACGATCCGGTCCCAGCGATAGCGGAACAACGTGTTGAAGCGCGCGGCGTGGAGATCCATCGTGCGGCGCGTGGCCGGGAAATTGTCGAGCAGCGCGTCGACCGAGAGCTCGACCAGCACGATCGCGGATGCCTCGAGCGGTTCGAGGAAGCCGGCGGACAGACCGATCGCAAGGCAGTTGCGATGCCAGAAACGGTCGCGGTGGCGCGACTGGAACCGCAGGGGGCGAAAGTCGGGAAGCGGTGCGTCGGGCGCCGTCGCGCGCAGATAGCGGGTGAGCGTGTCGGCGGCCGCGTCATCGTCGAGATGCGCGGACGAATAGACGCAGCCGATGCCGCGTCGCGCGGGCAGGCCGATATCCCAGATCCAGCCCGCGGCGTGCGCGGTGGCATTGGTCTGCGACGCGATCACGCTGTCGGCGGCGACCGGCAGCTGGACCGCGAGTGCACGGTCGTTGAAGAGTTCGCGTCCGCGGTCGATCGTGCCGACGCCGTAATGCTCGCCGATCAGAAGTGCGGCATGACCCGTGCAGTCGAGGAACACGTCGCCCTCGATCCGGCCCGATACGCGGGTGCGGACCGCGGCGATGTCGCCATCGGCCGCGCCATCGACGCCGACGACATGGTCGCGCAGGTGGCGAACCCCGAGCCGTTCGGTCGCGTGGCGGGCGAGCAGGGCCGCGAACTTGCCGGCGTCGAGATGATAGGCGTAGTTCAGCGTGCCCGCATAATCGGGCATCGCGCGCTGACGCGGGGCAAGGTCCTGGCTGCAGACGGCATGTTGCGCGCAGAGCGCTTCGGCAAAGGCCAGACCGCTGTCGGACCAGGCCGAGGCGAGATCGCGCGGGGCTGCCTCGGCGGGTGTCGTGAAGGGGTGGAGATAGCGGTCGTCGGCCGCGCCGGTGCGCCAGCCGTCGAAGCGCGACCCCTGTTTGAACGCGGCATCGCAGACGAGGAGGAATTCGGTTTCCGAGATGCCGATCCGTTCGAGCGTGCGGCGCATCGTCGGCCATGTGCCTTCGCCCACGCCGATCGTCGCGACGTCGGGCGATTCGATCAGGGTAACCTGAAGCGGATGCTCCGCATCGCGGTCCGCACGGGCGGCGATGAGGCACGCGGCGAGCCATCCGGCGGTGCCACCGCCGACGATCACGATCGAGGTGATCGCGCGATCCATGTCCAGCCCGTCAGTTTGCATGTCCGACACTGTCATTCTGTGCCGCCACGGCGCCGAAAAGACCACCCCCCGCGGGGGAGTGGTCGTTCCGTAGGTCGGCGGCGCCGCGGATCAGAAGTTGAACCGCAGGCCGGCTGCGTAGCGGGCATAGCCCGGCTGCGCGAAGGTGGCGAAATTGTCCGACCGGCGATGACCGCGACGGCCCTGGCCGGTGAGGTTGATGACTTCGCCGAACACGGCCAGCCCCGTGGTGACCTGATAGCTCGCACTGGCGTCGACCTGCCCATAGGATTCGACATAGAGCGGATCGAAGGCGCCGCCGGCATAGAATTCGCCGCGCCAGTTATAGGCCACACGCGCCTGGATGCCGTTCTTGTCGTAATAGGCGACCGCGTTGGCGCTGTCGCTGAGCCCGGTCAGCGCGAACTGGCCGATGTTCGGATCGAGCGTGTTGTCATATTTCGCGTCGCCATTGACGATCGTGTAGTTCAGGATGACGCCGAGCCCGGTGTTCCAGAGCCTGTGCTGCAGCGCGAATTCCCACCCGTCGATATTGGCGGTCTGGTCGCTGTTGAACGGCTGGCTCAGCTGGAAGTTGAACAGATCGTCCTCGGGCAGGCCGAAGATGTTGCCGTTCAGCAGACCGGAATCGCTGGTGCCCGTGACCTGCGACGAGGCGGGGAAGTTGCGCAGGATGTAGTCGCGAACCTGGAGATTGTCCGTCGTTCCAAGTGCTGCGACCGCCTGACGATAGCGGGGGCCCGAGCCCGGGTTGCGCAGGTTGAACGCGGACGTGTTGACCTGGGTCGTGCCGATGAAGTTCTTCACGTCCTTGTTGAAATAGCCGACCGAGATGTAGCTTTCGGCACCGTAATACCATTCCGCCGACAGATCGATGTTCTTCGACTTGAAGGGGACGAGGTTCGGATTGCCCTGGCTGCCCGTGCCGCCGCCGATGCGCGGGTTGGAATCGATGTTAAGGCCACCCTGCAGGCTGCCGTAATCGGCGCGCGTGATCGTGTGGCTGTACGACGCGCGCAGCTTGACGTTGCGGAGCGGTTCGATGTCGAAATCGACCGCGGGCAACCAGTTGTGATAGCGGCCCTTCAGCGAGGTGAACGAATTGGCGCCGTAGGTGAGCGCGAATTCGTTCGCGCCCGTCCAGCGCGTACCGTTCGGGATCGGCACCAGCGCCGACGAGTTCACCTGCGTCTCGTCATAGCGGACGCCGCCGATGAGGTGCGCCGGCATCGAGAACATGTCGAACTTGCCGTTGAACTGAATATAGGGCGAGATCGTGCGTTCGCGAATGCGGCGATCGTTGGTGTAATTGGCAAGACAGGTGCCTTCCGCCGCGACACCCGTCTGCGGTGCGCTGCAGATCGCATATTGCGAGCGCAGCAGTTCGGCCATCTGCTCGAAGTTGAACGTGTAGATCGACGGCGGCAGCGCGGGATCGTTCGATCCGGCGACGCCCTTGAACTTGTCGGGCAGGCTGGTGAGGTTGAAGAAATCGTCGGGCACGGCGGCCGCGCCGAACGACGCACCGCGCGGGTCGACACCGCCCCAGGTCTCGTTCTGGATGAAGCCGTAAGCCGAGCGCACCTTGTTATCGACATAGGAAAAGCCCCAGTCGATGCTGCTCAGGAAATCGCCGTCGTGGTCGTAATGACCCTTCAGCTGGAGCTGGTTGATCTCGTTCTTGAAATAGGCGTTGCGGAACGCGTTGCCGGTCGGCGTGATCAGCGACGCGTTCAGCGGGTCGATGCCGGGATACATCTGGTACGAGATGACCGGCAGGTCCTTCTCGAAATTGATCGTCTGCGACTGGACGCCGAAGATTGCGCCACCGATCGACGTGCTGCTGCCGTAATCGTTCGTCGGCTTCGACACCGCGGTCGAATGATGCGCGTCGAGCGACATCGTGACGTTGCCGGGCGCTTCCCAGGTCAGGTTGCCGCCGAGCGACTTGTTCTCGGACTTGTTCGCGGTCAGCGAGCTGCTGTACGACAGATCCTTGCCGGGCGCGAAATTCTCCGAATAGAAGACGGGGCCAGCCGCGGGACCATCGGTCCAGGCGCTGCGCGTGTCGCCGAAGTTGAACCAGATGCCGACGCTGCTGTTGCGGACTTCGACCTTGTTGCTCGAATAGGTGAAGTCGAGCGTGGCGGTCAGCGTGTCGGTCGGCTTGGCCTGCAGCACGAGCTGGCCGTTGATGCGCTCGCGATCGATGTCGACGACATCGTAATTGGCGCTTTGCGGGATTTCATAGACGTCGGTCGGGCCGGGACGGTTGGTGATGTTAGCACCGCCGGGCGTGCCGGGCTGGGCGAGCGTGCCCCAGTTGTTCTCCGCGCCGAGAAAGCCGTCGCGGAAGCCGACGCCCGCCGAATTGTTGCTCGCCTTGCGCCGCTGATACGCGCCGCTGAGCAGGACGCCGATGCGGTCGTCGGCAAAGGTGGTGGACAGGATGCCCGACACTTCGGGAGTGATCGGATCCTTGCCGTTGCGCGAGCTGTCGAGCACGCCCTTGACCGCGATGCTGCCGCGCGTGCCGGGCTTGTCGATCGGACGCGGGGTGCGGATGTTGATCGACGAGCCGATACCACCCGACGGGACCGCAGCGCGACCGGTCTTGTAGACCTCGACCGCGGCGACGCCTTCGGAGGCGAGGTTGGCGAAGTCGAACGAGCGCGAGGCGGGTGCGCTGGCGCCGTCGCCGAGCGTCGAGGTCGGCATCTGGCGACCGTTGAGCGTGACGAGGTTGTACTCAGGACCGAAGCCGCGGACCGTGACGGTCGAGCCTTCGCCGTTCGAGCGGTCGATCGAGACGCCGGTGATGCGCTGGAGCGATTCCGCGAGGTTGGTATCGGGGAACTTGCCGATATCCTCGGACGAGATCGCGTCGACCACGCCCTGGCCGTTGCGCTTGATGTCGATCGCCTCGCGCAGCGACGCGCGGATGCCGGTCACGACGATGTCGTCGGTGACCGCGTTCGGATCGGCGGGCGTGGCGGGTGCAGCCTGCGGATCGATGTCGGACGGGCCGGGATTGCCGACCGTGGCTGCGGCATCCTGCGCCAGAGCGACGCCGGGAATGGCGGCCAGCGCCAGTGCCGATGTGCCGATGACAAGACGCGAAAGCGAGCGAGCCGTGAAGCCACGCATGGTAATCCTCCCTGTAGCCGACGCTATGAGTGCGCCTTCCGTGTGAACGTTCACTTTCCCTTTTCGCGATTCGTGTCAAGGATTTGGGCTGCTGGTTGTGAACGTTCACTAAATATGCTGTGAACAGTGACAATGGTGCCACAGCCCGGCCGGACGCGTGTCGCAGTGCGCAGGGGGAGGCGGAAAACCGGAAGGGAATGAGGATGTCGACGGGGTATCGAGCGCTGATGCTGGGCGTGTCGCTTATGGGAATCGCCGCCATGGTCGAGGCGCGCGAGACGCCTGCGAAGGTCGCTCCGCCCAAGGCGCCAGCGACGGCGACGCCGGACGCCGGACCCGATGCGCGACGGCGGGCCGAGGCGATCGTCGCGCGGATGACAATCGACGAGAAGATCAAGCTGGCACACGGGCTGTTCCCGCCGATGGCGGCAGGCAAGACGACGGACACGCTGATCCCGTCGGCGGGTCATATCGACGGCATCGCGCGGCTGGGCGTGCCGCTGGTCCGCGAGAGCGACGCGTCGCTCGGCGTCGCCAACCAGGTCGAACAGCGCAAGGGTGACGTCGCAACCGCGCTGCCGTCGGGGCTTGCCACCGCGGCGAGCTTCGACCCCGAAATCGCACGCGCAGGCGGGGCGATGATCGGCGCGGAGGCGCGGGCGAAGCGGTTCAACGTGCTGCTGGCGGGGGGCGTCAACCTGACGCGTGATCCGTGGAACGGCCGCAACTTCGAATATCTCGGCGAGGATCCGCTGCTGGCAGGGTCGATGGCGGGCGCGCATATCGCCGGGGTCCAGTCGAACCATATCGTCTCGACGGTCAAGCACCTCGCGCTCAACGCGCAGGAGACCGGTCGCATGGTCGTCGACGCGCGGATCGGCGAGGCCGATCTGCGGATGAGCGACCTGCTCGCGTTCCAGATCGCGATCGAGCGCGGGAAACCGGGCTCGGTGATGTGCGCGTACAACAAGGTCAATGGCGACTGGGCGTGCGAGAACAAGCATCTGATGACCGACGTGCTCAAGCGCGACTGGGGCTATCGCGGCTGGGTGATGAGCGACTGGGGTGCGGTGCATTCGACCGCGAAGGCGGCCAATGCGGGGCTCGACCAGCAATCGGGACAGGAACTCGACAAGGCGATCTACTTCGGCGCGCCGCTCAAGGCCGCGGTGGCCGACGGCAGCGTATCGCGGGCCAGGCTCGACGACATGATCGTGCGCTATCTGACCGGCCTGATCGAAACCGGCGCCTATGACACGCCGATGCCCGCCGCAGAGGCGCCGATCCCCTATGCGCGTCATGCCACCGTTGCGCAGGACGCGGCGGAATCGGGGATCGTGCTGCTCAAGAACGACCGCGACATGCTGCCGATCGCGCGTACCGCCAAACGCATCGTGCTGATCGGCGGGCGAGCGGACGTCGGCGTGCTGTCGGGCGGGGGATCGAGCCAGGTCCGTTCGGTCGGCGGCGCGCCGATCGAGATCCCGCTGACCTCGGGCGCGGCGATGTCGTTCGCGCGCTATACCTATCATGCCTCGTCGCCGCTCAGGGCGATCGCCGCGGCGTTGCCGGGTGCGGTGGTGACCTTTGTCGACGGCAAGGATACAGATGCGGCGGCGCGCGCCGCCCGTGACGCGGACATGGCGATCGTCTTTGCGACGCAGTGGACGACCGAGGCGCAGGACGTGGCGACGCTGTCGCTGCCCGACAATCAGGACGCGCTGATCGCGGCGGTGGCGAAGGCGCAGCCGCGGACGGTCGCAGTGCTCGAAACCGGCGGGCCGGTGCTGATGCCCTGGATCGATGCGGTGCCGGCGGTGCTGCAGGCCTGGTATCCGGGACAGCGCGGCGGCGAGGCGATCGCGAACATCCTGACCCGCCGGGTGTCGCCGTCGGGCCGGCTGCCGATCACCTTCCCCGCCGCCGCGACCCAGGCGCCACGCCCGGCACCGGTCGGTCTCGACCGGCTGACGTCGGTCGAGGCGCAGGCGGCCGCCAATCCGGCGAACGCCGCCGCGATCCAGCTCGAAAGCTTTCCGGTCGACTATGTCGAGGGCGCGGACGTCGGCTATCGCTGGTATGAGAAGCAGCACCAGCGGCCGCTGTTCGCCTTCGGTCACGGGCTGAGCTTCACCAGCTTCGCCTATCGCAACCCGGTGGTGACCGGTGGCCGGCGTCTCAGCGTGACCTTCGACGTCGTCAATACCGGGCGTCGCGCGGGCGCGGACGTCCCGCAGATCTATGTCGCGCAGGCGGCAGCGGACGGGGCGGGGACGGCGACGCCGATGCGGCTGGCGGGGTTCACGCGGCTGACGCTCAAACCGGGCGAGTCGCGGCGCGTGACGCTGACCGCGGAGCCGCGGGTCGTCGCGCAGTACGACACCGCGCTGCCGGGGTGGCGGATTGCCGGGGGCCGCTACCGCGTCGCGCTGGCGCATGATGCCGCAGATCGGTCGCAGCTGCTGACGACGACGCTCGAGCCGATGATGATGAAACCCTGACCGGGGCGTAGACGAGCCGCGGCGGCGGAGGGGGCGGCGGCGGCGGGCGGGTGTTCGGGAGTTGCCCGACGGCGGCGAGCGGGTCACAAGGGCGCCATCGTGCCGCGTACCGTTCCCTTCTCCCCGCATGGCCGGTCGCCGTCACCCGAGCCGCGACCGGCAGCTTTCCTCTTCGTCTGTGCGCTTGCCTATGCGGGGGCGGTCGTCGGCTATCTGCCGCTGCTGACGCTGCTGCTGCCGATCAAGGTCGAGCAGGTGGCGGGCGACGGTCGTCTCGATCTTCTGACGGTGACGGTGATCGCGGGAGCGATCGCGGCGAGCGTGGCGAATATCGGCTTTGGCTGGCTGGGTGACCGGTCGGTGAGCCGGGGCGGGGGGCGCCGCGGGATCATGGCGGGGGGCGTCGTCGCGACGATGGCGTCCTATGCGGGGCTCGCCGCCGCGACCACGCCTGCGTTGCTGGTGGCGGGGATCATCCTGTTCCAGGTCGCGCTGAACGCGGTGATCGCGCCGCTGATGGCGATCATCGCTGAAGAGGTGCCCGATGGCCGCAAGGGGGTCGCGGGCGGGCTGCTGGCGATGGCCAATCCGGTCGCGGCGACGCTGTCCGCCGCGCTGGTCGGGGCGAGCCGGTTCGGCGAGCCGGCGCGGTTCGCGGTGATCGCGGTCACCGTCGCTGCGTGCACGCTTCCGCTCGTCGTCGTGCGCGGGACGCGGCAGGCGGGGGCGCCACCGCCGGTATTGCGGTCGATGCTGCGGCGCGATCTGCTGCTCGCCTGGACCGCGCGGCTGCTCGTGCAGATCGCGGGCAGCGCGCTGTTCGTCTATCTTCTCTATTATTTCGAGAGCGTCGCGCCGTCGGTGCCGGAGTCGGTGCTCGCGGCGCGGATGGGGACGGTGATGATCGTTGCCTATAGCGTGCCGCTGCCGATCGCGGTGCTCGTCGGCCGGCTTGCCGATCGGACCGGGCGGACCAAGCCGTTCCTATTCGCGGCGGCGCTGGTCGCGGCGGCGGGGCTGATCGCGATGATGGCGGCGCGCGACTTCACCAGCGGTGCGGCGGCGTTCTGCGTCTATACCGGCGGGACCTCCGTCTTTCTGGCGCTGCACGCGGGCTTTGCGATGCAGCTGTTGCCGAGCGCGCGGCACCGGGGACGCGACCTTGGGCTGCTCAACCTTGCCAACACCCTGCCCGGGCTGCTCGGGCCGGTGATCACCTGGGCGCTGGCGACGCCGCGCGATTTCGATGCGGTGCTGGTCGTGCTCGCGGTGCTGACGCTGGGCGGGGGGATGATCCTGCTCGCCGCGCGGGGGCGGCGCTGAGGCCGACGGCGATCAGCGGCGCGACCGGTTTGGGGCAGGGCGCCAGTAGCGGACATAGTCGACCGCCATGCGCTGCGGGAAGGCGGTGTCGTCGATCCCCTTCTGCCCGCCCCAGTCGCCGCCGACCGCAAGGTTGAGGATCAGGTCATAGGGCCGGGTGAACGGCCAGGCCGCCTTGCCGCCGGGCTGGTCATTGGCGACGCGCATGACCGCGCGGCCGTCGACGCCGACCGTGATGACATCGGCGCGCCAGTCGAGCTGATAGCGATGATAGCGGGTGCAGGCGGTCGCCACGCGCTTCTGCGCGCCGCGCTGCGTGCCCTTGGTGTGGTTGAACGCACCGCTGTGCACCGTCGCATGGACGACGTTCGGGTCCCATCCGACCAGCTCGACGATGTCGATCTCGCCCTCGTCGGGCCAGCGGCCGCCGCTTGGCAGCAGCCAGACCGCGGGCCAGCTGCCGCGACCGCAGGGCAGCATCGCACGGACTTCGTAGAAGCCATAGCCGCGTGGCACCCGCGAGACGAGCTTCGCCGAGCTGTAGCTCTGGCCGCCCCAGTCGGGGAAGCGTGCCTTGGACAGCGTCTCGCGACGCGCCTCGATGATCAGCGAGCCCTTTTCGATCCGCGCATTCCGGGGCCGGTCCTTGGCATAATATTGGCGCTCGTGATTGGCCCAGCCCTCGGCATTGCGCGAGGTGTCGAACCGCCATTTGCGGCGATCGATCGTTCGCCCGTTGAATTCGTCGGCAAAGGCGGGCGTCGTCCTGGGCGTCGGCATCGGTGCGTCGAGCCCGTAATTGGTCGCGCCGAGCGTCGCGGCCTGCGCGGCCAGCAGCAGGAGGATCATCGTGTCACCGCCGTCGGGAAGTTCGCGGGTTTGCGCTTCGGGGCGGGGTCAAAACACATGGGGGACGCTCTCCATCATGCCCCGGATCGTCGCCGCGACGTGCGGACGCGAGCCGGTGGCGTGACGGGTCTAGGGCAGCTCCGCGGCAAGCTCAACCGGGCGGCTTCCCCACGCGCAGGGCGTTTCGCAGGAGGACGCCGTGCACACTAGAACTGGCCGCCGATATTGAAGGTAATCAGCTTGCTGTCGTCGCCATCGGCCTTGAGCAGTGCCTTGGCGAGATCGATCCGCAGCGGGCCGAACGGGGAGGCCCAGTTGACGCCGATGCCGACCGACAGCCGCGGGCTGGCGCTATTGCCCGTATAGGTCTCGCGATAGGCGCCGAGCGAATAGCTGTAGGGCGTGCCGGTGTTGGTCGTCGTGCTTGCACCGGCGGAATCGAGGTAGAGCAGGTTGCCGGAGCTGTCGGTGTATTGACGCGTCGCGGCGACGCACGCGATCGAGGTCGCGTTCGTGGCGGCACAGCTGTCGGTCAGCGTCGGCGTCCTGCCGCCGAACACCGCGCCGACATCCATGTAGACGGAGGGGCGCAGGCCGAGTTCGCGCGCGCCCGAGCCAAGCGGCAGCTCGACCTCGAGGCGGGCCTGGTAATAGGCGGTGCCGCCCAGCGCGGTCTGCGTGTTCGAACTGCTGTCGGTCGAGATCGTCGCGGGGATCGTGCTGGTGTCGTAATAGGTCCGCGTCACGCGCGGCCCGACGCCGCGGATATCGAAGCCGCGCATCTGCGGGTCGCCCAGATAGAAGCGGTCGGTCAGTCGCACCTGCTGCCCGAGCCCCCTGATATAGCCGCCCTCGGCATGCGCGGTGAGGATGAAGCGCGAGCCGAGATCGACATATTTCGAGTAGTTGGCGGTGCTGCGGAGATACCGTGTGTCGCCGCCGAGGCCGGCGAAATCCTGGCTGACGCTGAATTTGCTGCCCTTGGACGGGCGGGTGCGGCTGTTCGTGCTGTCGAACACCAGCGAATAGCCGATCGACGAGGTCCAGCGATTGCCGACCGCGTCGCACAGATACTGGCCGGCGACCGCGGGATCGCACGCGCCGTTGGTGTAATAGGTGTCCGCGTCGAGCGTGACCTGATCATAGGACAGGCCGTAGCGGGCGGTGGCCGACCAATATTCGGTCAGCGGCACCGCCGCGCGGATCTGGAACCCGGTCGAGATCTGTTCATAGGTCGTGCTGTCGGTGTCGCCGGTGGTGCTGTACGAGCTGTAATCCCGCCGGAATATGTCGCCGCCCAGTGCGATGTTGGTGTCGAAGAGATAGGGTTCGGTGAAGCCGAGATTGACCGATTTCGAATAGCTCGAATAGCTGACTCCGGCCCGTAGCTCCTGTCCCATGCCGCGGAAGTTGCGCTGGGTGATCGTGGCGGACGCGATGAAATTCTCCAGGCTGGAATAGCCGGCCGAGAGCTGAAGCTCGCCGCTCGATTTTTCCTCGAGGTTGGTTTCGAGGATGACGCGATCGGGCGCGGAGCCGGGCTTCTGCTTGATCTCCGTCTTGTCCTGAAAATAGCCGAGCGAATTGATCCGGTCCTCCGAGCGTTTGACCTGGAAGCTGTTGAACGCGTCGCCCTCCGCCAGGCGGATCTCGCGCCGCACGACCTTGTCCTTGGTCTGTGAGTTGCCTTTGATCTCGACGCGTTCGACATAGGTGCGCTTGGCTTCGGCGATGTTGAGGTTGATCCCCATCGTCAGCGTTTCGGCGTCCTTCTGGAACTCGGGATTCACCTCGGTGAAAGCGTAGCCGAACAGGCCTGCGGTCTGGCTCAGGCTGTCGACCGCGTCCTCGACCTGCTTGGCGTTGTACCAGGCGCCTTTCTTGAGCGGCAGCGTGGCGGCGAGCTTGCTGCTGTCGAAGTCGCGGATCTGGCTGTCGACGGTGACGTCACCGAATATGTAGCGTTTGCCCTCCTCCACCACATAGGTGATGATGAAGTCCTTCTTGTCCGGGGTGAGTTCGGCGACTGCGGACGTCACGCGGAAATCGGCATAGCCCTGCGTCAGGTAGAATTGCCGCAGCTTCTGCTGGTCGTAGCTCAGGCGATCCTGGTCGTAGCTGGTTGCGGACGACAGCATGCGGCTGAGCCGTGCCTGTTTGGTCGCCATCTGCCCGCGCAGCTGCGCGTCCGAAAACACGCTGTTGCCGAGGATGTTGATCTGGCGGACCTTTGATTTCGGGCCCTCGCTGATTTCGAAGACGATGTCGACGCGGTTCTGGTCGAGGCTGACCATCTTGGGATCGACCATCGCGGCGAAGCGGCCCTGCCGGCGATAGAGCTCGACGATCCGCGCGACATCCTGCCGCACCGCGCTGCGCGTGAAGATCTGCCGCGGTGCGAGCCTGATCTCCTTGGTGATCTTGTCGCTCTTGAGCGCCTTGTTGCCCTCGACGACGATGCGGTTGATGATCGGGTTCTCGCGGATGCGGACGACGATATTGCCGTCCTCGACCCCGGCGATCGAATAATCGGCGAACAGGTCGCTGGCCTGGAGATCCTTTAGCGCCTGATCGAGCGTCTCCGCCGTGTAGGGGATGCCGGCGCGCAGCTTGGTGTAGCTCAGCACGGTTTCGGGCTCGATCCGCTGCGCGCCCTCGACGCGCAAGGTGCGGATCGTCCGGACTGCGGGATCGGCCGGTGGCGTCGGGGCGGGGGGCTTCGCATGCTGGACGGGCGCTGCGACCGCCGTGCCGCCGAGCGTGCCGGCCAAGGCCAGGGCCATCGTACTGGCGCCAAATTCGAACATCATGGGGAGGTCTCCGGGTGAGACCGGGCGCCTGGGCGGGCGATGTTTCCGGCGGATGGCGCGCGCCGGCCGGATTGCAACACTGGGTCATCAACGACCGTGACCGCGCGGTCGCCGGGCCCGGCTGACACATGGAGCAAGTGGCGGGAAATGTTCGGGACATGGTCGCTGGCTAGAGCGCCGTGCGGGCCAATCGGCTCGCCCGTTCATCCTGCGAGGACCATCGCCATGCGTGTCGCCATCAAATCCGTCCCGTCATCCGCGCCGATCAGCGCGCCGACGCTGCCGCCGCTCGTCGACAATCCGTTTGCCCCCGAAGTCTTTGCCACGGGGCTCGCCGGCCTCGCCAATCTGTCGGGGGTAATCGTGCTGACGCTGGAGAGCGCGCGGTGCGATCACACGCGCGACGCGCCATCGGTCGAGCGGGTCGTCGTCGGGCGGGTCGCGCTGACCAACGGCGCCGCGCAGGATCTGGTCGCGGCGCTGAACCAGTTCCTCGAGCAGCAGGGGCTGAGCCCGAGCAAGGCGATGGCCGCCGGGTCGACGTTCCAATGAGCCGCGCGACCGTGCCGCCCCCAGCCGGTATCCGCGGGTCGTCGGCCACCGGCTTTACCGTGGCGATCGAAGCGTTGCGGTTTGGCGTTCGAGTACAGAGCCGAGCTGTGGATCAGCGCGTGCGAAGCGTGACCGTCGTGTTCCGCCAACCGGCGGCATGATGCGTGGCTGATGTCCGCGCTGCGATCAAAGACACGATACAGTCTTGCTTGCGACATGGTTTGTAACAAACCGTGGCTGCGTAACAACAGGTCGAACGCATGACGGTTCGATGACGACTTAGCCGTTGTCGACCCCGTCAAATCCCTGCAGCTTTGCCGGACCGACCATATCCGTCATCGCAAAAAATGCCGCGCAACCCAAAGTGTTGCGGCTCAGGGAGTATCACCATGCGTCTGGACTTTCGCAAACGCCTTCTGGCGTCCACGCTTCTGCTTGGCTTGAGCGCACCGGCCGTCGCGCAGACCGTCGACCCGGCCGCAACGCAGGCCGTGCCGGACGACGCCGCGCCGGCCGATGGCGAGACGATCGTCGTCACCGGATCGCGGCTGGGCGGTCTCCAGTTGCAGCAGGCGTCACCGATCGCGGTGGTCAGCGCGCAGGACTTCGCACTGTCGGGCCAGCCCAATGTCGAGAATGTCCTGAAGGACCTGCCGCAGCTGGTGCCGAGCACGACGGGGGCGTCGAACAATCCCGGGGGCGGGGTGGCGACCGCGGATCTGCGCGGGCTGGGTTCGACGCGAACGCTCGTCCTCGTCGATAACCGTCGCTACGTCGCCTATGACTCGAACCAGGTCGTCGATCTGAACACCATCCCCGCCGGGCTGATCGAACGCGTCGACATCGTCAGCGGTGGCCGGTCCGCGGTCTATGGCTCCGACGCGATCTCGGGCGTGATCAACTTCGTCATGAAGAAGGATTTCAGCGGCGCGGAAATTTATGCGAATTACCGCATCAACGAAGCGGGTGATGGCGGCACGTTCAACGGCAATTTGCTGCTCGGGGGGAATTTCGAGGACGGGCGCGGCAATGCGACGGTCTATTTCGATTATACCAAGCGCAACGGCATCCTTCAGTCGGCGCGCGACTATTCGCGACAGGCGCAGGTCGATGACGGCGAGGGTGGCCTGATCGCAGGCGGGTCGGGCTCGATCGAGGGCACGCGGTTCGCGATCGGCGGGGTGAACCGCAAGTTCGAACCCGATGGGAGCTTTTCGGCCTATAGCGCCGCGACCGACGCCTATAATTACGCGCCGTCCAACTATCTGCAGGTCCCGCAGGAGCGGTTCCTGATGAGCGCGCAAACGCATTACGACGTCAGCGATGCGCTGACCGTCTATGCCGAGGGCCAGTTCATCAACAACCGCGTGAAGAACCAGCTCGCGCCGACGCCGTTCACCGGGTCGGTCTCGCTCGACGCCGATTCCTCGTTTCTCTCCGCAGGATCGCGCACGCTGCTCCAGGGGCTCGATACGGATGGCGACGGCTTTGTCACCTCGACCATCTACCGACGGCTGAGCGAGGTCGGCAATCGCGTGTCGAGCCTCGACAACACCGCCTATCGCACCGTGCTGGGCGCGAAGGGCGATATCGGCGGTGGCTGGAACTACGACGCCTATTACAGCTATTCGCGGACCAAATCGATCGAGAGCCAGACCGGCAACGTCTCGCGCAGCCGCGTGCTCCAGGCGCTGCGGACGACCTATGACACCGGCGGCAATCTGGTGTGTTCGGATACGAGCAATGGCTGCGTCCCGCTGAACATCTTCGGGGCGGGCAACATCAGCGACGCGGCCGCCGCGTTCATCACCATTCCGGTGCAGAATTCGAGCACGATCAGCGAGCAGGTCGCCAGCGCGTCGATCTCGAACCGCGAGTTGTTTGATCTGGGGGCGGGCCCGGTCGGGATCGTGTTCGGGACCGAATATCGCCGCGAGCAGGGCAGCTACAATCCCGATTTCTCGCTGTCGTCGGGCGACGTGGTCGGCTTCAACGCGGGCGAAGGCCTGGGCGGCGGGTATAACGTCAAGGAAGTCTATACCGAGGTTGCGGTGCCGTTGCTCGCGGACCTTCCCTTCGTGAAGAAGCTCGAGGTCAACGGCGCCTATCGCTATTCCTATTATTCGACCGCGGCGAAATCGGTGAACACCTATTCGGGTGGCGCGGTCTGGTCGCTCATCGACGACATCGCACTGCGCGGCCAATATTCGAGGGCAGTGCGCGCGCCGACCGTGTCGGACCTGTTCAGCGGCGCGTCGCAGGACTTTCCCGCCGCGACCGATCCGTGCACGACCGCGGTGGCGCTGACGAACACCAATCTGAATGCGAGCTGCCTGTCGAACGGCGTCGCGGCGTCGGTGATCGGCACCGCCTATGACGGCGGCAGCACGCAGATCCAGACGGTGAACGGCGGCAACCCCGCGCTGCGCGAGGAAACGTCCGACACCTATACCGCGGGCATCGTGCTCCAGCCGCGTTTCCTGCCCGGCTTCTCGTTCACCGCGGATTACTACAAGATCAAGATCGCGAACTATATCTCGACGGTCGGCACCACCAACCTGATCCGCGCCTGTTACGGCGACGCGGACAATGGCTACACGCCGTATGACGCGAGCTATTGCGGGTCGTTGCCGCGCGACGCGAACAGCTTTGCGATCACCGATGCGGCCAACACGCTGGCCAATACGGGGGGCGTGACGACGCGCGGGGTCGATTTCGAGGCGCGCTACGGCCTGCCGCTCGGCTTCGGGGCGTTCGGCAGCGACACCAGCCGGCTCGACCTGCGCTTCAGCGGTACGCGGCTGATCGCGTTCGACTATAACCCGCTGGCGGCGATCCCCGACCTGACGATCGACTGTGCGGGCAAGTTCGGCCAGACCTGCGGCAATCCCTATGCGAAATGGCGGCTGTCGACGCGGGCGACCTATTCGACCGGGCCGATGACGGTATCGGTGCTGTATCGCCACCTGTCGGCGGTGAAGGATGACGACAGCGCGACGACCTATGCGGTCGAGCGGATCAAGGCCTATGATTATTTCGACCTGACCGCGGCGTTCCGGATCAAGGACGGCTTCACCTGGTCGGTGGGGGTGAACAACCTGTTCGACAAGCAGCCGCCGATCCTGGGCGACAATCAGCAACAGGCGAACACCTATCCGTCGACCTACGACCCCTATGGCCGTGCCTTCTTCGTCAGCACGAACGTGAAGTTCTAGGAACGAGGACTGGTACGACCGCGAAACGCCCCCGCCATCCATCGTGATGGCGGGGCTTTTTCGCGTCTGTCGTCCGGGGGGCAGCTCGCGGAAATATTCGGGACAAACGGTGTTGCGATATCCGGTCCGACGGAATGAATCGGAGAGCCAGCCATGTCGATGCCATCACCGCGCACTACCGATTGCAGCGTCGGGCGTCATCTGCCCCGGTCGCGGCACCGCGATGTAGCCGGCGCGTCGATCCAGCGCGCCGCCTGCCGTGGATGCGGGGCGACGATCACCAAATCCGCGCTGAGCCGGCGCTGGATCATATCCGGAATGCTCGGCTGATACCGGCGCCGGAACGGGGAAAGTACGATGACGATGATTATGACGAAACCGCGGTCGGCACGCTGGCTGGCGGCGATGCTGCTGCTCGGCGCGACTTGCACTGCCAGTGCCGAGCGCCCGCGTGGGCCGGAGCGTGGGCCCGCAAATGTCGACGCGATGCAGGCCCGGGAGGCTGACGATATCGCGCTGCTGCTGCATCTGCGGCCCGATCAGCGTGGCGCACTCGTTACGTTCCTGTCCGCCTGGGGGCCGCCTCCGCCGCCGCGCGATGGCGGGGATGGGCCGAACATGCGCCCGGGCTCGCCGATGCCGGGTGGCGAGGATTTCGCCCGCCATCTCGAACGGTTCGAAGCGCAGGCGACCGCGCACGCAGCGCATGACCGGTCGCGCTTGATCGCAGCACGCAGCTTCTACGACAGTCTCGACACGCCGCAGCGCGCGGGGTTCGAGGCGCTGATGCGGCTTCGCCATGCGCCTCCGGGGCCGGGCGGTCCGTTGGGGGCCGGGCCGCCACCCGGCTGATGCGGCCTGTCAGCGCGCGGGCGTCAGCGGTGAAGTCCCGAGTTGGTCGTCGCCGTTACGCCAGGTGTCGCCGCCCGCGCGCGGCACTTCGCGACGGCGGATCGCGCCGTCGCCATTGCGGTCGAGCGCGGCGAACCGGTCGGCGGCGGCCTTGGCGAACTCCGCCCGGTCGACGCCGCGGTTGAAATTCAGATCCGCCGACGTCACCGGCTCGGGCAGGTCGAACAGACCGAAGCGGCCGGCGCCGATCCGCAAGGTCGCGTCGGCGGTGCTGGTCCGGCGGCTGGCGGCGTTGCCACGCTTGCCGGGCCCGGTGTCGGGACGTCCCCCCGATCCGCCGCGTCCTCCACCGCGGACGCGGATTTCGGGAACGAGGATATTTTCGTACCAGGCGATATCTTCAGGATCGATCTCGCCATCGCGGCCGCGGTCGAGATGCGCGAAGACCCGGGTCGCATCCGCCTGAAACTCCGCGCGCGTGATCCTGCCATCGCCGTCGCGGTCGGCACCCTGGAACCATAATGCCTGCGCGGCGCCGGCCTTCTGCGTCGACCGGAACGGCTCGCCCATCGGGCTGATGAACAGCTGGCCGCGGCCCTGTTGCGGACGCGGCCGGGGGGATCGCGCAGGCTCGGCGCCCGACTGCGCCGCCGCAGCGACATTCGGGGCGGGCGCCAGCGCGGCCAGCATCCCGCCGGCGATCACCGTCCATGCGCGCATCGACATCGGTCTTCTCCTGTTTCGGCGCCGGATCATGCCGGCAGAATGACGCGCACGATCAGACCGCCTTCGGGGCGATTTTCCAGCGACGCGGCGCCGCCATGCGCATGCGCCACCGCGCGGACGCTGGCGAGCCCGAGGCCGGTGCCACCCGTGTCGCGGTTGCGCGACCGCTCCGCCCGGAAGAACGGCTCGAAGGCATGCGACGCATCGGCGGCGGACAGGCCCGGACCGCGATCGCCGACCTCGATCACCACCGTGTCGCGGTCGCGGTAGAGTTGGACCTCGGCATGCCCGGCATATTTGACGGCATTGTCGACCAGATTGACAAGCAACGCCTTGAGCGCGGGGGCATCGCCGTCGATCGCGAGCGACGGACCGGGCGACAGCACCACCCGCTCGCCGCGGTCGGCATAATCGTCGGTGATGCTTTCCGCGAGCGAGCGCAGGTCGAGCCGCTGGCGGCGGACATGCCGGGTCATGTCCCGGACAAACGCCATCGCCGCGCCAATCCGCTGGCTCATCTCCTGGATATCCTCCTCGCTGGCCTCGCGGATCTCGTCCGGCGCCTTTTCGAGCCTGAGCGCGAGACGCATCAGCGGCGTGCGCAGATCGTGCGCGACCGCGGCGATCAGCGTCGTGCGATCCTCGACATAGCGATTGAGCCGTTCCTGCATGACGTTGAAGGCGGTCGCGGCCTCCATGATCTCGGGCGGTCCGGTCAGCGGGATCGGATCGGCGCGGGGATCGCGACCGAGCCGGTCGGCGGCGGCGGCGAACAGCGCGACCGGCCTGGCGATGCGTCGTGCCAGCACCAGTGCGACCGGTGCCGCGACCGCCATCGCGACGAGGAACCACAGGATCAGCCGCGCCTGCCACAAGCCGAACGCCGGCCGTGCCGGGCGGATCGTCCGCCACTGGCCGTCGGGGGCATGGACCCAGACGACGAACGCGCCGAACAGCGTGTTGTCGACGACCGACTGTGGCGGCATCTTGGGCATGCCCATCGGCATGGGCGGCCGAAACGCGCCCGCCATCAAGGGCGGACCATAGCGCCGCGCCTCGACGATCACCGCGCGTGCCGGCACCCCAAGATCGGCGGCGATCACCCGGCCGAGATGGCGGTCGCGCGCATCGCCCTGCTCGGTCGGCGGGGCGGTCGCGACCGCGATCGTCAGCAGCCCGCTCGGGTCGCGTCCGGCGCGCACGACCGAGGCGATCCGGCTGGTCGAATAGACCACCGGCGTCGGCGGCGGGACCAGAAGGACGGCGGCAAAATTGAGCAGCTGGACGAGCAGGACGGTGAACAGGATGAACGCGAAGATCCGCAGGAACAGCGGCCAGCGCCGCGGATGCCCGACCCTGGCGCCGACGGGTGTCGCGCCGGCCGTGCGTGGCGGCGTTGTCACAGCCGGATCACGCGGGGAACGAAGAAATAGCCCTCGTTGCGGATCGTCCGGATGATCTCGTCCCCACGCGAACGCAGCTTGCGCCGCAGCCGGCTGACCTGGACGTCGATTGCCCGGTCGAACGCGTCGGTATCCGGGCCCCGCGCCGCCTCCAGCAACGCGTCGCGCGCGAGCACGCGGCGCGGACGCTCGACAAAGGCGCGCAGCACCGCGAATTCGCCGTCGGTCAGGTCGACGAGCATGCCGTCGCCGTCGAGCAGCTCGTGCGCGGCGAAATCGACCCGCCAGCCGAGAAAGCCATAGCTGCGTCCGGTCTCGGCAGCCGCGCCATTGCGTTCGCGCAGCGCCGCGCGGACCGTGGCGAGGATCTCGCGCGGGCTGCACGGCTTGGTCAGATAATGGCTCGCGCCGATCTCGAGCCCAAGAATCCGGTCGGGTTCGTCGCCCAGCGCGCTGAGCATGACGACGGGCGGTGCGCCCTTGCGGGTCAAGCGGCGACAGGCTGCAAGACCGTCCTCGCCCGGCATCATTACGTCGAGCAGGATCAGCGCGATCGGATGCCGTGCGAGCGCGACGTCCATTTCCTGCGCATTGGTCGCGGTTTCGACGCGGTACCCGTGCATCCCTAGACTCTGCGCGAGCAGCGTCCGGATCGCATGGTCGTCATCGACCACGAGCAGCATCGTATCGGCGGGTTCGGGAGCGGCGCAGTGCATCGCCGGCCACTATGCCACGTATGTGTTCGCGATGTTTCAGCGATTTCGCATCATGCCACGCCACCGCCGGTCGTTGCCGGCGCGACGGATTGCGCAACATCCAGACATATGCCGGAAAGAACTGACCTGCAGGCGAGGCGCATGATTTTGACCAACAGCGTTTCCGTCGCCGTGCCCGGCACTGATCTCAATGCCGGCACGCGAGGGGCGGATGACAGCGCGCGGATCGTCATCGTCGACGACGATCCCGGGCTGCGCGAGTTGCTGACGGGGTTTCTGGTCGATCACGGCCTGCGCGCCGAAGCCGTGGCGAGCGGCGCCGCGCTGCGGACCCGGCTCGCGCATCGCCCCTGCGATCTCGTCGTGCTCGACATGATGATGCCCGGCGAGGACGGGCTGTCGGTGCTGCGCGCGCTGACCCAGACCCAGGATCCGCCGCGCGTGATCATGTTATCCGCGCTGTCGAGCGAGATCGACCGGGTCGTCGCGCTCGAGCTGGGCGCGGACGATTATGTCACCAAGCCGTCGAGCCCGCGCGAGATCCTCGCGCGGATCCGGTCGGTCCTGCGGCGGCAACGCGCGCAACTGGGCGTCGGCGCGTCATCCGATCCTGCCGACCCCGCGGCGACCGAGCGACCCGTTGGCGCCGCAAGTCCTGTGCAGAGCCACGATCTGGTCGGCTTTGCGGGCTGGGCGCTGAACTGCCGGATGCGGACGCTGACCGCCCCCGACGGCACCAATGTCCGGCTGACCGATGGCGAGTTCCAGATGCTGCATCTGTTCGTGGCGCAACCGCAGACGATCCATTCGCGCGACGACATGATCGCGACGCTGGGGCGCAGCGACGGCCCGGCGAAGGGCCGCACGATCGACGTCAATATTAGCCGGCTGCGGCGCAAAGTGCAGCGTCACGACCGCACCGAACTGATCCGGACGGTGCGCGGCAACGGCTATATCTTCATGCCGGACGTGTCCCCGCTCTGAGCGGCGGGCGGACCCGGTCGGCGCGTTGCGGGCTGCTGCCAAGAAATTAGCGTCGGGGCGGGATATTGGCGCACGCCGCGACGTTCATGTCCGACCACGGCTTCCCCAGCGTCGAATACCGGCTTGGTGGGGGGCAAAGACGCGATCGGACAGATACCTCCATGGCCAAGACCCTTGCCGCATTGGCCAGCGACGTGCTGCGCGCCACCACCCGACCCGCGCGCAACGATGTACGCGAGGGGGTGCGCGAGGACGGCTATCTGCGGCTGGAGGATTATGGCGCGCTCGGCGACGGGCGGTCGGTCGCGCTGTCGGGGGCGGACGGGTCGATCGACTGGTGGTGCGTCCCCAATCTCGATTCTCAGCCGCTGTTCGACCGGCTGCTCGATCCGGAGGAGGGGGGACGGTTCAGCATCACCCCGACCGAGCCGTTCACCGTCGAACGCTGCTATCTGCCCGGCAGCAACGTGCTCGAGACGCTTTTCATCACGGACGGTGGCCGCGCGCGACTGACCGAGTCGATGAACAGTGGTACGGCGGGCCGGTTGCCCTGGACCGAACTCGCACGGCGGATCGACGGGCTCGACGGTGCGGTCCGGTTCAGAATCGAGATGCGCCCGGGACGCAGGGCCAGCGGGGCGAGCCCCTATCAATCGAAGATTGGCGAATATCCGGTCTTCCATGTCGACCGCGTGCTGGGGCTGTTCCTGCACAGCGATGGCGTCGTCGTGGAACGCACCGACGAGGCGGTGACGGGCGTGATGACGGTCGCGCAGGGGCAGCGCGAGGTCGTCGCGATCGTCGCGGGCGAGGACGAGCCGCTGGTCGTGCCGACGATCGCCGACATCGACGAGCGTATCGATATTTCAGACGCGGAGTGGCGGCAATGGTCGCACCGGATCGACTATGACGGCGAACGGCGCCCCGCGTTCATCCGCAGCGTCCTCGCGCTGAAGTTGCTGCTCTATTCACCGACCGGTGCGATCGCAGCCGCCGCGACCACCTCGGTTCCCGAAGGGATCGGCGGCAAGAAGAATTACGACTATCGCTACGCCTGGATCCGCGACGCCGGCTATACGATCAAGGCGTTTCTCGCCGCGGGGGCGCAGATGGAGGCCAAGGCGGCATTCACCTGGCTGTTGAAGCGGCTGGCCGAACACGGGCCGCGCGTCTGCTATACGCTCGACGGCGCGCTGGTCCCCGATCTGAGCGAAATCGACGTGCCGGGATATCGGCGGTCGAAACCCGTGCAGGTCGGCAACACCGCGACCGACCAAAACCAGCACGGCGTCTATGGCGACATATTCGAGACCGCGGCCCGCTTCGTCAGTTGCGGCAACATCCTCGACGCGTCGAGCGCCGAGCTGTTGTCGCATCTCGCGGACCGGTGTGCGGACGCTTGGCGGCAGAAGGATGCGGGCATCTGGGAGCTCGAGAAGTCGCAGCATTACACCATGTCGAAGATCAGCTGCTGGCAGGCGCTGGCGCGCGCGGTCGAACTGGCGGACCAAGGGCAGTTGCCGACCACGTGCCGCGATCGCTGGTCGCGCGAACGCGACCGGATCGCGCAGTGGATCGAGGATGAATGCTGGTCCGAGACCAAACAGGCGTTTGTCTTCTACCCCGGCAGCGACAAGCTCGACGCGTCGCTCGCGCTGGCGGTGCGGTTCGGCTTCGACGGGCGCGAGCGGCTGGAAAAGACGCTCGACGCGATCGACTGCGAACTGGGGGCGGGGCCCTATCACTATCGTTACAGCGACGTGTGGGCCGAAGAGGGGTGTTTCCTAGCGTGCACCTTCTGGATGATCGAGGCACGCGCACTACTCGGCCAGCGTGATCGGGCGGAGGCGGCGCTTGCGGGCATTTCCGAGGCGCTCGATCGCGGCGTCGGGATCATGACGGAAATGGCCGATCCGAAGACGGGCATGTTTCTCGGCAACCTGCCGCAGGGTCTGTCGCACCTGGCGCATGTCATGGCGCTCGACGTGCTGGGCGGACAGGACGCCTGCTAGCGGCGGGGCGGCGAGGCGTTTTGCAGCCCCGCCGTCGGCCTGTCGTCGGACGTGTCAGCCCGCGTCGACGCCCTGTTTGCGCGCGCCGGTGATCATGCGCGCGGCGATCTGACGCACGCCGGCATCATCCTTGGTCTCGTCGGTCGCCGGGTCGCCGAGATGGTCGAGGCTGGCTTCCATGAAGTCGAGCAGCCCCGGGTGCTGCGCCTCGACATATTCCATCAGTTTGAACAGCAGATGTTCGGACGCGATCTCGCGCTGGCGGGCCATGATGGCGGTGGTGTCGGTCATGTCGGATTCCATGGTGTCGGGGAGGGAGTAAAGACGGTAGCAGGGGCGGGGCGGACACCGTGTCGTCCGCCCCGCCCTCACGGCGTTTAGCGCTCTGCCACCTCGGAGGCGTCGAACTCGGCGAATGCGGCCTTGATGTCGCTGGCGCGCCCGGCGTCCGCGATATCGACCGAGACGATGATCTTGCCTTCGAGTGCGGCATCGGCGCGCGAGGCGGGCGTGGGATTATCGCCTGCGGTGTCGGCACCTGCGCGTTCGTCGCCAGCGCTGTTGTCCGCGCCGTCAGTCGTGATGAAGATATCGGTCCGCTCGACGTTCATTTCCTGGACGAGACGTTCCACCGTCATCTCGGCTTCGCGGCGCGTGTCGAACTTGGCTTTGAGAGTGGTCGGCATCAATGGCTCCTCGGGATGCGAAAGGTCCTGCACGACGGGCTATCGGCCGTCCTGCAACGCGAGATGACAACGCGCATCGGCGGATTTCGCCCAGCCGTTTCGAAGAATTTGACCCGGCGGCAAAGGCCGATCGCCGATTTAGGGCTCGCTCTGCCGGACCGGGCGAACAAGACCTGCTTCCGTGCGTTACACGGTGATTCCGGGAGGTGACGCCATGATGCAGGATGATGAACGCTGGATGCGCGAGGCGATCGCGATCGCCCGGTCGAAGGGATCGGATCCGTCGACCTCACCACTGGGCTGCGTGATCGTGCTCGACGGCAAGATCATCGCGGGCGAACGCAACCAGACGCACGAGCTTCCCGACGCGACCGCGCACGCCGAAATGATGGCGATCCGACGCGCCTGCGAGGATACGGGCGAACTCGAACTGCGCGGGGCGACGCTCTACTCGACACTGCAACCCTGCGGGATGTGCACGATGGCGTCGATCTGGTCGAAGGTCGGGCGCGTCGTCTATGGCGCGGGCCGCGACGACGTGCATCCGATGTATTTCGAGGCGAAGCACGTCGATACGCTCGCCTTCATCCACGACGCCTATCGCGAGGACATCGTCATCGAGGGCGGGTGTCTGAAGGCAGAATGCGCCGTGCTTTATTATGGCCCGGACGCGGAGCTGCCGACCGACGAACAGGCCAATCTCTGACCTAAGGCGACGCGTTGGGTCAGGATTTGCTCAGGCTCATGCCGCCACTCCGGGCGAGTCCTGGGCACAATAGCGATCGACGAACGCCTGGTGCGCAGGCAGCCGGTCGACCTGTTGTGCGATCCCCGCCTTCAGCTCCGTGAGCGACGATCCGAGCCGTTCGGGCGGCATCATCCGCGCGAGGCGATGCCAGTCGCGCGGCTCCAGCCGCTGCCCCAGCATGACCTGGGTCCAGGAACTGACGCGGAACAGGTCGTCCGGCGACTGATAGGCCTGCGCTGCGTCGGAAAACAGCGCGATGCGCTCCGCCAGCGTGTCGGGGATCGGCATTGCGGCACAGGCCTTCCAGAACGGTTCGTTGCGCTGGTTCAAATGATAGTGGAGGATGACGAAATCGCGCACCCCTTCGATCTCGCGCCGCGTCTGCGCATTGAACTGCGCGACGACAGCGGGGCTGATCCCGTCGAAGGGGAAGGCGCGGAGCAGCCGCGTCAGCGCGGTCATGACGAGATGGATGCTGGTCGATTCTAGCGGTTCGACGAACCCGCCGGCGAGGCTCAGCGCGATGCAATTGCCCTCCCACGCGCGCAGGCGGCGGCCGGTCGTGAAGCGCAGCAGGCGCGGGTCGGTCAGCGGGCGACCCTGGACGGACGCCAGCAGACGATCCTGGGCCGCATCATCGGAGAGATACTCGCTCGAATAGACGATGCCGTTGCCGACGCGGTGCTGCAGCGGGATCCGCCATTGCCAGCCGGCGTCATGCGCGATCGCGCGGGTGTAGGGCCGGGCGGGCTCGACCGATGACGTCTGCACCGCGAGTGCCCGGTTGGCGGGCAGCCAGTGACTCCAGTCTTCATAGCCGACACCGAGCGCATCGCCGATCAGCAGTCCGCGAAACCCGCTGCAGTCGAGAAACAGATCGCCTGCGACGCGCGATCCGTCGGCGAGGACGACCGCATCGATATGGCCGGTCTCGGCCGAGCGATCGATCCCGGCGATCCGTCCCTCGATCCGGGTCAGCCCCGCGGTCTCGCAGCGCTCGCGCAGGAAGCGGGCATAGCGGCCCGCGTCGAAATGATAGGCATAGTTGAGCTGCGGACCCTGCTGGCCGATGGTGAAGCGGCGCGCCTCCGCGGCCTGGAGCTCGAGGCAATAGTCGCCAAAGTCGCCGGCAAGACCGTTGGCGCGGGCTTCGAGCCAGAAATGCTGGAAGTCGCCCATCCAGGTGGAACGCCCGACATCGCCGAACGAATGGACATAGCGATCGTCGGGGCGTGCCCAGCCCTCGAACGCGATGCCGAGTTTGAACGTCGCGCCGGTGGCGGCCATGAACGCGCGCTCGTCGAGGCCGAGCAGCGCGTGAAAGGCCTGGACCGTGGGGATGGTCGCTTCGCCGACGCCGACGGTGCCGATCTCGTCCGATTCGACCAGCGTGACGTCGACCAGCGCTCCGAGCTGTCGCGTCAGCAGCGCCGCGGCGAGCCAGCCGGCGGTGCCGCCGCCGGCGATGATCACACGGGTTTTCGGCGGGGTATCCATCGCATATCCCTTCATCGATTGAGCCGTTGCAACAGCGTGGCGCGCAGCCGTCGCGCGGCCATCGCATCCAGCGGAGCGAGTGCGCCCCGCGCGTCTGCCGGCAGATGCGCGCCCGCGCGCGCCGCATCGCCGAAGACATAATAATCGAACAGCGCCTGCCAGCCGCGCTTCTCATGCTCGGGCCGGTCGCGCAGGCTGAGCAGGCCGTGCAGCAACGTGTTCTGCGGCGTGTCCATGAAGCGCGGCGTCGGGTTCCACCAATAGTTGATCATCGCGTTGAACGGATCGAGCGCCTCGACCTGGTGCCACCACAAGGCCGGGTAGATCAGCGCGTCGCCGGGCTCCATCTCCGCCACTTCGGCCACCGCCAGCGCATCGGCAAAGCCGGGATGGCGGGCGAAGTCGGGCGCGTCGAAATCGACCATCGAGACGACCTGGCCCGCGGGCGTCGGTTCGAGCGGCCCGGGATAGAGGTTGGCGACCTGATCGGGCGGGAAGAGCGTGAAGCGCCGCCGCCCGACCAACGTGACCGCGATGTTGTTCGACATGTCGTGGTGCGCCGACGCGGTCGTCCGGTTGCCGATCCAGATGCTGACCAGCGGCGGATGTTCGATGAGTTCGGGGTCGCCGAAGGGGAGCACAGCCTGGTCCCGGAGGCCGGGGAGATACTGATCGATGTCGGTCGAGCCGATATAGATGCTCGGCGCGGCGGCATCGTCGATGCTGGCGAGAAGCCGGTCGAGATAGGCGGACAGCGACCCGCGCTCGCGGGTGAAGTTGAGCGCGGTGCAGTCGGCCGTGTATCCGAAGCGGCCGCCGATGGCGGGGTCGCCGATATAGGCCGTCACCGGCTGGCCGCCATCGAACTGCTTGAGCCAGGCGACCGCGGCCGCGGGACCCTGACGGGCCGCGGCGACGAGCGGGACGTCGCGGGCAAGACCGCGCAGGATCGTCGGGCGGCCCTCCGCGATCAGATCGGCGACGGGCAGGGTCCGCGCGTCCGCCCCTTCGATCACGCGTGTCCGGCGGGTGATGGCGGGCACCGGGGTCAACCGACTGCCGCGAGCCGCTGTTGCTTGTGTGCAATCAGCTGCTGGATATTGCCGAGCGATGACGCGGCAAGGATCGCGAGCCGCAGGATACCCGAGCGGTGCAATTGTTCGAGCGGCGGGCCGTTCAGCGCCGCAAGCTGCTCGAGGTCGACGACGAGCACGTCGGGTACGGTGTAGCGGCGCTCATCGCTGACATCGATGGTGAGCGTGACCGGCGCGAGCAGGCCGGTTTCGTCAAGCGCGGCATAGGCGGCGGGCGCGGATTCCATCCCCTCGTACAGCAGCCGCAACACGCCGGTGACGTGATCGAGATAGGGGGTGTTGCCGCCATGCTCGAGGAACAGCGGCAGGCCGGCCGGGTCACCGACGCGCGGATCGTCGAGATCGACCTGCAACATCGCCTCGCCGACATCGTCCTGTGCGGACCGGGTCATGCCGATGGAGAAGGGACCGCGCCGGTGGCTGGCGGGAACGTAGCGGCTCGTCCAGCGGTCGTCGGTGAGAAAGAGATTCTCGTCGCGGTCGAGCCCCAGCAGCGCATAGGCCTGAAGACCCTCGTCGCGGCGGCGGAACACGATTGCGAATTCGCGTTGCAGTTCCTCAAATTCGGCGGGGAAGACCAGCGCCTGATTGGCCGCGTCATTGAATGCGGCGCCGGCGCGCGGGCTGACGCGCAGGTCGGCATGATCGATATTGTTGATCTGTACGGGGTTCATCCGCTCCGGTCCCTTTTTGTCCGGGTCTATCAGCCAGGCGGCAAGGGACAACAGGAAAAGGCCGCGGCACGGTGCTGCGGCCCCTCCATTGCCCGATGCGGTGTCCGGCGCGCGCCGAGGCGCACGCCGGCCTGTGCTCAGAAGCGGTAGCGTGCGCCGAGATAGAAGCGCGGCTTCAGTTCCTGCACATAGACCAGATTGGTCTCGGTGCGGGCATATTGGCGGAACGGCTCGCTCGTCAGATTGACCGCCTCGAGCGAGATCGAGAAGCTCTGCGCGATGTCGTAGCTGATGCTCGCGTCGAGCGTCCCGAAGGCTGCGGTGAAGAGCGGGTTGCGGTTGCCGCCCTGGTTGGTGCCCGACAGATATTTGTCGCGCCAGTTGTACGAGACACGCGCCGAAAGCCCGTTCTTGTCATAAATCCCGGTCAGGTTCGCGCTGTCGCCGAGGCCGGTCAGGGCGAAGATGTTGACGTTGGGATCGGCATAGGGATCGACGTTCACGTCGCCATTGACCTTGGTGTACGACACCGCAAAGCCGAAGCCGGTCTGGCCGAAGAAGTTGGTCCAGGCGACTTCGAACCCGTGGATGTTACCCTCGCGGTTGTTGACCGGGCCGCTGATCGCGAACTCGAACAGGGGATCGTTGGGATCGGCAACGATATCGACCGCATTGGCCAGATCGACGACGAACTGCGTCCTCAGGCCACCCGTTGCGGGATCGATATTGTTCTGGAAGGCGGCGGATGCGGCCGCCTGGTTGCCGTTATTCTGCGTCAGCAACGCGGTGTAGGAGAACAGGTTGATGTCGCTGAGCGGGAGGCCGTTGGCTTGGAGATAGGCCAGCGCGGTACCCGAGCGCGAACCGGCCGCGCCCGAACCCGGGTCACGCAGCCCGAACAGATTGCCGCTGGTGACCTGGTTGCCGATGAAGTTGCGGACGTCCTTGTTGAAGAAGCCGACCGACACGAAGCTCGTCGGCTTGTAATACCATTCGAGCGACACGTCGAAATTGTCCGAGACCAGCGGCAACAGCGCCGGATCCTGACGCGTTGCGCCCGCAGGGGCCGCACCGAGCGCGGTCGGGCGGTTCGGCGCCCCGGCGCTGACGGAGGCAAAGAGGTTGCCATAGTCGGGACGGGCGAGCGTGCGGCTGAACGAGGCGCGCGCCATGACGTTGTCGATCGGTTCGATGTTGAAATCGAGCGATGGCAACAGATTGTCGTAGCTCGCCTTGACCGTGACGGCGCCGCTGGGCGGCCCGCCATCGACCGCGAAGTCATTGTCCTGCGACCAGCGAATGCCGCTCGGCACCGACTGGATGCCGATCGACTTGACCCGTGTCTTTTCATAGCGGGCGCCGATCAGCGCATTGGCGCGGCGTCCGCCGAGTTCGCCGGCCCAGGTGATCTGGCCATAGGCCGCCCAGGTCTTCTCACCGACGGTATCGTCCGAGGACGGGCTCGGCGAGACCGCGTTGCCGCGGCCGGCATAATAAGGCTCGAAGACGTTGAGCAGATCGACCGCGTTGGCGCGGAAGGCGACCAGTGACGAGCCTGTCGACTTCGGATCATATTTGTCGAACTTGCAGGTCAGGCAGAAGGTGTCGACAAGATCGCCGGCGAGTTCTGCGACGCGGCCGGTATCCGTGATGCCCCAGTCGCCGAGCGTCTGGATCGTGTTGACCGTGGTCGAGCGCATGTTCGCGTCGATATAATTGCCGCCGACGTTGAACTTGCTGCCCCCGCCCAGGTCCCAGGCGACGTCGCCGCCGAACTGGTTGATCCGGGCTTCCTGGGTCGACGTGATCTTCCGCGCGACCTGGCTGCCCAGATCCGCGATGTCGAGCGTGTTGTTGCAGTTGCCGCCGCGACCACCGTTGGTTGCGGTGCAGTCGTTGATCGTCTCGGACTGCTGCGGGAAGCCGGTGGTGAAATCAACCTTGTGCGAGGAGCGTACCGGCGCACCGATCGAGATCGTCGTCGCCGAGGTTCCGTTCGCGTTATCCGGATTGGTCTTCGACTTGGCATGGTTGGCGTCGAGCGTCAGTCGCAGATTGTCGGTGAAGTCCCACTTCACATTGCCACCGACCGAATAGAGCTCGGTCTTGGTCGCGAACCGCTGCTGCTCGTAGCCCTTGTCCGCCTGGATCGACTCGGCGAGGATCACCGCGCTCTGCATCTGCTTGTTGTCATCGAAGGTGACTTCGGTGAACGGGCGCTGGAACCAGTTGGTCTGCTCGCTACGCTCTTCGCTCAGCTTGTTGCGGGCATACATGCCGTCGATCGAGATTTCGAAGCGGTCGGACGGCTTGAACTGGATGTTGGCCTGGCCGTTCAGACGCTCGCGACGGTTCTCGGAGAACTGGTACCGGCTGTCGTTCGGTATCTGGACATATTCGGTCGTCGGGCGATTGGTGATCACCGTCGTCGGCCGGATATAGGCGCCCGCCGTGTTGAGGAAATCGGCCAGCGGCACGATGTTCCAGTAATTGGGGTTGGACTGAACCGAAGCGGATTCGCGCAGCTGATAGCTGCCGAACACATTGACGCCGAAGGTTTCGTTCGGGTTCTTGTAGTTGATGAGGCCGGACAGCTCTGGCGTGATCTTGCTCAGATCGCCCTCAGCCTTCTCGACCGAGCTGTCATACAGCCCCTTGGCACCAATCGACCCCGAAAGGCCGCTCTCGTTCGACGACAGCGGTCGGCGGGTGACGACGTTGATCGCCGCACCGATGCCGCCCGACGGGATGTTGGCGCGGCCGGTCTTGTAGACCTCGAGCGTGGCGACACCCTCGGATGCGAGGTTCTGGAAATCGAACGAACGACCCGTACCGGTCGCAAACGCGTTGCCGGTGCTCGTGTCGATGCTGGTCGCCGGAAGCTGGCGGCCGTTCAGGGTGACGAGGTTGAAGCCGCCGCTGAAGCCGCGGACGGCAACCTGCGAGCCTTCGCCATTGGCGCGGCTGATCGAGACGCCGGTGACGCGCTGCAGCGATTCCGCGAGGTTGGTGTCGGGGAACTTGCCGATATCCTCGGCCGAGATGGCGTCGACGACGCCTGCCGAGTTGCGCTTGATGTCGATAGCGCGACCAAGGCTGGCGCGAATGCCGGTGATGACGATCTCGTCCCCGGTGGCCGATTGCGGATCCTGGCTCGCGGTCTGCCCTGCGTCTTGCACGGTGGATGTCGCTGGAAGCGCTGGCTGCGCGGCAGTCGCAGGCGACCCTGTCTCGGTGCCTGGCGCCATTTGCGCGAAGGCCTGTGCCGGATTCAGCAGGCAAACGGCAACTGTGGCAATCGAACTCGAACGCACGAGTGCATTGAGTATGGACGAACCCCTCATCATTCTCTCCCCCTTTGCGGCATGACCGCAGCCCTTTCGAAACCGCTCTTATTGGCGGTGTGTGATAGGGCTACCATGGGTACGAATACTGTCAACGGTAATCTGTATTCTGTGTCGCGTATTTTAGACACAGTGGCAGTAAAGCCATAGCCGATAAAATAACTTAAATATAATTATTTAATACTTGAGACAGGGAGAGACCTGCCCCGTCATTGGAATGGGGGGCAGGGCCTGTTCGGGCAGGTTCGGACCAACCGCAGGAACGGGCGAACTGGTCGCACGGTCCGGCGGCAAAGGCGGGGGACCGGCGCGACTGTCAGGCCGGGCGCGTGCTCAGCGCTGCGGCGTGGTGAACAGCGCGAGCGGCACCGCGGCACCCATAGCCCGATAGCCCGCTTCGGACGGATGAAGATGATCGCCTGAGTCGAATGCCGGCGCGAGACGGTCGGGACGGCGCGGATCGCGCATCACCCGGTCGAAGTCGATCACCGCATCGAACACGCCCGAGCTGCGGATGAAGCTGTTGACCGCCTGGCGATCGGCCTCGAGCGCGGCGTCCGGGTGATAATAGTCATTGCCGCCGAACGGCATCACCGTGCCGCCGATGATCCTGATACCGTGCGCATGCGCGCGGTCGGCCAGCTGGCGGAAGCCGGCGGTCAGCTGCGCAACGAGCGCCGCATGGTCTTCGGGCGTTGCCGGCGCGTCGCGCGTCAAGACGCCGAGATCGTTTACCCCTTCGAGCAGGATCGCCCAGCCGACGCCGCTGCGCGCGATCACGTCGCGGTCGAACCGGGCGACAAGGTTGGGACCGAGCCCGTCGAGCAATATCCGGTTGCCGCCGATGCCGGCATTGACGACGCCGAGCGCGCGTGTCGCCGGCGCCTCGCGCAGCCGCTCGGCAAGAATGTCGGGCCAGCGGGTGTTGCGTTCCGGGGCGACGCCATAGCCATCGGTGATCGAATCGCCGATCGTGACGATCGTCGTCGGGCGTGCCGCGCCGGTGACCTGGGCTACGCGGGGCCCCGCCACCTCGACATCGGCGAGCGCATACCAGTGTGGCGTCGCGGTCGCGCCTGCGAGAAGCGGGTCGGCGACGTGATTGCCCGCGATCGTGAAGCTGGTGGCCCGCGCACCGGGATGCCCGGTCTGTGGCGTGGCGGGATCGGGCAGATAGAGGCTGACGGCGAGGTCGGCTCCGGGCGCGAGCGCGAGCGCGACCGGATCCGAGTAGATCTCCCCACCCGCCGGGACGACCGCGGTCATCTGTCCGGCAAAGCGAAGCGTCGTGCCGCCCGCGATACGCGCGGTGCCGAGAGCGGTCGGCCGGGCAATATGCGCCGCGCCGATCCTGAGCGGCTGCGTGCCGAACGCGTTGGACAGCCGCACGCGGACCTGTGTGCCGCCAGCCGACAGACGGACGACCTGTCGGAGCGTGATCGCGCCGGCGCGGTCGGCCGGCAGCGCATTGTCGCCGGTCGCGACCATCTGCGCAGAGCCCCAACTCCCGGTCCACCGGTCAGTCGGCGCGGCGCGCTGGGCATCCGCGCCGGTCGCGAGCAATGCTGCCAACAGCCACGCCGTCGGCCTGGCGACCGAAGATCCTACCGTCATCGCGCTCTCCATAAGGCCGCTCATTGCGGGTTGCCCGGGGCAAAGGCGGGGTGCTGCGCCTTGTACCAGTCGAGATCATGCGCGGGCGCAGCGGCGCCGGCCGGCAGCGACCGGCCGTTCACCGACATCCAATAGGCGAGGCTGGCATCGCGCCACCACCGCGCCTCGCGCTCCTGGATGTCCAGATAGGTCGCGGTCTTGGCCCAGCGTTCGGCATCGACCTGGCCGCGCAGTCCGTCCCAGCGCTCGCGCATGTCCGCGACATAGCCGACGCCGCGGTCATAATCATGGACCATCTCGGCCCAGAGGCTGCGTCCCGATGCCATCGGCCGGTCCCATGACACGTGATGGAACCACAGCAGGTCACGCTCCGGCGTCGTCGCTGGATCGGCCAGACGGCGGGCGAGTTCCGGCGCATATTGCGCGACGGCGTTGCTGCCGGTGCGCGTCCGGTCGAAGCCGATCCCGGCCTTGTCCGCGCGGTGATAATAGACCGGATTCCATTCCGGACGCTTCAGGTCGGCGACCCACGGGCCGGGGCCATAATGATGGCCCGTAGCCATGACGTGCGCGAGCCCGAGCGGCGTCATATAATCGACCACGGCTTCCCGCGAGCCCATCATCATGTCCGTCACCGGCGCGATGATCGCGGGGTTCGTCCCGAAGGTCATCGCAGCCCATTCGCGCGCAACCGGCTGTGCACCGATCGTCGGATCCCAGGCCATCCGCCCGAACGCGAACCAGTTCGCCTGGTTGAAGGTCGATCCGGCCCAGTCGCGGTCGCGGCCGATATTGGCGACCCCCGCCATGCCGGTCAGCGCGTGGCGTTGGGTCCCGCCCTCGACGATCCGTGCGACCGTCGCGCGCTTGCCGCCGGCGAAGGTCTCGCTGCCCAGCGTCTCGGCGAAGAGCGGCCCGAGATAGGCGAGGTGCGTCGCAAAGCCGAGATATTCCTTGGTGATCTGGAATTCCAGCATCAGCGGTGTCCTGGGCATTGCCCCGAACAGCGGATGGAACGGCTCGCGCGGCTGAAAGTCGATCGCGCCGTTCTTGACCTGGACGATGACGTTGGCGGCGAACTTGCCGTCGAGCGGCTTGAACTCGGTAAAGGCCTGTTTCGCGCGGTCGTCAGGATCGGTGTCGGCATAGACGAACGCCCGCCACATCACGATGCCGCCATGCGGTGCGACCGCCGCTGCGAGCATGTTCGCGCCGTCGGCGTGGCTGCGGTGATAGTCGCGCGGCCCCGGCTGCCCCTCGCTATTGGCCTTGACGAGAAAGCCGCCGAAATCGGGAATCGCGCGGTAGATCTCGTCGCTCTTCGCCTTCCACCAGGCCGCAACCTGGGGGTCGAGCGGGTCTGCCGTCTTCAGCTTGCCAAGCTCGATCGGCGCCGAGAACCGGGCCGACAGATAGACCTTGATGCCATAGGGGCGGAAGACATCGGCGAGTGCGGCCGCCTTGGCGATATAACTGGCGGACAGGCTGTCGGGTTTGGCGTTGACGTTGTTGAGGACGGAGCCGTTGATGCCGATCGACGCATTGGCGCGCGCATAGTCGGTGTAGCGGGGATCCTTGAAGTCGGGCAGCGTCCACCAGTCCCAGATCGACTGGCCCGCATAGCCGCGCTCGACCACGCCATCGAGATTGTCCCAGTGGTTCAGTACGCGCAGCTTGACCCGCGGTGTCGAGGCGAGCGCGATCCGGTCGAGCCGCCCGCCGGTCTGGATGTGGCGCAGCAGCGCGAAGCTGCCGTAGAGCACGCCGCGGTCGGTACGCGCGGTCACCAGCGTGACGTCGCGGCCACCCAGACGCACCTCCCGCACGATATAGCCGTCGTCGCCAAGATCTTTCAGCGGCAGGTCGAGCCGGCCGACATCAGCGTCCGCCGAGGTCGCCAGCAGGATCGGATGCGGGCTCGGACCCATGACAAAAGCGTGCCCGGTCAGCCCCGCGAGACCGCGGCGAAGCTCGTCCGCGGCGACGCGCAACGTCGCCGACTGGCCGCGCACTTCGACAGATTCGGCATCCCGGTCGAGCGCCGTCGCCGCGTCTTTCGCCAAGGGGCGGTAACGCATCCAGAGGTCGTAGCCGTCCTCTGCCTGCGCCCCGGTCGTACTCGCCATCGCAACCGCGACCGCCACGCAAAGCCAACGCACTCGCATCATTCTTTCCTCTCCCGGCACAGCCTCCCGCATTGACAACGGGTCTGCTTGTCGAACATGTTATCGCTATCACGATGACGGCATCGACAGCAATGCCGCGTTTGACGACAGGAGACGATGGGTGACCGGCACGAGTTTCAGGACAATCGCGACCAGTCGCCGCGGCATGCTCCGCTGGCTGGGTTCGGCGTCGCTCGCAACTTTGACGTCCGGTCTGGCCCCCGGGCTGGCCGGCGCCGCGAAGGAGTTGCCCGTCTACCGGGATCCCCGCGCGCCCGTCGACCTGCGGGTTCGCGATCTCATGGGGCGGATGACACTCGACGAGAAGGTGGCGCAGCTGATCACGCTGTCGACGACGAAGCGACAGGTGATGGACGACGCGCTGCGCTTCGACCCGGCGCGTGCCGATACGGCCTATCCCAACGGCATCGGCCAGATCGCGCGCCCGTCCGACCGGGGCGGGGCCGCCACAGCGGCCAACACGGCCGCCGCCGTTACCGGCCGATGGCGCGCGCCGGCCGATACGATCGCGTTCGTCAACGCGGCGCAGCGCTGGGCGACGACACGCACGCGGCTGGGCATTCCGATCCTGTTCCACGAGGAGGCGCTGCACGGCTTCATGGCGCCGGAGGCGACCAGCTTCCCGCAGGCGATCGCGCTGGCGGGATCGTTCGATCGCGACCTCGTCCGCCGGGTCAACGCGGTGATCGCGCGCGAGGTGCGGGCGCACGGCACGGTGCTGGCGCTGTCACCGGTCGTCGACATCGCCCGCGACCCGCGCTGGGGCCGGATCGAGGAGACGTTCGGCGAGGACCCTTATCTGTGCGGGGAAATGGGGGTCGCGGCGGTGATCGGCCTGCAGGGCGAGGGCAAGACGCTGGCACCCGGCAAGGTGTTCGCGACGCTCAAGCACATGACCGGGCACGGCCAGCCCGAAAGCGGCGAGAATGTAGCCCCCGCGCCAATCGCCGAACGCGAACTGCGCGAGAATTTCTTCCCGCCATTTCGCGCGGTCGTCGCGCGGACCGGGATCGGCGCGGTGATGCCGTCGTATAACGAGATCGACGGCGTCCCGAGCCACGCCAATCGCTGGCTGTTGAACGACGTTCTGCGCGGCGAATGGGGCTTCGACGGCGCGATCGTCAGTGATTATGCGGCGATCGGCGAACTCGCATCGCTCCATCACATCGCCGCGGACAAGGCTGAAGCGGCACGCCTCGCGCTGGCGGCGGGGGTCGATTCGGACCTGCCGGACGGCGAGGCCTATCGCTCGCTCGCCGATCAGGTCCGCGCCGGCCGGGTGGCGATCGAGGCGGTCGATGCCGCGTGCCGGCGGATGCTGACGCTGAAGATGCGGTCGGGGATGTTCGAACAGGCGATCGTCGATCCGCAGGCGGCGGCGCGGATGACCGGCAATGCGGAGGCGCGCGCGCTGGCGCTCGAGGCGGCGCGGCGATCGATCGCGCTGCTCGTCAACGACGGCGTCCTGCCGCTCAGCCCGGGGGCGCAGAAGCGCGTCGCAGTCATTGGTCCGAACGCGGCCGTCGCGCGGCTCGGCGGCTATTCGTCGATCCCCAAGGCGACCGTGTCGCTGCTCGAGGGGGTTCGTGCGCGGTTGAAGGGCAAGGCCGACGTCGTGCACGCGCAGGGCGTCTTCATCACGCAGAGCGAGGACCGGTCCGCCAACGAAGTGTTGCTGGCCGATCCCGCGCGCAACCGGGACCTGATCGCCGAGGCGGTAACCGTCGCCAACACCGCGGACGTCATCCTGCTCGCGGTCGGCGACACCGAGCAGACGAGCCGGGAGGGCTATGCCAAGACGCATCTCGGCGATCGCACCAGTCTCGACCTGCTCGGCGAGCAGAATGCGCTGTTCGCGGCGATGAAGGCGACGGGGAAGCCCGTCATCGTGGTCGCGATCAACGGCCGCCCGCCATCCTGGCCGAGCGTGACGGCGCAGGCCAATGCTGTGCTCGAATGCTGGTATGTCGGGCAGGAGGGGGGCACCGCGATCGCGGAGGCGCTGTTCGGGGACATCAACCCCGGTGCGAAGCTTCCGGTGACGGTCGCGCGGTCGACGGGGCAGCTGCCGGTCTTCTACGACGCCAAGCCTTCGGCGCGTCGCGGCTATCTGTTCGACACGACCGCGCCGCTGTTCCCGTTCGGCTTCGGGCTCAGCTACACCAAGTTCGAGATCGGTGCGCCGCGCCTGTCGTCGGCGAAGATCGGGATCGCGGGCACGGTCACCGTCTCGGTCGACATCGCCAATGTCGGCGCGCGCGCGGGCGACGAGGTGGTCCAGCTCTATGTGCGTGATCAGGTGTCGTCCGTCGCGCGGCCGATCCTCGAGCTGAAGGGCTTCGAACGCGTGACGCTGGCCCCCGGTGAACGGCGCACGGTCCAGTTCACGCTCGGCCCGGACGCGTTCAGGTTCTTCGACATCACGATGCGCGAGGTGGTCGAGCCGGGTCTGTTCGACATTTCCGTTGGTGCCGACTCGACGCGCCTCAAGACCGTTATTCTCGAAATCGCCTGAAGGATCGTCATGCCCAGGATCGTCAATGCCCGCGTCATCGTGACATGCCCCGGGCGCAACTTCGTGACCTTCAAGATCGAGTGCGACGACGGCACCACCGGGCTCGGCGACGCGACGCTCAACGGTCGCGAACTCAGCGTCGCGAGCTATCTCAGCGATCATGTCGTTCCCTGCCTGATCGGTCGCGACGCGCATCGGATCGAGGACGTCTGGCAGTTTCTCTACAAGGGCGCCTATTGGCGGCGCGGCCCGGTGACGATGGCGGCGATCGCCGCGGTCGACACGGCCCTGTGGGACATCAAGGGCAAGCTGGCGGGAATGCCGGTCTATCAACTGCTCGGCGGCGCCGCGCGCGACGCGTGCATGGTCTATGCCCACGCCAATGGCACGACGATCGACGACACGATCGCGGTCGCGAAGGCCGAGCAGGCCAAGGGCTACAAGGCGATCCGGCTGCAATGCGGCGTGCCCGGGCTCGCCTCGACCTATGGCGTCGCCAAGCATGGCGCGCGCTACGAGCCCGCCGATGCGGATCTGCCGAGCGAGAGCGTGTGGTCGACCGAGAAATACCTCCGCGTCGTCCCCGAGCTGTTCAAGGCGGCGCGCGAGGCGATGGGCTGGGACGTCCACCTGCTCCACGATATCCATCACCGGCTCACCCCGATCGAGGCGGCGCGCCTCGGCAAGGCGCTCGAACCCTATAACCTGTTCTGGATGGAGGATCCGACGCCCGCGGAGAATCAGGAGGCGTTCAAGCTGATCCGGCACCACACGACGACGCCGATCGCGGTGGGGGAGGTGTTCAATTCGATCTGGGACGCGAAGGACCTGATCGAGCACCAGCTGATCGACTATATCCGCGCCACCGTCGTGCATGCCGGCGGCATCACGCACCTGCGCCGGATCGCCGCGCTTGCCGACCTCTATCATATCCGGACCGGGTGCCACGGCGCGACCGACCTGTCCCCCGTGGCGATGGCGGCCGCGCTGCACTTCGGGCTCTCCGTCCCCAATTTCGGGATCCAGGAGCATATGCCGCACACGGACGAGACCGACGCGGTCTTTCCGCATGCCTATCGCTTCGACGCGGGCATGATGCATCCGGGGGAGGCGCCGGGCCTTGGCGTCGATATCGACGAGGCGCTGGCCGAAACCCATGACTATCGGCGCGCCTATCTTCCGGTCGCGCGGCTGGAAGACGGCACGCTGTGCAACTGGTGAACGCCGACGGATCGACCTCCGCCGACGTCGAGAAACCGCGGGGCCGGGTCCGGTGGATCGTCTGCGCGCTGCTGTTCGCGGCGGTGGTGCTGAGCTATGTCGACCGGCTGGTCCTGCCGACGCTGAAGCCGGACCTTCAGCAACGCTATGGCTGGAGCGAGACGGGCTATGCTGACCTCGCCATCTGGTTTCAGGCGGCCTACGGGCTGAGCTATCTGGTCTTCGGCCGGCTCATCGACCGGCTCGGCGCGCGAATCGGTTACGCGCTGGCGGTGGCGCTGTGGACGCTCGGCCATGTCGGCCACGTCTTCTTCACCTCGACCAGCGGGATGATCCTTGCGCGGATTCCGCTCGCGCTCGGCGAGGCCGGGACCTTCCCCGCCGCGATCGCCGCGACCAACGAATGGTTTCCGCGGCGCGAGCGGGCGCTCGCGATCGGCATCTTCAACGCAGGGTCGAATGTCGGCGCGATCCTCACGCCGTTGCTGGTCCCGATCATCGCGGTGACGATGGGCTGGCGCTGGGCATTCATCCTGACCGGGCTGCTAACGCTCGTCTGGCTGATCGTCTGGCTTGGCTTCTATCGCCGCCCCCGCGAGCATCTCAGGGTCACGGCCGAAGAGCTCGCCTATATCGAGAGCGAGCCGGTCGAACCCGGTCGGCCCGTCGCGTGGCGGACACTGCTGCGGCAACGCCAGACCTGGGCCTATATCCTCGGGCGATTCCTCATCGACCCGGTGTGGTGGACGTTCCTGTTCTGGCTGCCGGACTTCTTCAACCGGCAATATGGCGTGACGATGCTCGCCTTCGGCCCGCCGTTGATCGCGGTCTATCTGCTCGCCGATGTCGGGTCGGTGGCGGGCGGCTGGTTCTCGTCGCGGTTGATCGGACGCGGCTACAGCGTCAATCGCGCGCGCAAGACCGCGATGTTCGCCTGCGCCCTGTGTGCGGTGCCGATCGCGTTCGCGACCCAGGTGCCGAGCATGTGGTGGGCGGTGCTGATGATCGGCGTGGCCTGTGCCGGGCACCAGGGGTTCTCGGCCAATCTCTATGCGCTGCCGGGCGACCTGCTGCCGCGCTGGGCGACGGGGTCGGTGGTAGGGCTGGGGGGGCTTTCGGGTGCAATTGGAGGCATGCTGATGGCGAAGTTCGCGGGTCGCATCCTCGAGACCGTCGGCAGCTATCAGCCGATCTTCATCGTCGCGGCCTGCGCCTATCTCGTCGCGCTCGCCGTCATCCACCTCGTCGTGCCGCGCTATGAGCCGGTGGCTCCGGACCGCCTGGGGTGATGCCGGCAGCGCGTGCTTCGCGGCCCGTTTGGAGCGGCTAGACGTGGTGCTCGTGGCTTGCTTCGATCATCACCCGCGCGACCAGATCATAGGCGTCCTGCCAGGCCCGGTCGGTATCGGGATCGAAATCCGCGCCGGCGAAATGCGCGACGACATGGCGCAACGCGTCGCCGACGAGGGCATAGTGATGATCCTCGGCGCCATACGCGACATGGCGGCGTCCGAGCGCGGCCAGTTCGGGACGCATCGCGTCGAACGCGGTCAGCCCGGTGACGATCTTGGCTAGCGTCTGCATGAAAAGCCTGCCCTGGACAATGCGGTCGTTCGTGAACAGCGCGCGGGATTCCGGGGCGAGCGCGAAGAGCCGGTCGTAAAAGATCGTCGAGGCCTCGTCCGCCGCGAACAGGATATGGACGAAGCTGTCGCGGACCAGATCGATCTGCCGCGGTGTCACCGGACGAGGTTCACCAGGATCCCAGACGACCGGCGTGGCCCGGGGATGGAGCGTCTGACACGCGGCTCGCCCGACGGCGATCGTGGCGATATGGCATACATGCCTGTGACCTGTCGCATTCCGGCTCTCCCGACCCGCACGATTATGTACCGGTTTCAACAGCTTCACGATCGAGCGTCAATCCGCCATGTTGCACGCGTGTTACAATCGGCGCGAACCTCGAATCGTCGTACGGTGATCCCGTTGCGGCGGCTGTTGCGCCGCGAAGTGTCGCGCCGAGCTTGACTGTTCGGCAGGTAAAGGTAGCGCTATCGGATTGACTTGGAGGAGAGAAGCTTTGGATCGCGTACCGGCTCGGCCGTTTCGTTCGCGCGACTGGTTCGCCGACCCCGCCCGCTCGGACATGACGGCGCTCTATCTCGAACGCTTCATGAACTACGGGCTCACGCCTGCCGAGCTGCGCTGTGGCAAGCCGATTATCGGGATTGCGCAGACCGGCAGCGACCTGTCGCCCTGCAACCGTATCCATGTCGAGCTCGCCAAGCGGACGCGCGACGGGATCATCGCGGCGGGCGGGATCCCGATGGAATTCCCGACGATCCCGATCTTCGAGAATTGCCGTCGCCCGACCGCGGCGCTCGATCGCAATCTTGCCTATATGACGCTGGTCGAGACGCTGTACGGCTATCCGATCGACGCGGTCGTGCTGACCACGGGATGCGACAAGACGACCCCCGCGGGGATCATGGCGGTCTCGACCGTCGACATTCCCGCGATCGTCCTGTCGGGCGGGCCGATGCTCGACGGATGGCATGACGGCGAGCTGGTCGGCTCGGGCACGGTGATCTGGCGCAGTCGGCGCAAGCTGGCCGCGGGCGAGATCGACGAGGAGGAGTTCCTGGCCCGCGCCACCGACAGCGCGCCATCGGCCGGACATTGCAACACGATGGGGACGGCGTCGACGATGAATGCCGTCGCCGAGGCGCTCGGCATGTCGCTGACCGGGTGCGCCGCGATCCCCGCGCCGTACCGCGAACGCGGCCAGATGGCGTTCGAGACCGGACGCCGGATCGTCGACATGGCCTATGAGGATCTGCGCCCGTCGAAAATCCTGACGCGCGAAGCCTTTCTGAACGCGATCCGCGTCGTCAGCGCGATCGGTGGGTCGAGCAACGCGCAGCCGCACATCATGGCGATGGCGCAGCATGCCGGGGTCGCGCTCGACATGAGCGACTGGTCGACGCACGGCTATGATGTGCCGCTGATCGTCAACATGCAGCCGGCGGGCAAGTATCTCGGCGAGCGCTTCCACCGCGCGGGCGGGGTGCCTGCGGTGATGCATGAACTGGCCGAGTCGGGCCTGCTCGACACGAGCTGCCTGACGATCACGGGGCAGAGCCTGGGCGACAATCTGACCGGTCGGGTGACGCGGGACCGCGAGATGATCCGCACGCTTGACGCGCCGCTGATGGAGCATGCCGGGTTCCTGGTGCTCAAGGGCAATCTGTTCGATCATGCGATCATGAAGACGTCGGTGATCTCCGACTCGTTCCGCGCGCGTTATCTGTCGACGCCGGGAGCCGAGAACCGGTTCGAGGCCCGCGCGGTCGTCTTCGACGGATCGGACGATTATCACCACCGCATCAACGACCCCGCGCTGGGGATCGACGAGCGGTGCATCCTGGTGATCCGCGGGTCGGGTCCGATCGGCTGGCCCGGATCTGCCGAGGTGGTCAACATGCAGCCGCCAGACGCCCTGATCCAGCAGGGGATCCTGACGTTGCCGACGCTGGGCGACGGTCGCCAGTCGGGCACGTCGGACAGCCCGTCGATCCTCAACGTGTCACCCGAAAGTGCGGTCGGTGGCGGGCTCGCCTGGCTGCGTGACGGGGATATGATCCGGATCGATCTGGTCGCGGGGACCTGCGACGCGCTGGTCGATGCGGAGGAGATCGCCCGTCGCAAGACCGAGCCAGCGCCGCCGATCCCGCCGAGCAACTCGCCCTGGGAGGAACTGTACCGTGAAAAGACGGGGCAGCTGGCGCAGGGCGGGGTGCTGGACTTTGCGGTCAAGTATCGCGGGATTGCCGCGAAGACGCCGCGGCACAATCACTAGGCGCCGAGCGCGCCACCGATAGGCCGAAATGGGGCGGGCGAGAGGAACACCTCCCGCCCGCCCTTTTTCATGGTCCGGCTCAGCCGGTCATGTCTTCGAGTTCGCGACCCCGGGTCTCGGTGACCGCGGCGCGGACGAAGAAGAACGAGACGAGCGCGGCGATCGCGTAGCCGAGATAGGTGAAGGCCAGCCCCGGGGAGAGGACGAGCGACGGGAAGCTGACCGAGATCAGCGCGTTGGCGATCCACTGCGCGAACCCCGCGACGGCGAGCGCGGAACCGCGGATCTGCGTCGGGAACATCTCGCCCAGCATCACCCACATCACCGGCCCCCAACTGACGTTGAAGAAGATCACGTAGAGATTGGCGGCGACGAGGGCGATCAGCCCGGTATTGCCGGGCAGCGTGACGCCGACGCCCGAGGCGGCGGGCACGGCATTCGAGAAGGCCCAGGCGACGATGCCGAGCGTGACGGTCATGCCGGCCGAGCCGACCAGCAACAGCGGCTTGCGCCCGATCCGGTCGATCAGCGCGATCGTCAGGAGGCAGGCACCGATCGACAGGACGCCCGACAGGATGTTGATCTGGAGCGCATTGTCCTCGGTGAAGCCGACCGCTTCCCAAAGCGTCGCGCCGTAATAGAACACGACGTTGATGCCGACGAGCTGCTGGAACACCGCCAGACCGATCCCCGCCCAGAGGATCGGACGGATCTTGCCGGTGGTCTTGTCGACCAGATCGGACAGCCGCGGCTTGTGATGATCGACCGCGAGCGAAGAGCGGATCTCGGCCACCTTGCGGCGGGCCTCGGCCGCGCCGAACAGGCGGGTCAGCACCACCTCGGCGCGGGCGTCATGACCCTTCACGACGAGATAGCGCGGGCTTTCCGGGATGAAGAACAGCGCGACGAAATAGATCGTCGCGGGGATCACCTGAAGCCAGAACATCCAGCGCCAGGCCTGATACCCGAGCCAGAACTCGGCGGTCGAGCCGCCGGCGAACCGGGCGAGCGCGAAATTCGCGACGAACGCGCCGGTCAGGCCCGAGATGATCATCACCTGCTGGATGCTGGTCAGTCGTCCGCGGATATTGGCCGGTGCGACTTCCGAGATATAGACCGGCGAGGTGACGCTGGCGGCGCCGACGCCGAACCCGCCGATGATCCGCGCGATGATGAACAGCAGCGACGAGTTCGCCGCCCCCGCTGCGAGCGCACTGACGATGAACAGGATCGCGGCCAGCATCATCGTGTTGCGACGGCCGATCACGTCGGACAGCCGGCCCGCCGCGAATGCGCCGACCGACGATCCGACCAGGATCGCGCCGACATTGATGCCGATGCCCAGTCTGCCGAGGTCGAACGCCGCCTCGATCCCCTTTTGCGTGCCGTTGATCACGCCCGAATCATATCCGAACATAAAGCCCCCGATCGTCGCCACCGCGACGATGAGGGCGATCAGCGCGCTGTTGACGCCCCCCATATCGGTGGGTGAGCCCGTGGCCCTGGCTGTAGCCGTGCCGTTCATTAGTGACGTCCTTCCTGATGATGCACGCTCTGTTGGCGTGTTCAAGGTCTAGAGATTAAAGGTCCAAGCTGACCGGCATGACGGGAATGCCGCCAATGTCGGTCCGGAACGTGAAGATGTCGCCCGCGAGCGGTTGCGAGGCGAGGCGCTCGGCTGACAGTCCCTGTCGCGCGGTCGTCGCAAAGGCGGTGCGACCATCGTCCCCGCCCAGCGCGATCTTGGTGACGTTCGAGACGGGAAAGCGCACTTCGTCGGTCATCGTGCCATCGGGCGCGAACCGTCGTGCCGCCCAGCCACCGTAAAAGCCGACCCACACGCCACCGCCGGCATCGCAGATCGCGCCGTCGGGATAGCCCTTGCTCGCGTCGAACTTAAGGAAGGGGCGACCCGCGCCGATCGTGCCGTCGAGACCGATCGGATGCGCGGCGATCGACAGGCCCAGCGTATCGACCAGATAGGCGGTGCGCCCGTCGGGCGAGATGGCGGGGCCGTTGGTGATGACGACGGGCGGTACGGCAGTCCTGCTGACGGCGCCGCGGTGCCACTGGTAGATATGGCCGGTCGGGTGGACTTCCCTGTTGTCCATCGACCCGAACCAGATCCTGCCGGCGGGATCGACCGCTGCGTCGTTGAGGCGATTGTCGGGCAGGTCCGGCTCGATGCCGTTCATCAGCGTGAAGCTGCCGTCGCGCGGATCGAAGCGGTGGAGGCCCTTGGCAAGCCCGGCGACCCACAGGCCGTCCTGCGCAGGCAGGATCCAGCCGACATGCGATGGTGCGTCGAAGCGATCGAGCGCATGCGACACGGGATCATATCGATAGACGCAGGGCGCCTTGATATCGACGAACCACAGCGCCTTGTCGCGCGCCGACCAGACCGGGCCTTCGCCCAGTTCGGCGCCGACCGAGGCGAGCAGACGGGCTTCGCTATCCATGGTTCAGCGCCAGCCCGCATCGATGAAATAATCGTGCCCGGTGCACATCCGCGCATCGTCCGATGCGAGGAACAGCACGAGTGCTGCGACGTCGATCGGCTGGATCCTGCCGTCGAGGCACTGGGCGGCGACGATCTCCGCCTCCCCCTCGGGCGTGTACCATTTCTCCTGGCGCGGCGTCTGGACGTTGCCCGGGACGATCGTGTTGACGCGGATGCCGTCGCGGCCGAGGTCGCGTGCGAGGCCGCGGGTCAGGCCCTCGATCGCTGCCTTGCACGTCTGGTACAGGACCAGATCGGGCAGCGCGAGATGCCAGCTGATCGACCCGAAGTTGAGGATCGTACCGCCGCCGGCGCGCTTCATCGCAGGGACGACGGCCTGGGCTGCAAAGAACTGGTGCCGAAGATTGACGTTCAGCCGCTCGTCCCAATAAGCGGGCGTGACCTCGTCGACGCCGTGCCGGTCGTCATTGCCCGCATTGTTGATCAGGATGTCGATCCCGCCGAGCGCCTGCTCAAGCGTGCCGAAAACGTCCTTAAGCTGATCGATGTCGGTCAGGTCGCAGCGATGATAGATCGGCACATGGGCCGCATCGACCGCGAGGCGTTCGAGCAGCGCCTGGCTGGGTTCGTCGGCGACGTCGACGAACGCGACGCGCGCACCCTGGGCGACGAACGCCTCGACCAGACCCGCGCCGATGCCCGAGCCTCCACCGGTCACGAGGACCCGCTTGCCGGCGAGACTGGGATAGATGGCGCGGCCTTCACCGGCGCTGGTCTGCTGCAACACGGGAGTCTCCGTCTGATCGTAGGTCATGCGTCGAGAAGTTTGCGACGCGCGAGATTGGCCATCAGGCCGCCAATGCCCAGCGTCCATGCGGGCGCATCGCGCGAGGTGGTGACACGGTTGACCAGCGCGCCGAGCTTCGGGTTTGAGATGGTGACGACGTCGCCCATCTTGTGCGTGAAGCCGCGGCCGGGTTCGTCGCGGTCCTTGGTGGGGGCGAAGAGTGTGCCGAGGAACAGGACGAAGCCGTCCGGGTAATGATGTTCGCTCATCGCCTGCGTGACGAGATCGGTCGGGTCGCGGCTGATCTCGCGCATCGAGCTATGCCCGTCGAGCACATAGCCGTCCTCGCCCTCGATCTTGAGCGTCACGTCGCTCGCGCGGACGTCGTCGAGCGAGAAGCCGTCGTCGAACAGGCGGATGAACGGCCCGATCGAGCAGGAGGCGTTATTGTCCTTGGCCTTGCTCAGCAGCAGCGCGGAACGGCCCTCGAAATCGCGCAGATTGACGTCGTTACCGAGCGTCGCGCCGACGATCGCGCCATCTGCATCGACCAGCAGCACGACTTCGGGTTCGGGGTTGTTCCACGTCGAATCGGACCGGATCCCGATCGGGCCACCCCAGCCGACGGTCGAGAGCGTCGGGCTCTTGGTGAAGATCTCCGCATCGGGGCCGATCGCGACCTCGAGATATTGCGACCACATCCCGTCCTCGATCAGCGCCTCTTTCAGCGCCGCCGCCTCGGCCGAGCCCGGCACGACCGAACGGACGCTGCCGCCGATCCGGGCCTCCAGCCGGCCGCGGACTTCGACCGCCTTGGAGGCATCTCCCCGGGCGCGCTCCTCGATGACGCGCTCGATCGCGGACACCGCGAACGTCACGCCGGCGGCCTTGACGCATTGCAGGTCGATCGGGCTCAGCAGGCGCGCAGGCGCATCGACCGCCGCGGACAGGTCGAGCGATTCGAGGGTGCCGAGCGACTGCCCGGCTGCCGTGTCGAACGTGCCGCCCGCGACGAGCGCGGACACGGTCGGTGCGACACGGGACATGTCGAAGACTTCACCGCGGCTTACCAATATCGGCGTGGGGCCGTCGCCGAGATCAACCCGGCCAAGCAGCAGCGCGTTGCGCCAGTCCGCAGGCAACGCCGACAGGACCGGCGCGGCGATATGCGACATCAATTTCCCTCTCCACTCATGTTACCGCTATCGTATAGGCCATTGCCCGATCGTCAAGAGACGCGGACGAGATTGATCGTACAATAGGCTGCCCCGCTTCGGGACGCGCGTCGCGCCGTGGCCAGCGAGCGACGGACTTGTCCCGTTGAGACGCGATCGCGCTTGCCATTCGCGGGCCCGTGCCTACCGTGAACATATGGAAAATATCGCATCGCCGCTCGATCTGCTCACCTCGCTCAAGATCGCCTTTGTCGAGCGTGACGAGGCCGCAGACGCCTTTGACGTGTTCAAGCAGGACGCGATCATGGCGCATGAACCGTCGCCTGCCGACGCACTGGCGATCAGCAGCGACGACGCCGCCGATGCTGCGGCGGGTGAGGTCGATGCGTTCGACGCGGAGGTCCGGGGGCTCCTGGCCGCGGCGTCGGATGCGGATGTGATCGCGGCTTATCGCGCGACGGAGGGCGAGGTCGGCGACCCCGCCGCCGAAGCGCTGCTCGGCGAGATCCGGCGGCGTCAACTGACCGCCTGACCCGCTACGGCGGCGGCGCGCTCGACTTGCAGGGGCCGCCGCGGCGTGACGGTCACTTCGCCGCGACCGCCTTCGCCACGACCCCGCGGTGCATGACGAAATCGACCTGCGTGAGCCGGTTCACGTCGTCGAGCGGGGACCCCCGCACCGCAATGATGTCCGCGGTCTTGCCGGGCGCGAGCGTGCCGATATCGTCCCGCCCAAGCAGATCCGCCGCGCCGCTCGTCGCCGCGGCGATGGCTTGTGCCGGGGTAAGGCCATTTTGCACGAGCAGCGCGAATTCGGTCGCATTGTCGCCGTGCTTCGACACGCCGGTATCCGTACCGAAGGCGACCTTGACGCCGGCCGCATAGGCACGGCGATGGCTGGCGGCCATGGCTGCGGCGGCGGACTCGGCCTTGACGATGGTGGCCGCGGGCAGGGCGCCGCCGCGTGCCTGAGCGAGTGCCGCGACGGGGGCGATCTCGGTCGGCACCAGATAGGCGCCCTTAGCCCTGAAGAGGCGGATGGTCTCGTCGTCGAGAAACGTGCCGTGTTCGATCGAATCGACCCCCGCCTCGAGCGCGGCGCGGGTTCCCTCGGTCGCGTGGCTGTGCGCCGCGACCTTGCGGCCGAGCATGTGCGCGGTGTCGATGATCGCGCGCATCTCGTCCGGGGTCATCGCCCGGCCAAGGCCGCCGCTGACGTTCGACAGCACGCCGCCGGTCGCCGCGAACTTGATGACGCGGGCACCGAGCGCGACCTGTGCCCGGACCGCGCGGCGGCAGTCATCGGGCCCGTTGCAGACATTGACCTCGCGACCATGGACCATATCGGCGAATTCCTCGGCGAGGCCGTTGCCGCCATCGCCGTGCCCGCCGGTGACGGAGATCATCTCGCCGGCATTGGTGATGCTCGGCCCTTCGATCGCGCCCGCATCGATCGCGTCACGCAAAGCACGGATGCCGCGCGGATCGCCGCCAAGGTCGCGAACCGAGGTGAACCCGGCCGCGAGCGTCTGCCGTGCATTGGCGACCGCTGTCATCTCGTCATCGAACCGGTCGCGGGTCATCGCCTCGAGCCGTGCGCGCATCGGGTCGCCGCCGATGCCCCAGAGATGGACATGCATGTCGACCATGCCCGGCATCACGAACGCGGTGCGCAGGTCGACGAGTGTCGCGCCCGCCTCCGGCGCCACGAACCCGTCACGCAGCGCGACGATCTTGCCGTCGCGGACGATGATCGTGGTCGCGCCGCGCGGCGCCTGGCCTGGCCGATCGAGCAGCGTGCCGGCCTGGATATAGGTCACAACCGGTGGCGCCGTTTGCGCGTCGGCCGGAATCGCGGTCGCAGCGGCCAGCGCGACCAGTATCGCGGTTTTCATGTGTCTCTCCCCTTTTGTGCATGCTTGCCGATCCGCGACCTCCGGGCAAGCGTCGATGCGTGACGACGACCGTCCGCCAACACCCGCTCAAAGCTGCACTTGAGAACTAATAGCAATACGTGATAGTGCGGCATCCATGATCTGGGGGGCTGAAGGCAGATGATGATCGTTCGAGACTGCACGCAATGACGCTGCGCCGCGTGCTGTTCCAGATGCACTGGTTCCTGGGGATTACCGCGGGTTTCGTGCTCGCACTGATGGGCGTGACCGGCGCCGCGATGGCGTTCGAGGACGAGATCATGGCGGCGCTCAGCCCGGGGGTGGTGACCCTCGCACCGCTGCCAAGTGGGGCGGGCGATGCGGCAAGGCTGTCGCCCGATGCTCTGGTCCGGGCCGCATCCGCGCAGCGCGGGGGCAAGCGGGTGCAGGATTTGACGATCGCGCGCGATCCCACACTCGCAGCGCAGGTGCGCTTCGCCGCGAAGAAGGGCCAGCGCGGTGGCGAGCGCAGCTATATCGATCCGCGGACCGGCCGGTTGCTCGGCACCGCCACGGGCGCGGGGGTGTTTCGCACGATCGAGAATCTGCATCGCTGGCTCGCGCTGCCGGGCGGACGCAACGGCATCGGCAGCCAGCTGACCGGTCTGTCCGCGCTGGCGCTCGTCTTCTTCGCGGTATCGGGGCTGTATCTGCGCTGGCCGCGCCACCCGCTCGACTGGCGCGCCTGGTTCGTGCTCGATCTGCGCAAGACCGGGCGCAACCTGTACCGTGCGCTTCATGCGGTGATCGGCGGCTGGGTGCTCGTCTTCTATCTGCTGAGTGCAGCGACCGGCCTCTGGTGGTCCTATGACTGGTATCAGCGGGGCGCGCGGTACATGCTGACCGGTACGACCGAGCGGCCGGAACGTGGCGGGCGCGAGGGGCGCGCGCCGGGTGGCCGTCGCGGCGACCGGGGTGAGGTGGCGGAAGAGTCGCGACCGATCGCTCCGGCCTGGGCGGGGTTCCAGCGAAGTGAGGGCGCGCGTTTCGACCGGGTGACAATCACGGTCCCGCAGGGCGCGGCACCGGTGACGATGCGGATGGTGCCGATCGGCGCGCGGTCCGACCGGATGACCGACGAACTCCGCTTCGATGCGCGGAGCGGCGCGCTGACCAAGACGAAGCGCTATGCCGATCGCGGCGTTGGCGAGACGATCGCGACCAGCATCTATCCGCTCCACACGGGGGCATTCTTCGGTCTGCCCGGACGAATCGCGCTGTTCCTGACGAGCTTGACGATGCCGCTGTTCACGGTCACCGGCCTGCTGCTGTATCTCGGCCGCCGGCGGACCAAGCGGGCGCTGGCGGCGGTCGCGGTTCCTGCCTCGGCCGACAACGGGGGGGCGGACCGACCCGGCGTGCTGGTCGTCCACGCGTCGCAGACCGGCACTGCCGAGCGTCTCGCACGCCTCAGCGCTGCGGCGTTCCCGAATGCTGCGATCCAGCCGCTGGCGACGGTGTCGCCGGCGGATCTCCGCGATGCCGGCACCGTCCTGTTCGTCGTGGCGACCTATGGCGAGGGCGATGCGCCGGACACCGCCCGGGCGTTCGAGCGCCGCGTCATGGCCGCGCCGGCCGATCTCGACGGCGTCCGCTACGCGGTGCTGGCGCTGGGCGACCACGAATATCCCGACTATTGCGCCTTTGGTCAGCGCGTCGATGCGTGGCTGCATGCCAGCGGGGCGCAGCGCCTGTTCGACCGGATCGAGCTCGATGCGGCCGATGCGGACGGCGAACGCCAGTGGCAGCAACAGCTTCACGCGATCGGCGCGGATCCGGCGCAGCCCGACTGGCAGCCGGCGGACTATGCCGCCTGGCCGCTGGTCGCACGGACATGGCTCAATCCCGACAGCCCGGGCACGCCGATGTACCGGGTCGAGCTCGGCATCCCCGCGGGCACGCGCTGGGCACCGGGCGCGATCGCCGAGATCGAGCCGCGTCACGATCCGGCCCGCGTCGCGCGGTTCCTGGCCGATTGCGGGATCGTCGATGACGGCCGGGTCGCGGTCGCCCTCACCAAGGCGACGCTGCCCGATCCGGCGACCTTCGAGGCAGGGGGGCGGGATCCGCTGGTGCTGCCGCCGCTTGCGCACCGCGAATATTCGGTCGCGTCGCTGCCGGAGTCGGGCCGCGTCGAGCTGCTCGTGCGGCAATGTCCCGCAGCCGATGGCGGGCTCGGAATCGGCTCGGGGTGGCTGACGGAAGTGGCGTCGATCGGTGATCCTATCGCCATACGGCTTCGCGCCAATCCGGGGTTTGCGACACCGATGGATCCGGCGACCCCGCTCGTGCTGATCGGCAACGGCACCGGCCTCGCCGGGTTGATGGCGCATCTTCGCGAGCGGGCACGGACCGGCGGCGCGCCCGCCTGGCTGCTCTATGGCGAACGCAGCAGCGCGTTTGATCGCCCGCTCGCCGCCGAACTCGATGCGCTGCAGGCCGCGGGTACGCTCGAGCGGATCGACCGCGCCTTCTCGCGCGATGCGGGCTGCGGGCGCTATGTCCAGGCGCTGGTCGCGGAACAAGCCGACCGGATGCTCGACTGGGCGGACCGGGGGGCGGCGATCTATGTCTGCGGCAGTCTCGTCGGGATGGCAGGCGCAGTCGATGCCGAACTCCGGATCATCCTCGGCGACGACCGGGTCGAGGCGATGAGCGAGGCCGGGCTGTACCGCCGCGACATCTACTGATCGCCGTCGCCCTCAGCGCCGGTTCCGATCGGGGATGTCAGTCGACATCCCCGTGTCCGTGGCCGACGGTGATGCGTGCGCCCGTATCGGCGCCCGCGCTGCCGCCCTCCCACCAATAGGCCTGGCGCCTGCGCGTGCCGGTGATCGTCTCGTTCAGCGTTGCCGCATCATAGAGGCGGCCGCCGAGCATCACCTGCGCGACCTTGTCGCTGTTGCGGATGTCTCTTGTCGGGTCGGCGCTCAGCACGACCAGATCGGCGAGCTTGCCGGGTTCGAGCGAGCCGACGTCCTTGGCGTATCCGAGCGATCGTGCCGATTCGATCGTGCCCGCACGCAGCGCCTCGATTGGGCTGAACCCACCCCGGACGAAGCTCCACAGCTCCCAATGCGCGCCAAGCCCCGGCTGCTGGCCATGCGCGCCGATCGCCACGGGCACGCCCTTGACCGCGAGCTTGCGCGCTTCGCGCGCGGTTGCGCCATCGACATAATCCTCCTCGGGCGCGATCTCGCGCCGCGCATTCTGCGCCGCGAGCAATGCCGGCGGTGCATGGCGGGCGAGCAGCGGATGCCGCCAAACGTCGCTATGCGCACGCCAATAGGGATCGCCCGCCGGTCCACCATAGGCGACCACGAGCGTCGGCGTGTAGCCGACCGTCGTCTGCGACCAGAGATCGACCACATCCGCATAGAAATGCTCAAGCGGGACGTTGTGCTCGACCGTGGAATTGCCGTCCTGCACCAGGCTCATGTCGAGCGTGAAGAGCGAGCCGCCCTCGGGCACGACTTCCATGCCTTCGGCCTGCGCTGCCGCGACGACCATCTGGCGCTGCTCGCGGCGCGGCTGGTTGTAGTTCTTCACGCTGCGAGCGCCCTGCGCCTTGAGGCGACGGACGACGGCGAGCGCGTCCTCATAGGTGTCGATCTGCGCATAGACGTCGGGTGCCTTGGCGCCATAGACGATCTCACCGGTCGAGAAGGTGCGCGGTGCGAGCAGCATGCCGGCCTGCTGCATCTCGGCCGCCGGGAAGATTTCGGCGGAGCGCGACGACGGATCGTGGATCGTCGTGGTGCCGAGCGCGAGGTTCGCCATCGCCGACCAGTTCTGCTGCGGCACGATCTCGTCCTCGCCCTGCGGACCATGCGCATGCGCGTCGACCAGCCCGGGGATGACCGTCTTGCCCGCTAGGTCGACGGTCTTCGCGCCTGCGGGAATGGCGACCGTGCCGCGTGGCCCGACCGCGACGATGCGGTCGCCGCGGATCAGGATGGTGGCGTCGTCGATGATCCCGCCATCGGCCTTCGCCATCGTCACGACGCGTGCGCCGGTCAGCGCCACCGTCGCGTCAGGCTTGGCGGCGGCGATGTCCATCGACAGCGAGGTGCCGGTGCGCGGCGCGACGAACTTCGGCGCGTCCTCGCCCTTCGGCGTCGGCACTGCGCGGAAGAGCGCCGCGGTCTCGGCCGTGTAGAGCGTCGGGCCTGCGCTCCAGTGGATCTGCCGGCCGTCGTTCGACCAGTTGATAAAGTCCGCGCCGTCGCCGCTGACGCGGGTGACGGGCAGGGGGCCGCCCTTGGCATCGGTCTCGACCGCTTGGCGTCCCGGCATCAGCGGCATCACGAACGCCTCGTAATTCTGACGGAAGGCGACGTAATCGCCCCGCGGTGCGATCTGGTAATCGTTGACCAGCTCGCCCGAGGCATGGACGCGGCGGTCCTGTCCGTTGAGATCGGTGCTGATCAGCTGGCGCCTGTCCTTCTCGGTCGCCATCAGGAAGACGCGGTCGTTCGCCGCGCCGAATTGCGGGCCGCTCGCCTCCTTGGCGATCCGCACCGGCGCACCGCCGCTGGCGGCGACGCGGTAGGCCCCGGCATCGGGATTGCCCCGCGCTGCGGTCAACCCGCCGCCCGGGCCCTGTTCGAACACGATCGTGCGTGCGTCGGGCGAGAAGCGCGGGCGGCGATAATGGCCGGCGACGGTCGTGACGGTGCGGGGCGAGCCGCCGCCTGCCGCGATCGTCCGGATCTGGCCGAGCCCCGCATCCGTCCAGCCGACGAACACGATCTGGCGGCCGTCGCGCGACCAGCTCGGGAACAGCTCGAATTCGTCCGCGCCGCGCGTCAGCCGCGTCGCGGTGCCGCCCGCAACGGGCTTGGTCCACAGCTTGCCGAGTGTCTCGAACACGACGGTGCGGCCATCGGGCGAGACGCTTGCCCAGCGCGGCATCTTCGTCGCGAACCGGTCGGGTGCGACTGCGACCTGCGGATGGACCGCGTCGACGATGACGCGCGTATCGTCGATGCGGAACGGGATCACCGCCGCACCCGAGCCGTCGGGCGCCACCCGGCGCAGCTTGCCCCCCGCCCAGAAGACGATCGCCGTGTCGCCCGGCGTCCAGGCCATGTCGGGATAGACGCCCGTAACCGCCCATGTCTCCTGCACGTCGCGGTCGAGCGGACCATAGATCATCCGTTCGACCCCGGTCGCGAAGTCCTTCACCCATAATTTGGTGATATTGTTCTCGCGCCGGACAAAGGCGATCCGCTTGCCGTCGCGCGACGGGGTCGGCCGGACCGAGCCGCCGACGCCCGATACCGCGGTGCTGACCTCACCGCTGTCGACGTCATAGCGTTCGATATCGAACAGGTCGGTGCGCGAATTCTGCGCATATTCGAAGATCGGGCCGGGCGAGATGTTGCGCGTGTAGAAGATGCTCTTGCCATCGGGTGCGTAGATCGGCTCGCCCAGCTCCTTCTGCAGCACCTCGCTCGCGCGTTTGACCAGCTGGACGCCGCCGCCACCCGAGACGTGATAGAGCCAGATCTCGCCCGTGCCGAGCGAGCGGCCGGTCGTGAAATGCTTCTTGGCGGCGATGAACCGGCCGTCCGGGCTCCAGCTCGGCTGGTTGAGCAGGCGGAAATCCTCGTTCGTCACCTGGCGCTTGTCGCTGCCGTCGACGTTCATCACCCAGATATTGTCGCCGCCGCCGCGGTCCGACGTGAAGGCGATGCGGCGGCCGTCGGGCGAGAAGCGCGGCTGATGCTCGAACGCCAGCCCCTCGGCGATGCGTCGCGGCGTGCCGCCCGTGATCGGCATCGTATAGAGGTCGCCGAGCAGGTCGAAGGCGATCATCCGGCCGTCGGGCGAGACGTCGACGTTCATCCAGCTGCCCTCGTCGACATGCAGGGCGACCTCGCGCGTCTTCAGTCCGCGCGGCTGCATGACGTCCCAGACCGGCGGCTTGGCGGACGATTTGGATGTGGCAGCCGAGGCATTGGCGGGCGCGGCGGCAGTGACCGGGGCTGCGGCGACGGGCTGGGGCGACGGGTTGGCGTCGGCGCGGGTCGTCGCGGGGGTGGGCGCCGTCGCCTGATTCTCGGGCGCCTGGGTCCGTTCGACGGGCCTGGCGGCCGGTGGCGGCGTGGTCTGTGCGGACAGTTCGGTGGCGACGAGGCAGAGTGCGATAGCGGTCAGTGCGCGGTGCTTCATGGTGTAGAGATCCCCCCTTGTGCGGCAGGGTCTAACCGATTGACCGCGATCGTCACTCGCAAATTTCTTTTATCGGGTCGCTTCTCGTCCTGTTGCCGCCGCTCCGCTTTGTACCGGTCTTGGACGTGATCTTCGCCGGTCGCGAGTGGATGGAAGGCAAGAGCACGTCACGCCGGGTCTAGAGCGTCGCGTCGCAAGCAAGTTTCTCCGCCTTGCTTGCGCTTTGGATGCGTTGACCGACGACCGATAGCAATGACCCCAGCGGATACAGTTCCTTGGCGGACGGACTCGCAACCGATGCGGAATGGTGCGGCCTGAAGAACGCAAAGTCCTGTCATTGATACCGATTGATACCGTTACGACACAAAATCCATACCGCGTGTCATTTCCGAAATTATTGGTATTGTTTTGATATTTGGGACGTGACAGCATGTGCCTGTCCGAGGGTTCGGATGGTAATGCCGAACAAGGTCAGCAAGGTCACGGGGCGACAGATCCCGATGAAAGCGCGTCCTGTTGTTCATCGAACGCTTCCGAACAGGGTCGGCGGCAATCGATACGATGCATCACCATCCCTGTGACCCGATCGGCAACATGGGGGGTAATGGAATGGTGCTGTTCAAAGGGTTTCTGACTACGACATGTTGCGTCGCGGCGTTGTTTGCGATGCCGGCTCAGGCGCAGGCCCAGGCGTCGGATACAGGCGCGGGCGATGGTGCGCAGGAAAGCCAGACCGCGATCGGCGATCCCGTCGCCTCCGCCAAGCTCGCCGCAGATACCGAACGCACCGGCCAACGGCAGGAAGCGTCGGACATCGTCGTGACCGGCACGCGCATCGCGCGGCCGAACAACCGGTCCGCCGCGCCGATCGTGACGACGACCGCCGCGGAAATCGCGGCACAGGGCGCGACGACGATCGAGGAGGTGCTGAACCGCCTGCCGCAGGTGCAGGTGAACTCGGAACAGAATTTCAGCGATTCCGAAGGTCGCCAGCGCATCAAGCTGCGCAGCCTGGGCTATGAGCGCACGCTGACGCTGATCGACGGTCTTCGCATGGGCCTCGCCAACACGGTCGATGTCGGCATCATCCCCAACGCACTGGTCGAGCGGATCGACGTGCTGACCGGTGGTGCCTCGTCCGTCTATGGATCCGACGCGGTGTCGGGCGTCGTCAACTTCGTGCTGAAGAAGAATTTCGAAGGCATCCGGCTCGACGCGAACTACAGCTTCTACAATCACGACAATGGCAGCAACGCGGTCACCGAGGCGGCAGGTCGCGCGGGTTTCGCCGCCAAGCGCGGATTGACCAATGACGGTGGTCGTTCGGATGTCAGCCTGGCGGCGGGCACCAATTTGTTCAACGACCGGGTGAACCTCACCGGGTTCATCAACTACCGCCAGTCCAATCCGATCGAGCTGGTCGATCGCTCCTATTCGGTCTGCGAGGCGGTCCAGCCGACCAACACCTCGCCGCTCGGTTGTTCGCGTGCGAGCTTCACGCCCGCCGGTACGATCATTCCGCAGTCGGGGCCGCGCGCCGGGCAGATCCTGGTCAACAATCCCAACGGGAACGGGACCTTCATTCCGATCAACAGCGGGCCGCAGGGCTCGTCTGCCAACCCCTATGACAATTGGGCGGTCCAGCGCGCGTTCAACCGCGTCAACCTTGGCGGTTTCCTGACCGCCAAGATCACCGATGACATCGAGCTGTACGGCAACGGGCTGTTCTACCGCGACAAGTCCTACAACACCCAGCTCAACCGCACCTTCAACTTCGGTGCGTACGGCTCGGACCCGTTCCGCGTGAATTGCGACAACGCGTTCCTGTCGGCCTCGCAGGCACAGGATCTGTGCGGCGCCAACGCCGGCGTCGCCGGACAATATGCGCCGATCGACGTCCGCTACCGCTTCGACGGGCTGCCACTGGTGCGGCAGCGCTTCACCAACGAGGGCTATCGTATCGTCGCGGGGCTGCGCGGGCGCGGTTTCGACGACGTATGGTCCTACGATGTCGCGGGCATGATCTCGCGCGCGCGCCTCGACACCATCGACGTGCCGTTCGCGCGGTTCGAGAACATCAATCGTTCGCTCGACGTCGTCCGGGTCAACGGCACGCCGACCTGTCGTGCGGTCGTCAACGGGACCGATCCGTCCTGCGTGCCGTTCAACGCGTTCGCGCCGTTCAACCAGGATACGGCGCTCAACCAGTATCTCTACGGTGGCGCGACCGGCGGGATCAGCACGCGCATTCCGCGCCTGTTGCAGTTCGTCGGCACCGTCAGCGGCGATTTGGGCCGATACGGCATTACCTCGCCGCTTGCGGACCAGGGCATCGCGATCGCGCTGGGCGCGGAATATCGCGAGGAAATGGAACGCACCATCGTCAACGAGATCTTCCAGCAGAACAATGGCGGCGAGAACCAGCGCTTCACGCAAAGCATCCTCGAAGCCAATGCCGAGGTGCAGGCACCGCTGATCGAACATCGCCGCTTCGCCGAGCTGCTGCAGGTCAACGCCGGCTACCGCGTGTCGCAGTACAACCGGCTCGCCGGCAAGTTCGATACCTGGAAGGTCGAGGGGCTCTGGTCGCCGGTGGCGGACATCACGCTCCGCGCCTCCTACAACAAGTCCCAGGCCGCACCGGGTGTCAGCACCGCGCAGGGGGCCGCCAACATCTTTTGGAACCAGGGCTTCTATGCCGATCCCTGCGCACCGCGGATCGATCCGTCGAACCCCAACGGCGCGCGACTGGCGCCGTCGGCGACGCTGCAGCAATGCCGCAACACCGGCCTTGCCGACAATCTCTATGGCAGTGCCTCGCTGATCTGCCCTGACGATCGGTGCACCGTGCGCGAGGGCGGGTTCAATCTGACGCCCGAAAGCGCTTTTACCAAGACGTTCGGCGTCGTGCTGCGCCCACGCTTCATACCCGGCCTGACGGTGTCGATCGACCGCTGGCTGATCGATCTGAAGGACCAGCTCGACTTCCTCCAGCCGCAGAACATCATCGGCGAGTGTCTCGCGACCGGGAACGAATATTTCTGCCGCGGCATCGTCCGCAATCCTGGCACCGGCACGCTCTCGAGCTCGCCTGCGACCAGTCCGTCGACAGGTTGGGTGGCCCGCGGCTCGGCCAATGGCTACAAGTCGCAGTCGCATGGCTGGGATTTCCAGGGGCAGTATAATGTCGGCCTGGGCGGCGTCGGCCGGCTCGACATGAGCTTCAACGGGACGCTGATGACCCGCGTCGGCTCGCAATCGTCGCCCACGATCGAACCGCGCAACTGCGTGGGATATTTCGGCAATCTCTGCGGCGAGAGCATGCCGCGCTGGAAGCACCAGCTCCGCACCACCTGGACCGCGCCCGACAGCACGACCAGCCTGTCGGTCAACTGGCGCCACCGCGGCGCGATGCCGCTCGATATCTACGCGCCCGAGGACACCGGCATCCCCGCCCAGGACGCGAGCGCCCGGCGCGATCAATATCCGGGTGTCGGTTCGTACAACTGGATCGACGTGGCGCTCAGCTTCGACATCAACAAGCAGATGACGTTCCGGCTGGCTGCCAACAACATCTTCGACCGCGATCCGCCGCTCATCCCGGATAGCCGTTCGCGGATTGGTCTGCTGCGCGGCAATACCGTGATGGGGTATGACCTGCTCGGCCGGCAGCTCGTCGCAGGGGTCTCGCTGCGGCTGTAACGTTACCGACTGACGTGATCGCCGGGGTCCGGATAAGGACCCCGGCGATGTTTCAACGTGCTACGGTCTGCGAACGCCGGATTTTAGCAGCCGCTAACGCCCCGGCTCCGTCGCCCCCGCTGGCGACAGCAAAGCGGCGGCGACGGGTTGTTCGGGCGTTGCGAACGCCCCTTTGGCGACCGGCAGCAGCATTCTGCGCGCTTCTTCTCGAAGGTCGCGGGCGATCAGCTCCTCACCGAGCTTCAGTCTCGGACCGGGCGCGGCGGGCGCAGACTGAACGATCTTGTACAGCCCCTCCACCGCGACATCCGGGGCCTGCTGGCCCGCCGTCGCAAAACTGTCGTGATACGCGATCAGCGCAAGGCTGCTCTCCGGGTCCAGGCGGTTGGCCCTGACGATGAAACGTCTCGCGTCCCCAAGCCGCTGCCGACGTTCGGCCGTCGGAGCGCGCATAGCCAGTTGCGTCAGCGCCGTGCCTTTCCACACCAGCGCGCGTGTTTCGGTCGGCGACTGGGCGATCGCCCGTTCGGTGGCTTCAAGACAGGCTTCGGGATTGCCGGTGCGGCATTCGGCCTCGGCCAGGAGCAAGTGGTTTTCGGTCAGGGCGGGGAAGCGGGTCGCATTATCGCGAAGCCGGTCGATCCACGCGGAACGTCGCGCGAGCGCCTTCTCACGGTCGGGGCCGGCGTCGGGCACCTCGATCCGCGCGCCAAGTTCAAGCCGGCCACGGATCAGCCCGGCCTCCGCGCGGGTCAGACGTCGGATGCTAGGTTCCGGCGCGCGATTGGCCGGAAAGGCCATCTTCTCAGCCTGTAATTTGCGGCCTCGGTAGGCGGTCACGGCGCTTTGGAACTGGCTCGGATCGCCAAGAGCGCTCGCGGCGGTCTGCAAGTCGTCACCCCGTGCCAGGGCGTTCAGATAATCGTGAAGCCGCGGCTTCCACTCCTCGGAGAAATACAGGAGGTGGACCAGCCGCCATGCGTGATAGGGCGTCCAGGCCCTACCCTTGCCCGAGAGATAGCGCCCATCGAGGATGTGCGTGACCGGATACAGACCGTAGTGATGCATGACCTTCGCGTAGCCAGGCGGAAGGTGGCCATATTCGACGTAGTCGGCGCCGGCTTCCATCGTCGCGAACAATTCTCCGAACCCCTGAAGATACCAGCGCGGATACGCTGCCGGAAAATAGGTCATCAGGTAGTTCTGGGCAAAGGCGGCATAGACGCGGGATTCGGCCCATTGGCAAAAGGCGATCTCGTTCACCGCAAGCTGTTCGAGAATCTGGTTCACATCGTACGTCGGCTGTCCGGTCGCCGTCACCCTGGGGCTTATGTAGTAATCAACGATTGGAGGGTTTCGGTCCCGCCCGCGCGTGCAATTGCGGCTCGTCTTGCGGCCAACCGATGGTTGAAGAACCAGGTTTACGCCCTCTTCGGTCGTTGCGAGCACCGACCCTTCCTCGCGCGGATCATAGTAGATCGTCTTTTCGAACGCCGGCGGGAAGGGACCATATTGCCAGCGCAGGTCGGTCAGTCGAAGCTGTTCGAACGCCGCGGCATCGCCGATCATCGTCACGGCGATCTTGATCGTCTCGTCAGGCTGATCTACCCGGCCATGCAGGACCGAGAGCAGGAAGTGCAGCTTTTCGAGATTGTGCGCGGTGCGCCGCAACGCAGTTTCGTCGCCCTGGCTGAACACGATGACGTGCGGCGTTTCCGCCATTCGCCAGTCGCTCATCTCCACCTTGGATTCGCGGCTTCGGTTGCCCGTGACGACGATGGTCGAGTCGCCATTCTTCACCGGTGCCGCAAGCTGCGCCTGCGCCGGAAGGCTGAAGGCCACACCCAGGATCAAGAGCAACCACCGCTTCATTTGTTTGAAGCCCCGCATCACCTCAAGCATTCGGATGTGCACTAAGCGCCTGACCGAACCCTAAATCAAGTCATTCCAAGACCAGGGTGCCGGTACAGACGATCTTCAAGCACCGTCTGTAAGAATGTTTGCTGCCATTCTGGACCTTCGGGTTCGCCGGTGCCCCGACAGTCACTCGATTTACTTGCGCTGTTTATGAACCGGTTCGGTGCTCCGGGGATGCGAACACGCCGGAAACGGGACTTGGGCGTCGTTAGGAACCCGTGTGAGGCAAGCTGAAACGAAGCATTGGCGGAAGAGGTGGGATTCGAACCCACGGTAGAGTTACCCCTACGCTGGTTTTCAAGACCAGTTCCTTAAACCACTCGGACACTCTTCCGCACCGCATCCGCGCCGCCGCAATGGCGGAGGGGCGTGTGCGACCGGCATCTAGGTCGGGGTGGACCGTTGCGCAACTCTTTCGCACGAAGGGGGCGGCCGTTCGACATGACTTGCCACGATCGCCCGGCTCGGGCAGCGCTGCGTCATGGATCTCGATGCGATGCTCACCCATTATTTCGGTACGACCGATCTCGATACGCTGGATACGATCGCGATCGATGACGGTCTAGAGCGCGTCCGGATCGCGTTCGGTACCGAGCGCGAGACCGGCCGGCGGTTTGCGCTGTGGGCCGTGCTGGCGACGCTCGGCGATGCGCCGGACCCGCGTGACGCGTTCAAGAGCGCGGCCGAGCAACAGGCGGCGCAGGCCTATGTCCGCGCGCTGCGGACTGCGGACACGCTGGACGACTAGCCGCCCCGTGGGGGCAGACGGATAGCTTTGGCAAGGCGGGCGTTGGGGACGCAACTCCTGACAGTCTAGCGAAAGCGAGCCCCATGCACATCGATCTCTCCGGACAGGCCGCCATCGTCACCGGTGCAAGCTCCGGCCTCGGACGCGCCGCCGCGCTGCTGTTCGCGCAGGCCGGCGCGCGCGTCGCCGTCAATTACAACAGCAATCGCGAGGCGGCGGACGACGTGGTCGCGCGGATCGTCGCGGGCGGGGGCGAGGCGTTCGCCTGCCAGGCGGATACTGCGGACGAGGATGCGGTCCTCCGGCTGTTCGACGAGACCGTGTCGCGGTTCGGCGGCGTCGACGTCGTGTTCGCCAATGCCGGCATGCAGAAGGATGCGGGCTATGCGGACATGACGCTGGCCGACTGGAGCCGCGTCATCGACGTCAACCTGACGGGCCAGTTCCTCGTTTCGCGCGAGGCGGTACGCCGGTTCCGCGCGCAGGGTGATCGCGGCTTTGGCCGGGCGATCGGCAAGATCCTGTTCATGAGTTCGGTTCACGAGACGATCCCCTGGGCGGGGCATGCAAACTATGCAGCGTCGAAGGGCGGCAGCGGGATGCTGATGCGGACACTGGCACAGGAGGTCGCGCAGGAGCGGATCCGGGTCAATGCGCTGGCGCCCGGCGCGATCGCGACCGACATCAACGCCGATGCGACCAAGGGCGATGCCGCCGACGCGCTGCTTGAACTCATCCCCTATGGACGGATCGGCGAACCCGACGATGTCGCGCGTGCGGCGCTGTTCCTGGTGTCCGATGCCGCGGACTATATCATCGGATCGACGCTGACCGTCGACGGCGGGATGAGCCTGTATCCCGGTTTCCGCGACAACGGCTGACCGCGCTGGAGACATTGCCGCGACCCGCGAGGGTCGCGGCTCGCGTCAGGCCTGGAACAGGTCCTTGTACTGGCGTGGCTGTGAGCGGAGATACTGGTTGGGCGCCTCCACATGGCCGCCGAGATGTGCGGCGGCATGCCACGGCCAGCGCGGATCGTAGAGCAGGGTCCGGGCAAGCGCGACGAGATCGGCGTCACCGGTACCGATGATCGCCTCGGCCTGTTCATAGTCGGTGATCAGCCCAACCGCGACGACGGGGATGCCGACCGCCTGCTTGACCTGACGCGCCAGCGGGACCTGATAGCTTGGCCCGACGGGGATCTGCTGGTCCGGGCTGAGGCCCCCGCTCGAGACGTGGATCGCATCGCACCCGCGAGCCTCGAGCGCCTTTGCGAAGGCGACGGTCTGTTCGCCGTCCCAGCCGCCCTCGACCCAGTCGGTGCCCGATACGCGCATCGTCACCGGGCGATCCGCCGGGAAGGCGGCGCGGACCGCGTCGTAGACTTCGAGCGGGAAGCGCATCCGGTTTTCGAGGCTGCCGCCATAATCGTCGTCGCGGTGGTTCGCCAAGGGCGAGAGGAACTGGTGGAGCAGGTAGCCGTGCGCGGCGTGCAGCTGGATCGCATCGATCCCGAGGCGTCCCGCGCGCGTCGCCGCGGCGGCAAACGCGTCGCGCAGTCGCGCCAGCCCCTCGCGATCGAGGGCCGTCGGCGGCGCGTCATCCGGCAGGAAACCGGCGGGGGAGGGGGCTTCGGTCTGCCAACCCTTGTCAGCGCCCGGCGCGATCTGCCCGCCGCCCTTCCAGGGCACCTCGCACGACGCCTTGCGTCCGGCATGCGACAGCTGGATGCCGATCGGCATGTCCGACCAGCGGCGCACGCTGTCGAGCGTCCGCGCGATCGCCGCTTCGCTCGCATCGTCATAGAGCCCGACATCGCCGTAGGTGATCCGCCCCTCGGGCGTCACCGCGGCGGCTTCGAGCATCATCAGGGCCGCCCCCGACAGCGCTAGATGCCCGAGATGGATCAGGTGCCAGTCGGTCATGCAGCCGTCGACCGCCGAATATTGGCACATCGGCGCGATGACGATCCGGTTGGCGAGATCGAGCTTGCCGACCTTGAACGGCGTGAAGAGCTGCGGACCGCTCATGCGGCGGCCGCCGGAACGATAGAAGTGGCGCGCATCGTGAGAACCTCGTGGGATGGGGAATGCGCGTCAACGCACGGGGCCGGGTTAGGAGCCGGCCAAGAGGCGACCCGCCACCTTACCCGAGGCCGCGGATGGTCCCCGCCGTCCCGGCGCGTGCCGGAACGACAGGGTGGGACAGGGCTGCTTAGAACTTGGCGCCGAGCTCGACGCCGTAGAAGCGCGGTTCGCCGGCGATATAGGTGGGGATGCCGAAGCCGCCGCCCGTGTTGCCGGCGTCGATCAGGTACCGCTTGTTCGTCAGGTTGCGCGCAAAGCCGCCGACGCGGTAGCGCCCGTCCGCGAGCTCGATACCCGCACGCAGGTTGACCAGCGTGTAGCCGCGCTGGCTGATCGCGGCGCTGTTGGGCAGTTCGAAGAACACCTTCGACCGGTAATTCGCGCTCGGCGTCGCATAGAAGACCGCGCCGCCGAGCGGGAGCCGGAGCGTCGCGCCGCCCGATGCCGTGGTGCTCGGCTGGAGGCGGAAGCGGTTGCCGGCAAAGGTGCCTGCAGGCTGGTCCGCGATCCCGCCGTCGAGATAGGCGAAGGTCCCGAACACCGAGAGATACTGGCCAAGCGCCAGATTGCCCTCGAGCTCGACGCCGACATTCTTCGCCGAGCCCGCGCTGCGCGTGACCGCGACGACCGCACCATTGGCGGGATTGACCTCGTTCACCGAGACCTGGAACCCGTCATAGGTCTGATAGAAGACCGATGCCGCGCCGGTGAACGGACCGACGCGCCCCTTGATACCGCCTTCGTAGTTCCACACATTTTCCTCAGGCACGATCTGAAGATTGGGGCGTACGCCGTTGACGGCGTTGAGTGCGGCCAACTGGACGACCGGCGAGCGCCGGCCCTTGCTGATCGTGCCGTAGAGGCTGACATCCTCGTCGAGCTTCAACAACGCGTTGAAGCGCGGGAGGATCGCGGCGAAGCTCTGGTCCGCCTCGAACTTCACGCCATTGGTGTTCGCGGTTCCGAGCAGGCTGGTGCGGACGCCCAGCGCGGCGAGGATCTGCGAATTGGGCTGGATCGACGAATAGCCCGACTGACGATCCTCGATCAGGATGCGTGCGCCGGCGGTCAGCTCGAGCGCCGGGATCGGGATATAGGTCGCATCGGCGAACACCGAATAGGTGTCGTTGTTGCCGTAATTGGTGAACTCGGACGAATAGGGGATCTGCGTCGAACGGCCGCCGGTGAGGATCGCGGTGGCGCGGGTCGCCGCCGGGATAGTGCCATTGGCGGCGACACAGCCCGGGCCGGTCGGGATCCCCGCGCCGTTCAGCGCGGTACGGAACGGCTGATAGGCCGTGGCGATCGAGCAAGCGATATAGGTGCCCTCCTCGGTCGAGAAGGGGACGCGCTGCGACCCGTTTTCGAAAAAGGCGTTCCAGCCGAACGATGCGCGATATTTCGGGCCGTCGAACGCGAAGTGGCTCTCATGGCTCCACTGGTCGCCCTTCGCATCCTCGGCGAACTCGAGATACCAGGCCGGGCCGCCATCCGCGTCGAATATTTCGAGTGCGTCGAAGCGGCGATAGCCGTTGACGGTGGTGAAGGTGATGCCGGGCGACAGATCGACCGACACCGTCAGATTGGCGTCATAGACGTTGCGGTCGAGCCCGAGCTTGCGCGCACCGAGCGCCTCGGCGCTGAACGGCGAACCCGAGAGCTCGGCATTGCCGTAATCGCCGGTCTGGCCGCCGGTCGGGGCATGCGCACGGCTCTTGAATGCGGTGCCGGGATTGCGCTGACCGTCATAGGTCAGGACGAGGTCTGCGGTGACCGCATCGTTCGACTGGAAGCGCAGCGAGCCGCGGATGCCACGCTGGTCCTGACCGTTCAGATCGTCCTGATCGACCTTGCCCTGGTTCTGGTTGGGGATGTTCGCATCACCGGCGATGTTGCGGACATAGCCGTCGCGATATTTATAGGCGAAGGCCAGCCGCCCCGACAGCACGTCGTTGCCAGCGTTGATAAAGCCCGACACCTGCGTGCGGTTGTAATTGCCATAGGAGCCGGTGATCGCACCCGAGGTGCCGGGCTGCGGCTTGGCGGAGATAAGGTTGATGGCGCCAACCGCGGCGGCGGTGCCGAACAGCGTCGCCTGCGGGCCCTTCACGACTTCGATCCGCTCGAGATCATAGAGATCCTGATAGGCACCACGCGAGCGGCTGATGTCGACGCCGTTATAATAGAGCGTCACGCGCGCACCCTGCTGCGACGAGCCATTGTCCGAGGTGATGCCGCGGATCACGAAGCCGGGGTTGTTCGCGCTCTGCTCCTGGATCTGCAGGCCGGGAATATAGGCGGCGACTTCGGACAACGAGTTGACGCCGATATCCGCCATCTTCGCGCCGGTGAGCGCGGTGACGTTCAGCGGCACGTCCTCGATCCGCTGTTCGCGCTTCTGCGCGGTGACGACGATGTCGTCGCCGCCCGTCACGTCGGCGCGGGCGGCTGGCCCGGTCGCCGGATCGGGTGCGACGATCGCCTGGGCAAGCGCACCCGTTGAACAGGATGCAGCAAGCGCGGCCAGAGCCAGGCGCGTAGAAATGGTCGTCATGAAGTCCCCCGATTGTCAGTGAGCGAGCACCTAGGGCGGGGTCGTTACGGTTCCGCGTCGGATACATGACCCGCGCGTGACGGCCTGTCATCGCGGCGTAACGCTGCCGCAACGTGACTGACGCCGAGCGCCCCTAGCAGGCGGCATCACCGCAAAAGGCACTGTTATGACGATCAATCGCCGCGACGCCCTCACGCTCTTCGGCTCCGGCTCCGCGCTCGCGCTTCCCGGCCTCGCCACCGCGGCGCGCCCGAACGGCAGCGCCGGGGCAGCGCGCTTCGACCACGGCGTGGCGAGCGGCGATCCCTCCGCGGACGGCGCGATCCTGTGGACGCGCGCGACCCCGCAGGATCCGCAACAGGCCGGCGATATCGCGCTGACCTGGCATGTCGCACTGCGCGAGGGCGATACGCCCCTCCACTCGGGCCGTATCGCGGCGCGTGCCGCGCGCGACTTCACAGCCAAGGTCGCGGTCACGGGGCTGAAGCCCGGAACCGAGTATCGCTACTGGTTCGAAACCGCGGCGGGCACGCGCTCGCCCGTCGGCCGGGTCCGCACGCTGCCCCGCGGCGTGGTTGCGGATGTCGTCATGGGCGTAGTGTCGTGCCAGCTCTACCCCGGCGGGTTCTTCAACGCCTATGCTTCGATCGCCAAACTCGACCGGCTCGACGCGGTGCTGCATCTCGGCGACTACATCTATGAATATGGCATCGACGGCTATGGCGGCGACATCGGCAAGAAGATCGGCCGGCTGGTCGAGCCCACGCATGAGATCGTGACGCTCGCTGATTACCGGATGCGTCACGCGCAGGTGAAGCGCGACGCCGACATGCAGGCGGCGCACGCCCGCGCGGCGTTCATCTGCGTGTGGGACGATCACGAGGTCGCCAATGACGACTGGATCGGCGGCGCCGAGAACCATGACCCGGCGACCGAGGGCGACTGGAAGGCGCGCAAGGCCGCGTCGATGCAGGCCTATTTCGAATGGATGCCGATCCGCGACCCGAAGCCCGGCGAGCCGTGGGAAGCGATCAACCGCAGTTTCGAGTTTGGCGATCTCGCGACGCTGGTGATGGTCGAGACGCGGCTGCTCGCGCGGAGCAGGCAGGTCGCGGCGAAGGGCGAGGCGATTGCGCCTGCCGAATATGCCCCGATGATGGCGGAGCGCGCGCAGCCGGGTCGCGAAATGCTGGGCGCACCGCAGCTCGCCTGGATCGAGCGGACGATGGCGGCGTCGGTCACGGCGGGCAAGCCATGGCAGGTACTCGGCAACCAGGTGGTGATGGCGCGCGTCGCCGGCCCCGATCTCGAGAAGCAGCTCGGCCCCGATCGCTTCGACGCGATGATGGCGCGGCTGCCCGAGAAATGGCGCACCGCGCTGATGGCGAGCATGGCATCCTATCGCGCGGGCCTGCCGTTCAACTTCGACAGCTGGGACGGCTATCCCGCAGCACGGGAACGGCTTTATGCCGCGTTCAAGCGGTCGGGGTCGCGACCGGTCGTGCTGTCGGGCGATAGCCATGCCGGCTGGGCGAACGATCTGCACGATGCATCGGGGAAGCTCGTCGCGGTGGAATTCGGTGCGACCGCGATCACCAGCCCGTCCTATGGCTCGCTGATACCGGGGATCGGGACGCTGATCGCCGACGCTAATGACGAGGTCCGGTTCTGCGACCAGGATCGCAAGGGGTTCATCGTCCTGACGCTGACGCCGGACCATGCCACCGCGGACTTCAAGACGGTATCGACGGTTGTTGCCAAGTCGTTCGCGGAGGCGAGTGTCGCGCGGTTCCGCGCCTCGGCCGCAGCCCCGGATGCGAAACTCGAGCAGCTTGGATAACGGCGGCGACGCACCGGGTGACGCCGATCGGCGTCACCCGCTTTGCACGAGACCGCCGGTTATTTCTCGTCGACAGGGAAAAGAAACCGAACCGGGAACATTGGCGAGAGCAGGCGGGTTTTCGCCCTGACACGCCGCCGCGCTGCTAGAATAGTGGAGGTTGGCGTCAATCTGGGGGCTCGCTTTGCATCTTCTGCCTGATACGCTCGAGGCCGGTTCGGCCTATCCGCTCGGCGCCACGTTCGACGGGCTCGGGGTCAATTTCGCGGTCTATTCGGCCAATGCCGAGAAGATCGAGCTGTGCGTCTATGACGACAGCGGCCGCCGTGAACTGAAGCGCTACGTCCTGCCCGAATGGACCGACGAGGTGTGGCACGGCTATCTCCCCGATGCGCAGCCGGGGCTGTCCTATGGCTATCGCGCCTATGGCCGGTATGCACCCGAAGAGGGCCACCGGTTCAATCCTAACAAGCTGCTGCTCGATCCCTATGCCAAGGCGATGACGGGCGAGTTGCGCTGGACCGACGCGATGTACGGCTATCAGGTCAAGTCAGCGCGCGAGGATCTGAGCTTCGATCGGCGCGACAATGCGTTGACCATGCCCAAGGGTGTCGTGACCGACAGCCATTTCGACTGGTCGCGCGACGTCCGCCCGAACACGCCCTGGTCCGAGACGATCATCTACGAGGCGCACGTCAAGGGCCTGACCAAGCTGTTCGACGAGGTGCAGCCCTCCGAACGCGGAACCTTCGCCGCGCTCGGCAATCCCAAGGTCATCGAGCATCTCAAGCGGCTGGGCGTGACCGCGCTCGAGCTGTTGCCGATCCAGAGCTATACGCAGGACCGGTTCCTGCAGGAGAAGGGGCTGCGGAACTACTGGGGATACAACACCCTCAATTTCTTTACGCCCGAACGCTCCTTCTTCGCGACCGACAGCCACAACGAACTGCGCCGGTCGATCCGCCGTCTTCATGCGGCGGGGATCGAGGTCATTCTCGACGTCGTCTACAACCACACGTGCGAGGGGTCCGAGCAGGGACCGACGCTGTCGTGGCGCGGGCTCGACAATGCGAACTATTACCGGCTGGTCAAGGATCAGCCGCGCTTCTCGATCAACGACACGGGGACCGGGAACACGCTGAACCTGACCAAGGCGCGGGTGATCCAGATGGTGGCGGATTCGCTGCGCTACTGGGCGACCAGCTTCGGGATCGACGGGTTCCGTTTCGATCTCGGGCTGACGCTGGGGCGGACGGACACCGGCTTCGATCCGGGCGCCGGGTTCTTCGACGTGCTGCGGCAGGATCCTGTGCTCGGCCGGCTGAAGCTGATCACCGAGCCCTGGGATATCGGCCCGGGCGGGTATCAGCTCGGCAATTTCCCCCCGGGCTTTGCCGAATGGAACGACAAGTACCGCGATACCGTCCGCAAGTTCTGGCGCGGTGACCATGCGCAGCGCGCGGATCTGGCGGCGCGGCTGACCGGTTCGGCGGATCTGTTCGATCGTCGTGCGCGGCGTCCCTGGGCGAGCGTCAACCTGCTCGGTGCGCATGACGGCTACACGCTCGCCGACACGACCGCCTATGAAGAGCGGCACAACGAGGCGAATGGCGAGGACAATCGCGACGGCCATTCGAACAATTGCTCGCGCAACTGGGGTGTCGAGGGGCCGACCGACGATCCCGTGATCGCGGAGACTCGCAAGCGGGTCGCGCGCTCGATGCTGACGACGCTGTTCGCCTCGCTCGGCACGCCGATGCTGGTCGCGGGCGACGAGTTCGGGCGGACGCAGGGCGGCAACAACAACGCCTATTGCCAGGATAACGAGATCAGCTGGCTCGACTGGACGCAGGCGAAGACCCCCGAGGGTGAAGCGCTGATCGACTTCACCGCGCGGCTGGCCGCGCTCCGCCGCGACTATCCGATGCTGCGCGCGGGCAATTTCCTCTACGGTGAGGACACTCCAGCGGAGGGTCTGAAGGACATCGAATGGTGGGACGAGCGCGGCGTCCAGCTGTCGCCCGAGGACTGGGAAAACACCAATGGTCGTGCGCTGACGATGCGCCGTGCAGCGCTGTGCGAGGATGGCAGGATCCAGGTCGTGTCACTGCTGCTGAACGCGTCGGAGGGGCCGCTGACCTTCACCATGCCACCGCCCTCCGAGGTCGAGCGTATGGTACTGATCGACAGCGCCAAGCCCGAGCAGCAGCCGATGCCGATCACCGACAGCTACGATCTCGCGCCGCAGGGTGCGGCGCTGCTGTCCTGGACGATGGATCCGGCATGAGCGCGTGGGGCGCGACGCCGGCGAGCGGCGGCACGGCGTTCCGGCTCTGGGCGCCCGATGCCGACCGGGTGACGCTGGAGATCGACGGCGCCGCGGCGATGTCGATGGACGGGCAGGCCGACGGATGGGTCACCGCGATTGCCGATGTCGGGGCAGGGGTGCGCTATCGCTTCCGGATCGGCGAGGATCTGGTCGTCCCCGATCCGGCCTCGCGCCAGCAGTCGGGGGGTGTGCATGGCTGGAGCGTCACCGTCGATCCCGATGCGTATCGCTGGCAATCGACCGACTGGCGCGGGCGGCGCTGGGAGGAGCTGGTGATCATGGAGGTCCATGTCGGCACCATGGGTGGTTTCGCCGGAATCACCGCACGCCTGCCCGAGATCGCCGCGCTCGGCGTGACCGCGATCGAGCTGATGCCGGTCGCGGCGTTCGGCGGCACGCGCAATTGGGGGTATGACGGAGTCCTGCCCTATGCAGTCGCCGAGAGCTACGGCACGCCCGACGAACTTAGGGCGATGGTCGATGCCGCACACGCGCTGGGCGTCGCGGTGCTGCTCGATGTCGTCTATAATCACTTCGGACCCGACGGGAATTATCTCGGCGCCTATGCCGGATCGTTCTTTCACAAGGACGTCGATACGCCTTGGGGCGGGGCGGTGGCGGTCGATGTCGAGCCTGTTGCGCGCTACTTCATCGACAACGCACTGATGTGGCTGACCGACTACCGGATCGACGGTCTTCGGTTCGATGCCGTCCACGCGATCGACAATGACCGGTTCCTCGACGCGATGGCGGCTGAGATCCGCGCGACGGTGACCGACCGGCCGGTTCACCTCGTCCTCGAGAACGAGCGCAACGACGCCGATCGGCTGCGGCCGGGCGGCTATGACGCGCAGTGGAACGACGACTTCCACAATGTCCTTCACGTGCTGCTGACGGGCGAAACCAGCGCCTATTACGCCGACTTCGCCGACCGGCCGGCAGAGCGTCTCGCGCGGTGCCTGGGCGAAGGGTTCATTTATCAGGGGGAGGGGTCGGCCAATCATAACGGTCGGACGCGCGGCACGCCGAGCGCGCACCTTTCACCGACCGCGTTCGTGTCGTTTCTGCAGAACCACGACCAGATCGGCAACCGGGCGCTTGGCGAGCGGCTTACGCTGCTCACCTATCACGCACGGCTGCGTGCTGCGACCGCATTGCTGCTGCTCTGCCCGCAGATCCCGCTGCTGTTCATGGGGGACGAGACGGGGAGCGAGACGCCGTTCCTGTTCTTCACCGACTTCCATGACGAGCTTGCCGATGCGGTGCGCGATGGCCGGCGCCGGGAATTCGCGAAGTTTGCCGCGTTCGCCGACGAATCCGCCCGCGCTGCGATCCCCGATCCGAATGCGAGCGCGACCTTCGAGGCGTCGGTCGCTGCACCCGGTCCCGACGCCGATGCCTGGCGCGATCTTTATCGCACGCTGATCGCGGTCCGGCAGCGCGCGATCATACCGCGCCTGTCCGGCGCGCGCGCGATCGGCGCCGAGGCGATCGGGCCGGCGGCGGTCGTCGCGCGCTGGACGCTGGGCGACGGCGCGGTGCTCACGATCGCGCTCAATCTCGGCGAGGATCCGGTCGCGTTTCCGGAAGCCTCCGGCGAGATGCTGTTCGCGCAGGGCGATCCCGGGCAGCACGCGAGCGTCGCCGTGTGGCTGGCGGCATGAGCCTGCTCCACGACCTCGCCGCCGCCGCTGGTCTGCAGCCCCGGTGGCAGGATGCCGGTGGGCGTGCGCAGACCGTGGCCGACGAGGCGTTGCAAGCGATCCTGAACGCGCTCGGACTTCCCGCGGACAGCGAGGCGGCGATACGCGCGAGCCTCGCCACCGCGCGCGCGGTGCGAGCCGAACCCCCGTCGTTCGTCTCGGCGGATGTCGGTGCGCGGGTGTCGATCGGGGCAGGCGATGGTCCTGCGGTTCTGACGTTGGAGGACGGGGCGTCGCGTGCCGTGACGATCGTCGACGGGCAGCTGCCGGGGATCACGGAGGCGGGATACCACCTGCTCACGCTCGGCGGCCGGGACATCCGGCTCGCGATCGCGCCACCGCGCTGCGTCACGATCGCGGACGTCGAGGCAGGTGGGCGCCTCTGGGGCCCGGCGGTGCAGATCCCCGCCCTGCGCGACGGCCGGAGCACCGAGTTCGGCGACTTCGGCACGCTTGCGGACACGGTGCGCGCGTTCGCGACGCGCGGTGCCGATGCGGTGGCGATCAGCCCGACACATGCGCTGTTCCCGGCGGATGCGACCCGGTTCAGCCCCTATGCCCCGTCGAGCCGCCAGTTCCTGAACGTCATGCTCGCCGATCCGTCCGTGATGGCGGGCGCTGTTTCGGCGGACCCAGGGTCGCCGCCCGCATTGATCGACTGGGCGGGCGCGATCCCGGATCGCCTCGTCGCGCTGCGCCGACAGTTCGACACGTTGCCGGACACGGTACGGGCCGAGGTCGAGGCGTTCGGCGCAAGGGGCGGCAGCGACCTGCGTTTCCACGCCGCGTTCGATGCGCTTCACGCCCATTTTCTTGCGTATTCGGGCGCCCGGGGATGGCAGGACTGGCCCGCCGTCTATCAGGATCCCGATGGCGCCGCGGTGGCCGCGTTCATGACCGAGCAGCGCGATACGTGCGACTTCTACGTCTTCCTTCAGTGGCTGGCCGATGCGGGGCTCGAACGGGCGCAGCGCACGGCACGTGATGGCGGCATGGCGGTCGGTCTGGTCGCGGATCTCGCGGTCGGCATGGATCCGGGCGGCAGCCACGCGTGGCGGCGGCGGGGTGATTTGCTGAACGGCCTGTCGATTGGTGCGCCACCCGACCCGCTCGGCCCCGACGGGCAGGCCTGGGGCATCACCGGCTTCGACCCACGGGCGCTTGTGGCAAATGGCTTCGCCCCGTTCATCGCGACGATCCGTGCGGGTCTGGCGCATGCCGGCGGGCTTCGCATCGATCACGCCTTTGGCCTGCGGCGGCTATGGGTAGTGCCGGACGGCGCCTCGGCGGCGGACGGGGCGTATCTCGACATGCCCTTTGCCGACATGATGCGGATCATCGCGATCGAATCGCACCGCGCGCGTGCGATCATCATCGGCGAGGATCTGGGGACCGTGCCCGACGGGTTTCGCGAGGCGATGGACGCACGGGCGATGCTGGGGATGCGCGTGCTCTGGTTCGAGCGCGACGGTGACGGTAATTTCATTCCCCCCGAATCCTGGTCAGTCGATGCGGTCGCGATGAGCGGGACGCATGATCTGGCGACGATCGCGGGCTGGTGGCAGGGGCGCGATATCGCCTGGAACTGGGCCCTTGGCCGGACCAGCGAGGCCGCCGACGAGGCGGCCGACCATACCGCCCGCGCCGAAGATCGGTCCCGTCTGTGGACCGCGCTCGGTGCGCCGGGGCCACAGCCCGAGCCGAGCAACACCGCGCCGGTCGTCGACGCCGCGCTGGCGCATGTCGCACGGACGCCATGCGGGCTGGCGATCTTCCCGCTCGAGGACCTCGTCGGTCTCGTCGAGCAGCCCAATCTTCCCGGCACGACCAATGAACACCCCAATTGGCGGAGACGCATGCCAGACACCACCGACGCGCTGCTCGCGCGCCCCGAGATTGCCGCACGCATCAACCTGATCGAAACGGCGCGCGCATCATGACGCCACGTGCGACCTACCGGATGCAGTTCCACAAGGACTTCACCTTCGCGGACGCCGAGGCGCAGGTGCCCTATCTGGCCGCACTCGGGATCAGCCATCTCTACGCATCGCCGATCGCGACGGCACGGTCCGGATCGACGCACGGCTATGACGTCGTCGATCCGATCCGGATCAATTCCGAACTGGGTGGCGAGGCGGGGTTTCGCCGGCTCGTCGACCGGTTGAAGGCGCACGGCATGGGCATGATCGTCGACATCGTCCCCAATCACATGGGTGTGGCGGGCGGCGAGAATGGCTGGTGGAACGACGTCCTCGCGAACGGGGCGTCGAGCCATTATGCGCAATTCTTCGACATCGACTGGCGCGAACCCGTCCTGCTGCCGATCCTTGGCGATCCGGTGTCGGTGGCGATCGCGCAGGGCGCGCTCAGCGTTGAACTGGTCGATGATGTGCCGATGCTCGTCGCCTATGGCGAGCACCGTCTGCCGCTCCGTCCCGAGGATCACGCGACCGCCACGAGCGACGACCTGACCGCGTTGCTCGATCGGCAGCATTACCGGCTGGCATCGTGGCGCACCGCAAACGACGATCTCAACTGGCGGCGGTTTTTCACGATCAACGATCTCGCCGGACTGCGCGCGGAGGACCCCGTGGTTTTCGAGGCGAGCCACCGCCTGTATCTCGACCTCTATGCCGAGGGGTTGATCGACGGTGTCCGGGTCGATCATGTCGACGGACTGACTGACCCCGCCGGCTATTGCCGAACGCTGCGCGCGCACTTCGACGCGATCACGCGAGCTGGCGCGGATCGGGCGTATATCGTCGTCGAGAAGATCCTGGCAGAGGGCGAACCGCTCGCCACCGACTGGGGGATCGACGGTACCAGTGGCTATGACTTCATGGCGCAGGTCACCGCGCTGTTGCATGACGAGGACGGCGCCGCACCGCTCGCTGAGCTCTGGGCGGATATCAGCGGGCGGTCGGCCGCGTTCGAACCCGAGGATCTGCGCGCGCGTCAGGACATGCTGTCCTGGCAATTCGAGGGGCAGCTTGCCCGATGCGTCGCGGCGTTCGTCGCGCTGGCGCGGTCGACGCCAACGGGCGACGGGGTAACCGCGGGGATGATCCGGCGGGCGGTCGAGCGCATGCTCTGGGTCTTCCCGGTGTATCGCACCTATGGCACCGGCATCGCGGCACCTGCCGCTGATGCCGCGATCCGGGCGATCGTGCGCGAGCGGGTTGCGACGCATCTGGCACCCGGCGAAGGACCGGTCGTCGGCCTGATCCTCGACTGGCTCGCGGGCGAAGGGCCGGGCGACCCGGATCTCGCCGCGGCGGCGGTGAGGCGGTTCCAGCAACTCTCGGCACCGATCGTGGCCAAGGCGGTCGAGGACACCGCTTTCTACCGCTATGGCCGGTTGCTGTCGCGCAACGACGTCGGGTTCGACCCGGCAGCCTTCGCGCTGCCCATCGAGGCGTTTCATGCCGCGATGTCGGAGCGTGCCGCCCGTTGGCCGCGTGCGATGCTGGCGTCGGCGACGCATGATCACAAGCGTGGCGAGGACGTGCGTGCCCGGCTCGCCGTCTTGAGCGAAATCCCTGTGCGCTGGCGTGAGACCGTGACGGGCTGGCTCGCCGCGGCGGCCGCTATCGACGACGCGGTGGATGCAGGCGATGCCTATATGCTGCTGCAGACGCTGTTCGGGGCGTGGCCCGAGGGGCTCCAGATCGACGATCGCGCAGGGCTTGCCGCCTATGCCGAGCGCATCGTCGGGTGGCAGGAAAAGTCGTTGCGCGAAGCCAAGCTGCGGTCGTCCTGGGAGGCGCCGGATGAGGCCTATGAGGACCGCTGTCACGCACTTGCACGCGCCTTGCTCGACCCGGACCGTTCCGCGCGGTTTCTGCGCGAGCTGCACGATCTGATCGAAGCGACCGCGGCGGCGGCGCAGGCGAATGCGCTCGTTCAGACGGCGCTGCGGTACACCGTGCCGGGGGTTCCCGATCTGTATCAGGGCACCGAGTTGGCGGATCTCAGCCTGGTCGATCCAGATAACCGCCGGCCGGTGGATTATGCCCGCCGCGCGCGTCTACTCGAGCACGATGCGCCTGCAAAGCTCGCGCTGATTGCCCGACTGCTCGCGACCCGTGCGGACGCACCCCAGATCTTCGCCCAGGGTGACTACGCCCCTCTCGATGTGACCGGATCGCGCGCCGCGCGTGTCCTCGCCTTCGAGCGCCGCGCGAATGGGCAGACGTTGCGGGTTGCGGTCGCGCTACGCTGCGCGACGGAACTGCTCGATCAGTCGGGGGCGGCGGTTCCTGCGGCATGGTGGGGTGAAACGCGGCTCGCGACCGGCGAGCGCGCAGCCGACCTTTTCGTGGACGGACCGGTCTTCGTCGCGGTGAGCGATTGATCCGGGCTGCGTCCCGCACAGGGCGGGACGTACCTTATTTGCCGGCGAGATACGCCGCTATCGGGTCGATCATGTCCTCGGGGATGCGACGCGCGATGACCGGCATCGTCGCCTGCGACTTGCGCGCGTCGACCACCGTCTCGTCGCCCCGCCAGTTGCGCAGACGCTGTGCGATGTAGCTGGCGCTCTGCCCGGCAAGCACCGGATAGGGCTTGCCCGGTGCATGGCAGCTGGCACAGGCGGGAAGCTGCTTGGCAGGCAGGCCCTCGCGGACGATCCGCGCGGCATTCGGATGGCCCGAGGCTGTGGTGGTGCCGAGACCCGGCATGGCGGCGAAATGCCGCGCAAGCCGCGTCATCTCTCCGGGCGTCAGCGTCGCGGCGGCGTTGGCCATGACCGCGCTCTGGCGCTTGCCAGTCGCATAGGCCTGGAGCGCGGCACGCAGATAGGCGGGGCTCTGGCCGCCGAGCACGGGCATATCGGGCTGGCCACGGCCGCGGCCGTCTGTGCCATGACAGCCGGCGCAGACGGCGATGCGTGCTGTGTCAGGACCGGCGGTACCGCTGCCGGGGACTTCGGTCAGTGCGCGATAGGTCGCAGGCGACATCTCCGGCAACAGGCGGACGAAGGCGACCATGCGGCGGACCTCGTCGTCGCGATCCTTGGCCGCCCAGCCGGGCATGCCGGTGTATTTGACGCCGTGCTTGAGGATCCAGAAGATCTGCTTGTCGGTCCATTCGCGCGCGTTGACGGCGAGGTCGGGAGCGGGGGGCGTCGCCGCCTGCATCACCGGCAGCGGACGCACGCCGGGCGCACCGTGGCACGAGGCGCAGCTTGCCCGGAACAGGCCCGCGGCGCTGACGAGGCCTTCATTCGCCTTGGGATCATCGGGCGCGGTGAAGGCGGCGTGCGTGCGCACCGAGTTGCGCATCGTCCAGTGAAGGAACCAGTCGGTGATCTTCCAATGACCTGACGAGGCGGCGATGTTGAACACGCCCGACCAGGCGAACAACAGCCCGGCAAGCGCCAGCGCGACGATCGCGGCGATCGCGCGCGCCCAGGTAATGCGGATCGTCATGCCGTCGCGCTCCGTGTCTTCAATACTCCGCCGAGCATCGCGAGCCCGCCGAGGAAATAGCTTGCCGCGCCGACCATCAGCATGACGACGCCGCCAAGCTGCTGATCCTCGAGCGCGTCGAGGCCGTGCGCGGCCGGGAGCATCGCCATCATCGCGTAAAGCGGCCGCGGGGCGAGGCCGACGAGTGCGCCAAGGAGGGTCATGTGCATCGACGTCAGCAGCATCGCCGCGACGCCCGATACGCGCCGGTCGGTCGCGCCGCCGGTGCGCGTGCCAAGCACCGCGCTCCAGAGCAGCAGGCCGGCCGCGAGGAAGCTCGCCTGTTCGAGCAGCAGCGCAGTCGGCTGCATGTCGACGCGCAGCCGGAGCGCGGGGAGGTGCCAAAGCCACACGACGACCAGCTCGACCAGCGACATGGCCAGCGGAGTGACGATCGCCGGCCAGCGCTCGGCGGGATCGAACCGGCTGCCCGCGATGCCATAGGCGAGGAACGGCGCAGCAACCGCGACGGCGATCATGTGGCCGGTCATGTGGCCGACCATGCCGAGCGGCGCGGCGGCGAACGCCCAGCCGATCGGCACCAGCGCGACGCCGAGCGCGAGACTCGCGCGCCTCATCGGCAATCGCCAAAGACGATCACGGGCAGCGCGGTGAAGATCACCGCGACGAAGCTCAGGCCTGCGAGCAGCCGGGTCGACAGCGCAAGGAAGCGCAGCCGGTCGATCGCGGTCCCCTCGTCATGCGGCGGGGCGTCGCCCGGCGTCTGCGACTGGACACGCGCGATATAGCCCGCTGCGAGGATGCCAAGCAGCGCGACGATCGTCGCGATCAGCGTGGCGAGCGGAAACCCCGTCAGCGCCGTTGCCGGAGTCGGCGACTTGGCGCATGTCACCGCAACCCACAGATAGCAGAACAGGAAATGCACGGCCCAGATCGTCGGCGGGACGATCAGCGTCCACAACGTGACCTTCAGGTCGCGCGCCCAGTGTTTCCGATTGTCCTTGGGTGTTGTCATGCGACCCCCGGGAACAGGCCGATCGTGCAGAACGTCACGATGCCCGTCAGTGCGAGGAAATGGTGGTAGACGGTAATGTTGCGCAGATCGGCATCATAGACGGGTGTCATCTTTCCAGCGAGGCTGCGCGCGAGCGTATAGGCCTGCATGATCACGCCGATCGCGGCGTGCACCGCCGTCCAGATCGCGAGCGTCCAGACGATCGCCGGATAGACGTGCAGCTCGGGATCCATCCCCGAATACCACGGCCCGGCGAGCCCGGCGAACAGGCTCGACAGCGTTGCGACGATGCCGAGAACCAGCAGCAGGCGGCCGGCGGCGACGTTGCCGCGACGGTGCACCTCACGCGCGCCGACGGTCGCCGCCCAGCCGGTCAAAGTCAGCGCCAGCGCGACCATCGGCCAGAATACGCCGGGCCCGTCCAGCCCCGCGCCCGTGGGCGGGAAATTGCTATGGATCGTCCAGAAGAAGAAATAGCCGAAGACGAGCCCCGAAAACGCGGTCGCATCCGCCATCATCGTGATGAACATCGCCCACCAGCCCGGCGCCGATGGCCCCGAGGTGTAGAGCGGCACCTCGATCCCGTGACCGATATGCTTGGTCGGCTTTTCGGGGATCTCGGCAGTGCCGGTCCACAGCCACCACAGCACGCAGGCGAGCGTCGCCACGCCACTCAGCGCGGACAGCAGATAGAGATGGTAGGTCGTCAGGATGAACACGCCCGCCAGTGCCACCGCGGTCATCATCGGTTTCACGCTGGGCGTGCCCAGGCGGATGACCTGCAGCGGCCGCGCATCGAGCACGGTCGTGATGATCGACTCGCGCCGCATCTCCTCCGCGTCGGGCAGGAAGAAGCGGCCCTCGTCGACCTTCTGGACGAAGTTCTTCTGGTCCCAGATCGGATAGCGGCTCTCGATCAGCGGGACCGAGCGGATACCCCAATCCTCGTCGTCGGGCAGCGCCAGCCATTCGAGCGTCCCCGCATTCCACGGATTGCGCGGTGCCTTGGCGCGGCGCGGCGACAGCGCGAGATCGATGCAGACGATCAGCACGCCGAGCGCGAACAGATACGACCCCACGGTCGAGGCAAGGTTGAGCCCGCCGATCCCGAGCTCCTCGGGATAGGTGAACACACGGCGCGGCATGCCGAGCAGACCCGACAGATGCATCGGGAAGAAGGTCAGGTTCATGCCCACGAACATGATCCAGAACGCGATCCGCCCCAGCCGGTCGGACAGCGTCTTGCCGGTGATCAGCGGCCAGTAATAATACAGCCCGGCGAACAGCGGCAGCAGCGTGCCGCCGATGAGCACATAATGCAGATGCGCGACGATGAAATAGGTGTCGTGCGCCTGCCAGTCGAACGGCGCGACTGCGACCATCACGCCGGTCAGCCCGCCGATCACGAACACCGCGAGGCTCCCGCTCGCATAGAGCAACGGCGTCGATTTCTTGACGTTGCCCGCCCACAAGGTCGCGATGAACACGAAGATCTGCACGCCGGTCGGGATCGCCACCGCTTCGGAGGCGGCGGCGAAGAAGGCGAGGCTGATCTTGGGCAGACCGGTCGTGAACATGTGGTGGACCCACAGCCCGAAGCTCAGGAACGCGGTGCCGACCGCGGCCAGCACGATCCACGGATAGCCGAGCAGGTGCCGCTGCGCGAAGGTCGGGATCAACATCGCGAACAGCGCGATCGAGGGCAGGAAGACGATATAGACTTCGGGGTGGCCGAAGATCCAGAACAGGTGCTGCCACAGCAGCGGGTCACCGCCCTTTTCCGCGTTGAAGAACGGCCAGTCGAGCAGCCGCTCCATCTCGAACAGCACGTCGCCCGCGATCAGCGGCGGGAACGCGAAGAGGATCATCACCGCGACGACGAGGATGTACCAGGCGTAGAGCGGCATCAGATTGAGCCGCATCCCCGGCGGACGGCATTTGAGCACGCCGACGATCAGCTCGACCGCCGCCGCCACCGACGACACCTCGATGAAGCTGAGGCCCAGCATCCAGATGTCGGCGCCGAGCCCGCTCAGATCGGTCCGCGTCGTCAGCGGCGGATACATGAACCAGCCGCCATCGGGCGCGGCGTCGAAGAAGATCGATCCCGACACGAAGACGCCGCCGATCAGGAAGCTCCAATAGCCGAACGACGACAGCCGCGGGAACGGCAGGTCGCGCGCGCCGAGCAGCTGCGGCAGCAGGATGATCGAGACCGCCTCGAACATCGGCACCGCGAACAGGAACATCATCATCGAGCCGTGCAGCGTGAACAGCTGGTTGAACGTGTTCGCGGTGACCAGATCGTTGTTCGGGACCGCGAGCTGCGTGCGCATGATCAGCGCGAGCACGCCGGCGAACAGCATGAAGCCGAACGCGGTCAGCGTGTACCAGACGCCGATCCGGTTGTTGTTGACGTCGGTCCAGCGGAAGAACCAGCCCGAGGGCGGCTTCCACACCTCGCGCAGGCGATCCTCCTGGCCCTTGCGGACCGCGGGATCATTCTGGTCGGGGGCGACATAGGCCGGACTGTCGGTCGTCATTTCAGCCCCTGAAGATAGCTGGCGATCTGGTCGGCTTCGGCGGCCGACATCTGCGGGAAGGCGGGCATGCGGACGCCGGGCTTGGTCTTGCCGGGCTCACGCACGAACCGCGCGATATTGGCGTGGGTCATCGGCAAAATCCCCGCAGCAAGCGTCGGACGTGATCCGAAATGCGTCAGGTCGGGGCCGATCTTTGCCGCCGGGCCCACCCCGCGAACGCTGTGACAGCCGCTGCAGCCATAGCTGGCGAACAGCCTCGCACCGGGCGATGCGGTGACCGTAGCGGGTCGCGCCTGCGCGGCCAGCCAGCGTTCGAATGCAGCGGGCTCCATCGCGACGACGTCGAATGCCATCAGCGCATGCCCCAGCCCGCAGAATTCGGCGCAGACGCCGCGATATGTTCCCGCCTTGGTCGCACGAACGACGAGGCGATTGGTGCGGCCGGGAATCATGTCCATCTTGCCCGCGAGCCCCGGCACCCAGAAGCTGTGGATGACGTCGGGGCTGCGCAGCGACAGCTCGACGGTGCGGCCGACGGGGAGGCGAAGTTCATTTGCCGCTTCGACGACCGCGCCGCCGGGAGGAGCATAGCGTACGCGCCACCAGAACTGCTCGCCATCGACGCCGATCCGCAGGTCGGCATCGGCGACCGGATGGGGGCGCATTGCGGGCAACGCGTAGAGCAGCAGCGCGAGCAACAGGATCGACGGGCCGATCCCGCCAAGCCACAGGACCATCTTCATCCCGCCCTTGTGCGTCAACCGCCCCTCGGGCGCGCGGATCGCGTGCCGCATCAGCAGCGCAAGGCCAAGCGCCAGGACGACCGCGCCGACGACCAGCACGATGGTGATCGACAGCACCTGATCAGCTTGCTCACCGAACGGAGCCAGCGTCGACTGGTGCCGGTTGCAGGCGCCAAGCGCCGGCAGGAACGCCCAGACGGAAAGAAAACTTGCCTTCCGCATCATCGCCTTAGCTTCCCCTTTGAGCAGATCCTCTAGCTGTGGCCGAAACGGCGTTAAACCCCTTAAATGAACTTTCCGTCATGGATTGGCACAACCCGGGCAGGGGTGGCCGGCATGTGGACTAGGGCAGGCGGATGAGATCGCGGATACGGCCGGCCAGCGCGTCGATCGCGAAGGGTTTCGTCATCACGTGCATGCCCGGATCGAGATGGCCGTTGCCGACCACCGCATTCTCGGCATAGCCGGTGATGAAGAGGATCTTGAGGTCCGGACGGCCGACGCGCGCGGCATCCGCCATCTGCCGCCCGTTCATACCGCCCGGCAATCCGACATCCGTGACCAGCAGGTCGATGCGCGTGTCGGACTGCAGGATCTTCAGGCCGACAGGCCCGTCCGCGGCCTCGATCGCGGCATAGCCGAGTTCCTCGAGCACCTCGACGACCAGCATGCGAACGGTGGGCTCGTCGTCGACGATCAGCACCGTCTCGCCACGGATAGCGCGCGGGGCCTCGGCAAAGTCGGGCTGCGGTTCGTCCTCGTCCGACGGACCGAAATGCCGCGGCAGATAGATGCAGATATTGCTGCCTTCCCCGACCTCCGAATAGATCCGAACCTGTCCGCCCGACTGGCGCGCAAAGCCGTAGATCATCGACAGGCCGAGCCCGGTGCCCAGACCCAAGGGCTTGGTCGTGAAGAACGGATCAAAGGCCTTGGCGACGACCTCGGGCGGCATGCCGGTGCCGTTGTCGGACACGCAGAGCGAGACATATTGTCCGGGTTCGAGATCGCGGTCGCGGCCCATCCGCGCGTCGATCCAGCGATTGGCCGTCTCGATCGTCAGCCGCCCGCCGGTTGGCATCGCATCGCGCGCGTTGATGCACAGGTTGAGGATCGCGTTTTCAAGCTGGTTGGGATCGACGAGCGTCGACCACAGCCCGGCGGAGGCGACCACCTCGACGGCGACATCGGGCCCGACCGTCCGGCGCACGAGCTCCTCCAGGCCGCCGATCAACCGGTTGACGTCGGTCGGCCGGGGGTCGAGCGTCTGCCGCCGCGAAAAGGCCAGCAGGCGGTGCGTCAGCGCCGCGGCACGCTTGGCGGCACCCTGTGCGGCAAGCGAGTAACGCTCGACATCGCCCAGCCGTCCCTGTGCGATGCGGATGCCGAGCAATTCGAGGCTGCCCATGATCCCCGTCAGCAGATTGTTGAAGTCGTGTGCCAGCCCGCCGGTCAGCTGGCCCACGGCTTCCATCTTCTGGCTCTGGCGCAGCGCGGCCTCGACATCCATCAACTCGCGGGTGCGCGCGGCGACCTGATCCTCGAGCGTTTCGGTCCAGGCGAGCAGTTCGGCGGCATGCCGGCGGCCATCGTCGATGTCCGTATTGGTGCCGACCCAGCGCGTGATCTGGCCGCCGATGGTCCGTACCGGCTCCGCGCGAGCAAGAAACCATCGGTAGCCGCCATCAGCACTACGCAACCGGAACTCGGCGGCATAGGTAGTGCCCGTATCGCGTGCGGCCTGCCACGTCGTCGCCGTGGCTTCGCGATCGTCGGCGTGAACCAGTGACAGCCAGGTGCCGGATCCGGTTAGAGCGCCGGGCGAGATACCGGCATAATCATAGACCTGCTGATTGACCCAGTAGATCTCGCCATCGGGACGCGCCGCCCAGATCAGGCTAGGCACCGCTTGCGCGAAGACGCGAAACTGCTCTTCACTCTCGCGGAGTGCTGCTTCCGCACGCAGCCGCTCGGTCGCCGCACGCACCCGGTCCGCGACCTCGCGCATAAGCTGGAGTTCCTCGTCCGCCCAGACTCGCGGCTGATCGTGATTGGCATAGAGCAGCGCGACGAACGCATCCTGTTCGAGCAACGGCATGTTGACGAACGACCATGCGCTGATCGCCTTCAGGCCGGCAGCACCCGCAGCGGTGCGCGGGTCGCGCTCGACATCGGCGATCACGACCGTGCGCCCTGCCTTCAGATCCTCGATATAGGACCCATAGTCGCGGAACTGCAGCATGCCCGCCAGGGTGCGAGTCCCCGGCGCATTCCAGTCCCGCTCGACGGTGATCGTCTCGGCAAGGGTGTCGATCACGCCGTAGCCGACCCGGCTGACCTGCAGGGCGTGGCCGAGGATTTCGGCCGCTGCATAGGCGATTGCCGCAGGGTCGGTCAGATCGCGAATCGCATCGCCGAGCGCCAGCAACGCGGTTTGCCGCACGTCGGCGAGCTTGCGGGCGGTGATTTCGAAGCTGATCCCGGGAAAACGTAGCGCAGTCCCGTCGGCCGCGCGCTCGCAGCGGCCCTGCGCGATGACCCAGCGGATCGTCCCGTCGCGCTCGAGCAAGCGATATTCGGCTTCGAAGGGGCCGCCCGATTGGACCGCCGCCTCGATTGCCTGCTCGGTACGCGCGCGGTCGTCCGGATGAATACCTTGAAAGAACGTCGTGATCGGTGCGCCCGCCGCCGCGGCTGCCGGATCCACCCCGTACAGCAGAGCGAACCGGGCATCGGCGGTGACGCGATCCCGGGCGATGTCCCAGTCCCAGGTACCGATCCCGCCCCCGGCCGAAAGCGCCAGCTGCAACCGTTCCTCGGCCTCGCGGGCGAGCGTCTCTGTCCTGTGCCGCTCGGTCACGTCACTGAGCAGCACGGCGATCCTGACCGAGCCCGGCTCGCCAATCCGCGCGACCTGTGCATCATAGCGCCGATCGCCCTGCGCCACGCGCGTCTCGAACCGGGTTGCGTGCCCGGTCCGGGCGATCTCGCCGAACGTCCCCATCCAGTCGCCATCCAGTGCGGGCTGCAGCGCGTGCCAGGTTTGTCCGACCGGGTCGCGCAAGCCCGTCTGCCGGAGAAATTGCGCGTTCGTTTCCAGGAACCGACAATCGACCACGCGATCGCCGTCGAAGATCAGATCGACCAGCCCGAAGCCGATATCGATCGCGGTGAACACTTCGCGATAGTCGCCTTCGCCGGGACGTCCCGATACGCGCTGACGGTCGTTCCCGGGGACATTGTTCGGACTCGAGGGCATCGAATTTTCTACTCGCAGGAACACCAACTCGGGTCCGGCATACGACCAGCCATGCAGCCGGCGTCACTGGACCCGGGTCGTCAAACGCGAGACAGGCGGTGGTCGATCCCCGGGAAGTTTGGTGTCATGCGGAACGGACGCGCGCGCTGGCGGATGTCAGGGCGGACGCGACGCGTTCGGCCCAGGCGGCGCAGCCGTCGGGTGCGCCGATCAGGTCCTGGCGGATTTCGATTTCGGCATAGAAACGCCGGGCAGGATAGGCATGCCGCGGGATCGTATAGTCAATCAGGTCCATCCGATAGGGCTCGTTGTCGCCCACCACGAGGTCGGGCTCATCCGCCAGTACCTCGAGCATCGCGAGGGCGAAGCGCGTGTCGCCGCCATCGTGCAGGATGCCGATATGCCAGGGCCGAATTGCCGCTCCGTCCGCGCCGCGCATCGCCGGGGTGAAGCTGTGCAGCGCAACCAGAATGGTCGGTTGTCCGGCGGCATCACGGCGTGCAATCTCGGCCGCGATCGCCGCATGATAGGGCGCATGGATCACCGCATATCGCGCGGCTCGATCCGCCTCGCTCAGGTCGCGATTGCCGGGGATGGGCGTGCCGTCGCTGGTCTCGGCGATCGCATCGGGTTGCGTCTCGCTCCGGTTGCAGTCGACGACCAGCCGAGAATAGGTCTGGTGGATGAAGACCGCGTCGAGCCGGTTTGCGAGCAGGCGCCCGACCTCGCCGACGCCGATGTCCCAGCCGATGTGCCGGCCCAGTTCGGCATCGTCGAGACCGAGCGACCCGAGCGACACGGGCACTGAATTTCCAGCATGATCGCCGATCAGGAGGAACGATGATGCGCCTTTCGGGTTGACGATGACGGTCGGAGGCCTGTCTCCTGCCGCGATCAGCGGTCCCTCGGTCCGATTGGTCATGCGATACGGATCCTGAATGCCATTTCTCACACTTTCTCACGTGACGAGATACACTTACCGGCAACCGGTAGCATTTGGCGAGCACCGTATCATGGTCCGTCCGCGCGAAAGCCATGACCAGCAGCTGATTTCGGCCGAGCTGACCATAACCCCCGAACCGTCGGAGGTGCGCTGGCTGCACGACGTGTTCGGCAATTCGGTGGCGATCGCGACCTTCGATCGCCGTGCGCGCGAACTCGTGTTCGACAGCCGGGTGCGGCTCGATCACAGCCCCGCCGAACTCGCGACGGTCGATATCGAGCAGTACGCACGCTCCTATCCGTTCACCTATTCGTCCGAGGACATGCCCGACCTGTTGCGGTCGATCGAGCGCCAGCATCACGATCCGCACCGCGAGATCGATCGCTGGGCGCGGCGGTTCCTCGATCCCTCGGGGCGGACCGATACGCTGGCGATGCTGTCCGACATGACCGCGGTGATCCGGCGCGACTTCACCTATGTGCCGCGCCCCGAAAAGGGGACGCAGTCGCCGATCGAGACGCTTGCCCGGCGCAAGGGTACCTGCCGCGATTATGCGATGCTGATGATCGAAGCGGCGCGCGCGCTCGGCTTCGCGGCGCGGTTCGTGTCGGGCTATGTCTATAATCCATCGAGCCGCGAGCAGCGGACGGGGGGCGGCAACACGCATGCCTGGGTCCGCATCTATCTGCCGGGATCGGGTTGGGTCGAGTTCGATCCGACCAACGGCATCATCGGCAGTCGCGGGCTGATCCGCGTCGCGATCGCCCGCGACATCTATCAGGCCGTGCCGATCTCGGGAAGCTGGGCGGGGTTCCCCGGCAGCTTCCTCGACATGACCGTCTCGGTCGACATCGCGGTCGACGAGCCGAGCGCCGCCCCTACAGCCACAACCCCGCTCGCTCCGCAGCCGGTCCGGGCATGAGAAAGACGACCGCATGCTGATTCGCGCCGGCTATGATATTCGCTTCGAAGCCGATGTTCCGACGCCGCTGATGGCGATGCTGAGCCTTCACCCGTCGCGCAACCGCGATCTGGTCACCCCGCACCGGATCGTCGCGAGCCCCGACGTCCCGATCTACGATTATCTCGACGCGTTCGGGAATGTCTGCACGCGCATGACCGTCCCCGCCGGCGGCCTGACGCTGTCGTGCGACTTCACGATCGAGGATGACGGGCAGCCTGACCCGGCCGATCCGGATGCCATCCAGCATGCCGTCGAGGACCTGCCGGACGAGATCCTCGTCTTCCTGCTCGGCAGCCGCTATTGCGAGACGGACCGGCTGTCCGAAACTGCCTGGTCGCTGTTCGGGCATGTGCCCTCAGGCTGGGCACGCGTGCAGGCGATCGTGCAGTTTACGCACGACCATATCGAGTTCGGCTATCATCATGCGCGGGCGACCAAGACCGCCTGGGATGCGCATCAGGAACAGCAGGGCGTGTGCCGCGACTTCGCGCATCTGGCGATCACGCTGTGCCGCTGCATGAACATTCCGGCGCGCTATTGCACCGGCTATCTCGGCGATATCGGCATTCCCCCGGTCGACGCGCCGATGGATTTCTCGGCCTGGTTCGACGTCTATCTCGGCGGGCGCTGGCATACGTTTGACGCGCGACACAACCAGCCGCGGATCGGCCGGATCCTGATGGCACGCGGCCGCGACGCGACCGATGCCGCGCTCACGACGACGTTCGGGCCAGCGCGGCTCGTGGGCTTCGACGTCCACACCGACAGCGTCGACGCGGCGGCTTGAGCCCGCCGCGGCGTCGGTTTACGCTTGTCACCCCGCCGGCGTTCGTGCGAACGCCGCGACACCATTAAACAATGCTGCGATGCACCATATGCCTGCTTCTTCGACACCCGGTTCCGTCCCCAGCAACGCCAACGCGCTGCTGCTGCAAGCGATCGCGCTGCGCCAGTGCGTGACCGCGGTCTACAACCGGATGCATGTCAAACTCGCGCCGCATATCCTGTTCACGCGCCATGATGACGTGTTTGTGGACGCGGTCACGCTGCAGCGCGACGGACAGCCGCCCAAGGAGATCAAGCTCGGCACGTTCAAGCTCGCCGGGCTGAAGGATATTGTCGTGATCGACGAGGGGTTCCGGCCCGACGCCGTCTTCAACCCGCACGACATCAAATATGAGGGCGTGACGCTCTTCGTCGTCGAGCCGAACTGACCGCCAAACGGATTGGCGCCGTGGTTACGGCGCCGGCGGCAGCCACGCCGTCTCGATCTCGCCGTAGCGGTCGACAAAGCCCGTCCGCCGCATCTGTAGCTCCGGGTCGAGGATCCGGACCCGTCGACCGTTCCGCTCGATAACACCGTCACGCTCGAGCGCGCGGATCGTCCGGTTGACGTGCACCTTGGTCAAGCCGAGCGCATCCCCAATATCGCTCTGCGTCAGGGGCAGGTCGAACGAATCGATCACGCCACCCGCGGTGACCCGCAGACGCGCCAGGATATCAAGGAGGAGCGTGGTCAGCCGCTCCGCCGCGCCCTTGCGGCCGATCGAAGTGAGCCGGTCGCTCATCGCGACATTCTCGGCCGCGGCGATGGCATAGAGCAGCCCGGCGAGCCGCGGCTGCTGGCGGAAGATCTGCCCCAGATCGGCCTTGGGCAGTTCGGTGACGGTACAGTCCGACACCGCGGTCAGCGTCGCCGAGACCTGCGACCAGGCGATGCTGGACGTGCCGATCAGGTCGCCGGCATAGTGGAAGCGCAGGATCTGGCGTCCGCCGGCCGCGAGCCTCGCGGCCGAATGCAGCCAGCCATAATGGACGACGAACAGTGCATGGCTCGTCCCGCCCTCGGCCATCAGGATCTCGCCAGGCTTGAGCCGGATCTCGCGTTGCTCGGCGCGCGAGATCGCGGCGCGTTCTTCTTCCGTCAGCGCAAGATGGCGTTCGAGCCGCGCGATCAACCCACTTCGATGCATCGTTCCGCCCCTGCATTCGCCCTTGTCGGCGGCCCCTGTCGGCTGCCCATCTCGGCTGCCCGTTGCGACCGCTCGTGACCCCATGCTCAACCATGCGGTTCGTCCGGTCGTCAACAGGTCGATTGGTCCGTATCAGCCTTTATCGAGCTGTCCCATAATGATCGGCGTAAATCGATCGGCGATCCGATCGATGCCGCGTGTGTTCGGGTGGACATGATCGCGCTGCATCAGCGCAGCGTCGCCGATCACGCCGTCGAGGATGAACGGATAGAGGCCCGCACCATAGGTTTTGGCAAGATCGGGCCAGATCGTGTCGAACGCCGCCTGATATTCGGGACCGAGATTGGGAGGCGCCCGCATGCCCGTCAGCACGACTGGGATCTTGCGGCGGCGCGCCTCGTCCATCATCGCGGTCAGGTTGGCGCGGGTCTCCGCGGGCGCGATCTGACGCAGCACGTCGTTGCCACCCAGTCCGAGCAGGATGAGATCGGGTTTGCGGGGCAGGCTGTCCAGCGTGAAGGTAAACCGCTGGCGCCCCGCCGCGCTGGTGTCGCCCGAGACGCCGGCATTGACGATCGTCGCGTTGACGTCCTTGCGGCGGAGCGTCGCCTGCAACACGTCGGGCAGGCTGTGACCGCGCGCGACGCCGTACCCCGCGTACAGACTGTCGCCAAAGGCCAGGATCAGGCGCTCGCGACCGGTAGGCGCGGGAGGCATCGCGACCGCCGTACCATCGACGGCCGTGTCGTTGCCCGCGCCGCGGGTGGCCGCCACAGGGGCCGAGCTATCCGCCACCCGATCGCACCCCGCGAGGACCAGCGCTTGGAGAACCGCGGCGACTGCCACATATGAAGGCCTGTATCGCTCCAACGTAAAGTGCTCCATGTCCCGATCAACCTCCGACGATATGGTGATATCGGCCCGCAATGTCACGCTGACGCTCGGCAGCGCGAGTGCGGCGACCGCGATCCTCAAGGGGATCGATCTCGACATTGCGCGGGGCAGCAGCGTGGCGCTGCTCGGGCCCTCAGGGTCGGGCAAGTCGTCGCTGATGGCGGTGCTGTCCGGGCTTGAACAGGCGAGCGGCGGAGAGGTCGAGGTTGCGGGACTCGATTTCGGCGCGCTCGACGAGGATGCGCTGGCGCGCGCGCGGCGTGGTCGTATCGGCATCGTGCTCCAGGCATTTCATCTGTTGCCGACGATGACGGCGCTGGAAAACGTCGCCGTCCCGATGGAGCTTGCCGGCATGGCCGATGCGTTCGCACGCGCCGCCGATGAGCTGGAGGCGGTCGGGCTTGGCCACCGAACCGGGCATTATCCGACCCAGCTGTCGGGCGGGGAGCAGCAGCGTGTCGCTATCGCCCGCGCGCTGGGACCGCGGCCGGACCTCGTCTTCGCGGACGAGCCGACGGGCAACCTCGATGCCGCGACGGGTGCGGCGGTGATGGACCTGCTGTTCGACCGACGCGCGGCGACGGGCGCGACGCTGATCATCATCACGCATGATCCGGTCCTTGCGGCGCGGTGCGATCGGGTCGTCGAGCTTGGTGACGGGCGTATCGTCCGCGACCAGTTGCGGTCCGTGACGGGCGCGGGGGCATGACCGACTGGCGGCTCGCCTGGCGTCTGGCCAGGCGCGAGCTCAATCTCCGGTTCCGCGGCCTGCGACTGCTGCTTGCCTGTCTGTTCCTGGGGGTCGGCGCGCTGGCGGCGATCGGCAGCCTGACCCGCGCGATCGACGGCGAACTGGCAAGTCGCGGCAGCACGATCCTGGGTGGCGACGTCGAATTCGCCACGTCGCAACGCGCCGCGACGCCCGAAGAGCGCCGCGCGATGGCCGCGCTCGGCACCGTATCGGAGACGGTGCGCATGCAGGCGACGGCGGTTCGCGGTGCGGCCAGCGTCCCGATCGAACTGAAGGGCGTCGATCGGTCCTATCCGCTATACGGCACGGTCCGGTTTGCCGATGGGGGCGCAGCGGAGCCGCCAAGCGACTCGGGGATCTGGATCGCGCCCGCGCTCGCCGACCGGCTGGGCGTCGGCCGCGGCGCCCGGATCCGGCTGGGTACGGCCGAGTTCGTGGTCGACCATGTCCTTGCCGAGGAGCCTGACCGGCTGGGCGAAGGCTTTACGCTGGGCCCCGTCGCGATCGTTTCGCTGCCCGGGATTGCGCGGACCGGCCTGATCCAGCCGGGCAGCCTGTACGAGACCAAATATCGCGTCCGCCTCCGGTCGGGACTCGCGCCCACGCGCGCGGTCGACCGGATCAAGGCGGCATTCCCGTCCGCGGGCTGGGAAAGCAAGACCCGCGACCGTGCCGCGCCCGGTGCAGAACGCTTCGTCCAGCGAATGGGCCAGTTCCTGTTGCTCGTCGGCCTCTCCGCGCTCGTCATCGCCGGTATCGGCGTCGGGAATGGCGTCTCGTCCTATCTCGCCGCACGGCGCCAGAGCATCGCCGCGCTCAAGGTGCTTGGCGCGACGTCCGGGATGATCGCCCGGGTCTACCTGATCCAGATCGTCGTTGTTGCCGGGATCGGCATTCTAGCCGGTTTGATCGCCGGCGCCGCGGCGGTGCCGTTGATCGTCGCGCTCGCGGGCGACGTGCTGCCGGTCGCGCCGAGCTTCGCGGTGCAGCCCGTGCCGCTGCTGCTTGCCGCCGCCTATGGGATGGTGATCGCGCTGGCCTTTACCGCGCCAGCACTGGTCGAAGCCGGAAGCGTGCCGGCGGTCGTGCTGTTGCGTGGCAATGCCGGCCAGCGGCGCGTACCGTTGCGCCGGACGCTGCCCTGGGTTGCCGGTGGCGGGCTTGCGCTCGTTGCGCTCGCGCTGCTGACCGCGGAACAGCCCGGGCTCAGCGCCGCATTCCTCGCGGCGGTTGCGGCCGTGCTGCTCCTCCTTGCCGGGTTCGGCTGGGTCATCCGGATCGCGGCTGCGCGGTTGCCGCGGGCTCGCCAGCCTTTGCTCAGGCTTGCGATTGCAGCACTGCACCGTCCCGGCGCTCGGACCGGCACGCTGGTGGTCGCCCTCGGCCTGGGGCTGACGCTGTTCGTCCTGCTGGCGGCAATCCGGACGAGCATCGATGCGAATATCGCGCAGACCGTTCCGCAGCGCGCGCCTGCGCTGTTTGCGCTCGACGTCCCGCCGCAGCGCGAAGCCGAATTCCGCCGGACGGTCGCTGAGGCCGCGCGCAAGCCGGTCGTGACCACCGTGCCCGCAATGCGTGGCACGATCACGGGCTATGCGACGACGCGCGTTGCCGATCTCAAGACCTTGCCCGAAGGCGCTTGGGCGCTGCGTGGCGAACGCGGCCTGACCTATGCCGAGACGCTGCCGGACGGCAGCCAGATCACCGCCGGACGCTGGTGGCCGCGCAGCTATGCCGGACCGCCGCTGGTGTCGATCGACGAGCGCCTGGCCAAGGCGCTCGCTCTGAAGATCGGCGATCCGATCCAGTACAGCCTGCTGGGTGTCGAGCGGAGCGCGCGGATCGCCTCGTTCCGGCGGATCAGCTGGGACACGCTCGGTTTCAACTTCGTCATGGTCTTTTCCCCCAACGCGATCGCCGACGCGCCGCATAATCTGGCGGCGACGATCGATCTCGACCGTGGCGAGGAGGGGGCGGTGATGCGCGCGCTGCTGCCGCGGTTTCCGTCTGTTTCGGTGATCGAGGTCCGCGACGTTTTGGGGCAATTGCGGACGATCGTGGGGCAGATGGCGACCGCGATCACCGCGGCGGCGTCGGTTGCGATCCTCGCCGGTATCGCTGTGCTGATCGGCGCAATCGCCGCGGCACGCGAAGCGCGGACCTATGACGGGGTGATCCTGCGCACGCTCGGCGCGACCCGTCTCCAGGTGCTCGGCGTCCAGGCACTCGAATATGCGTTTCTGACGGTGATCCTGTCCGTGGTGGCGCTGCTGCTGGGGCTGGGGGGGGCGTGGTATGTCGTCACGCAGGTCTTCGCGTTCACATGGCTGCCGAGCTATCCGGCGGTGGTCGCGACGCTGGTGGCGGGCGCGGGGCTGACGATGGCGATCGGGCTGATCGGGGCCTGGCCGATCCTTAGCGCGAGGCCAGCCCGGGCATTGCGCGATCTCTGACCTGTTCCGGTCGCGGCACGAAATCGCGGCCGCGGCGTTTGCATGGGGTCGGGACGGCGCGATGGGCGGCCAAGGGGATCTTTGAGTGAGCAATGCAGTGGCAAACGACGACGCGCCCGTCGACGCGACGAGCCCGTGGTCGATGTCGATGGCCACCTGGTGGTCGGTGCTGAAACGCAGCTGGGCGGAAGCCAGCGACGACAATATCGGGCTGATCGCCGCCGGCACCGCCTTTTACGCATTCGCTGCGATCGTGCCGCTGCTCGCCTCGATCGTGCTGATCTACGGCCTGGTCGCGGATACGGCGACCGTCGTCGCCAATATCCGCGGCCTGTTCCAGGTGCTGCCGGCGGACGCAGCCAAGGTCATCGGCGACCAGCTCGCCACCGTGGTCGGCACGTCCGAGGGCAAGAAGGGGTTTGGCCTGATCCTAGCACTCGCGCTTGCGCTCTATGGTGCGTCGAAGGGGGCATCGTCGATCGTCACCGCGCTCAACATCGCTTATGAGGAACGCGAGACCCGCGGGTTCTTCGCGCTGTACATCCTCGCATTCTCCATCACCGCGGGCGCGGTGGTGCTGGCGCTGACTGCAGCACTGTCGACCGCGGCCTTCGCATTGCTCGACAGCATGATTCCGGGGGCTCCCGATTTCGTCCTGACGCTGCTGCGGCTTATCAGCTATGCGGTGCTGGCAATGCTCGCCGTCACCGCAGCGGCGTGCCTGTACCGGTACGGGCCGAACCGCGCGCATGCCAAATGGGCGTGGCTGACCCCGGGGTCGCTTGCAGCGACGCTGATCTGGCTCGCCGCGACGGTCGGCTTCGGTTTCTACGTCGCCAATTTCGGGAATTACGGCGCGACCTACGGCTCGCTGAGCGCGGTGGTCGTGCTGCTGACCTGGCTGTGGCTGTCCGCCTATGTCTTCCTGCTCGGCGCCGAGCTCAACGCAGAGCTTGAGCATCGCACCACCCGCGATACGACCACCGGGCCCGAACGTCCGGCCGGTGCGCGCGGTGCCGCCGTCGCCGATGCGACGGTGACGGCGCCCCCTCCATCAGACACACCCGAGATAGCAGAGCCGCGGCGTGGCGTGCGAACGGCGCAGACCGCGGCGGCATCGCGTGCCGCGCGCGCGCCGATGCCGTCGGTTCTCCTCGCGGTTGGCGGGCTTGGTGCACTGCGTCGAGGTTCCGGCAAGGCAGGCATGATCCTGCTGGTCGTCGGCGGCGCGCTCGCCTGGGCGGGCCGGACCTCCCCGGATGGTGACGACGATGTCCAGCGTTCCGCTTAAGCTGTTCTTCGACGGCGGCTGTCGTCCGAATCCGGGGCGCATCGAGATCGGAGTCGTCGTTCGCGGCGTGACCCATATCCTGGACGATTGCGGCCACGGCACAAACAGTGATGCGGAATGGCTGGCGGCGATCCATGCGTTGCGCGTTGCCCGCGAGCTTGGCGCGGTCTCGGTCGATCTGCGCGGGGACTCCGCGCTGGTGGTGGGGCAGGCGCGTGGTACTGCGCGCTGTCGATCGGCGGCGCTTCGCGCGCACCGCGAAGTTTTTCAGACGCTCGCCGCGACGTTCGAGACCGTGAAGATCCGCCATGTCGGCCGGTCCCACAATCTCGCCGGGATTGCGCTGGCCCGCCTGCATCCGCGCTGAGGACCAAGCCCTCTGACCGGCCCCCAATTCACGGTGCTGGTCGTGGCGCGCCAGCCTGCTATAGCGCTACCATCGTTGGTCCGTTCCTGACCGCCGACGACAGAGAGATGCGCGCGCTCCCGTCACACCGACTGGAGAACTGCATTGGCCATCGCTCCATCGTCCCCGACCCCCGCAACGAGTGCAACATCGCCCCTCGCGCTGATGATCCGAAAGCTCGAGACCCATGCGACGCTCGACCGACATGATCGCGAGGCGATCCAGGCCCTGCCGCACCATGTCCGCACCTTCGACGCATCGGCCTATCTCGTCCGCGAGGGCGACAGTCTCCAGCATTGCTCGGTGTTGGTCTCGGGCTATGCGTTTCGCCAGAAGGTCACCGGCGACGGGCTGCGGCAAATCGTGTCGCTGCACATTCCCGGCGAGCCGCTCGATCTTCAGCATCTGTTTCTCGACCTCGCGGATCACAACGTCCAGACGCTGACGCGCGCCGAAGTGGCGATCATTCCGCGCACAGCGCTGCAGAGCTTAGCCCTGTCGCATCCGGCAATCGGGCATGCACTGTTCGTCAACACGCTGGTCGAGGGATCGATCTTTCGCGAATGGGCGCTGAACGTCGGGCGGCGCGATGCGCGAACCCGGCTGGCGCATTTCCTGTGCGAGTTCGCGGCGCGGCTCGACGCGCAGGGTCTCGACGGGGCCAGGGGCTATGAATTGCCGATGTCGCAGGAACAGATCGGCGACGCGCTTGGGCTGACCGCGGTCCATGTCAACCGGACGATGAAGCTACTCGAAAGCGAGGGACTGATCGTCCGCACAAAGCGACGGATCGACATACCAAGCTGGACCGCGTTGCGCGAGGTCGCGGACTTTTCGAGCCGCTATCTCCACGTGAGGCCCAAGGCCGACTAGTCGCGCGCTGCGGCCAGGGCCGCGAGGATCGACGCGGCGAGTTCGGGACGGCAGATCAGGAGATCGGGGAGCAGCGGATCGACGCAGTTGTAGACAAGCGGGCTGCCGTCGATCCGCGACGCGTGGAGTCCCGCGGCGATCGCAACCGCCGCCGGGGCGCAATTGTCCCATTCATACTGACCGCCGTCATGCAGATAGGCGTCGGCCCGGCCATCGACGACGGCCATCGCCTTGGCGCCCGCTGATCCCATCGGCACCAGGGTCGCCCCCATCGCGACACCTACGCGACGTGCGATGTCCGGCGCTCGCGAGCGGCTGACAACGATCCGCAGCGGTTCGCCTGCGGGTGCCCAGGGCCTTGCCGGATCGTCGGTCGCGAAGACCGCACCGCGCGCAGGCACCGCAACCGCACCGACGCGCGGGACGCCATCGATCGCAAGGCCGATATGCACCGCCCAGTCATCGAGGCCCTCGGCATATTCGCGTGTGCCGTCGAGCGGGTCGACGATCCAGACACGCTGCGCCGCACAGCGGCTGCGATCGTCGAGCGATTCTTCGGACAGGATGAAATCGTTCGGGCGTTCGGCGCGCAGCCGCTCGATGATCAGCATATTGGCCTCGCGGTCGCCCGCAGCCCCCATTGCCGCCCCCGTGATCGTCCCTCGCGCCCGGATTTCCTGCAGGAGCGCGCCTGCCTCTAGCGCCACCGAGCGCGCGAGTCCCGCATCGGTCAGGTCGGTCGTCACAGGTCGTAGCTCCAGACGCCGATGACATGTTCGACGATGCGCTCGGCTGCGGCCTCTGGGCTCTCGCGGGTCGTATCGATCCGGATATCGGGACGCTGCGGTGCCTCATACGGGCTCGATATGCCGGTGAAGTCGGCGATCTCGCCGGCGCGTGCCTTGGCGTAGAGCCCCTTGACGTCGCGCGCCTCGGCAGACGCAAGCGGCGTGTCGACAAAGATCTCGACGAACTCGCCCGGGGCGACCATCGAACGCACCATGTCCCGCTCGGCGCGGAACGGCGAGATAAACGCGGTCAGCACGATCAGCCCGGCATCCGCCATCAACCGTGCGACCTCGCCGATCCGGCGGATATTCTCGATCCGGCCGGCTTCGGTAAAGTCGAGGTCGCGGTTGAGCCCGTGACGGATATTGTCGCCGTCGAGCAGAAAGCTGTGCCGGCCGAGCGCGAACAGCTTCTTCTCGACCAGGTTCGCGATCGTCGACTTGCCCGAGCCCGACAGGCCGGTGAACCAGAGAATCCTGGGCGACTGACCCTTTTGCGCGGCATGCGCCTCGCGCGTGACGTCGATCGATTGCCAGTGGACGTTCTGCGCACGGCGCAGCGCCGATCCGATCATGCCCGCCGCGACGGTCGCGTTCGTGGCGCGGTCGATTAGGATGAACCCGCCGAGATCAGCGCCGTCGGCATAAGGCTCGAACACGATCGCGCGATCGGCATAGACCTCCGCGACCCCGATATCGTTGAGCGCGAGCGTCGAGGCGGACAATTCGGCCTGCGTGTTGACGTCGACGACGTGACGCGGCGGCTGGACCGTCGCCCCGACAACCTGGGTGCCAAGCTTCAGCTGATAGCCGCGGCCGGGTACGAGCGGCGTGTCGGACATCCAGACGATGGTCGCGAGGAACTGGTCGGCGGCCTCGGGCGGCGCATCGGCGGCGGCGATCACGTCGCCGCGCGAGCAATCGACCTCGTCGGCGAGCGCGATCGTCACGGACTGGCCGGCGACCGCCTCGGTCAGATCACCGCCGAGCGCGACGATCCGCGCGACGGTCGTCGTCTTTCCCGACGGGACGATCCGTACGCTGTCGCCGGGACGCACGGTGCCGCTGGCGATCATGCCGGCAAAGCCGCGGAAATCGAGATCGGGGCGATTCACCCATTGCACGGGCAGCCGGAAGGGCTGCGCCTGGCGCGCGTCGACGTCGATCGGCACGGTCTCGAGATGCGCGAGCAGCGGCAATCCGGTGTACCAGGGCATCGTCGCCGCCTGGGTCGCGACGTTTTCGCCGGTCAGTCCCGACAGCGGGATCGCGGTGAAGCGGTCGATACCGATCGACGCGGCAAAGGCCCGATAGTCCGCGACGATCGCGTCGAACCGCGCCTCGTCATGGCCGACCAGATCCATCTTGTTCACCGCGAGTACGATCTCGCGAATGCCGACAAGGTGCGCCAGATAGCTGTGACGGCGGGTCTGGGTCAGCACGCCCTTGCGCGCATCGATCAGGATGACGGCAAGGTCCGCGGTCGACGCGCCGGTGACCATGTTGCGCGTATATTGCTCGTGCCCCGGCGTATCCGCGACGATGAACTTCCGCTTTTCGGTCGAGAAAAAGCGATAGGCGACGTCGATCGTGATGCCTTGTTCGCGCTCCGCGGCAAGACCGTCGACCAGCAGCGCAAAGTCGATATTCTGGCCCTGCGTGCCGACCCGGCGGCTGTCCGCCTCGAGTGCTGCGAGCTGATCTTCGAAGATCGTCTTTGAATCATACAACAGCCGGCCGATCAGCGTCGACTTGCCGTCATCGACCGAGCCGCAGGTGATGAAGCGGAGCATCGACTTGTTCGCATGCGTATCGAGATAGGCGTCGATATCCGACGCGATCAGCGCCTCGGGCGTATAGGCGGACATCAGAAATACCCCTCGCGCTTCTTCTTCTCCATGCTCGCCGCCTGATCATGGTCGATCGCGCGGCCCTGACGCTCGCTGGTCGTCGTCAGCAGCATCTCCTGGATGACGTCGGGCAGCGTCGCCGCCTCGCTTTCGACCGCGCCGGTCAGCGGGTAGCAGCCGAGCGTCCGGAAGCGGATCGACCGATCGACCGCGACTTCGCCTTCGCGGAAGCGAAACCGCTCGTCATCGACCATCAGCAGCATCCCGTCGCGCTCGACGGTCGGCCGCGGCGCGGCGAAGTAGAGCGGGACGATTTCGATCCCCTCGGCGAGGATATATTGCCAGATGTCGAGTTCGGTCCAGTTCGACAGCGGGAAGACGCGGATGCTCTCACCCTTCGCAATCCGCGTATTGTACACACGCCAGAGCTCGGGGCGCTGCGCTTTCGGATCCCATCCATGGCTTGCCGAACGGAAGCTGAAGATGCGCTCCTTGGCGCGGCTCTTCTCCTCGTCGCGCCGCGCGCCGCCAAACGCCGCATCATAGGCGCCCGCAGTCAGCGCCTGCTTCAGCCCGTCGGTCTTCCACATGTCGGTGTGGCGGCTGCCATGGTCGAACGGGTTGATCCCCAGCGCTTTCGCCTCGGGATTGGTGTGGACGATCAACTCCATCCCGGCTTCCGCTGCCGCACGATCGCGCAAATCGTACATCGCGCGGAATTTCCACGTCGTGTCGACATGCAGCAGAGGGAAGGGCGGACGCGCGGGGAAGAACGCCTTCTTCGCCAGATGCAGCATCACGGCGGAATCCTTGCCGACCGAATAGAGCATCACCGGGCGCTCGGCCTCGGCGACGACTTCGCGCAGGATGTGGATGCTCTCGGCTTCGAGGCGTTGCAGATGTGTGAGCCCGGTCATTACGTTCCCAGATAGGCCCGCGGACGCGGTGTGCGACGAACTTATACTGTTGGCCGCAAAAGCGCGATCAGTCGCGCGACTGGTCGACCGAGTCGATCAGCCGCCCGCCCGCCATGAACACCGCGGTCGAACAGGCCGCCGCGAGCAGCCAGCCGCCATAGCCGGGATACTGCTCCAGATAATGGCTGCCACGTTCGACCGCCCCGAGACCGAGCCCGTAGATGACGAGATACGCCTCGAACTTGGTCTTGATCACGAACAGGCGGCAGAAACGTTTCCACATTGCCGCAACCTAGCAACGGTCGTGCCAAGCGCGGAATTGCGCCGTTTGCGCAGGGTCGGGCTTGGTTAACTGTCAATTAACCCGACACCGCAGAACTCTGCGCTTCTGACGCGAGAATACCAGAAAACCTCCACTGTTTCCACCGAGAGAAGAGGTGTGAAATGGAAAACCGTCTGAGCGTCATTCCAGTTAATTTGCGAGGCCCGGCATGAAGACGCCGGACATGCTCGATGGCGTCATCCCCGCGGCCCTCCCGTTCCACCGGGATTATTCGATCGGCATCATTGTCGACAACTTCGCGGGCGGGGGCGGGGCTTCCACCGGGATCGAGGCGGCGACAGGCCGCGACATCGATGTGGCGATCAACCACGACGAGGAAGCGATCGCGATGCACACTGCGAACCACCCACGGACCCGGCACCATTGCCAGAGCATCTGGAGCATCGACCCGCTCGACGCGGTGACGATCGACGGAACGCCCCAGCCGGTCCGCTTGGCGTGGTTCTCGCCCGACTGCACACACCATTCGAATGCCCGGGGCGGCAAGCCGCGCGAGAAGGGCATCCGTGACCTGGCATGGGTCGTGGTGTCATGGGTCGAGCGTCTCGGACCGAAGCTGAAGCCGGCTGTGATCAAGGTCGAGAACGTCGAGGAGTTCCTGACCTGGGGGCCGCTCGACGACGAGGGCAAACGCATTCCCGGCCGCAACGGCGAGGAATTCGCAAAGTGGATCGCCGCGCTCCGCCGCCATGGATACAAGGTCGAGTGGAAGGTGCTGAAGGCGTCGCGCTATGGCACGCCGACCATCCGTAAGCGGTTGTGCCTGATCGCCCGGTGCGACGGCCTGCCGATCGTCTGGCCCGAAGAGACGAACGGGCCCGGCACGCCAGCTCCTTATCGAACCGCAGCCGAATGCATCGACTGGTCGATCCCGTGCCCGTCGATCTTTCTGACAAAGGAGGAGGGCCGCGCGATCGGCGTGAAGCGCCCACTGGCCGACGCGACGATGGCGCGGATCGCGAAGGGCATCCAGCGCTACGTCATCGACAGCGCGCAGCCATTCATCGTCACCTATTACGGCGATAAACCGGGTTCCGGATTCCGGGGGCAGAGTCTAGACGAGCCGCTAGCTACGCAGCCGACGGAAAATAGGCATGCTCTGGTCGTGCCGATCGTGTCCTATGCCCAGCAGGGCGGTGGCAACCGTAGCGTCGAGAATCCGATGCACACGATCTGCGCGTCCACGAAGGATCAGAACACCCTGATCGCCGCCCATATCACTAAGTTCCATGAGGGCTCGGTCGGACATGCGGCGGACGAGCCGCTGCACACGATCACATCGAACAGCTATATCAAGCGGCCAGGCGGGAACGTTCCGCTCGGCATTGTCGCCGCGACGATCGAGCGGCAGTTCGGCGCCAGCGCTGGGGCATCGATCGGTGAGCCGCTTGGTACGGTGATGGCTGGCGGTGGCGGGAAGAGCGCACTGGTGACGGCGTTCCTCGCGCAGCACAATACGATGCCTCACGGAAGAATTCACCCAGGGCATAGCGCCAAAGAGCCCATGTCGACCGTCACGACGACCGGATCGCATCAGGGGGTGGTTGCAGCGCACCTGATCAGCTTGAAGGGATCGGACCGCCGGGACGGACCGGTCGATGAGCCAGTACCCGCGATCACCGCCGGCGGTCTGCATGTCGGCGAGGTTCGTGCCTTCCTTCTGAAATACTATGGCGGGGAGAGCAGCGACGAGGGGCACGACATCGACGCGCCGCTAGGCAGCGTGACCACGCGCGATCGGTTCGGCCTCGTGATGGTCCAGGGCGAGCCGTATCAGATCGTCGACATCGGGATGCGCATGCTGACGCCGCGCGAGCTCTTCGCCGCGCAGGGTTTCCCTCCGAACTATGTCATCGATCCGATCGGCCCGAACGGAAAGCCTCTTACGAAGACTGCGCAGATCCGCATGTGTGGCAACTCGGTATGCCCGCCGCTCGCCGCCGCGTTGGTCCGTGCGAACTACAAGCAGCCCGCCGCCGCGGAGCTCGCCGAATGATAATCGACACCCTCAATCCTAAATGCAGGAGTGCTGCAGCATGACCGATTCGAGTGAACAGCAAGCGGAGACGGATGCGCAGGAGGCGGAGGCGCGCATCATTGTCGAAAAGAGCCTCAAGGATCTTATGAAGGAAGCCGATTGGCTGAAGCCCACCGACTTCCGACCTAGTGCCATCGCGTTCGCTGAAGTTTGCGTCGCCAATACCCTTGCAGCGCCCCGGTCGATGACCGCAGCGGAGAAGAAGGCGGTCCTGCTGCTCGGCGATGCATGGAACGCGCTACTGGAATGCGGCGTCACTGGCCCTGAGCCGTGCGCTCACATCCATGCGCTACAGCACGCCGTCATGGCACGGACGGCGCAACGCCTTCATCCTGAGATCTTCCGGTAAGACGTGCCCGCCCGCCCACCGGAGCGCCCGCTGCCTCCGCAGATGCGGATCATCTGCAGCGGGGCCTCGCTCCTGCCGGACTGGCTGCTGCGTCGCCTCGGTAAGCCCGTGCCTGGCACAACTCGACTGAAGCCCCGATGAGCGGCCGGAAGCGCTGGAACCACCTCGACCAGTTGGTCGAAGATGAGGCAAGGTGTCATCCTGACAACGCGGAACGACAAGGACGAGTGATGACCGACCCGAACATGATCTACCCCGGTGACGCTCGCCATCCGTGCGCGATCTGTGGTGGCCGATCGACGGCGAGGCACTTTCGGGCGTGCTCGCCGGTTCCTGTGCATGAAGCCTATACGGGGCTGGCCCCGCGCAAGCTTCCTGACGAGGCAGCCTAGGCTTGAAGGTGCGCAGGCCGGAGCCTGCGCACGATCGTTAAGCTGCGCGCTTGCGGCTTGCTCGATCCGCCTCGACGGCTGCTCGAATTGCTGCCGCGCCTAATCCCGCAGCTTGAATGCACTCGGCATTGCCATGGCGGTTCTCTTCCTCGATCCGCTCGGCTGCCAACGACTCTGCTGCCATGATGAAGGCGAGGTCAGAACTGTTGAACTGATCACGCAAATTCCCCTTCTTGAAACCGCGCTCCGCGCGCAGCTTATACGATGGGGCTCCAAGCAGGTGGGTATACGTCGCTTCTGTGCAATGCATGTAGCCCTTTTCTTCGACGCCGTGGTCTTTCAAGGTGTCCGTAAAAGCCACCCGCTTCGATCTCGACAGCGCTCGCACGCCCGCCCATTGATTAGCTTCGGCGCTCGCACGCTGCAGGATGTCATCAGCGAGCGTTTCATCAGCGGCTCGGTAACGAAGCCATACCTCGCGGACCTCTACCTCTAGCGCAGGGCTAAGATATCCGGCGTACGCGGCTGCTACTACGGGGTGAGCAAACGTGCCCTTGTTACCCCGGCCCGGCTTGGCATAAATCACAGCGGCTTCGTTATCGTTCGACATATTATCAGAAATTCTGATCTTTTCCGCGAGGGCGGAAACTAGCCGCTGCGCTGCCTTTCCAATTCTCCAATGAGCCGGCTTTTTAGAGGTGTCTCCCTCAGCAGCACTCCATAGGTCGTCGAGACATATCCAACCGCGCTCATCTTCGGTGATTGAGCGCCCCCGGATCGTCAGCTGATACTGTCGGTTGTCGTCGGTCTGGGTCATATAAAGGGTTCCTTATGTCCCTTTGGGAGGAACCTTGACCGACCTCGAGGTACGGAATATACCCTTTGGCGAACCACGGCAGCGCTCCTCCCTCAAGGTGTGCTGTTTACCAGGAACCGCATTTGGGTCTGATCACCTACGTGCGGTTTCTGCGTTTCAGGCCCGGTGCCTTCAACTTGTTCTGAATACGTGACGGTGCTTGCCGATGCAAGTTTGCGGCTCGCCGGAAAACTCACGTTCGTAACGCCGTCAAGCTCTAATGTGAGCGCGACGCGCGGATTCCTCGGGGTTACGCGATAATCAAGAGACCAATTGATCGCTCGAAATATTTTCCCTCGGTACAACTTTTGTTCTCGGAAGCAGCGAATCGGTATCTAGGCTCCCCATTCTGGCCCTTCCTCGTCAGGATAGCATCCGCGAGACTTTGCGTGTTGAGCGGCGCATAGGTGCGCGAGCTGGGTAGCCGGGGATGGAGTGTTCAGTGAACCCGTTGAAGATCGTCGTTTTCATCATTTGGAGCGTCGGGTTCGTACTTGGCGGCCTTATCGTGCTATCCATCTTCACGATGGGCGACTGTCTAGAAGGCCCGAAACATGCGGCATGCGTGATAACGACGAAGAGAACTTTTTGGGTGATAGCGACCATCGAACTAGTGGTTTACTTCAGATTGACGTGGTCTCTGTTTCTGCCAAGCGGGCGCAAGCGGTAGGCAAGTAGCGGCCCGGTTTAGGCTCCCCACTCGGGGCTTCTTCGTCCGGATAGAACGCGTGGGGATCGTAAACCGGTCGCTGCGCCGGCCGCGCGTGACGGGGAGGCGGGCGCTTCGGAACGTCGGGAACGGGCGGGGGCAGGGTAGGTAACCCGCCTCCGAACCGGATCCGGATATAGGCCCCGCTCCCGTGCATCGCTTGAAAGACTGCGATCGCTTCGCCCTCCTTCATCCGCTTGCCGATCAGCGGCGCGCGCTCGGCGCTGACATAGCCCAGCTGCGTCCCGCGCTCGCTGAAGATGGCAACGGCGTTCTCGTCGTAGGGGTTGGTCGGCTCGAGGCGCAGCTCGACCGCGTCGCCAGGCGCGCAGAGCATGCACTCCATACGCCGGTTGCTCTTGCTCTTGTCCTCGTTCGGAAAGTCGATGCCGACAATCGAGGTGGTCAGGTCGTTCATGGCGGTGATGTTACGTTTTGCCCGGCGTGTCGTAAGGTCTATCCTATCCAGGCCTACCGACGACTCGACGGTAACGGAGTTAAAATGAACGATCCTAGGACATGGTTTCAGCCAAAGGTTGTTGGCATAGGATGGACGCCGCGAACGTGGGAGGGTTGGGCGCTCATTGCGGCCGTGATTGCTGTTGGAGCACTCGTCGGAAGGCTGGACCCTTAAAGCCGCTTATTGCGCTGTGCAGATAGTCTGCCCGGCTCGGCCGCTGACGCATAGCCTTGCTCGATGATGAGTGATCGAGAAGTGTGGCTGAAGGCGTGGGCGGTCATCGAGACACATGGCCCGCGAGAATCCGCGCCCGTCGTTGCTATGCTGCTTGATATAATGGGTGATGATCCAGACAACTACGATTGGGCGCGCGTCGCTAAAGCTGTCGACGCGATCAACGAAGGGCCGTTGCAGTAGTGTGGCGTAACGAACGCCTTTGATTGGTCATATGGTAGGCGGTCTGTCTAAGACTGCGTACAACGCTATGTAAAAGGCAGTGAAACCCCTTGGCCTTGCTCATCGGCTTGCACTGATGAGATGCCGGTAGAGATATGACGCGATCGCGAACGCAAAAAAATGCCCGGCTCGGAAAGCCGGGCATTTTTAATTCCAGCCGTTGTAAGGTTCACCATTGTCTTAGTCACGGACTTGTTTACACCCTGCGGGATGTGTCAATGATGACAATAGTTATTCCGAGGCTGATGACAATGTTACCCGCGGATGGGCTTGCCGATTGGCCAGTAGCGCATTTGAACCCCCAAAGTTAAAAGTGCTCGTCTTTCGACAAGGGGATTTATGCATTAGAACTGTTGAGTAATTGCGACTTCATGCGGTTAAAGTCGATTAACTGCAAAATTTGCTGCCGATGCTGCCCGCGCGTTGCTGACTTCGGTATATGCGCCCGATCGACGCAGCTGCCGCACAATGCCGTTGAATGAGGCCGTCACACTCTCCCTCCGACCGATTTCGTTATCCTGCTGCGCGCCCTTCCAAACATCACGACGGACCAGCGCTTGGGGCAGTGATGCCCGAGACAGCGCAGGGCGGAGCGGACCGCTGGTGTGTCTACGCGACCGTTAGCTGTCTCACCGAGCGTGGCTCGGAGGCTTGGACCACCAGGCCTGTGCATCGGATGCTGCTGAGATCCAGACAACGTCGCTATGCCCTTAAGATAAATCGCATAATCAATCTATAATATGATACGTTAGACCATTCAGGCACCTGCGGCTTGACGATAGGAGATGGATGGTCGTCGTACTGGATACTGAGTGCTTTACCGCGACGCCTTGGAAAAGCTGCGTTCGGCTCGAAGGAGCAGGAGTCACGCTGACCCTTTCCCCCGCAGCGGCCATCAAACTCGCGGATTCGCTTATAGACGCCAGCGCTGTGGCCCTAGGGCAGGTGGCGATGAAGGAAGCTGGGCTGCGACTTAAGCCTGACTGATTGTAATCACACTTGAAAAGTTCACCGTATGAACTGATTGTTTGAGGCTCGCGCTTCAGCTGTTGCACTGGTCGTATATGGTGCGAAGGTGTGCGTTGCGAGATACTAGAACGGGTCAACCACAATAGGCGTTGAGCCTCTGAAGAAGACTTTCGTAAAGCCCCGCTTTATATTTCGCTTCGACGAAAACGCTTATTATTAGTTCATCATATTAGTGTTGATTGTCACTAGGATGCCGTAGACTTCTTGATCGACTTTGCTTCGTACATGATCTTATCGGCAATTCGAATGGCCTGCTCAAAGTCGCTTCCTGTGGCAGCGCCCAAGCTACACGTTGCACGCCACTGTGAGGTTTCCAGCGCAGCTATCAACGCCTGATGGATGCTGCTAGACTTTCGCTCACCCGCGGCCTCGTCGCGAACTGTTAAGCAAAACGCGAATTCATCACCTCCAAGGCGTGCAGTGATATCGTAAGGCCGAACGGACGCGCTGAGTGCATGGGCGACGATACGCAGCACCTCATCGCCTGCGGCATGTCCATACTGGTCGTTTACCGCCTTAAATCCATCCAGGTCTATCACGCCACACAATAGGATCCTGCGATCTCGAGCAGCCGAAGACTCCTGTCGCTTGCCCTCACGTTGAAAGGACCTTCGGTTGCCCAGCCCCGTGAGTGGGTCCATCAACGCGTTCCTGCTTTCGTGGTCGAACGCTCGACGGAAGGCACTCACGAGGAGGATTATAAAGATCACTCCGAGGACAAGCATCGAGGCATTCCAAACAGCCGCTGCGGCAGTAATAGACGTTGCCCTCGCTGACAGTTGATCGGCGAAGCCATTTAAATGAAGCGTTGTGACGATTGCCGAGGTGCCGGCTATGAGGCCAGCGATCCGTCCGAAGCACCAAGTCGTTAGACATAGTGGAACAAGGTAAGCTGAGTTCAACGAGTAAAGCGGGCCCGTCACAGCATCGAGGACAAAAAGCCCCGCCCAAATTGGCGCGATCCATGCGAGAGCGGACATAGGGCTTAAGCGTGCAGACTTTCGCATCACGCTTTCTAACAGCGTTGTTTCCGCGCTGCGGCGGGCCTTTAATGGAAAACTATCAAATCTAGCTGCTTTCCGTCGAGCTATGCGCGCGCCCATGTCAGCGGGTATTTTCCGTTCAGCGCCGGTCGCCCGATCCGTCATTGGGAATGTCCGAGTGCAGCGGCCTTCTGATCGAGTTGGAGGTAGCGACGGTTAAAGCCTGCTACGCTTTTGAGCTGGTCCCAGGCAGGAAACGAAATTAGGTGGCGGTCTTGCTCAAGAAGGCCGTCCTTTATCAGACCCTTGATCGTTCTGTTGACGTGAACCGCTGTCAATCCGACAGCATCGCCAATCTGTTGCTGCGTCAAAGGCAACCTAAATGGCTGATCTTCTGCTAGCCGGCATGGATCAAGCCTACTCGCAAGCTCGCAGAACAGATGCGCTATCCGCGCTCGGGCATTACGGCGTCCGATATTCACGATCCACTCGCGAGAAATCGAGGCCTCGATCAGAGCGCTTGCCATTATCGCATTCAAAATGATCGGGCGCTTGCAGGTCAAGTTGCGGATTAACGTCTCGTCTACCGCGGCTACCATACAGTACGCTGTCGCCTGCACGCTGCAATCATTATACGGAAATTGCATATGCTGAATGTTAATTATGTCACCCGGTAGTCGAAAGCCGACAATCTGGCGAAATCCATCACCCGTAACTTTATATGCAATAGCAAACCCTGAGACAAGAACCTGAAATTCCGTAGACGTGGCGTCGTTCTTTATTATATGTTTGCCCGGATTGTAGAAATGTAACGAAAGGGGAAGCGCCACTATGGCCGCACAATCATCCTCTGCCAAGGCTGTGTTTAAAGCAAACTTCTCGAGCATCGGCGAAAGTGGGGCACCAAAGGTCTGCAAAAAACTGTCCCAACAGAATGCGTGCAAGACCACGCGCACCTAAATTCGACGTCTTAATTTCGCGTCTCGTTGTACCTAGCACGTACTAACGACCTATGAACGCAGTAAATGTGCCTCAAAACGACACCATGTCCTATAGGTAATTTCAGGCCGCGACGCAGGCCTCGAAGCGTCATTCTGAGGCCCTGTCATGGAGACGCTGCTTAACTTCGTCACGACGACTGGGCGCTCCGCTGCTGTGCTGGACGCTATGCAGAACGTGTCTTGGCTCGTGGGGCGTGATGCCTTGCCTGGCGTGGGCAACCGCGCATAGTCCTAGGATATGACTACACCGTCAGTGCATCCAGATGTCATCAAGTTCCGCGATGACCGTAGTTCGCTACAGGCATACGAGCGAACCGATAAGAATGACGGCGATCCGATAGCGGACGCGCTGACGATTGAGATTAGGCGGCGTAAGCTCGGGCTATGATGAGCACTCGAGAAGTTTGGCTTAAGGCGATGACGATCGTCGAGGCACGCAGACTATTTGTATCAGAGCCGATGGTCGACACCTTGCTGCAGATCGTGGGCGCCGAAGCCGAGATCGGCGATTGGGCGCGTGTTGCTGCCGCTGTCGACACGATTAACAACGGGCGGATGCATTAACCCAACCCGTGGAACGATCGTTCATAAAACGCTGCTGTGACAAGTGTGTCATAACGAGAACTTGCAAGGGGCGGTGGGCCTTTGCAATGCGCCACGGGACGGGGTTAAATCCAGACATAACCAGATCTTAGCGACCCTGACGGACGATAGCCCCATGAACACCTATCGCCGCTCGATGGCTAATGCCGGCAACAATCCGCTTGATCGGCGGTGCTCAAACCGAACGGCCATGAGTCATCCGGCCGTACTCATAACGTCTCTCGGAGATAAGCATTCGGCAATCATTCAAAACGTGTCTACCCTGGGCTTCAAGATTCGCTCAGAATACGGAGTCACTGTCGGACGGTTTCTCTCAATCGATATACCGGGGCTCGCTACGTACTCGGGCTGGGTAGCCTGGTCTTACCGCGATCAATTCGGGCTTGACGTGGCCAACGCTATTCCGGAGCCAGTTATCAAACACATCATCGCGATGGCCGTACAGGCAGGCGAAGGTCCAGCCCCAAGCTTTTCCTAAAAATTGAACGGGCGTCGCCGCAGGGATGGATGCGACCGCCGCTGATCGGTGGCGTCAGAGCCCGAGGTGTATCCGCATAAACCGGGCGAAGCGTGGAGAGACGCTATAGCCGACGGAAGTTGCCAGGATAATGGCGATTGGGAGGCCCCAAACGATCGCGAGTACGCCGTACAGAATCATCATGCACAAAGGATGGCAGAATTACTGCCCGCGACTAGTCTCAGTTTTACCCTTAGAGCGAATGTGTCTCGATCCTGATCAGTGCTTACGCCGTTGTAGCGTTTGGAGGGCCGGTGCGGGGGCATCTAGAACCTGCACATCCGCAACACGTGCAGCAGGAGACTTAGTAATTAAACCGCCCAACCTGGCCAAGGAGGGCTACGATGCCTGAAGACGGAGGTGTTACTAGCTAGGCGAATGCCGTTGCTCATCGGCTGCATTGCCCGAAAAGATTTTGGCTCGATGGACATCGATCGTACGCGGTTCATCGTTGACCGGACCAGATATTCGATCTTTGGCGGTGGACGGCATAAGGCGCTCAATGTCGACACTTACCTGGCGACCGATGCTGCGCCATCACCGCATAGGCGTTTGAAGGCTAGGCTTTCCCCGGGGTACCTTTAGCCGCGTGGGCGGTTTTGTCCGTTAGGATCTGCGCGCTTAAAAAGCTAAAACTTGCCCTGACGGACAACTTCCTAATATTCCATTAACCTTCTTGTTTCCGTGAAAAGCCTTGGTTAGCTTGCGGCAAGAGGGTGAGGAGAATCGGCGTGAAGATGATGAAATCATTCGTGTGCGCTTTGTGCGCGACGTTAGCGACGGGCGTATCGGTGCCTAGCGAAGCTGCTGTCATCGTTGCAACCTTCTCTGGAAAGCTATCAGCTGCCCAGAATAACACGTATGACGATCCCTCATTTCCGTCGTCCGACTTTTTCAAGATAGGGCAGGCTTTCTCGGGTAGCTTTTCGTACGATACCGAGAAGCCGGTCGAACAGTACGGTGATTTTGCATCTTTAGACCTGCAGACGTTCAATATTATTATTGGCGATGTGGACTTTTCAGACCGCTTTATCCCGCGTCAAACTGGACGTTCGGTTGATGGCGGGGTTGAATTTCTTGCTGGTGGCGCGAGCCAAGGGGGTGGCACCTCCGTCAGCCTCAATCTAAGCTCATTTTTCGGAAGCTATCCGACCGCTAACGAACTGAATGGAAAAACAGCTAGCTTTTTCTACGCTGATTACTTCCCCCTCGGGGGAGTGGTTTCGGGCGACGCTCTTATAAGCGTTGAGGGTGCCACGAGCCCGGTACCTGAACCAGCAACGTGGCTTTTTATGGTCGCTGGATTTGGGATGGTCGGGTACGCAATGCGGCGGCGCTCCATCTTGTTTGCGCCATCGATCGCCTAGCGTCGCGAGGCTACAATAAAGCAGGCAGGGTCCGCACCAAGGTGATCCCCGACCCTGCTAAAAAGCGTTTACCTGCCCGGGGACGAGGGGCTGCAGTTTCCGATGAAAAGCCCGGCTCTTTCGAACCGGGCGCCCTGATCACTTAATCGGCTTGTCGACGATCCAATAACGCATGTTCGGTCCCTTCTAGGCTGATAGAAAACGCCGACCATCTCGGCGTAACCGACGTTAAAAGGTTAATACTTCATTAATACTAATTGTTAGCAGTGTATTGACGTCCGTACGACGATCCGGTGTCCTCAAGAGGTAGGGTGAGCGATCTACAGTAGAATTCTTCGTGCGTTTGCGCCCCGCAGGTGCCGACAACGTTCGGTGCGGGGAGTGCGGCAAGCGCCCGAAGACCGCGCGTCCTGGGCGGCTACACCGCCGCCCGGCCGGCGCGTTAACAGTCCGATCAATGAACCTGACCGAAGAGCGCTACCTGCCCGGGGGCGAAGCGCTGCTGCATGGGGGCTACGCCAGACCCTTTCGAACCGGCCGCGATTATAACTTGTTCGACTTGTCAAAGATACAAAACGCATTCTCGGTCCTCCTCGACGGCGACGAACGTGATGCCCTTCGTCACCGGCGATGATGCGATGCGATATCTCATTAGCACTAATAAAAGGGCGGATTGCGACGACACTACGACGAGTCGCGCGTCTCCAAGGCAGCATAGTCAATAAGTCATCAGCTCGAAAATTGCGTCTGAAAACGGCCTGTTAACTACCGACTGGCAAAAGAGGGGGGCGCGGAGACGAAGGCATCTCCGTTGTGATTGCCGAGGACTGTTGCGTGCTGGAAGACCGATTTGCTGATTTCACAGCGGATGACGGAATAACGGAAGCCGTGCCTGAGGCGGTCTGCGCGAAACTGGCAACGCCAGCTGCGGGACTGCTCCTGGCGGCATGCGGCGGAGGCGGTGGTAGCGGAAGTGGCGCTGCTGCCGGGGCAGGGTCAATCGTTGTGGTGCCGGCGCCGACGCCGATCCCGACGCCCGTTCCAACGCCCGCGCCTGTTCCGGTGCCTGTTCCGACGCCCGCGCCCGTTCCAACGCCGGCACCCGCTCCCACGCCGACCCCGTCGGTTTCGACGCCGACACCGACGCCCGGCCCGACCCCAACTCCGACACCAGCACCCAGTGAGTCGGCAACCTCCGATCCGTCCACCGAGCCGATCCAGGTGGTCCGTGCGCCGGTCAACCAGGAGGAGGCGAGCCGTTTCCTGCTGCAGGCGACCATGGGCGCGACCCGTGCCGACATCGACAAGGTGATGGCGCTCGGTTTCGAGGGCTGGATCGACGAACAGATGGCGATGCCGCGTGAGATCTCACACTGGGACTGGCTGGTCAGCGTCCGGGTCGAGGGCGACCGTTCCTACATCTCGGGCACGGGGTATGGATGGGACCAGACGATCTGGCGTCAGCTGATCGGCGGGCAGGACCAGTTGCGCCAGCGCATCGGTATGGCATTGCTCGACTTCCTGGTTGTCGGGATGGACGGCGTAACCGGCTCTTGGCCGACGATGCAGGTCGCCGCCTATATGGACGTGCTGATGGACAATGCGTTCGGCAATTACCGGACGCTGATCGGGCAGATCACGACCAGCACCGCGATGGGCTCGTTCCTCACCTATCTCGACAACCGCAAGGGCGATCCCGTCAGCGGGGCGGAGCCGGACGAGAATTATGCCCGCGAACTCATGCAGCTGTTCACGCTGGGGCTGCATCAGCTGAATATGGACGGTACGCCGCTGCTGGCGGGCGGCGAGCCGATCGAAACCTACGGCAGCGATGACGTGGCACAGCTCGCCCGGGTGCTGACCGGGCTGACCTATGCGAATGCCGACAAGAACACGCCGGATCGGCTGCGGCTGCCGATGATCGTCAACGAGTCGATCCACGAGGGAGGGGCCTCGACCGTGCTGGGCGCGACCGTCAGCGGTCCCGGCGCGACGGCCATCCCTGCGGCGCTCGACATCATCTTCCGTCATTCCAATGTCGCGCCCTTCCTCGCGCTAAACCTCATCAAGCGGCTGACAAGCAGCAATCCGTCGCCCGCCTATGTCGCCAGCGTCGCCCGCACGTTCGTGGATAATGGTCGGGGCGAGCGCGGGGATCTGGCGGCCACGGTCCGCGCGATCCTGCTGCATGCCGAGGTGCGTGGTCCCGCCGCGTTGACCAACCCCTCCGCAGGGCGGCTGCGCGATCCGGTGCAGAGATTTACCGGCTGGGCGCGCGCGTTCAACGCGGTGACCGCCGGCAAGTGGAAGGTCGGCGATCTCAGCGCCATCACCAAGCTGGGCCAGTCGCCGGGGCGATCGCCCTCGGTCTTCGGCTTTTTTCGCCCCGGCTATTCCGCACCTGGAACGCAGGTCAGTGGAGCCGGACTCGTCGCACCGGAGTTCCAGCTGGTCAACGAGCAGACGGTGCTGTCGTTCATCAACTTCATGTACACCACGGTTTCGGGCGGGGTCGGCGACGTGAAGGCCGATTATACCGAGATCCTCGCCAAGGCCACGGACGCGAACGCGCTGGTCGACGAGGTCGTACTGCTGCTGGCCGCGGGTCAGTTACCCCCCGCGACCGTCGCCGCCATCCGCACGGCGGTGGCGAGCATCAGCCTGTCCAAATCGGATGGCCCCATCAACCGTGTCGGGGTGGCGATCATGCTGACGCTCGCCTCCCCCGACGGCCTCGTACTGCGATAGCCCCATGCACCTGAACCAGCATCATTCGCGCCGATCCTTTCTGACGCGGAGCGCTCAGCTCGGCCTGGCCGGCGTCGCCGCACCTCTGGTCGACACGCTCGGCTGGATCGGCGAGGCGGCCGCAGCGAGTGCCAGCGACTATAAGGCGCTCGTCTGCGTCTTCCTCTATGGCGGCAATGACTATGCCAACACGCTCGCGCCCTATGATGACACCAGCTACGCCGCCTATCTGAAGGCCCGGCCGAGTGTCGCGCTGACCCGCGAGGCACTGGCGCCGATGCTGCTGCGCCCCGACCAGGCGCTCCCGGGCGGGCGGCATTACGCCTTGGCGCCCGCTATGGCGCCGCTGCTCCCGCTGTTCGATCAGGGCAAGATGGCGATGCTGCTCAATGTCGGCACGCTCATGGAGCCGACGACCAAGGCGCAATATCTGGCCAAGACCGTCCGCCTGCCACCCAAATTGTTCAGTCACAACGACCAGCAGAGCTTCTTCCAGGCGTCCCATCCCGAGGGCGCGGCGACTGGCTGGGGCGGGCGGATCGGCGATCTGGTCGCGGCGGGCAATGGATCGGCGACGCTGACCTGCATCAACGCGAGCGGCAATGCGGTGTATCTCGCCGGGAGGCAGGCGATTCCTTATTCCGTCTCGGGCAGCGGACCGGTGCCGCTGCTGCGCAACAGCAAAACGCTGTTCGGCTCGGCCACGTCTGCCGACATGCTGCGCCAGCTGATGACCGGTGGCGGCCAGACGTTGATGGCGGACGACTATGCCAAGGTCGTGCGGCGGTCGCTCGACACCTATGCCCAGGTCAACGCAGCCTTGGCCAATGCGCCGGAGGAGAATTTCGGCCTGTTCCCCGATTATACGCTTGCTGATCAGCTCAAACTGGTCGCCCGGATGATGTCGGTATCGTCCGACCTGGGGGTGAAGCGACAGGTGTTTTTCGTCTCGATGGGCGGGTTTGATCGACATAACGGCCTAGTGACACAACAACCCAACATGCTGGGCGCGGTCGCGCAATCGATGAAGGCATTCTACGACACAACCGTCACGATGGGGATTGCCGACCGCGTCACGAGTTTCACAGCGTCCGATTTTGGGCGCACCTTGTCGGCCGACCGCGACGGATCGGACCATGGCTGGGGCGGCATGCACTGGGTCGTGGGCGGGGCCGTCAAAGGACGCCAGATCATCGGCAAGCCACCAGTCGTCGGCAGTAACACGCCTGACGATGTCGGTCGCGGCCGGCTGCTGCCGACCACCTCGGTCGATCAATATGCCGCAACGTTGGCAAGTTGGTTCGGGACCAGCGACGGCGAACTGCCCACGGTACTGCCCAATCTGGCGGCATGGGATCGTTCGTCATGGAATCTCGGCTTTCTTTAGATAGCCATCGTCTTACTGTAGTGTGCGGTTGCAGCGTAGTAGCACCGCTTTGTGCCCCGCCTCCCTGTACGATCTCAGCCTACTCTGTCATCAATTGACGCCGAAATGACAACCGTGTCACATTCCATGGGCATCAGAAATACGTCGTCGCTTAATACCCTGGCCGTAGATGATGTGATTGGCTGTGGACGGCATAATATTCGCAATACAGATGTGGCACTGAAGGTGAGGGCGTCAATTACCCGATATTGGCTGGACCGACGCGCGCAATTGCCCGCCATATAAGCCTGCTCAGGTCGATGAAGTGAGTGCGAGGCGGCGATTGTTTCATAGATCGCATCAAGCACTAGCGGCGTGAATGTCCGCAACACGACGACGTGAATCCGCCAATCAAATTCGGCCGGATCTAAAAATCTACCATTTTCCGAACGCGATGCATAATAAGAGCAAGGATCTGCTGGGAAGACGTTTCTGGTGGCGATTGAACCAAACAGCGATCAACCTAACCGGGGGGGGCGAATATGAAAAAGCTAGTTTTAGGCTTGGCACTGTCGTTGACAGCTTTGGCTGCATCTACGCAGGCAAAAGCCATTACCTTTTTTGACTTTAAATACCAGGACAAAAGCCTTGGTGGTTTAAAGTTTAGTATAGATGCTTCTAAGCCATCTACATATTATTCAGAAGACTTCTTTTTACAATATGTAAATGGCAATATTTATACATTTTATCCACGTAGCAATGGTGGTGGTTTTACTATCAACGAAGACTGCTGCAATCTAAGTGGGCCTCAATTATATACGGGCCCAGAGAAGCATCCGACCTTTTTTCTTGGCACCTTCAAGCTCTTTGAGCCAACATACGGTCCTGCGGTGATCACTATCACGGGCGACGGGGTATCAGCTATCCCCGAAACAGAAACATGGGCGTTATTTATTATCGGATTGGGCGTTATTGGTTCTGGTATGCGACGGCGCAGACGCGCCTTCGCAACTGCAGTCTAATCTTCAAATATATGCACGCACTGCGTATGATTACCCGCCATAGCCCAGCAGCGTTTACGCCGCTGGGCAGGTGCCATGATAGGCGCGTAGGCCATTCCTCGTCGAAAGGACACGATGCATAATGGATAGCGTAGACGATCCCATGGCCGATGATACCAACCGAAATAGGGGTGGAATTATTGCAACGCACCCAGCGCAACCTGGGACCTTCATCGTTTACGCGAGCAAGGGGGAGGTTGTAGAACGACATCCCGTAATTTTCTGGGGCGTAAGTGAGGACGGGCTCGCGGTCCCCATGACGATGAATGGGACTTGGGACGACATCGCAGATGCGAACAGTTTCGTCCTGCACCCTACCGGCGATTGCAGCAGGTATGAGCGCAATTGGGCGAACCTGGACCAAGCAGTCGCAGACCTGCTTGCAGCCGAGCGGGGCGACGTCTGAACGTTAGGCCAGTGGCCCGCTAGAATGAAGCTCGGGCGCTTTATAATAGGGCGCTCACGATGCGGCGAGCGCGGTTCTTTATCGTCACCACGCGGCGTTTGCTCCGCCATGAACCCCAGCACAAGTGCGCGCCGATCGTGTCATCATTGATGTGGTTGGATAGACCAGTGAACCGCGAGTCAGGGAAAAACACGCTTTGGCTGCGTATTTCAATATCTCTGTAAATGCTTAGGTTCGCCAGAAAGAACTTGGATAGACCCTGCGGCCCGCTCGTTGTCATTAGACCCCAGTCAGAGAGGTCAACGAAGGGGGCTTTATCAAATATTCCATTGATCATAGCAGAGAAGAACGGGTGACCTCTCTGCGCAGCGAAAAAGGCGTTCCCGAGCTTCACATTGTCTGATATTGTAGGCTGCTGTCCAGCCGTTTCAAACTCTCCCCTTTCGACGCCAAATATGCAGCTTGCAGCTAGAAAACGGTCATCGAAGCCGGTGAAAAGCTTGTAGTCGGTGTCCATGTAGACACCGCCAAACGCATGCATATAAAGCAGTCGTGCGATATCGGCCTTCATCACACCTCGCGATATCTGCTCATACGCTTGAAAATGTTGAGGAAAGTGTTCAGCCATAAGCTGAGAGTTTTCGTCGTCATCCCAAAGTCGGAACTGCCATCCAGGCAGGACACGCTTCGCTCGATCGACGAGCTTGCGCTCCTCCCACGTCAGAGTCTTGGACTTTGCCGTCTGATGTAGGATCTTTGGAATCACTGAACTGCCCCGCCCGTCGTTCATGACATTTCCGTCATAGATAGATGGGCGCATAGACGTGAAGAGTTGACGTAATTTCGGCTGTCCCAAAATGGGGCGCGATCTAAATGAGCTTAGGTCCATTTCCGATCTAAGATCAGTTGACGCAATCGATTGAAAATCGTCAGCCGGTGCCTGTTAATTTAGCAATCCCTAGTCAATTGGTGGCATTCTTCAATCTCGGTGCAAGGGCCGAAGCCCGCTAAGCATATATGCGAAACGCCGGGCTCTTTTGAACCGGGCATCTTAGTCACATCGCGTCGTAATAGCCCGCGTGCAGCTTCGCGAGCGTGGCGTTGAACGTGCCGCCATTGGCGTCAGCATCCTTCGCGCGATCGCGGCCGTACTCGGTCTTACCCTTGGCGGAGAGCTTCTTGTATGTGCGATGTTCCTTGTCACCCATGGTGAGTTCCTTTGGTAGAGTGATCCAGGTCGACAATGGTATAGAGGCCCGCAGAGCACTTGGCTCCGAGGATACCTATAAGCCTCCCGATGACCTGATTATCGGGGGATGCGTGAAACGAGAGACTCGGCTTGCCGCTGTGGTGCCATAGCTTCCGGAATCTCGACAGAAGCGGCGCAAGCAGCTGGGGTTGCTCGACGGATAAGAAGTTGATGTACCAGCCGCTCTCAGCGGCATCCCACGCGATCTGCGCGACGGGCGTCGGCCCCTGCCATGCGATCAGGCAGGGGCCGGACTGGCGAAATTCGGTACGCCCTGTCATTGGCATCGCCTCCTTTCATCTTTGATTAGGCCGTTTGCTGGATAGGAAAGCGGCGACGTTAATCGACTGAGTAATATCGACGCGGCGCATCTCCACGATGGCTAGGGCAATCCTTGGCTCGAAACCGTCTCAATTGATTACGGATCGGCCCAAATCTATGATCGCAACTGCTGACAGGAATCGGGGCGTTTCTGCTTTACGAGGCATCGCCATAGCGATGGTGGTCCTGGGGCATATCAATCGAGGAATACTGGAGGGCAGGGCGGGGTCATTGGACTTGCCGCTGATGGTTCTGGATTTCGTTCTGTACACCGCTCACATGCCGGTGTTTTTCTATCTGGCGGGATATTTCACGCACCAGTCGCTGGGCAATAGGGCGCCGGGCGCATTCGCCAAGAGCAGATGGGCCTCGATCGTCTATCCGTATTTGTTATGGTCGTTGATCACGGTCATCGCTCACTTCCTGATATCGCACATTGTGAGGATCAATCACCCGGTCCCAGTGTGGGCGCTCTTTCAAATCGCATGGGCGCCAATCAACGTCCTTTGGTTCTTGTATGCGCTCCTCTGCATGCAGCTGACCGCCGTGCTGTTTCGCCATCGCCCTTACGCGCTTCTCGTTGTCGCGATCGTGGCGTCGCTTGCCGCAACGACGGGCATCTCGGCTCTTCAAGGCAACGTCGCGGGCAAGATCGCAGCTCATGCTCCCTTTTTTGCGATAGGGTTTGCACTGGCCGCCGCAGGCCAGAGCCCAATACCTGAGAGGCTAAAGGCAGGATGGATCTGCGCCGCGACGCTTGCTTTCTGGGTAGCCGCTTGCGTGGTCGTCTATCAATACGGGGTCCGGGATCCGACCAGCCTGCCAATGCTGCCGATCTCAGTTATCGGTGTTGCAGCGGTAGCATCTGCAAGCCTCATGCTGACGCGATCTAGCAAATCGGTCATCGGCGCCCACTTCGTGAAAATGGGCGACGCCTCACTGCCGATTTACTTGCTGCACTCGTTCACCCTTGCGTTGATCCCTCGCGCCATGAGGTCGCTTGGTGTGCAGTCCCCGTTGATTGAGCTCGTGGCGGGCCTTGCGATCGGCGTGTATCTCTCCTGGGGGATCTATCTTATCGTGCTGAAGGTCGGCTTGGACGGATTGCTCGGGTTCAACGCGAAGAAGGTGCCGGGGCTAGGCCGAAAAGCACGGTAGGAGCGCGCTACCGATCTTGCCGTGGGCCGCGCTGGCTTACGACATCATCGTGACCGATATTACCTCCTCAAGGGTCTGGCCCGCGCTGGTCGAGCAATGCACCTCAATCGTCTGAACGACCCGGCTTGCCGCAGTCCCTTGGGCCAACGTGAAACGCACCGTGGCTCCGTCGATGCGCGCGCCTGACACCACGATATCCCCGGCTATTACTTCGACGGTCGGGGCGCCGGTAAGGGTTTCGTCCTGCGACAGATCCGGGGCGAAGTTGATCGCAGCGTGACGGACTTCGTGCGCGTATTTCGGTGGAAAGTTGAGCATGCGGCTACATCCAGAGCTGGAGATAAGGAACAAGCGGCGCGCTACCGACGCGGTGAAGCGGCGAGGCGGGATCTGCAACGCCCATCCGGGAGCAGGCGAGCCCGCAACCCTGATCACGATCGAGGCGGGCAGCAGATCGAGGATGAACGCGCTGGCTGCGGCGATGAGCTGCCGCGATCGACCGACCTCCGCTGGCGGGGCGACCAGGTCATAGGCCGCAGGGCCACCAAGCAGCCGTCGAGAACGGGAGAGCGTGGCGGCGCACCCCGTCGCGACTAGCGCGCCGGCCTGCGCCATCAGAACGCTGACCCCGATCTTTACAAACGCGACCGGCGTGCCGACGAGGACAAATGCGACGGCCTGTCCTGATAGGCGGCGCATCGTGCCAATCCGCGTTGAGGCTGTCGTCAGGGTGGCTTGCCCGCCCGCTGCCGGCAGAGTGTAGCCTCGGAGGATCCATGCCGGGCGGCCGGTTGCTATGACCAATCCCGCCGCGGCGGAAAGCCCACGCCGCACAGCTGGCGAGGATGGAGCCGACCCGAGAGGCGATGCGCCAATTGGCGAGAAGCCGAGCATCAGCCGGTCGTGAACGCAATTAGGTACCCGCTAGCGCCTGCACCGCCCGCGCCGCTCGGGAATCCGTTCTGAGCCGCTCCGCCGCCGCCGCCGCCGCCGCCAGGAAAGCCACCTGCGCCGCCGGCACCAGCTGGCCCCGTCAAACCGGCACCGCCGCCGCCGCCGCCGCTGCCGCCCTCCGTGTCGCCTACGGACATATTCATACCGTCCGCACCGGCTTCTCCCGGCCCGCCGCGCGCCGCGTTGAACAACGGGCTGCCCGACCCGTTGCTGCCACCAAGGCCAGCGTTAAGTGCGACATTACCGGTCGAGATCGAACCGCCGCCGCCGCCACCGCCAGGCGCAATACCAAGCGGCGGTGGAGGCGTGCCGCCGTTCGCCGTCACGCTAGTGCCGCCGCTCGAACCGCCGATGACGCTGCCCGTGCCGCCGGAAACGCTGTTGAGGTTGCTCGTCGTGGCGAACCCGGCGGCAAGCCCGCCGCCAGCAACGAAGATGGAGCCAAATGTCGTATTGCCCCCCGAAGCGCCGGGCGCTCCGCTGGTTGTATCAGTCGTGCGCGAGATGCCACCGGCGCCGCCCGCACCGATGAAGACAGGTTCGGTATCGCCTAGCAGGCTCGCGTCAATCAAACGGTCCGACCAGCCCGCGCCGGACCCGCCGCCGCCGCCGGACCGGGCAGTGCCCGCCGCTCCGGTCCGGCCGCCGCCGCCGCCCGCGCCACCGCCTATCCCGACGAGATAGACGTTCTTTGCATAGCGCCGCTTCTGCCACAGACCATTCGCCGTGAAGGGTTGCTTATCAAGCGAGACAACGTCCGACGCGAGAAGTGACAGCAGCCATTTTGCGTTACCGGATAGGTTAAGGCGCGCGCCGGTCGTGCTCCAGATAAAGTTCCGAGTAACGGTGCCGGCGCTGCTGTCGTAAACGCCGCTGCCGAGCTCGGCGGCGAGCCCGTCTTCAAGCAGATACGACACCGTGGCACCGGTCGGCACGCCAGCAGACGCTAGAGTCTGAAAACCCGGCTCGGCAGCCCCGACGGTGATGGGGCCGGTTCCGGTTGTGGCGGTCGAGACCTTCACGCGATTCGCGAGATACGTCATTGGACTACCTCGCCAGTCCGCCCGCCGAGCGCGCGCGCGATCATTGCGCGCTCTTGGTCGATATCGAACATTCCAGATTCAGCGGTCATGATCGTTTCGTCGAGGGTCGCCATACGGGCCGCCGCGGTCTGAGCGATAGCGTCACGGTCCTCCCGCAGCGGGGCGGATACAGCAAGCACAGCCTCGCGCTGCTCACCAAGCTCGGCAAAGCGCGAGCGCAAGGCGCTAGGGTTCATCATGTCGAGCATGTAAGATTTTCCTATCAGGCGAGGGTCAGGACACCGGTGGTGTCATCGAAGTCGACCGTAAGCGTCTCGCCAGAGGCCAGCGCGAAGCTTGAGCCGTAATCCCACCACCCGATCAAAAGGCTCGATGTGGCGTTGTAGAGGACGGCGTACCGCGCAGGTGCGATCGCCCCGCCCGCAGCAGTGATGACGACATCGGCAAGGACCAGTTTGTAGGTCCCGGCGGTTTGCGCCGATGAGCTGACGGTCGCCTGCGGGCCGCCGGCGGCATAGCCATTGCCCGCGGCGATCTCGACGATGTCCGCCTTTCCACCGACGGTCGCGACCGGAAGGGTGTTCGTCAGCATGACGCGCAGTGTATCGGCCTGCAGGTTATGCTGCTTTTCAGCCAACGCCTCGACAAAGGGCTGGAATTTATTGAACGTAGCCATGGTGATCCTCTCGATTTAATTTGGTGGTGCCGGCTGCTGGCCGTCGCACCTCGGCTCATGCCGAGCGATTAGGCGACACTCGCCCCGTCGGGCCTACCGACCCGCCAGCTGTGCGAGGTACGAGCTGTCGGTCGCAGCCTTAAGCGTGCCTTTTGGAGGTTCGACCTTGAACGCATAGCCCTCGGGCCACGCGCGGCCGCCGCCCCAGGCGGTCGTCCCCAGAATCACGTCGCTGTTCGCCTTGACCGCGGCCATCATCGCCGCCCCAACCTCGGCGCACGATGCGGGAATGCCTGAATGCCGACCATAGGCGAACTCTGTAAAGTAGCCCTTGATGCCGCGCTTGCGCATCGATGCCGCCCATTCGCCGATGCCAGCGTCACCGGTCGTTGCGCATGCCGCCTTTGTGCCGCTGCTGCCGCTGTCGAGGTACCGGTGCCCACTGAAGAACGTCTTGTTCAATGGGTCGCCAATCCCGCCCACGCGGTCGATCGCATCACCCATGCCCTCGGCCGGGGCCTTCGCGCTTTTGAACTTCACGAAGCGGAACGTCGCGCTGTAGCCTGGCGAACCGTAGAGGATCGGATTGGTGATGCCGTTCGCCCGGAACAGCGCGACCGTATCCTTCGTGTCCTGCGCCGACACCATCCACACGTTCGACCCGGCCGGGTATTCCTTCACCGGCTCGTTCGCCAGCTCGATCAGGGTCTCAGGCGACAACGACGGAAGGACGCCACGCCAGAACGCCCATGCATCGGCCCCCGAGTGCCGCTTGTAGTCGTGACGGTCTAGGATGACCTGCAAGCCCTTGCCCTGCGCATAGGCGACCAGCGCGGCGATCTTCGCCAGGTTGTCACCGCGCAGATGCAGATCCTGCACCGGCAGTCGGATCAGGGTGAAGCCCTTTGCCGCATATGCATCGATATCCGCGGGCGTGGGGCAGAGCGCCGTCGACGCGGCGAACTCGCAGCCTGACAGGTTGACGCCGAACCGCGTCGAGGTCGGACGCGGGGCGGCGTTCATCGGTCGATAGACATAGCCCTTGCCGGCTTCGTAGCCGATTAGTGCCAGCGTCGACGCGCCGATCATATTCCAGCCGCGACCATTGGCGCGATCGATCCACGCAGCGAAGGTGCGGTCGCGGCTGCCGTCTGCCTTCATCTCACGCCCCATGGCCTTACGAAGGACGAGCGTATCGCCCTCACGGACCTCGTAATTCGGCGTCGGATCGGCGCCCGTCACGACGTGGACGGTCTGCGCTACCGCCGGGAAGGCAAGCAGCATCAAGGCTGCGAACATAGCTCGAAGCATAATTCGTTCTCCAGTAGTTAGCGTGAAGATCAGATGCCGTTCAGCAGAATAGCTACCTGCGGGGCATCGCCGGTCGGGGAGGGGTTGTAGGTCGTGTTGGGAATGGCGGCGTACACGGAGGCTTTGTAGAAGCCCGATGCGCCGCCGAGCCAATAAGTGAAACCGATCCACACATCGCGGTTCGCTTTCATATACTGGACAAGATTGGTGCCCTCCTGCGAAGGCACACCTTGGCTCGACAGACTATCGTTGGGGCTCCATCCGAATTCGCCCAGCCATGCCTTGAACGGTTTAGCGCGTGGCGCGCCACCGACGGTCGTACGGCACCAACCGGTCGCCCCGACAAGCACGCTCGCTCCCTTGCCCGCCTGCGCGGTAGCTGACGTGCCCGCATTACCGGGATCGAGGTACTGGTGCATGTCGAAGGCCCAGTTGTCGGCAGGATCGCCATTGGTGCCCGTCCATCCCGGCTGGTTGAACGTGTCCCATTTGTCGCCTTGGTTGGCGACCCAGTCCTTCGCGCCGGAATAGTTCGGTCCTGCCGACAGCAAGACGAGTTGGTTCGCACCTTGCGATCGGACGGCCTCATGAAGGATGCGCTCTTGCGCAGCCTTCCACTGGAGGGCCGTTTGCCCGCGATCGCCCTTCGGCTCGTTCATCAAGTTCCAGATGACATTGGGATAATTCTTGAACAGGGCGACCATGCGCTTCCAGCAGTCGACTATTCTATCCGTGCCGCCCGCGTCGATTTCTGCGACGAGAAAGTATCCCAAACCGATGCCGAAATAGTCCCAACAACCGCCGTAATTATGCATATCCAGAACGACATACTGGTTGTTGGCAAGCGCTCGATCGAGACGCTCCTTGATATAGCCAATCTGGTTTGCCCGGATGGGCCCAAATGCCCGCGGCTGAACTCGCTGCAAACTGAAGGGCAGGCGGATGACGCCCAAGCCAGTGCCCGCCCAATAATCGATCTCACTCAGGGTGCCGTAAGTGTACGACGTCCCGTGCTGGTCGCGCGTGTCGGCCGTGCCGGTTTCACCGCCGGAGATGTTGACGCCAAAATAGTTACGAGGAGTGAATGAGGCTGAAACGGCCATAGGCTGTTCGAGCGGCGCCCTTTCGGTTGCTGCGGTGGTCACCGTCATAACGGACGATACGCCAGCGCTGCTTTTGACATTGACCTCGAAGCTCGTGCTAGCGACCGAATTTGGAGTGAAGCGAACCGCGCGCAATGCCGCTTGTATCGCAGCGGCGTTACCTGGGGGTAAGGTGTACACCAGCCCGTCGGCCGAACCCCCACCGCCGCTCAGGACGCCATTCTGTGCCGACATGGTGATCGTCGCAGTCAGCACATCAGACCCGCCAGCGGTCGCTACGCCTATGGCAGTCGGGCTGCCCACCTTTGGCGCCGTTGCCGATGCGTTCGGTGCTTCGGACAGCAGCGCGAACGGCATCCCAACGATGCCGTTCCAGCCGTCTTTGTTTTTCTGGGCGGTGATAACGGGCGGGTAGTTTGTGGTTGGGATCGCAGGCCACGGCGCAGCGTAGTAGCCGTTGAGACGCGCCGTCAGGTTTGAAACTTCAGCGTCTGTGAGCGCGCCGGTGAAGATCAAACGGTTACGATATTTCGCCTTGCCTCGGCTCCCTGAGCTATCAGCGAACCGGAAATATCCTTCGTCGAACTGGGCGCGATCCCAAGTGGTCAAACCACCGGAAGTGTCGGCTTGTTCAACCAAGACATTGTTTCGGAATACCTGAAGGCCGTTGATTGTATCTGCACGGAACCGATAGGCGTATGTGTAAAAGGCATCTGTCAACAGGCCCCAGCCAACCGTAACCGACCAATCCTTATGGGTGGCATCGAGAACGCCGGTATGCAGCCCATACTTGCCTTTATAGGCACCTATGCTTCCATAACTACTGCTGGTCGAGGGCATTATATAATCGCCCGAGATGTACTGCATATCGAGTAGCAGAGTGTGGCCGCTAAGATTGTTCAACGTGGTGTAAAGGTAGGATTTACGGCCAGGATTTCGGATTTCGACCGGGTAGCCCTGCCCATCGTCGAGCGTCCATATCGGATAGTCCGCAGTGCCATTCGGATTATCGTGGTTGCCGTTGCCCGACTGGTCCCAGGTCTTCACACGATAGATCAGAGCCGTGTCGCTGCCAGCCCATCCAGCGATTGCTGCTCGGTTGAGGCGGGGGTCGGTCGGGCTGGTTCGGCCCCACTCCCGGATCGCGCCATCGTAGCTGCGCTGAAGCGTAACGACCGGCCCCCCATAGGTCGAATTAAGGACCATGTTCTCGGACAGGATTGATGACATGGGAGCGGAGAGGCTCGCGAATCCATCGTCGACGGTTGAACAGACAATCGACCCCAACCCGTCACCCGCGGCCATCGCGCCGATCGCGGTAAGTTCGGTCGCGGCGAGTTGCTGGGCAACATTGACCTGATAGGTGCCCGCACCCCGCGGCACGCCGCTGGCGCCCGTGATGTAAGTGCCGGGTGCAATGCCAGGTCCATTGAGCAGCTGACCTATCGCCAGCTTGCCCCCGACGTTGGTCGCCGTGAGGGTGTTGCCGGAAATTGCCCCGGTGAACCTTACTGGCTCCGCCCCGTCGTTGACGATCGTCATGCCCGGGATAGATGCGGTCAGCTTTGCCACGATCGGCTGCGTGCCGGTTGTGTAAGAGAACAGCACGCGTGGATTGCGGCCCGCGGGCAACACAACGTTTGCCGGGAAGCTTCCGCCAGCGCCATTGTCGCTGAGCGTTACAGCCTTGGGCGCGACCAAGTTGCCGCGATATTCGAGAACGCAGGGCGCCGAAGGCTGCCCGGGCGTTGCGCGGGGAGGGCTGCTGAAACGTACCAGCGTCGGTTCGGGCGCGCCGGTCTTCTTTGTGATCATGGCCATCGCGAGCGCTTGCAACAGCGAGCCATCCGCCATCGTCTCGGGTTCGAGGCTCTGCGGGTAGGCGCTCCACGCCGGACCCGCCGACCACAGGAAGTTGAGCAGCCCGTTCTGCCGGCAATAGTCGATGCCGTTTGACCCGACCGTCAGCCAGCGCTCATCGCTGTTCGGAATGCCCATTTCGCCGATGATGCCAAAAATGCCGTCGACCGGCTGGCAGTTGTGCGACTTCAACTCATCAACGAACGGCTTAATGCGCGTTTCGAAAATGGTTGGATTGGTGCTGACTGCAGGCGGTGCTTGGCCGAACGCGCCAGACTCTGTGTCGTAGTCGAAGCGCGTACCTGAGCTATCGCGGTCGGGATAGACATGCCCGGCATACAGGGTCCGGTTGTAGGCGTCGTTGTGTACGAAGCCATTCGGGCGGTTAAAGCCCGAGTCCCACGTTCCGCTATAATGGTTGCCGCCACGCACAAGAACCGCAGTCGTGTCATGCGAGCGGATCGCCGTTGTTGCAGCGTCAAAAAGCTGCGGCACGATCAAGCGCAGCTGCTCGTCGCCCTCGACCGTCGTATAGGTGTTGTCGGCAGCGAAAACGAAATACTTGTCGCCGTAGTTTTCCGGCTCGTTGTAGAGATCATGCCCCCATACGCCTGGGTAGCCCACGAGCTCTGCCGACAGCCTCGACCACATATCAGCGAATGCGCTGATCGGCACATCCGCGGAGAGCCCAGGTTTGCCGTTGATGACGCCGTTGTTGTAGCCGTAGCTGTGCATGTCGGTCAGCACCAGCAGGCCAGCTGCGTGGGCGTAATCGATCTGAAGCTTGTACGACGCCAGGTAGGCGGCATCAAACGGCCCGAACAATACCGGCTGCAAAGACGGCCACGAAAATGGAATGCGAACGTAAGACATGCCGCGCGAGGCGTAGTGAGCGTAGCCTTGGGGTGACTCAATGGACGCTACTGAAACGTTTTTGCTGCGGTATTCCATCCCCGACATGTTGAGGGCGAGCGCCGAGATCGGCGTCGGTGAGGACGTTGGCGTCGGCGTAGGGGTGGGGGTAGGCGTCGGGGTCGGCGTTGGGGTCGGCGTGGGAGTGGGCGCTGGGGCGGGCGCCGGCGCCGTTGGCGATGTCTGCTGCCCAGAGCTATTGACCCTGACAACGCTCGTGCAGATTTCGACCGTTGGCGCAGCCATCAGCATCGAGTCCGCACCGTCGGCGGTCTCAGGTGCGCCGAAGACACGGCCGGCGAAGTATCGCTTCGCACCGTCCTGGAAGGTCACGCAAAAGGCGTAAAGCTTCTGGCTCTCGTCGTCGGCCGCGACCTGCAAAAGCGCTTGGCCCGCGTCTGCGGCATCGATCGAGATCGACGGCTGCAGCGCACCATAATCAGCCGAGCCCTTGTACTTCTTCTTCGGGCCCATCAGCGGCTGGAACTCGACCTTGGCGAAACTGGCGCCGAAGGAGCCGAGCTTTTCGACCTGTCCAATCTCGAGGAAGGTCAGCGCTGCATAGCCAACCGCCTCGTAACTGGAAGGCAGCGCCGCCGAGATAGCGAGCGACGAGCCAGCTGCTGTCTGAGAACCCATAGTTTAACTCCCGAATATGATTCCGCCGAGGCGGGCGTCAGCGCGGCCAAGCGTCGACAGCGAGGCCGCGGCGCGCGTCGCAAAGGGCGAGGTCGGAGCGGGCGTCGCGCAGCGAGCCCTCGGCGTCTGCGCTGTTGGCGCTACCGTCCGGCTGCCGGCGCACCGGCGTTGCCGTGCACGGCTTCTTCGCCTCGGCTGGCACTGGCGGGATCGCCGGCGAATAGCTCAGCGTCGAGCGCGTCGATGCCGCGCACGCGGTCAGCAGGAAGGCAGGCAGCACGGCCAGCAGCAGTTTGCGCATAGGTCCTCACGGTGTCAGTGGATCGAAGGATGATGGGTTCGCGATTCGCGAGGCGGTCGGCGAAGGTCGTGAGCGCCGTGGTCTGCTGGACGGCGAACCGCGTTTCCGCCGCGGTGCGCAGCTGCTCGGCCTTCGCGATCTCCGCGCTCCACGCAGCCCTCTCGGCGTTCAGCGTAGCCGTAACGTCGGCGAGCTTCTCGCGAGTGAGCAGTAGCCCGGCGAGCAGGCCGATCATCGGCACTGCCCACCAGAAACGCCGCAGCAGGGCGAAGCCCGCCGCCCAGGTCATGCTTCGTTCGAAGATGAGGGGACGCCCGCGGTCGCGGTCATCAAGCGGGGGCCGCCGATGACCGCGCGCCCGATCGGCCAGCGCCGCGCAATGCAGCGCGACTTCTCCAGCCGCATGATGCTGACCCGGTCACCCTGATTGCCGCCGAGGACGTGATAGTGCGTCTTGTCCTCGCCGACGTAGAAGCCGACGTGACCGCCACCCGGCCGCTCGAACACCAGGACAGCGCCAGCCGCGATGCGCTCGGCCGCGATGTTGGTGCCCCAAGTCGCCCACGCCTTGGCGCGAACCGCGACCGGCGCGGCCGGGATGCCGTCTTCGGCGAGGCAGTTCGCGACGAACAGGCCGCACCACGGCACGCTGTCGGCATTGTAGACCATGCCCAGCACCTTCGTGCCGAGCTTCTTTGCCCACCCAATGATGGTCGAGCTGTTCGCCGCCCCCGGCGCCTCGCGGGTGCCAAGAAGCGACCGGGCATGGCGAAGCCACGCCGGCTCTGATGCCGTCGTCATGATTATTTCCTTCGGTTTGAAGCCATCGGACAGGTTGGTTGTTATCGACGGGCCGGGTTTCTTAACCTTGCCCGGTCGGCCCGCCACTGACCCCTCCCGGTTGGGCGGGCCGTTATTCCTACTTGTCGAGTTCGCGTAGGGTGGCGGTCATATCCGCCGGCACCACCGGCTTGCCCGGAAGAGCGGCGTCGAGCGCATCGATCGCGTTCTGCCCGCGGCGTTTGAAGAACGTGATGATGCCCGTGCCGATCGCGCCCAGCGCGCCGCCTGTGCCGAGCGCGGCGAACAGGTCGACCTGATGCTCTGCGATCCAAACCGCGGTGACCAGCATCGCGATCCCGGTAATGATCGCATCGAGCAGCCAGCGCTTCGGGCCAGGCGTGTCCAACGTGATGAAGAGCCGGATCATGAGGCAGGCGAGAAGTCCGACGATCATCGACCCGGCCGGAAAACTGTACCCCATGAACGACCAGATGACCGGTACCGATACGCCCGGTACCGCCGCGATAGCCCCCTCGCGCATTACCGCAGCCCGACGGCAGCGGTCGCCATTAGAAGGCTTACGAAGAGGATGGCGATCGGCCGGCGCAGCTGTGGCCAACGTGACCACATGTCGACGGGCAGGGGAGCCTTGCGGAGCTGGAACTCGAGCATCGGCTCTGCAAGGATATGCAGGGCCATCCAAAGAAAGCCGCAGCCAACCGAGACGGGATCGAGCCACCGCTTGAGCTCCGAAACCCGCTGGATGGTGTGCGCATCCCCCGAGCTCCACGACCAGAGGCTGATCGCTTCAGCGCCACCCCGACTAGCGACCGCGCACCCGGCAAGGAAGATGACGATCCGGTAGATTGAGACAGGATCGGTTGGATGGTCAAACGCGCGCGCCGCCCAGATCCGGCGCGCTTGCTTGCCTGCCATCATCAAACCGAGGCACATGGCCGCGGTCATGACGAACAGGTTCCAAGCGAGCAGGGCCGGGTTGTCGGCAAGCGAAGGCGGCGCAAGCGCCGACGTCGCGTTCATCGCTTCCCCGATATAGTTGCTCGTGGCTGTCGCGTTCATGCGTCATCCCTTCCCGCGGCCGTGGCGGCCGCGTTGCTCGCGTTCTTCATGATAGGATCCTTCAGGGTTTGGGCACGCGCCCGGTCAGGCCGACCAGTTCCAGTTGACGGCAGCATATGCCGCCCGCTTGGCGGCGATCGTCGCGGCAGTCCGAATGTCCCGCTTGGCTTTCTGCGCGACGGCCTCGATCCGGGCATTTTCCGAGGCGGACGTATTCATCCCGTTGTCGTAGCGCGACAACACCGCACTCAGAGTTTCGCCCGTCAGTATTGATTCCATGGTCGCGAACGGGAAGCGCTTCTTCTTGTCGCTAAGACCAAGGCCGTTGAGCAGCGAGGCCGCGATAGTCCGGCCGTCGATCGCCTCCGTCGCCTTGCGGTTGTAAACGTACTTTTTCGCCCCGCCGTCGGTAAGGACGGTCATCTGCAGCTTCTCTCGTTCGGCATCTACCGCGGCGAGCAGCCGCGCCTGCAGCTGCTCGATCGTCTCCACCGACGTGACGAAGCTGTCCTTAACAACCTTGCCCGATGCCACGCGAAAGCCGCGCGGATCTGTCGTCGGGTCATATTCTGCGTATGCATAACCATCGGACGGCGTTGGCACGATGTCGGCCGAGATGGTCCCGGTGACGATCCCGCTGTCGATTTCGTAAAGCGCGAAGTTCTTCATAGCGCTGTCCAGTAGACGGAGAGGGCCGGGCTGCTGATGGACGACCAGTTGCGCTCAGTCGTTCTTACCGCGACCCTCCATCGGATCGTCACCTCGCCAAACGTATTCAGGATTCGGATAGTGTAATTATCCAAACGACCCGAAGCGCCGAAGCCGCTTTCCGGCAGGGGGACCGTAGCGAGAATCCCATTGTCCGCGGCATTGAGGATCTCAAATGTCGGCTGGGTGTCGCGGGTCCCGTTTGTCGTTCCGCCGATGAACCCAGTGAACGTGATGTATATCGACCCTCCCGAGCGGATAAACATGTCAGCGCCTAGGTTTGGAATGTATTGTTTGCTGGCTTGCCCGGCCCCGCCGTAGCTTCCTGCGACAGAGCTCGCGGTCGAGCTTGTCATGGTCGATCGGTCCAGCGCTTTGATCGTCACGGTGCCATTGAAGATCGCATTTCCGTCAACAAGCAGATTGGCGCCGATGTAGAAGACGCCAGGCGATCCGTCAGACTTCGACAGGCTGATTCTGGTGCTCCCGTCAGGTGTCGTGCCGGTGACCTGCCAGAAAACACTAGTTCGGCCGTCGATTCCGGCAATGGCGCCGGCCTGCTGGGCGATGGTGGCAGCGCTGCCATTGTATTCGGCTCGCAGCTGCGCCAGCGTCGACGCTACCGCGCCCGCTTTGGCATCGGCGATTGCCGTGGCGCGATCCTCGATCCTAGCCGACAACGCCGTGTTGAGCCCACTGTCTACCTGATACGCAAGCTGTGCTTCGAGCGTCGCAGCTCGTTGGGCAGTGGCGTATCGGTTCGGCAGATCGGCAATCACGTCCTCACTGGATTTGATTCTCGCATTCACGTTCGCATCGACTTGGGTCAGCCGATTATTGACGTCGTCCGTGAAGTTGTTGAGCGCGCTAGGAGCTTGGCGCGACATCTGCGCCTCAAGCGTGCTGGTTCGCCCGACATAGCCTTGCTGGTCAGACGACAGGCTGGTGATGCGCTGATCGTAGCCACTGAGGGTGAGATTCACGCCTTCGAACCGGGTCGAGACGCTCGTTGACAGATCGGCGACCGCCTGATTGGCCGTTGCTGCGGTTGTCGCTGCTTCCCTGATCGCGGCGTCAGATCGCAGCTGGACAGCACGACCGCTGCCCGGTGACCAATCGTTCCAACTGTTCTGGCCCTGCCGAGCCGCCCCGATATACGGCCGCCACATCCAGGCGTAGCTATCGCCTTGACCCTCGTAAGTGTCATTCTTCCGCATCAGCAATCGCGCTGCCACTGCCCGCAAAGGCGCCTGGACAGCGACTGCACCCGAACGCTTGAACAGCGTCGGATCGTTTGCAAGATTCTCGGTGGAAGTATTGCGGTTGCCGTTGACGAACTCGAATATGACGCCGTCCGATCCGACCCAGCCGAGAAAGGCCTGGGTGTCGGCGCGGTGCGAGGCAAACATCGCAGCGAATTGTACGAACGATCCCCCGACGATCGCTACCGGCTCGGATATCCAATCTGCATAGGCATCGGCACCGCCAGCGCGCCCCGCCTGATAGATCGAGAGGACATTTTCACCGACCGGATGGTACGGGGCGCCAGCGATATTTATCCCATAGGTCGGGCGAGGCATTCCGACGTTTTCGCTCCACCCGTCGGTAGTGACGAAATCGGTATTGCTGAGCAGATTGCCGCCACCGCGGGACAGGCTGCTAGTCACTTCGGCCACGGATTGCGCAGCGGCGCTGTCACGCTCGATTGCGGCGGTGTCGACCCGGCGGATCTCGGCCCTTACGTCCGTGTCGTCATAGCCTCCGCTGGCCGAGATTGTGTCGATACGCCGAGCAAGCGCCTCGTCGGCATCGCTAAGTGCATCGTATTGCTCACGGATCCGAACGCTGGTCGCTGCATCGAGGCCTTGAAATTCAGTGACGACCTCCTCGATGCGCTGCGCGATCGATCGCCGTGCGTCCGATAGGGCAGTGACCTGATCCGTGATTCGGGAATTGGTGGCGGCATCAAGGCCTTCGTATGCCGTCGCGACATTCTGAATTGCAGTGGCAAGCGCGCGATCGCCATCTGCGCGTACAAGGTCGATACGCTCAATCAGCGCCTGAACATCTTCGCCGCTCGGTCCAGTGCCGCCTGCTGCGATTGCGTCAACACGTCGCGTCAGCTCTTCATCTGCGCCTTGCGCGCGATCAATCTCTGCGGCGAGATCCAGCACGGCACGGTCAAGCTTTGTCTGAGCTTCTGCGATCCGTCGATTTGCCTCAGCGACCGCCGCATCCGCAGCAGCTCGAGCCGCTTCGATGCGTGCGGTTGCCTCCGCAACTGCCGCGTTAACTGCGGGGATCGTGACATTCTCGAGCCGTTCCAGCTCTCCCAAAATCTCATCGGCCGGCACACCGCCGAGGGCGTTGGTGTCCTTCGACGTGTTGTTGGCTGTGACGTCGGCATTGTCCGCCGGCTTTGTACCGTTCGGATTGGTTACGTCCGGCCATGCCACCGAACTACCTGGCGCGAACGGGACGACGGGCGCCGCCTGGCTGAGGCCCTCAATGGACAGCGACAGCTTGCTGACGGTATCACCGAGCTCGATCGAGAAGTCCTTGAAGAACCCGTAAACGGTGAGGCTGTCGAGGCCCGTCTGGCCGATCCAGAGCGAAGGCTGGGCGCGCACGGCCGTGATGCGGTTCGCAACCATGTCGACTGCATCGGTCCGGATAAGCGCGCGCGCCGTCATGCGCTTCGCCCACGCGCGCTCGACGATGGTCACTTCACCGAACTGGTCGACGTCCTTCCGGCTGAAGTCGGTGATGCCTGCCGTCGGCGAAGCCTCGGTCAGGCCAAGCGTCGTCACGCGACCTATTAGCAGCGTGCCCACAGATACAGGCCCGGTTCCCGCGATCGTCACAGTCACCGTGCCGGCGCTCGCCGGTAGATCGAGGAACGTGATCGCTCCTGCGCCGGCTGCCGTCGTGCGATCGTAATCGGTTGCGCGCACGCGGACGGTGGAGGCGACAACGTCGAGCAGCGCTACAGCGTTCGCCGCGTCTGCGCCGAGGACCACCTGGATCGAGTTGACGCTAGCCGTCGAGGTGCCGAGCGCTTCGTCGAACATCGCCCAACGGTTCGTCGGGCCGACGTCCAGCCACTGGCCCGACGCGCCAGCCGGATCGTTGCCGACATTGGCTGCGGTCAGGTTCTCATAAAGCCGGTGCGAGCTCGACCGCATAACGCGTGCGCCGATCGCATAGGTGGCCGTCGGCGACCATTCCACAGCATCATTCTCGGGAACGGTACTCGATGCGAGCACTGCGCTGGTGACCGTGATGGGCTGGATCAGTTGCAGGGTCGAGAAGTCCCCGGGGGGCGCAGGATCCCCGGCGACGTCAGATGGCGTCGCCGTTTCTGCCAACCCTTCAACGGTCAGCGTGCAATAGCTGACCGCGGGCGTCGCAAGGTCAAGATCAAAGTCCTTGTAGAAGCCGCGCATCGACAAGCTCGCAAAGCGATCGTCGGCGACCCACAGGGCAGGGGTCGCGCGCAGAGCGGCGAGGCGACGCTGCAGCGCGTCGACGTCGCCGATAGGAACGCCGAGCTTTACCGACATGCGCCGCGAAAAGCCGCGCTCCACAACCGTCGTAACGCCAAAATCGTCAGTAACGCGACGACTGAAGTCCGTGATGCCGATTGTTGGCGTCGTCTCGACGTTGCCGAGCTCGATCGTCTCGCCCTGGTCGGTGATCACCCTCATGCTGCGTTACCTACCGCGATGGCATCGCCGCCGCTTGCGGCTGATACGTTCTCAAGCACCTTCGCCGACCGGTTCGCAGCGCTGGCGACGCTCGCGAGTCCGGAAACCATCTCACTGCGCAGCTCTGCGAGCTCGTTGCGTAGCGCGTCGGTCGCGTCCGCCGCATCATCGTTCGCGGCAACGTTGCCCGTCACCGACTGCGCCGCCGCCACCGTGTCCATATTCTGCGCGGTGGTGGCGGGCGCGCGAGTGCCCTTCGCCAAGGCAGTGACGACGCCATAGGTGGCTTCGAGGCTGGCAGCAGTTTGGGCCTGAACGCGCGCGAGTTCCTGCCGGCTCGTTGCCTGCTCGGCCGCAGCCGTCAACAGGGCCTGGCTGAGCGCGGGCAGGCTCTTTGCCGCATCCTGATCACCGGCGCGCGCTGCGGAGCTGGCTGCGTTGAACTGGCCCTGCAGCGTCGCAAAGCCATTGCCGTTGGCAGCGTCGGTCAGCCCGCGAATCCGCTTTACCTCGTCCATGATGCTGTCGCCGACCGAGGTCCATGCGTCGGACAGAGCCTTGGCGGCCGTGGCGGCTGCCTGCGCATCCTGGATCGCGTAGATCTCCTGCTGAAGCCCGCGGTTGCTTGCGTCCAGCTTCGCCAAGTCGAGCGCGCGAAGTGCCGCGGTGTCGCCGCGCAGCTCGAGCAGCTGGCGCTGAAGATCCTGCCGCTCGCTCGCGATGTCGGCTGCACTCTTCGCACCCTCCATCGAGGTCTGCAGATCGGCGAGCGCCGGCGCGAGCTTTAGCAACGTGGCGTACGTCGACTGCCCGGCCGTGGTCGTCAGGTCCTGCGCTTCGACCAGCTGGCGGAACGCGGCGAGCGTCGCCGGCATAACCAGCCCAAGGCTGCCGAACACACCGTTCAGCTGCGCGGTTTTGGCAGCGGCCTGCTCTTCCTTCGAATAAAAGGTCTCGAAGTACGCACCGGCCGCGTCGGTCAACGCCGAGACGCTGTCGAACTGATCGGCTAGGCCAAGCTTCACGGCGATCCCCATGGCCTGCGTGTTGGTCCCCAGCATGTCGAGCGATGCGCCGACCGCCTCGACCGTCGAGGCGACGCGGACGAGTGTCTCGAACGTGCCTTCGCCGACCTTCTGGAACTGCGCGACGGCCGGGAACGCTGCGGCCGCCATACCATCGGCAGCGGCGCCGAAGATTGCGGTCAGCTTTTCTTGGATCTGCTCGCCGGTCAGGTCCTTCAGGTCGATCTTGCCGATGTTAATGACGAAGCTGTTGAGGCGGTTCTGGATGTCGCTGGTCGCGGCACCGAGCGGCCCGGCCGACGCCACGATCGCATCGTTGAACTGGCGCAGGATCAGCGTGAACTGGTTCTCGAGCGCCGGATCGGCTGCGCCGTATTTCGTCGAATATTTCGTGCCCGTCGAGATTCCGAGGAACGACGACTTCTTCTTCACGTCCGAATAATAGGACGCATCGAAGCCGTTATTTAGGACGCTGCCGACCGACTGCGGCCCGCCCGACAGGCCGTTACCGATGACCGAGGTCTTGGTGCCGAACAGTCCGCTCAGGATGCTGCCGATCACCGGGATCTTGGTCAGCACCGCGCCGATGCCGGCACCGATCGGGCCGCCGATCGCCATGCCGATGCCTGCCATCGTCGCCGTGGCGTTGCTCTTGAACCCGGTGTTGACCCCGGGATTCGCATCGATGTTGCCGGCGCGGACGACGAGGGCTGCGACGCCCCCGATCTGGCTGTCGATCGACTTGAGCGATGCGGCCATGTCGCGCGAATAGGACAGCATGACGGTGTCGACGTCCTTCAGGGCATCGATGGCGTTCCGGATGCTCTCGCTCTTTGCCGACGAATCGCCGAGGACGGTGCCAGTGCCGGTGTTCGTCGGCGCCAGATCGTTCTTGCCGCCACCGCCGAACGAGCCGGCGACCGACACGCCGATCCCGGCCAGCGCGGCGACGGTCGCGGCGCCCGCGGCAATGTTGAGCGGGAAAGGCAGGCTCTTGATGGCGTTGACCACCGCCTCGGTCGCCCCGACCGCGATACGCGCCACGCTGTTGGCGATCTTGCTGCCGGTCTCGATCGCATCCTGCGCGATCGCGCGGACCGACATGGCGAACTGTACGAGGCGGAATGCCTTTTCGGCCGTCGCCAGCGCCTGATAGCCGCTCGACCCTTCCTTGAAGAACCCCTTGGCGGCCGCGGTCATGTCGCCGAACGCGCTGATCTGCTGCGACGACGACCGCAGGGAGAAGAGACGGTTTTCGCGGTCGATCTTTTTCTGATCGTCGCCCGCCGCATCGATCGCCGCTTTGTGGGCTTCCTGCAGCTTGGCCTGGTCGGCATAATAGCCGGTCATGACGGTCAGCGCGTCGCCGATCGCCGCACCGGCATTGCCGAACGCATCAGCCATGCCCTGCGCGGCACGCTGCGCGGTCTGGTCGATCGTGTCGAACAGGTCGGCCGTCGCGCGCAGCTCGGCATTCAGCTCCGCCTGCTTCTCGACCACTTGCTGCGCGCCGACGGCGATCGCGACCTGCTGCTCGATATAGGCCGCGCGGTCGGCGGGATTGTACTTCTGCGCCTCCTGCGTGGCCTTGAGCGTCGCGAGAGCGCGAACCCGCTCCATGTCGGTCGCGCCGACGAGGCGAAGCTCCTCACGCATCTGGGCGAGCTGGTCGTTGCCGGATGCCATGTCGGTGTTGAACTGCGCACTGCGCTCGGCCGTGGTGAGATCCGCGCGCGCCGCGCGCTGGTCGGCCAGCGCCTTCGTCGCGCGCTCGGCCTCGGTCGTCAGCCCACGGGTGCGGGCTGCCTCGATCGCGGCGAGCAACGGCAGATCCGCGATCTGATCCTTGACCAGCTCAGCCGCGCGGGCAGCGGGCACGAGGCCAGCAGCGACCTGTGCGTTGACCAGCATCTGCGCTGCCGCCTGCTCGCGTGCGGTCGCGGTCGACTTGGCGACGTCCGAGACACGCTGCGCGATCGCAAGGCGCACCTGGCGGTCGACGGACGCCTCGATGTCGGCGCGCTGCTTGATCGCCTTGCTCTCGGCTTTCACGCGCGCCTCGGCGATCAGCGCCGCGGCGCCGGAGACGCCATAGGCATCCGCCAGCTTGTACAGGTTGCGGATCTGCGCCTCGATCGCCTCGGAATCGCGCACGAGCGACGCCGCATGGCTGTCGACGGGCGTCTTCTTCGGCGTGCGGTTCGCCTTGATCTCGTTGGCCTTCTTCAGCAGCCGCTCCTGCGACTTGCTGATGATGTTCTCGGCAGCGGTGGCGAAGAACTTGTTCGTCCCGTTGACGACCTGCCCGGCACCCTGCGCGTAGCCCTTGCCGAACGCCTTACCGAGGCTGCTGCCGGCGCTGGTCACGGCGGTGGCGGCATCACTCTGGCCCATGGCCTTCAGGATCGGACCGGCAAAGTCGCTGATCGCACTGCCGATCGACTTCAGCCAGCTAGCAACGCGGTTGTAGATGGCGTTGAAGATCTGGGCGATGCCGTTGCCGGCCCACTGGGCTGCGGCGACGACGGGGGCGAAGAACTGCGCGACGGCCGTCGCTGCGGCCGAGACATAGGCTGACACCGACGTCGAGATGCTGCTCCATAGCTCGACGATCGCGGCATAGGTGCCGGTGAACGTGCCATAGATCGACGCGAGAAAGCCTTGCACCTGCTGCGCGTCGTTCGGCGAAAACAGATAGTCCATGAGCGACTTGCCCGACCCGCCCAGGTTGAGCCCGTCGGTGATCGTCTTCCAGACGCCGGCAACCATGTCGCCGGTCGTGATCGACTGATCGCCGAGCTTCTTCATCTCCTTGGACGTCAGCCCGAGGCCCTCGGCGAACTTCTTCATGCCGGCGTCTTCGTTGATCTGTTCCTTCCACCGGTAGAGCGCGACGCCGGCGACGGACGCGACCGCGATTGCGGGAAGGAACGCGACGGCAAGGCCGCCCATCTCGGCTGCGAAGCCCTTCACGCCGCCCTCGGCCATCTGTGCGACCTGAAAGATCTGGCCCGCCTGGCTGGCGAAGATCTGGAACGGCGCCGCGCCCATTGCCGCCATGGTGGCGACGTCGTTCAGCTGGAACGACAGCTGCGTCAGCGTGCCTTTGCCCTTCCGGGCAATGCGGTCCATGTCGTCCTGCGCCTGCGCGCTTTGCCGCAGGCGGCCGGTCAGCACCTCCTGCTGGCGTGCATATTCCGCGGGCGCGGTCGCACCGGCATGATAGAGGCGCGTCGACTCCGCGATTTCGGCGTTGAGCTTCCTCGTCGACGCATAGAGAGGATCAGTCGACATGCGCAGCTGCTCGGCAGCTGCCGCGTCGGCGACTTGGGCATCGTGCGACGCGCGCACGGTCGACGCCAGCAGGGTGTGCTCGCGCGCCTGCTGCTCGGTCGCCAAACCCTCGAGGCGCATGGCGGCCGCATTGGCCTCGCGCTTCGCCGATTCGTCGATCGCCTGCTGCGCGCCATGGTCGCGCATGCCTTGCTTGGCGCGCGCCTCGAACATCGCGCTGGCGAGCGCTGCTTCACGACGCGCCTGCGCATCGAGGGCTGCGGCCGCGGCAAGGCTGGCTGCCTCTTCCTCGCGCAGCGCCACGACACCGGCTTTCACTCGGGCCTCAAACATCTGATGGGCATAGGCGGCCTGCCGCAGCGCCTCCGCCTCGGCGGTTACCGCGGCCGCGGCCTGATTGGTCGCGTTGACGAGTGCCAGCTCCTCGCTGCGGATCCGCTGGGCGAGCTCGGTCAGGCCCTGCTGCTCGGCTGCCAGCGCGGCAAACTCGGCCTTCGCGCTGCGAACCTCCTCACGGGTCTTGCCGAACACGCTGTTCTGCCGCTCGAGCTGCGCCACGAGCCGCTCGCCAGCCTTTTCGGCGCTTGCGATGGCCTGCCGAGCCGTCTGCATCTCGCGCGAGGTCGCATTGCCGAAAGCGACCACATTCGTTGTGCTGGCCCCCAGGTCTACCATGTCCCGGGTAGCGCGTTCAATCCGGTTGGCATCGGCGAGCACCTTGGCCTCAGTCGAGTCCATGGCGTCTTGCAGCTGCATCAGACCACCGAAGGAATCGCCGGTGTCGATGACAAAGCCGACCTCAAGCCTCGGGGAGGAGTCGTCCATGGACATGTGTCATCCTCCCCGTTTGATCAGCCCAGCACTGCGCGCAGCTGGGCTTCTTCGATCTCAAGCTCGCGCTGGGTGACCGGCGCCCGCCATGGCGGCGGGCAGTTCTCGCTCTCGGCGGCCCGCCCTTCGGCGAGATAGGCTTTCGATAGTTCGCGGATCAGCCGCGCTTCCCAAGGCTGCAAGCGCACGCAGGTATTGTCCTGCCACGCCGCCAGTTCGCGCGAACTGATCGGGACTGCGCCCATGCCCGCCGCTTCGGTCAGGCCCATCTCGATGAGCCAGTCCGTAATATGCGGCGCCGGGTTAGGTGGCATCGGCGGATTGATCTTCTTCCGCTTCAAGTCGTCGATCCGGCTCAGCCTCGACACCGCCGGCTCTTCCTTGCCCCGCCTGCTGCGGGCATCCGGCTTTGGCGTGGCATGCAGCCACGCCATCTGCCGGACGTAGAGCTTCAGGCCGCCTTCGAGGCGGCGCTGAAGTTTCCCCAGTCGCCGACGAACTTCGCGACCTGCTTGGTGATGAAGCCGAGGCCCTGGTTCGCATAGACGGCGCGGTAGAGATCTTCGCCGGTGACCGGGTCGGCCGCACCGTCGGGCTGATATTCAAAATTCTCGAAGCGCGCGGTGATCGCGGCGAGATCCTCGGCGGTCTCGGCGACGCGCTCTTCCGGCGTGGCAGCGGTGATCTTGCCGTCATTGTCCTGCATGCGCTTCAGCGCTCGTGCCGACTGACGGGATTCGACGACGCCATAAGCCTTGCTGCCCGGGCCATGGACATGGATGCGGACGGGAAGGGTGCGCTCGTCATCGGCGAACAGCAATTCGCCGGCCGGGTTCTTGAGGTGGAGGGCGGCCGTGGCAGCGACGGCGAGCGAGGCAATGTTGAGCTTCATGGAATAAGTCCTTCGCGGGAGGATGGTGCGCCAACCCGGCTCGCGACCCGCGACGACGGGCCGAGCTGGCGCATAAGGACCGGCGTCGCGGGCGCCGGGTAGGGAAGGGGTCAGGTGGCGGGCGCGGCGACCTTGACGATCTTGGTGCAGATCTCGATCGTCGGAGCACCGGTCAGCATGCTGTCGGCACCGTCTGCGGTTTCCGGCATGCCGAAGTTGCGGCCACCGAAATAGCGCTTGGCGCCGTCCGAGAAGGTGACACGGAACGAATAGAGCTTCTGGCTCTCGTCGTCGGCCGACGTCTGCATGATCGCCTGGCCGGCGTCGGTGCTGTCGAGCGCCATCGACGGCTGCAGGGCGCCATAGTCGGCCGAGCCCTTATACTTCTGCTTCGCGCCCTTGAGCGGCTGGAATTCGACCTTGGCGAAGCTGGCGCCGATCGAACCGAGCTTCTCGACCTGGCCGACGTCGGTGTAGGTCAGAGCGGCGTAGCCAGCGGCGTCGGAAGTCGCCGGCGAGGCGACGGAGATCGCAAGCGATGAGCCTGCGGCAGTCTGTGAACCCATGATGATGATCCTCGTAACGTAATACCGGCAGGGCCGGCGGGGTGTCGTCCGCCGGACGGCGAGCGCGCGGGTTAGGCGGCGGGCTTGGTCTTCGCGGCGTCGGCGGTGTCGACGGCGACGAGCAGCCCGGCCGCCAAGAAGTTGCCGAACTCGCCTTCGGTGAAGTCGTGCGAGGATCTGGCAGCGAACCGCCGCTCGGTGGTGGCGTCGGTGAAATCGCGGGTCGCTTTGCCGCGGACCATCTTCGGCTTGGTATCGGACACGGTACTTTCCTTTTCTCTCACGCTGCCGCGTCGAAGCTGACGCGGAAGTCCTGGGTCTGTTCGAAGCTGTTGCCCGGGCCGCGCAGGTCGGGGCCGCGGCCGGCGGTCAGCACGGAAACATTGGCGGCGCCGGCAATGCTGCCGGTCCTCCCTGCGCATGCCTTCACGACCAGCTTCATTGCAGCGACCTGGTCGCGGTAGCTGGCCGCCCGCACGGTGACCGAGATGCGCTCGATCGTGCGAACAGTAGCCCCGCGCACGAGCGTTTGCCGTTCAACGTTGCTAGTCATCCGGACCAAAAGCGTCGGCAGCACGACACCGTCGGGAAGCGCGCCAGCTTTGATCTGACCTGCGGGAATGGCCGCAAGCAGCGCGTCGTCCGAATTGAGCAGCGCGCCAACGATATCGACACCGGTCATGCGCCTTCGCCTTCCGATTCAGCGCCTCCGACGATCCCCGAGCGGGTCACGCGCGCGTTGATGAAGCTCTGCGCCGCGGCGACCGCCTCGGCCCCCTTGATGTCGAGCGCTGGGCGTAAGAACGGGTTCGGCTTGGCGCCCGGGTGAAAAATGGTGTCGCCAACGAACTTGCCGCCGATGACCATCGTGCGCTTGTCCGTGGCGTTGATCCGCGCGACGCTTTTGCCGCCGCTTTCATCCTTCGCGACCGAGATGAAATGGGCGTCGGTGCCATATTCGAGCCAGTTGGCGATCGAGCGGCCCCAGCCTTTCCGAACGGCGATCATCACCGTCAGCCGCCCAGCCTCCGACTTGCTTCGCATTTCCAGCGCCTCGTCGACGTCGGAGGAAATCGACCGCTCTTTGGCCTCGGCGAGAATGATCTTCCCGCCGGCGCGCGCCGCGCCGCGCAGCAGCTTATTCTCCACCTCGGCGGGCAGCTGCGCGATGTAACGGCGAACCGATTGACCACCTCGGCTGGTAGCCATCAGGCGCCGTTCCCGGCCGTGCTGTACTCCTCGACCATGAACTCGACGCCAGAGCGCTGCCGGATGATGGCAGGGCCGGCGATGATCTGCATGATCCGATCGCCCATCACAAACCGCATGCTGCTCGTGATGTCGTCCCGGTAGCGCATGCGGACCCGGGCTGGCCGAGTGGCGACATTGATGCCCTCGGCAAGCTTCTCGCCGCGGCTGGGCAGCATATCGACGACTCCCGCCCAGACCTCGTCTTCAACCAACTCCCATTTGCCGGATCCCGCACCGTCAAAGGCCTCATCGGCAACGGGGCGCTCGATGCGGATAGTGTCGGGCAATTCACCGGCAGTGAGCTGGCTCATACGACGAACTTTCGCAGGGGCGCGATCAGCCATGTGATTGCCATCGGCATCTCGGTCAGGTTTTGCCCGGCTGCCTCTCGATTGGCATACCATTGTCCGATGAGCAGCAGCGCTGCCTGTGCGGCAACGGCGCGATCGCGCTCTGCCATGTCAGGCAGCTCAGAGCCGACATCTCGCCCGGTGGCGTTCTCGATAGCACGAACCGCCGCCGCGATGAGGATGACAAGATATGCGTCCTCACGGCTGGACGATCCGAGACGAAGATGCGTCTTCACGTCCGAGAGGGTGACGAGCTCAGCCACGAGTAAGATCGCGCCCATCGCGCCCCTTTTTCACTGCTAGCCGCCAGCCGGTGTCGGGCCCGTCAGGCTTGTCGCCGGTATCCTTTTGCGCGATCCAGAGTGAGCCGCCGAAGGTAACGGCATCGCCCGGCGTATAGGCCTGGCCTTCCTTAAAGACGCCCCGGTCGATCACTGCCGGCACCGTGAGGTCGAAGGTCTTTACCTGCTCGCCGCGCACGAATCTGAGCGTCGCCTTGCGCTCCCCGGTCTGCTCGATCGACATGTCGTCGAAGCCCAGCCCCGGCTCGCCATTCTTGCCCTCGACGCGACCCAGCTCGCAGAGCTTACCGTCGCTCAGGGTCACAACCAGCCCGCCGGCGCGGTCGATCATCGCACCGGCAAGGCCGACGCCGTCCTTTGCAACGGGCAGCGCAGCGACAGCGCGCTCGACGGCCGATGCGATGATCGGCTCGACGTCGCTGACCGTGACGCTCTTGCCATCGGCCGGCGTCGGCAGCGCCGCGACTGCGGCTGCTACTGCCACAGCGATGATCGGCTCGACATCAGCGACCGTGACGCTCTTGCCATCGACCGGCGCCGGGAGCGCCGAGACTGCGGCCGCGACCGCCGCCTCGATCGGCGCATTGAAGTCAACCGGGGGCAGCGCGGCGACAGCGCGCTCAGCTTCCTGAGCAATCAGCGGTCGCACATCGTCGACCGTGACGCTCTTGCCATCGACCGGCGCCGGGAGCGCCGAGACTGCGGCCGCGACCGCCGCCTCGATCGGCGCATTGAAGTCGACCGGGGGCAGCGCGGCGACAGCGCGCTCAGCTTCCTGAGCAATCAGCGGTCGCACATCGTCGAGCGTGACGCTCTTGCCATCGGCCGGCGCAGGCAGCGCGGCGACCGCAGCAGCGACTGCTGCCTCGACCGGCGGAATGACGTCGACCGGCGGTAGCGCGGCAACGGCCCGCTCGGCCTCGGCAGCGATCAGCGGCTTCACGTCGTCCAGGGTGACGCTGACGCCATCCTTCGCCGGGGGCAGATCACCTACTGCGCGCGCAACTGCCTCTGCGATGAGGGGCTCGACGTCGGCGACGGTGACGCTCTTGCCGTCGCGGGGCACGGGCAGGGCGGCGATCGCGTCGTTGATCATTCGGTGGACGCTGGCTTCGTCCGGTGACGCGTCGCGCGTCTCGAGGATCGCGAGGCGCGCGAGCAGCGGCGTCGTGGCCTTGTCGACGGCCTCCTGCACGATCAGCGCCGTAGCCTGGGCAAGGGCTTTGGTATCAAGCATTGAGCGCCTCCCGCAGGTCTTTTTCGTAAAGCGCGACAGTCGCGCGCGCCTGCGCCGCCTCTGCGGCGGGATCGGGGGGCGGGGCCTCCATCTCGCCTTTGGCGAAGGGGTCAGCACGTGCGTCGCGCTTCGCCAGCGCCTCGAGGCTGTAGTTCTGCTCTTGCAGGTACGCCGTGTCGCCGCCGGTGATCGGCCCTAGGTCAAGCCGGCGCCGCGCCTCGTTGATCTTCTTGATCCCCGACTTAGTCGCCATGGCTTCGGCTTCGATCAGCGCCTTGGTGTCCATGCGCAGCAGGCCGTCAAGGTCGAACTCGGTGCCAATGCCCATGCCCTCGCCGATGCCGAGCCCCTCATCGAGGCATAGCTCGGCAGCCTCGATCAGCGATTGCAGCGCCTGCGTATAATATTCGAGGTTCAAGCTCTCGACGTTGCTGTTCGTTGGCAGGTTGCCGATCCCCAGCTTGTAGGGCGGCACATGGAACGTCGAGCAGACCACCTCGGCGGTCCACTTCAGCTGGTCGATCAGCTCTGCATCCTTGGCGGTGACGGCCATGTGCTCATATTTCAGGCCATCGCCGAGCACGGCCACGCGACCGGAGTTTTTGCCGCCGTAATAGTCGTACCAGTTAGCTTTCAGCTCGTCCGACGACTCTTTGCTGATCTTGCCCGGCGCCGACAGCAGACCGCCCGGGCGCGACTGGTTGCCGAAGAAGACGGCCGAATTGTCCTGGATGCGCAACCCCTGCGTCGCCGCGAGGCCGTTCGCATAGATCGGCGATACGCCGACCAGAGGATGAAAGAGGCAGTTGAACCGGTCGTGGATGATCTCGCGCGCCGGCACGACCATCGGACCACTGATCTCCGAAATATCGTCCTGCTGAAGCTCGTAGAAGATGCTGCCGTCGTCGGCGACCAGCGGCTTCACCCGATGAGGGTCGAGCACATAAAGCGCGATCACGACGTTGCGCGCGTCACGGCGCTTGAGGACATAGGTGTTGCCGCTGCTGAGCTTCGACAGGAACCACGATTCGAAGAACTGGATGCGGGTCTGGAAGCCGTTGGGCTTGCGCAGCACCGGCGAATAGGCGGGGCGGGTGGTTTCGGCCCAGATGCCATGCTCGTCCTGGCTGACCAGCTTGACGCGCAGCTTAGAAATGTCCGACGCGATGAGCGTCATGCACGAAAATACGGCGTGGAAGGCCAGCACCGCGGTCTGGTTGACCTCGACATTCTGCTGCCACGCGCCGCTGTAGCTCTCGCGGACGATCGGCATCCACGGCCCAGACGGCGTGCTGACGATGCGCGCCGCCTTCTCGCGAATGATGGGCAGGCCACCTTCAGTTTCGGGTTCGGCCTGCCCGGTGGTGATCTGCCGGGAGCGCCCGAACTCCCGGCCGAGGATCCGCATCAGGCGCTCGCGACCTTGGCGATCTCTTCGAGCAGGCGCTTGTCGCCCCAGCGGGTGCTGACGGTGATGCCCAGCTTGGCGGCCTTGTCACGCAGCTCATCGAGAGTTGGCGCCGTGGCGGACGGATCTCCCGACGCGTCAGCTGGTCGTGCCTTCTTGATCGCAATCAGGATGCGTGCGTCCTGGTTGCTCGCCTGGAATGGGTCGCCCGCCTGAAGCGCGCGGGTGGCGTACCTCATGTCGCGGGTGGCGATAAGGTCAGGCATAGGTGTCTCCTCAGTTAACCGGCGGGCAGGATTGCTGCCCGCCGGTCCATCTGGCTCGCTGGTGGCTTACGCGCCTGCGGCCACCGGCTCGCCCCAACGGACGCCGGTCAGGTACGCAACCGCGGTCGCGCGGCGACGGCGCCAGTTGATGGTGCGCTCGGCACGCAGGCCGACCAGGTTGTTCTGCCACAGCGACACCAGCTGCGTGCCCGTGCCGGTGAGGCCGTCCTGTTGAAGGGCGCTATCCTTCATCTCGAGCGACGCTTCACGACTCATGTCGACCGCGATATCGCCCTCGTCGGCCTCGTAGATGTCGGCCGCATTGACGAGCGCGACGGTCTGGCCGGCATATTCCGACACGATGACCGGCAAGCCCTCGCAGGTACCGCCGAGCATGGTCATGCCGGCGAATTCCTTCTGCCCAAGGGCATTGCTCATCATCGACAGGCCGAGCGCATTGGTTGCCGACATGATCCAGACGCCGGTCGTCAGCGAGTTGTTCGCCGCGATGAACGCCGCCATCGCTGCGCGCGCATCGGCGCGCACTGCATCGGCATCACGGCCCGACGATGCCACCGCGGTCGCGCCGTTCGTGACCGATGCCGGGCGAACGGTATCGACACCGGCATTGGTCGGATTGATGAACGCCAGATCCTGCGTCTCGACCAGCGCGGCCTTGAGCGCGTCGCGCACGATCGACTCCGAGCTCGGGTTCGAGCTGCGCACGTTTTCCTCGGTGAGGACAGCGATGTTGGCAACCTTGAGGCGGCCGAGCACGCTGCGCGTGAAGTCGAACGACGTGAGGGGCTTCGGCTTGCCCTCGCCGACCCAGTAGCCCTCGCCGCCGCCGGTCTGAAGGATGACGGGCTCGTCGAAACCGATCTTCCGCAGCGACGGGATGATGCCGGTGCCGAACTTGCCGAGGATGGTTGCGGGACGGAGGAACTCGGCGAAGTCGACGAACGCGGCGCCCTCGGGGCTGTGGAGAGTCGCTGCCCAGCTGCCGGGCTGGTTCGAACCGGCCGCGACGGCTGCCTTAATGGTTCCGACGACGTCGCTGTCCGGACCATACATGCGCTCGGCGATGACCATCACCGGCTCGTTGTCGAGACGCGAGACAGCGCGGGCCTTGGCATAGCGCGCGAAGGCGATGCCGGGAGCGAGCTTGGGCTGCGCCTTGACTTGGGTCACGCCGCCGCGCTGCGCGGCTGCGGCCGAAGGATCGCGCACGTCCTCGATCGGCTTTGCCGTCTTGGCGATAGTGCGCTCGGCGGTGCGCAGCCGATCGAGGTGCTTGTCGATCGCGACGATGTCGGCGGAATGGCCGTCATATTCCTCCGACTGCGAAGCGTCGAGGGTGGCGCCATCGGTGGCGGCCTTGGTCATGATCGCGTCCATGGCGCCCACGACCGAGGCGCGCTTCGCCTCATACGCGGCGATCTGCTCGGCAAATTTGGTCACTTCAAATCCTTCGAATGGTGTTGATGACGAATGGCTTCGCCCGGTCGCGGGCGGGGTCATCCAGCTTCACCACGCGAACCGATTTGCCGACCGCGGCAGGTTCTGGGTTGGCGGGAATCTCGGGGTCGGGAACGCCGGCTTCCTTGCGCAGGGCGGCGTCGATCGACTTGATCTGGCTGATGATGGCATCGCTGTTCGCGGGGATCGTGACCGCGGACAGCTCGTAAACCTCGGTCTCCGTGTACCGGATGCCACCGTTGTCCATGTAGCTGTACTCGATTGGCCGGAAGCCGATGCTAACCGCACGGACGAGGCCGAGCTTAATCGAGTGCCACGCCTCGTCGAGGCGGTCCTTCAGCGTGCCGGGCTCATCCAGCTTGGCAACCGTAGCCTCGAACACGATCCCCTTGGCGGTCGGCTTCTCGAAGGTCACGCTGCCGATCGGTTGATCATGCTTATGCTGCCACAGCAGTGAAATCGGATTGGCGAACTTGACGCCCAGCGGCTCGATGATGTCGCCGACGCGGTCAACGCTGGGCGACGTCGCAATGCCCCGGATGATGCGGGCGTCGTCGTCAGCCGACTTGATGGTCAGCACACTGAATGCGCGGTTCTGCATGAGGAGGCCTTTCAGAGGAACATGACCTGCAGCCCGGCGCCTGCGGCTTCCGGGTTGCGGGTCATCAGCATCACCGCGTTGAAGGCGGCGACGAGGGGATCGATCTTCGCCTTGCCGGCGACCTGTTTCGTGATGAGCACCGCGTTTCCGCGCTGCTCGGCTTTCGCGTTGCCGACGCACCAAGCCATGAGTTCTTGCCCGCCATGGATCAGCGTGCCGTCCTTAAGCTTGCGTTCCATGCCCCAGACCGCGGCCGAGAGGCGGAAGCCTTGGCTGACGGCCAGCATCTGCTCGGCAGTAAATCCGCGGCCGGCAAGCTCGTCGACCAGCGCGGTGACACCTTGAGGGTCGAGGCCGATCGCTGCCTGCTCAGGAAAAAGCCCGGCGTCTTTCACCTGCTCGAGCAGGTCCGCGACTTCGATCAGATCCTGGGTCGGCGCCTCGCAGCGCACCAGCGTCTTCTCGCCGATGAAGTCGGTCAGCCGGCTTGCAATGTCCTTCCGACGATCGAAAACGTCCTGCTGCGCCCAAGCCTTGCACCAAAGGATCCACTGCTTCGTCACCTTGTGCCGACCCAGCAGTGCCAGGCCGAGCAGATCGTCGAGGCCGCCACCATCGATTCCGGCAACTACGACTTCGCAGATATCGAGGAAGGATCCGAACGAGCCGTCCCATAGGCTCGCTTCGGCTTTGGCACCCTGCCAATACAGCGAGCCGATCCATGCGTCGTGACGCAGGCCAATGCCAATCTCGACATTCAGGTGCTTCGCGTAAAATACAGCGCGAGGCCCATCCTCACCGTGGTCAGCCTCGGCCGCCTTTTCCTCAAGCCAGTCCTGTGTGACCGATCGACCCATGTTCGGGTTCGTGATGAAGAAATTCTCGCGCTTCAGGTGGTCACCGTCCGCGACCATCTCCTCGGGGTATTCGTACAGGACCGGCAGCTTTCGCGGGTCCACGATCTTTCCATCTCGGACGTCGCGGAAGTAGTTGAGCTTCTGCTTGAACACGCCCGCGGGTGGCTTGTCCGACTGCGTCGTCAGATAGATCGTGTACCCTTCGGGGCGGCTCACCTGGCCGCCAGTGGCTTCCTTCAACATCGAATCGGCGTTCGCCATCTCGCCGAACAACCAGAGCTCATCCACCAGCACGCGGCTGGCCTTCTTGCCCGCGACCGTGCCGCTATCTGCCGCAACGATCTTAAGCGTGGATTTCATCTCGCGGTGCGTGATGAGCTTCAGGTGCTCCTGATGCTTCAGGAGATCCGTCAGCTCTTCATCGGCATCGATCATCCCCATGGCCGGTGCGAAGCTGTTGGCCGCAACCTCTTTTGTCGGCGCCAGGATCAGGTTCTCGTCGTAAGAGCGGAAGCCGCAGGCCAGCTCCGTGAGCATGATGCCGGCAGCCAGCGTTGACTTCGTGTTCTTCTTGCTGATCAGCAGCATGTACTCGGTGATCAGCTGCCGATTGGTGTCAGGGTCAAAGGCACCGAACACGGCCGCGGCGAAGTCGAGCAGCCATTCGTCGCTTGCCTCACCGAACGTCGGCTGCCCAGGCAGGTCGACGATCTTAAGCGAGGTGAAAACGGCCATTTTGGCCTCGGCCGACGCCGGGAAAAGAGGCGAGAATGGGATCAGGGATCGTCGGTCGCAGATCCGACGCTTCCAATCCAAGCATGCGGTCGACCAGGTCGGCTGCGCCAACTTACGTCTTTACGACGCTGAGGGCTGGCGTCCCAACAGGCCGGAACCGGCTACCGCCCGCCACCTCTCGTGCGCGATCCTGCGCCGCCGCCTTTTTTCCCTGCGGCGCGGAAGCCTCATTGATCGTCTTAAACGCGGTCGCGAGTTCCTTCAGGGTCTTCGCCCGGCCACCAAGGCTGATCGCGCCGAGCATGCCATCGCGGCGACGCCCATCGCGATCGTCAGCGGTGATCTCCTCGATCATCTCCTCGAGTTTGCCGGCATGCGTTGTCGTCGCCTCCAGCTCATCCAGCATCCGCGACACCAACCCGCGTCCGCGTTCGGCGATCGCGGCAGCATCGGGTACCGGCTCGCGTTCGCGCTCGACTGGCGGCGAAGGCTGCGGAGGCGTCGAAGTACGCACTTTGCGTACCCTGCGTACCACTCGAACCCACTTTTCGGCCTTGGCGCGCTTCCGAATAGCGCCTTCCGAAATTGCGTGCCGGTCAGCTATTTCCCGAATGGAATCTTCGCCGGCCAAGTATTCAAGCTCGATGCGCGTCCAGTCGAAAGATGATTTGCGGGTTGCCATGACGCGGCACCTCCGGCCGAAAAGTACGCACCTCAAAACGTGAGGAGAAAAAAATCTGCGCGTGAGAGCCTATGGGGTCCAGCAGGGCGTGCCCTGCCGATGGTTCGACCCTCCCCCCCGGGGGTGGGGCGGCGTGGTCAGTGTCGTTGGGCGCGCTCAGCGCGCTGCTTGCGGCTGTTGTGGCAGGGAGCGCACAGGCACTGCAGGTTGCGCTCGTCCCAGAAGAGGACCTCATCGCCGTGATGCTGCCGCTTGTGGTCGACGACAAGCTGCGACGTGTCGGCAGTCATAAAGCCGCACCCGGGCCACTGGCAGGTGAACATGTCGCGGGTCAGAATGACCATGCGCAACGCCCGCCAGCGCGCCGTCTTGTAGAGCTTGCGCCAAGGCGCGTGCAGCATGCGGTCCTCGTCGCGGGTGCGCTCGATAGGCGGCAAAGAACCAAGCCCGGGCCGCAGGGATCTGAGGCGGCTGGGTAAAGCTTTGAGCTTGCTCATCAGTAACTACGTGCTTGGAAAACGTGCAATATATACTGAGTCAGTTTGCGACTCGGGGGCACAAGATGAAAGAAATGGAACGCTTTGCGGCTCAGGGCGATAGCGGAGGACGGTACACCGTCATACGATGGATTAACATGACTAGGTTTCACGACCTCGACAGCGGCATCATTACGCATCGAGAGAGCACTGTGTACCAGCTTCTTGACGGCACGCATGTAAACATCAAGGGACCCGGCATCTTCGAGATTTGGGATACCGAAGAGCGAATTTGGGAAGTCCTGGATAGCCCACTTCTGAAAATACAAGGATCCGCCTCGGCTAAAGATTCCGACGCCAATCTGCTCATCGTTTAATGGCGGCATCGCCCATTCCTCGCGAGGAAGTTGAACGAGCGGTGGCAGCGGATCACAAGCAGCGACATATGCACTCTCGCTCCGTAACTAATTAGCGCCCACGTACGGCGGCCCGCAGGTCGATTGCTGCCTGCTCTGCTTGGTCGATCAAGCGCTCACTGCGCCCCTGAGGGCGCGACCCGCTCGACATCTCCTCGGCGATCCGCAGCACGGGTATGCCGATAGCCTCTACATGGTCAGCGGTGGTGAAGCTGAAGGCGCCTCGCGCCGCTCCTCCCATTCCGCACCTCATCTCACGCTCAATTACTTGGCGCCGTCAAATCACCGAGATTCTGCGCGCAAGCGCGCCTGTGCGCCCTGTGCCCTCGCGGCGCAGGCTTTAAAAATTCCCAGCGCGGCGGTTCCAGCGACAGCCGGCTGAGACTTGAGGGCTGCAGCAACAGTTGCGGGAACTCGTCCATCCAGCCGCCCCATATAGAACGCCGCCGTCAAATTCGCGACCTTCCGCGTTGGCTCGTTCTCGGCCTGCTCGCCGACGGCACTGGTTACAACCAGGCACCGGACATCGTCGTTAACCGTCTGCGCGTGCGCCGGAGCGGCAACTAAGATGGATGCGAGAACCAGACTGACGACGTTCTTCATACAAAGTTCCTGAGCGTAGTGGGCCTACAAGCTTAGGCCACATCAACGCACAAAGTAACGTCGCATCTGACCACACCGTGGGACAATCGCTCGGAGCATGGCCCCTGCGTGAGGGGATGAGGGTGGCTAGCCAACGCGCTCTCGAAGATTCTGCGCCAGCTGCTCGACATCCTCGATAAGCGGATTGCTGCGACCAAGATGACGCGATGGGCTGCGCACATTTCTGGAAACCGAAATAGCCGCGAGACGATCGCCTCGGCATGGTCAGCTGTGGTGAGCCGCAATTGCGGTGCGGCCATCTAGACCTTCACATACAGCAAGAGCCGCAACCCTTGCGGGCGCGGCTCTAACAACTGGTTATTCAGATACGATGCGGCAGATTCTATGTCAACGTGTATAATCTGGCGCAGTTCGATAAGGGGAAGGCGCTCCCTGAGATGCGTCCTTGATCCGGTTGAGCTCTCTGCGGTTCATCTCTGTTGCGTCTTGGCTGGCATCGAAGCTAGCCCGCCGCCGGCTCGGTGCGACTTTCTTTCTCGCCTTCCTCACGGGCGCCTTGACCCGTCTGCTGGTATTTGCAGATGCCTTGGTCACAACTGGCATTCCTGCTTCAGGCACGGACTTACCTCGGCTGCTCGGCTGTGAGACCAACGCAACGGCGTAAAGAAAAGTAACGCCAAGGCCGAACTTCCAATGCCGTCTCGCCGAAGCTGCAATCGCGCCCGACCAAGTGGCGGATCGGTGACGGTAACCAGCAAACTGGAGAGATTCCTTGGTTGATGTCTGGGTCGACTGCTGTGCCCGGGCAGCGGTCTCCCGCGTGACCTTTTCTGCTTCGGCGCGTCTGGCTTGCTCGGCGATATCTGCGTCTCGCCGTGCCGTCCTTTCTTTTTCGGCGCGTAGATGTGCGTCGTATGCCGTTCGTCGCTCTTGGGTCTTAAACCACTCCCACGCTTCGTTGATGATCTGCAGAGGCGCCGTCTGCTCCGCAGGAGGTAAAGACCCCTTGCGGATATCTTGTGTTCGCCGAAGCCAGGCCTGCCGAATTTCCTCCCGGGTAGCCGAAGATTCGACCCCCAGCGTTTGATAATGAGTATTCTCTGTCAATGCAGTCGAAGCCCCCGTCACGAAGGAACTAGCCGTAGCATTATTACTTATCAATTCAACGTTGTACGTCACCCAGTTAATAGCCTCTCCTTCATGGCCACGATATCCGCTACAAACTGGACGGTCGTTCGCGCAACTGCTGCCTGCTCGGCGCGAACTTGCGTCAGTCCGGACCCAGCGAACCCTGCTGGCTCGTCAAACCGGCAAACGTTTTCGAAGACGCTCCAATACTTCACCGGGAAATACGCCTTTATACGTTTGAGATCGTCGAGGGCCTGCTGCTCTGTCCAGCCGTCGCCATGCCCCGCGCCGGGGATGCGGGCTAGGTCCATGACTAGCGCCTTGCCGCCCAGCTGCGACCATAGCGTCTCGCAGTAGTCTATCGCTGCGACCTGGCTATCAGACAGCAGTTTGGCAGCCTTCCAGCGCGCGACCGGCGTACCGCCCCGATTGATCAGCGTGTGCTCGGTTACGACGCGGCCCGCATCCCGCAGCGGCACGTCCACGATAGCGTGCATGCCCCGCGCGATCTGAATCGCCGGGGCGCCAATCGCCTCTCCCTTAGCTGTCACTGCCTCAGCCATACGCTGCGCCAGCGTCTTCGGCTGCCGCTTGATCTTCGTGCTTGCCTTTGCTGCCCGCCCCATCGTCTCAACCCTCGCTCTTATAGGTATGTGTCATGCTGCCATCTGCTCGGGAGGCTGCTCGATCTCGGCAAGCGCATCGTCGATCTGATCCTGGGTGATGAAGCCAGCGGCGAGCCCCATGCTGCGCAAGTCCGGCTTCATCGCGCGGATCTGTCCGGCGGTGATCGAGGGCGCGTCCGCGGCCACCTCGCGGCGGCCGGTGCGCATGATCGCGCGCGCGCGGCGGATGGCCGAATCCTCTGGGCTGACCCACTTGGACATGCGCTCTTTCAGCTGGTGCACCGTGGGAAACCAGTCGAGCTCGTCAAGGCAGCGGCGGCAGGCATAGGAGAGGGCGCGCTCGTCGCACCCTTCGAGCATGGTTTGATAGGTCGCGAGCTTGAGCTGGCCCTTCACGACGTCGGTCGCTTGGCTGGGTAGGGCGGCTGCCAGCCCGCCCAGCGACTGCCGAACGCAACGCACGTCCGCAGGCTGCGGCAATGCGACAGCACGCGCGACTGGCTCGATCAACGCGATATCCCGGGTACTGAACACCGCGCCGGGCTCAAAAGCCCGAACGAGCACGGTCATCACGCTCGGCGTCAATGATGGCATCGAGCATTCCGTTACCGGGGCGCCGCTGCTGGTCAGGTCGTTTGCCATTTCGAAAACATCCTTCGATGAAGCTGATGGGGTCGATTGCGCCTTCGCGCTGAGCTTTGCCGAGCGCGACGATCACCGCCTCGGCGCCGTGGTCTCGTTTCCATTTGCCGAGCAGGGTGCCGGCCTTGCCGTTCACGATCCCGGCTTCAGCCAGCAGCGCCTTGCCCTGATCAAACATGACCTTCTCGGGATCGGCGATCTTTGGCGGCGCTGCGGCGCCCGATACGTCAGTATCGGAATTCTTCTTGGGTGAAGGTGATTGTGGCGGGCATTCTCCAAGCAATGCTCCGGGCATGCTCCGAGCATTGCTTGGAGCACCGTTCGAGGATTGCCCCCAGCGTGCTTCGGCAGCCGATTTGGCCTTTCTTGATCGCCGCTCGGCATTGGTCGCAGCCGAGGCCAATTCGGCGTCAATCCGCTTGTGGCGCCACTCGCCGTCGGCGACCTTGAACAGGCGAGCCATGGCAGGCCGATGCTTCTTCCACGTCTTGGTGTCGCACTTGGTAATCTGCTGCAGGACCGCGTCGTCGTCGGGTGCGGGGCCGTTGCGCCAATAGTCGAGGATCAGTAGCAGGTACGCGCCATGCTGCTCGGTGGTCAGGCGCTGGGTGTCGCCCAGATAGTCGCCCACGTAGAGCGGCATCCAAGCTGAAACGGGACGGGTCATTATGTGGTCACCTCGGCGCGCAGCTTGGCGGCATGCTCGATCATCACCGCGGCGCGCGCGTCGAGCGCGTCAGCCGCCGCACGGAGATCGTCACACGAGATCCCGCGCTCGGCGCCGGTTTTCGCGCGCAGGCTGCGGGGTTCGATGTTCATCGCTTCCGCGAGCGCCGCGGCGCTGCCCAGCAGTACGCCAGCCTTCATCAGCCCAGCCATGCGCGGGACCGACAGCAGGTGTGTAACGTGAGCCGCCTTTGCGGCTCGCTTAGACGCCTGACGTTTTGCAAGCGTCTGAGACTCGAGCTGCCGACGTGCATCAGCACGCTCGATCATAGCTCCATCCAACTCAGCCGCGAGGGCCGCTAGGCGGGCCGCTTCTGAGGCTCGGTCAAGAGTTGCGGTCGGCATGTCAGAGCATCCCCGCCGAAACACCGCCGAGTGTCATTGAGGGATCGGAGCGGCGATAGTTGAACCGCTCGACGAGGCCCGCGCCGCGCTTCATGCGGTCGAACTGCTCAGCAAGATAAGGATCGTCGCCGTCACGCTCGGCAATGGCGAGCACAGTCAGTTTGCGAGCTAGTGCGGCATTGCCGCCGGTCTCAGCCATTTTCCCGCGGTATAGGACATAGTTCTTCCGGCCTTTGGGAAGCCAGGTGGCGCGCGCGTCCGCGATCGGGCCATGAACGCGGCCCAGCTTTTTGATCCCGGGCAATTCCTCCCCGCGCGATGCGAGCTCGGCGCGGAAAGCATCCCGCAGCCTATAGGCGCTACTCGAGCCGATGTTCGCCATCAGTGCCGCACGCTTCACCGGCACCTGGTCTAACAGGAGCGCCCGAAAGCGCTCGATGTCGGCGTCGGGGACGCGCGCGGCTTGGTCTACCAGCTTGACGCGGCGGCCATTGGCGTCACATCCGGCCAGCAACTTGCCTTTGCGCTTCAAGCGCGCCACCAGTTTCAATCGGATGCGGACGCAAACCGTCTTGGATACGCCAGTCAGGGCCGAGACCTTGGTGCTGCCCAGGCCGGTCAGCAAGTGAGCCTCGACCTCCTTGCGCTGGGCATTCGTGATCCGCAGGCCGCTATACGCCTCGCCGTGATTCGGGAGTGGCAACGGGCGCTTGCCGCGCAGCTTGAGGTCGGCGCTGTACGCGCGGCGCTCGTTGCTCACCGTTCCGGCGCTGACCGCGAGGTAGATCTGGATGTCCACGTGCTTCATTCCCTTGCGGAGAAGCTCGCGCAGCCGATCGCGGCCGACCGTCGTCAGGTAGCCATTGCCGTCGCGCTCTGCTGGGCGATGACCACGTTTGGCGCAAAGGGCGGCATAGACGGCGTTCTGCACCGTCGGCGCGCTCATGCCGATCTCGCGCGCCACTGCCTCCATTGACAGGCCGTCGATATCAAACAGATGGACCGCGCGGTCGAGCAATGGTCCGTGCAGTGCCATCTGCTTTCCACGGTGCAGGCGCTTCCCCAGCGTCGTCATGCGGCGAGCGCCCGGCGAAGCTTCATCGGATCCGCAGCCGGCTTCGGCGCCATGCGACTGATCTCGCCCGCCTGGTCAATCTCGATCACGACGTCATCGCAACCCAAGATCTCAAGTGAACGCTGCTCGATCTCGACCGACATCCGCCGGATCGCGATCTCCGCATCAGATCCGGACGTCACGATCGCCAACGGTTGGCCGCGCCTAGCGGTATATCCGCCCGCGCCGTCCGCATCAGCCGCTGCGATAAGCAGGCCGTCGAGCATCAGTTCCCAGCGACCGCGCTTCGGCTTCGTCCAGGTCAGCGTCAACGGCTGAGCCGAGGCCATGTAATCCGAGAACGAGATGCCCCAGTCCCGCGCGTAATCGCGGGCAGCATGACGCGGCGTGCGGATCAGCTCGGCCGCCTCGCCCAGCGTTTTCCCCTGCTTGGACAGGTTGGACAGGTAGCAAGCGACCATCGCCTTCTCGGTCGACACGCCAGCCTCGGCCGCTACCTGCGAATACAGGCGTCCTTCATTCTGCATGAGAACCTCCATTGCGCTTCACGATCTGGAGGACGCGCTCGGCGGGAAGCGCGTAGGATCGCGCGAGCGTTTCGATGTTGAGGGGGCCGATGCAGGCCTTCACGTGATCGGCGAGGACGCCTTCACGGTGCAGTGCGTCGCGCTGGGCTTTGTCGGCGCGGCTCACTTGATCGGCTCGCCGAGGAGGTCTTCGACAAGAAAATGCGCGGCGAAGAACAGGTCTTCCCCAGCCTTGACCGTCTTCTCGATCGGACCGCCGTCAGCGTTCCAAGCGCGTGACGCCTTCCGGAACGCGGCGATAAGCAGCGCGTGGTCTGTCGTAGGCCACAAAGAACCGTCCGCAGAACCGGGCTCAACCGGCACTGCGCTATTGAGCGCGTCCATAGTCATCTCCGTTGCGGAGTTTTCCGCGTGTTATTCGTTGATCGTAGAGGGCGTCAGGGAGCCGCGAATGGCTCCAGGATCTGAATCATCATCACCGCGTCGTCGCGCAGCTCGGCGCGATCGACGTGGCAATATCGGCCGTCGGCGCCGGCGCGAGCGAACTCGGCCGCACCGGTCATCAGCTTCGAGATCACCATGGCGGGGGCGTCGGCGGCCGGGTCGAGCTCGCGCGCGCCCTGGCCGATGACGCTCAGCACCCGGTCGGTGAACTCGACGCCGAAGAAGCTGGCGAGGATCAGGAGATTGCAGCCGCTGGGGCACCGGCGATCGCCGCCGCTGGCGATCATTGCCGACAGGGTGCGCGCTGGGATCTTCGTGCCCAGTGCAACGTCCTCCACCGAATGTTGCCGCCCGCGGCCCATCAGCAGGCCAATTGCCTTGCAGATCTCGTCCTCTGCCATTTCCGGCGAAATCATCGAGCTATTCGTCACGGACATTGCCCTCCAGACCGAGGAAAGAGGTGTCATGGAAACCGAGAAGCTGATCACCGCCCCGAGAGCCGTTCGCCTCGCCGTTGCGCGCGCGCTGCTCGAGCATTGCCAGCTCATGGCGGCAGCACAGGTCCACCAGCCAGACGAGGCCCGCGCTGGCGAGCGTGACGATGATGATGCCAAGGACTGTCATGCGGCTTCCCGATCACGAGACGGACAAACCGGCTGCTGGCAGCACCGAACCGCAATTGCAGCTTGGCTACCGCAGGCCGTGCAATGCGTGACGTCGAGGACCGGTGCCTCGATGTACGAAGGTTCCGATGCAGCATGGAAACCGTACCGCTGCGCGCCGATCGCGATAATCGCGGTCGCGGCGCCAGCGACGCGGGACGGCTCCATGGAGGGGAGGGTGAGCAGCATCTATGCGAACTCCACATGCACTGGCAGGATGACAACATGGCCACTCTTCTCGAACGCGACATCGCCAGGCGGCAAACCATCAGAGCCTTGGTCCGCGAAAAGCTCGCGACCAAAAGCCTCGATCGGGTGCGCGCCGATCTCATCGATAACGCCGGCTACAACGCCTTCCAATTGGAGGTCATGCGCGAGTGGATCGCGGAGAAGGAAGCTGAGGCCGAAGCCGAGAGAATGCGGATCGAGCATCGCGATCTGCGAGACGCGCGCGCCGACGAACATGCCGAAGAGAGCCTGCGCATCTCCCGAAGCGCGAAGAACGCCTCTTGGTTTGCGACCGCAATCGCTGTTCTCGCGCTCGTCGTTGCTGCCTACGCCGCGCTGCGACAGTACCCAATCAATCACGATCCAGCCCCCGATCAGCGCGGTTCCTCTCAAATATCTGAACAAGTCGGCAAATCTGCCGATAGGAATACGCATTCGCCAACGGCGAAAGAACGACCAGCGCCACAACGGTAAGACACAGGGCCCAATCGCTCATGCCGCTTCCTTCTGGTCGATCGGCTGGGAATGCGTCGCCATGAAGGCACGGATCTTCGCATCGGTTTCGGGCCAAACCCGGCGTCCTCCGCGGATGTCGCGTACGAAGTGCGGGTCCTTGGCGGCCAACCGGCCAAACGTGACCGGAGCCATGTCGTGGAGCGTCAGGAACGCTTCGATCGTCTCCGGTAGCGGGGGAAGTGGCGTGTCCATGGATCAACCATGTACGTAGGACGCGTCCTACCGTCAAGTGGAAGATGTAGGACGCGTCCTAGCATTCAGCGCGCAGCGGAAATGTGGGAAGGCTCCTACATGTCCGAACCCGAACAGTCCCCTCTGCAGGCGGCCGTCAAAGCCGCCGTCGACGAAAGCGGCAAGGCGCGTGACCATCTCGACAAGATTCTGAAGGAGCGTCTGAAGACCTCTGGCAAGCCACTGTGGGACATCGAGCGCGGGAAGAGCAAGAAGCCTGAGCCACGCACGCTGCGAGCAGTCGAGATCGTTCTTGGCATAGCGCCAGAGACATTGGTGGAGCTGGTCCACGGCGCGGCGGTCAAGCCGCCCGTCGCCGACAAGGCGGCGTCCGCCGACGACGATTTGGTCGAGGTGCAGCAGATCGACTTGGCGTATGGAATGGGCGCGACGTTCACCGACAACCCGGTAAACGTCGACTTGATCCGCTTTCCGAAGACTTGGCTCGAAGCGATCACACATTCACCCCCGGAGCTGCTGACCTGGGCGCGGGGAAGTGGCGATAGCATGGAGCCGACGATCCACGACGGCGACATAGTGCTGCTCGATAGGTCGCAGCGGCGCGTGGCAGTACAAGACGCGCTATGGGCGTTCACCATTGGCGACATCGGCCAGATCAAACGGCTGCGGGTCAAGGGGGATCGAATGGTGATACTTTCGGACAACCCCAATGTGCCGGCTGACGAGGAATTCATCGATTTCGTGAATATCGTTGCGCGCGTGATCTACATCGGAAGGCGGGTATGATGCTGCGAGGCCTGCGATTAACTGCCTGCCTGCTCTGCGGCACGGTGAGTGCCGCGACGGCCGCCGGCCAAACCGCTCCGCAGGCGGCAAGCCCAGGCGCGCAGTTTCCTTTCCATTTCCGGTCGCTCCACGTTGGAGCGCCGCGGCCGACCGGTAAAGCGAAGGAGGCATATCGCCGCTGCGAAAAGCTAGAGGCGACGCTGTACTGCTCATTCCCAATGGACATGCGGATTGCTGATATCCCGGTTTTCGGTGAGGCAATGTTCGCAGAGACCGGCTTCTCGGAGATGCGGCTGTCGTTCGGTAGCAAGGTCGCCTCGGACGTTAGATCCGCGCTGACAGAGCGATATGGCGATCCGTGCGCCACTTCATCGGGCGAGGTGCAAAACCTGTATGGCGCGAAGTTCACCAGAGAGACGGCGTCGTGGTGCTTTTCCGACGGGATAGCGACTTTCCAGTCAGCCGGAGCGACGATCGGCGAAGGCGCGTTCAGGTTTGCGAGCACAGCTATCGTCAAGCGAGAAAACCGAAAGTTACCTGCCGACTTTTAGCGGTGGGACACGTCCTACTTAATTGTTGACACCGTAGGACATGTCCTACTAACGAAGCCCAACAGGCCATTCCGGCATGTTGGGAGACGATCGTGGCCGAGCAGGCTTCCACAGATTGGATCGAGTGCGATGGGGCAGGGTGCCCTGTCTCGGATCTTGCGCGCGTCCACGTGCAGTTTCGGTTCGATCGCGACCGCCACACAGCGGAGCTGGCGAACCCCGCCATCGGCGTTCCGGCGCATGTCTACAGTGACTGCTGGATCCATCAGGGGGCCAAGTCTGACATCGTAGCTTGCCGGGTGGTCGCGTAATGGCCTTGCCCGCTCGCATTCCGAAGGCGTCCAAGCGCGCCAGCCGCTGGATATCGAAGCGTCACCGCACGTTCGTTGCCAGCTTCGCCTGCTGCAAATGCGGTTCGATGAGGTCGGTCGAGGCCGCGCACGTCCGTATCGGGTCTAGTGCTGGCATGGGTCAGAAGCCGGATGACTGGCGCACCGTAAGCCTTTGCTCTGCTTGTCACAGGGGCCCGCGCGCCGACGCGCAGCATGCCATGGGCGAGCGATCGTTCTGGGCTGGCATCGACTATGAGCGCCTAATCGTCGAGTTCATTCACGCGAGCCCGCTGTGCCGCGAAATCCTCGCCGCGCAGGCTGATCGCGCGCTGGGCGTCGCAGCATGACCGGCCCGAGCATGACCTGCGATCCGGACCTCGATACCGCGATCACCGAGTTTCGCTATGTCGCGCAGCGCCTCCGCACGCTCGACCAGCAGATGCTGACCGCCGCGGTCGACCGCTACAAGCACTTTGCCGCGATCAAGCACGAGCGGGCCGAGCTGTGGGCAAACCTGCGGGGCAAGGCTGAGAAGCTGCAGCTTGTGCCCGAGGACCACCACCTCGGCGCCCGCGCGCTGCTGCTGGTCACGGAAGTCGCGTGGATCCTCCATGCTCGCACTCGCCGCAAACCGACCCCGGCGATGATCAAGGCCATGGTGCGCGACATGGGCGAGCTCGCCGAGCGCGAGCGCCTCGAAGCCGAGGCCGACAAGGTCGAGACGGAATTTCGCATGCGGACCCTCGCAGTCCGCGTCTCGGCCGCCGAGGCCGTCACCCGCTACATCGAATTGAGCGCAGCATGACGCAGGCTATCACCCCCTCGTCGCTGTGGCAGGGCACCCCGCACCCGACCTCGCGCTGGACGGTCGAGCAGATCGGCACGCTGATGAAAGAGGGGCGGGATCCGGTATCGGTCCCGACTGCGGCTGTCCTGCGCCGCCCGCGGCAGAACCCCGACGATTGGACGATGCCGCCCAAGGCTGTCGAGCTCGTCCTCCCGCGTCTTGCGATCACGCGGGACGGGCGCCGCGCCAAGATCATCACGCCCGCGGGCGCAACCCAGTGGCTGGACATTGTTCATGGTCGATAAGCACCTCATCACCGCGATCGCAGAATCGGGGATCGCTGCCGAGGATGCGCAGGACATGGCCGAACGCGTGTTCGGTGCCGTGCTGGCGTCGCTGGCCGCGGGTCGGACGGTCCAGATCCCCGGCGTGTGCCGGCTCAGGGCGCCCCGCAAGCCCGCATGGGTGCCCGGTACGCTGAAGCGCCAGGCCGTCGAGCAGCGCAAGGTCGGCATCGTGCACCCCGCCATCATCGAGCAGGGCGCGCCTTACGAGGTCGCCAAGCCGATCGATCCGCAGGTTTCCAGCCACGCATGGGGGCAGGCGATCCGCGCCGCGGCCGAAGGGCAGGGGCAGTGAGCTACCTCGACCCCGCTGGCGCAGCTCTGCGCGCACCGCTTCCCCCAATCCCCGATCTGATGGGCATCGTCTCCGCGGAGATCCTGATCGACCTGATGATCGCCATCCTCACCCTTGGAGATCGCCCATGACCTGGAACCTGTTCATGTACGGCGCCGGCTGGGCGTGTCTCGGCGTGATCGCGATCATCGCGGCCGTGATCTTCGTCGACGACCTCTATCACCGCTGGCCCCAGATCATGACCGCCCTGCGCGGCAACGATCGGCCTGGCTTCGTGCCCCTCTCCCCGACTACCTCGGTCCGCCCCCTCCGGACGTCCGTTCCTTTGTTGCGCGCTGTCGAGGCTGGCGCGCAGCCAACCAATCTGGCGGTCCACGGTGGTTGATGTAGCCGACATGGCGAACGGCGTGGACCAAGCCGCGTTCGACCGCAGCGTCCGCGCCGCGCGCGCCCCGATCTCGATCGGCGTCGCCGGTGGGAGCCAAGAATATGGCGATCGGGCAGCACACACTGGCAGCGGGGGACTGAATCACGCTGAACGTACCGCGGGGTCTGTTGCAGGTCGCCGTACCGTCACGCCGTTTCCACAAAATCGCGGCATGATACCACGGCGGAGATACTCAGCCCGGAATGCCCCAGTTGGCATCCTCGTTAGCGGCCTTGGCCGTTCGAACCAGATGCTCGACGTAGTTCTGAAAAACCGGAACTGTAAACGTGACGAGCGTCGGTTCGCCCTGTGGCTCCTTGAACGTCAGGACGACGAACCGGCTGCCTTCCTCGTCAAGTACGAGTCCGGCCTCCATCGCACCAGTGCCGCTGGGAGTGATGATCGTCGCTGCCATGGTAGTGCCTCTATGGTCGTCCAAAGAGCTGCTTTAGCGCCGCGGAACCGCCGCGTCAGCGTCCGTCGAGATTTACGCTGCGTCGGCGGCCGTTTGCGACGCGCCGAGGTCATTGGCAGCAACAGCTGTGTTAGTCGCGGATACGACACGAGCTGTACCGCCTCGCGCCTTCGTCCTGCGATATTCCAGATAAAGTGCAATCAAAGAAAACATGGCGACCTCAAGACGAGTCCTGCTGGATGGCAGGACAGGCTCGGCACATGTGACGGCTCGCTAGGCACTTCAAATGCGATTAATCAAATCGCCGTTGCGCCAATCGAAAACGCACATTGTCACCCCACCACGGGAATGTCGTCAATCAGGGCGGCGAGCGAACCGTCTTTGAAGGTGTGCGGTCGCACTATTCTATCGGGAAGGGAGATTTTTAGATGGCGCCGTTCAAGCGGCTTCATAGCCCGAACCTTTTGGGCCATTAATAGCAACGACCCCTCGAACAGAAGCTCGTTTCCTTCGTCGTCTTTTTGCGCTGCTGGCATCCGCACCAATGTTGCGGCCTCGGTCCACGGGAAATCCATTTATTGTATTCCTAAAAACGTCCCGCGTTTGGTCATCATACCACATCGGCGCCGCTATGCCATTGATCATACGAAGGATCGGAGACGGCATATTTCGCCGGTGAACACTCAGCACCGTAGCACGCTGCACATCGTGGCGTGCAGTTGACATGGTGCGCTTATCGCCCCGGAGGGCGGGCCTTGTTCATGCCACCCAAAAACCCTCACCGCTGGGTCCCGCAGCCGCTGGTCTCGCCGTGAAAGCTCACTTTACAGATCAAGAAGGACAGAACCGATGAGCGCAGCGCCGTATTGGCCGCGCATGCTCAAGCGGGCGAACGCCGCGAAATACTGCGAGCTCACGCCGCAGCAGTTCGACGCGGAGGTGTTCGCCGGCCGGCTGCCGGGGTCGGTCGCGATGTCGGGCGGGCCGCGTTGGGATCGCGCCGCACTCGACGCGAGCCTCGACGAGATGTCGAGTGGGGCCAACGACTGGCGGAAGGATCAGCCGGGCCTTGCCGCATGACCTGCCTAAATATGTAAAGCGGGTGCGGTCGAAGGGCCGCGAGTACCTGTATTTCGACACCGGCAAGGTGGTCGACGGCAAGCGGCTGATGACGCGCCTGCCGCCGCTCCGGTCAATGGAGTTCGGGGGCAGCTATGCGGCGCTGATGGGCCACCGCAATCGGAAGACGAAGGCGACCCTCGTGACGGTCCCGGTTCTCGTCGACATGTACCAGCGCGGGGCCGCCTACGGTGCCTTAGCGCCGACATCGCGCAAGCTGTACGACATCTATCTTCGCCGCTTAGAGCGCGCGCTGCCGACCGCCCCGGTCAATGGGATCACCCGCGGCGACATGCGGACGGTGCTAGACAAGATGGCTGCGACGCCGGGTGCCGCGAACGCCTTCCTTCGCACAAGCGGCGCGCTGTTCGCCTGGGCTGTCGATCGCGAGCACATCGCGAAGAACCCGTGCGACGGAATTACGATGATGGATGGCGGGGAACACGAGCCTTGGCCGCAGCATGTGCTGCGCGCGGTTCTCGCCGCCGAAGACCCCACGGTGCGCCTGCTGGCGCATCTGCTCTACTACACCGCGCAGCGCCTCGGCGACGTGCTTAGAATGACCTGGTCGGATGTTGCTACCGATCGCGTCGAGGTCCGCCAAGACAAGACGAAAAAGCGGCTAAGCATCCCGGTCCATAGCGCGCTGAGCGCGGAGCTTGCGAAGCACGAGCGGGTTGAGGGGGCGATATGCCGGACGCCGCGCGGCGCGCCGCTGCGGGACGACAACGCCCGCAAGATGCTTAAGGCTTTCTCGGCCGCTGCCGGCGCGCCCAGCGTACCGCACGGCCTGCGCAAGAACGCCGTGATCGCGCTGCTCGAGGCCGGGTGCTCAACCGCCGAGACCGCATCGGTCAGCGGCCAATCGCTGCAGATGGTCGAGCATTACGCCCGACAGCGCAACCAATCGACGCTCGCCGATGCCGCCCTTGCGCGGTGGGAGAGCAAACCGTGAACGTACAAACAGTGGAAAACTGTGCTCGCGACTCACGCAATTCCGCCATCTCGGGTTATCTGTCAATTAACCCGACAAGATCGAGGGCCTCGAGCAAGGCACGATGCGCGGCCTCGATCCGGGCGACGAGTGCCGCGTCGCCGATCGCATTCGCGTCGATCGTCTCGGGCCAATGCTCGGTGACGAGGCCGGCGATACGGTCAAGGATGGCGTGATCAACGAGGAAGCGGGGATCAACCGTCCGGGGATCGGCGACGACCCGCAGGCGCAGGCAGGCGGGGCCGCCGCCATTGGCCATCGATTCGCGGACGTCGACGATCTCGAGTGCGCGGATCGGTCCATTGCCCGCGATATGCTCGCCCAGCCAGCGCCAGACGGGTCCGTTGCCGCGGGCTTCCTCGGGCAGGATCAGCGTCATGCCTGCGGCGCGCGAGACGAGCTGCGCGTTGAACAGATAGGAGCTGACTGCATCTTCGAGGCTGACGCGGGCGCTGGGCACCTCGACGATCTCGACCGAGGGCATCAGCCGTCGCAGATCCTCATAGAAGCGGTCCGCGTCGGCAAAGGCCTGTTCATGCGCGAACAGCACGGTCTCGTTGCCGACGGCGACCACGTCGTTGTGGAACGCGCCCGCCGCGATCGCTTCATCCGACTGGCGCACGAACAGGGTCCGCGCGGGGTCGAGCCCGTGCCGGCGCGCGATCGTCTCGCTGGCCTCGCGGTGCTGGCGCGCGGGGAACGGGCCGCCGGCTACGCCATAGACGAAGATCTCGACGCCCGGTGCGCCGTGGGCTTCGCACAGTCGCATGTGGTTGGCCGCGCCCTCGTCGCCGAACGGCAGCGGGACGGGCGGGTGCACCGCAAAGGCCGGGTCGGCGAAGGCGATACGCAGCTGTGCGAGTGTTGCTGGCCATTCGTGGCTGCGGTGCGGCATCGTGCCGAGGTTCGCGACGCTCAGGTGGCAGCGCCCGTCCGCGGTATCAGGGGCGGGCGATACGGTCGCGGCATTGGCCGCCCACATCGCCGAGGCCGACATCGCCTGCGCCTGCAGATGCCGGGGTGCGTCCGCATACCGGGTCGCGAGCGAATCGAGCCAGCGATGGTCGGGGCGGGGGTGAGGAACGAGAATGCCCTGCACCAGCCCGAGGTCGAGGTTCGCGCGCATCTTAGCGATCCCCTGCAGCGCAGCGGCGCGGGGCCGTGCGACAGCACCCGCATTGCGGGTCGCGGCCAGGTTGCCGGGGCTCAGTCCTGCGTAATTGTGACTGGGACCGATCAGGCCGTCGAAGTTGATCTCGACCAGGTTGGCGCCGCGCATCAGAGGCGCGCCACATGGAGGACGGATGCGCCTTCGCTGACGTCCAGCGCCGCTGCGCAGCCTCGCGAGAGGGCGATGCCATCGGCCACCGGGCGGATATCGCCGAACGCACACCGGAAATCCGCCAGCGTACCCGTCGCGACCAGCGCTTCGGTCGTGACGTCGCTGGCGGGCAGGGTGTCCGCGATCGTCACGACCTGGGCCGTGCGCGCATCCGCGATCGACCGGACCTTGTCGGTGCGCGCGGTCATCGTCGGCCCGCCGTCGAAGATGTCGACATAATTCTCGAATGCGAACCCCTCATTCTCGAGCATCCGCATCGCCGCCCGGCCGGAGGGGTGTGGCAAGCCGATCGCGGCACGCGCGGTCTCGGACAGCATCGCGGTGTAGATCGGATGCTTCGGCATCAGATCGGCGATGAACTGATGCCCGTTGATCGCATTGAACTGATCGGCGTCCTGGAAATTCATCCCGAAGAACCGCCCCGCCAGACCGTCCCAGAACGGCGAACCACCCGCCTCGTCGATGATCCCGCGAAGCTCGGCCAGGATCCGGTCGGCGAATCGGGCGCGATGCGCCTTGATGAAGAGATAGCGGCTGCGCGCGAGCAGCAGGCCCAGCCCGCCGGCCCGCTCGCCCGGATGCAGAAACAGCCCGCCGACCTCGCTCGACCCCTCGAGATCGGTGGCGAGGCTCAGCATGTCGGCGCGGAAGGTTCGCGAGAGCTCGCGGCTGTGCTGCGTCAGCGTGCCGATCCGGTAGCTGTAGAAGGGCCAGCTCTGACCGACATGCGTGAACAGCTGACACGTGCCGCGGACCTCCCCCGTCTCGCAATTCTCGAGGACAAGGACGAACAGTTCGTCGCTGACCACGCCGTCTTCGGCGGGCGCGGTCGTTGCGAAAGCGGCGTGGCTGCGTTCGAGCTTGGCGCGCAGCGCGCGGCGATCGGGGGGCAGGTTGGTAAAGCCCCCACCGGTCAGCTTGGCCATCTCGTACAAGGGCTGGAGGTCGCTATCGACCGCCGCGCGGATCCGGAAACTCACAGATGCGTCCTCATAAGCCGTTCTCGCAGATTCGCAGGATGGTGACCGCGGACAGCGCCGCCCGCTCGGTCAGACTCTCGGGGATCATGAATTCGTCCGGCGAATGGATCGCGCCGCCGCGGACTCCCATGGTGTCGACGACCGGCACGCCCGCGGCCGCGATGTTGTTGCCGTCGCACACGCCCCCGGTCGCTTTCCAGGCGATGTCCAGGCCCAGGTCCGCGCCGCTCGCCTTGACCAGCGCGAACAATTGCGCGGCCCCCGTATCGATCGGCTTGGGCGGACGATTGAAGCCGCCATGGACCGCAATCTGGACGTCATGCTCGGCCGCCACCGTCGCGACGACGGCGTCGATATGCGCGCGGGCCTGGGTGATGTCCTCGCGCGTCGCCGGGCGGAAGTTGATGCGAAGAACGGCGACGTCGGGAACGACGTTGTTGGGTCCGCCGCCATCGATCCTTGCGGGATTGACGGACAGCCCGGACCTGCGGACCTTTGACAGCCGGACCGCGATATCGGCGGCCGCAACCAGCGCGTTGCGGCCCTCCTCGGGATTGCGGCCGGCGTGTGCGCTCCGGCCGCGGACGGTGATCGAGAAATTGCCCGTGCCACCGCGTGCGCCGGCCAGCGTGCCGTCGGCAAGCGCCGGTTCGTAGGTCAGCGCTGCGATCTTTCCCTGCGCCGCGCGTGCGAGAAGAGCGGCGGACGAGAAGGAGCCGGTTTCCTCGTCCGAGTTGATCACCACGTCATACCCGATCCGCCGACCCAGCGGGCTGGCCTCGATCGTCTTGAGCGCGGCCAGCATCACCGCAAGCCCGCCCTTCATGTCGGCGACCCCGGGTCCGTTGATCGTGCCATCCGGCAGATGCCGCAACGTCTGGAACATGTGGTCGCGCGGATAGACCGTGTCCATGTGACCGGTGAACAGCATCCGCATCGCGGCATCCGGGCGAACGCGAAGATGGAGATGCCGGCCGTGGTCCAGCGGGTTTACGGTGCCATCGGTCGCGACGCTATCGGCCGGTTCGGGCTCGACGAGTGTGATATCGCCGGGAAGACACGAAAACGCGTCGCCGAGCAGGCCCGCCATCGTCGCCAGCCCCTCAAGGTTGCGCGTGCCGCTGTTGACCGCGGTCCAGCGCTCCACCTGCTGCAGCATCGCGGCCGCATCAAGCCTGGCGACCGCGCCTGTTTCGTCGTGCGAAAGTCCTCTCATCCCCCGACACTAGCCTCGCGCGGCGCGGGGGGGAACCGTCAGAAGCTGTAAACCAGCGCGGCGCGGCTGGTCGTGTCGGTCGTCATCGATCCCGCCGGTGGTTCGCTTTCATATTGAACGGCATAGGACAGCGAAGCCGAGAGCGGACCGATCAGTTTCGCGGTCAGTGAGGTGGTTCCACCGAGCGTGCTGTTGAACCGCTGGACATAGGCAGACGCAACCTGGGTAACCGACAGGCCGTTGGTGATCCGCCAGCTGAAATTTAGCGTCCCGCGTCCGGCGATCGCGCTCTGGTTCGTGTTGTCCGTGAAGTCGGTGTTCCGATATGCCGGCCCCAATTCGAGATCGAGCTTGGTCCTCGCCGATTTCAGCACGCTGTACCCGCCGCCGACCGAGACCGAATAGCGGTTGTTATAGCCGAGGAACCGATCCCCTTCATACTGCGCCGCGCCATAGATATAGGCGCGGTCGTCGATCTTGTAGTTGGGTTCGTAGGAGGCGAGATAATGCTCTCGCACGGCGACATTCTGGTTTTCCTGGTAGTCCGCCTGGGCGTGGAATTTCTGCCGCCACCGCAGGCCCTCGCGGGTCAGGTCGACGACCGCCGTACCGCCGGCCGTGTCGGAATTGCCAGTGGTGAGATAGCCGCCGACTTCCGCCCGGCCACTCCAGAGGTCGAGGAAGCTCGCCTGACGGATGACCTGTGTGCGTTGGGCGGCGCGATCGGCCTTCCATTTTTCCGCGATTGCCAGAACCGCGTCGCCGCTGAGCGGGTCGGCCGCGCGCGCATATTTGACGATCGTCGAGACATCGCTCTCATTACCCGCATCGAGTGCGGCATCGAGCATCGCCCGGATATTTTCCGGAATCATCACGGTCTGGGCGATGGCGGGCGCGGGGGCCAATGCCGTCACCAGGAGGCCGGCGAGAAGCGGGAGACGGAAACAGCGCATAATCGGGTCAAAATCGCGACAGGAGGAGGGGCTGGATCGGCACACAGGGTTCCGTAGCGTCACCACGCCGCGTTGGGAACGGTTCAGCGCGGCCCGCTTGCGCCGAGATGTGGCGCGAAGGCGGCAAGTACCTCCTTGTAGAGGTGCTTCTTGAACGGGACGATCACTGCCGGGAGCTCGGCGGGGTCGATCCAGCGCCAGGCATCGAATTCCGCATGCTCGGTGTCGATCGCGATATCCCCGTCACCGCCGTGGAAGCGGTAGAGGAACCAGCGCTGCCGCTGGCCGCGCCACCGGCCCTTCCAGACCTTGCCGAGAAGTTCGGGGGGAAGATCGTAGACGAACTCGCCCGGTGCCTGCGCGATCAGCGTGACCTTGTCGGGCGAGACGCCGGTTTCTTCGCCCAGTTCGCGAAGGGCCGCGGTCTCCGGGTCCTCGCCGGGGTCGATCCCGCCCTGCGGCATCTGCCAGGCGTCGAGCGTCGAGTCGCTGCGGCGGCCCACGAACACCCGGCCCGCTCCGTTGATCAGCATGATGCCCGCGCAGGGACGATAGGGCAGAGTGGTCGGATCGGTCATCCCTGCCCATTCGAGTGTTTCCTGACCGTCCGCAAGCCCGAAGACGGTCGAGCGGCGGCACGCGATCATGCATCCTCCGAAAGGACTCCGCGTTGAGCGAAGGACATGGTGGTGGCGTATGATAGGAGCAGGGGGATGAGGCGGACCTTGGTGAAGTGGCGGCGTTTGTCCGCACCGTCGACGATCGGCGCGGATCAATCGTGCGGTCGGTCGCGATGATCCATGTCGTCCACCATCCCGATTATGTGACCCCGGCGCCCGCCCGGTCGACCTATCGCTGGAACAAGAATGGGCTCATCCGCGATCTGCTGCGCGCGCATGGCAGCGCGGTGGCCTGGCACGAGCCGCGCGCGACGCCGCGCGAATGGCTCGAGGCGGTCCATGAGCCGGGCTATGTCGCCGAGGTTCTTGAAGCCCGCGTGCCGCCCTTGAAAGAACGCAGGATCGGTTTTCCGGTCAGCGCCGCCGTTGCCCGCCGCGCCGCGATCGTTCCTGACGGCACCTGGGTCGCAGCAGTCCTTGCCTTGCGCCACGGCTTTGCCGCCAACACCGCGGGCGGCAGTCATCATGCGCTTGCCGATACGGGCGCGGGCTATTGCGTGTTCAACGATCTCGCCGTCGCTGCGGTCCGCCTAGTCGAGGAGGGCAGCGTCGAGCGGGTCTTGGTGGTTGATTGCGACGTCCATCAGGGCGATGGCACCGCCGCCCTGCTCGCGGGCCGGCCGGGGATCGCCACCTATTCGATCCATGCGGACAAGAACTTTCCGGTTCGAAAAGCGCAGTCGACGCTCGACGTACCGCTGCCTGACGGCGTCGACGATGACCAGTATCTGGCGACGCTGGAAGAGACGCTGGTCCCGCTGCTCAACTCCTTCGGCGCCGACCTGATCCTCTATCAGGCGGGTGTGGATCCCTTTGCAGGAGACCGGCTCGGCCGGCTGTCGCTGACGCTCGACGGACTGGTACGACGCGAACGCCTGATCGCGCGGCTGGCGATCGAGCGCGGCATCCCGCTCGCGAGCACCGTCGGCGGCGGCTATGGCGACGATGCGCTCGCCATTGCCGAGCGCCATGTCACTGCGATCATGACACTTGGTGCGGCATTCGAGGATGCCAAGGGAACCGCAACGGCCTCCAAAGTGTAGCAGCAGGCGATGACAACACCCGTACTTCTCTGGCTTCGCCAGGACCTTCGCCTGCATGATCACCCGGCGCTCGTCGCCGCTACGCAGGAAGGGCCGGTGATCCCCGTCTATATCCTCGATGACGACGCGCCCGGCGACTGGGCGATCGGCGGTGCCCAGCGCTGGTGGCTCCATCACAGCCTCGAGGCGTTCGCCAAGTCGCTCGACAAGAAGGGCTCCCGCCTCGTTCTGCGGCGCGGCGATGCGGTCTCGGCGCTCCGGTCGCTGATGACGGAAACGGGCGCGGAGCGCGTGTTCGCGACGCGCCAGTACGAGCCGTGGTGGCGCAAGGCCGAGGATGCGCTCGGCGACGCAATCTGCCTCCACGACGGCAACCAGCTGGCCCGGGTCGAGAGCGTGACGACCGGAGCAGGCGGGCAGTTCCGCGTCTATTCGTCGTTCTGGAAAGCACTGTCGCAGATGATGCCGCCGCCGGAACCGGTGGCGATGCCGCGCAAGATCGACGCGCCGGCGACGTGGCCGGAATCGGACACACTGAAGAGCTGGAAGCTGTTGCCGACCAAACCCGACTGGTCGGGTGGCTTCTCCGACTGGCGCCCCGGGGAGGATGCAGCGCGGAAGGCGGTGGCGCGGTTCGCGGACGTCGCCGACGATTACGACCACGACCGCAACATCCCCTCGACCGAAGGGACGTCCCGGCTGTCGCCGCATCTTCATTTCGGCGAGATCAGTCCCCGCCAGGTCTGGCATGCCGTGTCAGGGCATGGCGACGACGTCACGACGTTCCGCAAGGAGGTGGCGTGGCGGGATTTCACGCAAGGCGTGGTGCTGGCGCTCCCCGATTACGGCCGCCGCAACGGAAGGCCGGCGTTCAATGCGCTGCCATGGCGCACCGGCAAGGCGGCGGCGTCCGATTTGAAGGCGTGGCAGACCGGTCGGACGGGCTATCCGATCGTCGATGCAGGGATGCGACAGCTCTGGGCGACGGGCTGGATGCACAATCGCGTCCGGATGATCACCGCGAGCTTCCTCGTCAAACATCTGCTGCTCGACTGGCGTGAGGGCGAACGCTGGTTCTGGGACTGCCTGGTCGATGCCGACTACGGCAACAATTCGGTCAACTGGCAATGGGTCGCGGGCACGGGGGTCGATTCGAACATGTTCGGCCGGATCATGGCACCGCTGTCGCAATCGGAAAAATTCGATGCGGGCGACTATATCCGACAATGGGTGCCGGAACTCGCCAAGGTTACGGGCGACGCGATCCACGACCCGGACGAGTCCGGGTGTCGGCCGCGCGACTATCCGGCCAAGATCATCGGTCACCGCGAGGCACGCGAGCGCGCACTCGAGGCGGGGCGGCACGCGCGCTGACGCCTTTTGGCACGCGCCTCTTTCCTAGGTGGCGACGCTGTTGCATGGAGCGCCGCGATGACCGCCGCCCACGCCTTTGACAATGCCGCTACAGGGCGCGCAACCAGTGCAGCACGCCTGACCGCGCCGATATTCCACCGCCTGCTCGACCGGATCGATGCAGGGCTCGAGAGCGGCGGTATTGAGGCAAGCTTGCCCGACGGCACCCGCCGTTTGCTGGGAGGGCGTGCACCCGGGCCGATGCCGATCGTTACCGTCCATCGCTGGCGGGCATTGGTAAGGCTGGCAACGGCCGGATCGGTCGGCTGGTATGAAGGTTGGACCGCGGGCGACTGGTCCAGTCCGGATCCGGTCCCGCTCTTCGACCTGTTCATGCGCAACCGGACATCGCTCGGGAGGACGGCGCGATCTGGCGGGGTTGCGCGACTCTCGGCTCGCGCGTGGCACTGGATGCGACGCAACCACCGCACGGGATCACGGCGCAACATCGCCGCGCACTATGATCTCGGCAACGACTTCTACGAGACGTGGCTCGATCCCAGCCTGACCTATTCGAGCGCGCTGTTCGCCGAGCCGATCAGCGAGGCCGAACCGCTCGAGCATGCCCAGACGACGAAGCTCCAGGCGATTCTGGACAGGACGGGTACGCAGCCCGGCGATCGCATTCTCGAGATCGGCTGCGGCTGGGGGTCCTTCGCGGCCCTCGCCGCGCAGTCCGGTGTCGACGTGCACGGTCTCACCCTGTCGACCGAGCAGAAGCGACAGGTCGACGCGCGGATGGCCGAGGCGGGGCTGACCGGGGTGACCGTCTCGCTGACCGATTACCGCGACGTCGTCGGCACTTATGACGCGGTGGCCAGTATCGAAATGGTCGAGGCGGTGGGCGAGGCCTATTGGCCGGCCTATCTCGACGCGGTCGCGCGGGCGCTGAAACCCGGCGGCCGCGCCGCGCTTCAATATATCACGATCGACGATGCAATCTTCGGAGCCTATTCGACGAGCGTCGACTTCATCCAGCGCTACGTGTTTCCCGGCGGCATGCTGCTGTCCGAGCCGCGGTTCCGCGCTCTGGCGGAGGCGCGCGGGTTGACGTGGGAGGATCAACGCAGCTTCGGGCTGCACTATGCAGAGACATGCCGGCGTTGGCGGGTCGCGTTCGACGCCGCCGTCGCGCAAGGGCGTCTGCCGGCAAGGCTTGACGCGAAGTTCGTCGCGTTGTGGCGCTATTATCTGATGTATTGCGAGGGCGGGTTCCGCGGTGGCGGTATCGACGTCGCACAGGTGACGCTGGTGAAGCGACGCTAATCGTCCGCCCCGCAAGGGAAGGATTTAGGCGACGCGCTCGAAATGGCCGGGTTCGAACCCGTCGACAGCCAGCGCGACGATGCGGTCGGCGACGACCTGCGGATCCTTGACCGAGTTCGGATCCTCGCCCGGATAGGCACGCGCGCGCATCTTGGTGCGGGTCGCGCCGGGATCGACGATCGCGGTGCGGATGCCGCTGATCTCGGCCATCTCGTCCCCGTAAGCGCCGAGCAGCGTCTCGAACGCCGCCTTCGAGGCACCGTAGAGCCCCCAATAAGCGCGCGGCTTGCGGCCGACGCTCGACGTGACACCGATCACGCGCGCCGACTTCGCCTTTTTCAGCATCGGATCGAACGCGGCGATCATCGCCGCCTGCGCGCTGACGTTGAGCGTGAGGACCTGCGCCATTTCCTTCGGATCGATCGCCGGGACCGACGACAGCGATCCCAGCATGCCCGCATTCAGCACGAGGATGTCGAGCGCATCCCAGCGATCCCCGATCGCACTTGCGAGCCGGCCGATCGCCTCGCTCTCGGCGAGGTCAAGCGGCGCAATCGTCGCGGAGCCGCCGGCGTCATGGATCGCCGTCTCGACCTCTTCGAGGCCGCCCGGCGTGCGCGCGGTCAGAACCACATGCGCGCCCTTTGCAGCGAGCGCGATCGCGGTGGCGGCGCCGATGCCGCGGCTTGCACCGGTGACCAGCGCAAGCCGGCCTTCGAGAGGCTTGTCGGTCATTCTAGCTCCAGGACTTGTCAGATAACGCGTTCGGCGAGCATCGCGAACTGATCGACTTCGGCGCCCTCGTCATGATCGGTCAGCGTGGTCGGGTAATCGCCGGTGAAGCAGGCGTCGCAATATTTCGGTCGGATATCCGCGCGCTTGGCCTCACCGAGCGCCTTGTACAGCCCGTCGATCGAGATGAAGTTGAGGCTGTCGGCGTGGATGAAGCCCGTCATGCCGCCCAGATCGAGCTTGGCCGCGAGCAGCTTGGCGCGCTCCGGCGTGTCGACGCCGTAGAAGCAGGAGTGACGGGTCGGCGGGCTGGCGATGCGCATATGGACTTCGGCCGCGCCCGCCTCGCGCATCATCTGCACGATCTTGAGCGAGGTCGTGCCGCGGACGATCGAATCATCGACGAGGATGACGCGCTTGCCCTTGATCAGCGCGCGGTTGGCGTTGTGCTTCAGCTTCACACCGAGATGGCGGACCTTGTCGCCCGGCGAGATGAAGGTGCGACCGACATAATGCGAGCGGATGATCCCGAGCTCGAACGGAATCCCCGACTGCTGGGCATAGCCGATCGCCGCGGGTGTGCCCGAATCGGGGACCGGGATGACGAGATCGGCATCGACCGGCGATTCGATCGCGAGCTGAGCCCCGATCGCTTTCCGCACCGAATAGACCGAATGATCATCAACGATCGAATCGGGGCGCGAGAAATAGACCCATTCGAAGATGCACGGCCGCGCCGCCATCGGCGCGAACGGGCGGATCGAGCGGATCTCGGATCCCTGGACGATCACGAGCTCACCCGGCTCGACCGCGCGGACGAAGGTTGCGCCAACGACGTCGAGCGCGACCGTCTCGGACGCAAAGATCACCGCGTCGCCAAGCTTGCCCATGACCAGCGGCCTGATGCCCAGCGGATCGCGGCAGGCGATCATGCCCTCGGGCGTCATCACGATGAGCGAATAGGCACCCTCGACCTGCTTCAACGCATCGATGAAGCGATCGAGCAGCGTGCGATAGTTCGACGTCGCGACGAGATGGATGATCGTCTCGGTATCGCTGGTCGACTGGAAAATCGAACCGCGACGGACGAGTTCACGACGCAGCCGCATCGCGTTCGAGATATTGCCGTTATGCGCGATCGCGAAACCGCCCGTCGACAACTCGGCGTACAGCGGCTGGACGTTGCGGAGCGCGGTCTCGCCCGTCGTCGAATAGCGGACATGCCCACAGGCGACCGTGCCCGGCAGTGCGCGAATCACGTCGTCGCGATCGAAGTTCCCGGCGACATGCCCCATCGCGCGGTGCGTATGGAAATGCGCCCCATCGAACGTCGTTATGCCGGCGGCTTCCTGCCCGCGATGCTGCAGCGCATGGAGGCCCAGGGCGACGAGCGCCGCCGCGCCGTCGGTGGCCGAGACGCCAAACACCCCGCATTCTTCACGGAGTTTGTCGTCATCATAAGGGTTTGTGGTCAGCATGCCGGGTCTCACGTCGTGCGGAGCATGCCCTATAGTCGCGGTTCACGCGTTTGTCGCCTCCTTGTAATAACATTGCGCAATGGGTTTGATCTCTCGCGTCGCTTCGCGCCCGCTTTCTGGTATGTCCCCGAGCATGACACACAGCCGCGACACGGGCCTGACGCTCGATCCGAAGTTCGACTCCTCCGGCCTGCTGACGGCGGTCGTCACCGACCGCGTGTCGGGCGATGTCTTGATGGTGGCGCACATGAATGCCGACGCGCTGGCGCAAACCCAAGCGACCGGCGAAGCGCATTTCTGGTCGCGGAGCCGGCAGGCCTTGTGGCGCAAGGGGGAGACGTCGGGCAATGTGCTGCGCGTCGCCGAACTCCGGATCGACTGTGACCAGGACGCGATATGGGTTATCGCCGATGCTGCGGGTCCGGCCTGTCACACCGGCGAACGTACCTGTTTTTTCCGGCGTATAGAGGGTGGTGGCCTGGTGACCGCCGAATGAGCCACTGGCGTGGCGGGCTTATGCTCCTGCTGTCGCTGCTGGCCGGATGCGACGGTGCGTCGACGAGCATCACCAATACCGAAAGCACGCCCGGTTCGCGGCTCGAGGCGGCGGCGCGGAGCGCGGGTATCGTTGGTGATCCCGGTGCCGCGCTTCAGGGCTCTTGGGCGCGCGATACCGACCGGATCTGCATCATCGGGACCGAGCGAGTCAGCCGGATCGGCGTCAGCGTCGATTATGGCGAAGCTCAGAGCTGCGCTGCATCGGGGACAGTCGAGCGCTCCGGCGAGCGGCTGAAGATGACGTTCGGCAAATGCGCATTCGATGCGCGGTCCGACGGGGATCGCATCACGTTCCCCGCCGACATGCCCGAAGCGTGCGAAGCGCTGTGTGCGGGACGTGCCTCGCTTGCCGCGGTGACGGTCGATCGGTTGAGCGAGTCGCGGTCCGAGGCGGCCACGCTGCGCTCGAAGGCGGGCAAATTTCTCTGCCGAGATTGACGTTGACGTAAACGAGAGCTAAATGTTTCGGCATGGCGACCAGAGCATCCCCGGCAGAACGGGCATCTCCCGAATCCTATGCGGTGATTGAACCGCGGCATGATCGCGACCATTTCACGATATCGGATCTGTCGAGCGAGTTTGACGTGACCGCGCGCGCGCTTCGCTTCTACGAAGACGAAGGGCTGATCGCACCCGAGCGACGGGGCACCCAGCGTATCTACTCGCACCGTGACCGTGCACGGCTCGCATGGATCCTGCGCGGCAAGCGTGTGGGCTTCAGTCTGGGCGAGATCCGCGAGATGATCGACCTCTACGACGTCGGCGACGGGCGTCGTGCGCAGCGTCAGGTCGTGATCGAACGCAGCCAGTCGCGGATCGCGCTGCTGACCGCGCAGAAGCGGGATATCGACGCCGCCATCGATGAGCTTACCAATTTCGTGGCCCTTCTCGAAGTCGGCCGCGCCAACGACCAGCAAGGATAGACCATGCCCCAATATACGCCCCCCGTCCGCGACACGCGCTTCGTCCTCGAACAGGTCGTTGGCCTCGACCGCTACAGCAACCTGCCGGGCTTCGACGCGGCGTCCCCCGACGTCGTCGATGCGGTGCTGGAAGAGGGCGGCAAGTTCGTCGCCGAAGTGCTGTTCCCGCTCAACCTGTCGGGCGATCAGCAGGGCTGCACCCGCCACGAGGACGGATCGGTCACGACGCCCGACGGCTTCAAGGAGGCGTACAAGCAATATGTCGAGAGCGGCTGGGCGACGCTTGGCAACCAGCCCGAATATGGCGGGCAGGGGATGCCGCACGTCGTCTCGACCGCGTTCCAGGAATACATGATCTCGTCGAACATGGCGTTCGCGATGTATCCCGGCCTGACGCATGGCGCGATCGCCGCGCTGGTCGCCAAGGGATCGGACGCGCAGAAGGCGATGTACGTGCCGAAGATGGTGTCGGGCGAATGGGGGGGGACGATGAACCTGACCGAGCCGCAGTGCGGCACCGATCTGGGCCTGATCCGTACCAAGGCGGAGCCGCAGGCGGACGGATCCTATGCGATCACCGGTACGAAGATCTTCATTTCGAGCGGCGAGCATGACCTGACCGAGAACATCATCCACCTCGTCCTTGCCAAGACGCCGGGCGCACCCGACAGCTCGAAGGGCATCTCGCTGTTCGTGGTGCCGAAGTTCCTCGTCAACGAAGACGGGTCGCTCGGCGATCGCAATGGCGTCACCTGCGGGTCGATCGAGCACAAGATGGGGATCCACGCCAACTCGACCTGCGTGATGAACTATGACTCGGCGACCGGCTGGCTCGTCGGCGAGGAGATGAAGGGCCTCGCCGCGATGTTCATCATGATGAACGCGGCGCGTTTGGGCGTCGGCCTTCAGGGGCTGGGCGTGGCCGAGGTCGCGTATCAGAATGCGGTGCAATATGCGCAGGACCGTCGCCAGGGACGCGCGCTGACCGGGCCGAAGGAGCCGCAGGAAAAGGCGGATTCGCTGTTCGTCCATCCCGACGTGCGCCGCATGCTGATGGAGGGCAAGGCGATGACCGAGGGGTTGCGCGCGCTGATCCTGTGGACCGCGCTGCAGGGCGATCTCGAGCATAACGCCGCGACCGAGGAAGAGCGTCAGCTGGCGGGCGACATGATCAGCCTGCTGACCCCGGTCATCAAGGGCTATGGCACCGACAAGGGCTATGAGATCGCCACCAACGCGCAGCAGGTCTATGGCGGTCATGGCTACATCGCAGAATGGGGCATGGAGCAATATGTGCGCGATGCGCGGATCGCGATGATCTACGAAGGCACCAACGGCGTGCAGGCGATGGATCTGGTCGGTCGCAAGCTGGCGCAGAACGGCGGTCGCGGGATCCAGGCGTTCTTCAAGCTGGTCGCGGACGACGTTGCGGCGGCCAAGAGCGATCCGGCGACGGCGGCATTTGCCGAGGCGCTGGAAAAGGCGAACGGCCAGCTTCAGGCGGCGACAATGTGGTTCATGGCGAACGGCATGAAGAACCCTGAGAATGTCGGCGCCGGTGCGGTCAGCTACATGCATCTGATGGGGATCGTCGCGGTCGGCGCGATGTGGCTGCGGATGGCGGTTGCCGCCACCAAGCTGAAGGCGGCCGGTGAGGGCGAGGCGGCGTTCCTCGACGCCAAGCTGATCACCGCGCGTTTCTATGCCGAGCGGATCCTGCCCGACGCGGGCGCGCTGCGTCGCAAGATCGAGGGTGGCGCGGAGTCGCTGATGGCGTTGCCGCCGGAGATGTTCATGGCGGCGTGATCGCCATCTTCACGGCGTGAAAGGCGCGGGCATCGGGATATTCTCCCGCGGCCCGCGCCCTTTTTTTGTCCATGTCACTCGGACAAAAAAGGGGAGCCGTTGCCGGCTCCCCTGTCGCTCTATCGATGGTGGTCCGGTCAGAAGCTGACGCGGACACCGGCGTAATAGCGGCGGCCGAGCGGATCATAGGTGCCCGCATCGGTATCCTGGCCGGCCGACGCGCCGATATCGGCGAGGTATGGCGGCTTGTTGTTGAGCAGGTTGGACCCGCCGACATAGAATTCGAAGCCTTCGCCGGCCTGGAAGCGGAGCTGCGAGTCGAGGTAGAATTGCGGCTTCACGCGGTAGTCGGGGTTGCTGCCCGGGCGGGCGCCCGTCAGCTGGTCGTCGAGGCTTGCCTGGCTGATCCATGTGCCCGTCATCGTCAGTCCGACGCCGTCGATGTCGTATGACGCGTTCGTCGTGAAGCGATCCCGCGACGCACCGATCTCGCCGGCGAAATAGTCGCGCTCCGAACCCGGCAGCGGCACCGTGAACCCGCTGATCAGGTGAGTGTAGGACACCTTCATGCCGAGCGTCCCGCCAAGCCCGAGGCTCTCGAGATTCTGGCGATAGGCGACGGTCGTGTCGATACCCGACGTCTTGATGCCGCCGCTGTTGAGCGGGCTGCTGTTGACCTCGTCGAGCGAACCGGCGCTGTTCGCACCCTGCGCGGCAGCGCGGCGCACCACCAGATTGCAGAAGTCCGAGTCTTCCGCGTTGTAGCACTGGTTGAGGATGAACTGCAGCGGCGTCGTGGTGATCGCACCCTTGATCCGGATGTTGAAGTAATCGACCGTCACGACCAGATTGCGCAGCGCATCGATCGACCGGGGGTTGACGACAACACCGGCGGTGAACGAGTCACCCTTCTCTTCCTGCAGGTCAGGATTGCCGCCGGCGAAGCTGGTGATGCCCTGACGATCCGCCTGTCCGATCGTGAACTGACCATTCTGTGCGATGTTCGCGGCAACACCGGGGGCTGCGCGGCAGTTGACGGCGAGCGTGCCGGTCGCGGCCGCGGTCACGCCTGCGCAGGGGTCGACCAGACCATTCGGGAAGTCCTGCTGGTTCGGCTGGAACAGCTCGTTGATGTTGGGGGCGCGAACCGAACGCGCCTGCATCACGCGGAAGCGGACGTCCTCGATCGGCGCCCACTCGCCGCCGTAATTGTAGCTGTAGGTCGTCCCGATCGTCGAATAGTTCGACACGCGGATCGCACCGCGGACCGACAGCGAGTGGAAGAACGGGCGATCCTGGAGCAACGGCACGATCGTCTCGGCGAAACCCTCGATCAGGTCGAAGCTGCCGCGCGTGGACGGCAGTGCGTTGTTACCATTCAGGCCCTGCTGCGTAAGAAGATCGAACACGTTGCTGCTCGTCTCGCGACGATATTCGGTGCCGATGCTGACGCCGACCGGATCCGCGCCGAACAGCGAGAACAGCTTGCCCGAGACGTTGGCGCCGCCAACCGTCTGCGTGACCTTCGTCGACAACGTCGTCGGCACCGCGAGGTACGAGGCGGCAGGTGTCAGTGCGCCCGCGCCGTAGATGTTCGCGGGAATGCAGCCGGCTGCGCGTGCGGCGGGATCGGCGCAGACGATCTGGCCGCTCGTCGGATCGCGATACGCATTGAGCGCCTGCGTGAAGTTCAGGCTGTTATACTGGCCGTTGCCGGTCTGGTTCTCGACCGTCTGGCCGTAGATGCCATAAACCTCGTAGTTGAAGCGGTCCTCGAGGAACTTGCCGTTGGCGCCGCCCGCAAACCGGAACAGCTCTCGGCTCGACGAGCTCGTGCGCGGACCGAAGTCGTTGAGGCGACGATCGAAGCTGATGTCGCGAAGACCATCGCCGTTCGTGTCGGTGGCAGCGTTGAAGATCGCATCCGGCACGAACGGATTGCGGTACTGAACACCACCAACGATGCTCTCGATCGCGATCTGGCCGTCATTGGGAATATCGACGAGGTCGGAGCTCAGCGGGAACGCTTCGATGACCGTCTTGACCTTCGTCTTGGCGTAGTTGCCCTCGACGAACAGGTTGAGCGCTGGCGAAACTTCGAAGTTCGCACGACCCGCAGCGGTATAACGCTCAACGGGCACCGCGAGATAGCGGAAGTCCGAGCGATTAAACCCAGGCGCGTCGGGGCACGCGGCGCTTGAACATTCGAAGAGTGAACCATCGGGGTTGTAGCTGAAGCCGCGACGGTTGTCGCCGGTACCCGTGACATAGCGTCCCTGTGGCGCAAAGCCCGACAGCAGCGTGCTACGCGTAAACAGGTCGGCATCGTTACCGGTCGTCAAGGCGAGGCTGCTCGAATCCACCGCGCTTGAACCCGCCTCGGTGAAGCGATCCTTCTTCAGCACGGTGCCCTGCTTCGAATAGCCGCCGAACAGCATGATATTGCCACGGCCATCGGCGAAGTTCTTGCCGACCAGCGCGTTGACCTGGCGATCGGCGCCATCGCCATATTGCGAAATGCCCATCTGGCCGTCGAGCTGGATGCCTTCGAACTTGGTCTTGTAGATCATGTTGACGACGCCCGCGACGGCGTCCGAGCCATAGACCGCGGACGCGCCGCCGGTCAGGACGTCGACGCGCTCGAGGAACTGCGTCGGGATGACGTTGAGATCGACTGCGCTGCTGCCGGGCAGACCTGCGACGAACCGGCGGCCGTTGACGAGGACTAGCGTGCGGTCGTCGCCGAGGTTGCGCAGATTGACCGTCGCCACGCCCGCGCCCTGCGTCGCAAAGCTCGAATTGGTGCGGCTGACGCCCGGGGTGCCGAATGCCGGATTCTGGAGCAGGACGTCCTGTACGTTGATCGCGCCGGCCTGCTGGATCTGCGCGATGCCGACGCTCTGGAGCGGCGAGGCGGCGGTGGCCGACGGCGATGCGATGCGCGAGCCGGTCACGACGATCTCGCCTGCCGGCGCTTCTGCAGCACCCTGCGGGTTCTGATCCGTCGCGGTCTGGGTCGGGGTTGCCGGCTCCAAAGCCTCTGCTTGAGCGGCTGCCTCGGGTGTTGCTGCAGGCATCGCAGGCGCAGTTTGCGCGTTAGCGGGAAGCGTTGAGACGGCAACGAGGAGGCTCGTGGCGAGCAGACTGCGACGATAGGCTGGGGTCATTTAATACTCTCGACTGAAACATTCCGACGAAGGGGCAAAGCCGCTGACCTTCGTCGATGCGCCGCCGTTAGGCCTCGCGGCGCGGCCCGATCCACTCGATTGAGACGAATAGGATCGTTTTTTTACAATGTGTTTCATCCTTGCAACAGTCTGGAGGGATTGGGATTCCAGCGCCTCGGGCTGACGTGCCGGAGCCGCCAAGCGCAGGCGAGGCGCCCGATCAGCCGCATGCAATTTCCCGATCGCCGTCTTCCCCCGGAGGGCGCTGTTGGCGTAGACGGAGCCATGGCGGTTACCGTGTTTCCCGATCTCGTTGCGAAGAGTGTCTCCGGGACATGACGGTCCCCGGAACATGGGCGACCGTTCTGGCCGGCGTTGCGACGCTGCTGCTGCTCGGGCTCGGCGGCCTGCTGCTGTTCCTGGGATTGCGCGCGCGCGCCGGTGTCGCGACGACCCTCGCCGAGAATGCGACGATGCGCGCGTTGCTCGATGGGTCGCCGGCCGTCGCGACGGTCGTCCGCTCGGATGGACGAGTGGAGATGCCGCAGCGGATGGCGGACTGGCTGGGTATTCCGGCGCCACGCTATCTGATGGATCTGGCGGGTGAGGAATCCGGGCTCTCACCCGAGGATGCTGCCGCGCTGACCGCCGATGTGACCGCTGCACAGCGTTCGGGCCGACCCTTTGTTCGTGCAGTCCGCCCCGTCGGTTCGACGCGGGCCATCACGCTGCGCGGCGCGCGTGCGCCCGGCGCGATGGGGGCAACTGGCAGCATCCTGATCTGGGCGTTCGATGCAACGGACAGCGAATCCGAGATCAAGCGCCTCGGCACCGAGACGGCGCGGCTTGGTGCCGCCTATGACGCGCTGACCGGGCTGATCGAAGCCGCGCCGCTGCCGATGTGGTACCGGGCGCGCGATCTCAGGCTGTCGATGGTCAATTCCGCCTATGTCGCGGCGGTCGAGGGCCAGGATGCGCAGGACGTGGTCGCGCGCGGCCTCGAACTCGTCGAGGGATCGGGGCGCGGCGGGCCGCTGGCTGGTGCCGCCGCCGCGCGCGAGCAGGGGCGGCCGCACCAGCAGGTCCTGCCCGCGACGATTGATGGTGCCCGCCGTTCGCTCCAGATCTACGACGTTCCGCTGCCGACCGGCGGGGTGGCGGGCTTTGCGATCGACATCGAGGATCTCGAGCAGGCGCGCTCGGGTGCCAAGCGTTTCGCCGAGGCGCAGCGGGCGATGCTCGACCGACTGTCGGCGGGGGTCGCGCAGTTCGGTGGCGACCGCGGCCTGGTCTTCTGCAACCAGCCGTTCCGGCGGATGTTCGCGATGCGGGCGGAGTGGCTCGCCGACCGTCCAGAATTCGACCGCGTGCTCGAACGGATGCGCGAAGCGGACCGGCTCCCCGAAGTACGCGACTTTCCGGCATGGAAGGCCGAGCGGCGCGCATGGTTCATGCAGACCGGGACCATGCCGAACGGCGGCGCGAGCGAGGAGATCTGGCACCTGCGCGGCGGGACGCATTTGCGAGTCGTCGCCCAGCCCTTGCCCGATGGCGGGCTGTTGCTGATCTTCGAGGATCGCACCGAGCATGTCCAGCTCGCCAGCGCGCGCGACACGCTGCTCCGCGTCCGTACGGCCACGTTCGACAATCTGTTCGAAGCGCTCGGCGTGTTCGCCGCCGACGGCCGGCTGCAACTGTGGAACAACCGGTTCAGGGTGCTGTGGGGCCTCGAGGAGGAATTCCTTGCCGGCCATCCGCGTGTCGACGTCTTTGCGGATGCGGCGGCGGGCAAGTTGATGACGCCCAACCGGTCGGCGCTGATCCCCGATCTCGTGCGATCGGCGACCGCCGGACGCCAGCAGCGCGGGGGCCGCGTTGCCTTTGCCGACGGCCGGCATTTCGAATTCGCGGGCGTCCCGCTGCCCGACGGCAACGCGCTGTTCACGATGCTCGACATCACCGACAGCCGGCGCGCGGAGCAGGCCTTGCGCGAACGCGCGAACGCGCTCGAGGCGGCGGACAAGGTGAAGACGGCGTTCGTCGCGAACATGAGCTATGAGCTCAAGACGCCGCTGACGTCGATCAGTGGTTTCGCCGAGATGCTGCACGGTGGCTATGCCGGGCCGATGAGCGAACAGGCCGGGGGGTATCTCGAGGCCATTCTCGAATCGGTCGAGCGGCTCGGGCTGCTGGTCGACGACGTGCTCGACCTGACCCGGACCGAGAGCGAGAGCACCGAGATGGTGCGCACCGATGTCGAGCTGGCGGTGGTCGCCCGCGCCGCGGCAGGCTCGATCCAGGCCACCGCGCGGCGCCGCAAGCTCGACTTCGCGATCGAGATCGGGCGCTCGACCGGGCGTATCTGCGGCGATCCCAAGCGACTGCGTGAGATTGTCGAGCATCTGCTGCGTCACGCGGTCGCCGGTACGCCCGAGGGGGGGCGGATCCTCCTGCACGCCGACGGTAACGCGACGCATGCACGGATCGTCGTGTCGGATGACGGCGCGGGGATGAGCGCCGAGGGCGTCGCGCATGCGTTCGACCGGTTCGCCGAATCCAAGACGATCGGCGATCGTGCGCTGGGGCTCGGCCTGCCGCTCGCCAAGCAGTTTGTCGAGGCGCATAACGGCACGATCGATCTCGTATCCGAACCCGGAAACGGCACGCTGATCACGGTCGAACTGCCGCGGAGATGATCATCGCCTTGAAAAGACACGCACGCTGCCCCGGTTCGGTCGCATGACGGCGCTGCGGTTAGAGGATCCCGCCGCAACCGAGGCGTTCGGCGCGAAACTGGCAGCGCACGTCAAGGCGGGTGACGTGATTGCGCTGACGGGGACGCTCGGCGCGGGGAAGACGAGCCTGGCACGCGGGTTGCTGGCGGCGCTCGGTCTGGTCGGCGAGGCGCCATCGCCGAGTTTCGCGATCGTCCAGCCCTATGCACCCCCCGAGGTGCGTCTGCCGGTGCTCCACGTCGATCTGTACCGGATCGACGATCCGGACGAGATCGTCGAGCTCGCGCTTGACGACGCGCGCTATGATTCCGTTCTGATCGTCGAATGGCCAGAGCGGGCGGGGCCGGACTATTGGCCGGACGCGCTTCGGCTCGACCTCACGATCGAACCGGACGGCACGCGCGGCTTGACAGCCGGAGTGCCGGAGGGTTGGACGCGGCGATGGCCGATATGACACCCCCGGCGGGCGCCGCCGCATTTCTCGACGCGCATGGCTGGGCGGGGGCGACGCTCCTGCCGGTTGCGGGGGATGCCTCGTTCCGTCGCTATTTCCGCGTTGTCGCAGGGCCGCGCCACGCGATCCTGATGGACGCGCCGCCGCCACATGAAGACCCGCGCCCGTTCATCGCGGTCGCACAGTGGCTGGTCGAGCGGACGTTCCGGGCACCCGCGATCCTCGCGAGCGACCTGACGCAGGGGCTCGTGCTGATCGAGGATTTTGGCGATGATCGGTTGCGCGAGGCGATCGACGCATCGTCCGACGAGGGCATGGCGCTCTATGCGCCCGCGATCGACCTGCTCGGGCGTCTTCACGCGCACCCGGCCGGACCATTCGCAGCCTACGACCGTGCCGTGCTCGCGCGCGAGGCCGCGCTGTTCGTCGACTGGTATTGCCCGGCAATCGGGATCGTCCCGGACCGGGCGGGCTGGCATTCGGCATGGGACGCCGTGTTCGATCACGGGATCGCGACCGCCCCCGTCACCGTCCTGCGCGACTATCATGCCGAGAACCTGATGCTCCTCGCACCGGACGGAGCGCTCGGCCTGCTCGATTTCCAGGACGCGCTTGCCGGGCACCCGGCTTATGACCTCGTGTCGCTGTTGCAGGACGCCCGCCGCGACGTCGATCCGGTGGTCGAGGCAGCGATGCTCGCCCGCTACCGCGAAGCGACGGGCGTTGGTGACGACTTCCTAAACGCCTATCACGTGCTCGGCGCGCAGCGGAACGCCAAGATCCTCGGCATCTTCACGCGGCTGTGGAAGCGTGACGGCAAGCCGCGCTACCCGACCTTGTGTCCCCGGGTCTGGACCTATCTCGAGCGTGACCTGGCCCAGCCGGTGATGGCGCCGGTCGCGGCCTGGTTCGATGCCAATGTGCCGGCAGCGATGCGCGGTGATCCGCTGGCGTTGGCGGCATGAGCGGCCAGCGGATGATCCGTCCGATCCCGCGCGGGACGGTGCCCGAGACGGCGATGGTGATGGCGGCCGGGCTTGGCAAGCGGATGCGGCCGTTGACCGCGACGCGGCCCAAGCCGCTGGTTGAAGTGGCCGGCAAGGCGCTGATCGACCATGTCTTCGATCGGCTGCAGCGTGCCGGGATCGCGCGCGCTGTGGTCAATGTCCACTATCTTGCCGATACGTTGCAGGCGCATGTCACCGATCGCTATCCCGATATCGAAGTCGTGATTTCGGACGAGCGTCGCCGGTTGATGGAGACGGGCGGCGGGCTGGTCCAGGCACGTACCCTGCTCGGCGATGCACCGGTTCTGGTGGTCAACAGCGACAATCTCTGGATCGATGGACCGGTCGACGCGATCCGCCTGCTCGCGTCGCGCTGGGACGATGCGACGATGGATGCGCTGCTGCTGATGGTGCCGCTCGCCCGCGCGCACAATCACGGCGGTCCGGGCGACTTCCATCTCGCAGCGGACGGCCGGATCACCGGACGACGCAAGCCGGGGCGGGTCGCACCCTTCGCCTTTACGGGTATTCAGATTCTCCACCCGCGCGTCATCGCGGATTGGCCCGAGGGACCGTTTTCGACGAACCTGTTCTGGGACCGTGCGATCGCTGCGGGCCGGGCATTTGGCCAGGTTCACCAGGGCCTGTGGTTCGACGTGGGCACCCCCGCGGCGATTCCAAGGACCGAGGCGATCCTCGCCGGTGGCTGAACGGACGGGGCCGACCCTCTACACCATCCCCGCCCATCGCGCCTTTGCCGATGCGCTGGTCGCGGGGTTGCTCCGGCGGGCAGGGCAGGATCCGCTGGCGCTCGCCCGCGCGCTGATCCTGTTGCCCAACAACCGCGCGATCCGGGCCGTGACCGATGCGTTCGTGCGGGCGAGCGGCGGGGGGCTGGTTCTGCCGCGGATGATCGCGCTGGGGGACACGGGGCTGGGCGAAGCTGTCGGCGCGGCGCTCGATCCGGCGGACGATGCCGATCCGCCACTGCCGGCAGTGCCGCCCTATCAGCGGCGGATGATCCTTGCGCGGCTGGTGTCGGAAGAACGCCGGCGTGGGGGGCATCCGATCGATGCCGCCGAGGCGGTCCGACTTGCAGGCGAACTCGCCAAGACGCTCGACCAGTTGCTCGTCGAGGAGGTTGCGCCGACGCGCCTCCACGAGATCGAACTCGGTCCCGAACTGACTGAACACTGGCAGCGCGCATTGTCGACGTTCGACGTCGTGCTGCAGCGATGGCCGGGCGAGCTGGCCCGCCTGGGGCGGATCGACGCGGCGACCCGGCGCGCCGCGCTGCTCGACCGATTGGTGACGCGATGGCGTGCGGCGCCGCCGGCCGGGCTGGTCTGCGCCGCAGGCGTCACCGACTCCGCGCCGTCGGTCGCGCGCGCCCTGCGTTGCGTCGCGGACCTGCCAGGCGGCATGGTGGTGTTCGCGGATCTCGATCTGCACCTGCCCGACGAGGAATGGGATGCGCTGGGCCCCCACCCGCGAAACCCGGATACCGGGCTGACGCGGCGGTCGATCGAAACGCATCCGCAATTTCATCTGAAGCTCCTGCTCGAACGCATGGGCGTCGGGCGCGCCGAGGTCGCGACCTGGCGCGAGGGCGGTGGCCATGACGCCGACACGACGCGAAGCCGCGCGATCGCCAATGCACTGGCCCCCGCCGACTTCACCGGAAAGTGGACCCGGCTGGGCGCGGAGGACCGCCGCCTGAAGGGGGTGACGGTCGCCGAACTGGCAACCCCCGCCGAGGAGGCGCAGGCGATCGCACTGGCCCTGCGCGGCGTACTGGAGGAGCCGGGACGGACAGCGGCGCTCGTCACGCCCGATCGCGCACTAGCGCGGCGTGTCGCGGCGCATCTTGGACGCTGGCAGATCCTGATCGACGACAGCGCGGGCCGGCCCTTGTCGATCCTCCCGCCCGGGACCCTGATCCTCGCGCTGGTCGAGGCTGCGGCACAGCGTTTCGCACCGCTTGCGTTGCTGGCGCTGCTGAAGCACCCGCTGGTCCGCAGTGGCGATACCCGGCTGGCGTGGCTCGACGGCGTTCGCGCGCTCGATCGCGCGTTGCGCGGACCGCGGCCCGCAGCAGGGCTCGATGCTGTCGATGCGCATCTGCGCGCCGGAACGGCGAAGCGCTGGTGGCCGGAGGCGGAAGCGCTGCTCACGCCGATCGTCACGGTATTCGAACGCGGCGCCCAGCCGCTCGGCCCGTTGCTCGCGATCGTTCGCGAGACGGCCGCGGCGCTGTGCGGCGATGAACTCTGGGCCGGCCCCGCGGGGCGTGCGGCGGCGCAATGCCTTGCCGATCTCGAGATCGAGGCCGATGCTGGTCCGCCACTCGTCGATCCGGGCGAACTTGCGCAGCTCTTGCGGACCTTGCTCGACGAGGTTGCGGTGCGGCCATTGCAGGGCGCGCATCCGCGTCTGGCGATCTACGGCCTGCTCGAGGCGCGATTGCAGACCGCCGACCTGATGGTTCTGGGCGGGCTGAACGAAGGCATGTGGCCAGGCCGTCCTGCGCCGGACCCGTGGCTTGCGCCGCGGATCCGCGCCGAACTCGGGCTGCCGGGCCTCGAGCGGCAGGTGGGGACGTCGGCGCATGATTTTGCGCAGGCGCTCGGCGCGCCGCGGGCGATCGTCACACGTGCGCGCCGCGACGCCAAATCGCCGGCATTGGCGTCGCGACTGTGGCTGCGGTTGCAGGCACTTGCGGGGGACAGATTCGAGCGCGCCGAGGCGCTCGAGGCGTGGACACGCGATCTCGACGATCCGCGGGCGCACCGGCCCTCCGACCGTCCGGCACCGTCGCCGATCGCTGCGCTGCGGCCAAGGCTGATTTCGGTGACCGAGGTCGACCGGCTGAAGGCCGACCCCTACGCCTTCTATGCCCGCAGGGTGCTCGGTCTGATGCCGCTCGACCCGGTCGATGCGGATCCGAGCGCGGCGTGGCGTGGCACCGCGGTCCACGACATTCTCGAGCAATGGTGGAAGCACGACGCCTGCGCGATCGATGCATTGCGGCCGCGTGCCGAGGCGATGCTGCGCGACGAGCGGACGCACCCGATGATGCGTGCGCTCTGGCAGCCGCGGCTGCTCGAGGCGATCGACTGGATCGCGGGCACGATCGCGGCGCAGGCCGTCGATGGTCGGGTCGTCGCCAGCGCAGAGGGCAAGGGCGAGATCGCGATTGCAGGGGTGACGCTGCGCGGGCGGTACGACCGTGTCGACCGGCTGCCGGGCGGGGAACTGGCAATCATCGACTACAAGACCGGCAAGCCACCCTCGGCGACCGCGGTGCGCGCCGGCTATAGCCTGCAACTGGGGTTGCTGGGCCTGATCGCCGAGCGCGGCGGGTTTGCCGATGTCGCCGGCAAGGCTGGCGCGTTCGAATATTGGTCGCTTGGCAAGAAGCGCGATGCGTTTGGCTATGTCGAGAGTCCGGTCGATCCCGAGGGCAAACGCGATAAGATCCCGACCGCGGATTTCACCGCGACGGCGGCACACAACTTTACCGAGGTCGCGGGCAACTGGCTCACCGGCAGCGCCGCCTTCACCGCCAAGCTCGTGCCGGAATACGCCCCCTATGCCGAGTATGACCAGCTGATGCGCCGCGATGAATGGTATGGCCGTGAATAGCGGCGAGCTCCGCACCTTGCCCCGGCTCAAGGGCGCGCAGGCCGCAGCTAGTGACCCCCGAACTCATGTCTGGCTGTCCGCATCGGCGGGAACCGGCAAGACCCAGGTCCTCGCGGCGCGCGTTTTCCGCCTGTTGCTGCGCGGTGTCGATCCGGGCGCGATCCTGTGCCTGACCTTCACCAAGGCGGGTGCGGCCGAAATGGCGCAGCGGATCAACGGGCGCCTTGCCGCCTGGGTGCGGATGCCCGGCCCCGCGCTGGGTGCCGACCTGATCGCCCTGGGGGAGGTGCCCGACCAAGCGTTGCAGGATCGTGCGCGGACGCTGTTCGCCAAGGTGCTCGACGCGCCGGGGGGCGGGTTGCGGATCCAGACGATCCACGGTTTCTGTCAGGGCCTGCTGGCGGCGTTTCCGGTCGAAGCCGGGCTGACGCCGGGTTTTCGCCCTCTGGAGGCGCGCGAGGAAGCCGGGCTTGCACGCGAGGCGCTGGCGGGGATGCTCGCGGACGCCGAGCGTGAGGGGCGGGAGCGTCCCGTCGAGATCGTCGGCCGCTTGTCCCTGCGGATGGGGGAGGGCGGTGCCGAGGGGTTCCTGATGGCCTGCGCCCGCGCGCTGCCCGCGCTCGAGGCGTTGCCGTCCGGTATCCGGCCCTGGTTGCGCCGGACGCTCGAGCTGCCCGCCGGCGATATCGACGAGGCGGTCGCGGACTGGTGCGAGGCGCTGGATATCGATGCCATCACGCGGATCGGCGCGGCCAACCGGGCGTGGGGAACCGCGACCGGCCTGAAGCAGGCGGCCACGGTTGAGGCGTGGCTCGCGTCGCCGGACCGTGCGGCTATGCTTCCCGACCTCGCAGGCGTCGTGCTGACGGCCAAGGGGGAGCCGCGCAAGGCGCAGAAGAAGCTGATCGACCTCGAACCTGACTATGAGATCCTGGCACAGGATGTCGGCGCGGCCTGTGCAGATATTGCATCGATGATCCAGCGCGTGGCTTATGCCGATCTTCTCGCGGATGGGCTGGAGGTCGGGCGCGATTATGCGCGTGCCTATGCACTCGCGAAACGACGCGTCGGCGGGGTCGATTTCGACGATCTGATCGCGACGACCGTGGCGTTGCTCGACCAGCCCGGCATTGGCGAATGGGTTCGCTACAAGCTCGATCAGGCAACCGAGCATGTCCTGATCGACGAGGCGCAGGACACCAATGCCGACCAGTGGCGGATCGTGCGGGCGCTGGCCGACGAGTTCTTCGTCGGGCGCGGTATCTATGCCCCGTCGACGCGCACGCTGTTCACGGTCGGCGACTGGAAGCAGGCGATCTTCGGCTTCCAGGGGACCGACCCGTTTAACTTCGCCGCCGCAGAGCTGCATTTCGGGCGGCGTGCGCTCGAGGTTGCGGGCGACGACGAGTGGCCGGAGGCGGAGCGGGGCCTGCCGCTCGAGCGGCTGTCGCTGACCCACTCCTTCCGATCGACCCGGCCGATCCTCGCGTTCGTCGATGCCGCGGTCGCCGCGGCGGGCGAGCCGGGGCTTGGCGCGATCGGCGAGCTCGAGGTCCATGCGAGCGAGGTCAAGGGCCCGGGCAGCGTGACGCTGTGGCCAACGGTCATCGCAGGGGGGAGCGAGGACGACGAGGAGGGCTGGGTCGACGATGCGGTCCGCAAGCTCGCGGGCGATATCGCCAAGGCGGTCCGACGCTGGCTCGCGCCCGATGGGCTGATGCTCGAGAGCAAGGGGCGACGGCTCCGCCCCGAGGATGTGATGATCCTCGTGAAGCGGCGCGGCGATCTCGCGTCGCTGATCGTCGCGCGGCTTTATGCCGAGGGCGTGCCCGTCGCGGGTGTCGACCGGCTGCGCTTGAACGCACCGCTCGCCGTCCAGGATCTTCTCGCGACGATCCGCTTCGTGTTGCAGCCGGAAGACGATCTGAGCCTGGCATCGCTGCTCGTCTCGCCGCTGATCGGCTGGACGCAGGACGAGCTGATGGCGGCGGCGCCACGTGAGGCCGGCCCGTTGTGGCGACATCTTCAGCGGACGCAGTCCGCCGAGCGCCTTGCGCCGCTGCTCGCGATGCTCGCTCGTGCGGACATCGCGACTCCCTATCAGTTTCTGGAGGAGCTCCTGTCCGGGCCGCTCGACGGACGGCGCAAGCTGATCCTGCGGCTGGGGACCGAAGCGCGCGATCCGATCGAGGAACTGCTCAACGCAGCACTGACGTTCGAGAGCAACACGACACCGTCGCTGCAGCGCTTCCTCGACTGGTTCGATCGCGGCGATGTCGACATCGTCCGCGATCCGTCGGCGCCGCTCGATGCAGTGCGCGTGATGACCGCGCACGGCGCCAAGGGCCTGCAGGCACCCTTGGTGATCCTTGCCGATGCGACCGCCGATCCCGCCGCCGCACCGCGGTCGATCCTGAAATGGACTCCCGAGGACATGGTCGCCCCGTTGCCGGTGTTCCGCCCGCGCAGCAGCGAGCGGGGTGGCCCCCTCGATGCCGTGGTGACTGCAGCCGAGCGGCGCGAACTGGAGGAGCATTGGCGGCTGTTTTATGTCGCGGCGACCCGCGCCGAGGAGCGTCTGGTCATCGCGGGCGCGCTCGGTACGCGGGCGCAGGGCATTGCGCCGGTGACGAGCTGGTATGGCGCCGCGGATCGCGCGCTGACGGCGTTGGGCGTGGCGGACGCGGAGGGCGAGCGGGTCTTCGTCGGCGACGGGACGGAATTTCCGGTACCGGTCAAGCCCGCGGCGAACGACGTGGCCGTGCCTTCCCAGACGATACCCGACTGGGCCCGGCACGCGGCACCGAAGGAGTCGCGACCGTCGCGCCCGTTGTCGCCATCTGCGCTCGGCGAGGATGCGGTGTCCGACCCGCCGCCGACCCCGGAGATGCGGCTTGCGGCCGAACGCGGCGCGTTGATCCACAAGCTGCTCGAGCGCCTTCCCGCTGTCGACGGCGGTTCGCGGGCGGCGGCGGCGGATCGCTGGCTCGGCCAAGCCGGCGGTGTTTCCGATCCCGCCGCGCGTGCGGAAATTGCAGCGAGCGCGATCGGCGTGATCGAGGATCCGCGCTTCGCAGACCTGTTCGGTATCGACTCGCTTGCCGAAGCGCCGATCGCGGCCACGCTGGCGGACGGCATCGTGGTATCGGGAACCGTCGACCGGCTGCTGATCGGTGCGGAGACCATCCGGGTGATCGATTTCAAGACCGGGCGGCGTGCGCCGCGCGGGCTCGACGAGGTGCCGGACTATCATCTGAAGCAGATGGCAGCCTATGCAGCGGCGTTGCGGGTGATCTTTCCGGGGCGGACGATCGAGGCGGCGTTGCTGTACACCGCGGCACCCCGATTGATCGCGATACCGGCAGATATGCTCGACAGGCACAAGCCGCGCTATGCGATGACGGAGCAAAGCTAGGCTGTCGACGGTTGAGACGCGTGCAGCCGAACCCTAGATTACGGTATAACAAAGGAGATATTTCAGTGGCGACCAAGCAGATCACCGATGCGAGTTTCAATGCCGACGTGCTGAACGCCGACGGCCCCGTGCTCGTCGATTTCTGGGCCGAATGGTGCGGGCCGTGCAAGATGATCGGGCCGAGCCTCGAGGAGCTGTCCGAGGAACTGGGCGAGAAGGTGACGATCGCCAAGCTCAACATCGACGAGAACCCCGATGCGCCAGGCCAGTATGGCGTGCGCGGGATCCCGACGATGATCCTGTTCAAGGGCGGCGCCCCGGCAGCAACCAAGGTTGGTGCAGCACCCAAGGGCCAGCTCAAGGCGTGGCTTGAAGGCGAGCTCGCCTAAGACGGTACGTACCGCTACCGCCACCTCAGATTCTTTGAGGTGGCGGTTAGAGGTGAGCTCAGCTGCGATAGTCGGCGTTGATCGAGATATATCCGTGCGTCAGGTCGCAGGTCCACACCGTGGCCGCACCGTCGCCCAGCGCGAGATCGACGCCGATCTCGATGTCCTGCCCCTTCAGATGATCCGCAACGGGCGCCTCGTCATAGCCGCTGAGCGCGAGCCCGCCCTCAGCCACTTGCGTATTGCCGAACCGGATCGACAATGTGTCGCGGTCGGCGGGCTCTCCCGCTTTCCCGACGGCCATCACGACACGACCCCAATTGGCGTCCTCGCCAGCCACCGCCGTCTTGACCAGAGGCGAGTTGGCGATGCTCATAGCAATCCGGTGTGCGCTGCGGTCGCTTTCTGCGCCGGTCACCTGGATCTCGATCAGCTTCTGTGCGCCTTCGCCGTCGCGGACGACGAGCAGGGCAAGCTGATGGCATAGATCTACCAGTGCCGCGCGGAACGCGTCGGCGCCGATGCTGTCGTCGTCGTTGAGCGGGGCGTTGCCGGCCTTGCCCGTCGCGAATGCGAGCACCGTGTCGCTGGTCGAGGTGTCGCTGTCGACGGTGATGCACGAGAAGCTCGGCGCATTGGCCTTGGACAGTGCAGCCTGGAGAAACGCGGGCTCGACCGCGGCATCGGTAAAGATGAAGCCGAGCATCGTCGCCATGTCCGGCGCGATCATACCCGAGCCCTTGATGATGCCGACCAAAGTGACGGTCCGATCGCCGATCACCGCGGTCGTCACCGCGCCCTTGGTGAAGGTATCGGTGGTCATGATCGTCGCGGCGGCGTCCTCCCAGCCGCACGGCGTGGCTGCGAACGCGGCGTCGAGCCCGGCTTCGGCCTTGTCGATCGGCAACGGCACGCCGATCACGCCAGTTGAGGCGACGAACACGTCCGAGGGCTGGCAACCGAGATGCGCGGCCGTTCGTGCGGCGATCGCCTCGACCGCGGCACGGCCACGCGCACCAGTGAAGGCGTTCGAATTGCCCGCGTTGACGACAAGCGCGCGCGCCTGTCCGAGAGTCAGTGCCGCGCGGCACCACTCGACCTCGGGAGACGGACATTTGCTCTGCGTAAGGACGCCCGCAACGACCGTCCCTGGATCGAGCGTCACGAACGTCAGGTCGCACCGGTCCCAGGCCTTGTAGCCGGCACGCGCGACATGCGGCACGACCCCGTCGATCAAAGGGGCGGCGGGGAAGGGCAAGGCGAGCGGCGAGATCTGCATCCGGCCTTCATAGTCGCTGCGGTCCGGCCCGCAAGATCGCGGGTCGCGTCTGACAGCCGCCCGTCGACCGGTGTCCCGTGCGGTTGGGGGCTATCGCATGACATCTGCGCGCGTCGACGGTCGACGAGCGTCCGTCAGGGTCGTCGTACCTACGCACCACGCCGTCCCCTTACGGATCGAGCGTCCGCGCGTTCGCCGGGTGCTTCCGTCCGACGAATGGTAGATTTTACGCGCAAGCTCGCATACAGCCGGTCTCGCATGAACCTGCTGCTTCTCCTTTCTGCCCTCCTGTCCGCGCTGACCGGCGCGGTGCCGGGTGTGCGTGGGCAGTCCGCACAGGCAGTGGCGCAGGGCAGCATTTGCGCGCAGACCGCGGCGGTGGCGGTGGCAAAGGTCGCGGTACGACCGGTCGCCGCGCTCGCCTCGCTCGACGACGTTGCCACCTCGGCGACGCTGCCCGTCGTCGCGATCATCACGGCCCCTATCTGGGTAGACCGTCGGCGCGAATAGCGCCGCGCGCCTGATCTCTCGGCCTGCGGGCCACTTCTCCTCTTTGCGCGTGCGTGCCTCCGCGTGCCGTCGCGCCCTATAATCAGGAAATCAGCCCATGTTCGGTGGCTTTGCCAAATCGCTGTTCGGGTCGTCCAACGACCGCTACGTCAAGTCGCTCAACCCGATCCTCGCGAAGATCGCCTCGTTCGAGCCTTCGCTCGTCGCGATGTCGGACGAGGAATTGTCCGGGCAGACCGCGAAGTTCCGTGCCCGACTCGCTAACGGCGAGAAGCTCGACGACTTGCTTCCAGAGGCATTTGCCACGGTGCGCGAGGCGGCCAAGCGCGTGCTTGGCCAGCGGCATTACGACGTGCAGATGGTCGGCGGCATCGTCCTCCACCGCGGCGAGATCGCCGAGATGCGCACCGGCGAGGGCAAGACGCTCGTCGCGACGCTTGCGACCTACCTGAACGCCCTGCCGGGCGACGGCGTCCACGTCGTCACGGTCAACGACTATCTGGCGGCGCGCGACGCGGAGTGGATGGGGCAGGTCTATACCTTCCTTGGCATGACGATCGGCGTGATCGTGCCGAACCTGTCGGACGAGGAGCGTCGCGCCGCCTATGCCGCCGACATCACCTACGGCACGAACAACGAGTTCGGCTTCGACTATCTGCGCGACAACATGAAGTACGAGCGCAGTTCGATGGTGCAGCGCCGCTTCAACTTCGCGGTGGTCGACGAGGTCGATTCGGTCCTGATCGACGAAGCGCGTACGCCGCTGATCATCTCGGGGCCGACCGACGACAAGTCCGAGCTGTATATCCAGGTCGATGCGGTCGTGAAGCAGCTCGTCCCCGGTGACTATGACAAGGACGAGAAGCAGAAGACGATCATCCTCACCGAGGACGGCACCGAGAAGGTCGAGCGGATGCTCGAGGCGGCAGGGCTGCTTGAAGGCGCCAACCTGTACGACTTCGAGAACACGCAGGTCGTCCACCACCTCAACCAGGCGCTGCGCGCGATCGTGATGTTCAAGTCGGACATCGATTACATCGTCAAGGACGGCAAGGTCATCATCATCGACGAGTTCACCGGTCGCATGATGGACGGCCGGCGCTGGTCGGACGGCCTTCACCAGGCGGTCGAGGCCAAGGAAGGCGTCCAGATCGAGCCTGAGAACCAGACGATGGCCTCGATCACGTTCCAGAACTATTTCCGCATGTACCCCAAGATCGGCGGCATGACCGGTACGGCGGCGACCGAGGCGGCCGAGTTCTACGACATCTACAAGATCAACGTCGTCAGCATCCCGACCAACGTCACGGTCAAGCGCGTCGACGAGGAAGACGAGTTCTACAAGGACACCAAGGACAAGTTCGCGGCGATCGCCAAGAAGATCAAGCATCACGCCGACCTCGGTCAGCCGGTGCTCGTCGGCACGGTATCGATCGAAAAATCCGAGCTGCTCAGCGAGTTCCTCGTCGGCGAGGCGGTCGAGCACAAGGTGCTGAACGCGCGCTTCCATGAGATGGAGGCGCACATCGTCGCGCAGGCCGGACGCAAGTCGGCCGTGACAATCGCGACCAACATGGCGGGCCGCGGTACCGACATCAAACTCGGTGGCAATCTCGAATTCCGCATGCTCGACGAGCATCCCGATCTGGTCGAGGGCACGCCCGAATATGCCGCCGAGGCGGCGCGGATCGAGACCGAGATCGAGGCCGAGAAGCAGGCAGTGCTCGCCGCGGGCGGCCTGTTCGTGCTCGGTACCGAGCGTCACGAGAGCCGGCGCATCGACAACCAGCTGCGCGGGCGCTCGGGTCGTCAGGGCGATCCCGGCCTGTCGCGCTTCTACCTGAGCCTCGACGACGATCTGCTGCGGATCTTCGGGCCGGACACGCTGTTCGCCAAGATGATGCGCAACAATATCGAGGACGGCGAGGCGATCGGGAGCAAGTGGCTGTCGAAGGCGATCGAGACCGCGCAGAAGAAGGTCGAGGCGCGTAACTACGACATCCGCAAGCAGGTCGTCGAATATGACGACGTGATGAACGAGCAGCGCAAGGTCATCTACGAACAGCGTGCGGACATCATGGATGCCGATACCGTCGGCGACGTGGTGACGGACATGCGTGCGGAGACGGTCAACGTCATCGTTGGCGAAGCCTGCCCGCCCAATTCCTATCCGGAACAGTGGGACATTGCAGGGATGAAGACGCGGCTTGCCGAGGTGCTCAACCTCGAGCCGCAGATCGAGGCGTGGCTGCTCGAAGAGGCGATCGATCCCGAGATCGTCGAGGAACGCATCCGTGCAATGGCGGACGAGGCGATCGCGACGAAATCCGCAGACCTCGACACCGAGACGTGGACGTCGGTCGAGAAGTCGATTCTGCTGCAGAATCTCGACCATCACTGGAAGGAGCATCTGGCGACGCTCGACGCGCTGCGCCAGGTCGTCCATCTGCGCGCCTATGCGCAGAAGACGCCGATCAACGAGTATAAGCAGGAGGCGTTCTCGCTATTCCAGCGGATGCTCGAGACGATCCGCGAGGACGTGACCAAGACGATCGCCCACGCACAGTTCCAGATCCAGGCGCCGGTCGGCCTGCCCGAGCTGCCCGATTTCATCACGACGCATTTCGACCCGTTCACCGGCGAGAATGACAGCCTCGACCAGGCACGCGGCATGTCGGGCCACATCACGTCGCAACTCCCGCCGATGCAGATCCCGCAGCCTCAGGCCGCGGATATCGGCGAGGATCCGGCGAACTGGGAAGGCGTGGTCAGCCGCAACGCGCCATGCCCATGCGGGTCGGGGCGCAAATACAAGCAGTGCCACGGCGCGGTCTGAACGCTGCGCTGACGGGCCGGCCGTTTAGCGGCCGCGCCCGGTTGGCAGCATAGCAGGCAATAAAAAGCCGGGCCGTCCCATATGGACGGTCCGGCTTTTGCTTGTAGGCTTGGTTGCGGCAGTGCGGCCGCGACGCTGCTTACTTTGGCAGGATGACGCTCGGCCCGATATTGTCGACGACCTGCTTGGCATTGAACGCACGGATGTTGTCGCGCGGGATCGGCCCCTTGCGCATCACGATCTCGGCCGTCGCCTCGTAGCGGTCGATCGTGCGGACGTCGAAATCATTGCCCCATGGGCCGCCGAAACCGCCGCCGCCAAAGCCACCGAAGCCGCCACCGATATAGGGATCCCAGCTCCGCCATCCGAAGCCGCGGCCGCGATAGCGCCACGACGGGCCCCAATAGCCACCAAAGCCGCCATAACCAAACCCGCCGCCGATCCCCGGGGTCGAATAGGTGCGCGACTGAAGATTGGTATCGCGGTCCGCCATCAGGAAATAATCATATCCCTGCTGGAGCGTAAGTTCCGCCGCGCGGAAGAAGAGGTAGCGTTCGACGGTGTCGCGCGACGTGACGCTGTTTCCCGCGAAGCTGACGAGAAAGCGGTTATCCTCGATCCGGCGATCGCTATAGCCGGTACGGTTGAACCCCTGGCCAGTGGCCGGGCGGTAGGTGGTTTCGGTCGCACAACCCGCGACCAGCAACGTGCTCGTGGCGAGAGCTGCCAGCAGGACCTTGCGACTAGGCATGATGAACATGATTGTCGTCTCCGTTCGCGGCGAATGCGGCGAAACGCCTTACATTAGCCTTCAGTGGTGGAACGGTTGATGAACGGGATTGGTCCACGGGTCTATGACGGTGATTGAATAAACCACCCCGGCGCCGTCATAGGCCGTCGTCCGCGACGCAGAATCAGTCCCCGATCAGATGAAGCGCCAGCGAGCGACCATGGGGACGACGGCGATGCTCGAACAAGTAGACTCCCTGCCACGTACCGAGCGCGAGCGTGGCGTCGATTACTGGGATCGACAATTGTACCTGCGTGAGAGCGGCGCGCAGATGCGCCGGCATGTCGTCGGGCCCTTCGTCATCGTGCAGATACGAACTTGATTCCGGTGCGATGCGCTCGAAATAAGCCTCGATATCCGTTCGGACCTCGGGCGCGGCATTTTCCTGGATGAGCAGCGATGCGGAGGTATGGCGACAAAACACCGTCAATAACCCGGACTGCATCGCCTGCGCATCGACCCAGCGCCGGATCGGGGCGGTAATGTCGACCAGCCCCTGCCGGCGGGTATCGATCGTGATCTGGGTCGTGGACTGCCGCATCGCTGCGCTCCTATGTAACTGCCTAGCCGGTCAGGTCCGTGACGATGCTCAACGCCTGTCGTCACGGCCTTGGTCGCTATCGGCATCCGCCGGGACGTCGCGACCCAAATTGATCTCGTCATAGAGTTTGAGAAGATCGCTGACCTCCGCGATGACGGTTTCCTGCTCGGCGCGCCAGCGTGCCGTCGCGTCGTGCGTCGGTGTGCCGCACTTGCCATCGTGAAGCGTGAAACCCTGATCGATCAACCAGATGGTATCCGCCGCACGGGCCCGCTGCCGCCGTAGATGGAATACCCATTGTTCGATGACGCCGGAAGGAACGAGTCTGTCGATTTCACCCATGGTCGGCGCCTACCCGACCTGCGTCGTGATTGTACAGCAGACGTTGCGGGTGGTCCCGAATGGCGGAGTCTCGACCCAGGAAACGGGTCTTGTGGAAGGCTGGAAAGTTCCGCCGGTTTTCGCCAAAACGCCTCGATTCAGCACGCTTTCGGGAACCGCTCACGACCAAGCGTGTTGAAAAGGTGGTAAAAAGCGTGTGTATTTTGACTGCATCCTGTCACCGGAACCCGATCAATGCCTGTTATGTCCCACCGACCCGAGCGCGACCAGCCCGCGTTTCACCGCGTCGATCAGTCTCCGCCACGCCTGTCAGACCGCTATGGCGCAGACCGGCTTGACGCCCTTTACCGGCGTGCCGCGGCCGATCGTGACCGGTTTCGCCAGCAGCAGCTGATCGCGATGCAGCCAAGCCTGCTCGAACGACTGCTCGGCAAGTTTCGCCGCTAAAAGGGGTCGACTGATAGCTACGCGTCGACCGGGAAGGTCGTCGCATGGCGCAGTCCCTGAATTTCCGCCCAAGTGATGGGCCGGTCACGACCGACGCATTCGATGATCAATAAGTCGGCATCTTCGGCGGACAGTTCGTCCGCGGCTTTTATCATGTCTTCCAGCGAGCCTGTAGCGAGCTGCTCATCCGCGACCGGCACCGCATCCTCGCCGTTGACAGGGCTTTCGGCAGCCGCGCGTCGGAGCAGTTTTGCCGGCATTTTCCACATTGTCTTGAACACGTTTACGCTCCAGCCCCCTGGCACGACCGCGATGCCGCAGGTTGCGCCAATGGTCCAGACCATCGCCGCATGCGTGCGCCGATCGCAGCATCTCACGCGACGAATCGCACGATCCGTCCGATACGGGCGAGTTTGGCGTTGTCGTTGCGGACTGGGGTCGAACAGCACGTCTATAACGGCACCCGCGGTAGAGCCCAAGGCCGATGCGGTAATGCAGCCAATGGGCCGTCGATCGCGCGCATGGGACGCAGGGCAGGGGCGGACCCGCTCCTTACACTCAGAACGTCTCTAGCAAAGATCTGCGCCCCGTCTTCTTCGAAGCGCAGATCGAATTTCAAGGGCTAGGCCTTCGAGTGCCTCCGATCAGGCCGGCGGGTTGCCCGTCCCACCATTAAGTGAAACGGAATGCTTGTGGGCATCGTTGGAGGAGGCTCGGGCAGGCGCCGTTTCCGCGCTGCTCCCGGCGAGCATGCCGTTCAACGAACTGCCAGTCATGCCGAGTTCCGCCATCAAGCCATCGATCAGCGGCCCGCCGACGCGGTAACGCATCGCCGCCGCGACCGCGGTATCGGCAAGATTGCTCTGGCCGCCCCCGGACGCGCCATCACCGCCACTGTCGCCGTGCAGGCCCCGCGCATCGAGGATGCTGATCTTGTCGATGTTCTCCATCGGCTTGCTCGCCGCAGCGATGATCGCGGGCAACGCTTCGAGCATCGCGCGGCGGATCAGCAGTGCGGTCTGCGAGTCACTCAGCAGGTTGGTCGCCTCGTTCAGCGAAGCCTGACCTGCCGCGTCGACCTTGAAGGCCGCCTCGCGGCCTTCCGCGCGTGCCTTCTCTGCATCTGCTTCGGCGGTTGCTTCAGTACGCAGGGCGCTCGCACGAGCTTCCGCGGCTTCCTTCTCGGCGGTCGCAGCGACGGTAATCCCGACGGCCTCTTCCTGCGCGCGCTGGGTGGCGGCAATCACGGCCACGTTCTTGTTCCGGTTGGCGATCTCGGTCGCCTTGGCAGTAGCGACGCTTTCCTCGGCTCGGACGGCGAGCGCACGGGCTTCGTTGGCCGCGGCAGTGGCGGTCGACTCCTCTTCGGACTTCTGTGCGGTCTGCACCGCAGTTGTGATGCGTGCGATCTCGATCGTCCTGTCGCGCTCGATCGTTGCGGTCTGGATCGCGCCGTCACGGGCAATCGTGGCGGTCTGGATCACCTTGTCGGCTTCGGTCTGCGCTACGGTCTGCGCCTGGCCCGCGGTGATGCGGGCGATCTCGGCGAGGCGGGTCTGCTCGGCCTCGGCGGTGGCAATCGCGGTGGCCTGTTCCGCACGGCGCGCGGACAGCGTCTGCTCCTGTGTCAGGCGAGCCTGTTCGGCGGCCTGCGCGATCTCGAGCGACTGGTTGTTGGCGTCGAGGTTGCGCTGCTCGATCTCGACGCGGTTGGTTGCGACGATGTCGTTGCGGATCTTCTTGCGCTCCTCGATCGTCCGCGTGAGCACGGTCAGCCCCTCGGCGTCGAACGCGTTGTTCTCGTTGAAATGCTCGAACGCGGTCTGGTCGAAATGGGTGATGCTGACGGACTCGAGCTGGAAACCGTTCATGTCCAGGTCGGTCATCAGCGCCTCCTGCACCTTCTGGATGAAGTCGGCGCGGTTGGCGTGAAGATGCTCCATCGTCATCGTCGCGGCGACCGATCGCAGCGCGGACACGAGCTTGCCGTCGAGTAGCGACTTCACCGCATCGGGGCTGTTGACCGAATCGCCAAGCGTCTGCGCGGCGGCGGCGATCGATTCCGCGTCGGGCTTCACCTTGATGTGGAACAGCCCGACGACATCGACGCGCAGCTTGTCGAGCGTGATCAGCGCATCCTTGTTAAGGCGCGATACCTCTAATTTCACTGTCGTCAGGCGGACCTGCATCAACTCATGAAGCACCGGGATCACCATGATGCCGCCGTTGAGCACGACTTTTTCGCCGCCGAAGCCGGTGCGGATCAGCGCAACGTCCTTGGTCGCGCGACGGTAGAGCCGGGTCAGAATGATGCCGATCACGACAAGCGCGAACAGCACGATACCGGCGTAGATAAGGACGTTCAGAAGCTGTGCGGGCATGAAACCCTCCCCGGTTATGATTGTGGTCAGATCGACTGCAGGAGCGCGTTGGCGTCGGGCAGCGCGTAGAAGAGTTTGCCGTCGCGGCGGACGATCAGGGCGGTCTCGCCGGTGGCGATCACGTCGGCGTCGTCGTGCGGCTCGACCATGATGAAGTGCGCCTGACCATGCTGATCGACGATCTTTGCACGGGCCGGCGATCCCCGGCGGGCGGTGCCTTCGAGGATGGTGCCGCGGCGGCGGAGGAAGTCGTCAGTGGAGATCACACTGGTTTCGTAGCCGGGCATGATCCGGGCAAGCCCGTTGGCGGCGAGTGTGTTGAGCAGGCTGCCGGCGACCAGCGCACCACCCGAGGCGAGACCCCAGTGCAATGGGCCGCCGGTCAACGCGGTCGCGCCCTGCTGAATGGCTATCCCGGTGAGCGTGAAGCAGCCGAGTAATGAGGTCAGCCAGATCAGGATCGGCAGTTCGTGACCGAGCCCGAGCCAGTCGAGCACACCGCTATCGGTTTCGGCATAAACGTCCGCGTCGAGATCGAGATGGCCGAGCCCAAGGCCGATCGCCTCGATCAGCCCGATCCCGACCATTATGACGAACGCGATCGCGAACGGCGCGTAAGCGGGCGTCAGGAAGATCGCGAACATAAGCCGTGGCGCTGTTGGGGGCTCTGCTTGTGCATCGGCGAACTGGTATCGGACAGACGACAACGCTTCGTTACGAAACGCTGGCCGATCCGGATTTTGAACTCCATGTGTCGATGCTCCCCCAAAGGGAGGCTAGCCCTGCGCCAAGACATTCGCAACGCGCGCTGAGGACACCGCCCGAGTTTGGATTCATCATCTGCACGGGATCTGCACGACAAGCGAACGGATCGTACGCGGACCTCGCGATCTGACGCTCACGGGACCGCTGCAAAGCAGAACCTCGACAATCGGGGAGCGCGAAGATGAGTCGTCATGGAAGACTGATGGCCAAGATCGGCGCTGCCTTTCCTGGCGGAGATACCGATCGACGACGGCAATGGCGCGGTGGTTGGTGGGTTCGCTTTGGCCTGGATTACCGCCCTGTTCCTGACGCGACGGGGGATCTGGAAAGACGGATCGGCGCGACTGGCGTTGCTTTCCGGCGCCGGATTGGCGGTGGTACTCGTCGACGATCCAAGCCTCCTCGGCTGGGTTCTGTTATGGACGGCTGTCTCGCTTGCCGCACTCCTGCCGCGGCACCGGTTCGACGATGCGCACCATCTGGGCAAGCCTGTGGCCAAGTCGTTACACGACGGGTCGATCGCGATTCGACGATCGCTCGATCGGTACGGTGTTCGAGCCAGGCGCGGTGACGCTGATCCTGTCGCTCGTGACATTCAATACGATCTTCGCGGTTGAGAATGTGCTCGACATTGTATTCCTGTGGAGAGGCGCGGGACTGCGCTCGGGTGTGACGATGGCGGACTATGCGCACCGTGGCGCGTATTCGTTGATCGTGACGGCAGCGCTCGCCGGCGTGTTCGTGTTGTTGGCATTACGTCCGGGCAGTACAGCCGCGTCGCGTCCGCTGGTGCGGCGGCTGGTGACGGTCTGGCTCGTCCAGAACCTGCTGCTGGTCGCGTCGAGTGCATTGCGAACGCTCGATTATGTCGACGCCTACGTGATGACGGTGCTGCGACTGTCGGCACTTCATGGATGGCGCTCGTGGCCACGGGCCTGGCGCTGATCGGCTGGCGATTGCTTGTCGATAGGTCGGCGGCGTGGCTGATCAACGCCAATGCGCTGGCGGCTGTGACTGTGTTGGTGACGGCGAGCGTTGTGGATCTTGGCGCGGTTGCGTCGGCTTGGAATGTCTGCGCAGCGCTCGAAATGGGTAAGGCGGGGCCGCCGCTCGACCTTTGCTATATGGGACGGCTCGGGCCATCGTCGCTCGTCTCGATCGCGACGCTGGAGCAGCATGCACACGAGCCGCGGCTGCGCGATCGTCTGACGTATCTGCGGTGGGAACGTCAGACCGAAACGGCAGATGCGCAGGCCAATTGGCGTCTGTGGACCCCGCGCAACGCGCGACGGCTTGCGACCGTCCGCGGGATGTTCGGCACCAAGGCGCCGCGGTTGCGGTCAGCACCGGACGGACGGCGCTGTACGGGCTGATCCTGCCGCCGCCCTGGATAGAGATTCTATCAGCGCCGCCGTCCGCTCCGGCGCCGAACACGCCCTCAATTGCCGCTTTATTGAAAACGGTAACAGTATCGAAAAGGTCGCGCTGGTGGAGCCGAGGGGAATCGAACCCCTGACCTCTGCAGTGCGATTGCAGCGCTCTCCCATCTGAGCTACGGCCCCGCGCGGTCCGGCGACGCCGGCTATTGCGATATTAGCGATCGCGCCGCCGGCATGCAATCCACCGCCGCGCTCTCCCCCTCATGTTTTGGACACGGGACATTCATCCCGCACGTGGCTCGCACGGGCGCACCCGGCAACGGCCGGCGGAACTTCGATCAGGGCGCGGGCGATTGACGGGCAGGCTCGCTGCAGACGGGCAGGTAATCTGTGCCTCTGCCGCTTGGCGGGGGATCCGTTCTGCGCCATACCCGAGTCATGAAACCTCAACGACAGGAGTGAAGAATGTCCCGTGCATGGAGCCTGAAGACGCGTCCGCAAGGCATGCCCAAGCATACCGACTTTGAGATGATCGACATTTCACAGTCCGAACTGGCCGACGGCGAGGTGCGCATCGCCAACCGCTGGCTCTCGGTCGATCCCTATATGCGCGGTCGCATGAACGACGTGAAAAGTTACACCCCGCCGTTCGAATTGGGCAAGCCGATGCAGGGTGGTGCGATCGGCGAAGTCGTCGAGAGCCGGGCCGAGGGTCTGGAGGCGGGTGATCTCGTCCAGCATATGGCGGGGTGGCGCGACGAAGCGACGCTGCCCGCAAACCAGGTCCAGAAGCTGCCGGACCTGGCGGTCGATCCACAGGCGTTTCTGGGGCAGCTCGGCATGCCGGGCATGACCGCCTATTTCGGTTTGCTTGAGGTTGCCGCCGCCAAGTCCGGCGATACCGTCTTCGTTTCGGCCGCGGCGGGCGCGGTCGGGTCGACCGTCGTCCAGGTCGCCAAGGCGAAGGGCATGACGGTGATCGGTTCGGCAGGCGGCGCCGAAAAATGCGCCTGGGTTAAGTCGCTCGGCGCTGATGCCGTGATCGACTACAAGTCCGGTACGCCGGTCGTGAAAGCTCTAGGCGAAGCTGTGGCCGCGGTCGGGTCGGGCGGCATTGACGTGTATTTTGATAATGTCGGTGGCGAACATCTCGATGCGGCATTGGCGCACGCCAAGCTGCACGCCCGGTTCGCGATCTGTGGCATGATCGACGTCTACAACAGCGGCGCGGCGACTGAACTGCGCTATCTCGCAAGGCTGATCGGTAACCGTATCCAGATCCGCGGCTTCATCGTCAGCGATTTCATGGATCGGGCTGCGGAGTTCTATACGGACATGGGCGCCCTGCTGAAGGCGGGCACGTTGCAGCGGCAGGAAACCGTGCATGATGGCCTCGACGCAATGCCCGACGCGTTTCTCGGACTGTTTTCGGGTGGAAATACCGGCAAGATGCTCGTCAAGCTCTGAGCATTTAGCCCCCTCCCGGTAGTGCGGGAGGGGGCATTCATTCAGATCGCGCCGGAGAAGGTGTCGCACACCTTCGGGTCCCCGCTGTCTAGACCACGGCGAAGCCAGGTCTGACGCTGCGCCGAGGTGCCGTGCGTGAAGCTGTCCGGCACGACCCGGCCCTGAGCCTGCTTCTGGAGCGTGTCGTCGCCGATCGCCTGCGCGGCGGTCATGCCCTCCTCGATGTCACCGGGCTCGAGACGGTCGCGATTGGCGGCCGCCCAGACACCGGCGAAACAATCAGCCTGGAGCTCCAGCCGAACCGACAGCGCATTGCCCTCGCTCGAACCAGCGCGCTGCTGCGCGCGTGAAACCTGGCTCGACGTGCCGACCAGATTCTGGATGTGGTGACCGAATTCATGCGCAATGACATAGTCCTGCGCAAAGTCGCCGCGCGCGCCGAACCGGTTGGCCAGTTCGTCGAAGAAGCTGGTGTCCAAGAAGATTCCGTTGTCGGTCGGGCAGTAGAAGGGGCCCATTGCCGCCTGTGCTGCGCCGCAGCCCGAACGGCCATTGTCGTCGAAGAAGCTGAGCTTGGGCGCCTGGAACTGTTCGCCGTTTTTCGCGAAGATCGCGGCCCAGGTCTTCTGCGCCGAACTGAATGCGTTGCACGCGGCGCGTCGCTCGGGGTTTAGCGTGCAGATCGACTGCGCGTCGGTGCCGGAACCCTGTTCGCCGCCGCGGCCGGCCCCGCCTTGCGCTATCTGCCCGGAGGGTGCGCTGGGCGCCGAGCCGCCACCCAGCATGCCACCGATATTGCCGAGGCCGCCGAACAGCGCCATCACGATCAACACGACGACGATGCCGCCGCACCCGAAACGGCTGCCGATCAGCGGCAGTAGGCCGAACAGAAGGCCGCCGCCTCCACCGCCTGAACCGCCGCCGCGGCCCTGATCCTCGACGTTGATGTTGGGGTCGAAATCATCGAGCCGCATGGTTTAAGACTTTCATTCTGGAGTGGTAACGAAAAGCATGGGACGATGCGGAGTTGCATCCGATTGGCTTGCCGGGTCTAATCGTATTCTGCCGACCTTTGGAAGGCATGACAAAGCCTTGTACGGCAGGCGGGGCGTTCCGGCCGCGTCAAGATGGGGGACGAGACAATGTTTCTGGCGGGCAGGACGGCGGTCATCACCGGATCCACATCGGGGATCGGTCTTGCCTATGCGCGGGCCTTTGCGGGGGAGGGGGCCTGCGTCGTTCTCAACGGCTTTGGCGACGCCGCGACGATCGAGGCGGAGCGTGCGGCGCTGAGCACGATCAGCGGTGCGACTGCGCTTTACGATGCCGCCGATATGACCCGCCCCGACGAGATCGCCGCACTGGTCGAACGTGCGGTGGCCGAGACGGGGAATTGCGATATCGTCGTCAACAATGCGGGCATCCAGCATGTTGCGGGAATTGCGGATTTTCCCGTCGCGACCTTCGATAGGATCATCGCGATCAACATGGCGTCGGCCTGGCACATGATGCGGGCGGCGATTCCGCATATGCGGCGCCGGGGCTGGGGGCGGATCATCTCGACGGCGTCGGCGCATTCGCTGGTCGCTAGCCCGAACAAGTCGGCCTATGTCATGGCCAAGCATGCCATCGCCGGACTGACCAAGACGATCGCACTCGAAACCGCGACCGACAACATCACGGTCAACTGCATCTCGCCTGGCTATGTCTGGACGCCGCTGGTCGAGGATCAGATTCCGGATACGATGGCGGCGCGCGCGATGACCCGCGAGCAGGTTGTGAACGACATTCTCCTCGCCGCGCAGCCGACCAAGGCCTTCGTCACGCCGGAGCAGGTCGCAGCGCTCGCACTCTTCCTGTGCCGCGACGAGGCTAGCGCGATGACCGGCGCAAATCTGTCGATGGACGGCGGCTGGACGGCAGCATGACAGGTGTCGGCGGTGCCGGTGTCGACGCGCGACGCGCGATCGGGGCGTTGGCGACATGCGTCCTGCTCGTCGCCTGCGGGGGCGGAAAACGGATCGCCAGCGCGCCGCCCCCCGAAGTCGAGCGAACCGATCCCACCGGACGAGGGGCAGGATGGCGCACGGCAGCAACGGTTGCCGACCGCGCCAGGCTGCGCGACTGGCGCGATGCGTGGATGGATGCGCTTGCGCAGATCCCGCAGCGTGAGATCGCCGCGGATCCTCACTTGTTCGATCCGGACCGGGCACTCCCCGATCCGTTGCCACCGATCGGCACCTATCGGTGTCGCACGATCAAGCTCGGGGCGCCTGGAGCGGGCGCGTCACGCTTCATTGCCTATGGCTGGTTCTCGTGCCGCATCGAACAGCCTGCACGTACGGGGGGAGACGGAGAACTGACGTTCACGCGGCTGGGGGGATCGCAACGTCCGTCCGGGACGCTGTACCGCGAAAGCCGGGCAGATGCGGCTCCGCGACCGCGTGCGATCTTCCTCGGCAGCATGGCGTTGGGCGACGAGCAGCGCCCGATGCGCTACGGCACGGACGCAAATCGCGACCTGGCGGGTGTGATGGAGCGCATCGGTGACCGGCGCTGGCGGCTGATACTGCCGCATCCACGCTTTGAATCTCTACTCGACATCGTCGAGATCGTACCGATGGAATAGACCCGGCATCTCCGGATCGCTGCGACACTGCGCAACATGGTCGGGGAGACAGGATTCTGCCCCGTTAGGCCGGTAACATACTGAAACCTCCTGCTTTTGTCGGATGCAGCGGCCGAGTGCGCACTTGAACGTCGCACTTCGCCGTCGCACCAGAAGGGCGGATCGTGATCAAAATTCCGTATACCTATCGGCGCTCGGGCGGGCGCTATCAGTACCGGCGAAAATTATATTTGCCCAAATTCGGGCTTCTACACATAACATGGTCGTTACGGACTTCTCACTGGCCCGTAGCCCGGCTTCGGGCAGCAGCGGCCACTGCAGCCCTCGACAGGGTTATGCAGATGATCGAGTACGACGGAACAATCAGGGTTCGGTCCGCCTCGGAGGTCAAGGATCTTATCAACGGCGTGATCGATCTCACGCTTGGCATCGCCACCCAAGGTTATTTTGATCCAGCGACTTCGAACGAGCAGGTCGATGCTGCCTGTCTGGTGAATGCGGACTTCCATGACCTTGCGGGGCGCCACGGCGGTATCGCAGTAATGGACGAAGCCGACGAGGCGCGGCTCCGCGGCGACGGTCGGGATAGCAACCATCTTGGTCATCTTCGGCGGCTGATCCGATCCTCTGGCAGCGGAAGTGTCATCAGCGATGCGAATCTGCAGATCAGGTTGGGCCATATCGGAATTCGTCCAATAGCCGAGACTAGCGCTCAGGATCGGCTGCTGATGCATCGGGCTATCAGCGAAGGACAGCGAAGGGCCGCGTTCTTTAACGATCCTCGTGTGACTTCGTCAGGCGATCCGCTCCACTATTTGCTGACGCAAGGGGGAACGCTGACAGCACCGCGGCAGAGCGTCGCGGGCGCACCTGCTGCGAAGGGGGCGCCTTCTCATGCTCCGACCGGAACAGTCACGCCGACCGAGCATCGGCCGGTTGTTTCTGCATTGTTGAGCAGTTTGATCGACCCGATCATTGCCAACATTGTGCGTGGCGGAAACTGGACTCAGGGTGTTGGCGACGACGCGAGTCGTTTGATGAAGCAGTTCGTCTGGATGGTTGGTGACAAGCCATGCCTGGAGTATTCGCAATTGGACTTGGCGAAGTTTCGGAATGCCTTGTGGGCGATGCCGAAGACCGTTCGTGTTCAGAGCATCTGGCACTTGCCGTACGACGAGGCCGTAAAACAATTCCCCAAGCTGACGGAGGTTAACAAGCGAGCAAACAAGACGCTGAACAAGGATCTTAGCTACATTTCGACGTTCGCTAAGGAAATGGTGGCGGTTGGTCATTGGCCAGAGAACTTCATCAATCCTTTGGGACTTGCAGCGACTGTCACCCGTCAGCAGAAAAGCTCAGGTCGCATTCCATGGAAGCCGGTTCATCTCGAAACGATGTTTCGGTCACCGATATATGTCGGGAACGCCGGCAGTCAGCGCAGACTTAAAGAAGGGGGCGTCGTTTACCACGATGCTGCTTATTGGATGCCGCTGCTCGGCGCATATCAGTTGGGCCGCCGGGATGAACACGCGGGGCATAATGTAACTGATTTCGTGTTCGATCATGGTACGCCGCACATGCTTATCTACCCCAACCAGTTACGGAATCTAAAAACGGAGGACTCCGGGCGGTTCCTGCCGATTCATCCACGCCTTTTAGACCTTGGCATACGCGAGTTTGTGGAAGCCGCCATCGCGCGAGGAGAAACGCCCCTATTTCCGGAGCTCTGGCTGAACGCGGTCAAAAGAGGTGGCAATCAGTACTACAGCGTTAGCTGGAGGAAGTTGGTCGAATGGCTACGTGCTCAACCTAGTATCGATGTACCGAAAACCCCAGCGGGAAAGGAAGCAGACTTTCATTCTATACGTAGCACAGGACTAAGTCAGCTTGATCGCGCCGATATAAACCAGAATATTGTAGCCGATATCGCGGGTCATAGCCGTGAAGGTACCACCGCACGTAGCTATCAAAATTTACTCGCGTCCGGAGGCCTTGAAGATGTTTTGCAGGAGCGCCTAAAAGTTCTGAAACGGCTTCCCGACTATGCGTTGGGATTAAAGAAACACCATCTTCATGTGATGCACCTGCAAGTTAGGACACGTTGACTTTAGATTTAGCTATTCATAACCAGGATTTTCTATTCGAACGTCGCTGACGGCAGTATCCGGCGTGTGCGTTTGGTGGATTGCGGCCGGTCCGCTTTCGGGCGCTAAGGCGACGGAAGCGGACGTTTGTTTATTACGCTCGCGACGGCAGCTAGGCGCCCCAATATCGGTCGTTCGCCCGCCAAGCTGTTGCTCCCGAGGCAGCCGTTTACCGCGGCCGTCATGACGCTCCTGCACCGCAACAACTTTCAACGTCTAAGAGGACAAGGAAGCTCGGAGGCTACGGGCGACGAGATTGTCTGGCGAATACCGCGCGACCTTTTCCTGCTGCTAGGGCACCCCTCGCACCCGAAGTTCTGGACCGTCTATGCGGCCGCGCGAGATATAGTGCTCGCGGCTTAGCGCCGCCGCAGTCTGCCGTCGCTGTCATGTAGCAGCCTTTCTGAGTCTCCCCCGGTCGCCGACGCTGGCAGAATAAGATTGCCCACCGCCATGGCGGGGCGTCCGTCATTTCCCAGACAGCAGTCCGAGAATTGCGATCCGCTCCCGCACGGGCAGTCGTCGTCAGGCTTCCAGGGGAACCCGAAACCGTTGTCGGGAGGCCTCGGCATCAGTAATAGCCGGTGTAGTCAGCTTCGAGGCGACCGAGCGCAACCAGTTCGCCGAGAACCGTAACTGACAGCGGAAGCAGTAGCCGCATTCGGGCTGGATCGTCCCAATAAGCACTCCCGTGTTTTCCCCCATGAAACAGGTTATTGCGCAGCGTGTTGAGCAGCACAGTGACGCGCGCGAGGTGTGAAGCTCTATCATCGAACACGACATCGGCGAACGTCAGTCCGTGTTCGCCAATGACCTGCTTTAGCGGATTTTCTGGGACGAGCTGCGCTGCCGCGGCCGACGGCGTATAGTTCGCGGCATGGCTGAGAACGAAGGCCTTCCAGTCGGGACGGGCGGGAGCACCGACAGCTTTGGACTGAAGCCAGCCATTCTCCTTGAGTGCCGACTCGAACCGCGAGAACCAGAAGAAGAATTCGAAAACGAGCGCCCGAAGATCCTCTTCGATTTTATCGTGCCGCATGGTTCCACCGGTCCTGTCCGTTGCTCCGATTGCGAGCGGTATACGAGCAAGTTGACGGACTTCTGTTGGACTGTGCAAGTCCATGTGATGAAGCTTCTCGATGAGACCACCGCGCTGGACGCGATCCGTACCCTTCTTGCGGAAGCCGATCACGCCCGTCTTGCGGTCGCGTTCTGGGGCAAGGGCGCGATTAGCCGGCTCGGCCTCGACCGTCCGGGGCTAGTGCTTGAAATTCTCTGCAACCTCGATTCCGGCGCATGCAATCCGGCCGAGCTGCGACGGCTTCTCGATCTGCCCGGCATTGAACTGCGGTCCCACCCGGCACTTCACGCCAAGGCCTATTGGACAGCCGGAGGTGCTGTCCTCGGTTCCTCGAACGCCTCGGCCAACGGCCTAGCCCTTGAGTCCGATGCAGCGACCGGCTGGCACGAAGCCAATATCAGCATCGCCGATCCGCAGGTCCTGGCTGATATCGACCGCCGGTTCACCGACCTGTTCACCGCCGGATATCCCGTCGGCACCGACGACCTCGATCGGGCGGCGCTAATCTGGAAGGCGAGGGCGTGGCAAGCCCCTACCTGGCAGCGCCTCGCCTCATCGCTGTTCGAGGCATGGCGGACAGCTCCCCGGCACGCGATATGGAAGCGGGTAAAGGTGGTCTGGTGGCGTGAAGACCTCTCCCCCGAGGATCAGGCCTGGATCGACGATGAGATCGCCAATGGTCGCCTCGATTCCGGGGGCGGCGCTTATGAGGGGTGGAATGAGCATATCGCCTCGGGGGATCTGTTGATCGACTTCGATGTCAGCGGCAGAAAGCCAAAATATTCCGGAAGCTGGAAAGCCATGCCTCGCGGCCGCCTCGAACGGCTGCGGCTGGTGCTGCCCGTGGCACGGCTTGCCCTGCAGCCACTCGGTCAGTTCCCGGTTTCAGAGCAGGAACAGGCTGCGTTGGCTGCAATCGCGGCGGCTGCCGTTGCGAAGCATGGAGACGGTGAGGGAAATGCAATCGTCGGCTTTGGCGATGCCATGGCACTGATCGGTGAGCAGGCCGGTTCATCGCGCGCGCGGGCGTTCGATCGCGCGATGCAGCACATTTATGATGAGGCGACGACGTTCGGATACCGGCCGACCTACTTCCTTAAAATGCTTGCCGAACACGGTGGGGTCGAGACGGCACGACGCCTCATTCGTGGTACGGCGACGAGCGGATTTCAGACCCTGTGGGAGCACAGCCGCCTCGATCTGTCAGTCGAAGCTCTAATCCTCCAGCCGCAATGGCGCGAACTGTTTTCTGACGAGGAAGCAAGGATCGCGCGGCGCCGGCTCAAGGACTTCGACTATGTTTCTGACCGTAAGCCGGCAGGCGGCACCTGATCCGGATCCTGCGATGTCCCGATTGCGTCAGGCCGCGTCGGCGGGACGAAAGTGGTCGCTCGCGCCAGCGTTTTTGCCGCGAGGCCCACACACAACGCATTCATGCGCGTGTCCCAGCTGCGCACCTCGCAGAATGTCTTCCAGTCGAACTCATGGATGCAGATTAGCTGCCACTCTGGATCGATCCGGACCATCAGAAGATATTCGAACAGCTGTTTATCGCGATCGTCGCGATCGGGGTAGACGGTCCCTGTCTTGCGCCCGTCGAGTACACCCTTGATGGAATAGCGATCGCCCCGACGCGAAAGGACATCGACATTCTGCGTGCCTGTCGGTGCGGGCTGAAGGTTCGGGCGCCCGGGCGTGCCATTGAAGAATGAAAGAGCAAGGCTTTCCGCGACCTGACCGACATTGGAAGCGAGGCCGCGCCGCTTGAGCTCGGCCGCCACGCGCGCGAAGCCGCAGCAGTTCCAGATCAGCGAGCGCCTCGAGCGCGATATCCGGATCTACCGCCGTCACCGGAACGATACTCTTCATGCTTCTTCGCCCCCCACTTCCCTGATCGCCCCGAATGGTGTGTCCCCGAGGATGAATGCCGTGATCCTGTCGGTCAGTTTCTCTGCTGGCAGCCTGCCGCGACCGCGCAGCGCACATTCCCAGATCAGGAGGCTGCGCCAGCCCATACCGTGCAGCCCTGCTACAGCGTCCTCATCGCGGCGACGGTTCGCCGCGATTTTCGCTGCCCAGAAGTCAGTCCGTGTCGCGGGCATCCGGAATAGCGAACAGTCATGCCCGTGCCAGAAGCATCCGTGAACGAAGATCGCAGCCCGATAGTGCGGCAGGACAATGTCGGGCCGGCCGGGAAGGTCGCGACGGTGCAGTCGAAAGCGGAAGCCCAGACTGTGCAGCAGCCGCCGTACGATCATCTCCGGACGGGTGTCCTTGGCGCGGACACGGCTCATGTTGAGCCGGCGCTGGTCCGGCGTCAGCCTATCGACCATCGCCCCCGGCCGCCTGATCCGGGACGGCGCCCTCATCGTCCGGAAGCGGTGATCCGACCGCTAGGTCGGAGGGAACCGGGGGGAATGCAGCGGACAGGGCGGCGAAAGCGTCCGATCTGGACGCCACCATTGCAACGCTGTCGCGGAAGTGTTCGGCCAGGCTCGCGACGATGCCAGCGTGAAGCAGCCGCTCGCGCTGCCGGCCGATAAAGGTCATCAGGATGGGATGGTTGCCGTCGTTCCCGGCCACCGAACGCAGCAGCACGAAGTCCTTGCTGTCGAGAAAGGCGCAGGCGTTGGCGGTGATCTTGCGACCGCCCAGCCGCCAGTTCTTGCCGACCTTCCCGACGTTCCGCAGCTCGCGGTTACCATAACCGCCATAGATACAGATCAGATCAAGATCGTCACCCCCGGCGGCGAACAGGCGTTCGCTCAGCAGCCGTCGCGCAACCGGTGTCGTCAGCGCAATTGCCCGCTGTTTACTCGTCGAGCTCAGGCGGTGCATCGAGAAAATGCCAAGGTCGGACTCGGCGAGCGAGCGGACGACGATGATCTCGTCGCGGCGGCTCAACAGCGTCCGGCTCCCACAGCAAGGGCCGGCGTTTCAATCGCAACGACTCCAAGTAACTGACTGCGCAGCGTCTGTGCCACCGCGCGGGCAAGCAGCGGGGGCACTGCATTGCCGATCTGGCGGAACGCCGGGTTCATCGTGCCGGCGAAGCGGAAGCCATCCGGGAACGATTGCAGGCGGGCCGCCTCGCGCACCGAAATCGGGCGCGCCTGCCGGCTGTCATAATGGATATGGCTGTATCCGTCCTTACCGAGATGGGCGAGCAGCGTCCGTGCCGGCGCACAAGCCTCCATCTTGCGCCACTTGTTCGGGAACTTGCCCGCGTCATAGGGCGGGACAAATGCGGCTTTGAGCGCGTCCCATTCCGCACTTCCGTCGGCTGGCCGTAGACCCTCGGTATCCAGGCGCTCAAGCTCTGCCTCCAACAGGCTGAGCGCGTAACGGTGCGCCTCCGGATACTGATCGCCGGGCTGAAGTCCGGCGAAGATTCGGTAATCACGCGGAAGATAGCGGATCACATGATCGCGCACGTGCGCGACGCCTTCAAAGCCGGACCAGCTGCGCATCGCTTTCACATAGTCGTGCTGGCGGTTGTGACCGCCGTAAGGCAGCATCACGTCAAGCCGGCGCGTACCGCGACGAAGCTGCCCGTCTGCGAGAAGTTCGCGTGCGAGGATCTCGGGCAGATCGCTGATCGCCTGTTCGGTCGTGATCGCGGCGGGAAGAGCCTCATCGGCTTCCGGTGCCGCCTTATAGGCGCTGAGGCCAGTGACACCGGACAGGAGATCGCCGCCCGTGGCCAGCTTAAGCGCGACCGCGCGCGATCCCTGATAGCCGGAGGGCAGGTCGATCCAATGCGTCGGAGCCGGGAACTCGACATCGTCGGCGAGTTCTTTGCGGATCGCGATGAGGATCATCCGCTCGCGCATCTGCGGCACGCCGTAAAAGGCAGCGTTCAGCAGCGTATAGCGCACGACATAACCCTTGCCGGCGAGGATCTCTCCGATCTCTGCCGCTAGGTTATGTCCGCCATGATTGAGCATGTCCGGGACATTTTCGATTACGACGGCGAGTGGGGCGCAGGCCTCAACATAATTGAGATATTCAATGTAGAGCCGGGCTCGCGGATCGTGACGGAACGCCTCGGGATGCTCCGCGATCTCGCGCAGTTTCGAGCGGCCAACACGCGCAAATGCCTGACAGGGCGGACCACCGACGATGACATCAAAGGCCGCCGATGCGGGTCCGAGGCCGAGATCCTTTGCCAGATCGTCCGGCGAGGTTGCAGTGATGTCGCGCGCAATGCTGTGGCGGTCTTCGCCATGGTGGAAGTTGAGGCCGTGCGAGCGGGCCGCGTCAGCGTCGTTCTCGACAGCCGCCACAATCTCATAGCCAGCCGCCTGAAAGCCGAGCGAGATTCCACCGCAGCCGGAGAACAGGTCGAGCACACGTGGCTTCGCGCCGGCGCGCAGCCGCTGAATCTTCTGTCGAATCAGCTTCGCATCAACGCTCACGTCCGGCTGTTCCCGAGCGGCAGTTCGGACTGGCCGGCGCGCGTCGACAGATACTGCAGGGGCTGACCGATGACCCAGGCAGACGATACATCATGCGCCGCGGCAACCGCCTGCACCTGACGGTGCACGGGTTCGGGCAGCAACACGGTGCTTCGAACGGTCTTGCTGGCGGCCACGGTCAGTGTCTCCCTGCACCGCTGTTACACCAGTCGGCACCATCATGCACCACGTTACATCATTTTTTACCCGGTCTGACCGACCGGATCGGATGAAAAGGGGGCGCTTCCCGCAGAAATTGATGCAATTGCCGTTTGGGTGCCGGCGGGTCTATTCCTGCTCCAGTCCGACTGCGGTGAGTGCCGGCAGCGAAGCGTTCAACTGCCAGCCACCGGAGAATGTTCTTTGCGTCCCATCGAAATTCCGCCATCTCCGCGTGCGCTGCTCCGATCGCTGCGGGGTCTGGGCTATTCACCAGAAACAGCGCTCGCCGATCTCGTCGACAACTCGCTCGCGGCTGGCGCCCGGCAGATCGACCTTCGCCTCGAGTGGCGCGACGGTGACCCGCTTGTCGAAATCCTCGATGACGGCGCCGGCATGGGCATGGACCGCCTGATCGAAGCGATGCGATTCGGTGGCGACGGTCCGGACGCTGAGCGGGATGGCACCGACCTCGGCCGCTTTGGTCTAGGGCTGAAGACCGCGTCGCTCTCGCAGTGCCGCCAGCTCACGGTCGCGTCCCGAAGGGATGATGCAATCGCGCGGCTGGCCTGGGACGTCGATCGCGTGGGCGACGGCTGGTGCGCCGATATACCCGAGGCGTCACCCGATGGCCCCCTCGCCACGCAGTTCGCGCAGGCAGGCGACGGAACGCTGATCAGCTGGAACCGCATGGATCGGCTGGGCGGCCTCTGGGGTCTGGATCGCGACGCGTTCAACGACCGGCTCGCTGCGATACGGGCGCATCTTGCAATGACCTTCCACCGCTTCCTGAGTGGCGAAGCGCGGCGGCTCTCCATTACTGTCAACGGGCTCGCGCTGGCGGCCTGGGATCCGTTCTGCCGCAGGCACGACGCGACGATGGCGCTGCCCCGCGACGTCATCCGCGGCAGCGATGGAACGATCTCCGCACGACCCTATATCCTTCCCCACCGCGACCGCTTCGCGAACGAACGGGAATGGGAGGAAGCCGGCGGCCCGGGCGGCTGGGTCGAGCGTCAGGGTTTTTACGTCTATCGGGGTGACCGGCTGGTCTCGCCCGGCGGCTGGCTCGGGCTGGGTGGCGCACGGTCATGGACGCGCGAAGAATCAAGTCGCCTCGCCCGCATCGCACTCGACCTCCCCGTAACAATGGACGAGGCATGGCGCATCGACATCCGCAAGTCGCTGGCGAGACCGCCCGCCTGGGCCCGCGCTCGGCTAGCCGGGATCGGAACAGACAGCCGCCGCCGCGCCCGCGAGGTATTCGCGTGGCGTGGCACCGGGCCAACCGTTACGCGCAGGCGCGCTAAGGAGGACGGCGAGGTCTGGCCGTGGGAAGCGCGAAGCGGGAAAACTGCTCCCCGCTACCGCGTACGGCGCGACCATCCGGCAGTCGCCGCGGTCGCAGGATTGCTGGGCGATAACGCCGCCGTGCTCGAAGGGCTGCTCTCGGCGCTTGAGCTCACGGTTCCGGTCGAGCGCATCTGGCTGGATGTTGCCGAACAGGGTGGAAGCGGTCCGCTCGAACCCTCCGCAGCGGTAATCGCGGAACTGGCGGCGCCGCTTGCCTCGCTCGCCCGCGAGATGGACAACTCGGACGAAGCCGGAGACCGCCTTGATTCGGTGCTGCGTTCGCTCGGCGTGATTTCGCCCAAGCTGCGTGCCGCGGTCATCCGGAAATTGGGGGAGAAATAGACGATGGATCCGGTAACACAGCTTGCGAATACCGCCCGCGTTGCGCTTGGCCCACGCGCCGGTGACCGGACACTGGTTACGGATGAGATCCTGACCATCGTCAGAGCATCTGCGCCGCTGGTCGGGCTGACCAGCGGCCACAGCTTCACCGAGGCTGAGATCGAGGCGGCTGCGCGCGACCTGGAAGCCCTGTTTGTTGTCGCGCAGGGGCCGTCGATCAGGCTGCGAGGAGAGTTGCAGCCGGCACCCTGGTATCTCGGCGAACGCCGCCGGCCTGGTGCCTCCTTCTCGCGCTACCTCCAGAAGCTTAGCGAGGGCGGCTGGGCACCGAAAGCCGTTGAGGTCCTGGAGGAAGGCACCGCAGAGGTCGTCGAGCTGATCGATGATCCGGAGCGTGAGGGTCCCTGGGACTGGCGCGGGCTCGTCGTTGGCAACGTCCAGTCGGGCAAGACCGCGCATTATGCCGGCGTGATCAACCGTGCGGCCGACGCCGGTTACCGTGTTATCATCGTGCTTGCTGGCATGCACAAGATCCTCCGGCGCCAGACTCAGCTGCGGCTCGATCAGGATTTTCTCGGCTTCGATACGGCAGGCGGCACAGCGGATGGCGGACGCCGTCCGATTGGCGTCGGCCTTCTGCCGGGACCGGTCCAGCTGGTCGACAGCGTCACCACGTCGCTGCTGAACGGTGATTTCAGCCGCACCGTGGCCAACAACGCCAACTTTGCGCCGGCGAACCGTCCCTTTGTTTTCGTGGTCAAGAAGAACGGCGCGGTCCTCAAGAATCTCAATCGCTGGATCGCGCGCCTGCCCGAGGAATCCCGTGACGCCCCGCTGCTCGTGATCGACGACGAGGCGGATCAGGCGTCGCCTGATACCGGTGAGCAGGGGTTTCTGCCGGACGGCAGCTTCGATGAAGATTATGATCCCAAGCGCATCAACGGCCAGATCCGCACACTGCTCGGCGGCTTCAGGCGCAGTGCATATATCGGCTATACGGCAACGCCATTCGCCAACATCATGATTCACGACGAGCGTGCCGCGCAGGATTTCGGCGCAGATCTGTTTCCGTCTGCCTTCATCGTCTCGCTGTCCGCACCCAACGATTATTTCGGACCGCTTGCGATCTTCGGTCGCGATGATGACGCCGACGCCGTCGGTCTGCCGCTCATCCGCCATCTCGACCAGACCAGCGAGGGCTGGATACCGGATCCGCACGATAAATCTCTTCGACCTGTCTGGTCGGGCGAGGCGCGCGTGCCGCCGAGCCTTGCCGAAGCGATCCGCAGTTTCGTCATCTGCTGTGCCGCCCGCGCGGCACGCGGACAGGCCAATGCCCATAAGACCATGCTGGTCCATGTCTCCCGCTTTCAGGACGTCCATGATCCGGTCCATGCGCAGGTAGAAGCTGAACTGCGCTCCATCCGCAATGCGATCGCAGCCAACGACAGCAACGAGCTCGATGCGCTTGAGCGACTGTGGCGCGAGGATTTCGAGCCCACCACAGACGCGATGGCAACGACCGTGTTCGGGCGATCCGTCCGCCGGGTCGGCTGGCAGGATGTGGTGGCCCGACTCGGCGAGGAAACAGACCGGATTCAAGTCGCTGTCTCCAACGGCCGCAGTCGCCAGGGGATTGACTATGATGCCGCCGACGAGGCCGGACAGAGCCTGTCAGTGATTGTCGTTGGTGGTGACAAGCTTGCTCGCGGACTGACGATGGAAGGCCTGTCCACCAGCTATTTCCTGCGGGTTTCGCGCCAGTATGACAGTCTGCTTCAGATGGGTCGCTGGTTCGGTTACCGGCGCGGCTATGCCGACCTCTGCCGGCTTTACACCACGATCGATATGGAAAGCTGGTTCAGGCATCTCGCAACGATCAATGAGGATCTGCGCAAACAGCTTGCGCATATGCGCGTCACAGCCGGCACCCCGAAACTCTATGGGCTGAGTATCAGCGCGCACAGCATCATGAACGTCACGGCCGCCAACAAGCGGCGGCATGCCGTGCTTCGGCCCGTAACCTATGCCGGTGAAGGCAAGATCCAGACGGTTCAGTATCGCGATGGCGACAGCGTGATCGCCAATGCCGGGGCAGTGAACGAAATGCTCCTCGAACACGGCGAGCCGGAGATCGATCCGTCCCGGCCCGGCGGTCGGCCGCCGGCTGCCGGCCTTCTCTGGCGTAATGTCCGTGGCAACCGGGTCGCGGCACTGCTGGAGTCTCTGGCATTTCCGCCCGAGAGCAGCGATGTCGATGGCAAACGGATGGCTGCGTACATCACCGCCCAGCTGGAGCAGGGCGAACTGAGCGACTGGACGCTGTTCGTGCCGGCAGGTGTCGGGGCGAACGTCGAGGTCGCGGGCCATACCCTGCGCAGCGTACGCCGCACGCCGATCTCCCGTTCGACGCCGGCGAGGTTCATTACCAAGTCGATCCTCAGCCCGCTGGACGAAGCAATTGACCTGACCGACGATCAGTATGCCCGTGCCCAGGCGGAAACTGACCGTGTGCTTGCAGAAGAGGGCGAGCCCCCTGCCGACCGTCCGGCCGGTCCCTGGATCCGCCAGATCCGTGGTGATGATCCTCGCCGGGGCCTCCTCATCCTTTATCCGATTGATCCTGCAGGTGCAGGGCTCAAGCCGGGCACACCGCTGTGGGGTGTGGTCGTTAGCTTTCCGACCTCGCCCACCGCTTCTGCGGAATGGAGACTGGAGAATACGGTTCAGCAGCGGGCCGCGACGTGACGTCCGCTCCTGATGCTGCAGCGCTGCTCGAGGAGTGGGCTGATCTGGCGACCGTAGCGCCCGGCGACCGGCTGTTCCGTACCCGGCGTATGACCCGGCCGGTCCGGCTCGATCTGCGCGCGGGATTGCGCGAAACCGACGGGGCGCCGTGCCTCGTTGTTTCCGCCGGGACAGCAGGTGGGGCCATCATTTCGTTCGAAACCGGCGGCCTGCGGCTCTCGCGCGTCGCCGACCCGGCTGGCGTCCTGCTGGTCCTGTCTCTCGAGGAGCCGGCGCGCCGTGATCTGTTTGCGGCTGTCTGCAGCGACTGTCTGCGCGCGGTGATCCGCGGGGAGGATGAGGCCGAGGATGATCTGCTCAGCGTGTTCGCTGCGCGACTTTCGGCCTGGCGAGCGTTCCTGCGCGATCAGACCGGCGCGCTGTCGCGCAATGAAATGATCGGGATCATTGGCGAGCTGCTGCTGTTCGGTCAGCTCCTGGAAATCGGCGCCGACGCGCCTAGCGCATGGAAGGCGCCTGATGACGGCCTGCATGATTTTGAAAATGCGGGCGACAGTATTGAAGTGAAGACATCGCTCGGCGGAGCGCGCCAGCTCCATGTCTCCACTTTGGATCAGCTCGATGACGCAGGGCTCTCCTCGCTGCATGTGGCACATGTGCGGCTCGTCGAAGCATTGGATGGTGAAACCCTGGCGGATGTTGCCGATCGCATCGAAACACAGCTGAGTGGCGAGCGTGCGCGGAGCGCGTTCCGCAATGCGCTGCTGCGCAGGGGCCTCGCACCCGGCGCTGACGGTCTTGGACCCCGTGTGCGGCTGGCGGGAACGGACTTCTATGCGGTGTGCGACGGGTTTCCGCGCTTGCGGCGGGGCGAAGTGGCGATCGGCATTGCGGATGCGACGTATCAGCTTGAAGTTCGCGCGCTGACCGGATTCCAGCAAGACGCCGCAGCGGTGCTAAGCAGGTTCGGGGGCGGACAATGAGTAATGATGCGACTGCGGAATTCGCGCGCAGACTGGCGGCGGAGATTGATGAGGCCCGGGACGACCCGGCTGTAGACCTGCCATCGACCGAAGCGCTGTTTACACGGACCGTCATCGATGAACTTGAGGAGATCGGGCATTTCGAGGCCGCATTCGATCTGGCGCAGGAGGGCAGGGTGGGCCGCTCGCCATTCCAGATCAGCGGGTATGCGATCGACGAGGATGCTGGGCACCTGACACTGTTCGCGACCCAGTATTCCGGTGACCTGCCACCCCGACGGGTACCGGCGTCCGAATTGCAAAAAACGGCGGAACGGGCCGGTACATACGTGGCGGCATGTATCGGCGGCCTTGCCGATCGGATTGAGCCGTCCAACACCGAGGCCGGTGACCTTGCCCGGCAGGTCGCCTCGCTCGGCGAGCGCATCGACCGGTTCCGTATCGTCGTCCTGACTGACGGGATCTCCGGCGGCGCACTGCCCGCGACAATCGAAAGCCATGGCAAAACCGTAGAGGTCGAGCTGTATGACATGGTCCGGCTTCACCGGGTTCTGGGCGAAGGCCAGACGCGTGCCGACATCGATGTCGACCTCGTCGCGCTGTCCGGGCACCGCATTGCCTGTCTGCCGGTTGCCTCCGGCGCGGGTCATTATGAGGCTTACCTCGCTGCCTTTCCCGGTGAGACGCTGTCACGCATCTACGACCGCTACGGCACGCACCTTCTCGAGCTGAACGTCCGGGCATTTCTCGGTCTGTCGGGGCGGAAATCAGTCAACGCCGAACTGCGCCGCACCTTGGTTGAGCAGCCCGAGATGTTTCTGGCGTTCAATAACGGCGTGGTGGCGACCGCCGATGAGGTCCGGCTTGAGCGGGAGGGCGGCGCGGTCTTCCTGACCGGCCTTCGCGGTCTGCAGATCGTCAATGGCGGCCAGACCACCGCTTCGCTGCACCGAGCCCGGCGCAAGGAAAGCGTAGCCCTCGGCAATGTCGAAGTGCCGGTTAAGATCATTCACGTCACCGAAGGCGACCTTGAGGAAATTGTCGGGTCGATCTCGCGAGCTGCGAACCGGCAGAACACCGTGCAACAGGCCGACTTCTCCGCCAGCGATCCGTTTCACCGCGAGGTCGAGACGCTTGCGAACAACGCTTGGCTCGAAAGCGGTCGGGGACGGTGGTTTTACGAACGCGCCCGCGGCTCCTGGCTGGCTGCTGAGCAGAAGGCTTCCTATCGCACCACCGAGCAACGGGCGTTCCGCGAACAAACGCCAAAGGCGCGGCGGTTCGGGAAGCTCGACCTAGCCCGCTATCTTTCTGCATGGGACGGTTATCCCTGGCGAGTAGCGTTCGGCGGACAAAAGAATTTCCAGGCGTTTATGCAGCGCCGCAAAGAGACGACGGCGGCCGCGCCTGACGCGGCATGGTTCCGGCGACTGATCGCGCTCACGATCCTATACCGGATAACCGAACGCATGGTGCGAGCCATGAAGTTCCCAGCCTATGGCGCAAACATCACCGCTTATCTTGTCGCCGCGATCGGCGAACGGACTGGAGGCCGTATCGACTTTGACCTGATCTGGCGGCAGCAGCGCTTGTCACCCGAACTGGAGGCGCTGGTAACCGCCTGGGCGCCGAAGATCGACGAGGCTCTACGCGCGAGTGTCGGGAGCCGCAACCCGACCGAGTGGTTTAAGAAGGAAGACTGCTGGGTGGACGTGCGGACCCGTCTGCCCGCGCTTGCCGATCCTCTGCCACCTGAACTCACGGGCGTTTCAGCGGAAAGCGGGCCCGTCGTGGCTGACCAAGCAGCCAGCGGACTGAACGTCGCGGATTATGCCAGGATCGAAGAATGTATGCGCATCCCCTCGTCCATCTGGGTCGCCACCGCTGAAGCCGGCCAGCGTAGCGGAGTGCTGCATTTCAAGCTCGCCGGCATTTGCATGACGCTCGCCAATTATGCGGCCGGTGGGTGGGCGCGGAGGCCGTCAGTCAAGCAGGCCAAACACGGGCTCGAGAGCGTCGCGAAGGTCCGTGCAGCCGGCCTTTTCGACGAGGATCAGCGCTAGGCTCTGAAGCGTGGGTTGGGGGCGTGGCCAACCCGTTAAGCGCCTTGCGGCCTTCAGTTGCTTGCCGGCCGGCCACGCCGCCGGGTGATGGCCGCACGCGCCTGATCGAAGTGCGGATCTTCCCGGGTCAGCGGGGTGCTGAGTACGACCCGTGGCCGCTTTAGCGCTGCACGGTCCTTAGCGGTGACCTCTCCGGCAATAGCCCGGCGGATCTCGTCAGGCAGCCCCTCGGACGGTCTGACCTGGAAATCGAGATCGGCGCTGCGTTCTGCTTCTCCGCGCACAGCGTTGATTCGCTCGGCGACGAGCTCCGGATGAAACGCGATGCCCAGATAAGTAATCGGATCAAGGCCCGTTGTCCGCAGGAACTCAGTTGCCGGCGCCGCCGGTGGCGGTGCCGGGGCGGGCAGAGGAAGAACAGGCCAGCACAGCAGATCGGAGAGCGTCATAAAGCCGGGACGCCAGTGGCTTACCTTCTTCTCCTTCCGCTTGCAGCCGCCAGCGACCGTTCCGACTATGTCGCGCGCGAGCCTGATATTAACGCCTTCAATCCCTGGCAGCGCCCCAGCCGCCGAAGCCAGAGCCGTTTCTGGATGATAGAACATATAGAGCGGCAGCGTATCCATGCCGTCCGGCTTGGTTGCGGCGTGGGTGACCAGTGTCTGCGCCTGACTGCCCTTAGGTGTGCCGTGGTCGAGATGATCGTAATACCAGTAAGTTGACCCGTCCTTTAGCGTTGCTTCCCTGCACCGCTTGGCCTGGATCATTAGGCGCAGATAACTTCCGCTGCCGACCTCGTGCGGAGCTGCATAGATCCAGTCCATATCTGCTCCGGTGGCCGTCTCGTCCGGGAAATCGACGCGGACGCCGAAAGGCTGGAGCGAAACCAGCCCCATCATCAGCAGGTCTGTCGCGGTCTCCTCGCGGAAGTTGCGGGTCAGGTGCCGGTCGCGTTCGAGCAGTATCGCTAGATCTTTCGGAAAACGGTTGGCAAATTCGCAGAGCATCGATCGGTAGTCCTCCGTCGCTTCGAGACGTGGCACAGATACTGCGGTCGCGTCGACAGTAGAGTGCGCTCACGGGCGCGGCGGATAAGCGGAGCGCATACTGGTGACATCGGTGAAGCCGCCAGCGGTCGCGCGCTTTCGCCCTGCCGCGCGGCACTCTGGCTGCAAGCGGAGGGCACGGCGGCTGCTGGCCCCAAGGCCCGTGCGCACGCCGCCGCGCCGACTACTCTCCGCAAGGGTACCCGGATTTGCCGGGACTCGCAGCAGGCGGGAAGTCAGCATTCCGAGACGTCGGACGACAACAGCAATCCTGTCCGTTACGCTCGAAATGCGATGCTGATCGTGGCATGTCAGCACTACAATGGGACGGCTATTGGCAGGCGATGAACAGACCAATGGAAATGCAGAACAGCGATTATGCCCATTTCTTCTTCGATGACTATGATCTCGAAGCTCAGCTGATTGCGATCCACGGGTTCCTCGATCGCTCGCGCGAGCAGGAGGATGAGGAAGCGGCTAAGATCAAAGCCCTTGCCGGCCGAGCCGAGGAGATTGGCAGTGATCATCTGGTAGGCATGTACACCGACAGCGTTCACGCTTCAGTCTACAGCGGTGCTGCACACAGCGCCTCTGCCGTCGGGATGCTTGCGCCATTCGTAGAAAATCTGTTCACCGGCATCTTCCGCGGTATCGGGGAAGAAGAGGGCGACTATCTCGGGCGCGATAAAGATTCCAAGCGGTCGACGCTCTCACGCGCCCACTTCTGGAACCCGCATTTCAGTTTCACCTCGGGCGAGGTAAAAACCAACCTAGTCGATGGGATCATCCAGCTGGCAGACGCTGCGAAACTGACTCCGCGCCTGCCTGCCGACACCCGCAAAGTGCTTGAAGCCCTGTTCGAATATCGCAATGGCATGCTCCACAATGGGTTCGAATGGCTGCCTGAGCGGCGCACGAAGTTTGCGGACCGCATCCGCAACTGGGATACATCCTGGTTCATCAGCGCGACGTCGGATGACAAACCCTGGGTCTGGTATATGGCGGACGTCTTCATCAGCCGGATCCTCGCGTTCATCGATGAGGTGATCGAAGCGGCGGGCCAGCACGCTCACGAAGTGTATTTCCCGGACAGCTGAGCGTGTCGCTCAGGCCGGCAGCGGCAAAACCTGCTACCACGTCGTTCACAAAATCCTCGAAGTTGACACCGTTACCCCGACCAGCCGTATCGGCTTCTCTGATGGCAGCACGCTGTTTGCGAGATCGCGCGCGAGGCCGTGTCTCTATCGTCCGACACTGCCGCGGTTCCCTAATCGCTTATTTACCTCGCTACGCGCGACGCAGCGCCACGTGAAAAGAGGCTGCTTTCAGGATCAGACAGATCGCCCCAAATGTTGCCTTGTGGGTCTCCGCTGCCCACCCGCCGGCGGCCGAAGTCGACCAGCATGGGTCGTTCGCAGTCGGGCTTTGAACGGCAGCTTGCGCCAGAACCTGCCGTTCGCCCAGCGCGAAGCCGTCTAGCAGCAACGCGCCCCAATGACGGCCATTCCACCTGCCGCCTGCAGACCCCGAAAGCCGTCGTTCGTTCAGCAAACACCGATTTGCGTAATTGGGTGGGAAGCGGGCCAGCACGCGTTCGCGGTCGGCGGCCCACCAGGACGTGGGCGTGCGCCCCTTGCGGAACTCCGGCGTCAGGCCCCACAGGCCCAAAGCGTCGAACCGCTCGCGCGTGGTGCGCAGAAAGCGCGGCTGGAAGGTGGGACCGTCTTCACTGGTGGGATTGCCGGCGCTGCTGGCACCTGCCCCGCCAGTGCCGGGATTGCCTTCGCTCATGCCTCAGTCTCGCTTCGCTCGATCAGCGGATCGCCGTCCGGTTTCGCGCGTCTGAACAGAGTAACGACGCGCCTACATCCTCCCCCTGATCGCCTGCGATCGTGCCGCTCCGAAAGCCGAAAAAAGATGGCGCTCGGAGATAAGAGCCGATACCCTCTCGTTCCCGGTCCCTCCTTTTCCCCCAATCTGCAGTCTTACGTTCCGTCCGGGTAAAATGGTCGTTTCAGCGTTGGGGAGGCTTAGGCCTCTGCCCTCGATGTTGGACGATCCGAAACCATCGAAGATGGATCGTTTCGCGTGACCGTACGATCAAGCTAAGGGTAATTTTGTGAAAATGGAAGTACTGGACAGTATTCGTGAGGGTGATGCCACCTGCCTTCTTTGTAAGGCATCTTTGTATGAGTACGTTACGAGTCTTCCAGCGGATTTTCGGGATTTTTACATACAAAGAGGAATCGTTACGAATCGATTCCTCGATAATCTGTGGGACACCCTCGCTAAGAGGAGGCACATACCTTCAATTGTACTTGTGGCTGGTCCCAATTTAAAAGCCCAACAGATCGGGGCATCCTTTGATCTAGGCTCGGACTTCAAAGTTCTCGATGGACTGCAGCGGAGCCATCGACTCAGGGAAATCTGGGATACCATAAAGTACATTGACAATAGCTTCGTCGACCAGGGGGATATTCCTGTTGCGCGGTTGACACGTAAGATCGCTCAAGGCCTTCGCGCTGAAGGCTTAAGCCCGCAGGTCTTCCAGAAGATACTCGAAGCCAAGCGAGCAGGCGTCAACGGATCTGAGACGTTCGAAGTTAACACCATTTGGCTTGAGGTGTGGATCGGCTTGTCCGAGGCGCAGCAGATACAGAAGATGCTTGTTCTTAATGCCGGTCACAAGTCGGTTAACATAAAGCACCAGATTGAGCTTCTGTTTTGGAGCAACTTTGATGTCCTGGAGAATGAGTTGCAGCCAGGCAGATTGTTCAGAGAGAAAGACAAGGCCTCTACATCCTATAGCAAAGAGAGACGGTCGGGCGAGTTTCACTTTGCTCACCTCATATCGGCTTTCGTCTCTCTAGCCGAAGGAGGCATTGTCACAACTAACGCGGAATTTTCCGCGGCCCAGTCCTTCACTGCCGACGAGTCTGATGACTCGCTGTTCGACATCGACGATCATTTACTTTCGGCGTTTGCCGGAACGCTTAAGCTTCTTGATGGCGAGCTGCGAGATGAACTGGGCATCCGGTGGCTCGGGCGGGAAGTTGTGATGGTCGGGATCTTCGGCGCGATCGGATCGGTAGCCCATACTCATCCTGGCACGAAGATCAAGATCCTTTCCGACTTTAACGCGCGCATCAAGGATTACGTCAGCATATTGAATCTCGAAGAGTTTGAAAGATGGCGAAACACGCTGGAACTCTCGAAGGTTAACATCGGCAACGTTAACAGACGAGCGGTATTCAATGCTACTAAGGCGTTTCTTGAGGGTCGCATCAGTAGTCCGATAGATTGGCGCAACCTGAACGCTAAAGGTGTCCTCAATGACGCTTCGTGAGAAGATCATTGAGATAATTAGGTTTGGACTCACGGCCGATGAGACTATTCTGTCTCAGGAGTGGCTTGATGAGATTACAGACATCATCCTTGAAGCGGAGGAGCTGTGCGCCGTTGCGGCGAACATTTTTGGGGAAGAGGGCGCTAATTTTGTCGAACAGGTAAATCTGCTATTTGGTAGATTACCGCTCGCTACGCCTAGGGAGCAGGTCTTTCCGAAGGCTGCTAACCTTTTGACCTTCTTGCGTCTTGCCAATAACCTCGATCCTGATGAACTTGATGCCGATGTTCCCGCCGACCTCGCAGAATTCGTGATTAGCGAGGCTCACTTTGATGCGTTTAGGAAGGGTGGGCATGCGTTAAACCTGTTCATCTATGAGCATCCGGGCGACTTAAGAGGATCTGTGGCTTTCTTGGACTTGCGGCAACCCCTTGGAGAGGAGGCAAGTCCGGTAAGTATCCCCCATAGAACCGCGGCCTGTGTCTCTATCATAGTCGGTGAGCAAGCAGGCGACCTTACAGGTAAGGTCTGGGTGGTTTCCACGATAACAGGCGAGCAACAGCGCAACTTCTATTGCAAGTATCACCTTCTCCTTGCTGGATTTTTGCTGACGAACCCCGTCTTCGCACCGTCGACGGCCGCTCTTATGGGGATTCCAGAAACTCTTCGAATAACTGACAATTACAATCAGTTCAGCGAACCCTTTGAGATATTAGGGGAGATCAATAGCCGAACTACAGTTTTGGATACTCTGCTAAGCTGCTATCACGTGCTCGAGAATTACATGATACGCGCCCAGATAGTTAAGGTCGTTGATCAGAGTGGCGCGTCTGCGCTTTTTGGGATTCGGCATTTCAAGCAAATGGAAATATCAGTTCAGAACAAGGAGGCGCATCATCTAAGCAGTCTTATCAAGACTTCCTGGGATAAGCAGATTGGTGGAAGAGCATTTAAAGATTCTGTTCGAGACATGTTTCATTTGCTGTTCAGTAACCCAGCCTTCGTGGCCAACGAATTCCATGGTTTTTTAGAAAAGCTAGGAGTGAGAGCAACTGGTCAGCAGCTTGCCTTGAACAACCTAAATGAGGCGTGCGATATTCTACCAAAATTGCTATATCAAGTGCGATGCTCTATCGTTCATAACAAGGAAACAGAATTCCACCTTTCTAATCGTGAGTTGAGCGTTCCTACAGTTCTGCTAACGCTAACCGATCTTTGTTTACCGGCCATGCAACGCTTAGCATTTGGGCTCCCATCCGTGGCGGCTCCGAACCCTCTCCGGTACGCGAGAGAAGCCTTGAAACTATACTGAAGGCTGAGAGGGTTGGATGCACCCGAGACTAGGAGCGGGAAGTTGCCGCCGATCAGCGATGAATGAACGTCCAATCTTGAGGCGAGCCGCTGGCGGCCCAACGTCCACTTGTGGGTCGCTTGCGCCATGAGCATGGCCGACAAATCCCCGTCAGTGGCGGACGCGGCTCTTTTCGTAGGCAGCCTTGCCGACGTGGCGGCGGATCGCGATGGCTGCGACGGCACGCTTTATAGCGAGTTCGTCGATGTCGTCAGGGTCGAACGGGCCGCTGTACCATTGGCGTAGCTGTTGATGTTCCCCGTGAGCCGGGTCGCTCATGGCGTCGAGGAACAGCTCGAAACCGGGAAAGCCGCCGACGTCCTCGGGCGGGCAGCCCCGCTCGCCAGCGACGAAGCGAGGGTATTTGATATCGGGCTCGGCCGGCCCGACCGCGTCGACAACGACCGTATGCCGCCAGTCGTCGCCCATGTCGTAGGTGTAGGTGAGCTGGCGGACTCCGAGGTCAATGAGGGAGCCGAGCTTCACGTTTCTGGCGTTGGTGAGATTGCGGTCCGGCCACTCAGGGTTAGGTACGCCGTAGCGGCGGTCGCCCGCTTCGAAATGCCAGAGGTGATAGTCCTGCCAGTCCATGGCGGCTTGTATCACGTCGTGAAGCATCTTGAGGCTGGCGGTGACCGGAATCTCGACCGACCGCCAAATTTCGGGCTCGATGTCGTTGAAACTGATGCGGAGGCGCGCGATGGTCTCTTGGGTCATGCCGCGGTTTTGAAGGCTAGGCGGCTCAATGCCAAGGCACCGTCTTGTCGCAGCGCAACGGGTGAACGGCATTCGCGCTGCACAGGCAGCCTGAACGAGTGGCGGAAGTTCGGGCGCGCCATATGGCGTCGGAACGACCGCATCTGGGTCGTAGCGGTTGACTGGCAGAGCATCCGCATCCGCCCACCTGGCGCCATTCACTTAATGCGCTGGCGTAGTCATAAGTGGACAATCGTTCATGATCGGATCCCGCGTAGGTATGTCTCTCATCAATCGGTTCGGACTTTCGGTGCCCTTGATCCAGGCGCCGATGGCGGGCGTTGCTACACCTTCGCTGGCGGCAGCGGTATCCGAGGCAGGAGCCTTGGGGTCGATCGGAGTGGGCGCGACCTACGCCGCCGGCGCACGGTCGATGATCAACGAAGTGCGCAGCCGCACGACCCGTGCGTTCAACGTCAACGTCTTCGTCCACGCTGGCGCAACGGCCGATCTTTCAAGGGAAGCGCAATGGCTTGATTGGCTTGCCCCGCTGTTTGCTGAGTACGGCGCAGAACCCCCGAGGTCGCTCAGGACCATCTACAAGAGCTTCGCAGATGATCCCGACATGGTGGCGGTACTGCTCGATCTCGCGCCGCCAGTGGTCAGCTTTCACTTCGGGTTGCCGTCCACCGACGTGCTTTCAGCGTTGCGAGCGCGCGGTATCTACCTCATGGCGACCGCAACCAGCCTCGACGAAGCGCACGCGATCGAGGCGGCGGGGATCGACGCGGTGGTCGCGCAAGGGATCGAGGCTGGCGGGCATCGGGGTGTCTTCGACCCCACCGCGCCCGACGACGCGCTCGGCGTGTTCGCGCTGACTCGGCTCCTGGTGCGCAAGAACAACCTACCAGTCATCGCAGCTGGCGGGATAATGGACGGCGCCGGCATCGCCGCGGCGCTCGACCTCGGCGCATCGGCAGCGCAATTGGGAACTGCCTTTGTCGCGTGTCCGGAGTCGGCCGCAGACGATGCATACCGGGCGGCCCTCACCGGTGCGGGCGCTTACCACACCGTCCTTACGTCGCTTATTTCCGGTCGGCCCGCTCGTGCGCTGGCCAACCGGTTCACGGCCCTGAATCAGTTGGTCGATGAACGCCGACCGCCTGATTATCCTATTGCCTATGATGCGGGAAAGGCCTTGCACGCGGCTGCCAAGGCGCAAGGCGAACACGGTTTTGGCGCGCAATGGGCAGGGCAAGGTGCGCCACTGTCTCGTGCCATGCCGGCAGCAGCCTTGGTCGGGGTGCTGCGAGAGGAACTCGAATTGCGACGGATTTGAGGTCTGGTTGTGCGTTGCTACCTTCCCTGATCGGACTCGCCGTTTCCCCACCCGAAGCCGTCTCAGCGGACCGTCGAGCGCACTAAATGCGGCATACGAACGAGATGAACGAATGGCCGTATTTGGAAACATGAAAAGCGGTCGCTAATGGCCGAAACTGGGTCACTTGGCGCAATTCCTTAGCGTCTTCGGTCCATCTGTAGGAGACGGACATAGTCCTGTTCTGGTTGGCCATATGTATCGCCCGCCAGGGCCATAAGCTTTGTCCGATCATGGACCAGAACCTTGGCCCGGACGGCTCGGATGGCATGCTCCTCCTCCAGCCGGTGGAGTGCGTCGGTAACGCTGCTACGGCGAACACCGAGCATCAGCCGGAACTCCTCATGCGTCATGCAGATCTCGTCGGCCTGGACACGGTCGTGGTAGAGTAGGATCCACCGGGCCATGCGGCGTTCGATCGAATGCGCCAGCGATGACACGACGGTCCGGCCCATCTGCACCATGAACACGTGGGCGAAGCGGAGCAGTGTCAGGCGCAGCGTAGGGCTTTGGTCCACCGCTGCCAGCAACGCCTCAGCGGGCATGCGCAGCGCCTGGCCGCGCTCGGCGCGCATGGTGACATCGTAGGGCGAGCGATCGTCGCCCATCACCAGCGGCCAGCCGATGAAGCCCTCCGCGCCGACCAGCCCGACGGCGTAGCGACGATCGTCATCGAGCGAGTCGAGTACGCCGGCAATGCCCTGTTCGAGAAAGCACACGCTGTCGATCGGATCGCCGGCTCGGGTGATGCAGTCGCCGACCGCGAACGATACCGGCTCGAGGTGTGGCGCCAGCAGACCGAAATCCTCCGGCGAGAGACTGGTCAGCAGTCGATTGCCAAGCGGGGCGTCATCGCGACGGGGCGTGGCGACGGCCGCTCCGCGCGCGAAAGATACGATCGTCGACATATCCGTCTTCCCCTCTAATTGGCGGACTTTGCGCGGTTCCGTACAGCAACGTCGACCATCCTGCTTTGTTCATGAGCGATCAAACAGGAGGATCACATGGTTTCCATCTCGAAGCACCCCGTCGCGCGCAGCCTTTTCGCGCGGCGCTACTGACGGCATCGGCCGGCGTGCTCGCGCAATCGGCCCGCTCGCCGAGCGCACCGCCACCCGCCGCCCCGCCGGCAAGCGCGACGCAGCCCCCCAAGGCGGCACCCGACATGCAGAAGGTGCTCGACGCGCTGGCGGGTCTCGGCGGCAAGCCGATCGAGACGCTGACCCCGGCGCAGGCGCGGATGCAGCCTTCGGCCGCCGATGGCGCCAAGGCGGCGATGGTCCAGCAGGGCATGTCAACCGCGCCCGACGCTTCGGTAACGACGCAGGACGTGCCGTATGGCTCGGACGCCCAGCAATTCGCGCGGATCTACAAGCCCGCGGCAGCGCCCGCGAATGGCAAGCCGATGCCGGTCGTCGTTTATTATCATGGCGGCGGCTGGGTGATTGCTGACGTGAACACGTATGATTCGGCACCTCGCGCGATGGCCAAGGCGCTGAACGCGATCGTCGTGTCGGTCGAGTATCGCCACGCTCCCGAGTTCAAGTTCCCGGCGCAGCATGACGACGCCGCGGCGGCCTATCGCTGGACGTTGCAGAATGCGGCGAGCTGGGGCGGCGACCCTGCGAAGATCGCAGTTGCCGGTGAAAGCGCGGGCGGCAACCTTGCAGTCGCGACCGCGATCTACGCACGTGACAATCGCCTGACCGTGCCGCGCTACATCGTCTCGGTCTATCCGATCGCCAACAGCAGCATGACGCTGCCGTCGCGTAAGGATTCGACGAATGCCAAGCCGTTGAATGCCGCGATGCTGAAGTGGTTCGGCTATTATTACCAGACCAGCGCCGCCGATGCGCAGGATCCGCGGCTGAACCTGGTCGCCGCCAATCTGCGCGGCCTGCCGCCGACGACGATCATCAATGCGCAGATCGATCCGCTGCGCTCGGACGGCGAGACGCTGGCCGCGGCGATGCGCACGGCGGGCGTGAAGGTTGAGCAGAAGACGTATCCAGGCGTCACGCATGAGTTCTTCGGCATGGCGAAGGTCGTTCGCGGTGCCAAGGACGCCAACGAACTGGCGGTCGCGCGCCTGAAGGCAGCGTTCGCAGGGGCGCCCCGCCGCTGATCGGTTCGACGGGGTGGCCGGTGCCGCCCCGTCGATCAATGCGTGACCGGCATCCGGCCGGCGCGGCCTGACAACGGAGCAAGCGATGCGTACCCCACCTTATCCGCCCGCGGACATGCCCGCGGCTCTGCGTCCGCTTCACGACGAGATGGACGCCTACATCACCGAGCATCTGAAGGGCTTCGTCTCGCACCGGGCGGATGGGGCGCTGGTCGGGCCGTTCGCGCCGATGTTGCGCTTTTCCGCGTTCGGTCGCGCTGCCTGGACGTATACCAAGGCGCTGATCGACAACGCCACGTTGCCGAAGGCGGCGCACGAGGTCGCGATCCTGGCGACCGGCGCGGTCTTCAACTCGCGCTACGAACTCTACGCCCACGAGCGGGTCGGCGAGGCGGCGGGTCTGTCGGCCGAGAAGGTCGCGGCGATCGCCGCTGGCCAGCGTCCCGCCGACCTGACCGAAGAGGAGGCCGCCGCCTACGACGTCGCCGCGACGCTGGCGGGTGGACGACAATTGCCGGCTTCGACCTACAACCGTGCGGTGCGCGCGTTCGGCGAGGATCGGACCGCGGAGCTGGTCTATCTGGTAGGCGGCTATTGCCTCGTGTCGCTGTTGCTCAACGCCTACGACATGTCGGTCCCCGGCCGCGAGGAGGGCTTGCCCGACGATCCAAAGGAAGACGGAGAGCGCGCATGAACGGCAAGCGGATGGCCGGCGCGATCGCCGGTGGGTTGGTGGCAGGCCTCGGCATCACCGCGATGATGATGGCGGGCGAGAAGAAGAGCGGCATCGCGTCCGAGCTCACCGATCTCGAACGGGCCGGCGCGCGGCAACTCGGCGTTCGCTCCTTACCGTCGAGCGACCTGCCGGATGCGGCCGAGCAGGCCATCGTGCAGGGTAGCCACCTCCTGCTGTCTGCGGCAGCCGGCGCGGTCTATGCGGCGATCGTCGACGAAGATGCAGGCATAGTGCCGTCGGGAATCATGTTCGGCCTGGCGTTCTACGCCGCGATGCACTGGATCACCGGGCCGCTGCTGGGGCTGAAGAAGCCCGAATGGCAGGCCGATGCGGCGACGATTGGTACGCACACGATGGTCCACCTCGTCTTCGGCGTGGCGACCGCGGCCGGCGCGAAGGCAGCGGCCAACGCCTGACCATTCCGGAATACCGACGCCCCCAAAGCGCGAACCGCGCGTTACTGCGCTGAACCAAAGGGATTTCCCATGTTGAAGAACCCGATCCGCTACAGCCCCGACGTCGAGACGATCGGTCCCGACGAGCAGGAGACGATCGACGGTCTCAACAAGACGTTCAGCTACATCGTCGAGAAGACGCACGAGGACCTCGGCCATGCGCAGCGCGGCGTTCACGCCAAGAGTCATGCCTTGCTCGAAGGCGAGATGGTGGTCCACGACGACCTTGCGGACGAGCAGGCGCAGGGCATTTTCGAGCGCGGGCGTCGCTACCCGGTCATCATCCGCATGTCTGCGATCCCGGGCGACCCGATCCGCGACAGCGTCTCCCTGCCGCGCGGCTTCTCGATCAAGGTGATCGGTGTCGACGGCGAGCGGCTGCCGGGCGCCGAGGATGAGGTGACGCAGGACTTTCTGATGGCCTCCGGGGTCGCCTTCTCGAACCCGACGCCGGTCGGGTTCCTGCGCAACACCAAGCTGCTCGCCGCGACGACCAACCGCGCGGAATGGGCGAAGGCGGCGCTGTCGAAGGTGTTGCGCCCGATCGAGCAGGCGTTGGAAGCCGTCGGCGGCGAGAGCGCGTTGCTCAAGGGCTTTGGCGGCTATCCGGACACCAACCCGATCGGCGACCGCTATGGCTCGCAGGCGCCGCTCCGCTTTGGCGACTATATCGCCAAGTTCGACATCGTGCCGGAATCGCCCAACTTTCGTGCACTGACCGATCAGAAGCTCGACGAGAGCAAGAGCCCCGACTCGATCCGCGAAGAACTGATGGCGATCTTCGCGAACGAGGGTGGTGCATGGACGCTGCGCGCGCAACTCTGCCGCGACCTCGAGGAGAACCCGATCGAGGACGCCGCGACGCCGTGGCCCGAGCAGGGCAATCCCTACATCCCGGTCGCGACCATCACGGTGAAGCCGCAGAAGAGCTGGTCCGAGGAGCGCGTTACCGTGCTCAACGAACAGACCGCGTTCCGCCCCTGGCACGGCGTCGAGGCACATCGGCCGCTCGGGTCGGTCATGCGCGCGCGCCGTGCGGTCTACCCGGTCATCCAGGATTTGCGCAGCCAGTTGAACGGCTGCCCGATGCACGAGCCGCGGTCGCTGCCTGCGCTCGACTGACCGGGTCTGCACGGAACCGTACCGAAACGTCGCGGGGCATTCAAATGTTAACATCCTGATCTAACAGGAGCTTCCCATGCCCTATCTACCCTATCGCGACGACATCGAGACGCCTGAGCCCGGCGAGCAGGAGAGTATCGACGGCATCATCAAGGGGATGACGCAGGAGAGCGAGACGGTCGAAAAGCGCGACGGCCATGCGGTGCGCGCCAGTCATGCCAAGAGCACGGCCTGCGTCATCGGAACGATGGTCGTCGCTGACGATCTGCCGCCGGAACTGGCGCAGGGGCTGTTCGCGAACCCGGGGACGTTCGACGTCGCGGTCCGCTTTGCACAGGGGCCGGGCGAGAAGCTCGGGGACCGGGTCTCGACGCACCGCGGCATGGCGATCAAGGTCTTCGGGGTCGAAGGCGCCAAGCTGTCTGGTCATGACGCGCCGACGCAGGATTTCGTCCTGGCGAGCGGTACGACGTTCCCCGCCGGCACCGCCGCCGGGTTTCTAGCGCAAGCAAAGAAGATCGGCATGACCGTGCCGATGCCCGAAGGTGTCAAAAGTGCGGCCGCATCGATCGCGCGCAACATCAACAAGGTCCTGAACGCGGTCGGTGCCGAACCGAGCCCGACGCTGGACTTTTATGGCCATCCGTTCAGCCACCCGCTCGTCGAGACGTATTTCAGCCAGTGCCCCATCCGCTACGGCGATCATGTCGCGAAACTAGGCGTGTTTCCGGTCGCGCCTGAGCAGCGTGCGCTGGATGATTGGCGGCTCGATCCGCATCAGGACGAGGATGGCTTCCGTCACGCCGCGATCGCGTATTTCGACGGCAACGACGCGGTCTTCGAACTGCGCGCGCAACTCTGGGTCGATGCCGAGACGCAGCCGATCGAGGATACCTCGGTCGACTGGCCGACGCGGGTCAGCGAATACCGTACGATCGCGACGATCCGTCTGCCGCGGCAGGCCGCCTATCGCCCGGATCGGGTCCGTTATTTCGACGAGGTCATGACGTTCCGGCCGGCGCACGCCCTGGAGGCGCATCGTCCGCTCGGCGGCGTGATGCGCGCGCGCATGCAGGTGTACCGCGCGCTCAGCGATTTCCGCCACCGCGAGACCGGCATTGCCGCCGTCAACACCGCGACCATCACCGATATCCCGGCCTGACGCTGCTCACGCTTATTCAGATTTCGAAAGGACGATCATGAAGCTCCAAGGCAAGACAATCGCAATTCTGATTTCACCGCGCGGCACGGAAGAGCCCGAGTTCGCGCAGCCAAAGGCAACCGTCGAGCAGGCAGGCGGTGCAGTAACCGTCATCAGCCTCAAAACCGGCGACGCAGAGACGGTCAACAACGATCTCGATCCTGGCAAGACGTTCGCCGTCGACAAAGCGATCGACGACGTGTCGGCCGCCGACTTCGATGGATTGGTGATCCCGGGCGGGTGCGTCGGCGCGGACACGCTGCGGTCGTCGGACAAGGTCGTAGCGTTCGTGCGGGATTTCTTCGCCGCCGGTAAGCCGGTCGCCGCGATCTGCCACGCGCCATGGACGCTGATCGAGGCCGATCAGGTACGCGGTCGTACGCTCACGTCGTACCCGACGCTCGCCACCGACATCCGCAACGCGGGCGGGACCTGGGTCGATCAGGAGGTCGTCGTCGACCAGGGCCTCGTCACCAGCCGCACCCCGGATGACTTGCCTGCGTTCTGTGTAAAGCTCGTCGAGGAGTTCTGCGAGGGCAGGCACGAGGCGCAGGCGGAGAACGCATGATGGCGCGCTTTGCCGACAAGGTCGTCGTAATCACCGGTGCCGCCTCGGGCATCGGCGAGGGGGCCGCGCGCCGCTTTGCCGAGGAAGGCGCGACGCTGGTGCTGGGCGACATCGACACGGGCGCGCTCGGCAAGTTGGCAGCCGAACTGGGCGGCACCGTCGAGACGCGGGAAACCGACGTCACCGACCGCGCCGCGTGCGAGGCGCTGGTCGAGGCGGCAATCGATCGCTTCGGTCGGATCGACGTGCTCGTCAACGACGCCGGCGTCGACTATCTGGGCAAGCTGGACGAGGGCGACTTCGCGGAATTCACCAAGGTGATCGAGACGGATCTGTACGGCGTCGTCCACATGAGCCGCGCGGCGATCGCACATCTGCGCACGTCGAAGGGCTGCATCATCAACGTGTCGTCGGTGTCGGGGCTCGGCGGCGACTGGAACCATAGCTTCTACTGCGCGGCCAAGGGTGCGGTGAGCAATTTCACACGCGCGCTGGCGATGGACGAGGCCAGGAACGGCGTGCGCGTCAATGCGGTCAACCCGTCGCTGACCTATACCGCGCTGACCGCGGGAATGAAGGAACAACCTGACCTGATCGCCAAGTTCGAGGAGCGGATCCCGATCGGACGGGGTGCCGAGCCCGTGGACATCGCCGGTGCGATCGCGTTCCTGGCGAGCGACGACGCGCGCTTCGTGACGGGCGTCAACCTGCCGGTCGACGGCGGACTGACCGCGTCCAACAGCCAACCCCCGCTGTCCTGACATCGCGAGAGCGCAGTAACGCGCTGTCGGTCCTTTTCGGAGTCCATTCGGCAATGACAACCCCCGTTACCCTCCGCGCGGAGATCGGCGCCGTCGATGTCTGACGCGCCCAAGGTCGCTATCGTCACCGGTGCCTCGCAAGGCTTGGGGGAGGGGATCGCAGACGCGTATCGCGCGCGCGGCTGGCGTGTCGTCGGCGTGTCACGATCGATCGCAGCGTTGCAATCGGACGACTGGATCACCGTTGCGGGGGACGTTGCCGATCCCGAAACCGCGAGGCGCGTCGTGATGGCCGCGCGCGACCGGTTCGGGCGAGTAGATACGCTCGTCAACAATGCCGGCGTTTTTATCGGCGAGCGCTTTACCGATTACACGGCGGAGCAGTATCGCCAGATCACGCAGACCAATCTCGACGGCTTCTTCCACATGACGCAGGCGGCGCTGCCGCTGATGGTTGAGCAGGGCAGTGGCCATATCCTGCAGATCGTCACGACGTTGGCGGAGCACGCCAATGTCGAATTCCCCTCGGTGCTGGCGTCGCTGACCAAGGGCGGGCTGGCTGCGGCGACGCGCAGCCTGGCGATCGAATATGCCTCCCGCGGCGTACGCGCCAACGCGGTGTCGCCCGGCATCACCGAAACGCCGATGCACCCTCCCGAGACGCGCGCCGGGCTCGGAGCGTTTCACCCGCTCGGTCGGATGGGCACGGTCGCGGACGTGGTCGGCGCGGTGCTGTACCTCGAGGATGCCAGTTTCGTGACCGGCGAAATACTCCACGTCGACGGTGGGCAGGTCGCCGGTCACTGACAGATCAGAAAGGTACGATCTCTGAGGGGGCCAGCGGGCGCCGAGCCCCCTAACCCCCTTGGCGCTACTGCAAGACGTGTTTGGCGAATCGGCGGACGAACGCGGCGCTGGCCTGTGGATGCGCGACCGGGAGCATATGGCCTCCGCCGGTCATCTCCAGCGTCGCGCCAGGAATTGCGGCTACTGCCTGCTCGCCATCGATCGAGGGGGCGATCACTTGGTCATCACGACCATAGAGCAACGCGACCGGGACCGTCAGCTTGGCATAGCGACTGACGATCGCGGCAAGGTCAACGTCGGCGCTGGCCAATTCAACTAGCGCAGCATTGAACGCAACCGGGCGATCGCCAAGCGCGCCGCCACCGCGCGTGCCAAAATCGGCCGGGACTGGATCGGGCGCGAAGATTTTGCCCCAGCGCAGGCCATACGCCGCACGGCTGATCGGCGTGCCAAGCAGATTGGCGAAGAGCGCGCGCCCGCCAGGGTTACTTTCGATCGCGTTTGCCACCGAGGCGGGCATCGATCCAGGCGGCTGCGTCATCGGCGCCAGCAGCGCGAGGCCTGCGACCGAACTAGGGCGGTGCGTGGCCACGCCGAGGGCGACCGCACCGCCCAGCGAATGACCGACGAGCAGCGGCGGACGATCGAGCGCGAGCGTGTCGATGAACCCTGCGATGATCGCCGACTGGCCTAGGATACCGGGTTGTTCGCCGGTCGGCACCGAGTAGCCCGAGCCGGGCCGGTCGACCAGGATGACACGGTACTCGTCGGCCAGCGCATCGGCGACACCGTAGGAGAAGTTGCGGAGCTGCGCGCCCAACCCGTGGATCAGGACGATCGGCGGTCCCGCACCGCGATCGACATAGTGGATCCGTGCACCCGCGACGGTGATGAAACGGCCTTCGGCGGGCACGTCCTGCTCGATCTGCTTGGTCGCCACCCGAGTGTAAACCGCGGCCGCTGCCAGCGTCGCAGCGATGATCCCAGCCGAGCGAAGTGCGATCGAGCGTTTCGGGGCGTCATCGGAAACCGATTTGGACGCAAAGAAGCGGCGCATGTCGGCGAGCAGCAGATCGGGTTGCTCCAGCGCGGCGAAGTGGCCGCCCGCGGGCATCTCGGTCCACTGGGCGATGTCATAGGTCTTTTGCGCCTGCGAGCGCGGCGGCGGCGGAAAGACCGGGTCGGGGAATGCCGCGACTCCGGTCGGTACGGTAATCCGCGCTCCCGCGGGGAAAGTGCCCGAGTCCTCCAGCATGCGGCCACGGTACATCCAGGTCGAGGTTACGAACGATCCCTCGACCAGATACAGCATGATGTTGGTAAGGAGCAGGTCCTCGTCGAACGCCTGCCACAGGTCGGGGCGGCCACGTGCGTCGCGTGGCACATCGGCCCATGCGCCGAACTTCTCCAGGATCCACGCCGCGACGCCGACCGGGCTGTCCGACATCGCCACGCCGAGCGTCTGCGGGCGCGTGCCCTGTTCCTGCGAATAGCCGGTTTCTTCCTTGGCGAGCTTGGCGCGTTTCGCAGCCCAGGCGACCTCGTCGGGCTTTTTCGGCACCGCGTCGTTGGCCTGGAGCAGCACCATGTTCAGATGGAGTCCGGCGATCGCATCGGGATGCGCGTGCGCCATCCAGCCACCGATGGCGGCACCCCAGTCGCCGCCCTGCACGAGATAGCGTCGCGTGCCGAACAGCTCGACCATCAGGCCGTGCATGAGTTCTGCGGTCTGTTTCGGTCCGATCGGAGACACGGGGCGGTCCGAAAACGCGTAGCCGGGGAGCGAGGGAACAACGACGTCGTGACCATCGGCGACGAGCGGCGCGATCAGCGCCTCGAATTCGAGGAACGACCCCGGCCAGCCGTGTAGCAGAAGCAGCGGGGGACGTGAGCCATCGCCGCACGCATGAATGAAGTGGAGGCTCTGCCCCTGCACGTCGGCCGTAAACTGCGGCAGCATATTGAGCCGCCGCTCCTGCGCGCGCCAGTCGTAGTCCGCCAGCCAATAGTCGACGAGCCGCTTGAGATCGGCGAGGCCGACGCCTGACTGCCAGCCCCCCGCGTCCGGCATGATGCTCCAGTCGAACGCCTCGACCTTGGCGCGAATGGCGGCGAGCCGGTCGTCGGGTACCGCTATGGTGAAGGGTTCTGCCATGTGTCGATCCTGCCGAAGGGGGTAAATCCTGCTCCCCCGATTGAAAGCCTAACGTCGAACGCGCGAAAGCCGCCGAAAGGCGCTTCGAAGCGGGATGAACGGACGGCTGCTTTTGGGAAGCGGGTACGGCGGTTTGGACATCTGGAATTGGGTCAAACCGCTTGGAGCGGCGTGGCGGTGAAGAAAAATTTTAAGCCCCCAGTTTTTGCAGGCTCAACCGTTCTTGGATCGTACCTTATCTCGGCGAATGTGCCGTCTACGATGCGACGAACGATTTCATCGATGATTGCAATTGGCACACCCATTTGCGGGTCGGACAGGCTTACCGCTCGGCGGAGCTCATCGGGCGGACGATAGGGGTCGTCCGCCCGATAGTCATCGGTCCTCTTAGTACGTCACGCCGCCCTGCGGAGCGCCTCCATCGGCACAGCGTCCGCATACGTCCCGCCAGCCGGTATGTGGACCGACCCATCCAGTTCGACACCGTACATTTGCGCCGCTGTTTCGCGCCAGCGGTAGTCCGCGCGTTCGATGCCGCGCGCGACGCGACTGCCTCGAGGCAAGGCCGATGCAGTCAAGATGGAGCGAGGACCGACCGACCATCGGTGCGTGTCCGTCAGCAGTTCGACGGGCGCATCGTCAGCGGCGGCGTAGAGCCGAACCCGGGAATGCCAGTCGACGTGAAGCGTCGCGCGGGTCGCGAGCGATATTCCGATCGGACCTTTTGCGATCGGCCGGGCGAACTCGACGTACACGACATCGCGACCGGATTGCTCGACGATCGCCGCAATCTGTAACGCCTCGGTCGCCTCCTTGCGCCCGCCCGACGCGAACGCGATTGGGTTTCCGATAGGGGCAAATTCCGGATAGCCCATGACCACACGCAATGCGTGAGTCCAAGCCTGCATGGTGTCGATGGAATGCTGGATGCTCATATCAATCATCTCCTTTGGGCTCTCGGCCCACTGTTCGTTTTCCGCCCCTTCACCGAGGCTATCATCACCGTTTATCAGCAGGCCGCAGGCGCGAGAGTGTCCAGTTTTCTGGTTTCGATCGCGAAGGACTCAGCGAGCAGATCATCGCCGTATCGTCGCCAGTCCGCGGCGTAGCTGCGGTGCGAGCAGTGTTCGGCGACGAAGCTGGTCAGTCGGCGCGTCGCTTCCAGGGTGGAGACGGTGCCACCGCTTAGATGCCGCCATCGCATCAGCAGCGCAGCCGTAGAGAGGACATCGCCTTCGGATACCGAGCGGACCGCCGACCATTTACCCTGCGCCATCAACTGACTGACGAGGTTTGGTCGGCACGTCAGCTTGGCGGGTATGCGCAATCGTGCGGCGACTTCGGCAAGGTGTGCAGGGACAGCGCCACCGCACATTTCGGAGCACAGATCGAGATGGCCAGAGGCATCGCGTCGCCACGGCGATCGCAATCCAGCTAGGTTAGGCGGGAGCCGTAGGCCAGCGTCCACCGCCGCGATCAAAAGTTGCGGCAGGTCGGTGTGGAATCCGCCCCATGTCACGATCTGGACATTTCCGAGATGCTCCATGTCAGCGAAAAATGCCTTAAGGACAGCGGCTTCATCATGCTCGGGCAAACCAAGGGTTTCGAGCCGTAGCGGGCGCAGACCATCAGCGGCCTCGGTCATCACCAGCCAGGACAGGGTTGTGATGCGATGGCAGGGCCAGCGCGGTGTGACGCGAGGGTCTGTCCGCAGATCCCGCGGGGTCAGATGCGACGCATCGGCGGGGAGGAAACGTTCGGCCGCCTAGTAGCGAGCATGCGCTTCATGGTCGTAGGCGAGCTCGGCGTCGAGGACGACGACGAAGCGTGGGGATGTGCTCTTCCAGAGCGAGGTGACGTCGTGGTGCATGGTGGTTCTCCAGTGAGCCCCTGGGGGCCGTGAGTTGAGGAAGGGTGGTGGTCAGCGGGCGGTGTGTTGGTCAGCGCGCCAGCGATCGAGCGCGCGCAGCGCGGATTGCGCCGGATGCAGGGGGTCGTCGAAGTCGCCGAACATCCTCGCCCAGCACTGCCAGCCAGCAATCGCCTCGCCGATGAGTTCGGCAGCGGTGGTGACGGGATTTGGTAGCAGGTACGTGGGCATCGCCGCGTCGCACTCGTCGACGGGGGTGTTGGGCCGGCACAGGCAGGGCATATGCATCGCCCGCGCCTGACGTATATGCCAGGTGTGTCCCCGCGGCATGTCGCGCCAGCGACCGGATGTGTCGGCAGCGGCCTTGACGATGTTCGGATGCAGTGTCGGATCTGCGAGAGCGATCAGGCGGCGTGGGACTGAACCCCAGTTTGAATAGGTCACGATCGCGCCATCGTGTGACGGGATTTGTGGTTCGAGCCATTCGAGCAGATCGACCGCGCTTTCGCCTTCGGACAGACACATGGCGTCGGCGGCGAAGCGAGAGCCGCCGTCGGGATCCGGCACGACGGCAAGGACACCGATGCCGAACAAAATTCTAGCATCCGGTCGATGACAGGCGGCAGGACAGGAGCCGACCGTACGGACGGCAAGCGCAATGGACGCGGGCTCATAGCCCCGCTCCTCGATCGACATGTCGATGAGAGGCATAGCATTTTCCTTAGGTTGCGCCGCAGACGCGGCGGTTTCGGTTCAGTTGGTGACGGACAGAAGGTCCGCGAGATGGAGCCGGGCGACCGCATGGTCCGCCTCGTCGAGCCAGGCGGCGAAATGGCCGCCGATGGTGTCGGCGATTGCTTGTCCAGCAGAGCTAAGGCCGGGGAGGCGTTGCAAGACGAGCCGAAAGGCGGCCAAAACATCGAGCTGTGCATCCTGTGCGATGTAACAGACGTCGGAGCGCACCCAGGCGGCGAAGCGGCGATCCGGATCGACGGGCGCACACAGGATTTGCGACAGCTCGCACGCTTCAGGAAAGGTCAACGCCGTTCCATCGACGCTGGCGGACAAGTCGAGCACCTGCTGTTGGCCGCAGCCCGACAACGCGCGCAGCGAGGGGGACCAGTCGGCTGCGGGCAGACGGTCGAGCAGCGAGGCCATATCGGCCAGACGGTAGCCGGTGATGGTCACACCTTGGCGGGTCAGGTGCCGATCGAGCCACGACAGAAAATCATCGGCGGTATCGGACGGTCGGAGGATGCAGCTGTCGAGCGTGAAGCGGACCAAGGCCCCGTCCATTTGGGCAGTCAGCACGGCGGCACCGACCGCTATTTTCCGGTCGATACCGATGCGGTGGCCGACATCGAGTTTGGCGACGTTTAGTGTGACGATGGGTGTGGGAAGCATAAATGACTCCGGGACGAGCGGACGCACCCGGCCCCATCAACAGGGGCAGGGTGATACGCTGATGCTGGTGGAGATCGGCAGGAGGCCGATCGGTGCTTATGAAGAGCCAGGTCGGAGATGACAGCGCTTGGCTGATCTATTTTTCCTTCAGCTGACCCTTCACAGCCTTTTCATCGAAATCGCTCTGGCTACATCCGCCGCCGTTTCCTAAAAGGAGGGGATGGCTTGCCGTTCGCCGTCCTCACCGTTCTCTCGCAGCCATGTTGCTGCGACACGGAGTGGTGCTCATGGATGAGCTGATTTTCGCTATCGTTGGGCCGTTGATGGAAGCTCTACGGTCTTTGTACGTCAGCCTCTGCTGGTGGACGCTGGCGCGCGCGAACGTACAACCTCGTTTATCGCGGTGGCCGGTGAAGCGACGACCGGCGTTTGCTGATCATCCGCCGTCCGCTTGGGCTGCCCCGTAGATTCTTGCTGATCCGCTGAGACGTTGATCAACAAGGAATTCCTAAATGACCAAGGACAAGAACCAGCGTCGGCTGGCCAGTAGCTGTGCGTGCCAAGCAGGCGGGTGCAGGATCACGCAGAAGGCTGCCGGTTGTGATCCACACGTCACTGAGCTTTCCGCATACGAGCCGGGGGACGTACCAGAGGATCAGTCGGTCGCGCTGGTGGTACTAAGCGTGCCGAACGGCCGAAGCGGCGCAGCCGCGTCCTCCGCGTTAGCGCTGGGCGGCCTGAGCCGCCCACCTCGGCCGCTTGGCCGATCCAATGCTCCGGAGGAGCACGCATTCAATCTCGGTGCTTGCACCAGATTGTAGGTATTGCGCCTAACCTACTGAAGTCGGCTTGAAAGCTCCGGATTTTGGTCAAGCTCACTTTTGTCGGTCTGAACGCCGCCACGGTGGTTTTCATTGCTGCCGACAGCCTTGTGTCAGGCGCAACGCGTCGGAAAAGGGCCGGCAGGGATCTGCTTCGGCTGAGCCGAGACTGATCAACCAACCCATCTCGCACTTATTCGCCCGACAAAAGGACAGTCGCTCCGCGAATCCGTGTCTGTCGGGTAAATCATGAAAGCACTTTGCAATGAACAAGTTAGAACTAGACCTGATCCGTCAAGCGCTCACCATCGAGGAGTTTGACGAGTACCAATCGGTTGTCCGCCGGATCGCGGACAATAGCCGGGCGATTCCAACCAAGGTGGCACAGGGGGTCGACCTCGGTGAGATGTTAACGGAGCTGAGTGTTGGTTTGGCTCCAAGGCTGGAGACGGCGAAAAGTGCGGGGGCCACTGACCGCCGCGAGAAGAATGCCGCGGAGCTGCCGTGGGTCCATAAGGCATCACACAAGGCGGTCCTGCAGGACATCGAGCGCCTGCTCTGGTTCAACAATCGTATCATCATTTTTGCAGCACAGATGACGGCGAAACACTCTCTGCTCGGGCAGTTACTCGCCGCCCAGAAGCTGGCGGCGCTGAGCGTGATGCAACGAGACGAAGCGGAACTCGGTAAGGTGCTACTGACGTTCGTTCGCCGATTAAAAAACGCTGATTTGAAGACGGAGGCCGTAAAGGATCTGCCCAACGCAATGATTGCGGCGCTGGCAGCAGCTCTAAACGGCAAGGACGGCAACGAACTTGCCGACGCGCTGGGTGTCCCGACGAGAACACGGGCCAGTAAAGACGTCGCCGAAGTGGACGACGAACTAGACGCTTTGGAAAAGCAGATCGCGGCGGCAAAGAAGGGGTCTTGGTTGTCGCCAACCTATCTGGAACTGGCTGCCCTACTGCCGGACGAACCACCCGTTCATCTACAGCCCGAGGACTGGGATTACGACAAGGGCGACCTCCCGCGGGAGTGGTGGTCGGCGATTTTCGAAGCGGACCAGTACCGCTTCGAGGACCGGCTCGCAACTCCGGAAGAAGAAAGCGCGGTCCTCGGCATGCCGCTGCCAGAGGCACACGATTGGGCAACCCTTTTCGACAGAGATGCTGGTTTTGGAGAGATCGCCTTCAGACACATTCGAAACCCGCGAGGAGCGCAGAATAACGTGCGCGACCTGTTCAAATCGCGAACTCAATGTGATCCCGACTGCGTCGACGACAACGTCGTCCGCGTCTGGATCTTCCTCCTAGCTGCTCGCCAGATGAGCCCTGAAAAACACGATGGCTTGTTTGGGCGGGCGTATTTTGACGGTGTCACGATGCCGCTGACTTCGCCTACTCCCAACATGGTGCGAGTACTGCGATGGATTGGTAATGATTAAAGCACTGCCGAGTCCTGAATGCCGGCATGGGTTTACAGTGCGCGTTGGTGGCCGGGACTCTTGACCGTCGCACATGGCCGTCGCACAGTGCGCCGGCCATGTGGCTAAACCCGCAGGAAAGCTAGGTTTTTATCGCGCTGAATAGATGGTCGGGGAGACAGGATTCGAACCTGCGACCCCCTGGTCCCAAACCAGGTGCGCTACCAGCCTGCGCCACTCCCCGACGCCGCAGCCCTTAGCGGGTGCGGTTGACGAAAGGCAAGCAGCTTCGTGTCGGCGGGCAGGGAAAGTCGTCACTGAAGGACGGGGCCAGCACCCGAACGATAGCCTTGGCGGGGAAGGGTAGCAGCGTAGCGGGCGGTCCACGCGTCGATGCGAGCCATGCTTGCGTCAGGGCGAGGTTCCGATGCGGACGCCCCTATGGCAGAGCGGTCGGCATGTCGGCAAAATCTATCCTATCGAGTGCGTTGCGACGTGGCGCTTTGACCATCGCGGCGATGACCGCGGTCACCACCCCCGCATGTGCGCAGGACGAGGCGGGGTTTCAGGCCTATCTCGGCCAGCTTCGCACGCAGGCGCTTGAGGCCGGAGTCACGGCGCGTACGGTGGACTCCGTCTTTCCTACATTGACGCTGAACGAGCGTGTCATCGCGCTCGATCGTGCACAGCCGGGCAGCGGCACGAGCAGCGCCATTCCGGCCTTCGCGCCGTACAAGGCGCAGCATGTCGACGCGGCGCGGATCGGACGCGGTCGGGAAACCTATCGGGCGCAGCGGGGCAGGCTGCAGCGTATCGAGCGCGAAACAGGTGTGCCCGAATCGATCATGGTCGCGATCTGGGGGCATGAGACCAATTACGGTAGCTATACCGGAAATTTCGACATTCTGCGGTCACTCGCGAGCCTCGCTTATGAGGGGCGTCGGCGATCACTGTTTGCGGGCGAGTTCATTGCCGGCTTGAAGATCGTCGACCGGGGCATCTCGCGCGAACAACTCAAGGGCAGTTGGGCAGGCGCGATGGGCAATCCCCAATTTCTGCCGTCCATCTATCTTCGACTGGCCCGTGACGGGGATGGCGACGGCCGCGCGGATATTTGGAACAGTCCGGCCGATACGCTGGCGTCGATCGGCAATTATTTCACCAATGCCGGCTGGCGCAGTGGCCAACCCTGGGGCGTCGCGGTCTCCGTGCCGCAGGGATTCGATCGGTCGCAGGTACGCAATCGGCTCGTGTCGCCGCGGTGCCCGCGCGTGTTCGAACGGCATAGCGGCTGGCGAACGATCGCGGAGTGGCGCGGTCTGGGGGTGATGACGCAAGGCGCCTCGTGGCCGGCCGACCATGTCATGGCGACGCTGCTCGAACCCGACGGTCCCGGCGCCACGGCGTATCTGCTCACGAGCAATTACCGCGTAATCCTCGACTATAATTGCTCGAATTTTTATGCGCTGTCGGTGGGGCTGCTGGCGGATGCAGTCGAGCGCTGACCGGCGTGCCCGATAGACTCAAAGCCAAGCGTGACGCGGTTGCCAAGCCCGGCTATGACTTCGATAAGGTCCCGGCGGCGCCGCGAGCCTGCCTCCCATCGCGTTCCTCTTTGACGTAACGGATATCATGACGAAGCTGCCCATGAACACGCTGCCCTTTACTCAAATGGTCCGGCGCCGCATCACCGTCGCACCGCTGGCAATGATCGCGCTTGCGACGCCGTCGATCGCAGCCGCGCCACAGTTCCAGACCAGTGCACCGATCGCCTATATGGAAGATCTGTCGTCGGGCGCGGTCCTGTTCGCACGCGATGCCGATCGCCGTATGCCGCCGGCGTCAATGGCGAAGATGATGACGGTCTATGTCGCGTTCGACATGCTCAAGAAGGGCGAGCTCAAGCTCGATCACATGGTCACCGTCCGGCCGGAGACCTGGGCAAAATGGCATGGTCCGTCAGCAGGTTCGACGATGTTCCTGTCGGCGAACGAGAGCGTCAGCGTGGCCAATCTGCTGTATGGCATCGTGACATTGTCGGGCAATGACGCCTGCGTCGTTCTTGCGGAATCAATCTCGGGCTCGGAGCCCGCCTTCACCGAGCGCATGAACCGCGTCGCGGCACAGCTCGGCCTCAAGGACAGTCATTTCGGCACCTCGAACGGGTGGCCCGATAACGGCGTGACCTATGTCACTGCGCATGACCTGGCCAAGCTGGCATCGGCGACGATCACCAACCATCCCCAGCTCTACAAGCAATTCTATGCAAAGCGCGATTTCACCTGGGGCAAGACCATGGGCGGCAGCGCGATTACCCAGGCTAATCGCGATCCGCTGCTCGGCCGCGTCGCGGGCGCCGACGGGTTGAAGACCGGACATACCGAGGAAGCCGGATACGGATTCACCGGGTCGGCCGAGCAGAGTGGTCGCCGTCTGGTATTGGTCGTCGCAGGCCTGAAGAGCTCGACCGAGCGCGCGAACGAGTCAGTGAGGTTCATGGACTGGGGCTTCCGCGCGTGGCAGTCCAAGCCGATCGTCGCAAAGGGTCGAAAGGTCGAGGAGGCCAGCGTGCAGATGGGCGGCTCATCGAGCGTCGGCCTCATCGCGCCCAAGGCGCTGACCGTCACCGTACCCGCGGGGACATCGCCGAACCTGAACGCCAAGGTCGTCTATCAGGGGCCGGTCAAGGCGCCGATCAAGGCGGGCCAGCACATCGCGGATCTCGTCGTGTCGATGCCGGACGGGGTCGAGCAGCGTATGCCGCTGGTCGCGGAAAAGGACGTTGCCGAAGCCGGGTTCTTCGGGCGCGCCTGGTCTGGGCTGACCGGGCTGTTCGGTTGAGGCTTGGCGTGCCGGCGCGCGTGCGCACCGTTCGGGTGAGCCCGTCCCCGGCATGACCGACATAATCGGCAATGCCGCGGCGCAGTCCGCTTTCGCCGCGGCGATGCAAAGCGGCGCGCTTCACCATGCGTGGCTGTTCACGGGCCCGCAGGGCGTTGGCAAGGCAAGCTTCGCACGGCTCGCGGCGATGCGCATGCTGGCCGATGCGCGCGGCGGGTCGACCGAGCCGTGCGGGTTTGCCGTGCCGGCCGGCGACCCCACCCGCGCGCTGATCGAGGCGGGTTCGCACCCCGATTTTCGCCTGCTGACGCGTCTGCCCAAGGATCCTGAAAAGCCCGACCAGGATCTCGCGCGCAGTATCACGATCGCGCAGGTCCGCACGCTCCAGCCGCTCTTTGCGACGACGCCATCGATGAGCCCGCGCCGGGTCGTCATGATCGACGCGATCGACGATCTGGAGCGCGGCGGCAGCAATGCGTTGCTCAAGAACCTTGAGGAACCGCCCGCCGGCACGATCTTCCTCCTGGTCAGCCATGCGCCGGGACGGTTGTTGCCGACGATCCGGTCGCGGTGCCGGGTCTTGCGGTTCGAGGCACTGACGCCCGACGAGGTCGCGATGACGTTGCGACAGGTGCAGCCGGACCTCGACCACGACGAGATATCTGCCCTCGTACGTGCGAGTGAAGGAGCGCCGGGCAGGGCGCTGCGCTACGCGGGTCTCGATATTGCGAGCCTCGACGAAGCAATTGCGCGGATCGCCGACGAAGGCGATCGCGATAACGGGCATCGGCTCCGGCTGGCGAAGTCTCTGGCTGGGAAGGCGTCTCAACCCCGGTATGAGGCGTTTCTCGATCGCGTGCCGGCGTTCATCGCGCGTGCGGCGCGGGACCGGTCGGGCGTCCGGCTCAAGACCGCCCTCGACGCACATGCCGCGGCGCGTGACCTGTCGGCCGCCGCCATCGGCTTGTCGCTCGATGCGCAGGCGACCGTCTTCGAGCTAGCAGGAATTCTTGCGACGCTGCGTACCTGACGAAGCGGGCGGCATGGGCTTCACCTCCTCGGGGGGATGCTCTAGGAGCGCCGACATGGCCGACCCTTACTACATCACCACCGCAATCCATTATCCCAATGGCCGACCGCATATCGGTCATGCCTATGAAATGGTTGCAGCCGACGCGATCGCTCGTTTTCAGCGCCAGGCCGGACGCGACGTGCTGTTCCAGACCGGGACCGACGAACACGGCCTGAAGATGGTCCAGGCCGCCCGCGACCGCGGCGTCCCCGTTCGCGAGTTCGCGGATGAAATGTCGTCCTATTTCAGCGGGATGGCGGACCGTCTTGATATATCCTATGATCGGTTCATCCGGACCGTCGATAGCGATCATTACGCGGCGAGCCAGGCGATCTGGGAAGCGATGGCGGATGCCGGGGACCTTTATCTCGATCGTTATGAGGGCTGGTATTCGGTTCGCGACGAAGCCTTTTACGACGAGTCCGAACTGACGGGGGAGGGCGCCGATCGCCGGTCTCCGCAAGGCACGCCGGTCGAATGGACTGCCGAGGAAACCTGGTTCTTCCGCTTGTCGAAATATCAGCAGCCCTTGCTCGACCTCTACGCCGCGAACCCCGACTTCATCCGTCCCGAGAGCCGCCGCAATGAGGTCATGCGCTTTGTCGAAGGCGGCCTGTCCGACCTCTCGGTGTCGCGGACGAGTTTCGACTGGGGCGTGCCCGTGCCGGGAAGCCCGGGTCATGTCATGTATGTCTGGGTCGACGCGCTCACAAATTATCTTACGGGGACGGGCTATCCGAACACGGGGTCGGATGACGCAAATCTCGCGCGTTTCTGGCCGGCGGACCTTCACCTGATCGGCAAGGACATCGTTCGCTTCCATGCCGTGTTCTGGCCCGCTTTCCTGATGTCCGCGAACATCCCGCTGCCCAAGAGCGTCTTTGGCCACGGCTTTCTCCTGACCCGCGGCGAGAAGATGTCGAAGTCGGTTGGTAATGTCGTCGATCCGATGGTGCTGGCGGATGCGTTCGGCGTCGACGCCCTGCGCTATTTCTTCCTTCGGGACGTCAGCTTCGGTCAGGATGGGAGCTATTCGGCCGAGGCGATCGTGACGCGGGTCAACGCCGAGCTCGCGAACAGCTTCGGCAATCTGGCCCAGCGGACATTGTCGTTCCTTGCCAAGAACCTGGACGGTGCATTGCCCATGGCGACTGCGATCGAACCGGCCGACGCGGCGCTGCTCGAAGACGTCACCGCGGCCTGCGCCGCGTTCAGGTCCGGCTTTGCGGAGCTCGCACTGTCGCACGCCATCGAGGCGTGGATGCGGGGCGTCTTTGCCTGCAACCAGTATATCGACGTGCAGGCGCCCTGGGCGTTGCGCAAGACCGACCCGGCACGGATGAACACGGTGCTGGCGACGTTGGTGCGCGCAATCCGGATGCTCGCCATCACGATTCTTCCGGTCGTGCCGAGCGCAGCGAGCAAGGTCCTCGACCAGATCGGTGCAGAGGGCCGGGACCATGCCGCGCTTGACGATGACGGCTGGTATGACCGGCAGTCCGCGAGCGACTTCCGGATCGTCGCGCCGACCGGCGCGTTCCCACGGCTCGAGATGCCCGCGGAGACCGACGCCTGATGCTTGCAGACAGTCATTGCCACCTGAATTACCCCGGCTTGATCGAGGATCAGCAGGCGGTTCTCGATCGCGCGCGGGCGCGCGGTGTGACGGCGATGCTCAACATCTCGACGCGGGAGAGTGAATGGGATGCGGTGATCGCCACCGCGGACCGTGAGCTCGATGTCTGGGCTACGGTCGGCATTCATCCCAATGAAGCGGATGCCCATCCTGCGATCGACGCGGCGCGTCTGGTCGAGCGCGCACGTCACCCGCGGGTCGTGGGCTTGGGTGAGACCGGGCTCGATTATTACCGCGAGACCTCCGACCGCGCGCGCCAGGCGCTGAGCTTCCGCGCGCATATCGACGCGGCGCGGGAGACCGGCTTGCCGATCGTCGTGCATACCCGCGATGCCGAAGAGGACACCGCGGCGATCCTTTCGGACGAGATGGGGAAGGGGGCCTATGGCGGCGTGATCCACTGCTTCACGGCAAGCTCAGCATTTGCCGACAAGGCACTCGAACTCGGCCTTTATATCTCGCTCTCGGGAATCGTCACGTTCAAGAACGCGCGCGACCTTCAAGCGATCGCTGCGCGCTTGCCGATCGAACGCCTGCTGATCGAAACCGACGCGCCCTTTCTTGCGCCCGTGCCCAATCGGGGCAAGACGGGGGAGCCCGGCTTTGTCGCTGATACCGCGCAGTTCGTGGCCGACCTGCGCGGCGTCTCCATCGGGGAGTTGTCTCACCGGACCGCCGAAAACTTCCATACTTTGTTCGCCAAGACGCGGCCGGGCGTTACGCCGGTCGTGGCGCATCGCGCGTGAAGATCACGATCCTCGGCTCGGGGACGTCCTCGGGCGTGCCCCGGATCGGCAATGACTGGGGTGCCTGCGATCCCGCCGAACCGCGCAATCGCCGCACCCGCGTCTCGGCGCTTGTCGAGCATGCCGGAACGCGGATCCTGATCGATACAGGGCCGGACATGCGTGAGCAGTTGCTCGCGGCGAACATCTCCGAGGTGGATGCGGTCATCTGGACGCATGATCACGCTGATCACTGCCACGGCATTGATGACCTCCGGCAGCTCTATCACGCGATGGGCACGCCCGTAATCGGCTTTGCTCGGCCGGCCACGCTCGCCGCGCTCGAGGATCGCTTCACCTATGCGTTCCGGGGCCGCAGCGGCTATCCGTCGACGATCGCCGGGGTGGTCTTGCCGGACCGACTGACGATCGGCGCGATCGACATTCGCGTTACCGATCAGCCGCACGGATCGATCCACGCCGCTGGGCTGCGCTTCGAGGCCGATGGCAAGGCAATCGGTTATGCGACCGATTTCAACATCATGACCGACGATATGGCCGCGATGTATACGGGGCTGGACGTCTGGGTCGTCGATGCACTGCGCCGTCGTCCGCACCCGACGCATCCGCAACTCTCGGCCGTCTTGGGCTGGGTCGATGCGTTCAAGCCGCGGCGGACCGCGCTTATCCATATGGACAACAGCATGGACTATGCAGCCTTGAGGGCGGAACTGCCTGACACAGTGGAGCCTGGCTTTGATGGGCAGATCCTGGAAGCCTGACACGTACATACATATCCTAGTCTATTTTACATAATGTATATTATCGGACCGGACGTGGTTCGTTATGAAGCTTTTGATTTTGTCATAGCATCGGCGATGTCCACGTCATTCTCACTTTATGCGGAGCGCCGCCATGATTGACCGCCTCACGACCATCATGGCGCGACTGCGCGATCCGGATACGGGATGCGAATGGGACCGTGTTCAAACGTCGAGGACGATTGCCCGCTACACGATCGAAGAGGCCTATGAGGTCGTTGACGCGATCGAACGCGGCGATCTTGCCGATCTGAAGGACGAACTCGGCGACCTGCTGTTGCAGGTAGTGTTCCATGCCCGCATCGCAGAAGAAGCCGGCGCGTTCACCCTGCCCGACGTCATCGACGCGATCAGCGACAAGATGGAGCGCCGACACCCGCATGTCTTCGGTCCGGCGGAGACATCGCCCGGTTGGGAAACGATCAAGGCGACCGAGCGCGCGAGCAAGCCTGACCAGAGTGCCCTCGCCGGCGTCGCCACCGCGCTGCCTTCGCTGGCGCGTGCCGACAAGCTGCAAAAACGTGCTGCGCGGGTTGGGTTCGACTGGCCCGATCCAACCGGTTCCCTGGCCAAGGTACACGAGGAGCTCGACGAGATTGCGACAGCGACCGCCGACACACTGGCCGAAGAGGTCGGCGACCTTCTGTTCTCGGTGACCAATTATGCCCGCCACCTCGGTGTCGATCCCGAGGTGGCGTTACGCGCGGGCAATGCAAAGTTCGAAGCCCGGTTTCGCGCGATGGAACACATGGCCGGTCCCGGCTTCGAAGCCTTGTCGCTTGGGGAGAAGGAAGCGCTTTGGCAGGCGGTCAAGCGTCGCGGCGGCTGAACCGGTCGTAATCGGTGTCGGACAGCCGTACGTCATAGGTGGTGGCCAGCCCGTCCGCGAGACTGCTGAGCACCTCGCCATGCGCGTGCAACCATGCCGCGCCTGCGCCGTCCGTCGCATCGAGCGTAATGTGATAGCGGCGATGCGCATCCGTCAGTTTGGCAGCGACCTGCTCGACGAGATGGTCCACCCCCTCCCCACTCAGCGCCGAGATCGCCACGACATCCTCGCGATGCGCAGCCTCCCCGGCAATCTCGTCATGGTCGGCAGGATCGAGCAGATCCAGCTTGTTCCAGACTTCGAACCGCGGGGTCATATCGTCGACGCCGATGTCCGCCAGCACCGCCTCGACATCGGCACGTTGCGCCTCAGTATCGGGATGCGCGATGTCACGCACATGGATCAGCAGATCGGCGGACACCACTTCCTCGAGCGTCGCCTTGAACGCCGCGACGAGCTGGGTCGGCAGGTCCGAGACAAACCCCACCGTGTCGGAGAGGATCGCCTTGTCGATACCGGGCAACCGGATTTGCCGAAGCGTCGGATCCAACGTCGCGAACAGCAGGTCTTCGGCCATGACGTCGGCACCGGTCAACCGATTGAACAGCGTCGACTTTCCGGCATTGGTATAGCCGACGAGCGCGATGACGGGCCAAGGGGCTCGTTGGCGTCGCTCCCGGTGCAGGCCGCGGGTACGGCTGACCTGCTCGAGTTCGCGCCGGAGCCGCGCCATCCGGTCCCGGATGAGCCGGCGATCCGCCTCGATCTGGGTTTCACCAGGCCCGCCGAGAAAGCCGAACCCGCCGCGCTGACGCTCGAGATGGGTCCAGCTCCGGACGAGCCGGCCAGCCTGGTAGTCGAGATGCGCGAGTTCAACCTGCAGCCGCCCTTCGGCCGTCGCCGCGCGCTCCCCGAAGATTTCGAGGATCAGCCCGGTGCGGTCGATGACCTTCGTCTCCAGCGCTTTTTCGAGATTGCGCTGCTGGATCGGGCTCAGGCTCGCATCGAACACGACGAGCCCCGCCTCCTCCATTCGCACCTGTGTCGCGAGGAGCTCGACCTGCCCGCTGCCGATCAACGTTGCCGGCTTGGCCTGGCGGACGCGATAGGCGATCCGTTCGACCACCTCCACGCCAATGGCGGCGGCAAGGCCCGCCGTCTCTTCAAGCCGTGCGTCGATATCGCGTGTCGCATCACCCTGGTCGGGCAAGACGACGATCGCTTTCGTGCCGCGGGCGAACTCGTCGCGGTCACGGTCGAAACCACTACTCATGCGCATTGCCCCAGGCCGTCATGATCATGCGTCGTCCACCGCATCCGTCTCATCGCTGTCGTCGGGATCCTCGGCAAGGTTCAGGGGCCGCGCAGGCTGGATCGTCGACACCGCGTGCTTGTAGACGAGCTGCGCCATACCTTCGCGCTGGAGCAGCATGCAGAACAGGTCAAAGCCGGCAATCTGGCCCTGGAGCATGACGCCGTTGATCAGGAACATGGTCACGCTGTCTTCCGACTTGCGGACCGCGTTCAGGAAGATTTCCTGCAGAAGCGGCTGCTTCTTCTGCGTTTCTGCGACGGCGTTTACGATCGCGGCGACGTCCATCGGTCCCGCGGGCATGATCGTCGAGATCGCATGCTTGTAGATGAGCTGGGACTGACCGTCGCGACGTAACAGCACCGAGAAATTATCGAACCAGGTGACGATACCCTGGAGCTTGACGCCCTTGACGAGGAACATCGTGACGGGGGTCTTGGTGCGGCGCAGTGCGTTGAGGAACAGGTCCTGGAGCGAGCCAATTTTTTCGGCCAATGGGATAACCCTTGTTTTTGGCGGGACTTTGCCCGCGTGGCGCCGTTTCCCGGCGTCGGAGATCACCCGATTGCCGGGCGAGCGTCTAATCTATGTTCCCGGTACCGCTTCGTCCATAGGGGCGGGCGACGGATATGCGATCAATCGTCGCGCGTCTCGGTGATCCCGAGCAGCTTCAGCTTCCGGTGCAGCGCCGATCGCTCCATCCCGATAAAGCTCGCGGTGCGCGAGATGTTGCCGGAGAACCGACGGATCTGCACGCGCAGATACTCCCGTTCGAAGGTTTCACGCGCCTCGCGTAGCGGCGAGCCCATGATCGCGGTCCCCCCGGCGCTGCCCATGTCGCCCTGATCGCCCAGGACTTCGGCCGGCAGCAGGTCGAGATCGATGCGCCCCAGTCGGTCGCCCGGCGCGAGGATGATCGTCCGTTCAACCACGTTGCGAAGCTGGCGCACATTTCCCGGCCAGTCGTAGGATTGCAGCGCAACCATCGCATCGGGCGCGATTTCCGGTGTCCGGACCCGGCGTTCCGCCGCATAATGCGCGATGAAATGCTGGACCAGCGCAGGAATGTCCTCGCGGCGATCCGCGAGCGGCGGGATAGCCACCGGCACGACGTTCAACCGGTAATAGAGGTCCTCGCGAAACCGACCCTCGGCAATCTCGTGGACGAGGTCGCGCGCCGTCGCGGACACCACACGCACATCGACCTTGACGACCCTGGTACCGCCGATCCGCGTAAAGCTCTGGTCGGTCAGGACCCGCAAGATCCGCGCTTGGGTCGTGATCGGCATGTCGGCGATCTCGTCGAGGAACAGCGTTCCGCCATGCGCCTGCTCGAGCAGCCCGGGGCGGATTTTGTCCCCGCCCTCCTCCGCGCCGAACAATTCTTCGTCGACACGTTCAGGGGTCATCATCGCGGCGCTGACGATCACGAATGGCGCATCGGTGCGCAGGCTCCAGCCGTGCAGAAGGCGAGCAGCGACCTCCTTGCCGACCCCTGCCCCGCCCATGATCAGCACGCGGCTGCCGGTCGCGGCGACACGCTTGAGTGTTGCCCGGACGCCGTTGATCGCCCCCGAATTGCCGGTGAGATCGGTCTCGCGGCCGACCGTGGCCCGCAGCGAGGCGACCTCGCGGCGCAGCCGTTCGGTCTCGGTCGCGCGCGCCACCATGAGGAGCAGTCGCTCGGCCTCGAAAGGTTTTTCGATGAAGTCCGATGCGCCCCGCCGGATCGCCGCCACCGCGGTGTCGAGATTGCCGTGACCCGATATGACGAGCACCGGGATCGACGGATCGCGCCGTTTAATTTCGTCGAGCAACTCCAGCCCGTCGAGGCGCGACCCCTGAAGCCAGACGTCGAGCAGCACGAGCGACGGACGCCGCGCCGCGATCGCTTCGAGCGCGGCGTCGCTGTCGCCCGCATCGCGCGTCTGATAGCCCTCGTCCTCCAGGACGCCGGCCACCAGTTCGCGAATGTCACGTTCGTCGTCCACGACGAGAATATCGAGCGCCATCAATTCATGTCCGATTGCGAGTCATTGCGACGAGCTGGCCATCCCCTGCCGGCTCGGGTGCGGATGCCCCCTGATCAAGCGCGACCAGCGCTCTGGCGTCGAAGTTCATGGTGACAATGGTGCCCCCACCGGGACGATCCGAAAACGCGATCGTCCCGCAATGTTCCTCGATGATCTTCTTGACGATGGCAAGCCCGAGCCCCGTCCCGCGCGCGCGCGTCGTCATATAGGGTTCGATGATCCGGTCGCGTTCGACCGGCAGACCGATCCCCGTGTCGGCGACTTCGATCGCGACGCAGTGCGCCGTTCCATCGTGGCGCGTCTCGGTCAGGGTCATGGTAACCGCCCCGCCCTCGTCGTCGCCGCGCGTCTCGATCGCCTCAACCGCGTTCTTGACGATGTTCGTCAGAGCCTGCCCGATCTGCCGGCGATCGCACACGAGCATCGGACCGGGGTCGTCATGAACCAGCAGAAAACGGATCCCCGGATGCGCCACCTCGTGGAGGAACATCGCCTGGCGTGCGGCGTCGAGCAGTGATTCCTCGCGGAAGACGGGCTTGGGCATCCGTGCGAATGACGAGAATTCATCGACCATCCGGCGCAGGTCCGCGACCTGGCGGATGATCGTGTCGGTGAGCCGCGCAAATGTCCCGTCCTCCGCGGGGATCTTGCCCCCATAGCGTCGCTGCAGTCGCTCCGCGGCGAGCTGGATCGGCGTCAGCGGATTCTTGATCTCGTGCGCGATCCGGCGGGCGACGTCGGACCAGGCGGCGCGGCGCTGGTCGAGCAGTTGCTGCGTGATATCGTCGAAGGTGAGGATCGGGCCGGTCGGCGCATGCGCGATCCGGACAGCGAGCGTCCGCGCATCGCCGGCTTGGCCGACCTGGACGATCGCTTCGCGCCCTCCCTCCTGTACAAGCGCGTCGAGTTCGGGCGCAACCTCGTGCAACGGCTTGCCGACAAGACCGTCCGCGCCGAGCAGCTGGATCGCAGAGCGATTTGCAATCCGGATCACGCGGTCCTTCGCGGTCGCGACGACGCCCGCCGAAACATCCGCCATAACCGCCTCGATCAGCGCACGACGGGTCTCGAGCTGGTCGTTCGCGGTCATCAGATCGCTGTTCTGCTCCTGCAGCCGACCGGTCATCTGGTTGAACGCGCGCGCCAGTGTGCCGACCTCGTCGCGGCTGCGCGGATCGGGCACGCGCGCGGTCAGATCACCCTCGGCCACCCTACGCGCTGCATCGACCAGTTCGCCGACGGGGCGTACCAGACGATCCGCGACAGCCAGCGCGATCCAGACAGCAACGCCAACGATGAGCAGGGAAATACCCAGCAAGGCTGCGTTGAACAGGAGCTGGAGGCTGCGTGACCGGGCAAGCAGCTGGCGATAGCTTGCCAGCACGGCGTTGGCGCGCGTCGTCTGCTCCGACAGGAGCTTGGTATCCTCGACGCGTCCGGCATAAAGGAAAAGTTCGTCGGCGCCGGGCAGCATCGTGATCGTGCGGATACGATCGCCCGTCACCGATACCGCGGCGGGCTTGCCACTACGCAACTCACGGATCGCCGCTGGCGTCACCTGTCGCGTAAAGTCGATTTCATAAGGGTTCACAACCGCGAAGGTCTGGATCTCGTTCTGTGGCGTGACCTTGAACAGCGCGGCTTCGGACAGGCTGCGATAATAGACCTGTTGATAGAAATACCCGGAGAAATCTGGGCTCTGTAGCGATCGCTCCCGCAGGTAATTGGACATGTCCGCAGCCATCGTGACGCTCGCCTCTTCCCAGCGGCTGAGCTGGCGCGCGTAGGACGACTGGGCGAGTTCGGTGGCGTTTTCGAGCATCCCGCGTGCTTGATCCGAATACCAGAATTGCACGCCATATTGGAATAGCAGCGACGCGAAGATCGTCACCAGCAGCATCGGCACCGCGGCGACGATCGAGAACAGGGCGACGAGCCGGACGTGCAGACGCCCCCCCCCGCCAACCGGAGACCGGGCGGCGCGGCGCATCGCGACCCGCCGGCCGAGCAGCATCAGCAAGGCGATGCCGGGGACGAGATTGGCGATCAGCAGCAGCGCGATCAGCGGCGGCGCAATCAGGCGCTGGGGCGAATTGGCGCCGCTGATGAGCACATAGCTCGCCACCGCGACGGTAATCGCCAGCGTGACCACCAGCGCCTCAAGCGCAGGCGTCACTGCGAACCGGTGCGGTGGCACGTCGTCTTCGATGGCAAGCGTCGCGGGGGCGATCATCGTTGCCGTGATACAACGACAATTGTTACCGGGAAACCACATAATGGCCGGGTCAGCGTAACCCTGCCGCGTCCATCTCGGTCATGTCGCCGCTGATATCGATCCCGAGCGTGTCGAGACGCTTGCGCAGCGTGTTGCGATTGATTCCCATCGCACGTGCGGCGCGAAGCTGGTTCTGCCCATGCCGGGCAAGCATCAGTTCGATCAACGGACGCTCGACCTCACCGATGACGCGGTCGTACAGACTGCCATCGTCGAGCGCTGCCGGGTTTTCCCGCTCGATCCGCCCAATCAGTGCCTTCACCGCGCCGGCGATGTCGAGATCGGTTGCAGTGGCGGTCGGTGTTCGCGCGCCCAGCATCGCGTGGATAGCCTCGGCGCCGATGACCTCATCGCGCGCGAGCACCGCTAGCCTGCGCATCAGGTTTTCGAGTTCGCGAACATTGCCCGGCCAGTCATACGCGCCGAGCGCGGTGATCGCATCCCCCGCCAACTGACGTCGCGGCAGACCCTGGATCGCCGCATGATCGAGAAAATGTCGTGCGAGCAGGGCGACGTCCTGCCGTCGCTCGCGGAGCGGTGGCAAGGTGACCGGCACGACGTTGAGACGGTAGAACAGGTCTTCCCGGAAATGTCCCGCGGCCACCTGCGCCGCCAGATCGCGGTTGGTTGCGGCCAGGATGCGGACATCGACCCGGATCGTGCGCGCCCCACCGACGCTCGTGAACTCGCCCGACTGCAGCACGCGAAGAAGCCGGGTCTGCGCCTCCATCGGCATGTCGCCGATTTCGTCGAGGAACAGCGTGCCGCCCGTCGCCTGCTCGAACCGGCCGGCATTTCGCGTCGCGGCACCGGTAAAGGCGCCGCGCTCATGCCCGAACAGCTCGGCCTCGATCAATTCGCGCGGGATGGCGGCCATGTTGATCGCGATGAACGGCGCGGCGCTCCGCCGGCCGAGATCGTGGATCGCCCGGGCGACCAGTTCCTTGCCCGTCCCCGATTCGCCGGAAATCAATACGGTCAGATCGTTTGAGATGACGCGTGCGATGACCCGGTAAACGTCCTGCATCGCCGCGGACCGGCCGATCAGCGGCAGTGCGCGATCCTCGTCGCCGATCCGGTCATCGGACATCACCCCGCCCCGCGCCAGCGCCCCCGTCACCGCGCGTGACAGGACGTCGAGATCGAAGGGCTTTGGCAGATATTCATACGCGCCGACCTCCGCCGCGCGTACGGCAGTGGTCAGCGTGTTCTGCGCCGACAGGACGATGATCGGCAGCGTGGGGTGGCGCTCGGCGACATTGCGGACATGGTCGATGCCGTCGCCGTCGGGCAGCACCACGTCGGTGATCAGCACGTCGGGTATCGCCACAGCTAGGGCGCGTTCGAGTTGCGCGAGGCTGTCGGCGACGGTTACGTCGTGGCCGCTGCGCCGCAACGCCTGTGCGACGACGGTGCGAATCGCGGCGTCGTCGTCGACGACCAGTACAGTGCTCATGATGTGGCTCTTGGAAGCAGCAGGCGGAGAACGGTCATTTCAGGAATCCCCTCACGCGCATATTGCACGATCCCGCCCATATCGCGCGTCAGCTTGTCGACCAGGGCAAGGCCCAGCCCCTGCCCTTCACGACGCCCCGATACGAACGGGTCGAACAGGTGGTCGGCGATGTCAGGGGGCGCGCCGGGGCCATTGTCGAACACACAGATCTCGATCGGCAACGGGAGACGCGGTTTGCCCGGCGCGCTGCTGACGGTGATCCCGTGGCGATAGGCCGTGGTCATGATGATCAGGGGATTTGGTTGATCTGCAACGGCTTCGCGTGCGTTCTTCAGAAGGTTGATGACGATCTGAAGGACCGCGTCGCGATTGATATGCGCGGGCGGTAGCGACGGATCGAACCGCTCCTCGATAGCGATCCCGCGTGCAAAACCGGCGAGCGCCAGGCGACGCGCGTGGGTCAGCAGCGGGTAGATATTCTCGCTGGCGAGCGGAAGCGGCCGCGTATCGCTGAAGTCCTGCATCCGATCGATCAGCGCCGCGATCCGGTCCACCTCGGTCGTGATCAGCGTGGTCAGTTCGCCGGCATCGAGCAGTTGTGCCGCGCCGCGGATGCCGGACAAGGGATTCTTGATCTCATGCGCGAGCATCGCCGCGGCCCCGACTGCCGCGCGCGCGCCCGCGGTACGGTCCGCCGAATAGCCCAGCCGTCGCGAGATGGCGGGAACGTGCAGTGTGATCGCGCGCCAGCCGGGATGATCGGGCATGATCGTCTCGGCAAAGTCGACGCGGATCTTCACGCCGCGGGCGGTCGCGATCTCGGTATCGAAAACGGCGAGCCCGCGATTGTCGTGCTTGCGGGATTCGTCGGGGGGCGGGAGTATCGCCGCGATCGGCTGCCCGACCATGAGGCGCTCCGAGAGGTTGAGCAATTGCTCAGCCAGTGCATTGGCATGGGCTATCCTGTCGTCGGGATCGACCACCACCACCGCCACCGGCAGCGCGGCGAAGACGTCGTTGAACCCCGGACGGTCGTGCCGATCCGGCTCAGGCGGCTTCAAGATGACGCCAGGGCGCGTAGAACTCCGCCAGCATCGCCTTGACCTGGTTGGGGTCCGCCACCTGGTTCACCCGGTTCCGGAACTCCGCCGACCCGTGCAGGCCCTTGGTGTACCAGCCGATATGCTTGCGGGCCATGTTGACACCCGTCTCGATCCCATAGTGCTCGAGCATCGCCTCGTAATGCCCTGCGATCGCTTCATATTGTTCGTTGATCGACGGATCGGCTACGCGGCGGCCGGTCGCGAACCAGGTCATGACCTGATTGAGCAGCCAAGGCCGCCCATAGGCGCCGCGTCCGATCATCACGCCGTCCGCACCCGACTGGTCGAGCGCCGCCTCGGCATCCTCAATCGAGCAAATGTCGCCATTGACGATCACGGGGATCGACACCGCGTCCTTCACCCGGCGCACGAAGCCCCAATCGGCGCTTCCCTTGTACATCTGGTTCCGCGTCCGGCCATGCACGGTGATCAGCTTTACGCCGAGATCTTCTGCGATCCTGGACAATTCGGGTGCATTGAGACTGTCGTGGCACCAGCCCATACGCATCTTCAACGTGACCGGGACATCGACCGCCTTCACCGTCGCAGATATGATCGCCGTCGCCAGCTTGACGTCACGCATCAGCGCGGACCCGGCATCCCCATTGACGATCTTGCGGACCGGACATCCCATGTTGATGTCGACAATCGCGGCACCGCGATCCTGACTCAGCCGCGCGGCCTCGCCCATTTCATAGGGTGTGCACCCGACCAGTTGCATCGACACAGGCTCTTCGAGACGATCCCATGCCGCCTTCTGGATCGACTGGCGGGTCTCGCGGATCGCAGCCTGGCTCGCGACCATCTCGGTAACGTTGAGCCCTGATCCATATCGCCGCACAAGCGTACGGAACGGCATATCCGTCACGCCCGTCATGGGTGCGAGGACGACCGGACTTTCAATCCGCACGGTGCCGATCTGGATAGGTGAGAGATTACGCATAAGCTGCCCAAAAAAGAGGCAGAACATAGGCCGCGATGCCGGAACTGGCAAGGCTGGTCCAGCTGTTCCCGTCGTGCGCGACGTCATGGGGAACGACTGCCCGCACTGGCGATGCCGCGCTCAAGACGCTAATCGGCGCCCATGACAAAGCGCCGCACCGTCGCCCTGATCGTCGCAGCCGGGTCCGGCACCCGCGCTGGCGGCACCCTCCCCAAGCAATTCGCGACCGTCGCGGGAAGGCCGATGCTCATGCACGCGGTTACCGCAATGTCCGCGCACCCGGCGATCGACGCCGTGACGGTCGTCGTTGCCGAAGGTCAGCTGGACCATGCAAAGGCGGTACTGGCAGCAGGAGGCGTTACGGACGCGACGGTCATCGTCGGGGGCAGTACCCGCCGGGATTCGGTACTGAGGGGAATCGCTGCCCTGTCCGACTTGGATCATGTTCTCGTTCACGATGCCGCCCGGCCGTTCCTTCCTGCCGGGGTCATCAGCGCGGTCGTGGCAGCGCTGACGAACAGCGACGCCGCGGTGCCTGTGCTGCCGGTAGCGGATACGCTGGCGCGCGGCGCGACGACGCTGACCGGTCGCATGCTCGGCGAAGTCGTTCCGCGCGAGGCCGTATACCGGGTCCAGACGCCGCAGGGCTTCCGGATCGCTAAGCTGCGCGCCGCGCACGCTGCCTGGCCGGCCGAGGAAGATGCCAGCGACGATGCCCAGATGGTGCGACGGGTTGGCGGCAGCGTCGCGTTGGTGCAGGGCGATCCGATGCTCGACAAAGTGACTCACCCCGACGATTTTGCCGCCGCTGAAGCGCGCGCGCCCTATGAAAGCCGAACCGCGATGGGCTTCGACGTCCATCGGCTGGAAACGGGCGAGGAATTATGGCTCGGCGGCATCCGGATCCCGCACGACAAGGGGCTTTCCGGCCATAGCGATGCCGATGTCGCGCTGCATGCGCTAACCGACGCGCTGCTCGGCACGATCGCCGCGGGTGATATCGGCACGCATTTCCCTCCGAGCGATCCGCAGTGGAAAGGTGCCGACTCCGCGCAGTTCTTACAGCATGCCGCGCAGCTGATCGCCGCCAAGGGCGGTCGGATCGATTTCGTCGACCTGACCATCTTGTGCGAGATGCCCAAGATCGGGCCGCACCGGTCGGCGATGACGACCCGGATCGCCGATCTGCTCGACCTCACGACGGACCGGGTCAGCGTCAAGGCGACGACGACCGAGCGACTTGGCTTCACGGGACGGGGCGAGGGCATTGCCGCGCAGGCGGTCGCGACGATCAGCCTCCCCTCGAATCGCGGCCGTGTCGGCGCATGAGGTTTGCTGCCGCACTGACGCTCGCCGCGGTCGTCGCAACGCCGGTATCGGCACAGTCCCCCTGCATCTCCGGCCCCGAAGCGGAGGCGATGACGCTCGTCGCGCTGCCCGACATCATCCGTGAAACGGGCCGGGTCTGCGCGGCAAGGCTGCCCGCGACCAGCCTTGTGCGCAACCAGTCCAGTACGCTCATCTCGCGCTATCAGATCGAAGCGGACCGCGCCTGGCCGTCCGCCCGGGCCGCGATCGTCAAGCTCAGCGACCCCGCGGTCGATGCGCTTCTCCAGTCGGACTATGCCCGGCCGCTGCTTACGAGCCTGCTCGTCCCGCAGATCGTCGGACGGATCGCGGCGCGGGACTGTGGTACGATCGATCGACTCGTGACGCTGCTCCAGCCGCTGCCGCCGCGGAACACAGCCGGAATCGTCGTCGAGACGCTGCGCTATTTGAAGGCTGACAAGGCACGCCGCGGAGATCGATCGACGCCCGACCTTCCGCTCTGCACGGCAACGGAGAGCCGCTGATGGATACCCTTCTCCCTCCCGAGCTGATCGACGCGGCACGCAAGGTCATCGAGGCAAATCGCGCCCTCGGACGACGCGTCGCGGTTGCCGAAAGCTGCACCGGGGGCCTCGTAGCTGCGGCGCTGACAGAAATTCCGGGCAGTTCCGACGTGTTCGAAATCGGCTTCGTGACCTATTCGAACGAGGCCAAGCTGAAACTGCTCAAGATCAGCTCGGACGTGCTTGAGACCTTCGGTGCGGTGTCGATCGCCGTCGCGTGGAGCATGGCGCAGGGCGCACTCGAGCAATCGGGCGCGGATGTTGCCGTCGCCATCACCGGCATCGCCGGGCCCGGCGGTGGATCGGCGAAGAAGCCGGTCGGGACGGTGGTCTTCGCCCGTGCCGAGAAGGGCGGCGATCGCAGCGATGTTGACGCAGATCGCAAGGATTTCGGCGATCTCGGCCGCGGCGGTATCCGCCTTCAGGCTGCGCTGTGCGCGCTCGAACTCTTGCTGCCGGTCGAGGATGCCGCACCGTAAAGCTCGGCGGCGCGTGTCTCGAACGCGCCGATCATCTTGCGCAGTGCGGCACCGAAGACCTGACCCGCGATCAGTTCGAACATCCGGTTCTTGAAGGCAAAGTCGACGGTAAAGTCGACCGCGCATCCCTGCTCCTCAGGACGAAAACGCCATTCGTTGCGAAGATATTTGAGCGGACCATCGACATAGTCGACGAGGATCTCAGTCGGACGGGTCTTCTGCACGCGTGACGTGAACGTCTCGCGCAGACCCTTAAACCCGACGATCATGTCCGCGAGCGTCTCCGTCTCACTGTTCGAGCGAACACGCATCGCGCTGACCCACGGCAGAAACTCGGCGTAGCGGCCGACATCGGCGACCAGATCGAACATCTGTTCGGGTGTATAGGGAAGATGGCGTGTTTCGGAATGCTTGGGCATCAGATCCGTGCGACCCCAAGCTTGGCATCACGCGCCGCCCGAAGCTGCGCGAAATCGTCCCCCGCATGGTAGCTCGACCGCGTCAGTGGCGACGACGCGACAAGCATGAACCCCTTGGCCCGGGCGATCGACGCATAGGCATCGAACGCCTTGGGCGTGACGAACTCGGCCACCTTGGCATGGCGTGGCGTGGGCTGAAGATACTGGCCCATCGTCAGGAAATCGATGTCCGCGCAGCGCATGTCGTCCATCACCTGGTGAATCTCGAGGCGCTCTTCGCCCAGGCCGAGCATGACGCCCGACTTGGTGAAAATCGACGGGTCGTGGCGTTTCACGCTCTCGAGCAAGCGCAACGAGGCATAATAACGCGCGCCGGGCCGGATCGTCGGGTACAGCCGCGGGACTGTTTCGAGGTTGTGGTTGTAGACGTCGGGGCGCGCCTCGACGATCGACTCGATCGCGGCCTGCGCCTTGTTGCGGAAGTCGGGCGTCAGAATCTCGATCGTCGTAGTAGGGTTCGACGCGCGGATCGCGTGGATGACCTTCACGAATTGCGAAGCGCCGCCGTCGGGAAGGTCGTCGCGATCAACCGAGGTGATGACGATGTGGTTCAGCCCCATCTGCGCGGCGGCATCGGCAACATTCTGCGGCTCCATCCGGTCGACCGCACGGGGCATACCGGTCTTCACGTTGCAGAAGGCGCAGGCACGGGTGCAGGTATCGCCGAGGATCATGACCGTTGCATGCTTCTTGGACCAGCATTCGCCGATATTCGGGCATGCGGCCTCTTCACAGACCGTCGTCAGGCTTTTCGAGCGCATCAGTTCGCGGGTCTTGGCGAAGCCGGCGGATGTCGGGGCCTTGACGCGAATCCAGTCGGGCTTTCGAGCGCGCGGCGCGGCGAGCGGGGTCATCTCGTTCATGGCAGGCAGATAGCGATCCCGGCTATGCGAAACAACACACATGCGGTTCTTCGCCCGATATCGCCAGTATCCTGCCAAGCCGGTAACAACGCCCCCGCGATGGGGCAGATGGCAGCCCGGGCGTGCCTGCTACATCGTACCGCACCGACCAGGTCAGCGGAACCGTTCCAGATCCGTTGCAGCCGATACCGCGACGGCATATCGCTCGGACAGATACCGTTCGAACCGTTGATGCGCATCGCACGTAAGCTGGAACGCCGCGCCCCCCGCTCGCCCGTCGCCGGCAGCCTCGAACTCGATCAGCCCCTGGACCTCGAGCGCGCGAATCCAGCGGGTCAGTGTGGCGTGTCCGACCCCGAGCATCGGTTCGAGGTCGGTCGGCGTCAGGAGAACGCCCTCGGCCTCGCTGACATAGGCCGCAAGCAGGATGTCCCAGGCGCTGTCGGCAAATAACGACGGGCAGAATATTGCCCCGCGCGCGCGCCGGGCGTCCAGCGTCAGCTGTGCCGTCTTCAACAAGGCTTCGGGTTTGACCTCGCCGGACCCAGGCATGGTTTCCTCGAAGATCATCGTCACGCACACCTCGGTCCCTGGCGGCGCGATCGATAAATGGCCCTGGACCCAGAGATGCGACGAGTCGGTCCTGACCAGCCTTTTGGTCGTACTGATCGGGGATCCGGTATGCACCACACGACGCATCAGTCGCCGGCAACGCTCGCGGTCGGCAGGCGCGGTGAAATCGAGCATGTTGCTGCCAAGCAAAATGGCGGCTGTCGCATTTAGCGTGTGGCAGAACGTCGCGTCCACCTCGACAATCGCCCCTGAGGTGTCGACACCTATTCGACCGCGTTCCGTCATGACCTACGCCCACTGAATGGCCGTCCGCTACTCGGACACGCCCATTATCTTAGGGCAAGCCTAACCATCATCGGAAGCTGTTCACGCTAACATAAGTTGTTCGGAAGGCGTTAGAATTTCGACCAAAATGGATATAACTTCAGAGGACCGCGACCAAAAGCGGGGTTGCGCTTTGCGACGATTAGAGCTTGAGGGCCTTTTTCGCGACCTTGAGGACGGCGGGATCAAGCGGCGGGGGCACTATCGCAACTCCGCCCTCCAGGCGATCCGCGACGACGGTCAGCGCAGCGATCCGTGCCGCCTTCTTGTCGTTCCCGTCGATAACGATCCACGGCGCGGCCGCGGTGTCCGTGCGTGCGAACATCTCATGCATCGCGGCGAGATAGTCCTCGCGTCGCGACCGGTTGTGATAGTCGTCGAGACCGGTCTTCCAATGCTTCCAAGGGTCGCGCAGCCGCGCCTCTAGCCGCCGGTCCTGTTCCGCTTGGGTGATATGGACGAAGATCTTGATCAGCGTCGTGTCGTTCTCGATCAATCCCGCTTCGAAGGCATTGATCGCGTCATAGCCGCGCTCCCATTCGCGGCGCGTGGCGAATTCCTCGACCCGCTCGACCAGTACCCTGCCGTACCAGCTCCGATCGAAGACGGCGATGTTCCCGTCCGCCGGCAACCGTTTCCAAAAGCGCCAGAGAAAATGATGTGCCTTCTCGTCGGCGCTTGGGGCGGCGATCGGCCAGACGCGGTAGGTACGGGGATCCCACTCGGCCGACAACCGCTGGATGATACCGCCCTTCCCCGCCGCATCCCACCCTTCGAACATCACCACAGCGGGGCGCTTGTTGACGATATGCGCGACCTGAATGTGCTCAAGCCTCTTCTGGAGCTTTGCCAAGTCGCGCTTGTATTTGCCGTCATAGGCGTCGCCGGCTTCATAATGGGCAAGATCGATGGGCATAAGCAAACTCCAGAAGATCAAGCGGCCACCAGGGGCGGGACGGAAATGACCATGACGGCAGAGCCGCCCCAGCGTCAGCCAGCGGCGGGCGTCGCCGTCTTGGCCGGGTCCTTCGGCCCATCGACGGTGAGCTTGATGTTGAGTTCCTTCAGCTGGCGCGGGCTGACCGGGCTCGGTGCGCCCATCATCAGGTCCTCGGCCTTCTGGTTCATCGGGAACAGCACGACCTCGCGGATGTTCGGCTCGCCCGCGAGCAACATGACCATCCGGTCGATGCCGGGTGCCGAGCCGCCATGCGGCGGTGCGCCGACCTTGAACGCGTTGATCATGCCCGCAAAGTTCGTGTCGACATCGGCCTGCGTATAGCCGGCGATCTCGAACGCCTTGTACATGATCTCCGGACGATGGTTCCGGATCGCACCCGACGACAGTTCGACGCCGTTGCAGACGATGTCGTACTGGTACGCCAGGATATCGAGCGGATCCTTGTTCTCCAACGCGTCCATCTCGCCCTGCGGCATCGAGAACGGGTTGTGGCTGAAGTCGATTTTCTTGGCGTCCTCGTCATATTCGAACATCGGGAAGTCGACGATCCAGCAAAACTCGAACCGGTTCTCGTCGATCAGGCCGAGATCCGCACCGATCCGCGCGCGGGCAGCGCCGGCGAGCTTGGCGGCGGGGAGTTCCTTGCCGGCGGCGAAGAAGATGCCGTCGTTCGGGCCGAGGCCCATCTCCGCTATCAGCTTGCGCGTCGCTTCCTCGCCGTGGTTCTTGGCGATCGGACCGCCCAGCTCACCGTTCTTCTGCGTGATGTAGCCGAGGCCGGCATGACCCTCGGCGCGCGCCCAGTCGTTCATATCCGTGAAGAACTTGCGGCTCTTCTCGGCGGTGTTTGGTGCGGGGATCGCGCGCACCACGTCACCGCCGGCGACGATGCCCGCGAACAGGCCGAAGCCCGAGTCGACGAAGTGGTGGCCGACGTCGTGAATCAGGATCGGGTTGCGCAGATCAGGCTTGTCGCTGCCGTATTTCAGCATCGATTCGCGGTAGGGAATGCGCTTGAACGGCAGGGCGGAGACCTGGCGTCCCTTGCCCTGCCAATCGGCGAACTCCTCGAACACGCCGTGCAGCACGGGCTCGATCGCGTTGAACACGTCGTCCTGCGTAACGAAGCTCATCTCGAAATCGAGCTGGTAGAACTCGCCCGGCGAACGGTCGGCGCGTGCGTCCTCGTCGCGGAAGCAGGGGGCGATCTGGAAATAGCGGTCGAAGCCCGCAACCATCAGCAACTGCTTGAACATCTGCGGTGCCTGCGGCAGCGCGTAGAACTTGCCCGGATGCACGCGGCTCGGCACCAGATAGTCGCGCGCGCCCTCTGGCGACGACGCGGTCAGGATCGGCGTCTGGAATTCGGTGAAGCCCTGATCGTTCATGCGGTTGCGCAGCGAGGTGATCACCTTCGAGCGGAGCATGATGTTCGCGTGCAGCCGCTCGCGCCGCAGGTCGAGATAGCGATAGCGCAGGCGGATATCCTCGGGATATTCGGCTTCGCCGGCGACCGGCATCGGCAGCTCGCCTGCCATCGACTGGACGGTCGCGGCGGTCGCGCGGACCTCGATCCCGCCGGTCGGCAGGTTCGGGTTCACCGCTTCGGGCGCGCGTGCGGTCACCTTGCCGGTGATCGTGACGACGCTCTCGCTCTTCAGGCCCTCGATGACCTTGAAGACGGGGCCGGACACGTCGGTGACGATCTGCGTGATGCCGTAATGATCGCGCAGATCTATGAAGACCAGGTCGCCATGATCGCGCTTCTTGTGGACCCAGCCCGAGACGCGGACCTCCTCGCCGACCTGTTCGGGGCGGAGGGCGGCGCAGTTATGGGTGCGATAGGCGTGCATGTGTCTCGTCTCTCATACGTCGTCCCTGCGTTTGCTGGGATCTCGTGCAGCAAGGGTGCGCCCTGCGACGGGAGATCCCAGCGTTTGCTGGGATGACGGGAATTGGATGGCCCGCGCTTCCCTTCCCTACCGGCCTTTGTCAAGGCGCCCCTTTGTCAACATGGGGGAGCCTCGCTATGGACGAGCGATGCATATCCACCCGCTTATCTCCGACAGTGCCACGCTCGCCAATCTGTGCGCGCGCATGGCCGACGCCGACTATGTGTGCGTCGACACCGAATTCATGCGCGAAAGCACCTATTATCCGGAGCTCTGCCTCATCCAGATCGCCGATGACAAGGAAGCCGCCGCGATCGACCCGATGGCGCCGGGGATCGACCTGAAGCCGCTGCTCGACCTGCTCGTCGAGAATCACGACGTGCTGAAGGTCGTCCATGCCGGCGGGCAGGATATCGAGATCGTCTACAACCTCACGGGCAAGACGCCCTTCCCGCTGTTCGACACGCAGGTCGCGGCGATGGCGCTCGGCCAGGGCGAGCAAATCGGCTATTCAAACTTGGTCGACAGTTGGCTCGGCATCGTGGTCGACAAGGGCGCGCGGTTCACCGACTGGGCGCGGCGCCCGCTGGATGCGCGCCAGATCGAATATGCGATCGGCGACGTGACGCATCTGTCGAAGATCTTCCCCAAGATGCTCGAGCGTCTACGCAAGACCGGGCGCGGCGTGTGGCTTGACCAGGAGATGGAGCGGCTCGGCGATATCGCCAATTATGCGAACGATCCCGACCTGGCATGGAAGCGAGTCCGGATCTCGGGGCGCAAGCCCGACGTACTCGGCCGGTTGAAGGCACTGGCGCGGTGGCGTGAGCTCGAAGCGCAGGCGAAGGATCTGCCGCGCGGGCGGATCGTAAAGGACGAGACGCTTGGTGACATGGCAGGGCATCCGCCGCGGAAACAGTCCGACCTTGCCCGAGTTCGGGGGCTTTCCGCCACCTGGGCTGGCAACGATATCGGGGCGCGACTGATGCTCGCGATCGAGCAGGCACAGCCGCTCGGCGACGATGAGCTTCCGCCCCGCGACGATCGCAAGCCGGGTCTTGGCAAGGAGGGCTCGCTGGTCGCGGATCTGCTCAAGCTCCTTCTCAAAATCCGCTCGCGAGATATTGATGTAGCGTCGAAACTTCTTGCGAGGACCGACGAACTCGAGGCGCTGGCCGCGGGCGTGCGGACGGGCTTGCCGATGCTGGAGGGGTGGCGGTTCGACCAGTTCGGCCGCGACGCGCTGGACCTGGTCGAGGGTCGGCTAGCCTTCGCGGTGATCAACGGAAAATTGAAAATGACCCGTACGGAGGACGCGGCATGAAGCGGGCGCTGCTTGCGGTCGTGCTTGCTTCCGCCGGGTGCATGCCGGTCGAGATGCGCGACCGCACGCCCGGTGCCGCGACGCCAACCCCGCCCGGTGCCACGTGCAAGATTGAAGCCCTGGGCGATCTGGTCGGCAAGCGCGCGAGCGATGCACGTGCGGATGTGATGCTGGCCCGATCGGGCGCGCGTACGCTGCGGTGGATCGCGCCGAACGACGCGGTGACAATGGACTTCCGGACCGATCGCCTGAATGTCTATGTCGACGGCGCGAGCAGGATCGAGCGTTTCACCTGCGCCTGAGCCTGACCCCGCGTTAGTCTCCGGTCAGCCGATCGCGAGCACAGGCTTCCGGCCGACGGCCGCGGCAAGCGCCGCGTGTCGCCGCTCAACGGCTTCTCCGTAGAGTCCCCGATCTGCGGGCAGCAGCGTAAGCGTCAGCGATACGCCGTCGTCGGTGATGCGTGAGCGTTTGAGCGGTCCGGCAAGCCCCCCGCTCATTCGCTGCCCGAGACGCATCGCAAGTCCCCATGCCGTCGCGCTCTGGATCTCTGCGGGTGTCGCCAGGCGCTCCACGGGATCCGCGGCGGCCAGGTCGCCGCCTAGGCTGGTATACAAGGCCTGGGCTAGCATGCCGCGACCCGGTGCGTCGATCGCGACCCAATTGCCATGCAACGCGACTTCGACCCCGCGCTCGGCGCGAAATTCCGGATTGGCGCGCCAACCCACATCCGCCAGGAGGCAGGCGGTGTGGCGCAAGCGCGCCACTGCCGGGGGCTCGGTAACGAACAACGGCGCGATCCAGCGATCGAGCAGATCGCCATGTTCGGGAAAGCGGCCGAGCAGTCGCCCCTCCTCGCGTGCGGCTTCGATCAGGGGGTCGAGGGCCCGCGCCGCCGGCTTAAGGTCGCCGTAGAGCAGCCCTTCACGCAGACCATAGGCGGAGACGATCGTCGTCTTGCTGCCGAGCTGGCGCATGAGAATGCCGAGCAACGCGGCGGCATCGCCGAGCGTCGCGATCCGCCCGGACGACAGGCCCGGAATGGCTTTCAGGCGTGGCTTGGACAATTGCGGGATGGTGCGGCTGAGGCGCGTGACGGTCGCCGCGGTCATAGGATATTGATGGATGATCGGCAGCGGATAGTCCGATAACTCCATATCGAGCCGCGCCAGTGCCCGCCATGACCCGCCGACAAGATACAACGGCAGGCCCTGCCCGCGTGCGGCCCAGCCGGCATCGCGCACGAGCCGCGCCACATGGCGCTCGAGCACCTTGCCGCGTTTCGCCCGCATCGGTCCGATACGCAGCACGCCGAGGGGAAACGAGACGCTGTCCTCGATCTTGCCACGGCGGACGCGTACGAGCTCGAGGCTGCCGCCGCCGAGATCGCCGACGATGCCATCCGCCTCAGGGATCGCAGACAGCACGCCATAGCCCGCAGCGCTCGCCTCCTGTCCGCCCGACAACGTCTCGACCTTGAGCCCCAACTCCTCTGCCGCGGCGATGAGGTCACCACCGTTCCGGGCATCGCGAACTGCTGCCGTGGCAACCGTCCGCAGCGTCGAACACTCCATCTCACGCGCAACCGCGGCAAACCGCGCAAGCGCCACCTTAGCCGTCTTGAGTGCTGACTTTTCGATCGTGCCCGTCGCCGCCAATCCGCGGCCGAGGCCCGCCAGCACCTTCTCGTTGAACCGGATCGCCGGCAGTCTGGGCGGCCCCTGATAGACGACGAGCCGGATCGAGTTCGATCCGATGTCGATGATCCCGGTGCGCGGATGGTCGTCGACCTCAACCTTTGGCGTCGCGGTGCCGAACAGGAGGTTGGTAACGCTCATCGCTGTCGACGGAGCGAAAGCGTCGGTACGGTTGCGCTCGTGGCAAGCGATGCACCACGGCCGGAAAGAGACGGATTGGTCATGAAATACCGATGCAGGTTGAACGGACGATCGCCGGGATCGACGCGAGAATAATCGCCGTCGGGTCCTAGCTCCCAGCTTTGCTCGTTGTCGATGAGATTGGCGACCATCACCTGGTCGAGGATCTGGTCGTGCACCGTCGGGTTGAGGATCGGCAGCATATATTCGACGCGCCGATCGAAATTACGCGGCATCCAGTCGGCGGACGAGATGAACAGCTTCGCACCGTCGTTCGGCAAGGCCTTCCCGTTTCCGAAAGCCCAAATACGGCTGTGTTCGAGGAACCGGCCGATCACCGATTTGACGCGGATCGTTTCGGACAGGCCGGGCACACCCGGTCGGAGACAGCAGATACCGCGGATGATGAGGTCGATTTCGACCCCAGCCCCGCTTGCCTCGTACAGCTTCTCGATCACCGCAGGGTCGACCAGCGAGTTCATCTTCGCCCAGACCCCTGCCGGTCGCCCCGCGCGGGCATTGGCGATCTCGACGTCGATCAGGGTCATCAGATTCTTCCGGAGGTCCCGCGGGCTCAGGCTGACACGGGCCATGTCCGTCGGTTCGACATAGCCGGTGATGTAGTTAAACATCTGCGCGGCGTCTCGCCCGACCGCCGCGTCGGCGGTGAAGAAGCTGAGGTCAGTGTAGATCTTGGCCGTGACGGGGTGATAATTGCCGGTACCGAAATGGCAGTAGGTCCGGAACGCCTGCCCCTCTCGGCGGACGACCAGGGAGACCTTTGCATGGGTCTTCCAGTCGATGAACCCGTAGACGACCTGCACCCCTGCGCGTTCCAGCGCGGAGGCCCAGACCATGTTCTGCTCCTCATCGAACCGTGCCTTGAGTTCGACTACCGCGGTGACTGATTTGCCCGCCTCGGCCGCGGTGATCAGCGCATTGATGACCGCGGGTTGCTTGCCGGCGCGGTAGAGGGTCTGCTTGATGGCGACGACATCGGGATCATTCGCCGCCTGCTTCAGGAAGGCCAGCACCACCTCGAACGTTTCATAGGGGTGGTGGACGACGATGTCCTTGGCCTTGATCGCTGCGAAGCAGTCACCGCCAAATTCACGGATTCGCTCTGGAAAGCGCGGCGTGAAGGGCGGGAATTTCAGATCAGGGCGATCCTCCTCGACCAGGCCGTCGAGATCGACGATGCCCAGCAGGTTACCGCTTTCGGTGATGATCGCCTCGGCCCCGCCCAGTTCATCCTTGAGCACGGCTGCCAGCACGTCCGGTATGCCGGTTTCCAGTTCGAGCCGGATCACCCGGCCCCGGCGGCGGCGTTTGATCGCGTTGGCGAAGTAGCGGACAAGGTCCTCCGCCTCCTCCTCGATCTCCATGTCGCTGTCACGCAGGACCCGGAAGCTCGCGGCGGCAAGAACCTCATAGCCCGGGAACAGCACGGGCGCGAACCGCTTGAGCAGCGTCTCGATCGCGACGTAGCGCGCGGGCTCGCCAGGCAACCGCACGAAGCGCGTCATGGTGTGCGGCAACATGACCAGTTCGCGGACCGGTTCGTTGTCCGACCGGCGGACGAGGTCGAAGATCACCGACAGGCCGCGGTTCGGAATGAACGGGAACGGATGGGCGGGGTCGAGCGCCTGGGGGGTCAGGATCGGAAAGATCTGCTCACGAAAATGCGTTTCGAGCCAGTCATCGGCTTCGCCCTCTACGGCATCGCGGCGCAGGACAAACAGCCCCGCTTCGTCGAGCAGCACACGAAGATCACCCCAGACCGCCTGCTGGCTCTCCATCAGCGCGTCCGCTTCGCGGATGATCGCGGTCAGCTGCTGCCCGGCAGTCAAGCCGTCGGCCGAGCGACGGTCGACGTCCTGCGTCTGCTGACCCTTCAGTCCGGCGACACGCACCATGAAGAACTCGTCGAGATTGGATCCCGAAATCGAAAGAAACCTAAGCCGTTCCAGCAACGGATGCGCCGGATTGCACGCCTCCTCGATCACGCGTCGATTGAACGCGAGCCAGGAAAGCTCACGGTTGAAAAATCGGTCGTTCGGCTGAGCGCCGATGGGATCGTCGTCGTCTTCCGCTTGGCGGACGATATGCGCTGGACGGTTCATCGGTCCTCTGGGGGCTTAAGGTGACGTGAAAAGCGGCAGATCAAGGGCAAGTTGCGGTCGTAGGATCAGGCCAGCCTCGGTCAGCGTGGTGCGTGCAAGATTAATGGACAAGCGCTTGCGGCGTTCCATCGTTTCCTGATCCAGCGCATCGACGGTTCGCGTGACGGTAATATGACTACGCTCGATTCGCGACGCGAGCCAGTCAATGAGATCAGGCCGTGCATCGACGTTGCGGCGCTCGAACAGATGCGCAAGCAGCAGGCGCATAAGCTCGTCGTCGGGTGCACCGATCGCCGCGATCGGGCTCGCAGCGAGGCGCGATCGCAGGTCGGGAAGCTTGACCTTCCATTCCGGCGGCGCCGCGTCGGCGACAATGAGCAACGGTTTTTGCTCTTCCTGGGCCTGGTTCCAGGCGTGGAAAAGCTGTGCCTCGGGTACGCGTTCGGCGTCGTCGATGATCGTCCCGCCGCTCTTGGCCGCGAAGATTCGAGCCAGCAGGCTGCGACCAGATTTTCGCGGGCCGGTCAGGACGGCGGTCATCACCGGCCAGGTCGCCCAATGCTCCAGCGTCTGCGCCGCACGGACATTTGAAGGGGTTACAAGGAAGGCGTCGTCTCGGGGATCAGCCGGCCAACCGAGCGGCAGCGCAATTTGAGTCATTCGGTCCGCGCTCACCCTGTCGTCGCATTGTCCGCGGGCAGGTCCGGCGGAAGAAGTTGTGCGGTCCGGCGGATCCGGATGGTCTGGCCCGAACCGAACACCTGATAGCCGCGCGCTTCGAGCGCCGCCTTGAGCGCTGCCGGATCGCCGTCATAGGCGACACGCATCAGCGACACGCCGCCGAGTGCGAGGCTGGTGGTCGCGGCCGACCGGACGCCGGGAATCGCCCGCAGCGCCGCTTCCGTCGAGGCAACCGCCGCCGCTGCGGGCGTATCGAACTGAACGGTGATCGACAGGCCGGTGCCCCCCGTCAGGACGGCCGTATTGGCATCGGCCGTTTCGTCGACCGGGATGGTTTCGGTCGCAATCGGATCGGGCGCAGGTGGCGGCGAAAGGCTGTAGTCGACCCGCAGCGTGCCGTTCCGCCGCGCCCGCTGGTACAGGTCGTCGATCCTCTTGACGCCGGTGTCCAGGAGCTGCGGCAGCCCGTCCGGGGTGCCGACACGCAGCGTGAAACGGCCGATCAACGCGTTGTCGGGGCCATGACGTGCTTCGAACACCCCGATGACCGGACCACCCGGCCATTGGCGATAGAGCGTGACGACCGGAACGATAACGTCGCTGGCGCCATATTGATCGATAATCGTCCGCCACCATCCGCGGCCGGGCCGCTGCGTCTGGCCGACGTTCAACAATAGCGCGTCGGGACCCGACCCCGACGGGCGGACATAGTCGATGCTGCTATTGCCCGTCCGATAGCGTGCCCAGGCCTGCTGCCATTCCGTCCGCTGCTCGAAGACCTGCCCGACACCGCCCGACCATTGGACCGGTATGACGAGCATCGGTTGCGACCGATCCGAATAGGTCGAAATCCCCAAGAGCGATCCCGCCCGATTACGGTCGAACAGCACGCCGAGCTTGGCGACGTAACGCTGCGGCCCGATCTGTTCGTTCTCGACGACGATACCCGAAACTAGCGAATCGAGTGTGCCGTCGGACACCAGCGCTCCGCCGCCGCCCAGCCGACTCGACAACTGCACCCAGGCCTTGCGCTGCGCCAGTCGCCAGCCGCCATAGCGGGCAGCGTCAGCGGACGGGCCCGCGACGTCGACGATGACGCCGCTGACCTCGTACGCACTCCCGCTATCGACGGGCGCTGCGCCGCGGCTGCCGCCCTCGATCTGTGCGAGCACGGCCCCGCCGCCAAGCAGGAGCGCGGCGCCGGCAAGCGCGATGGGAAGGGCACGGATACGCATCACGCGGGCCTTTTGGCGAAGCAGACGTGGAAATCCAAGCGCGATGTGGCTAGCAGCACCGATCATGACCGATACGCCAGACACCGCCACGCCCTATACCTATGCTCAAGCGGGGGTTTCGATCGCCGCCGGCAACGCGCTGGTGCGCGCGATTGCACCGCTTGCCCGCTCGACGCGACGACCCGGCGCCGATGCCGATCTCGGCGGCTTTGGTGGCCTGTTCGACCTGAAGGCGGCGGGCTTCGTCGACCCTTTGCTGGTCGCAGCGAACGATGGTGTGGGCACCAAGCTGAAGCTGGCGATCGAATGGAACCGACATGATGGCGTCGGCATCGATCTCGTTGCGATGTGCGTCAACGACCTGATCGTCCAGGGCGCCGAGCCACTGTTTTTCCTCGACTATTATGCAAGCGGCAAGCTCGACGCGGCTGTTGCGGAGCGCGTCGTCGCGTCGATCGCCCAGGGTTGCAAGACGGCCGGCTGTGCGCTGATCGGCGGCGAAACCGCGGAAATGCCGGGCATGTACGCGGCCGGCGACTATGATCTCGCCGGCTTCTGCGTCGGCGCGGTCGAGCGGACCAACATGCTGACCGGCCGCGATATCGCGGCGGGCGACGTGATGCTCGGACTGGCGTCGTCGGGCGTGCATTCGAACGGCTTCTCGCTCGTCCGCCGGCTCGCCAGCGACCGCGGTTGGAAACTCGACCGGCCGGCGCTGTTCGATCAGGACAAGCTGCTGATCGACCATCTGATGGCGCCGACTCGGATCTACGTCGCCGGCCTGCTGCCGCTTCTGCGTGAGCGCCGCATCAAGGGCCTCGCGCATATCACGGGCGGTGGCTTGCTCGAAAATATTCCACGGGTTCTGCCGCAAGGCGTTCATGCGATCGTCGATGCGGATGCCTGGGAGCAGTCCCGGCTCATGGCCTTCCTTCAGGCGCAGGGTGCTATCGAACCGGAGGAGATGGCACGGACCTTCAATTGCGGCGTCGGCATGGTCGCGATCGTCGACGCTAACGAGATGACGACGATCACCGCTGCACTGGAAGCCGCGGGCGAAACGGTATTCCCGATCGGGCGGATCGAGGCGGGGACACATGGCTGCACCGTGCGCGGTTCGGCGGGCACGTGGAGCGCGCGCGCCGACTGGACCGCGACTCATGGCTGACAGAACGCGCGTCGGTGTGCTCGTATCGGGGCGCGGATCGAACATGATCGCGCTGGTCGAGGCGTCGCGCGCTGCGAACTGTCCTTATGAGGTGGTGCTCGTCGCGTCCGACAAGCCGGAGGCGGCGGGCATCGCATGGGCAAAGGCCGAGGGGATAGCGACATTTGCGCTGTCTCCCCGCGGGTTGGGCAAACCGGCTTATGAGGCGGCGATCGATGGGGCGCTCCGGGACGCCGCGGTCGAGGTCATCGCGCTGGCCGGCTATATGCGGCTGCTCTCCGACGGATTCGTCGCGGCATGGCGCGATCGGATCGTCAATATCCATCCCTCGTTGCTCCCCAAATATAAGGGGCTCGATACGCATGCGAGAGCGATCGCGGCGGGCGATGCCACGGGAGGATGCTCGGTCCATCTGGTTACCGAGGAACTCGATGGCGGCGTCGTGCTGGGTCAGGCCGAAGTCCCGATTTTGCCAGGCGACGACGCCGGTGCGCTGGCAGATCGCGTGCTGGCCGCGGAACATGCGCTATACCCCAAGACGCTTGCCGAGTTCGTGAAACGATGAACGTCCTGCCGAAAACAGACATCTGATGAGCCGCGAAACACCGACCGAACGGCGTGAAGCCGCCGAAACGCGCCGCCGCTGGGTGACGCTGGCAGAGGTCCTCGCGGTCGCCGGTGTGCTCATCGCGGCACTCACGCTGTGGAGCAACTGGTCCGAGCGCAACGCGGACAAGGCCGAGAAGGCGAGCGCGCGTGCCAGCGAACAGCGCGAAAGCCGGCGTTTCGAAATCCGTGCCGTCGCAGCGCAGAACGGCGATTCGCTGATGTTGCTGCGCGACGACAGACATGAGATCCAGACGGCGACGATCGCGTTCCCTTCAGCGCTGGGCGTCGAACGCAAGGATGCCCTGACGGATCAGATCCAACGCGACTGGTTCGAAAAGGCCTTGCTGAAAGCCACCGACGGCGGCGCGGACGATCAGGCCGGGCGGCTGCCGGTCCTCGTTGCGGTCACCTATACCGACGGCGATGCCTCGGGCTCGGCAAGCGGGATCTACGACGTGATCTGGCGCACTAAAGCCGGTGTGTTTCCGTTTGGCCGGTCGTTGAAACTGGAAGGCTTGAAGCTCAGGCAACGTGGCGGCGATCAGTCTAGGCTAGACGCGTTATGGACACGCCAACAACGCTAGCGAGGCACCCTGCCCCTGCGACCGTCAGATTTCACGGGCGTAGACCGGATCGGTGTACGGCGTCGTCCCAATCCTGAAGGGCCGGGTGCCGATCACAGAGAATTGCTGGCGTTCGTAAAATGCGCGGGCGCGGGCGTTCAATCCCCACACACCCAACAGCACACGGAGATAATGGCGTTCAGCCGCGTCAGCGAGCGCCCGGTCCATCAACGCGGCGCCGAGACCTGATCCCTGCGCCTGCTTCATGAGGTAGATGCGGCGCAGTTCGATATCGCGAGGGCCGGTGTCGATAGGAAATGCAGGCTTCGTGAGTACGGAATAGCCGATCGGGGCATGGCCCGGCTCATATTCGGCGAGCGTCACGATCGTTGCCGGATCGTCGAGCCATGCCTCGAAGACCGCGACGCTGTTGTTCCGCGTACAGTGATCGACGATGTCGACCCCCGCAAAGGCTGTTGCGTAGGCGTCGAGAAACGAGGCGGCTCCGACGAGCGAGAGGGCGGGCGCATCGCCCACCGTCGCGCGTCGTAGCCGCCAGAGCATCAGCCGACGATTTCTTCGGGCTTGAAGAAATAGGCGATCTCGATCTCGGCATTCTCGTCCGAATCCGAACCGTGAACGCTATTGGCTTCGATCGACTCGGCGAGTTCCTTGCGGATCGTGCCGGGCTCGGCGTTCGCCGGGTTGGTCGCACCCATGATGTCGCGGTTGCGCTGCATCGCGTTCTCGCCTTCGAGAACCTGGACGACGACGGGGCCCGAGATCATGAACGAGACGAGTTCACCAAAGAAGGGGCGCTCCTTGTGCACCGCGTAGAAGCCTTCGGCCTGCTCGCGGGTCATCTGGATGCGCTTCGACGCGACGACGCGCAGGCCGGCTTCCTCGAGCATCTTGGTGACCGCACCGGTCAGGTTGCGGCGGGTGGCATCGGGCTTGATGATCGAAAAGGTACGGTTCGCGGCCATGATGGTCACGGGCTCCTGTGTTGGCGGGAATTGGATGCGCGGCGCTTAGGCGCGGATCGGCCCCAAGGCAACGCCTATGCCGTCCAATTTCAGCCAGCCTGCTCCCAGCGGCCGGCATCGTTCTGTTTCCAGTACCGGCGCTCGACACCGTCACGATCGCCCAGCGCCTTCCATGCCAGCCGCGCCTCGCGAATCGCCTCTTCGTCAAACACGTGGAACACCCGCTCGAAATCGAGCGCCGCGTCCCGCCAGCGACCGTCGACGATCGCGACGTTGCGCGCCGCGTTGGCCGTCGTCACGTCGCTGGCAATCAGGACGGGCTGTGCCGCGTCGTCACCTGCGCCGATATGTGCATGCGGCAGAAAGCTCTCCGGCGCATAGGACCAGAGGAGCCGATCGATTGCGACACGCTGCGCCTCGGGTTCGGCGACGATAAGCAGTCGGCCGCCGGTCTGCACAACGCGCTCGGCGATTCGCGGAAGGACGCGGTCGAGCGGGCTGGTCAGGTGGTAGAAATCGACCTGCATTGTGTTGCTCCCCCAAACCCAGACTGCCGCCCCAGGCCGCCCCGTCATCCTGACCTCTGCCAGGATGACGGTATATAGGTCATTCAGCCTTCGAAATTGTCGGCCACAAACCGGTCGAGCAGGCGCACGCCATAGCCAGTCGCGCCTTTGTCGTGGTGGGTTCCCGGCTTGTCCGACCAGACCATGCCCGCGATGTCGAGGTGCGCCCATTTCACGCCTTCGTCGACGAAGCGCTTGATGAACTGCGCCGCAGTGATCGACCCTGCGCCGCGCGGGCCGACATTCTTCATGTCCGCGATCGGCGAGTCGATCAGCTTGTCATAGGCCGGCGACAGCGGGAAACGCCACAGCGTGTCACCGCTGGCCGTACCAGCCGCAAGCAACTGGTCCGCCAGCGCGTCGTCATTGGCGAAGATGCCGCCATTCTCGGTGCCAAGCGCGACAATCATCGCACCCGTCAGCGTCGCGAGATCGACGATCGTCGCAGGCTGATGCGTCTTCTGGACCCAGGTCACGCAGTCGCAGAGCACGAGCCGTCCTTCGGCGTCGGTGTTCAGGACTTCGATCGTCTGGCCCGACATCGACGTGATGACGTCGCTAGGCCGCAACGCCGCGCCATCAGGCATGTTCTCGACGAGCCCCATCACGCCGACCACATTGGCCTTGGCATTGCGCGCAGCGAGCGCCTTCATCGCGCCGGCAACGGCCCCTGCTCCGCCCATGTCCCACTTCATGTCTTCCATGCCCGCGCCCGGCTTGATGGAGATACCACCCGAATCGAACGTCACGCCCTTGCCGACAAGGGCAAGCGTCGGGACGTCGGAAGCGGCTCCGTTCCACTTCAGCGCCAGCAGGCGGGCCTCGCGGCGCGAGCCCTGGCTGACGCTCAGCAGCGAACCCATGCCAAGTTCCGCCATCTGCGCTTCGTCGAGGACGGTGATTTCGAGCCCCAGCCCTTCGACGTCCTTCGTCACCTTCTCGACAAAGCTCTCGGGATAGAGAATGTTCGGCGGCGACGTGACGAGCCACCGCGTCAGATCCATGCCACCACTCACCGCGGCCTGCTCAGCCCATGCCGCGTCGGTGCCTTCGGGGGCACCGGCGATCGTGAATGTCGTCAAGCTGGGCTTCGACGTCTCGGCAAGCTTGGTGCGATACGTGTCGTAACGCCATGCGCGCTGCAGGCCCGCTGCGGCGAACCGGGCGGCAGCCGCAGCACTCGGGGGCGTCGAGGCGGCACCCAGGTCGATCGTTACAGCAATGGCGCCTGACGTCAGCAGGCGCGCGGTGACCGCACCGCCCGCTTTCCCCCAATCCGCATCGCTGCCTGCACCGACGCCAACGAACAGGAGGTGGCGTACCGTGTCCGCGACCGGAACGAAGACCTCGATGATCGCCCCCGCTTCGCCGGTGAAGCGGGCAGCGGCCGCGGCCTGCGTCGCTACCGCCTCGACGCTATCCCCGATCGCGGTCCATCGCGTCTTGGACAGTCCGTCCTTGGCAACGGGCACGGCGAGAATGGCCGCATCGGGCTTGGCGACGGGGGTGAAATCGATCTGCATGGGGACCTCGAAAAACATTGAATAAACTGGGCTAGATGCCCCTAAGCTGATGCTGCGGAGGCGGCAAAGCAAGGTCGCGGCCGATCAAGCCTGTGGATAGCGGTGATCCGACGCACGGCGATTGCAGCAACGCGCGGACGATGCGATAGGCGGCGCGGTATGGCGGCGACCGGCCGCAGTTCCAAAAGGGGTTGGTTCGGATCGTGTTGCGTATCGACCTTATGGCGGGTTGCGCCCTGTCGCTCGCCTTGCTCGCATCGGGACTGCTTCCAGCGTCCGCGCGCGCGCAGGATCTCCAGGCGCGTCCGGCAGCGCCGCCCCTTCCGGAACCGCCGACCTCATCGACCCCGACGGATCCGGATCAGGTGCAGTTCAGCGCCAGCGGTCTTGAATATGACACTGACGCCGACATCGTCACGGCAACGGGTGAAGTCCGCATGTTCCGCCAGGGCGATCGGCTGCGCGCCGACAAAGTGGTGTGGAACCGCAAGACGGGAAAGGTTCTTGCGACGGGCAATATCGCGGTCACCAACCCCCAGGGCGACATTGCCTATGGCGACTCGATCGAGCTGACCGACTCGCTGAAAGACGGCGTCGTCGACAACATGCTCGTCGTGCTCGAACAGGGCGGCAGGCTGGCCGCCAAGCAGGGGACGCGCGAGGCTGACGGCACGGTCGACTTGCGCAGTGCCGCATATACGCCCTGCGCCGTCGTCAACTCGGCCGGGTGTCCCAAGGAGCCGACCTGGAAGATCACCGCCGTCAGCGTCACCTATCGACCCGATCGCAAGCGGATCTATTACGCCGGCGCGCGCCTGCACCTGTTCGGACTTCCCAGCCTGCCGCTACCCAAATTCTCGAATCCCGTCGGCGGGGGCAGCGACAGCGGGCTGCTATCGCCCAATGGCGGCTATAGCCGGGTCAACGGTTTCGAAGTCAGCATTCCCTATTATGTGAAGCTCGCGCCCAACCAGGGCCTGGTCGTCACGCCGCACCTCTACACCAGCGTCCTGCCGATGCTTCAGGCTGACTATTCCGCGCTCAGCACCAGGGGCGCATTCAGCCTGCGCGCCTATGCGACCGAAAGCCGCCGAAGCGACGATCTGACCACGGCAAATTCGGCGGACACCAGCATGGCGTTCCGCGGCTATCTTGACGGCATGACACGCTATCAGCTGACGCCCAACTGGAGTGTCAGCGGCTCGCTCCGCCTGACGACCGACCGGACATTCCTGCGGCGCTACGACATCTCGCGCGACGACCGGTTACGCAGCACGGCGAGCCTCGAGCGGATCGACGACAGCAGCTATTTCGCGCTGACCGGCTGGTACGTCCAGACGCTGCGCGTCAATGACAGCCAGGGTCAGCAGCCGATCGCGCTTCCCGAGATCGACTATCGCAAGCGCTTCGACGATGGACTGGTCGGGGGCCGCGTCCAGCTCCAGCTTAACACGCTGGCGCTGACACGCACCGACGGACAGGACACGCAGCGCGCGTTCGCCAGCGCGCAATGGGATCTTCGACGGCTGACGAACTGGGGTCAGGAAGTCACCTTCACGGCTTTCGCCCGCGCCGACGCCTATAACACGAACAACACAGACGCGACCTCGATCGTCAGTTATCGCGGACTCGAAGGATTTCACAAGCGGGCGATTGGCGCAGCGGCCGTCGACGTGAAATGGCCGTTCATCGGCACGTTCCTCGGCGGCACGCAGCGGTTCACGCCGCGTGTCCAACTGGTCGCCGCACCGAGCATTGCCAACACGCGCATCCCCAACGAGGATTCGCGCGCCGTCGACCTCGACGATACCAATCTGTTCGCACTGAACCGCTTTGCTGGGTATGACCGGTTCGAGGATTCCTCGCGCGCCACCTATGGCGGCGAGTGGGCACTCGACCTTCCGGGGATCGCCTTCACGACGAATATCGGACAAAGCTATCGCCTGGGTACGCGGCCGACGATCCTGCCCGACGGTACGGGGCTCAGCGACCGGTTCTCCGATATTGTCGGTCGCAGTGAGTTACGGTTCCGCGACTTTGTTTCGGTGGTGCACCGCTACCGGCTCGACAAAGACAGCCTGGCGATCCGCCGCAACGAGATCGACGCCACGATCGGATCGCGCGCGACCTATGTGCTCGTCGGCTATCTCAAGCTGAACCGCAACATCGACGCCGCGATCGAGGATTTGCGCGACCGCGAGGAGATCCGGGTCGCCGGCCGTGTCCAGTTTGCCCGGTTCTGGTCGGCCTTCGGATCGGGGGTCGTCGATTTGACGAACAAGTCGGAAGATCCGCTGTCGGTCAGCGACGGTTTCAGCCCGATCCGCCACCGTGTCGGCGTGCAGTATGAAGACGATTGCCTGCGGCTTGGCGCGACGTGGCGGCGGACGTACAACGATACCGGTGATGCGCGGAAGGGGAACAGTTTCCTGCTGACGCTGGCCTTCACCAATCTTGGCCGCTAAGCCCGCATTCAGCTAAGCCAGGGTAGGCCGCGCGGCACGTGCGATGATACGCGATGATGGGATACCGACACCTTGAAGCATGATGTTCGACTGACGGCGCGTGGTGGCCGCGTAATCGGCGCTGTGGTCCTTGCCGCACTGACCGCAAGCGCCATTGCCCAGACCGCGCCAACGCCTGCGCCCGCGCCCGCTGGAGGATCCGGCCAGACCGTGTCCGATCAGAGCGTGCCCGACAATACCGGGCTTAACCTGCCGACGAACCTTCAGATCTTCGGCAAGGTCGATCCGAACGTCCGCAAGCCGACGGCGATCGTCAACGATTCCGTGATCACCGGCACCGACGTCGATCAGCGCGTCGCCTTGATCGCGATGGCCAATGAGGGCGCCAAGCTCTCCCCCGAAGACCGCGATCGGTTGAAGCTCCAGGTCCTACGGCAGCTGATCGACGAGACGCTGCAGATCCAGGAGGCAAAGACCGCCGACATCACGATCACGCCCGCCGAACTGACGCAGAGCTATGACGCGGTGTCGAAGCGGTTCAACCGGACCCCTGCCACCATGGCGGCCTATCTGCGGCAGACCGGCTCGTCGGATCGCTCGCTCAAGCGTCAGATCGAAGGCGAGTTGGCCTGGCAGCGCTATCTGCGGCGCCGTGTCGAGCCCTTCGTCAACGTCGGCGACGAGGAGGTCAAAGGCATCATCGACCGCCTCGAGGCGGCCAAGGGTACGGACGAGTTCAACCTGAAGGAAATCTACCTCGCCGGGAATGCGACGAACGGGCAACAGGTCTATGCCAATGCCCGCCAGCTGATCCAGGAAATCCAGAAGGGCACGCAGCCGTTCGAGTCCTATGCGCGGCAATTCTCCGAGGCGTCGACCCGCGCGGTCGGCGGCGACCTTGGCTGGGTTCGCGCATCGACGCTGCCGCCGGAGCTCGCCCAGGCGACGCAGTCGATGCAGGTCGGCCAGGTGGCCGGTCCGATCGAGGTGTCGGGCGGCTATTCCATCCTGTACCTGACCGACAAGCGCCAGGTGCTGACCGCTGACCCGCGCGACGCGCGGCTCAGCCTGAAGCAGCTGACGTTGCGCTTCCCGCCCAACACCTCGCAGGCGCAGGCCGCAGCCCGTGCCGAGGCGTTTGCGAGGGCTACAAAGGATCTGCGCGGGTGTGGCACCGTCGAAAAGGTAGCCGCCGGCATCGGCGCCGACGTTGTCGACAATGACACGGTCCGGATCCGCGATCTCCCGCCGCAGCTTCAGGAGGTGATGCTCAAGTTGCAGGTCGGCGAATCGAGCCCGCCATTCGGGTCAGCCGAACAGGGCGTACGTGCCCTCGTCCTGTGCGGACGCGACGATCCGCAGTCAGGCAATCTGCCAAGTTCGGAACAGATCCAGGGACAGCTCGAGCAGCAGCGCGTCAATCTGCGCGCCCAGCAGAAGCTGCGCGATCTGCGTCGTGACGCCGTCGTCGAATATCGCTGATCCTGGCATGCCGCAGTCGCGCCCCCTCGCCGTCTCGATGGGCGATCCTGCGGGGATCGGACCTGAAATCATCGCCAAGGCTTGGGCTGCGCGTGTTGCGCACGACCTGCCTCCTTTCGTTGCGATCGGCGACATCCGGGCGATCGAGCGGGTCTGGTCCGGGCCCGTGGTCCGGCTCTCGGATCCTGCCGAAGCGGCCTCGGTATTCGGCGGTGCGTTGCCGGTCCTGAGCGTCGAGGACGCGGGCGAGATCGCGCCCGGGAATCCGGATGCTGAGGGCGCCCGTTGCGCCTTGCACGCGCTCGAGCTTGCGGTGGGACTGGTCAAGACCGGAGCAGCACGCGCACTGGTCACGGGGCCGGTATCGAAGGCAAAGCTTTATGCGATTGGTTTCACCCATCCCGGGCAGACCGAGTTCGTCGCTGAACGGTTCGGCGTCGCGGGCGAGAATGCCGTGATGATGCTTGCCGGCCCGTCGCTCCGTGTCGTGCCGATCACGACGCATGTACCGCTCAGCGACGTCGCATCCCTTCTGTCGATCGATCTGATCGTCGCAAAGGGGCGGGCAACGGCGCGCGGGTTGACGCGGAACTTTGGCATAGGGGTCCCAAGGCTCGCCTTTGCCGGGTTCAATCCGCACGCGGGCGAACAGGGCGCGCTCGGCCGGGAGGAGATTGATATCATCGCCCCGGCGATCGAGCTGCTGCGCGCGGAGGGCATCGATGCGACCGGGCCTTTTGCGGCAGATACCTTGTTCCATCCGCGCGCGCGCGCAACCTATGACGCGGTACTTTGCTGCTATCATGACCAGGCGCTCGTGCCGCTCAAGACCATCCATTTTGACGAAGGCGTCAACATCACGCTCGGGCTGCCTATCGTGCGTACGTCGCCTGACCACGGCACGGCATTCCCGATCGCCGGTAAAAACCTCGCCGAACCGGGTGCCATGATCGCGGCGATCGCGATGGCCGGCCAAGCATCCGATCGGCGTGCCGCGCAAAGCGCCGAAAGTCGATGATCGCCCCGGCAACGGCCCTCCCCCCGCTGCGCGAGGTGATCGCGCGGCATGGCCTCAATGCCAGCAAGGCGCTGGGGCAGAATTTCCTGTTCGACGGGCAATTGCTGGCGCGCATCGCCGCTGTGCCGGGTGACCTGCACGACGCTGAAGTCCTCGAGGTCGGCCCAGGTCCCGGTGGACTGACCCGCGCTTTGCTTGCGGCGGGTGCGCGCGTGACGGCGATCGAGCGGGATCACCGCTGTATCCCGGCGCTGGCCGAACTGGGCGACGCGTTCCCGGGGCAGTTGACGGTCATCGAGGGCGATGCGCTGGCGATCGACGCACCGGCGTTGTTCAAGACAAAGCCACACATCGTCTCCAACCTGCCCTATAATGTCGGTACCGCCTTGCTGGTCGGCTGGCTGTCGGCGGATTGGGTGCCATGGTGGCAATCGCTGACGCTGATGTTCCAGAAGGAGGTCGCTGAACGGATTGTCGCGACCACCAATAGCGACCATTACGGACGTCTGGCGGTGCTGGCACAATGGCGAAGCGCGTCGCGGATCGCGATGCCGGTCCACCGATCGGCCTTCACGCCGCCACCCAAGGTCATGTCCGCGGTCGTCCACATCACGCCACAGGCCGCGCCCGAGGGTGTCGAATTCGCCCTGCTCGAACGGCTGACCGGCGCCGCCTTTGGCCAGCGTCGCAAGATGCTCCGCCAGAGCCTGAAGTCGGTGCCTGGTGCTCTCGATGCGCTGGAGCGGATCGGGATCGATGGGACGCGACGCGCAGAGACCTTGTCGGTGCTGGATTTCGTGGCACTGGCGCGCGCTGCGAAGACACGGCCGCTCACCGTCAGCGGCTGAGGTCTTTCCGCTCAGTCCTTGGCGGGGGTCGCGGGCTTTACGACCTGCGCAGTCGTGATGGGCGGCCCCTTGGCGATGATCGCGGCAAGCTGCACTGCTTCGGGACACTGACCCTTGCAGATAGTGCGGATCTTGGCGAGGTTGTCGCGGGCCCGGACGACCGCGCCCTTCATCACCAACGCACTGCCCTGCCCCTGCAACGCGGTGACGTCATTCGGTTCGAGCAGCAGCGCCTCGCGGTAACGGCGGATCGCCTTGCCCGGCAGTTCGCGTGCCTCTGCGACCCTGCCCAGTTCGACGAACGCCGCGCGATTGCGCGGATCCACCGCGACCGCGGTTTCGAGCATGTCGGTCGCACCGTCGAGATTGCCGGCCGCCTTGAGGCTTCGCCCCTGCGCGAGCAGTTGCAACGACCGCGCATCAATCTGCGTATCGGGCCGTTGGCCACTCAGTGACGTCGATACGGACACGACCGTCAGCGCGGCGGCAACGGCAACGGTCGAAAAACGCATGATGGTCTCCAGGCGGGGCACAGCGGGTTTGGCTAGCATGGGCTGATAAGGCGCGCGACAAAAAATCCGTCGGTGCCGTCGCGGCCGGGCTCGAGGCGAACCCCGTGGCCATGGACAGCGCCTGCGGGCAACGACAGCGACTCGGTCGTCCAGCCGGGATGCGCGCCCAGGAACCACGTAACCTGGTCCGTGCCTTCCGCATCGAGCAGCGAACAGACGATATACACCAATGCACCGCCCGGTTTGACAAGCGTTGCCGCGACCGACAGCACCTGCTGTTGGGTCGACTGCAATCGGGAGACGCGGTCGGGCGTCAGGCGCCAGCGCGCCTCGGGATTGCGTCGCCACGTGCCTGTTCCCGAACAAGGCGCATCGACGAGCACGCCGTCCGCACGGCCTGCCCATTCGCTCAACGCCTCGATCTCGCGGGTCGGGTTGAGCAACTGCGTTGCGATGATCGCCGCGCCCGCGCGGGTCGCGCGCGGCGCCAGCCGTGACAGCCGGTTACGATCGGTATCGCAGGCAAGGAGGGTACCCGTGTTCGCCATCATTGCGGCGAGCGCGAGCGTCTTGCCGCCCGCGCCTGCGCAGAGGTCGACGATCCTTTGGCCGGGCTTGGCCTGCATCGCGAGCCCGACGATTTGGCTGCCCTCGTCCTGGACTTCCAGCGCACCCTCGTTGAACAGCGGCAATGCCTCGACATTGGTGCCGGTTGGTAGCCGGATTCCGTCGGGAGCGTGCGGTGTCGCCTCAGCCTCGGGCAATGCGGTGAGCACGGCGGGACGATCCGCGACGAGCGTGTTGACGCGCAGGTCGAGCGTCGCACGCCCGGCAAGATCGGTGAGCGCCGCGCCATCGAGCCCCGATGCCCGCAACGCCTTGGTCAGCCATTGGGGCGCGACGCCGGCGCGTGCGCGCGGTTCGTCCTTGCCGATCGGCGCTGGTGCATGGGTAGAGCCGTCGAAGGTCGCGGCCAGCGCGGGGTCGGCATCAGCGACCAGCAGCATCGCGGCACGACCGTCCTCAGGCCGATCCCCTGCCTTGCGGATCGCCGCATAGACGAGCTCACGCACCGCGCGACGGTCCTTCGACCCCGCATAGCGACGCGTGGCGAAGTAGCGCGCGATCAGCGTGTCGGCTGCCGCGCCGCTCTCCCGGGCAGCGGCGATGATCTGGTCAAGCAGTTCGATCGCGGCCTGGGTCCGTGCCGACGGGGTCAAGGCCGGCCTCCCGGGACTGCGCAATATCGGGTAGTGATTTGGTAGGGGATCATCATCATCCCCTGCCCCTACCCCCTCCCGGACGCAGAAGGGAATGATTTCAGGTATCCGCTCGCCACATTCCCGGCCGGCGGGCCCTCCCGATCCCGTTGCGGCATCGGGAGGCGTCGATGCTAGCGCGTCGGGTAGTTCGGGGCCTCGCGCGTGATCGTGACGTCGTGGACATGGCTCTCCATCAGGCCGGCACCGGTGATCTGGACGAATTCCGCGCGTGCCTGCAGATCCGGAATCGTCGCCGACCCGGTATAGCCCATCGCTGCCTTGATCCCGCCGACGAGCTGGTGGACGACGTCGCGTGCCGGCCCCTTATACGCAACCTGCCCCTCGATACCCTCGGGAACCAGCTTCAGCTGGTCCTTGATATCGCCCTGGAAGTAGCGATCCGCAGACCCGCGACCCATCGCGCCGACCGACCCCATCCCACGATAGGATTTATACGCGCGCCCCTGGTAAAGGAAGGTTTCGCCCGGCGCCTCGTCCGTCCCGGCGAGCAGCGACCCGATCATCACGGTCGATGCGCCCGCGGCCAGCGCCTTGGCCATGTCGCCCGACGTGCGGATACCGCCATCCGCGATCACCGGTACGCCGGCCTTGTGACCGGCTTCGGCGCAATCCATCACGGCCGTCAACTGCGGCACGCCCACGCCAGCGACCACCCGCGTGGTGCAGATCGACCCGGGGCCGATGCCGACCTTGATGCCGTCCGCGCCCGCGTCGATCAGCGCGCGGGTCGCGTCGCCCGTCGCGACGTTGCCGGCAACGACCTGGACCGAGTTGGACAGTTTCTTGACCCGCTCGACCGCACGTCCCACATCGCGGTTATGACCATGCGCCGTGTCGATGACGATCAGGTCGCATCCGGCGTCGACCAGCTGTTCCGTGCGATCGAAGCCCTTGTCGCCGACGGTCGTTGCCGCGGCGACACGCAGGCGGCCCGCTTCGTCCTTGGTCGCGTCGGGGAACATGACGGCTTTTTCGATATCCTTGACCGTAATGAGGCCGACGCAGCGATACTCGGCATCGACGACCAGCAGCTTTTCGATACGCCGCTGGTGCAGCAGGCGGCGCGCTTCCTCTTTGCCGACCTCGGTCGACACTGTTGCAAGGTTCTCGTGAGTCATGAGTTCGCTGACCGGCTGTTGCGGGTTCCCGGCGAAGCGAACGTCGCGATTGGTCAGAATCCCGACCAGCTTGCCATCCGACTCGACGACCGGAATGCCGCTGATCCGATGGCCGGCCATCAACGCCTGCGCTTCGCCCAGAGTGGCGGTCGGCTTGATCGTGATCGGGTTGACCACCATCCCCGATTCGAACCGCTTGACCTGACGGACCGCGACAACCTGTTCCTCGATCGTCAGGTTGCGGTGCAGCACGCCGATACCGCCGAGCTGCGCCATGACGATCGCCATGTCCGCTTCGGTCACGGTGTCCATCGCGGAGGACAGGATGGGAATATTGAGGGCTATCCCCCGCGTTACCTGGGTCCGCGTGTCCGCCTGGCTTGGCAGCACGTCCGATTCCCCCGGATATAGAAGGACGTCGTCGAAAGTGAGGCCGAGGCGGATATCCATGAAAGCTGCCGATCCTGGGTGTGGGGTGGCGCGCCATGTAACCAAAGCGGGCGCGCACGGCTAGGCCCCTCTTCGCACGCCGTGCTATAGCCGGGCACTACACGCATGGGGGATATTCCGATGGGGTTGATTGTCGCCGGGCTCGCAGTGGCGCTGGTGCTGTTCTATTTGATGACCAGTATCAAGATCGTACGTCAGGGCTATCAGTACACGATCGAACACTTCGGCAGGTTCACGACAGTCGCGCGGCCCGGCTTCAATTTCTATCCGGCGTTTTTCTACCGCGTAGGGCGGAAGGTGAACATGATGGAACAGGTGATCGATATTCCCGGGCAGGAGATCATCACCAAGGACAATGCGATGATATCGACCGACGGGGTCGTGTTCTTCCAGGTGCTGGATTCGGCCAAGGCCGCCTATGAGGTGTCGGACCTGTATCAGGCGCTGCTGCAGCTCACGACGACCAATCTTCGCACCGTCATGGGCTCGATGGATCTCGACGAGACGTTGAGCAAGCGCGACGAGATCAATGCGCGATTGCTGAGCGTCGTCGACCACGCAACGACGCCCTGGGGGGTCAAGATCACCCGGGTGGAGATCAAGGACATTCGTCCGCCCGCCGACATCGTCAACGCCATGGGCCGCCAGATGAAGGCCGAGCGCGAGAAGCGCGCGAATATTCTGGACGCGGAAGGCTCACGCGCGTCGGAGATCCTTCGGGCAGAGGGCCAGAAGCAGGCACGGATTCTGGAGTCGGAGGGCCGCAAGGAGTCGGCCTTTCGTGATGCCGAAGCGCGCGAGCGCGCGGCCGTTGCCGAAGCGTCGGCCACCCGGGCGGTGTCGCAAGCGATCGAAGAGGGCGGCGCGCAGGCGATCAACTATTTCATTGCGCAAAAATATGTCGAGGCAATCGGCAAATTCGCCACGTCGCCCAATGCGAAGACGATCCTGTTTCCCGTCGAGGCGACCCAGTTGATGGGAACGCTGGGTGGCATTGGCGAGATTGCGAAAGATGCCCTGCGCGACACGGTGCAGTCGGCCACCCCGCCAGCGAAGCCCGCACACAAGGGACCATTTGAACTGTCGAACGCCAACGAGGTGCCGAAAAGCTGATGTATGAGATCGGACCGGCCGTCGCATGGCTGATCGCTGCGCTGGTGTTGGGGATCGCGGAACTGGCTGTTCCGGGAGTCTTCCTGGTCTTCTTGGCGATCGCCGCGGCTTTCACCGGGGTGATGGCGTTCGCGCTGCCGGACCTGCCGGTCGCCGTACAGCTTGGCGCCTTCGCGGTGTGGAGTGTGGTCGCGGTCACGATCGGCAAACGATGGTATCGTGACTATCCGGTCGAGGGCGGGGATCCGCTGCTGAACAACCGCGCGGCGCGGTTGATCGGCCAGATCGTGATCGTCGAGACCGCGCTCGTCGACGGCCATGGCCGCGTTCTCGTTGGTGACGGCAGCTGGCCCGCACGGGGGCCCGACGCGGCGGTCGGCACGCGGGTCAGGATAGTCGCGGTGATGGACGGCGCGGTGGCTGTGGAACCTCAGTAGACGGGCGTCGCAACGTCTCGGACGGTCCGCTCAATTTCGATGGCCGGACCGGGAACGGCTAAACGCCGAGTCCCGATCCGGCACGCGCAATTCTATCAGGCTGCGCGCGCGGTCAGGCGGCTTCGGTCACTTTCGGCGCCGCCTGCATCACGCTGGCATCGACGTGTTCCGAGAACTGCGCGAAGTTCTCGACGAACAGATCGACCAGCTTTGCCGCTGTCGCGTCATAGGCATCGGTATCTGCCCATGTCGTCCGCGGATCGAGGATGGCATCGTCGACGCCCTGTACGCTCACCGGAACCTGAAACCCGAAGTTCGGGTCCGTACGGAATTCGGCAGTCTTCAGACTTCCGTCCAGCGCGGCGTTGAGGAGCGCACGCGTCGCCTTGATTGGCATCCGGCTGCCGACACCATATTTGCCCCCAGTCCAACCTGTATTCACCAGCCAGCAATCCACCCCGCCGCGGGCGATCCGCGCCTTCAGGAGATTACCATAAACCGAGGGATGCCGCGGCATGAACGGAGCGCCGAAACAGGTCGAGAACGTCGCATCGGGCTCGGTCACGCCGATTTCGGTGCCAGCGACGCGCGCCGTATAGCCCGACAGGAAATGATACATTGCCTGATCCGGCGTCAATTTGGCAATCGGTGGGAGCACGCCATAGGCATCGGCGGTCAACATCACGATGTTCCGTGGAACCGGACCCATATTGTCCGCCGAGCTGTTTGGAATGAAGTCGATCGGATAAGCACCTCGGCTGTTCTCCGCCAGCGTGTGATCGTCAAGATCAAGCAGGCGTGTCGTGGGATCCATCACGACATTTTCGAGAACTGTTCCGAACCGCTTCGTCGTCGCGAAGATCTCGGGTTCGGCATCGGCCGACAGACGGATCATCTTGGCGTAGCATCCCCCTTCGAAGTTGAAGACGGCGGTATCGGACCAGCCATGTTCATCGTCGCCGATCAGCGTTCGGCTGGCATCAGCACTCAATGTCGTCTTGCCGGTGCCAGAAAGCCCGAAAAACACCGCGGTATCGCCGTTTGCGCCCATGTTTGCCGAACAATGCATCGGCATCACGCCGGCCGGCGGCAGGAGGTAGTTGAGAAGGCCGAAGACCGACTTTTTCATCTCCCCGGCATATTTCGTACCCCCGATCAGGATAAGCCGATCGGTGAAATTGACCGCGATGACGGTTTCGCTGCGGCAGCCATGCCGCGCAGGATCGGCCTGAAAGCTGGGCAGATCGATGATCGTATAGTCGGCAACGAAGTCTTTCAGCGCCGACGCTTCCGGACGGCCAAGCATCGTGCGGATGAAGAGATTGTGCCAGGCAAGTTCCGTAACGACGCGAACATTCACCCGGTGATCGGGTTGTGATCCACCATACAGGTCCTGGACGAACAAGGTATTCTTTTGCGCCAGCGCGGCGTAGATATCCGCCTTCAATGCGGCAAAATGCCCGGGGTCCATCGGCTTGTTGCTCTTGCCCCACCAGACGGTCGCGTCGGTTTCAGCGTCGCGGACAATGAACTTGTCCTGAGCCGAACGTCCGGTATGGGCGCCCGTTTCGACGACCAGGGGCCCGTCGGCGGACAGACGCCCCTCACCCCGGTCGAGCGCGGCTTCGACCAGCTGCGCGGTCACCAGATTCCAGTGCACCTCCGCATGTGTTTCAATTCCCTGCGCATCGAGCCCTGAGGCAGGGGTTCGCAAATCGGACACGGCATCTCTCCATAAGACACTTGCGCATACGTATGTATGTCGTTGAGGCTCGATCTAGGCGGGCCTGTGATCCGGGTCAATTCGACCGGAGGGCGTGCAACTCACGCCGCGGTCTGGTGTACCCCGGTTGAGTACGCTAGCACTTTGCCCTACGCAGCCCGAGATTTATCCCGGCGGGCGCCAAGAAGATGACAGCCAGACCATGACGGCAACGATCGCGCTCGTCGATGACGACCGAAACATCCTGACGTCCGTGTCGATCGCCCTTCAGACCGAAGGGTTTGTCACGCGGGTCTATTCGGATGGCGAGACCGCGCTGAAGGCCTTGACGGACAATCCCCCCGATCTGGCGATCTTCGACATCAAGATGCCCCGCATGGATGGTCTGGAATTGTTGCGGCGCCTCCGCGAAAAGAGCCAGATTCCCGTCATTTTCCTGACCAGCAAGGATGACGAGCTCGACGAGGCGCTTGGCCTTGCGATGGGGGCGGACGACTATATCGCCAAGCCGTTCTCGCAGCGGTTGCTGATTGCGCGGGTTCGGGCGATCCTTCGTCGCGCGGAGCTTACCCGGTCGCCCGGCACGGAGACGGAGGCCGAGGCGGCCGGTCCGCTCGACCGGGGGCGGCTCAGCATGGACCCGGCGCGCCACCGGACCCTGTGGGCAGGGGAGCCCGTGACGCTGACGGTGACGGAATTCATGATTCTCGAAACGCTCGCGCAGCGGCCGGGTATCGTCAAGACGCGCAACCAGTTGATGGACGCCGCCTATCAGGACGACATCTATGTCGACGACCGGACGATCGACAGCCACATAAAGCGGCTGCGTCGCAAGTTCCGACAGGTCGATCCAGATTTCGACGCGATCGAAACACTGTATGGGGCAGGCTATCGGTTCTCCGAGGATTAACATGGGACGGAGCGATCCGCGCGACGACGTGGGCGATCGAACCGAGGATGACGGTCGCGATCTGACATTACGCTGGTCGGGTCAGATCTCGCTCACGCGGCGCATCCTCGCCGTCAATATCTTTGCGCTCCTGCTGCTCGCAGGCGGCTTTTTCTACCTCGATTCCTATCGCAGCCGGATCGTCGACAGCCGCGTCGCGCAGGCCGCACGCGAGGCGCGGCTGATCGGTGAGGCAATCGCCGCAGTCGATCCGGCGCTGCGTGAGCCGCTCATCGTTCGGCTGGCGCAGGATACGGGCTCGCAGATCCGGGTCTTCGACCGCGACGGGCAGATCATCAAGGACAGTCGCGCACTGGGGCTGCGCAGTTTCGTGCTGCACGACCCGGACAAGGAAGACTGGGGGCAGGATGCCGCGCGCTTTCTCGACGCGGTCATCGACGTGGTCGTGATGGCGCCCCGCGCACCGCTTTACCGCGAACGCGGCCCGCGCCAACGCTGGCCCGATGTAGAGGACGTGCGGCTGCGGCATGGGATTTCCACGACGGTCTGGCGCGCACCTGACCGCACCCCGGTGATAACGGCAGCAGCCCGCGTGCCAGGCGGCGGCGTGGTGATGACGACGGTGAACGCGCGCGATATCACGCGCACCGTGCGTATCGAACGCTTCCGCCTGAGCATGGTGCTGTTGCTGGTCTCAATCGTGTCCGTGCTGCTGTCGCTGTTCCTTGCACGAACCATCGTCCGCCCCCTCCGCCGTCTCGCTCGGGCGGCGGTGCGGGTGCGGCTCGGGCGCGCGCGCGAAGTCGTGGTCCCTCGACTGCCGTCGCGCCGGGATGAACTAGGCATGCTTGCCAGAGCGCTGTCGGACATGAGCCTGGCGCTCAGGGCCCGCATCGACGCAACCGAAGCCTTCGCTGCCGATGTTACGCATGAAATGAAGAACCCGCTGGCGTCGCTACGGTCTGCGGTGGAAGGGCTGTCACGCGTGCAGGATCCCGCCCTCCAGGAGCAGCTGATGGCGATCGTGCGAGATGATGTCCATCGACTAGATCGGCTGATCTCCGACATCTCCGACGCGTCGCGACTCGACGCACAGCTCAGCCGGGCAAAGTTCGAACCGATCGACATGGTTAGCCTGATCGACGGCTTGCTGTCGCAGCGCCTCGCTCGCGACGTCGAACGTGAAATCCGCTTTCGCTTCGACCGCAGCGACGATGGCCCGTTCGTTGTGCTCGGCGAAGGCGCCCGGCTCGAGCGTGTAATCGAGAACCTTATCGATAACGCGGTATCCTTCTCGCCCGACCGCGGCCTGATCACGTTGTCCGCAATGCGCGGCGCGCACGAGGTCGTCCTTCGTGTCGAGGATGAGGGCCCGGGCGTCCCTCCAGACGCACGCGATGCGATCTTTCGCCGCTTCCACTCGGTCAGACCTGACGGCGAAGCCTTCGGGCGTCACTCCGGATTGGGGCTCGCCATTGCGCGCACCATCGTCGAGGGGCATCAGGGCACGATCACCGTCGAATCGCGCGAGGATCGGCTGGGCGGTGCCCGGTTCGTAATCCATCTGCCGCTGTATGCACGATGAGGGAGCCCTAGTTCTGTCTGTCCTCTCGTCCGATCGCCTGCATGCGACGACCGTCTCGATCGGCGGCCAGGGCGTCCTGCTGGAAGGACCTTCCGGCATCGGCAAGTCCGACCTCGCCCTTCGCCTTATCGACCGCGGCGCAATGCTGGTCAGCGACGACCAGACCATCGTGGTGCGCTCGGGTACCCGGTTGCTGGCACACCCACCCGCGTCCATCGCAGGCCGGATCGAGGTTCGCGGCCTCGGCATTATCGTCATGCCCTATGTTGTCGACATACCCATCGCCTTGCTCGTACGGCTAGGAAGCCAGGTTCCGCGGATGCCCGAGCAAGAGGCACGGCGGATCGCCGGCATCGATATCCCGGTCCTCCTGCTCGAACCACTCCAGGCGTCCGCTCCACTGAAGGTTGAACTGGCTCTGACACACGGAATTTTCGCCGCATGACGCGCCAATCAAAGCCGATCCTGCTGATCACCGGCATGTCGGGCGCGGGCAAATCGACCGTCCTCAAGACGCTTGAGGATCTGGGCTGGGAGATCGTCGACAACCTGCCGCTGATGCTGCTCGATCGGCTGCTGGATACGCCGCGCGCACAGGGACAAATGGATGATTCCACCCCCCTGGCGATTGGTATCGGGTCGCAAACGCGCGATTTCGATGCCGATCGCATCATCGGGCGCATCCGCGATCTGCGCGATCGGCACGGTCTGGAAATTGGGACGCTGTTCCTCGACTGTTCGGGGGTAGAACTCGAGCGACGCTATTCCGAGACGCGGCGGCGGCATCCGCTAGCCCCCGATCGCCCCGCGGGCGACGGGATCGCGCGCGAGCGTGAAATGCTGCGGCCGCTGCGCGACTGGGCGAACCGGTTGATCGACACGACCACATTGGCGGCCAACGAGCTGGCGCAACAGATCCGCCACAGCTTCGCGCAGGACGATCAGGGCGCCCCGACATTGTCGATCCAGTCGTTCGGCTTCGCGCGCGGGCTACCCCGCAACGCTGACCTCGTTTTCGACATGCGGTTTTTGCGAAATCCGCATTGGGATCCGCAGCTGCGTCCTGGGACCGGACTGGATGCCGAGGTTGCGGAATATGTCATGGCCGATCCGACCTATGAAGCCGCTGTCAGCCGCATCGAGGATCTGCTGCTCCTGCTGCTGCCGCGCTACAAGGCGGAGGGCAAGTCCTATGTCAGCGTTGCGATCGGGTGTACCGGAGGGAGACATCGATCGGTTCATGTTGCCGAACGGATCGCCGGACGGTTGCGCGCAGAGGGTTTTTCGCCCACGGTAAACCATCGCGACCTGGGGGCCGCGCCGCAGGACTCGCTTGAGGGACCACCGGTCGGCTTATGAGTATGAAGCGTCTGATATGATCGGCCTAGTTTTGGTGACCCACGGGCGGCTCGCCGACGAGTTCGTGACCGCAATGGTCCATGTCGTCGGCCCGCAGGAACGTGTCGCGGCAATCGCGATCGGCCCGGATGACGATATGGAGGAACGCCGCGCGGATATCGCGACGGCGATCGCCGAGGTCGATGCGGGGCGCGGCGTGATCGTGCTGACAGACCTGTTCGGCGGTACCCCGTCCAACCTTGCCATCTCGCTGATGGAGCGGGGCCGGGTCGAAGTGATCGCCGGAATGAATCTGCCGATGCTGATCCGGCTGGGGTCAGCACGCAAGGCTATGACGGTCGTGGCGGCGGTCGCTGCCGCGCGCGAAGCCGGCCGGAAATATATATCCGTCGCATCCGAGGTTCTTGGCGAGGCGGCAGCGTGACCGCGGTCGCGCGCACGGTCCTGATCACCAACCGCCGGGGATTGCATGCCCGGGCCAGCGCAAAATTTGTCACGCTTGCCTCCTCGCAACCTTGCGACGTGCTGGTCGAGAAGGACGGCGCGGGGAGCGTGACGGGAACGTCGATCATGGGGCTGATGATGCTCGGGGCCGCGATGGGCGATTCGATCGTCATATCGGCGACCGGCGACGGCGCGGACGAAACCGTTGCCCGGCTGGTCGAACTTGTCGAAGCCAAGTTCGGCGAGGATTGAACCCCCTTCCCCGCAGCGCTTGCCGCGCCGGGTTGCGACGGGCATGAGCGGCGCGTGCTGACCAACCTCCCCTGTTTCCGCGCGCCGAAGGGCCGATAAATGCCTCGCGAAATTACCGCTTTCTCGAACCCGTTGATCAAATATGTCCGCGATCTTCGCGACAAGCGACATCGCAAGGCCGCGCGCCAGTTCCTTGCCGAGGGATTGCGGATCTTGACCGAGGCTCGCGAGACCGGCCGCCTGCCCCGCACGCTCTTTTATGCCGCCGCAAGCGCCAACCACCCGCTGGTGCACGCGCTGTCGGTGGATGTCGAGGAGGCGGGCGGCGAATCGATCCAGACGACGCCCGACATCCTGTCCAAGCTGTCGGGCAAGGACAATCCGCAGGCGGTGGTCGGCGTGTTCGATGAGTTCGACGCGGCACTCGAGGATCTGGACCGGACCAGTGCGGGGATCTGGCTGGTCGCCGAGCGCCTGCGGGATCCGGGCAATCTCGGCACGATCCTGCGGACCGGCGATGCCGTCGGGGCGGGCGGGCTGATCCTGATCGGCGAGTCGGTCGATCCGTTCTCGGTCGAGGCGGTGCGGGCGAGCATGGGGGCGCTGTTCACCATTCCGGTCGTCAAGACCGAGTGGGCGCCGTTCGAGGCCTGGCTCCGGAGCGGTCCCGGGCAGCTGGTCGGGCTGAGCCTCGACACCGAGACCGATTACCGGGCGGCGACGTACGGCGCCCCGACCTTCCTGCTGACCGGCAACGAGGCGCAGGGCATGCCGGCAGAGATGGCCGCAGGCTGCGACACGCTGGTCAAGATTCCGATGCTGGGCAAGGCCGACAGCCTCAACGCCGCGGTCGCCACCGCGGTGATGGCCTATGAAGTCCTTGCCCAACAGCGTTGAAAACGCGGGTTAGACGTCTGCGGTCTCCGGTTTCTCGATCAATGCCGGCCCCTCGCCCAGCGCCAGCGCGTCGATCGACGACACGTCCTCGAGATCGCGCGCGCCGGTCTCGATATTGAGGTCGCGGAACTTGCGGCCGGTGACCATCAGGCGGCCGTTGAACGAGTTGGTGAAGCCGTTGAAGTTCTTCACCGCGCTGTTGAGACCGACCCCGACCTTGCGCAGATCGTCGGCGACCTTGGCGAGCCGGTCGTGCATCTCCTTGCCGAGCTCGCCGATCTTGCGCGCCTCGTTGGCGAGCTTTTCCTGCCGCCAGACCGCAGCAACGGTCCGCGCGATCGCAATCAGATTGGTAGGAGTGGCTAGCAACACCCTCTTTTCAAAGGCGAAATCCCAGAGCGTCGGATCATGTTCGAGCGCGGCGGAGAGGAAATGTTCGCCGGGGACGAACATGATCACATAATCGGGCGTATCCGCGAACTGGCTCCAATAGGCCTTGTTGCCGAGCCCGTTGACGTGCGCGCGCATCGACGCGGCGTGCGCCGCCAGACCGACCAGCCGCTCGGCCTCGTCGACCGCACCGAACGCATCCTGATAGGCGTTGAGCGAAACCTTGGCGTCGATGACGAGTGCGCGGCCGCCGGGGACGCGGATGATCGCATCGGGGCGAAGCCGGGCACCGGCGCGCTCATCGGCATCACCGACCGCAACGCTGACCTCGGTCTGGAAGTCGGTATGTTCGCTGAGGCCGCAGGTTTCGAGCACGTTCTTCAACTGCTGCTCGCCCCAGCGGCCGCGCGACTTGGGCGCATTGCGCAGCGAATTGACGAGCTTGGCGGCTTCGGTCGAGACCTTTTCCTGGCCGAGCCGCATCTGCTCGATCTGCCCCTTGAGATCGCCGAACGCGTCGCGGCGCTCCGCCTCGACCTTGGCGACGCCCTCTTCATAGCGCTGCAGCCGGTCGCTGACGGGCTGGAGCATCGACTTGAGGTTCTGCCCGGCGGATTCCTCGGACTGGCGGAAGCGGGCGTCGGCGCGGTCGAGGAAGGTCTTCTGCGCGTCGCTCAGCAGCTTGTTGGCGACGTCGCCGAACTGCGCGGCCATCACGTCCTTGGCGTCGCGCAGCTCGACCAGCCGCGCCTCGAACGCCTCGCTGCGGGCATGCTCGGTAGCGAGTTCGGTGCGCGCGGCGTCGCGGTCGGCGCGGATCGTCGCGAGATCGGTACGCAGGCGGTCCGCCTCCCCGGCGCGTTCCGCATTCTGCGCGCGCAGCGTGGCGAGATCCTGAAGCGCGGCATTGCGCTCCTGTTCGACCGCGTCGCGTGCGGTGCGGACCAGATCATAGTCGGCGGCTCTGGTCTTGGCGACCGCGAGATCGCTGGCGAGTGCGCCGGCACGACGCGAGGCCAGCAGCCAGCCGAGCAGCAGCCCGGCGGCGGCGGCGAGCAGCGCGACGATCACAAGCTCGGTCATGCCAGCGTCCCAATGTTGCGAATGTTGAGACGATAAGCGTGTTTTGCGCCGAGATTCGTACAATTTCCGGCTGCGGGACCGGCCATGCAGAGTTTTGGCGCGGGCGGCTGGGGGGGCACGGTCTGGAAGGTCATCTTTGGAACATAGCACGAACGACGGGGGTAGGACAGAGCGATTTTCCTACCTTCGGGCGTTGGCCTTGGTCGCTACTGCAGCAGAGTTGGGCTTGGCGGGCGGTAGTGCGTGATCGCCGGGGACGTGCCAACTGGGCCCCGGCCTTCGCCGGGGTGGTGCTTTTGGGGGTGCGCGGCCCCTCGCTGCGGAGCTATCGGAGGTGGGCGCCGGTGTTTGCTGGGCAGTGTTCTTGGCGTGTGCCGCCCGCGATTGCGGGGGGCATCTCTGCCTGGGCCCCGGCCTTCGCCGGGGTACTGGTCTGGGTTGGCCGGTCGGCTTAACGACCGGCGCCGGGTCAGCCGAGCTTGCGGGCCTTGGCGAGTTTCTTGAGGACCATGTCGCGCTTGAGGCGGCTGATGTGGTCGATGAAGAGGACGCCGTCGAGATGGTCGATCTCGTGCTGCATGCAGGTCGAGAGCAGGCCGTCGAGCTCTTCCTCATGCGCGGCGCCGGTCTCGTCGAGCCACTTCACGCGGCAGCGGGCGGGGCGGACGACCTCGGCATATTGCTCGGGGATCGAGAGGCAGCCCTCGTTATAGGTCGACATCTCTTCGCTGACCGAGAGGATCTCGGCGTTGATATAGGCCTTGGGATTTCTGATCGGCTTGTCCTCTTCGTCCTTCTCTTCCTGAAGGTCGATGACGAGAACGCGCTGCTGCACGCCGACCTGAGTCGCGGCGAGGCCGATGCCGTTGAAGTCGTACATCGTCTCGATCATGTCGGCGACGAGCGTACGGGTGGAATCGTCCACCGACGCCACCGGCTCCGCGACGAGGCGCAGGCGGGGATCGGGGATTTCGAGAACGGTCATGACGGTCATGCTGCGCAGCTAGGTTCCGCGGGTTGAGCCGTCAAGCATTTGGGTTAGGCCGCGACGATCAGGCCATCGGGCGACGCGCGCGCAGCGCCTGGGCGAGCGTGCCCTCGTCGAGATAGTCGAGCTCGCCGCCCACCGGAAGCCCGTGCGCGAGCTGCGTGACGCGGACGGGGAAGCGTTCGATCCGTTCGGCGATGTAATGCGCGGTGGTCTGGCCTTCGAGCGTGGCGTTCATCGCGAGCACGACCTCGTCGATCCCCCCCGCCTCGATCCGGCGGACGAGATTGTCGATGCTGAGATCCTCGGGGCGGATGCCTTCCAATGCGGACAAGCGACCGCCGAGCACGTGGAAGCGACCGGGGAACAGCCGCGAGCGATCGAGCGCCCAGAGATCGGCGACCTCCTCGACGACGCAGAGCGAGCGCTGGTCGCGGCGCGGGTCGGCGCAGATCGCGCACGGGTTGGTGGTGTCGACATTGCCGCAGACGCTGCAATTCTCCAGCCGCTCGTCGACCGCGGTCAGCGCCTCGCGCAGCGGACCCAGCGCGGCGTCGCGCTTCTTGAGCAGATGCAGCACGGCGCGGCGTGCGGACCGGGGGCCGAGGCCGGGGAGCCGGGCCAGCGCCTGCGTCAGCGCCTCGATCTCGGGGGATGCCATCGCAACCAGATAGGGGGTTGCGTCGCTCCCCGCCAGCGTGTTCGAGAGGGGCATGCGGATCATCTTCATGGGAACGCCGGACTTCGCGGTGCCGGTGCTGGAGGCTCTCGTCACGGCGGGGCATGAATTGGTGGCGGCCTATTGCCAGCCGGCACGACCGGGCGGGCGACGCGGGCGCGAACTGGTGCCGTCGCCGGTCCAGGTCCGGGCGGAGGCGCTGGGCATCGCGGTGCGGACGCCGGTGTCGTTCAAGGCGTCGCTGCCCGAGGGGCTTGAGGCGCGGGAAGCGTTTGCGGCGTTGGGGGCGGATGTGGCGGTGGTGGCCGCCTATGGCCTGATCCTGCCGCGCGCGGTGCTCGAGGCGCCCCGGCTCGGGTGCCTCAACGTCCATGGCTCGCTGTTGCCGCGGTGGCGCGGGGCGGCGCCGGTGCAGCGCGCGATCCTCGCGGGCGATGCGGAGACGGGCGTTGGGATCATGCAGATGGAGGCCGGGCTCGATACCGGGCCCGTCCGGCTCGAGGGGCGGACGCCGGTCGCGGGCAAGACCGCGGGCGAGCTGACCGCGGAGCTGTCGGCGATGGGCGCGCGGTTGATGGTCGAGGTGCTGGGCGATCTTGACGCCTACCCTGCCCGGCCGCAGCCCGAAGACGGCGTCACCTATGCGGCCAAGATCGACAAGGCGGAGGCGCGGATCGATTTCGAGCGGTCGGCGGTCGAGGTCGAGCGGCTGGTGCGCGCGATGAATCCGGCGCCCGGCGCATGGTTCGAGGTCGCCGGCGAGCGGGTGAAGGTGCTCGCGGCGGACGTGTTGCCGTTCAGCTTCCTGGGGTGCGAGGGGCTGACCGTGAACGCCGAGCTGACGATCGGGTGCGGCGACGGTGCGATCCGGCCGACCCTGGTACAGCGGGCCGGGCGCGGCGTGACATCGGCCGAAGAGCTGCTGCGCGGGTTTGCGATTCCCTCGGGGACCCAGCTTTGACGCGGTTCGCGCTGACGGTGGAGTTTGACGGCCGGCCGTTCATGGGCTGGCAGCGGCAGAAGCATGGGCCGAGCGTGCAGGCCGCGCTCGAGGCGGCGGTGCTGAAGATGACCGGCGAGACCGTGGCGGTGCAGGCGGCGGGGCGGACCGATGCGGGGGTGCACGGGATCGCGATGCGCGCGCATGTCGATATCGCCAAGCCGGTCGCGGCGTTCCGGTTAATGGAGGGGCTGAACGCGCTGGTCAAACCGGCGCCGGTTTCGGTGCTGGCGTGCGAGGTGGTGCCCGACGCCTGGCATGCGCGGTTTTCCTGTATCGGCCGGTCGTATGAATACCGGATCGTCAACCGGCGTGCGCCGCTGAGCTTCGAGGCGGGGCTGGCGTGGCAGGTGCCGCAGCCGCTCGATGCGGAGGCGATGGCGGAGGCGGCAAGCGCGCTGGTCGGGCGGCACGACTTCACGACGTTCCGGTCGGCGCATTGCCAAGCGGACAGTCCGATGCGGACTTTGGACCGGCTGGATGTGGTGCGGGAGGGCGAGCGGCTGTTCGTTTACGCGGCGGCGCGGTCGTTCCTGCATCACCAGGTGCGATCGATGGTCGGGTGCCTCGCGCTGGTCGGCATGGGGCGCTGGGCGGTCGGGGACGTCGCGGACGCGCTGGCGGCGAAGGATCGGGCGATGCTGGGGCTCAATGCACCGCCCGATGGGCTGTTCTTCGTGACCGCTGTTTATCCGTAAAGAGACAATAGGTTAGCGGACGAACTTCGCAGCGAGTTCGACATGCGTCGACCAGCGGAACTGGCCGACCGGCTGGATCCAGTCGATCCGCCAGCCGGCGTCGCACAGCTCCTTGGCATCGCGGGCGAAGCTCGCCGGGTTGCACGAGACGTAGACGATCACCGGCGTCCTGGACGCGGCGAGCGCGCCGGCCTGTTCGCGTGCGCCCGAGCGGGGCGGATCGATCACCACCGCGTCGAACCGGTCAAGCTCGGCCACCGTCAGCGGGCGGCGGTAGAGGTCGCGGTGTTCGGGGAAGACCGGGCGTTGCAGGCGGTGCGCGGCGGCCTTCAGCGCGGTCAGCGCGTCGCGCGCACCCTCCGCGGCGTATACCTTCGCCGGGATCGCGAGCGTGAAGGTGCCGAGCCCGGCGAAAAGGTCTGCGACGGTGGCGGGCGTGCCGATCGCCTCGAGCACCGCGGCGGTGAGCGCGGCCTCGCCGTCGGGGGTCGCCTGGAGGAACGAGGCGGGTGGCAGCGGCACGGGGACGCCGCCCAGCGTGATCGTCACCGCATCGGGCTCCCAGCGCGTCTCCGGCCCCAGCCCGTCGTCGAACGCGACGCGGGCGATGCCGTGTTCCTCGCAGAACCGGGTGAGCGCTTCGGCGGCGGGGAGGCCTTCGGTCGCGAAACCGGTGATGAGGATGTCGGCGCCCTGGTCCGCGAGCGTCAGGTGGATGTCGGCGCGGCGGCGGAAGTTGAGGCGCTTGAGCAGGGTGCGCAAGGGGGCGACGAGCGCGAACAGACGCGGATCGAGGATCCAGCATTCCTTGATGTCGACGATCAGATGCGCCTTTTCGGCGGTGAAGCCGAGCGTGATCCTGCCGCCCTTGGCCTCGGCATGCAGCGTCGCGCGGCGGCGGCTGCGGACCGGCGAGATGTGCGGGGTGCGGATCGGCGCGGACAGGCCCTGCCCGTCGAGCGCGGAGGCGATCCGGTCGGTGACTAAGGCGCTGTAGCTCTCGTCGTCGAGATGCTGGAGCTGGCAGCCGCCACAGGTCGGGAAATGGACGCAGGGCGGCGTCTGGTGGTGCGGGCCGTGGGTCACGCTGCCGTCGGCCGCGAGGGTGTCGCCGGGCGCGGTGAAGGCGGCGTGGCGGCCATCGGCGGTGATGCCGTCGCCGCGCGCGGCGACGCGGACGATGGTGTCGGTCGTTGGGTCACTGGTCATAAGGACGCTCTGGCCGACCGGAGCGCATCCGCCAAGTCATCGGCGATAAATGCCGGCCCCGAACGACGCGCGGCCTCGCTGTGAAGCCACACACCCGCGGCGGCGGCGGCGAGCGGATCGAGCCCTGCGGCGAGCATCGCGCCGATCGCGCCGGCGAGGACGTCGCCGGTGCCGGCGGTCGAGAGCCAGTCGCTCGCGCCGGGGGCGAGCCGGACGCGGCCGTCGGGCGCGGCGATGACGGTGTCCGCGCCCTTGAAGACGACGACCGCCCCGGTGCGGGCGGCGGCGTCGCGGGCGCGGGTGATCTTGTCGTCGTCCGATCGTCCGAACAGCGCGTCGAATTCGCCGGCATGCGGGGTGAGGATGACCGGGACGGTGAGCGCGCGGATCCGGTCGGGATCGAGCAGGCGGAGCGCGTCGCCGTCGAGGACGAGCGGATGGCCGGCGGCGAGCGCGGCGTCGAGTCGGACGCGGGCGGTATTGTCGCGGCCGAGGCCTGGGCCGATGACGAGCGCGCCGATCCGGTCGTTGGCGAGCGCGTGGTCGGAGAATGCCGCGCGGACGAGCGCGTGCGGCGGGCCCGCGCTGTCGCCGAGCAGCGTCACATAGCCCGCGCCCGCGCGCATCGCGGCGAGCGCGGCGAGATCGGCGGCGCCTGCCATCGTGCCGGCGATGACCGCGACCATCCCGCGGGTGTATTTGTGCGCATCGGGTCCGGGGGGTGCGAGGTGGGGGCTTTTGAGCACTTCGATCTGGCTGGTGACGGGGACGCCGATGTCGAGGAGGCGGATCTCGCCGCAATAGCGCGCGGCGGGCTGGAGGAGGTGCACGGGTTTGAGTGCGCCGAGGGCGAGCGTGAGGTGGAAGACGGGGGGTGTGGTGAGCGCGTGGCCGGAGTCGGTGGCGAGGCCGCTGGGGAGGTCGATGGCTATGGCGAGGGTGGCGGCTTTGGTCAGGGTGTGGAGTCTTTCCCCGATCGATACCTCCCCGGCGGAGGCCGGGGGCCAGTTGGGCGAACCGGGTGAGTCATCGATAGCGGTGCCCAACTGGGCCCCGGCCTTCGCCGGGGGGGTGTTTGGGGTTTGGGGAGAGGTACCATTCAAGGGTCGGGTCAGGCCGGTGCCGAAGAGGGCGTCTACCAGGACGGGGGCGGGCTTCGCGTCGGCGAGCGCTTCGACGGGGCCGGGCCACCCTGCCCTTGCCGCCCTGGCAGCGTCGGTGCGGGGTTCGGACAGTGCGGCGACGCGGACCTTTGCGCCCAGTTCGGCGAGCACGCGCGCGGCGACATAGCCGTCGCCGCCATTGTTGCCGGGGCCGCAGAGGATCAGGATGGCGTTCGATCCCGCGAGGCGATGGACCGCGTGCGCGATCGCGGTGCCTGCGCGGTCCATCAGCGTATCGACCGGGACGCCGGTTGCGATCACCGCATCCTCGGCCGCGCGCATCTCGGCGGCGGTCAGGACGGGCTGGCCCTCGATCCGGATCATGAGCCGTTCGCGCCCGACTGGACCGTCGCCGGGAGGCGGTAGCGGTCGGTGCCCAGCGCGACGTCGATGCTGCCGGGGGTGGATGCCGTGACCTGCGCCCGCTCCGCCCCGTCGGCGGCGACGACGCCGCGCCCATCCGCGGAGACGCGCAGCCGGCGAAAGCCGCCATCGGCGTGGCGGAGGGTCAGGATCACGCCATCGGGACCGCGCGCCTGCTCGATCGTGCAGTCGGGGGCCAAAGCGGCGGCCCCCTTGGCGCAGGGGACATGCATGACGGGTGGGTCGTCGCGGCGCGACGCCGTGTCACCAGTGTCGGGCTTGCCGCTCCCGCAGGCTGCCAGCGGGAGCGAGACAAGCCCGACAAGATACTGCGATCGTTTAGATATCCGCGTAGACATGCGTTTCGGCTGCGGCTCCCGGGTGCGTGACCGCGCCCTTGTACGCCGGACCGACGGTCTTCGCATAGCGCCACAGCGCCCCCGAGCCGTAATCGGTCTTGCGTGGGACCCAGACCGCACGGCGTGCCGCCATCACGTCCTCGGGGACATCGAGATCGATCGTCCCCGCCTCGGCATCGATATGGATGATGTCGCCATCCTCGACGAGCGCGATCGGACCGCCATCGGCGGCCTCGGGACCGACATGGCCGATGCAGAAGCCGCGCGTGCCGCCCGAGAAACGGCCGTCGGTGATCAGCGCGACGCTCTCGCCCATCCCCAGCCCGTAGAGGGCGGCGGTGGTCGAGAGCATCTCGCGCATGCCCGGACCGCCCTTGGGACCTTCGTAGCGGATGACGATAACCTCGCCCTCGTTGATCGCGCGCGCCTCGACCGCGGCGAAGGTGTCCTCCTCGCAGTCGAACACGCGCGCCGGACCCGAGAACTGGAGCCGGTGCATGCCCGCGACCTTCACGATCGCGCCATCGGGGGCGAGGCTGCCGCGCAGGCCGACGACGCCACCCGTCGGGGTCAGCGGGGTGCTGATGTCGTAGATGACCTTCTGGTCGGGGTTCCACGTCACCTGGTCAATATTCTCGGCCAGCGTCTTGCCGGTGACGGTCATGCAGCTGCCGTCGAGGAAGCCGCCGCTGAGCATCGTCTTCATCAGCATGTAGACGCCGCCCGCCTCGTACATGTCCTTGGCGACATACTTCCCGCCGGGTTTGAGGTCGGCGATGTACGGCGTTGTCTTGAAGATCTCCGCAACGTCGAACAGGTCGAAGTCGATCCCCGCTTCCGACGCCATCGCGGGCAGATGCAGCGCGGCATTGGTCGACCCGCCGGTCGCGGCGACGACTCGCGCCGCATTGATGAAGGCCTCGCGCGTGCAGATGTCGCGCGGGCGGATATTGTCGGCCAGACACTCCATGACCTGCGCGCCCGCGGCCACCGCGATCTGTTCACGCGTCGTGTAAGGCGCTGGCACCATGTTGCTGTTCGGAATGGACAATCCGATCGCTTCCGCGACGCAGGCCATGGTGTTGGCGGTATATTGGCCGCCGCAGGCGCCGTGACCCGGGCAGGCGACCTTCTCGAGCGCATGCACCTCCGACAGCGGGCAGGCGCCGGCGGCATATTTGCCGACGATCTCGAACACGTCGACGACGGTGACGTCGCGCTCCTGATAACGGCCGGGCAGAATCGAGCCGCCATAGACGAACACCGAGGGGATGTTCAGGCGGAGCATCGCCATCATCATGCCGGGCAGCGACTTGTCGCAGCCGGCAAAACCGACCAGCGCATCGTAGCAATGGCCGCGGACCGAGAGTTCAACCGAGTCGGCGATGACTTCGCGGCTGACGAGGCTCGCCTTCATCCCCTGATGCCCCATCGCGATGCCGTCGGTGACGGTGATCGTGTTGAAGCGGCGCGGCATCCCGCCGCCCTGGATGACGCCCGCCTGCGCGGCATCGGCCTGCGCATCAAGCGTGGTGTTGCAGGGGGCCGAGTTGTTGCCGGCGGACGCGAGCGCAACGAACGGACGCGCGATATCCTCTTCGGGGATACCCATCGCGTAATAATAGCTGCGGTGCGGCGCACGCTCTGGGCCGACGGAGACATGCCGGCTCGGCAGGCGCGATTTATCGAATATACGGGTCATGGCGACCGCCTATGTCGCGAGACGGGGCCTTTGCGCAAGACAGTTGCGTATGGATTTGCAGTTTTATCCGCCGCGGCCGCGGTCAGACGAGGACCGCAGAGCCCACGCGGCGGACCGTCAGAGGCTTTCGAGCGCCTTGGCGACGCCGTCCATCGTGAACGGCTTCTGCAGGCGGGGCCGGTCGCGGAAACGGGGATCGAGGCCGTCATCGCCACCGCCGGTCGCGAACACGAAGGGAATTCCGCCTTCGGCAAGCCGTTCGGCGATCGGAGTACTCTTCTCACCGCCACGCAGGTTGACGTCGAGGATCGCGGCGTCGACACCCCCGGCCGAGATGCGGTGCAGGGCATCGGCGACGGTGTCGACGGACCCTGCCACGCCCTTGTCCAGCACCTCGAGGAAATCCTCGAGCATCATGGCGATCAACGGTTCATCCTCTACGATGAGGATCTGCTGTGGCACGTTCATATTTTGTACCTTAGGCGGCAATTTCGCCGAGCGCCAACATCTTGTTGCTTAACGTGCCGCAAGAACGTCGCGCGCGGCTTCGGCAAGCTGCTGAACCGAGAAGGGCTTGGGAAGAAACTCGACATTGTCGAGGTCGATCGACTTGCGCAGCTGTTCCTCGGCATAGCCCGACATGAAGACGATCGGCAGGTCGGGATATTTCTCGCGTGCGTGGCGGACCATCGTCGGGCCGTCCATGGTCGGCATCACCACGTCGGTGATCAACAGATCGGGGCGGCCGTTCTTCGCCATGATCTCGAGCGCGACCTCGCCATTCTCCGCGGTCAGCACGCTATAGCCCTGGCGGGTGAGCGCGCGTTCAGCGACTGCGCGGACCATGTCCTCGTCCTCGACGAGCAGGATGGTCCCCGTGCCCCACAGGTCGGCGGGCTTGGCCGCGGGCTTGGGCGCGGTGAGCCGCGGCGCGGCAGGGGCGGCGTGGACGGGGAGGAAGATGGTGAAGGTCGCCCCCTGCCCCGGCTGCGATTCGGCGAAGATATAGCCGCCCGACTGCTTGACGATGCCGTAGACGGTCGAGAGGCCGAGCCCGGTGCCCTTGCCGAATTCCTTGGTCGTGAAGAACGGCTCAAAGATCTTGGGCAGGACCTCGGGCGGGATTCCGGTGCCGGTGTCCTGGACGATCAGCGCGGTATAATCCGCGACGGGCAGGATGTCGGAGGCCATCTGCCGCACCTCGGTCGCCGAGACCGAGCGCGTGGTGATGGTCAGCGTGCCGCCGCCCCGCGGGTTGGCGGACAGGATCGCATCGCGGGCGTTGACCGCGAGATTGACGACGACCTGTTCGAGCTGCCCCGGATCGGCGCGGACCGGCCCCAGGTTGCGGCCGTGCATCATGTCGAGCTGGACGGTCTCGCCCATCAGTCGCTTGAGCAGGTTCGAGACCTCGGACACGACGTCGGGCAGCTGCAGGATCTGCGGGCGCAGCGTCTGCTGGCGGCTGAAGGCGAGCAGCTGGCGGGTCAGCCCGGCGGCGCGGTTCGAGTTGGTGCGGATCTGCTGGATGTCGTCATAATCGCTGTCGCCGGGCGAATGGCGCATCAGCATCAGGTCGCAGTGGCCGATGATCGCGGTCAGGATGTTGTTGAAATCATGCGCGACGCCGCCGGCGAGCTGACCGACCGCCTGCATCTTGGTCGCCTGCGCCACCTCGCGCTTCAGTCGCGATTCCTCGCTATTGTCCTTGAGGCTGAGCAGGACGGCGGCATCGCCGAGCCCGCGCGCGCCGGCGATGGTCAGCGCGACCGGCTCGTCGGGATGATCCTTCAGCCGGACCGCCATGTCGGTCGAATGCGTCTGCCCACTCGCGAACCGGCGGATCGCGTCGGCGACCGCGGTCTTGTCCTCGCGCACGACGAGATCGCCGGGGTAAAGCGGCGGCGCGGCGCCGACGACCCCGGCGGCGCGCAGGAACGAATCGTTCATCTGGATGAAGCGGCCCTCGCGATCGACCAGCGCCATGCTGAACGGCATCAGGCTGACGAGGCTGCGGACATGCGCGGAGGCGGACGCACCGATCGCGGGCGCATCCTCCTCGTCGTCGAGCAGGATGACGAGGACGGGGGCGTCGTCGCCCTCGACAAACGGCACCTGCACCACGCGCAGCGGCGTCCCCGCGCCGCCCTCGCGCGCGAAGCGGACGAGGCCGCGGTTGTCGGTGATCAGGAAGCGCGCGAAGTCGCGGCCCTCGATCGCCTCATGCTCGTCGCCGATCGCGCGGACGCGGAGCACGCGGTTGGTCGCGCGGACGCGGCCGTCGGCGCTGAGCAACGCCGCCATGATCCCGCTGCCGCCGAGCCGGTCGCCGGTCGGCCCGTCGATCAGCCGTTCGGCGGTCTGTGCGAGGTCATAGTCGGGCGCGGTGACGAACCGCCAGACGAGCATGTCCGCCTCATCGCCGGCGCGGGTGATCGATGCCGAGATACGCAGCCCGTTGGCGACCAGCCGCTCCGCCTGCGCGTGACCGTCGCGCCACGCGGTGCGTCCGGCCTCGGCCAGCAATACGACCCCACTCGCGTCGAGCGGCAGCCCCGGCGGGGTCGGAAAGCCGCTGAACACCGCGTCATAGGCATCGTTCGCGCAGACCAGCCGGCCCGCGCGATCGGTCACCGCGATTGCATCGCCGCTCGCCTGCGCGACGGCCCGCGTGAAGTCCCAGTCGATCGTGCGCAGTTCGGCGCTGCCGGCGCGCGCGAGCACGCGCCAGACGATCACCGCGCCGATGACGATGATCGCCGCGGCGAGAAAGGCCGCCGCGACGACGATGTCGCCGATCATGCCGAGCACCAGCCCCGACGCGGCGATCCCCGTCACCGCCGCGACGAGGGCGGCGCGGCGGTTCGGCCCGAGGCCGGTCTGGGGCGGAAGCGAAACCATGCGATGCCTCTTCCGCTGTTCGGGGGTTTGGGGTCAAGCATCATGTCCCCGCCCGGTTTCCCGGGCAGGGACGCGGCCGGTCACCAGATGCGCACGCGCTGTTCGGGGGCGAGATACAGACGCTGCGTCGGCTTGGGCTGATAGGCGGCGTACCAGGGGTCGAGATTACGGACGACCGAGGCGCGCTGCTGCGACGGCGAATGCGGATCGGTCAGCAGCCGCTGCCGCAGGTTCGCCTCGCGGTAGTTGCGACGCCAGACCTGCGCCCAGCCCAGATAGAAGCGCTGGTCGCCGGTGAAGCCGTCGAGCACGGGGGCCGCCTTGCCGCCGAGCGCGGTGTGATAGGCGTCATAGGCGACCGTGAGCCCGGCGAGATCGGCGATGTTCTCGCCCATCGTCAGCTGGCCCTTCACGTGCATGCCCGGCAGCGGCTCATAGGCGTCATACTGCGCGCCGAGCTTGCCGGTGAGCGCGTTGAAGCCGGCGATGTCTTTGGGCGTCCACCAGTCGGTGAGCTGGCCCTTGGCATCGTATTTCGAACCCTGGTCGTCGAAATGATGGCTCAGTTCGTGCCCGATCACCGCACCGATGCCGCCGTAATTGACCGCGTCGTCGGCCTTGGGATCGAAGAAGGGCGGCTGGAGGATGGCTGCGGGGAAGACGATCTCGACCATGCCGAAATTGGCATAGGCGTTCACCGTCATCGGCGTCATGCCCCATTCCCAGCGCTGCAGGGGCTTGCCGAGCTTGGCGATATTGTCCTGATGCTGCCATTCGTTGGCGCGCCATTCGTTGCCGAACGCGTCGCCGGACGTGATCGTCAGCGCGGACAGGTCCTTCCACTGGCTGGGATAGCCGATCTTGGGGGTGAAGGCGGCGAGCTTGGCATGCGCCTTCTGCTTGGTCTCGGGCGCCATCCAGTCGAGCTTGTCGATCCGGCGGCCCATCGCGGCGAGCACGTTCTTCACCAGCACATCGGCTGCGGCCTTGGTCTCGGGCGGGAAATACTGCGCGACGTAGAGCTTGCTGACCTCGTCGCCGAGCGCACCGCTGGTGAACTGGACACCGCGTTTCCAGCGGGCCTCCTGCTCGGGGGTGCCGCCGAGCACGGTGCCGTAAAAGGCGAACTGTTCGGCGTCGAACGCCTTGGGCAGCACGTCCGCATAGCCGTCGAGCGAGCGCAGGATCAGCTGGTCGCGGAGGACGCCGATCGGCGCGGTCGCGACGAGTTTTGCGATGCCGGTGATCGCCGAGGGCTGTGCGACGATGACGGTCGGTACGGGCGTGCCGGTCGCCTTGAAATAGCCCGCGAAGTCGAAGCCGGGCGCGCGCCTGGCGAGATCGGCGACGGACATCTTGTTATAGGTCTTGGTCGCGTCGCGGCTGTCGACGCGGGTCCAGCTGACCCGGGCGATCTCGGTCTCGAACGCGAGCAACGCGGCGGCGCGCGCCTCGGCATCGGGTTCGCCGGCGAGCGTCAGCATCTTGGCGATGTGCGCGCGGTAGGCGGTGCGCGCCTCGACCAGCTTGGCGTCGGCGCTGAGATAATAGTCGCGGTCGGGCAGGCCGAGCCCTGACTGGCCGAGCGAGAGGGCGTACTGCTCGGGGATCTTGTCGTCCTGGCCGACGCCGCTGCCGAACGGGCCGCCGATCCCGGCGCGATCCGCCTCGGCGAGCAAGGCGGGATAGCCCGACCGGTCCTTCAGCGCGGCGATCTTCGCGAGCCATGGGCGGATCGGCGCCAGCCCCTTGGCCTCGATCGTGCCGGTGTCGAGGAAGGTCGCATAGGCGCGGCCGATCTTCGAGTTCGGGTCCTTGGCCGCGGTATCGAGGATGCCGCGGGTGCGCGTCTCGGACAGGTCGGAGAGGAAGTTGAACGCGCCGTAGTTCGACTTGTCCGCGGGGATCGGGGTGGTCTTCGCCCAGTTGCCATTGGCGAAGGCGTAGAAATCGTCACCGGGCTGGACGCTCTTGTCCATGCCCTTCTCGTCGAAGCCGAAGCTGCCATATTGCGCGCCGGTCGCGGCGGGCGCGGCGGGTGCGGCGGTTGGTTCGGCGGTCTGCGAGATGGCGGCGGTGACGCCGGTGATCGCGGTGGCGGCGAGCAGGCCGGCGGCGATGTAGGTCTTCATGCGAGTCTCCTGGAATTTCGTTCGCGGTACACCTCCCCGGCGAAGGCCGGGGCCCAGTTGGGAAGGTCTTGGTCACGATGGACAGTCGGCCATTACGTCTGTCCCCCAACTGGGCCCCGGCCTTCGCCGGGGTGGGGCAGTTTTGGGGCGGTCGGCGTCAGCGGATTACCAGATGCGGACGCGGGTTGCGGGGGCGAGGTAGCTGGCCTCGCCGGGCTTCACGCCGAACGCCGCGTACCAGGGGTCGAGGTTGCGGACGGTGAGGACGCGCTGGTGACCCGGCGAGTGCGGATCGGACAGCAGCGTCTGCCGGAGTGCGGGTTCGCGGAACTTGCTGCGCCAGACGCCCGCCCAGCCATAATAGAAGCGCTGGTCGCCGGTGGTGCCGTCGATCACCGGCGCGGGCTTGCCGCCGAGCGAGCGGTGATAGGCGTCATAGGCGACGGTCAGCCCGGCGAGATCGGCGATGTTCTCGCCGAGCGTCAGACCGCCCTGGACGTGCAGCCCGGGCAAGGGCTCATAGGCGTCGTATTGCTTGACCAGCGCGTCGGTGAAGACCTTGAAGCGCGCGACATCCTGCGGCGTCCACCAGTCGGTGAGCTTGCCGTTCTGATCGTATTTGCGGCCCTGATCGTCGAAATGATGACTGATCTCGTGACCGATCACCGCGCCGATGCCGCCATAGTTGATCGCCGGGTCCGCCTTCGGATCGAAGAAGGGCGGCTGGAGGATCGCGGCGGGGAAGACGACCTCGTTCATCGTCGGATTGGCATAGGCGTTGATCGTCATCGGCGTCATGAACCATTCGCCGCGATCGATCGGCTGGCCGAGCTTCTTGAGGTCGCGATCATAGTCGAACGCGTTGGCGCGCGCGACGTTACCGACGAGGTCGCCGCGCTGGACCTGGAGCGCGGAATAGTCGCGCCACGTGTCCGGATAGCCGATCTTGGGGGTGAAGGCGGCGAGCTTGGCAAGCGCCTTGGTCTTGGTCTCGGGCGCCATCCAGGCGAGGTTGCGCAACCGGTCGCCCATCGCCGCGATGACGTTCTTGACGAGCTGATCGGCGGCCGCCTTCGATTCCGGCGGGAAATATTTCGCGACATACTGCTCGCCGATCGCCTCGCCCATCGCGCCCGACACGGTCGAGACACCGCGCTTCCAGCGGACCTGCTGCTCGGGCGTGCCCGACAGGGTGGTGCCGTAGAAGCCGAAATTGGTCTTGTCGAAATCACTCGAGAGATAGGGCGCATAGGCGCGCAGCACCTTGAGCATCGCGTAATCCTGAAGGACGTTCACCGGGGTGTCGGCAAAGACCTTCGCCTCGCCGGTCAGCGCGCTCGGCTGTGCGACGAGGTAGAAGGGACGGCCGGTGACGCCCATTGCGGTCATGTACTGCGTCCAGGGGAAGCCGGGTGCCTTCGCCGCGAAATCGGCGGCGGTCCATTTATTGTAGGTCTTGTCCGCGTCGCGGCTTTCGATCCGCGTCCAGTGCGCGGTGGCGAGTCCCTTCTCCATCGCGAAGACCGCCGCGGCGCGCGCGGCGGCGTTGGGCTCGCCCGCGAGCGTCAGCATCTGCGCGAGATACGCCTGATAGGCGGTGCGGACCGCGGCGAGCTTGGCATCGTCCTTCAGATAATAGTCGCGATCGGGCAGCCCGAGGCCGCTCTGGCCGAAGCCGACGACATAGGTGGTCGGGTCCTTGTCGTCCTGCTGGACGCCGACGCCGACGAGCCCGCCGACCCCCTGGCGCTGGAGCTTCGCAATCTGGGTGACGAGCGCGGTCTTGTCGGTGGTCGTCTTGAGCGCGGCGAGCATCGGCTTCACCGGCCCCGCCCCCTTCGCGTTGACCGCCGCCTCGTCCATGAAGCTGGCGTAGAAGTCACCGACCTTGTCGCCGGGCTTTGCGGTCGCGGCGTCGAGGATCGTCCGGGTGCGCTCGAGCGACAGGTCCTGGAGGACGTGGAACATGCCGTAGGACGAGCGATCGGCGGGGATCGGCGTCGCCTTGTCCCAGCCGCCATTGGCATAGTCGAAAAAGTCGGTGCCGGGCTTCACCGCGGTATCGCGCCCGGCCATGTCGAAGCCGAAATCGCCGATCTGCGGCTTGTTCGCATCCTTCGGCGCGACGGGACCGCTGGCCGCGCCTGCGAGCGCGGGCGACGGCGCGGCCGGTCGGGCCGGGGTCTGACTGGTCTGGGCCGAGACCGTTGCGGCGGAGGCGAGCAGAATGGCGGTGACAATCGACGTACGCATCAAGGACCCTCGGGGAAGAACTTCAGGATGCGGTGTGTTCTACGCCGATAAGACGCTCCGTCAATTCGTCGGGCGACAGATAGTGACGATTGTTACGATCCGCGATTATCGTGGCGGTGCCGCCACTTGCGGGCAATCCACAGCCGCCAGCCGAGCGCGCTGAGCGCATAGCCGCCGATCGAGGCCACCACGGTGATCGCCAGCAGGCCGAGCGCGGTGGCGGGCCCCGCCTGCATCAGCCAGGGGATCCAGTCGGCTTGCGCGGCGGCTTCGGCGACCGGCTGGCCGGGGACATGCGCGTCGATCCGCAGCATCCACGACCCGATCCAATAGGCGGCGATCCAGAGCGGCGGGGTCGTCAGCGGATTGGTGATGAAGGTGGTCAGCGCGGCGGTCGGCACATTGGCGCGGAACGGCAGCGCGAACAGCGCGGCGACGGGGGTCTGCGCGACCGGCACGAGGATCCCCGCGACCATGCCGAGCGCGACGCCGCGCGGCACCGAGCGCCGGGTGAAGCGCCACAGTTCGGGCGCGAGCACGCGGTGCGCGACGGGGCGCAACAGGCGGTTGCGCTCCATCGAATCGCGGGTCGGCAGATTGCGATGCGACCACGCCGCGAGGCGCCCGAAAAGACCGACCGGCGCCCTGGTCACGGCTTATCCACGATCCCGCATGATCCGGCCCTGCTCGCGCTTCCAGTCCTGTTCCTTCACCGAATCGCGCTTGTCGTGGTTCTGCTTGCCCTTGGCGAGCGCGAGCTCGACCTTCGCGCGGCCCTTGGAATTGAAATAGATCATCAGCGGCACGAGCGTCATGCCCTGGCGCGCGACCGCGCCGAACATCTTGTTGATCTCGCGCTCGTGCAGCAGCAGCTTGCGCGGCCGCTTGGGCTCATGATTGAAGCGGTTGCCGTGGCTGAATTCGGGGATGTTCGAATTGACGAGCTGGACCGTGCTGCCCTTCACCTCGGCATAGGCCTCGGCGATCGAGCCTTCGCCCCCGCGCAGTGCCTTCACCTCGGTGCCGGTCAGCGCGATCCCCGCCTCGAACACCTGCTCGATATAATAGTCGTACCGCGCGCGCCGGTTCTCGGCGACGATCTTGGTCTTTTCGAAGGTCGGGGGTTTGGGGCGTGCCATGGGATGCGCGATGTAGGAGGTCGGAGGGCGAAGGGGAAGCGGGCGTCGTATCGCGTTGGACGTTAATTGTCGGTCCCCCCGTCATCCTGACGTGCGTCAGGATGACGGACGGGGATCAGACCAGGCCGGCGTGCGCCAGCGCCGCGTCGACCGCGGCGCGCGAGGCGTCGCCCGCGGGGGTCATCGGCAGGCGCAGCGTCTCGGGGAAGCCGGCCCGCACCCGCGCCATCGCGTATTTGACCGGGCCCGGCGACGCGTCGGTGAACAGCGCGTCGTGCAGGGGATAGAGACGGTCCTGATAGGCGAGCGCCGTGACGAAATCGCCCGCCTGGCAGGCCGCCTGGAACTCCGCGCACAGCTTCGGCGCGACGTTCGCGGTGACCGAGATGCAGCCGGTGCCGCCCATCACGTTGAACGCGAGCGCGAGGTCGTCATTGCCCGACAGCTGGCAGAAGTCTGGCCCGCAGGCTTCGCGGTGCTGCGAGACGCGCGCGAGCACGCCGCTGGCGTCCTTCACGCCGACGAACACCTGCGGAAAGGCGGTGACGACCCGCGCCAGCGTCGCGGGCTGGATGTCGGTGACGGTGCGGCCGGGGACGTTGTAAAGGATGATCGGCAGCGGCGCGTCGGCGGCGAGCGCCTCGAAATGCCGGAAGATCCCCTCCTGGCTCGGGCGGTTGTAATAGGGCGGGACCATCAGCGCGGCATCGGCGCCGGCCTCATGGGCCGCGCGCAGATTGGCCGAGGCGACGCGTGTGTCGTTCGACCCTGCCCCCGCGATCACGGGGACGCGGCCCTTCGCCTGATCGACGCAGACGCGGACGACGTGGAAATGCTCGTCATAGGACAGGGTCGCTGCCTCGCCCGTGGTGCCGCAGGCGACCAGCGCGGACGAACCCTCGGTGATCTGCCACTCGACGAAATCGCGATAGGCCTGCTCGTCGAAACTGCCGTCCGCGGCGAACGGCGTGACGAGCGCCGGGATCGACCCGGCAAAGGAAAAACCTGCAAACATCGGTATATTGCGCTCCTGCTGCGCTGAATTCGGGCGTTTCGTTCAGGACAGATACGGGTTGAACTGCTATCCTGTCCACATGGTAGCATTGGCGTTCAAATCGAGCATCGTCCTGGCGGCTCTGGCCGGCACGGCGGTATCTTCAGGGGTCGGACAGGAAACGCTCGACCGGTACCGGACGCAGCTTTCGAATATCGGCCCGCAGGCGCAGCCGATGGCGAGCGACGGCGCGATCGCCTCGACGATCGCGCAGTGGCGCGCGCTGCAACAGACCGACGCGCTGCCGTTCGACAGCTATGCCGGGTTCCTGATGGCGCATCCCGGCTGGCCGAACGAGACCGCCAATCGCCGCGCGGCGGAGCGGCAGGCGGCGATCGGCAGCGGTGCGGCCGGCAGCGTCGTCGCGTTCTTCACGCGCTATCCGCCGCAGTCCGCGGCGGGCAATCTTGCCTATGCACGCGCACTGCAGGCGACCGGGCAGCGCGACCGGGCCTATGCCGCGGTGCGCACCGCCTGGCGGTCGGGCGGTCTGTCGTCGATCGATCAGGTCGCGGTGACGACGGGCTTCCCCGGCGCGCTGTCGCCGGACGATCAGGACGCGCGGATGGACGCATTGCTCTGGTCGGGGCAGACCAGCGCGGCGCAGCGCCAGATCCTGCTGGTCAGTCCCGCCAAGCGCGCGCTGTTCGAGGCGCGGCTCGCCTTCCGGACCAATGCGCCGAACGCGTCTGACCTGTCGGCGGCGACGATGGAAACGTATCGCGGCGACGCCGGCTATGTCGCCGACCGCGCGGTGTGGCTGCGCAACAGCGGCGCGAGCCCGAGCGCGCGCGCCTGGCTGGCGCGGCCGCGGGCGCTGACCACGCGGCCGGGCAATGCGGGCGAATGGTACGAGATCCTGGTGACCAATGCGCGCGGCGCGGCGAATGACGGCCAGTGGCAGGTCGCCTATGACATCGCGCGGCAGATCGACGATGCCTATCCGGCGGGGGCGAACATCTCGGCCAAATCCTATGCCGAGCGCGACGAATATACCAATCTCGCCTGGCTCGGCGGGCAGGCGGCGATGAAGCAGCTCGGGCGCCCCGCGGATGCGATGACGCTGTTCGACCGCTATGCGCGCGGGTCGAATTCGCCGGTCGTGCGCGCGCGCGGCTATTACTGGGCGGGACGCGCGGCCGAGGCGGCGGGCCGTCAGGCGGATGCGACCGCCTTCTACACGCAGGCGGCCGGCTACCGCGATCAATATTACGGCCAGCTCGCGACCGAGCGGATGGGTCGCGCGCTGACCCCGCCACCGCCGATGGCCAGCCTTGCGATCGCACCCGCGGTGCGCGCCGCGTTCGAGCAGCGCGAGACGGTGCGCGCGGTCAAGTTCCTCGGCCAGATCGCCGACTGGCAGGACCAGACCGCGTTCGTCCGCCAGATCGCCGCCGATGCGACGACCGACACCGACCACGCGCTCGCCGCCGAATTGTCCACCCGCATCAACCGCCCCGATCTGGGCGTGATGGTCGGGCGCAGCGCGCTGGCGAACGGGCTCAGCGACTATTCCGCAGCGGGCTTCCCGACCGTCAGCGTGCCGGCGGGCTATGAGGACAACTGGACGATCATCCATGCGATCTCGCGGCAGGAGAGCCAGTTCGATCGTGCCGCGATCAGCCATGCGGGTGCGCGCGGGCTGATGCAGCTGATGCCCGCGACCGCGCGCGAGCAGTCGGGCAAGATCGGGCTCGCCTACAACCAGGCGTCGCTGACGACGGATCCCAATCTGTCGATCATGCTGGGGTCGAGCTACTTCCAGCGAATCTATGCGAACTATGGCAGCTATCCGCTTGCGATTGCTGCGTATAATGCGGGCGGCGGCAATGTGAACAAGTGGCTGCGCGCCAATGGCGACCCGCGCACCGGCGCGGTCGACATCATCGACTGGATCGAGGCGATCCCGTATCAGGAGACGCGCAACTATGTGCAGCGCGTGATCGAGAATGCGGTCGTCTACGACCTGATGAACCCCGCCCGCGCCAAGAGCCGCACGGTCGCGCGCACGTCCTGGTATCTCGGCAAGACCCGGCCGGGCTGAACCGGACGAGACGGCGCGCATGGATCGGCCCAACTACATCACCCCGGCAGGCTATACGGTGCTGCGCGAGGAATATGAGCTGTTGCTCGGCAGCGAGCGGCCGAAGCTCGTCGAGGTGATCTCCTGGGCGGCGGGCAATGGCGACCGGTCGGAGAATGGCGACTATATCTATGGGCGCAAACGGCTGCGCGAGATCGACCGGCGGCTCGGCTGGCTGTCGCGGCGGATGAAGGCGGCCAAGGTCGTCGATCCCGCCGCGCAGGAGGACCGCAGCCGCGTCTGGTTCGGCGCGTGCGTGACGGTGGCGGACGAAGAGGATGTCGAACGCGTGCTCACGCTGGTCGGCGACGACGAGACCGATGCGGGCAACGGACGGATCGGCTGGAATTCGCCGTTCGCACGGGCTCTGCGGGGTGCCGCGATCGGTGATGTCCGCCGCGTCGACCTGCCCGCGGGCGAGCGCGAATATGAGGTGATCGCGATAGCCTATCCCTGATTTCCTATCGCTGAACGGTCCGTTTCCATCCGGCGCGTTGACGCAGGCATGCGCGCATAGGACGAAGCGGGACCGCAACGACGTTCAGGATGATCCCATGCCGATACCCGCCACCTGGTCCCCCCGCCTGCTCAGCGTGATGCGCGTCGTCGTGGCGCTGGTGTTCTTCAGCCACGGTATTTCCAAGTTCTTCGGGCTGCCGCCCTTCCCGATGGTGATGACCCCGTTGCTGTACGTCGCGGGCATAATCGAGGTCGTGGGCGGTGCGTTGCTGATCGTCGGGCTGTTCACGCGGCCGGTGGCGTTCCTGCTGTCGGGCATGTCGGCGGCCGCCTATTTCCTTGCGCACGCACCGCAGGGGCCCTTCCCGATCGCCAATGGCGGCGAGGCGGCGGTGCTCTATTGTTTCGTGTTCCTCTACCTCGCCGCGGCGGGTGGCGGCGCGTGGAGCGTGGACGCGGGGCGCGGGCGCGGCTAATCCCGGCGGTATGGCCGATACCACAACCCGCAACGTCGCCCTTCTCATCGACGCCGACAACGCCTCCTCGGCGACGCTCGACCCGGTGCTGACCGTTCTTGCCGAGCTCGGCACGGTCAACGTCCGGCGCGTCTATGGCAACTGGTCCAAGCCTGCGCTCAAGGGGTGGCGCGACATGTCGATCAAGCACGGCATCGAGCCGCACCAGCAGTTCGACCTGACCAAGGGCAAGAACGCGACCGACATGAAGATGACGATCGACGCGATGGACCTGCTGTTCCGTGGCCGGATCGACGGGTTCGGGATCATGTCGTCGGACAGCGACTTCATGCCGTTGGCGATGCGGATCCGCCAGGACGGCGTGCCGGTCTATGGCTTTGGCACCAGCCGCACGCCCGAGGGTTTCCGCCAGGCGTGCACGCGCTTCATCGACGTCAGCGCGCTCGACGACGAATCCGAGCCGATGCCGCTGTCGCTGCCGCCCGCGATCGGTGGCGAGAAGGCCCCTGCCCCCGCCACGCCCGCGGCACGCCGGTCGCGCGGCGGCGAGCCGATCGGGTCGGACCTGATCAAGCTGCTGATCGACGCGTACAACGCGGGCAAGCGCGATGAGAAGGGCTATCAGAGCCTGACCGAGCTCGGGCAGCGTGCGGGCAACCGGTCGAGCTTCGATGCGCGCAACTATGGCTTCAACCATCTGTCCGAGCTGATCGAGGCGGTGCCCAATTTCCAGACCGAACGCCGTGACGGCGGTCGGATCTACGTCAAGCGGGTGCGCTGAGCGGGGGCGCCGGTCGCTCAGTCGAGACCGGTGCAGTCGCCGCCAAGCTTCGTCCCGCCCCGCGCGGCGAAGCTGCCCAGTTCACGCGCGTCGCGCTTCGCGATCAGCGTGGTGGCACTCGGCTTGCCGTCTTTGAGAACCGCGACGGTCCAGGCGTCGACGGGCCCGGTCGGTGTCGCGACGCTCTGCCTGCCGGTGACGGTCAGCGTGAAGCGGCCGATCCCGCCGTCATACTGATAGAAGGGCAGCGAGAAGCTCTTGCCCATCGCGAGCGGCAACGCGCCGAACGTCACGCCCCAGAGATTGCCCTCCCAGATCGGTCCCGCCACCGCGACGTCGATCGGCGTAACGACGGCCTTGTCGGTCTTCGTTCCGACGATGCGACCGGGAGTGTAGCGAAGCGCGACATGCTCGACCCCGCTCCGGCTGTTGTCGAAGGTGATCGGCGTCAGATCGTCGCGGTTCAGGACGAAGTGATCGCGCATCGCGAAATTCGCTATCGGCACGCGCTGATGCACGACGATATCCCAGGCCGGCCGACCGCCGACGCGGATGGCGCGGATGACCTGGCGGGTTGCGCCGATGACGGTCTGGCCGGATGATGTTCCGGCGGCCTGCGTGCCTGCGGGCTCCCGGGGCGGTAGATCGCGAAACACTGGTCGATCGGCTTGACCCTGTCGCCCTGCGGCGCGGTTACCGCAGCCGCTGCGGCCGCTAGTACCATCAGCATGTCCATCATCCCCACCCCGTCGCTGTCGACGGGGTGTGCTACGGACATCATACACGCGTCAAGCGATCAGTCCGGAAGCACGATCCTCGGATCGGGGATGTCGAGGACCGCACAGGTGCCGCGCGCGGCATTCTCGATCGCGATCGTGCCGCGCAACTGCCGGGCAAGACTGCCGATCATCCGCATGCCGAGGCTTTTGCGCGAGGCGGCCTTGAGATCGAAATCGGCGGGCAGCCCGACGCCGTCGTCGGACACGGTCAGCAGGATCCGGCCGCCGGCGTTGCGGATCGTCACCGCGATGACTCCGCCACCCTCGCCATACGCATATTTGATCGCGTTGGTGACGAGCTCGGTGACGAGCAGGCCGAGCGGGATCGCGGTATCGGCGCTGATCCGGATCGCGTCGATGTCGCAGTCGATCCGGTGCAGCGGCGCCTGTTCGGCCAGCCCCGTCGCGATCCCGCAGACCAGATCGTCGAGCGCGACGATCCCGACCTGTTCGCCGCGCCAGAGCTGGTCGTGTGTCTGTGCGATCGCGGTGATGCGCGCCTGCGCGTCGCCGAGCAGCCGCGTGATGCGCGGGTCGTCATCCTCCTGCATCTGGAGGTTGAGCATCGCCGAGACGAGCGCGAGGCTGTTCTTGACGCGGTGGCTCGCCTCGCGCGTGAGCAGCTCCTGATGCTCCATCGCGTCGCTCAAACGCTGTTCGGCCTGTTGCCGCTCGATCGCGACGCCGATCAGATTGGCGAACCCCTGCATGAAGGCGAGGTCGGCGGGCTCGAACTTGCCCTCGTCGGGGCTGTCGACCTCGAGCACGCCGAAGCGCTTGCCCGACGTCTCGACCAGCACGTTGATCGCGCGGCGGATGTGGTGCTCGGCCATGAAGGCGGGCGTACGGAACCGCTCCTCATTCTCGAGATGGTTGGAGATCACCGGCTGGCCGGTCTCGAGCGCGAAGCCCGCGGGCGAGGCGAGATCGGTGCGCATCTCGGCCGATCCGACCACGCCCGGCGCCCAGCCGATCCCCGCGCGCACGAACAGGGTGTCCTGCTCGGGGCGATATTCGAGGAACTTGCAGTATTTCGAGCGCATCCCCTCGCCGCACAATTCGGTGGCGCGCTGGAGCATCGGTTCGAGATCGCGCGCGCGCAGCGCCTCGATCCCGAAATCGGCCAGTATCGATTGCTGGCGAAGCCGGTATTGCAGCTCCCCCGCACCCGGGGGGGCATCTCCACCGGGGGAGTGTTCGATAACTGTCACGCCTGCTCCGTTCGTGGGGACCAATATGTCTCCTACCGACCCCGGTTAGGGGATCAACATGGCGCTTGCGTGGCAGGCACCGGCTCGGTCCTACACCACCCTCGTCATCCTGACGAACGTCAGGATCCAGAGCAATCAAGCGGACCGCCTGTGACCCTGGATCCTGACTTTCGTCAGGATGACGGAGTTTGGTGGGTAGGTGGACGTCCGCCGCAGCCCGGAAACAAGGGCCGCGGCGGGTCTCAGACGCTCAGCGTGTGAGCTTCTTGTACGCCAGGCGCGTCGGGCGGTCGGCGGCGTCGCCGAGGCGACGGCGCTTGTCCTCCTCGTACGACGCGTAATTGCCCTCGAACCACTCGACATGGCTGTCGCCCTCGAACGCGAGGATGTGCGTGGCGAGGCGATCGAGGAAGAAGCGGTCATGGCTGATGACGACCGCGCAGCCGGCGAACGTCTCGAGCGCCTCCTCGAGCGCACGCAGCGTCTCGACGTCGAGATCGTTGGTCGGTTCGTCGAGCAGGAGGACGTTGCCACCCTCCTTGAGCATCTTGGCCATGTGGACGCGGTTGCGCTCACCGCCCGACAGCTGGCCGACCTTCTTCTGCTGGTCCTGCCCGCGGAAGTTGAACGCGCCGACATAGGCGCGCGTGCCCATCTCCTGCTTGCCGAAGCGGAAGATCTCGAGCTCGTCGGAGATTTCCTGCCAGACGTTCTTGTTCGGATCGAGATCGTCGCGGCTCTGGTCGACATAGCCGAGCTTGACGGTCGAGCCGACCTCGATCGTGCCCGTGTCCGGGGTTTCCTGACCGGTGATGAGCTTGAACAGCGTCGACTTGCCCGCGCCGTTCGGGCCGATCACGCCGACGATGCCGCCCGGCGGCAGCGTGAAGTCGAGCCCGTCGAACAGCAGCTTGTCGCCGTACGACTTGGTCAGGCCCTTCGCCTCGATCACCTTGCCGCCGAGACGCGACGGCAGCTGGATCAGGATCGCGGCCTTGCCGGCGACGCGATTCTCCTGCTTCTCCATCAGCTCGTCGAACGCGCGGATACGCGCCTTCGACTTGGTCTGGCGCGCCTTGGGGGTCTGGCGCATCCACGCCAGCTCGTCGGCGATCGCCTTCTGCTTGCCGGCCTCTTCGCGCTCTTCCTGGCTGAGGCGCTGGGCCTTCTTCTCCAGATAGCCCGAATAGTTGCTCTCATAGGTGTAGTAGCGGCCGCGATCGAGCTCGAGCACCCAGTTGACGACATTGTCAAGGAAGTAGCGGTCATGCGTCACGAGGATGACGTTGCCGGTATATTCCTTGAGGTAGTTCTCGAGCCACGACACGCTCTCGGCGTCGAGATGGTTGGTCGGCTCATCGAGCAGCAGGATCTGCGGCTTCTCCAGCAGCAGCTTGCAGAGCGCGACGCGGCGCTTCTCGCCGCCCGAGAGATTCTCGACCGACGCATCGCCCGGCGGGCAGCGCAGAGCCTCCATCGCCTGTTCGAGCTGGCTGTCGAGCGCCCAGCCGTCGACCGCGTCGATCTTGGCCTGGAGATCGCCCATCTCCTCCATCAGCGCGTCGAAATCGGTGTCGTCTTGCGGATCGCCCATCTCGGCCGAGATCGCGTTGAACCGGTCGACGAGGTCGGCGACGGGGCGGACGCCGTCCTTGACGTTGCCCATCACGTCCTTGGTCGGATCGAGCTGAGGCTCCTGCGCGAGATAGCCGACATTGACCCCTTCGGCCGCCCAGGCCTCGCCGGTGAAGTCGGGATCCATGCCCGCCATGATCTTCATCAGCGTCGACTTGCCCGACCCGTTGGGGCCGATGATCGCGATCTTGGCGGACGGGATGAACTGGAGGTGGATGTTGTTGAGGACGGGCTTTGCGGCACCGGGGAAGGTCTTGGTCAGACCCTTCATGACGTAGGTATACTGGACGGCCATGTGGGTGCCGAGCTCCATGCTTGAATGAGGCGGGATTTGACGTGCGCAGATAGCGATGCGGCGGGCCGTTGGCAAACGGGGAGCAGCGACATAGGCTGTCGCGGATGATGAAGCACACGCTCGCGGTATTGGCCGCCTCCACCCTGTCCGTTCCTCTCATGGCACAGCGGACCGCACCACCCGCCCCTGCCCCGGTCGACGCGAAGGTCGCAGCCCTCCGCGATGCCGCGCTCAAGGACGAGGTCGCCTATGACATCGTCGAGGGGATGACGACCGAGATCGGCCCCAGGCTGGCGGGAACCGAGGCGGAGGCGCGTGCGCGTGCCTGGTCGGTGACCAAGCTGAAGGCGCTGGGGTTCAAGAACGTGCGGATCGAGCCGTACCAGATGCCCGTCTGGGTGCGCGGCGTCGAGACGGGCTCGATCCTCGCCCCCTTCCCGCAGGCGCTGAAGCTGACCGCGCTCGGCAATTCGGGTGCGACGCCCGTGGGCGGCCTGACCGCGCAGGTGGTGGTGTTCAAGACCTATGGCGACCTGGCGGCGGCGCCTGCCGGGAGCCTTGCCGGCAAGATCGCCTATGTCGGCAATGCGATGGAGCCGACGCAGGACGGGTCGAGCTATGGCGCGTTCGGGCCTGCACGGTTCGTGGGGCCGGCGATGGCGGCGAGCAAGGGCGCGGCCGCGATCGTGATCCGCTCGATCGGCACCGATCATCACCGCAACCCGCATACCGGCACGACCAACTTCCCCGAGGGCGTCACGCCGATCCCGTCGGCGGCGCTGTCGGTGCCCGATGCCGAGCTGATCGAACGGATCGCGACGCGCGGCAAGCCGATCACGATGACGCTCGTCCTGACCCCGCGGATGACGGGCACGCACGAATCGGGGAACGTCATCGCCGAGGTGCCGGGTACCGATCCCAAGGCGGGGATCGTGCTGGTCGGCGGGCATCTCGACAGCTGGGATCTCGGCACCGGCGCGATCGACGATGCGAGCGGCGTGGCGATCACCGCGGCGGCGGCCAAGCGGATCCTCGACGGCCCGCGCCCGCGGCGAACGATCCGCGTCGTCTGGTTCGGTGCGGAAGAAGTCGGCGGTTTTGGCGGCAAGGCCTATGCCGAGGCGCACAAGACCGAGCGCCACGCGACCGCGGGCGAATCCGATTTCGGCGCGGACCGCGTCTGGCGGTTCGAGACCAACCTGCCCGACAGCGCGAAGCCGGTCGCCGATCGCCTCGCCTCCGCACTCGCCCCGCTCGGCATCGCGCGCGGCGCAGGCGTCGGCGGTGACGGCACCGATGTCGGCCCGACGATGGCGCTGGGCGTCGCGGCGATCGACCTCAACCAGTCGGGTACGCGCTATTTCGACACGCACCACACCCCCGACGACACGCTCGACCGGGTCGACCCCGAACAGCTTCGCCAGAACGTCGCGGCCTGGACGACGATGCTCGCGATCGTGGCCAATGCGCCCGAGGAAATCGGCTCGGTCGTGCCAAGAAAGTGACCAGTTGCGGCAACCCGCCCGTCATCGGACTGTCGCAAAGCTTGCTGGGCGATGAATTTAGCGGATTGACCGCCGGTCGGGGGCCGCTATTTGACGGGGCTTCGCGACGGCAATCGGGTCGGCCGCGAGTGAAACTATGCTTGGGAGCATTCGAATGAAGAAGATCGTTCTGATCGCTGCTGCCGCCGGCCTGATGTCCGTCGCAGCCTGCAGCAAGTCGCCAGAAGCCGCCGCAGTTGAGAACAACGCGGACATGCTGGCTGACAACATGGAAATGCAGGCTGACAACATGGACGCCATGGCAGACAACACCTCGAACGCTGTCGCAACCGACGTGCTCGAGAACGCAGCCGACAACATGAACGCAGCAGCAGACAACGTCCGCGACGCTGCCGACGAGAAGACCGACAACATGAACTAAGACTGTGTCGGGCGCTTGCGCTCGACAGCGTTTTAGAGTCGGAAAGGGCGTTCCTTCGGGAGCGCCCTTTTTCTTTGGCACCCTTTTTCTTTGGAAACGCTTGCGCTAACGCAGGCGGCGGTGGGGCCTGTAGCTCAACGGTTAGAGCTGGCCGCTCATAACGGCTAGGTTGCGGGTTCGATTCCTGCCGGGCCCACCAATATCTAAAATAGTGACTACCTTACCTCGTCAGGAATGCGCAGAATTGCGTCGTTTGTGGGGGTTTTCCTTCTCACACGTTCCATACGGCGAACTGAGAGTGCGGGATATTTGGGGGTATTTTTCAAATGGTATTTTCTGCCCCCCAGATGTCATGATTCGGCCCGGATTTCTGCGGCTTGCGGAGCCGCTCCGGCTTCGGCGGAAGCACCTGGTTTGAGGGTGTCGATGATCATGCTGGGCGGCCTTGCGACGATGATCTCGGCAATGCCCGCCGCAGCGCACGCCGCGGTGCAAGTCGCGGCGAACCGCGAGTGACGAACCGCTTTAGATCGGCGGCGTTACGCCCTATCATCGTAGAGAGGCCAGCGAGGCTCCTGCCTTGCTCTTTGGCGAGCTCGGCAGTCGAACTCGCGGCGTTTGCATTCTCATTGGGCGCATCCAAACAACGAATCAGGGTAGCGCCCGAGCTATACTGCTCCTTTTTTGTTCTCAACCTGCCTGCCATCGCCGGGCGGAACGAGGCACGGGATAGTTCGGAAAACCTCGTAACTCGGGGAGGCTTGAATGTCGCTGGAAGAACAGTGTGCCCGTCAACAACTATTGGAGATTTAGGTCATTCTTCTTGTCTTGTTAACCAAGTCTGAGCAGGGCCTATTGCACGCTTCTACCGTGGAAAATGCCCCCGGATGCAAACGATCCGGCCGCGCGACTTCATGACGCTCATCGCACTCCGCTCACGATGCACGATTGTCCCGAAACCACACAATGGTTGGGTGGTGGCCGTTTTCAGGCAATTGCATAACTCTATGGCCCCCTTTACTTTTTTTCCAAGGAACACGTAAAAAGGGACCATCATGAAGCGTTTACTTCTTTCGACAATGGCATTCGTATCCGCATTTGCGATGGCCCCAGCGGCTCACGCAGTTAACTTCACTCCGAACGACCCGGAGTTCACCGTCAGCGGCGATATAAAGAATGGTACCGTTTCCGCAGACTTCGGCCGGGCGGGCATCAAGCGTGGTGCATTCACGGATACGTTCAATTTCATCATCGACCAGGCCGGTCTGGCTAGCGGTACGCTCAGCACGAGCACGACGCGGTTCTTCAGCCCGACCGATCTTGATATCCTGTCGGTGTTCATCAATGGCTTCGCAGCGTCGAAGACTGTTGTCGGCAAGGCCGAGTTTTTCGAGATCAACAACGTGGCGATCGCAAAAGGTGCGACGAACCAGATCGTCGTGAACGGCCTCTCGCGTGGTAACGGCTCCTATGCCGGCACCGCGACCTTTGAGCCGACGGCAGCAGTTCCCGAGGCAGGTACCTGGGCAATCATGCTGTTCGGTATCGGCGGTATCGGCTCGTCGATGCGCGTTCGTCGTCGCCAGGCGAAGATCGCATTCGCCTAAGCACATTTCACAGCCGGTCCCAGTGTCCAGCTGTGTGACGGCAGCCGTCAACCTTTCGAGGTTGGCGGCTGTTTTTATTTCAATCCAGCGCGATTGCGGCTGCGGAGGGATTGATGTGGCGCGACGACCGCCGTTGACCGACACCGAAGCGTACGGTCAGGCGCGCACTGGTCGAAGTCGACTTCCTTATGCCGTCCACAGCCACGGATCAGATCCATGGTCCGGATACCCAGGGACCGCATGGGTCGTGTTTAAGTGGTCAAACGTCGACGGAGTGACAATGCAGAAAATCCAATAAGAGCCGCGCTCAGCGAGACCGTCAACGGTTGCGTAGACACACCAGCAGTCCGCCCAACCCTGCGCTGTCTCTGACATCACTGCCCCGAGCGCTGACCCCTCGTGTTTTTTGGGAAGCCGCCGCGCAGCAGGATAGCGAAATCGGTCGGTGCCAGAGTGTGACGGCCCCTTTCAACAGCATTGTGCGGCGACTGCGTCGATCCGGCGCATATACCGTAGTCGGCAATGCGCGGGCAGCATTGGCATCAAGAATTTTCAGTTAATCCACTTTAACCGCATGGAGTTGCAATTACTAAACAGATTCAATGCATAAATCCCCTTGTCGAAAGACAAGCAATTTCAAATCTGGGGGTTCAAATGCGCTACTGGCCAATCGGCAAGCCCATTCGGGGTTAACATTGCCATCAGCTTGGGGGTCACTATTGGCATAATTGCCGCATACTGCAGGATGCAAAGCAATGCATTAGTATGCCAATGATGACCCTTACAACGGCTGAAGTTAAAAATGCCCGGCTTTCCGAGCCGGGCATTTTTTGTGTTCACGACCGCGTCATATCCTTTGCCGGAATCTAATCGGTGCATGTGCGAAAAAGCAAGGCCAAGGGGTTTCACTGCTTTTTGCATAGCTGTGTGCGCAGTCTTAAACCGCCCGCCTATCAGATAGCCAATTAAAGGCGTGCGTTACGCCGAACTTCTGCGACGGCCCTTCGTTGATCGCATCGACTTTCCGAACGAGGACACGAGCAAGAGCAACCGGCGCATGCTGTGCGCGCCTGGCGTAGCGATCGAGCTGCGCTTCGAGCCGAGCAACCCGTTCGACAATAACGCGGTCGCCATCTTCAGCGAGCGCGGCACGCAGCTGGGCTACGTCAGCGCCGAGCAGGCGTCGTTGATCGGCAAGCGGATAGCGGAAGGCGAGGCGATCGCCGTCTTTCAGACGATGCACGGAAGCAGGGTGCTTACCCTGCCCGACCCGGTCCCCGATGCTCCAAAGCGCCCACCTCCCCGCCAGGCTCGGCCGGAGCAGCGACCGGTCTGCGATCCCCACGCCTTTTACCCGACAAGGAAGGCCCAGAATTCGGCGCTTAACATCGGGCTTGCGGCCCGGTTTGACCAATATGAAGCTTAGCAAGTTCGTTCCGTACTATGATCGACTGCCAGGGCAAAGGCTGGGGCTAAGGCCCGCGAAGATAGATTTGGGAAACGGAACGCCCTCAAAGCAATGCGTGCCGCACTGCTCGAGATGGTGCCTGAATCGCACTCTGGTTACCGAACTTCCGATCCAGCTGAACTGTCCGCAGACACTGCAAACACGTTGCACCCTGGCAAGATAGCGCCAGTGGCCGCGCAAGAGCGGTAGGCGTCATTCTCGGCATGGTGAAGTGCATCGGCTAAGAAAGAGGCTACAAGCGGATTGTTAGTTACGTCGGCGACGTGAAGCGCCCAAGCGATCGCGGAACGCAAGATTTCTGCGTCGTGTCCAAAGGGCGTGTTCATGGGGCGGTTTGTTACAAAGCGAATGCTTGGGAGCCAAGCTCGCGTTCGGCATACAAGGTTAAGATCAACCTAGGTTACTTTCCGTCAGGACCCAAGCCAGCCTGACTGAACGCGCTGCCAGCTATACTGGTGAGCAAGGATCTGAATGGGGCACCTGACCGATCGCGTCACGCTGTTGCCGGCGTGCCGAGGTGCACCCAGCGAGCAGCTGATCGGATAGGACTGATGCCGCTTCGATGTCGAGCGTGACAGCAACGCCCGGCCCATCAATCAGCACCCTCCCCTCGTTGGCTGAGACGTTCAGAATTTCCGGACGCAAGGTACGCAGCATGCCAATTCTCCCGTAGAACAATCAGCGACCAATGGCGGCACATCGTTCCGTGTATTGATCCACGGCAGGACGATACTCAATGACCGAGATCGCTCGCCTCGTGTTGAGGGAAGCCTTGAGTTTGGAGCGGAGCAGCGCGCTAGCTAGGTCAGAAAACGTCAGTTCCAGTGACGCTCTTGCATACGAAGGTCGATCGTATACTTTCGGTCGAATTGCAGGAGTCGAACGATGAAATATCGCGTTGCAGTTGCGCTGATCCTCACTCCCATTGGCGTAAAGGCGCAAACGTCAGAAGCCCCTGCCACGGCCGTAGCGGCGCCAGCCAAAGAGAAGAAGATCTGCCGGTCAATGACGCCGACGGGCTCCTTCATGGCCACGCGCGTCTGCAATTCGGCTGCAGCGTGGCGCAAATTTGATGGTATTACTGCTGATGGCGCGCAGCAGACCCGGGATGTGTATCGAATGACCACGACCGGCGTGCTGCACTGAGGTGGATGAGGAAGGGCCGGAGTTCGGGGCATCGCGTCCAAAGGGGGCTCCTGGTTCTGGCGCGTAGACTCGTTCAGTGTCAGAACGCCCTCTCCGACCATCTGGTCGAGGCGGGTCCAGCGCTCCGGCCGTTCACGACGCGCCGTGGAATCGGCTGAGGTGGTCGTTGTAGTGGTCCCGCAGCGCGTTCACGTCCTTGACGCGGTTTTCGCGTTCTTCGTCGAGCGCGGCGTGCACCGCTTTCGAATAGGTTTCTTCCGCCCGAAGGTCGGCCTCAAGGGCAGCCAGCCGCTCCTCGAGGTTCGCAACTTTGTCCTTGAGCGGGGAGATGGCGTCTTCTGATACGTCTTCTGCGATCGCCATCGTTGCATCGTGCGCGGTCTGCCGTTCCTTACATCCGATCAGCGCCAGCGGCATCGCGACAAGCATTAAAACCCGCATAGCACTTCCCCGCCCCCCAAGATCCGAGGCTATGTATACGAGCTGCAGCACTCCTGGATTTAGGATTGAGGGTGTCGATGATCATGCGCCGCTCGCATGCGCCGCGAGGGCCGCAGCGGCGATTTCCTGCAATGCTCGCCGCCTGACAGTGGAATAGGATGCCGCAATCTGATTGAGCGCCGAGAGAAGCTGCTCATTGCGCGCGCACAACGCCGCTTTCGTCATGCTGGCACGAAGCGGCGGATTCCCGACACTTCGGCCGCGCATAACCGTCGCAGATTAGGCGTTCCGGGGGCGGCTCAGGGGGTATTTCGAATTACCCTCGCCCAATATCCCCGCAAGGCCATCCGAACATGCAGCTGGCGATTTCCAAACCTTCCGGCCGCAGCCGCACCTGATGCGCGGCAACGCCTTGTCTCGCGCGAGCTGACAGGATCCGTAGGCTCTCCCGGTGACCAAGGATCGCGCGCGCCCAGTGCCCGCTCGTCGGCGTTGAGGACGATCGCGCGGTGGCGGCGTTCCTCCGCTGGCAGACGTCGCGGCGAACCGCGCGTGACGAACTGGTTCATCTAGGCGACCTCTCGCCCTATCATCGTAGAGAGGCTAGCGAGGCTCCTGCCTGCTCCTTGGCGTGCTCGGGCAGTCGGATGCGTAGGGGTTACATCCTCATCGGGCGCGTCCGGGCAGCGAATCAGGATCGCACCTGAGCTGCATCGTTCCGCTATTATTCCCAACCAGTTTGCGGCTGCCCGCAGTCCGAGAACGCGCGAGGATTCGGAAATTGAAGCAGCTCGGGGGGCCTCGACGTCACCCGGTCGCCAGCCTAGCCCGTCGTCAAATAAATGACTGTTGGGTCACTCTTCGTGTCTTGTTAACCATACAAAAACAGGACTTATTGCGCGCTATGACGGTGCGAAACGCGCCGCGGAGCAGAGGATGTTTCAATGGTAATGATCCTGGTGGGCTGGGCCGGCTCTTCCGTCGCAGCTTTTCTCGTTCTCGGGTACGCCGCTCACAAGCTCAAACACGTATGAAGCGGGGACCGGGTTAGGATCCACGCGCGTTCTATCCGGACGAGGACGGGCTCGACCGGGGAGCCGATCGAGAGCGTCGAGCGACTGACGACGGGCCGACCTGCACCGACCGAGCAGCTGATCGGAAGAAACGGACGCCGCCTCTATGTCGCGCGTGGCGGCAAGGCCGGGTCCGTCGATGAGCACCCTCGCTTCCTTCGCCGAGACGTTCAGAGCTTCAGACTGCACCTTCGACTGCATGGCCAGACGCGATGCCATTTCTGGTCATCGATCACGATCATGCATGTCCGATGGCGCTTCCCATCCGTAAGATCATGAGGCACGGCGACCGCCGCCAGTTGCGACACCGCATCCGTCACGATCGGGCCGGAAAACTTCCGTCGGGAAGTGGAGCAGCTGCACCTTTCCCGATCGGTAGGGGAACCTAGACCACTCCCGCCGCTTGCTCAGGGAAATTCGCATCATATAACCGGCGAATCCAAGGATATGCGGAGGTCTCCTATAATCCGATTGGAGTAGTGCGGCTTAAGCCATTAGGATTATCGTCGAGAATTCCGGAGTATGATAAGGAAAGAATGGCGACGCTGGTTGCCGACTTTCGAGGATAGTCCCATGATAAACAAGGCAATCATAGTCGGAATGCTTGGATTGACGGCAATTTGTGCGACACCCGCTGCAGCTGTATCAATCATGGATCCGACCGACGACTTCATTCCGTCATATACTGCGGGTCCACGTTTTGCAGATCTCGACGTCACAGGCTTCTCGGTCAATTACGACAGTATGTCGCAATTCTTCACGCTAGGCGCCACTTTTGCCGGGGATATCGATCCGCAGACGGCGGGTCTGTACATTTTCGGCGTCAACACCGGTACAGGCATCGCCAGACCTTTTGCCTCGATCGGTCAACCCGATGTGATCTTCAATCAGGCCATCGTGATACAGAAGAACGGCACCGGATCGGTCGGTCCAAACGCCTTGGACCCAGCTGGTATTGCCATCGCGGGAAACATGCTGACAGCGCGGGTTCCGCTCGCCTTGTTGCCGAGCACGGGCTTTGGGCCAACGCAATATGGGTTTAATCTCTGGCCCCGAAACGGTGTGGGTAACGTCAACCAGATTACGGATTTTGCACCTGAAAATGCGACCGTTTCGATCGGCGCGGTTCCAGAGCCGGCAACGTGGCTCATGATGCTCGTCGGCTTCGGGGGCGTCGGCTTCAGTCTCCGCCGGCGCATCGGTAAAGTCGTCACAGGTACTGTTTACGCCTGATCTCGATGGCAGTTCATCCCAGATAGAGCCGCCGCCCTTCAATGGTCGGCGGCTTTTCAGTCCAGCGTCATCTGCGTCTGATTTCTGACCCCAGAATGAGGGCGTCGAGGATCCTGCAGCTTGCTGAACTATATAATCGCCGAAGGGGTTCCTAGTGCGACAATATGCTCGACGGCGTCCTCGGTAATTTCCTGGGCACCCTCCAGCCCGAATTCGCCAAGATAGGACCAGGCGACCCACCCGACATATCTCGGCAGGCCCGGAATGGCGAGGCCGACGGATCGGCCGATCGTCACGCCATAATCCGCTTTCACCCTAAAACCACGCGTGGAGACGCCCGTCACGGTCGCGGGTATCATTTCGCCCAGCGGGGTGATCAGAAGCGCCCCCAGGTTGACGAGATGCCGGGATGCGCAACGACGTTCGATCAGCGCCGGCGAGATATCGCTCGCGATTTTGCGATACATATTCATCTGAAGGCTAGCTTCGGCAGTTTGCGTCCTTGCACACACGTGGCCATCACGGTCGCTGGCTTTGCATCGAAGACTGGACTGCCTTACCGCCATCGACGTCGGCCTGCTTGCTTATGGCGTGGACAATCGCCTCTGCTTCTTTCTTCAACGCGATGATCCGCGCCCTGTCGTCGTCCGTGACGAAGTCACGGGGTTTTTCATCGAAGACGCACAAGGCTCCGAGTACGGTGCCGTCTTCGTCGCGTAGCGGCGCACCGATATAGAATTGAATGCCTTCGATCGTGTCGACGAAGGGGTTGCCGGCGAAACGCTCGTCTGCGCCGGCGTCCGGAACGATCGTCAGTTCGTCGGGGGATAGAATGGCATGCGCACAGAAGGACGTAGACCTCTTATAGATGCCGGCCTCGAAACCCGCTGCGGACAATACGTAAGTCGAGTCCTGATAGACGATGGTGATGGCGGCGGACTTTGCTTTCAGGGTATCGCGGACAGCATCCAAGATCGGCCGGAATCTGCCGACATGCGGACTGGCGATGAGATTGCTTGTCGCAATGGCCCTTTCGCGCTCGCGTTCATTTTCCGGCTTATCCGCCATGATGTAGAACGAGATCGACATATCATATCCTAGCCCTATGTGCCCAATCGAGCAGATAGGGAGCCTAAGCGTCCGTTTGCCCGGCCTATGACGATATAAAGCAATAGCTAACAAAGGGTTGGCATCACCGCCCGCCCTATCGAACGGCACCCTCCCCTTGTCTCTCCCGACGTTCAGCGGGCAATCCAGGCGGTGATTCCGGCGGGGCTGCGGAAGTCGTCGACTGCGCGGACGTCGAGCGTGGGATAGGCGGCGCGGACCATGTCGGCGAGCGCGGTGCCGGGGCCGAGTTCGAGCAGACGGTCGACGCCGCGTTCGACGAGTGCCTCGAGCGTGGCGGCCCAGTCGATCATCGTGTCGAGCTGTGCCGCGAGTCCTGCGATGCCGGCGGCGCCGCGGACGATTGTGGCGTCGGTTGCGCCGATCAGCGTGCGACCCCGGCTCGGCCGTGCGGGTTCCTCCGTGAGCAGCGCCGTACGGAACGGCGCGACCGCGGCGGACAGGCGACGGGTGTGCGACGCGACGCGGACCGCGATCGGGCGAGCGGTCGCTGCGCCCTGCGACAGTGCCGCGTCGCAACAGGCGGCGACCTGCGCGCGGGTGCCGCCGATCACGAACAGAAGGCCGGGATTGACGATCGCGATGCCGCAATCGAACCGTGCGACCAGCGCCTCGACCGCGTCGCGCGGCAGGCCGCGGACGAAGCCGAGGCCGTCCTCCGCGCCGCCTGCCGCGTCCATCGCCGCCGCCCGCGCCGCGGTGAGCCGCAGCGTGGCGGCGGGCGACCACAGGCCGGCAATGCCCCAGGCGGTCATCTCGCCGACGCTATACCCCGCGACCAGCGCCGGACCGATCGGTTCGAGACAGGTCGCCGCCGCCAGCCCGCGCGCGACGCACAGGATCTGGCTCGTCGCATTGGCGTGGAGCCGGTCGTCCGCGGCGGTCCGGACGAGCTGATGGACGTCCTGTCCGAGGATCGCGGTGGCCGCGGCCAGGATCGGTGCGGCGGCGGGCTCGTCGACGAACAGGTCGAACATCGCGCGGTCCTGCCGCCCCTGCCCCGAACAGAGCAGCGCGAGCGTCACGCGTCGTGCGCCGCGACGAAGAACGTCATCGCGAGCAGGTCCGCACAGCCCCCCGGACTGAGCCGCCGGGCGACGAAGCCGTGATGGACCGCGATCGCGCGCGCGCGCCAGTCCGCCGCGGCGATGCCCCCGGCTGCGAGGAAGGCGCGGGCCTCGTCTTGCGCGAAGGCGAGACCCGCGGGGCCGCCGCGATAGAGGAGATTGGTGTCCGCGACGCCGACGATCAGCGTCATCAGGACCTGCACCGCCTGCGCGTTCCGGTCGTCGGTCCGCAGCCGTCGCGCGGTGGCGAGCGCGGGCAAGGCGGTGGCGTAGAGCGCGGGGAAGCCGGCGGCGGCCTCGGCGCGTGCGCCGCCCGCGGCATGGCGGCGCGCGACCGTGGTGCCATGGCTGTGCAGCGCGACGGGCCCGCGCAGGATCTCCGCGCCCCAGTGCTGCGCGACGATCGTCCCGAGCGGTGCGGCGATGCCATAGCGCGCGCGGAACCCCGTAGCGGCGCAGAGCAGGCCCATGCCGAAGATCGCGCCGCGGTGCGTGTTCACCCCGCCCGTCGCGACCATCATCGCCGCCTCCGCCGCGATCCCGATCGCGCGCAGGCGGGCCATCCCTGCCCCCGCGGCGCCCGCCTGGGCCAGCGCGGCGAGATAGGGTGCGAGCGCGTCGGCGCTGCGGTTCATCATCGCCGCATCCATGTCGTCATGCGCGCCCGGATCCACCGGGCTGACGAGGCCGGGCTTGGGATAGGTCGCGATCTCGCGACGGAGGCACAGCGCGGCGGCGTGGCCGATCGCGTCGGTGTCGACCGCAGGTGTCGCCGCGACGAGCGCGGTCATGTGAACACCGACGCGCGCGGGGTCACGCCGTTCGCGTGCGCCGCCTTGACGAGCAGATCGGGGGCGTCCGACGCCCATTCGCGCCATTGTACCGCATGCCCTTGTGGGGTGAGCAATTCGCCGTCGATCCGCATCGGTACGGTCGCTCCGATGGTCAGAAGCGCGCGGGCACGTGCGGTTGCGGTGCGCTGATCCGCCACCGTCCAGAGCAGGTCGAGATCCGAACCCGGCGACAGATAGGCCAGCCCTGTCAGATGCGCCCAGGCGAGGCTGCCGAAACAGCGCGTGTCCGGGTCCAGCGTGACGAGCGCGGCGATACTGTCCTGCCAGGCGGGGGGTGCCGCCGCCGCCGCATCGCGCAGCAGCGGCGGCGGGGCGTCGGCGCGGATCGCGTCGGGGGGCACGGCGAAAGCGAGCCGCTGCTTGCCGATCGACGGCGGCAGCGGCAGCCCGAGCGGGACCAGGCACGGCAGTTCGCCGACGACCTGCCGCCGCGCGATCAGCGGGCGGTCGTCCCTGGCCCAATCGGCCAGCAGCGCCGGGGCGTTGGCGAGCCCGTGCGCGGCGAGGATGGCGGGCCAGCGCTGCGGGTCGATCCAGACCAGCCGGTGTCGGTCGAAACGCATCAGCGTCGCGCCGCCGCGTCCACCTCGTCCGCGATCGCCGCGGCCTTGGGCCGGCCCTGGCGCTCTGCCCCGAGCGTCGCGCGCGCATCGTGGTCGCGCGGCGTGGCGAGCAGCACCGCGAGCTGATCCGCCAGGCTGCGCTGCGGATCCCAGACCTCGGCGACGCCGCCGACGCTGACCAGATTGTCGAGGCCGGGGGCGAAGACCGGGGTCGTCTTCGCCTTGTCCTCGAGCAGATCGATCGACAGCTTGGTGACGCGCGCCATCGAGGCGAGGTCCATCACCTCGGGATGCGCGCCGGGCAGCGCAACGAGCGTGTCGCAGGCGAGCGCGGTGGCGATGAACGCGCCGGCCGCGCTGCCGCCATAGAGCAGGCCGATCGTGCGGTGGCCGCGCGCCTCGGCGAGCAGCAGCGACTTGGCGAGATGCGCGAGATATTCGCTGAGGCCGAGCAGTTCGTCGCGGCGGCTCATCCGCTGGCTCGCGCTGTCGACGAGGAAAAGGATCGGCGCTTCGTCGTCGCTGCGCGCAATCGCGAGCACCGCGGCGGACAGGCGGATCGCCTGGTCGATGCCGATCGGCGCGCGCGCGTTGGCGCCGATGACATGCACGACCCGTCCGTCGGGCGATGTGCCGCGGCCGAACAGCAGGTCGCCCTCCGCGGTAACATCATGTCCGGCCGGAAACAGCGAGTCGAGGATCTCAGCGGGCGTCATCGGCGCTCTCCCGGTACTGGGCGGCTAGGGTCGCGAAGGCGGCGGAAGGCATGTCGGGGATCGCCTGCGGGTCGTCGATGCCCAGCATGCGCCAAATGTCGGTCGCGTCGGCGGCGTCGCCGAACCGGGCGATGCGGCGTTCGAGGCGGTCCTGTTCGGCCGCCAGCGTGTCGAGATCGAGACCAGGTCGCTCCCCTCTCCCGACCGGGAGGGGGGAGGCGTTCCGGACGGAACCTGCCTTGGCTGGTCGGCCGAGCGCCGCGAGCATCGCCGCGCGGAACGCCGCGGCATCGTCGTCGACGAACAGGTCCGCGCCGCCGATCAGCGTTCGGTGCTTGCCACCCATCGTCCGCCAGACCAAGGCGCGGTCGCGCGAGTCGAATTCCTCGACACCCTTGTTGGTCTCGATCACCTCGGGGCCGGTGACGCTGATTCGCCCCTGTTCGGATATGATCAGCGTCGAACAGCAGCCGGCGATCAGCCCGCCGCCGCCATAGCAGCCCGCGCGGCCGCCGATCAGTCCGACGACGCGCACGCCCGCGATCCGCGCTTCGGTAACGGCGCGCATGATCTCGGCGATCGCGATCTCGCCGGCATTGGCCTCCTGCAGACGCACGCCGCCGGTGTCGAACGCGATCACGACATCGCGGTTAAGGGCTTTGGCGGCGCGGAGCAGCCCGGTGAGCTTGGCGCCGTGGACCTCGCCGAACGCGCCGCCCATGAAGCGGCCCTCCTGCGCGGCGATCAGGATCGGCGTGCCGTCGACCGTCGCGGCGCCGACGACGATGCCGTCGTCAAACTGCGCGGGCAGGTCGAAGATGCCGAGATGCGGGCTGGTCTCGCGCCGCTCGGGGCCGACATATTCGGTGAAGCTGCCGGCATCGACCAGCGCCGCGATCCGCTCGCGCGCGCCTGCCTCGTACCAGCTTTGATGAAGGTTGCTCATGCTTCGGGCTCCTCGATCATGCGGACGGCCTGGGCGAGGCGCAGCGACACGGTATCGGGTCGCGCGCCGCCATCGTTAATCGCGATCCGCAGGCCGCCGGCGGCGCGCCGGCCGACGAAATCGGCGACCACCGCGTCCCACAGGTCGCGAAAGCCGTGTGCTGCGGTGCTGATCTCGATCGCGCACCGATCGGCCGCGTCGCCGCGCTCGACCAGCACTTCCAGATTGCCCGACGCGACCACGCCGACCAGCGCCATCGCGCGCGTGCCGCCCGCGGGCACGGGCGCGGCGATATCGAAATGCAGGATTTCCATGCTGTATCCCCTACCAGTTCCGGAACCGGCTCGGCGGCCGGTAGAGCCCGCCCGAGGCGAGCATCAGGTCCTTGATCGAACGCGCGGCCAGCATGTTGCGGTTCGCGTCGAGCGGGTCGATGCCGAGATCTTCGGGCCGCTGGATGATCTTCCGTTCGCGCAGCCGTTCGACCATCGCCTTGTCGCGGCCGCGGCCGATCTCGGTAAAGCCCGCCACGCCGCGGATCGCCTGTTCGCGCTCGTCCGCATTGCGGCACAGCAGCAGGTTGGCGATGCCCTCCTCGGTGACGATGTGCGTGGTGTCGTCGGCATAGACCATGATCGGTGCGAGATCGAGATCGAGCTTCTCCGCCAGTTCGAGCGCGCCGAGCTTCTCGACGAACAGCGGCGCATTGCCCTCGCCGAACGTCTCGCCGATCTGCACCACGAGCTTCCGGCCGCGGCGCAAGGGTGCCGCGGTGTCGGGATCCGCCTCCGCGCCGGCCTGCAACCAGGGAGCGCTCGGATGACGCCGGCCACGCGCGTCCGAGCCCATATTGGGCGCTCCGCCAAAGCCGGCGATGCGATTCGCGGTGATCGTCGAACTGTGCCCGGCAAGATCGATCTGCAGCGTCGAGCCGATGAACATGTCGCAGGCATACAGCCCTGCGGTCTGGCTGAAGGCACGGTTCGAACGGAGCGATCCGTCGGGTCCGGTGAAGAAGATGTCGGGCCGCGCGGCGAGATAATCCTCCATGCCGACTTCCGAGCCGAAGCAGTGCACCTGCTCGACCCAGCCCGCCTCGATCGCGGGGATCAGCGTCGGGTGCGGGTTGAGCGCCCAGTGCGTGCAGATCTTGCCCTTCAACCCGAGCTTCTCGCCATAGGTCGGCAGCAGCAGCTCGATCGCCGCGGTGTTGAAGCCGATGCCGTGATTCAGCCGGCGCACACCGTAGGGCTGGTACAGCCCCTTGATCGCCATCATCGCGGTGAGGATCTGAGTCTCGGTCATCGCCGCGGGATCGCGCGTGAACAGCGGCTCGACATAGAAGGGGCGCCCGGCGTCGAGCACGAAATGGACCTGGTCGCCGGGGATATCGACGCGCGGCAGCGTGTCGACGATCTCGCCGACCTGCGCGATCACGAGGCCGCTGCCGAAGCTCGTCGCCTCGACCACGGTCGGCGTGTCCTCGGTATTGGGGCCGGTATAGAGATTGCCGTGACGGTCCGCGCTGACCGCGGCGATCAGCGCGACCTGCGGCGTCAGATCGACGAAATAGCGCGCGAACAGTTCGAGATAGGTGTGGATCGCGCCGAGCTCGATCTTGCCGCCGAACAGCATCTTCGCGATCCGTGCCGATTGCGGGCCGGAATAGGAGAAATCGAGCCGCTTTGCGATCCCGCTGTCGAAGATGTCGAGATGCTCGGGCAGCACGACGCCCGATTGCACCATGTGCAGGTCGTGGATCCGTTCGGGATCCATCGCGGCGAGCCCCCGGGCCAGCACGTCCGCCTGCTTCTGGTTGTCGCCCTCGATGCAGACCCGGTCACCGGGCCTGAGCACCGCTTCGAGAAAGTCGACGAGCGTTTCGGGATCGACCAGCTTGCCGGTGGCAAAGCCCCGGCCCGCCGCAATCCGCTCCTCGCGCATCTGCTTGCGCGTATTCCATTGCCGCACCGCATCGCCTCCTGACGCTTATTCTGGCCCTCTTGTATTCGCTATTGCTCAGAACGCAACCCTGTGCATACTTAGCGCCGTATAAGACGCCAGATCGAATACATTGAGAGGATATGCCATGAGCGAGTCCCTACCCGTTGCCGCCGCAAATGCGGGACGCGGCGCATGATCGCCGGAGTAGCACTACTCGCGATCTGTACGCTGATCGGGCAATTGCTGGGCGAAGGCCTTGGCGTGCTGCTCGGCGTGAAGGCCAATGTCGGCGGAGTCGGCATCGCGATGATCCTGCTGATCGCCGCGCGGATGTGGCTGAAGACGCGCGGTCGCTACAATGAAGGCGTGTCGCGCGGGATCGGCTTCTGGGGCGCGCTGTATATCCCGATCGTCGTCGCGATGGCGGCGCAGCAGGATGTCGTCGCCGCGGTCGAGGGCGGTCCGATCGTGCTGATCGCGGGCGTCGGCGCGCTGGTGCTGTGCTTCAGCGCGGTCGCGATCATCAGCCGGCTGTCGGGCACGCCCGAGACGATGGACGAGATCGAGGCACGCGAGACGCGTGAAGCCGAGATGGCGATCGCCGCCGGATCCCCCGCCCCGATCACCCCGCGCTGAGGACCGAACGCATGGAAATGATCACCAAGGTCCTGACCGCCAATGCACTGCTCACCGCGTTCGCGGTCGTCGGTATCGTCATGTGGCTGTCGAATATACTGTCCGCCAAGCTGACGATGGGCCGGGTCCACGGCTCGGCGATCGCGATCCTGATCGGGCTCGCGCTCGCCTTCTGGGGCGGGATCGCAACGGGCGGGCACAAGGGGCTCGCCGACCTGCCGATGCTCGCAGGGATCGGGCTGATGGGCGGCGCGATGCTGCGCGACTTCGCGATCGTCGCGACCGCGTGCGAGGTCGATGTCGAACAGGCGAAGAAGGCGGGGCTGATCGGCGTCGTCGCGCTGCTGCTCGGCACGATCCTGCCGTTCATCGTCGGCGCGCTGGTCGCGGCGTCGTTCGGCTATACCGATGCGGTGTCGATGACGACGATCGGCGCGGGCGCGGTGACCTATATCGTCGGGCCGGTCACGGGCGCGGCGATCGGGGCGAGCTCGCCGGTCATCGCGCTGTCGATCGCGACGGGCGTGTTCAAGGCGGTGATGGTGATGGTCGGCACGCCCCTGGTCGCAGGGCTGATCGGGCTCAACAACCCGCGCAGTGCGATGGTGTTCGGCGGGCTGATGGGGACGGTCAGCGGCGTGTCGGGCGGGCTTGCCGCGACCGATCGCCGGCTCGTGCCCTATGGCGCCTTGACCGCGACCTTCCATACCGGGCTAGGGTGCCTGGTGGCGCCGTCGATCCTCTATCTGATCGTCCGCGCGATCGTGGGGGGCTGACAGCGTGGCGGATATCGAGAGCGAAGACACGGGGCTGCTGTCCGACCGGATCCGCAACGCGCTGACCGATGCGATTTCGTCGGGCGAGCTCGCGCCCGGCACGATGCTCGACGAACAGCAGCTGGCTGACCGCTACGGCGCGTCGCGCACGCCGGTCCGCGAGGCGCTGCGCCAGCTCGCGACCAGCGGGATGGTCGAGGTCCGCCCGCGCCGCGGCGTCATCGTCCGTCATGTCACCGCCGAGGAGGTGATGGACATGTTCGAGACGATGGCGGAGCTCGAGGCGGTGTGCGTGCGGCTCGCCACCTACCGGATTACGCCGCTCGAACGCAGCCGTCTGCTGCGGGTCCACGAGGCGAGCGAGGCGGCGGTCGTGGCGGGTGACGTCGACGCCTATGACGCGCTCAACCGCGAGTTCCACGAGGCGATCTACCGCGCGGCGCACAATGATTTCCTGGCCGACCAGGCGATCGCGGTGCGGACGCGGCTCAACGCCTTCCGCCGGATGCAGCTGCGCCAGGACCGCCGCCTCGCCAGCTCGCGCGCCGAGCATGACGCGGTGATGCGCGCGATCGCCGAGGGCGATGGCGACGAGGCGGCGCGGCGGATGCGCGCGCATATGCTGAATGCTGCGAGCGCGCTCGACAGCTATATCGCACACCAGGACGCCGCGCACGCCAAGCCGGCGGGATGACCGCGGCGCGTCAGGCTCGGCGCCCAGGGGGCCGGGTCATCATGTAGATGCCGACCAGCAGCAGGTCGGGGACCCACAGGAAACCGCCGCGCATGTAGAAGTCGGTATTCTGGCCGGTCCAGAGCCAGTTGAACTTGCCATTGGCGAGCCACAGGCCGTCAAAACCCTCGATCAGCGCCCCCTGGAGCAGCAGGATCGCGAGCATCCGGGGCTCGCCGCGCCGGACCGCGAGCCACAGGCCGAACAGCAGGAACAGCCCGTAAGCGAGGTTGCGCGTGCCGATCCACCGCGCGGGCAGGATCGCCCCGAACAGCGCCGACCCCGTCCCCCAGTCCGGAAACGGCCGGAACGCCGCCATCCAGAAGCCGGTGCTGTCGAACCACCACCAATAGGCGAACAGCAGCTTCATCCCGGCATAGGCGAGCGTGACGACATAGCAGACGATCACGAAATGGCGGTCGATCCAGCGGCCTGCCGCGCTTGGCCGTGGCGGGATCGGCGCTGTCGGCGTCGCGCGGGCGGGGCTGCCCGACTGGCCGGCGAACACCCATGCCGCCGCGAGCAGCGCGACCACCCAGCCGACACTGACGAGCATCGCGCCGCTCGATGCCGGCGGTGCCCAGCCCACCGCCTGCCCGCGGATCAGCCAGACGGCATCGATCGTCTCGATCAGCGCCGCCTCGCAGGCAAAATAGGCCGGCAGACGATAGGCGCGCAGACACAGCGCGATGATCACGGTGGCGAGAAACCCGATCGCGTGCATCGCGGTCCGCGTACCGAGCCATTTCGCCGGCAACAGCGCGCCATAGAGCGCGGCACCGCTGCCCCAATCCGGAAAGGGCCTGAACAGCAATTCCCACCGCGCGATGCCGTGAAACCAGAAATCGCCAGCGACCAAGGCCTTGCTGGTGACATAGACGAGCATCACCGCCAGTGCGGCGAGGAACGCGGGCACGGAGTGGCGGACGGGCATGATGCGCGCTTTCAGTTCGACCCCGAGGGGTGGCTGGTGGGAGAGTCGCCCGCGGCCTGCGGATTGGCGGGCCAGCGGCCGGGGGCATGGACGCGGATCCAGTCCACGACCGCGTCTATGAGTTCGGGGGGCGGCTTGAGGATCATCAGATGCGGCAGGTCACCGAGCAGCAGGAAGCGCTTCTGACAGGTAAGCTGGTCGAACAGATGCTGTTCATAGGCGACGGGGAAGACTTCGTCGCCGCGTGACGAGATCAGCATCAGCGGCGTCGTGATCCGGTCGAGCGGCCGCGCGAGGTCGGTCTTGGCGAGGGTCGAGATCGCCCCGAGGCCGTAGGCGAGCGTGACGAGCGGATCGGTGCGCATCAGTTCCATCGCCGAGCCGCCGCCGGGCAGCTTCAGCTTGTCGAACGGCAGGTACCAGGTGACGGGAATCGACCAGGCACGCAGCCGCAGGAACAGCCAGCACAGGAACGGCACGAGCCACAAGGGCGGCTTCAGGATCGCGATCTGGCGGATCGTGTTGCCATCGAGCCAGGCGATATTGTGGCAGACGACGGTGGCGACCGCGGGATCGTCGGTGGCCGCGACGTACAGGCCGATCACCCCGCCCTGGCTGCTGCCCGAGAAGACCACCTTGCGGCCAAAGCGCGCATGCGCCCAGGCGCAGACGGCGCGCGCATCGTCGATCGCCTGCGTCACGGTGAAATAGCCGCGCCAGCGTCCGCTCCGGCCGTGACCGCGCGGGTCATAGGCGACCACCGTGCAGCCGCGGCGGTGCAGGTCGACGAGCAGCTGCGCGTAGAGCTGCGCATAGGCCGCGGTCCCCGGCATGAAGACATAGACCGGCGCATCGGGCGTGCCCTGCAGCACATAGAGCGCGAGGCACACGCCGTCCGCGGTCCTGAGATAATCGCGCGCGAAGCCATTGGGCGCCGCATCGATGCCGAAGCGGGCATACAGACCGGCGAGATAGGTGATGAGCGTACATTCGCACGCGCGCCGGCGGTGCATGTACCATTGGCTGACCGCGAGCCACAGCAGCATCCCGCCAAGCAGGAGGGCGGCGAGGATGGACAGGATCACCATCTCAAGCCGCCGCGCCACGTCGGGTGGCGGCCGGATGGACGGACAGGCGCCCTGCCCCGGCGCCGTCCGGGGGGACCGCCGCCACCGCCGGAGTTTCAGGCACGCCGCGGCAGACGATCATCGCCTGCGTGCTCGGCAGTTCGATCGGTCGTTCGGGCCGTGTCGCGAGGAAATCGGCAAAGGCGCGCTCGACCCCGGGCAGCATCGAATAATCGTGCGACAGGATGATCCCGCCCCGCACCATCCGGGGATAGAAGAAGGCGAGCCCGGCCAGCGTGCTTTCATAGAGATCGACGTCGAGATGCACGAAGCTGAAGCGCAGCGCATCGAGCCCGGCCGTCGAGGCGGGAAACGCGCCGGGATGAAACCGGACCATGTCGAGATCGGCAAGCCGCGCGCGCACCCGCGGCAGGCTGGCCTCGAACTGCCCCCGCTGCAGGACTTCGCGTTCGTCCGCGCGGGGTTCGGGAAGCCCGGCGAAGCTGTCGAACAGATGCAGCGCCCGCCCCGGCGCCGCGGCGGCGATCAGCGACGCGGACGTCCCTTCGAACACGCCGAACTCGGCCATCTCGCCATCGAGCGCGGCCTGCGCATGCGCGATGCCGTAAAGCGTGAACGACTCGTTCGCGGTCAGCAGCGATTCGCGACCGCGTTTGCTCCGACGGATCAGCGCGAGCGTGTCGCCGCGCTTGTGCCCCCGCAGCGACAACGACTCGATCGCCGAGGCGAGCCCGATTGCGCCGCGGCGGAGCAACCGGCTGCGCCCGACGATGCGCTGGACCTGAGGGTGCTTCATCCACATCGGCCGGTCTCCTCCACGGGGCAAAAGGCGAGCGCCGCGTCGGCGGCGATGCCGTCGGGCAGGCGCAGGTCGCGCCATGTCCAGCGCGTGCCGCCGAACTGGAGCGTGCCCGCGCTGGCGGACAGGGCGAATGGCGACTGGGCGCGGACCGACAGGCCGAACCCCGTGCCCTTCACTAGCGCCTCGTGGCGAGTCCAGCGGCGCGTCACCTCGGAATCCGGGAGTGCGTGATCGCGGCACAGGAACGGCGCGCGGTCAGGCCCGTGGCATTCGATATCGATGCCGAGTTCGGTGTCACGGGCGAGCGCGGTCAGCGCGATCGTGCCGCTCCGGCTGGTGTTGAAGTAGAGCGGCACCGATCCGCGCGACCGGATGCTCGGCTTCCCGCGTGCCCCCGACACGATCTCGACCGCGTCGGCGGACTGGCCGAGCGCGCGCGCCAGCAGGCCGCGCAATTCGAGCCGGGCGCGGCTGGCGCGGGTTACGTGCGTATCGGTCGCGCCGGTGTCGGTCGGCGGGGTGGCGGGCAGATCGTACAGCCACAAGTCGATGAACCCGCGCTCCGGCATGACGCAGGTTGCAGCCGCCCAGTCCGCGACGATCGCGCCGTCGCTGACCGCGACGCGTGCATGCCGGGGCGTGGACTGGGGGGGCGACGGCGTCGTCACCGGGCTGCACCGACAGGCGCGCGGACGGCCGCCTGCTCCTGCGACCGGCGGGAATAGAGCGTGAACACCGTGACGAGCAGGATCGCGACGGCAACGCCGGCGATGGTCTGCGGCACGATCGCGGGCACGGTGAACAGCGATGCCACCGCGATCAGCGGCATCAGGACGATTACCGCCCAGTGGCTCGCCCCCGGCAACCGGCTGCGGAAAGGCCGGGCGAGCTCCGGGCGACAGCGGCGCAGACGCTCGACCGCGTCGACATAGGCGGCATAGATCAGGCAGATGATCGCCGACCCGACCAGCCCGACGACGAGATACAGGTCGAACGCCGCGATCAGCAGCGCGGCGACCAGGCCGAGGCTTCCCAGCACGAGCACGGCACCGACCGGCGCGCCCGTATCGACCTGTACCCGCGCGACGAACCGCGGCAGCGATCCCTCGCGCGCGAGCGCTTGGAGCAGTTGCGCGCCGCCCATGATGCCCGCGTTGAACGTCGAGACGATCGCGCCGAGTCCGACCAGCACGGCGAGCGCGATGCCAGGGCTGCCCAGCAGCGCGGTGAACAGCGGCACCTGCGGCGTCGCGCTCGTGGCGATCAGGCCGTGCGGCAGCCTTGTCCCGAGCGCGGCGACGAACAGCCCATAGGTGACGAGCAGCGTCCCGATCGCGACGAGCATTGCGATGGGGACGCGCCGCGCATAAGCCTGCCGCGACAGGCCGATCGGGGTGACCCATTCGAAGCCGGTATAGATGAAGATCGCGAGCGCGATCGCCGCGGGCAGCCCCGCCCAGCCCGCGGGCGCGGCTGTGGTCGTCAGGCCTCGCGTCGACGTGATGCCCGGTGCCGGCAGGAACCACAGCGCGGCCGTGGCGGTGACGAGCAGTACCGCCATCGTCCCGAACGCGGTGAGGATCTGCAGGCGACGTGGAAGGTCGAGCCCGCGCAGGTTCGTCAGCACGACGACGGACATCAGGACGACGATCGACACCGTCGGTGGCACGGCGGGCAGCGCGGCCTGCACCACCATCGCAAAGCCGTAGCTCTCCACCCCCGCGATCATCACGACGAACAGCAGATAGGCGTGGACCAGCACCAGGGCCGCGACCGGTCCGAACGCCGCGCGGAAATAGGTGATCACCGCAGGCGAGGAGGGCCACATGCTCGCCAGCTCGCCGATCGCCGCGCCGATCACCGTGCAGATCACGCCGGCGACCAGCAGCGCGACCAGCGCCGGGCCGGTGCCGGTCACCGCGAACAGCCCCGAGACCATCGCAAAGGCCGAGTTGCTGAGCGCCATGCCCGCGCCGACCGCGACATAGAACAGCCACTCGCCGCGAAAGGACAGGCCGGTCGCCATCACAGCCCCCAGATGACCATGGCGAGCGCCTCGAGCTTCACCTTGTCGCGCGCGTCCGAATAGACTTCGAGCTGTCCGTCGATCACCGCCGAGGACGGATTGTAGCGGCCCGCGAAGATCTCGATCAGCGTCCGCTCCTCGCCGCTCAACGTCACGAACGGGGTGTCGCCGGTGCCCTCGGTCCCGTCGCGGATATCGGTGACGCGGGTGCCGGTCACCGTCAGCACGACGCTGCGCGCGGTGTCGGTCGCGTCGACAAGCAGGCGGCGGTTCCAGCCCGCCGTCAGCTTCGCCGCGCGGACATTGGCGTTGAAGCGATCGCGGAAATCGCCGAGCCAGTGATCGAGCGTCTCAAGTGGAACGGCGGGCTGCGCGGCGGCGGCTGCGGCGGCTGCGGCGGCAAATGTCATCGCGATATATCCTCAGGCCCAGGGTTGCGGCGTGCCGAGCAACTGATTGCCCATGATCACCTTCAGCGTGTCGTCGGAGGGGCCCATCAGCGAACCGGCACGCGCGTCGCGGTAACAGCGCTCGACGAGGTGGCCGCGCTTGTAGCCACTGCCCCCGCAGACCTGCAGCGCGGTATGCGCGACATCGACCGCCATCTCGCTGGCGATGATCTTCAGTTCGGCCAGCTCGACGAAATAGGGATCGTCGGGATTGTCGCGGATGATCTCGTCGAGCAGCCCGGCGGTGTTGAACTCGTTGAACAGGACCACCGCATTGTCCGACATCTGCGCGACCCGCAGCACGGTCGCGCGCGCCTGGTCGATCCGGCAGCGCATCTCGGCGGCATAGCGCTGCACCGTCTCGACGGTGGCGAGCGAGCGTTGCGTATCCGAATGGACGCGCCCCTTCACATGCGCGATCGCGCCGTCGAACGCGGCCGAGGCAAGCCCCAGATAGCAGCTCGCCAGGCCGACCAGGTAGATCGGCAGCGCATAGGCCATCATGAACGAAAAGCCCGTGGTCTCGCCGCCGAGCCGGGCGATCGGCGGGACGTGCACCTGGTTGAAGTGCAGCGGGCGGCTGCCATTGCCGCGCAGCCCCATGCCGTCCCAGGCGCCCTTGGGCTCGATCCCGGTCGCATCGCCATCGACCCAGAACATGCTGAGATCGGTCGCTCCGGCATCGGCGTTGCCGCGTGTCGGGACGAGGTAGAAATCGGCATGGCCCGCCGAGGTGCAGAATGACTTGAAGGAGTCGAGGATGAAGCCGTGGCCGTTCTTGCGCGCATGGCTATCCATGTGCCAGATCCGGTTGCCCGATCCCGGTTCGCTCATCGCGAACGCGCCGAGAAGCTCACCGCGGACGATCGGGGCGATGAACCGCTCGACCTGTTCGGCATCGGCGAGCGCGCACAGCATCGGCAGCGTCGACTGGTGCATCGTGTAGATCATCGCGGTCGACACGCAGCCCTTGGCGAGCGCCTCGGTCACCAGCGCGGCGGTGACGATGTCCCCGCCGCCGCCACCCATCTCGGTCGGGATCATCAGCGCGAGCAGCCCCGATCGCTTGAGCGCGTCGATATTGGCGCTGGGGAAGACCCCGCCGTGATCGATCTCGGCCGCATTGGGGCGCAGCACCTCGCGCGCCAGCGTCTCCGCCTTGCGACACCAGCGTCCCTGCTCCCGCGTGAGCGCGATGCCGTCAAGATTGAGGGCGTTGGGCATATTTTTCCCCTTGGTCATGAAGGTTGTGCGTGCGGCGGGCGCGCCAGTCGGCGGGCTCGAGCGGTCGGCCGAAGCTGGTCGGCGCGGCGATCCGGAAGCCCTGCCGCGCGCCCCAGCCGCGCAGGGCGCGAAGATAGTCGAGCGGTACGCCAAGCCCGATCGGCGCGGCGTCGAACCGGCCTTCGAGCGCAAGGATCATCGGTTCGCACATGCACGCGAACGCGACCCCCGGTGCGAGGCCGAAGCGGATGCCCAGATCGGGCGCGCCGGGCACCGCGACCAGCCCGCCGTCCAGCACCAGCAGATCGGGCCGCGCGGTCGCGGTCGCGCGTCCGATGTTACGTGGCTGCGACACGTCGCACAGGATCGCGTTCGGGCGGAACAGTTCGGGTGCCAGGATCAGGTCCGGACTGGAGGTCGCGGTAAAGACGAGGTCGCAGGCGGCGAGCGCGGCATGGTCCGCGGCAAGCTCGACATCGCCCGCGAGGATCAGCCAGTTGGCGACCGCGGCCGCATCCGCCCCGGTCCTGTCGTGATAGGCGAGCGCGCGGCGCGCCAGGTCGCCGCTCACTCCGTCGCGGCCCGCGATCAGCGCCGCGGCGATCGCCGCCGCCGCCGACCGCAGCCGCGCCAGACTGGCGCGCCGATGCCCCGGATTGCCGACGAGCACGATCCGGCTGACGCGCTCGGCCATCAGATAGGCGAGACCGAGTCCGACCGAGCCCCCGCCGCCGACGATCCCGACGACCGCCTTGTCCAGCGGACGGTCGAGCCGGTCGCACGCCGCCGCCATCGCATCGACCGCGGCGATCGCGGTGTAGCTGTTGCCGGTCGTGACCGGCACCCCCGAGCCGGCAAGGTCGCTGCCGCCGCCGCACGCGATCGAGCAATAGCCGCCCAGCCCGACCACACCCGCGCCGGCGGTCCGCGCGAGCTCGGCCGCCGCGCGGATCGCCGCGAGCCCGCCGGCGCGGTCGCGTGCCAGCGCCTGCGCGGTCCAGGGCACGAGGATGACCGTACCGGACGCGGTGCGATCGTTACCCACGACCGACAGCGTGTTCGCGACGAACGGCGCGATCATGCCGCCGAGCCGGTCGGTCAGTTCGGTCAGCTGCGGCACGGAAAAGCGCGCGAGCGTGTCGTCGATCGCGGCAAAGCCCGCGGCGTCGAGCGGATGCGCGAGGAACGCCCAGGGTGGCGCGTCGTGCTTCGCGACGACGATCGACGGCGCCGACGGACCCGGCGGGGTCCGCGTCTGGCCGATGGCCGATGCGGACAGCGGCGCGTCGAGCAGGTGGTTGACCAGCGCCCCGCCATCCCCCGCCGCTAGCAGCCGTGCGACCTGCCCGACCGCGGCGACGATCAGGTCCGCCTCGGCCTCGGTCAGCGTCAGCGGCGGCTCGATCCGGACGACCTCGCTGCCGAGCAGCGTCGGTGCGACGCGGACGTGACAGACGTTGAGGAGATAGCTTGCGACGAGCGGCGCGAGCATCGCCTGTTCGGCGAGGATATCGAGCAGGCCGTGAGCGGCGGGCGCGGCGCGGCCCGCGGGCAGCTGCAGCCCGAGGAGATAGCCACGCCCGCGAACGCCCAGCCGGGCCGCCGGATAGCGATCCGCCACGCCGCGCAGCCCCGCTTCGAGCCGGGCGCCGCGCTTGGCCACCATATCGACGAGACGCCCGCCATCGGCCGTCAGTCGGGCGAGTGCGGCAAGGCCGACCCGGCAGGCGAGCCCGTTGCCGGCAAAGGTCGAGCTGTGCTTGCCCGCAAATGCCGCGCTGTGGCAGCCCGACGCATAGAGGACCGCGCCGATCGGCAGCACGCCGCCGCCGAGCGCCTTGGCGATGAGCAGGATGTCGGGCGCGACACATTCGACATCGCAGGCGAACATCGCGCCGGTACGCCCGAGCCCGGTCTGGATCTCGTCGACGATCAGCAGCATGCCGTGCGCCCGGCACAGGCTGGCCGCGGCGGCGAGATAGCCGCGTGGCGGCTCGACGATGCCCGCCTCGCCCTGGATCGGCTCGACGATGAACCCGGCATAGCGCGTGCCGGTCTCGGTGAGGACACGCTCGAGCGCGGCGATGTCGCCGAACGGGACATAGTCGACGTCGAGGACGGGCGCGCCGAACGGCGCCTGGAACGTGTCGCGGCCGGTCACCGACAGCGCGCCGAAGGTCTTGCCGTGGAACCCGTTGGTGGTCGAGAGGAAGCCCGGGCGTCCGGTCGCGGCGCGGGCGAGCTTCAGGCCGATCTCGGTCGCCTCGGCGCCGCTGTTCGCAAAGCAGACGTGGCGCAGCCCGGGCGGTGCGATCGCCAGCAGCGCCTCGGCCAGGGCTCCGGCGGCGTCATTCATCGACGGCTGGAAGAGGCTCGGCGCGGCGGCGGTACGTGCCGCGTCGAGCGCCTGCCATATCTCGGGTGGATTATGCCCGAAGGGAAGCGCGCCGAACCCTGCAATCGCGTCGAGGATGCGCGTGCCGTCGTCCCATGTCAGCCAAGCGCCGGCACCGCTCGTGAACGGCCGGTCGAGCCGGAAGCGGCGAAGCAATGCCCCGATCTCGGGGTTGACCAGCGTTTCCCACGGATGACGCCCGGCCGTCGTCCCGGGCGGCGCGGCGCGTTCGGCGGCGATCTCGGCGATGCTCCATCCGCGCAGGAGCCGTTCGAGCGGCAGGTCGATCGTCATCTCCCGCTCGATCGCGGCGCGCAGGTCGGCAAGTTCGAGCGACCCGAGACCGAGCTGGTGCAACGGGCGCTCGACCGCGACGTCCAGATTCGGATCGCCGAGCAGCCGGCGGACATGGCGGACCAACGTTGCGGTCAGCGCGTTGGCGTCGGGGCACGCGTTGGCGGGCAGCGCGACGCTTGCGCCGGCGGCGGGCGCGGATGAGTGCGTAGGCCACGCCGCGATCACCCCCTCCAGCCGCTGGTCGCACCAGGCGTCGCGCACAGCCGCGCGGCGCAGCTTGCCGCTCGACGTCTTGGGCAGCGTGCGACGTCGGAGCAGGACGACGGAGCGGACCGCGATGCCGTGTGCGTCGGACACCGCGGCGCGCACTGCCGCGATCACGGTTTCGGGCGCATCGTTGCCCAGATCGGCAAAGACCTCGGCCGCGACGACCAGCGCATCGGTATCGCCCTCGACCGCAAAGGCCACGACATTGCCGGGGCGGACCGCGGCGTGCGCCGCCTCGACGGTCGCCTCGATATCGTGCGGCACGTGATTGGTCCCGGCGATGATGATCAGGTCCTTGAGCCGTCCCGTGACGACGAGCTCGCCCTGATCGAAAAACCCCGTGTCGCCGGTGCGCAGCCAGCGCGTCCCGGGCTCGCCTGCGATGTGCGCGCCGAACACCGCTTCGCTCTCCGCCGCGCGGCCCCAATATCCGCCGGCGACGCTCGGGCCCCTCACCCAGATCTCGCCGGTGGATCCGGAGGACTGCCGCTCCAGGGTTTCCGGGTTCACGAGCGCGATGTGGTGGCCGGCCGCCGCTGTGCCGCAGGCCGCATAGGCCAGCGTGGGCGACGCTTCTCCGTCCGCGGCGGGCGCGCCGACCATCCGCGGCCCCCCTCCGGCGCGGGTGCCGCTGACGAACACGACGCTTTCGGCCAATCCGTAAAAGGGGCGCAGTGCCGCGGCGTCGAAGCCGACCGGCGCAAAGGCGGCGGCGAACCGGTCGACCGTCGCGCGCCGGACCGGCTCGGCGCCGCTGACAGCGACCCGCCAGTGCCGCAGGTCCAGCCCGTCGCGCTCGCCTGCGGCAACGTGACGTTGACACAGCTCATAGGCGAAATTGGGTGCGCCGCTCCAGACGCCGCGATGACGGGTCAGCGCGCGCAACCAGCGCACCGGCCGGTTGAGGAACGTCTGCGGGGCCATGAGCACGAGCGGATGGCCGCCATACAATGCGAACAGGATGCCGCCCGCCAGTCCCATGTCGTGGAAATGCGGGAGCCAGGTCACGCCCGGCGCACCCGCCGGCAAGTCCATCGCCGCGCCGATCGCCGCGAGGTTCGCAAGTGCCTGTGCGTGCGTGATCATCACGCCCTTGGGCATTCCCGTCGATCCCGACGTATATTGGAGATAGGCGATGTCGTCCGGCGATGGCAGGTCGCGCTGCCCCGGCGCGGGAAACGGCGGTCCGGATGGTCCGGCGGACACCGGGGGCAGCGCGTCGCTGGCGATCCATGTGACCCCCTCGCGAGACGCCGCCGCGGGCAACGCCGCGATGCGATCGCTGGTCGTCAGCGCGAGCCGGGGCGTACAGTCCGCAATCACCGCGGCGGTCGCGGCATAGGCCAGCGTGCCGATCGTCCCGCCGCGTGGGCAGGGCACCGGAACCGCGGTCATGCCGGCAAATCCCGTCGCGAAGAAGCCGATGATGAAGTCGAGCCCGGGGGGATAATAGAGCAGGACGCGGTCGCCGCGGCGGCCGTGCGCGAGCAGGTGCGAGGCGAGCGAGCGCGCGCGTGTTTCGAGCGCGGCGAGGTCGAGGATATCCTCGCTGCCGTCCTCGCGTTCGAACCGGTACCCGGCGCCGGCCGCACCGCCCGGGGACGCCCTGGCGATGAGCAGCTCGACGAGGGTCGAGGCGCCGGTCACTGGCTTGCACCATGCGCGACCGGCTCGCCCGAGATCGTTTCGCGCAGGACGGCGCGACGCGTCTCGGCGATCTGATCGCGGACCCAGTGCACCGCGGGCGATAGCACGTCGCGCGCCGGTCGCGGGCGATAGCCGAGCTCGGCGCGGGCCTTGTCAGACACGACGAACCAGTAGCGGCTGAGATAGTCGAGCAAAACCGGCTCGATTGGCGGCGCCCGTCGGACAAGGCGGCACGCGACCACCGCGCTTCGCAGCAGCGCGAACGGCACGACGACCACGGGTCGGCGGACCGCGGCGATGTCGAGCATCAGCCGGACGATCTGTTCGATCGTCAGATTGTCGCCGCCCAGGATATAGCGCTCGCCGGCACCGCCCCGTGCGAGCGCGGCGACGATACCCGAAGCGACGTCGTCGACATGGACGACCGAGCTGCCGCCCCTCACCGCCAGTGCGGGCCAGCCACTGAGCACGTCGCGGATGCTGCCCGCGGTGATCCAGTCCTGATCGTCGGCGCCATAGGTTTCCGCCGGGCTGACGATCACCGTCTCGAGCGTACCGCCATTGTGGCGGAGGACCGCCTGTTCCGCCGCATGCTTGGCGACCGCATAGTCGAGCCCCGACTGGCCGAGCGTGAACCGGCTGCGCTCGTCGAGCGCGACGGGTTTGCGGGTGCCGTCGATCGCGGCCGTCGAGGAGACATAGACGAGCCGCCGGACACTGGTGTCGGCGAGTGCGGCGAGCAGTCTGAGCGTCCCCTGGTGGATGACGTCATGGACCGCCGGGCCGGTGATCTGGTCCCAGCCGCTCAGCCCGGCGAGATGAATGCAGGCATCACAGCCCTTGACCGCGCGGGCCAGGCTGAACGCATCGAAGAGATCGCCGCGCACCTGCTCGACCGCGAGTCCGCCGAGCCGGCCGATCCGACGGTCGGAGCGGACGAGACAGCGGACCTGGTATCCGTGGTCGAGCAGCCGTCGCACGGTGCGGGCGCCGATGAAGCCGGTACTTCCCGTGACCAGAACCCTCACCACGACCTCCTTCAGAGAAGATCCCACAATATCGGGTTTGCAGGATGTGACATCGCGATGCTGGTCCGTAATGGAGCGCGAGCGTATCAAGCTGCTCCATTATGAATGATCGTCAGGCGACGATGGACTTCGCGGCATAATGGGCGAGCGCCATGACCGTCATCTGCAGATTTACCGTGATAGGCGACGGAATGATGCTGGCGTCGGCGATCCACAACTTGTCGATCCCATGGACGCGCATGTCGAGATCGACGACGCCCTGCGCCGGATCGGGATGGAGCACATTGCCGCCCTGCAGATGCGCGGTCGTGATCTTGAGATACTGGAGCGGGCCGACCGCGCCGAAATAGGCGTCGAGCTCGGCGGGCGAATTGGCCCAGGTCGCATCGAACCGCGTCGAGCAGACGCGGCGTGCGCCGGCGGCGAACATCGCCTGCCCCGCCGCCTTCATCCCCAGCGTCAGGCGATACCAGTCGTCATCGTCGAGCGCATAGGAGATGGTGTAGCCGCTCGACGAGAGATCGGCGTTGATGCTGCCATAGGCGTTCGCGCCGATCACCGGCACCGCCACTGCGACGTCGTTGTAGCGATCGAGCAGGCCCATGAAATCGGGACCCCATTGCGGGGCCTCCATCCCGAGCGATGACGGCGGTCCGAAGGCGGTCTCGATCACCATGCGCTCGCGCGGCATTTCGATCGCATAGCCGACCTGGATCCCGCGGGCGCCATATTGGCGCGTTGCGAACTCGCCGAACACCGGGGTTCCCATATTGCCCGAGAAGCGCTTGCCGACGGTCCGCACCCCGGGCAGCGCGCCCGAAAAGCCGCTGCGGCGCAGGATCTTGGTCGAGGCAAAGGCACCCGCGGCGAGAACGATCCGATCGGCTGCGACCTGAAAGGCGGTGCCTGTGGCATCGCGCGCATAGGCGCCGCGGCACCGCTGCGCGCCCGGTTCGCCGTCGAGCATCAGACCCGTGACGTGCGCGTCCGGGACCAGCAGCGCACCCGCCGCCACGAGCCTTGGCAAGGTCGTCTCGTTCATCGACTGCTTGGCGCCGAACCGGCATCCGGCATTGCACCGCCCGCACCCGATACAGTCGAGGATATTGCACTTCACGGTGGTCGCGGTCTGGCCGATCGCGGCAAATCCGTCCTTCAGCGTCTGCGCCATCGGCGGCATCACCACCGGGTTGACGGGTCGGACGTTGAGCAGGTCGAGCATCGCGTCGTAGCTGGCATCGAGCCGGGCCCAGTCGAGCGTCACGCCGAAACGCTCCCAGCGCTTGACGACCACGTCGTCCCACCAGACGCCCTCGGGCTTCCAGGCGACCGAATTGTTGAGCAGCGTCCCGCCGCCGACGACGCGCCCCTGAACGAAGGTCGTCTTCTCGTCCGCGGACAAAGTGAAGCCGCCGTTCATGTACAGGGACGCGGCGGACTCCATCAGCTTGTCCGGCAGCGCGTCGTTGGGCACCAGCGGCCCGGTCTCGAGGATCACGATCCGCGCCGACGGATCGGCCTGCTGGATGAAATAGGCGGCGGTGGCGCCCCCTGCCCCCGACCCGATGACGAGATAGGTCGTCGAACCGGCCGGTTTGCGCGCGACCTCCGCCAGCGTCCGCCGGCGCTGCATCAACAGCGTCGAGGCGGGCGTACGCTGCGGGTCGGCGAGATCCGGCCCGCTTGGCGGGGTCCAGCTTCGCTGCTGGAACCGCTGATAGTCCAGCCCATTCCAGGTGCGGTCGAGGTCGAGATAGGCACCGCTCAGCAACGTCTTGACCGCGCCGATGACGATGATGCTCTTGATCAGCTGGTCTTCCTCGGCCGCGGCCTGCTCACCAAGCCGTACGAACAGCGTGTCGACGACGCGGGCCCGGCCCGCCGCGGACCGAAAGCAGAAGACGATCCGCAAGACCTGGCTCCAGACCGGCAGGAACAGGCCGAGCAGCAGACGCGCAAGCGGCGAATAGGGCAGTTTTCGCGGAACCCAGAGCGGCATGACGAGCACGCTGAGCGCCGCCTGGACGAAGACCGCGCGCGTCATCATTTTCAACAGCCGATCGAGTTCGCGCACCACCGCGCGACCGTCGGGATCGAGCAGGACATTGCCGGGATTGCGCCCGATCAGCGCGACCGCGAACCGCTCGAGAAAGCCGCGGTTCGCACGCCAATACAGCCAGAGCACCGCCGCGATCACACGCTCGAGCACCGCACCCTCCCGCGCGTCTAGAGGCGACGCTTGCGCGTCGAGGGTGGGCCGGCCGGCGGGGGGCGGTCGCCGACGCGATCGGCGTCGTCCCCGGGCCCGCCCAGGCTCTCGTCGGACGCCGTGCCGTCCTCATGATCGCCCGGATCGGTGTCCTCGCGACCCAGATCGCGGTCGGCATCCTCCGCGTCGTCGAGCGCATTGTCATATTCATCCTGGAAACGCCGGCTGGACCGCGAGACGACGCTCGCGGCGCCCGCCAGCGCGTCGGATACGGCATGGGTGAAACCGGCCACCTCGTCCCCCGCCTCCTCGATCCGGTCGGCGTTCGAGCGGCGCGTCGCATAGGACGGCGACACCCGGTCGGGATCGCGCTCGGCATACTCGTCCTCCCGATCGAGGTCATCGCGATACGCCTCGTCACGGCGGCGGCTGGCGCGCGTGGCGCCGCCGAACAGGTCGAGCGCGACATTGCCAAGGATCGTGACCGCGCCCTTGAAGCTTTCGGCGTTCGCCGCGCTCCAGGCGCGCACCAATGCGTTGACGTCGTTCGCGACGCGATCGGCGACGCGATCGATCGTCTCGACATTCTCGGCAAAGTCACGCGGCGACCGCAGGTCGCGCCGGGATCGGACCCGCGCGCGCCTGACCAGCCGCTCATGCTGCACACGATCACGCCGGTCGCTGTCACCCTGATTTGGTTTGTCAGAACGGTTTGCCATGCCCAATCCTTTCGCGATTTGCAGATTAATGTATCTTGTACTTGCGCCCTGGTGATTTTGATTGGTTCTTGACTATCACGGATCTCGGCATAGTTTAACAAAGGCATTTGAGTACTATCTCCATTGCGGACTAGAACTTCGTCTGAAACCTCCGAAATGGAGCAAGACATGCCGGCGGCGGTCATCGACAGCGACGAAATCGGCGAGCGGCGCGGGGTATCGGCGGTCGGAGCCTGGCATCTGATCGTGACGATCGGCCGCGCGGCATGGCTGACGGCGCTTGCGGTACGGCTGTTCTTCCGGCCCGCGGTACTGCACCTGCTCAAGCGCGACTCGACCGAGGCGGAGGTCGCGCGCGGGTTGCGGCGGCTGCTCGAAGCGGGGGGCGTGACGACCGTGAAGATCGGGCAGTATCTGGCGATACGGCGCGATCTGTTCTCCGCGCTGACGTGCGCGGAACTGTCCCGGCTGCTCGATGCCGTACCGCCGATGCCGGGCGATCGTGCGGCGGCGATCATCGCAGGCGAACTCGGGTCGCCGATCGCGACGTGGTTCGCCGCGTTCGATCCGGTACCGATCGGGGCCGCCTCGATCGCGCAGGTCCATCGCGCAAGGTTGCACGACGGCACCCGGGTCGCGGTCAAGATCCAGCGCGACGGCATCGTCGCGACGATGACCGCGGACTTCCGCCTGATCGCCGCCGCCGCGGCGCTGGCGGATCGGCTGGGGCTGTTTTCCGGCGTCGGCGCGCGGGCGCTGGTCACCGAAATCGCCGCCTTCACGATGCGCGAGACCGATTTCCGGATCGAGGGCCGGACCGCAAATCGCATCGCCGCGGATCCCGAGCGCGGCGTCCGCATCCCGCGGATCCACTGGACGCTGAGCACGCGGCGCGTGCTGGTGATGGACCTGATCGTCGGCGTGCCGCTGGCACGCGTCATCGCGCGCGGCGGCGAGGCCAAACGCCTGCGGATCACGCCAGCGGTGATCGCCGAACGACTGTGCGAGGCGTTTCTTCGCCAGCTGTTCGTCACCGGCTTCTTTCACGGCGACCCGCATCCGGGGAACGTCATGATCCAACGCGGCGGTGGAATCGCGCTGATCGATTTCGGCATTTTCGGTGAGATCTCGGGCGCGGACCGGCTGACGCTGGCGGCCTATGTCGAGAATCTGGCGCTTGGCCGGATCGAGGCGGCGTTCGACTGCTATGCGGCGCTCGTCACCCTCGCGCCGACGACCGATGTCGCGGCCTATCGGCGCGCGACGCAGGCGATCCTGCGCGGCTGGCACGAGGCCGCAACCGATCCGGCGACCCCGGTGGAGCGCCAGCTGACGGCCTATTACCAGGGCCTGATGTTCGAGGTGATGCGGCGGCACCGGGTCCGGCTGGCGCCCGAGCATCTCCTGTTCTGGCGCGCGCTTGGCCTGCTGGATTCGACCGCGCATCAGCTGCCGGGGCGGTTCGACCTGCTGGCGGCGGTGCGCCGCTTCTTCGCGGATATCCGCCCGGGCATCGGCGTGCGCGGCGCGTCCGCGGTCGGCGGCCTCGTCGACTATGTCCGCCTGACACGTGGGGAGGCTGCGCGCGCCGTGGCGGCGGTGACGCGACGTCCGGCAATCCCGATCGTCGCGCGGCTGCCTGGTGGCGACGATGCCCGCGCGGTCGCGCTCCCGCTCGCCGCGGTCGCGCTGGCGCTGCATGCCGTCGCCTTGCCCCTTGGAACCGCGGCCGGCGTGGTTGCGGGCGCGGCGGCGCTCGTCGCGATCGGCGGCCTGCGCGCGCTATGGACCGGGGGCTGATCGCGTGGCGGCGACCGCGCAGCAGGCCGCGGTGCGGCTCGCCCGGCTGGGCCACGGCGGGGTGCGTCTCTCGCAGCTGATGGCGCTGCGGATCGATCTGTTCGACCGCGAGACGATCCGGGCGCTCACGCTGCGCCACCCCGTCGAGGTCCGACCGCCGGCCCAGGCCCTCACGCTGATCGCGACGGAGCTCGACCAGACGCTCGACGCGGTCCTGCCGGTCTGGACCGCCGGTGCGACCGGGAGCAATCCGTTATGCTGGACCGCGTTCGGTCGGCGTGCGGACGGGCGCGACGTCCTTCTGCGCGTCGCCCTGCCCGAACGCGCGCCCGACAGTGCGGCGATCGACGCCGCGATCGCCATCGTCACCCCGCTGCTTCGACCCGGTGTCGATCGCGAGCGCGCAGCGACGTCGCTGGCGCGGGATCTGCACCGCTGGATTGCCGCCGATCTCGACATTCCCGGGCAACGGCGCCGGATGCTCGCGTGGCGACGTCGCGCGCTGACGCGGACCGGGATTGTCGTCCCGCGGATTGCTACGCCAGCTGCCGCGCATGTGATCGGCGTCACACCGCTGGCCGGGTTGCCCCTCCCCCAGGTCGAGCAGCTCGTCGCGCGCAACGACGTGGCGGCGCTGGACTGGCACGACATCGACGCGCCGACCGCCGCGCAACGGCTGATCGAGGCGGGACTGGAACGGCTCTTCATTCATCACGAAGCGCCGGTCGACCCGCGCCCCGCATCGCTGCTCATCCTGCGCGAAAGCCGGATCGGCCTGGGCGATCTCGGCGCCGCCGAGCCATTGTCGCGCGCGCTTCAGCAGGCGCTGCCCCGGTTCGTCCGCGCGTTGCTGTCGGGCGATCCGGCCCGACTGTCCAGCGAGGCAGTGGCGCTGTTCGAGGCGGGGCCGGTGGCGGATGCCGCGGCCTATGCGCGTCACGTCACGACGCTGGAGCGGAGGATGCGGGATCGGCGCGACGGCGGCTGGATCGAACGCGCGCTGGCCGACGGGCTCGCTGCCGCAGGGCCGTGCGGGTTTCGCGTGCCCGCCGATCTTCTGGCGGCGCTACGCTGGATGACCGCTCTTGCCGCCAGCGCCTGCCGGCTCGACCCGGCGGTCGACCTTGCCGCGATCACCCAGCGCTTCATGATGCGGCGTAGCATCGAGACACTGTTCGAAGCGCCCGACAGCCATGCGATCGCGGTCGGGCTGCTCGACGAAATCGAACCGCTCGCGACGCTGCCCCGCCGGATCGACCAGCTCCTGTCACAGGCGACCGCGCCGCAATACCGCGTGCCCGTAGATCTACGCGAACCGCCGGCCGACCGCGCGGTACGGCGGGATCAGCGGCGGCTGATCGGCGTCGCGATCTTCTGGGTCGGCTGTGCGGTGCTGCTGCTGGTGCCGCATCCAGCCGCCGATCGCTGGCCGGCATGGGCGTCGACCGCACTGACGGCCACGCTCTGGAGCCTGGCAGCGCTCAGCGCGACGGGCTTTGTCCAGCTCTGGCGGCGGTCGGCGTGAGCGCGTTCGGCGAGGCCGCGTGCGCCGCCGAACAGGCCGGCAGCACAGCGCTGGCGGCAATGCTGCGCGCAAGTGCCTCGTTGCTGGCCGGCGACAGCGAGTCTGCCGCCCTGCCGCGCGACGTCGTCATGCGTCTCCACCGCGATGCTTGGGAGATGCAGGCCCGGCTGTCGCAGGTCGCCGCGGTGCCGGGTATCGATGCGGCATTCGGCGATGTCGTGCTCCTCGCGCGCGACCTTGGCGAACGTCTGGTTGCGCTGATCGCGCTGGTCGACACACTGGTCGACGAAGCCGAGCGGCTGCACGGCACGCAGGCGGGCCGGGGTCGCTACAAGCGCCAGCAGGTCAAGGCCGCGCTCCTCTATGCCGCACGGCGCGGCGGGTACGACATTCCCTGGGTCCCGAGCCTGCTCGAGCCGGCGGTGTTCTCGCTCGGCGCCGATCTGCTGATCGATTTCACGGTGGCGCACGTCAACCAGAACGCGCTGTGGGACACGGACCAGCTCGCCGACGCGCGGCTCGGCATCCGCGCGCGGATCGCGAGCCCGCCGCTGCTGCTGCTGCGCCAGCTTCTCGACCGCGCGGCCGCATGGCTCGCCGGACTGGCATGGCGACTCGTGCTCGGCGCGAACCAGCTCTCGCCCGGGCTGCGCGTGATCGTCGACCGTGTCGCGAGCCGGGATGCGGGGGCGCTTGCCGCGGTGGCCGAGTTGCGGACGCTGATCACGGACAATCCGGGCCTGGTGCGCAGCCTCGCCGCGGTCTTCGCGATCGGCACGCAGCAGGCGGAGGTGTTCGTCCATCTGTCGGGCGCGCAGAAGCAGGCCTATGTCCGCGCGCTCGTCATGATCGTCCTGCGCCAGCATGGGCTGGCCGGCCGATCCGTGCTGCTAGACCGGATCATCGAACAGGTCGTGACGGTCGGGATCGACGCGACGGTGGCGATCTTCAACCGGCGGGGTGGCTTCCGCCGCGCGTGAGGGCGACCGCCGGACGGGCGCGGCGCCGACTGGGATATCTACCCAGTGCACTGGTCCTTTCCGATCACGCGGCGGTGGCGCTGACGGCCTAAGGTCGCGGCGATGACCATTGAGAAAAGCAGGACGATGACGGATCAGGACGACGACCGGCCGCCCCACACCGGCGATGCCGGAGAGGACGCCTATTTCCACGCGCGCGCCGACTGGCATGAGCGGCGCGCCAGCGTGGCGATCGATGCCAGCACGGTGACTCTGCATCGCCGTTTCGCGCGATTGTACCGGGCGCGGGCAGCCGATCCTCTAGTATATGAGTACCCATGATTAGCGCATAAATACCAGGAACTTACGTCCCGTTTCACGCTTTATGCGTCCGATCCGGGAGCAGTTGCGCTCTTGGAATGTCGGGAGTCCGATCATGAAAAGCCTGTCTGCGACGATCGCCTCGCTTGCGTTGATGACGGGAGTCGTCGGCTGTTCGGCACCGGCGACGCGCATATCCTCGGGGTTGCAGCGCTACGGGCTCGACGCGCCGCGTGCGGATTGCGTCGGCGAGCGGCTCCAGTCGCGCCTGTCGCTCGGGCAGCTCCAGCGGCTCGGCAAGGCGGCCGCGGCGTATCGGCAGAACGACACGACGCCGGGGGCGCTGACGCCGTCCGACCTGATCCGTGTCGCCTCCGAACTGCGCGACCCGGCGATCGCGCTCGAGGTCGGCAAGGCCGCGGCAGCCTGCCGTGTCCTGCCCTGAGCCGAATTGACGTTTCCCCACTTTCGAGAAGGACAAGACGATGAACAAGGACGAATTCCAGGGCGGCGCACGCTATGTCGGCGGCAAGGTCGAGAAGACGATCGGCGATACCGTCAGCAGCCGTGACTGGCAGGTCGACGGGGTCGTCGATCAGGTCGCAGGCGGCGCACAGAACCTCTATGGCCGCGCGAAGTCCGCGGTCGCCGATGCCGTCGATGGCGCACCGGAGCTCGCCGACAAGCTCGGCAGCGACGCTCGCGAGGCCGCCGACCGCGCCGGCCAGCTGGCGCGACAGGGCGCGCGGACCGTGCAGGAGTCGGCCGAGGACGCACCTTTGCTCTGGGCACTCGGCGCCGCCGCGATCGGCTATGGCCTGGCCTGGCTCGTCCACGGCCAGCGCGACTGATCCGATGACCGCCGCCCCCGCCCTCAAGTCGCTGCGCGACTCCGCCGATCTGCGCCATCTGCGCCAGATCATCGCGGGGCTCGACGAGGGCGTGATCCTGATCGATCCGGACCAGTCGATCCTGTGGGCGAACGCTGCGGCGCTCGCGATGCACGGGGTCGACGCGGTCGAGGATCTGGGGGCGACGGTCGACGCCTATCGGGCAAAGTTCCAGTTGCGCTATCGCAACAACCACCGGTTGGGCGAAGACGACTATCCGATCGAACGCGTCGTATCGGGCGAGGCGTTTTCGCAGGTGGTGGTCGAGGTGGCGGTCGCGGGCGAGGACAGCCCGCGCTGGGTCCATCAGGTCCGCAGCCTCGTCCTCACCGACGACCAGGACGAGCCCGAATGCCTCGTGCTCGTCATTCAGGACGTCTCGGCGCAGTTCGAGGCGGAGGACCGTTTCGAGCAGTCGTTCAACGCGAACCCCGCGCCCGCGGTGATATGCCGGCTGTGCGATCTGAAGTTCGTGAAGGTCAATCAGGGTTTTCTCGACATGACCGGGCATGAACGCGACGGGGTCCTCGCGCACACGCTCTACGATCTCGACATCCTCGCGCATGCCGACAAGCGCGACGTGGCAAAGCAGCGGCTGTGCGAGGGGCGGACGATCCCGCAGATGGAGGCCGAGCTCGACCTGCCCGCAGGCGGTACCAAGCTGGTGATCGTCGCAGGCCAGCCGATCGATCTGGCCGAGCAGGCGTGCATGCTGTTCACCTTCGCGGACCTCGAACCGCGTCGCAAGGCGGAGACCGCGCTGCGCCACAGCGAGGACCGGTTCACGCGTACCTTCTCGCTCGCGCCGGTCGCGCTGGCGATCGGCACCCGCGACGGCCACCGGCTGTGCGACGTCAACGAGGCGTTCACCGAGCTGACCGGCTATACGGCGGCGGACATCGTCGATCGGCCGCTCGGGGTCGTCGATCTGTGGGAGACCGGTGCGATCCAGCACGAGATCGAGGGCGAGATCGCCGCCGACCGGCCGATCCGCGACCGCGAACTGCGGCTCCGATTGAAATCGGGTCAGGTGATCGACGGGATCGTCTCGAGCGAACCGATCCAGCTCGGCGGCGAACCGTGCATGCTGTGGGCGATGCGCGACATCAGCACGCGCAAGGCATCCGAGCGCGAGCTGGTCCATGCGATCGAGGCGGTGATGCAGGATACGAGCTGGCTCAGCCGGTCGATCATGGAGAAGCTGGCGCGGATCCGGACGCCGCAGGCCGATCCGGTCGGCGTCGGGCTCGACGAGCTCACTCCGCGCGAGCGCGAGGTGCTGGCGCTGATCTGTCGCGGGCTCGACGACAAGTCGATCGCGCGGACCCTCGACGTCTCGGGCAATACGGTGCGCAACCATGTCGCGCGGATCTATTCGAAGATCGGGGTCAACCGCCGCAACGCCGCCGCAGCCTGGGCGCGCGCGCGCGGCTTTGACGGAGACTCGCTGCCCGCGCGTCATCCGGCCGATGCGGCAAGCAAGGAGGTCGCAGCATGACCGACGACACGACACCAGGCGGCAAGGCCGGCAGCAGGACCGGACGCGCGCGCCAGGCCAAGGGCTCCGTCCAGGAGGCGATCGGCAAGATCATCGGCGACCCCGGTGTCGAACGCAGCGGCCGCCGCGAAAGCAAGGCCGGCGCGAAGCAGGCCCAGGCCGAGCCGCATGAAGCGGACCATTCCATCGACCGCGACGGAGCCGACTGACGCCGTCGCGGGCACTATTCAACAGGAGCATCTATGACGATCACCACGACACCCGGCGTTCTGCCGGCCGACGACCTGCGTCTTGCGAAGACGCCAAGCCGCATATCCTGGGGGGCGATCTTTGCCGGCGTCGTCCTCGCGATCGCAGTCCAGCTCGTGCTGGGTATTCTCGGCACGGGCATCGGCCTGACGCTGGTCGACCCGGTCGAGGGTACGACGCCGGGCGCTGCCGGCTTCGGCATCGGTGCCGGGCTGTACTGGATCGTCACGACGATCATCGCGCTTGGCGCGGGCGGCTATGCCGCGGCGCGTGTCGCCGGGGTCCATGACCGGTTCGACGGGCTCGTCCACGGGCTCGTGGTCTGGGGCGTGACGCTGATCCTGACGCTGTACCTGCTGACCTCGGCGGTCGGCGGGATCATCGGCGGCGCCTTCCGCACCGTCGGCTCGGTTGCAACCGCAGCCGGGACCGGGATCGGAGCTGCCGCGCCCAAGGTCGCCGACGTCGCCGGCGTCGATACGGGCGACGTCCGCGAAGAGGCGGCCGCCTATCTGTCGGACGCACCGTCGGATCCTGCACAGATGACGGCGGAGCAGGCGCAGAAGGAAGTCGCCAAGCAGCTTCCCGCACTCGCCCGTGGCGGGCCGGACGGCGCGCGTGCCGAGAGCCGCATCGTCGACATCGTCGCCGCGCAGCGCAAGATCGCCCGTCCCGAAGCCCAGGCTCAGGTGACGCGCGCCAAGGCACAGTTCGTCAAGACCAAGGACGAGACGATCGCGACCGCCAAGTCGGCGACCGACACCGCCGCAGGGGCCGCTGCGGGCACGTCGTTCATGGTGGTGATCGCGCTGCTGATCGGTGCCGCCGCCGCAGGGGCCGGCGCGACCGCCGCGACGCGTCGCCGCATCTGATCGCGATACGCCGAGCCTGACTGGGGCGCTGCCGGATCCTCCGGCGGCGCCTTTTTTTTTGGCCGGCGCGCTGCCGTGCCATGACCTTGGCCGCGGAATTGATTCCGATAGCGGAATGGTTGCGGCCCCCCGACCGCGCCGCGCTTTGTCCCTCTCGAGAAGCCAGCAGTTTCGAAGGTCGTCGACGTGCCCGCTGGGACCGTCGGCACCGCCGCGCCGCTGACCCGCACAGGAGGATGAAGCATGGACGTACACGTCATCTCGAAAGCAACCGGGGCCGTCACGCGCGTATCGGGAGAGGCCGTGAGCCTCGATGCGCCGAGCGTCGTCCGGCTCGACCTTGCCCGCTCCGAAGTTGCGGGGTTCGAGCGTGAGGGCAATGCGCTCATCGTCCGGCTGACCAATGGCGACCATGTCGAGGTCGCCAATTTCCATCCTGAAGATGCCGGGGTCGCACCGCATGATCTCGTCCTGAACGAACCCGGCGGCACCATGTGGCAGGCGCGCGTCGCGCCGGGCGCGCCGCGCTTCGTCCCGCTCGAGGATCCCGAGGACCTTGTCGCGGCGGCGGGCGGCGGCGGTGGCGCCTCGCTCGCGCTGCCCGCTGCCCTGCTGGGCGGGGTGGTCACGGCAGGCGGCGCGGCGGCGGCACTGGGCGGCGGCGGCGGCTCGGATACCCCCGCGACCCAGCCCGATCCGGCCACCCCGCCCGTCACCACCCCACCTGTGACGACCCCGCCCGTCATCACCCCGCCCGACACGACACCCCCCGCCGCTCCGAGCGTCACGATCGCAAGCGACGGCACGGCCGTCACCGGGCTCGGCGAGGCCGGCGCGACGGTCATCGTGCGCGATCCCGCGGGCATTGTGATCGGCAGCGTCGTCGTGGCGGCGGACGGCAGCTTCACGGCACCGCTGTCTCCAGCGCAGGCCAATGGTGGAAATCTTGCCGTCACGCAGACCGATGCTGCCGGTAACGTATCCCCCGCCGTGCAGATCACTGCGCCCGATACCACAGCTCCCGGTGCACCCGAGGCGGCGATCGACGCTGGTGGCGCGACTGTCACCGGGCGCGGCGAAGCGGGCGCGACCGTCACGGTACGTGATGCTGCGGGCAATGTGATCGCCAGCGTCGTCGTGGCAGCGGACGGCAGCTTCGCTACGCCGCTGTCGCCCGCACAGGCCAATGGCGGCAGCCTTGCCGTCACGCAGACCGACGCAGCGGGCAATATCTCCCCCGCCGTGCAAGTCGCTGCGCCCGATACCACTGCACCCGGCGCGCCCGAGGCAGCGATCGACGCTGGTGGCGCGACCGTCACCGGGCGCGGCGAAGCGGGTGCGACCGTCACGGTTCGCGACGCTGCGGGCAATGTGATCGGCAGCGTCGTCGTGGCGGCGGACGGCAGCTTCGCTGCGCCACTGTCACTCGCTCAGTCCAATGGCGGCAGCCTTGCCGTCACGCAGACCGACGTTGCGGGCAATGTCTCCCCCGCCGTGCAGGTCGCTGCGCCCGATACCACCGCACCTCGCGCGCCCGAGGCAGCGATAGACGCTGGTGGTGCGACCGTCACCGGGCGCGGCGAAGCGGGCGCGACCGTCACGGTCCGCGATTCTGCCGGCACCGTAATCGGAACCGTTGTCGTGGCGGCGGACGGCGGCTTCACTGCCTCGCTGTCGCCCGCGCAGGCGAATGGCGGCAGCCTTGCCGTCACGCAGACCGACGCAGCGGGCAATGTCTCCCCCGCCGTGCAAGTCGCTGCGCCCGATACCACTGCACCCGGCGCGCCCGAGGCGGCGATCGATGCTGGTGGTGCGACGATCACCGGTCGGGGCGAAGCGGGTGCGACCGTCACGGTGCGCGACGCTGCGGGCATTGTGATCGCAAGCGTCGTGGTGGCGGCGGACGGTAGCTTCGCTGCGCCACTGTCACCGGCGCAAGCCAATGGCGGCAGCCTCGCCAGCACGCAGACCGATGCAGCGGGCAATGTCTCCCCCGCCGTGCAGGTCGCTGCGCCCGATACCACCGCACCTGGCGCGCCCGAGGCGGTGATCGACGCTGGTGGCGCGACCGTCACCGGGCGCGGTGAAGCGGGTGCGACCGTCACGGTGCGTGATGCTGCTGGCATTGTGATCGCCAGCGTCGTCGTGGCGGCGGACGGCAGCTTTACTACGCCGCTGTCGCCCGCGCAGGCGAGTGGCGGCAGCCTCGCTGTCACACAGACCGATGCTGCGGGTAATGTCTCCGCTGCGGTGCAGATCGCGTCGCCCGACCTCACCGCGCCGGTGACCCCCGCCGCTGCGGTGAACGGCGACGGGACGCTGCTCAGCGGCACCGGCGAGCCGGGCGCGACCGTGACTGTGACCGACGCCAATGGTGTCGTTATCGGCACCGCGACCGCCGGGACGGGCGGCGGCTTTACGGTGCCGCTGTCGCCGGCGCAGACCAATGGCGAGACGCTGGGCGTCAGCCAGGCGGATGCGGCGGGCAATGCCTCGCCCGTGGTCGGGGTGATTGCGCCCGACCTCACCGCGCCGGCGGCACCGACGATCGCGCTCGACGGCACCGGCACGATCGCGACCGGCACGGGCGAGCCGGGTGCGACCGTCACCATCACCGGCGAGGACGGCGTTGTGCTCGGAAGCGGAAGCGTCGACGCCGGCGGACGCTATGAAATCACGTTGCGATCGGCGCAGACCGATGGTGAGCGGGTCGAGGCGGTCCAGAGCGACGCCGCGGGCAACGTGTCGGGCACGGCGAGCACGATCGCGCCCGACTTCACCGCGCCGGCGCAGCCAGTCGCCGCGATCAACGGGGACGGGACGCTGGTGACGGGGACGGGCGAACCTGGCGCGCAGATCGTGGTCCGCGACCTTGCCGGCACCACGATCGGCACCGCGCAGGTCGGGGTCGACGGGCAATATAGCGTGCTGCTCGACCCGGCACAGGCGAATGGCCAACGGCTCGCGGTGATCCAGACGGACGCCGCAGGCAATGCCGCGTCCCCACTGTCGCTGATCGCCCCCGACGTGACCGCGCCGGCGGCCCCGGCTGCCGCGCTCGATGCGACGGGGACGATCTTGAGCGGCACCGGCGAGCCCGGCGCCCGGATCTCGGTCCGCGACGCGAACGATACCGAGATCGGCGTGGCGATCGTGGATTTGCGCGGCAATTACGATGTCGTGCTCGTCCCGCCGCAGATCGACAGCCAGCTTATCTCGGTCGTGCAGGCGGATGCCGCCGGCAATGTCTCGCCCGCCACCGCGCTGATCGCACCCGACCAGACCGCCCCGCCCGCGCCGACTGCGACCGTCGCCGCCGATGGTGCGAGCCTGACCGGAACCGGAGAAGCGGGTGCGACGCTGACGGTGCGCAGCCCGGTCGGGGCGGTGATCGGCACGGTCATCGTCGCGGGCGATGGCAGTTATACCGTAACGTTGACTCCGCCGCAGATCGACGGGGAAACGCTGAGCGTGCAGCAGGTCGATGCCGCGGGCAACGCCTCGCCCCAGGCGACCGCTGTCGCGCCCGATCTGGTCGCCGATCTCGGCCCCGATGCACCGACCGCGACGATCGCCATCGACGGCAGCGCCGTGACGGGGAGCGCGGTAGCGGGCGCGACGGTCACGCTGTTCGATGCCGATGGGGTGGTGATCGCGACGGGTCTCGCCGCGGGCGACGGACAGTATAGCATCGCGCTCGTCCCTGCGCTGCGTGACGGCGAGACGATCCGCGTGACCCAGACCGACGGCGACGGCAATGTCTCGCCCCCCGCGACCGCGATCGCGCCCGACCTGACCGCGCCCGACGCCCCCAGCGCGGTGCTCGACCAGACGGGCACAGCGCTGACCGGGACTGGCGACGCCGGCGCGGCGATCACGGTGCGCGATGCCGACGGCACCGTGATCGGCACCGCGACAGCGAACGCCGCCGGCGCCTTTGCGGTGATCCTCGATCCTGCGCAGCGCGATGGCGGGACGCTCGCGGTGACGCAGGCGGATGCCGCGGGCAATGTCTCGGCGCCTGCGCTGGTCGCGGTGCCCGACGTCACCGCCCCTGCAGCGCCGACGGCGACCGTCGAGGGCGATGGCAGCCTCCTCGTCGGCACGGGTGAGGCCGGTACGATCGTCACCGTGCGCGATCCATCCGGCACCGCGATCGGTACCGCGACCGTCGCCGCCGATGGCGGTTTCCGCGTCGCGCTCGACCCCGCCCAAGCGGTTGGCGAGACGCTGAGCGTGACGCTGACCGACGCGGCGGGCAATGTGTCCGCACCCGCCACCGCGATCGCCCCCGACATCACCGCGCCCGGCGTGCCGACCGCGACGATCAGCGGGGACGGTTCGGTCGTCACCGGATCGGGCCAAGTCGGCGCCACCGTGACCGTCACCGCGCCCGGCGGAGCGACCCTTGGGACCGCCATCGTAGCCGCCGACGGCGCCTATGCCGTCGCCCTCACCCCCCCGCAGCTCGACGGCGAGGCGCTGTCGGTCGTCCAGGCCGACCGCGCGGGGAATATCTCCGCCCCGGTGGGTCTGCTCGCTCCCGACACCACCGCACCCGACGCCCCCACCGCGACGATCAGCGGCGATGGCAGTATCGCGACCGGTACCGGCGCCCCGGGTGCGACGATCAGCGTCACCAACGCGGCGGGCATCGTGATCGGTACCGCGATCGTCGCGGAGGACCGGAGCTATGCCGCAACGCTGACCCCGGCGCAGGCCAATGGCGAGAGGCTCGGCGTGACGCAGGCCGACGCGGCGGGCAATGTCTCCGTGTCGACTGGCGTGACGGCCCCGGACATCACCGCGCCGCCTGCGCCCGTCGCGATGCTCGACGCCAGCGGATCGGTCGTCATGGGCACCGGCGAGCCCGGCGCGACGCTGACGGTCCGCGATGCTTTTGGTACGCCGCTGGGAACCGCGATCGTCACCGCGCAAGGTGATTATAGCGTCACGCTCGCGACGCCGCAGATCGACCGCCAGACACTCAGCGTGTCGCAGGCCGATGCCGCGGGCAATCCGTCGCCCGCGACCACGCTGACCGCCGCCGACCTGACCGCGCCGGCCGCGCCGCTGGCCACCGTCGCGCCCGATGGACTCACGCTCACCGGTACGGGCGAGGCGGGAGCGACGGTGACCGTCCGCGATCCGCTGGGCCGCGTGCTGGGTCAGGCCGTCGTCCAGGGCGACGGCACCTATACGGTGCCGCTCGATCCGGCGCAGACCAACGGCGAAGTGCTGGGGGTCGACCAGCGGGACGTTGCCGGAAACGGCTCGCCCATCGTGACCGCGACCGCACCGGACCTCGTCGCCGATACCACGCCCGATGCGCCGAGCGCCGCGGTCGACCCGGATGGCGCTGCGGTGGCGGGGACGGCGAATGCCAGTGCCGCGATCATCGTCTATGACGCGGTCGGGACGATCATCGGCACCGGCGTCGCCGGTCCGGACGGAGGCTACCGGATCGCGCTCGTCCCCGCCCGGATCGACGGCGAGACGGTCCGCGTCACGCAGACCGACGCGGACGGCGACGTCTCGCCGCCCGCCACCGCGGTCGCGCCCGACCTGACCGCCCCCGCCGCCCCGACGGCAATCCTCGATCTGACGGGAAGCGTCGTCACGGGCACGGGCGAGCCGGGCGCGACGATCACGATCCGCGCGGCCGACACGACCAGTCTGGGCACCGCGATCGTTGGCGCGAACGGCGCCTATGCAGTGACGCTGACGCCGGCGCAGACCGATGGCCAGACGCTGGCCGCGACACAGGCTGACGCTGCGGGCAATGTCTCGACGCCAATCGCGCTGGTAGCGCCCGATTACACCGCCCCCGCCCTGCCCGTCGTCACGATCGCACCGGACGGCAGCACGGCAACCGGGATCGGCGAGCCGGGTGCGACCGTGACGATCCGTCTCGGTGCCGTCATCCTGGGCACTGCGCAGGTGGCCGCGGATGGCAGCTACACCGCGCAGCTGAGCCCGGCGCCGGTCAACGGCGAGACGCTGTCGGCGAGCCAGGCCGATCCCACCGGCAACGTCTCGGCCATCGCGACCGTCGCGGCGCCCGACATCACCGCCCCGCCGCCGCCGATCATTTCGGCGATCACCAACGATGGCACGACGCTGACCGGGACGGGCGAGGTCGGCGCACGGGTCGAGGTTCGCGGTCCCGATGCCACGCTGATCGGTGTCGCGACCGTCGATGCCGAGGGCCGCTATACGGTCACGCTGGCGCCGGCACAGGCGGCGGGCGGGACGCTGAGCGTCACCCAGGCCGATACCACGGGGAATGTCTCGGTCCCGGCCAGCATCGCCGCCCCGTTCGACATCGCCGCGTTCGGCAATGTCGACGCCGCCGGACTCGATCTCCTGCCGACCACGGCCCCGGTCGATCTGGGCAGCGCCCGCTATCTCGCCCTTGTCTCGCTGGGCCTCGTCAACCTCGACGCCGAGGTGCTCGCGGTCCGCAACGTCCGCTTCTCGGTGGCGGAGGGCCACAGCCTGGATGCACGGTTTACCTATGACGCGGCGGTGTCGATCGGCGTCGCCAGCGACTATGCGGTGGTCGTGCAGCGGCTGGTGGGGACGCAATGGGTCGCGGTCACCGGCAGCGGGCCGGCCTCGCTGCTCGAGATCGGTCTGCTCAACGGCAATCTCAGCGCGACCGAGACGCTGGGACCGGGCGTGTACCGGGCCTTCCTGACCTTCCAGGGAACGGCGGGACTTGGGCTGCTCGGCGATCTGTCGGTCGCCGGGATCGATTCGGACTTCACCGACATTGCCGGTGCAACGCCGATCGCGGCGACCGGCAACGTCATCACCGACGCGGGCCCGGGTGGCGAGATCGACGTCACGGGCCCCGGAACCCGCGTCGCCAGCGTCACGGTCAACGGCGTGACGACCGACGTCGGACCGGACGGGAGCAGCGTCACCGGCACCTGGGGCAGCCTGAGGATCAACCCCGACGGCAGCTACAGCTACACCCCCGTCGCGAATGCCGGCGCGATCGGGCGGACCGAGACCTTTACCTACACGCTGGTCGACCCGACCGATGGCGAGCGTGAAACCGCGACGTTGACGATCGCGATCGGGAGCCCGGACATCACCGGCGCACCGCTTGCGGTCGCCGACCAGGCGTTTGCCGACGTGACGTTCCAGAACGTCGTCACGACGCTGCCGCCCGCACGGACGTTCGACTTCCCGTCGACCGGGACCATCCTGACGGGGCAGGTCACCGGCACGGGCACCGGCAGTTTCACCGTCGCCCCCGCCGCGGTGTCGGATATCACGATCGTCGCCGCACGAACGGGCGGGCTGCTCTCCGTACTGCCGGCCTATACCGTCAGCGTGCGGAACGCCGAGGGAGTCGTCGTTCGCACCGGCACCATCAATACGGCGTTGAACCTGGGGCTCGGCGGCGTCGCGACCTTCACCTTCGACGACCTGCCCAGCGGCAGCTATTCCTACCAGGTCAGCAGCAATGCTGCGCTGAGCGTCGGGAGTTTCGGCACCACGGTCTCGCTGGGCTCGAGCACCTTGTTCCTCAACGATTACACGCTGGCGACGCGCGAGACCGCGACGGGCAATCTGCTCGACAATGACACGACCAACACCGGCTTCGCGGCGATCCGCGTCGGTCGCGGCAGCGGTTTTGCCGAGATCGGCGAAACCCCGGTCACGCTGACCGGCCGATATGGCACGCTGCAAATCGATGAGACCGGGGGCTATGCCTATCAGCCCAGCGCGACGCTCGGCTTCTCCGCAGTCGATCTCACCGACAGCTTCACCTATCAGCTCGTCCAGCCCAATGGCGTGCTGTCCACCGCGACGCTGACCGTGACGATCGACGTCCCCGCCGACGGACCCGCCGCCGCGGCGGGCTTCGCATCGATCGCATCGGACGCGAGCGGCTTCGCGGAGCTGACGGCGCTGGTGGAGACCGGGGACCTCGACGTCATCCCGCTCGACGCTCTGACAGTTCCGAGCGTCGAATCGGGCGCGTTCGCGGCGGCCGGGCCGGTGATCGGGCTCGCCACCTATGATCTGTTCGAGGGTCAGGGCGAGTTGGAGGACGTGCTGTCACAGTATCTTGCAGCAGAACCGCAAGCATCGATCGGAGAAGAGCCCGATACGGTTTCGTTCGATCCGATCGTTGTCACGGAAATCGCCACCGTCGTCGATCCGTTCGACTACCTCGCCACTATCCCGGATCAGGACCAGAACGGACTAGTCACCAGTCATGTTGTATAAGCATTCGAAACTGGTCTTTTCTAGAACCATTTCAGCAACTTAAAGACCGTTTACTCTATACGTTTCGTTAAGCACCCCTGTCCTTTGCTGGTGCCAGCAGAGGACAGGGACGCGATGATCACTTCCACTATGAGCGCGATGCGATCGCTGGCCGCGGGCGTCCTATTGGCGGCTGTGCCGTGTAACGCCGGGCAAGCGGTCGACACCCCTGGCCCCGCGACGCCGGGTCCGGTGACGCTCGAAACCGCGGCACGCGAAGCGGTCGCCTGGCATCCGTCGCTGACCGAGGCAGCGGGCGCGCTGGCGGCGCGCGGCGAGGAGGTGAAGGCGGCACGCGCGGGCTATCTCCCCACCGTCAGCGCCGGGATCGGCAGCGGGTTTGACAGCCGCGTATCGGGCACCCTGCGGCCGCGACCCCAGTTGGGCGCGTCGCAGATGCTGTTCGATTTCGGCAAGGTGTCGAGCGAGATCGCGGGCGCGCGCGCCGGGACGCGGGTCGGGCGTGCCGAGATGCTGCTCGCGGTCGACACGCTGATCCGCGACACAGCCTATGCCGTGATCGAATATCAGCGCGCGTCGGCACAGCGGATCATCGCGGCCGAGCAGGCGGACCGGATCCGCGAGATCAGCGAGCTTGTCGGCAAGCGTACCGCCTTTGGTGCCGCGACGCGATCGGATGCGCTGCAGGCGCAGGCGCGGGTCGAGGCGGCGATCGCGAGCCTCGCGACGGTCGAGGCGGCGGAACGCCGCTGGGCGAGCAACCTCGCTTTCCTGCTCGGTCGCGACGCCCCGCCCGCCGCGGTGTCCGCCGACGTTCCGGACTGGCTGATGCGGAGCTGTTCGGGTCCGGTGCCCGCCTGGGAGACGGTGCCGCTGGTCATGGCCGCCGAGGCGCAGGCGGACCGCGCCGCCGCCGCGCTGCGTCGCAGCCGCGCGGACCGCTATCCGACGCTGTCGATCGGCGGCGACGCCTCGACCGACGTGACCGCGCCGCTCGGCAATCGCAGCATCTACAATGTCGGCCTGCGCGTCTCGAGCAACATCTTCGCGGGCGGGGTCACGCGTGCGCGTGCGCGCGGCGCGGCGTTCGAGCTGGAGGCGGCGCAGGCGGCCACGCGCCGGGTCCGCAACGAGAGCAGCCAGCGGCTGGCCGAGGCGCGCCAGCAGATCGACAGCCTGTCACAGGTCGTCGCCACGCTGCAGTCGCGCCAGACCAACATGCGCGAGACGGGCCGGCTGTACCGGATCCAGTATCTCGAAATGGGCACGCGCACGCTCGTCGATCTGCTCAACGCCGAACAGGAATTCCAGCAGGTCCGGTTCGAGGCGGTGAACGTCGCGCAGACCCTGCGCAGCCTTCAGGTCGATTGCCTGTATCTGTCGGGGCGGATGCGCGACGCATTCGCGCTGTCCGGCGCGACGGTGCGCGGGGTGACGCTGTGACCGCCGATCGGGTGCCGATCGCGGTGGCGGCGGGCGGAGCGGGGGCCGGCATCGACGGCTGGCTCGACCTGCTTGGCCGCGTTGCCCGCCACTATCGCCTGCCGCTGTCCGAACAGCGTGCGCGGCTTGCCGCACACTGGGAGCTGGGGGACGACGACGAGGCGCGGGTCCGCACGCTCGCGCGCGCGACCGGGCTCGGCGTGCAGTTCGTCCCCGCCGCGGGGATGCGGCTGACGAGCTGGCGGCTGCCGCTGATCGTCCGGCTGCGCGACGGCGAGATCGCGCTGATCGAGGGGATCGACGCGGAGGGCCAGGCCCGGCTGATCGTGCCGGGCGACCGGGGCGGAGCGACGCATCTGCCGATCGACCAGCTGACCGCCGGCGCGACCGGCTATGTCATTCCCCGGCCGTCGCGCTCGGCGCCCGACACACGTATCGACGCCTATATCCGGCCGTTCCAGGATCACTGGCTGCGCGACATATTGATGGCCGACGCGCCGTCCTACGGCCATGTCATGGTCGCGTCGGTGGTGACCAACTGCCTGGGGCTCGCGGGCGTGCTGTTCTCGATGCAGGTCTATGACCGCGTCGTGCCGGCGGGCTCGATCCCGACGCTGACGATCCTGTTCGTCGGGGTGCTGATCGCGATCGGCTTCGATTTCGTGTTGCGACGGCTCCGCACGAACATCGTCGATGTGCTTGGCAAGCGGGCCGATCTGCGCATCTCGGACCGGGTCTTCGGTCACGCGCTGCGGGTTCGCAACCGCGCGCGCCCGACCTCGACCGGGACGTTCATCTCGCAGCTGCGCGACCTCGACCAGGTGCGCGACATGCTGACCTCGACGACCGTCGCGACCGTCGCCGACATGCCCTTCTTCCTGCTGTTCCTCGGCGTGCTCTGGTATGTCGGCGGCGCGCTGGCGCTGGTGCCGCTCGCGGCGCTGGTCCTGCTGCTGCTGCCGGGGCTGCTCGCGCAACGCCGGCTGCGGATGTACGCGACCGAGTCGATGCGCGAATCCTCGCTGCGCAACGCGATGCTGGTCGAATCGGTGCAGGGTATCGAGGACATCAAGGCACTGCAGGCCGAGGACCGGTTCCACCACCAGTGGAACCACTATACCGCGGTCGCGGGCGAGGCGCAGCTCAGGCTGCGCGGGCTGACCAACGGCCTGTCGGTGTGGACCCAGAGCGTCCAGAACGGCGTCTATGCCGCGATCATCTTCGTCGGCGCACCGCTCGTGATCGCGGGTGACATCACCACCGGCGTGCTGGTCGCGACCTCGATCCTCGGCTCGCGGATGATGGCGCCGATGGCCCAGGTGACCCAGCTGCTCAGCCGGTTCCAGCATGCCAAGGTGGCGATGGGCAGCCTCAACCAGATCATGGCGCTGCCCGTCGACACCGCGGACGCGGATCACCGCATCCCGCTGCCCGTCGTCCAGGGCGACTTCACGCTGCGGTCCGCGGTCTTCACCTATGCCGACCCCAACGCCCCCCCTGCCCTGACGGTCCAGACGCTCGACATCGCGGCGGGCGAGCGGATCGCGTTGCTGGGGCGCAACGGCGCGGGCAAGTCGACGCTGCTCCAGGGCCTGTCGGGGATGCTGCAGCCGGTGTCGGGCGAGGTGCTGCTCGACGGTCTCGCGCTGCATCAGGTCGATCCCGCCGATGTCCGCCGCGACATCGGCCTGCTGACCCAGACCTCGCGGCTGTTTCACGGGACGCTGCGGGAGAATTTGACGCTCGGCGCGCCGATGGCGTCGGACAGGGAGATCAGCGAGATGCTCGCGATGGTCGGCGCGGACACTATGGTCCGGCGGCTGCGCGACGGGCTCGGCCATGTCGTGCAGGAGGGGGGCAGAGGCCTGTCGGGTGGGCAGATCCAGGGGCTGCTGCTCGCGCGGCTGCTGCTTCGCCAGCCGAGCGTCGCGCTGCTCGACGAGCCGACCGCGGCGATGGACGAGGGGACCGAGCGGCACTTCATCGCGCGGCTCGGGGCGTGGAGCCGCACGCGTACGCTGATCGTCGCGACGCACCGGATGCGGATGCTCGAGATCGTCGACCGGATCATCGTGATCGACAACGGCACCATCGTCCTCGACGGCCCCAAGGATCAGATCCTCGCGCAGATGCGCGGGACGCGGAGTGCGGCGGCATGAGCGCGCGGGCGATCGACGACGACCACCTGTTCGGCGGCGAAGGCAGCGTCCGGCTCGCGACCGCGACGCGGCTCGTCTGGATCCTGGCCGCGCTGTTCGTGGCCGCACTCGGCTGGGCGTGGTTCGCGGCCCTCGACGAGGTGGCGACGGGCGAAGCACGCGTCGTGCCGACCAGCCGCGAACAGGTCATCCAGTCGCTCGAGGGCGGGATCCTGACCAAGCTTCCGGTGCGCCAGGACGATATCGTCACCCCGGGGCAGCTCCTCGCGCAGCTCGATCCGACCCAGGCGGGGTCGACCGTCGACGAGACCGCCGCCAAATACCGCGCCGCGCTGGCCAGCGTCGCGCGGCTGACGGCGGAGGCGAACGGCACGCCGCTGACGTTTGCCGCCGAACTCGACCGCTATCCCGAGTTGAAGGCCGCCGAGACGCGGCTCCACGACACCCGGCGACGCAGCCTGCAATCGTCGATCCAGCTGATCGACCAGAGCCTCGCGCTGATCGGACGCGAGGTGCGGATCGGGGAATCGCTGATCGCGGTCGGCGCGGCGAGCAATGTCGAGGTGCTGCGGCTGCAACGCCAGCGGGCCGAGCTCGAGCTCAAAAAGGCCGATCTGCGATCGCAATATATGGTCGAGGCGCGGCAGGATCTGGCGAAGGTCACCGAACAGGTCGACTCGCTCGCACCGGTCGTGCGCGGACGGTCCGACACGCTGTCGCGCCTCACGCTGCGCTCGCCGGTGCGCGGGGTCGTCAAGAATATCGAGGTGTCGACGATCGGCGGCGTCGTGCCCCCCAATGGCAAGCTGATGGAGATCGTCCCGCTCGACGACCGGCTGCTGATCGAGGCGCGAATCCAGCCGCGCGACATCGCCTTCATCCGCCCCGGCCAGGCAGCCAGCGTCAAGGTGACCGCCTATGACTATTCGATCTATGGCGGCCTGACGGGCAGCGTGGTCAGCATCTCGCCCGACACGATCCGCGACGAGGTGAAGCCCGACATCCTCTATTACCGCGTGTTCGTGCGGACCAAGGCGGATTCGCTGACGAACAAGGCCGGCGCGAAGTTCGCGATCACCCCCGGCATGGTCGCGACGGTCGATATCCATACCGGCAGCAAGACCGTGCTTCAGTATCTCGTCAAACCCCTCAACCGGGCGCGGGAGGCGCTGCGCGAACGATGACCGATGTCGCACGCCGCAACCTCCGCGCACCCGGCGCGGGCGCCCCGCGACCGATCGCACCCGCCTTGCTCGCCCGCGCGCGCCAGGCCCGCCAGCTGCGCGCGACGATGAGCGCGTTCCTGCCACAGGACCTGCTGGTCGATCCGGCCTGGGACATGATGATCGACCTGTTCATTGCGGCCGCCACCGGCGAGACGCTCTGCGTGAAGGATCTGACGCTGATGTCGGGGGGCAGTGCGGCGGGGACGATGCGGCGGATCGATCGGCTGCAACAGGCCGAGCTGCTGCGACGCCATGTCGATCCCGCGGATCACCGACGCGTGCATGTCAGCCTGACCGATACCGGCCACAGGGCGATGGCGGCGATGCTCGACCATCTGTTCGATCGCGGCGCCGGGGATGCGGCCCCGGCGGTGGCGCCGAAATCCTTCGCACCGGGCAAGCTGCGCGGCTGACGGGCACGGCGTCAGCCGGCCGCTGCGGTGCCGGGGAAGCGGACGACGATCGTCGTGCCGCGGTCCGCTGCACCGAACCCGACGGTCGCGTTCAACCGCGCAACGGCGGAGCGGACGATCGCGAGCCCGAGCCCGCTGCCCTCCGGACTGCCCGGTGCGCCGAGACGGACGAAGCGGTCGAACGCGACCTCGCGCTGGCTGTCGGCGATGCCCAGGCCGTCGTCGATCACCGCGATCGCGGTCTCCCCGCGCGAGGTCTGGAGGCTGACCGTGACCGTACCGCCGCGCCGGTTATAGCGGATGCCGTTGTCGACGAGGTTCGACAGGATTTCGAAGATGAGCGTCCGGTGCCCGGGCACGCGGTAGGTTTCGACCGGGTCGGTCTCGAGCGTGAGGTCGATCCCGGCCTCGATCGCCTGGTTGATCTGGCGGGTGATGACCGCGGCGGCCACCTCGCGCAGATCGACGGTTTCGAGCGGGGCGGACACCCCCGCCTCTTCCGCCCGCGCAAGTGCCAGCAACTGGGTGACGAGCCGTTCGAGCCGCGTCACGGCATCGGCGATCTCGTCGAGCGCCTCGTGCCGTTCGGCGCCCGAACCGCGCCGCGCGAGCGCCACCTGAACCTTCAGGACCGAAAGCGGCGTGCGCATCTGGTGAGACGCGTCGGCGGTGAAGCGGCGCACGCCGACCGTCGCGGTATCGAGCTGCGCGAGCAGTCGGTCGAACGCGCCGGCGAGCGGGCGGAGCTCGCGCGGCAGCGGCCCCGTGTCGAGCGGCGAGAAGTCGGGCCGCGCCCGCTTGTCACGCGCCTCGATCGCACCGCGCAACCGGGCCAGCGGGCGCAGGCTCCACCCCAGCGCCGGGCGGAGCAGCAGCGCGGCGCCACCGACCAGGACGCACTCGCCGATCAGCAGCGCGATCATCAGACGACGGGTCAGGGCTGACCGGTTGTCGATCGTCTCGGCGATCTGCACGATCACCGGCCGGTCGATCCGCGGCAGGTCGCGACGGACCTCGGCGATGCGGATCCGCTGACCGCGATAACGCGCAAAGCGGTAGGCGGGCACATCGACCGCGAGCGCGGCGGGATCGGGTGCGGGCAGATCGGCATAGCCGGTGAGCAGGTCCCCGCCGACCGCGATGCGGTAATAGACATTGTCGCGTTCGGCGTTCTCGAGCATCCCGAACGCGGCGGCGGGAAGGTCGAGCGTGACCTCGCCGCGCTCAACCTGCACGGTCTCCGCGATCGCGCCGAGCGCGCCCCCGAGCACGCGGTCGCTGGTGCGCCGGACGACATCGGTGATCAGCGTCGCGCCGACCACGCCGATCAGGATTGCCGCCGCGAGCAGCGGGCCGAGCACCGCCACCAGCAGGCGCGTCCGCAGCGCGGGGGCACGCGCCTCAGCCCGCATCGAGCATATAGCCGACGCCGCGGACGGTGCGGATACCCGGGCCGTCAGGCGCGAGCTTGGTCCGCAACCGCGTGACATGGACCTCGATCGCGTTGCCGCCGACGGGCTCATCGAACCCGAACACCTCGCCGATCAGCAGCTCGCGCGGTACGACGCGGCCTGCGCGCATCGCCAGCGCCTCGAGCACCGCGCGTTCGCGACGCCGCAGGTCGAGGACCCGGCCGGCGATATCCGCATCGCCCGTCGAGCGGTTCATCGTCAAACTCCCCACGCTCAGCACCGGGAGCGGATCGCCGCCGCGTCGTCGCCCCAGCGCGCGGACCCGCGCCTCGAGCTCCTCGGGATCGAACGGTTTGCGCAGATAGTCGTCGGCGCCGAGATCGAGCCCGCGCACGCGGTCGTCCAGCGCATCGCGTGCGGTCAGCATCAGCACGGGCACACGCTCGCCGCGTCGCCGCAGCGTCTCGAGCACCGCGAAACCGTCGATCCCGGGCAGCCCGACATCGAGGATGACCAGCGCATAGGGCTCGCCCGCGACGATGCCGAGCGCCTCCTCGCCGCTCGCGACATGATCGACCGCATTGCCGCCCGCCCGCAGCAATGCCGCGATGCTGCGCGCGAGGGCGGCGTCGTCCTCGATCAGCAGAATGCGCAAATCGGCTTACCTCGTTGATTCAAAAGGGCGTGAAAGGTTGGTGACAGCTTCGATTCGTATTCCACCGCTACTGCCTATCCGAACACAGAGACGGAAGGCGAGGAGAGGTGACGATGGCACGAATGGTTCTCACGATCGGATTGCTGGCCACGCTGACCGGGTTCGCGACGACCGCGGTGTCGGCGCAGCGTCCGGCGGGCTATCCCCGCTCCTATGACACGCTGATCGAAAGCGCACGCGCCGAGCGGCAGGTCCGGATCTATGGCAATGCCGATCGCGCCGAGCTGCTGCCGGTGGTCGCCGCGTTTCGCAAACGCTATCCCGGCATCACCGTCCTCTACGCCGATCTCGGGTCGACCGAAATGTATCGCCGCTTCGTCGCCGAGACGCGCGCGCGGCGCCTGTCCGCGGATCTGGTCTGGTCGTCGGCGATGGATCTGCAGGTCAAGCTGATCAACGACGGTTTCGCGCAAAGCTATGCCAGTCCCGAAAAGCCCGCGCTGCCCGCCGTCTCGGTCTGGAAGAACATGGGCTTCGGCGTCACCGCCGAGCCGATCGGGATCGTCTACAACAAGCGGCTGCTGCCGCCGGCGCGCGTGCCGCGGACGCATGCCGAGCTGGAGGCGCTGCTGCGGACGCAGCGCACCGCGCTGACCGGGCGCGTGACGACCTTCGATCCGTCACGCTCGAATGTCGGCTATCTCTATCTGTCGGAGGACATGGCGATCACGCGCGACACGCGGTCGTTGCTGGAGGCGATCGCGGCTACGAAGCCGGTCCTGTCACGGACCAGCGAGCCGATGCTGCGCGGCGTCGCCGAGGGCCGGCAGGCGATCGCCTACAACGTCATCGGCTCCTATGCGCTCGAGCGGGCGAGCACCGATCCGCGGATCGGCGTGGCGTTCCTCAAGGACTATACGATCGTCACGTCGCGGATCGCGTTCATCGCGCGCGAAGCCGCGCACCCGGCGGCCGCCAAGCTGTTCCTCGACTTCCTGCTGTCGCGCGAAGGCCAATCACTGCTCGCCAAGCGCAGCCTCTGGCCGGTCCGCACCGACGTCCCCGCGCGCCGCCTTCCCGCCGCGCAGGCCCGGCCGATCCGGGTCGGACCGCAGCTTCTCGTCACGCTCGATCATCTCAAACGCCAGCGCTTCCTGCGCGACTGGACCGCCCTTCTTGCCAACGGAGCCTCTTCCCGATGACCCCATTTCGTACCGGCTGCGCTCTCGTCGCGCTGATCATCGCGACACCCGCGCTCGCCCAGACCGGGGCACCGGCGCCCAGCGACGCCGACCTCGCCGCACTGGTCCGCGCGCAGGCGGCCGAGATCGCCACGCTCAAGTCCCGGCTCGACCGGCTCGAGACCAACGCGGTCGTCGCACAGGCGGCTGCGCCCGCGGCCCCTGTCCAGCCGACCGGCGCTGCGCCGCAGCCGCAGCTCGCGCAGACGGGCGAGCCCCGGCGGACCGTGCCGTTCGCACCGCAGCTCGCGCCTCCCGGCCCGGCCGACCGCAGCGTGGCACAGGCCGTGGCGGCACGCGACAATCCATCGGGCCTGACGACCGAATGGGGTGCGGGCCTGCCGGTCTTCCACTCGGCGGACGGCGTCTATACCTTCAAGCCGCGCGGCCGGATCCTGACCGATGTGAGCTCGAGCTTCGGGTCGAAATATGACGGCCGCAACATCACGACGACGGGCATGCGCGCGCTGCGCCTCGGTCTGGAAGGCGGCGTCGGCACGCATTTCTTCTATCAGTTTGAAAGCGACTTTTCCGAAAACGAGGTCGACGTCGTCACCGCGTTCGTCGGCTGGCGCAACCGGATCACGCCCGGTCTCGATTACGACGTGCGCGCAGGCCATCTGTTCAACGACCGCAGCTTCGAAGGATCGACCGGGTCGGACTCGACCCCGTTCCTCGAGCGCACGACGGTCGCCACCGCGATCATTCCGCAGCGCGGCTTCTACGGCATCGGCGTGATGCCGCGGATCTTCTGGAAGACCGGCCACGCGTCGGTCACCGTCACCGGCGACCGGATCGACGGCACGCAGACGGTCGGCGACAGCCGCACCGTCCTCGGGCGCGCGCACTGGAATCCGATCAAGTCCGACACCGGCGTGCTTCATGTCGGGCTCTGGGGGTTCGACGAATCGCTGTCGTCCGTCGCGGGCACGCTGACCCGCAACACGGTGATCGGCGGGCGCTTCAATGGCGCGCTGCGCGTGTCGAGCGGACCGCTGACGGGCGGCACCGGGACGACGGGTTACGGCGTCGAGCTCGGGGGCTATCGCGGGCCCTTGTGGGTGATGGGCGAAGCCGGCCAGCGCAATGCGCGGCTCGACGGTGGCCGGCCCGACTTCGTCAGCAAGGCGTGGAGCGTGTCGGGTGGTCTGTTCCTGACCGGCGACCTGCCCCCCTATAACCCGCGGCTCGGGAGCTTCGGCCAGCCCAAGGTGCTCAAACCCACCTTCGATGGCGGCGTCGGCGCGATCGAACTGACCGCGCGGTACGAGAGCCTCGATTACAGCGACCTGCTGACCGGCGGCGACGGCTGGGCCGCAACGGTCGGGGTGAACTGGTATCTCAACAGCTTCACCCGGTTCCAGGTCAACGCGATCCAGTGGAACACCGACAATCGTGCGGGCGACTATGTCGGCAACGACAGCGGCCAGACGGTCAGCGCGCGCGTCGGTGTGACGTTCTGATGCGGCGCGCCCTCTCCGGCATCTACCGCTCCGTCATCCTGACGAAAGTCAGGATCCAAAGCCAGACAGGATGGCGCTCCGTAACCCTGGATCCTGACGTTCGTCAGGATGACGGGGGTTTTGCCCCCACCCCCCTTTTTCACGCCCTTTTCTAGGACGATGCGATGAACCTTGCCCTGCTTGGCTTCCTGATGGTCGCCACGTTCATGACGTTGATCATGACCAAGAAGATGACGCCGCTGGTCGCGCTGATCGTGATTCCCTCGATCTTCGGCGTCTTTGCCGGCGAGGCCGCGGGTCTCGGCCCGATGATGATCGACGGGATCAAGAACCTCGCGCCGACCGGCGTGATGCTGCTGTTCGCGATCCTGTTCTTCTCAACGATGACCGACACCGGCCTGTTCGATCCGCTGGTCGGACGGCTGATCCGGATGGTGCACGGCGATCCGATGCGGATCCTGATCGGCACGGTCGTGCTGTGCGCGCTCGTCAGCCTCGATGGCGACGGCTCGACGACCTACATCATCACGATCGCCGCGCTGCTGCCGCTGTACAAGCGCTACGACATGAACCGCCTGTATCTCGTCTGCCTGCTGATGACGACGAGCGGGATCATGAACCTGACGCCGTGGGGCGGGCCGACCGCGCGCGCGGCGAGCGCGCTGAAGCTCGATCCCGCGACGCTGTTCCTGCCGCTCATTCCCGGCATGATCGCAGGGCTCGCCTTCCTCGTCGGGCTGGCGGTGTATTTCGGCCGCAAGGAGCGCGCGCGCATGGGCGAAGCGGGCATCACCGCGACCGACACGTTCACCGGCATGGCGGTGTCGCAATATCCCGAAGCGCGCCGGCCCAAGCTGATCTGGTTCAACGCAGCCCTTGTCGTCACGCTGCTGACGCTGCTGGTCTGGGGCATCCTGCCGCTGTCGGTGCTGATGATGCTCGCCTTCGCGATCGCGATGATCGTCAACTATCCCGGCGTCGCCGACCAGAAGGAACGCATCTCCGCGCATGCCGGCAATGTGCTGGCGGTCGTGTCGCTGATCTTCGCGGCCGGCATCTTCACCGGAATCCTCGGCGGCACCGGGATGGTCGAGGCGATGAGCAAGGCGGTGGTCGGCGTGATCCCGCCGGCGATGGGCCCCTATATGGCGCCGATCACCGCAGCGCTCAGCCTGCCCTTCACCTTCTTTATCTCGAACGACGCCTTCTATTTCGGGATGCTGCCGATCCTCGCCGAGGCGGGCGCGCATTACGGCGTCGCACCCGAGGCGATCGCGCGCGCGTCGCTGATGGGCCAGCCGGTCCATCTGCTCAGCCCGCTGGTGCCGTCGACCTATCTGCTCGTCAGCCTGGTCGGGATCGATCTGGCGGATCATCAGCGGTTCACGCTGGTGCCGGCGATCCTGGTCTGCGCGGTGATGACGGTGGTGGGCATGATCGCGCTCGCCTTCCCGTTTGTCGCCTGACCGGTCCGGCCGCCCGATGATGCCTCCCGCCATCCGCCCCCTGCTTCCCGCCACCGGAGACACCGCATGACCCGTTCGCCGATCCCGCTCGTGCTGCTCCCCGCCATGGGCTGTGACGGGCGACTCTGGGCACGGCAGATCATGGATCTTGCCGCGCTCGCCGAGCCCGAGTTTCATGACCTTTCGCAGGACGACACGCTGTCGGCGATGGCCGCGCGCGTGCTGGCCAAGGCGCCGCCGCGCTTCGCGGTCTCGGGGGTCAGCCTGGGGGGTTATGTGGCGATGGAGATGGTGCGGCAGGCGCCCGACCGGGTCCTGCGGGTCGCGCTGTTCGGCACGCGCGCGTCGATGACGATGCGTCCGCGGACGGTCGACGGCCAGGGGCTGCTCGCGACCGCGCCGCATGCCGATCCGCGACTGACCGCGATCGTGGCGGGCCCGGTGCAGGCGATGGCGGACCGGGTCGGCAAGGCGGTCTTCGAACGCCAGCAGCGCGCGCTGCTCGAACGACCCGACATCAGCGATGCGATCGCCGCGATCCACGTGCCGACGCTCGTCGCGGTGGGCGATCGCGACCGGATCTGCACGCCCGACGATGCACGCGCACTGGCCACGCTGATCGAGGGCGCGCGGTTTCACGAATTGCGGGGCTGCGGCCATCTCGCCCCGCTCGAACGGCCGGGCGAGGTCACCGCCCTGCTGCGCAACTGGTTGCGCTGACGCGCGCGGCGGGCGCCCGAACAAAATGCGATCATGTTGATGCAGGTTGATAGGAATGGCGGGACATTCGTGACGCCCGACCGCGTTGATGCTCGCCGATACCGGCTAGGAGAGAGCAGACATGGCCGTCAAATTTGCAGGAACGATGAACGCGATCAATCGCGGTCTCGACGCGACGAAGCCCGCCAAGGGCGCCGACATGGTCGAGGATTGGGAAGCCGCACTCGCCGATATCGAGACACCCGGCGCCAAGGGCATTCTTCGCGACCTGGCATCGCTGCGCAAGCAGCTCGAGAAGGACACGCCGGACGCCGACCGCGTCCATGCGCTGCTGCACCGGCTTGGTGCCGCGACGACCAAGATCGCGGAAAAGGCTGACACGTCGCAGGACAAGCTGCGCGCGCTCGGTGAGGCGCTGACCGAGGCGGGCGAGGACAGCCCGGACGAGGAAGAGGACGTCGCAGCAGCCGCAAGCCCGAAGCGCGCGCGCAAGAAGGCCTGAGGTTCAGGCGCGGGCCCGCACGTCAGCCAGCCCGCGCCTTTTTCTTATTTCGGCATCGCTCCCGCAGCGATGACACGTAGCGGTGCCACGCGAGATCAGCGCGACCACGCGTAGGGGCCGACCAGCGTCCCGACGAAGCCGCCAGCCATCCGCGTGCTCAGGAACCGGACGTCGACATCCGATACGAGCGTGCGAGGCGTTGCGCCGGTCGTGTAGCTGAAGCGCATCGTGCCACCGGTGGCGTCGATCGTCAGCGTGACCGGGCCCGCCGGATCGACCGGCGCGCTTGCGACGAGCTGCTCCTTGCCTTCCTGCGTCGTATAGAGAGCCACGACGGGCTTCTCCGCTATCCGCGTCAGCCCGAAGAAGAGATGTGCCTTGTCGCTCTGCATCGCGGCGAGGCCAGCACGATCGCCGGTTTTCGGCGAAAATCGCAGCGTGGTCGAGATCGTCGCGTCGTGATGCTGCTGGCGCCGGCCGACAAAGGCGGGGACGCCCGCGAGATCGCCCATCGGCGCGCCCCGGCCGAGCACGAGCTCTCCACCAGTGAGGCGATAAAAGGGTGCCTTGGGGGTGCGGACACCAACCCATTGCATCGCCAGACGATCGCCGTCGAACTCGTCGACATAGGAAAAGGCGCCGGCCGTCGGCACTGGTCCCGGGCGCTGCGCGGGCAGTCCGGGCGAGACCGCGACTTCGGGAACGCGCTGCCCCCTGGGCAGGATGATCGGCCAGCCATCCTTCCAGGTCACGGGGAGCAGGAACGTCTCGCGACCGATATTGTAATAGTCGCCGGCATAGGGCCGGACCGCGAGGAAGGTCGCCCACCATTCGCCCGTCTGCGTCTGGACCAGTTCGGCATGCCCCGCCGAGGTGATCGGCCGCGAGCGTGCAGGGTCGAGATCGCGCTGCGTCAGGATGGGGTTGCCGGCATAGGGCTCATAGCGGCCGCGCAAGGTCCGCGACCGGAGCACGACCTGAGAATGGTTGACGCTCGTGCCGCCCTCCGCGGCGGTCAGATAATACCAGCCGTCCTTGCGGAAGATGTGCGGCCCTTCGATCCAGACCGGCTTTTTCGACAGGTCGACACCGCCATTGACGAGCTGCGTGCTCTCGCCGACCATCTGCCCCTTGCGCCAGTCATATTCCTGGATCCAGATCGCGCGGTGCCCGTCATAGCGCGGGGGTTCGGCGGGGCCGCGGTTGTTGACGATATAGGCTTTGTCTCCCTCCCAGAAGATCGAGGGGTCGATGCCCTCGAACGGCAGCCAGATCGGCGCGGACCAGGGGCCGGCCGGATTGCGCGCGGTGATGACGAAATTGCCTTTGCACTCGACGCAGGTGTTGACGATGTAGAAGACGCCGTCGTGATAGGAGATGTCGGGGGCAAAGACCGCCTGCGACGTCCGCATGCCGGTGAAGTCGAGCTGATCGGGGCGGTCGATCGCGTTGCCGATCTGAGTCCAGTTCACGAGGTCGCGCGAATGGAAGACCGGCAGTCCGGGGAAATGCGCGAACGACGAATTGACGAGATAATAGTCCTCGCCGACCCGCGTGACCGACGGATCGGGATAATAGCCCGACAGGATCGGGTTGCGATACTGGTTGCGCTGCAACGGTGCCGCGCCGGGCGACCGCCCCTCATAGCTGAACCGGCTGAACCGGGGCGATGCGTCGGACGGCACAGCGGAGGTTTGTGCCGGGCTGCCCTGCGCGACGCTGGTGCCCGCGAGCGCGATGAGAGCGAGGGTGAGGATGCGCATGAGGGGGAATCCTTTGTCCGGAGCGGGCGGCGTGCAGACTGGTCGTCGGGTCCTTGAGCGGCTGCCGGGACGATCGCGCAGTGGCGACCGTCCCGACCGTCGGTCCTAGAAGGTGCCGCGCAGGCCGATCAGGAACTGACGTCCCGGCTTATACTGCGTGAAGGTCGCATTCTCGAACTGGAAATAGGACCGCAGCGTCGCGTCGGTGAAGTTCGACACGTTGACCGTCAGCTGCGGTGCGCCCGCCAGGCCGAAGATCTTGTCGAGGTCGAACGACGACGAGAAGTCGTAGGTCGTATAGTCCGTCCCGAACAGCGCCGCCGCCGGGATACCGTTCTGCGCCGCGCCGCTATTCTGTGCGCCCTGACGCGAGGTCGTCGCGACCCGGAGCATCACGCCGTTCTTCTCGTAGAAGCCGGTGATGTTGTAGGTGAAGGGCGACACGCCGAACGCGGTTGCCGGGCCATCGCTGCGCTGATCGACGATCGTCGCATTGGCATTGAAGCCGAAGCCGGTGACGCCGATCATCCGGGTCAGGAAGTCGAGCGGCTGGACCCACTGGAATTCGAGGCCGTTGATCGTCAGCTTGTTGGGCACGTTGACCTGCGACGTGACCTGGACCTGCGCGACGCCGGGGCCGCCGCGCGACTGGATCGCGAACTGCTGGTTGGCGTTGAGCGTGTCGAAGGTGATGCCGTATTGCGCCAGCGCCGCGAACGGCACGGTGTTGATCGCGGTATTGGTGAACCCCTCGATCGACTTGCGGAACGCGTTGAAGCTGACGACGCCTTCACGGCCGGTATAATATTCGAAACCGAGGTCGAGGTTGGTCGACATATAGGGCTTGAGCGCCGGGTTGCCGATGTTCGCCTGATCCGCCGACGGCGCACCGAAGTTGACGCCGGGAAGCTGCGCCGAGGGGTCCGGACGCGTCATCGTACGCGAGCCGGCGACACGCACCACCGCCTGGTCGCCAAGGTCATAGGCGAAGGTCGCGGCGGGCAGCCATTTCGAATAGACGTTGCGCGTTGACACCTCGCTGACGATATTCACGTAACGGCTGCCGTCGGGCAAGCTCGCGCCCGTGCTGGTCGTGTTGCGCGGATCCGGCAGCGAGACGCGGCCCGTGATCGTCTGGATCGTGTTGACGTAGCGTACACCGACATTGAACCGCAGCGTGTTGTCGCCGATCTGCTGCGCGCCGTTGAGCGTGGCGAAGGCGGATTTTACGACCTCGCGGATCGCACCGCCGCTGGCGCCGGTGTTGGCCGCACCCGTCTCGGGCGCCGCGTCGTGGAAGCTGTCATAGTTGGTGGCGGCGGCAAAGGCCGGCCAGTCGACGGTGACGAACCCTGCCGGGCCGGGCTTCAGATAGCCGGGCACCGCCGCATTGGGGACCAGCGAGCCGCCATAGCTGACCGGCCCCGCCAGGCCGGTGGTCGCGCCCGTGCCATAGCCGGGATAGCTCGGATAGCCCGCCGGCGCGGCGCCGGGGGCGTCGAGGCCTGCGCAGGGCGGCTGGGTGTTGGGCGATGCGACGAACACGTTGGGATTGTTGCCGCAGACGGCATTCTGCCACGCCTGGCTGTTGTCGAATCCGCGGATCCGCCGCGACACGTCGTCGAATGCGCCGCCGATCTTGAGGTTGAGCGCCTTGCCGCCCCAGGTCAGGTCGCCACGCGCGCCCTTGCTCTTGTTGAGACGCCGCTCGTCCTGGATGCCGACCCGGCTGCCCGCGTTCCAGCCGAAATTCGCCGGATCGTTGAGGTCGAGCCCGCTCTGGATCGTCGGGATTCCGCCGGTGTTGCTATAGGTTACCGTGTTGCCGACGCCGAGCGGGGTGGTGAGGCCCACGGTCGGGCTCTCGCGGTGGAAGGTCGACCGCGCATAATTGCCCTGCAGCGAGGCCTTGAGCGTCGGCGAGATCTCCCACTCGCCGCCCGGGTTGATGCTGACCAGCTTGGTCGTCTCGGTATAGGGGCGGAATTCGTTGAAGAACTGCGCGTTTGCAAATGTCCCGCCGGTCACCACGCACCCGATCGTGCAATCGGGATTGTCGAAGGTCAGGTTGGTTGGAATGATTGCGCCGTTGCGGACGATCCAGGCCATGTTCTCACGCGTGAGTTCGTTCTTCTTGTAGCCGTACAGACCGTCGATGTAGAAATGCAGCGCATCGGTCGGCTGCCATTCGGTGCTGACGATCGCGTTGATCCGGTCGCGCGGGCCGCGGATGCTGGTCGTGCGGCCGAGCCGCGGGAGCAGCGCATTGTCGATCTGCTGGATCGTCGCGCCCGGGTTGTTCGCGAGCAGAAACGCCCGGTCGATCGGCGTCCCCGCGACCAGCCCGGCACCGGCGCCGGCGGGCACCACCGCCGGGATCGTCCAGTTGCCGCCGCCGGTCGTGTTGCAGCCCGACGTGGCGCCGCACTGCGCCGCGGTGAGCGCCGGATTGGTATAGCCAATCGTCTCGAACCCGCGCGTATCGGTGAACAGCCTTTGTGCCGACACGCCGGCCAGGATTCCGAACGTGTCGGTCCGCCAGCTGCCGATCAGCGCGCCGCGCGCGCCGATCCGGTCCTCGGGTGACTGGCGCGTGCCCTGGACGTTATAGTTCAGGAAGCCGGTCGCGCGGTCGAGCGGACGTGCGGAGCGCAGATCGATATTGCCGGCCGCGCCGCCCTCGAGCAGGTCGGCGGTATAGCTCTTGTTGACGGTCAGCTTGGTGAACAATTCGGTCGGGAAGAAGCTCAGGTCGACCGAGCGGTCCGTACCCTGCGCGTCGGTCGCACCCGACGACGCGACCGCGATCGTCGCGCCGTTGAGCGTCACGTTCGTGAAATTCGACCCGAGCCCGCGGATCGCGACATTGGTCCCCTCACCCGTCACGTCGCGCGTGATCGTGATGCCGGGAATGCGGTTGAAGGATTCGGCGATGTTGGTGTCGGGAAACTTGCCGATATCCTCGGCAAAGATCGAATCGGTGAAGCCGGTCGACGCCCGCTTGGCATCGGTCGACTTGGCGAGACTGGACCGGTAGCCGGTGACGACGATGTCCTCGCTGGGCGTGCCCTGCGTGTCCTCGGTCTGCGGGGAGGGCGGCGTTGCCGGGGCGGGATCCTGACCATTGTCGGGCACCTGCTCCTGCGGCGGCGGCACCGTCTGCGCCAGCGCGATCGACGGCGCCAATACGGCCAGGGTGGTAGCGCACAACAAGGCTGCACGCGTCAGACGCGGCTGTCGAAATGCCTTCATGATCAGGGTCCTCTCTGTGGGGTCGTCGCCGTTCGTTGCGGCATACGAAGTCGGTACTGGGGCGCGGAAAGCGGGTCCCGGTTTGGCTAAAAACGTAATGCTATGTGCGTATTCGGTAGGCCGGTCAGGCTATCAGGGCTCGCCGAGCTGATTCAGGGGGAAGCGCGCCGGCGCGACATCCGGCGCGGGCATCCGCCGGCCGATCTGGCGGCCGCGACATTGGCCGGACACTTTCATGGTCACTCATCCTATCCCTCATGAAACCGTCTGACGCAGTCTTATGTTACCGGTATCTCGCCATGATTGGTTAGCGAGTCAAGCCGGTTTTGGTTTGGCCAATCCATCAGGGCCTTCCCGGAGGCGGCGAGGACGTCCGATCGGGGCGGTCCGTGGCGCATTTTGGTCTCAAGGGTTGCCCGCTGCCGCCGGTAAGCGAATGCCCTTGGCACGTTGCCGCTATTCCAGATTGACGCAGTGCAGCATAAAACCTACCAGCGCGCGCTCCCGAAATGCTAAGCCCGACCAGGCGCGGCCTTGCCCAGCGCCGGAGGCGCCGCTTTACCATGACCACGACCTTCGCCGACCTCGCTCTGGCGCCCTTCCTGCTCGAAGCCCTTGCCGAACAGGGCTATGCCCATCCGACTCCGATCCAGGCGCAGTCGATCCCGCAGCTGCTGCAGGGCCGCGACATGCTCGGCATGGCGCAGACCGGCACGGGCAAGACCGCCGCGTTCGCGCTGCCGCTGCTCCACCGGCTCGCCGCCAATCCCCGCCCTGCCCCCAGGGGCGGCGCCCGCATCCTCGTCCTCGCGCCGACGCGCGAACTCGTGTCGCAGATCGCTGCCGGGTTCGAGAGCTTCGGCCGCCATCTGAAGCCCAGCGTGATGACGATCTTCGGCGGCGTCAGTCAGTTCCACCAGGTCAAGGCGCTCGAGGCGGGCGTCGACATCATCGTCGCGGCACCGGGCCGTCTGCTCGATCTGGTCGAGCAGGGGCTTTGCGACCTATCGGCGCTCGAGGCGCTGGTGCTCGACGAGGCCGACCAGATGCTCGACATGGGCTTTGCCAAGCCGATCGAGCGGATCGTCGCAACCTTGCCCGCGGACCGGCACACGCTGCTGTTCTCGGCGACCATGCCAAAGTCGATCGCGACGCTGGCCGACAGCCTGTTGCGCGATCCGGCGAAGGTCGAGATCGCCCCGCCCTCGACCACGGTCGACCGGATCGAGCAATCGGTGATGTTCCTCGACGCCGCGAACAAGAAGGATGCGCTGCTCGCGTTGCTGCGCACGCCCGACATCGGCCAGGCGGTCGTGTTCACGCTGCAGAAGAACATCGCCAACGACGTTTGCGCGTTCATCGGCGAAGCGGGGATCACCGCCGAGGCGCTGCACGGGAACAAGTCGCAGGGCCAGCGCGAGCGCGCGCTCGACGCGTTCCGTGCGGGCACCGTCCAGGTGCTCGTCGCGACCGACATCGCGGCGCGCGGGATCGACGTCGACACGGTGACTCACGTCTTCAACCACGACCTGCCGAGCCTGCCCGAAAGCTATGTCCACCGGATCGGCCGGACCGGACGTGCGGGCCGCAGTGGTTTCGCGGTCACGCTGTGCGACGCCGAACAGCGCGCATGGCTCCACGATGTCGAGCGCGAGATCGGGCGCACGCTGACCGTGCACGACGATCACGAATGGCATTGCGAAGTCGCGCGTCACTCGACCAAGCGTGCACCGGTGCTGGGCGGTGGCCCGGTCAAGCAGGTCAAGGCGCCCAAGCCGCCGCGCGAGCGCAAGGTGTGGACCGAGGAAGAAAAGCTCGCCGCGCGGATGGCCGCCCAGGCCGCCTGACCGCGGGGCACCGTGTCGACCCCGTCGTGACGGCGGGGGCGACGCATGGTCATTCCCCGGTTTGCGGCTTAGGCTGCCGCGATGGCCATGATCATTCGACACGCCCGCACGCCGGTGATCCTGTTGGCGATGCTGACGACGGCGCCCAGTGCCCCACCGACCGAGCGGGCACGGTGGGCGGCGCAGGCGGGACGCGTGACGATCACCCGCGACGACTGGGGGATCCCGCATGTCCGCGGCCGCTCCGACGCGGATGCGGTGTTCGGGCTGATCTACGCACAGGCCGAGGACGACTTTGCGCGGATCGAGGCGAATTACCTAACCGCGCTCGGCCGGAGCGCGGAGGCGGACGGCGAGGACGCGGTCTGGGCCGATTTGCGACAGCGGCTGTTCGTCGATCCGGCCGAACTCCAGCGCGACTATGCGGCAAGCCCCGGCTGGCTGCGGACGCTGATGCAGGCCTGGGCCGACGGGCTGAACTATTATCTGGCGACCCATCCGCAGGTGAAGCCAAAGGTCCTGACCCGGTTCGAGCCGTGGATGGCGCTGAGCTTTACCGAGGGCAGCATCGGCGGCGATATCGAGCGGATATCGCTGAGCGACCTCAAGACCTTCTACGGTACGCCGACGCCGCCCAGCCCCGAGGAGCTGGGCATGGTACCGCGTGAACCGTCGGGCTCGAACGGGATCGCGATCGCGCCGCGCCTGACCGCGAACGGCCATGCGCTGCTGCTGATCAACCCGCACACCAGCTTCTATTTCCGGTCGGAAGCGCAGATGACGAGCGACCAGGGGCTCAACGCCTATGGCGCGAGCACCTGGGGCCAGTTCTTTATCTATCAAGGCTTCAACTCGTCTGCGGGCTGGATGCACACCTCGTCGACGGTCGACAATGTCGATGACTTTGCCGAACGGGTCGTCCGCGGCGACACGGGCTACCGCTATCGCTACGGCGAGGCGCTGCGGCCGGTCACCACGAGGGTCGTCAATTTACGCGTCCGCAACGCCGACGGCACGTCGGGGACGCGCCGCTTCACGACCTATCGCACGCATCACGGCCCGATCGTCGCAAGCAAGGCGGGGCGCTGGATCGCGACCGCGCTGATGTGGAAGCCCGTGCCTGCGCTCGAGCAAAGCTATCTGCGGACCAAGGCGACCGACCTGGCAGGCTATATGGCGGTTGCGCAACGCAAGGCGAATTCGTCAAACGACACGCTGTTCGCAGACACCAAGGGCGAGATCGCGTTTCTGATGCCGCAGTTCATGCCGATCAGAAGTGACCGGTTCGACTATACCCGGCCCGTCGACGGCAGTGACCCGGCGAGCGACTGGCGCGGGCTGCACGGGCTCGCCACGCTGCCGAGCGTTGCGAACCCGCGCACCGGCTGGGTGCACAACACCAATGACTGGCCCTGGAGCGCGGCCGGACCCGATAGTCCGCGGGCGGCGGACTATCCGCGCTACATGGATCAGGTCGGCGGCAATGCGCGCGGCGTCCATGCCGATCTGTTGCTGACCGGGAAACGCGGCTGGACCGCGGAGACACTGCGTGCCGCCGCCTATGATTCCTACCTCCCCGCCTTCGCACGGCTTCTCCCCGGTCTGGTCGACGCCTGGCGAGCGCTGCCGGCCAGCGATCCACGCCGGGCGAAATTCGCGGCGCCGATCGCGTTGCTCGATCGTTGGGATCATCGCTGGGGCTATGACTCGGTGGCTACCAGCCTTGCGGTGTTCTGGGGCGACCAGCTGTGGCGCGAGGTCGGCGGGTTCGCACAGGCCGAGCGGATGAACGTGCCCGATTACATCGCAACGCGCGTCACGCCGGAGGCCAAGCTGGCCGCGTTGTCGGCCGCGGTCGACGGGCTGAGCCGCGACTTTGGCGACTGGCGGACGCCGTGGCAGGCGATCAACCGCTTCCAGCGGCTCGACGACGCGATCCAGCCGCATTTCGACGATGCGCGCGCGTCGACGCCCATCCCCTTCACGTCCGCGCAATGGGGCAGCCTCGCGTCGTTCGGTGCCAAGCGCTGGCCGGGGACGAAGCGCTATTACGGGACCAGCGGCAACAGCTTCGTCGCGGTCGTCGAATTCGGACCGCGCGTGAAGGCGACGGCGGTCATGGTCGGCGGGCAGAGCGGCGATCCCGCGTCCCCGCACTTCGCCGACCAGACCGCGCGCTACGCCGGCGGCGCGCTGCGTCCGGTCTATTTCCATCCCGACGAGCTCAAGGGGCATGTCGCGCGAGAATACCACCCCGGCGGCTAGGTCTTTCGAATGGCGACGGTGCGCGCCAGTTCGTCGCGCGCCAGCAGGATCTTGCGGCGCACGTCGATCGGCAGCGACCGCTGCTCACGAAGAAAATCGTCGACGATCCGCAGCGCCTCCGGGCTCACCTGCCCGCCGATGAACGCGTCGATCCATGCGGGCAGGAAGAAGATGCGGCGATTCTGCCGGATCCACAGCAGGCGATCGAGCGCCGGCCGCAGGAACCCGATCGTCAGCGCCGCCTGCCCGTCCGCATTGAACGCACCGAGGCTTTCGCTCGCCCATGCCTCGTTGAGCGCGGCATCGTCGAAATAGCGCTCGAAATAGGCGGTCTTCACGGCGGCACGCGGGGATGCAGCCTCGGCGACGAAGGCATCCTTGGCGGCCTCGGTCGAGGTATCGCGCGCGCGCTCAACGGTGAAGCGCGTGCCCGCGTCGGGCGCACCGATCGTGATAAGCCGCCGGACGATCGCCCAGCGCGTCGGCTGGCGGATCGGCTCGCCGGCCAGTCGCGCGCTGCCGTCGAGCAGGGCGCGGAGGCGGTCGAGCGCAAGCGGCGTCCGCGCGGTCGCGATCAGACGGTCGAGCGCGTCCTTGCGCAGTCCATAGCCGATCGCCGCATCGTCGATCCGCGCGAGCAGCGCGGTCTCCCAGCCCGTCCGAAGACCCGCGCCGCGTGCCTCGGTGAGATAGACGTCGAGCGCCGCTGCCCCGCGCGACAGGATCGCGCGCGATATCTATTCGTCGCGCTCGGCAGGAAGCTCGCGTAACAGCACCGCAAGATAGCGTTCGGGCGGCAGCCGGCGGTCGCGGACGACGTCCCAGAGCGCGCTCCACAGCATCGCGCGCAACAGGCTGTCCGTCACGCTGCCAACGTGTGCGGCGATCCACGCGACGGTCCGGTCGTCGGGCATGAACAGGCCGTAACCCTGGTCGTCGTCATTCGCCCATACATAGTCGGGCGCGGGCAGGCCGGCGGCCTTGTCGACGGTCGCGACCGCCCCTTCGAAGCGTGCGTCGAGCACGACGTCCTCGCGGTCATGATAGCCGAGGCGGATGCGCACCTTCATCGGCCATGCGCCACCCGGATCACCCGGCAGCCTGCTCTCCGGTCGCTGTTTCAACACGAGCGCATCGATACGCCCCTGCGCGAGCGTCAGCGCGGTCTCGATCCGCGGCAGCCCCGCGCGCAGGACATAGTTGCGACCGAACGCAGCCAGATCGATGCCCGACGCCTCACCCACCGCACCGAGCAGGTCCTGCCAGGTCGCATTGGCATAGCCATGCCGGGTGAGGAACAGATTCAGGCCGCGTCGGAACCCGTCCTCGCCGACGAAGAATGCCAGCTGCTTGATGACCGCCGGCGCCTTGTTGTAGACGATCGGCCCGTAATTGCTCTTGGCGGCGTCGAGATTGTCGAGCGATTGCCAGAGCGGTGCCGTGCCGCTGGTCGCGTCGGCGCGATAGGCGGGCGTCTTGATCGACAGCAGGAACGTCGTCCAGGCGTTGCTGTCCGGCTGCAGGTCCGCCTGGATCCGCGCGGCCATGAAGGTCGAGAACCCCTCCTTCAGCCACAGATCGTCGAACCAGCGCATCGTGACGAGATCGCCGAACCACTGGTGGCTGATCTCGTGATAGATGGTCTGGTCGCGCGCCAGCCGCTGCGGCAGCGTCGGCGGCTCGCGGAAGACGAAGCGGTCCTCATTGTAGAAGACCGCGCCGACATGCTCCATGCCGCCAAAGGGAAAGGCCGGCGCGAGCACGAGATCGAGCTTGGCGAAGGGATAGGCGATGCCGAACCAGTCGGCGAGCCAGCGCACCGCCGCGCGATTGGTCGCAAGCTGTGTTTCGGCATCGACCTCGGCCGCGCGCGAATGGCGGGCGTAGAGCGTGATCGGCTGCCCCCCGGCGGGGGCCGACGTAGTGCCGACCCAGGGCCCGGCGGCAAAGGCGGCGAGATAGGTGGAGATCGGCACGGTCTCCGCGAACCGCCAGCGGGTCGCGGCGCCTGTCGGAGTCTTCGCGGCGACCGGCCCGTTGGCGATCACCGTCCAGCCCTCGGGCGCGACCACGTCCCAGCGGATGCGGGCCTTCAGGTCGGGCTGATCGAAGCAGGGAAACAGCAGATTGGCGTCCGACGGCACTAGCAATGTGTAGAGATAGGTCCGCCCGTCGGCCGGGTCGCGGAACCGGATGATCGCTGCCCCCGCGCTGGCGATCGGGGTCTCGAAGCGCGCCGCCACGCTGTTGGCTCCGGTCTTCAGCACGCGCGCTGGCAGCACGAGATGGCCATCGCGTCGCGCGGTGGCCGGGACCGCCACACCGTTCGCCTCCAGCCCGGTCAGCATCGTTCCGCGGAAATCGAGGACGAGCTCGCCGCTGTCCCTGACCCGGTCGAACCGGATCACGACCGACCCGACCGCGCGGTCCGCGGCGGTGACGTCGAGCGAGATGGCGTAGCGGACCCGTGCGATCTGTGCCGCCCGCCGCTGCGCCAGTGCAAGCGATATGCCCGGCCCGGTCAGCGGATCGGCGGCGACGGCCGCCTGCGCCATGCCCGGCCAGCCGATCGCCGGGAGTGCGAGCGCGCCCTTCAACAGGGCGCGGCGGTCCGCTTCGCGCGGCGTGTCCGGATCCATCGTCGCGCCCCTTATTGCCGGTGCGCGGCGATGTAGCGACCGACCTGTTCGTCGAGCACGTCGAGCGGCAGCGCGCCCTGATCGAGCACGGCTTCGTGGAAATCGCGAATGTCGAACCGCGACCCCAGTTCGCGTTCGGCGCGCGCGCGCAGGTCAGCGATCTTGAGCTGACCGACCATGTAGCTCGTCGCCTGCCCCGGCCAGTTGAAATACCGATCCACCTCGCGCGCGATATCCTTGTCGGACACCGAGCTGTTCGCCTTGAAATAGGCGATCGCCTGGTCGCGGTTCCAGCGCTTGGCATGGATGCCCGTGTCGAGCACCAGCCGGATCGCGCGCCACACCTGGAGCGACAGCATGCCGAACCGCGCATAGGGATCCTCATAGACCCCCATCTCGTTCGCCAGCCGCTCCGAATACAGCCCCCAGCCCTCGATATAGGCGCCATAGCCGCCGAACTTGCGGAATTTCGGGATGCCGGTCAGTTCCTGCTGGCGCGCGATCTGGAAATGATGGCCTGGCGCGCCCTCATGCGCGGCGATGCCGGCGACCTGGACCTTCTGCGTCTGGTTCATGTCGACCAGGTTGACGTAATAGATGCCGGGCCGCGATCCGTCCGCCGACGGTGGGTTGTAAAAGGCGGTCGAGGCCGTGCCCTCCCGCCATTTCTCGACCGCGCGCACCTCGAGCGGCGCCTTGGGCAGGGTCCGGAAATAGCGGGGGGCCGCCGCCATCACCGATGCGATCACGGCGCGCGCGTCGCCGAGATATTGTTCGCGCCCCGCACTGGTGTTGGGATATTTGAACTGGGGATCGGTGCGGATCTTGTCGAAGAACTGTTCGAGCGTGCCGGTGAACCCGACCTCGCGCTTGATCGCCTCCATCTCCTGCCGGATCGCGGCGACCTGTTTCAGGCCAAGATCGTGGATCTGGTCGGCGGTCAGCGCGGTCGTGGTCGAGGTCTTCAGCCGGTCGGCATAATAGGCCGCGCCATCGGGTAGATTCCAGGCGCCGAAATTGCCCTTCGATTGCGGCTCGATCGCGTCCAGCGTCGCGAACAGCTGGTCATAGCCGGCACGGAACGGCCCTGTCAGCGCCGCGCGCGCCTCCTCCAGCAACGCCGCCTTGGTCGCCGCGGGCACTGCCAGCGCAGTTACCTTCTTGCGGAAATCGGCCATGACCGTCGAATCCGCGCCCGCGTCGAACGGGGCACCGACCAGCACGGCGCGTGCATCGGCGCGGGCGGGTGCGAAATTGACTTTGTTGGGGATGATTCCCGCCGCCGCCTGCTCGCGCATCGTCGTGCTGACCTCGCGCATGACGCGCTCGGTATCGCGCAGCCGTGCGATATAGGCCTGCGCGTCGGCGAGCGTATCGACCTTGTGGTTGTTGATCAGCAACACCGGGATGTCGCCCGCCGGGCTGCCGTTGGTCGTGACGGGGAAGCGCAGCTTGCGGAAGCGCAGCGATTGCCGCCCGCGGTCGACCTCATATTCGAACAGCCGGTAGCTCACCCGCGCACTCTCGCCCAGATCGTCGGGGCGGAACCGCGATCGCATGGCCTTCAGCTGCCGCTCCGACAGGGCCTGCGCGCGGACCGTGGCGGCGTCGGTATAGTCGTCGAGTTGGTCATAATGCGTCTTCAGCCCGAGCTGGGTCAGCGATTCCGGGCTGAGATCAAGCTGTTCGTCATAGGCCTTGTCGAGGAATGTGAGCAGTGCCGCATCCTGTGCCGCGACGCGCTGGGTCTCCACCGGCGCCGGGGCGGCGGCGAGGACGATCGGCACGGTGGGCAGCAGCAATAGGGCAAAGGCAAGACGCATTACATTCTCCTGTCGAATGCGTGCTTGTCGCGCGCGGATCCCGTCAGCGCAATCACGGACCGTCAATTGCATGGCCCTCGTCGTCAGGCGCGAAATTGCAGATCGCGCGTTCATGCAATGATGAAAGACCTTCCTACCATGCTGCGCGAGCGGGCCAGATCCGGCGCCAAGGCCCGGATCGTCGGGCAGGTGCGTGCGCTGTTCAACGACCAGGCGCGCGGCGAGGCGCCGGTCGAGCGCAGTGCTGCGGCGATGTTCGCGCCCGACGCCGTGATCGGCACAGTGCATGGTGACGTGGTCAGCATGATGGTCGGCGGCGTCGCGGCGCTACTGCTGCAGATGCTGCACCCGGCGGTTCTGGCGGGCGTCTGGGATCATTCGAACTTCCGCACAGACATGCTCGGCAGGTTGCGGCGCACCGCGCGGTTCATCGCGGTCACGACCTATGGCGAGCGCACCGATGCGGAGGCGGTGATCGCGCGTGTCCGCGCGGTGCACGCGCACATCGCCGGGACGCTCCCTAACGGCACGCCCTACCGCGCGGACGATCCCGCGCTGCTCGCCTGGGTCCATGTCTCGGAGGCCTGGTGCTTCCTCGCCGCGTGGCAGCGTTTCGGCGACCGCCGGCTCGGCATGGCCGAGCAGGACGCCTATTATGCAGCGTTCGCCGAGGTCGGCGAACTGCTTGGCGCCGCATCGCTGCCGCGGGATCGGGCGGGAACGGACCGTTATCTGCAGACCATGCGCCCGCAGCTCGTCGCGGATGCCCGGACGCTCGAGGTTGCCCGGTTCGTGCTGGAGCAGACGCCCGCGAACCCGCTCGCCCTGCCCGTCCAGCGTATCGTGATGCAGGCCGCGGTCGATCTGCTGCCCGCATGGGCGCGGCGAATGCATGGGCTGGCGGGGTCGCCGGCCTTGATGCGGCCCGTCGTCTCGTCGGGCACGCGCAATCTGGCGAGAACATTGCGCTGGGCGTTTGTCGACCAATAGCCGATCCCGGGCCGTCGCGATTAAACTACCAGACGGTATGTTAATCTGGTTGACAGGTTTCCGCAGCGCTTTATATACCAGCCGGTAGACAAACAGTCCCGGCCGACGGTCGGTCAAATTGTCGTCCGTCAATCGTCTTCCGGCCAGCGAAGTTGCCGACACTGTCCTAGTCGAACGCCAAGAATTCCGCAGTTTTCAGACCGGTTACGGCGTAATGCCGGCGACCGGATATCGTCCACGCTTGTCATCTGGACTGTCGATGCCGCGCGCACCGACGATCGGTGACGCATGTCCATTACAACGGGGGGCAATCCCATGGCATATCCCAGATTCACGTGCACGTCAGCCGATCGATCACGGAGCGACGCGGCATGACCGTGTTTTCCCCGATCAAAACGGCCGACGCCGCGCCGGTGGAGGCCCCTGCCCCCCGACGCAGACCCGTTTGGCAGCGCGGCGCGATGCTGCTCGTGCCCGTGGCGCTGGTGGGCGCGATCGGCGTCCGGCTGCTCGATCAGCCCGATGCGGCTATGGCGGCGCCCCCGCCCGCCTCGGTCACGGTCGCATCCCCGCTGGTACGGCAGGTGAGCGAATGGGACGATTATGTCGGCCGGTTCGCGCCGAGCCGCAGCGTCGAGATCCGGCCGCGTGTCGCGGGCGAAGTCACCGGCGTCCACTTCCATGACGGCGATATCGTCCGCAAGGGCCAGCTGCTCTTCACGATCGACTCGCGCCCGTTCGCCGCGGCGCTGGCAGAAGCGCACGCCAACGTCGCGAGCGCCAGGAGCGCCTTGTCGCTCGCGCGTACCGACCTCGGCCGCGCGCAGCGGCTGGTCGCGGACGAAGCCGTCTCGGCGGGTGAGGTCGACGCGCTGCGTGGCAAGCTCGAAGCTGCCAGCGCCGCACTCGCCGCCGCGCAGGCGCGCGAACGGGCCCGCGCACTCGACGTCGGCTTCACGCAGGTTCGCGCGCCGATCGGCGGGCGCATCTCCGACCGCCGCGTCGATGCGGGCAACCAGGTCGCGGGCGGCGAAGGCACCGGCGGCACCGTGTTGACGACGATCAACGCGCTCGACCCGATCTACTTCAATTTCGACGGGTCGGAGGCGCTCTACCTCAAGACGCAGCGCGCGCGGCAGCCCGGTGCGGCGCCAGCGGCGGTCGAGATCCAGCTGCAGGACGAGACCGAGCATCGCTGGAAGGGCAAGCTCGACTTCACCGACAACGGGCTCGACCAGCGATCGGGCACGATCCGCGGCCGCGCGGTGATCGCCAACCCCGGCTATTTCCTGACGCCGGGGATGTTCGGCAACATGCGCCTCGCGAGTGCGGGGACGCGGCAGGCTCTGCTGGTGCCCGACGACGCGGTGCAGACCGATCAGGCGCGGAAAGTGCTGCTGACGATCGATGCGAAGAACGTCGTGAGCCAGAAACCGGTCGAGCTCGGGCCGGTGGTCGATGGCCTCCGGATCGTCCGCTCGGGGATCGGGCCGAACGACCGGGTCATCATTCAGGGCACGCAGATGGCGATGCCGGGTGCCACGGTCGCGCCGAAGGCGGGCCGGATCGCGGTCGCGACCGGTGCGCCTGCTCCGGCGTCGGTCCAACCTATCTCGGGTGAGGCCACGCTCGCCAGATAACCACCGTTCCCCGGCGAAGGCCGGGGCCCAGGTGGCATAGCGTTTCGATGTAATCACTGCGGTTCGCCCAACTGGGCCCCGGCCTCCGCCGGGGAACGGAAAAGCGCGCGCGCCCTCTATCGAGGACACAAACCATGCGCTTCTCGCGCTTCTTCATCACCCGGCCGATCTTTGCTGGCGTGATCGCGGTGATCATCACGATCGTCGGTGCGATTGCCTATATGTCGCTGCCGGTGTCGCAATATCCCGACATCGTCCCCCCCACCGTCACCGTCAGCGCGACCTATCCGGGCGCGTCGGCCGAGACGGTCGCCGAAACCGTCGCTGCGCCGATCGAGCAGGAGATCAACGGCGTCGACAACATGCTCTACCAGTCGTCGCAATCGACCGGCGACGGCAAGGTGACGATAACCGTCACCTTCAAGATCGGCACCGACCTCGATGCCGCGCAGGTGCTCGTCCAGAACCGAGTCGCGGTCGCGGTCCCGCGGCTGCCCGAGGACGTCCAGCGATTGGGCGTCGTGACGCGAAAGACGTCGCCCGACTTCCTGATGGTCGTGAACCTCGTCTCGCCCGACAACTCGCTCGATCGCGGCTACATCTCCAACTACGCGCTGACGCAGGTCCGCGATCGCCTCAGCCGCATCGACGGCGTCGGCGACGTGCAGCTGTTCGGCGCGCGCGATTATTCGATGCGCGTCTGGATCGACCCCGGCCGTGCCGCCGCGCTCGACCTCACCGCGGGCGAGATCGTCGCGGCACTCCGCGCACAGAACGTCCAGGTCGCCGCCGGCACGCTCGGCCAGCCGCCCTATGACAAGGGCAACAGCGCGTTCCAGCTCAACGTCGAGACGCAGGGTCGCCTGACCGATCCCAAGCAGTTCGCCGACGTCGTCATCCGCACCGATCCGCAGGGCCGCCAGGTCCGCGTCTCGGACGTGGCGCGCGTCGAGCTCGGCGCGCAGGATTACGGCGCCAACACCTATCTCAGTGGCAAGCCCACCGTCATCGCCGCGGTCTTCCAGCGTCCCGGCTCGAACGCGCTCGGCGCGGCGCAGGCCGTCACCGCCGAAATGGAAAGCATGTCGAAGCGCTTTCCCAAGGGCCTCGAATACAAGGTCATCTACAACCCGACCGAGTTCATCGCGCAGTCGATCGACGCGGTGAAGCATACGTTGTTCGAGGCGATGATCCTCGTCGTTCTGGTGATCCTCGTCTTCCTGCAGAAATGGCGCGCGGCGATCATCCCGATCGTGGCGATCCCGGTCTCGCTGATCGGCACGTTCGCGGTACTCGCCGCGTTCGGCTACAGCCTCAACAACCTGTCGCTGTTCGGCCTCGTCCTCGCGATCGGGATCGTCGTCGACGACGCGATCGTCGTGGTCGAGAATGTCGAGCGCAACCTCGAACACGGACTCTCGCCGCTGGAGGCCGCACGCACGTCGATGGACGAGGTGTCGGGTGCGCTCGTCGCGATCGTGCTCGTGCTGTGCGCGGTGTTCATCCCGACGGTGTTCCTCACCGGGCTGTCCGGCGCGTTCTACCGCCAGTTCGCAGTGACGATCTCGACCGCGACGATCATCTCGCTGCTCATCTCGCTGACGCTGTCGCCGGCGCTCGCCGCGATGTTGCTCAAGCCCAACGCCCCTGCCGGCTCGGGCAACCGCCTGACCCGCACGGTGCGCCGCGCGGGCGACGCGTTCAACCGCGGGTTCGAACGGATGAGCGAAAGCTATGCCCGCCTCACCGCGCGCCTCGTCGCCGCGCCGAAGCGGATGATGGTCGCCTATGCCGCGCTGATCGCGGTCACGGTCGGGGTCTTCATGGTCACCCCGTCGGGCTTCGTTCCCGCGCAGGACCAGGGCTATTTCCTGACCGTCATCCAGCTGCCCCCCGGCTCGTCGGTCGAGCGTACCGACGCGGTAATGCAGAAGGTCGCAAAACGCATCCTGCCGCTTGCCGGCGTCAAGGGCGCGGTCATGCTCGCGGGCTTTGACGGCCCATCGCAGACCCTCGCCCCGAACTCGGCCGCCGCTTATATTCCGCTCAAGAGCTTTGCCGAGCGCAAGAAGCTCGGCGTCACGCTCGCCAGCATCATGGCAGAATCGCAGAAGGCGACCGGCGACATCACCGAAGCGCGGCTGCTGATCGTCCCGCCGCCGCTGATCCAGGGCATCGGCTCGGCCGGCGGCTATCGCCTGATGGTTCAGGACCAGGGCGGTCACGGCTATGGCGACCTCGGCAAGACGAGCTACGACCTGATCGGCAAGGCGAACCAGACCAAGGGCCTGGCGCAAGTCTACACCTTCTTCGACACCGCCACGCCGCGCATCTTCGCCGATGTCGACCGCGCCAAGGCCAACCTCCTCGGCGTCCCCCCGGAGCGCGTGTTCGAGGCGTTGCAGGTCTATCTCGGCTCGGCGTTCGTCAACGACTTCAACCTGCTGGGGCGCACCTACCGCGTCACCGCCCAGGCCGACGCACCGTTCCGCAACACCACCGCGGACATCGCCAACCTCAAGACGCGCTCCAATTCGGGCCAGATGGTCCCGGTCGGCTCGGTCTCGACGTTCCGCGACAAGACCGGCCCGTACCGCGTGGTGCGCTACAACCTCTTCCCCGCGGTCGAGGTCGATGGCGACACCGCCAAGGGCTATTCCTCGGGCCAGTCGCTGGTGGCGATGGAGAAGCTCGCCGATGCGTCGCTGCCCGCGGGCTATGCGCATGAATGGACCGGCATCGCCTACCAGCAAAAGGCGGCCGGCAGTACCGCCGCCTTGGTCTTCGGGATGGCCGTGCTGTTCGTCTTCCTCGTGCTCGCCGCGCAATATGAGAGCCTGACGCTACCGCTCGCGATCATCCTGATCGTGCCGATGTGCCTGCTCGCGGCGATGACCGGGGTAAATTTGCGGGGGATGGACAACAATGTCCTCACGCAGATCGGGCTGGTCGTGCTGATCGCGCTCGCCGCCAAGAACGCGATCCTCGTGGTCGAGTTCGCCAAGCAGGCCGAGGAGCAGGATGGCCTGTCCCCGGTCGAGGCGGCGGTGCGCGCGGCGAAGGACCGATTGCGGCCGATCCTGATGACGAGCTTCGCCTTCATCCTCGGCGCGGTGCCGCTGGTGATCGCCGAAGGGGCTGGCGCCGAACTGCGCCAGGCGCTCGGCACCGCGGTGTTCTTCGGGATGATCGGCGTGACCGGCTTCGGGCTGCTCTTCACCCCTACCTTCTATGTCGTCGCACGGGCGCTGGCGATGCGGTTCGAACGCCGCAAGCCAGCCGCTGCCCAGCCCACGCTTCAGCCAGCCGAATAGGACCAGCCTCATGAAGTCCCTGCTTCTCGCGAGCCTCTCGGCGCTGACGCTCGCCGCGTGCGCCGCCGGCCCCGACTATGTCGCGCCGATCACCCCGCCCAAGGCCGCCGCATCGTTCGTCACCGCGAACGCCGCTACGATCACGACCGCGCCCGATAACGACTGGTGGCGGATTTACCGCGACCCGGCCCTCGACGGCCTCGTCGCCGACGCGCTCGCGGCGAATACCGACCTGCGCGTTGCGGTAGCGCGGCTCGACAGCGCCCGCGCCTCGCTGCGCGGCGCCAAGACCGACCGCGAGCCGCAGGTGAACGCCAGCGGAAGCGGCAATTACTCCCGCACCTCGCAGCTTCAGAACCTGCCCGGCTTCGACCGCGAGCGCGCCACCTACGATGTCGGGCTCGACGTCAGCTACGAGGTCGATCTGGCCGGCCGCGTCCGCCGCAACGTCGAGGCCGCGCGCGGCGACGTCGGCGCGGCGCAGGCCGATGCCGACGCGGTGCGGGTCTCGATCGTCGCCGCCACGACGCGCGCCTATGTCGACGCCGCATCGTCCGCCGAGCGCCTTGCGGTCGCCCGGCGGATCGTCGACCTGCTCGAGAAATCGAACACGCTGACCGGCAAGCGGGTCGATGCGGGTCGCGCCGCGCGGCTCGATCAGGTCCGGATCGCCGCGCTGCGCGACCAGCGCGCCGCGAACATCCCGCAGATCGAGGCCGAGCGCCAGGCCGCGCTCTTCCGCCTCGCCACGCTGACCGGTCGCACCCCGCGGGACCTGCCCGCCAGCGCCGGTACGCGCACCACCACGCCGCGGCTCGACCGGCCGATCCCGATCGGCGACGGCGCGATGTTGCTCGCGCGCCGCCCCGACGTCCACGCTGCCGAACGCCGGCTTGCCGCCGCAACCGCACGGATCGGGGTGCAGACGTCGCAGCTCTATCCGCAGATTGCGCTCGGCGGGTCGATCGGTTCGACCGCGCTCAGCGTCGGCGACGTCTTCACCGGCGGGCCGGTCCGCTGGCTGCTTGGCCCGCTGCTCAACTGGACGGTCAACCAGTCCGCGGCGCGCGCGCGCATCGCCGGTGCCGAGGCCGATACGCGCGGTGCGCTCGCCAGCTTCGACGGCAGCGTGCTGAACGCGCTCGAGGAGACCGAGACTGCGCTGTCCAACTATGCGCGCGAGCTCGATCGCCGCACGCAGCTGCAGTCCGCGCATGACAACGCCGCCACCGCCGCGCGCATCACCCGCGCGCGCCAGCGTGAGGGCCAGATCGACTTCCTCGACGTCCTCGATGCCGAGCGGACGCTGGCGGATACCGATACCGAGCTTGCCGCGGCGGACGCCCGCATCGCGGGGGCGCAGGTCGATCTGTTCCGTGCACTCGGCGGGGGATGGCAGGCGCCGGGGCGCCCTGCCGGCTGACACCGGCGCGGCATCGTCGCGTGTCACTGATCCGTCCCCGACACGTCATCAAACTGTACCGGCGGGCGCATACCGCCTGGGCCGATGGGGACGTCCGAGCTCAGCATGGTCGATACGGGGGCGGGTCGCCTCTGGGCGGGCTGGTCGCGTCTGCGCGCGCAGGTCGAACGGCTGACGCGGCGGGCGGATGGCGAGGATCTGCTCCACGACGCCTATGTCAGCCTGGCGACCCTGCCCGCGGCGCCGCGCAACGACGAGGCGTTCCTCGTCCATGCGGCAGTCAACCGCGGCCGCGATGCGTTCCGGCGCGAGGCTGTTCGCGGGGCAAGCGAAGACGCGGGAGCGATTGAATGGCTGCGCGACTGTTCGCCGATCCAGGACGAGGTGCTGATCGCGAAGGCGCGGCTCGACCGGGTGCGCGAGGGCCTCGATCGTCTCAGCCCGCGGACCCGCGAGATCTTCCTGATGCAGCGGCTCGACGGGTATAAATATCGCGAGATTGCTGCACGTCTGGGAATCAGCCAGAGTGCGGTCGAAAAGCACATGGCCAAGGCGATGACCTTCCTGGTCGATTGGACGGAGGATTGGTGAGCACGCAATGCATGGCCGCAAATCCCTAGACCGGATGTTTTCGGACAAGGCGGCGCCCGAACGCACCGCGGCGCAGTGGATCGCACGGCTCAACGCGGACGACGTCAGCGCACGGGACGCGATCGTCTTTCGGGAGTGGCTGACCGCGAACCCCGAACATGCCGAACGGTTCGAGCGCGCGACCGACCTGTGGGACATGGTCCCGGGAACCGCACCGTCGCGCGCGCCGGTGGTGACGCGCCGCCGCGCGCTGGCCGGGGTCGCGGCACTCGCGGTCACGGCCGCCGCGGGGACCGGTGTGTTCCAGGCAGCCTATGCCGCGACGCCGTATCGGACGGGGATCGGCGAGCAGCGACGGATCGTGCTGCCCGACGGCTCGGCCCTGCTGCTCGACGCGGTCACCCGGCTGCATGTGGTCGCGACCGAGCGGCGGCGGCGGCTCTGGCTGGCGCAAGGCCGCATCGACCTGACGGTGGCGCCATCCGCGACCCCGTTCACGATCACCGCGGCCGACCGCGCGATGAGCGCCGGCGCGGGCCGCTTCGACCTGCGCTGCGACGCGCGCGACGGGGTGGCCTTTACTGCGATCGAAGGGCGGGCGACGATCGCCGCCACGACGTCGACTGGCGCTGCGCAACTCCTGACCAACGGGTCGCGGCTGCGGAACGGCCTGATCGATCGGCCCGACATCGCGACGACACGGGCCTGGACCAGCGGTCGTGCCGCGTTCCACAACGATACGCTCGCGACGGTTGCCGAGGAGGCGAACCGGTACAGCACGACGCGGTTGGTGCTCGCCGACCCCGCGGCCGCCGGACTGCAGGTGAGCGGCATGTACCGGATGGGCGACAATGTCGCGCTGGGGCGTGCGCTCGCAACGCTGCTCGACCTGCGGTTGCGAACGATGGACGGTGCCGTCCTGCTCGGCGGATAATAACTCGCGTCAGCGGGGTGGGGTAGATCGCCGCTCGCCCGTCGAGGAGGTGCGGCAGTATCGCCGCCTTCCTTGGGGGGATGAACACCGTGACGACCAATCGCCGGCGCCTGCGCCGTTCGTTCGTGATGGGCGCAGCCTGCGCCGCGTTGTCGACCGCCTTTGCACCCGCCGCGGCGATTGCGCAGACCAATGTCGTCCGCGTGCATCTCGGCGTCCAGCCGCTCGGCCGGTCGCTCGAGGCGCTCGCCCGTCAGAGCGGCATCGACATCCTGTTCACACCCGCTGCGGTTGCCGGTCGGACCGCACCCGCGATCGACGGCACGATGGCGCCGCACGCCGCGGTCGAGCGGCTGATCGCCGGCACCGGGCTGATGGTCCGCCAGCAGCCCAATGGTGCGCTGATCGTCGCCGCGACAGTCGAGACCGCAGCGCCGCAGACCGCCGCGACCACGCCGGACGACGAGACCCGCGAAATCGTCGTGACGGGCTATGCGAGCAGCCTGACCGGCGCGTTGGCGCAGAAGCGCAAGGCGACCAACGTCATCGACGTCGTCAGGGCTGAGGATATCGGCAAGTTTCCCGCGCAGAACATCGCCGAAGCGCTCCAGCGCGTGCCCGGCGTGTCGATCGTCCGCGATCGCGGCGAAGGCGTGTTCGTCCGGATCCGCGGGCTCGGCGCCAATTTCCAGGTGGTGACGCTCAACGATCGCTCGGTCGCGGTGAACGAGAATGTGCGCGACAGCGGCCAGAGCGGGCGCCAGTTCCGGTTCGACACGCTGCCGTCCGAGCTCATGTCCGCGGTCGAGGTGATCAAGAGCCCGCGCGCGAGCCTCGACGAAGGCGGCATCGGCGGCACGATCAACCTGCGCACCTTTCGTCCGCTCGACCTGAAGAAGCCGGTGCTGTCGCTATCCGCCACGGCCAGTTCGCCGCGCCTCGCCGACGCGGTCGATCCGCGACTGTCGGGCATGGCGAGCTGGGCGAGCCCGGACGGCAAGTTCGGCGCGCTGATCGCGGGCGTCTATGACGAGCGCACCACGCGGCAGGACCGGATCACCGGCGTCGGCTGGGCGGACGGCAAGATCGACACCGACGGCAACGGCTCGCTCGACAGTGCCACGATCCTGATCCCGACCGCGATCCGCCCGACGCTCGAGCGCGAGAATCGCGACCGGATCGGCATCAACGGCGCGGTGCAGTGGAAGCCCGACGACCGGTTCGAGCTGAACGTCGACGGGCTGTGGAGCCGGCTGAACGTCGCCTATGACGAGTTGACCTATTCAGCGGCGGATGGCGCCAACCTGCCGCGCGGGATCGTGCCGGGCAGCGCGGTGATCGAGAACGGCGTGCTGACCGGTGCGACCACGACCGGCTCGACCACGCAGATCGGTCGCGAAACGTCGGTGCTCCAGTACAAGAATTGGCTGGTCGGCACCAACGCGCGCTGGCAGGCCGGCGGCTGGACGATCGCCGCGGATGGCAGCATCGGCCAGGCCTATTCGAACACGCCCGAGCCGATCTATCGCACCCGTTTGCTCGGCACGGTGGGCGCGACGACGTTCGATTTCGGCAAGGCGGGCGATCGCCTGCCGAACGTCACGCTGCTGAACGCCGACCTGTCGAACCCGGCGCTGCTGCCCGGACGGCGCATCGAATACCGCGTCAACGACTCGAAGGACCGCGAACGCGCCGCGAAGCTCGACGTCACGCGCGACCTGACCGGCGTGGTCAGCGCACTGCGTGCGGGGGTGAAATACCAGAAAAGAACACGCGCCTATGATCGTCGCGACATCAACTTCACCAGCGGCATCGCCGGCAAATATTTCGACGCGAGCTATTTCGTCCCGTTCCCGGTCGATGATTTTCTGAAGGGCGCGACCGGCACCCTGCCGACCAGCTGGGCAATGCCCGATCCCGCCAAGTTCCTCGCCGCCGCCACCGGCAAGGAGGCGCTGCTCGCCGCACCGCTTGCGCGCGGCGATCTGCGGAACAGTTATGCGATCGGCGAGGAGATCGTCGCAGGCTATGGCATGGCCGATTTCGCGTTCCCAATCGGCGGGGTCGCAGTGCGCGGCGATATCGGTGTGCGCTATGCCCGGACTCGCCAGACCTCGTCTGGCTATGCCGATGACGGCAAGGTCGCGCTGCCCGTCAGCTACGACAAGACCTATGACAATATCCTGCCCTCGCTCAATCTGGTCGCGGAGGTCTCGCCCGATCTGCAGATGCGGTTCGCCGCGTCGAAGGTCATCACCCGGCCCTCGCTCGCCGATCTGGCGCCGCGGCTGACGATCAATTCGAGCCCGACCGTCCTCACCGCGGTCGGCGGCAATCCCGAGCTGAAACCCTTCGAGGCGTGGCAATATGACGGCACGGTCGAATGGTATTTCGCGCCGGGCAGCGCGCTGGTCGGCGGCGTGTTCTACAAGGACATCACGACCTTCGTGTTCCAGCAGACGCGCGACTTCGTCCTCGACGGCCAGACCTATCGGCTGACCGCGCCCAAGAACGGCGGCGACGCCTATGTCGCCGGCGTCGAGATCGCGTATCAGCAGCTGTTCAAGATGCTCCCCGCGCCGTTCGACGGCCTCGGCGCGCAAGCCAACTACACGCACACTAAGACCGGCGGCACCTATGCACTGGCGACCGGCGGCATTTTCCGCGATGCGCTGGTCGACGTCGCCAAGGACAGCTTCAACCTGACCGCCTTCTACGAAAAGGAGCGCGTCGGCGCGCGCGTCAGCTACAGCTGGCGCGGCAACGTGCTGCGCGACGTCGGCGGCGCGGGGCTCGCCGCCAACAACGACAGCGCGTTCGGCAGCCTCGATTTCGACATGTCGTACAAGGTGACGCCGAACGTGACCTTCGTCGTGCAGGGGATCAACATGGCCGGCGGCGTCCAGTGGCAATATGTCCGCGACAACCAATTTGCGGGCTATACCGATTACGGGCGGACGTTCATGGCCGGCGTCAGGGCGAAGTTCTGATGCGGATCGCCTCGCTGGCGGCCGGCCTTGCGCTTGTCGCCTCGTCCCTCGCGCCGGCTCAAACGCCGCCGTCGCGAGAGGACAAACTTGAACGCGTCGTCATCGTCATGCGCCACGGCGTGCGCAGCGCGATGTCGAGCCCCGAGGAACTCGGCCGCTACAGCCGCCGCGCCTGGCCGCGCTTCGCGGTGCCGGCGGGGCATCTGACCGCCAACGGTGCCACCCTCGTGACGATGCTCGGCGGCTGGTACGCGGCGCACTACCGGCAGCTGGGCCTGCTCGGCGCGAGCGACTGCGCGGTCTATTACTGGGCGAACCACACGCAGCGCACCGAGGCGACCGCGACCGCACTCGCCGCCGGCCTGACCCCGGGGTGCGCGGCGCCGATCCACCAGTCGGCGGCCGCGCCCGATCCGCTGTTCGAGGCGCCGCAGACCCCGCTCGCGCCGCTCGACGCCCCGCGGATGCTCGCGGCGATCTCCGCGCGGGTCGACGGCGATCTGGCGGCGTGGGACGCGCGCCAGACCCCCGACCGCGACCGGTTCGAGGCGCTGATGCTGCAATGCCGCCGTATCCCGTGCTCCACGACCGAGCGCACCCGGGTCCAGCGCCGGCTGGGCGATACGCCGATCACGATGCGGATCGACGCGACGGGCAAGCCCGACCTCACCTCGCCCAGCCTGCAGGTCGCCGGGATCGCCGAAAGCCTCGTCATGGCCTATGCGGACGGGCTCGCCTTCCCCGGCTGGAGCGGGATCGACGCAGCGACGATCGGCAAGGCGCTCACCGTCCATGGGGCCGGCATCGACCTGCGCACGCGCACCCCGGAAGTCGGCCGCCAGACCAGCAGCTATCTCGCGATGCGGCTGCTCGCGACGCTCCAGCGCGGCGCCGGCGCGACCGCGCTGGCCGACCCGATCGGCGACGCGGAGAAGATCGTCGTCGTCAGCGGCCATGACGGCACGGTGACGATGCTCGCCGGGCTGCTTGGTCTCGACTGGACGCTACGCGATTATGGCGCCGGCGAAGCCGCCCCCGGCGGCGGGCTGATGTTCGAGCTGTGGCGTCGTGGCGCGACCGGTAAGAGCGTCGTGCGGGTCCGCTATGTCGCGCAGGGGCTCGACCAGATGCGCTACCGCATCCCGCTGTCAGCGCAGACTCCGCCCGAAACCGTCGCGATCCCGGTCCCCGGCTGCGGCGACCCCTGCCCACTCCCCCGCTTCACGCGCTACGTCCTCGATCAGGTGTCGCCCCCACCGAAGGAGTAGCGCGGAGGCGCGCTTAATTGCCCTCGGCGTCGACAACGAATACGACGGGCTTGCCGCGCGACATCGGCTCCCAGCCTGCGCCCAACGCCGCCCGGATACCGCGCGAAATGGTCGGATCATCGATCTGGAGCCGCCCGCGCGGCAACCCCTTCAGCAGGCGCTTGGGGGCGGGAAATTCGAGCATCGCTTCGCGCTGGCAGTCCTTTTCGAGCAGCGAAAGGACCATCCCCTTCCACCCGTCGTCGTCCGACCATTGCGGCTCGCTCTCGAGGCGCCAGTCATAGGTGGTGCCATCGACGTCAATGGTACCGGAAGTGCTGAGATTTTTCGACATGCCGCCGCCTTAGCAGGTCTGTCACGGCATGCCATGCGTCTGATCGCACGCCATAGCGGGGCCTGAATTACCAGCCTGCGACCGGAGCCGCTATGTTCTTGGCGTGGGTGATCGTAGAAGCCGCAAAAAGCGCACCGGGGGAGCCATGACGACGAAATCGCGCTATCAGGCGCCCGCGCTCAAAAAGGGGCTCGAGATCCTCGAGCTGCTGGCCGCCGCCACCGCGCCGCTCAACATGTCGGATATCTCGACCGCGCTCGGCCGGTCCGTCAGCGAGATCTTCCGCATGCTGCAGGTGCTCGAGGAACACCGCTATATCGCGCGGGGCGATGACGGTTACCGCCTGACCAACCGGCTGTTCGCGCTCGGCATGAGCCAGCCGCCGGTCCGCAACCTTGTCGGCATCGCGCTCCCGGTGATGAGCGAAGTCGCGCGGCGGACCGGGCAAAGCTGTCACATGGCGGTGGCGTCGGGTGCCGAGATGGTCGTGATCGTCGGCGTCGAGGCCCCCAGCCTGTCGGGCTTTGCCATCCGGGTTGGCTATCGCCGACCGCTGCATCGCTCGGCGTCGGGACGCGTCCTGCTCGCGTTCCAGTCGGCGGACGTGCGCCAGGCCATGCTCGACGACGTGCGTCTGGCCGGTGCGGATTTCGACACGGCCGCGCTGGCGGCGGAGCTGGACGCGATCGCAGCGAAGGGTCTGCACACCACCCCAAGTCCGGTCCTGAATGCGATCACCGACATGTCGGTGCCCATTCTGGTGATGGGGTCCGCGCGGGCGGCGTTGACCGTGCCCTTCGTCGATGGCCCGGGCGCGCGCGTGACGCTGGACGCATCGCAGACGGTGCTGCGCCACGCGGCCGCGACGATCGCCGAGCAGCTGTCCCCCGAAGTGCGCGACGGGCTGTATCAGCGGGTCGTCGACCATGGCGCGCCCGACGCGGGATCCGACGGCTGACCGCTGCAAGCGCGTCGTCTACTCCCCTCCTCACGATGGAACACGATATCATGTGGCATTGCCTTTTCCTCGACCTTCATGACGATGCCGCGCTGATCGCGGCGTATCGCGATCGCCACCGTGCGGTGCCGCCTGCCGTGCTCGCCTCGATCCGGGCAGCGGGGATCGAGGCGATGGACATCTATCAGCGCGATGACCGGCTGGTCATGATGATGCGGACCGGTCCCGGCTTCGACCCCGAGGCAAAGGCCGCGGCGGACGCGTCCGATCCCGCCGTGGTCGCGTGGGAGGCCGCGATGTCGCGCCTCCAGCGTCCGTTGCCGAGCGCGCAGCCGGGCGAGAAATGGCTGCCCGCCGAACGCATCTTCGCGCTCGACGAGCAGGGCTGACCGGTCAGGTCAGCGTGCGGTCGAGATGCGTGTAGCCGCCGTCGGGGATGATCCACTGCCCGGTCGTGTGCGACGACCGCGCCGACAGCAGGAACACCACGGTATCGGCAATCTCGCGATCGGTCGTCAGCCGGCGGCCGAGCGGGATGTTGCCTGCGATCTCGTCGAGCTTGGCCTGCGGATCGTCGAACGTGTCGATCCACGCGCGATAGAGCGGCGTCATCACCTCGGCAGGGAGCACCGCGTTGACGCGGACGCCGTCGCCGACCAGCGCCGCCGCCCATTCGCGCGTCAGGCCGAGCTGGGCGGCCTTGGCGGCGACATAGCCGCTGGTCTGCCCCTGCCCGGTCAGCGCGGTCTTCGACGAGATGTTGACGATCGCGCCGCGGCTGGCCTTCAGATGCGGTAGGCAATGGTGCGCCATGCCGTAATAGTGGCCGACATTGGCGACCAGCGACGCGAGGAAAGCCGCCGTTCCCGCCTCCAGCCCGATCCCGTCATTGGCGCCCGCATTGTTGACCAGGCCGTGGATGCCGTGCCCCGCCGCGACGATCTGCGCCACTGCCGCGGCGCAGGCGGCATCGTCGGTCATCTCGGTACGGATGAACATCGTCGCGGGCTGAAGCGCGCGGATATTCGCCTCGAACGCAGGGTCGAGTGCGCTGCGCCCGAGGATCGCGGGGATCGCGCCCTCCTCCGCGAGCAGGGTCGAAATCGCGCCGCCAATCCCGGCGCCACCGCCGGTGACGATCACCAGTTTACCGTCGAGTCCCAGCTTCATGATAGTCCATCCTCGATAGGTGTCAGGCGATAGACGCGCGCCGCCGTGCCGCCAAAGATCGCATCGCGATGCCCCGGGCACGCGCGCGCGACGAAGGTTTCGATCAGGTCGACTACCGCCGCATGCTCGGCGGCAAGCAGGCACACCGGCCAGTCGGATCCGAAGATCAGCCGGTCCGGTCCGAAGCAGGCGAGCAGATGGTCGAGATACCGCGCGATGTCGGTCGGCGACCAGGCGGCGTGATCGGCCTCGGTCACCAGCCCCGACAGCTTGCAGGTGACGCCTGGAAAGGCGGCGATGGCTGCGTTCGTCCGGGCCCATGCGCCCCATTCGCCACCCGCAATGTCGGGCTTGCCGCCATGATCGAGCACCAGCGCCCCCGGCCCGGTCGCTGCGAGCAGGTCGGGAACGCATCCCAGTTGTGCCGGCCCGCGGACGAGTATGTCATAGGCGAGGCCGCGCGCCAGGATCGTCCGCACGCCGCGCAGGACATCCTCGCGCAGCAGGTAGCGCGGGTCGGGCTCGTCCTGCGCGATGTGCCGTATGCCCACAAGCGACCGCGATGCGTGACGGTCGAGCTGGACTGCGACGTCGGGCGCGGTCAGGTCGATCCAGCCGACGACACCCATGATCCACGAGTGTGCCTCGGCAAGCGCGAGCAGCCAGTCGGTCTCCGCCGCACTGTGGCAGGCCTGCACCGCGATGCAGCCGTCGAACGCGGTGGCCTCCAGCGCGGGCCGGACATCGACCGGGAGCCGGTCGCGCGCGAGCACGCTGCCGGGCTGGATCCAGCCATACTCCGCCGCGCGATAACGCCAGAAATGCTGGTGCGCATCGATCCTCTTCACCATCGGGCTTTTGCATCCCTTCACTTGTTGCTCACCTGTGACATGATTTTTTATATATGCAAACCTCTCTCAAGGCCTATGATGGCGGCAATCGCACCAGAGGCGACGAAGAGAGGATGTCATGGCACACGCTGCGAAGGGCTCGAGCCACATGGCCGACATAGCTGACACCGCGACAAGCACCGGGCGTTTCATCCGGCCGGGATTTCGGGCGGGCTTCATCCTCATTACCAGCCTGTTCTTCCTTTGGGCGCTTGCCAACAACTTCAACGACATCCTGATTCGCCAGTTCCAGAAGGCGCTCGACCTCAATCGCGCGCAGGCAGGCCTGATCCAGTTCGTCTTCTATGTCGGCTATTTCGTGATGGCGCTGCCCGCGGGTCTGGTCATGCGCCGCTTCGGGTATCGCGCAGGCATATTGACCGGACTGGCGCTGTACGCGATCGGCGCTTTGCTGTTCTGGCCCGCCGCCGAAGTCCGTGAATATGCGGCCTTTCTCGGCGCGCTGTTCGTGCTGGCGTCGGGTGCTGCCTTTCTGGAAACCGCCGCCAACCCCTATATCGTCGCGTTCGGCGACCCGGCGCGTGCCTCGCAGCGACTGAACCTCGCCCAGGCGTTCAACGGCTTCGGCGCGGTGCTCGCCCCGACGATCGGCGGTCTGTTCATCTTCTCAGGCGTCGAGCATGACGCGGCGACGCTGACGACGATGCCGCAGGCACAGCTGGTCGCCTATCGCGTCGCCGAGGCGCGCATGGTGCAGGTGCCCTATCTGCTGCTGGCGATCATCGTCGTGCTGGTCGGCGTCGCCATCGCACTGGTCCGCCTCCCCGCACTCGACACCAAGACCGACGACAGCGCGCATGACGGGCTGTTCACGGTCCTGCGCGCGCCGGGGCTGTGGCGCGCGGTGGTCGCACAGTTCTTTTATGTTGGCGCACAGGTCGGCATCTGGAGCTTCTTCGTCGATTTCGTGAAGGACAGCCTCCCCGCCACGCCCGAGCGGTCGGCCGCCTATCTGTTGTCGCTCAGCCTCGTGCTGTTCATGGCGGGGCGGTTCATCGGCGCCGCGCTGATGCACAGGCTGCCGGCGACCCGGTTGCTGTTCGCGTGCGCGGTCGCCAACATCGCGCTCTGCGCGGTGGCGATGCTGTCGGGCGGCTGGATCGCGGTCGGTGCGCTAGGCCTGACCAGCTTCTTCATGTCGATCATGTTCCCGACGATCTTCGCGCTCGGCGTCCGCGATCTCGGGCCGCGCGCGACGATCGGCTCCTCGCTGATCATCATGGCGATCATCGGTGGTGCGCTCGTGCCGCCGGTGATGGGCCTGATCGCGGGCGCAGCGGGTGGCCTGCACGTCGCGATGGCATTGCCGCTGATCTGTTTTGCGGTCGTCGCGCTGTTCGCGCGCGGCGCGACCGACGCCCCCCTTTCCCCTACCATGAGGACGATCCATTGAGACTGAACGGTAAACGCGCCCTGGTGACCGCTGCGGCACAGGGCATCGGCCGATCGATCGCGGAGGCGTTCGTCGCACAGGGCGCGACGGTCTACGCCGCCGACCTGAACGGCGAACTGCTCGCGACCGTCCCGGGCGTCACGCCCATCATGCTCGACGTCACCGATGCAGAAGCGGTCGCGGCGCTGCCGGCGCAGATCGGCGACATCGACATCCTCGTCAACGGTGCAGGCTATGTCCATGCGGGCGATATCCTGGCCTGCGACGAGGACGCCTTCGCCTTTTCGATGACGCTGAACGTCACGTCGATGTACCGGCTGTGCCGGGCCTTCCTGCCGGGCATGCTCGCCCAGGGCAGCGGATCGATCGTCAACCTCGCCTCGATCGCCTCGAGCGTAAAGGGCATTCCCAATCGCTTCGCCTATGGCACGACCAAGGCCGCGGTGATCGGCCTGACCAAGGCGATCGCGGCGGATTATGTCCTGCGCGGCGTCCGCTGCAACGCGATCTGCCCGGGCACGATCGACTCCCCGTCGCTGCGCCAACGTGTCGCAGAACAGGCGAGCGCGGCCGGCATTCCGCTCGAAGAGGCGACCGCCGCCTTCGTCGCGCGCCAGCCCGTCGGCCGCCTTGGCCGCCCCGAGGAGATCGCAGCCCTCGCGCTGTACCTTGCGTCCGACGAGAGTGCATTCACCACCGGCACGACCCATGTCATCGACGGCGGCTGGGTCAACTAAATCACCCCCTTCCCCACGACCTAGAACCAGAGGACGTTCGCTCCATGAAACTGTTACGCTACGGCCCGATCGGCCATGAAAAGCCCGGCATGCTCGATGCCGATGGTGCGATCCGCGATCTGTCGGGGATCGTGGGCGACATTGCCGGCGACACGCTGACGCCCGAGGGGATCGCGACGCTGGCCGCGATCGACCCGACGACGCTGCCACTGGTCGACGGCACGCCGCGCTACGGCGCCTGCGTCGGCGCGGTCGGCAAGTTCATCTGCATCGGCCTCAACTACAGCGATCACGCCGCCGAAAGCGGGATGGACGTGCCCAAGGAGCCGGTCATCTTCAACAAATGGACCAGCGCGATCTGCGGCCCCGACGACGTGGTCGAAATGCCCCGCGGCTCGACCAAGCTCGACTGGGAAGTCGAACTCGGCGTCGTGATCGGCAAGCCCGGGCGCTACATCGACGAAGCCGATGCGATGGCGCATGTCGCCGGCTATTGCGTCGTCAACGACGTCAGCGAGCGCGAATACCAGCTCGAGCGCGGCGGCACCTGGGACAAGGGCAAGGGCTGCGACACGTTCGGGCCGATCGGCCCATGGCTGGTCACGGCCGACGAGGTGCCCGATCCGCAGGCGCTGCGGCTGTGGCTCGAGGTCGACGGTCACAAGTATCAGGACGGCACGACCGCGACGATGGTGTTCGGGGTGGCCGAGATCGTCTCCTATCTCAGCCGCTTCATGAGCCTTCAGTCGGGCGACGTGATCTCGACCGGCACGCCCCCCGGCGTCGGCCTCGGCCAGAAGCCGCCCAAATATCTGGCGGTGGGCAATGTCATGCGGCTCGGCATCGACGGTCTTGGCGAGCAGACCCAGCGCGTCGTGGAATCGCGCGCATGACGACGATCACCGGGCTGCGCATTCGCGACGTCCGCTTCCCGACCAGCCTTTCGCTCGACGGCTCGGACGCGATGAACCCCGACCCCGATTACTCGGCCGCCTATGTAGTGTTGGAAACCGACACGGCCGCGCTCGAAGGGCACGGCCTGACCTTCACGATCGGGCGCGGCAACGAGATCTGCGTCGCCGCGATCGGCGCACTGCGCGAGCGGGTGATCGGGCTCGACCTCGACTGGATCGCGGCGGATGCCGGGCGGTTCTGGCGCCACGTCACCAGTGACAGCCAGCTGCGCTGGATCGGCCCCGACAAGGGCGCGATCCACCTGGCGACCGGTGCCGTCGTCAACGCGGTGTGGGATCTGTGGGCGAAGAGCGTCGGCAAGCCGGTCTGGCAGCTGGTCGCGGACATGACGCCCGAGGAACTCGTCCGGACGATCGACTTCCGCTACATCACCGACTGCATCACGCCCGACGAGGCGCTCGCACTGCTGACCAAGCGCGCCGAGGGCAAGGCGGAGCGCGTCGCGACGCTCAAGGCCGAGGGCTTTCCCTGCTACACGACGTCGGCGGGCTGGCTCGGCTATTCGGACGAGAAGCTCTACCGGCTGGCACGCGAGGCGGTCGATGCCGGGTTCGATCATATCAAGCTGAAGGTCGGGCGCGATCTGGACGACGATATCCGCCGGCTGCGGATCGCGCGCGAGGCGATCGGTCCGCACGCGAAGCTGATGATCGACGCCAACCAGATCTGGGAGGTCGACCAGGCGATCGAATGGGTCAACGCGCTCGCCTTCGCAAATCCGTGGTTCATCGAGGAGCCGACCAGCCCCGACGACGTGCTGGGCCATGCCAAGATCCGCCGCGGGATCGGATCGGTCAAGGTCGCAACCGGTGAGATGTGCCAGAACCGCATCCTGTTCAAACAGTTCATGGACGCGGGCGCGATCGACGTCGTGCAGATCGACGCGTGCCGTCTCGGCGGCGTCAACGAGGTGCTCGCGGTCCTGCTGATGGCGGCCAAGCACGACCTGCCGGTCTGTCCGCATGCCGGTGGCGTGGGGCTGTGCGAATATGTCCAGCACCTGTCGATGATCGACTATCTCTGCTTTTCGGGCACGCGCGAGGGTCGCGTGATCGAATATGTCGATCATCTGCACGAGCATTTCGTCGATCCCTGCGTCATCCGCGATGCCGCCTATATGCCGCCGACGCGGCCGGGCTATTCGATCGAGATGAAGCCCGCGTCGCTCGAACGTTATGCTGTGTCGGCGGAAGTGCGATACTGATCGCGTCATGATCATCGCCTCGACGCATGACTTCCGCGAAGCCGCCCGACGGCGGTTGCCGCGCTTCCTGTTCGATTATGCGGATGGCGGCGCCTATGCGGAGCAGACGCTTCGCCGCAATGTCGACGACCTCGCCGACATTGCGCTGCGCCAGCGCGTGCTGCGCGACGTCGCCGACATCGATCTGACGACGTCGCTGTTCGGGCGGACGATGGCGCTTCCGGTCGCGCTGGGTCCTGTCGGGATCAGTGGCATGTATCATCGGCGCGGCGAGACGCAGGCCGCGCGCGCGGCGACCACCGCGGGCGTTCCGTTCTGCCTGTCGACGGTTTCGATCTGTCCCTTGTCGGAGGTGAAGCAGGCGAGCGGCACGGGTGCGCTGTGGTTCCAGCTCTACGTCATTCGCGACCGGGCGTTCATGCGCGACCTGATCGCCACGGCGAAACAGATCGGTGCGGAAGCGCTCGTCTTCACCGTCGACATGCCGGTCCCGGGCGCGCGGTACCGCGACGCGCATTCCGGCATGTCCGGCGCGGGTGCGCCCCTGAAGCGCGTCCTGCAGGCGATGGGCCGGCCCGGCTGGGCGTGGGACGTCGGTCTGCGCGGACGGCCGCACAAGCTCGGCAATCTCGAACCCGTGCTCGGCAGCAACAGCGGGCTCAACGACTATATGGGCTGGCTCGGCGCGAACTTCGATCCGTCGATCGGCTGGGCCGATCTCGAATGGATCCGCTCGGCCTGGGATGGGCCGCTGATCATCAAGGGGATCCTCGACGTCGAGGATGCGCGCGAGGCGGTGAAGATCGGCGCGGACGGCATCATCGTCTCCAACCATGGCGGCCGCCAGCTCGACGGCGTGCTGTCCACCGCACGCGCACTACCGGCAATCGCGGACGCGGTCCGCGGCCAGGTCACGGTGCTGGCGGACTCCGGCGTACGGTCAGGGCTCGACGTGGTCCGGATGCTGGCACTCGGCGCGGAGGGCGTGCTGCTCGGCCGCGCCTGGGTCTATGCGCTTGCCGCGCGGGGCGAGGCCGGGGTCGACCTGCTCTTGACGCTGATCGAACGCGAGATGCGCGTCGCAATGGCACTGACCGGCGTCCGCCGGATCGCCGATATAGACCGGACCATCCTGGCCTAGGAGCGCGGACTCCTGCGCTACCCAAGCCCCGCGTTACACGGACCGCGCCGCCTGCCAGGCTGCGACGAGTGCGCGGGCGCGCGTGCCGACGGTGGCGGCGGTGTCGCCAGGCTTGTAGAGCGCGCCACCGACGCCGATCCCCTCGGCCCCAGCCGCCAGCCAATCGGCCAGATTGTCCGCCCCGGTGCCGCCGACTGCCCAGACACGGACGGTCTTCGGCAGGATCTCGCGCACAGCCTTGAGATAAGCGGGTCCGAACGCGACCGCGGGAAACAGCTTCAGGCGTCGCGCTCCCGCGGCGATCGCTTGGAACGCCTCGCTCGGCGTGACGAATCCGGGCATGGGCTCGAGCCCGAGTTCGACGCCGCGGGCGATGACGGCGGGGTTCGTGTTGGGCGTCACCATGATCGTACCGCCGGTCGCAGCCAGCGCCTCGACCGCAGCAATGTCGAGCACCGTCCCCCCGCCGATCGCGGCCCGATCGCCGAACGCCTGCTGCAACATGCGGATACTCGTCACCGGGTCTGGCGAGTTGAATGGCACCTCGATCAGACGGATGCCGGCCTCGACCAGCGCCTCGCCGATCGCCAGTACCTCGTCGGGTGCGACGCCGCGCAGGATGGCGACGATGGGCGCGGTACCCGATGCGAGCAGATCATCGACGGTCATGGTGTCTCCAGCAAGGCAAGGCCGGCAAGCGCACAGGCTTCGCCGGTATGAACGGTAGCGGCGAGGCCGCGTGCCGCGAGCGCGCGGCCATAGCGGTCGGCGAGCGCCGGATCACCGATCAGCGTGATAGTGCCGGTGGCCGCGGGCAGGATCTCGGCGATCTCGGCGCCGATGATTAGCCCCGACAGGAACCCCAGTGCCCAGCGGCCGCTCGCCCCGGTGCGCAGTTGCGCTGCCCGCGTCTCGAACAGCGCGCCGAGGAGATGCCCGCCCTCCGAGATGCGGTCGAGGCCCGCGTCGAAACCGACGGCGTCATCCTCGGGCGCACCGTCATCCGCCGCCGCACGCGTCAACGTCGAATGCCGCCGGAGCAGGGCGAACAGCTCGCCCGTCACGAAGGTCTGGAACCCGGTCACCCGGCCGTCCTCGACGGTCGCCCATTTGCTGTGCGTGCCGGGTAGCGCGATCAGATGACGCCCGGATGCAAGCTCGGGCATAAGCGCCATCGCACCGAAGATCTGCGTTTCCTCGCCGCGCATCACATCGGGTGCGCCAGAGCCGCGCGTGCAGGCAAGCCCCGCGCCAATCGTCACGGGAATCTGGTCGACCATCGCGCGCGCCGATCCCGCCACCCAGATTGCTGGATCGGCAGGACAGTCGACATAGGGAATCTCGATCCAGCCGTTACGCGACCCCACCATGCCGCAGAGATGGATCGTGCGCGGATCCGATATCACGCGCCAGCGTGCGAGCGCGGTGCGCAGCACCTGCTCGGGCGTCTGGTCGCCAAGGTCCCCGATACCGGGCCCCGCCGCGCGATCGACGACCGCACCGTCCTCGATCCGGTAGAGCCGCAGGTTGCTCGTGCCCCAGTCGCCAGCGACGGTATAGCTCATCGGCCGCGCCTGACATGGCTGACGGCGAATAGCGAACCCGCTGCGATCACCCGATCGGGCAAGATCATACGCTTTTCCAGAACCGGGCTCCCGTTCGCGGCCGACGCTGACCCGCGCGACGCCTATTACTAATCCTATAATTATGTGCCACGAAGAAGCAATTGCCTCGCCGTATCCGCGATGACCGGCCCGGCCTTCGTTCAATTCGGCCAGACGTACCTGATCTGCAACGAGAATGACCGACAGGGGAGGATGACATGGGCAAGCTATTGCTGGCCGCGCTCGCGGCAACGCCTTTGCTGAGCGTCGGCACTGCCGATGCCCGCCCGCGCTGGACCGAGGCGCAGGCCAGGGCCTGGTACGCGAGGCAGCCCTGGCTGGTGGGCGCGAACTACACCCCCGCCTCCGCGATCAACCAGCTCGAAATGTGGCAGGCGGCGACCTGGGATCCCAACCGGATCGATCACGAGCTACGCCTCGCCCAAGGGATCGGGATGAACACGATGCGCGTGTTCCTCCACGACCAGCTCTGGGTCCAGGATCCCGAAGGCTTCAAGCGCCGCATCGACGCGTTCCTGACGATCGCGCACGCGCACGGCATCCGGCCGCTGTTCGTGCTGTTCGACAGCTGCTGGGATCCCGATCCCAGGCTCGGGCCCCAGCATCCGCCGATCCCAGGCGTCCACAATTCGGGCTGGGTGCAGGGTCCTGGCCTGCCGGGATTGCGCGACCGGAGCCGCTACCCCGCGTACAAGGCCTATGTGCAGGGGATCGTCGGGGCGTTCGCGAAAGACGATCGCATCCTGGGCTGGGATGTCTGGAACGAACCCGACAATGGTGCCGACCAGTATAAGGGCCAGGAGGGGAAGGAACCGCTCGTCCGCGCGCTTCTCGCGCAGGCGTTCGACTGGGCACGTGACACCGACCCGTCACAGCCGCTGACGTCGGGCGTGTGGCAGCATGACGACTGGACCCCGACCGGTGGCAAGCTGTCGCCGATGGAGACGCTCCAGCTGGGCCAGTCCGACGTCATCAGCTTCCACGATTACAGCTGGCCCGAGACGTTCGAGGTGCGCGTGCGCCAGTTGCTGCCGTACAACCGGCCGATCCTGTGCACCGAATATATGGCGCGCGGCAACGGATCGACGTTCGACGGCTCGCTGCCGATCGCCAAACGCTACAATGTCGCGATGATGAACTGGGGGTTCGTCGATGGAAAGACGCAGACGCGGCTGCCCTGGGACAGCTGGAAAAAGCCCTATGTGATGGAGGAGCCGACGATCTGGTTCCACGAGGTCTTCCGCGCCGACGGCACGCCGTATCGCAAGGCGGAGACCGACCTGATCCGCCGGCTGAGCGCGGCACCAAAGACCGTGGTTCCCGCCGAACCCGGCGCACATTGGCGCTGACGCCGATCGGGTCTCAGGGCAGCGACGACGCCGCGCGACCCCAGTCGTTCGGCGTACGACCCAGATCGAGCTCGAGCGTGCCGCCCTGCAGGATCGCGGCCTGCGACACGAACGGCGTGTCGAGCGGTTGCCCGTTGAGCCGCGCCGCGCGGATGTAGCGCGTCCCCGCTCCCTGCCCGCGCGCGACGATCGTGAAGGTTCGCCCGCTCTCGAGCGTGATCCGGCTCCGCGGCTGGTGCGGCGCGTGGAGATAATAGAGGTCGCTGCCGAGCTTCGGGAACAGACCGAGGCGGTTGAACACGTAATGCGAACTCATCGCGCCGCTGTCTTCGTCGCCGGGATAGGCGTCCGCGGTAAACCGCCGGAAGACGATATCGGCATATTTGCTCGCCAGGTCGGGGCGCCCGACCTCGCTGAACAGCCAGGGCGTCGAGAAGGACGGCTCGTTGGTGAAGTCGATCAGCCCCGCATCGAACGCATGCTGCAACCGCCGCGTGAACGCCGCGCGCCCGCCCATGATCGCGACCATGCCCGGAACGTCGTGGACCGCGGCATAGGAGTAGATCCAGCCCGTCCCCTCGTAAAAGCCGAAATTGTCGTGCGTCTTGCCGTCCCAGCCGCGCTTGGGATCGTTCGGCTGGAAACGTCCGTCGGCAAAGCGTGGCCCCACGAACCCGGTATAGCCGTCGCTCGCCGCGCGCGGATCCCAGACGTTGCGCCAGTTCCCCGCGCGCGTCTCGAGCAGCGCGGCCTCGGCGGCGTGCCCCGTGCCTGCCGCGACCTTCGCCGTGTAATAATCGTTGAGCGCCATGCCCGTCGTCGCCGATCCCGAGCGCGACCGCTGCGGCGTGCCCTCGGGGCTGCGATCGTCGACCGCAAAATAGCCGTCGACCAGATAGCGCGGCCGGCGCCGCTCGAACGCGTTGAACAGGACGACGTTCGCCGCCTTCTGCCAGTCGACGCCGGGAACACCGCGCAGGAACCCCTCGCCGATCACATTGTCGACCTCGTCGCCCGCCTGGCCGACATGGAAATTGCGCCCGGCGATGAACGCGGTATCCGCCGCGCCATAGCGTTCCCACGTCCGCACGAACGATCCGATCACACCCGCATAGGCGCTGGGCCGGATCAGCGACATCAGCGGATAGAGCGTGTGGTAGGTGTCCCACAGCGTATAGTGATCGTCGTACAGCGGCGACGCGCGCTCGCTGTCCGCCTGGTCCTGCGTCCGGTCGCGCGGCTGGATGACGCTGTGGTAGAGCGCGGTGTAGAAGCGCCGCCGATCCGCCGCGCCGACCCCGTCGATCGTGATCCGCCCGAGCGCGTCGTTCCACGCCTTGCCCGCCGCGCTGCGAACCGCGGCCATGTCCCAGCCGGGCAGATCCTGTGCGAGCAGCTCTTCGGCACGCGCCGCGCTGGCGAAGGAGACCGCGATCTTCATCGAGACGGGGCCGCGACCCGCGCTGCCGAACGTCCACCACGCGCGCAGCGGCTGGTCCGCGGGCGCGCTCGCGCGCGTCGCGCCGGGGGCGCGGACATTGGCGCGTTCGATTCCCCATGCGGTCGGCTTCGCATCGACCTTGGCGACGAACCAGACATCGACCTCCGCCGGCGACCAGTAATGCCGGGTGCGGACGCGCCCGACGATCTTGCCCTGCTCGGGGAACAGCGTCACCTCGGATCCCGCAGTGCCGAGCTCGCCCATGATCTTGCGCGTCACGTCGAACAGCAGATGCGCGTCGCCGCTGTTCGGAAAGGTGAAGCGGTACAGCGCGGCGTGATGCGCGGGCGCGATCTCGACATTGGTGCCATAGCGCGCGAGCGTCACGCGGTAGCCGTCCGCCCGCGCGCGCTCGTCGCGCTTGGGCGAGAGATGCTCCGCCTCGGTCGTCGCGAGCGGCCCCGTCTGCGGCGAGACGAGGAACGTGCCATAGCTCGGCACCCCGCCCGACCCCTGCGTATGCAGTTGCGCAAACCCGCTCAGCGGGGCGGCGCGGTCATAGCCTGCATTGCTGGTCGCCGCGGTGATCGTGTTCGGGCTGGGGTGGATCGACCCCGCGGGCAGCGTCGCCCCCGGGATCGTGTCGCCCTCGTCGTCGTCCCCGGTACCGATCAGGGGATCGACATAGTCGCTGAGCGGCAGGGGATCGCGACCCGGCCCCGGTGCGGCTGGTGCGGCCGCCGCAAGCGCCACGCCGATGCCGATCGCGCGCAGCACTGTGCAGGCCGCCGCGCCGCGGCGCGCCGTCATCGCTTCGCCGGAGTCGCACGCGCCTCCGCGGTCAGCACGAGTTCGGCGGCGAGCAGCGCGCCCTCCTGATCCTGCGCGACCGACGTGCGTTCGACCAGGTCGGTCACGAACTGCGGTCCGAACGGCAGCGGCACCTTCGAGCAATCGAGATAGCGCGTGCCCTTCTTGTCCGCGATCAGCAGGTGGTTGCCGCCCGGACGTCCCGCGATGTCGACGTATTTGCGGAGCTCGATATAGCCCTCGGTGCCGAGGATGAAGAGGCGGCCGTCGCCCCAGGTCGACAGGCCGTCGGGCGTGAACCAGTCGACGCGGACATAGCCCGCACCGCCATCGCCGCTCAGCATCATGTCGCCGAAATCCTCGAACTTGGGATGCGCGGGATTGCCGAAATTGCCCGTCTGCGACGCGAGCACCTGCGCGCGCTTGCTGCCCGTCAGATAGACGAACTGGTCCGCCTGGTGGCTGCCGACATCGGTCAGAATGCCGCCGTTGCGCGCCGGGTCCCAGAACCAGTCGGGACGGCTCGGTGCGGACAGGCGGTGCGGCGCGAGGTTGATCGTCTGGATCACGCGCCCGATCGCGCCGTCATGGACGAGCTGCCCCGCCATCACCGCGGCGGGCACCTCGAGCCGCTCGGAATACATGATCGCGAACTTGCGTCCCGTCTCGCGGATCGCGCGGCGGACATCGGCGAGCTGCTTGAGCGTCACGACCGCGGCCTTGTCGCTCAGATAATCCTTGCCGGCGCGCATCACGCGGATGCCCAGCGGCGCGCGCAGCACGGGGATCGCCGCGCTGCACACCAGCTTGATCGCGCGGTCGTCGAGGATCTCCTGCTCGGACCGCGCCAGCTTGATGTCGCCATAGCGCTTGCGGAACATCGCGATCTGCTTGGGATCGGTCGCGTAGAAGGCGGTCAGGACGCCGCCGCCGCGGATCACCGCGTCGGTGATCCCATAGATATGGTTGTGGTCCATCCCGATGACCGCGAACGGCACGCGGTATTTGGCCTCGGGCGCGGGCTTTGCCACCGCCCCCTCGGTCGGTGCATCGCCGCGCGTGGCGGATTGCGCGAAAGCGTCGGCGGCGAAGCCCGCGGCCAGTCCGGCGGTCAGTCCGAGCCCGAGAAGTCCCCGGCGGTTGGTGTCGCTCACAGCTCTATCCCCTTTTAGATCGAGACCAGGTTCGTCGGCCAGGTCATTGCTTGGTTCTGGTCCATCGCCTGCTCGCCGAGCAGCGACGCGACGCTCGCCTGATAGGCCTGCCGCAACAGGCCGGGCAGCGGCTTGCCCGCGCGCACCGCCTCGCCAAAGCCCTCGAACTGGAGCATCGTCTCGTCATATTCGCCCCAGCCGAGCGACTCGCCGGGCGTCGTCACGGGCAGCTCGGGGAACCAGGTCGCGCCGCCGATCGGCACCGTGCGCTTGTGCCCGCGCGCGACGTCCTTGTGCATCCGCTGCAACGCCAGCACCTTGGCGGGCACTTCCTGATAGATGCGCCCGAGCTCGGGCTCGATCGTCCCCTTGCTCCCCTGGATCTGCTCCTCGCAGCCATAGCGCGCATTGTTGAGCAGCGAGGTGTAGATCAGTTTCCGCCCGCCGCTATATTCGTAGATCAGCGCGACATGGTCATAGACCTCGCGGCCATCCTTCCAGAAACAGATGCTGCCCGACCCGATCACCCGCGTCGGCACCGCGTCGAGGAACCAGTTGCCGACCTGAAGCTGATGCGTCGCCAGCTCGGTCATCAGCCCCGCCGACCGGTCGCGGTACAGCCGCCAGTTGATCTGCCGGTCGTTCGCATCCGCAGGCACGACGCGGCGCCAGGCATTGTTGCGGTGCCAGCTCGCGCGGATCTGTGTCAGCGTGCCGATCTCACCCGCGCGCGCGCGCTTCAACGCGTTGAGATAGGTCGGGTGGAACATCCGCTGATGCCCGATCTGCAGCACCTTGCCCGCCGCCTTCGCACGCGTGATCATCGCGCCGCAGTCGGCGATCGTCCGTGCCATCGCCTTTTCGCACCACACGTGCAGCCCGGCGTCGAACGCGTCGAAACAGAGCTTCGCATGCGTGTCGAGCGGCGTCGCGATCACCACCGCGTCGATCCCGCGCGCATCGAGCATCGCGCGGTGATCGGCAAAGCGCCGCGCGGTCGGCGCCCATTGCTGCGCCTTGACGAGGTTCGGCGCATAGCTGTCGCAGATCGCGACGACCGTGCAGTTGCGCGACTTGGCGATGTTCTGGATCAGCGCGCGGCCGCGGTCGCCCGTGCCGATCACGCCCAGCCGCACCGGGTTCGACTTGACCGGCTCGGCGCCCGCCGCGGCGGAGGCTGCGGACACCGCCCAGGGTGCGGCGGCCGCCATCCCCGCGCCCGCCATCCCCGCGCCCGCCGTCGCCGTCAGCACGCGATCGATGAACGATCGCCGCGAGAGGTCGAAATCCTTGTCGGTCATGCCGCTTGCATCCTTGCTGTGTCGTCGGTCGGCGCCGCCGCCTTGGAAAGATCGTACTGGAACCGCCGCGCCGGCGCGCCCTCGACCAGGCGTCGCGCGCGCGGCGCATCGGCGACGAGCAGCGCGGTACTCATCGCCTCCGCTATGCCGCCGCTGCGATCGATCGCCACGGTACAGCGCGCCGCGGTCACGATCCCGCCATCGGTCGGGCGGATCATCGCCGCGCGCTCGGGCGCCTGTGTGCCCGCACCGACCGTCGTCGAGATCGACAGCGCCTCGTCGACCAGCTCGACCTCGACCAGTACCGCGTCGGTGCGCGACGGATCGGGAATCGCGAACGGCCATCCGCCGCCCAGCGGATGCTCCCCGATCACCGCGATCGAGCTTTCACCCGCCGACAGGCACGCGCAGACGACGCCCGCATCGCGCAGTGCGGCGCACGCGCGGTCGAGCGCGAAGCCCTTGCCGAAGCCGCCGAAATCGAGCGCGAGCGGCCGGATCGCGGCGATCCGCGCGGTGCTGCGGTCGAACACGAGATCGCCCCAGCCCGCCCCGGCGAACCGCCGATCGGCGGCCGGATCGAACAACCCTTCGGTCAGCGCATACGCCTCGTCGATCGCGATCAGCGCCTCGATCAATACCGGATCGTCGATTGCGACGCCGTGCCCGGCGAGCAGTTCGTCATTGAGCGCGGTCGTCGGCGACGGCCGGTGGATCGTCAACGCGTCGTCGACGCTTTCGATCGCACGCCGTGCCGCGACCAGCGCATCCTCAGACCCTGCACCGAAGACGTGAAGCTCGATCCGCGTCCCCATCGCGACGAAGCGCTCGACCCGCGCGGCGATACCCACGTCAGGCCTTGACCTCCCAGCCAGGTTCATAGGCGACCGACCACAGCTTCATCGCCTCGGCACTGCTCGGCCTGCCGGTCGCGGGATCGACGGTCAGCACGCTGTTGGTGCGATAGGCCATGTTGCCGAGGTGGCAGAGCGTTGTGCTGATATGCCCCTCGGTGATCGGCGAGTTGAGCGTGGTGGCCTTGCCGCGGATCACGTCGACAAAATTGTTCGCGTGATAGACGTCGAGCACACCCTCGCCAACCGTGCCGGTCGTCTCCGAGGTCGCCTTGGCCATTACCTGCCGGATCGACTTGCCCGCCAGATCATAGAGTTCGAACCCGTTGCGATCGACCACGGCCGACCCCTTGGTGCCAAGCAGCAGCACGCCGCGGCCGCGGCCATAGGTCTGCATCGCGTTGCAGCTCTGCCCGTTCCAGCGGATCACCCGGTCGTTGTCGTAGTTCAGGTCGAGCGACAGCGAGTCGTACATCTCCCAGTCGTCGCCCGCGTGGAAGCGCTTGGCCCCCTTCGCCTCGACCTTCGTCGGATAGGTCACCCCCATCAGCCAGCGCGCGATGTCGAGTTCGTGCATTGCGTTGTTGCACAGCTCGCCCGTTCCATATTGCCAGAACCAGTGCCAGTTATACGGCACCAGGTTCGACCGGTACGCCGCACGTGGCCGCGGGCCCTGCCACATGTCCCAGTCGAGCGTCGCGGGTGGTGCGACCTGCTGCCCCTTACCGATCGATCCGCGATTATTGGCGTACCAGGTCTGCGCCTCGTACACGTCGCCCAGCTCGCCCGCCTGAACCAGTGCGAGCAGCTGCCGCGTCTCGGGGCTCGAGCGCTGCTGGTTGCCGACCTGCAGCTGGCGCCCGGTGCTCTTCTGCGCGGCGATCATCGCCTCGCCCTCGGCCGGCGCAATGCCGATCGGCTTTTCGCAATAAACGTGATGGCCCGACTTCATCCCGTCGACCGCCAGCTTGGCGTGCCAGTGATCGGGCGTAGCGATGGTGATGATGTCGATCGCCTTGTTGTCGAGCAGCTTTCGATAATCGCCTTCGGTCCGCGGCGCGGCATGGCCCTTCGCGGCAAAGGCCGCCGCGCGCTTGGCCAGTACCGCCGAGTCGACGTCACAGAAATGCGTGACCTCGACGTTCGGGACCTTGGTGAACGCGCTCATATGCGCCTGGCCGCGGCTGTTCACGCCGACGATCGCGACGCTGAGCCGGTCGTTCGCGCCCTTGATCCGTGCATAGCTGCGCGCGGTCATCGCCATGCCCAGCGTCGCGCCCGCGCCCTTTATCATCGTCCGACGGTCCATCGTTTGATCCCCCTTAGAGTGTACGCAGCTTGATCGACCGGAACTCGACCCGGTCGCCATGATCCTGGAGCAGGATCGGCCCCTGCACGGCGTCGCCGAACCCGGCGATCCCGGCATATTTGCTTTGCGCCACGAGCGCCCGGAACGCCGGCGACCCGCGGTCATATTCGACCATCTTGAACCCGTTCAGCCAGTGCTCGACACGCGCGCCGCGCACCAGGATCACCGCCCGGTTCCATTCGCCCGGCGGATTGATCCGCTTGCCCGGGCTTGCCGGGTCGGACAGGTTCTTCGCCGCGATCAGATCGTAGAGCGAGCCAAGCGTCCGGTTGCCGTCGCGGCCCATCTTCGCATCGGGATGCCGCGCATCGTCGAGCAGCTGATACTCGAGCCCGAGCGCGTCACCCTTGCGCTTCAGCAGCCCTGCATCGACGAAATACTTGATCCCGCTGTTCGCGCCGGGCGTCAGCTTGAAATCAACCGACAGCTCGAAATTGCGATACTCGCGCGTCGTGACGATGTCGCCGCCGCCGCCGTCCACGCGCAGCACGCCCCCGGCCATCGTCCAGCCCGTCGTCGGAAACGCGGTGCCCTTCGCGCTGCGCCAGCCGGCACTGGTCTTGCCGTCCCACAGCAGTTTCCAGCCTTCGCGCTGCTCCTCTGCGGACAGCCGATTGCTCAGCCAGCCCTGTTGCGGCAGCGCGGTCGCGGGCATCGCGTAGCGCGCCGGCGCATCGGTGATCACGCGGACGTTGCGGAACCGCACCTCGGGGTGCCGAACGGCGTCTGCATCGGGGATTGCATGGACCTGGAACGCGATGAAGCCGCGCGCATCGACATCGTCGACGGTATCGGTCGCGGGCACGCCGTTGATCCAGCTGCGCAGTCGCGTGCCGATCGCCTCGACACGGTAGTGGTTCCAGTCGCCCGAGCGGAAGGTCTGCCGCGCCGGCGCGTTGCGGCCGAGCGTGTACAGCCATTGCCGGCGCTGTTCGTCATACATGCCCGCGCTCCACGCGCGCGCCGATGGATCGATCTCGACCTGATAGCCGTGCACAACGCCGCTGCGATAATCGGGCCGGCTCTGTCCGCGGATCATCATCCCCGAATTGAGCGCAGGGTCGGTCTTCGCGTCGAATTCGACGATGAAGTCGCCATACTGCGCCTCGGACACGAGCCAGCTATTCGTCTTGCCGGGCTCGGCGCGCCCGATCAGCTCGCCATTCTCGAACGCATAGGTCGCGTTGCCCCCGGTCGCGCGCCAGCCGGCCAGCCCCGCGCGCGGGGTCACGTCGCGCCACGGTGCTTTTGCCTGATCTGTAGACGATTGAGACGCAGGGGCAGCGTCGACCGACGGCTGCAGCAGCAACGGTGCGGCCGCCAAGGTCAGAATTGCGAGTGCTCGAACCATTCGCCTCCCCTTTTCTCTTTTCTGCGAGCACGGGCTGGGCAGCCCTATCCGGACAGGTCCGGTCGTCTCGCATCGTTTCACCGCCGACATGTCGCTGCCGTACGTCTCTCCAAAACCGACCCTAATTTGTGGTCGGGCCACATGCAAACAGATTGTAAGGCATTTTATCAATGTTTCCGCTGGTTCGGGGCTTACCGGACTTGACGATGCCGGTGTCCGCGCGATGTAGGGGACGGCGCCGACGTTCAGGCTGCCGTCTATCGAACGAGGAATGCAATGCAGGACGCTGAAGGCGGCGGTAAACTCTACCGCAAGATCGTGCAGGCGATCATGACGGACATCGCGGACGGCGTGTTTCAGGTCGGCGGTCGCCTGCCCGCCGAACGCGATCTGACGGAGCGGTTTCAGGTCAGCCGCCCGACGATCCGCGAGGCGATGATCGCGCTGGAGATGAAGGGCATGGTCGAGGCCCGCAAGGGATCGGGCGTTTTCGTGCTGGCATCGTCATCGAACGACTCGGAGCAGGAACTCGATATCGGCGCATTCGAGATCACTGAGGCGCGCCGCCTGCTCGAAGGGGAAGTCGCCGCGGTTGCCGCCACCGAGATCACCGAAGAGCAGCTGGTCGAGTTGCGCGGTCTGCTAGCGCAGATGGATCAGGACGACACGATCGCAGCGGAGGACGCGGATCGCCGGTTCCACATCGCGATCGCCGAGGCGACCGGCAATGCGGTGATCATCTCCGCGGTAGCCGACTTCTGGGACATGCGCTTCCGCTCGCCACTCGCGCGCGAGGTACTGGCGAAGGCGGGAAGCCTCGGCACGGAGAACCGCATGGCCGAGCACGGCCGGATCCTGACCGCGCTGGAGGCGCGCTCGCCGGTCGACGCGCGCAACGCGATGCGCGATCACCTTGCGCGTGTGATCGACCACCTGCTCGACGTCACCGAGACCGAAGCGGTCGAACGCGCGCGGGCCGCGACCGTCCAGCGCCGCCGTGCCCTGGCCCGTCGCTCGGTCTGACCCGCCCCCACGTCGAGAGGTGCATGCTGTCAAATCGCGGCTACGGATGCGCCTCAAAATATTGGTCAAACTAATTGTCTGACCAAATGATTCCATATTGTCATATTTCTGTGGCCCTGATACCTGACGACCTACGTCGACCCTAGAAAACTGGGGCGGCAAAATGTCGGGTCGCGCCGACTCAGCGCGACCGGCCTATCGGGAGAGGGTCCTTGAGCCACAAGAGCTTCGATAAGCGCATGCTGCTTATCTCGACGAGCGTCATTGGTCTGTTGATCGCCGCGCCGGCCATGGCCCAGCGAACCGCGGGCAGCCAGGTGCCGCAACCAGCAGACAGCCAGACGAGTTCACCCGATCCCGTCGACCCGACCCAGGCCACGTCCGAGCCGGAAAACGCCGATATCGTCGTGACCGGGTTCCGCGCCTCGCTGAACAACGCACTCAACCAGAAGCGTAACGAGACCGCCGCGATCGACAGCATCGTCGCAGAGGATATCGGCAAGTTCCCCGATTCCAACCTCGCCGAGTCGATGCAGCGCATCCCCGGCGTCGCGCTGTCGCGCGGTGACGGCGGCGAGGGCCGCAACATCTCGGTCCGCGGCCTCGGCGCGCAGTTCACGCGCGTCCGCATCAACGGCATGGAAGGCGTGTCGCAGGTCAGCGGTACCGACATTCGCGGCGGCGTAGCGACGGGCCGTTCGTTCGACTTCGTGACCTTCCCGACCGAAATCTTCTCCGCGCTGTCGGTGCGCAAGACGCTGTCGGCCGATGTCGAGGAAGGTTCGCTCGGCGCGACGGTCGACCTGCGCGCGCCCAAGCCGTTCGACCAGAAGAAGAGCTTCGTGCTCACCGGCACTGCGCGCGGTATCTACAACGACATCAGCACGAAGGCCGATCCGCGCCTGTCCGCGCTGGTCTCCAAGCAATTTGGCGACACGTTCGGCATCCTCGGCAGCATCGCCTATTCGAAGCGCCATATCGCAGAATATGCCTATTCGGCCGCCGATGTCGTGCCGACCACGGTCTATGGCCAGGCGCAGCCTGCGGGCACCGCGAATGCCGGCGTGATCTTCCCCTTCTGCACCCCGGTCGGCTACAGCTTTCGCGGGGCCGCGACGAACAGCCCGACCGCCGGCTACGCCCAGCCGAACGGCACGCCGATCGGCGCAGACGCCAATAATTGCAGCACCGGAAATCCGCGCACGAGCACAGCGGCGGCCTATGATTATGTCATGAGCCGGACCGGGGTGAACGGTCGTCCGGGCGGCGGCGTCTATCTCCCCCGCCTGCCGCGACCCGCGAAAAGCGACCAGGAACAGCAGCGTCTCGCGGGCACGCTGACGCTGCAATGGAAGCCTGGCGACAATACGGACATCTCGCTCGACGGGCTGTATTCGCGGTTCAAGGTGGATCGGCTCGACACCTATTTCGATGCACGCTCGTTCGGGCGCGCGATCTCGAACAACGGCCAGCCGCTGACGTCGGTCCGCGAGATCGAGGTCGATGACAATGGGTCGCTGATCCACGGGCTGTTCGACGGCGTCGATCTGCGGTCGGAGATGCAGCAGGAGAAGTTCACCTCGACCTATCGCCAGGTCAATCTGAATCTCGACCACCGCTTCTCCGACACCGTCCGGGTCTATGGCCTGGCCGGCATCAACCAGTCGCGGCTCGACGTCGACCGCCTGCAGGTCGCGATCGATGCCAATGACACGCGCGACTTCTCGATCGACTTCCGCGACAATCCCGACATTCCGAAAATCGGCTACGGGATCGACACGACCAATCCCGCGCTCTTCCAATATGGCCCGCCGCTCGCCAACGGCGACCAGCGCGGCCAGCTGTCGAATTTCATCCGTCGCAACACGATCACGAGCAAGACGTTCGAACTCAACGGCGAATGGGAGGCCGCCCCCGACTTCACGCTGCAGATCGGCGGCCAGTATCGCACAAACAAATATACCGCGCGCGAGCGGCAGCTCGCCACCAACACGCCGCTTGCCTTGCCGTCGGGCGTGACGCTCGCCAGCCTCACCACCGTGACGACTGGCATCGGCAGCAACCTGGACGGACTGTTGCAGGATTTCGTCTCGATCGATCCCGAGAAATTCCGCGACGCGGTCGGGCTCGACAACTATGTCTATTGCAGCCTCGAATGCGCCAAGGGCACGTATGGCGGCGTCGATGAGAAATATGCCTCGGGCTATGCGATGGTGAAGTTCAACACCGCCAATTCGCTGCCCTTCGCGATGCGGGGCGATGCGGGCGTACGGTACGTCCATACCAAGCTCGAAACCTATGGCCCGATCACCTCGGCTGCGCCCGCGGGGTCGCTCTACCCCTCGCGGTTCGTGATATCGGAGGTCGGCCGCAGCTATGACGACTGGCTGCCGTCGGCGAACCTCGCGCTCGACATCACGCCCGAGCTGATCGCGCGCGCCTCGGTCGCGCGAGTGATGTCGCGTCCAGCCTATGGGCAGCTGATCCCCGCAGGCTCCGCGAACCTCGTCATCCAGACCGCAACCTTCAGCAATCCCTTCCTCGAACCGATCCGTGCCAATACGTTCGACGCGGCGCTCGAATGGTATTTCGCCAAGGGCTCGCTGATCTCGGTCGCGTATTTCTACAAGAATATCGAAAGCTATATCCAGACGACCAGCCAGGCGGTCGCGTTCCAGGATATCGGCCTGCCGCTGACGCTGCTCAACGGAACGCAGTTGCGCCCGACCGACGTGTTCACCGTCCAGCGCAGCAACAACACGGAGGGCGGACCACTGCGCGGGTTCGAGGTCAACGTCCAGTTGCCCTTCACCTTCCTGCCCGGCGTGCTGCGCAATTTCGGCGCGCTCGGCAACTTCACGCGGGTCCGGTCGAACATCAACTACGTCATCTCGCCGACCCTGTCCCGGACCGCGCCGCTGGTCGGGCTGTCGCCCGAAACGGCAAGCGGGACGCTATATTATGAAGACGACAAGTTCAGCATCCGCTCGACTGTCAACTATCGCGCGGCCTTCCTGACCGCCGTCCCCAGCGGCTCGGTCGACGCAGATTCGACCGCCAATGCGAGTTCGATCTTCGTCGACGCATCGGCCTCGTACAACCTCAACGAGCATATCAAGTTGATCGCCGAAGTATCAAACATCACGGACGAAACCAATCGCCTGACCGTCGACACGGTGCGTCAGGACCCGCTCTACACATCCTATTTCGGCCGCACCTACGCGCTCGCGGTCAATTTCCAGTTCTGAGGACTTCACGTTTCTGGTCGATATCGGCGCGCCCCCCCTGCCGATGTCGACCCGATCTCCGGGTGCGCTGCACGTGACGTGCCGCGCACCCGGTTCTTTCTTTGACGACGGTGCCGACGGCGCGCCGCATGGGTCCGGGCCTTCATCGTCACACACGCGCTGACCACATATTTCAGGGACCGGGCCTCATGATCGTGCCATCCATTCTTCTCGCGCTTGCAGCGTTGCAAACGACAGCGGCGCCCGCGGCGACCGCCGAGCATGTCGCGATCCAGGCAGCGGACATCGACCGCAGTGCGACCTTCTATCACGAGGCGTTCGGCCTGCGGATCATCCCGACGCCGCTCAAGAACCGCCGCTGGCTCGATCTCGGCCATGGCCTCGCGCTCCACATCCTCGACGGCCGTACGACGCCGAAACCCTCGAACCGGAACGAGCATCTGGCGCTGCACGTCGATGATCTCGCCACCGTCATTGCCTGGCTTGACCAGCACGGACGCGTCTGGACCGACCTTGCGGGCACCCCGCACACGATGCAGCTCCGGTTCGACGGCGTCCGCCAGATCTATGCACAGGATCCCGATGGCTATTGGCTGGAGATCGGGGACGCACGCGGCGCTGCGCCACGATGACATAGCAGCCGATCTCGACCAAGGTTATCGAGCGGCAACTCTCTTGGCCGCCGCCGCACCCGAGGGACGAGCACGCTGTTTGATCTTTTTAGATTTGCGCTGCACCCCGGCCCCTGAAAGACATCTGCACGACACATAAACTGGTGTACGCTGCCCCTCGGCGCGGTGCGCCACAGGAGAGATCGCCATGTCGTTCGTTGTCAATGGAAACGCCGTCCCGGGACCGGCGGATCCCCGTGTCTCGCTGCTCGATCACCTCCGGGAGACGCTTCACCTGACGGGCACCAAGAAGGGTTGCAATCAGGGCGCGTGCGGGGCCTGCACGGTGCTGGTCGATGGCGAGCGGATCCTGTCCTGCCTCGCGCTGGCGGTCCAGTATGACGGGCGTGAGATCACGACGATCGAAGGGCTCGCCGAGGCCGCGACGCTTCACCCGTTGCAGGCGGCGTTCATCGAGCATGACGGATTTCAGTGCGGCTATTGCACGCCCGGGCAGATCTGTTCCGCGATCGGCATGGCCGCGGAGGCCCGCCGCGGCGTGCCGAGCCATGTCAGCGCCGACCTCGCCGCCAATGTCACCTTGACCCGCGACGAGATCCAGGAACGGATGAGCGGCAATCTGTGTCGATGCGGCGCGCATAACGGCATCATCGACGCGATCCAGGCGACGATGGCGCCAGCGCCGACCGCCGAGACGAACGCGGAGATGGCGGCATGACTCCCTTCACCTACCTGCGCGCTGATACCGTGAACGACGCCGTGCGACTGGGTGCGGGCGAGACCGCGGCCTTTCTCGGCGGCGGCACCAATATCGTCGACCTGATGCGTGAGACCGTCGCCCGCCACGAGACGTTGGTCGACGTGACCCGCCTGTCCGCCGCAGTCACCGAGACGGCAGAGGGCGGACTGCTGATCGGTGCGGCCGCCACCAACACCGCGGTCGCCGAGCATCACGGCGTGCGGACGCGCTATCCCATGCTGTCGCGCGCGATCCTGGCGGGGGCGTCTGCGCAGATCCGCAACATGGCGACGGTCGGCGGCAACCTGCTGCAGCGTACGCGCTGTACCTATTTCTATGACACCGACGGATCGCACTGCAACAAGCGCGCGCCCGGCACGGGGTGCGATGCCCGCCAGGGGTTCAACCGCATCCACGCGATTCTCGGCGCATCCGATGCCTGCGTCGCGACGCATCCCTCCGACATGTGCGTTGCGCTGACCGCGCTCGACGCTGTCGTGCATATCGAGGGACGCGACGGCGCGCGGACGCTTCCCTTTGGCGAGCTGCACCGCCTGCCCGGCGATCGGCCCGACCTCGACACCGTGCTGGCGGCGGGCGAGCTGATCACGGCGATCGAACTGCCGCCGCTCGGTGTCGCGGCGCGCTCGACCTATCGCAAGGTGCGCGACCGGGCGAGCTATGCCTTCGCGCTGATCTCGGTCGCCGCGGCGATCGAGATGGACGGCGACCGGATCGCCGACGTCCGGATCGCGTTCGGCGGCGTCGCGCACAAGCCATGGCGCGCAACCAAGGCAGAGGCCGCGCTGCGCGGCGAACTGGCCAGCGAGGCCGCCTTCCGGGCGGCTGCAGCCGCGGAGTTCGCCGATGCGCGGCCGCTTCGCGACAATGCGTTCAAACCCGAACTGGCGACGCGAACGCTGGCCGCGGTGCTGGCCGAGTTGGCGAAGGGAGACATGGCATGAGCATCATCGATACCGCAAAGCAGGCGGCGCAGGGCCTGATGCAGGGCGCGATGGAGAATCTCGTTCCGCTGGCACCCGACAGCTGGATCCCCGGCGGCCGGCCCGATCCGCTGATCGCACACAAGCACGGGCTGATCGGCACGCCGGTATCGCGCCTCGACGGCGCGCTGAAGGTCAAGGGCGAGGCAGGTTTTGCAGCGGAGTTCCGCTTCGACGACATGGCCTATGCGGCACTCGCCTATGCGACGATCCCGCGCGGCCGGATCACGGCGATCGACAGCGCGGCTGCGGACGCCGCGCCGGGTGTCGTCCTGGTGATGACCCACCTCAACGCGCCACGGATGAACACGCCGGGCGTGTTCGGCTCGTCCCCGACCGCGGTGGGCCCCGCCGACCTGCCGATCCTGCAGGACGACCGCATCCACTGGAACGGGCAGCCGATCGCCTGCGTCCTTGCCGAGACTCAGGAACAGGCTGATCATGCCGCGTCGCTGCTCGGCTTCACCTATGATGCGGAGCCGTCGACGACCAGTCTCGAAGGCGCGAAGGCGAACGGGCGCGAACCGGGCCTGTTCATGGGCCAGCCGCTGCACAACCGGATCGGCGATGCCGACGCCGCACTCGCCACCGCGCCGCATGTCGTCGATCAGGTCTATCGCACCCCGCGCCACAACCACAATCCGATCGAACCGCATGCCGCGACGATCGCATGGATCGACAGCGCGCTGGTGATTCACGACGCGAGCCAGATGGTCACCGCACAGGCGCAGACGATCGGCGAGGTCTTCGATCTCAAGCCCGACAAGGTCCGGTTGACCTCGCCCTATGTCGGCGGCGGTTTTGGCTGCAAAGGCTTGTGGGATCACCAGATCATCGGTGCCGCCGCGGCGAAGCTGGCAGGCCGTCCGGTGCGGATCACGCTGTCGCGCGAGGGCGTGTACCGCGTCGTCGGCGGGCGATCGCTCACCGAGCAGCGGGTTGCGATCGGCGCGACCGCGGAGGGCCGCTTCGATGCGCTGGTCCATACCGGCCTGTCGATCATGACGCCACACAACAACATGCCCGAGCCGTTCATCCTCGGCACACGTGCCGCCTATGCCTGCCCCAATATCAGCCTGCAGGTCGACATCGCGCGGATGAACATGCTGGCGAACACCTTCATGCGCGCGCCGGGCGAGGCGGTCGGCACCTTCGCGCTGGAATGCGCGGTCGACGAACTCGCGGTCGACCTGGGCATGGACCCGGTCGAGCTGCGGATCCTCAACGAGCCGGACAAGGACCCGACGTCGGGCCTCGCCTTCTCGTCGCGCCATATCGTCGAGGCGTGGCGCAACGGTGCGGATCATTTCGGCTGGGCGGATCGCAATCCCGAACCGGTCACGCGCCGCGATGGCGAATGGCAGATCGGCATGGGCTGCGCGACCGGGACCTATCCCTATTACCGGATGCCCGGCGCACAGGCGCGTATCACCCTCACGCGTGAGGGTGACGCCGTGCGCGCGTTGATCGAGGTCGCGGCGGCGGAAATGGGCATGGGGACCTCGACCACCACCGCGATCGTCGGCGCGGAGCGACTGGGTCTGTCGCTCGATCAGGTCGAGGTCGGCTATGGCGACTCTTCGATCCCGGGCGCGATCATGGCGGGGGGATCGCAGCAGACCGCGGCGATCGGTGCGGCCGTCATCGCGGCGCATAACGCGCTGGTCGCCGAGCTGCTCAAACTGGCCGGCAACGACTCGCCCCTCGCGGGGCTGTCGGCGGATACGGTCGGCAGCGAGGATGCCGGGCTGGCGAAGATCGATGATCCGACGCAGCGGGAAAGCTACGCCTCGATCCTGACGCGTGCGCAGCGCGACAGCGTCACCGTCACCGCCGCGGCGTCGCAGCCGCTCGAACTGATGCACTGGTCGATGCACTCGCACAGCGCGATCTTCTGCGAGGTGCGGGTCAATGCGGTTACCGGTGAGACACGCGTCAGCCGCATCCTCGGATCGTTCGACTGCGGGCGCATCCTCAATCCCAAGACGGCGAAGAGCCAGTTTCGCGGCGGGATCATCATGGGGCTGGGCATGGCGTTGATGGAAGAGACGCAGTTCGACGAACGCAATGGCCGGATCATGAACCCAAGCCTCGCCGAATACCACATCCCCGTGCACCTCGACGTTCCGGAGATCGACGTCATCTGGACCGATATCGCCGATCCCCGCACACCGATGGGTGCGCACGGGATCGGCGAGATCGGCATCACCGGCGTCGCGGCGGCGGTCGCCAATGCGGTCTACAACGCCACCGGCAAGCGCGTCCGCGATCTGCCGATCACCCTCGACAAGCTGCTATAGGGTAGCCCTATAGGGGAAGCGCGACACGCGCCGGTCGGGCAATCGCCGACCGGCGCTGTGCGGTCCCGCCGCCGCGTTTCGAACCGTTTGCGGCACCGAACGCCCCCGTGCGAACAACGGCGCACCGGCGACGGGTGCATGGATTGCCCGCGCCCGTGTTTCGTCACCGGATCCGGAAGGTCGTCCTGTTCTGTCGCGATGACACCTCCCCTTACCGCCGTGCCGGGATCTAGCGGCTGCTCGCGCGTTACAGCTTGCTGCCCCCCTTCTCCCCACGCCAACGGAAGACCACATCATGTCCGACCAGACCGACAGCCCCGTCCTGCAGCCCGTCACGATCGGCGACCTGCGACTGCAGAACCGTATCGTCATGGCGCCGCTGACGCGCAGCCGTTCGAATGACGAAGGTGTCCCGCCCGACTTTGCCGCCGACTATTATGCGCAGCGTGCCGATGCCGGCCTCATCATCAGCGAAGCGACCAACATCTCGTCGCAGGCGCGCGGCTATGCGATGACGCCTGGCATCTGGTCGGACGCGCAGGTCGCCGCATGGACGCCGATCGTCGAGGCCGTCCACCGGCGTGGTGGGGCGATCTTCCTGCAGTTATGGCACACCGGCCGCATCTCGCATCCCGATCTCCACGATGGCGCCCTCCCGGTCGCGCCGTCCGCGATCAAGGCGGAGGGCCAGGCCTTCACGAACGACGGGATGAAGGATTTCGTCACCCCGCGCGCGCTGGAGACGGACGAGATCCCCGCGATCGTCGAGGATTACCGCCGCGCTGCCGAACAGGCAAAGGCCGCGGGGTTTGACGGCGTCGAGGTCCATGCCGCGAACAATTATCTGCTCGAACAGTTCATCCGCGACAGCACCAACCAGCGCAGCGACGTCTATGGCGGCACGATCGAGAACCGGCTGCGCTTCCCGCTCGACGTGGTGCGCGCCGTGGTCGATGTCTGGGGCGCAAACCGCGTCGGGATCCGCATCTCGCCCGCGACGACCGAGCCCGGCAAGACCCCGCTCGACAGCCAGGTCGGGCGGACCTTTGACACGTTCGTCGATGCCCTGTCGGAGATCGGACTGTTGTACATCCACGATATCGAAGGCGTGACCCAGCAGACGCGCGACGTGCCGGACGGCGTCGACTTCCAGGCGCTGCGCAAGCGCTTCTCGGGCGCGTATATCGCCAACAATCAGTATACGCTGGAGCTTGCCGAAAAGACGCTGGCGGAAGGCAATGCCGACCTGTTCAGCTTTGGTCGCCCCTTCCTCGCCAATCCCGATCTCGTCGACCGCCTGCGCACCGGCGCACCGCTGGCCGAGGCGCCGAAGCAATATTGGTATGGCGGCGGCGCCGTCGGCTATTCGGACTGGCCCGGCATGAACGGGAAGATCGAGCTCTCGTAATGCGGCAGAGCGTCTGAGGTAGCCGAGGGGACGCGGGGCCGGCACACATCGTGCCGCCCTCGTCCTCGATCAGCCACAGCAGCGCTTGTGCTTTTTCCCCGACCCGCAAGGGCACGGATCGTTGCGGCCGACTTTCGATGCCGCCGTCGCCGATGCGTCGGGTGACGACGGGCCGGCGACGCCCACCTGCGCGTCGTACAGGCGCTGAACGGCGTCGGTCAGTTCGGCCGGCGCCCGGTCCTGAAGCGCGTTGATCTCAACGCTGTCGAGGTCGCTCTCATTGCCCGCGACCGCGATCAGCGTTGCCAGCTGCGACCACGGGGCCGCCCTTGCGGGGTCGTCGGCCAGCGCGTTCCAGGCCTCGGGGCGGAGCACAACTGCATCGGTCAGGCCGTCGATCCAATATTCCCACAAAACTTCGCCATCACGCTCGTCGACGTCGAAGATCGGCTGAAGCTTGCCGCGGGCAAGGTCGCGCGCGATCTCATCACGTCGCGCCGCCACCGCATCGGCGAACCATTGCACGTCGAGCGGATCCTCGAAGGGCGGCGTGCCGTCGGACTCGCTTCCCCAGATCACGGTCATCCACTCGCTCGGCGCGATCGCCTCCGGGGAGATCAGCAGCCCGGTGAGGAAGCCGTCGAGCTCGGTGAGCAACATCGGTTCCTCGACAGCGAGATCGGCGAGCGCGCCATCGAGGCGCCGGAAGCGTGAAGGGAATCGCTTCACAGGCTGAGCGCGCGGCGGCGCATCTCGGCCTGCGCCATCTCGCGCAGCGGGGTCGCCTCGCCCGCAGCGAAAATGTCCGCAAGGTCGAGCAGATCCTCGTCGCCAAGAGCATTCACCGAGGCCTCGACGGCCACGAGGCGATCGAGCGCGCGCGCCGTTACCATCCCCTGGCGCTTGGTTCGTATTTTGAGCATCGCCGTCCACTAGCAGAACCGGTCAGGATTTACAGGCGCAGACCACGTCCATGATCCGGCACGCATCGACGTGCGGGTGGCAGCCTCCCGGCGCACCGGATCGCAATCGCGAAAATTGTCGTGCGCTCCAAACCGTCCCTGCCCTGACCACTCTATAATCAAGCTGACCTTGATGGGCGGTCCCCCGATTCCGCGCTCGGCGGCCAGATCGGCGTGACGTGTGAGATTGAGACGACGGCAAATCGCGGCCATGTTGTTTGAGCTATTGATTTACATGATGCAGCACAAAGGAATCCGTTGATGTTGGCAAAGATTCTCGGCGGCGTCTCGTCAGACGTCCTCACGTCCGAATTGGCGCGCCTCGAGAGCATGTTTGCCGATGGTGACTTTTCACAGCGGGCGAATACTTCGCTCGCCAATGGCCAGACCCAGACGGTGCTCTGCGCGATCAACCAGATGCTCGATCGCGCGCTGCGCCCGGTTGGCCAGTTGAGCGCCCGGATCGACGACTGGAGCGCTGCGCATGACAAGGGCGATATCGACGCCGTCCTGCCGGTCGACGAGTTTCACGGGACCTTCGCGGTCATGGCGAAACGGCTCAACCTTCTGGTCGGCAGCCACATCGCGGTCAAAAGAACCGCGATGGCCTGCGTCAGGGAATTCAGCGAGGGCAATTTCGCCGCCCCGCTAGAGCGTTTCCCCGGCAAGAAGGCGTTCATCAACGAGACGATCGAGACGCTGCGCGCAAATCTGCAGGGCCTGATCAGCGAACTGAACCACATGTCCTCCGAGCACGACAAGGGCGACATCGACGTCATCGTCGCGGCCGACCGGTTCAAGGGCGACTTCGGCACCATGGCGCGCGGCGTCAACACCATGGTCGCCAACCATATCGCCGTGAAGAAGAAGGCGATGGCCTGCATCAAGGCGTTTGGCGAAGGCAATTTCGACGCGCCGCTCGAAGCCTTTCCCGGCAAGAAGGCGTTCATCAACGACACCGTCGAGACGCTGCGTCGCAACCTGCGCGACATCATCGGCGAGGTGGAACGGCTGATCAAGGCATCGACGGCGGGCGAGCTCGGCCAGCGCGGTGACGAGACGCGCTTCGTCGGGGATTTCGCCGGACTGGTCTGCGGGATCAATGCGATGCTCGACGCGACGCTGCTGCCGATCGAGGAGGGCAATCGCGTCCTGAACCTCGCCAGCGTCGGCGACCTGCGCGAGATGGTCGAGATCCCCTGCCAGGGCGACCACCGCCGCATGAAGGATTCGATCAACGCGCTGGTCGACAATCTGCGGGTAAGCGCCAGTCTCGCCGACAAGATCGCCGACGGTGATCTGAGCTTTGCACATCAGCCATTGTCCGACCAGGATACGCTTGGACAGGCGATCGTGCGGATGGTCGACAATCTGCGGGTGAGTGCCGATCTGGCCGACAAGATTGCCGATGGCGATCTGGCGGTGTCGCATCAGCCCATGTCCGACAAGGATGTTCTCGGCCAGGCGCTGGTGCGGATGATCGAACAATTGCGCAACGTCGTCGGCAAGGCCAGCGGCGCCGCCGACAATGTCTCGGCAGGAAGCCAGGAGCTGTCGGCAAGCTCCGAGCAGGTCTCGCAAGGCGCGACCGAGCAGGCCGCGGCGGCCGAAGAGGCCTCGTCGGCGATGGAAGAGATTGCCGCCAACATCAAGCAGAGCGCGGACAATGCCGCGCAGACCGAAAAGATCGCCCGCCAGTCCGCGAAAGACGCGGAACTCAGCGGGATTGCGGTCCAGCGCGCGGTGAACGCGATGCGGACGATCGCCGAGAAGATCGGCATCGTCCAGGAAATTGCCCGGCAGACCGATCTGCTCGCGCTGAACGCCGCGGTCGAGGCTGCGCGCGCGGGCGAACATGGCCGCGGCTTTGCCGTCGTCGCCTCGGAGGTCCGCAAGCTCGCGGAACGCAGTCAGGTCGCGGCGGCAGAGATCGGATCGGTGTCCTCGCAGACCGTCGCAGCGGCGACCGAAGCCGGCGACATGTTGACCAAGCTCGTGCCTGATATCAGCCGCACCGCCGAACTCGTCGCCGAGATCAGCGCGGCATGCCGCGAACAGGATATTGGCGCGGCACAGATCAACGAGGCGATCCAGCAGCTCGACCTGATCAGCCAGCAGAATGCCGGTGCATCCGAACAGATCACCGCGACGTCGGAAGAACTTGCCTCGCAGGCTGAGGAACTCCAGGCCAGCATCGCCTATTTCCGGACCGGCGGCGGCGCGGATATCGGCCATCGCCGGCCGGCCCCGGCCGTGCAGCGCAAGGTGAGCGCGCGCAGCCCGATCGCTGCTCGCCCGAGTGCCAAGGCCAAGCGGCCAAAGCCCAACTCGATCGCCGACCAGCAGGCCCGCGTGAACGGCTTCGCGCTCGATCTGATCAAGGGTGGCACCGACGCCGACGACGATGCTTTCGGCGCGCAGGCGGCCTGAGCGCGGATTGCTGCGACGGGCGGCCTAGCCGGTAATCAGACGCAACCGCTGACGCTGTGGTGAGGCGATCGCGCCGTCGGGCGCGATCGCCTTGCGGCGTTAGTGACGACCTGATCGAAAATAAGTGATGGGTCCGGAACGGACCTCTTGGCCGCCGTCTATAATGAACCAGCGGACCCGGCCGCGCGACGCTGCCGGCTGGAGAGAATGGGGGAACGCATGGCGCAAATCATCCTTGTACCGGCCACCGTCACGACCAGCTCGGTGGTGCCGTTCGCTGCAGACCTCGCGTCGCAGCTTGAGCAGCATGACGCGATCGCACTCGATCTCTCCGCCGTTGCCGAAGCCGATGTCAGCCTGTTGCAGCTCGTCTGCGCGGCGCGCCGTCAGGCCGAACGCGACGGCAAGTCCCTGCGCCTTGCAATGCCGGTGCACGACGCGCTGGCGGCGCTGCTCGAGCGCGCGGGCTTCCTCACCGATATCCCATCAGCCGATCAGAATTTCTGGTTTCACGGAGATTTGCCGCGATGAGCGCATCCATCCTTATCGTCGATGATTCCACCAGCATACGCGTCGCCATCCGCATGGCGCTGACCGGGGCTGGCTACACCGTCAGCGAGGCCGCCGACGGCGCGCAGGGCCTGAGCAAGGCCAGTGGCAGCCGCTTCGACATGATCATCACCGATCTCAACATGCCCAACATGGACGGTCTGTCGATGATCCGCGCGCTCCGTAAGAACCCCGCGCAATGCGGTACCCCGATCCTGTTCCTCACCACCGAATCCGAGGATGCGATGAAGCAGCAGGCCAAGGCCGCCGGCGCGACCGGCTGGCTGGTCAAGCCGTTCGTCCCCGAACAGCTGATCCGGGTCGTGCGCAAGGTCCTCGGACGGTGAGCCAGAACGACCCCGTCGCCGCATTCCGCGTCGAGGCGGGCGAAGTCCTCGAACAGGTCGAGCAGGGCCTGCTCGACCTCGGTCACCGGCTGGACGATCATGAGCTGATCGACGCAGTGTTCCGCGGGCTGCACACGCTCAAGGGCTCGGGCGCGATGTTCGGCTTTGACGCGCTGGCCAGCTTCACGCATCACTGCGAGACCGCCTTCGACCGCGTCCGCAAGAACCTGACCCCCGCCACGCCACAGCTGATCGCGGTCATTCTGTCCGCGCAGGATCACATGCGCGCGCTGATCGAGGGCGACGCGACTGACCGCAAGGCGGAGGGTGACGCGATCCTGGCAAAGCTGCAGGCGGCGCTGGACGGCGCACCCGCGCCGACGCCGGAGGCGCCGCCCGTTTTGCAGGGGTGGCGGCTGTCGCTCCGCCTGCCCCCCGAAGCGATGCAGAATGGCATCAACCCGCTCGCGCTGCTCGACGAGTTGCGCACGCTCGGCGACTGCCGGATCGTCGCGCGGACCGACCAGGTGCCGCCGCTTGCCGAGCTGGTCCCAACCGAATGCCATGTCGGCTGGGATATCGAAGTGCGCGGCGCGGTGTCGCGGGATGACCTCGAGGATGTCTTCATCTTCGTGCTCGACGACCTGGACCTTCAGATCAAGGCGATCGGCGACACGTCGTGCGACGCTGTGGAGGATGCCGCGCCGCCGCCTGGCGCGGGGACGACGCCGTCTGCGCTCCCGCCCGCACGGGTCGACACGATACCACCGGTGCAGGATCGCGACCCGGCCACCACCCCGAACGGCCGCGGCGCGCCCAAGACCGGCGAAAGCGTCCGGGTACCCGCCGAACGCCTCGACCTGCTGATGGATCGGGTGGGCGAACTCGTCATCGTCCAGAGCCGGCTGTCGCAGCTCGCGCATAGCAGCGGCAGCAATGCGACGGACGTTGCGCTTCGCTCCATATCCGAAGAGATCGAGCGGCTGGCGAGCGAATTGCGCGACACGGTGATGGTGCTCCGCATGGTGCCCGTCGCCACGCTGTTCGGCCGCTTCCGCCGCCTCGTCCACGACATCGCGCGCGATACCGGCAAGACGATCGAACTGTCGACCGACGGCGAGACCACCGAGGTCGACAAGACGGTGATCGAACGGCTCGCCGATCCGCTGATCCACCTGATCCGCAACGCCTGCGATCACGGTATCGAACCACCCGAGCGCCGCCTTGCCGCAGGAAAGCCCGAAGTCGGGCAGGTCCGGCTATCCGCGCGTCAGGAGGGCGGCGAGGTCGTCATCACGATCCGCGACGACGGCCACGGGATCGACCGCGAGCGCGTGCGCGCCAAGGCCGAGGCACACGGGCTGCTCCAGCCAGGACAGGTCGTGAGCGACCAGGAGTTGCTCCAGATGATCTTCCATCCCGGCTTCTCGACCGCGCCACAGATCACCAGCCTGTCTGGCCGGGGCGTCGGGATGGACGTGGTCAAGCGCACGATCGAGAGCCTGCGCGGCACGATCGAGGTCGCGAGCGTATCGGGCCAGGGGTCGGCGATGTCACTGCGCATCCCGCTGACCCTCGCGATCATCGACGGGCTGCTGATCCGGGTCGGCGACGGTCGCTACGTCATTCCGCTCGCCGTGGTCGAGGAATGCATCGAACTCAGCCTCGAGGAGGATCTGCGTTCGCGTGGGCGGAGCTTCATCACGCTACGCGACCGGCTCGTGCCGTTCGTCCGGCTGCGCGAGATGTTCGCGACGGGGACGAAGCCCAGCGTCCACCAGAAGATCGTCATCATCGCGACCGGCACCGAGCGGGTCGGGCTGGTGGTCGACCAGATTATCGGCAGCCACCAGACCGTGATCAAGCCGATGTCGGCGGTGCACTGCAACGTCCCGACCTTCGCCGGCGCGACGATCCTCGGCGATGGCGGCGTCGCGCTGATCCTCGACGTCGTCCAGCTCGTCGCACTCGGCCAGCATCAGGAGGAGCGGCTTCGCGCCGTTGCATGACCATGGAAGACACGACGGAAACCCAGTGGGACGAAGACGGCCGGCTCGAGGTGCTGACGTTCGATCTGCAAGCCGAGAAGTTCGCGGTCGAGGCAGTCCTCGTCCGCGAGATCCTGGACCTGCTGCCCGAAACGGTCGTGCCGGGCGCGGACCGGCTGGTCGCGAGCGTCGCGAACTTTCGCGGCAAGATCATCCCGATCGCCGACCTGCGCCTGGCGTTCGGCCTCCCCTCGGCGGAATCGACGATGGACAGCCGGATCGTGGTGGTCGAGCTCGACGTCGACGGAGTCCCGACCCAGATCGGCATCCGCACCGACAAGGTGCACGAGGTGACGACCCTGCACCGCGACGCCAGCGAGACCCCGCCCACGGTCGGGCTGCGCTGGCGTCGCGATTTCATCCGCGAGCTGGTGCGGACACCGCAGGGTGTCATCGTCCTCGCCAATATCGCGCGAATCTTCGACCCGCTGCTTGGTGGCCGCGCCACCCCCGCCGTGCTCGCGCCGGCACTCCTCTGACGCTGGAAGGACCGACATGTACGGGTCAATCGAACGATGCTCGGCGACGGCCACTAATCGGTCCCGCGGGTCCCGGCCAGGTGGTGCGGCACGCCCCCACTCCGCAGCCTGTGCTGGGTGCGCGGCATGAGCGTCGCCGGAGAGCTGCAGGCCGTGACCTTCGGGCTGGGTGCAGAAACCTTTGCGGTGCCCGTCACGCTGGTCCGCGAGATCCTCGACTGGACCGAGACCTTCCACATTCCGAACGGCCCCGATTATCTGCTGGGGCTGACCGATCTGCGCGGCGAGGGCGTGACGACGATCGATCTGCGACGCCGCCTCGGCCTGCCGCCGGTCGCGCCGACGCCGAGCACGCGGATCCTGGTGATCGATGTCCCCGTCGACGGGCGCAACCTGGTCCTAGGCCTCGTCGTCGACCGGGTGCTGGAGGTCAGCACCTTTGACCGCGGCCAGATCGGCGCGGCGCCCGATATCGGCGTCCGCTGGCCGTCGCGCTATATTGCGGGGGTGGTCAAGCGGACCGAGGGTTTCGTCGTGCTGGTCGATGTCGCGCAGATCTTCTCCAGCGCCGAGGTCAACGCCCTGCACGCCAGCGCCGCATGACGGGGTCGCGTCGCGACCCCTGACACCCAATCCTCATGGTGCCGCCTCGAACGGTCCCTCGTCATTTCTGGAGCTGGCTCCCGTGTCCTTCATCTCCCCGATCGTCAAAGCTACGCCGAGCGCCTCGGACCAGATCGGCCCGCGCGAGTTCGCGCAGCTGGCCGACTATATCTTCGACTATGCCGGGATCCGGATGCCGGCGAGCAAGCGGACGATGCTCGAAGGGCGGTTGCGGCGCCGGCAACGCGCGCTGGGGTTCGATACGCTCGAGGCCTATTGTCGCCATGTCCTGACGGACAATAATCTCGATCAGGAAGGCATCCACCTGATCAATGCGGTGACGACCAACAAGACGGATTTCTTCCGCGAGCCGGTCCATTTCGACTTTCTGCGCGACGTCGCCCTCCCCGGCCTGGAAGCGACCTATCTGCGGACGATCCGTGCCTGGAGCGTCGCCTGCTCGACCGGGCCCGAGCCCTACACGATCGCGATGCTGCTCGACCAATTTGCCGCCACGCGCCGCGGGATCGCGTACAGCGTATTGGCGACCGATCTGGACACCGAAGTGCTCGAGATCGCCCGGCGCGGCATCTATCCAGCCGATCTCGCAGAGCCCGTTCCGGCGGCGCTGCGGCGCAAATATCTGATGGAATCGCGTGATCCGGCGCGTCGCGAAGTCCGCGTTATACCCGAGTTGCGCCGGGCGATCGCGTTCGCCCGGCTGAACCTGATGGACGAGATCTATCCGGTCGGCGAGCCTATGCACCTGGTCTTCTGCCGCAACGTCCTCATCTATTTCGACAAGCAGACTCAGCATGAGGTCGTCTCGAAGCTCGTCAGCAGGCTCGCGCCGGGTGGTTACCTGTTCCTCGGTCATTCGGAATCGATCACGGGGCACGACCTCCCGCTCGTGCCCGTCGCCCACACCGTTTTCCAGCGGAGCTGATCCATGGCCGTCTCCGGAAAAATCCGTGTGCTCATCGTCGACGATTCCGCGGTCGCGCGGCATGCCCTTGCGGCGATCCTAGAGGAGGATCCAGAGATCACCGTCATGGGCACCGCCGCCGACCCGTTCAGTGCGGCCCGCCGCATCCAGGACGAAGTGCCCGACGTGATGATGCTCGACGTCGAGATGCCGCGCATGGACGGCATCACGTTCCTGAAGAAGCTGATGGCACAATGCCCGCTTCCCGTGGTGATGTGCTCGTCGATCACGGAAAAGGGCTCCGACGCGATGCTGCAGGCATTGGAGGCGGGCGCGGTCGACGTCATCGTGAAGCCCCGTGCCGGGCTCGCCGAGCACCTCGCCGATCACAATCTCCAGATCCGCGACGTGATCAAGGCGGCGGCGCGCGTGCGGGTCTCGCTGCGGTCGTCCAATGGCAGCCGGCCCGGCCGGCTCGAGCAGAAGCTCACCGCGGATGCGGTCCTGCCGCCCCCGAGCGGTCGCGTGATGAACCGCGCGACTGAGCGCGTGGTGTGCCTCGGCGCGTCGACCGGGGGAACCGAAGCCTTGCGCGAAGTCCTCATGGCGCTGCCCGCGACCACGCCCGGTGTCGTCGTGGTCCAGCACATGCCGGAAAACTTCACGCGCGCTTTTGCCAACCGGTTGAACACGCTGTGCGTCGTGACCGTCAAGGAAGCCGAGCACGGCGATCCCGTCCTGCCGGGCACCGTCCTGATCGCCCCCGGCGGCAAGCACATGATGATCGAGCGGCGCGGGACCCGTTATTTCGTCGCGGTCCGCGACGGGCCGCTGGTCTCGCGCCACAGGCCGTCGGTCGATGTCCTGTTCCGCTCGGCGGCGACCGCTGCGGGCACGAACGCGATCGGCGTCATCATGACCGGCATGGGCGACGATGGCGCCCGCGGGATGCTCGAGATGAAACAGGCGGGCGGCCGCACCTTCGCGCAGGACGAGGCGACGTCGATCGTCTTCGGCATGCCCAAGGAAGCGATCGCGCTGGGCGGCGTCGATCGGGTCGTCCCGTTGCATCACATCGCCCGCGACGTCTTGCACGCAACGGCACAATAGGGGCTAGGACGATGACATGGGTCGAACACAAGGCTGTCGAGTCCGATCGGGACGGCGACGAAATGCCGGCCTGGAGCGTGCTGGCAACCGAACTCGAGAGCGTGGCGAGCGGGCTCGATCAGCGCTTCGTCGATGCCGGGCGCTCGCTGGAACGCGCCTATGACACGGTCGGAAACCTGATCGGCAGCCTCGAAAGCGTCACCAATGCGCTCGACCGGGACGCCGCCGACCGCGCGGTCGCGACGATGCAGGCCAATGCCGACCAGCTCGCCAGCCTGCCCGCGCGACAGAAGACGCGGCAGCATTCGCTCGACATCCTTCAGCAGGCGAGCGGAACGGTGCAGACGGAGATCGGGCGGGTCGACCGCACGCTCGATCTGCTCAAGATCTGCGGGCAGTATCTGAAAGTCGCGGCCGCTGGCGCGCATGGTTTTGCCGAGTTCGCCGACGCGATGGTCGCCGAACTGGACGTCAGCGAACGCGAAATCCACGAGATCAGCAAGGAGGTCGGGCAGCTCGCCTCGACGGTTCCCTGCGTCGTCGATGTGAACCGCGTGCTGGCGTCCGAATGCGCGCGCCTGTGCCCGCATGTTCCCGACAAGCTCGCCGCGGACGCGATCGGACTCCAGCAAAACCAGATCGAGGCCGCGCGGCGTGCCGAGACGATCGCGACGATTGCCCGGGACATTCGCAGCAAGCTGTCCGCGGCGCACGGCGCATTGCAGATCGGCGACATCACCCGACAGCGGCTTGAACATGTCGCTCAGGCCTGCAGCCTGCTCGGTACCGCGGTCGACGATCTCAATCGCGCGGGCGATCCCGCTGCCGCCAGCGCGCTCGAAGGCCAGGTGATGGCGATGCTCGCGGCACAGGTCGCCGACGCGGCCGCGGATCTTCAGAAGGAATCGCGTCTGTTGGGCGGCAATTTCCGCGCGATCGCAACGCGGGTCGCGACGATGGTGGCACCGCATGAATCGAGCGGCGTCGAGCGGACGAGTGATGGCGCGTTCCTGCAACTGCTCGAGCAAAGCGTCGCCGATGTCGATGCGGTCACCGCGCAATTGCGCGACGCCGACATGCGGTCGACGCAATTGGGATCGGAAGCCTCCGCCACCGTCAGACGCCTGGGCGACCGGCTGACGACGATCCACCGGGTCACAAGCGGCGTGCGGATCATGGCGTGGAATTCCGATCTGCGCTCGTTCCGCATGGGTCGCGAGGGCGACGGGCTGGCCCGTATCGCGACCGAGATCCGCTGTGCGGTCAACACCCTGGAGGCTGTCTCGGCATCGATCGCCAGCGCCTTCGAACAGCTGAGCGACGCCGCCGACGCGATCGGCTCGCCCCCCGATGGCGACGAAGCGACGGCAGGGTCACTGCCCGAAGCGCTCGCGGTCATTCGCGCGGGGGCGTTGCTCACGCGTAAGGGCATGTCCGGCCTCGACCGTGATGCGGGGGCGATCCACGACATCGTCGCGGCGATGACCAGCACGCTGGACTGTGAAACCGCCTTTGCCGAGCCGCTGGCGCGCATCAACGCGAAACTGGATGCACTGGCAATGCCGCTGGTCGAAGCGAGCCAGAGCATCTCGACCACCGGCGAGCAGCTTTTTCACGCGATCAACGCACTCTACACGATGGCACGCGAACGCCAGGTGCACGCCCGCTTTTCGCCATCCCAGGACCAGCCCGAAGCCGAGGTCGCTGCGATGTCAGAGGAAACGGACGACTGCGACGGTCTGTTCTGAGGTCGCTGCGCGACCCGACTGCTTCGATCAGCCGAGACGATTGGCCTGAGTCCTGATCCACGCCGCGGTTTCGTCGGGCCGCGTCACCGGGATCATGTGGCCGCCATCGATCAGCGTCAGCGCGGCGTGCGGCACCATGTCGGCAAAGCGGGCGCCGTGTACCTCGGGATCGAGAATCTGGTCGTCGCGGCCATAGAGGATCGCGACCGGGAGCCAGAGGCCGTGATAGCGCGCGACCATGTCGGGCAGGTCGTCATTGGCGGCGACGAGATCGGCCGAGGCCGCCTCGAAATTTGCCGGCCGCGACACCAGCGCCCCGCCGCCGCGCGTCGCGAAATCGGCGGGTACGGGCTCGGGCGCGAACGCCGCCGCCGCGCCCTTCTCGCCCGCCAGGATGGCGGCGGGTGTGGCGAGCGTCCAGGCCACCGCCTTGCGCGCGGCGGGGGAGACGATCGCGAGAGCCGCGAACGCGCTCGGCGCGCTGTCCTGCGGCTGGGTGAGCGGCGCGATCAGCGCGAGGCCACCGACCGCTTCCGGGTGATCGATCGCCAGCGCGAGCGCGACTGCACCACCGAGCGAATGGCCGACGACAAGCGGCTTCTCGAGCTCCAGCGCCGCAATGAAGCGCGCGATCTGGGCGGCTTGCGCGCGGATATTCGCGGTCTCGCCGGGCGCCGAATAGCCGGAGCCGGGCCGGTCGATCAGGATCACGCGGTACTCGGTCGCGAGGCGGTCGAGTAGCGCATAGCTGAAGTTGCGCATCTGCCCGGCGAGGCCATGGATCATCACGATCGTCGGTCCGGTGCCGCGGTCGAGATAGTGCATCCGCCGGCCGTCGACGTCGATAAAGGCGCCGTCGGCGGGTATCATCCGCTCGGTCCGCCGCTGGCTCAGCTTCGCGAACAGCGCCAGACCGCCGACTGTGGCGATCGCCGCCGCGGCCGTCACCGCGCCGATCGAAACGGCAGAGCGCTGTGCTACGACAGGCACCGGAGTGGCGGCACCGCGCGCCTTGTCGAACCGCATCGTTCCGTCCTCCAGCTTGCCGAATTTGAGCGCGGCGAGATCCAGCGCATAGTTCTGGTGCACCTTCCACGGCGCCTTGGACCCCTGATGTGGCAGGATGGCATTGGCGCGCTGGACATAGCCCGAGGTGAAACCGAGCATCGGCTCGGGCGTCACCGATGGATCGTCGTGCGTGGGTGTGCACATATCATAGCCGTTCGCGTCCATGTGCCGCAGCAGGCGACAGGCGTAGCGGGCCGACAGATCGCATTTCAGCGTCCAGGATGCATTGGTATAGCCGAAGGCGAGCGCCAGGTTCGGCACGTCGCTCACCATCATACCCTTGTAGATCAGCCGGTCGGCGGGGTTCACGACCTGCCCGTCGACGACGAGCTCGACGCCGCCCAGCAGGCGCAGGACGAGGCCCGTGGCGGTGACGACGATGTCGGCGCGCAGTTCGCGGCCGGATCGCAGCGCGATGCCGGTCGGTGTGAAGCGGGCGACGTGATCGGTCACGATCTCCGCCTTGCCGCCGCGCATCGCCTCGAACAGGTCGGCATCGGGGACGAGGCAGATGCGCTGGTCCCACGGATCGTAGCGCGGTTCGAAATCGCGCTCGACCTCGTAATTCTCGGGCAACTGCGCGCGGACGCCCTTCAGGATCAGCGCCTTCATGTGATCGGGGCGCTTACGCGCATAGGCGTAGGTGGCGATGCCGAGTCCGACGCTCTTCCATTTGGTCGCGCTGTCGGCGAGCGTCCTGGGCAGCACGCGGTGCGTCCACCGCGCAAAGCCGTCCTGCGACGGGCGAGAGACGATATAGGTCGGCGAGCGCTGCAGCATCGTGACGTGCGCGGCCTTTTCGGCGAGCGACGGCACCAGCGTCACCGCGGTCGCACCGCTGCCGATCACCACCACGCGCTTGCCGGTCCAGTCGAGGTCGGCGGGCCAGTGCTGCGGATGGACGAGCTGCCCTGCGAAGTCCTCGACACCCTCGAAGGGCGGCGTGAAGCCGGCGGCGTAGTCGTAATAGCCGCTGCCCATATACAGGAAGCGGCAGACGATCCGCTCCGACGCGGCGCCGTCCCGCTCGATCTCGACCGTCCAACGCGCATCGGCGGACGACCAAGCGGCGCGAACGACGCGGCGGCCGAAGCGGATATGCGCATCGATCCCGAATTCGCGCGCGGTGTCGGCGATATAGTCGCGGATCGCGTCGCCGCCGGCGATCGCCTGATCGCTCGGCCAGGGGCGGAAGGGGAAGCCCAGCGTGTACATGTCCGAATCCGAACGGATGCCGGGGTAGCGGAACAGGTCCCAGGTGCCGCCGATCGCATCGCGCGCCTCGAGGATCGCGTAGCTTTTGCCCGGGCATTCGGTCTGGAAGCGATAGCCCGCGTCGATACCCGACAGACCCGCACCGACGATCACGATGTCGAGCTCTTCCGAAGTGCCGGCGCCGGAGGGGATGGACGCAGTCTCAATTGCCATGCCGGAGTGCTCCGATAGAAGGATGCGACAGCAACCGCCGTTATCTGGAAACAGGAGTTATCACTTGAAATCGAGGGCGGCAAGCCAGGGCGGACGGCGCTATGGCGGTGCATCGGCTAGCGAGCGGCGCGTCGAGCGGCGCGGCCGGCTGATCCGCGCCGCAATCGCGCTCTATGGCGAGCAGGGCTATCGTCACACAACGGTGACCGCGGTCTGCCGCGCAGCCGGGCTGACCCCGCGCTATTTCTACGAGGCGTTCGCCAATAGCGAGGCGCTGCTTCTCGCAACGTTCGGCGAGGTCACACAGTTCGTGACGCAGCGGGTCGCCGCGGCCGCCGATGCGGCGGGAGGGACGCCGGGGGATCGGCTGATCGCGCTCCTGACCGCTTATTACGACCTGCTGCGCGACGAGCCGGCCAGCGCGCGCGTCTTCCTTTCGGAATTGTCCGGCATCGACCCGCAGGTCGACGAGCTGTTCGAACGCTCGATGGCCAGCTTCGCCGACCTGATCGCCGGCACGCTGGTGCCGACCCATGTCCCCGGCTCGATCGAGCCGCTGTGCCGTGCCGGCGCCATGCACGGGCTGCTCGCGGTGGCGCGCGACTGGGTAGCGCGGGGGTGCGACGAACCCGTAGCGGGGGTCGTGCGCACGGTCGATCCACTCTGCCGGATGCTGGTCAGCCGCGGGGGTGATGATTAGCGGCGCGATGTCACGGGAACGCCCGATCTGAGAAGGCCCCCTGCCCTTTGCCACCGCCCACATCAGCCACCTGATCATTCGCGGCGGTCGTGACGACGACGTCATCGCTGCAACACGCTCGATAAGCGCGGTTTCCGAACGCTTAGCGCTTCGCTACACACCGCGGCACGGCGGACGGAGATGCCCAGTGGACGACGAATTTGCCGAAGCCGTGGCCGGCGCACTGGCTGCACAGGGCTTCGTGCTGGAAAACCTGTATGCCTTGCTGCTCGCCAGCGACACTGATCCGGTCAGGGCCTGTCAGGCTACGGCGCATCGCATGTTGAAGGATTTCGGCAGCCTTCAGGCAACCGGGGTACAGGTCATGACCGACGACGAGGTCAACCGTATCAAGCGACACGCGCTCGATCGGCTCGAGCGGTTCTGGAACGGCGTGGAACGCCGCCTCGCCAACTTGCCGCAATCCTAGCGCTGGGGTCTCGATCCACCGACGACGCGGGACGTGACGCGCGTCTGGACACGCGTTCCTTGCTATTACAGGGACTTTTCAGCGCGGATGGCTGACGTCGAGGATCGGACACATGGTGGTATTTCGTCTGCTTATTACCTTTGCCCTCTGCTTCATTGCGGGTGTCTCGCGCGCCGAGTGCCGTCCTGGCAGCATCGAGGCCCTGCCTGAACGCGCGATGCTTCACCTTCCTGCCGCGAGCATGACCGGGCCCGTACCGCTCGTGATTCTGCTCCACGGCAGCACCGGCACCGGGGCGGAGATGCTGCGGGACAGCCACCTCGCCGAGACGGCGGATCGCCACGGCTTCGTCGTCGCAGCACCCGATGGCGGTATCGCCGCGGATCGCGGCTTCGTCTGGAACATCCCCGGCGTCCCGACCGTCACGGGCAGCATGCCGGCACGCGATGCACGCGACGATGTCCGGTATCTGACGGGTCTGATCGACCGGCTCGTCGCAACAGGCTGCGTCGACGGCACGCGGGTATACGCGACCGGCTTGTCGGGTGGTGGACGGATGACGTCCTGGCTGGGCTGCGTCGCCGCACGACGTTTCGCCGCGATCGCGCCGGTGGTCGGACTGCGTGCCGGACGCCCCCTCGCATCCGATGTGTCACGCGCCGATCCCGCGACGTGTCGCTCGACAGCGCCGCTGCCCCTCCTCGCCTTCGCCGGCGATGCCGACACCACAAACCCCATCACCGGCGGCGGCGCGCCCTATTGGCAATATTCACAGGCCGCCGCGCTGCAACGCTGGGCCGTGCTGAACGGCTGCTCGGATCCCTATGCCCGCAACCTCGGCGCGACGGTTTACGAACAGGGCTATGCCCGCTGTCAGCACGGCACGAGCGTCGCGGCGCGTGTGACGCGCGGCGGGCAGCATAGCTGGTCGGTCGTCGACAATGAGGCAATGTGGGCGTTCTTCTCCCGCCACCGGCGCTAAGTCAAAAGTCGGCAGCTGCCAGAACGTCTCGGCAATTCCCGGTTCGGTTGCCAGATCAGATACTTCGCCATCCCAACTCTATTTCGATGGTTGATTGCCAGGTTAATTTGCCAGTTGTTTTGTATTTAATTACCTGCCGCATATTACTACCAAGCTGACTCGATGTATTGTCCGCGGTATGAAATAAGGATAAACTGATGACATAAGATAATGGGGGGATGAAATGCGGGGGCTTTTGCTTGGCATGATCGCATCTGTTCTCGCAATGGCAACCGGAGCCCAGGGACAACAATTTCCTTCGGCGCAGGGAGTCGGGGCGAACGACAGCGGTACGGGGGAATTCAACCGTCAGCAAAATTTCCGGGATTTCGCAGTCAGCGTTACCGACGCCAATCGATTGACAATGCGGCCGGTCCCGGCCGGACCCAAGGACATCATTCAGGGGCTGGAAGTCCATGACGCAAAGGGACTCGTCGTCGGCAAGATCGAGACCGTCGGTAAAGGCTTTGCAGTGGTCTCGAGTGCGATCGGGAGCGTCGAGGTGGACTTTCCGTCCTTTGCAAAGAACAAGAACGGGCTCTTGATCAATATGCCCAAGAGCAAGCTCGACGTCATGATGGCGCACGGTCATCCGGCCCCATGACGCGCCGTTGGGCCTAAACGCCAATAGAGGGGCGTCTGTAGCCGCCGGTCTCGGGTCGCACTATGCCATGTCTTCCGCCGCGACGGGACGCCGCACCATGCCGCCCGCGCCTGACGGGCACCCCTTTGAATGCGATCGGTTCGTCCGGCGGAGCCCCGGGCTCGCGGCAGGGTCAGATGATCATGCTTCAGCTGCCGGAACCCTGATCGCCGTTGGGTGCGATGCCGGGAAGAATATCACCTGCGGGCATCGGGTCGGGTGGGCGACCCTACCAGCGAGACGAGCGTCAACAGCCTGGGGTTCCAGCTACCACGAAGCACTATCCGCAACGGGGAGAGGCGAATGTTCTGGCTGGTGATGCTCGTGCTGGGGGGACAGGGCACGCTGACGCCCGTGATCGTCCGCAACGCGAGTGAGATGCTCACGTCCGACGATTACGTCTCGCGCGCAGTCGGTACGGGCAAGAGCGGCTACACGGTGGTCGAAATCCTGATCGATCCGACCGGAAAGCCGCAGACGTGCGGCGTTGTTTCGACCAGCGGATCCAAGGATCTGGACCTGAAGGCGTGTGCTGCCGGGGTGCTGCGGGGTAAATATGCGCCCGCTACGGACGAGACCGGGTCGGCCATGTACGGTGTCTACCGGATGCGGGTTCGGTGGCACATGGAGCTCTTCTTCGATGCTTCGACCCCTACACCCAAGGTGCCGGCAGACATCGTGCTGGAAGTCGCGAAGCTGCCGGCGGGGCGGAGGTCCGTTGCTGTCACTCTGGCCTATCTGGTCGGGGAAGACGGCGCGATCCGACGCTGTTCGGTTATAACGTCGAGCGGCTCTGCGCCTTTCGATACCGGCGCCTGTTCCTCGATGACAAAACATTATCGATACGCGCCGGCCAAGGACAAAGCCGACAAGGCGTGGCCAGTCATTCGGATGCAGCGGATTGAATTCACCTTGGCTAAACCAGGTTAGGCTGACCCAATAGGCTCTTCTGATCAATGTTCTTACCCGTTGGCGCACTTTGCCAGTCTTCCGGGTTCGCGCACGTGAGGCCGCCGCCCCGGCGCTCGGGTATACCGCCAGTAATCACGTACCATGGTGATACACGTTCTGCGTTAACCATTCATCTAAGTTGTTCGAAAGCCCGACGGTCTTCGCTAGTTGACGCTCGAGCTTCGAGACGAGCGGCCTGGCCCTCGCATGAAGCTCGTGACCGAGGCGGGGACGAAGAATGGCGAACGCAACACCAGTGATCGTTGATGGCGCTCTGAACGACTGGACCGCCGGCGACCGGATCGACCGTGGCCTCGGTGCGGGCTACGCGATCTATGCCCGCAGCGACGGCGCGGATTTTGCCTTTGCGATGACCGCGCCGACCGCGATCGGCGCAAACACCACCGCGTGGCTCAACACCGATCGCAACGCCGCCACCGGCTATCAGGTGTTCGGGTTCGCAGGCGGTGCCGAATTCAACGTCAATTTCGCCGCCGACGGCACGGTCTCGCTGTACAGCGGCGCGGCGGGGCAGACGCTGATCGCCAGCGGCCTGCAGGCGGCGTGGTCGGCGGATCGCACCACCGTCGAATTCAAGGTCCCAAAGGCGGCGATCGGCAATCCGAACGCGATGGACACGATCTACGACGTCAACGACACCGCATTCCTGCCCGGCAGCTATTCGAACCCCGCGTTCACCGTGTTCAACGACACCGGCGTCGTCGCCGATCCCTCCCACCGCATCGCGATCGTCTGGTCCGATACGACCGCCAACGCCTATTTCAGCAAGACCGCTTATTCGCAGCTGTTCATGGCGGCGCAGAGCCAGGCGATGCAGGCGGGCGTGCCGTTCGACATCCTGACCGAAGGCGATCTCACCAACCTGGCGACGCTCGCGAGATACGACACGATCGTCTTCCCGTCGTTCCGCAACGTCGAGGCGGGCAAGGCCGACCAGATTGCGCAGACGCTGGAACAGGCGACCACGCAATTCGGCATCGGTCTGGTCGCGGCGGGTGAGTTCATGACCAACGGCGCGGACAATGCCGCGCTGGCCGGCGACTCCTATTCGCGGATGAAGCTGCTGTTCGACGCGACGCGCGTGACCGGCGGCTTTCCGGCCGACGTGACCGTGAAGGCGAGCGATACGTCACAGCTGGTGCTCGATGGCTATGCCGACGGGCAGGTCATCCGCCAATATACCGGCATCGGCTGGAATGCGTTCACCAGCGTCAGCGGAACCGGCACGACGATCGCGACCGAGACGGTCAACGGCCAGACCTATGCGGCGGCGATCGCGACGCAGACCGGCGGGCGCAACGTGCTGTTCTCGAGCGAAGCGGTGATGGCCGACGACAATCTGCTCCAGAAGGCGATCGATTATTCGGTCCATGGCAACGGGCTGTCCGTCGGATTGCAGATGACGCGGCAGAGCGGCCTGTTCGCGTCGCGCGTCGACATGGACCAGAGCCAGGAGCGCGAAGAGGTCAATCCGGCGGGTACCGCGCCCGGCATCTACGACAAGCTGCTGCCGATCCTCACCGAATGGAAGACCGACTATAATTTCGTCGGCAGCTATTACGTCAATGTCGGCAACGATGCCACGAACGGTCAGACAACCGACTGGGCGGTCTCGCTCCCCGTCTACAAGGCGTTGCTCGATGCCGGCAACGAGGTCGGCTCGCACAGCTACACGCATCCCGAGAACACCAATCTGCTGACCGATGCGCAGATCGCGTTCGAGTTCGGCCAGTCGCGTGCCGAGCTGGAAAAGCAGCTGAGCGCGTATCTCGGCAAGACCGTGACGGTCGGCGGTGCCGCGGTGCCGGGTGCACCTGAGCAGATCGCGACGAGCCAGGAAATCCTGAAATACGTGACCTATCTCAGCGGCGGTTATTCGGGCGTCGGTGCGGGCTATCCCAACGCGGTCGGGTATATGACGCCGCAGAACGCCGCGGACGACAAGGTGTATATCGCGCCGAACACGTCGTTCGACTTTTCGCTGATCGAATTCCAGAAGAAGACCGTCGCCGAAGCCAGCGCCATCTGGGCCAAGGAGTTCGCCGCGCTGACCGCCGGTGGCGATGCGCCGGTCGTGGTGTGGCCGTGGCATGATTACGGCCCGACCATGTGGGCGAGCGATGGCGCGACCAGCCCGTACACCATGCAGATGTTTACCAGCTTCATCGCGCAGGCCGCCGCGGCGGGGGTGGAGTTCGTGACGCTTGCCGATCTGGCAGGCCGGGTCAGCGCGTTCCAGAATGCGACGATCACCTCGACCGTCGTCGGCAACACGATCACCGCGACGGTCGGCGCGACGACGGGCAGCTTCTCGCTCGACGTCGACGGCCAGAGCAGCGGCCAGGTGATCAAGGGTGTCGCGGGCTGGTACGCCTATGACGCGGACACCGTGTTCCTGCCCAAGGCGGGCGGGACCTATGCGATCACGATGGGCGCGGTGGCGGACGACGTGACCCACATCACCGCGCTGCCGATGCGCGCGACGCTGACGACGGTGAGCGGCGACGGACGCGACCTGGCGTTCACGGTCGAAGGCGAGGGCAAGGTCACCGTCGATCTGAAGGCGCCCGGCACCGACTGGACGACGGTGAGCGGCGGGACGATCGCCAGCCAGATCGGCGAGATCCTGACCATCGACCTCGGCGCGATCGGCGTTCACGATGTGAAGATCGGTCATCAGGCGAATGTCGATCCGGTGCTGACGTCGTTCGGCGGCGGGACGACGGGATCGCTGTCGATCGCCGAGAACGGCACGGCACTGACGACGATCACCGCGACCGACGCCAACATTGTCTGGGGCGATTCGATCAAATATTCGATCGGTGCTGGCGGCGACGGCGCAAATTTCTCGATCGACGCGACGACCGGTGTGCTCAAGTTCGTCACCGCGCCCGATTTCGAGGCACCGACCGATGCCAATCGCGACAATATCTACGCCGTGACGGTGGTCGCGACCGACGCACGCGGCGCGATCGACACGCAGACGCTGACGATCGGCGTGACGGACGTGGTCGGCATCACGAAGACCGGGACGATATTCTCCGAGACGATCAACGGCACCAGCGAGCAGGATGTGCTCGACGGCAGCTGGGGCAATGACGTGCTCAACGGGCTCGGCGGCAACGACCGGCTCATTGGTGGGCTCGGCAACGACACGCTCAACGGCGGCGCGGGCAACGACACGCTGATCGGGGGCAATGGCAGGGATATCCTGAGCGGCGGCGACGGCAACGACATCCTGATCGGTGGCGACGACCTGGACAAGATGACCGGCGGTGCCGGCGCGGACATCTTCCGGTTCGAGGCCAGGGGCGACAGCCTCGCATCGGCGTCGCGCGACGTGATCACCGACTTCACCGTCGGGCAGGACAAGATCGACCTGTCGATGATCGACGCCAACACGTCGCTGTTCGCGCGCGGCGATCAGGCGTTCAGCTTCATCGGCACGAGCGCGCGATTCACCGCGCCGGGGCAGCTGCGGTACAGCTACCAGATGATCGGCGGGAAGGAATTCACCGTGGTCGAGGGCAATATCGACAGCGGTGCGGGCGCCGATTTCTCGATCGCGCTGGCCGGTCAACATGTGCTGACCGCGAACGATTTCTTCATGTAAGCTGCGCCATAGGCCGGCGAAGTTATGGCGGGCATAGGCTTCCAGTTAGCGAAAACCGCGCGCGAGGGCGGTGTCGGCGGAATCGTCGGCGCCGCTGCATTCGGTGCGGTGATCAGCGCGGGACCGTGGTTGATCACCGCGGTCGCGATGGCGTTGCTCACCCACTGGTTGGGTACGCATCTCGGCGCACGCGGCGCGCGGACCGTCCAGACGATCCTCGTCTATGCGTTCAGCCTGTCCGCGCTCGCTGCGGCGCCGGTCGGCATCCTCGCGACGCGGATCGCCGCGGATCGGATCTTCGCGCGGGACGCAGGCGGCGTGTCGGGCATCATGCTGGTCGCGCTGGCGGCCGGCGGCGGGATCGCGCTGGCGATCGGGACGATCGTGTTCGGAACCCTTGCCGGGCTTCCGCTTGGCGAGGCCGCGCTCGCGACGCTGATCCTCGCCTGGCTGACGCAGGTCTGGATCGCCGCGCCACTGCTCACCGCATTGCGTCGGTACCGAGCGATACCCCTCGCCTATCTGCTCGGCATCGGCGTCGCGACGCTGCTCTTGGCGCTCCTTCCAAGGCCTGGCGTCTCTGCCGTGCTTGCAATCATTGCCGGGGGCGTCGGCCTGACGCTCGCCGCGATCATGGCGGTGATCCGCCGACATTTCTCCACCACGCCCGTCTTGCCGACGCAAGACGCGATGGCGCCGCGCCTCGCATGGATCGTCGCCGCGGCGGGCATTGCGGGGGTCGCGGCGATCTGGATCGACAAATGGCTCCTGTGGACGGGGCCGCAGAGCATTCGCGCGATCGGACTGCTCCGGCTGAACCCGATCAACGATCAGGGCAGCTTTCTGGGGCTGCTGACGATGGTGCCGGGCCTGACGCTGTTGCTGATCGTCGCCGAGACGCGGTTCGATCGCGCATTCAGCGACATGATCGTCCGGTGTACCGGCACCTCGACGCTGCAGCGTATCGAGGAGGCGCGCAGTGACCTGGCGCGGACGATGTTCGACGGGCTGCGGATCATGCTGCTCGTGCAGGCCCTCGTCGCGGCGCTCGCCTGGGTGTTCGCGGTGCCGCTGTTCGAGCTGATCGGCGCGGACGCACGCGCGGTCTTCGCGTTTCGCCAGACCGCGCTTGGCACCGTCTTCCACCTCGTGGTGATCGCGGCCACGGTCGTGCTGGCCTATTATGACCTGTTCGGGCGGATCCTGCTGACCTGGACGGCTTTCGCCATCGGCAGCGGACTCGCGACGCTTCTCCAATGGGACACGGGGTTCGCGGCGTTCGGCTGGGGCTATATGGCCGGCGCCGTCGTCGGGGCGTCAGTCGGCCTCGCGCTGGTCGCTGAAGCCACGGTCAACCTCACCTATCTGCTGTTCGTCGGCAACAATCCCTCCGTCGTGGGGCATGGAGGACGTCTGTTGTGACGGGATTTACGGATATGCGCCGCCGCGGGGTAGTCCAGAGGCTGCTCGCGCTCGGCGCGGCCGGCTGGGCATTGGGCGGCCGCCACCAGTCGGACGCTGCGCCCGGACCGTCCGCGAACGCCGCCTTGCGCTGGGGCGTCGATTACGGGGCTGCGACCGACCCCGTGCTGGCACGCGGCTGCGCGCTGCTGGTCCTCGAGCCGCATCACGCGCGGCCGATCGCGGCGCTTCGTGGCCCGGGCAGCACGCTGCTCGGCTATGTCAGCTTCGGGGAAGTCGAACGCAACCGACCCTATTTCGCCGCGCTGGACAAGGCCGGCGCGCTCAAGGCCGCCAACCCCAACTGGCCCGATGCGCGGCTCGCCGACCTGCGTCATCCGGCGTGGCGGGCAGCGGTGCTCGACCGGCTCGTCCCCGCGATCCTCGCGCTCGGCTATGACGGAATCTTCATCGATACGATGGATAATGCCGAGGCGATGGAACAGCAGGATCCGGTGGCCAACAAGGGCATGGTAACGGCAGGCGTATCGCTGATCGCCGCTGTGCGCGCGCGCTTCCCCCAGATCCGCATCATGCTCAACCGCGGCTATGCGCTGCTGCCCGACGTCGCGCCGAAGATCGACTATCTGCTCGGCGAGGCGATGGCGTCGCGGTGGAATTTCACGGCCAAACACTATGAGTTGCTGAGCGATTCGGACTGGGCCTGGCAAGCGGGTCGCCTGCGCACCGCACAGGCGCGGAACCCGGCGCTGGCGCTGATGACGCTGGATTACTGGAATCCGGGGGATACGAAACAGGTCACGGCACTGTATGCGCGCGAGCGGGCGGCGGGGTTCAGCCCCTATGTCGCGACCCTGGCGCTCGACCGGCTCATGCCGGAGCCGGCGGGGTGAGGATCGACCGCCACCGCGCACGGCTCGCGCTCCTCCTGCCCGCGCTGACCGGGATCGGTCTGCTCGCGGGCGGGCTGATGCTGTTGCCGAAGGAGCGTGAAATCCTTCCCGCCGTTCGTCGCGCGCAGCCGGTACCGGTTTCGGCCGCGCGCAGTTCTATGCCCGCCGCGCCAGCATCGCCGGTGCTGCCGCCTGCGCATCCGTCGATCACGGCGCAGATCGCGACTGCGGACGCAGCGACGCTCGCCGCGCTCACGACGCGGCTGATCGCAGAGGGCCAGCCGGTGTCCACGCTGCAGGTCGCCTATGATCTGGTCGCTGCGAAGCGACCGGCGGTTGCGCTCGATTATCTTGCGGCCCGGCCCGATGGTGCGGCCGCAGCGACGTGGCGCCTCCGGGTCGACCTGCTTCACCAGACCGGACACGATGCGAACGCCGTCGCGCTGGTCGCGCGTGCGGCGGAGAAGCGCGGCCCCCTGCCCGCCGCGGATATCGTCGCGGCGGCCTATGCGATCGATCGACCCGACTTGGTGATCGTGGCGGCGGCGAACCACGTCATCCCGCCGCCCGATCCCGCGCTGGCGCTGGATCTCGCGCGGCGGGCCGACAAGGCCGGGCGGCGCGATCTGATCGCGTTGCTCGACACCACGACGACCGCGAACTGGCGCGCCGCAGACCCTTGGCTCGCCATCCGGGTGGCGGCGCGTTCCAAGGATACCGCGGCAGGCTTGCGGGCAGCAGGCTACCTCCCCGTCGAGCAACGCCAGGCGGCGCGCGAGGCCATCCTGACCGAAGCGGGCGACCGTGCCGGTCTGCGGACCGAGTTGCTCGCACATGCGGCCGCGCCCGGTGCGCCGCTAGAGCAGATTGCGGAGCGGCTGGTAGCGGCCGGGTATCGCGGGGATGCAACGGCGGTGCTGCGGCGTGCGGCGGCCGGGCTCGCACCAACAGCGCCGGCAGCGCAGCGGCTGCTGTACCTGATGGGCCCGCGTCCCGGATCCGACGATCTCGCCTGGCTGAAACAGCAGAGCCTGCAAGGCAGCGCGACCCGGCAGCGCAGCTGGCTGGCCTGCTATGCCGAACGCGATCAACCGGGCGCGGCGCTCGCATTCGTGTCCCGGCATCCGCTTGCGGACGAGACTGACGTGATGCTGATGCGGCTGTCGTTGGCGCGCACGTCGGGCAGTGACGCCGCTGGTCGAACGGTGCTGGCGACCTTGCTCGACGGCCGCACGCTGTCCCCCGATCAGGTCCGCGCCGTGTCCGCTGCGGCGCCCGCGCGGATCGATCCGGCACAGGCGGCGACGATCACGAAACGCCGTGTCGCGGCCGGGATTGCTGCGCCGCGCGATCAGCTCGATCTCGCCTGGGCAGCGTGGAACGCGGGCGATGCGAAGGCCGCGGGACAATGGCTCGACGCGCATCTCGCGACCACCCCGACCGATCTGCCCGCGCTGCGATTGATGGCCGACGTGCAAGCGCGGATCAATGGTGTGCGTGGGGCACGCCCCTGGCTCGAACGCGCGCTCGCCCAGACTCCCGCCGACAGCAGGGCGCGCGCGGAAGTGCTCGAGAAGCTCGGGCGTCGGGCGGAGGCAGTGAAATTGGTCGAGACGCTGCGATCCGAAACGCCGCAGGACCGATCGCTCGCCGCGCTGCACGCCCGGCTGCTGATCACGCAGGGCCAGCCGGGCCGGGCGCGGACGGTGCTGGCGCAGTGATCATCCTGTTCTTCTGCCTCGCGGATGCGCCGGTGCTGACCATACCCCTGACCGTCTTTGCGGATGGCCGGATCGTCACGTCCGAGTCCCGGCTCGTCTGGCCCGACGACGCCGTCGTCCGGATCGAGGATCGTGACGGCGAACTGGTCGCGCGGTTCGATCGACCGATCGCGCCGGCGCGGCTCGCTGCGTTCCGCGAGGCGGCGGGCGACGCGATCGGCGATCTGCGCTGGAACGACGACAGCCTGGTCCTCCGTCCCGCGGCGGGCTGGACGATGCGCTGGCGGCAGACGGGCCCGGTCGTCGCGCTCGCCTTCTCTCCACCCGCGGACGGCGCACTGCTCGAGGCTACCGACGACAGCGCGTCCGACGCCGCACTGGCCGCAATCGAGGCGGACGTGGCCGCCGGCTATCCGGGATCGGCCCTGCGCGCGGCGACGAGCCTTGCACAGCGCTATCCGGCCGACCGACGCGCCGCCCGTCTGCTCGCCGACACGCGTCTCGCGCAGGGCGACGTCCGCGGCGCGGCGCGCGAGTACCGCGTGCTCAAGGCAGACGACCTGACCGCACGGCGTACGATCGCCGCCGCGGCGGGGGCCGCCAGCATCGGCGTCACCGCGCGTGACGGCAGCGACCTCGCGCAGACAGAGTTCGCCGCGCGGATCGACGCAGCGGTCGGCGGCACGCTCGACGTGGGAGGCGGCGTTCGCCATCTCGTCAGCAACGTCGCCACCGCCGCGCCGACCGTGCGATCCGGCGACACCGTCGTCGACGCCTCGCTGGCCGCAGCGTTCGACGGCGCGGTCCGCATCCAGCTCTTCGCCTCCGCCGCGCTCGACGATGCGGTGACGGGTGGCGGTGCCAGGATTACGGCAGGGGCCGCCGACGCGCAGTTCCGCGCGACCTTGAGCCGCCACATGCCGGACTATTCGACCCCGGCGCAGGTGCTGGCGGGAGGATATCTCTCGCGCGCGCTGATCGGCGTCACCTACCGCCTGACGCCGGGCGTGGTCGCGCAAGGAGATTTCGGCGCCTACCGGTACGGCCTCGCAACCGGTAGCGGTGCAAGCGACACCATCGTCGCGAGCGCCGGGGTGGATTATCTCATTCGCCGCCAGTTCCCGGCGCTCGGGCTGACCTACCGCTTCGACGCGGAATATGTTCAGCGTATGCAGCTTGGCGCAGACCGTCTTGCCGTCATTCCGCTGGCCACCCGCGAGAACCACACCATCCAGGGCCTTGCCAGCGGCGCGGTCGGCGCGGTGCAGATGACTGCGCTGGTCGGCTGGACCGTCGATCGGTTCGGCGGCGATGGCCCCACCGCCAGCCTGGGTCTCGCCGCCCCGATCGCGGTCGCGTGGCGGGTCGAGGGCAGCGGCGGCATCACGTCGATCGCGCGGCAGGGCTTTGCCGGCCGCCAGCTTTATGCGCGCGCGCTGCTGACACGCAGCCTCGGGGATACGCAGTGACGCACGACGACGCTGCGCCAAAATGGCAGGCCCGGTGGCGACGCCCCTTGCGGATTGCCTTGGAGATCGCGCTCACCTCCGCCGCGCTGGCGGCGCTCGACTGGTGGCTAACGGGCGAAACCGGCTTCACGCGCGTCCAGCCCAACCCCTATTGGCTGCCGGTGCTGGTGATGGCGCTCGCCTATGGCACCGGCCCCGGCGTCGTCGCCGCCGCCATCGCGTCGGGGCTATGGCTCGCGCATGTCCACGACGACACGGGCGCGCGCGACTATCTCGACCATCTGTTCCATCTGTCGCTCCAGCCATTGATGTGGTTCGTCGCTGCCGGAGTCATTGGCGAGGTGACGATCATGCGGACCGCACGGCACGATCGGCTGGAAAAGCGCGGCGGGGTTGCGGCGCGGAACCTGGCACGGCTGACCGAGGCGTTTGCCGCGCTGTCGCGGACCAACCGGCTGTTGCAGGTGCAGATCGCGACCGAGGCGCATACCGTCGGCCATGCGATCGAGACGGCCGCGCGACTCTGTTCGCAGGACCTTGCCGAACGACGCGGCGCGATCGGCGAATTGATCGCACTTGCCGCGCGGACCCCCGACTTCACCTGCTACCGCATTACAGGTGCCGAGGCCCGCGCATGGATCCGAGGGCCGGTCACCGCGGGACGGCGAGACACCCTGCCAGCGACGTTGATGGAGCGGATGGCACGGCCCCACGGGATCCTGCACGTCGCGAAGCGCAGCGATCGTAGCCTGCTCGACGGTATCGGCGTCGCCGCGATCGCCCTGCCCGATCGCGAGACCGGCGAGGTCGTCGGGTGCCTCGTCCTTCACACACTGCCGTTCGAGACGCTGAACGCGAGCCGTACCGCCGAACTGACCGAGATCGCCGTGTGGCTGACGCCGCTGCTCGCTGATACGCTGCACGCGACCCAGCGCCCGGTCAGAGCTGCCGGGCTGGTCGCGTGATCCGCCGCCTTGCTGCGCTCGCGCTGCTGGAGATGGTCGTCCTGACGGCGTGCTGGCTTTTCGAACTTGCGGCCGGCTGGGCGCTCGCAGTCCATGCCGTGGCTAGCGGAATTGGGCTCATTTTGTGGCTCCGCAGCGGCGCGGCGGCCGGTTTTGCGGCGGCGATGCTGGGTGTGACGGGCCCGCTTGGCCTGCTCGTTGCCCTGCCCCTTGCTCGCTTGGTCAGACCTGCCGCCCACCGGAGCGACGACGAAATGTTCGGCCCTGTTGCCGGGCGCTCCGCACAGCGCGGCGCGAGTCTCGCGGTGGCCCGCATGCTCGACGGGCGGGTTCATCATGCCACCCCCGATACGCTGAGCTCGCTCGTCACGATCATGCGTCACGGCGCGGTCGCCGAGCGGCGGCGGGCACTGGAGACCGTGGTGCGGTCGTTCGAGCCCGCGCTGTCGCCGCTCATCGCGCTGGCGCTGACCGACAGCGACCAGACGATCCGCGCGCTTGCGGCGGCCGCGTCGGCGCGCGTCGCGGAAAATCTGGTGCTCGCCCGTGCACGGCTGTCAGCCCGCGTTGCCGATGGCGGCGATCCGGACGCCGCGACGAACCTGGCGCGGCTGCTCGGGGACCACGCGCGTTCGGATGTGCTGCTGTCCGATTCACAGCGCCTCCACCTGCGCGAGGACGCGGTTGCGACGATGGCCGCTGCGGGATCGGACGGGGCGGACGACCGGCATGCGGACACGCGCGATGCGTTGATGATCGAGGCGTTCTGGGCCGCGGGCGATTATGACGCGATCGACCGGATGGCGACCGCGATCCAGGCCTCGGTGGACCGGACCGATGCTCCAACCGGCGCGAACGACCGCGGCGCATCGACGCTGGCAAACTGGTGGCTGACGGGCGCGGTGGCATGATCCCGCTGTCCGCCCTGGCCGAAACGTCCCGGCACGCGTCGCTCGACATGCCGGACGCCGACATCTGCCTGATCGTCGAGGGCGCCTATCCCTATGTGATCGGCGGCGTATCGGGCTGGCTGCAGGATCTGATCACGCATCTGCCCGACGTCCGGTTCGTGATCGCCGCGATCAAGCCGGGTGCCGGGCTGCTCGCGTTCCAGCTCGCCCCGCCGCCCAACGTCGTCGCGGTGGTCGAAATCGGCCTGGCGCCCGCGCCGGCGATGCCGCGCTCAATCCCGGATCGGATCGCGGTGCCGATCGCCGACGCGCTGGTCGCGTTCGTCGCGACCGGTGGCGCGGACCGGCTCGCGACGCTGATCGACGTGATCGGCGGCATCGCGCGACCGCTTGCCCCCGGTGACATCCTGTCGCACCCGGCGGTTTTTGCACGGCTCAGGCGCCATTATCAGGCGATGCTGCCGAAGGCCTCGTTCCACCATTATTTCTGGGCGATGCGCGTGCTGCTCGGCGGGTTGCTCGCGGTCCTGACCGCGCCCCTGCCGCGCGCCAAGGCGTATCACACGATCTCGACCGGGTTCGCAGGCCTGGTCGCTGCCCGCGCCGCGCGCGAGACCGGGCGCCCGGCGTTCATCACCGAACACGGCATCTACCTGCTCGAACGCCAGATCGAGGTGATGATGGCGGACTGGATCGGCGATCAGGTCGACACCGGGCTCGAGCTCGAACGCAGCGTGCGCGATCTGCGCGACCTCTGGGTCCGTGCCTTCACCAGCTATGCGACCGCCTGCTATGACAGCTGCGATCCGATCGTGGCGCTGTACGGCGAGAATACGGCGGTCCAGCGCCGGCTGGGTGCGGCCGCCGACCGGGTCCGCGTCATCCCCAACGGGATCGATTCAAAGCGGTTCGCCGCACTCCCCGACCAGCGCGATCCGGCACACCCGCTGGTCGCATTGCTCGGCCGCGTGGTCCCGATCAAAGACGTGAAGACGTTCATCCGCGCCGCCGCAATCGCGCATGCCGAACGCCCCGACATCCGCTTCGTCGTGCTCGGCCCCGAGGATGAGGACCCGGAATATGCCGCGGAATGCTCGCGACTGGTCGAGGATCTGGGCCTGTCGCCGGTCTTCCACTTCGCCGGGCGCGTGCGGATCGAGGACTGGATGGCAAAGATCGATCTGCTCGTGCTCACCAGCCTTTCCGAAGCGCAACCGCTGGTGATCCTGGAAGGCGGCGCCTGCGGGATTCCGGTCGTCGCGCCTGATGTCGGCAGCTGCCGCGAGATGATCGAGGGACGCGGCGGGGCGGACTCAGGCCATGGCGGCATCGTCACGCCGCTGGTCAATCCGGCAGCGACCGCGGCGGGGATCCTCGCGATCGCGGGCGATCCGGCAATGCGATCGGCAATGGGCGAAACCATGCGCGAACGCGTCCGCCGCGACTATGATCACGACACGATCATCGGGGCCTATGCGAAACTCTACGAAACCTTGATCCAGCGGTAGCCGACGCGAGTGGGCCGGATCGGATCATCTCCCGCTCGTGACCACCGCATCGCTCAGATCGGCCGCGACCGGACCCGCAAGCACCGGAACCGGCGCGATCGGCAGCACATTGCCGATCGGCCCTGGCAAGGCCTGGACGGCCGCCGGCCTGATCCGCGCGTCGGTGGCGGGCGCGATTACGGGTGCCGCCGGGGCGGTGCCAGCGGGCTTCTGCGCACGGTCGATCGGCGCGAGCACCGGATCGAACGGTCCGAATGTCCTGGCCCGCACCACCCGCGTGTTCTGCGCCGGATCATAGGTCGGCACCGCCTGATCGATCGCCGCCGCCTGCAATCGCCCCAGCGTCGCCAACAGCCGCGCCTCGGCGGCATAGGCTCCATAGGTCGCGTTGACGAACACGAGTTGCGCGGTCAGCAGGCGCTGCTCCGAGTCCAGCACCTCGAAATTCGAGCGAAATCCCTCCGCGAACCCGCGCTGAACCCCGGTGAGCGCCGACTCCGCCGCCTCGGTCGCGCGCTGCCCCGCCGCCATCTGTTCGCCACCCGCCACCGCCTGGTTCCAGGCGTTCTGGGCATTGGCGAGTGCGGCGCGCCGCGCCGTCTCGACCTCGAACCCGAGCTGCTGGCGTTCGGCGACCGCGGCCCGGACGCGCGAGCCGATCACGCCCCCGGTCAACAGCGGCATCGTCACCGTGACTCCGCCGGTCGCCTGCGCACCGGCATCGCGCAAGCGGTAGGAATAGGGGCTTCCATAGCCATAGCTGCCCGACAGCGCGACGATCGGCGCACGTTCAGCGCGTTGGGCCGCGATCCGCGCGTCCCCCGCCCTGGTGGCAAGGATCGCCTGCCACAGGCTCGGGCTCTCTTTCTCCACCACGGCGAACGCGGCATCGAGCGAGCGCGGCAGGCCGGGCAGCGTCGGCGGCAAGAGCAACGTCCCGGGATTACGCCCGACGACCGCCGCGAACCGGCCGCGGCTTGCCTGGAGATTGACCGTGGCCTGCGCCAGCTGCGCGCGGATGATCTCGCGCTGCGCCTCGGCCTGCGCAATGTCGGTGCGGGTCAGGTCGCCACCCCGTTCGCGTGCGATCGCCTGGGTCACCTGTCGCCCATAGGAGTCGAGCGAGCGTTGCTGGATCGCCACCAGCGCCTGGTCGCGCCGCACCGAAACGAACGCATCGACGACTTCGAGCAGGATCGTGTTCTCCGCCTCGCGCAGGCGTTCACGCCCGGCGAGGACGGTCGCCTCGGCCGCCGACACCTGCGCCGCGGTCCGCCCGCCGTTCAGCAGGATCTGCGATGCGGTCAGCGACGCCCCCAGGGTCCGCCCCCGCGCCGTATCGAAGTCGCCGAGCAGCCCGCGCTGGTCCTGCGACTGATATTGCAGCGTCATGTTGATGCCCGCGGTCAGCCGGTACGCGGCCCCCGCCTGGACGATCTGCTCGTCGAGCGCGCGAAGCTGGGCGCGCTGTCCCTCCAGCGAGGGGTTGCTCCTATAGGCATCGGCGATTGCCTGCCCCAGCGTCTCGGGCGCTGCGGTTGCTGCCTCCTGTGCCGTCTGCGCGCGCGCGGGCATGGCCGGCACCAGCAGCATGGCGACGGCGAGGCAGATCCTCTCAGCGCTCATGAAGCGACCGTGAAAAGGCCTCGGTCAACGGATCGAGCAGATAGTCGAGTGCAGTCCGCGACCGCAGCTTGACGAGGACGGTGACCGGTACGCCCGCGCGGATCCCCGTGTCGCGACCGCGCACCGCCTCGATCTTGGCGATCTGAGCACGCGGCACGGTGACCTCCGCACTGAAATAGCTGCGACCGGTCTGCTCGTCGCGAAGCGAATCCGCGGAGACCGTACGAACCGTGCCGAGCAGGATCGGCAGGTCGCGTTCGTGCAGCGACAGGAACTTTACCTCCGCCTCGCGCCCGGCAAACACCCCGTCGATGTCGCCCGGCGAGAAATTTGCGCGCACCACAAGCGGCGCGGCGTCGGGGACGATGTCGAGGATCGCCTGGCCCGGCTGGATCACGCCCCCCACCGAGAATACACGCAGCCCGACCACGCGGCCCGCCACCGGCGCACGGATGATCGTGCGCGCCAGCTGTTCGCGCGCCGCGGCCAGCTTGGGCAAAACCTCGTTCAGCTGGAACTGCGTGTCGCGCAGCAAAGTCGCACTCTCCTCGACATATTTGCGGCGGGTCTGAACGCCTTCCGCGCGGGTCTGGCCGATCTGCTCACGCGCGGCCGCCGAGCGTGAGACATAGTCGGCGTCGGTCCCGTCGAGCTGCTGGATCGAACGTTCGATCGCGCGAACCGTGTTGCGCGACACATAGCCCTGGTCGGCGAGCGCCCGCGTGCTGTCGAGCTGTTGGCGGAGCGAGGCGCGCTGCCGGGCGGTCGCCTGCGCCTGCGCGTTGAAGCCGGTCGTCTGCTGCGCGACGGTCGCCTCCTGCTGGCGGAGGACCGCGCCATTGGCGGCGAGCGCGGCCGAGCGTGCCGACCGCTGCGCAAGCTGGAGCGACTTCGCCCGCTCGACGAGACGAAGGTCGTCGCCCTGTGCGGACGCGAAATCCGCGGGCCAGACGACCGCGCCGCCGCGAACATCCGCTTCGAGCCGGGCCCGTTGCGCCTGGAGGTCGATGACGCTGGCGGCCAGCGCACGCTCGCTGGCGGTGACTTCGGCGCCTTCGAGCCGGAACAGGACGTCGCCTGCACGGACGTGCTGGCCGTCGCGCACCGCCATCGCCGCGACGATCCCGCCCTCGCGGTGCTGGACGGTCTGGCGATTGCCCGCGACGACCACCTGCCCCTCGCCCGCCGCCGCCGCATCGAGCCGCGCGAACGCCGCCCAGCCGAGCCCCACGACAAAGAACAGGATCGCGACCAGCCCGCCGACCAGGATCGCATGCCGCGGGGAGTCATCGAGGCGGAGGCGATCCGCGAGGCTTGCGCCACCGGCGGCGGGGACCGGGCTGGCCAGTTCGGCGTGGATCATCGTGCGCCTCCGGTCGCCGCGACGGGCGCGGCATTGGCCGGGCGCAACACCTTGGCGCGGTCGTCGAACAGCTGGATCGTGCCGTTACGCAGCACCATGATCTTGTCGACCGCCTGCAGAAGCCCGGTCCGATGCGTCGACACGATCACCGTTGCGCCGCGAGCGCGAAGGGTCGAGAGCGTCGTCACCAGCCGCGCCTCACCATCGCTGTCGAGATGCGCGTTGGGCTCATCGAGGAACAGGATCGTCGGCGTACCAAACAGTGCGCGCGCCAGCGCGACCGACTGGTTCTGCCCCGCCGACAGCCCCGACCCGTCCGCCATGCTCAGCATCGTTGCATAGCCATTGGGCAGGCCCAGGATCACCTCATGCGCACCCGCCGCCTGTGCCGCCTCGACCACTGCGGCGTCGAGCTGCTCGCTCTCGCCCGCCAGCACCGACTGGAACCGCGAGATGTTGGTGTGCACCGTGGTCGGGAACAGCGACGGCGATTGCGGCATGTAGCCGACGTGCCGGCCGAGCTGTTCACGGTTCCAGTCCGCGAGACTCGCACCGTCGATCCGCACCTCGCCGGCGTCCGGCGACAGCGCACCCGACAACACGCGCAGCAGCGTCGACTTGCCCGCGCCGCTCGGGCCGACCAGCGCGACGATCTCGCCGGGCGCGACGGCGAAACTTATGTCCGACAGCAAGGCGCGGTCGCTGCCTTCCGCGCGCACCGTGATACCGCGGACGTCGATTTGGCCGGTCGGCACGGGCAGCGTCGTCGCGTCGATCGCGGGCCCCGGCATCCGGCAGAACGCATCGAGATCGCGAAAGGCGTTGCGCGCGGCAGCGAGCGGCTTCATCGCCCCGAGGATCTGCTCGACCGGCTGAAGTGCCCGCCCCAGCAGCAGCGACGCCGCGAAGATGGCGCCGCCCGAAATATCCTGCCGGATCGCCAGCAGCGCGCCGAGCGCGAGCGCGAGGGACTGGAGCAGCAGGCGGAGGAACTTGGTGATCGCGAGAAACTGCCCCGACGTGCCGGCGAGCGCGGCCTGGCGGCGGACGAGCTCGGCGCGCTCCAGCAAGTGCCGGGTGATCAGCGCGTTGCGCATCCCCATCACCCGCGCGACCTCCGATCCGTGGATCGACACATCCTGTTCGCGCGTCGCGAGAACCGCCCGGGCCTGCGTGTCGCGCGCGGCCCCCGCGGTCACGCGGTCGCTGAGGATCGCGATCCCGCCGAGCAGCAGCGCACTCACCAGCGCAAGCACGCCGATCCAGACGTGAAGCAGGAACGCGATGCCGATATAGATCGGCGCCCAGGGCGCATCGAACAGCGCGATGATCGTCGGCCCGGTCAGGGTCCCGCGCACCGTGTCGAAATCGCGCATCGCCTGGCTGCGCTGGCCGGTCGTCGCGCCATCGGTGCCGAGGATCCGCAGCAGGATCCCCGGTGCCGCCTGACGCTCCAGCCGCATGCTGGCGCGCAACAGCAACCGCATGCGCACCGCGTCGAGGATCGCGAACACGACCAGCGCCAGCACGAGGATCAGCGTCAGCAGCAGCAACGTCGTCCCGCCCCGCGTGGGCACGACCCGGTCATACACCTGCAGCATGAAGATCGACGGCACGAGGTAGAGGATGTTCACGAGGCCGGAGAACAGACCGGCGAAGACCAGATGCCGTCGACACCCCCGGACGGCACGCGCCAGTGCATTATGCCCATGGTCGGATGGTGCCGTTATGGGCGCTGGGGAGGACGTCGGCATCGCGTCGTCTTAGCCACGAAGTTTAAACGAACGGTTTCTCAGGCGCTCCCCAAGGCCGATCTGCCGCTCGACGATCTCTGTCGTAACGCGCGTACGGGTTCGCTCCGTGCGAAGCGCAGCGTCTCGCCCGGGACCGTCGCGACCCAATCCCGACATCCGTTCCTGTGGTCATCCTGCGTGTCACAGGTGTAGTGGTGCCGGGCCCGCCGCTACGGCGTGCAAACATCCACCGAAAGATTACGCAGCGACATGGCCCGCAAACATTCGAAACATGCCCCGTATGAGGAGCCCAATCGCGAAGACGAGGAAGGCCCGGCACCGGTCGCGCCGTGCTGGCTCTGCGGCCGCGCGCTCGGCAAGACCATTGTCTGGCATCATCCCGTGCCCAAGAGCCGGGGCGGTCGCGATGTCGTGCCGATGCATCCGATCTGCCAGCAGACCTTGATGGCGAATTTCACCAATTCCGAACTGCAACGCCACGGCATGAATGTCGACGCGCTGCTCGCCGATCCCACGGTCCGCAAATTCGTGGATTGGGTCGCGAAGAAGGATCCTGATTTCACCGCGACGACGACAAAGAAGCAGCGCTGACCAGCTATGCCTCGTGGAGGGACCCAGAAAACGGTGTTCACGGCTATTGGGACACTGACGGATTTCCGGCTTCAATATAGATTTCGAGCACCGCACGTTTGGCCGCGTCAAATACCGAGCAGCGAGACACATTGACGTAACAGACCCGGCTATTAGAAACCGGTCATGGCTATGGAGGGGGAGCAAGTGTCCGGCCTTGGCGAAAGGACAACGATCCTTCGCACGCTGGTCGAGACCTATACCCGGCCGCTCAGCCGGTACTTCACGCGGCGCGTGTCCGCGCCACACGACGTCCCCGATCTGGTCCAGGAGGTTTTCCTGCGACTCAGTCGGCTGGAAGACCCGAACGGCATTCGCCAGCACGACAGCTTCATCTTCGTCACCGCAGCCAATGTCCTCAAGGATCAGGCCCGGCGCAATCAGGCGCGGGGCGCGGGATTGTCCGATCCGATCGACGATCTTTCGCTTGAAGGTTCGGATTTCGCGCCCGACCGCGTCTTGGCGAGTAAGTACATCGCGGACGCGTTGCGTCATGCGCTTGCCGAACTGCCCGAACGGACACGTGACGTGTTCGTGCTCAGGATGCTGGAGGGATTGAAGATGGCCGATGTCGCGCATGCCATGGCGATCTCGACGCGCGCCGCCGAGAAGCACCAGGCGCGCGCGCTCGCGCATGTCGCGGAACGCCTGAAGGACTGGCATCGGTGAGCGATCCGGTCATGATCGAAGCCGCGGAATGGGCCGAACGGCTCGACCGCGACCCGAGCGCCGCAATGCGTGCGCGGTTCGAAGACTGGCATGCGCGACCGGACCACGCTGCAGCCTGGGCGGTGATAGCCCAAGCACGGGCGGCTAGTGCAGCGCTGGCGGACCATCCCGACCTGCTGACATTGAGACACGCGGCCGTGGCACGCGCTGCGCTGCGCCGCGAGCCGCGACGGGTCGCGCCGTGGATACTGGCCGCGGCCGCCTGTGCCACGGTGGTCGCGCCGCTGGCCCTGTGGCGCTTCGCCGATGATACGCCTGCCGTGCAGGTCGCCGAAACACCCGTGTACCGGACGGCGACGGGTCAGCGCCTGATGGTCACGCTGTCCGACGGGTCGCGGCTGACTCTCGATACCGACACGCGGGTCCGGATGGCCTATACGCGCACCGAGCGTCGATTGGTGCTGGAACGCGGACAGGCCTTGTTCGAGGTCGCCAAGCACCAGACCCGGCCGTTCGTCGTCACTGCCGGCGCGCAGGCGGTCACCGCGCACGGCACCGCGTTCGACGTGCGGCTCGAAACCAGTGCGGTGCGCGTCGCGCTGCTCGAAGGGCTCGTCAGCGTCGCCGGCAAGGGCGCGCACGGCAAGCCCGTCGCGATGGTGCCGGACGACGTCCTGACCGCATCGGCCAGCGGCGTGTCGGTTCGCCACATGCCCGGCAGCGCGCAGCGGCTGGCAAGCTGGAGCGAAGGGCGGCTCGTGTTTGAGGACGAGGCATTAAGTCAGGCCGTCGCCGAGATAAATCGCTACAGCGTCCAGCAGATCGCGATCGCCGACGCCGCTGCGGGCCGGGTCCGGATCAGCGGCGCATTCCGGACGGGCGATGTCCAGCCGTTCCTCAACGCGCTCGAACTAGGCTTTCCCGTCAGCGTCGATCGGCACCCTAACGGCAGCATCACGATCGCGTCGAAAAAATAATCGACCCTAGGGCAAAACCCGGTTCGGGTTTTCCAACGTGCCGCGTCTTTATCGTCAGATCGACCCCGGCAGAGGGATCGCACGAACAGGGAGGGTTGCATGACATCCACAGGCAGGGCCGTGCTGATACGCGGCGTGATGTTGACCGCATTGGCGCTCGGCGCAGGCGGGATCCCGATCGGCGTCACCGCGCAGGCCGCTATCGGCATCCGCATCGCGCGGCAGGACATGAGCACCGCGTTGCTCGCCTTCTCGCGCCAGAGCGGCAGGCAGATCCTGTTCTCCCCCAGCCTCGTCCGCGGCAAGACCGCACGCGCGGTGGCCGGCCGGATGGACGTCGGCGCTGCGCTGACGACGATCCTGAAAGGCTCCGGGCTCGGCCACCGACTGACGCCGAGCGGGGCCTATCTGATCATCGACGCGCACTCTCAGGCGGCGGAAGCCACGCCCGCGGCGGTTCAGGTCGCCCCGGCACAGGCGGCCGCTGATCCCGCCGCGACGCAGGTGCCCGAGGAAACCGCCCCCGATATCGTCGTCATCGGCACCGCGGGCGCGGGCACCCGGCGCCAGGATGCCGCGTTCGCGGTCACCACGATCGACAGCAGCATGGCGCAGCGGCTCGGCACTGCCAGCACCGCCGAGGTCCTCCGCGCGGTGCCGGGGGTCAGCACCGAAAGCTCGGGCGGCAAGACCGGCGCGAACATCTTCGTGCGCGGCTATCCATCTGGTGGCGATGCGGAATATGTCACCTTCCAGACGCAGGGCGTGCCCTTCTTCCCGCCGCCGACGCTGTCGTTCCTCGAAAACACGCAGCTGATCCGTATCGATGAGACGATCCAGCGCGTCGAAGCGGTGCGCGGCGGCACCGGCGCGCTGTTCTCGAACGGCCAGCCCGGCCTGACCGTCAACCTCGTCCAGCGTGAAGGGAAGCAGACGCCGGCCGGATTGCTGAAACTCAGCGGCACCGATTTCGGTGAGTTCCGCGTCGACAGCTATGTCTCGGGGCCGATCGACGACAGCACCACCTATATGCTCGGCGGCTATTACTCGACCTCGCGCGGGATCCGTGACGCGCAGTTCGAGGCGGAGCGCGGCGGCCAGATCACCGGCAATATCCGCCATGACTTTGACAAGGGCTCGATCTTGGTCTTCGGCCGCTATCTCGACGATCGCGGCCAGTGGCTGCTGCCCATCCCGGTCGTCCAGGACGGCGACAAGATCCGCGAATATCCCGGCTTCGATGCCGGGACCGGGACGCTCGTCGGACGCGACACGCGGATCGGCGTACGCAATGACGGCAGCCGGGTCGATCTGGCGGATGGCCGCAGCGCGAAAATCTATAATCTGGGCGGCAATTTCGATTACGAACTGGGCAGCGGGATCACGGTGCGCGATCGCGGCAGCTGGATGGAGGGCGATGCGAACACGATCGGTCTCGTCCCCGGCGGCGCCGCGCCGGTCACCGCCGCCGCCTATGCGGCCGGCCGGGGCGGGACGATCGGATCGCTCACCTTCGCGACCGGCGGTGCGGCGGCCTCGCCCAACCAGGCGGTCGTCGAGGCCGGCCTCTGGAGCGTCGAGAAGCACATCCAGGCCTTCGTCAACGATTTCGCGCTCGAGTGGAAATCGGGCAGCAACACGCTGACCGGCGGCGTCTACTACACGCGGTACAAGTCGCGTGACCGATGGAATCTCGGCAACAGCATGCTGCTCACCGCCGAGCCAAACGCCCGCCGACTGAATCTGACATTCGCGGATGGCCGGATCGTCACGCGGGACGGCTTCTCGGGCGGATCGACGTTCAAGGTCAACGCGCGCTACACCGGCGAGGACGTCGCGGGCTATGCGGTCGACGAACTGCAGATTACCGACCAGCTGCGGATCGACGGCGGCGTCCGGTGGCAGCATCACTCGGTCGACGGCACGCTCGAAAACCTTGCAGCGACGGTCCCGGCGGCGGGTGCGGACGGCAATCCGCTGACGCTCTACGACAATGGCGATGCGCAGCTGAACGGCACCTTCCGCACGATCCGCTACCGCGGCGATGCCTGGTCGTGGACCGGCGGCGTCAATTACGACCTGACCAGGCAGGTCGGCGCGTTCGTCCGCTACAGCCGCGGCAACAGCTTTCCGTTCTTCGACAATCTGCGCGACGGGATCGACGTCGCACCGCAGGTCGACAGCTATGAGGGCGGCGTGAAGGTCTCGACCGGCATCGCCAACCTGTACGCGACGCTGTTCCACAACACGTTCGACGGCCTTGCGACGACGGTCATCACCAGCGGCGCCCCGATCGCGTCGGTCGGCGGCGCCAAGGCGACCGGCGTCGAGTTCGAGGGGCAGTTGCGGCCGTTCGGCGGCTTCACGCTCAGCGGGTCGGCGACCTATCTCGACGCGACCTATCGCGACTTCTTCACCGATGGCGGCCGGACCGATCTCACCGGCAACCGAGTTCAGCGCCAGCCGAAATGGCAATGGCGCGTGACCCCCGCTTATGATCTCGAGCTCGGCGGCGATGCGAAGGCCGGCGTCTATGCAACGATCGGCTATATCGGCGACCGGTTCTCCGACGTCCAGAACGCGCAGGTGCTGCCGAGCTTTTACAAGCTCGACGCAGGCATCACGCTCGATCTGAACCGGCAGGTGCAGTTCCAGGTGATCGGTGACAATCTGACCGACGAGATCGGGCTGACCGAGGGCAATCCGCGCACGCTCGGATCGCAGGGAAGCGGCACGATCCTCGCAAGGCCGATCGTGGGTCGCTCGATCCGATTCGCCGCCGCGTTCAAGTTCTGACACAGCCCAGGGTGATCGATCCCGCCCCGTCGGGGGATCGATCACCCTGGCGAAATGGTTGCGATCTTCATGAAAACCCTTTGCCGTTTTGCCGCCCTGGCCTCGGTCGCCGCGATGGCGCCTGCCCAGACCGCTCCGTCCCGACCGACCGCCTCTCCCGCACTCTCTGCCGCGAAGGCCCAATCGCCAGCCGATATCTACGGCCCGCTGTTCCAGGCCGTGCAGCAGGGTCACGTCTTCGCGGACGGCAAGACGTTCGTCGATGCCGTCCCCAAGCGCGCCGCCGCGGCGATCATGGCGGACTATGCGCGGACCAGACCCGCCGGCCCTGCGCTGAAGGCGTTCGTGCTCGCCAACTTCGTGGTTCCCGGCGAGAATGACCGGGGCTCGAGCGATCTCCGGTCGCATGTCCGCGCCCTGTGGCCGCAACTCGCCCGTCAGCCGGTCGCCCCCGTCGCAGGCAGCTCCGCACTGCCGCTGCCGGCACCCTATGTCGTGCCGGGCGGACGCTTCCGCGAAATCTATTACTGGGACAGCTATTTCACGATGCTCGGGCTGAAGGTCGATGGCCAGCAGCCGCTCGTCGAAGCGATGCTCGACGATTTCACCAGCCTGATCGAGCGCTACGGGCATATCCCGAACGGGACACGGACCTATTATCTTAGCCGGTCGCAGCCGCCTTATTATGCGCTGATGCTCGATCTCTCGACCAACACCGATCCCGCTGTCGCAAAGCGTAGACTGGCGGCGCTGCGCGCGGAGCACGCCTTCTGGATGAAGGGCGGAACTTGTCTCGACGGCAATCCGGCCTGTCTCCGCGTGGTGCGGATGCCCGACGGCAGCGTGCTCAACCGCTATTATGACGACCGCGATACGCCGCGCGACGAATCCTATGCCGAGGATGTCGAGACCGCGGCCAGGGCGGCACCCCGCGCCGCCGCCGATACGCAGCGCAACCTGCGCGCGGGCGCGGAGAGCGGGTGGGATTTCAGCTCGCGCTGGCTCCGCGATCCGCGGTCGCTCGCCACAATCCACACCACCGACATCGTGCCCGTCGATCTCAACAGCCTGATCTGGGCGATGGAACGCCGCATCGCCGCGCGCTGCCAGACCGCCGGCGACACCCCCTGCGTGACCGAATTCACGACCCTGGCGACCAAGCGCAAGACCGCGATCGACCGCTATCTCTGGCAGGCGACGACCGCGCGCTACGCAGACTGGGACCTGTCGACGCGCATGCCCACGACCAGCATCAATGCGGCGATGCTGCACCCGCTGTTCGTCGGGCTTGCGTCGCCGGCCCAGGCGAAGGCCGTCGCCGCGACGGTGCGCAAATCATTGGTCGCCGAGGGGGGCCTGCGCACGACGACGCTCAACACCGGACAGCAATGGGACGAACCCAATGGCTGGGCACCGCTGCAATGGGTCGCTGTCGCTGGGCTCGAGCGAAACGGCGAACCGGCGCTGGCCAAGGACATCGCCAGACGCTGGCTCGGGACGGTCGGCGCGGCCTATGCCGATACCGGCAAGATGCTCGAAAAGTATAATATCGAACAGCGCATACCCGGCGGGGGCGGCGAATATCCGGTCCAGGACGGGTTCGGCTGGACCAACGGCGTAACCAGCGCGATCCTCGATCGCTTCCCGGACCTGGCCCGGCCGTCGACCAGTGTTCGCAGATAGGAATTCGGCGATACGATCATTCTTGTAATAGGCCGCCTTTGACGCGACCTGTCGGCTTTGCAGGAGATGACATTGGGTATCGAGCAGTTCACCGGCGACGCAGCGATCACGGGGTCGGACGCGCTCATCGTGGTCGACCCGCAGATCGACTTCTGCCCGGGCGGCCGGCTGGCCGTTGCGGGCGGAACCGAGATCATGGCCGAGATCGAGCTACTTGCCCCGCGGTTCCAGCATGTCGTCGTAACGCAGGACTGGCATCCGGCCGGGCACCTGTCGTTTGCGAGCAGCCACTCCGGTCGAAAGCCGTTCGATACCGTGGCGATGCCATATGGCGAGCAGGTCCTCTGGCCTGATCACTGCGTCCAGGGAACCGCTGGTGCCGAGTTCCATCCCGGGGTGGAGGGCACCATCCGCCGCGCACACGTCATCGTTCGTAAGGGGCTTAATTCGGACATTGATTCCTATTCGGCCTTTTTCGAGAACGACAAGACGACGAGAACGGGGCTGGCCGGGTATCTGCGGGACAAGCAGGTTCGGCGGTGCGTGTTCGTTGGGCTGGCCTATGATTTCTGCGTTGCCTGGTCGGCACTCGATGCGCGGCGCGAGGGCTTCGAAGCGTCTATCCTGAAGGACTACACCCGAGCGATCGCAATGCCGGTCGGCGACGGAACGACGGTAGACGTGGCGGAAGCGCAGTTCCGCGAAGCCGGAGTTCGTTTGATATAGACTGCTAAATGGCGCGGAAGGACGCGCATGGCGAGGCCGCGCACGCTCCCTCCCCTTTACGTGCCTGATATTACCGGCGGGCATCCTTTGGTCGGCCGAGCGCGACGACGATACCAGTGCCGACAACACCGAGCATCACAACCGCCGGGTGAAGCTTCTGCACCTGCAGCACGCTGCTCGACGTGCGCGCGTGGACATTCTGGGTCCCGCGCAACGCGTCGACCCGCGGATCATAAAGATTGTCGCGGCGTGCCGGATCACCGGGATCCCCGGGCTTCTGCTGCGCGAACGTGCCGACCAGTTCCATGATCCGGTCGCTCACCCGCGGCGCGGCGCGCGAGAGGAGTGATGCCAGCAGCCCGCCACCACCAGCATACAGCGTCCGCCGCGGCGTCTCGCACGCGAACAGCACCGCGTCGGCGACGACCGAGGGGGTGTAGAGCGGCGGTGGCAGGCGCGGTGGTTGATCCATGAAATTGCGCGCATGTTCGGGGAATGGCGTGTCGATCGCACCGGGCTTGATCAGCGTGACCGAGATGCCGGCCCCCTCCTGCTCCAGCTCCATCCGCAACGTGTCCGTCAGCGCCTGAACCGCATGCTTGGTCGCGCCATAGGGCCCCTGCTCGACGATCGCGCGGTCGCTGAGGATCGAGCCAATGTTGACGATCGCGCCGCCTCGCTTGCGCAGATGGCGGGCCGCGACCAGCGATCCGTGCAGCACGCCAAAATAATTGACGTCGACCACGCGCCGGTGATCGGCGACCGGCACCTGATCCAGTGTGCCGTACGTGCCTGTCGCGGCATTGTTGACCCAGCTGTCGAAGCCGCCGAACGCCGCGACTGCAACGGCGGCGACACGCTCGACCGCCGCCAGGTCGCTGACGTCGGCGACGCAGACCGCGATGCGTCCGCCATCGGCCGACAAACGGACGCGGAGTGCCTCGAGCGCGGCGTCGTTCCGCGCGGTCGCGACCACGGCCGCACCGCGTTGCACGGCGGCCTCGACGATTGCGAGGCCGTTGCCGCTGGTCGCGCCGGTAACGACGATGACCTGATCGCGAAGGAGTTTCAGTGTGACGGCCATGGCGATCAGCGTCCCAGCGGCGACTGGGCGTAATCGGCAAGCAAGGCCGCGACATCGTCATAGATCGCGACCGCACCCGCGCCGTTCAGTTGCTCGTCGCTGAACTTGCCCGATCGGACCGCAACCGCGGCGATCCCGCATTTGGCGGCCGCCTCGATGTCATAAGGCGTGTCACCGACGACCATCACCTCAGCAGGATCGATCCCCGGCAGCGCCCTCAGCGCGGTCGCGAAAATGTCCGGGGCGGGTTTGGTGCGCTCGACGTCGTCGCTGCTCGTTGTCGCGCCTATCAGGTCGCGCGCCTCGAGCAGCGCGATGTAATGATCGAGCTCCGATCCCGACGCCGACGAGGCGAGCACGACCTGCTGCCCCAGGCCATGCGCGTGCGCCAGCAGATCATGCGCGCGAGCGAACGGCTTGGCAGTCTCGAGATATTTTGCCTTGAAAATCGCGCCGTGCGTATCGCCGAGTTTCTCCTGCTCCTCCGCGTCGGCACCGGGCAACAGGGTCGGCACGAGCATGTCGGTCCCCTTGCCGATCTGATCGTGGATCACCTGCCGGTCGAAGGACGCCCCGACGCCTGCAAAGGCTTCCTCCCAGGCGAGGACATGCATGTCATTGGTATCGACCAGCGTGCCGTCGATGTCGAAGAGGATGGCCTTGATCTGCATATCTTGTTCCCGAATCGAAGTCGCGTTTGCCAGCCGGCATGCCAGCGTCGCGCAGGTGCGCCGGTGAGTGTCGGCGAAGGTTGCTGACATCCCAACGGTCCGCTGTCCGAATTGGCCCCGACGACGGCAAGCATGGCGGCGCGCGCATCCTCCGTGAAACGGTTGAAGGTGTGATTTTTCGCCGGCGAGGAGCCCAACCCGACGCCCATTTTTGGCAATTTGCCAATGATCCCATGCGTTTAGTCACACTGATGAGGATCAATACAAAATATTCCCGACGAATAGTCAAGATCGTCAGGAACGATGAGGACATCCAAATCGCTATGTCTCCATCAATATCCGGGGCCTGACGTGTGGCTTGACGGTAGGACACATGACGCGATGACGCCGCCTGGCGTTCGCGTTGTTGTTTCTGCTGACTATGCTTCCTCGAGATGGCCCGATGGCTGATGACTTCTGACGGCGGCTTGTACTTTCGAAGGTACGGCACGCTACTTACAAGACGGAGACTTTCTGATGCGCGCACTGGTTTGGCATGGAAAAGGCGATGTTCGGGTCGACACTGTCGCGGACCCAGAGATCAAGCATCCGCGCGACGCGATCATCAAGGTATCGTCTTGCGCGATTTGCGGGTCCGATCTTCATCTGCTCGACGGCTATCAGCCGACCATGCAGGCCGGGGACATTCTCGGCCATGAGAATATGGGCGTCGTCGTCGCACTGGGCTCCGAGGTCACCAACCTGAAGATCGGCGACCGCGTCGTCGTGCCGTTCACGATCAGCTGCGGCGACTGCTTCTTCTGCCGCAAGGGCCTGTTCTCAGCGTGCGAGCGGACCAACCCGAATGCCGAAATGGCGATCAAGGCGATGGGCCATTCGCCTGCCGGCCTGTTCGGCTTCAGCCACATGCTCGGTGGGTATTGCGGTGGCCAGGCAGAGTTTCTGCGCGTGCCGATGGCTGATATCGGCCCGATCAAGGTGCCCGACAACATCACCGACGATCAGGCGCTGTTCCTCTCCGATATTTTCCCGACGGGCTATATGGCCGCCGAGAATGCGAACATCGAAGAAGGCGACACCGTGGCGATCTGGGGCTGCGGTCCGGTCGGCCAGTTCGCGATCCGATCGGCGCTGATGCTCGGCGCAGGCCGCGTGATCGCGATCGACGAAGTGCCTGAGCGTCTCGCGATGGCCGAGGCCGGCGGGGCGGAGACGATCAACTTTGCCGAGGTCGACAGCGTCTATGACGAACTCCAGTTCCGCACAAAGGGCCGCGGCCCGGACAGCTGCATCGACGCCGTCGGCGCAGAAGCCTCGGGTCATGGCGCGATGGATGCGGTGATCGACAAGGTGAAGGCAGCGACGTTCCTCGCGACCGACCGTGTGCATGTCCTGCGCGAGGCCATCATGAGCTGCCGGATGGGTGGCACGGTCTCGATCCCCGGCGTCTATGTCGGGATGGGCGACAAGATCCCAATCGGCGCGATGATGAACAAGGGGCTGACGATCAAGACCGGCCAGACGCATGTTCAGGCTTACACCAAGCCGTTGCTGGCGCGGATCGAAGCCGGCGATATCGATCCGAGCTTCGTTGTGACTCACCCTGCAAGTCTCGAGGATGCGCCCGAAATGTACCAGAAGTTCCGCGACAAGCAGGACGGTGTCATCAAGGTCGTGCTGCGGCCGTAACCCTGCCCCACCCCGGTCCGCTCGGCATGCCGATCGGGGTGGCCGCTTCCTATCCACGACCGTCACGAGGAGTTTCCATGAGCGACAAGGTTCATACCCCCGTCCCGGGCAATCCCGCGAGCAAGGGCGCGCCGGATGGCGTCTCGGAGTCGCCTCGCAGCGATACCGACGGCCGCGTTCACGGTCGCAGCGACGGCGGTGAGAGCGCGGGCGGCGCCTATCCCAACCCGCACGAAGGCAAGATCGACGCCGATACCAGCCCCGCGTCGCAGGGCGGCCAGACGGACATCGCCTATCATGGCGGCGGTCAGGCGGGTGAAGACGGGGGCAGCGCCGGCAACGCCGTCGCCGGCTCGCACGGCGGCGGCGGTACGACGATCGCGGCCGACCCCGATGCCGATCGGACCCCGCACTCGATCGCAGCCGAGCATGGCACGATCAAGGTCGTTGAGACGTCCGGTATCGCCGAGGCCGAGGCAACCGGCAAGGTCGGTACCGATGCGCGCTATGAGCACGAACAGGCAAAGCCCGGCGCCGGCTGACGCCAGGACGACACGCTACACCCTTATTCAACGTCAACCACGCCACCGGACGTTTCATCCGGTGGTCCAGCAAGGACCATCCCATGTCTGCACCCGAAGATCTGAAAGACATCTACACCGACGAGCTGAAGGACCTGTGGTCGGCGAACGACCAGATGAAGAAGGTCCTGAAGAAGATCACGTCGAAGGCCAGCGATGCCGCGCTGAAGGACATGCTGACCAAGTCGCAGGCGGATATCGAGAAGCATACCGACCTCCTCAAGGAGTTGATCGCGTCGAACGACGAGAAGGTCTCGAAGGAGCATTGCAAGGGTATGGAAGGGCTTGTGGCCGAAGCCACCAAGCATGTCGTCGAAGAGGGTCCGGCCAAGGGTCCGTTGCTCGATGTCATGATCATCGCCCAATATCAGCGGATGACGCATTACGGGATCGCCGGTTTTGGTACAGCCGCAGCCTATGCCAAGGCGCTGGGTCTCAAGGATGATCACAAGGCGCTGAACGCGGCCACCAAGGACATTTACGGTGGCGACGAATATATGACGAAGCTCGCCGAGACGAGCGTCAACATCGACGCCGAAGACGCCTGAAATGATCGCCCGCCGGCTCACCCCGGCGGGCGATGTCCTGCCCCGTAGACGACGGACGCGACAGTCATGACCACCTACCCCTTGAGCGAGCCGGCCCGGATCTTCGCTGACGCATCGTCCGCCGGCGCGACATCGACGGAAGTCGGACGCGGAACGCTCGAGGCATGCGTCGATATCGTCGCTGGTCTGTCGGAGGCGCGGCAGCGTTCCGTCGCCATCCACATGGACGATCTCGACCTCCGGTTCGATGCGCGGGAGATCGGCGAACTTCTCCACTACCTCCGTACGGAGAAACCGGGTCTTTCAAACGCGGAAATTACCGAGATCAAGGTCGCCGACCAGTAGCGACTAAGGCGCTCGCGGCGTTTCGCGATTGCCCTTACGCCCCGCGACTCCCGCATCACACGGGGTACGCTGTAGCCCGGCGGGGGCAGCCGGGGTAACATTGACCGTCGCTGTCTTTTGCGACCATCATCACCGCATGATCATCTCGCAGGCCGATGCGCGCCGCATTGCCCTTGCAGCCCAGGGGTTCGACCGTCCACCGCCTCCTCGGGTCACGGCAGCGCATGTCCGCAAGGTCGCCGATCGGACGGGCCTTATCCAGATCGACAGCGTCAACGTGCTGGCCCGCGCGCATTACCTGCCACTGTTTTCCCGGCTTGGCCGCTACGACCGGGCGCTGCTGGAGCGCGCCGCCTGGGGTCCAAAGCCGCATCGCCAATTCTTCGAATATTGGGCGCATGAGGCGTCGCTGCTGCCGCTCGAGCTTCATCCGCTGCTGCGATGGCGGATGGCCCGCGCTGAACGAGGCGAGATCGGCTACGCCGCGCTTCGCCGCTTTGCGACAGAGCATCGCAGCGAAGCCGACGCCGTGCTGGCGCGCATCGCAGCCGAGGGCCCCCTGACCGCCGCCGATTTCGAAAACGGGACGAGCCGCAGCGGCTGGTGGGAATGGAGCGACGTCAAACACGCGCTAGAATGGCTGTTCTGGTCGGGCCGGATCACGACGGCGACGCGGCGCGGCAGTTTCGCGCGGGTCTATGACCTGCCCGAGCGGGTGCTGCCCCCTGCCGTGCTCGCCATGCCCACGCCGAGCGTCGCCGAGGCGCAGCGGGCGCTGATCGAGCGGAGCGCCCGCGCGCTCGGCATCGCGACCGCTGCCGAGCTGCGTGATTATTTCCGGCTGAAGCCCGTCGAGGCGGATCATGCCATTGCCGATCTGGTCGAGGATCAGGTGTTGGTGCCCGTCCGCGTGGACGGCTGCAGCCAGAAGGTCTGGCTCCACCGCGACGCCGCGGTGCCCCGCCGGGTGCGCGGTGCGGCCTTGCTGGCACCCTTCGATCCGCTGATCTGGGAACGCGGCCGCACCGAACGCCTGTTCGGCTTCCGGTACCGTATCGAGATCTATGTGCCGCAGGCGCAACGCACCCACGGCTATTATGTGCTGCCCTTCCTGATGGACGAGGCGTTGGTCGCGCGGGTCGATCTCAAGGCGGACCGGCAAGCGGGCGCGCTGCTGGCGAAGCGCATAACGTTCGAACCGGGGGCGCCCGACGACACGCTGCCGCGCCTGCAGGTCGAGTTGGAGCGGATGGCGCAATGGCTCGGCCTGTCTGACGTTCGTGTCGGCGACATCATCCGCCCCGCGTGATGCGCGATGCCGCGATCGCAGGATTGCCGCCAAAGGTCAGTGGCCGATCGATCAGAATGTCACGACCACACTGACGGTATCCTGGTAGCTTCCCGCCGTTGGCGTGACCTGCGCCTGATTGATCCTGGCGACATAGGGATAGGTTCTGACCGGGGTCAGGCTGCCCGTTCCGGGGCTTGCGCCGGTAAGCGGGTTGGCTTCGTTCCAGACGGTGACGCCATCCGCATGATAGATCTGATACTGCAACGTCGCGCCCGCGCCGCTGGTCATCTGCCGCCACGCCGCGCCCGTGCCGGCGCCGCCGGGTGTGAAACCGATCCGGTAGACGGCGTCGCGAGTGCAATCGATCTGGACGGCCGAGGTCACCGGCCCGAACTGCGTGACGAGCGCCGCACTGCCGAAGGACAGGTCGGGCGCGGTGATCTTGCAGTCGTTGCCGACCACCAGCGTCACCTGAAGCGTTACGACGACCTTCCCGCTATCATAGCCTGTACAGACGACACCGAGCACGTTCAGCCCGTTGCAGACGCTATAGTCCCATTGCACCGTCAGTGTGTCGCTATACGTCCCGGCGGCCACATTGGGAGCCGCCGTTAACCGCGCGAACAACGGCGTGGTGAAACTGCTGCCACCGCCCTGCACCGCCAGCAGGCTGCCGCTCATATAGTTGACGGTCGATCCCTGCGTGAACGGCGTGGTGCCGCTGGCATCGGCGGATACCTGATAGGCGATCGCGTCGGCGCCTTTTACGAGGCGAAACTGGTTGAGGCTGGTGATGGTCGCGCGCGCCGAATTGCCGCCGATGAGCGTCAGCACGGACCCCGTACAGGAAAGACCTGCTGACCCGGCAACCTGCGGCACCGTGCCCCCTCGCACGTCGTACGACGACACCGGCGAGAAGGTGAGCGCCCCGGACGATGTCGTGCAGGCGGCGAATGCGGGGCCCGTCACGATGCTCAGGACGACCAGTGCGAAGAACAGCCGCAGCGACACCATCACCGGCACGAGACCGGTCCTATCCGTGACAGCGCCGCGACGTCTGCGGAGACGCCGAACGTCGCCTGGCACACCGTCCCGTCCGACGTCAGCGCGGAGAGCGACACCTGTTCGCCGACATCCTCCAGATACGCGATGCCGTCCCAGCCGATGGCGACGTCGGGATGCCCCTCACGCTGGACGCGACCGCCCGGCTTGAGTGTCGCCCCGGTGCTGTCGACGAGCACCGCAAGGATGTTGCGCGTCATGCGGACGTTCAGACGCACGACGGCACCACTGCCCTGTCGCACGGCAACCCGCTGCTCCACCGCGGATGCGACATGGTTCTCCGACAGCGACAGCGTATCGATCGCGAAGCGGACGGGAAGATAGGGCACGACATTGGGCACGAAGAGATGGCCCTTGCGGTTCGTCACGCCGACCGGCTGGTTTTCATAACTGACGCCAACGCCAGCCACGCCAGTCTCGACGACCGCGAAGGCATCGCTCGCCTGGTTGGCGACGAACAGGCCGCCGTCCATCGCCACGATCGAACCCGATGCGCCGATCCAGGCCGAGCTGCGCGCCTGGGCCGTCGCGCCCCCGGCCTGCACTTCGATGAAGGGCGCGCGCCATGTCCCGGTCACCTGCCCCGATGCCGGCCCCCGGCTTGCCGCTGCTATCCCGGCGTCGATGCCGAGGCCGCCATCGGTCGGCGTCGCCCGGGTATAACCGACCTGATAGAGATTGCGCCCGGCCGAACGGCTGATCCCGCCGCTGGCCGCATTGCGTCCGAACGGGATGAACAGGCGCAGCTGAGCACTGGTCGCGCCTCGTTCGAAATCGCGATCCGCGGTCACGAACAGGTTCGCGCGCGATCCGACCGGACGGCCATAGGACAAGGACAGCAGGCGCGAACGTAGCGTGAGTTCGTCGACCGATCCCAAGGTTCGCCCCGAGATATACGCAGCCCCCAATGTGCCCAGCCGCGCCAGATTGACGTTGGCGATCGCGCGATAGGTCCGCCGCCGTGTCGCGGGATTTGCAAGGTCGAAGCTTGCAAGCTCGCGAAAGCCCCTGCTGCGATCGTCATATTGCGCGGCAACGCTGAAGCGACGCGCAGTATAGCTGTAGCCGAGCGACCAGCGATGACCCGCGGCCTGCCCCGAACGCGACGCACTGACCGACAGCGCGACGGTGCCAAATCGCCACGGCGCCACCACGAGCCCGCCCCCGATCTGCCGAAGCCGGGCGGTCGCCTCGGCATGCGCCTCGAGCGTCAGGAACGACGTCATGCCGCGTCGGATCGAGCCATTGGCGGCGAGCGTGCCGTAATCGAAGTTGCGGATGCCATAGCCTTGGCGGATGGCGCCGGCTTCGGCTGCGAAATCGGTGAGCCCGGCGCGTAGCAGCGTCGACGAGACGTAGAAGGGAATCGTGGTCGCGATCTGCCGGCCCACAGCGTCCGTCGTGACGATCACGGCCTCGCCAGCGCCGTTGATCACCGGGACATCCTGCAGCACGAACCGACCGGGCGCGACGTCTGCACCCTGCTGCCGATAGCCGTCGACGAACAGGTCCACCGCCGACGGCACCGCCGCCTTGCCCGCAAAGCTCGGCAGCGGCATCGTCAACAGGTCCGGCCGCGTATTGAAATCGCGCGTGAGCTGCAGGCCACCCAGCCGGACGGACGTGCTCCAGGGCAAGGACCGCGTGATCAGGTCACCCGCCGTGACGGTCAGCGCGCGATCCTCGTTGATGATTTTCGCATGCGTATCGTAGCGCAGATAGCCGCCGATGCGAGACCCGACCCGCATCACGCCGGAATTGGACAGCGTCGCGACCGGCCCGAACACCCGCTGTTCGGACCATAAGGATGAAAAGGAGCCACCGTCGGCGCGCTGCGCGTAGAACTGGTAGTTGACCATCGCGCCCCAGCTGGCGAGCGTGGCTGCGCGGGGCCTGTCACCCGCGGCGATCCGGGTGGTCGGTAGATAATCGGGCGCGGTTTCGAGATGAAGCGTCTGGAGCGCGGCGTCATAGCGGGCGCGGGTGTGCGGCAGCAACGCGACGTCGCGCTCCGTCCCGCCGCCCTCCCCCTCGAGCGTCACGCCATTTCGGCTGAGCGCCTCGGCCGGCACGAGCATGCGTGTGCCGACGATCCGCAGCGGCACCAGATCGCCGGTGGCACGGCCATTCACGACCAGCTCGACGAACAGCTGCTGCACCGGGTCACCCGCGCGTGCCATTTGTGGCAGGCAGACCAGCATGGTCGTCAACAGGAGCGAACCGCGGATCATGGCGTGTCGGACGGATCAACGCGCGGCAATGCGCTGATCGGCGCCATTGACGTTTGCCATCAGCGGACTGGTATCCGGGACGCCGTCCGGCACCGGCCAGCGCATGGTCTGACCCGCAAGGACATAGCCCGCGAGCCCCGAAGCAAGACTGGTCTTCTTGTCGTCCGCTGTCCGGATATCGACGAGTCGCGCATGCAGCATGCCGGTATTTCGGATCGCCAGCGTCCGACCGCTGCCGCTCCGTTCCACCGTCGCGGTCAGTTCGGGCTTGGCCGCGGTGACGGACCCCGCATAGGTGAAGAGCGGAACCGAATAGCGCATCTGTACCGCAAGCTCGGCCGCCGGCAGCCGGCTCGCATTCGGCGCGTTCGCGGTGGGGATTTCGTCGATCAACAGGCGGTAGCTGCGCTCCCCCGGGCCGGTCTGGTCGTTCGCCGCGACAGCAGGCCGCTCGCGCCGCAGCACACGGATCATCTGCCGTTCCCCCGCCGGGATGACCGCGATCGGCGGGCTGGCAACGACCTCGTCCTGATCATCGTACAGATCGCCCTGCGGCCCCTGCGACCAGCGCAGCGTCCGGACCTGCATCGTGATCGGTTCGTTGCCCTTGTTCTCGATCCACAGCGCGGTCGCGCGCTCGGTGGCGGTGATTTTCGGATCGACCGGCCAGATGATGACCGCCGCGGCGCGACTTGTGCCTGGCAGCAGGAGGAGCGGCGAGACGATGGCGGTCAACATACGCAGCATCTTCATGACTTGTCCTTGCTGCATCACCAGGTGACGGTGATGCGAACCACATCGGAATATCGCCCCGCCGCCACGCCGCGCTGGACGACGGCACGGGCCTGTACGGGAACGGAGAGTCGCGACGTGCCGATCGGGAATGCCAGCGCGATCGCCTGCGACGTCCAGGGCGTCTGACTGCCATTCGCGAACAGCTGATAGGGCATGCGATCGGCAGGCCGGGTCGCGTGGACGAGCTGGCGCCCCCCGTTGGCCGGCTGAGTGCCATTGTCCGCGGTGAGGGTGACGCTCATTCCCGGGGTGCAGTCGATCTGCAATCCGGCGGCAACCGCGGTGACCAGGCTGCCTTGCGCGGCTCCCCCATCGACCCCGTTCACCGACCCGAGGTCGATCGATCCCCAACTGCCCCCGGTATCGGCGCTGATCGCGCAACCATTGGCGATGACCGCGCCGACCCTGAAGGTGCGGCTGGTCTCGGCCATGCTCCCCGACGCACAGCCTGCAATCGCCGACACCGCGAGGAAAGCCCGGACGGCGCGCACCGCCGCTACCAGCTGAGCGTCACCTGTACCGTGTCGGTATAGGTGCCCGCCGGCAGCGCCAGGCCATTGCTCGACGCGCGGGCGAAGATCGGCAGCGTCAGCGCCGAGGTGGCTGCGGTGCCGAGGCTGATCTGCCTGCCGATGGTGATTTCGTCCTGCCGCGACGCGTCCATATACAGCCGATACGCGACGGTCTGCCCCAGATAGGCCAGCTGACGGACATTGCCCGCGTCGTTCGCGCCCGCCCCGACCGTGACCTTCGGCGCGAGGCCCGGCGTGCACAACACCGTGACCGCATTCGTGCCGCCCTGCGCAACCATCGTCGCATCGGCATTGCCGAAGACGCCCGACTGATCGGCAAAGGCGATCGTCCCGATCCGCCCCATGGTCGCGGCGCTGTTGCCGCCATTCACCGCACAGGCCGCGAGGATGTTCAGGGACACGCCGATCGTGCCGCTGGCGGTTTGTGCATGTGCCGATGTCGCCACGCCAGACGCCGCGATCATGCCGACCGCAATGCCCAGAACCCTGCTCGTCATCTTACGGTAAATCATGATAAAACAGCCCTCCATTTGGGCTGTTCTCAATGGTCGCCAGTTAACAGGATGTTGAACAACCGATCTGGCCGACGATAGCTTTCGATCCAACGATTATGACATGGTTCCAATAAGATGACGGCTCTCGTGGCCGGTCATCGAACAGGCCCCGACCTGACGGCCGAGGGGCGTCCTAATTCGGATTGCCGACCGGGATGACCGGATTGCCCTTGTAGCTGCCAAGCTTGACGTGGAGCACCTGCGCACGATCGGTGAAGTTGATCCCGTAGTCGGTCTGATCGCCGTTGAGCACACGGTCGAACACCCAATGCCCCTGCGCGTCGTAATGCCCCTCCTCGACCCGATCGTAGAGCATCGAACGCCCGCTATCCGCATCCGCCAGCGCGAACGAGACGCGCGTATCGAACCCGGTCACGAGATATTCGTCGGGGCCGATCTCGGCGATAGCCAGACCGCCGGTCGGTTGCGGGTTGCCGGTCGGCTTGTCGGTGCCGAACTGATACTGGCCGAACGTCGCGGTGGCGCGGTACTTGCCGAGGTCCATGACTTGCCTGTGCTCGGCCTTGGGGTCGGTCGGCTCGGCCACGCCCCAGGTCTTGCCGGCAAAGGCCAGCCGGGCCCATTCTCGCATCATCGGCTCGAACACGCGGTAGTTGCGCGCGAACAGCTCCATCGTCGGCGCGTCCAGCGTCTTCGCACCGAGCGGGAAGTTGTAATAGCCGCTATCGTCCATTCCGAACGGCGCGAAGCCGAGCCCGCCCTTGCCGACCACCGGATAGAAATACCGTGCGAACTCGGGCGCATTGCCCGTCTCCGGGATCAGCAGGGCATTGTCGGCACGGCCGTAGAGCTTCAGATATTCGAGAAACGCGGCATGATCGCGCGCATAGATGTCGGGCGCGACCAGATCGAGCGACGGCGCCGCGGCCTTGTACACGTCGATCACGTGATGAATCGGCCCACCGCTCGAATAGGTGGTTGCCGCCTGCCGTCCGAAGGCGGAGGCGAGCGCGGCGTTGACGTACATCGGCACCCGCTTCACCGCCTTGCCCGCCGCCGCGATCTCCTCGATGTAGCGGGCGATAGACCAGGCGTGGAAATACTCGTCGGCATCAGCGCCGAACACCTGTTTCCAGCTGCCCGCGGGCTTGCGGAATTTTTTGAGCAACGCCGCCGGGACCGGACCGTCGAACAGCTTCTGCGCGACCGGCGAGAAATCGCGGACGCTGCCATAGGTACCGGCCTCGTTCTCGGGCTGGACCATGATGACGGTGTTCTGCGGATCGGCGGCCTTCAGATGCTGCATCAGCTTGACGAAGGCGCGCTTGTCTGCCTCGAGCGTCGACCGATGAAGCGGCGACAGCGCATAATGCGTCTCCCCCTTGGCGTTCGTCATCCGCGGGAACCGCGCGTTGTCGAGCTTGACCCAGGCGGGCGCATAGTTTGGCGAGGTATTCTTCCACGTCGCGAACCACAGCAGGACGAGGCGCACCTTGTTCTGCCGCGCCTCGGCGAGCAGCTGATCGAGGAAGGAAAAGTCGAATTGCCCTTCGGTTCGCTCGATCTGCTCCCACGCGATCGGCACCTCGACGGTGTTGGCGTGCATCGCGTGGATCGTCGGCCAGACCTTGGGCAGCATCGCCGGATAATTGCTCGAATTATTGACCTGCGCGCCGAGCATCAGCCACGGCGCGCCATCTACCATCAGCGCGTGATGCCCGTCGCGGGTCACCAGCCTGGGCACCTCGGTCGCGGTCTGCGCGTGCGCGGTGCCGGTGAACAGTGCGGCGGCGAGGGTCAGACCGGCGAGTTTGCGGGAGGGGCGGAAGATCATGATGCAGTACCTCGAACGGGAAACGGGAAAGTCGGGCCGGATCAGTCCTCGACGAAGACGAGCCCGCCCAGGCCCGATGCGACCGTGCCGTCGCTTTCGAGCAGGAGGGTGACGGTCCGCTCGCCGGGTCCTGGCGGAAAGGCGACGCGCAGCGTGGTGGCGGCGAAATCGGGCTTCGTCGCGGCGCGCTTGCCGTCGATCCAGATTTCGCCGCGACCGACTAGATCCTTGAACACGATCGTTCCGCCCCGTTCGCGCGTGCCGCGGTGCGGGGTGAGCCTAGCGCGCAGGACGGTCCAGCGACCACTGCCCTGCGGCGGTTGGATCTCGCCCGCGCGGACATACAGCCAGCTGTTCATGTCATTGTCCGCCAGCACGATGTCGGGCGACGGCTTGGCGGCGGCGGCAGGCGACTGCCGCCAGTCCTGCACCGTCAGCGTCATGCGGGCGGGCGCGACGAACGGACGAGCCGGTGTCGCCAGGCGGCGCACGACGCTGGTGGCAGGGCGCAATCCCGCCGCGCTGGCCGAGAGCTTGACGGTGCCCGCGCCGCCGCCGCCAGCGCGAACGATGACCTGCGCCAAACCGTTGAACAGGCGCCGGCGATTACCCTGTTCGGCTTCGTGGCTGACGGGATCGCCATTGCCGAGGCCGATGATCGTTCCGCCGCTTACCGCGAAGGTGACGTCGAGATTGGCGGTCGGGACATGCCGCCCGCGCGCATCGACCGCGTCGATCGTGTACGGCTGCACGTCCTCGCCATCCGCCGCCATCGCACGCCGGTCGGGCGTGATCCGCAGCGCCACCGCCGCGCCGGTCGTCTCGACCACGCTGCGCGCGACCTCGCGTCCGCCGCGATAGCCGATCGCCTCGAGCCGGCCCGGCGCATAGGGCACCTGCCAGCTCGGCATCGTGTAGCGATCGACCTTCTGCTCGCCGATCAGACGGCCATCGAGCATCAGCCGCACTGTCTCGACATTGGTCAGCGCCATCACCTTGACCGCCTGCCCCTCGCGCCCGGGCCAGTTCCAGTGTGGCATCGGATCGAGCAGCGGCACGTCGTCGACCCACTGCGCGCGGTGCAGATAGAAGGCCATCTTCGGAAAGCCGCACAGGTCCAAGATCCCGAAATAGCTGCCCGCGGACGGCCATTCGAACGGGGTTGGCTCACCGTGATAGTCGAACCCGGTCCAAACGAACGTCCCCGCGACGAACGGCCGCTCGGCAACCGATTTCCAGCCCTCGCGGTGAGTGCTGCCCCAGTCCGCCGGTTCCTCGTCATAGGACGCCATCACGTGCGCGGCGCGGTCGGTCTCCCACGCCCCGCGCGTCATGAAACTGCTGGTGTCCTCCGAACTCGTCAGCGGCAGCGTCGGGTTGGCGGCGTGGAACCGGTCATACTGGTCGCGCTGATAATTGAAGCCGACCACGTCGACCGCCTGGCTGACATTGACCGGGGCGAACATGCCGCTGTTCATAGCGGCGGTGACCGGGCGGCTCTCGTCGAGCGCCTTCACCGCGACCGACATGCGGCGGACCATTTCGTAGCCGGCGGGCGTCCCCTGCATCGGTTCCTCGTTGAACACCGACCACATGAACACGCTCGGCCGGTTGCGATCGCGGCGGACCAGCCATTCGAGCTGGTCGATGTAATCGGGGCTGGTGTTGAAGTTGCGGTTCTCGCTCATCACCAGGAAGCCGAGCCGGTCGCACGCGTCGAGCACCTCGGTCGCGATCGCGCTGTGCGCGAAGCGGATCGCGTTGCATCCCAGGTCCTTCAGACGCCGCAATCGCCAGTCCCACAGCGCATCGGGCACCGCCACGCCGACACCGGCATGATCCTGGTGGTTGCACGTGCCCTTGATCTTGAGCGGACGGTCGTTGAGATGGAAGCCCGTCGCGGCGTCGAAGCGCAGCGTGCGAAACCCGATCCGCAACGTGCGTTCGTCGACGGGCTTGCCGCCGCGCATCAGCCGCGTCCGCAGCGTGTAGAGCGTCGGCGTGTCGATCGACCATAGCCGCGGCGTAGGGACCGGGATGGTCAGCGTGGCCGTGCCGGGCTTCAAAGACGGCAGGTGCGCCAAAGCGGTCTGCGTCGCGATCGTGCGGCCGTCGGGATCGATCAGCGACACCTCGATGCTCGCCTCAGCCGGGATCTTGCCGATATTGCCGAGCGTCGCGGTGACGGGGACGCTCCAACTGCCATCGGCGGCGCGGCGCGGGTCGGCGTGGATGCCGTCGGTCGCGATGTAGGTCGCATCGCGTTTCGCCAGCCAGACATGGCGGTACAGCCCGGCACCCTCGTACCACCACCCCTCCATCGTCTGCCCATCGACCCGCACGACGATACTGTTCAGATCGTCGCCGAACCGCGCCAGATCGGTGATGTCGACATAGACCGAGTTATAGCCGCTCCAGTTGTGCGCGACGATCGATCCATTGAACCAGATCGTCGCATTCGTCGCGATCCCCCCGAACTGCAACTCCAGATACCGCCCCCGATCCGCGGGATCGAGCCGCAGCGCGCGCCGGTACCAGCCGAAGCCGCGCCGGCGATAGCCCTGCGAGACATTGGCACTTTCCTCGAACGGCATCGTCGATGCCCAGTCATGCGGCAGATCGACCTCGGGCCAGTCCGAATCGTCATATTGCATCGCTGCCGCACCCTGCGCCTGCCCCGCCTTGGCGCTGTTGTAGGACCAGCCATGGCCGCGGATCTCCGGCATCGGGATATCGCCGAGGTGAAAGCGCCAGCTGCGATCGAGCAGCAGCCGGCTGGGATCCTCGACCAGTGCACGCAGCGGCAGATCGTCGCGGGTCGCCGGCATCGGCAATGCGCCGATCGCTGGCGCCCGCACCGGTACAGCCTGAGCGACACCGTCCGCGGCCAGCGCCACGCCGATCGCGGTTCCGCTTCCCAGGAAATGCCGCCGGTTCAGCCGACCCGTCTCGTGCGCATCCGTCATCTCTGGCTTCCTATCCATCGCTGCCGGGCGAGCCCCGTTCGTTGCGCCGTCAATGCTGGCGTTCGCATCAGTCGGACACTGGTGGGCGCCCTGGCGACGGCATTGCAACCCCCACGTCGGCGATCGCGGTGCTGCGCTACAGGTCGAGGGCGCGACATGGCACGGGATCGCACCAGAAGCCCGGGGGTCTTTCGAGACCCCCGGGCTTCGGCCGGTCAGTAGTTCACGCGGAGCGTCGCGCCGAAGCGGCGATCGACGACCGAATAGTCACGCGGCCGGCTGTCCAACCCGAAGAACGTCTCACGCCGCGTGTTGAGCAGGTTCGTAGCATCCACCGACGCGGTGATGTTGGGCGTGACGTCGTAGCTGATCGAGGCGTCGAGCTGGCCGAACGCCCGGTCGTAGATCGGCAGATTGCCCGTCCCGCTGGCCGATGTGGTTCGGACATAATCGTCGCGCCAGTTATACGCGACACGCGCCGACAGGCCGTATTTCTCGTAGATGCCGACCAGATTGTAGCTGTTCTTCGACAGCCCTTCGAGCGGCACCGAGATCGGCGCACCGGGGATCGCACCGGCGCTCGGATTGGGCGCCTTGGAATCCACATAGGTGTAGTTGGCCTGCACTCCGAAGCCCGACAGCGGCCCCGGCAGGAAATCGAAGAACTGCTGATAGCCGACTTCGAACCCCTTGATCTTGCCGTTCGCGCCGTTGACCGGCCGGTTGATCTGATATTGCGTGCCGTCGATCACCACCGGATCGTCCACGCGCGCGATGAAGCCGTTGACCGCCTTGTAGAAGGCGGCGGCATAGACCGAGCTGGTCTTGTTGAAATACCATTCGAACGAGACGTCGAGCTGGTCGGCGCGCAGCGGCTTCAGATCGGGATTGCCCGACGAGCCCCGCCGGCTGACGGGATCGAACGTCAGGACCGAGTTGAGCAGATTGTAATCCGGTCGCGTCAGGCCCTTCGACGCGGCCAGGCGCAGCTGCAGCGTCTCGGTGATCGGGAAGCGGATGTTCAGGCTCGGCAGGACCGAGGTGTAGCTGTTGGTCTGGTCGATCGGAATGGTCGGACCGCCCGACGGCGTCTGGAAGCCGGCGACGTTGGTCTTGGTGTTCACGATGCGCACACCGAGATTGCCGTCGAACGGCAGGATGGTCTCGGACTTGAACCGCGCGACCCAATAGCCGCCGATCGTCTGCTCCGAGACGTCGTTGCGACCGGTCGGCAGATATTCCGGAACGGCGACCTGCCCGTTGGGATAATAGGAGGCGAAGGTCTGGCGCACTGCGTTCAGATCGCCGCGGATCACGTCGAACGGCGGGATCAGGAAGCTGCCGAGCCCGGCCGCATCGCCGCGGAAGAAGTTCTTCACCGGCACGGGGTTGTAATAGCCGGGAATCGCCGAGAGCGGCGTACGCGGCACGCGTGGCGTATCGAACAGGTCGACATAGCCGAACACCGGATTTTCGACGACCGCGTTCAGCTTGGTGTACCGCACACCCGCCTTGATCGACGTGAAGAAGCCGCCATCGGTCTCATATTCGACGTCCTGCCGTACCGACCATTGGTCGTTGTGGCTGCGGCTGCTGGAATCGAGGATGTAGAGATAGGAAAAGTTCGCCGGATCGGTGAGGAAGCTGGGCGACCCTACCCCGGTCACGCCGATCACGGGCAGTTTGCCGGTAATGTCGACGCTGAGCGTGTTGGGCTGGTCGCTGCCAACGCCGAGCGCGAAGAACTCCGTCTTCGTGCGGCTGTCGACATAGCTGACATCCGTTGTCAGCGTGAGCTGGCTCGTCGGATTGAACTTGAGCCCGCCCGAATAGGATGCGGTCTTCGAGCGGCGATCGCTGCGATAGGTATTGCCCTCGACGAACACGTTCTGGAACGTGCCGCTCTGGAACTCGCCATTCTCGTCGAACGTGAAGCTGCTCGCCGGCCCCGGCGTGATCGGCGCACCGCCGCGGCCGAACGGGTAGACGAGATAGCCGACTTGGTTGAACTTGTAGTTGGCATAGTCGAACTGGCCATAGACTTCGAGATTGTCGGCAGGCTTCCACTGGACGGCCGCGGAAATGCCGATGCGGCGGCGATCACCGACATTGTTGAACTGGCCGACGCCGTTGGGCACGATCACCGCGTCGGCGGCATCAGCCGTGCTGCCATTGCCGGTCCGATCGACGATGCCGGTGCGCAATTGATAAGGCTCGATCGACAAGGCATCGGTGCGATAGGCGCCGCGCTGGAGCGATCCGTTGAGCAGGAAGCCGATCTCGCCCAGACCGGTCTGGTAGGTGTCGGTGATCAGACCCGAGAACGAGGTCTTGGTCTTGTCCGCTAGATCGTGATGCGTGACACGCGCGCTGCCACTGATCGTCGGCTTCGAAAAGTCGAACGGCATCCGCGTACGCAGGTTGACCGTGCCGCCAAGACCGCCCTCGATCACGTCGGCGGCGGGGTTCTTGTAGACGTCGATACCGGCGAGCAGTTCGGAGGGAATATCCTCAAGGCTGATCGTGCGGCCGTCGCCCGCGGTGAAATAGTCGCGACCGTTCAGCTCGGTACGAACCTGGGTCAGGCCGCGGATCGCGATCCGGCTGCCCTCGCCCTGGTTGCGCTCGATCTGGATGCCGCTGATCCGCTGCAGCGCCTCGGACACATTGTTGTCGGGCAGCTTGCCGATGTCTTCTGCGACGATCGAATCGATGATCTGGCTGGCGTTGCGCTTGCGCGCCTGTGCGCTCCGAAGGCTGGCGCGGACCCCGGTGACCACGATGTCCGCATCCGCATCCGCATTCGCATTCGCATTCGCATTCGCATTCGCAACGTCGCCGCTCGGTGCGACGGTACCCGCTTGCGCGCCCTGATCGATCGGTGACGGGGCGACCTCTTCAGCCGTGTCGGGAACGATAGCGGGCGCCTGCTGAGCGCTCGCGGCTACCGTGAATGCCGAGACAATTGCGAGGGCAGATGCCCCGCTTGCCAGAGCCTTGAGCACACAAGCCGAACGGAATTTTACGCGGTTCAAACACCATCTCCCCAGGATACCGAACGGACCACCGCTCGAAATTTGTGCCGCATTTTGAGCCATGAAGCGCTCTGCGGTCGAAGTGTGGTATCGGTATCAAGGGACGAATTGTCTGACAAGTCATATTTTTGGCAGAGAATTCGGTTGATCTGTAGCGCGGACCTGCAATTATACGACAAATTTGCCGCTTTGGCGAAGTTTGCGGTACCATAACGGGCACAGACCCGCGGAGAGGATTTCAATGCATATCGCCCCAGCCCGTGTCGTCACGCAGCCGTCCGACGATTCCCGCAGCACGGTATCGCCGGGCTGGTCGCGCCTGATCGCGCGATTTGCCGTTGGGGCTTCGCTGGCGACGATTGCGACGGGCGGGTTCGCAGCGCCGATCGCGACGGTCGATCGCAACGGCAGCCTGGTCTCGGTCGAGGCCTATGCCCCCAACATCGTCCGCGTGACGATCGCGACCGACCGCGGGCAGGTCGACGCCCCCCCGGGCGACGGTCCCAACGCCAAGCCCAATGCCGCGGGCTGGACGCACCGCAACGATGCAGGGGCCGATATCTTCACGTCCGCCGCGCTGTCGCTTTCGGTCGATGCCAAGCCCTGGCCCAAGGCCCCCACGCAGATGGAGCGCTATTTCGCGCCATCGCTACCGCCGGTGTCGGTGACGATCCGCAAGCCCGACGGCACGATGCTGACGCAGATGACCGGGTGGGAGATGGGGCCGCATACCGTCAACGGCGAAAAGACGTTCCGCGTCGGTGCAAGCTTCGCCTCCCCCGCCGACGAGCATTATTACGGGCTGGGCCAGAACCAGGAAGGCAAGCTCGACCTGCGCGGCCGCACGATCGACTGCCGCCACAATTACGATGCGCCCGCGGGCGAGACGGTCTGCGTGCCGTTCATGGTCACCAACAAGGGCTATGGCATCGTCTGGGACAATCCATCCTCGACCGTCGTGTCCCCCGGCCTGCACAGTGCGACGCATTGGCAGTCGGAAGTCGGCGAGCGCGTCTCGTTCTTCGTCATCACCGGCGCCACCACCGACGAGATCTATGCCGGCTACGCCACGCTGACCGGGACGACCCCGCTGCCGCCAAAGGCCGCGTTCGGGCTTATCCAAAGCAAGGCGCGGTACGAGACGGAGAAGGAACTGCTCGGCATCGCCGACGGGTATCGCAGCCGCGGCCTGCCGCTCGACATCATGGTGCTCGACTGGTTCTACTGGTCGCGCATGGGTCAGCTCGACATCGACCGCACCTATTTCCCCGATCCCAAGGGCATGAACGACAAGCTCAAGGCGATGGGGATGCACTCGATTATCAGCGTCTGGCCCCGCTTCGAAAAGGAATCGCGCTACTTCAATCTGCTGTCGAGCAAGTCCTGGCTGCTGAAGGACAAGGATGGCAACGCCGTCGACGGACTGCCGATCCGGTCCGATCGTGCCGGCGCGTTGCTCGACAGCACCAACCCCGACGCGCGCAACTGGTTCTGGGAGCGGATCCGCGACAACATCGCCAGCCAGGGCTTCGACTGGTTCTGGCTCGACGAGACCGAGCCTGATCTCGTGCCCGACGGCAGCTTCTATTCGATCGGCTCGGGCGACCGTTATCACAACGTCTTCCCGCTGCTCCACACGATGAGCGTCGCGGACGGGTCGGCACGCGATCGCCCCACTATGCGCAACCTGATCCTGTCGCGCGCCGCCTATCTGGGCGCCCAGCGCAATGGCGGGCTGTTCTGGTCGTCGGACATCAAGTCGACCTGGGAGGCGCTGCACCGGCAGGTGCCCGCCGGGCTCGGCTTCACCGCGAGCGGCATGGCCTATTGGGGCAGCGACATCGGCGGCTGGCAGTGGCCGAACGGGCCCAAGGCGACCCGTCCGGTGCTGCTCGATCCGGCGGGCGCGACCGCGATGGCGCCCGACTATGCGGATTATCCCGAGCTGTTCACACGCTGGTTCGCCTATAGCGTGTTCACACCGACCTTGCGGATCCACGGCCAGCGCCCCGCCACCGCGCTCTGGGAATATGGAACCGCGGCCGAACCCGTTCTCGCGAACTTCCTGAAGCTGCGCTATTCGCTGATGCCGTACATCTATTCGCTCGGGCGCCACACCTATGAGAGCAATGCGCCGATGATGCGCGCGCTGTTCATGGATTTCCCGAACGATCCCAACGTCGCCGACATGGGCGATGAGTATATGTTCGGCCCCGCCTTCCTGGTTGCCCCCGTCACCGAACAGGGCAAGACCAGTCGCCAGGTCTATCTGCCGGCCGGAGCGGACTGGTATGATTACTGGACCAACCAGCGCTTTACCGGTGGGCAGACCGTTACCGCGAACGCAGCGATCGACAGGATCCCGCTGTTCGTGCGCGCCGGGTCGATCATCCCGATGGGCGTCCAGGTCCCGAGCACCGCGACGGCGCAGTCGCTTGAGGCCATTCGCGTTTATCCCGGCGCGGATGCCAGTTTCGCACTCTACGACGACGACGGCGTGACTAACGACTATCGCACCAAGGGCGGACGCAAGGCGATCCTCCGCTGGGACGACAAGACCCGGCGCCTGACCGCATCGGGCAAGCTGCCGACCGGGCAGGACGCTGCATCCCTGATCCAGATCGTGGCACCGAAGTGATCCGTATCCACGTCACCGCACGGCTCCTGACCGGGTTGCCGACGGCAGCGGGCGCGCGCTTTGACGGCGTGCCCGTCAGATCCGTCGCAAACCCGTGAGCATCGATCTCAGCCGTCGGTCGGTTCTCGCCGGTATTGCTGCACTCGGACCCACAACCCAGGCGCTCGCGCAGAGCCCGATGGGGCTGGCGCGGGGCCCGGTGCAGCCGACCTGGCAGTCGCTGGTCGATCACTATCGCTACCCAGAGTGGTTCCGTGATGCCAAGCTTGGCCTGTGGTCGCATTGGGGCCCGCAATCGGTGCCCGAGCAAGGCGACTGGTATGGGCGCTTCATGTATATGCAGGGCCATCCAGCGTACGAACATCACCTCAAGACCTATGGCCATCCGACCCGATCGGGGATGATGGAGGTGATGAACCGCTGGACCGCGGCGCGCTGGGACCCCGACGCGCTGATCGCGCGCTATGCCAAGGCGGGGGCGAAATATTTCGTCTCGCTCGCCAATCATCACGACAATCTCGACTGCTACGACAGTCGGTATCACGCGTGGAATTCGCTTCGCGTCGGGCCGAAGCGCGACGTCGTCGGCATCTGGGAGAAGGCAGCGCGCAAGGCCGGGCTGAAGTTCGGCGTCTCGAACCATGCGGCGCATAGCTGGCACTGGTATCAGACCGCCTATGGCTATGATCCGGTCGGGCCGCGCAAGGGCCAGCGCTACGACGCGTTCACGCTCCGGTCCGCAGATGGCCACGGTACATGGTGGGACGGGTTAGATCCGCAACAGCTCTATACGGGCGCGCACGCGGTCCTACCGAACGGCATCGACACGATAGCGGCGATGAACGCCTGGCACGATGCGCATGACGGCCAGTGGATCGAGACCCCGCCGCCGAACGACCCGTCCTATGCCGCGAAATGGCTGCTTCGGCAGACCGACCTGATCGACAAGTACAAGCCGGACTTCTGCTATTTCGACGATTACGAGCTGCCGTTCGGCCCGATCGGGCTCCAGGCGGCGGCGGATTACTATAACCGGTCGATCGCCTGGCACGGCAAGATCGACGTCGTGCTGACCGCCAAGCAGTTGAAGCCCTATGCCCGGTTTGGCCTGGTGCAGGACGTCGAACGCGGGTTCACCGACCATCTGTGGGACGAGCCGTGGCAGACCGATACGTGTATCGGCGACTGGTTCTACAACGTCGCCCGCCTGAACGATAAAAGCTACAAGACCGCCGAACAGGTCATCCAGCGGCTTGCCGACGTGGTGTCGAAGAACGGCAATTTGCTGCTCTCGATCCCGCAGCCCGGGGACGGCTCGATCGACGGCGAGGAGGAGAAGATCCTCGACGGCATGAGCCGCTGGATCGCGATCAACGACGAGGCGATCTTCGGCTCGCGACCGTGGCGGATCTACGGCGAAGGCCCGACCAAACTGCAGACGGGCATGCAGAACGAGCAGTCTGCAGGGGTGTTCACGCCGCGCGACGTGCGCTTCACCACGAACAAGGGCGCGCTCTATGCGCTGTTCCTCGGCTGGCCACGCGGCGACGTGACGATCGAGGCGCTCGCACGCCACCGCTTCGCCGACGGCGTCGTCGAGCGCGTAACGTTGCTCGGCGGCGACCGCATAGCGCACCGCCGCGACCCGCACGGCCTGCATTTCGCAATGCCCGCCGACCGCGGCGACGGCTTCGTTCCGGTGGTGAAAATCGAGGGCCGCGGCCTGATCTAGGGCGTCGGGTTTCTCGGGGCTCGGCCATTGCTCGCCCTCGAGCGGGCGTTCGAAGATCGAATACGCGGTCGCCACCAGCTTCCCAGCCAGTTATATCCGGAGAAACCTGGGTAGCGCAGCGCCAAACGTCTTGGCGGGGCGGGATGAAAGGATGACGAGGGGTGAGCAATCTGGACTGGGCGCGCCCGCTTGCCGAGCGTGCGCGGGTGGACTCAGCAACGTTCGAAGCCGAGATCCTGAACCGTGGTGAGCCGGTCGTCCTGCGTGCTCAAGTCTCCGCCTGGCCGTCCGTCGCGGCGGCACGCGGCGGCGCCCGGAACGCAGCGCACTATATGGAGAAGTTCGACGGTGGTGTCCCCGTTCAGGTGATGGCGGGGCGGCCCGAGATACAGGGCCGCTTCTTCTACGACGATGCCGTCCAGGGCTTCAACTTCAACCGTCAGATGGTTCCGTTGCGGTTGCTGTTGTCGGAATTGCTTCGGTTTGAAAACGATCCCGCGGCGCCCGTCCTCTATGCTGGGTCTGCGCCGACAGGACAGCTCCTGCCCGGCTGGAGCGAGGCAAACCCGCTCGACCTGACGCTACCGGGCGCGAAGGCGCGGGTGTGGATCGGCAACGCGACGCGGATTTCGACGCATTACGACGGATCGGCGAACATGGCGTGCGTCGTGGCAGGCCGTCGCCGCTTCGTCCTGTTCCCGCCCGAGCAGCTCGAAAATCTCTATGTCGGGCCGCTCGACCACACGATGGCGGGGCAGCCGGCGAGCATGGTCGACCCCGATGAGCCCGATCTGGAACGCTACCCGCGCTTTGCGGAGGCGATGCGCCATGCGCTGGTCGCGGACCTTGGGCCGGGCGACGCGATCTTCATTCCGGCACTGTGGTGGCACAATGTGCGCTCGTACGAGCCGCTCAACATATTGGTTAATTATTGGGCCGAAGGGCACGAGGCGACGAGCCCGTTTACCGCGATGATCCATGCGCTGATGGCGGTACGCGACCTACCGCCGCGCGAGCGCGCGGTCTGGCGGAAATGGTTCGATCATTATGCGTTCGACGACGCGGCCGACCGGGTTGCCGATCACCTGCCCGAGGCAGCACGCGGCGTGCTCGGGGCAGCGTCGCCATCGCGGACGGATCGCATCAAGCAGTATCTGCTCCACGCATTAGGCGCGCGATAAGCCTTCCCGGCGTCACCGCTGCCGGCCGAACGTCAGGCCGCAGGGCGACCGATCTGGTTAAGGAACTGCTGGTGCGAGGGCATGCGGTCGACCGCCAGCCGCATCGCATTTGCGATGTGCGCCATGCGCTTGTCGAGTTCGTTTTCGGGCAGCAGATCGGCGAGCGGATGGTAGCGCCGGGGGACAAGCCCCTGCCCGTGCATGACCGCGAGCCAGCTCGTCTCGCTGAACAGTTCATTGTCGTGGCGATATAGCCGGCCATTCTCGCGAAATATCGCGATGCGCTCTTCGAGAGACGTGGGCAACGCCATGCTCCGGCAGTACCGCCACAGCGGGGAGTCATCGCGGGTCGTGGTGGCGTAATGCAGAATGATGAAGTCGCGCACCTGCTCATATTCGACGCGCGTGCGGCGATTATAATAGTCGATGTCGTGCTGGTTGAAGCGACGATCAGGGAAATTGGTGAGCAGGCGCGCAATGGCCGACTGAATCAGGTGGATCGACGTCGATTCCAGTGGTTCGAGAAAACCGCTCGCCAGGCCGAGTGCGACGACGTTGCGGTCCCAGGCCTTGCGGACGCCGGCCTTGAACCTTATGAAGTTGGGCTCTGACATGGGATCACCGTCGAGCGCGGCGTTGAGCCCGGCGAGCGCTGCATCGTCGCTCAGGTGATCGGAGCAGTACACGTAGCCGTTGCCGGTGCGGGACTGGAGCGGGATGCGCCATTGCCAGCCGGCCGCCTTGGCGGTGGCGCGGGTAAACGGAAGCGGGTCGGTGGTCCGGCGACAGGCGCGCGCCACCGCGCGATCGCAGGGCAGCCAATGGCTCCAGTCCTCGAAGCCGGCGCCAAGCGCTTCGCTGATCAGGAGGCCGCGAAAGCCCGAACAGTCGATGAACAGGTCGCCCGCAACGCGGCTGCCATCCTCCAGTGTCACCGCCTGGACATGACCATTGCTGCTGTCGAGGGCGACATCGACGATACGCCCTTCGGTGCGCCGCACGCCACTGGCCTCGGCCCGCTCGCGCAGGTAGCGGGCGTAGAGCGATGCGTCGAATTGGAACGCGTAACTGATCGTCCCGAGCGGCGAGCCGACGCGGCTGTGATCGGGTCGCTGAAAACGCTGGGCCCGCGCGGCGTCGGCGCCGATGCTGAATCGATCGAGTTCGAGGGCCCCGCCGAGCTGAGCTTGACGCAGCCAGAAATGATGGAAGTGCAAACCCTCCATTTCCTGACCATAGGTGCCGAACGGATGAAAATAGCGGTCGCCGATGCGACCCCAATCGACGAATTCGATCCCCAGCTTGAACGTCGCGGCCGTGCGGCGGACGAAGTCGTCCTCGTCGATCCCGAGCAGCCTATTGAAATATTGCAGGTGCGGGATGGTCGCTTCGCCGACGCCGACCGTGCCGATCGCCTCCGATTCGATCAGTTCGATCTCGACCGCGCGACCCAGGACGCGGGACAGGGCAGCCGCCGCCATCCAGCCGGCAGTGCCGCCACCGACCACCACGATCCTGCGAATGGCAAGGTCTTCCATCGCTCAGCCCTCCGTCGCGGCGCAGTAGGACGCGATGAAGCTCGCATGTGTCGGCATGCGCGATGCAGCGTCCTTCATCGCCGACGCCATGGATTGCAGGCTGTTCGCCACGTCGCGCGCGGGCAGCGCCGCGACGATCGGGTCGCATCGTTCGGGCATGATTCCCTGGCCCAGCATCACCGCCACCCAGCTCGGGCGGGCAAAAAGCTCGTCATCGTAGCGGAAGATGCGCCCCGTTTCGCGGAACAGTTCCATCTTGTGCCGGAGGCTGTCCGGCACGGTCATGGTCCGGCAATAGCGCCAGAACGGCGTATCGTCCCTGTTCGTCGCGACATAGTGCAGAACGATAAAGTCCCGTACCTGCTCGAATTTCTTCTGCATGTAGCGGTTATATTCTACTCTGAGTATATCGGGAATATCCCCGTTGGGGAAAAGCGATATGAAGCGGCTGATCCCTTCCTGGATCAGGTACAGCGACGTCGACTCGAGGGGCTCCAGGAAACCAGCCGCCAACCCGATAGCGATACAATTGCCGCGCCAGAACTGCCGCCGGTGCCCCGCCTTGAAACGGATCGAGCGCGGCTCTGCGAGAAGCGCGCCCTCGACCCCCTTGCGCAGGACCCTCTCCGCTTCGTCATCGTCCATGAAGCTTCGACTGTAGATATGGCCATTGCCCACGCGGCGTTGCGTCGGGATCCGCCACTGCCAACCGGCGGGGCGCGCCGTGGACCGGGTATAGGCCGGGGGCGGTCCGACATGCGCGCTCGGCACCGCCAGCGCGCTGTCGCACGGCAGCCACGCGCTCCAGTCGACGAAATCGATGTCGAGCGTCTGCCCGGTCAGCAGCGCGCGAAATCCCGTGCAGTCGAAGAAGAAGTCGCCCTTGACCTGCGCACCCGAGTCCATCGTCACGGCGGCGATGCCGTCGCCCAGCGCGGTCCGGTGAACCTCTTTCACCACGCCCTCGATGCGCTTGACGCCCCGCTTTTCAGCGTAACGCCGCAGATATCGCGCGTAGAGCGTCGCATCGAAGTGATAGGCGTAGCGGAGGTGCGAGAACACCGATCGCGGGTTCGGGTCGGGCAGCGCGAAGCGACCGGCGCCGGCGGCCACCGCGGAGAGGCTGTAGTCCTCGATCGGTGCAGTGCCGCCGTCCCTGTTCAGGCGCAGCCAGTATTGGTGGAAGTCGATCCCCTCCATGTCGACACCGTGCTGACCAAAGGGGTGAATGTAGCGGTCGCCCTTGTGACCCCAGTCGACGAACTCGATCCCGAGTTTGAACGTCGCCTCGGTGGCACGCATGAACTCGGCTTCGCTGATGCCGAGCATCTGGTTGAAGACCAGCATGTCCGGAATGGTGGCCTCTCCGACACCAACGGTGCCGATCGCATCGGACTCGATGACCGTGATGGACACGTCCTTGCTTTCGACAAGGCTGGAAAGCGCGGCGGCGGTCATCCAGCCGGCCGAGCCGCCGCCGACGATGACGATGGATCCTAGGGGGGCCTGCGTCATTTTCGTGGATCCTGGCGGAGATAGCGTTCCAGCTGGGTCATATAGACGTGGTTCGACGGCAACGCGGCGGCGGCATTCGCGACCTGCTGTGCCGCATCGTCGAGATAGCGGCGGACCCTTCTGGCATCGGCGCGGTCCGCCAGGCGATCATGGCGTCGCGGACGTCGCCCGATACCGAAGTGCATGATCAGCCAGTCCTCGGGATGAAAGGGCTCGAGATCGTAGGAGACGAGCAACCCGCGTTCGGCGAACATCGCGAGCTTGTGCTCGAGCTCCGCGTCCGGCGTGTCGCGCGCCGCGCGCCAGAAATCGCTGTCCGGCAAGGCGGACGTTTCGAGAAGCGCGCGGGTGAAGCGCATCGCGTGATGGTGGTCCTCGCCATGCCTGCGGTTATACTCGCGTTCTTCGACGGTCATCGACGCCGTCGAAACGGGGATCAGCGTCATCAGCCGCTCGATGTCGCGTTCGAGCAGCATCATGGGCGCCGGTGTGAGGGGCTCGACGATGCCGGCCGCGTGCCCGATACCGACACAGTTCCCCGCCCAGGCCCGACGGCGCCGCCCGAGCGTCGCAGACGCGCTCAGCCCGCCTCTCGCGTTGCACGACGCAGTTGCATCGGAGACCGTCAGCGATCGCGTCGACCCACGCAGCGGGGTCTGTGCCGCCCAGCCCTGGTCGTGAAACGAAACGCTGCGAACCGGCGGGCCAAGCCGGGCCTCGGCCACGTCGTCTGCGGAGATCTGCAGCGCGCGCCCGCCCAGCCACGCGGGATCGAGCCGGGATAGAAGTTCGGCCGACGGTCCGCTGCAATCGAGATACAGGTCGGCCGTCACCATGTCGGCACCATCGAGTGCGATGCCGGTGATCGCTCCGTCGCCCACCGCGACCCGGGTCAGCGCCCCCTTCAGATGGTGGATGCGGCCGGGCGGTACGGCGGCGGCGAAACACCGGGCGTGGCTTGCCGGGTCGAAATGGTAGCCATATTCCGCACGCGCCAGCGGCTGCTGACCGGCAGCACCAGGTGATCGCGGGGGATGCGCAAACGTGCCCCGGCTTCCGGCGACGGCACCGAGAAGAAACGGGTCGAGCCGCGTCATGCCCTGTTGTACCAGATACTGGTGCATCAGGACGCCGTCGATCACCGGCAGCGTCAGGTTGAAGCACTGGATCCAGGACCGCCCGCCTTCCGCCCAGCGCACATATTTGCTGCCCCAGGAAAAGGCGGCGGAACTGCCGAGTACGAGAGCGGGCTCGGTGACACCGGCCGTGAGGTTGAACGCATAGCTGGCCGGACCGGAGACGGTGCCGTAGAAAAGATCGGTGCGCCGGTGATCGCTATCGATCTCAGCAAGCGTGATCCGCACCGTGTCCGGCAACTGGCGCGCAAGCGTCGCGACCGTCATCCAGGCGGCAAGTCCTCCGCCGCAGACCATGACGTGGCTGACGCCGTTGCCCGAGGTCGACGTAGCGGGTGTGCCCGGTCCGTCGATCAAGCCCCGGCAACGGCCAGACGCGCCGCTCCTCCGCTTTCCCGGATGAAGGCGGTGTGCTCGGGTGTCCGCCGTACCGCAGCATCTACCTTCGCGCGCACGTCCGATGCTCTGGCCGTCAGAGCATCGACGCTCATGTTCTCGACGCGCGGATCATGCCGGTCGGGAACGAGATTCTGACCCAGGAACACCGCGACCCAGCTCGGCGACAGGAAAAGGCCGAACTCGTATTGGATCAGGTGACCGCGGCTACGCCAGGCCTCGATCCGCTCGGACAGGCTGTCGGGAAGGCGAAGATTGCGGAAATGGCGCCACATCTCGGAGTCGTCGCGTTGCGTTGCGACGTAATGCAGCAGCAGGAAATCGCGGATGCGCTCATAGTGGAGGCCTATGCGGCGGTTATATTCCGCGATGTCGCGCGCCGCGAATCCCTTGTCCGGGAAGACCGCGAGCAGTTCGGTGATGCCATCCTGGATCAGGTTGATCGACGTCGACTCGAGCGGCTCGAGGAAGCCGCCTGCCAGCCCGATCGCCACGACGTTCTTTTTCCAGAACTCGCGCCGCCGACCCGTCGTGAACGACAGCCGGCGCGGCTCTGCCTGCATCGGTGCGTCGAGCCCCGCAACGAGCTGGTCATGTGCCTCGTCATCGGAAATGAAGCTGCTGCAATAGACATGGCCATTGCCGACACGGTGCTGCAGCGGAATCCGCCACTGCCACCCCGCGGTTCGCGCGGTCGCGCGGGTGAACGGGCGCAGCACGCCATTGCTCTGCGTCGGGACCGCGATCGCCCGATTGCACGGCAGCCATGCGCTCCAATCGTCATAGCCGCTTTGCAGGGCGGTCTCGATCAGTAGCCCTCGAAACCCCGAGCAGTCGATGAACAGGTCGGCGGATAGCGTCGTGCCGTTCGTCAGCACGACATCGCGCACAAAGCCGGTTTCACCGTCCTGTACGACCCTGACCACCCTCCCCTCGGTGCGCGACACCCCCCTTTTCTCGGCAAAGCCTCGGAGAAATTTCGCATAGAGCCCCGCGTCGAACTGATAGGCATAACCAAAGGTCGACTCGACGGCGTCCAGGTCACCAGAGGGCCGTCGAAAGCGGCCCTGCTCCGCGGCGATGACCGGGTAACTATATTCGTCGATCCGGCTCCGGTCTCCCGATTGCCGCAGCTTCAGCCAGTATTGGTAGAAGGGCACATCGTTGGTCGTCGGCCCGAAATCACCGAACGGGTGGATATATCGATCGCCGCGGCGGCCCCAGTCGCAAAACTCGATGCCCAGTTTGTAGGTGGCCTCCGTCGCCCGCATCATTTCCGCTTCGTCGATGCCGAGCGCGAGGTTGAATGCTCGAATATGCGGCAGCGTCGCTTCGCCAACGCCAACGGTGCCGATCTCGTCCGACTCGACCAAGGTGATCGATATCGGGAGCCCCGCCAGCTTGGCCGCCAGGGCGGCCGCGGCCATCCATCCTGCGGTGCCGCCCCCGACAATGCAGATGCTGCTAATGTCAGACTGTTCTGCCACGAACGCCCACCACGTATCTTGCGGGTGCACCACAATATGGCATCGCCGCTGCCCCTCCTGTTCCCCGCGCCTATTGGCGCCTTACGCTTGATTAAAGCCTGAGCGCGGGAAGGCAAGCGTGGTTGCGAAGGCCAGCAAGTCGTTAGAATGACAAGCCTTCTGTCCAATATTCAGGTCTTGATTGTCGCAGAAAGCGGACGTAGCATTACTCTTACATTTGACGACCGGTCGTGATGAAGAGCTCAAAAGCTTAAATCACTCAGAAGCTGGCGCAGGTGAGGAGGAAGCCCGGAACAAACCGGACAAAGAGGGGATGCTGTGATGCAAAATTCGGTTTTTCCGGCGTTATCAAGCTCGACCAAGCGCTTTCTGCTTTCGACTTCGGCGCTCTCGATAGCGTTGATCGGGTCACCAGCCATGGCCCAGACGGTTTCGTCACCGGCAAACGAGCAGACCTCGCCGCCGAAATCCGGTTTGCCGGATACCGACCCGGCGACCGCGCCTCAGACGACCGAGCTAGACGAGACGACGACCGAGGACATCGTCGTAAGGGGCATCCGTGCCGCACTCGAAAGCGCGAAGGACATCAAGCGCAACGCCGACACGGTCGTCGACTCGATCACAGCCTCCGACATCGCCACCTTGCCCGATCTGTCGGTGGCAGAGGCGCTCGGGCGCGTCCCGGGCGTGACGATCTCGCGGTTCGCGACCGGCGGCGCGTCACCCGACTTCCCCTCACCCGAAGGCCAGGGCAACCTGATCCGCGGTCTGGGCTTTGTCCGCTCCGAGTTTAACGGCCGCGACGCGTTCAGCGCCAATGGCGGGCGCGTGCTCGATTTCTCGAGTATTCCGCCGGAGCTCATCGGCGCAGTCGATGTGTACAAGAACCAGACGGCCGATCTCATCGAGGGCGGCATCAGCGGCACGATCAACCTGCGCACCCTGGAACCATTCGATCGCCAGAAGCCGTTTCTCGCGATCTCGGCGGACAATACCTACACCGACCTTCGTAAAAAGTCGTCGCCGTCGGGCAGCATCACGGGCGGCAGCAGATGGAAGACGGGGATCGGTGAATTCGGCGTGGTAGCGTCGGTTTCGCGGTCAAAGCTGAGTTCGCGTATCAACGGCTGGCAGCAGAATTCGCCGTTTCCGCGCGTGCTCGACGCGACCGGCAACGTTCCGCAGACAAGCCTGACCGGCGCGGCGAAGCTGTCCGAGTTCACGGGCGTCGATCCGTCACGCATCCTTGGTACGACGCCGGGATTTCAGTTGCGTACGAACGATGTCGATCGTGATCGTCGAAGCTATTACGGCGCGCTGCAGTGGAAAAATGACACGCTGCAACTTACGGCCAAGTATATCCGGGTCGAGGAGGACACGGACAGCATCGAGCGGACGTTCGAGTGGTTCCCCGAGCACGATACGGGCACGACTGCGGGGATCAGCAACCTCAGCGTGAAGCCCGGTTTCGGATCTGATGGTGTCGCCATGTGCAGCGGTGCGGGCGGCTTTCCTTCAAACCCGGGCGACTGCGAGACGCTGATCCCGATCCGCGGTGGTCTGATGGAATCGGGCTTCGTCACCAACCGGATCGATGCCTGGACGGGCGCGGTCGGATCGCCGGTCGGATCGCTTGGCATCGGCAGGACGGAAGAGAGCAAGACCGAGGATTTCAGCCTCAATCTGCGGTGGCAGCCGACCGAACGCCTGCTGGTCACGGTGGACGGCCAATATACCAAGGCAAGCGCACGGCAGCGTCAGATCTGGGGCGGCTTCAACACCTATCTCGACTGGCAGATTGCGCCCGATCTCGACAATCCGCGGATCGCGTTCTCGGTCAATCCGGCTCATCGCTTCAATCCGGGCAATACGCGCTTCAGCGGTGACAGCGATGCCAATCCGCTCGCGTCGCCGACATCGGCCGGCGATCTGAACGGCACGACCTGGCAATTTGCGGCCGACCAGTTCCAGGTCGGCAAGGGCGATCTCTACGCCTTCCGTGCCGATACCGCGTACGACGTGTCGGGGAGTGACGGCCTTGCCGGCTGGTTCGACAGCGTCAAATTCGGTGGCCGTTATTCCGAGCGGAGCCAGACGAACTCGGAAATGGCGCTGAACTGGGGTGCCATCTCGCCTGCATGGGATGGCCGCGGCGGTTACGGCGTGGTCGGCACCTTTCAGGAACCCACCAAGGCTGCAGAGGCCATCAGCTTCGCCAACTTCTTCCGGGGCGGCGTGGTCGAAGGTCCGAACCAGACCTTCGTCTTTGCGAACTCCGCACTTCTCAATGACTATTCCGCATTCCGCAAATATCTGAACGCAGAGCCGCAGCTGGCCAACGGCAATTACAACTGGGTGCCCAGGGGTACGGACGACGGCAGTAAATTCGGGGTCCCCATATTCCGCCCCGAGGACACGTCCAATATCACGGAGCAGACGGCGAACGCGTACGCTCGCCTTGATCTCAAGCACGAGTTCGACAACGGCATGTCGATCGCCGCAAACTTCGGCGTCCGATACGTCCGCACCAAATTGCGATCGACCGGGTTCCAGGCGTTCCGGCCGTTCGTGGCCGATGCCCAGACACCGGCGTTTGCCGACACCGATGGCGACGGCGTTCTCGAGCGGACCAGAACCGATGATGCGGAGAGCCGGGACGATCCCGCGGACTTCCTGCCCCAGTCGATCGCGTACGGCGCTCAGGCGGCCGTACCGATCAGCTTCAAGCAGACCAACGAGAACTGGCTTCCGTCCTTCAACCTGCGCTGGAATGTCGACTCGCAGCAACTTATCCGGTTCGCGTACAGCAAGGGGCTGAGCCGGCCGAACGTACAGGACCTGCGCGCGTCGCAGGAATATGTCGTGACCACGAACCGCGTGAACTTCCCGCCGATCACCGATGAGAATGACCCGCTGTTCGGGATCGATCGGGGTGCGCAGAATATCACGGCAGGCGACATCCGCGTAAATCGCGGAAATCCGCTGCTGCGACCGACCACGGCCGACAGCTTCGATCTCTCGATCGAGCGCTATTTCCGCGGGGGATATTTCTCCGTCGCCGGATTCTACAAGAGCTTGTCCAATATCGTCACGAATGGCGATCTGGCGTTGGGAACGACGACGCTTGACGGGCAGACGGTCAATATCATCTACAATGGTCAGGTGAATCAGGCCAAAGCCAAGGTCAAAGGCATCGAGGTCAGCTACCAGCAATTTTTCGACAAGTTGCCGGGGGTGCTGAGCCATCTCGGCTTCCAGGGAAACTATACCTATATCGACTCGTCGACGACACCGCCTGCGAACGGCGTCGACAGTGATGGCGACGGGAATGTCGATGACCAGACGACCTTTTTCCGGTTCGGCGTCGATGATCTTCTTGGACAATCCGATCACATCCTCAACGTGGTCGGAATTTATCAGGACTCCGCGCTCGAGATGCGTCTGGCGTATAACTGGCGCTCGAAATATCTCACGACCTACCGCGACTATGTGACGGGCAACCCCGTCTACAACTCGGCGGCCGGGTTCCTTGACGCTTCGGTTCGATACAGGATCGGCCCCCTGACGCTGCGCACGTCGGTCGCCAACATCCTCGACACGAAGAGCAAGGCGCGCGTTCAAATCGACCAGAGCGGACAATTGTATGATCGGTTCAGTTTCCTGAACGATCGGCGAATCGTCTTCGGCATCCTGTTGCAGTATTGAAGCTATGCGATCGGGACGGTCGAAACCGTCCCGATCTTCTTTCGTGATGGAGGGCATGATGAAATATGCAGTCCTGATAGTAGCGGCGCTGATCTGCACCCCGGCTGCTGCGCAAAAGGGGTATAAGGCCGCGAAGGCGGCAAGTGACGTTGGTTATCAGTCGTCTGTTGCCGCCGACGGCAGGGTGACCATCGTCTATACCGGTGCAAAGGGCGCGAAGCCCGATGATGTCGCCAAATTCGCCATGTTGCGGGCGGCGGAACTCACCCAGGATGCGGGTAAGGAGTGGTTCGCCGTCATCAAGGCCGAGACGCGCGACCTTGCTGCCGGTGGCGGCTCTGACTTGCGCGACAAAACCGGGCCGAGCTTCTCGACAGGGACCGGCGCCAGCGCTTCGATGGGTTCGGCCAGTCAGGCGGGCAGCCCTCCAGGGGTGGCCGATGCCGCCGTGCCAAATGGCCCTACGACGGGTGGCTTTGGCGGTGGTGACGTTCCCTACCAGGTGTTGGAACGCTGGCGTCCGAGCCAGTCTGCGCAGACCACGGTCGTGATCCAGATGGGATCGGGCGACCAGGCCTCGTTTCCAGGGCTCACTACGCAGCCGACGATCTACGCTGCTGCGGACGTGATCGAACAGATACGGGGAAAACGCAAATAACGAGCAGCGTGCCGATCGGACACCCTCGATCGACCGGTACACTGGTCGCTAACACCCCCCCTTGGGGCGGCGCACGGCCGCCCCGTTTTTTCGTGGGACGCAGGCTCGGTCGGGTCGGGCGGCTCCGACTTTCGGCGATCGACTATCGGCGATCCTGACAAACCAATGCGAGAGAATGCCAGCGGGCGCCGGATGAGACGCGCCCCCGTTTTTCCCCTCGATTTGAAGCCTGAATCCGCAATCGGAATGGACGGGTGAAGCAGCAAATCATTGGCATTCTTAATACGGGCGCGGTGGTGACGCATGGGAAGCTATGACAGAGAGGCCGGGAATGCAGGCGATTGTTCGGCCGCATCTGCAGGTCAAAGCCCCCCTGTCGCACGACCGCTCAGATAGTCGGCTCGCCGGTGAGATACGGATCGACCGGCACCTCCGCCGGAACCGATACCCGCGGCACCGCCCTTGACGCGGCCGCAGCGAGCCATTCGTCGCCGCCGTCCCTGCGCCGGGTGGAGCCGTCACCGCGTGTCGAGACGCGCCCGTAAATCGGTCGCTCGCGATCCGATGGCGAGCCGGCGAACGTCGCGGCGATGTTGCCGTAGGTCGACGGGTCGCGACCGTCGAGGCTGAGCCGGTCGTTGAGATAGCAGGCGGTAGACCATGCCGCTTCCGGGCTGGGCGTCATCGCGATGATGCGTTTGCCCCAGTACATCCGCAGATTGTTGTGCATCCAGCCGTCGACGAGAAACTGCTTCTGGCAGGCGTTCCAGGTCTCGTCGCGCGTTTCGCCGTGAAGCATCGCGCTCAACGTCTCCAACTCGGGTCGGGGATCGGCGGCATGCTCTGCGAGCGTGTCGACTGCCCAGCCGGCGACGCGGTCGTAGCGCTCCGGCGCGGCTTGATCCCGCGCCTGGTAGTGGAACCACTCGCGCCATCCGAGAAGCTCGTCGGCGAACTTTGCCTTGTGCCTGCTACCTGCATCAGCCGCGACGACCGCGGCCATCACCTCGCGCGGGCCCAGCACACCAAAGTGCAGATAGGGCGACAATCCGCTAGCGCCGTCCGCGCGCGTGGCGTCGTTGCGCGCTGATGCATAGCCGGGCAGCACCTCGGTCACCAGCCGCCGCAGCCGTTCCTCTGCCGCACCCCGCCCGGCCGGGTGCATGTCGCTGACCGGCACCGTATGATCGATCGCGAGACTGGTCACCAGCGCGTCGAGATCGCATGTGTCCAACCTGTCCGGCGTGAAGGGCAGAGTCCCGGCGTAAGCGGGCTGTTCCGGCACCGCCTCCTCCGTCTCCACCCAACTGAGCCGCTCGGGTTCGTGGCGTCGCAGGAACCCCGATCGTCCACGGATATCGCCGCCCAGCACGGCCGGGGGTACCAGGCACGCAGCCTCGACCGCATAGACCGGCGACGCGGCGCGGGCGGCCACCCGCTCGGACTGCCAGCGGGCGACGAAGGTCGGCTGGTCCTCCAGCACAATCGCCGCCGCATCGGCGCCAAGCCGGTGCACGAGACCTTTTTCACGGTGCCCAGCCCGATCGACGTGGTGAACGCAGGCCAGACCACGCTTTGTGCACCCGGTACCAAGGTCGCGGCTCGCCGCCAGGATAAAGTGATGCAGTCGGTCGGAGGCATAGGGATAATCCTCGCGCACGCCGTGGTACACCAGGACCGGCAAACCGAGCGCGTTGCCGAGCAGAATGCTCGCATCAATCACCGGATTGTCGCGTGCCCGCAGCGCCTGTTGCAGCCAGCACAGCACGTATCGTCCGCTAGCGTTCACCGTGCGGTCGTTCAGCGCCCGCACGCGCGGCGCTTCTCGCCAGTCGCGAAGACCGGCTGGCAGGACGGCCGTCACCATCCCATGCTGCCCGGTATGCCTTTGAACGGCCCCACAAGGTCCGACGTGATCCACCCGCCGTAAAATCCGCCGGGTTGCGGAACCACCTGCTCGCCGTCCACCGTGCATGTATCGAGCGGACCGGCGTAGAAGGCGACATGGTCGCGCAATACCGCAAAGGCCGGCGTCGGCTCCGGATAGCTCCACGCCACGTCGCGCAGCACTTCGGCGCCGATTGCTAGGTGCCAGTAGACTGCGTAGCCCTTCCACTCGCAGAACGAGCGTCGCTCCGAACGGCGAAGCAGGCCTGGGCTCAGAGCGTCGGGCGGCAGGTACCAGCTGGGCGGATGACTGGTCTCCAGCGTGCGGACAGCGCGGCGCGTATCGGCGACGAGGACACCGTGATGCTCGATACGGATCCATCGCTCGCTCGCTTCGGCGACGGCCGGGCGGGGAAAGTGCCACACGCTCTCCTGGCCGGGCGCGAGTGAAGGATCGTGGTCGTTGTCGCTCACCGACGACGACCGAGCCAGATGCCGATACCCGCAAGGCCGAGCACCGCGATACCGGACGTCGCAGCCGCGACCTTGCGCCCCCGGTGCGGATCGCGCCGGCCGCCATCCGGACCGGCTGCGACGCCGGGCTCGAACAATACCCCGTCGCTGTCGTTACCGTCAGGTGCGCGGGCTGACCAGGTGTCGAGGAAGCCGCTCAGGATCGCCGCCAGCAGGTTCGGCGCTGCGAACTCCCCCAGCTTGAAGGCGATCGCCGGCGCGCCGACTGCGGTGAGATTGCGGGGTCGCGTGGCGAGCCGCACGACGGCCTTCGCAACCGTCTCGGGTGCGAGCGAACCCGGCGGCAACGCGAGCCGTGCGCCCGTATAGTTGCCGGCGTGGTCGACGCCGGGCGTGTCGACGAAGGTCGGACAGACGTCGCATATATGGATGTGCGGGCGCTTCGACACCTCGCCGCGGAGTGCCGCACTGAACCCGCGCAACCCGAACTTGCTCGCCGAATAGGCCGCCGCATACGGCGTGGCGACGAAGCCGCCGGCCGAGATCATGTTGACCCAGGTGCCGCGATCCTGCGCCAGGAAGATCGGCAGCACCGCGTGCACATCATTCATGTGAGCGACGAGGTTCACGTCGACGACGCGCGCATGGTCTGCGATCGGGACGTCCTCGTACCGGCCGAGCACGCCGACGCCCTCGCAGCTGAACCACAGGTCGATGCCACCGAGCAGATCGCGGGCCTCGGCAGCGAATGCCGCCACTGCGGCTGCATCCGTACAGTCGACGGGCCGGACGATCGCGTTGCCGCCCGCCGCGGCACAGCGGCTAGCGACGTCGTCCAGCCCTTCCCTGCCGCGGGCACCCAGCACGACCCGTGCGCCCGCCGCCGCGAAGGCCACCGCCGTAGCCGCGCCGATACCGCTCGATGCACCGGTGATCACCACCCGGTGTCCCGCCAGTGGTTGGTCCGCGCTCATTGGACCATGCTCGGGGTGCTTGGCAGCACAGCGTCGGCGGGAGGACGCTGTCGCGTCGGATGGGCTGGCCTGTCATCATGCATAGCCTCTCAACGTTCTGAAGGCGCTGCGGTGTCCCACGCGCGCCGCAGAACCGATCTCACCGTATCGGGCTCGAGCTTCGAGAGGTGCTCTCACTACGGAATGCCGGCCGATTTGAACGCGACGCAGGTGCGTGCGTTGGTGTTGCTCGAGAAGGGGCGCGCGCCCTTGGAACGCTAGGACACGAGATGGCAAAGCCCTTTACGATTGCAGTACCCGACGAGCGGCTCGCCGGCATCAACGCCAAAGTCGCATCGTTCGACTGGGGCGCGCTGCCGGACGCCGGAAGCTGGACGTCAGGGGTCGGGCTTGCGGACCTCAAGCGGCTCGTGGACCATTGGCGCATGCGGTTCGACTGGCGCGCGCAGGAACGTCGGCTGAATGCTCTACCGCAGTTCACGACTAAGGTGCTGGGCGAAAAGCTTCACTTCATTCATGCGCGGGGCGATGGGTCGCGCCCACCCCTGCTCCTGCTGCATGGCTGGCCGGGCTCGTTCCTGGAATTCGAGGCGCTCATCGCGCCATTGGTCGCCGACGGCCATGACGTCGTCGTGCCCTCGCTTCCGGGCTACGCCTTTTCCGGGCGCCCTGCCGCGCCGATCGGACCGCGCCGAACAGGCGCGTTGATGCACGGTCTGATGACCGAGCTTTTCGGCGATGCGCGCTATCTGGTACAAGGTGGTGACTGGGGCGCGGCGATCGGGAGCTGGATGGCGCACGATCATCCCGAAGCCGTGGCCGCGCTGCACCTCAACATGGTTCTCCTTCAGGCGGCGGACATATCGCCGAAGACGCCCGACGAACTCGCCTGGGCGGGACGACGGGCGACGCTGGCGAAAGAGGAGACCGGCTACGCGCACGAACAAGGCACGCGTCCGCAGACGCTCGGCATTGCCATGTCGGACAGCCCCGTCGGCGTTGCTGCCTGGATTCTGGAGAAGTTCGGCGCTTGGGCGGACGTGCCGCGTGATGAACACGGTAGGCCCGATCTCTGGCAGGCGTTCGATGAAGATACGCTCCTTACCAACATCATGCTGTACCTCGTCGAGGGGTCCTTCATCACGTCCACCTGGATGTATCGCGGCCGCATGCTGGAGGGTTCGGGCGAACTTCCCGCAGGCAGCCGTATCAAGGTGCCGACCGGCGTCGCAGCGTTCCCCGATCCCGTCTTCCCGCCTCCTCCGCGCTCGCAGGCGCGCAAGACCTACAACATCGTCCACTGGAACGAGATGGAGGCAGGCGGCCATTTCGCGGCGCTCGAACAGCCCGGGCTCCTGCTGGCGGATATGCGACGCTTCTTTGCCGACCAGGCGTCCTCGAAAGCGCGCAGACGGCGTCGGATCGCCGGCGCGGCGGGTGTCATCGGCGTTGCCGCCGTTGGATTTTGGAAGTTGGCAGACAGTCATCGACGCCCGGACGATACCCAAGCCCGGCATCGCGCGACCTACCCGCCACTGGATGTCCCGAAAGTCTTTGCCGAGGGTATCTGGATCGTCGACAGCGGACCAAAAAACGCGATGGGGATAGCGCTGCCCGTGCGCATGACGATCATCCGCCTCGAAAACGGCGATCTGCTTCTGCATTCGCCGACCCCCTATTCGGCCGAACTGGCCAAGGCGATCGGAGCGCTGGGCCGGGTACGGCATCTCGTTGCCCCCAACATCGCGCACTGGACCTACATTGCCGATTGGCAACGGGCCTACCCGGATGCGACCACCTGGGCTGCGCCAGGACTGCGGGACCGGGCACAGGTCCGTGCATCGTCGGTGCGGTTCGATGCCGAACTCGGTGGAACGGCCCCGGCGGAATGGTCGGACACGCTTGATCAAGGCATGGTGCCGGCAGGGGCTGGCTTCAACGAGATTTGGTTCTTCCACCGGCAGACCAGGACGCTCGTGCTCGTCGACCTCATCGAAAACCTCGATCCTGACAAGCTGCCGCCTGTCACGCGGCTATTGATGCAGGCCTCCGCTGCCACGGACGGCACGACCGCACGGTACCTTCGGCTACCAGTACGGCTAGGCGGCGCGGACGCTCGAAAGGCGGTGCGAGCGATCGTGGCGCTCGAGCCTGACCGGGTGATCTTCGCTCATGGTCAGCCGTTCGACACCAATGGTGCGGCACGACTGAAGCGTGCTTTCGAATGGCTGATCTAGGCCAGCGTTAGCGCACCTTGAGCGCGTAACTGCGGCGCTGCATCGCGCACCTGCCCAACGCGATCGAGGCAGTTCAGAAGAGTGATGCACGCTGCGCCGAAACGGTTAGCGCGTTGCGCATCGAAGACGTTCACAAGGAGTCACCAATGTCGTTTCCCCGTCCGTACGTCGCGTCCCCGCTCCGGTATGACAGCGGCATGCCCTATCGACGCACCGGCCGAAGCGGGCTGAGGCTCCCGGCAATCAGCCTGGGGCTGTGGCAGAACTTCGGCGGACAGGATGTGTTCGAGACGGGGCGAGCCATCCTGCGGCGGGCATTCGATCGTGGCGTGACCCACTTCGATCTCGCCAACAATTACGGCCCGCCCTATGGCTCGGCGGAGGAGAATTTCGGTCGCGTCCTCGCCTCTGATTTGGCGGCCCATCGCGACGAACTCATCATCTCGACCAAGGCGGGTTGGGACATGTGGCCCGGACCATATGGCGATGTCGGTTCATCCAAAAAATACCTGATTGCGAGTTGCGACCAGAGCCTCAAGCGGTTGGGCCTCGACTATGTCGACATCTTCTATTCGCACCGGGTGGACGCCGCGACCCCGCTCGAGGAGACGATGGGCGCGCTGGTGCAACTTCATCGACAGGGCAAGGCACTGTATGTCGGCATCTCCTCCTACGAGCCGGGGCTGACCCGCCGTGCGGCCGAGATCCTGGCCGCGGAAAAGGTGCCGCTGTTCATCCACCAGCCCAGCTATTCGATCCTGAACCGGTGGATCGAGCGCGATCTGCTGGCGACGCTGGAGGAGCTGGGCGTCGGCTGCATTGCCTTCTCACCCTTGGCGCAGGGCATGCTGACGAACAAATACCTCCAGGGCGTCCCGCAGGATGCGCGAGCCACGCGTGACGGATCGCTGTCGCAGGCCTTGCTCACGGATCACAACCTTGCTGCCATCCGTACCCTGAACGATATCGCGGGTGAGCGCGGACAAACCCTGGCCCAGATGGCGATCGCGTGGGTCTTGCGCGACCCGCGCGTTACGTCGGCGCTGATCGGCGCCCGCACGGTCGAACAGCTCGACGGTTCCCTCGACTCGCTGAAGACGCTCGACTTCTCCGCCGACGAACTCACCGCGATCGACAACGCGGCCGACGATGGCGGCGTCAATCTCTGGTCGGGATCATCTGACATCACTGCATTGCCGACAGCGCAAGGAGTGCCCGCCTGAACAACGGCCAGGACGACCGCCTTCGGGACATTCCAGACGGCGTGTGCGCGCCCAACCTTCAGGCCCGGTTACGTTCGCCGACAGCGCCGCAAACAATTTTCAAATGACGCGAAATCGTGATCTTTAAGCAAACCAAGTTTCTTGAGCCTTGCCCCATCGTGATCTGAGAAACTCGCTACGCTCGTAGATGCCCGCCTCGAACGAAGAACTCCGATGTCAGGCTGATAGCGGAATGCCTGCTTCCGATCCGGACCAAGCGGGGCGCCGCCTCAACGGGCCGGGACGACATAGTCGTGTGTTCCGATCTGGCGATGCAGCTTGAGCGAGCCGCCAGCCTGACGCTGCCACAACCGGATGCCGCCGCCCGTAACGGTGCCCGACTGGCCCCCCGCGGTCCACTCGACGCGGAATTTGGGATATTCGATCACCCACGCACCGAGGTTCTCGAACGCCAGGGTCCAGACCCGCACGTCGCGGAAGGTCGCGCCGGTTCCCGCTGCGGTATAGGCGATCAGATAGGGGCGGATCTCGGCCATGCCGCGTTTGGGCGTATCGGCGAAGGGCATGAAGATGGCGTCGTCGGTATAATCCACGAGTTTCGCCTCGACATCCTTGGTCCGCACGGCCTCGGCGTCGCGGTCGTTATGCGCCCGTAGGAATTCGCCCACGGACCGATCGCCTGCGGCTAACGGGATGGGCGAGGACGACGGCTCCGGGATCGCGGTGAAGAAGCCCGCGGGATCGGCCAGCGGGCGGAAATAGCCCCAGGTGTCGGCCTTGAGCCTCAGGCTGCCGTCCCGCTCGACGCCCCAGACATGCGCGTATTTTCCCCGCTCTTCGTCGGTGCGGTCGGACCAGCGGATCGTGAAGGTTCCGATCTCGACCAAAGTGTCGTCCAGCTCGAGGACTTCGCTCGCCACCGGCACATAGCTGGTCACACGCCGCCGCCCGCGCATCGCGCGGTGATAGGCCGCGATCTGGCGCGTGCCGATCAGCACCGGCTGATATTCGGGCATCGAGCGCGCATCTGCGCGGTAGAGCATGGCGCGAGCATCGGCATCATTGGCGAGCATCGCCTGACGCAGCTTCGCGTGCGCGGCGTTGACGCGTTCGGTCGGCGTCGCGGGAGGTCCGAACAACAGGTGCCGCGCGAAGAAGGGCAGCACATCGGTATAGAACCGTCCCTGCTCGCCCCAATGCCGGTCGCGAAAGCCGCCGCCATGCTCCTCGGCTTCGTGCGGCACGCCATATTCGGCGAGGATATTGGAAAAGGCCTGCGCGCCATAGACATGATCGACGAGCGTGTCCTGACGCCCCCAGTCGAACTTGAAGCCCCGCAGCGATTTGAGATTGTCGGCATACGCGGGGAGCAAGGCCGTCAGCGCGAATCCCTGTTTGAAACGCGCCGTACGGTCGCTGTCCACTACGATGCGCCCGTCGACACGCCGCGCCGGTGGATCGAAGAACAGCGGCGGTCGGTTCGGGTTCGGCGCGAAGGCCTGATAGATCGACGTGAAGATCAGCGAGAAGCCGTCGTCCCGCAGATCGTCGAGCGATGTCGCGCGCGCCATGCGTTCCAAGTTCGGGCGGCTGTGCGTCGGCTGGATATTCGGCCCGCTCGCCACCGGCTGCATGCCATAGACCGCGCCGAACATTTCGGGATGGCGCATGCCGAAGCGGATCGCGCCATACGCCCCCGGACCGTCCCCCGCGATCCCGCGCGAATCCCGGGTGGCGAGCGTGCGGTAGGTGGCATCGATGTGCGGCATCAGCTCGCGCACCATGAAATCCTCCCAATTGCCCGTCGCCGGCGAATTCACGTACCATGAACTGCCCGCGGGGGTCGTGAAGTCGGCGGTCACGACGATGACGTCGCCGATCAGACCCTGCCCTATCGCCTTGTCCAGCAACGCCCTTGCGCCGTGGCTGGCGAAGGGTTCGCGGTGATCTTCGAAGAAATAGTTGAGGAAGTAGAGGACGGGAAATCGCTTGCCTGCCTCGGCGTAGCGCGGCGGCAGGTAGACCGTGAGGTTGCGAACGGGCGAGATGCCGATCTTGCTGCCGGCGAAGCTGGTCGATTGCAGCGTGCTGGCAACCAGCCGGCCCTGCGGCTGCGCCATCGCCGGAGCGACGAACAGCGCCAGCAAGCAACAGGCAACGGCGTAAAGCTTGCGGAGCCCGGTCATGACGACGCTCCATCGCTTTGCCGCGTGGGGCCTGATGTACGCCGGAAGGGAATCACGAGTGTCTCGCGTTCCTGGCCCTCCGAGCGATTGAGGAAATAGACCGTGAAGCTATCCGGCCCGGTTCGCGAGAAAGTCGCGCCGTCGAAGTAGAAGCTGGTCGAATCACGATCGACCAGCGGACGGTCGATATAAGCCGCCTGCGCTTCCCAACCGGCGAGTTCCGGCGTGAAGTGCTTGACCCGAAGCGTCAGCGAATTGCCGATCTCGGCGAACACCCCGATCTCGTAAAAGGCTAGGTTCTGGGGAGCGAGCGCGCGGACGAAGCCTGGAAGCTGCCCAAAGCGAGGACTGAGAAGCACATGCTCGACCGGGCCATCGGGCATGTCGCCGATCCAGTGGCCCTCGATCCACGCCATGTCGGCGATCGTCGCACGCGGGGCCTGGCGGCCTTCGCCGTGGAGCTTGATCATGGCCCGGGGGTTTGCGCGTTGCGCCGATGAAGGGCTTGCGTGGAACAGGATCGCCAGCGCGAATACCGCCGTCGGAAACCCGAAAAGGGCATATGCCCTGTGCCTCAACCCCATGCCCACCCCCTGTTTTGGTTGAGCGGCATACGGGCCCGGAACGGGGTTCGCCGGCAATGGATTTTCGCCGGGCGGGTTCGGCGGATCGCCAAGCGGGATCAGCGGGTAAGGTAGACGTCGATTGGCTGGCGATATCGCCGGCTGAACCGGAGCTCCGCGCCGCACGCCAGCCGCACCACACCGTCGCCGTGCGTGCCGGGCCGGACTTCGACCAACCGGTCGAGCCGGACGATCGCGGCGCGATGGATCCGCGCGAACGCAGCTTGGGGCAATCGCGTCTCGAGCGACGTCAGGGGTTCGTGGATCAGCAAGCTGCGTCCACCGACATGGACCTCGGCATAGTCGCCGGCCGCACTGATCCAGTCGATCTCGTCGAGCCGAATCAGGTGCGCCGAGCCACCGCTGCGCGCGATGAGCGGTCCCTGCCCACCGAGCAGCGATCGCATCCCGTCGCGCGGGCCGTCGCCCGTGCCGATGTGTCGCCGCACCCGCTCGATAACGCGGGCAAAGCGCTGGTCGTCGAAAGGCTTGAGCAGGTAATCGAGCGCCTCCGCCTCGAAGGCGCGCACCGCATAGGCATCGAACGCCGTCACGAAGACGGTCAGCGGCATCGCATCCACCCCGATCGCCTCGATTACGCCAAAGCCGTCCATCTCGGGCATTTGCACGTCGAGGAACACCAGATCGGGCCGCAAGATGCCGATTGCCGCCACCGCTTCCGCCCCGTGCCCCGCTTCGCCGACCACTTTGAAATCGTCGGCCCCTGCCAGCGACTGGCGCACCGCCCGGCGTGCCAGCGGCTCGTCATCGATGATCAGGGTCCGGATCACCGCGGCACCAGGATGATGACGCGGAAGCCCTCCCCTGGCGCCGTGTCGATCTCAAGCGACTGGCGCTCGCCATGGAGCTGGCGCAACCGCAGCCGTGCGTTGCCGAGCCCGACGCCCTCGCGGATCGCGCCCGCGCCCTTGCCGTTGTCGGCGATGCTGATCCGCAGCATGTCACCCGCGGGCTTCGCCTCGATCGTCAGCGTGCCGCCTTCGATCGACGGCGCAATCCCGTGGCGCACCGCGTTCTCGACCAGCGGCTGCAGCAGCAGCGCCGGCACCTGGACGGTCTCCAACCCGGGCGCGATGGCGCGGACGATCCGCAGTCTCTCGCCCAACCGGGCTTCCTCGATCGCCAGATAGGTGTCGGTAAAGTCGAGTTCATCGGCGAGCGCGCTGTGCTGCGACCTGCGCTGATCGATCGACAGCCGCAGCAGATCGCCCAGCCGCGCGATCAGCCGCTGCGCCACGATCGGATCGTCGGGCACCAGCGCGGAAATGGCGTTGAGCGTGTTGAACAGGAAGTGCGGCTGCAACTGCGCGCGCAGCGCCGCGGTTTCCGCCTCTGCGAGCTGCGCCTCCAGCCGCGCCGCCGCGACTTCGCGATCGCGCATCGTCCGATAGGCGCGCGCGCCGAGCACGATCGCGACGAGCAGCGCGTAGATCATCAGATGGACGTGGATGCTGGTCGCCAGCTTTGTGATCAGCAGCCCATTGCTCCACGGCGCCCAGGGCGCGCGGAAATAGAGCATCGCGTTCATCGCGCTGTAGAGCACCGCGTGCAGCACCGCGAAGAGCAGCCCGAAGGCCAGATGGATGACCAGCAGCCTGCCCAGCCGCCGCTCGTCGGCAAACGCCCGCGCCACGCTCACAACCCCGGGCGTCAGTGCTGCCCAGGCCGAATACCAGATCAGTCCATTGACCAATGCCTGCCCCAGCGCGAGCTTTGGCCCACCCGCGAAACCCGCGGCATAGGTCTGGAACGCCGTCACCACCGCGACAGCCAGCCATGCGGCCCAAATGCCCAGATAGCGAACAAGGCGTTGCCGATGCGCTGCGGTCATGGCCAATCATGCACATTCGCCCGACATTGAACAGCTGCCCGGCGGGGACCGAGCCTGACGGCCGCCGACGTCTGCGTGCTTCCCAAATTCGCGACCGACGAATTCTGCCTCGCCAACGTCTATTGCGTCGGTGTCGCGATGCGCGCGAGGCGGCGCATTCCGACGCGGTGCAGGCCCTGCCAAAGGCAATCGCCGAATATCTGGTCGGCGCCGACCAGCGTAGCGACTTGATACCGGCGATCGGGTCGATCAAGGTCAACTTCACGCGTCTCGATCGGCGAGAGGGACCCGCCGTTGCCGACTAGGCCGTGCTGCGCATGACCGCTATCGAGGATAGAGAGATCGTCCTCGTCGACGCCGCCTGATTGTCACCTTCACTCTGTAGCGTGCCGCGTACCCGACCAAGCCCGAGGAGACATCGAATGCCGTTCGTCACCACCGTCGACAAGACCGAAATCTTCTACAAGGACTGGGGCAACACGGACGCGCCGGTCGTCATGTTCCACCACGGCTGGCCGCTCAGTTCGGATGACTGGGACGCGCAGATGATGTTCTTCGTCACGAAGGGCTATCGTGTCATCGCACATGACCGCCGCGGGCATGGCCGTTCGACCCAGTCGGCGGACGGTCACGACATGGACACCTATGTCGCGGATGTCATCGCGCTGACCGACGCGCTCGATCTGCGCGATGCCGTCCATGTCGGCCACTCGACCGGCGGTGGCGAGGTCGCCCGCTATGTCGCGCGCGCCAAGCCCGGGCGGGTCAAAAAGGCCGTGCTGGTCAGTGCGGTCGCACCGATCATGGTCAAGACCGATGCCAACCCGGACGGCGTGCCGATGGACGTATTCGACATGGTGCGCGAGCAGACGGCCACGAACCGTTCGCAATTCTACTACGACTTCACGCTTCCCTTCTTCGGGTACAACCGCGACGGCGCCGAGGTGAAGGAGGCGGTGCGGCTCAACTGGTGGCGCCAGGGCATGATGGGCTCGGCGCTCGCCCATACGCTCGGCGTCAAGGCCTTCTCCGAGACCGACTTCACCGACGATCTCAAGGCGATCGACGTACCGACGCTGGTCCTGCACGGCGAGGACGACCAGGTGGTTCCGTTCGCCACCACCGGCAAGATGTCGGCTGAAATCGTGAAGGACGCCAAGCTCATCTCCTACCCCGGCTTTCCCCACGGCATGCCGGTTACCAACGCCGATCGGATCAACGCCGATCTGCTCGCCTTCATCGAAGGCTGATCCACGGCAGGGCACGGAGCGATGGCGCGCTCCGTGCCTCTGCACGACACGCTTCACAAGGAAATGCCGCGATGCCCGACCGGGTTCTGATCTTCTACGGCTCCTATCGATCCGATCGGCAGGGCATTCGCCTCGCCGAGTGGCTCGTCCGCGCCTTTGCCGAACGCGGGGCATCGGCCGAGCTCATCGACGCCAGGGCGATCGACCTCCCCATGCTCAACCGCATGTACAAGGAACATCCCAGCGGCGAGGCGCCGCCGGCGCTGGAGGCACTCGCCGAAAAGATCAGGACGGCCGACGCCTTCGTCTTCGTGGCCGGCGAGTATAATTGGGGCGTGCAGCCCGGGCTCAAGAACCTCACCGACCATTTCCTGGAGGAATGGTACTGGCGGCCAGCGGCGATCGTCAGCTATTCGGCCGGACGTTTCGCCGGTGCGCGTGCCGGTCTCGCATGGCACGGTATCCTGTCCGAGATGGGCATGGTGGTGGTGTCCAGCACGATCGCGGTGGGTGGGATCGGCCACGCCTTCGATGCGAGCGGAGAACCAGCGGGCGACGGTGGCGCCGCCCTCACCCGCGCCTTCCCGCGCTTCGCAGACGATCTCGGCTGGTGGACGCAGGCCGCCCGCGGCCAGCGTGAGCGGCTCGACCCGCCCTATTGATCCGGCCGACGTCTGCGCCTCTTCATCGCGGCTCCGGGCAACCGAACTCGTTCACCCCTTCGCTGCCGCTGCGGCCAGCTCCTCGAGGTCGAGATCGTGCTCGAGATCGTGGAGCGTCTCGTCATCGATACGACCGGCACGGTGCAGGCGGACCAGCTCGGCGCGGCCGGCCGCGACCGCGGCGATGATGACGTCGAAATGGCTCGCAATCGCCGCGTTGCGCTCCTCCACCGTACCGTCGAACGCATCCGCTGCGGTTGCACGGGTCCGGTAGCGCCGCAGGAGCTGCGGGTGGATGACCGTGCCGTCGATCGCCACCGCCTCGCGCTCGACAAGTCCCAACTGCGCCCGGAACAGCATCATCTCGGCGGCGTGCAGATCGAGCGGCGGTCGCGCGCTGCCGTCGTCGTGCGGCTTCAGGGTCCGGATGACCCAGCCGAGCGAGGTGCCCTGCACCAGGACGGTAACGAGGATCACGACGAAGGCGGTGACGAGCATCAGATCCCGCGCCGGCATCGCCTCGGGCAGCGAGAGCGCGACCGCGAGCGTCACCACGCCGCGCATCCCGGCCCAGCTCATCACCACCGCCGCCCGCGTTCCGAGCGGTTGCTGTCGCGTCCACCCGATGCGGCGACCGGTGGCGACGCCGGCATCGACCGCGAAGATCCACAGAAACCGCGCGGCAACGACCGCCAGGACGATGAGCAGCACGGGCCGCGCCATCGTGTCTATGACAATGTCGAGCCCGCCGACCCGGTCCAGCAGCCCCCGCAAGGACAGGCCGATGAGCAGGAACACGGTGGCTTCGAGAAGGAACACCAGCACCTGCCAGAATGCCATTGCCCGGATGCGCACGCGGGCGGTGAAGACGACATGCTGATACCAGCCGCAGACAAGGCCCGCGGTGACGACGGCAATGACGCCGGACACGTGCAGCAGTTCGCCCGCGATATAGGCGCTCCAGCACACCAGCACGGTCGCTGCGATCATCAGCGTATCATCGCCTAGCCGGCGGAGCAGAACGACCCAGAGCCCGCCGATCGCCGCGCCGACCGCGATGCCGCCCGCCACCAGCACGAAAAACGTTCCGGTCGCCGCCCCCAGATGGAAGCTGCCGGTCAGCACCGCTGCCACCGCGAAACGGAACAGCACAAGGCCCGCGGCATCGTTGAGCAGGCTTTCGCCCTCGAGCAGCGTGGTCAGCCTGCGCGGGAGCGTCACCCGCTGCAACACGGCACGCGCGGATACCGCATCGGGCGGCGACAGGATCGCGCCCAGCGCGACGCAGGCGGCCCAGGGCAGTTCCGGCATCAGCAGCTTGGTCACGATCGCCACAACCGCCGTGGTGAAGAAGACGGCGCCGACCGCCAGCGAAAGAATGCCGGCCATGTGCCGCCGGAATGGCGCGACCGCGGTGAACCACGCGCCATCCATCAGCAGGGGCGGGAGAAACAGGACAAGCACCAGCTCCGGATCGATCGCGATCCCTTGCACACCCGGTACGAAGGCGACGGCGCATCCGCCGACGATCAGCGCGGCTGCTGGTGGCAGCGACAGACGCCGGGCCAGATAGTGAAGCCCCAGCACCACCAGGAACATGAGGATGATCAGCTCGAAGTTTGCCGCTGGATGCACAGAGCCGCCCCTTTTCCTGCCCGCCCAGTGGTCCTGCAAGCTGTCCCGAACGCCGTCAATGCGATCGGGCCGCGCGCGTATTTGGACTGGGCCGTTCCCAGGCGATTGCCGTCGTCACGTTCGCCGCGCTAGTGTCGCCGCGCAGAGGGGACAGCGCTCATGGAAACGATCGGCCGTGACCTGCGGGAAATGCAGCGGGTTCCGCTACAGCCTGCGCATATTGCCGCGATCCGGGCCGCAGGGACGCGTAAGCACTATCCCAAGGGAATGATGCTCGCCGAGATCGGCGCGCCGGCCGACCGCTTCGTGTATGTCGAAGAGGGGGAGATCGAGGTCGTCAACCCGTTCACGGGCGATCGGCTGGTGCCTTCAACGCTGGGCCCCACCCAGTTCATGAGCGAAATCTCGCTGCTGTCAGGCGGCACATGGTCGCTCCCGATGCGCGCAGCGAGCGACACGACCGTCGTCGAAGTTCCGCGATCCGCGATGCTGCGCCTGATGGCGGCGATACCGGAAATGTCGGACATCGTCATCACGGTCCTGGCGGCACGCCGTCGGCGGCAGCTGGATGCCGGCGACGGCATGCTGGTGCTGGTTGGCGAAGAGGAGGACAGGGCCGTCAGAAGAGTGGCCGAGTTCGCTGCACGCAATCGCCTGCCCTACCGCTCCTACCCGCTCGGCAGCGCCGAGGCCGCGCATGTCGCCAGCAGTTGCGGAACCACGCCGCGCGAACCCGTCGTGGTGTTCGGCCGCGACGTGGTGGTGAGCGATCCGACGCCGGAAAAGGTGGCACGGCTGCTCGGACTCGATCAGGACGTTCCCGAAGACGAGGCCTTCGACGTGCTCATCGTCGGGGCCGGCCCCGCCGGCGTGTCAGCGGGCGTCTATGCGGGAGCCGAAGGGTTGCGCGCGCTGGTAGTCGACGAGACCGCGATCGGCGGCCAGGCCGGCACGTCCAGCCGGATCGAGAATTATATGGGCTTTCCCACCGGCATTTCCGGCGCCGATCTTGTGTGGCGCGGCGAGGTGCAGGCGATGAAGTTCGGCACACGCTTCGTCATGCCCCGCCGCATCGAGTCGCTGGACCAGCTCGACAATGGCGCCTTCTGTGCAACCTTCGCCAATGGTCGGCGCGTTCTCGCCGCCTCTGTCGTGGTTGCCACCGGGGTCCAGTACAGACGCCTGCCGATCGCCCGCCTCGCCGAGTTCGAGGGCACGGGCATCTATTATGCAGCGACCGAGAATGAAGCTCGCTTCTGCCGCGATACGGAGGTGTTGGTCATCGGCGGCGGCAATTCGGCCGGGCAGGCGGCGATGTTCCTCAGCCGTACGGCGCGGCACGTTCGCCTGCTGGTGCGCGGCGATACCCTGGCCTCGTCCATGTCCAGCTATCTGTCGAGCAGGCTCGAGGCGGACCCCGCGATCACCATCGAATACGGCACCCATGCCGTCGAACTTCACGGCGGGGACAATCTGGAGGCGGTGACGATCCGCAACGGAGACGGCGACCGCATTGTGGCCTGTACGGGAAAGCTATCGGCGGCGGGTAGTCCGTAACCGGCAATCAGGCTGTCGCCGATTGCGAGAATCAAAGGTCGGTCGAGTGTCATGCGCCGCTGTGAGATAGTTCGCGTTCGACGCAATGTAAGGCGTCCGGTCACCAACGCGCCGCCCCTTTGACGCTGGTGCTCTTTCGTCTGCGATGACACAAACGGCGGAAACGCATCCCGGCGACCATCGCACCATCAGAATTTCAGACGACCTTTTGCCAACATCGTCGGCCTGGATGGGGTGATGGCCTAACACCGGAACGCGGTCGTCGGCGCGGATGACGTGGTGTCGTACCTGCAACGTGGCACGGCGAACGATGAACGTGGCCGAACTGCCCCGCCAAACGGCCGTCCCCAGCGAAGCAGCTATTGCATCATCAGCCGCCCTCGGTGCCCGTCTCACATCTGCCGTTATGACCGGTTCGACGAGCCGGACGTATCTGGCTGGGTCAAGTCGAGCACTTCCAACCTTGCAGCGCCCCCTCGCCTTGCAATCAGGCTCCCCACTGGAACTTGGTACGTACCGCGTAAGGTGAACCGCTCGACACGGTACACACCCCGATCAGTGCTGCTGGTCGAAAAGCCGGTGTAGCGTCGTTCGGCAACCTGCTTGAGGAGGTACCCTGCCCATCCCGTCGAACGCGAGCCGCGCAAGATTTCGGGTTCGTCCGTCTTGCCGTCGGGTCGGATCCAGAAGCCGATGTCGACCCATTTGATCGGATCGACATCGGACGATCTCGCGGGAAGCGGATTGCGCAAGTCGAACTTGCGCGCTTCGTCTTGCGCAGCCGCCAGCGCCGTAGGTCGATAAGGCGGCGCCCAGACCAGCTCAGGGCGGGTCGAGCCGTCGCGGCCGATCGCACGCACCAGCTGGTCAATCTGCGCGTTGTCCTTTTGCCCCGCCGCCAAGCGCAACCGGACAACTTGCAGCAGGTTGCGCAACTTTGGATCCGCCGCGATCGGCCGGGCTTCTGCTTCGGCCATAAGCCTGGCCGCACCGGCCGTGTCGCCTCGTGCGTTGGCCAGTCTGACGCGGCGCAACGTCGCCTGCAGGGCGAGCACCGCGTTTCCGTCCGCGAACGCCTGACGCTCCACCGCCTTATACGAAATCTCGGCACTACGCCCCTTGCGCATCGCGAGCCACATATCGCCGGTCGCAAATGCCGCGGCAACGACGGCCGGGTCATTGGCCGGCAGATTGTCGCGCAGTGTGCGAACCTGCTCACCGACCGCGCTCTTGAACGCATCCAGATCACCGTCGTGCAAAGAGACGGTCGCATACGCTTCATACAGTGCGGACACCGGTTTCGGGTCGGTCGCAGCGTGACGCTTGTTACGAGATATGGCGCTCATAAGCGTGTGACGCGCCTTGAGGTACGCACCATCCCGGAATTGCTGCTCGGCAAAGGCGATCGACGCCTGTGCATCTCGCAACGGCGGACAGCCCTGCTCGACGCAGGCTGCATACGCTTCCGAAAGCTGCCTGCCAGAAATTACGATATCAGGGGTGGCGGCCTGCAGCGACAATGCGAAGAATAAAGCAATCATCACCCGGCCTCCACTTCGATTCGCACCTTGCACCGCTGCAAGCCCGACCTCGCATCAGCGACTGTATTGCGAAACTTTTATCTTTGCAGCAGCGAATGACTGATCAGGAGAGGATTGCCGACTCTCTCGATAGATGAGCGGTAAACCGGGTGGCCATTTTTAGAGCGTGGAGTGTTAAATGCGCCACCGCATCCGCCTCTCTATGACTTCAGCGACGCCGCCCTGACGAGGGGCATTCGCCCAACCACGTATTGGGCAGGACGTTGATCGTGGCACGCGGTGGTATTCTGCGGGCGGCTCTCTGGCGTCTTCCTAAGGGGACATTACGGCCTTGTTGGGCTCTAGCATTGCGAGGATCTGGTTCTTGCAGATGTTGAGATCGAAGACGACCGTTTGCCGGCTGTGATCGTCGCCTGCGGCGGCAGTTGTCAGTTGAAGCCCCGTATATTCGCAAGGCCCCGTCCAATAAGTCGATTTTGAATGGGTCGTGTGGTCCCCAACGGAATTGTTGGCCCTCTGGTTGAAGTTGAGGATCTCGTAGCGCCCGGGGTCATGGCGCAATTTCGTCACGACCCGCGGGTCGTACGGAAACTCGTTCACGTGCCGTCGTGATCGACTTGGATCTCGCAGGCTTATGATCTTTCGGTCCGAACAATTGACCAGGAGCAAGACCCCCATCTCGTTCTTTTGCTTCGGCGCTGGCAGGGCCAGAAGACCAATGGCGTCGTCGGCAATCGAGGGTGCGCGCAGTTCACATATCGATTCCCGCACGCTCCTGACGACGTTGCCGGATTCGAGCGGGTTGGAAGCGACGGCCACCGCCTCGGAAAACATAAGAGCAACGGCAAACATCTTTGTCTCCGTTATTGAGCTGCCGGTTGATATTAGCACTAGTACTTATCGGCAGCCAAGTCGGTTCAGCAGAGATAGTGAATGTTGGGCGGCTAGCAAATCTTGCCGGTTTCCACTGAGCCGGTTTACCGGAGCAGAAGCCCGCTGTTGGACAGCCCGCTCCTTGGCGCTGACATCCGCCGGGTCAGTCCGCTTATACGAAATACTCTCTCGATAGACCTTTTCGGAAGTTACCGCTGGCAACGAACGATCAGACGTCATCGGGCTGAGCGAATGTCCGCGCTCTCGGCCGTATGAATTGCCACGGGGGTGTCCGACTGGGTATGGCTGAGATCCGCAGCGCCCTCGCCCTTATCGAAAACGGTCGGCAGTCTCTAAAACCGGCATGTCGGAAGTTCGTGCTGTTGCCGTCAAATATATCCGCTATGCTGGATTTATGGATAAGGATTCGGCTATCGTTGCGTTTGCTGCGCTCGCTCAGGGCACCAGGCTCGACGTATTCCGGCTGCTGGTGCGCCACGAACCGGAGGGCATGGCGGCGGGCGAAATCGCCCGCCGGCTCGACGTGCCGCAGAACACCATGTCCGCGCATCTCGGCATCCTAGCGCGCGCCGGCATCGTCCGCGCCGAGCGACAGAGCCGGTCGATTATCTACCGCGCCGATCTAGACGGCCTGCGCGCACTCACGCTCTTCCTGGTCAACGACTGCTGCGCTGGCTCGCCCGAGCTGTGCGTGCCGCTTCTGGCCGAACTCACCCCCTGCTGCTGAAAGGACGCGTCATGGCCGTCGACATCGTGATCTACCACAACCCCGCCTGCGGCACGTCGCGCAACACGCTGGCGATGATCCGCAATGCCGGCATCGAGCCGCACGTCATCGAATATCTCAAAACCCCGCCCTCGCGCGCTTTGCTGGTCCAGCTGATTGACCGCGCCGGTATGACGCCTCGCGAACTGCTGCGCGAGAAGGGGACGCCCTATGCGGAGTTGGGGCTTGGTGATGAGGCGCTGACGGACGACGCGCTGGTGGACGCGATGATGGCGCATCCGATCCTCATCAACCGGCCACTGGTCGTTGCGCCGCTGGGCGTGAAGCTGTGCCGACCGTCCGAAGCGGTCCTCGATCTGCTTCCCGAGCCGCAACTGGGGGCCTTTGCCAAGGAAGACGGCGAAGCGGTGGTGGACGCCTCGGGTCAGCGCATCGCTTGATGCTGCTCGCGCTCGCCATCTTCGTCGCCACGATCACGCTCGTCATCTGGCAGCCCAAGGGGCTCGGCATCGGGTGGAGCGCGCTGGGTGGTGCGGTCGTGGCGCTGCTCGTCGGGGTGGTCTCGCTTTCCGACGTCCCGGTGGTGTGGGGTATCGTCTGGAACGCGACTGCGACGTTCGTCGCCATCATCATCGTCAGCCTGCTGTTGGACGAGGCCGGCTTCTTCGAATGGGCGGCGCTGCACGTCGCTCGCTGGGCGGGAGGACATGGCCATAGGCTATTCGTCCTGATTGTCCTTCTCGGCGCGGCCGTGTCGGCGCTGTTCGCGAACGACGGCGCGGCGCTGATCCTGACCCCGATCGTCATCGCGATGCTGCGGGCGCTCGGCTACCGCGACAGGGCGACGCTGGCGTTCGTCATGGCGGCCGGCTTCGTGGCCGACACGGCCAGCCTGCCGCTGATCGTCTCCAACCTGGTCAACATCGTGTCGGCCGACTTCTTCCGCATCGGCTTCGCCGACTATGCGTCGGTGATGGTGCCGGTCGACCTCGCGTCGATCAGTGCGACGCTGATCGTGCTGCTGCTGTACTTCCGCCGTGACGTGCCAGCCGACTACGACGTGGCGCAGCTCCGCGCGCCGGCCGACGCCGTCCGCGATCGGGCGACATTCCGGGCCGGTTGGGTCGTCCTTGCGGCCCTTCTGGCAGGCTTTTTCCTTCTCGAACCTGTCGGCATCCCGGTCAGTGCAGTCGCCGCTGCCGGCGCGGTGCTGCTGCTCGTCGTCGCCGGGCGCGGCCGCGTCATCGAGACGCGCAAGGTGCTGCGCGGCGCGCCGTGGCAGGTCGTGATCTTCTCGCTCGGCATGTACCTTGTCGTCTACGGCCTGCGGAACGCCGGCCTGACCGATCACCTCGCCGGTCTGATCGACCGCACCGCCCAGGGCGGTGTGTGGGGCGCGGCGTTCGGCACCGGCATCATCGCCGCGCTGCTGTCGTCGGTTATGAACAACATGCCGACCGTGCTCGTCGGCGCGCTGTCGATCGACGCGACCCACGCCACGGGCGCGATCAAGGACGCCATGATCTATGCCAACGTGATCGGGTGCGACCTTGGCCCCAAGATCACGCCGATCGGCTCGCTCGCGACGTTGCTGTGGCTGCACGTGCTCGAGCAGAAAGGCATCCGCATCGGCTGGGGATACTATTTCAGGATTGGAGCGACCTTAACGATCCCGGTGCTCCTGGTAACGCTCGCCGCGCTCGCCCTGCGGCTCGGTGCCGCCTGATGCCGTTGAATCGAACCAAAGACAGGACATACCCCTGATGCCCCTGCGCACGCTTTCCGACCCCGACCATCTGCCCGCACTCGATGGACGGTACACGCTTGACCGGCCCGCCATCGGACTGGGTGCGGGAGACCCGCCCCCGCGCATCCTGCTGCTCTACGGCTCACTGCGCGAGCGGTCATATTCCCGGCTTTGTGTCGAGGAGGCCGCGCGCCTGCTCCGGTTCTTCGGAGCCGAGACGCGCATATTTGATCCCTCGACCCTGCCGCTGCCCGATCAGGTGGCTGGCGACGATCATCCGGCGGTCCATGAATTGCGCGAGCTGTCGCTGTGGTCCGAGGGGCATGTGTGGTGCAGCCCCGAGCGGCACGGTCAGATCACCGGCATCATGAAGCTGCAGGTGGATCACCTGCCGCTGTCGATGGGCGGGATGCGACCGACGCAGGGCCGGACGCTCGCCGTCATGCAGGTGTCGGCCGGATCGCAGTCGTTCAACAGCGTGAACACGCTGCGCCTCCTCGGCCGCTGGATGCGGATGGTGACGATTCCGAACCAGTCGAGCGTCGCCAAGGCGTTCGAGGAGTTTGACGACGCCGGCCGGATGAAGCCGTCCAGCTACTATGATCGCATCGTCGACGTGATGGAGGAGATGGTCCGCTTCACGGTCCTGCTCCGCCCTCACGCGGCCCAGCTCGTCGACCGGTATTCGGAGCGGAAGGATCGCGGCGTCCCGATCGATCCGACAACCGATCTGTCGAGCATTGCTACGGTGTCGCATCCATCACGGTGAACGAATGCCAAGTTTGGGCAGGCACGCTCCAGCCCTACGGCTTCGACCAGACCCATTTCTGGACCTGATTTCACCATCTATCTATGGGGCGAGTTGGTCTTCGTGTTCGCACTATGCGCTGGCATAATGACGACGACAGCCCTGAAGCTTTCGCTTCGGCGCTGTCGTAGGGTTTGGTTGCGGGGACAGTATTTGACCGCTGCAGAGCTTGATTTCGTCTGACTGGATCAGCAGTCATCAACAGGCAAGATGCTAATATTAATCATCAGGGCTAGCCTCCTTCAGGTCCAGAATGCCAAGACGGTGGAAAGAGCCACGATTGATAATAATCTTGCAGCGGATCTATTGTATTAGGTGGCGACGTAGTTAGGGTTCTTGAAACGATATAAGTCGATCTCATTGATTTTTCGACCGAGCCAGTCGACATCAATGCTTAGCGAGCTTGGCTGATTGTTGCCGACAACCGACAGCGTCTGAATTCGCCGACTTTTAAATGGCGCTCCCGAGATGAAGGCTCAGACACCGTCTTAGTTCTTTCATGGTAGGGCCAAGCCGGTCGAGCTTCCACACTACGAGAATGTCGCCGGTTCGAGCATAGGAAAGCGCGTCGACGGGAGGCTTACGGAGCGGTTTATTGCAATAGCAGACAGAGCGGGGCGCGGTCTTTTTCCAAAGACGATGGTATTTCTGGAAAGTTAAGCCTGTAAGCCGATGTCGCCTTCAGGGCTCTTCTCCCGCGTGTTCCCGATCAAACATCTCTCGTGATGCGCGAAAGCTGTCGACGTTTTCGACGATCCACGTCCACAGGGGAACCATCATGACCAGTAGCTTCAATCCGGTTTCGGATAGAGCATATTCTACATGAGGAACCACCTCCTCGAAGTCGTGACGCACCACCAATCCATCGCGCTCCAGATGGCGCAGCGTGCGCGTCAGCATCCGCTGCGTAATACCGTGCATCCGTCGGCCGATTTCCACGTGGCGAAGCTGGCCGTACACGCCGAGCGTATGGATGACACCAAGCGACCAGCGGTTACCGGCATGGGCCAACACCTCACGGCGCACCCCGTCGTCATCGTCCCGAAGGCCATCGCAAACCGTTTGCGAATATCGGAGGATGTCCTCCTCGCTTAGAGATTGAACGGCAGTATCACGCATGTACCCATCTTTCACGCTTGCCCGTGGCTTGCCAGATCACCGGCATCCACGGTGAAACGAGTTAGAACGATGAACGATACAGTCTCCAATGTGAACTCACGCAATATCCTCGTACTGGGTGCCGGCGAGCTTGGCATGCCCGTGCTCCGCAATATGGCGCGTCGCGCCAAGGGCATCGACGGTGCCAGGATCAGCGTCCTTCTCCGCGAGAGTGCCGTCGAGTCGGGCGATCCCTCCAAGCAGCGTGATATCGCCGAGATCCGCGAAGCGGGGATCGAGATCGTGCTCGGCGACCTGGTGAACGACACCATCGATGAGCTGGCATCGCTCTTCTCGGACTACGATACGGTGATCGGCTGCGCGGGTTACGCAGCGGGGATCAACACGCCGATGAAGCTCGCCAAGGTGGCGCTGCAATCCGGCATCCCGCGTTATTTCCCCTGGCAGTTCGGCGTCGACTTCGAGGCGATCGGCCGCGGCGGGCCGCAGGACATCTTCGATGCGCAGCTCGACGTGCGCGAGCTGCTGCGCTCGCAGGACAAGACCGAGTGGGTCATCATTTCCACGGGCATGTTCATGAGCTACCTGTTCGAGCCGGACTTTGGTGTCGTCGATCTGGAGAATAGCGAAGTTCACGCGCTCGGCAGCCTTGATACCGCTGTGACGCTGACGACGCCGGATGACATCGGTGTGCTGACTGCCGAGATCGTGTTCTTCGAGCCGACGATCCGCAACGACATCGTCTTCCTGGCCGGTGACACCGTTACATATGGCGAGGTCGCCGACAAATTGGAGGTGGCACTGGGCCGGGCCTTCAAGCGGTCGGTTTGGACCGTGCCTTTCCTGATGGAAGAGCTAGCGAACGATCCGAAAAACATGATGCGCAAATACCGCGCCGCCTTCGCGATCGGTCGCGGTGTGTCCTGGCCGAAGGCAGGCACGTTCAATGATCGGCAGGGTCTTCCGGTCACCGACGTTGCGGCCCTGATCGATGCCGATCTGCGAGGCCCGCAAAAAGAAAAATGATGTAGGCGGGGTGACTGTAGAGACCTTCCCAAAGACAAACTTAGAGTGGGACAGCCGCCCCGGCGATCACGCAGACAGCTTAGGGCAGCTTACGTCCCAAGATCCGTTCCCGATTGGCCTTTCCCAAGATGGCCAATCGGAGACGGAGAAACGGGAAATTTCGCGCTGAACGAATAACGTTATTTGGCGCCCGGATCGCCAGCCTAAAAGTCCGGAAGTGGGCGAAACTGTTGGGCATTGCAGGGCTGCCCAGACCAACATTCCGTGATCCCGATGCGGCTTTTGCCGTTCCAGCTTCCGACATCCGTTCATGTTCGCCGCTGACTTGAGCTTTCGATCATGCCAGCGGTACGGAGCAGCTTGAGCGGGCCAGCGACCTATAAACGGTGCAGTGATCTCCCTTGACCTGCTCCTCAGAATTCATCCGATTGGTAAGTTATCTCGTCAGATGGAGGGGGAGTGATGCGGCATGGCCGATCTTCCGAGAATCAGATCCTAGGCGTCCTGCGCGAGCGTAAGGCTGAAGCAAAGACCAAGCCCGGGGGGCGACGATATCAGCCAATCGGCTTGTAACTAAGCCAATCAAGGCGAATTACGATTGCAGGTAAGAGCATTACCGCCGACGGACTGATTTACAGGTAGTTGGAGGGAAAAGCGCTGACATTGGATCTCCGACCGAGCGCGTTGATCAAGGCGAATGCGGACAGCCTGCGCCAGACGGTCCGCGTGATCGTTGCGACTGCAGCAGCGTTTGCGGCGTACAAGACGCTCGGCCTGCACGAAGGCTATTGGGCGGTGTTCACCGTGCTGATCGTGATGCAGGCATCGATCGGGGGGACGCTCGGCGCAGCGACCGATCGGTTGCTGGGGACCTTGCTGGGCGCAGTGCTGGGCGGGATCGGCGCGGCACTCGGGCGAACCGATACGCTCGAACTCGGGCTGGTGCTCGTCACCGTTACCGGCATCGCCGCGCTCGTCGCGTCGGTCCGGCCGCGGTTGCGGATCGCGCCGGTCACCGCGGCAATCATGCTGCTCAGCGCGCCGCCGGGCTCTTCGGTGGAGATCTTCGTCCGGGATCGCATCATCGAGATCGGCCTGGGCGGCATGATCGGTGTGCTGGCGGCGATGCTGATCCTGCCGGCACGCTCGCACGGCGTGGTGATCGCGCGAACGCTTGCCGTGCTGAGCCATATCGAACGGATGCTGCGGGCGCAGGCCGACGCGTTGACCACCGGGCTGGCGCTGCCATCATCCCCCGAACACGCCGCGCTGCGTCATGCGCTCGCCGCGGTGGAGCTGGCGATGAAGGATGCCGACCGCGAACGCGCCTCGCGTCTCGCCGATCACGGTATCCCCGCCGCCGTACCGCGCACGCTCTGGCGGATCCGCAACGATTTGGTGCTGAGCGGTCGCGCACTCGACGAGCCGCTGCCCCCGGCGGCGATGGCAGCGCTCGCCAAGCCATCGGCGGCGATGCTGACCGCGCATGCCGCGCTGGCGACCCGGTGTTCGGAGGCGCTGCGCACGCGGGGTAAGGTCGATCGGGGCGACGTCGAAGCCTGTTATCGGATGTTCGGTACCGCGCTCGATCTGTTCCGACGGAGCGAAGCCGCGGCGACGCTGGATTTCGATGCATCGGGCCGCGTATTCGGGCTCGCGTTCGCCGCGGGTCGGCTTCACCGCGACCTGCTCGACCTTGCCGGTCGCGTCGACGAAATCGCCCCGACCAAGGTGCTTGCTGCCGAACAAAGCTGACCGCGCGGCTTTGCCCCTGGCACCGCGCGCGGTACGGGCGGCAATGACCGAAACCTTATCGACGCCCGACCTCGCCGCCGAACTGGTCGCGCTGCTCGACCTCGAACCGCTCGATACCGACCTGTTCCGCGGACCCCAGCGACCCGGCGCAACCGCGCGCGTCTTCGGCGGGCAGGTCGTGGCGCAGGCGCTGATGGCGGCGCAGCGTTCGGTCGATGCACCCGCCGTGGCGCACAGCATGCACGCCTATTTCCTGCGCGCCGGCACGGAGACGCAACCGATCATCTTCCGGGTAGAGCGTGATTTCGACGGCAAGTCGTTCGCGAACCGCCGCGTCACCGCCAGCCAGAACGGCGCGACGATCCTGACGCTGGCCGCATCGTTCCAACGGCCGGAAGCTGGCCTGGAGCATGCGACCGCGATGCCCGACCTTCCCCCGCCAGAAGAACTGCGCTCACTCGACATCCTCGCTGGCGACTATGCGGGTATCTCCGCGCAAGCCGTCGCGTTCCTCGGCCAGCCGTCCGCCTTCGATATCCGGCCCTGCGGCGTTCCCGCGTTCCTCCAGACCAAGCCCGGCACGCCCGTATCCCATGTCTGGATCCGGTTTCGGGGAAGCGTGCCAACCGATCCCGTCGTGCGCCGCGGCGTGCTCGCCTATCTGTCCGATTATGCGCTGCTCAGCGCGTCGCTGATCCCGCACGGCGTCAACATGTTCGAGCACAGCATGCAGACCGCGAGCCTCGATCACGCAATGTGGTTCCACGACGACGTGCCACTGGACGATTGGCTGCTCTATACCAGCGAAAGCGCGTGGTCGGGACATGGCCGCGGCATCGCGCGCGGTGTCTTCCATAGCGGCGACGGGCGAGCGATCGCGCATGTCACGCAGGAGGGATTGATCCGGATGCGGCCCGATCTCGCGCCACGTACGACGATCCCGCATATGCCCTGATCGGTACACCCCGGATCGGGTCGCCGCGTAAAACCATGTTGACAGCGTATTTGTACGGACATTAGGATCATATTACGCCAGTGAAGCTGGTTCCAGGATGTCGCGCCGCGCAAGACGGACGATCCCAATCGATGAGGATGTCTGTATGCGTCATTCGTACGCCGTATCGCTGTGCGCGTTGCTAGCCGTGCTGCCATCGGCAGCGCAGGCGCAGACGGCGTCGCCGCTCGATACCGATCCGTCGTACCAGACGATGCTGGCGCTGATCGACGAGATGGTCGAGAACAAGCTGGTCAGCCGCGAGCGCGCCGATACGCTGATCGCCAATGCCAAGGCGAAAGCCGGCCGTGCGCTTGCCGCGAATGCCCCACCTCCGGCCGCTGCGCCATCAACGGCCCCGCAACTGGCAGCGCCTGTGCCAGCACCCCCGTCAGCGGCCCCGACCCGCGTGCAGGTCGCCAACCAGACGGCCGATCCCGGCGCGAAGATCGCTCCCGTGCCGGTCGGTAACCCGCAGGTCGTCAACGCCGGCGGGGTCGCGCTGCCCGCCGATCTCGCGGTCGACTGGAGCCGGGGGGCCCCCGTGTTCAGCAGCCGCGACGGAAAGTTCACGTTCAAGATGCGCGGGCGGTTGTTGGCCGATATCTCTTCGACCGGGGGGTCGGATTTCGACCGTCGCAACATCACCGTCTCGACGCTGCGCCAGTTTCGCGTCGGCGCGATTGGCACGATCGGCGATCACCTCTTCTATCAGTTCGAAACCGATTTCCGGCGCAACGCGACCGAGGTCGTGCAGGCGTTCGTCGGTTACCGCCAGAAGTTCGGCAAGACCGACGCCGATGTCCGGTTCGGCAACCTCATCACCGATCGCGGCATCGACATCGGCACCGCGTCGACCGCCAACCCCTTCATCACCACCAACATCAACACCACCGCGCTCGCGACGCAGGGCGGCAAGGTCTTCCTGATGGGCGCGGTCGGCCGTGCGGGTGGCAAAAACTGGCATGCGAGCCTTGGCGTTCACGGCGATGCGATCGACAGCGATTTCACGCGTAGCGACAACCGCATGCTGCTGGGCCGCGCGCACTGGAACCCGATCCTCACCAAGCATGGCCTGATCCACATCGGCGGTTGGGCGTATAGCGAGAACATCCCCGATACGACGCTGCCGACCACGTTCGCGCAAGGCATGGCGGGCGCGCTCAACAACAGCGTCCGTGTCGAGTCCGCAGCGCTGGCTGGCGCGGACGGATCAAAGGCGTTCGGCCTCGAGCTCGGCGGCACGCTCGGGCCATTCTACGCGTTCGGCGAATATGGTCAGCGGACCGTGCATGGCGGCCCGACCTCGACCTTCCGCAGCGGCAAGATCAAGGCCTTGTCGGTCAATGGCGGCTTCTGGATCACCGGCGAGACGCCGACCTATGCTTCGCGCAGCGGCACCTATGTCGCGCCGAACGTGCTGAACTCGGTGCTCGATGGCGGATGGGGGGCGCTGGAGGCGGTGATACGCTACGAGGATCTCGACAGTTCGAGCCTCCCGCTCGGCGGCACCGGTACGGCAGGTACGGTCGGCCTGAACTGGTCGCTGACCAATAATTTCCGGTTCATGGCGGACTATACCCATTTCCGTACCGACAACCGGACCGGCAGTTTCATCGGGCGCGATAGCGGCGACACGTTCGCGGCACGGGCCGAAGTGGCGTTCTGACCGTCGACGTCGGCTTCACCTTGCCAGCGTACCATAAGTTCGATAATGTCCGTACAAAGCGATAAGGAGGATGTATGAGCCTTTCGGCTATCAAAGTTGGCGAGCAACGCTACCGCGCGAGCTATGGCCGGTATCTCGAGGATTTCGTCGTGGGCGACATTTACGAGCATCGCCCCGGGCGGACGATAACCGACGCGGACAATATCCAGTTCTCGTTGATGACGATGAATTCGCACCCGATGCATTGCGACGCGCAATATGCCGCCAAGAGCGAGTTCGGGCGGCTGCTGGTGAATAGCGGGCTGACCCTGGCGATCGTGCTCGGCATGACCGTCAACGACGTGAGCGGCAAGTCCCCCGCCAATCTCGGCTGGACCGAGATCAAGCTGACGCACCCGGTGTTCGGCGGCGACACGCTGACCGCGGAAACCGAAGTACTCGAAATCCGCGAGTCCAAGTCGCGCCCGACGCAGGGGATCGTCACCACCCGCACTCGGGCGTTCAATCAGGACGCCAAGCAGATCATGGAGTTCACGCGCAACTCGCTGGTCTACAAGCGCGGCGCATCTCCCGACGACAAATAGCCCGACTGATCGACTAACCGGTCGCCGTTGGTGACCGGACGCCCCCAGCGCGGCCTGCGAGAGCTTCGACAAAAGAAGACCCGGCCCGTCGTCATTACGAAGAGAGGTAGCCCCATGGCCGATACCATCGCCGTCAACGCCGGAGCCAGGCTGGACCGTCTGCCTATCTCCCGATTCCACTGGCGCATTCTGGGGCTGATCAGCGCGGGCGCGTTCCTAGACGCGTTCGACGTGTATCTCGCGGGGGGTGTCATCGCCGCGCTGAAGGCCGAAGGATTCTCGACGCTGGCGCAGGCCGCGGTGTTCATGTCGATGACCTTCCTCGGCATGATGATCGGCGCAGGCATGGCCGGCTATGTCGGCGATCGCTTCGGACGTCGCGCCTCTTACCAGTTCAACCTCGCGCTGTTCGGGCTAGCCTCGATCGCGGCGATCTTCTCGCCCAACATGACGTTCCTGATCGTCTGCCGCTTCATCATGGGCATCGGCCTCGGCGCCGAGCTGGTGGTCGCGGCGGGCACGCTCGGCGAGTTCATCCCGCCAGCCTATCGCGGTCGCTGGGTTTCGATCATGGGCATGGTCGTCAATTCGGGCCTGCTGGTCGCGACCTCGGTCGGCTATATCGTCATCCCGACGCTCGGCTGGCGCTACATGTTCGCGATCGGCGGCATCCTTGCGCTGATCGTCTGGGTGATGCGCAAGAAGATGCCGGAATCGCCGCGGTGGCTGGAATCGGTCGGCCGCAACGAGGAGGCAGAGGCGACGCTTCGCGAGATCGAAGCCGACGTCGTCAAGCACAAGGGCCCCCTCGCCGCCGTCCCCGAAGTCCGCATCGTACCAAAGGTCCACGCACCGCTCAGCGCGCTCTTCGGCTCCAGACTGCGCCGCCGCCTGATCGCCGCGACGCTCGCCGCGATCGCGGTCAACGTCTCGGTCTATGGGTTCGTCGCGTGGTTGCCGACCTTCCTGGTGAGCCACGGCACGGGAATCGTCACCTCGCTCTGGTACACGACGCTGATGTCGTTCGGCAGCGTGTTCGGTGCGATCGTCGCGATCGGTATCGCCGACCGCATCTCGCGTCGCGCCTCGCTGATCGCGGCGGCCGTCGCGATCATGATCTTCGGCTTCCTGTATCCCAATGCGCACGGTGACCTGATGGTGCCGCTAACGGGCTTCCTGCTCGTGTCGAGCATCTACACGCTCGTGACGCTGGCGCTGTTCGCCTACATCCCCGAGCTGTTCCCGACCGCCTATCGGCTGCGTGGCACCGGTTTCGCGGGCATGTGCGGACGGGCCGCGTCGATGGTCACGCCCTATGCCACCGTCGCGCTGTTTGAGCGCTTCGGGCTGGAGGGCGTGCTCGGCATGGTCGGCGTGGTGCTCGCCTGCATGATCGCCGCCGTCGGTCTTTTGAACATCGAGACCACCGGTCAGTCGCTCGACGACGTCGCCGACGATTCGCTGGTCCTTGGGGGAGCCGCCAAGTGACGCTCGCGCAAACCTTCGCCGATTTCGCGACCGGCCTGACGATCGATGCCATTCCCGAGCCGGTCAAGGAGCGCGCACGCCACCTGATCCTCGACTCGGTCGGCACGGGCCTAGCGGCAGTCGGCGCAGACTGGGCCGAGGCGACTTTCGCCGCCGCGGGCGACCTCGGCAGCGGAACAGCGCCGGTGCTCGGCTATGGCCGCACGCTGGCGATGCGGGACGCGGCGCTGATGAACGGGGTCGTTACGCACGGCCTCGACTATGACGACACGCATTCACGCGGGATCATCCATGCGACCGTCAGCGCCTTTCCGACCGCGCTGGTCGCGGCGGACAAAGCCGGCGCATCGGGCGCCGACCTGCTCGTCGCCTATATCGCCGCGATGGAGGTCTCGACCCGCGTCGCGGCGGTCGGCGCGGGCGGGTTTCACGGCTTCGGCTTTCACCCGACGGGATTGATCGGCGCGTTCGGATCGACGCTCGCGGCCGGCAGGTTGCTCGGACTCGATGCGCAGCAGATCGCGATGGCGCAGGGGATCATGTTGTCGATGGCCGGCGGGAGTCTGGAGTTCCTGGCCGACGGTGCATGGACCAAGCGCTTGCATCCCGGCTGGGCGGCGAGTTCGGCACTGACCGCGGCGACGCTTGCCAAGCGCGGCTTCGTCGGACCGCCGGCTGCCTATGAAGGGCGCTTCGGTCTTTATGCCCTGTATCTTCGCGACGCCGCCCCCGCCCTGCTCGCGCAGGCGACCGAAGCGCTTAGCGAGACCTGGGAGATCGAGGCGGTGTCGGTAAAGCCGCTACCCGCGTGCCACATGACGCATGCCGCGATTGATGCGGCGATCGCTATGCGTGCGGAATACGACCTGACCGCTGCCGATATCGCCAAGGTCATCGTGCTGGTGCCCGAGGCGGTCATTCCGATCGTCTGCGAGCCGGTGGCTCCCAAGCGGACGCCACACACCGGCTACGACGCGCAATTCTCGATCCCCTACACGGTCGCAACCGCGCTGCTGACGGGCAAGTTCACGCTCGATTCGCTCGATCCGGCAGCACTGAACGATCCGGCGGTGCTCGATCTAGCCGCCCGCGTCTCATACGCCGTCGACCCCGACAGCGATTATCCCAAGCACTTCACCGGCGAAGTCATGGTCGAAACCCGAGATGGCCGCATGCTGCGCCACCGCGAGGCGATCAACCGCGGCGCGTCCGACCGGCCGCTCAGCAACGCCGACATCGACGCCAAATATTTCGAGAACGCCGCTCGCACGGTCGACGCGGCCCGCGCCGCGCATATCCGCGCCGCCGTGCTCGACCTGCACCTGCACCCCGCTTCCGCGCTCGGCGACATCCTCGCCGGCGCCACTGCCCCTCAAGGAGTATCCGCATGACCCTGGCAAACGCGATCGCCGCCGATGGCGCGATGACCGACGAAGAGATCATGATCCTCGATTCGATCGACAAGTTCCTTGAAACCGATGTGAAGCCGTTCGTTCACCAGCTCGAACATGACGACGAATATCCGCAGAAGATCGTCGACACGATGAAGGAGATGGGCCTGTTCGGGCTCATGATCGCCCCCGAATTCGGCGGGTTCGGCGTCTCGACGCTGACCTATGCGCGGATCATCGAGAAGATCTCGACCGTATGGATGTCCGTCGCGGGCATCATCAACAGCCACATGATCATGGCGATGACGGTGCAGCGCTGCGGCACCGAGGCGCAGAAGGACCATTACCTGCCGAAGTTTGCGACCGGCGAACTGCGCGGCGGTATCGGCCTGACCGAGCCCGACGCGGGCACCGACCTGCAGGCGATCCGCACCACCGCGGTGCGCGACGGCGACGACTATGTCGTCAACGGCAGCAAGATGTGGATCACCAATTCGGGCTCGGGCAACACCATCCTGTTGCTGGTCAAGACCGACACGGCCGCCGAGCCACGCCACAAGGGCATGAGCCTGCTGATCGCCGAGAAGGGCGACGGCTTCATCGTGTCGAAGAAGCTGGAGAAGCTTGGCTACAAGGGGATCGACAGCAACGCGCTGACCTTCGACGGCTACCGTGTGCCAGTCGACCGCCTGATCGGAGGCGTCGAGGGCGTCGGCCTGAAGCAGGTGCTGGGCGGGCTCGAACTCGGCCGCATCAACGTCGCCGCGCGCGGCGTCGGCATCGCGCAGGCAGCACTCGACGAGGCGGTCGCCTATGCGCAGACGCGCAAGACGTTCGGCAAGCCGATCTGCGAGCATCAGGCGATCCAGCTGAAACTCGGCGAGATGACGACGCGCACCTACGCCGCGCGGCTACTCACCGAAGCCGCCGCCAAGGCGTATGACCGCGGCGAGCGCTGCGACATGGAAGCCGGCATGGCCAAGTATTTCGCGACCGAAGCCGGCCTGGAGAACGCGATCGAGGCGATGCGGATCTTCGGCGGCTACGGCTATTCGAAGGAATATAATGTCGAGCGGCTCTACCGCGATGCGCCGCTGCTGACGATCGGCGAAGGCACTAACGAACTGCAACGCATCATCATCGCCAAGCAGATCATCGCGCGGAACCCGGCATGAACCAGCCACTCGCGGGTCTCCGCATCGTCGCGGTCGAACAATATGGCGCCGGGCCGTTCGGTACGCAGCAGCTCGCCGATCTCGGCGCCGAGGTCATCAAGATCGAGAATCACAAGGACGGCGGGGATATCGGTCGGCATGTCGGCCCGTATTTCTTCGCGCCGGGCGACAGCCATTTCTACGAATCGCTCAACCGCAACAAGCGCAGCATCGGCCTCGACCTGAAGAGCGCGGACGGGCGCGCGGTGCTCGAGAAGCTCGTCGCGGAGTCGGACGTGGTCTTCAACAATCTGCGCGGCGACCTGCCGGCAAAGCTCGGGCTCGACTATGCCGCACTGTCGCGCTTCAACCCCGCGATCGCCTGCGTCCACCTCTCCGCCTATGGCCGCACCGGCAGCCGCGCGGCGTGGCCAGGCTATGACTATCTGATGCAGGCCGAGGCCGGCTATCTGTCGCTCACCGGCGAGCCAGGAACGCCGCCCGCACGCTTCGGGCTGTCGATCGTCGACTTCATGACCGGCACCACCGCTGCGCTCGCGATCCTGGCCGGCGTCGTCTCGGCGCGCGGCAGCGGGATCGGCCGCGATCTCGACGTCAGCCTGTTCGACGTCGCGCTCGGCAACCTCAATTATGTCGCCGAATGGTATCTCAACGGCGGCGTCACCGTCGAACGCACGTCACGCTCGAGCCATCCGTCGCTCACCCCCAGCCAGCTCTACACGACCAGCGACGGCTGGATTTTCGTGATGTGCAACAAGGAGAAGTTCTTCGAGGTCCTGTGCGGGCTGATCGAGCGTCCCGAATGGGCGACCGATCCGCGCTACGCGACCTTCGCCGCCCGGCTGGAGAACCGTCCGGCGTTCAACGCGGATCTCGATGCGGTGCTGTCGACCCGCACCACCGCGGACTGGATGCAGCTGTTCGAAGGACGCGTGCCGGCCGCGCCAGTGCTCGACGTTCAGCAGGCGCTCGACAATCCGTTTCTCGCGGAATCGAAGCGGATCATCGATTTCCAGCATCCCGAACACGGCCCCCTGCCCGGCATCGCTTCCTCGATCCGCGCGGGCGGCGTCGAACATCCGGACAAGGCTGCTCCCACACTCGGTGCGGATACCGGCGCCATCCTCGCGACCCTCGGCTACACCGATGACGACGTGGCAGCCTTGCGGACCCGCGGCGCGGTCCGGTGACACCCGCGCTTGCATCAAACGCCAAGGCATTGGACGGTGCACTATTGTCCGGATCACCCGACAAAGCGACCGATGGATATTTGATGCCCCAGCTTCGTCAGCAACCGCGTTACCTGCAACTCGCCCAGACGCTGATCAACGAGATCGAGGATGGGCGCTATCCAATCGGCACGCTGCTGCCGACCGAGTTCGAGCTGTGCGACCAGTTCGGCGCGAGCCGCTTCACCGTGCGCGAGGCGATCAAGCGGCTCGTGCAATCGGGCATGGTTTCGCGACAGGCCGGGGTCGGCACGCGCGTCCTCGGGCTGTCGCGCCCGGCGGCGTATCGTCAGGTGATGGAGGGGCTGTCCGATCTCCAGCAATACACCAACGAGACCAGCCTCACGATCATCGCGCGCGAGACGATCGCGCTGGACGGCCCGCTCTCTGAACAAGTCGGCGCGACATCAGGCCAGACCTGGCTGCATCTCATGGCGCTGCGCCGCGCCGCCGGGACCAGCCCGATCTCCTTTTCGGACATCTACCTCCACCCCGCATTCCGCAGCCTGAAGCTCGACGACGATGTCGGCGACGTGCCGATCTTCAGCCGGATCGAGGAACAGTTTGGCGAGCGCGTCGCCGAAGTCCGCCAGCATATCGAAGCGGTGGCGATCCCCGCGCCGATCGCCAAGTTGCTCGAAACCAAGACCGGCGCGCCGGGCCTGTGCCTGACGCGCCAGTATCTGAACGCACGCGGCGAGGTCGTCGAGATGGCGATCAATACACATCCCGCGGACCGATATTCCTATTCTCAGACCTTCCGCCGCGATCCCGTATCCGGCCTGTAGAGGATTTTTCATGACCAGTGCCGCCCGCAGTATCCTGTTCGTGCCTAGCGATCGTGCCGAGCGTTTCGAAAAGGCGCGCGCGAGCGGCGCGGACATCGTTGTGATCGATCTCGAAGACGCTGTCCTCCCCGACCGTAAAGTTGCCGCGCGCGATACGATATACGATGCGCTCACAGGCCTGTCGGCCCCGCGCTTCTTCATACGCGTCAACAGTCTCGATACCGAGTGGCATGCCGACGACGTACGTGCCCTCGCGGCATTGCCAGGCGTCGCTGGACTGATGCTGCCCAAGGCCGAGCGCGCGTCGGACTTCGCGGCGATGCACGAGGCAACAGCCGGCAAGCCGCTTCATGCACTGGTGGAAACCGTTTCGGCGGTCTTGAGTCTGGCGGACCTCGTCACCGCGCCCGGTCTCTCACGGTTGTCGTTCGGCACGGTGGACTTCCAGGCGGACGCCGGCATCGACGGCGACCAGGCGGAGATCGACTATGTCCGTACACAGCTCGTCCTTCACTCGCGAAGCGCCGGACTTGCAGCACCAGTTGATGGCGTTTCGACGGATCTCTCTAACGACGAGGCGCTGGCACGCGACACCGACCACGCACGTCGCTTCGGCTTCGGCGGAAAGCTTTGCGTCCATCCACGACAGGTGGGGATCGTCAACGCGGCATTCCTACCCTCCGCCTCTGACGTGGACTGGGCCACCCGCGTGGTCGCCGCTATCGACGGCGCGTTCGGAGCCGTTGCCGTCGACGGCAAACTGATCGACAAACCCGTCGTCGATCGCGCTCGTCGAGTTCTTGATACATATTCGGCATTTGATTCTTTCCGCCGGTGAGCAGACAGCGTGGATAGCCCGCCGGGTCGCAATATTTGCGGAGGATGACCCAGTTGCGGACGTTAAAGTTCAGTCGGTTGCGTCACGAAAGTGGACGCTCGTTTATCATTGATCGGAGCCGGTTTTGGCGGGGTAACGCAACGGAGGATGCTTGGAAGCGTCGCCAATTCGTCGCCAAGCCATGTGCATCTGATCCCAGACCTTCCAAGGCTAAGGCATTTCGTAAGCTTCATTGCGCGTGCCGGCTCGCAGAGCTACGTCCTTTGAGGCGACATATAAGCGTCCGCATCCGCCAATCCTTGATGTCATTCTGTTAGTACAGCCGGTACTCTAACCTCATTCAAAAACGATCGATGCTCGCCCAGAAAGCGCTGGCTAATTGTCATTCTCACGACGGGCAAACAGATCACCGATGGACGCGACAAAATGCGTGTTCATTGCTGCGGTCGCAGCTGTCGGGTCACGATCGGCGATCGTGCGCGCTAACGCATGATGATGTGCCAGCACGGCGGCACGCTGCCGCGCGGTGGTCCGCGTTGCCCACGCTGCAGGGACGGCATGAACCATCATCGGTGCGAACGAGCGGATGATCTGCAAGAACAACATGTTGCGTCCAGCCTGCGCGATTGCTTGGTGAAAAGCGATGTCGTGGCGGGTCAGCGCATCGATATCGCTACCGGCTGCTTCCATTGCCTCGGCCAGACCGATGATCGTCTGCGCCTCTTCGTCGGTGCGGTCGATCGCGGCGAGCTCGGCAGTGCGCAGTTCCAGCGTGCGGCGCACGTCCCAGATCTGTACCATCGAGATTTGCGCCGTCGCCACCGCGTGGTCGAGCGACGTTGCCATCACGGATCCGTCGATCGCGGCTACGCGCGCGCGCCTGCCGTTGCCCACGTCGATCAGTCGCAACGCCGCTAGCGCGCCGAACGCCTCGCGGAGTACTGGGCGGCTGACACCCAGTTCTGTCGCAAAATGCCCTTCGGACGGCAGCGTGTCGCCGACTTTCATGTCGTTCGTGCGGATATGTGTGCGGACCGCATGGACCGCCTGATCGACCAGCGAGCCGCCCTCTATCAGTCGCACGCTCGTCGCGCTCATGCCGCGAGCCGTGGTGCGCGCAGCGACGACGGGGTCGCGCCGAACTGCCGCGAGAAGGCCCGCGTAAAACTGGCATTGTTGAGATAGCCGCACTGGTATCCGATCGACGATACCGGGAGATCGGTCGCGATCAGCATCTGGCGTGCCGCTCCGAGCCGCCTGTCCAGCAGCGCGTCGGCGACCGTGCAGGCGAACATGTCGCGGAAGCCGCGGGTCAGCTTCGCACGGTTCAGTCCACAAGCGCGCGCGATCGAATCAAGCGTCATCTTCTCACCCCAACGCTCGTCGATCATGCGCTTGGCCGCGACGATCCGCTGGCTGTCCCTCGCAGACAACTGCCCGGCGCCCGCGAGCGGCACAAGGTCGTCCTCAACGATCCGTTGAAACGTGATGGACAGGAGTTCGATGCATTTTGCGGACCGGTGCGTGCTGCGCCAGGGCTCGGAGAGCGCGCAGTCGCGGATCGCGACGACGATCAGCCGCAATTCGCTTGGCAGATGACACGCGATGTCCGCGTCAGGCGCGTAATCGAAGACCCGCAGGCAGGCACCGCGTTCGACTGCAAGAATGAGGACCGCCCGCTCCTCCGAAGGAACCGCACCGGTCGTGACGGTGACCTGGGCCGGCGTCTGCTCGCCCAGCGTGAAGCAGAGGACCACGGCATCGGCGGGAAACGTCGTCGGGTCGACCATACCCTCCCCGATGAATGCCGCCATCTCGGGCGACACCGTGACGCGTTCCTTCTGCATGCTTCCCTCGCCCACCACCGCTCTCCTTCTCCCGTTTGCCGGGCTTGGGTCGATTATGCAGCTATCAGATAGCTCCTGCAAGAGCTATCTTACAGGTCAAGCCGTTGCTGACACCGGTGCGCGACGCATTGCCATCGTAAAGGCGACGACGGAGATCGCGCTGGTCACCACGCCGACGATCGCGAGACCTTGCGCGAGATGCGCTTCGCCGCCCAGCATGCCGCTTGCAGCCGCGACCAGCGTGGGTGCGAGGCCGTAGCCGATCAGCCCCGCGATCGCGATGAACGAGCCGATGCACAACCCGCGCAGTTCGTTGGGAATCAGCACGGTCAACGCCACCGAAGTCACAACGCCCGTCACCGCACCGCACGTTACCAGCAGACCCACGGCGACCCCGAACAGCGGGACCGAGGGCATGATCGGGAACAACGCCGCGGGTACGCCGAGCGCGGCGGCAAGGATCGCACCGATCAGCAGGCCACCGCGGCGGCCACTCTTTTGCCCACGATCGGCGGACAGACCACCGACGATCGCACCGACCACGCCGGCACCGAACAGTAGCGCGCCCATCCAGCCGGCGAACTGGTCTGGTTGGAGGTGGAACGTTCGCGACAGGACCGGCGAAACCCAGATCCCAGCCGCGGCATCGGCCATCACCACGCTGATCTGGCCGATGAACAACGGGATCAGGAACTCGCGACGCGCCCAGAGTTCGCCGGCCACGACCTTGAACGGCGCATGCGTGCCGGCCGCAACCTCCTGCCGCACCGGTTCGCGCAGCAGGAACAGTGGCAGGATGGCGAGCACGCTGATGACCGCCAGGCACAGATGCACACTTCGCCACGGCATCATCCCTGCGAACCACGCTGGCACGCGACCATGTGCAAACAGCCCGAACAGTGCGCCCGACAGTGCCAAGGCGAGCGCGACGCCGAGCGACTTGCCGAGGTTGACGATCAGCATCGCCCTGCCCCGCTGCGTCGGAACGCAGAAATCGGCGCACAGCGAGAGCGCTGCGGTCAGCGCGCCGGTCGTGCCGATCCCGGTCAGCATGCGTGCGACGAACAGCAACGGAACGCTATGCGCGAGCCCGGTCAGCACCGTGCCCAGCGTCCACACGAACGCGAGTGCGATCATCATTCGCACGCGGTTGTAGCGATCGACCATGATGCCGATCGGGATCGAGAACACCGCCAGCGGCAGCGCCGCCGACAGCCCCTGGATAAGGCTCAGCGTATAGTCGCTGAGGTGGAGTTCGGCTTTCGCGCCTTCCTGCACCGTGCCGAATGCGCCCATCATCGTGAAGCCGACCGCCATGGCCAGCGCGAGCGCGAGCAGCGGCAACAGCGTCTTGGCAAATGGCGGTGCGGCCGCCTCGATCGGTCGGGCGAAATCTGTCATTCTGGATCCTTATGCAAGCGCACGGCGCAGAGCCTCGTGGCTGTCGCGGCGTGCCTGTTGCGAGACCGGACCGTCGGCGAAGATGTCGAAGGCGTGATAGCCGCCGGGATAGACGTGAAGCTCGACAGGCACTCCGGAGCGGATCAGCCGCGTCGCATAGTCGATGTCCTCTTCGACGAAGAGATCGAGCGCGCCGGTTGCGATATAGGCGGGCGGCAGGTTGCTGAGATCCGTCGCCCGCGCTGGTGCCGCATAGGGTGACACGGCGTCGCCACCAGGCGCGTGGCCGAGCAAGGCGGTCCAGCCAAAACGATTGCTCTGCGCGGTCCAGACGAACTCGCCGGCATAGGGATGCGGCGGTGCGGTACAGCTACGGTCGTCGAGCATCGGGTAGATCAGGTGCTGGAATGCGAGCGCATGTTCGCCACGGTCGCGCACCATCAAGGCCAGTGCCGCGGCATACCCGCCGCCCGCGCTCTGCCCCATCACGCCGAGCCGCGCCGGATCGATCCCAAGCCGGTCGGCATGGGCGATCGTCCATACCAGTCCTGCGTAGCAATCCTCTATCGGGCCGGGAAAGTTCGTCTCCGGCGCCAGCCGGTATTCGACCGACACCACGACGCATTGCAGATCGGCGACGAGCGGACGAAGCAGCGGATCATAGTCGGAGACCTTGCCCATCACATAGCCGCCGCCGTGGATGTGATAGATGCACGGCAGGTCGCCGGTGACGCCCGCCGGTCGGAAGACGTGCAGGTCGATATCGGGCGCCCCGGCAGGCCCTGGAACCGTATGAATCTCCAGCGTCGCCAGGGTTTCGTCGGCGGGCGGCAGCATCGACGGTCGGTCGCGCATCGCCGGCAGGATGTCGGCGGTGAGCGAGATCTGCGGCATCATCTCGAGCAGCGGGCGCAGCGTCGGATCCACCAGGTGCAGGCTGTCCATCATTCTCTCCACGATCCTTGTTGTGACGCGCGTCCGATACCGGAACGGCGTTTAGAACGCGAAGATCTTGCCCGGATTGAACAGATTGTCTGGGTCCAGCGCGTGCTTCAGCGTCCGCATCAGTTCGACCGCGTCGCCCAGTTCAGCGACCAGCCAGTCCTGCTTGCCGATGCCGATGCCGTGTTCGCCGGTGCAGGTGCCGTCCATCGCCAGCGCGCGTTCGACCATCCGTGCGTTGATTGCCGAGACCTCGGCCAGCTCCGCCTCGGACTTTGGATCAATCGAGAAGACGACATGGAAATTGCCGTCGCCGACATGACCGAGAATGGTCGCGGGGACCGACGACGCCTGGAGGTCGGCCTTGGTCTCGCCGATGCACTGCGCCAGGCGGCTGATCGGCACGCACACGTCGGTCGCCCAGCCGACTGCGCCCGGACGCAGGTTGACCGCCGCGTAATATGCCTCGTGCCGCGCCTTCCACAGCTTGGAGCGTTCCTCGGGCAGGTTCGACCAGCGGAAATCACCGCCACCGTTTGCCGCCGCCAGCTCGCGCACGGTCTCCGCCTGTTCGTCGACATAGCTTGGTGAGCCGTGGAATTCGAAGAACAGCGTGGTCAGTTCGGGGTAATCTAGCTTCGACCAAGCGTTGACCGCCTTGATCTGCATGTCATCGAGAATTTCGACGCGAGCGAGCGGCACGCCGATCTGGATCGCCTGAACCACCGTATCGACCGCGCCGTTCAACGTTTGGAAGCTGCACACCGCGGACGAGATCGCCTCGGGAATGCCGTGCAGCCGCAGCGTCACCTCGGTGATGATGCCGAGCGTGCCTTCGGAGCCTACGAACAGCCGGGTCAGATCATAGCCCGCCGCCGACTTCCGCGCGCGACGGCTCGTACGGATCTCGCGCCCGTCAGGCGTCACCACGCGCAGGCTCAGCACGGCCTCGCGCATCGTCCCATAGCGCACCGCATTGGTGCCGCTTGCGCGCGTCGCGGCCATTCCGCCGATCGTCGCATTCGCACCGGGATCGATCGGGAAGAACAGCCCCAGGTCGCGGATATGCTCGTTGAGCTGTTCGCGACGGACGCCGGCCTGTACCGTACAATCAAAGTCCTCGGCGTTGATCGACACGATCTGGGTCATCTCGGACAGGTCGACCGAAACGCCGCCATGCACAGCCAGCGTGTTGCCCTCGATCGAGGTCCCCGCACCGAACGGGACGATCGGCACCTTGGCCGCGGCGCACAACCTGACGAGATCCACCACCTCCTCGGTCGACCGCGCGAAGACGACCGCGTCGGGCAGCATCGGGGCGAAATGCGCCTCGCTGCTGCCGTGGTGGAGGCGCATCGCGTCGCTCATGTGCAGCGCAGTGCCGAAACGCTGCTGGAGCGCTGCGACGAACGCCGGATCGAGCGGCGCCCTTTCGATCTGTTCGACGTGCATGGTCATCCTAGAACCGGAAGCTCGCGCGCACGCCGTATCGGCGGCGGTCGCCCTGGATGGCGAGGTTCGACGCCAGCGGCGCAAGCCCGGCCCGCACCAACGCCGACTTGTCGATATAGCTTTCGATGAATTTGGTATTGAACAGGTTGGTGCCGAACGCAGTCACCGTCAGACCACTGGAGAAGCGGAAGCCGAGCGAGGCGTTCGTGATAGCATAGGCAGATAGTCTTGGCGCGACATCGGGGTCGAGCGACGACCCGATCCGGCTGCCCTTCCCGAAGATCCCCGCGTCCAGCAACACCGCGTTATCGCCGACCGGGACGGTGTAGGTCGTATTGAAGTTGAAGTTGTAGTCGGGCGTGAAGATCACACGGTCGCTTGATACGTGGACGCCGGTGGTCGCGAAATACTGGCTGTCGTCAGTGATGCGGGCATGGAGATAGGAGGCGCCGGCGTCGATCCGCCAATGATCGGTAAGGCGGAGGTGCGCTTCCAGTTCGGCGCCGTAACTCTTGACGGTGCCGGTGTTCAGGTTGATCGCGACGAACCCGCCCGTGGCACTCGGCGCCAGCGAGTTCTGACCGATGAAGTCCTTGTAGTCGTTGTAGAATATGTCCGCGTTGATCGTCAGGCGGCGGTCGAATGCATCGAACTTCGTGCCCAGCTCATAGGTCCAGACATTGTCGCCCTTGTACGTCGCGTCCTGCGGCCGCGTACCCGGACCGTTCTGACCACCGCCGCGGATCCCCTTGGCGACCGAGGCATAGCTCATCACCGCCGGCGTCCAATGCTGGGTCAGCGTGACGCGGGGTTGGAACTGGTCCTTCTTATAGACCGGCGCGGTATAGGGCGTCACGCCGTTGACCTGGCTCGCGACCAGCTTCTGATGATCGTAGCGCCCACCGACCGCTAGATCGAGCGTGCCCACTTTCAGGAAAGCGGTCGCGAAGATCGCGCGCGTGTCGTTGCGGACATAGGTCGACGAGGGCGTGGTCGAGGCGGGCAGCGGAAAGGCCGGGCCCAGCAGCGCGCGGAAATCGATCGTCGTCAGCTGATCACTCACCTGCGTGTATCGGTTGCCATACAGCCCGATGAGCGTCGAAAACGCATCGCTCCACTGCGTATCGAAGCGCAATTCGGCTGTCTTGGTCTTCAAGGTCGAACCACCGCGGGTACGGAGCAGGTCGACCGCGCCGAAATCGCCGTCATTGACCCCGGAGAGATTCTTCTGGTTGTACGCCCCGATCGCGGTGATCTTGGTCTTGAGCGATGCGACGTCGAACTCGCCCTTCACGTTCGCGCCGTAATAATCGATCACCGCCCGGTTCAGCACGTTGGTCGCGCCATCGAGCCGGTAATCAGTCGGCCCGGCGACATGAATGTACGACGTGCTGCCGCCTGCGGCCCGGTCGTAGTTGCCGTTGACGGTGAACACCGCCCAGTCGGCGGGCGTGAAGCGGAGCGTGCCACCGACGCTCTGCTGCTTCAGCGGGTTCATGTCGCCGATCGTCAGCGTGTTGCGCATGAAGCCGTCCTGCTCGTGATAGGACGCGCCGATCCGGAACTGGAGCAGGTCGCGGACGATCGGCCCGCTGACCGACCCCGAGACCGAGGCGTAGTTGTCCGTACCGGCGATCGCGGCATCGAACCGCCCCTCCCACTCGTTACCCGGCTGGCGCGTGATGACGTTGATCGCGCCGCCCAGCGTGTTGTTGCCGAACAGCGTTCCCTGCGGCCCGCGCAACACCTCGATCCGCGCGACGTCAACGATCGGAGAGTTCAGATATGATGTGTTCGGCTGATAGACGCCGTCAATGAAAATGCCGACGCCGGGCTGCACCGTGTCGATCAGCGTCGTACCGATACCGCGGATCGACACGAATGCGCGGCCGACGCTGTCGGAATTGATGTTGAGGCCGGGCGTATAGGACGCGATGTCCTTCACCGTATTGACCTGCAACTCCTTCAGTCGGTCGCCGGAGATCGCCGTCACCGCGATCGGCACATCCTTCAACGATTCCTGGCGCTGACGTGCGGTGACGATGATGTCGTCGGAGCGTGCGGGAGGTGTCGCCTTTGCCTGATCGGCGGCGTCTTGCGCGGATACCGGCGTGGTGACGAGCGCGGCGACGGCGCATCCTCCGGCGAGCAATGTCTTGAAGCGCATTGGATCCTCATCCCCTCAGAGCGCCGATCCATCGCCGGCTACTTCTAGGCTCCAAGCTATCTGATAGCTGACCTGTCTGAAAGGTTATCGACTGTGCCGCCCGGCTCGCGGGCTTCGCCGATCGGTACGCTACCAGCAGCTATAGCCGCCATCGGCGAGCACGATGCTGCCGGTCATCAGACTGGCCGCGTCCGAGGCGAGAAAGGCGACGATCGCCGCGACTTCTTCAGGTTCCCCCAAGCGCCCCTGCGGCGTACCGTCGATCCAGCGCTTGTACATCTCCCCCTCGCGGTCCGCGAAGCTGTTGAGGACGGTGTTGATATAGGTCGGCGCGACGGCGTTCACGCGCACACCGCGCGGCGCCCATTCGGCCGCGAGGCTCTTGGTGAGCTGATGCACCGCGGCTTTGGATGCGTTGTAATAGCTTTGCGGTTGCGGCCGGTTGACGATGAAGCCGCTCATCGAACCGACATTAACGATCGCCCCCTTCCCTGCCGCCAGCATGTGCCGTCCAAAGGCACGTGCACACCAGAAGGTCCCATTGAGATTGACGTCGAGCACGTTCAGCCAATGCTCGTCGGCGACGTCCTCAGCGGCGGTTTCGCTCCGTGCAATGCCGGCATTGTTGACGAGAATGTCGATCGCCCCGAGCCGATCGGCCAGGGCGGTGACCTGTGCAGAGTTCGTCACGTCCACCACATGGCCGTCGACCGCATGGCCCTTGTCCGCAAGCGCAGCCCGCCCCGCCGCGATCACCACCGCGTCGCGGTCGGCTAACGTCACGTGTGCGCCCATTTCGGCTAACGCCTCGGCACAGGCGAGACCGATTCCCGCCGCGCCACCCGTCACGACAGCACGACGGCCGGTCAGCTTTAGTCGTTCGAGATACCTGACCCGTCCTTTACGGCAGATAGGGTGCGGCGGGCATGACGGGCTCATGCCGCGCCTCCTGCCGGACCAGCGAATAGACCTGTCGAGTTTCTGCATCGAACTCGACCCAAGGCAGGCTGCCGTCTGTTGCGAAGCGGATCCACAGCGCGTGCATCCGGTTGGCGAGGTCTTGCGGCGGGTTGGGTCCGCACAAGCCCTGCTCGCCGGTTGCGGTCGCCAGCGTATCGAACACGAACGGCAACTCCATCCCGTGCGACGCACCGAGTTGGCCGCTGAACATCGGCGAACGCCAGTCGAACTCGTACATGTGCGTGCGCCCTTGGTGCGCCTCGGCAAACCTGCGTGCGGGCCAGCGAAAGACGAGGTCGTTCATCGCGTCGGTCAGCGCCTGGCCGGGCTTCCTGCCCTTCGCCCCGATACCATATGCCTTCAATACCTTGCGGGCATGCGGTTGCGACTTGTGGAGGACATAGGTGGCCAGCAACCGCCCGATCTTGTCCCGCACGCCGGTCGGGACGAGGTACAGGTTCATCTCTTCCGCGTTGGTGCCGATCAGCAGGTCGACTTGCGCGCCCGCACCGTTCGCTAGCGCATCGAGCGGACGCTGCGGCAGCACGTCGTCGCCGTGGACGGGGACGAAGCGGCTGATTCCGAACACCGGTTCGTGCCCGCCCTCGTCGCGCAGATCGATCCGTGCGGTCGGCGCGGATACCGCCTCTACCGCGTCGATCAGCGCATCGTACGGCACGCTGCCAAAACCACTGACGTCGGGGGTGATCTTCAGGATCTTCGCAAGCTTCTTCACCAGACGCTGCATCACCGGCATCGAACGCGTCATGCCGCCATGCCCGCTCTGAACGATCGCGCGCCGGAACAATCCCCTCGAAAGCGGGGATGCCATCAGGTCGGCGATCGCCATCGCGCCGGCGGATTCGCCGAACACCGTGACGTTGCCCGGATCGCCGCCGAACTGGGTTATGCCGTCCCGTACCCACGTCAACGCCGCGATCATGTCGCGCAGGCCGAGGTTCGTCGGCACGCCCGGGATCGGCAGGAAGCCGTCCACCCCCATCCGATAGTTGATCGCGACGCAGATCACGCCGTCGCGCGCGAAGGTGCCGCCGTCCTGCACGGGTGCATCCTTGCTGCCGATCACGAAGCCGCCGCCGTGGATGAACACCATCACCGGCAAGCCGGTCCGGTCGTCATCGGGACGCCAGATATTCGCCGTCAGATATTCATCGCCCGACACCCAGCCTTTGCCGATCAGCGGTACAATATCGAGGCCGGGAAATGCCCTGGTCCGCTGCGGCGCGTTGGGTCCAGCCGTCGTCGCGTCGCACACCCCGGACCACGGCGTGACCGGTTGTGGCGGCGCGAACCGGTTCGCACCCACCGGCGCCGCGGCGTAAGGCACGCCGAGGAACCGCAGCACACCGCCCGTGGCCCCTCCCTGCACGATACCGTCGGCGGTCGAGACCATAGGTTCGCTCACGATATTCTCTCCTTCGGATCCGCAGCAGCGGTCGGAGGCAAAGGTAGCAGCCGCGAGGCGCCAGTCTCGAACTCAGGCTATGCCAATCGTTGTTTTGATCGTGCCGTACGGCGGGCCAGCACCCGCCCGCGTTACCAGGCTCCAGTTCCAGTCGCCCCCTGCCGGTATTCGGCGATGCGCCGTCGGGTCGCCGGGGACGTAGTTTCAGGCAGGTCGTCCACCGGGAACCAGTCAGCCTGTTCGATCTCTTGCAGATCAGCACGCCCCAGGGTTCCGCTTGCTGCCGTTCGCACGATAAAGATCACGATATGGTCGTCCTTGCTCTCTCGGCGACTGTGATAGACGCCCAGCACCCGCTCGATCACCGGGGCGGCGATCGCCACTTCCTCGGCAAGCTCCCGCACAAGCGCGGCGGCGATACTTTCGCCCTTCTTCACGCCGCCGCCCGGAAGATACCATTGATCGACATAGGTATGCCGCACCAACGCGACCCTCTCGTCCGGATCCAGCAACACAGCGCGGACACCGATCGTGCGCGGCTTGCTGATCCGCCATACCAGCCTTGCTACCCTGCCGACCATCCGATGATGTATCCCCACGCGCTCATTTCCCTGCCTGTAGTCGACGCTTCGCAGTGATACCCTAGAACAGGGCGGTACGCTCCAAATGCCTTCGGTGCGCACAGTCATGCAGCGGCCTTGCACAGTAATTGGTTTCGTCGCCTGCCCCGAATGCGCGCAGACTGCGACAGCTCTTCTGATATCCGGATCACGGGGACGACGCGTCGGGATTACGTCTGCTCGCCGTGCTTGCCATCCCGGACATCGGCGAGGGGTCAAGACGTGGGAGAGTGATGGTGAATCAGGGTGCGCAGCTGTTTGCGATCAAGACGCGGGCACGGCCATGAGGCAGCTTCACCGGGCGAACAATGTTGCTGACCTGCGCCTCATGGCACGCAAACGGCTGCCACGACCGATCTTCGACTATATTGACGGTGGCGCCGACGACGAAGTGTCGCTACGCCGAAACGTCACCGCATTTTCAAACTACGAGCTGGTGCCGGACATACTGAACGACGTCTCTGCAGTCCGCACCGGCACGACGCTGTTCGGACAACCATCGCGCTGGCCACTGATGCTGGCGCCGACGGGGCTCACCCGTATGTTCCACTGCGATGCCGAACTGGCCGTCGCTCGCGCTGCTGCGCGTCACGGCATAGCGTACAGTCTGTCGACGATGGGAACGACGCGGCTGGAAGACCTTGCCCAGGCATTCGCCGGACCGAAGGTTTTCCAGATCTATATTTTCAAGGACCGCGGTCTGACCGCAGAGTTCGTCGCGCGTTGCCGGGATGCAGGCTTTCACGGGCTGGCGCTGACCGTCGACACGCCGGTCGCCGGCAACCGCGAGCGAGACAGGCGCAGCGGATTGTCCCTGCCGCCCAAGCTGACGCTGAAGTCGTTGCTGAGTTTCGCGCGGCATCCGTCATGGTCGCTGCCTGCGCTGACAGGGTCCAAGTTCGATCTTGCGAACGTGAGCCACAGGATCGACGCGCTCGCGTCGGGACCGATGAGCCTGTTCGATTATATCGGCGGCCAGTTCGATCGGTCGGTCGGTTGGCGCGACGTCGAATGGCTCGCACGCGAGTGGAACGGGCCGCTCGCGATCAAGGGCGTGATGACACCCGAGGACGCGCGACGTTCGATCGCGTCGGGCGCGACCGGCGTGATGGTATCGAACCACGGCGGACGCCAGCTCGATGGAGCGCCCGCCCCGATCGACCAGATCGCAGCGGTACGCGACGCAGTTGGCGGTGGGCCGGACGTCATCTGCGACGGCGGCATCCGACGCGGCTCGGCCGTGGCGAAGGCGTTGGCGCTCGGGGCAACCGCCTGTTCGATCGGGCGCCCCTATCTGTACGGCCTCGCAGCCGGCGGCGAAGCAGGCGTCGATCGCGCTCTGACGTTGTTGACAGAAGAGTTCGCGCGCACGTTGATGCTCGCCGGCGTGAACGATGCAGCAGCCCTGTCACGTGGCCATGTTCGGACTCGGGAAAACCGGCGTGATATGGCGTAGCTCTCGACTCGAATGAGATCGCCACGTTCGCTCCAGCCTAACGCCTTGATCTAACCAACCAAAATTCGGGCTCTTGCTCCAATTTGCTCCAAAATCAGATTCGCCCCCAAGACCGGTCGGTCCGACAGCTTTCAGCGTCTCGCAACTCCGGACGCTCGTTCATATCCGTCACACGACTACGCGATAATCTCGGCTTTAGGTCTTGGCCGCCGTTCCTCCTCGGCTGGCGGGAGCATTGACAAGGTGAATGTCGATCGATCCTAGGTGCCGATAGACGATCCGGGGGACCAGCCATGAAGACGATTTTCGCGACCTGCACCGCCACGCTGGCGTTGCTCGCCGGCCCCGCGATTGCACAGACCAAGGCGCCAGCGGTGACCCGGTACGAGATCGCTTTCCCCAACGCGGTCCATCATGAGGCACAGGTGACCGTCACCTGGCGCGACCTCGGACCGGCCCCCTTGCGCGTCCAGATGTCGCGCTCCTCGCCCGGCCGCTACGCGATCCACGAATTCGCCAAGAACGTCTATTCGCTCGCCGCCAAGGATGGCCGCGGTCGCGCGCTCGCGATGACGCGGACCGACCCCTATGGCTGGACGATTCCCGGGCACGACGGGACGGTAAGCGTCACCTACACGCTGTTCGGCGATCACGGAGACGGCACATATGCGCAGATCGACGCAACCCACGCGCATCTCAATATGCCCGCGACCTTTTTGTGGGCGGTCGGGCAGGACGCGCGCCCGATCAGCGTCCGGTTCGTGCCATTCGACACCAAGTGGAAGGTCGCGACCCAGCTCCAGCCGACCGGCGACCCCTACACCTTCGCCGCGCCCAACTTCCAATATTTCATGGACAGCCCCACCGAGCTGTCCAATTTCGATCTGCGCGAATGGCAGGTCGGAGAGGGATCGACGCGCGCCACGATCCGGCTCGCGGTCCATCACGACGGCTCGCCCGCCGACCTCGATCGCTTCGCCGCCAGCGCCAAAAAGGTCGTCGCGCAGCACATAGCGATGTGGGGCGAACACCCCGCCTACGACTTCGGCACCTACACCTTCATCGCCGACTATATGCCGCAGATCAGCGGCGACGGCATGGAGCATCGCAACTCGACGATCATATCGCAGCCGCGTTCGTTCACCGCGGCGAATTTTGCGCAGATCGACACACTCAGCCATGAATTCTTCCACAGCTGGAACGTCGAGCGCATCCGCCCTGCCGAGCTCGAACCGTTCGACTTCACCCGCGCCAACCCGACCCCGTCGCTCTGGCTTGCGGAAGGGTTCACCCAATATTACGGGCCGCTGATGATCCGCCGAGCGGGGGAATCCGCGATCGACGCGTATCTGCGCGGGGTCGGCTCTACCGTCAACGCGCTAACCACTGGCACCGCCCGCCGTTACGGCGGTCCGCAGGAAATGAGCCTGCGGGCGCCGTTCGTCGATGCGGCAAAGTCGATCGACGCGACGAACCCCAACATCTTCGTGTCCTACTACACCTATGGCGCCGGCCTCGCGCTCGCCCTCGACCTGACTTTGCGCCAGCGTTACCCGGGCATCACGCTCGACACGTTTATGCGCCACCTATGGCAGACCTTCGGCAAGCCCGAGCGCCCCTATACCCGCGCCGACCTGTCGCGCGCGCTAGGCGAGGTGACGAAGGATCCCGCCTTCGCGGACGCCTTCTTCAGGACCTCGGTCGATGCCGAGGCGCTTCCCGACTATGCTCCCCTGCTCGACCAGGCGGGTCTGAAGCTCCGTCCCGCCAACCCGACCGCCGCGTGGCTCGGCAACGTCCGCCTCAAGACTACCGGCACCGACGTCCGCATCGACGGCGCGCCCGCCCCCGATACTCCGCTCTACCGCGCCGGCCTCGACAACGGCGACCAGCTCGTCAGCCTAGGCGGGACGGTGATCACCAGCGATGCTGACGCGGCTGCGGTGCTTGGCCGTTACAAACCCGGTCAGACCGCCGACATCACCTACCGCCAACGCGGCCTCGACCGCCGCGCCACGTTGACCTTCCTCGCCGACCCCACTGTCGAGGTGGTCCGCTACGAAACCGCAGGGGTTAAACCAACCGCCCAACAACTCGCGTTTCGCGCCGCGTGGCTCGGGCCGGATGTAGTGGCCAACTAGGCAGGTTTGACCTTCAGGGTTTCAAATACGCTTAAGGCTGGCCCATGGATGTCCATGGGGATCGGCAGCGCATGACGACGGAGGAGAAAACTGTTGGGCTACTTAGAGGCCGCGACGACCAGTTGCGGACGTTCGCGGGCTCGTTTCGGCTTCTCAACTTCGGCCGCGCGTTCATGTCGCAAAAGCGCCGATCCGAGCGGCTTGGTTTGGGGACATTCCCGCCGATTGCAGCGATAACCCGAACGACAGTTCTAGGCAGAAGCCGACGTTCAGGCGCAGTCTTCGTTGGAAACGATGCCGCTGATCAAATCATCAAGGCGGTTCAGCCGCTCGTTCCATTCCTGACGGTGATAGTCGATCCAATCCTGCAACGGCGCGAGCCCGGCAGGATCGAATTGACAGGTGCGCACCCGTCCAAGCTTGGTCGAGCTGGCGAGCTTGGCTTCCTCAAGAACTGCAAGGTGCTGGCCTATCGCTGTCTTGCTGATCGCCAGTACCGCAGCAAGTTCCGAAACGCTCGCGGGCTGCTCCGCAAGATGACTCACCATGCGACGGCGATTGGCGTCACCCAGCGCATGAAACAGAAGGTCGGCCCTCGACGAGCGGACAGTCTCTACGGCAGGCTGCATCATGCGGGGTGCAGTTCCGAAGCCATCGTGTCGAGCAGGAAGTCCCACCCCATCCGGCGCATTGCCGGGCCGTCGGCGCCTTCGAAATAGACGGCCTGGTGCGTCAGCAAGACCTCGCTCTTGTCGCCGAGCGGCGCAATTTCCACGGTGACCACGGCAGCAGATACGCGGGCCTGATCGACGTCGAGCGTTTGGAAGAACACGATCCGAGCGTTATCGACGATCTCAGCATAGGTTGAGGTCCAGCACAGCTCCCTTCCCGCGATAGGAGTGCCTGGCAGCATCCTGGCGGTGAGCTTCTCCTCACCGCCCGGACGAAAGTCGAAGCTGTAGGACAATGGCTCGTGTCCGGGACTGGCGGCGTACCACCTGCTCTTGCGGTCCTGAAAAGCGAAGGCGCCAAAAATCGCGGGCGGAGCGGCATCGCAGGTTTTGCGGATTTTGAAGGTATCGTGTGTGATGGTCATCGACTCGCTCCTCAGTGAAGCTTTGACTTCACTAATTTTCAAAAGCCTTTTGGTCAAGTCTGTACTTCACTATTGCGCCCGCGACTGTTGGATCGGCGATGGCCACGGGAGTACCGAGGCGTCACCGGCACTTATTGATCGCGTTTTTGCCGACAACGCGAACGCCGTTCGTTGAAAATGGCAGATGGTGCCAAATGGCGCGCACTTAGGGCGCCTTGCTGTCAGACGGATACCCGCCGACCCATTTGCAGATTCCGGCAGAAGCTGCCGTCGAACGCCCGACTTGCTAACGGTGCATTTTCGTCGAGCGCTGCCTTGCCTATCCCCCCTTCCCGCAAGACCTATAAATCGCCATTCGCCCCACCCTTCCCGCTCCCCGACTTCGGACGCTCGTTCATCGTCGCGAATGATCAACTTCCCACCCCAGACATCCTCGGACGAACGTCGCGACCTGGTCGAAAGCGGACGTTAGGAAGGCTGTTCTAAGCGTTTTTGAACAATGCCGCGAAGGAGGCTGCACATAAAGTCAGAGCCGCAAAGGAAAGAAATTCTACCAACCCGCTTTTTGTGCTCCGTAATCGGTGATGAAGAAGAGCTACTGGAAACCAAGCCAGATAAATAATAACCGCAACAATGAACCATCCAGATCTGAAATTATTAGTGGCTATACCGGCCGTATGCGGCAGAAGTAAAAGCATATACAGAAAAGATACTGCGACAACGCTTAAGCGCGAGAGCCAGCCGAGTCTTTGTATCAGCACACGCCCCTCCTCTAGAAGCGCACTTTAGCGAAACGAGCGACGTCCGCAAATGGGCGTTCCGGACTGCCAGCCCTCCGCACGTCGGGGTGTCTACAAGCGAGAGTAAGTCCCCCGCCCCGACAGCCAAGGTATCACCTATGCGCTACCCCGGATCGTCGCTACCCCCGTACCCACGAGCAGCGAAATTCGAGGAGCGTGTGATGCGTCATCATACTTTATCGACGGTGATCGCAGTTGCCATGTTAAGTTCTACCTCAGGCTCCGCGAGCCCGGTGCAGGGTGTTGTTTCAGGCATCTATGAACTGGACACTGTGCGGAGTGACAATGCTTTCAAAGTAATCGACAGCGGCACCGCCACCATTTCCGACGACAAGCGCCCTCGCATTCGGATGAGGCTCCGCAAGTCCATCGCGGTAAATAGGATTAGAATTTCTACCGCAGGAGGTCGGGTCGGGCTCGCCTATGATGCCAAAACACCCATCGTAGTTTGGATAGGCGGAGATCCGGTCACCTGGAAACTCGTCGCAGAGCTTGTTTTCGATGTATCGGTAGAAGCTGACGGTGGAACCGTCGCTCTGAAATTTCGCGGCGACGACAGCGAGCGAACCTCAAAATATCATAGTGTCGGCCAGGATTTGGTAGAGAATACAACGATCACCAGTCCACTGATTTCTACACCAATCGTCTATAAACAGGTCTTTAGGAATATCAGAAGACACGTTCCAAGACCAAACCTTCAGGTGACAAGCCGTCGAGCGAGCATCATCCCGTAGATGCCGATGCCGTTCGAGATGGTCTGACTAACCTCTAATTTTCAGCGCGCTACGACTATGAACGGACGGCAGCAAATGGGTGGAACTGCCCGGCAGCGCGGGGCTGATAGGACCCACAAGCGGTCGTCCAAAGCGTTCGTTCCACCTCCCGACTTCCGACATTCGTTCATCTCGATCCGGCATGATAGGATCGCTCAATCGTCGGACCAGCCCGTATCGCCCCCGATCGGCATGCCCGGCGGAATCGTCGGCACCGCACGACGTTTGTCGAGTTCGCGCGTTAGTCGGTCCTCGTCGGTCAGGAGCAGCGCGACGTGGCGGCTCCAGGCGCCATCCTCGTCGCTGCCGGCCTTCGCGAGTCGCGTCGCGATCCCGCGCAGCCGATCGCCGAGCAGCGCCGCGACGTCGGGCGACGTCGCATCGTCGCGGGCCGTGGCGGCCAGCGTCATGATCGTGCGATAGGCGATCCGGCGGCCGACCGCGTCACGCCGTGCCGTGACGGTGGCGGCGATCAGCCGGTCGAGCAGCGTGTCGACGCCGGGCATTCCCGGGTCGCGGCGATGCTGTTCGTACACCCGCGCAAGCCGCGCCGGCGCCAGCAGCGAATCCAGCGTCACCTGCGCGGCGACATCGGCGGCGACCAGCGGGTCGAACGCGGCGGCGCCCGCATTGCGGAACACCTCCTGGTCGAACTGTACGTCGCTGCGCCCGTTCATCGGCGACGACAGGGGCATCACCAGCGTCGCGGGCACGGTCAGCACATCCGGCGAAAGCGTCGCCAGCAAGGCGGCGATCGCCGCGTCCTGCGTGGCGGCGGCAACCGGCGCGGCGGCCGGATGATTGTCGCCCGCGACCGCATAGGCATAGTCGATCCCGCCGACCAGCTTGCCCACCGCGTCGATATCGTAGCGATGCAGCAGCCATACCGGCACGAACTTGCGCCGCAGATCGGACAGCGCCTCGCCCCCGCGCAAGACGCCGGGCCCGAACTGCGCGATCGCGATGCGGCGAACCGCCATCATATGGTTGAGCGAGGCGACCGGATCGGGGCCGTCATCCCACATGCTGCCCCAGGGGCTCGGCGTATCGGACGCGCGGCCGTCGATGTCGGTGATGAAGCGGACGCCCTTCGCCTGGATCGCGAGCGCCTTGGCCCGCGCAGCCACGTCCGGATTGGTACCGGGCGCGGCATCGGCATACAGCCAGTCGACGGTGAAATCGTCCCACACCCCCCCGCCCTTCGCATAGGCGTCCGACAGGTCGATGCGGCCATCGGTCAGCTTGATACGCGGTCCGGGATAATCCATCACCGTCGTCCGGTCCTGCGTGCTCCCCGCGAAATTGTGCATGAAGCCGATCGCATGACCGACCTCATGCGCGCCGAGTTGGCGGATCCTGTCGAGCGACGCCCTGACCGGATCATTGCCGCTGCCGCTGTTGGTCTGCGCGGCGCCGACCAGCCCCTCGAAGATCGCCATATCCTGCCGCACGCGCAGCGCGCCGATCACGACATTGCCCTTGATGATCTCGCCGGTCCGCGGATCCACGATGCCGCCGCCATAGGACCAGCCGCGCGTCAGCCGGTTCGACCAGTTGACCATGCTGTACCGCACGTCGAGCGGATCGGCGCCGACGGGCAGGATCTCCGCCCGGAACGCGTCGATCAGCCCGGCCTTGTCGAACGCCGTCGCCCAGTAATTGACGCCTTCCAGCAACGCGGTGCGGATCGGCTCGGGCGCGGCGCGGTCGATATAGAAGACGATCGGCTTCTTGACGCGGGAGCGGGCGGCGGCCGGATCGACCTTTTCCAGCCGGAACCGGTTGGCGAACTGCTGGACGACATCCTCGCCCAGCGGCGTCCCATAGTCGTAATATTGGTTACCCCCCGCCGCCGACCGGATGTCGAACTTGCGCGAGACGAAGCCGGGCGCAGGCAGCCGGACGAAGCTGTGGTGGACGGTGAAACCGATCTGCCGCGGCTCGGCGGCGATCCGCTCGACCTCGCGGCCCGGCGTGTCGGTTTGATAGGTCTGCAGCGCGTCGACCTCGATATTGTCGGGGAAGACCTTCACCGAGCCGGCATCCGCGACGCTGAGCGGATCGACCAGGCGGAACCCCTTACCCGCCGCCGATCCGCCGCCCGCGCCGGCCATCGCCCAGCTCGCGTTCAACGACTCGGCGATCCCCACCGTGTCGCGCGTCAGGAACGGGGCGATGTCGACCGTCACGCCGCCATCGGCTTCGGTCGCGACGATGTCGAGCATCGCCATGATGCTCGTCGGAAAGCTGGTGCGCCCGCCCGCCGCGACGCCGTCGTCACCGGTCGCGCGGAACTGGTGGTTTTCGAACGTCACCGCGACCTTCTTGCCGATCCGCCGAAATGCGACGATGTGTTCGGGCCCCAACATCCCGCGGTCGAGCCGCAGATTGGCCGAGCCGATACCCGTCCGGAGCGAGGTCGCGTAGAGGAACCGTCCCGACGCCCCGTCCGCATCGGCGGCGGGCAGCGTGACGAGGATACGTCCCTCGGCCGGCAACGCCCTGACCGGCAGCAGCGCCGCCTGCGTCGCCGCCCGCGCGACCTGCTGCGCCGCGACGGGTCCGCCGCCGCTCGCTGCGGCCACCAGCCCGACCGTCGTACCCCAGATGATCCCGCGCATCGCCTCGTCCCCCAATTGCTGCCATGCAGCAAACTAGCATGATCCAGGTTGCGGTATCCGGCGATATTGCGCAGTTTCGAAGCCTGGGTGACGAAATTCGGCAATAATCGGGGTGAATGATGCACGAAACCGAAAACAATCTTGTCGATCCTACCGATTACCGGCTTCTGCGCGAATTAATCCGCGATGGCCGCGCATCCGACGTGATGCTGGGCGAGCGCATCCATCTCTCGAGCACCGCGACCGCGCGGCGTCGCAAAATCCTGGAGGAAAACGGCGTCGTCGCGGGCTACACCGCGAAGCTCGACATGGCGAAGCTGGGGTTCAGCATTACCGCGATGGTGTCGATCGAACTCAGTTCGCAGGCCGAACATGTGCTGAACGAATTCGAATCCGCGGTAATCCTGTGTCCGTCGATGTCGTTCTGCAGCTTCGTGTCGGGCGAAGTCGACTTCATCATGATCGTCCATGTCCGGTCGTTCGAGGACTACGACCGTGTCTATCGCCGCGAACTGTCGATGCTGCCGCATGTCGCCCGGATCCGCAGCAGCTTCCTGATGCGCGAGGTCGCGCAGCGCTCGGTCGCACCGGCGGCGGTCAACGATCAAAGGTGACGTTCAACGCGCCGATATCACAACTTAATAATATCAGGCACGCCGTAAAGCATCAATGGTTGCTCAAAACGTTGTCGATTCCGCAAAAGTAACATAGATTTCATCTCCAGATTGCGAGGAAGCGGCAGGCGGGATCTGATAGGCTCCGGGTCGGAACAGGACCGGGATACCCGGCCATCGAGTCCAACAGGCAGGAACCAGCGAAAAATATAAACGAGGGGATATCTGGACGGCACCCGATCACCTGAAGGGGGCTCTCCATGACTGTTCTGTATGGCGCCGACGTTGGCGCCTTCTCGATGCGCGTCCGGCCGACTGCCCGCTTGAAATCCGCCAGCCTCGTCAGCGTGGGCGTGCTGGCGCTGTGCCTCGCCACGCAGACTGCGTCCGCCCGGACAGTTGCGGGCCCGCCCGATACGGCGCTCCAGACCGAACGTGGCCCGGCCAAGTCCGCCCCGACGGATCAGGAGACGACGAACGTCCCGGGCGGCAAGCCCGAACTCGCGACCGATCCCGTCACCGGCGACGTCGTACCCGGGGACGACACCATCGTCGTCACGGGATCGCGGATCGAACGCGACGGCTACAGCGCCCCCACCCCCGTCAGCGTCATCACGGCCAAGGAACTCAAGGCGGAAGCGCCCGCCAACATCTCCGATTTCGTCAACACGCTGCCCGCGGTGCGCGGCAGCGGTACCTCGGCCAGCAGCAACGGCTCGCTCAGCAACGGCGCCGCCGGCATCAACTCGGTCAATCTGCGCAACCTCGGCGCGAACCGCACGCTCGTGCTCTTCGACGGCCAGCGCTCGGTCGCCTCGACCACCACCGGCCAGGTCGACGTCAACACCTTCCCCCAGGCGCTGATCGAGCGTGTCGAAGTCGTGACCGGCGGCGCCTCGTCCGCCTATGGCTCGGACGCGGTGTCGGGTGTGATCAACTTCATTCTCGACCGCGACTATACCGGTTTCAAGATGGAGTATGAGCACGGCGTCACCACCTATGGCGACGCGCCGAACCACAAGGTGACGGCGACCGGCGGCAAGGCGTTCGCGGACGGGCGCGGCCATCTGATCGTGTCGGGCGAGCATTTCTCGCAAGAGGGCATCCAGACGATCGACCGCGACTGGAACGACAGCGGCTATTTCCTTGCCAACAATCCTGCCTATTCGGCGGCACGGTGCACCGATGCCGCATCGCTGAACACGCCCTGCGTCAATGAATTCCTGATCGCATCGGGCATCGGCACGGGCCAGTTCACGCCGGGCGGGCTTGTCAGCACCGGCCCGTTGCGCGGCACCTATTTCGGTTCGGTCGATCCCGCGACCGGCAAGGCGAGCGTCAACCAGCTGAACTTCGGCGCCACCAGCGGCCAGTGGATGGTCGGCGGCGACACCGACATCACCACCGCCGGGCATCGCAGCAGCGCGACGTTGCAGCCCGAGGAAAAGCGCAGCAGCGTGTTCGGCCGGCTGAGCTACGAGGTCTCGCCGCTGGTCGAACTCTACGGCCAGTTCTCGTACAGCAACTATCGCGGCCAGAGCTATTATCAGCAGACGCCGACCACCGGCGTGACGATCCAGCGCGACAACGCCTATCTGCCCGATGCGACGCGCGCGGCGATGGCGGCGAACAACCTCAGCTCGATCCAGATCGGCACCAGCAACATCTTCCTGCCGCCGCAGGGCAGCGACAATGAGCGGCAGGTGTTCCGCTACGTCGCCGGCGCCGACGGGGCCTTCTCGACCGGCACGATCGATTGGAAATGGGGCGGCTATTATCAGCTCGGCAAGACGAAGACGAACGAGCGGCTGACCAACGCCTGGAACGTCTCGCGGATGGCGGCGGCGACCGACGCGGTCGTCGCGGTAGCGGGCAACAGCGGCGGATACGCTCCCGGCACAATCGTGTGCCGGATCAATGTCGATGCGAATGCGGGCAACAACGACCCGTCCTGCGCGCCGCTCAACCGGCTCGGCACCAACGGCGCCTCGCCCGAGGCGATCGCCTATGTCCTCTACAATGGCCGCCAGCCGCTGCGCAAACAGACGCTGAAGCAGGAAGTCGCGGCGATCAACTTTTCGACCAACAGCCTGGTCGATCTGTGGGCAGGCCCGATCTCGGTGGCGTTCGGCGCGGAGTCCCGCAAGGAATCGGTCACCGGATCGGTCGACCAGCTCTACCAGCCGATCGTCGCCAACGGCGTCACCACCGGCACTTGGATCTACGGCAACTACCTGCCGACCAGGGGCCGGTACACCGTCAAGGAAGCCTATCTCGAATCGGTCATCCCGATCTTCAAGGGCATGGATTTCAACGGTGCGTTCCGCTTCACCGACTACTCCACATCGGGCACCGTCGAGACGTGGAAGACCGGCCTGACCTGGCAGGTCATCCCGGACATCAAGCTGCGCGGCACGATCTCGCGCGATATCCGTGCGCCCAATCTCAGCGAGCTGTTCGCGCCCGGTACCGGTCGCACCAACACCGTCAACGTGCCGCAGGTCAACGGCAGCATTGCGGCCAACCAGTTCAACGAATCCACCGTCGGCAATCCCGACCTGCGCCCCGAAATCGCCAAGACCTATGGCGCAGGCGTGGTCCTCACGCCGACCTTCCTGCCGGGCTTCGCCGCCTCGGTGGACTATTACGACATCAAGCTCGACGGGGCGATCGACTCGCTGCTCGCGCAGACGATCGTCGACCAATGCTATCAGCAGGCGATTGCCGATGCGTGTTCGTTCATTTCGACCACCGGCGGCCGCGGCGTCACGACCCTGGGCCTGCCGGTGACCAGCATAGAGGTGAAGCCGACCAACTTCGTCAGCGTCAAGACGCGCGGCATCGATATCGAATCCAGCTATCGCCGGCAGGTCGGTCCCGGCACGATGACGCTGCGCGCACTGGCCAGCTACGCGTTCGAACTGACCAGCAACAACGGCGTCACCGCGACCACCGATCTGGCCGGCCAGAACACCGGTGGCCTGCCCGACTGGACCTATCGTTTCACCGCTGGCTACGATCTCGATTCCGGGTTCAGCGTCCAGGGCATCGCCCGCGGCGTCAGCGGCGGGGTCTACAACAACAACTACGTCGTCTGCTCCACCGACTGCCCGCTCTCGACCGCCGATTACCGCACGGTCAACATGAACCGGATCGACGGGCAGTTCTTCTACGACGTCAACGCAAGCTACGCGTTCGAGACCGGCGGCGCGAAGGCACAGGTCTTCCTGTCGATCCGCAACATTTTGAACAGCGATCCGGTGCTCGTCGCCAATGGGCCGACCGGCAACAACACCCCCGCTTATCCGCAGACCAACCGCGCGCTCTACGACGTGCTCGGCCGCGTGTTCCGGATGGGCGTGCGCATCGGGCTCTGAGGGCACGCGCCCTCTCCCACCCCTACGACATCACCGTTCAGGAGATAAAGACATGGCCGATACCCGCCCAATGCTCGCCGCGCTGATCGCCGCCGCCCTGTGCAGCACCGCCGCTGCCGCCGAACCTGCCCCGATCCAGGCCTCCCCCGCCGCCGCAGGCATCGATCGCGACGCCTTGAAGAAACAGGCGGTCACCGATGTCGAGGCGCACGCCAAGCTGATCCAGCAGATGGTCGATTCCCTCTTCAGTTTCGCCGAACCGGGCTTTCAGGAATTCCAGACGATGGAATATCTGACCGGCATCCTGAAGAAGGAGGGCTTCACCATCACCCGCGGCGTCGCCGGCATCCCCACCGCCTGGACCGCGACCTGGGGCACCGGCGGACCGCTGGTCGCGCTCGGCAGCGACGTCGACGGACTGCTCGGCCTGTCGCAATATCCCGGCTCGCCGACGCTGAAACCGATGATCGCGGGCGCACCGGGCCATGGCGAAGGGCATAATTCGGGCATGCCGATGATGATCGCCGCCGCGATCGCGGCAAAGGACGTGATGGTGAAGAACCGGATCCCCGGCCGGCTGATGCTGTGGCCCGGGGTCGCCGAGGAACTGCTCGCGACCAAGGCCTGGTATGTCCGCGAAGGCCTGTTCAAGGGCGTGGACATGTCGATCTTCGCGCATGTCAGCAGCGATTTCAGCACCGGCTGGGGCAATAGCGGCAACAACGCGCTGGTGTCCGCCGAATACACTTTCCACGGCAAGACCGCACATGCGGCGGGGATGCCGTGGGAAGGGCGCAGCGCGCTCGACGGGGTCGAGGTGATGGACGTCGCCTGGAACATGCGCCGCGAGCACCTGCCCGTCACGCAGCGCTCGCACTACGTCATCACCAATGGCGGCGGGCAGCCCAACATCGTCCCCGACCTCGCCAGCGTCTGGTATTATTTCCGCGACCTCGATTTCGGCAGCGTCCGCGATCTCTACACGACCGGCAACGAGATCGCCGATGCGGCCGCCAGGGCGACCGGCACCACCGTCGAACACAAGCTGCTCGGCTATGCCGCGCCCAATTACGGCAACAAGCCGCTGGCGGAGGCCGCCTATGCCAATATCAGCGCGGTCGGCATGCCGAGCTGGAGCGCAGACGACCAGGCCTTCGCCAGGACGGTGCAGCAGACCAACAAGCGAACCGTCAAGCCGCTGCCCACCACGGTCGCCGAACTGTCGACGCCGGCCAACCGCGAACGCTCGCTGGGCGGCGGATCGGACGATATCGGCGATATCATGTGGACCGTGCCGACGATCACCGTGCGCTATCCCTCCAACATCCCCAGCATGATCGGCCACAACGTGCTGTCGGCGATCGCGATGGCCACGCCGATCGCGCACAAGGGCGCGGTGGCGGGCGCCAAGGCAGTGTCGATGACCGTGCTCGACATCATGACGACGCCGCAGCTCGTCACCGACGCCAAGGCGTTCCAGCAGACCGTGCAGTTCAAGGACCAGAAATACGACCCCGTCGTCACCGCCAACGACCCGCCCGCCATCCACCTAAACACGGAGATCATGGAGCGGATGCGCCCGGCGATGAGGAAATTCTACTACGACCCGGCCAAATACCCGACCTATCTCGATCAGCTCGGCATCAAATATCCGGCGCTGGCAGCTGCGGCGCCGACGTCCGACTGACGACCGTTACTAGGCTCGGGGCGATGGTGACGGCGCAAGCTGCTCTGTCACCATCGTCTTCCCAATGAGCAGACACCGCCGCGCGATGTTGGGCCGCCACGTATTCTACCAGATCCTCGCCGCGTCAAATGCATGCCTTGCCACGTCGATCGCACGCGTGGCCAAGTTGCCCGACGACACAGCCTGAAGGGACGGACAGGCGTCGGCGGGAATCCTGCCGGACGGACGGGTCCAGACGCCTGCCGAGGAGCGATTTCGTCGTCTTACCTGAGGGGGCCGTTCTCGGCGGCGTGCGCCTCCTCGCGAGAGCTTCCAGATGACCCATAACCGGTCATTCAAAGCGCCCTTCCCCATTCCCAATTTTGGCCATTCGGTCATCGCCGCGCCAGAGCTCTGCGGCCCTATTTCATCGTGGCCGCGCCGTCGTCAAGGCGGGTTGACGAACCGCCAGCCGAGCGTCGTGTCCTTCGAATTTCAACTGTCAGAATTGAGCTCGGCAATGATCTTGCCCGCTTCGGCGAAGGCGGTATTTGCCGCGGGCACGCCCGCATAGATGGCCGATTGCATCAGCACTTCCTTGAGTTCCTCACGGGTGAAGCCGTCACGCATCAATCCGGTGCGAACGTGAAGCGCGAACTCCTCCCAACGACCGAGTGCTATGGTGATCGCGAGCACGATGAACCTACGGCTGCGGTCATCGAGACCCGGTCGGCCCCAAATTTCATTCCAGGCGATCCGGGTGATCATCGCCTGGAAATCGGCGGTGAAGTCAGTCCGCCCGGCCAGCGACGCGTCGACCCACGCATCGCCGAGTACCCGGCGCCGGTTGAGCAGCCCCGCCTCGAACAATGTGTTTGCGGCATCGTGGGTATCGGCCGGTTTCAGGAAATCGCGAAGCGTTACTGCAAGCACCGCGGGTGTCTCAATTGGTGCGAGATGTGCGGCATCGAGATGCACCACCCGTGCGCCGGGAACCGCTGCCACGATGCGTTCGCCATGGCCCGCAAACGGCGTCGAGATATCACGATCGCCCGCGACGACGAGCGTCGGCATATCGATCGCCGGCAACCGCTCGATCAGCGCCATATCACGGATCGCTGCACCGCAACCCGCATAGCCGGCATCGGCCATCGCGATCAGCCCCTGCCGCACGCTTTCGGCCGCGCCACCGTGCGTCGCCACGAAGCGCGGCGACAGGAACCGGCCCATGGCCATATCGGCGACAGCCGCCGTACCCTCTGCGCGTACGACCTCGATCCGGTCACGCCATGCGCCAGCGTCCATCGTCGCCGACGTGCAGACGAGCGCGAGCGCGGTAATTCGCGTCGGGTACGCCAGTGCCAGTTCCATTGCGATCATTCCGCCGAGCGACACGCCGGCAACGGCCGCGGTCTGTACCCCCGCAGCGTCCATCACTGCGACGACATCGTCGGCCAGCATCGCGAGGCTATAGTCACCATCAGGTGCGTCTGATGCGCCGTGCCCGCGCGTGTCGATCCGCAGGAGCCGGAAGGCGGGCAGCAAATGCGGGACGCTGGTCTCCCACAACGCCATGTCCGTGCCGATCGAATTAAGCAGGACGAGCACGGGCAGGTCGGAGGCTCCGTCGAGCTTCCAGTAAAGGCGCACGTCGTCACGGATTGCGAATGGCATGAAGTTATCCTTCGTCTCTGGCGACAAGCGCGCGGACAATGGCCCCGCTTTCGCCGATATCGGTACCGATATCGGCATCGCACAGGTTGCGCGCGATCGCGTCTTCGTCGATCTCCAAACCTTCGGCGACGCTAGCCATTGCATCGGCCGCGCCGGCCGCGAGCAGGAACAGGTCCGCGAGTACCGGTCCCTCCGCCTGCCAGCCGCCAAGCCCGCGCTCTTCCTCCTGCGGCAGTCCGACAAGCAGGGTCGCGGCCAAACCCGGTACACGGAGCGCTGCCGACAGCGCGATCTGGCAACCGGTCGGGTTGCGCTTGTGCGCCATGGCCGATGATCCACCGCGACCTGCAACGGCCGGTTCACGCGCCTCCCCAACAGTGTTTTGCGACAAGAGCGCTATGTCGCGCGCCATCTTGCCGATTGCGCCAGTCGCTATGGCCAGGCTCGTGCCGATGGCGGCAATGCCGATGCGGCGCGCATGCCATGGCTCGCTGACCGCCAGGCCGAGATCGCTGGCCATGATCGATGCAATGGCCAGACCCGCGCCATCGAGCCCCGCCCGCGCACCCGCGGCGCCTCCAAGCTGAATTCGCGCATGGTCCTCGACGTCGCGCCGCAGCCGCTGAGCAGCATCGGCGACGCTGGCCGCCCAGTGCGCGATCCGCAGACCGAACGCGACGGGTAACGCATCCTGCAACAACGTGCGGCCTACCGCCGGTGTCTCAGCGTGACGCAGGGCCAAACGACCAAGCGCATCGACGATGCGGTCGAGGTCCAGGAGTACCAGGTCGGTCGCTCTCCGCGTCTGCATCATCAATACGGTATCGGCGACATCCTGGCTGGTCGCACCCTTATGGACCGCTTTCCTAGCATCACCATCCAATGCGGCACGTAAGCGCGTGACGAGGGGTATCGCCAACGTGCCAGCCAGCGCCGCTTCCTCGGCCAATGTCGCAGAATTGATCGGCACCGTCATGCAGGCGTCGACAATTGCCACCGCCAGCTCGTACGAGATCACTCCTTCCGCCGCCTGCGCTTTCGCCAAAGCGCCTTCGAATGCGAGTGCGTGAGCGATGGTGGCGTCGTCGTCGAAGACGGCCAGCATCGAAGGGGTCGTTGCAGGCCGCATGCGGAGGCGATCAGTCATCCGCCATCATACCGCAAAGAATACTGTTTCGGCATCGCCTTGCAACCGGATGTCGAACCACCAACGCCCGCCGTCTCGCCGGTTAGCCACCAGCGTATTGCGACGGTCTGCCGGAACCGCGGTGAGCACCGGATCCTCGTCATTGCCTTCGCCATCAGCGAAATACAGCCGCGTCGCGAGCCGTTTGATGATACCCCGCGCGAACACCGACACTGCCAGATGGGGTGCCTGCAGCGTGTTGCCGGGTCCCGGCACGCGCCCCGGTCGAATGGTGCGAAACCGGTAGATCCCGTCCTGATCAACAGACGCGCGGCCGAAGCCAATGAAGTGGGGGTCGATCGGCACCGTCTCTCGTCGATCATCAATGCTCATATAACGCCCCGCGGCATTGGCTTGCCAAATCTCGATCATCGCATCGAGGATCGGCACGCCCTTCGCGTCGAACACCTGCCCCGCGATCTCGATCACCTCCCCCTCGGGCGTGCCGGTCGGTGACGACAGGTTGAGCAAATAGTGCTCTTCGCCGAACAGGTCCGTACGGGCGCCCATGTCCGACTTGCCGATGAGATCGGCGCCGCCTTTCCATGGCAGGCCGTAATGGAAGAAGGGTCCGACGGTCTGCCACGGGGTCTGCCCGAAAATCGCCGGATCCTGGTTATCCATCCGCGGTGGCGCCTCTCGGTCCTCGACGGCGATTCCCGGGGCGATCCCCGGGGCGATCTCAATGGTCATGGTCGACATCCTCGAACGGCGTCTCGTCGCGCCCCTTCAGCACGATGTCGAACAGATAGCCAAGCGCCCAGGCGGGCTTCGTGCTCTTGATATCAAAGCGGCCGACCATCCGCTGGCGGGCGGGCATCGGTATGGCGTTGGCGATCGGATCGATCTCGACCAGCGGATCGTCCGGGAAATACATCTGCGTCACCAGCCGCGTCGCAAACGCAGGGCCCAGCAGCGACAGGTGAATGTGCGCCGGCCGCCAGGCATTCTTGTGATTGCCCCACGGATAGGCACCGGGCCGTATCGTGACATAGCTGTATTGCCCGTCGGCATCGGTGACGACCCGCCCGGCCCCGGTGAAGTTCGGGTCGAGCGGTGCGTCCCAAGTGTCTCCGGAATGAATATAGCGGCCCGCCGCATTGGCCTGCCAGATCTCGATGACGGTGTTGGCCACCGGGCGTGCGCGATCGTCGAGCACGCGCCCGGAGACGATGATCCGCTGACCTTGCGGTACGCCCGGATGTTGCGCTGTAAGATCAATTCCCGAGGGCCCTACCATCAGGCGGTCCCACGCGCTGGGACCGGTCGTCTCGGTCAGTGTCGGTGGGATCGCGATCAGAGGCTGGCGCGGGCTGCGATCGATGCTCGAGCGATAGTCGGGATGCAGCGAGGGCGACAGCCCCGCCTCGTCCGGCGAATAGGCGATCACGCCGCGCTCTCCTGCGCGAAGGCGGGCGCGTCGAATGCCGCACCCGTCTTCGTCCGCACCTCCTCCAGCGTCACGCCCGGCGCCAGTTCCACCAGCGTCAGGCCGCCCGCCTGCTTGTCGCAGGCGAGCACGCACAGGTCGGTAATGATCAGGTCGACCACCCCCTTGCCGGTGAGCGGCAGCGTACACGCCTCCAGGATCTTGGGTTCACCCGCCTTGTTGGCGTGATCCATCACCACCACGACCTTACGGACACCGGCGACCAGGTCCATCGCGCCCCCCATCCCCTTCACCATCTTGCCGGGGATCGTCCAGTTGGCGATGTCGCCGTTGGCGGCGACCTCCATCGCACCAAGCACCGCCATATCGATATGCCCGCCGCGGATCATCGCAAAGCTGTCGGCGCTGGAGAAGAAGCTCGACGTCGGCAGCGCGGTGATCGTTTGCTTGCCCGCGTTGATCAGGTCGGGATCGGCCTCGCCCTCGAAGGGGAATGGTCCCATGCCCAGCATGCCGTTTTCCGACTGCAGCGTGACGTTCACGCCGTCCGGAATATAGTTCGCGACCAGCGTCGGAATGCCGATGCCAAGATTGACGTAGAAGCCGTCGTGCAATTCGTGCGCCGCGCGCGCGGCCATCTGCTCCCTGGTCCAGCCTTTGGTTTGGTCGGCCATCATGTCGTCTCCCGGTGGCGCTCGGTAAGCTTCTCGATGCGCTTCTCGTTGATCGTGGACAGGACGATGCGGTCGACATAGATGCCGGGAACGTGGATGCAGTCGGGATCGAACGCGCCTGCCTCGACGATCTCCTCGACCTCTACCACCGTGACCGCGCCCGCGGTCGCCATGTTCGGGTTGAAGTTGCGCGCGGTCTTGCGGAACATCAGATTGCCGGCCGGGTCGGCACGCCACGCCTTAATGATCGACAGGTCTGCCTTTAGCCACGTCTCCCGCACATAGTCCTCGCCGTCGAAGGTCTCGACCGGCTTACCTTTCGCGACGATCGTGCCGACGCCAGTCTTCGTATAGAACGCCGGTATACCCGCACCGCCCGCGCGGATACGCTCGGCAAGCGTCCCCTGCGGCGTCAGTTCGAGTTCCAGCTCACCGCTGAGATATTGCTGCTCGAACAGCTTGTTCTCACCGACATAGGACGAGATCATCTTTGCAATCTGGCGACTTTCCAGCAGCATCCACAGGCCGAACCCGTCCGCCCCCGCATTGTTGGAAATGACGGTCAATCCCGTCACCCCGGCCGCTCGAATCTCAGGGATCAGACTTTCGGGGTTGCCCGACAGCCCGAAGCCGCCCGACATGACCGTCATGCCGTCGAACAGTACGCCTTCGAGCGCGTTCGCAGGGCTGTCGTAGATCTTGCTCTTCATGCTGCCCCCAGGGGAAGTCCGACATAATTCTCCGCGAGCGACCGCTGCGCCGCCTCGGAGCCGCGAATGTAATCGAGTTCGGCGATCTGGATCCGGCGATCGAATCCGTCCATCGCCGGAAACCGGTGCGTGACGGACGTAAACCACCACGAGAACCGCTCGGCCTTCCAGACCCGGGCTAGCGCGCGCGCCGAGTAGCCGTCGATGCCGGCGTCCGATCGATCCTTGTATTTCTCGACCAGTGCCTCGGCGAGCATCGTCACGTCCGATACCGCCAGGTTCATGCCCTTCGCCCCGGTTGGCGGGACGATATGCGCTGCATCGCCTGCAAGGAACAATCTTCCCCACCGCATCGGCTCGCTGACGAACGATCGCAGAGGCGCGATAGCCTTCTCGAACGACGGCCCCCGCGTCACCTTCGCACCGACTTCAGGGCCGAGGCGCAAGCATAATTCATCCCAGAACCGGCGGTCAGACCAGTTGGCGATGTCATCGTTGAGCGCGCACTGCACATAATAGCGGCTGCGCGTGGTCGAACGCATCGATGCGAGTGCGAAACCGCGTTCATGGTTCGCATAGATAAGTTCGTGATCGACCGGCGGCACGTCGGCGAGAATGCCAAGCCATCCAAAGGGATAGGCCCGCTCGAACGTCTTGATCACGTCCGCCGGGATCGCGCCGCGACTTACGCCGTGATAGCCATCGCAGCCGACGATGTAATCGCAGTCGAGCCGCTGCTCACGGCCGTGCAGCGACCAGGTTACCGCGGGACGCGCGCCCTCCAGATCATGCAGTGCGACATCGCTCGCGTTCCAGACGATCGACAGGCCGCGTGATTCCGCCGCGTCAAACAGGTCGCGCATCACCTCCTGCTGACCATAGACGGTGACTGTGGAACCACCGGTCAGCGCTGCCATGTCGATATGGAACATCCGGCCATCAAGCGACAAATTCGTGCCACCGTGAACGAGGCCTTCCCGGCCCAGCCTGTCGGCCAGTCCGAGCTGACGCATCAGATCCGTCGTGACCTGTTCAAGCACGCCTGCGCGGACACGCCCTTCGACATACGCGCGGTCCCGCCGTTCGACGACGACGGTGTCGATGCCCTGCAAGCGGAGAAGATGCGCGAGAAACATGCCGGCGGGGCCGGCGCCGATGATGGCAATCTGGGTACGCATGCCTGTCGATCCTGTCGTCGGGCCCCGTCAGGCGGCCAGCGAGATGGTCTTCACGCACCGCGTCGTCGGTACGAACGGCAGGTACGAGATCCGCATCCGTTCCGCGAGTTCCAGCCGATGCTCGCCTGCCGACAGTCCACCGTCCTTCAGCACCGTCACCGTGGCGACCTCGCCGAAATTCCAGCGGTCGCCATGCTCGTTCTCCATCTCGTCGAGCGTCCAGGTGCGGCCGCGCAGCGTCAACCGCACCGCTTCCCGCGGTATCGCTTCGCCGTCCAGCGTCACTGCGACGTCTTCGACCATCGAGAGGCCCAGGCCCCGGTAATAGGGCAGTCTTGCGCCGAACGAGAAGCCGATAGCCGCGCCGTTTTCCGCGACGTTTGCGATGGTGTCTTCGCAGATCATGTGTTGATCAAACATCGTATCTACCTTCAGGCTGCGCGTGCGGAGGAATTGGTCGTGGCGACGGGCTCGTCGATCAACCGGGCAAGCATCGCCTGCTGGCGGCGGACCTGCTCGACGGACTCGACCGGATGAGCGTCTTCGATCCAGCGATTGCCTTCGTATTCGGAGCAGATGTAGCCGGAGTATCCGCCTTGCTTGAGAACCTGGACGATCTCGTCATAGGGGATCGACGGTTCCACAAGGTCCTCGGTCATCTCGTAGAACTTGCCGTGGACGTTGTGGATGCGTCCCATGAAATCGAGCATGCGCTTGGGTTCGTAGGCTGCGTTGTGACGCAGCGTCTCGGCCATCGCCATCGCGGCCCCCTCGCCACCCATCTCGCGCACGTTCATCACTATGTATTCACTAAGCGTACGGTCCTCATATGCCTTTTCGATGTAATCGGCGATGTGACGCGGCGCGCCGTTACGGATGAAGCGCTCCTTCCAGACGGGCGGGAAGCGATGCAGGAACATGCCCATGTCGGGCAGGAAACCCAGCGCGTCGCTGCCCGATTTCTCGTACGCCTCGGCATGCCGGACGATCCAGGGATGATCGAAGTGCAGAGGCGCGTGCACCTCGAGGAGGATCTTGATGCCCTTCTCCTCGGCATGAGGCGCACTGGCAACAAGCACCTCAGGCGACACCGAGACCAGCGACCTGACGAAGCGCATACCGAGCGCCGCGGCGAAATCGATATCGCGCTTCATGCTGGCGACCTGCTCGTCAAGCGCCATGACGCGGCCGTTGTAGCGCTTGTAGTCGAGCATCGCATCATGCGCGACGGGCACTGTCCCGTACTTCGTCATCAGGGCATGCCAGTCGGTGATCTTGTTCTCCGGAACGGGCTGTTCGGGCCACCCCCAGAATGTCTGTTCGCCGATGACCTCGATTCCGGTCGCGCCCATTTCCGTGCAGGTCCGGATACAGTCCTCTAAGGTCATCTTGCCGAGGAACGTCTCGTTCTGGAAGCTGTAGAGGCTGACGCCTCGCTTTATAGTTCCGGTCATGCTGGATCTCGTTTCAGTCTAAAGGGTCAGGCCGTGGCGGCGGTAAGGGCTGATGGCGTGCGACGGCTGGCGACGAAGGCGATCAGCGCAACGACGATGCCGAGAACCCCCATCGCGAGGAAAGCCGATTGCATCGTGCCGAAGGCGTCGTTGAGCTTGTGAACGAACCAGGGACTGGAGAACTGGCCGAAGAAGAAGCAGGCGGTCCAGATACCCATCCCGCGGCCGCGATGTTCGAAGGTGAGCTTCGAGCTGGCCCAGGCGATCAGAACCGGGACCGCCATGCCGACGCCGGTCTGCTGGATCACCAACCCGGCAATCATCCAGCGATAGTCGACCGCCAAGCCGATACCCGCTAGTCCTAGGCCGACCAGCAGGAACAGCGTACCGATCTGCACCGCATTGGAGCGGCCGCTCATCAGTCTGAAGATGACCGAGCCGAGCACGACGAAGAGGCTGGGGATCGCGGTCAACTGACCAAGCCGGGCGCCGTCCTGTACGCCCACTTCGCGGAATGCGAGGCCGCCGTTGATGATGAAGACGTAGTAGAGTGCCGAGGCCAGCAGGGTCACGCCGCCGATCAGTGCAATCACAGCCCATGGGAACGGCGTAGTGACCTCGGGCGCAGCGACGATCTCCTTGACGGTCGCGCCATCCTTCTTTGGCTCGAACAGAAAGGCGAGCATCGCGAGGAAAATCGGAAAGGCGACCAGGTAGACGAGGAAGATCCCGTTCCACCGCACGCCGCTGGCTGCACCCGACAACAAGATGACGCCCGATGCCATCAGCGGCCCGGCGAGGCCTTGCAACAACAGCCAGTCGCGGCGCCCGCGGTCATCCCAGTAATCGCCGAGCAGCGTGTTGACGATCGTCAGAATCGCCGCCTCCGCAACCCCGAGCAGCAGTCGCGAAGCGAACACGGCGTTCAGGCTATCGAGAAAGAAAGGTGCAGTGCCGAAAATGCCGTAGAAGAACGTCGCCCAGATCAGCAGAGGCCGCCGCCCGAACTTGTCGATGAAGAAGCCTGCAAACGGCGCGATCAATGCGATGGTCAGGCCAGGCGCCGACACCATCAGCGGCACCTTCCACCGTGCGTCGGGGTCGGCCGAGAAATGGTCGATGATCGACGGAACCGCCGGAAACATCGATACGATGGCGAAGATCGGCAGGAAAGCCGCCGTGACGATGGTGATGCCCTGAGGCACCATCGTTAACCGTCGTATCGAATCCAGTATCGAACGCATTCCGCCTCTCCCGCCATGTTTCGCCACGGCTTTAATAGAACTAGCATTCTAGTTATTGATCGGGCTGTCAAGCCTGTACGACCCGCTGGTCGATCGCACCGAACAGCGGCGTTCCGTCTCTGGCGCGTGCCTCCATGCGGACCCGGTCACCGAACGTCATGAAGCCGGTGGTCGCGGTGCCGGTATCGACGATCTCGATACCGCGTCGCTCCGCGATGCAGGACGAACCGACGTCCCGGAAATTCGCGTTGGAGACGGTGCCCGATCCTATGATTGTCCCCGCCGGCAACCGTCGGGTAGCAGCGGCATGTGCAATCAGCTGAGCGAAACTCCACGCCATCGCCCCGCCTTGCGCGCGTCCGAACGAGCGGCCGTTCCAATCGACTTCGAGTGTCAGATCCACGCCGCCTTCGGCCCATGCCGTTCCGAGCACGTCGGGCGTCAGCGCGACCGGCGCCATGCTGCACGCCGGCTTGGCTTGTATCCAGCCGAACCCGGTCTTCATTTCGGGGCCTGCCAGCGCGCGCAACGACCAGTCGTTGATCTGGACGACGAGCCGGATCGCTCTTGCACACTCCTCGACCGGTGTACCGACCGCGACATTGCCGAGAACGACCCCGAACTCGCCCTCGAAATCGATGCCGTGCGAAAGGTCGGGAAATGCGACATTCTCGTGACCAGACAGGAAATGGTCGGACAGTCCCTGATACATCAGAGGCCGCCCGGTTATCTCCGGAACGATACCTAGGACCTGATCCATCAGTTCGCCGTGCGACGGGTAGGCGGACCCGTCCAGCCATTGCCAGGCGCGTGGCAGTGGTGCCATCGCGGCAGACGGATCGAAAGCTTCCCCCTGCCCTGCTTCCACTCGCTGCTGAGCCGCACGGCACACGGGAATTAGATAATCCCAATCGTCGAGCAGCACCTGAAGCGTAGCGACGCCTTCCACCAGCAGCGCTCTGGCGTGGTCGATCGAGACGACGGCCAGCCTGCCGTCGCGGCTGCCGTCATTCAGAGTCGCAAACCGCATCTTGATCCTCTCAATCAGTGTCGAATAGGCGCTGGGGAAACCGCCGGCTGAGCACGGCGACGCAGAACAGCAGCAGACATATGCTGATCGCTGCTGGGATGAGCGCGGCACGTGTCTCGGGCGCGGACGTCGCCCCACCGGCCATGACGAGGAACAACGTTCCGACCGTTGCGGCACCGCCGGCGTTTCCCAGTTGCTGGACCGTCTTCAGCGCACCGCCTGCAGCGCCGGCATGGCGGGTGTCCACCCGCGCGAGCGCGATCGGCGACAGCGGCCCCGCACAGGTTCCCATGCCGAGACCGGCGATCAGGAGTGCAAAACCGATCAGCGGCACGCTGCCGCTGGTTGCCACGGTCACCGTCACCGCGGCCACCCCCAGCGCCATTGCCCCGGAACCGACCGCCAGCACCGAACGGCCCAGACGTGGCAGGATACGGCGACCGAGCAGGCTGATCCCCAGCCCTACGCCGACCGCGAATGGAATGTGCAGCAATCCGGCCGACAGCGGGTCAAGGCCGAGCCCGACCTGCAGTACGAGCGTCAACACCAGGAGGAACCCTCCCCCCGCCACAGCGAAGACGAGCGACGTCAGCAGGCCGTTGGAAAAACTACGATCCTGAAACATCGTCGGATCCATCAGCGCCGATCCGGTGCGCACGGTTCGCCGGCGCAGATGCCGCCACAGCAGCATACCGAGGGGTACGGTCGTCGCGAACAATCCGAAGCACCACCATGGCCAGTCGAGCGCACGCGCCTCGATCAGTGGGAAGACGAGTGCAAACAGCAGGGCGACGACGAGCGCGTTCCCCGCCCAGTCGATCCGCAGACGGTCGGGCGAGCGTCCTTTGGGCAGGAGATACCAAGCGGCGACGATACCGGCAGCACCGATCGGGAGGTTGATCAGGAAGATCGCCCGCCAACCGAGGCCCGCGATGTTTGCCTCGATCAATGCGCCGCCGATCACCGGTCCCAATACCGCGGTCAGCCCGCCAAGTATGCCGAAGAACGACAGCGCCCCAACTCTCTCATGCGGCGGATAGAGGAGCTGGACCAAAGCAAGAACTTGCGGCCCCATGCACGCCGCGGTCGCCCCCTGTACCAGACGCGCCACGATCAGCGCGGTCGGCGTGGGCGCAACGCCGCACAACAAGGATGCGAGCGTGAAGCCCGACATGCCGCCGATGAACATCCGGCGATAGCCAAAGACATCTCCCATGCGGCCACCGCTGATGAGCAGCATTGCGAAGGCCATCGAATATCCGGCCACCATCCATTGCACCGCAACCGGTCCGGCGCCGAGGTCGGCACGGATCGCGGGAATCGCGATATTGACGATCGTGCTGTCGAGCACGTCCATCACGAATGCCACCGTCAGCGTCGCGAAGGCCAGCGTGCGGGCGCGCGGCGCGAGCGATGACGCCTGATCGCGTGCGCTCGCCACGGTCGTCATGGCTAGATCGTGCCTTCTCGAAGCATCGATACCGCGTTGGCACAAGCGCGCGCCGTCAAGGCCATGTAGGTCAACGACGGGTTCTGGCAGGCGGACGAACTCATTGCTGCGCCGTCCGTCACGAACAGGTTTGGTACGTCATGCGCACGGTTCCACTTGTCGAGGACGGACCGGGCCGGGTCGTTCCCCATCCGCGCGCCGCCCATCTCGTGGATCGCCGACCCGCCGGCACCTGGCTGATCGAAGCCGAGAAAGACATGACCGCCTGCAGCCTCGAGCATGACCTTGGCCTGGCCCTTGGCATCGGCAAGCGCGGCATGTTCGTTCGCGCCGTGTTCGAACGCAATGTTCAACACCGGGGCACCGTGCGGATCGGTCTTCACGCGGTCGAGGGTGAGGCGGTTGCTGGCGCGTGGCAGGCTTTCGGCGAAGGTGACGAAGATCATCCGCCAGGGTCCCGGATGCCGCAACGACTCCTTGTAGTCCACGCCGAGCCCCGCCGCCCGTTTCCCGGCCGTCCACGTGCTTTGCAGCGCGCCGCCCTGGAAGCTGTAGCCCCGCGTGAAGCCGGCACCGTCCTGTTGGTCCAGATTGCGGAACCGGGGCACCACGATCCCGGTCGGGCGGTTGCCGTAGCTGGTATGCGTTTCGAAACCCGGCATGGCCGCGATGCCCGATAGTGTGGTCGCGTGATCCATGATGTGCGTGCCGAGCACGCCCGAGCTGTTGGCGAGCCCATTGGGGAAGCGTTCGGAGGTCGACCGCAGCAGGATATGGTTCGAATTGAACGCGCCGGCATTGAGGAACACGAGGCGGGCCGTCGCCGTACCGCGTTTGCCGGTCTTGACGTCAAGATACCGCACGCCCGTCGCGCGTCCCGTTACCGGGTCGTGATCAACGCCCTCGACGACACTGTCGGTGATGACCGTCAGATTGCCGGTGGCCTTGGCGGCTGGCAACGTCGAACTCTGCGTGGAGAAATAGGCGCCGTAGGAACAGCCACGCGCGCAGATCGAGCGATACTGGCACTTCGACCGCCCTTCCTTCGCTTCGGTCAGATTGGCGGTTCGGCCGACTGTCAGCCGACGATCGGGAAACTTGTTCATGAACACGTCGCGGCAATGCTGCTCGACCGCGTTGAGCGCCATCGGCGGCTGGAAACGTCCGTCCGGCAGAACCGCCAGCCCTTCGGCCGCACCGGATACGCCGATGAAGTCCTCGACCCGGTCGTACCAGGGGGCGAGATCGGCATAGCGGATCGGCCAGTCGAGGCCGTGCCCGTCGGCCTTGTTCGCGCCAAAATCATAGTCCGACCAGCGATAGCATTGTCGGCCCCACGTCAGCGACCGTCCGCCCATCTGGTACGACCGCCACCAGTTGAAGTCCTTGCCGGCGGGAACGGCGTAGGGATTCTCGCGGTCGTTGACGAAATGATGTTCGGTGAACTCGGTGAAATGCCGGTTCATCGACTGAACCGGATACTCCGCCCAATAGCGTTCGGCATCGCCCATCCCGCGGAACGGGAGCTCCCAGGGTGCCAGTGTCTCGGTTTTGTACCCGGTGCCGTGCTCGATATCGCGGCCACGCTCGATCATCAGGACCTTCAGCCCCGCCTGCGTCAGTTCCTTGGCCGACCAGCCACCGGTTATTCCTGACCCGACCACGATGGCGTCGAATTCCTGCATCATCCGAACTCCACCGCTGTCCAGTCGCTTGAAAAGGCCCGATCCGACGGCTTCAACGGCACGTCGGGATCCCAGCGTCCGGGAACCAGTTCATATTGCAGCTCCTTCGAACCGCCCGCTTCGGATGTGTAATAGCCCGTCAAGATCAGATCCTTGATCTTGTGCCAGGGATCCTTCTCGTTGCCCGGTGCGAACGCGCGCGTGTCTATTGCGGCCAGCGCATCGCGCTGCGTGACGGGGGTCGCCGCGTTGAAATTTCCGCCCGCCTTGATCCGCAGCATGATCGCGAGATCGTCGAGCAGATACATTCCGCCGCGCGGCGTCGGTACGGGCCCACCGCCCTGAATTGCAGCGCCGGCTGCGGGTTCGCGCGTCCCGTCGAGCCCGTGGTTGAGGGCTAGGATGACAAAATCACCAACGCCGACATCGGAGGCGCCCGGCGTGTCGGTGCGCGGAATGACGAGATCGGAGACGGTGTCGATCATCCGGCGCTGATCCTCGGTCGCCTCCCCCTTCTCGCCCTGACGCGCCTTGCCCCAGATCCAGAGCGGTGTTCCGACGAGGGCGGCGAGCACGAGCCCGCCGCCGATCGCGGACCGCCTGTCGAATTCACCGAGCCCGTTGTCCGCCACGTAGCCGTTTCCTAGAACTTGATGGTCGCCTGCGCACCGTAGGTCCGCGGGGCGCCGAAGCTGAAGTTGTAGACGTTGATGCCGCCCCCGGTGAAGAAACCATAGCCAAGCGGCCGTTCGTTCTCGAGGTTGCGTACAAAGCCCTGGATCGAGAAGCGATCGCCGGGTGCCGAATATTCGAGGCTCAGATCGGTCTGCGTGTAGGCCTGCTGGCGTTCGGCTTCCCAGTTGAACGGCGTCAGGAAATACTGCGACTTGAACCGCGAGAAGCCGCTTGCGACCAGGTTGCCGTCGCCGATCGGGAAGGTGTGATCATAGCCGACGGCGATCGTGACCTTGGGTGCCTGGGGTGGCGTGTTGCCGGTCAGATCGATCGGGAAAGTGCCGTTCAGACCGGATACCGCACCCGGGAAGTCGGTGAACTTCGCATCGAGGTAATTGAACGTCAGATGCGCGCGATCGCGATCGGACAGGACGAACGTGCTGTCGGTTTCGATACCCCAGATCCGCGACTTGCCCGCGTTCAGCGTCCGGGCGCCCACAGACGTGTCGAGCAGCACCTGAACCTGCTGGTTGGTGTACTTGTAATAGAAGCCCGAGACATTGAACTCGACCGTCCGGTCCGCAAACCGGTTCTTCGACCCGATCTCATACGCCGTCAGCGTCTCTGGCGCATAGTCTCCGACATTGTCGAAGCCGCCACCCTTGTAGCCGGTCGAGACCTTTGCGTAGAGAAGGTTGTCACGCGCGGCCTTGAAGTCGACACCCGCGTTCCACGTGACTTTGCTCGAGTCCTGCCGCGGGAAGGTGGTGACGGCACCGGCCGATCCGTCAGCGGGCGGCGTCGGCCCGGAATTGAACTGGAAGCCGTAATTGTCATAGCGGGCCCGCTTCTGGTCGTCGGTGTAGCGAATGCCACCCGTCAGACTGAGCGTGTCGGGCAGCACCCAATACGTAGCCTGGCCGAATGCGGCTTTCGACGTCGAGTCGACATAGGGTCTATAGAAAAAGTTCAGGAAACTACCGTTTGGTCCCGCTTGCGGCAGGAAAAGGCCCCGGGCGATATCCTGCGACTCCTTGTAGTAGAATCCGCCAGCCTGCCAGATGAATGCGCCTTCCTTGCCGCCCGCGAGACGGATTTCATGGCTCTGCGTGTCGGAGTCTATCCGGTTGTTATAGTAGGTGAAGACGGCCGGCACGTACCCGTTCAGGGGCTGGCGCGAGCTGACGTTCACGTCGCGGTAGCCGCCGATATAGCTGAGCGTCGCAAAATCCAGATCCAGGTCCGCGCGACCACGGACCGCATATTGTTTGGTCCGAAAGAAACCGACATCGGCCAGGGGATAGCTGTCGCGGTCGAACGTCGGCTTGAACTGCGACGGCACGATTGCACCGGATGGCAGCGTGACCAGGCCAGGCGAGGTTGCCGAGACCTGAACGCCGAATTGCGACGGCGCGCTCTGGTTCACGTCGACATATTCGCCGGCGAGGTAGAGTTTCAGACGGTCGAACGGCTCGGCATAGATCGAGGCTCGGAGCGCGTCGGAGTTGCCCGTATCGCCCTTTCCGCCGGGGGCGTTGTTCGTATAGCCGTCATGATCGGAATGGAGGCCCGCGATGCGGACGGCCACCTTGTCACCAAGTGGCAGATTGACGGCAGCTTGCGCCGTCTTTGAATCATAGTTGCCGTAGCCGACCGTCGCGAAGCCGGAAACGTCACCCAGCAACGGCTTGGCGGCGATCACGTTCAGTGCGCCCGCCGTCGAGTTGCGACCATACAGTGTTCCTTGCGGGCCACGCAGGATTTCGACCCGCTCGAGATCGAACAAGGCGGCATTCAAGGCGACCGGGCGGTTGATGTACTCGCCGTCGATATTGATCGTCAGTGCGCCGTCTGCGGTTTCTGAGACATCCTGGCTTCCGACACCGCGGATGCTGATGCGCGTGAACAGGGTTTCGGTCGTCAGGTTGAGGTCGGGTGCGAGGCGCGTAAGTCCGTTCAAATCGCCGACGCCGCTCTTGATGAGCTGATCCCCGTCGAACGCACGCATCGCGATCGGCGTATCCTGGATTCCGGTAGCGCGCTTCTGCGCAGTCACGATGATATCGCCTAACTGACCCGCATCGTCCTGCGCTGTGCCTGCCGTTGTCGCTGCGCCTTCCGTCGGTGTCGCTTCGATGGGAGCCGGGGGAGCTTCGGATGGTGGCGTTTGCTGAGCCTGCGCGGTCGCGGTGACCACCAGCGTTGCGGCTCCGGCCAAAAGAACACGGATTACGGGTGCATTGCGCATTATGATCCTCTCCCTTCTCGATCGGCGGGTTTTTCCCCGCGCTGGTACGAATAAGAACTATGGTTCTAATAGATGCTTTGTTAGGGCTGTCAAGCAGTGGCATCAGGGCCGCAAGAGCCGGCGACATCAGATATTTACGTGGTCGACCAGCGCCATACCCGTAGTCGTGACGGCGAACTGGTTTTGGACGATGCCCGTCGTACGAATGACAAGTTTTTGCACGAGCGCCGGCAGCATCGGCGAACTGCTGCGCGCCTTAGGGTCGACATTTCGGTCCAGGCAGTCGCGCCGGCGCTCCGGCGCGATTCTTAGCGTTCCCTGCGATCAGTCGGCTGAGCGAAGATATGCAGACGCCATATGGCCGAGATCCTCTTTCAGGACCTTCCATTCCCCTTCCACCCCATTTCCAGGGGTAGCGCCGAAACCAAGCGCACGTGCAATCGCAGAATAGGCGATGCGATAAGCAGACGCGACGGCGCGTTCGGGATCGGGCCGCTTAATCTCGTCACGATGCGCCAGAAGCGCCGTGCAGACCAGGTTCTCCACCTCCATGTAGCTGCGTTTGCCGGCAGCCAGCACGATGGGATCCGATCCGGCACGCAGCATCATCGGGCGCATCAGATCGGCATGTTCGTGAAGACATTCGGCGATCCCATCGATGATCAAGGGAACGAGTGTCCTGAGATCATCGGCTTGCGACTCGGCACGGTCGACGACTTCGCGTTGCGCCTTGTCGACGGCGAGCAGCACACGGCCCTGCACCGCTCGGATCAGATCGTCCTTGCTGTCGAACCGGTTGTAGATCGAACCGATCGAAACTTTGCCAGCCTTGCTGACCTCGAGAAGCGTGAAATCATCGCTGCCGCGTTCGCGCAGCAGGTCTTCAGCCGCGGCGATCATCCGGTCGTACGACGCTCGGCTACGCCCCTGCTGCGGGACGCGCGAGGGCGTGGCGGCAAGCTCCATTTCTATCGTCATCGCTTTTGCAGGCATCGCGAACGTCCCCGTTGACACGCGGCGCAACAGGCCGCTATCACTCAATTCAGAATGACGGTTCTAGTTCTGAACCGCTACCAGTCAGTTACACTTTGTGACGGACGAAAGGCAAATCGGCAGGGGACAAACCCGCCACTTCGGGAGAGATTTGATGCGATTTTCGGTTTTCTTGAATGCCCGCACCACGGCTGCGGACCAGGACCGTCAATTGATCCTCGATCTCGTCGATCACGCGAAGAAAGCCGAGGAGCTTGGCTTCGACGCGGTCTTTCTTCCCGACCATCACTTCACCGGCTACATGCCCGTCGCGAGCGACCCGATGATGTTCGCCGCTTATCTGGCCGGCCAGCTGAAGAAGGTGCATTTCGGCTTCTCAGTCACCTCGGTTCCGCTTCACAGTCCAGTCCGCTTTGCCGAACGCGTCAACATCCTGGATCAGTTGACGGAGGGCAGGCTTCTGGTTGGTGTAGGGTCCGGCACCACGCCCGAGGAGATGATCGGCTTCGGCGTGAACTACAAGGAAGCCTCGGCGATTGCGGAGGCCAACCTTGCCATCGCCGAGAAGCTCTGGGCCAAGCAGATTGACGACGCGCCGATCGAATTCGAGAACGGACCCTATAAGGGCAAGGTGCTGCAGCGCATCGCGCCTGCGATGTACGGCAAACGTCACGCGCGGCTCATGCCCGTTGCCATGAAGGAGGCCAGCGCACGCCGTGCCGCGGAGCATGGCTGGCCGGCGTTCATCCCCGCGTTCACGCCGCCGAACATCGGCGGTACCGAGCCGCTCAAGCACGTCACCAAATACTTCACCGCTTATCGCGCCATGCTCGAGGCGGCCGGTCATGACGAGGCGATCGTCGCGGATGCCCTGTCCTGGACAACCCACACCTATCAATGCGTCCACATCGCCGAAAGCGACGACCAGGCACGCGAGGAACTGGAGATCATCCTGCGCGCCTACCAGGCTGCGGTCGATCGCGAGAAATATTATAACGACGCAGCCGAGCGCGATGCCGCGAACCATAAGACCGACGACACGCCAATGGCGCTTACCGAGGACTGGATCGCGACCTGGTGCCTGCACGGCAGTCCGAAGACGGTCGCCGAACATCTCGCCCCTTATGCAGAACTCGGCATCGGCAACGTGCTATGCGGCACGACGACCGGGCCGCTCGATCCGCAGCGGCTCGAATGGGCGAACCGCACGCTCGACCTGCTGGCACGCGACGTCATGCCACAGTTCAAGTCCGCGAAATGATCGCGCCGTACATCGTTGGCATCGGGGGGACCACGCGGCCAGGATCATCCGGCGAACGGATGGTCAGAGCGGTTCTTGCCGCGACTGAGCGGAACGGGGCGACGACGCGCATGTTCGGTGGTGCAGAACTGTCTGCGCTCCCCCATTTCGCCCCTGAAAACGCCGAGCGCAGCGATGCCCAGCGCGAATTCGTCGAAGCCGTCCGCGCCGCCGACGGGATCGTGATCGGCTCGCCGGGCTATCATGGCGGCGTGTCGGGTCTGGTGAAGAACGCCATAGATCTCCTCGAGGATCTACGGGACGACCGCCGGGTCTATTTCGATGGCCGTGCCGTCGGGCTGGTCGTCACCGCAGCAGGCTGGCAGGCCTGCGGCGTCACGCTTCAGGCATTGCGCGGGATCGTGCATGCGATGCGCGGCTGGCCGACCCCGATCGGCATTGCGGTGAATACCGTCGAGCAGCAACCGTTCGCGCAGGACGGATCGCTCGCCGACGACGGCCTGCGACGTCAGGTCGCGATGCAGGCCGACCAGATCCTGTTGCTTGCCGGAGCTACGCGATGATCAACGACACGCTGCTATCGTTCACGGCGGGCCGCGACATGTGGTCGACCGTTGCCGCGAACGACGTCCCATCCGCCAAGATGGCCGACGGTCCGATGGGCATCGCGAGCGGCCGGGTCGACGAGCGCGACGTATCGATCCTGACTCCGAGCGGCATCGCACTGGCGGCAAGCTGGGACCGGGCACTCGCCGGCGTCGTCGGCGCGCTGGTCGGCGGCGAAGCGAAGCGCAAGGGCGTTGACATGGTGCTGGCGCCCAATCTCAATCTCGCTCGCTCGCCGAACGCCGGCCGGGTGTTCGAGATGTTCGGCGAAGATCCCCTGCTTGCCGGAACGCTCGGCGTCGCGTGGAGCAGGGGTTTGCAGAGCCGCCGTGTCGGCAGCATCGCCAAGCATCTGGTCTGCAACGACTCCGAAACGCAGCGCGATCGGTACGACGCGATCGTCGACGAGACGACGTTGCGCGAAATTTATCTGCTTCCGTTTGAAATGGTGGCCCGGGCTGGCTGTGCCGGCATCCTGACGGCCTATAACCGCGTCAACGGCGACTATTGCGCGCAGAACGCGCCCGTCCTGACCGACATCCTGCGCCACGAATGGCGCTACGGTGGTTTCACGGTAAGCGACTGGTTCGGTACGCATGCCGGCGCGGAGTCCCTGAACGCGGGGCTTGATCTCGAAATGCCTGGCCCCGCCCGGTTCATGGGCACGAAGCTGCGCGACGCAGCGGCTGATGGGACAGTTGGTGTCAACCGGGTCGAGGAAGCGGTCGACAGGATCCAGATCGCTGCCCGAACCTGGGCCGGCGGCGATGCGGGCGCTGAGCCAGGGGATCGAGATACCATTCTGGCCCAGGCAGCCGCCGCTGGTTTCACGCTGCTGCGCAATGATGGCGACCTGTTGCCGGTCGCGCCGGGCAGCGTTCGCCAGTTGGCGGTCATCGGACCAAATGCGCTTGCCCCCTGCTTTCAGGGTGGCACGTTCGCCAAGATCGCGCTCCGCCCCGATGCGATCCTGCCTGTCGAGGCGCTGCGCGCGCGGTTCGGCGTGGAGACGATCGTCTTCGCGCCCGGCTGCCCCCCCTCGCCGCGGCTGCCGGCAATGCCTGCACTCCCCGCGCGCGATCTTGGCGATGGCTGCGACGTCGGCATGACCGTCGATTACTTCGGTGGCCATGATTTCTCTGCAAGCCTGCTCGGCAGTGAGACGCGGAACACCAATTCGCTGACGTGGTTTCACGGTATGCATGACCTCGGCGCGTTCGACCGCAACGGCGGTATCCGGGCCAGTGGGCGGATAATGCCGACGGTCACGGGCATGCACCGCCTGCACATCGGTGGCACCGGATCGGTACGACTGGTCGTTGATGGCCGGCAGGTGTTCGCTGCGGAACGCGAGATCCCGGCAAGCGACGTCATGGGCGCGCTGAAAAGCGGCGACAGCGACCATGTTGAAGTCCTGCTCGAAGCAGGGATACCTGTACTTATCGAAGCAGAGCTTCGGTACACGCCAGCACGTGCCCATGGATTATGGTTCGGGCTTGGGGTACCGAACGACGCGGCGACCTTGCTGGCCGAGGCGGAGGCAATCGCTCGGGGCGCCGACGCGGTACTGCTGCTCGTCGGCGAGACCGCGGACGCTGGCGTTGAAAGCAAGGACCGCGATACCACTGCGATCCCCCTCGACCAGCAGGAACTCGCCGCGCGCGTGATCGCCGCCAACCCGCGAACGATCGTAGCGGTCAATGTCGGGCACGCCTTCGATACAAGGTTCGCCACCGACGCCGCGGCGTTGCTGGCGGTCTGGTATCCAGGCGAGGCGTTTGGGCCTGCGCTCGCCGCGGTCGTCGCAGGCGATCTCGAACCATCGGGGCGCTTGCCCGTCGCACTGGCGGCATCGGAGGACCAGTATCCCGCGTTACATGCGACCCCCGACGCCGACGGCCGGCTGCCTTATGCCGAGGGCATCGGCATTGGCTACCGCGGGATGATCACGGCGGGCATCCGTCCAGCGTTCGCGTTTGGCGAAGGGCTTGGCTACGGCCGCTTCACCTACGTCGCCGCAACCGCGACTACCCGGTCCGATCACTGCGTCGATTTGGCCGTGACCGTGCGCAACGACGGTTCGCGCGACAGCGCCGCCGTCGTCCAGGCATATCGGGCCGACGGTCCTCTGGCCGGTTTCGCCAAACAGGTCGTCGCTGCGGGCAGCACGGTGGATATTCATCTCGTCGTCAATCCGATCGCCCTGCGGCGATGGAGCGGCAATCGATGGGTGTTCGCATCGGGTCCGACCACGCTGCGCATTGGCGGATCGTCGCTGGACCTTCCGCTGTCGGCAACCGTCGCGTTCGACTGACGATGAATTCACAATGCCGGCGCTGATCGGCAGGCAAGGAGAGTGGATATGGCACGCGTTTCAGAAGTTCGTTACGTCGGCTATGCAGTTCCAGACCTGGAAGCCGAGCGGCGGTTCTACGCCGACATCTGGGGGCTGACGGAAGTCGAAGCCGATGACGGCATGGTGTATTTCGCCGCCGCAGGTACGCCCGAGAAATATGTCGTACGTCTCCGTCAGGACGCCGTGCAACGGATCGACGTGATGGCATGGGCAGCCGAGACGCGCGCCGACGTCGATGCCCTTTTCGCGCAGGTCAAAGATGCGGGGGGCAAGATCATCACCGAGCCTCACGAGCAGACGACCCTGGGTGGCGGCTACGGCTTCCGGTTCTTCGATCCTGATGGCCACACGCTGGAGGTCTCGGCGGAGGTCGAGCGCGGGGAGTCACGCGATCTGAAGCGCGGCGAGGCGATCCCGGTCAAGATCAGTCACATCGTCATGCATTCGCCCGACCACCGGGCGACCGTGGCGTGGTACGAGAAGGCACTCGGTTTCCGTGTCTCAGATTGGCTCGGCGACTTTATGTGCTTCATGCGCTGCAATGCGTGGCATCACCGTCTCGCCTTCCTACCAGGGCCGCCGTGCCTCAACCACGTCGCCTATGACGTGCTGACGATCGACGACATGATGAAGGGCATCGCCCGCCTCAAAAAGAACGACGTCGACATCAAATGGGGACCGGGCCGCCATACCGCGGGCAACAACACGTTCAGCTATTTCACGACGCCGGCGATGAACGTCGTCGAATATACGTCGGAACTGGAAGAGGTCGACGACGATCATCACCAGCATACGGTCCACGTCCCCTCGCCGGACACGATGGACCAATGGGGTACGGGCGTCGGCGGTCCACAGACTATGCCCAAGCCCGCACCCGATGCAGGTCTATGGACACCAGCCGCGGCATGATCCGGGCCGGTATAGCCATGGCCGGCATCGCCCTGATGGCGATGCCGGTCGCGGCCCGTCGAGCCGACGAGACCGAACGAAATCGCGCGATCATGACGCGGTTCGCCGATATCCTGTACCGCGCGAAAGACGTGCGGCGAGCGTTCGACGACTTCGTGGTTCCGGACTACGTCCAGCACAATCCCGGCATCGCCGACGGTCGCGCATCGGCCATAACGTCGCTGGAGCCCTTGTTTTCGACGCCCGGCGCGACATTCGTCGTGAAACGGATCGTCGTTGATGGCGATCTGGCGATCATCCATTTGTTCGGTCGCGGCGATCCGAAGACGGCTGGCGGCGCCGTAGCGGATATCTATCGCCTCAAGGACGGTAAGATCGTCGAGCATTGGGATGTCATCCAGCCAATGCCGCAATCGTCCAAAAACCCCCACCCCATGTTCTGAGTATCTGCACCATGGCCATGTTCCAATATTTCCCCAATAATTACGTCTGGAACCTCTCGGTCGACATCGCGATCGAAAGCGGTGCGCGGATCGGCGAGATCGAGGAGATGTGCCGCCCTCTGCTGGAAGCGGCACAGTCGGGCGAGGACGCGGGTACCCCGCAGTTCATGCGCGAATGGGTCAAGATGGCCGACAAGCTGGTCGTTCTTGCCGCCGAGGACGAGGCATTGGGGCGCCACTTATCCGCCGGCACCAAACTCCAGCGCGCAAGCCTGTACTACATCACCGCCGAACGGATGCAGGGACAAGGCACGCCGGAGCGCAACGCCACGTTCGCAAAAGGCCAGGATAGCTTCCGACGCGCCATGGCGCTGGGCCAGGAAAACGCAGAGCGCGTGGAGATCGCGATTCCGGGAGGCATGGTGCCGGGTGTCTTCACACAGGCGCCGGGCAAGGCGCCCGTCGTCGTGTTCGTCAACGGGCTCGATAGCTGCAAGGAGCTTCTCTACTGGACCGGCCTACCTCAGGCCCTGCTGCGCCGTGGAATATCCACCTTGTGCATCGATCAGCCAGGGTCGGGTGAGGCGCTGCGCTCAGGCGGGCTGCACGCCACCCACGAAAGCGAGCGCTGGGCGACCCCTGTCGTCGACTGGCTGGAAAAGCTAGCCGGCGTCGATGCTACGCGGATCGGGCTCTCGGGCATCTCGCTCGGCGGGTATTTCGTACCAAGGGCGGTCGCCTTCGAACCACGGTTCGCTGCAGCGGCGGTTTGGGGCGCCAACCACGACTGGGCGGAAGTGCAGCAGAAGCGCCTGCGCCGCGAGGGCGAAAATCCCGTGCCGCACTACTGGAATCACGTCATGTGGGTGTTCGGTGCCAAGGACATGGCCGAGTTCCTCGACAAGGCTGCCGGTATGACGCTCGAGGGCATACTGGACCGGATCACGGTGCCGTTCCTGGTGACGCACGGCGACAATGACAGACAAATCGGCCGCGACTATGCGCACCGGACCTACGACCAGCTCGTCAACAGCCCCAAACGCGAACTCAAGTTCTTCACCGAACGCGAAGGCGGTGTCGAGCATGTCGGCGTCGATAATATGAGCTTCGGCCGCGACTTCATCGCCGACTGGCTCGCAGAAGCATTGGGAGGACATGTCGCATGACGCGGACGTTCATCGACCTGTCGATCACGCTCGATCCCGACGTGATAACGGATCCACCGTTCATGCGACCCTCGATCGCATATCAGACGCACGACCAAACCGTCGCTGAGCTTCAAACCTTCTTCCCGGGTGTCACTGCCGAACAAGTTCCCGGCGGGCTGGGGTTCGCTGCATCGGAGACGTTGACGCTGTCGACGCATAACGGAACGCATCTCGATGCACCGTGGCACTACCATCCGACGATGAACGGCGGCGAACGTGCGATCACGATTGATGAAGTGCCTCTGGAGTGGTGCTTCCAGCCGGGGGTCAAGCTCGACATGCGGCACTTCCCTGACGGTCATGTCGTGACGGCGGACGAGATGGCGGCAGCGCTCGACGCGGCCGGTCACACGCTTCGGCCATTGGATATCGTGCTGATCAATACGGCCGCTGGCGCGGCGCTCAGCCAAGCCGACTTTCTCGCGAAAGGATGTGGCATCGGCTACGAAGCTACGCTGTACCTGACCTCGCGCGGCGTTCGCGTGACGGGTACCGACGCATGGTCTTGGGACGCGCCGTTCGGCCACACCGCCAAGCGGGTTGAGGAGACGGGCGACACCTCGCTGATCTGGGAGGGGCATAAGGCAGGCCGAGACATCGGCTATTGCCACATGGAAAAGCTCACTAACCTTGATCGCCTACCCTGCAACGGCTTCATGGTTTCCTGTTTTCCAGCAAAGATAAAGAATGGCTCCGCTGGCTGGACACGGGCGGTCGCTATCCTAAACGATTAAGACAGCCGCTTCAGGATTTTGACGCGCAATCCCAGCTAAACGTTTAGGTCCCACTCAAAAATCGAGGCGGTTTGCCGCAATTATGACCTAAGATATGGCCAATTAATCTAGATTTATAGCTAGCCCAGGAATGACCCATAAGTCGCCGTTCGGGTTCCCTTCCCCGCCTCCCAACTTCCGCCCTTGTTTCATGGAGTTCCACGGCAACGCTTGCCATCCGTTTAAGCGGTCGGTCGAAATGACTGCCTGGAAATCGATGGCTTCCAAAAGTCATCCCGAACGATGCAAGATTATCCGCCTTGCCTAGTCGCGCTGCTGAGTGCGGGCGTAGCTCAGTACTGAACAGCTTTGATACGCGGCCGAACAGTGCGCCTTAATAATGCCGACCGTCATAAAAGGTCATCATAACTGACGCGATTATGTCGCGTTGATATCATAGGCGAGGCGCTCGAGACCGCAGATTGGTCTTACATTGGGTGGGCCAGCCTTTCCGTTCTGGGGAAGCCTCTGCCCGCCCCTTTCGGAGATGCTGGCTCAATGTTGTTCCTTTCGCCCGCCAGACGCGTCCGGCTGGCCGCGTCCGCGGCCTGTGCGCTTCCGCTGTTGTTCGTAGCTAGTGCCGCAAACGCCGAAGACCCGACCGCTGATCCCGAGCAGACCAAGTCCGACATCATCGTCATGGGCGATCGCGCGATCCGCTCGGACAAGGAGCAATCGACGTCGGTACGTGACTCTATCGTGTTCGACGATCTCGAAACTCTGTCCGCCGACGGCAGCGTTGCAGGCCAGTTGATCCTGCTGCCCGGTATCAGCGCGATTGAGGATGGCGATGCGCCGCGCTTCGTCAGCATCCGGGGCATCTCGCCCGATCTCAACCAGACCACGATCGACGGGATCACGCTCGCGACGATCGGCAATGACGGCGAGGGTTCGCGCAAGGTCAATTTGCAGCAAATTCCGTCCGAACTCGCGTTCCACAACGACGTCTACAAGACCTTTACCGCCGAACAGGATGGTGCGGCGATCGGGGGGATCGTCGACATCGTCACGCGCAGCGCGTTTGCCCTCAGGCGCCTCTATGTCATGGTCGACGGCTACGGTATCTATTCGTCGTTCAAGGGCGATGGCGGCAGCAACGCCGGCGACGGCAGCACGCCGCATTTCGGCGCCGGTGGCAAGATGGTGTTCGCGGACAAGTTCGGCGCGGGCGATCAGTTCGGCGTGGTCCTGTCGGCGCGCTACGAGAACCGCATCCGCAACTCGCGCAAATGGTGGCAGGACACCAAATATTACTTCAGCGACGCCGGCAAGAAGCTGGCCGGCCCCGACGATCCCGCGTGGAACGGCATCGCCGTACCGTACAACCATAGTTACGGCAGCTATACCAACCGCCTCCAGACTGCGGGCAGTTCGGCGAAGTTCGAATGGCGTCCGCTCGGCACCGACATCTATGCGTCGCTGCTCGGATTCAATTATCGTCAGTGGGAATCCTCGACGATGAACAAGAATGATTACTACACCAAGAACAGTGTCAGCGACCTGACCGCGGAGGGTGGCGGATCGGACATCAACAGCCTCTATTCACGCTATCGCTACGATACCTGGAACAAGGCGACCGTCGGCGCGATCGGCAATGTCGAATGGCACGACGACCGCTCGTCGTTGCGCGTTCGCGGCGGTTACACCCGCGCCCGGTACGACAATACGCAGCCCTATATCGGTGTCCGCGCCTATCCGACTGGGCTTTCGCTCGACTGGGCGGCGGGCAATGACGGCACCGGCGGGCTGCCTTACGTCACCGGGATCAACAAGCCGGGCCTCGTGCTCGGATCGCCGTACAAGCTCAGCACAGCGCAGACGACATACCGCATGGCCAACGAGGGGCTGGCGAATGCGCGCGTCGATTATGGATGGAACGCCGAGCCCGAAGATCGTGGCTTCGGGTTCGTCACAGGGATCGAATTCCGCAACCTGGAACTGTCGCGCAACGTCGATATGACCGAATACAAGCTTGGCCAGGCGATGAACACCTATCTTTACGATCCAGGCTATGTGCCCGTGGGCGCACCGCAATCGTTCCCGTGGGTCGACTGGGCGCGCGTGAAGAAGGAGTTGTGGCCCAAGTTCGTCAAGGACGTACCCAACTCGACCTACGACAGCATCACCGGGGATTATCGATACACCGAGCGGCTGGTAACGCCGTTTTTGTCGCTCCATTACGCCACCGACGATACCACGCTGGTCGCGGGCGTCCGCTACGACCATACGCGCTTTTCCGCGTTCCAGCCGACGATTACCGGCGGCACAGCGTCGGCGGTGATGACGCGGAACAAAGGCGGGTACCAATACCTCTTGCCGTCGTTCACCGGCATCCAGGACTTCGCCGGCGGCAAAAAGCTGCGCTTTTCGTACAGCCGCACGCTCGGCCGCCCTACGCCGGGCAATATCGCGCAACCGGAATCGCTCAATTGTGGCGACGAGGACAGCGGCGGGGCAGATTGCTCGATCAGCCGCGGCAACCCCGAGCTGCGCCCACGTCGGTCGGACAATCTCGATGTCCAGTTCGAGCAGTATTTCCACAAGGACGGCATCATCTCGCTCGGCGCGTTCGCCAAGTGGATCAAGGACGACATCTTCACGCTGACCACGACGCAGCTGATCGACGACGTCAACTACCGGGTCCGCCAGCCGCTCAACGCCGACAATTCGCGGCTGTACGGCGTCGAGTTCCAGGCCGCCGATCACGACGTCAACCTGTTCGGCCAGCGGATCGATCCGTTTTTCAACGCAACCTGGCTGAAGGGACGGATGTCGATCACCAGTGATGCGGGGACGCGGACCCTGGACCGGCTGATCTACCAGCCAAAATGGATCATCAACGGCGGCGCGACGCTTCGCCTGCCCGCGATCGACGGCGCGTTCCGCACGACCGTCACGCACCGCGGCAGCTACATGGAGGGCATCGGCGAGACCGCGCAGGACGACAACGGCCGCGCGGAGCTGACCACCGTCAACCTCGGCCTGTGGCACCGCGTGACGAAACACGTGACGTTCAAATACGAGATCACCAACCTGCTCAATGACCAGCCGAAATTCCTGGTCGGCAACGGCCTTCGCTACGTCAGCGAAGTCGACGACTATGGCCAGGGTGCCTTTTTCCACATCATGCTGCGCTGATAAGCCGAACAGAGGTACGACCATGTACGAAGTCGATCGCCGCTATCTTCTGTCCGCCCTGGGAAGCCTGACCGCCGCTGGTGTCCTGCCTTGGCGGGCCTCCGCCGCCGAGGTGCGGCCCCGCAACCTGATCGAGGCCCCGCGCTTCCCCACCCCGCCGTTCACGTTGGGCGTCGCGGCCGGCGATCCCGATGCCACGGGCTTCGTCATCTGGACGCGGCTCGCGCCCCTACCGCTCCAGCCCGATGGCGGCATGATGATGGCCCCCGTGCTCGTTGCCTGGGAGGTCGCCGCCGATCCCGACTTCCGTCAGGTGCTTCAGCGCGGCGAGGCGATCGCACACCCTGAGCTGGCGCATTCGGTCCATGTCGAGGTCGCCGGACTCGCTCCCGCACGCCCCTATTGGTACCGCTTCACCTGCGGCGGCGAGCGTAGCGGCACCGGGCGCGGGGCGACCCTGCCCCCGCCAGGCGCACCGCTCGACCGCGTGCGCTTCGCCGTCGCCGGCTGCCAGCATTACGAGGAGGGCTATTACACCGCATGGCGTCACATCGCCGCCGAACCGATCGACTTCGTGTTCCATTACGGCGACTATATCTACGAGGGGCCGGACCGCGGCGAAGAGGCGCGCGGCGCGAAGAAGCCGCTGGTGCGTCGCCACCTCGGCCACGAAATCTATTCGATCGGCGATTACCGCCAACGCTACGCCCAGTACAAGAGCGATCCCGATCTCCAGGCCGCGCACGCCGCCGCGCCCTGGTTCGTCAGCTTCGACGATCACGAAATCGACAATAATTGGGCCGGCGACATCGATCAGGACAACACCACGCCGGAGGTGTTCCGCACGCGGCGTGCGATGGCGATGCAGGCCTATTACGAGCATATGCCGCTACGCCGCTCATCGATGCCCGACGGATCGCACATGCAAATGTACCGCGGCGCACGCTTCGGCGATCTGATGGACGCGTTCTTCCTCGATACACGGCAATATCGTTCCGATCAGGTCTATGGCGATCGCGATGCGCCGCAAGGACCGGACGCCTTCGCGGCCGACCGGTCGATCACGGGCGCACCGCAGGAAGCATGGCTGTTCAAAGGCCTCGATCGCTCGAAGGCACGCTGGAACCTGATCGCGCAGCAGGTGTGCCTGATGAACCTCGGCTACCACAAGGCAGGGCAGCCCGAGCAGCTTGTCTCGATGGACCAATGGTCAGGGTACATGAACAGCCGCCGCCGCCTGCTCGCACATATCGACGCGCGGTGCCCCGGTAACGTCATGACCGTCAGCGGCGACGCGCACCGCCATTACGCCGGCGACCTCATCCAGGATCACGGCAACGGCAAGATCATCAGCAGCGAATATCTCGCTACCTCGATCAGCTCGGGGGCGGACGGCGTCGGCGAGGACGACGACTATACCCGCTCATCCCGGACGGAAAATCCGCATCTCAAGGCGCTCACCGACAGGCGTGGCTATGTCTTGTGCGACGTCGACCGCGATCTGTGGCGCGGTGACCTGAAAGTTCTGGACACGATCGCGACGCGGAACGGCACGCTCTCGACGCACACCACCTTCGTTACCGAGCGTGGCAAGCCGGGGTTGCAAAGCGCCTAATCCGTGCTCAGAAGTGAGAAGCGTAGTCCACTCGTATGCCGCGAGACGACCCATAATTGGCCATTCGAGTGCCCTTCCCGGCTACCAACTTCCGCCATTCGTTCAGCTTGAGACGGTGATGGTTTAAGCTCCCAACCGGTCTACTTCCGGCGATTAAAATGCCTCGTCTTAGAGCGCGAAATGCGGAGGTCGACCTTCAGTAGCCCCGGGTCCGGGTAACCTCGCGCCAACTAGCAAAGACAAGTTGCCGCTCAACGCTAAGTAACGAGAAACGGTAATGCTCGACATATCGACGGCGCCGTGGTTTCGGCCGCTCATGTTAAGCACTACCCAGTATCGTCGACAGTGATCCTAGAAGTCGACCTTCTGCTCCGTGGCGGCGCAATCGGCTTGCTGATGCTGGCGGCGGTGGTGTTCGCGCGGTCGCCGGCGTCCTTGCCGAGCCGGTTCGGATTGGCGCTGACGCTGTGTACGGTGGTGGGTACACTGGCGGGGTTGCCGCATGCGCCGACCGCGTTCGATCCGCTGCTCGATCTGAGCTCGAGCGCCGCGATTCCCCTGTTCTGGCTGTTCGCGCGCGCCTGGTTCGACGATGCGTTCAGACCTAAGCCGATCGATGTGGCGCTGGCCGCGGCGTTCCTGGCCTGCACGCTGTACGTCAGCCTGCAGGGGCGCGGACTGGCCGCGCCGATCCGTGGGCTCGATATCGCGGTCTATCTAGGGGGAATGGCGTTTGCGATCCATGCGCAGTGGCTGGCATGGCGCAATCGGCAAAGCGATTTGGTCGAGGCGCGGCGGCAGGCGCGGACGATCTTCGTGGTCTCGATCGGCCTCATGATCCTGTGGCTGCTTGGCAGCGAGATCGTCGGCCGTGCAACCGGCGAACTGGCCGTATCCGAGATGACCGCCGCCGCCGGGCTGTTCATGGGCACGTTCGTGATCACCGCGCTGCTGTTTGGATTGCATCACCCCGAGGTTTTCCTGAGCACGGACGCCGCCCCAGTGGTCGGCGAAGTTCAAGCGGCTGCAGCGCCAGAACCGCTCGACGTTGGTCTCGGCGAGAGGCTGGCGGCAATAATGACGCGGGACCGCGCCTACCGCGATCCCGACCTGACGATCGGAATGATCGCCGCGCGGGTCGAGATGCCCGAATATCGCGTGCGGCGGCACATCAATGGCGGGCTCGGCTATCGCAACGTCAGCGACTACCTCAACGAACACCGGATCGCCGAAGTCCGCAGCGCGCTGGCCGACCCGGCCCAGGCGGACGTGCCGATCCTGACGATCGCGATGGACGCCGGGTTCGGCAGCCTCGTGATGTTCAACCGCGTGTTCAAGGACCGCCTCGGCGAAACCCCCAGCGCGTTTCGACGGCGGCACCTCAAAGGCTAGCGAAGCCGGTTCACAAGCGTCGGGACCGGTCGTTTTCGAAATTGACTGGTCGGTTTCGAGGATCTGCAGGCCAGGATCGGCCCGGATAGGCAGGGCAACCGCGTTCACAACGGGACGCGACGATGCCGATGATTTTCACTGCCCCGACCGGGCTGCCGACCACACTGATCACCGCCGGTCTGGCCCTCCTCGCCTGCGCCGGCTGTTCCTCCGAACCGGTCGTATCGCCCAGATCGGACGCCACGCTGGTCGACGTGGTCACGATCCATCACGCCGGCGGACAGACCGTGACGCTCGGCGGCGTCCTGCGCCCACGCCGCGATATCGCGCTCGGGTTCAAGACCGGCGGCCGGGTGCTCGCGCTGAACGTACAGGTCGGCGACCACGTCCGCGCCGGGCAGGTCCTTGCCCGCCTCTCGCATGCCGAGGCGATCGCCGATACCGGACAGGCACGCGCCGAGCTTGCCGCCGCGACCGCCGAGGCGATCCGCGCGGGCGAAGCGGCGCGGCGTGCCACCAGCCTCGACGGGATCGGCGCGTTGTCAGCCGCCGAGGTCCGCGACCGCGCGCTGACGGCAAGCGCCGCTGCGGCGAAGCGCGATGCGGCGCGCGCGGCGTTCGACCACAGCCGAGCGACGCTCGCCGACGCGGTGCTGATCGCCCCAGAGGACGGCGTCGTGACCGAACGCACGGTCGAATCGGGTACCGTCGTCGAGGCCGGCAGCACCGTCGTCCGGCTGGCCGCGGGCGGTCCCGAAATCGAGGTTCTCCTGCCCGAGCGCGTGCAGGTTGCCACCGGGACGATGGCGAACGCGAGCTTCTGGTCCGCGCCTGACACGATCGCCGAGGTGCGGCTGAGACTGATCGGACCGGCGGCTGGCGGTGCGCTGCGGTTGCGGACCACGCGGTTCAGCGTGCTCGGCGACGTCTCGCAGATCCCGTTCAACAGTTCAGCGACGCTCGCGCTGCGGATGCCCGATCCGAAGGCGACGATCCGCGTGCCGCTGACCGCGCTCGGCGCACGGGACAACCAGCCGCACGTCTGGTCGCTGGCGAGTGGCGGCGATAAGGCCGGCAACGGGGCCAGCAGCGGCGGCGGCGATCGCGTCCACCGCCAGCCGGTGCATCTGGTCGAACTGCGCGGCGACGATGCGATCGTCTCGGGCCTGTCCGATGGCCAGCAGATCGTCGCAAGTGGTGGCGATACGCTGTCGGAGGGGCAGCGTGTCGTCATGGCCGGCCTAGTCGCGGGCGGCAACTGAGCGATGGACCGCCTCAACCTGTCGCGCTGGGCGATCCGTCATCCCGCGCTCGTCGGCTTTCTCATGGCGTTGCTGTTCGCGGCCGGCGCTGCGCAATTCTGCGCGCTGGGGCGCGACGAGGATCCGACCTTTACGCTGAAGGAGATGATCGTCGCGGCGGCGTGGCCGGGTGCGTCGCCGGCGCAGATGCGCGCCCAGGTCGCGGACCTCATCGAACGCCGGCTGCGGGCGACCGAAGACCTCGATTTCCTCCAGACCTACTGCGTCGACGGTCGTTGCGCGATCCGCATTTCGCTGAAGGACAGCGCGCCGAAGGACCGCGTGGAGGTGATCTGGCAACAGGTCCGCAAGCAGCTGAAGGATCTCGAGCCGGGGCTTCCCGCGGGGGCGACGGTTGCCGCCGATGACGACTATGCCGAGGTTTACGGCTATGTCTTCACACTGACCGGTGCGGACAATGCGCGGTTGGTGGCGTTGGCCGAGCAGGCGCGCGACGCGATGCTGCGCATACCCGGCGCGGGCAAGGTGCAGATCACCGGCGAGGTACCGCGCCGGCTGTTCGTCGATGTCGACTCGCGCCGGCTTGCCGCGCTGGGGCTGTCGCCGGACGCCGTCGTGCAGGCGCTGGCAAAGCGCAGCAGCGTCGCACCCGCTGGCGTGGTCGAGCGGTCGGTGCGAGTCCCCGTCCGGATCGGCGGTACGGTCGACGGCGTCGATACGGTCGAAAACACCGTCATCCCTGCCGCGAACGGGACGATCAGCATCGGCGACGTCGGCACAGTCAGCAACGGCTATGCCGATCCGCCCGACGGGTTGGTCCGCCATGCTGCCAAACCTGCGGTGGTGCTGGCGGTCGCGATGGCGCCTGGTGCCGACGGGCTGGGCTTCGGCAAGCAATTGTCACAGGTCGCTGCCACGTTCGGCCGCACGCTGCCCGCCGGGATCGCGATGACCCAGGTCGAGGACCAGAGCCAGAACATTCGCGAGGCGGTGAACGCGTTCCTCATCAAGTTCTTCTGCGCGCTGACGGTGGTCCTGCTGGTCGCGTTCGTGACGCTGGGCTGGCGGACCGGCGTGGTCGTCGCGCTGTCGGTGCCATTAACGCTGGCGATCGTCGCGCTGTTCATGGGGGCGAGCGGGATCGGGCTCGAGCGGATTTCGCTCGGCGCGCTGATCTTGTCGCTCGGGCTGCTGGTGGACGACGCGATCATCAGCGTCGAGGCGATGGTCGTCCAGCTCGAAAAGGGCACGAGCCGGGCCGATGCTGCCGCGCATGCCTGGACGCACACCGCGTTCCCGATGCTGACCGGCACGCTGCTGACGATCGTCGGATTCCTGCCGGTCGGGTTCGCGCGATCGACCACCAGCGAATATGCCGGCGGGATCTTCTGGGTGACCGGCTCGGCGTTGCTGGTCAGCTGGGTCGTCGCAGTCGTGTTCACGCCGTATCTGGGTGTGCGGCTGCTCCCCGAGGCGCACGCGCATCACGACGCTGAAGCGATGTACGACACGCCGGTCTACCGACGACTGCGCCGCGTCGTCGATGCGTCCATGACGCGCCGCAAAACGGTGGTCGCGGTGACCGCGGCGCTGTTGATAGCGAGTCTCGCGGGCGCGATGCTGGTCCGCCAGCAATTCTTTCCCGTATCGGACCGCCCCGAGATCATCGTCGACGTCAGCCTGCGACCGGGGTCCTCGTTGTCCGCGACATCGGCGGCGGTGAAGCAGATCGAGGCCAGCATCGCCAAGGACCGCGATATCGCGCAGGCCGACAGCTATATCGGCCAAGGATCGCCACGTTTCTATCTGCCCTACGGCCCCTCGCTGCCCGACCCGGCGACCACGACGATGGTGCTGGTCGCGACCGACCTTCACGCGCGCGAACGCGTCATCGCGCGGCTGCTGGCGAACCACGCGTCCCCCGAGGCCAAGCTCCACATCCGCCGCCTGTCGCTCGGGCCAAGTGCGGGCTTCCCCGTGCAATACCGCGTGATCGGCCCCGATCCGGAAATGTTGCGGACCATCGCCGCACGGCTGGAGGCGGTACTGCGCGCCACGCCGGGGACGACTGCAGTCCAGGCTGACTGGGGGACGCCGTCGGTCGCGATGCGGCTCGATCTCGACGCCGAGCGGGTCGCGCGGCTGGGGCTCGATCGCGCGGGGCTGGCGGGTGACGTCGCGACCATGATGTCGGGCCAGCCGGCGGGTGACGTGCTCCGTGGGACCAAGCGGATCGGCATCGTCGTGCGCGGCACGGCGGCAGATCGCGCCGATCCGGGGCGGCTCGCCGATATGGCGGTCAGCACGCCGGGCGGGCCGGTCCCGCTCGGCCAGGTCGCGCAGATCGGCGCGACCACCGAGCAGCCGATCCTATGGACGCGCAACGGCGAGCTCTGCATGACCGTGCAGGCCGACATGACCGGCGACGTGCAGGCGTCCGAAGTCGTTGACGCCGCCGCCGCGCGTGTCGCCGCGATCGTGACATCGCTGCCCGCCGGATACCGGATCGAGGATGGCGGCGACAGCGAGTTGTCGGCCAAGGCGAACGACGCGATCTATGCGCTGCTGCCTGTCACCTTTGCGCTGATGCTCGTGCTGCTGATGATCCAGTTGCAGAGCATCAGCCGGACCTTGCTGGTGCTCGCGACAGCACCGCTCGGGCTGATCGGCGCGGTGGTCGCGCTAGTGCTGACGGGCGCGCCGTTTGGGTTCGTCGCGCTGCTTGGACTGATCGCACTGGCGGGGATGATCATGCGCAACTCGATCATCCTGGTCGATCAGGTGACGCACAACCAGGCAGACGGCATGGACCTGCACGCGGCGATCCGAGCCGCGACGATCGGCCGCTCGCGTCCGGTCGTGCTGACCGCACTGGCGGCGGTACTCGCGTTCATCCCGCTCTGCTTCAACATCTTCTGGGGGCCGATGGCGATCGTGATGATCGGCGGGCTGATCGGCGCGACGATCCTCACGCTGGTCGCCCTCCCCGCGCTCTACGCGCTCGCGTTCGATCGCACATCCGGCCTTCCCGAGGAGGACCACGAAAATGCATGATCCGAAACTCTCGCGGGCGCCGCTGCTGCTTGCCGTCGCGCTGGCGGGTTGTACGGTCGGCCCGAACTTTGCACCGCCCGCAGCAATCCTGCCGCCGGTCTGGCAGGGCACGACCCCGGTGCAGGCTACCACCGATGCGCGCTGGTGGCGCAGCTTCGACGATCCGGTGCTCGACGCGCTGGAGGCACGCGCAGGTTCGACAAACCTCGATATCGCCGCGGCGATCGAGCGGATCACCGCCGCGCGGATCGAGCGCGGCCAAGCTCGCGCCGCCGGTGCGCCGCATCTCGAACCGCAGGCGGGGTACAACCGCGAGCGCATCGGCACCGCGGGGATCGCCTCGGTCACGCAGACGCTGCTCGGCCTCACCCCGACGACGACCCCGCCCAAGGGCGTCGACTTCGATCTCTACAGCGTCGGCGTCGGCGCGAGCTGGGAAATCGATCTCTGGGGTGGCCATCGTCGCCAGGCCGAGGCCGCGCAGGCCTCGGTTGAGGCCACCGAAGCCGTCGCGCGCGGCGTGCGCCTGTCGGTCGAGGCCGAGGTGGCGCGCACCTATTTTCAACTGCGCGGCCTCTGGGACGAGCGCCGCATCGCGCAGGACGGGGTCGCACTCGCCGAGAACAACGCATCGATCGCGCGGGTGCTGCTGGCCCGCGGTCTCGCCACACCGATCGATCTCGCCGCGATCGACGAGAAGCTACGCGCTCTGCACGGCGATATCGTTGAGCTCGACCACCAGGCGGCCACGACCCAGCGCGCGCTGGCGATACTGGTCGGTGGCACGCCCGATACCGCCCGGTTCGATCGCACGACGCTGCGGCCGCAAAGCCCGCTCCCGGCGGCGGCGGTGCGCGTGCCCTCCGAGGTTGCCCGCACACGTCCCGACATCGTCGAAGCCGAAGCACGGCTCCACGCAGCGACCGCGCAGATCGGCGTCGCGCAGGCCGATTTCTATCCCAAGATCAGCCTGACGGGCCTGTTCGATATCGACGTGCTGAACCTCGCCGATTTCGGCTGGAACGCGCGCAGCACGAGCATCGGCCCCAGCCTGTCGCTGCCGATCTTCTCCGGCGGCCGGTTGCAGCGGCAGCTCGACCTGCGCCGCTCGGAGGAGCGCACCGCCGCGCTCGCGTACCGCCAGACCGTCCTCAATGCCTGGCGCGAAGTCGACGACGCGCTGTCGGCGCGCCGCGCCGCCGCCGACCGCACCAGCCTGTTCGACCGCGACCTCGCATCGCGTAACCGGACGGTGGCGATGGTCGAGGCCCGCTACGCCCGCGGCGACATCGCGGCCGCGCCGCTGCTCGACGCCCGCGAAGCGGCCTTGTCCGCGGAGTTGGCCGTCGTTCGCCAGCGCGTCGCCGCCGCGCTCGCGCACGTCCAGCTCCACCGCGCGCTCGGCGGCTGACCGCTCGCCGCGCCGATCACATTTTAATCACGGACCTTCTCATGCCCTATATCCGAATTTCGTCGCTCATCCTCGGCAGCACATTGGCGGCGTTCACCACGCTACCTGCCCATGCGCAGGACGCACCCGCCGATCCGTACCGCGATACCGTCACCGTCGGTGTCGGGGTCGCCGCACTCCCGGATTACGAAGGCTCGATCGACTATCGGATCACCCCGGCACCCGCCGCGATCGGGACGATCAAGGGCTATGGCTTCGCCTTGGCCGGCAACCAGCTGAGCGTCGATCTGATTAAGAACGCGCCAGGCGCGGTCTGGGACGTCCAGGCCGGACCGATCGCACAGCTCAATCTCAACCGTAGCGCCCTCGGCAGCATCGACGACCGCCGCATCCGCGCGCTCGGCAAGCTTGGCGTCGCGGTCGAACTCGGCGGCTATGTCGGCCTCGGCAAGACCGGCGTGCTGACCAGCCCCTACGACACGCTGTCGGTGACGCTCGGCTATCGCCACGACGTCAGCGGGGTTCACGACAGCGGCATCTGGAGCCCCGGCATCACTTATGTCACGCCGCTGTCGCGCAAGGCCACGATCGGCGTGTTCGCCTCCGCCGACATCGTCGAACGCGGCTATGCGCAGACCTATTACAGCGTGTCCGCGGCACAGAGCGCGGCGAGTGGACTCCTCGTCTACACAGCCCGCGGTGGCCTCAAGAACTGGACGTTCGGCGCGATCGGCAGCTATTCGCTCACCGGCAACCTATTGCACGGTATTAAGGTCGTCGCGGGCGGCACCTATGGACGCATGGAAGGCGACATCGCCCGCAGCCCGCTCGTTGCGATCGCCGGATCGCGCGATCAGTGGCTGGGGACGATCGGACTTGCTTATACGTTCTAGTCCGTGGGGAAGTCGGGCGAGACCCATAAGTCGCCGTTAAGTGCCCTCCCCGGCTTTCCCAACTTCAGACGCCCGTTAATCTTAGCCAGACGGTCGCTCGACCGGCCACTAAAGCTGGCCTAAGACGCATTTCTCAGCGGGGACGCCCTTCGCATTGGGTTGGTGGCGGTGAAAGAACACGCCCAGGCCGTGATCGCCGATCTCGAACAGATTGACCGCCTCGCCATAGTGCGGCGGGGTCTGCGCGGTCAGGCGGCGCATCGTCGCGTCGATCGGCTGCTGGAACGACGAGCGCGTGGCGAGATGGCCGGCCGACCATGCGCCGATTTCGTGCGCGAAGACCGCCACGGTGCCCGTCAGCACCACGGCATAGAGCAGTAGGCCGAGCAGGATGCCAGACCAGCCGTGCACCGCGACCATCGCCTTGGTCTCTTCCTTCTTCAGATGGATCATTGGGCCTCCCCCAAGGCGGGTGCAGCGGCGGGTGCGGCGGCATGCCGGCAAGCGACATCAGTGTCACCTCGAACGCGCCTGGCCCGGCCAGCAGAATTCGCGCCCATCGACGACGAGACTAGATTGGGTACGTGCGCGTCATGCAAGGCACTCTTAATGCTATTGATAATCTTTCGCAAATATATAAGAGCGCCCACAGTCGGACTGCAGTGAGACGAAGGGGCGGAATATGGGGAAGTTGATCGTTGCGGCCGGGGTGGCGAGCATGCTGGCCAGTTCTGCGGCCTGGGCTCAGAATGCGGAGCCGCCCGCACCGGAAAACGACATCGTGGTGACCGGCACCATCGCCGGCACAAAGACCGAAACCCCGCTGATCGAGCTACCGCAGCCGCTCACCATCATCCCGGCCGACCAGTATCTGTCGCAGGGCGCGATCAACATCAGCGACACCGTGAAGTACGCCGCCGGCGTCCTCGCCAATCCCTATGGCCGCGATACGCGAGTCGATGGCTTCAACGTCCGCGGCATCAGCGCGCTGCAGTTCCGCGACGGCATGCGAGACATTTTCTCCTATTATGCCAGCATCCCCTCGGACCCGTATAATTTCTCGCGGGTCGAGATCGTACGTGGCCCGGCATCGGTGCTGTTCGGCCAGGGCTCGATCGGCGGTCTCATCAACCTCGTCTCCAAGACGCCCGAGTTCCGCACCAGCGGCGAGCTGAACCTCGTTTATGGCAGCTATGACCGCAAGGAGGCGCTAGGGGATATCAACCTGGCGCTCAGCGACACGCTGGCGATCCGTGCGGTCGGACGCGTGCGCGATTCCGACACCTTCATCGATCATGTTCCCGACGACCGCGTGATGTTCGCACCGTCGATCCGCTGGCAGCCGACGGCGGATACCGATCTGATCCTGACCGGCCTGTACCAGAAGGACGACACCGGCTCGACCTCGCAGTTCCTGCCGATCGTCGGCACTTTCGCGCCCAATCCCGGCAATCCGGGCGGGCAGCTCGATCCCTACACATTCGTCGGCAAGGCCGGCTGGGACCGCTATGCCGGCCGCTCGCTCCAGGGTGGCGGGTCGCTGGTCCATCGCTTCTCGGACAATCTTCGTATCAGCCTGAAGGCACGATACATCGACAGCGACCTCGAATATTTCACCCATTACGCCGACAGCTATACCAACCCGACCAATCCGTTCGCGGTTTATGGCACCGATGGCCGCACCATCGGGCTGTATGCAGACGCCAGCGATGCGCGGATGAACGTCTTCTCGACCGACAACAACGTCCAGCTCAAGTTCAATACCGGCGCAGAGATCGAGCACACGCTGCTGGCCGGCCTCGACTATAGCTGGAACAAGGTCGGCAAGAGGTTCGCGACCACGGCGTTGGAGACGGTTGATCTCTACGACATCGATTATGCGTCGCTGCAGACCTACGACCCCAGCGGCCCGTTTGCCTATGATTCGCAGAAGCAGCTCGGCGTCTATGTCCAGGACCAGATCCGCTTCTTCGATCGCATGTCGGTGATTGTTGGCGCCCGCCGCGACCATGTGACCAACTCCTCGGGCCAGGAGGACAATGCCACGACCTTCCGCGCCGGCATCATTGGCGAGCTCGGCGCAGGCGTCTCGCCCTTCTTCAGCTACACCGAAAGCTTCCTGCCGATCGCCGGCCGGCTGACGGGGCCTGGCGGCGTCCCGACCGACCCCTTCAAACCGCAGATGGGCATGCAATACGAGGCGGGTGTAAAATGGCAGCCCGATCCCCGGACGCTGGTCACCGTGACCGGTTTCAAGATCAAGGAGCGCAACCGCGTCCTCTATCTGGCCAACAACGTGACGACCCAATCCGGCGAATTATCCACCAAGGGCATCGAGTTCGAGGCGAGCCGCGTGCTGCCGGGCAATTTCGAGCTGCTGCTGAACTATGGCTACAGCCAGCTCGATTCCGACGTTAACACCAGTCTCGACTATATGCCGCGCCACACCGCGTCGGTCTGGTCGACCAAGACCTTCGGTGACACCAGCGGGCCGCAGCTAAGGTTCGGTGCGGGCGTGGTGTATAGCGGCAAGAGCAAGTCGACCGGGCTGCTCGACCCCTATGGTCTCAACCCCGGAATCGCGCCCGGCACGCTGTACACGATCGTCACCCCGTCGCGGACGACGGTCGATGCGCTGGCGGAGATCAGCTGGGACAAATGGCGCCTGGCCATCAACGCGACCAACCTGCTGGACAACCGTGGTTTCGCCTCCTGCCTCGCGCGTGGGGACTGCTTCATGGCCGCACCGCGCAACATTATGGCAACGCTGGGCTTTCGATTCTAGCAGGCGACGGCTTCGCATTACAATTCGGCGGCATGGATGCCCGCCGGGCCAACTCCAGCCCAGGAGGATTTTCCTGCGGTAGAACCAACTGGACTACCACTGCATCACGGTCGACCGGGCGCTGTTCGCTCCAGCTTACCCATCGGTGGCGCCAACCGATTTGCACGGACGACCGCATGCAGGAACGATCGAGAGCGTCGCGAGCGGCCAATTCGGGCCCGTTGCTGCCTGTCCGGTTTGTGCCACGCGAACGGAAGGATCTGTCGGGAGCAGCCGTTCCCCGGCTAACGCAGCGATGGCTTGAACTGGTCGATGGCTGTCTCGGCGGTCACGACCCAAAAGGCGACGTTCCGAACGCCCCTTCCGCTCGCCGAAACCTGTCATCCATTCATGTGCCGCAACTGGCGGGGACGGCGAGGCATCGTAGCTGCTACCAGTACAGGCTTCCTGACCCTATATAGATCTTGAAATCAGGCGTATGCGGTATCGCCCGACCTGGGAGGTCGAAGTGGGCCGGTCAGTAACGGTAACGCAAATTGGCGCGACCGCCCGGCGGCAGGGTCGGCGACCAGATGAGGATCCCGTCGGTTCGGTTGAGCGCCTTGTCATCGGCCTCGATCGCCTGGCCCGCCGCCCCGATCGGGACGTCGAGCGTCGCCGGGAACGGGTTGGCGTTAGTCGCCGTCAGCACGACCTCTCGCGACAATGCTTCCCCCGGAGCCGCCACCGGCACGCGCGACGCAACGATAGCCTGGGTCAACATAACCTGGCTGCTGATACCTGCCGCTAGGCGCACCGTCTCGCCAACCGTGCGGTCGGTGACCGCGCCCAATCCCAGCAGCAGGCGTCCGCCAGCCCGCTCGGCGTAGAGTGCGGTGCTGCCGGCTGGCAGCGGCACGCCCAGGCCGCCAGGTGTATCGTTCTTCATCACGAGCACGATCGACGTCGGCACGCCGTCGAGCTGCTGGCCGGGATACACTGCGCGGCGGTAGCGACGGTCGACCGGCACGCCCTTTTGAAAGAGCAAAGCAACTTGCTTTTGCGCGCGTGAGGCGACGGTCGTGGGCGTCGGTATACGATAAAGCTTGAGATCGCCAAGATCTTCGGGAGGGGGCGGCGGCGGGGGTGGTGCCGGGGGCGCCATCATCGGCGGCGGGGGGGGCGCCATCGTGCGCGACGCCGTCACCACTATCTCGTCGGCAGGCTCAAACTCCGTTTCGGGCAGATCCGACGTCGTCGTGCCGAGCGGATAGCAGACCAGCCGCAGCCCGCCCGCCGCCGCCGGAACCGCGGGCAACGCCACCCGGTTGAGCCGGCCCGCGACGGCCTGCACCTCGGCCTTCGGGAACACTTCCGGGTTGCTGTTGGCGAGGGTCAGCCAGGCAAACAGGTCGACCGTTCGCCCGTTGGCGGCGAGCGCAGCGACGTAGCTCGCCCGCCAGTCGAACCCGGACGCGAGATAGGACAGACGCACCGTGACCGTGCGCGCCGCCGGGCTGATGGTCGTTACGCTCAGCACCGGCTTGCTCGACAGGCCGCCTGGGACGCCGGCGAACGCCAGCCGCTCCGCGAGACCCGAACAGCGTAAAGCCTCGATCCCCGTCGCCGTGCGGAGGATGACGCCCGGTGCCGGGCCGGCGACAATGGTCGCGGGCTCGCTGGTCGGTCGTCCGGTCGCCCTGTCCGTTCGGGTCAGCGTCACGTCACGACCCAGCGTACCGTCGACAAGCGAGGCCGGCGACAACAGGCGGGCGTCGCGGTTCTTCTCGATCGTGCCGCCGGGCAGGCCGTCGATGACTGCGCTGACCGGCACGATCCCATGCGCCACGCCCTCGAACCGCAGAACCGCCGGTCCGCGCGGCAGCCGGACGCGACGCGTCTCCGTCACCAGTGCAAAGCCACCGAGATACTGGAGGGTCATCGCCCCGCGGCCATAAGGTGCCCGGTACACCGTGAGCGAGACGCGGTCCGGCGCGGACGAGGTGACGGTCGTCTGCGCCTCCGCCCTGCCCGCCAGCAGCGCGACCGCCAGGAGCAGCAGATGGCGCATCAGTAGCGCGTGTCGAAGGTCGCCGTCACCGTGGTGCTGCCATTGGCCGGCACGGATACCTGCCACGCCAGCGTGCCGGCGGTGCGACGTTCACCCTTTGCGCTGTCCTCCACGACCCGGACGTCGCCCCAGTCGAGCCCGCCCTGGATGAGCTCGACCGTGACCGGACGGGCGCGGGCGTTAGTCAGCTTGTACTGCATCGCCGTGCGCCAGCGGCTGTCGCCCTGCCGCGTGCGCGACACGGTGACGGGCTGCACCTTCACGTCGAACGCGTCGCCGGTGGGAAGCGCGATGGTCGACCCTTGCGGGGTATGCTCGATCCGGTTTTCGCCGGTGAACTGCGGCTGCCCGCGTGCATCGCGGACATAGACCCGGACCACCCCCGCCGGCAGCGCATCGCCCAAGCCTGCTGCACCCGAGTTACTGAACCGCAGCACCGAGTGCGCGCTGCGTGGTTCGTCCGAACTGCCGAGCCAGCCATTCTCGAACCGATAGCCGGCGCCCGCCGCCACGCCCTTGGCATCGAGGAAGCTGACCTGCTTGGTTTGCTTGTCGGCGATCGTGGTGCGTTCGGCCAGCGGATAGAGGTAGAAGTCGCCGAGCTGCTCGCGCGCGGCGCTCTCGGTGCCGGGGCGTGTCGTCGTTCGGCGGCGCGGACGCGGCGCATAGCCGCCGCTGCCGTCATCGTCGGCGCTGCCGACCTCGCCGGCGACCAGCAGCGTTTTGGCGTTGGCGAACGTCGTCCCGCTGCTATTCTTCAGCGTTACCCAGCCCTGGATATCGACCGTGCCGCTCTTGTCGTCGAACAGCGCGACATAATCGGCGCTCCAGCCGAGCCCGCGGCTCAGGTAGGACAGCGTCGCCGGGCGGGTTCCTCCGCGCGTGCTGGTCAGTGTCACCGATAGCGTCGGGCGCGCCCGCAGCGCGTCGGGCACCCGGTCGAACACCGCGCGCACCGGCAGCCCATCGTCGCGCAGTACCTCGACATGACCGTTCAATTCGATGACCACGCCGCCGTTCACCGCCAGCACTTTCGCGCGATCGCGGGTTTCCGCGCCGGTGGCCGGATTGGTCCGCACCAGCGTGATCGTCTCGCCGACCGCTTTCTCCATCAGGCTCGACGGGCTGAGCAGATCATAGTCGAAATTCTGCTCGACGATCGCGGCATCGGGCACGGTCAGCGACACCGTTTCCGGTCGGATCGCTGCGCTCACGTCGGGGAAATTCTGGCGAACCCGCCCGCTCGCCAGGTTCAGCGGACGGATGTCCTGCACCAGGGCGACGTCGTTGGTGTAGATGGTGACCGACACGTCGCCTTGCGCCGTTCCGGCGGTCGGGGAATCAGCAGGGGGCGGCAATTGCTGAGCGGCTGCCGAAATCGACCCGAGCAGCATCACCAAACCACACGCTCTCGAGATGCTTTTGCGCACGTCACTCTCCCCCGGTCCTTGCTATAATGGCGAGACCGCATCAGAAGGGCAACGCGACATTGTGGGTCTGATTTTCTGACCCAAACAACGGCGCTTGTTCGCTCTGATCGGTGCGATGCGCCATTAAGGTTATGATACGTTGATCATAGCCAAAATGACGGTGTCCGCGAGAGCGACGGCGGAGAGCAAGTCCGTCGGTTACTGGTCGTAGCGGGTGCCGATACGCCGCCAAGCCTTGGAGCGCCCGAACAAGATATTGATCCGGTAGACGCCGAGCTCGGCGACGCCTTCCCACCGAATCCGCAAAGACCCATAAGGCGACGCTCAGACCGTCCTACCTTCGCCCGAAGAGGCGAAGTTCGTTTAGCTTCGTATTCTAGCCGACGCGCCCGCCGCGACAGGCTAGCCGAGCAGGCGTTCCAATGGGGCCCTCGTCGACCATGCCGGCTGCATCCGATCGGCTAGAACCTCGTCCCGAAAGTGATGCTCGGCCCAAAGTATAGGCAAGAATGCTCCTTGTCGGCCCGGTCCGACCAGTTCCGCTGGAACCGGCCGCGCACTTGCGCCGAGATGTCCTTCTTGACGGCGAACGATCGCCGGACTGGCGCCGAGACGACTAACCCAGCCTGTACCCGTAGGCGGAGATCTGGGCGAAGCTCGCTCCGGGGTCCCACCCGCTTGTTGCGATAGAATCTCCACTCACCCATCGCTGCCGCTACCGCGCGGAGGTCGTCCCAGAACGGACCCGAGATCACATCGGCGCGAGTTTCCCACGACCATCCTGCCCCGTTCTGCACGGATAAGCTGCCCGAGGAAGGCACCGAATTCCAATAGCACCTTGACCAGCCGGAGTGCGCGGTCGACGCAGTCTGGATGACGGATCCGAAGGCAGCCACTCTTTCCCTGCTCGAGCGCCGCGCACCCGGGGCGACGATATGCCCAAGCGAGGTGGCCCGTTCAATGGCACAGGATTGGCGCAGCGCAATGCCTGCAGTCCACGAAGCGATAGACGAGCTAGTCAGCGACGGGCTGGTACAGCTTAGCTGGAAGGGACAGCCGCTTGCAAAGCGCTCAGGGCCGTACAGGATCCGCAATCTTGGCGGCGATTGAAGCTAGGGCTTAATTCGCATATTTTGCCCATTCCAGTATCGGAAGTCAGCTCAACAACGTCATATTCAGCAGCTGCGGCTGCGGCGACCCACGGGCAGACTTTCAAGCCGCTCCTTCCGTGGCCCGCAAACAGACATCGGTTTAGGTTGGCACGCTGTGCTCCTTGGTCGCTTGCGGCACGAACACGGAGAGCGCGAGCGTGACGCCTACGATTATCAGGACGCCTTAGAACGTCAGGTGCAGGCCGCGCGCTAGCCCTGCCCACTTCGCCACTGTGCTTGCCGCCGACCCCTGCCCTACGAGTATCTACTGAATCTGTTGCAGCGGCCCAGCGGGTCAGCGTGCTAGGCTGTCATTGAGCTCAATGACCAGCACCGCCGCCCCAAGCGTGCTGCCAGATTGCAGGCAACAAGTTGGAGACCGTCGTGGCCCCACGCTCTGCGAAACCCACGCTGCCCTGGATCAGTGTGAGGATAAGGCACCACAACCCATAGTTGGCCGGTCGCACAAAATTTAGCTTTGCCGTCTCATTATGCGATAGCGCTGCGAGAGTTCCGGAGCGCAATATGAAAACGATCTTACTCAGCTTGTCTCTGGCAGCAGTGGCCGCACCGACAATCGCGAAGACGGATGATGTGAAGGCCAGCGCCGCGCGCCAAGCGGAGGAGCGGTTGCATACCGATTGGGCATGGCTCGGCCGCTACACGGAGGCCAATGCGGAGTTGCCGGCCGGCATGGCGGGCCCACGCGTCGTCTTCATCGGCGATTCAATCACACAGGGCTGGTTCGACATGGCCCCTACCTTCTTTACCGACAACAACCGCATCGGACGCGGGATCGGTGGGCAGACCACGCCGCAGATGGTGTTGCGCTTTCGCCAGGACGTGATCGATCTGAAACCCGCAGTCGTACAGATCATGGCCGGCACCAACGACATTGCCGGTAATACCGGGCCGATGACGCCCGACCAGTCGAAGGCCAATATCATGACGATGGCGGAACTTGCGCGCGCGCACGGGATCCGTGTGATCCTCGCCTCGATCCCGCCCGCTGCGAATTTTCCGTGGCGGCCCGGCCTCGAAACCGCCGACAAGATCGTGGCGATGAATAGCTGGTTGAAGGGGTATGCTGCGCAGACCGGCGCTACCTATGCCGATTACTGGACGGCGCTACACGACGGCAAGGGGTTCCGCGCGAGCCTGACCTATGACGGCGTCCATCCGAACAAGGCGGGATATGCCGTCATGGGACCGGTTGCCGAAGCGGCGATCCGCGCGTCGCTCGCCAAGCCGGCGCCAAAGGCGCTCGCCCAGTGATCGTCCTCGCGCTGGCGCTCGCAGCCGTCACCGCCGGCCCGGTGGTGCGCGCCGACGATGGTCCGGTCCGCGGCGAGGCGCTTGCGAACGGCGGTGCAGTGTTCCGCGGCATCCGCTTCGCCAAACCGCCGACCGGACCGCTGCGGTGGCGCGCGCCCGAACGGCCGACGCGTTGGACTGAACCTGTCGAGGCAATTGCGACCCATGCGGCCTGTCCGCAACCCGTCTATGGCGACTGGAACCGGGACGCGGCGATCAATAGCTCGGAGGATTGCCTGTTCCTCGACGTACGCACGCCGACGTCGAGCGCGACCGCGGCGCTGCCGGTGCTGGTATGGATCCACGGCGGTGGCAATCGCGCGGGCGCCGGGGGCGGCACCGTCGAATCGCGGATCACCGAAGCGGGCGTCGTGCTGGTGAGTGTCCAGTACCGCCTCGGCGCGCTAGGCTTCCTGTCGCATCCCGCCCTCAGCCGTGAACAGGGCGGGCATTCGGGCAATTACGCGCTGATGGACCAGCAGGCGGCGCTCGCCTGGGTCCAGCGCAACATCGCGCGCTTCGGCGGCGATCCAAAGCGCGTCACGATTGCGGGGGAATCCGCCGGCGCGCAGGACGTCGCGCTTCACCAGCTGGCCCCGGCTTCGCGCGGGTTGTTCGCGCAGGCGATCCAGGAAAGCGGAACGCCCGGTTTCGGCGTCGCGCCGCGCACGCTAGTGCAGAACGAACGCCTGGGTGAACGTCTCATAAGGGCCGCCGGACTGCCGGATACGGCCCCGACCGCCCAGCTCCGCAACCTGTCCGTCGACAAAATCCTGGAGGCGCAAGACGCAGTCGATGTTCCCGATCTGGACGATGACAGCTTCATCTGGTTGCAGGCGGTAATCGACGGTCGCGTCCTGACCGATACCCCGGCCAAGCTGCTGGCGAGCGGCCGGTTCGCGCGCAAGCCGCTCGTCATCGGCGTCAACGCGAAGGAACTGCCCCTGCATGGCGGTCGCGCTGCGGCGGAGGCGACGGTTCGACGCGAATTCGGTGCGGGCGCCGACCGGGCGCTCGATCTCTACGGTCTCCAGCGAGGCGGCACGCCGGTCGACGACCCACGCCTGGGTGACGTCACCGCGCAGATCGCCGATGACGTGACCTTTCGCTGTCCGACGATTGCCGTCTCCAAGGCATTCGCACGCGTCGGTGTACCGGTGTGGCAGTATCAGTTCGACTACGCGCCGGCTGGCGGTACGGTCAGCCATGCAAGCGAGATCGGCTATGTGTTCAACCCGCCGCAACCCGGCCAGCCGCCGCTACAACGCTATTGGGTCAACTTCGTCAGAACCGGCAATCCCAACAGCGCCGGGTTGCCCCTATGGGCGCGCTATTCGGTCGACACGCGCGCCTACATGGCGTTCGAACAGACTGGCCCGGCTGCGCGGCGAGACCTGCGCGGGCCAATCTGCACGCTGCGCGACACTCCCTAACGCGCCGGCATCATCAGGCGATCAGGAGCGCCGCCCGGCTCGGCAGGCTGCGCGAGCCCTGGACTGCGCGCAGCCAAGCCGAGGAACGCGTCGTGCGGCTGCGCGAGCGCAACAGCCTGTTCAATCGACTCCTTCATCCGGGCAAATGCCGATTCAAGGTCCGGAATCGAGAAATGGTCGGCACCGGGATCATGCGCGGCCGCGTCGATCCCGAAGCCTGCATACATCGACAGCCAACTCGGATCCTGGAACGATTCCCACTCATACCGGACCAGATGGCCGCGCGCCTTGAACAACCGGAGCTTGTGCGCCAGCGCGTTGGGGAGCGCCGTGTCGCGGCAGCGATCCCACATCGGCTCTCCACGCCTGACATTGGCAAAATAGTGGAGCAGCAGGAAATCGCGGATCCGCTCATATTCCAGTCCGGTCGTGCGATTATATTCCTCCGCCAGCGCGGGATCAAACCCGCGATCGGGCAGCAGGGCGAGAAGCTTCTCGATACCCGTCTGTATCAGGGTGATGCTGGTCGATTCGAGCGGTTCCATGAAGCCCGCAGCGAGACCAAGTGCGACACAGTTCCCCTGCCAGAACGCCGTACGCCGCCCGGTGCGAAAGCGGATCATGTTTGGCTCGCCTAGCGCTTCGCCCTCGAGCCTCCCCTTCAGCGTAGCGACCGCCTCGTCGTCAGAGATGTGACGGCTCGAATAGACATAGCCGTTGCCGACGCGGTGCTGGAGTGGGATGCGCCACTGCCAACCGGCTTCGAGCGCGGTGCTGCGTGTATACGGGGTCAGCGGCCCCGATCGCGTGCATGGCATCGCCACTGCCCGGTCGCACGGCAGCAGGTTCGTCCAGTCCTCATACGCCACGCCCAATGCGTCGCCGAGCAGCAGCGACCGGAACCCCGAGCAGTCGACGAACAGATCGCCATCGATCGCCTTGCCGCAACTGGTGTCCACCCCGCTGATGAACCCCGTGCGACCGTCGACGCGCACATCGGTGATAGTGGCATCGATGTGTTCGACGCCCCATGCGATCGCCTTCTGCGCCAGGAACCGTGCGAATAGCCCGGCATCGAAGTGCACCGCCCAGTCGAAAAACAGCAGATCATGAACCGGCCGGTCGGTCGGCGGCATGAACAGGTTGCGCTCCGCCAGCGCGGTCGCGAGACAGAAATCGGCCAGCGGCGAAGCGTGACCGGCAGCGTTCATCTTGCGCCAGTAATGATGGAACGCCACGCCGCGCGATCGCATGCCGTACAGGCCGAACGGGTGGAAGAAGCGCTCGCCTTCGCGCTTCCAGTCGACGAACTCGATGCCGAGTTTGACCGTGCCCTGCGTCGCCGCCATCACCTCCTGCCCGGTGACGCCGATTTCGCGGAAGAAATCGCGGATGCCCGGCACGGTCGCCTCGCCGACGCCAACCGTGCCGATCGCGCTGGAGTCGATAACCGTGATCTTGACCGGCTGGCGGTCGAGCCGCCGGGCGAGCAACGTTGCCGCCATCCACCCCGCCGTGCCGCCCCCGACGATGACGATCGAGCGCAGCGGCCCGCGGGCGGATGCCGGACCCGGTGTTCTGCCCGTCATGACCAACTCCCCGTCAACGCAGTCCGGCATACAGGTGCCCGCCACCCCGATGAAAGCCGGCGGGCATCTGCGTCACACATTACGCCTCAGAACTTGAGGCGTGCACCCGCCATGAACCGGCGCTCGTAAATGTTGTTGTAGGCCTTCTCGTCTGGGAAGGTCAGATAGTATTTCTCGTATTCTCCGGTCAGGTTCGACCCTTGCGCATACAGCGTCAGGTTCGGCGTGAAGTCGTAGCTGATCGACGCGTCAACATAGTTGGTTGGTTGCTGATAGAGTTCGAGACCCTGGATACCGCCGAAATTCTGCTGCACCGCGCGCTTGGAGCGATAATTCCACGCGACACGCGCCTGGAAATGATCGTCCTGGTAGAAGCCCGCCAGATTGGTCTGGATCTTCGAATTATCCTGGAACGGGATTGCATCGCCCTTCAGATCGACCGCGCCGGAGTCGGACGGCGAATAGGTGATGTTCGCGTCGATACCGAAGTTGGTCAGGATCGACGGCATGAAGCCGAGGTCGCTGAACGACTGTTTCCAGCCTGCCTCGACGCCCTTCAGCGTCCCGCCATCGCCCTGCACCGGCGTGCTGATCGAGACCGTTCGGTTGCGAACGACGCCGTCATTGTCGGGCAGGTCGGTGCGGACGATGTTGCCCGACTGGATGAAGCTCGCAACGTCGATGTAGAAGGCACCGACGCTGATCAGGCTGCTCGCGCCGATATAATATTCGAGCGATCCCTCGACGTTGGTGGCGCGCCACGGATCGAGCTGCGGGTTGCCGTTGGAACTGCCGCCGGTGACGCGGAACACGGGCGAACCGGGGTTGCTCGTGTCGATCGCATAGGTCGGGTTAAGGCCGCCGCCCCATTGGTTGAGGTCGAGCAACGTCATCGTCTTGGAATAGGCAAGCCGCAGCTTCACATTCTCGGCGAGGTTGAACGCGAGATTGAAGGCGGGCAGGAAGTCGGTGAAGCTGCGCTTGGTCTCGACGGTGCCGTTGCTCAGATTGGCCAGGCCATAGGGCTGTGGCGAACCGGTGACAAACTGCGTGATGTCGAGCTTGGTGTTGATGACCTTGAGGCCCGCATTGCCCGACACCGGGATGCCGAACACGTCGCCCTTGACGTTGAGCTGCGCGTAGCCCGAAATCTGCTTCACGCCGACGTTGAACGACGCGCCGGGGTTCTGCACTTCCACGTTGCCGGGATAAAAGCTGTTCTGGAACGCCAGCGCGTTGTCCATCACCTTGGGATCCAGCACGTAGATCGGCGGCAGGCCAGCGCCCGGCAGGTTGTACTGCTTGACCTGCCCGTTGAAGATCGGATCGCTCGCCTTGCGGACCTGCCCTGCGGTGTAGGGAGCGAAGCTGGCGGTCCCGAACGTGCCCGTACCGGCACGGCACGAGGCATCGTTCAGGGGGACGTCGAATGCCTTCCATTTGACCAGGCAGCCACCCGCCTGCGACGCCTGCCCGGCATAGAGCGGTGCCGCGCGATCGAATTCGAAATCGTCGACCGTGCGCTCGCTATACCGGCCACCCAGGGCCAGGCTGACATTGTCGTTCGCCTCGTAGGAGACGTCACCGCGGATCAGCTTGAGGTCGCCCTTGCGCCGGTAATTGCCCTCCGAAGAGGTCGTCTTCATCGTGTAGCTGTCGATATTGCCGAGCGCGTTCGTCAGCTGCGATGGCAGCGTAAATACGGGCTGGTTGCCGGTGAAATCGACCGTCGCTGGTAGCGACGCCGCGCCCGCCAAGGTGTTGACGACATAGCCGCCGGGATTGAACGCGACGTCTCCCGTCGGATAATGACCGATCCCGCCCGGCTGCCACTGCGCGCCGTTGGACGGGCTGAACTGCAGATAGCTCTGGTCGTAATTCGAATAGGCCTTGCCGTAGATACCGCGCAGGCTTGCCTTGAAGCGACCGCCATTGTCGTACTTGAGTTCGACATTGTAGTTCTGCGACTGCGACTTGAAGCGATCATTCTGCGCGTACGAGTCGAAGTTGCCGAGATCGTAATTATAGACTTGTGTGGTGTTCAGGTCATAGTCGCGAGTCACGCCGCCGTTGCTGAGCGAAACAACCGAACCCGTGTTACGCGACTGCCCCGGGACGAATTCGGCCGCCTGCCAGTTGACGTTCTGCATCTGAATGCCGGCAGTCCGGTCGTTCTCGTTCTGGCGGGTGAAGAACGCGTCGGCGTTCAAGGTCAGCGCATCGCTGATCTCCCACTGCGCCGAGGCATTGATACCGATCCGCTCGCGCTGGTTCACCTTGTCCCAGGCGGTAAAACCCTGTGGGACGATGAACGCGTCGTTCGAGTCACCATCGCCGTTCACGTCGCGGCCGGTACCGACGATCGTGCCCTTGGGACGATTGGCGGGCGAAAAGCCGCTGCTCAGGTTGACGTCGCCAGTCGGGTTGGCGGCGGTGTTGAACTGCTCGTTGTGGAGCGCTGCGCCATAGCCTTCCTGGATGCCGTTGTGCGAGTTCGACAGATGCAGGTTCGAATAGGCCCCGGACACGAGGAAGCCGACCTTCTCACCACGGAAGCCGAACAAGCCGTTCAGGTTTGGATCGAATTCCTTGGTCTTGTCGCCGTACGCGCCCTCGGCGGCAGCCGCGAAGGTGAAGCCCTTCTTCAGGTCGAACGGACGGCGCGTACGCAGGTTGACGGTGCCGGTGATGCCCGCGTTGAGCAGGTCCGCCGTGCTCGACTTGATGACGTCGGCGCCGGCGAACAGCTGCGACGGGATGTCGTTGAAATTCGGTTGGATCGTCGTGATCGACTGCGCGCCGAGATAGGCCTCGCCGTTGAGCAGCGTCGTCACCTGTGGCAGGCCGCGAATGTTGATTGCGGCCCCCTCACCCGCGTCGCGGCGGATCTGCACGCCAGGGATACGCTGGAGCGAATCCGAGATGGTCACGTCGGGCAGCTTGCCGATGTCTTCGGCGGAGATCGAATCGGTGACCGACGCGGCATCGCGCTTCAGGTTGACCGCACGCCGCTGCGCGCCGCGAATGCCGGTAACGACGATGTCCTCGCTTTCCGCGGCGGCATCACTCGTCGGGGTGGTCGGGGTTTGCGTTTCGCTCGCCTGATCGGCCGCAGCGGCGGACGGCGATGCAGCCTGATCTGTGGGCGCGCTTTGCAACACCCCCTGCGTCGTCGATGTTTGCTGCGCGAGCGCAGTACTGCTGCTGACCAACGCCGTCACCGACGCGGCGACCATCAACATGTTCTTGGATTTTGCGCGCAACATTCCGACCCTCTCCCTCACAATCAACACCGCCAGCGATTGGCGAACGCTTTAGCCTGCGAGAATGAAGTTGATCGGCGCCGCGGCGCCCTACCCCTCTCCCACGTGCCAGCCGCAACTTACCGTTGTCTTGCCACCCGTGTTCTACCGCGCCGCAAAGCGCCGTCAATTGGATAATCAATTTGCGTTTATTTTTCGAACTGGCATTGTCGATCAGGATGGCCGTGCAGCGGTCACGAGCATGGGGGGAGGATATCGTGGGGGAGAGTGGTACCATTGCCAACATCGGCGGGCTGGTATGCGAAGATGCTGCGCCGGCGCTCGGTATCGATTTCGGCGGTACGAAGATCGAAGCCGTGTTGCTCTCGAAAAACGGTGCGGCTGCGTGGCGGCAACGCATTCCCAATCCCGGCAGCTACGACAGCGCGCTGACCGCGATATCGAACCTGGTCGCCGCGGCGGACGACGCCGGGGGCGCGCGCTGCACGGTCGGGATCGGTGCACCGGGCTCGCCGTCACCGCGAACCGGGATCATGCGCAACAGCAACTCTACCTATCTCAATGGCCGCCCCTTTCGCGAGGACCTCGCCCGGGCGCTCGGTCGCCCCGTACGGCTGGTCAACGATGCCAATTGCCTGGCCCTGTCGGAGGCGATCGATGGTGCCGCTGCGGGTGCGCAGAGCGTTTTTGCGCTGGTGATCGGTACCGGAGTCGGTGGTGGCGTCGTGCTGTCCGGCGCCGCGATTGATGGTGCGCACGGGATCGCTGGCGAGATCGGCCATCTGCCCCTACCGTGGCCCGGCGGACGCGAGGCCGATCCTCCACCATGCTGGTGCGGGCTGTCGGGCTGCATCGAGAGCTGGGTTTCGGGTACCGGCTTTGCGCGGGCCGCGGCCACCGAACACGGCCTGGCGCTCAGCGCGCCCGACATCGTTGCCGTGGCGCGCTCCGGCGACCCCGCGGCCCGCGCCGCGCTAAGTGCCTATGTCGATCGCCTCGGGCGTGTGCTCGCGCTCGTCGTCAACCTGCTCGACCCCGAGGTGATCGTCCTTGGCGGCGGCATGTCGAACGTCACCGAAATCTACGCCGGCCTGCCCGATGTCGTGCGCCGCCACACATTTTCCGATCTGTGGGACGGCCGTATCGTGCCCGCACGCTGGGGCGACGCCTCCGGCGTTCGCGGTGCCGCAAGATTATGGACAAAGGATCCGCAGGTCGGTCACTGACCCGGCATACCGCGGCACAAAACTGACCGGCGGCACTGCCAAGCCGGCACCTCAGGAGGGACTATTCATGCGACTGGCGACACTCACCACCCTGTTACTGCTAGGAACGGCCCTGTCGGGCGCGGTCGCAGCGCAAACCGCGCCAGCCGACGCGCCAGCAGCGATCGGCAACGCCGGCCCCTATAACGTCGACATCCTCGCCGGCGGGATCGGCGTCGAGCGCGACCTGACCGGCGCGCAGGCAGGGGTCGCCGCCGATGCGCCCTGGACTCTGTCGACCTGGGTCCGGCCCGGTGCGACGCGCATGACCGGCACCCTGCTGGCCGTCGGCGATCCGCTAGGGGCCTGCCGCTGTCTCTCGCTCGTCGATGGCCGCGTCACCGGCGCCGACGGCAGCGTCCGCGTCACCGGCGGAAGCATGCTCGCCGCCGGTCGCTGGACGCATGTCGCCGCCGTGTCGGACGGTCGCACGCTGACGCTCTATGTCGACGGCCGGCCGGTCGCGTCGCGCGCCGGCCGCTCGGTCGCCGTCACGCCCCGTCTGGCACTGGCACCCGTCACCGGCACCGGCCGCGCGAAGCAGCATTTCGGCGGATCGCTGGCCGACGCGACGTTCGACGCGCGCGCGCGGAGCGCCGCGGCACTGGCCGACGCGGCCCGCGCGCAGCCAGACTTCGCGCTCGTCCAGTTCTGGCAGGTCGGCGTCGGCTGGCCGCTCCAGAAACAAGCCAATATCGGTTTGACGCAGCAACAGGATCCGTGGACGCTGCCAAAGGCACGCGGCGACGCCACCACGTCGCCGGTCTTAAACATGCCCTTACCGCCGACGGGGTTGGCGCCGGCACGCGACGGCCGCTGGCTGGTGAACGGCTGGCAGCTTGCCGCCGCGCCGGACGTGCGCGACGATGGTGCGACGCTGTCACGTCCGGGCGTGCCCAGCGGCACATGGCGTGCCGCAACCGTACCGGGCACCGTGCTGACCACGCTGGTCGATCGCGGAGTCTATCCCGACCCCTATTACGGGTTGAATAACCTCAAGATTCCCGAAAGCCTCGCCCGGCAGGATTACTGGTACCGCACCAGCTTCACCGTCCCGCCCGAAGCCGCCGGAAAGCGGCTTACGCTCGTCTTCGGCGGCATTAACTATGCCGCAGACGTTTGGGCAAACGGCCGCAAGCTCGGCAGTACACGCGGCGCGTTCATCCGCGGCCAGTTCGATTTCGTCCCCGTCGCCGGTGACAATGTCGTCGCGGTGCGCGTGTCGCCGCCGCCCCATCCCGGCATTCCGCACGAACAGTCGATCAGCGCCGGCGTCGGCGAGAATGGCGGGCAGCTCGCCATCGACGGTCCGACCTTCGTCGCCACCGAAGGGTGGGACTGGATTCCCGGCATCCGCGACCGCAACACCGGGCTGTGGCGTCCGGTCGAACTGCTGGCGCATGGCGACGTCCGCCTGCTCGACCCACAGGTCGTCACCGACCTGCCGCTGCCACGGACCGACCGTGCCGATGTTTACATCACCGTCCCCGTTCGCAACGACGGCACCACGCCGCGCAGCGTCACCGTTCGCGCGGCGTTTGGCGATGTGCATGTCGAGAAGACGGTGACCGTATCGCCCGGCGAGACGAAGGTCGCCTTCTCGCCCAAGGACTTCGCCCAGCTGCGCGTCGCAAATCCGAAACTCTGGTGGCCGAACGGCTATGGCGAGCAGGCGCTGTACCAATTGTCGCTCGAGGCGCTGGCTGATGGCCGGCTGTCGGACACGCGTACCGACCGGTTCGGGATCCGTGAGGTGAGCTACGACCTGTCGCTGTTCGATACCGCGGGCGCTCTCCGGCGGGTCAATCTGCAGTTCACCGATGGCAGCCTGCGCGGCGAACGTCTTATCGACGTCCGTCACGAAGCGATCAAGCAGTCGCCGAACGGGTGGACCGAGTCGCTGACCGTCGCCGGCCAAACCTCACCGGCGGTGACGCCTGTCGAGGAGACGATGCCCGAGCCGCATTTGACCATCCGCGTGAACGGCGTGCAGATCGCGGCGCGCGGCGGCAACTGGGGCATGGACGATGCGATGAAACGCGTCGGCCGGGACCGGCTGGCACCCTATTTCCGTCTCCAGAAGGAGGCGCACATGAACGTCATCCGCAACTGGATGGGTAATAACACCGAAGCCGAGTTTTTCGACCTCGCCGACGAGACCGGCATGATGGTGCTCAACGATTTCTGGCAATCAACGCAGAATTTCCAGGTCGAGCCGCAGGACCCAGAGCTCTTCCTCAAGAATGCGGACGACGTCGTGCGGCGCTATCGCAATCACCCGTCGATCATCCTGTGGTTCGGCCGCAACGAAGGCGTGCCCTATCCCACGCTGAACGAAGGGCTCGACGATCTCATCGCGCGCGAGGATGGCACGCGCTGGTTCACGGGCAGCTCGAACGTCGTCAATCTGCAGGGATCGGGGCCGTACAACTACCGGCCACCGGTGGGCTATTTCACCGATCTGGCCAGCGGCTTCTCAGTCGAAACGGGAACGCCGTCGCTCTCGACGCTTGAATCCGTCCGCGCCACCATGCCCGATAGCGAGACCTGGCCGCTCAGCGACACGCTGGCCTATCACGACTGGCACTTTGCCGGGAACGGCGACACCAAGACGTTCATGACGACGCTGGCGACGATGTTCGGGCCTGCGACGAGCTTCGCCGATTTCGAGCGGAAAGCACAGATGATGAATCTCGAGACGCACAAGGCGATGTATGAAGGGTTTCTGGGCCATCTCTGGACCAAAAACTCCGGTCGGCTCCTGTGGATGACCCACCCGGCCTGGCCGTCGAACGCATGGCAGATCTACAGCTGGGACTATGATACTCATGCGGCATATTACGGGGCGAAAAAGGCCGCGGAGCCGCTCCACGTTCAGCTGAACTTGCCGGGCAACGAACTGGTCGTACTCAATACCACCCGCGAGCCACGCCCCGGCCTTCTCGTACGCACGCGGGTCGTCGGGCTCGACAATGCCGAACTGTTCAGCCGCGAGGATCGTCTCGATGCAAAGGCGAATGCGGCAACCCCGCTTGCCGTCGTACCACTCGACCGCCTGTTCGCATCGCATCCGATGGTTCTGGTCAAGCTCGACATGACCGATCGGTCCGGCACGACGGTTGCGGAGAATTTCTACTGGCGCGGCAAGGACGAGGCAGCCTACCAGATGCTCAACAGCCTGCAGAGTGTTACCCTGAGCAGCTCGGTCGCCGCCCCGATATCCGTCGGTGACGACATGATGGTGGCCGTGACGCTCACCAATGACACCAAAGTGCCCGCGCTCAATGCGAAGCTGACGCTAGTCGATACGGCGGGAAAGCGCATCCTGCCGGCATTCTACAACGACAATTATGTCGCGCTCCTGCCCGGTGAGACCCGGCGCATCGAAATCCGCTATCCAAAGACGGTCGGCGCGGCGCCGGCGGCGGTGACGTTACGAGGCTGGAACCTCCCAGAAATGACGCGTCCAATCGGACGATAGCCCGTTTGATCGTACGCAGGTCATTATGGGGCGCGACTGCGTCGCCGCCCCTGATGATCGGAACTACGTCCGGAACGGGACGCCTTGAAGGGCGACGGGGCACACCTGAACATACGGCGCTTTACGCTAAAAGTGCCACCTATTGCGAACTGCCGGCTTTCCACCAAGAAGCGACACTCGCCCCCCCCCCCGCCCCTTCTTCTGAACGAACGTCCGTTTATGCCGATCGCCGGCCGAAAGCAGACAGGCTGCTTTCCACCAGCTTTGCGTGCAGAAGGTCTGGTGTTGCCGAAAACCGCGGGATGGCTCAAAAAAACTACGCGGCGGTAGAACGTACGACCGCACGACATCGGGCACCGCGCTACTCCTCCTCATCCTTGCGCGACTGACCAGCAGCGAGATTGGCAAGGACCGTATTGCTGAAAGCGACGCGGCGATCTTCGCGCGGACGATCGAGATCATCGTCGTGCCATGTGAAGACCGCCGATCAACCAGCTTCCGCATGCTCGATCCTGGAGGTTCGAGGCCGACACCGCGGATTGCCGCGACGGCGTGGAACCGACCCCTCGCACCGCCACGTCGGGCCAATCAATATCTAACTCGTGGATAATCCGGTCGAGCGTTTGCGCCTTTGGCCAAGTGCGGACATTTTCGATCCGCGACAGGGCAACGCAGGTCATTCCTACACCGAAGGCAAGTGCTTCCTTACTGATCGCCCTAGAGTGCCTTTCACGTATGTACGATGATCCCTGAGTATCTCTCCGAGCTCCGGCCGCAGATGGCTGAAGCCTTGTGGCAGTCGCATCCGGGCGGGGGGACTATCCGATTTCATGAAACCGGCATGTAACATGACGTGTATTTCGTACGTACCCGCTGACAGCCGTAACACAACGCTGGTATGGCCGCTGCACGGATAATGTTGGCACAGGGACCAGAAGCGCAACAAGCGCTGGCCGAGCTTGTGCGCTTGCTGGCAAGGGAAGCGACCATCGAACATGCATGCGGGATTCCCGTGCCGCCGAGGCGGTGAAGCAAAGGCAGGCCGAGACATCGGCTATTACCACATGGAAAAGCTCACTAGCCTTGACCGCCTACCCTACAACGGCTTCATGGTTTCCTGTTTTCTAGCAAAGATAGAGAATGGTCCCACTGGCTGGCCACGAGCGGTCGCTATACTTAACGATTGACATATCCACCTCAGGATTGTGACACGCAAGCCCAGCCAGGAGTTTAAAGCCTGCGACGGCGGCAGTTCAGCTTGATGTGGTGAAGCTGGTGCGAAGGTGTCGCGCCGCGGTGTCGCAGGCTAGCCAAGATCTGGACTTGCCCGATAACCTGCATTGCAAGTGAGTGCATGATATAACGTTCGAGTCCTTGGCGACACCTGGGGGACTAGCCGATGTCCTGGTTCTGAAAAGCGCTCGGTGTTCTGCGCAGCAAGCTCGGGCACTCGACCCTGGGCTATCACAGTTCTACAGATTTTGAACGGCAGGCACAGGTAGCTTAACCTCGCGTCTATTGGCCCAGCAGCGGCTTATGGCGTTGGGGTCACAGATGACAAAGTTCATGCCACACCCACGCCAATGAGGGGCAAAACCGGTCAGAGATATGAATACGCTGCACAACCGACAACGCCGCCCGTGAGGGCGGCGATTGTAGTTCTATATCGGTGGTTGCGGGGAGGTGCAGCCACCTTGATTTGCTTATCGAATGTCGATGCTGACTTGCCCAATTACATAGTGATGAAGCGAATTGCGTTGTCTACTTCACCCCTCTGGTTCCCTTGTGTCAGAGGTCCGCGATCTCGGCCGTGTCTGAGCCAATGCTATTCTCGAGAACCGTCATAGCCTCTTACTTTTGAAGGCATATTTGGTGGAACGCGGAACGGCAGCTTCCAGGAAGGCGCGTGGCAATAGCCGACATTACGGGAGCTGCCGCTTTTCCCAAAATAGATCGATTTTTTTGGAATGGCGGGGTTTGAGAAAGATAGCCAACGTAAGCCAGCCGACATCTCCTTACCCGCTGCAACGTCCAAACAGATCGTTCAGATACGCCGCCAGATGCAGTCCCGATTTGGTCATCTGCGCATGGAGCAGTGGCCGGGCGGTGTAGAGATAGTCACCGTCGATCGTCTTCGACTTGGGATAGACCTGCGGATGAAGCGCCCGCGCCTCGTCGACCCATGACACGGGATCGGGGCTCGACCACGCGATGGCCTGCTCGCTGGTGATCCGGGCGAGCAGATAGTCGGTCCATTCGGTGTAGGACATCTGCTCGCTGTCGATCAGCGTCGAATCCCAGATCGTGTGCAGGTTGGTCTGTTGGCCGCGCAGCGTCACGATCTCGTCATTGCCCCCGCGGTCGCGGGCATTGCCCGAATGCAGCGGCTGGCCGAGATCGCCGGCGATATGGACGATCATGCGCAATGCGTCGCGTCGCGCGGCGATCGGCGCCTTGCGGTCGCGCACGACGGCCCGGAACTTGGCCAGCGCCGACACCGCATCGCCCTGCGGGGGTACGCCCGCCTGCGTATAGGTCTTGCCGTCGGGTATCGTGACGAAATGCCAGTTGAAGGTCGTCTTGCTCCAATAGGGATCGGACTGCATCCGCATATAGTCCGCCCAGTTGGCGGCATCGGCGAGCGTTTCGACGCCGAGGAGATCGCGGATCTCCAGCCGGGTCGTGCCGCAGATGAAGCGGTCCGCGATCGCGCCGCTGACGCGGTGCCCGGTCGGCCCCCACGCCATCGCCGGTGTCGATGCCAGCGCCAGCGCGCCGGCGAGAAAGGCCCTGATGAATCGCATGCTGTAATCCTTGTGCGCGACGGGGAGGCGCCGTGGCCTCCCCGTCCGTCGGTCAGAAGTCGAAGCGGAGGCCGACCCGCATCTGCCAGAGCGAGGCGCTCTGATAGGTCGTGGCGGTCTGCCTGCTCGCATTGGAGTAGAGATAGCGGGCGCACGGATTCCCCGCCGCCGCGACGCACGAAACGTTGGCGATGCTGACCGAGTCCGAGAAGACCTTGTAGGTGTTCCAGTTGCGGTTGAGCAGGTTCAGCACATTCTCGACATCGGTGAAGACCTTCGCCTTGCCGAAGAAGAACGGGATCTCCTGCGACACATGGAGATCCAGTCTCGAGAAGCCCGGCGACGTGCCCAGGTTGCGCGGCGCGATCGCGCCGTAATATTTGCGCAATTTGCTGCCGTCGACGGTGGCACGCAGCGCGTCGAGCGTCGCCTGGTCGGCGAACTCCACCACGCCGACCTGCGGACGGCCCGCCGCATTGATGATCGCCGCCTGATCGAAATCGGGAACGTAGAACAGATGCCGCCCATTGCCGCCGACCGTGCCGAACACCTGCGACCGGCCGTTGCTGGCGTCGGTAAAGGTGTAGCTGTACGGGCGCCCGCTGCGGAATTCCCCGAACAGGTCGATCCGGAACTCGTTGTCGCCGAACAGGTCCGCCCTATAGCCGATCTGCACCTTGCCGTTGTGGCGTGTCTCGAAGCTCGAGCGGCCCAGCGTGCCGCGGTTCGGGTCGGCGGTGGTGACGCCCAGCAACTCGGTCGGCGTATAGCCGGTGAACGAACCGACATCCTTCACGTCCGAATAGATGTAGTTCGCGCCGAGCGAGAGCCCACCGATGCGCTTGCCCAGCCCTACGCCGAGAACGCGCGAACGGCCCTGGCCCGTGTTGCGCAACACGATGTCCCAATTGGCGCCGACCGCGGGATTGTAGCGCGGGCGGCCATCGGGAAGCTCGCCGATCTGGGCGGTCCGCACGTCGGTCGCGACGAAGCCGTTATTCACTTCGCTGGCGAGCGCGCTGAGGTTGAATTCCCAATTGTCCGCGATCCAGCCGGGGCCGAACGGCAGGCTTCCCGACCAGTTGAGCGCGACATTGGCCTTCCAGGTGGACGCCAGCTTCAGATCAGGGTCGAGCGCTCCGACCGAGGCCGCCGCGGGGGCCCCGGCACCCGCCAGATACTGGTCCAAGACGCTTGGAATGCCCTGGCCGGTGACGTTGTCGAGCGCCGCCGATCCCAGCGATGGGGCGATGTTGGCCGCGGCCCCGGTCTGGGTGGCATCGACGAAGCTGGTGCCGTTGCGCTGGAACAACAGGCTGTTCTGGCGCACGCCGTCGTTCGAGAAGGAGTTCGAGAACCAGACATCCGGCGTCCCGCCGCCGAACAGGCCGGCGCCGGCCGACAGGCGCAGGTTTGGCTTCGCATCCCAGGTCACGCCCAGCCGCGGCTGCAGCACGCCGCCCGTCGGCATCGCCGCATTGGAGAAGCCGTACGCCGAGAGGAACCGGACGTTGAGCTGCGGTCGGTCGGCATCGACCCAGTCGTAGCGCAGCCCGCCGGTCACCGTGATATCGGGCGATACCGACCAGCTGTCCTGCACGCCGAACGTATAGGACATGTAATTGAAGCGCGCGGCCGCGTCCGCCGGATCGCCCGACAGCGCGTTGGCATAGGTCAGCTGGTTCGCACGCCCCGCCTCGAGATCGGCGATCGAATCGAAGTAATATTTCCCCTTGGTCGCGGGGACGAACAGGTTGTTGATCTTGACCTGCTGCCCCTCGGCGAGGAGCTTGATGACGTGGCCGCCGCCCGAATATTGGCCCGACCACGACACGCCGCTGTTCCGGATGCTGAGATAGTTGGACTGGCGGAACTGATCGTGGCCGAGCAGGACGCGGCCATTGGGGTTGGCGCCGGTCGGGGCGAGGCAGTTCAGCCCGCTGCCGCGCGACACGGGGTCGAGGCAGATCTCGAACTCGGGGAAATCGCTGCCGCCATAGGGGTTCTGCGTCCGCTCGTAATCGCGGCGCGTGACGCGCAGTTCGGTCGAGAAATTGTCGCTCCAGTTGGAATTCAGCTGGGCGGCATAGGCGTTGGTCGTCTCGCCGAGCAGATAGAAGTTGGATTGCAGCCCGACCGACGGGTTCGACCCGGTCTCGCTGAAGCCGACATCGCGCGGCACCTCGTTCTTGTGGTAGATATATGTCAGCGCGAGCCGGTGCCGGTCGCTGATGTTCCAGTCGAGCTTCGCCGACGCCTTCTTGTCCTTTTCCGGCAACGTTTTGGCGATGTCGAGCGGGTCGAAGCCGTAGCGGCTGTTCAGGATGCTGCGGACGCGGTCGACGTTGGCGCGGGTGACGAACGGGATCTCGGTGCTCGCGCCCTCTCCTGCCAGGCCGCGCGCGCTGACCTGGCTTTCCTTGAGCTGCTCATAGGATATGGCGAAGAACAGCTTGTCCTTGATGATCGGGCCGGACAGGTTGCCGCCGTAATCGCGGAAGCTCGGCACCGGGGTCAGTCGTCCCGCCGCCGCCGGGACGACCGTCCCGTCCGAGCGGACATTATCGTAGGTCTTCGTGCCCTGAAGCGAATCGTCGCCGAAGATTCCGAAGGTGCTGCCATGGAACCGGTTGCTGCCCGATTTCAGGATGATGTTGACCGATCCACCCTGGAGATCGCCCTCGGAAATGTCGATCGGGACCGCCTTCACGTTGAGCTGGTCGATCGCATCGAGAGAGACGATGCCGCGCGCCGACGGCAGGCCGCCTGCGTTGAGCCCGAAATCGTCGCCGATCGCGACGCCGTCGATGGTAAAGCGATTGCCGCGCGGGCTGGCGCCGCCGATCGAGATCGCCCGACCGCGCGGGTTCGGATCGAGGCTGGTGAGCGGGTCGCGCCGCAGCAGGTCGCGCAGGTCACGATTGACCGACGCGATGCCTTGGATCGCATCGGCGTTCAGGCTCGTCTGCCCGGCGACGGCGAGACCGTCACGCTTGGCGCCGGCGGTAACGACGATGTCGTTGCCGGTCTGCGCATCGACCGTGACGTTCAGCGTGACGGTGCTGCCAGCGGCGGTCTGCACGCCTTCTGTGGTCTTGCTGTCGTACGACGGTGCGTTGACGGTCACGCGGAACGGTCCGCCTGCGCGCAGACCGGAGGCATTGAAATTGCCCGTCGTGTCGGTCGCCTGGGTGACCTGCGTGCCGGACGGCATGTGAACGATCGTGACCGACGCATTGGCGACGGGCTGTCCGCCCGCATCGGTGACGCGACCACGGACGGCAGAGGTGGTTTCCTGCGCGAACGCGGGCTGAACGCAAGCGACGGTAAGCGCCAGAACACTGGCGCCAATGGCGGTTAGTCTCATGAAATCTCCCTGGGCCGCTTGCCATTTCGGCCTAGCGGAGGCCCCTATGGGCAGTGTTCATGTCAGTGTTGTTACGGATCGGATCGTTTGCGGTTTGTGGATGATTTCTGCCAGCCTGACTTTGCTGGAAAAGAATTCATGGCGGGACAGTCGCCGGGGCAATCGCAAGGATAGCCGTCCGGGGCACCTGCTCTTGTAACTGAGTTCTCGATTGCTTTTTCCCGAAATGACCTGTCGGACATGGAGAAACAGGAAAAATCGTGCCTATGGAGTGGCCGTTATCGGGAGCCCGGATCGCCAGCCTTAACGTCCGGGTGTGAGCGTTTTGGGTCCGTCCGCTTTACCGCCCGAAAGCTGCCAGTCGGCTTTCAGGAACGGTTGGCAAGCTGGGAGCGCCTGAACGTCCCGACCTGGTGTTTAGCGGACAGGCAGCTTTCAGGAGGCAGCTGGCGATTGCTGCCGTTCCCAAAAGGATCAATTATGGAAGTCGTTTCAGCTTAAGGTTTGGCGTCGGCTTCCTCTGTGAAGGGCACATCGAACGGGCCGGAAACAATGCGCCCGCTAACCTTTGAACCGGTGCTATCCACATGCAGCACCATGTCAGTCGACAGTATGAAGTAGGTGTCCGGCGACGACGCATAGAGCGGCTCGCTGACTCCTTCCTTCAGCGACAAGGCCAAGCCCGATCCTTCGCCGGTGATCGAGAAAGAGCCAAGGTTTGGAATTGCGTAGTTGCCAACCAGGCGCGCGCGCATGAGCACCGGGATCGGCACACTCGCGCGCTCGATGCTACGGTAGCTTGGCCAGCCATAGGCTGCGGCCACGCTGCGGGTAATCTCAAGCCCCAACTCATTGCCCTGAGCGCCGTTGGTCATGACGGCTACGCCATCGCCAGTGTCGGTATAGGCTACCAGGAAGTTCTCATATCCCTCGTTGCTGCCCCCATGCGAGAAGTCGCGAGCGGCAGATGCACCGTGGACCTCAAGGCCGAGGCCGTAACCGCCCTTGCCGGGTGTCAGCATCTCCGTCGCGAGCGCCCGGCTGAGAAGTGCGCCCGTCTTGCCGCGAGCGCTGTTACGCACGGCTATGGCATAGCGCAGCAGGTCGCCCGGCGTGCTCCAAAGACCCGCTGCGGCCAGTTCCGGGTAAGTGTGGGGTCCGCCCAAAACGGGCACTCCCGTCCCATCGTGCGGCCAAGCTGCGTTCGCCAGCAAGACAGCGTCGAGCGGCTGCGCGAAGTAGCTATGCGTCATGCCGGCGGGACGGAGCACCTCGTCGCGTAGCACGTCGGCGAATGTTTGGGCTGTCACATCGCCGATCAGCTTCTGAACGACGGTATAGCCCCCGCCGGAGTAGCGCCAAGCCGTGCCCGGCGTGGTCTCCACGACAACCGGCTTGGTGTTCGCAGGCGCGCGGCCGGCGAGCACGTCATCGACGCTCGGCACCGGTAGGCCGGCAGCATAGCCGGGAAAGCCATGTACCGTGGTCCCCGCAGTGTGCGAGAGCAGCTCACGCAACGTAACGTGCGCGCCGGGCGGCGTCGGCAGTTTCCAGCCTCGAAGCTGCCCGTTCACGTCGCCATCAAGCTTCAGGCGGCGCTGCTGGACGAGACGCAGCGCGGCCAGCGCCGCTAGCGGCTTGCTAATCGAACCCGCCTGAAAAAGAGTGTCGGGTGTCACCGGTATCCCCCCGCGCGCGTGATCCCGTATCCCTTGGACCATTCGATCGTTCCGCCACGCAGGACGGCGACGCTGGCACCGGGCACGTGCAGCCGACTCATCTCTGCGGCAATCGTTCGAGGTGACGCTGGCGTGCCGGCCAGCACCACAGCGGAGGTCAGGCCGTGCTCGACCTCAGCAATCTTTGATGGTCCAGAAGCAAGTGGCTGTTGCTGGGCGGCGACAGGAGCGGACACGAAGGCCAAAACGAACGCTACTCGAATTTGCCCGATCATCATCCCCGCCTTCTGGTGTCCTACTGGGCTAATACGCTACGCATTGCTGCCGGGCGTAGCAAGGACCCTGCTGCGGCCCCGTACCGACCGCCATTGCCCTTGGTCCATTCTCGATCGAATCTCGGGAATGGCCGAGCTTGGTGGAGAGCGGAACGGCCGCTTTTGGGTGCCGATCGGCGAAAGCGGGCGTGTATTTATATGGCAGGGCAAGGCACGCATGAGGACCAAGCGCGACTCATCGCTGCGTCTGCGCAGTTCGCCACAGCTGACGCAATAATGCCCGATATTGGCAAAAAGCGGTCAGATATCTGGGCGCATTCATATTTATTACGCATTGGCTACGTATCGGCGATCGCTGGATATCGTTGGGATGCGGCATCGACGTCGCAAGCTTGTAAAGGCGCTGGGCATGGGAATTGATCGCCGGACCTTCATGCTCGGTGCATCCGGTGCCGCCGCTGCACAGGGGGGGGCCGCGTCCGCGCTGCGCCGATCTGGAGGCGGTGGCTCAATCATGGACGTCGAGCATGTCGTGGTCCTGATGCAGGAGAACCGCTCGTTCGATCATTATTTCGGCACGTTGCGCGGTGTGCGCGGGTTCGCGGATCCACGGCCAGTCGCGCTGCCCGGCGGCCGGTCGGTATGGGCGCAGCGCGGCGCGGATCGCGACGGGGGACGGACGATCTGGCCGTTCCGGCTGGACTATAACGCAAGCAACGCACGCTGTTTCACCGGGCTCGATCACAGCTGGAAGGACAGCCAGGCGCGCTGGCGCAACTGGGACGTATGGGCGGACCAGAAGGGCCCCCTCACGATGGCGCATCTCACCCGCGCGGACATTCCGTATTATCATGCGCTGGCTGACCAGTTCACGATCTGCGACGGCTATCACTGCTCGTTGCAGGGCCCGACCGGCCCGAATCGGCTCTATCATTTCAGCGGTACCAGCGGGCTCAGCGTCGGGCAGGAGGGGGTCTACTGCGTCACCAATGGCGGCACCGACCCGAACCCCGGTGCCGATATGGCCGAGGACGACGCCACCGAGGGACTGCGCTGGCGCAGCTATGCCGGACGGCTGGAAGACGCCGGGATTGCGTGGCGCATATACCAGGAGGCCGCGAACTATTCGGACAACCCGCTCGGCTATTTCAGCGAGTTCCGGAAACTGAACCGCGCGTCGTCGCGCTATCGGCGCGGGCGCGCCTGTGTCGACTGGATCGACGGTGTCGCGCCCAGCGATCCCGAGAAGACGCAGGCGAAGCACCTGATCGCCGCCTTCGCCGCCGATGCCGCCGCGGATCGGTTGCCGGCGGTGTCGTGGATCGTGCCGATGATGCAGATGAGCGAGCACCCCGATGCGCCGGTGCCGTTCGGCGAAGTGCTGATCAGCAGCGTGGTCGCAGCACTCGCCGCCAACCCGGACGTCTGGGCGAAGACGGTGCTGATCGTCAACTATGACGAGAATGACGGCTTCTTCGATCACGTGCCGGCCCCTGTCCCGGGAATCGCGCCGCGGTACGGCGCGAGCAATGTCGACGTCCGCAGCGAAACCTATCAAGGCGAGCCCGTCGGGCTTGGGCCCCGTGTGCCGATGACGGTTATCTCGCCCTGGACGCGGGGCGGATGGGTCAATTCGCAGCTGTTCGACCATACCTCGGTCCTCCGCTTCCTCGAGAAGCGCTTCGGCGTGATGGAGCCGAACATCTCGCCGTGGCGGCGCGCGGTCTGCGGCGACCTCACTTCAATCTTCGACTTCGACGTGCCGCTACGCGCGCGGCGCGATACGCGCTGGGCGGCGGCTTTGCCGTCGGTCTCTGGCTATGTCGCGGAGACCGAGCGGTTGTGCGCCACCGCGCCGCCGCCGGTCATCGCCAACGGACAGGGCGTGCCCGCGCAGGAGACGGGGACACGCCCGGCGCGTGCGCTGCCGTACCGGTTTGCCGTCGAGCCCTTGTGGTCAAGTTCGGGCCTGACGCTGCGCTTCGTAAACGAAGGCCCGGTGGGTGTCGTTTTTGGCGTGCAGGACGAGCTGGCCTTTCCGGGATGGCGCTATTTCACCGTGGCTGGCCAGTCGCGCCTCGAGGAGAGGTGGGACGTCGGGGCGGGCCAACCGCACGCGCTGGTGATCCGCGGGCCGAATGGCTTCCAGCGCGACGATCGCGGTGGGGGCGACGGCGCGCGCATCGAAGCCGCCTGGCACGATGCCGGCACGGGCGGCGTAGTCCGGCTGCGCAACCGGGGCGTTGCGCCGGTGGCGATGGCGATGCACTGCGCGCATTCGGGTGCGCGCCGCGAGATCGTGGTCGCGGCCGAAGGCACGGCGCAGCTTACTATCCCGTCCGCCGACCATCGCTGGTATGATCTGCTGTTGACCGCGCCCGGCGGGGTGCGCCTGCATCTGGCCGGTCATATCGAGACCGGGGGGACCAGCATCAGCGAACCGGCCGCGCGCTTCCCGCACCCCGTCTGAGCCCGACTGTCACGGCGCTGTCGCCAAGCCGGCCTAGCCGGGCTCCGTGGGCAGGGTGGACGGAATGCATGGCGGCGTGACCGTAGACGACAGGATATTCACGCCGCGCTTCCTCTCGCTCGCGGCGATGGAGTTTCTCGAACGGTTCGCGGTGTCGGGGATGAAGGCTCTCCTCGTCCTGCTGTTGGTCGATCGGTTGCTGATCGGCGACCTGTCGCGCATCGTCGGCGCAACGGTGTTGCGCGAGGCCAGCTTGGCGATGTTCGGTCCCGTCTCCACGACAGGGCTCGCCTCGCAATTCTACGGCTATGTCAATGCGCTCATCTACCTTGCGGTCCCGGTCGGCGGTCTGATCGGCGATCTGATCGCAAGCCGGCGCGCGATGGTGGCAATCGGCGGCGTCGCGATGCTGCTTGGCCTGACGCTGATGCTCAGCGAACCGACCTTCCTTCTTGGGCTCATGCCCTTCGCCGTGGGTGCCGGGCTGCTGAAGGGCAACCTGTCCGCGCAGGTCGGGTTGCTGTTCCGCGACGACGCGCAGCGGCGGCGCGGCTATACCGCCTATCTGGGCTGTCTGAATGCCGGGATCATTTGCGGCCCGCTGGTATGCGGCGCGCTCGCCGCGTTCGCGGGCCCGAGCTACGCGATCGGCGCAGCCGCGGCGGCGGTCGCAGGGGGGCTGGCGCTGTGCGCGATGACCGGCCGTGACCTGGTCGAGCATCAGGTGCCGAGCGCATCGCCGCCAGGATCGCCGACCGGAAATGCGCAGGCAACCGCGCTGCTCGTGGTGGCGCTGGCCTCGGTCTATCTCTGCTATTCGGCCTATGATCAACTCGGCAACATCTTCCTGCTCTGGGCGCGCGAGCGGACCGATCGGCAAATCTTCGGCTGGACCATGCCGGTCGCCTGGTTCCTCGCGCTCGACGGCGTGTTCACGCTCGCGTTGATCGCAGGGGCGGGGCTGCTCTCTCGAGCGTTTGCGCGGCGCGGTATCCAGGTCGGGTCGCTGGTCCAGATATTCCTCGGCGGCGTGCTGTGCGCGGCCGGGTACCTCGTCCTGGCGCTCGGCGACACGATCAGCCGCGGGGCGCTGCTCGGGCTGCCCTGGACGCTGGTCTATCTCCTGCTCATCGACGGCGCGATCGTGCTGATCTGGCCCTCCGCGCTAAGCCTAATCGCGGGGGCTGCGCCGCGCCGCCTGATCGGCTTCTGGATGGGGCTATTCTATCTCCATGGCTTCCTCTCGAGCCTGTGGGCGGGGTTCAGCGGCGTGTATTACGAGCGGGTCACCAGCCCGCATTTCTGGCTGCTGCACGCCGCCGTCGCGGGCGGGGGTGCCATGCTGATCCTCGTCGCCGGGCCCCCGCTCGCCCGGCGCCTTCGTTAGGCGATCATGACGTCGGCGTGAGCGAAGGCGCGTGCGTATTCGTCCGCGAGCGGCTTGTCGGTCACCAATAGGTCGACGTCTGTCAGCGCCGCGGTCTGGATCAGCGCATACCGCCCGAACTTCGACGCGTCCGCGGCGAGCAGCACGCGCTTCGACGTGGCATAGGCTATCCGGCTCATCGTTGCCTCGCCGGGATGGAAGTCCATAAGCCCGCGCTCCAGGCTGATGCCGCCGACCGACAGGATCGCCAGATGTGGCGTGAAACCGCGGACATAGTCCTGCGCGACGTGATCGGAAAAGGCGCGATAGTCATAGTCCATCTGACCGCCGGCGAGGAACAGACGGTTGTTGTTGATCCCGCCCAGGTCGGTCGCGACGCGCAGCGAGTTGGTGATGACGGTCAGCGATCGCCGCGAGGCCAGATGCCGGGCGATGAAGCAGCTGGTCGTGCCTGAATCGATGAACAGGATCGCACCGTCCTCAATCAGTTCGGCGGCGGCGCGTGCGATGCGCAGCTTTGCGTCGGCATTCTCCTCCATGCGCTGGTGGAGCGGTCCTTCATGCACGGGCGTCGTCATCCGCGCGCCGCCATGTTCGCGGATGATGACGCCGTGATCCTCGAGCGCGCGCAGCTCGCGCCGGATCGTCTCGTCCGAGACCGCGAGCTCGGCGGCGAGCGCGCTGACCGACAGCGTCCGGCCGCCGCGCAGGCGCGCCATGATCTCGTGCTGGCGTCGTGATCGCTTCTCTATTTCGGCCTCCATCGTCGGGTTAGGACATGCTCCATGCCTCGGCCGACTGGCAAGCGCGAGCCGACCGAGGAGGCGTCAGAATCCGACGACCGCGGTCAGACGCACCGAGCGCGGCGTCTGGTAGTTGACCGGCGCGCGATAGTCCGAGTTTGCCGACCCGTCGCTCAACTCGCCGAAGTTATTGTACGACGTCGTCGCCGAACTATCGAAGACGTTGAACACGTCCACGCGCAGTGACGCCTGCAGATGCGGGATCGGCAGGTGGACGACCGCGCTGACGTCGAACTGCGCCAGCCAGTCGCCGGTGAACGCCGTCCCGCGCGGGATCAGCGTGCCCTGACAATAATAGCCATAGCCGTGATACGTGTTCGCATAGGCATCGACTGCAAGCGGCACCGCGCCGATGCAGCTGTAATGCGGCGCCGACTGCACCAGCATGTTGGCGCCGAGATCGAGCGCCTCGAACACCCGGTAGCTGCCATAGGCCTTGAAACTGTGGCGGCGATCGTTGGGCAGGTAGCCATAGGCGCCGTTGACGAAGCCGGGTGAATCGAAGTCCGCGGTGCGGTTGATCGCGAGCTGACCGTTTTCCGAACGCACGCCGCCCTCGTAATTGCCCTTGTCGAACGCCAGCGTGTACGACGCCGACAGGCTCCATTTCTCGTCGAAGCTGCGATCGAAGGTGAGCGTCAGCGCGTTGTAGTTGCGGCTGGGCTTGGGGTAGCCGAGTTCGGACGCCTTGAGCGTTACCGTCGGGGTGGTGCCGTCGGGCAGCTTGTTGATCTGCGTCGTCACGTCGCGGCCGGGATTGGCGATCACGAACTGGCTGCCCCCCGGATAGGCCGATTGGCACGCCGCCGCGGTGAACCCGGCGCCGACGCAATAGGCGCGCGCACCGGCGTCGATCGAGATGTCCTCGATCACGTCGGTCAGCGCGCGGTGCGTGAAGTATGCGCCGATCCGGATCCGGTCGCTGAACTGGTGCTCGGCGCCGATGATGAACTCGTTGTCCGACTGCGGCTTGATGTTGGTGGCGATCGCGCCGGCCGGGTTGAACGCCGAGCCGTCGGCAGAGACCTCGCAGTTGCGAATGCCGGTGTCGGGGCAGGCCGTTGTGTTGACGACCGACAGGATCGGTGCGCCGGCGTTCGGTACGCTGCCCGTGCCGCTTACCCCGGTGAACACATTGTAGCGCGTGTAGGTCACCAGGCTGCCGGCGACGTTCAGGTTGATGTCACCGGCCATCGGCAGGTAATATTTCGAATAGGAGCCGAAGACCTTTGTGCGTCCGTCGCCGACCGGATCGAACGCGGCGCCCAGGCGCGGCGCCCATTGGTTGCCCGATTCGAAGAACGACTTTCCGTTGACCCCCTGGTTGCTGAAGCGATCGTTGCGGACGCCGATGTCGAGCCGCAGCCGATTGTCAAACAGCGACCATTGGTCCTGCAGGTAGAAGGCTTCGTTACGGACGTGCGCGACGCCGCTCTGTTCGTAGACGCGCGTGGTATAATATTGCGTACCGACCGGTGCCCCGATCCGCGCCGCCGACTCCGCGGTGACGTTGAAGATCTTGTACGCGCCGCCGCCGATCGTCTCGAATGTCTGGGTCTGGGTGTTTTTCTCGTGGTCGTAGCCGCCGCGGACGTGATGCGCGCCCAGCAACTGGAATTGCAGGTCGGTGTCGACGCGGTAGAATTCGCGTTTGTTGTCCGTGCTGCTGAACGCGTCAGTGACCTTGTTGGCGCCGATCTGGATGCCGGCGGGGTCGCTGCGATAGTCGATGACCTGCGGGTTGGTGACATCGAGCGGCACGCTGCCCGAGCGCAGCTTGTTGACGCCATATGCGCCCGACAGCGTCAGCCACGGCGTGAAGGTGCCGGTATAACGACCGACATAGTTGATTCCGCCGGCGCGCGCATTGGTGCCGCCCGTCTCGGCGCCTAGCCTGTCGGCGGTGCGATCCCAGTTATAGCTGCGGTTGCGCGTCTCGTTGGTGGTGTCGAAATAGGTGAATTCGAGATGATGGTCGCCGGTGATGTAGCCGTCGATCTTGCCGCCCCAGAACGGGCTGGTGTTGGCGACCCCGGTGGCGTTGTCCTGATTGGCCTGCGGCGTCTGCGAGCGGATCTCGCGCAGGTTGTAGAGGCCGTAGATGAACAGGTGATCCTTGATGATCGGCCCGCTCGCCTGGAAGATCGCTTCCTTACGGCTGGCGGTTGCGTGGGCATAGTCGACCGTGCGGGTCGACGGCGCGCTGCCGCGCAGGCCTTCGGGATCCCAGATGCCCGTCACGCTCGCATGGTATGCGTTGGTGCCGGACTTGGTCGTGGCGACCACATATCCACCGGTCGCACGGCCGAATTCGGCGGGCGCACCGCCGGTCTTGACCTCGACGGTCTGGTAGAAGTCGAACGGCACTTCGGCTGGCTGTCCACCCGACACGAAGTCGGTGACGTTCAGGCCGTTGATGTAGAAGGCGTTTTCGGTGAAAGCAGCGCCGCCGATCGATACCTGGTTTGCAAAGCCGCCATTGGAGGGCGACGAGCCTTGGACCGCGCCCGGGGTCAGCAGCATGACGTCGCGCAACGTTCGGCCGATCGGCACGCGCGTCGTCAGCGACCCGAGATTGATCGTGCTGCCGACCGTCGTGTCTTGGAAGTCGGCGACGCGCTGGCGGGTGCCCGTGACGACGATGTCGCCGCTCTGGTCGGCGGGCACGAGCCGGAAGCTGTTGGCGCCACCGGATTCGCGCGTCAGCGCGATGCTGCGCTCGTTATAGGTCGCGAAGCCCTTCGCGGTGATGGTGACGTCGTAGTTGCCGGGGGGCAGCTGGGGAATCGTGTAGCTGCCGGTCACGTCGGTGGCCGCGCTGCGGCTGACACCGCGATCGGAGGACGTGATCTTGACCTCGGCACCGACGATCGCGGTTCCATCCTGCTGCGTTACCCGGCCGGATGCGGCGACGTTGGTATAGTCCTGCGCGTCGACCGACACAGTCCCCAACACGACGGCCCCGGCGGTGGCGCCGAGCATCAGCAATGCGCGCAGAGCTGCGCGCGACGAAAGTCGCGTGGACCGAAACATCAGAACCCCTTTTGTAGCTGCCAGTGCGGGTGACCCGCGCTGCTGAAGGCCATCTAGTCGAGGGTTGTGGAGTTTCTGTGACAATCGATCATAAAACGAACAGTATTAGACGGTAGGGGGAGGCAAGGCGCTGGCAGACAAGATTTCGCGGTCTCAGCGCTTAGCGACAGGTCGGCCCGCAGGTCTTGAGGTTCAGAACCGGAGCAACTGCAAAATGATGGCGGATACGGGGTCGGGCCACCGCCTATGATCGTTAGGTGTGTGCCATCACGCCTGAGATGGAGCCTGGAGACGCGCGCATATGGATAAACGACCGTTGATCGTATTCGACGTCAATGAGACGCTGCTCGATATCGAGTTCCTTGAGCCATTCTTCGCCGAAGTTTTCGCGGCTCCCGGTCGGATGCGGGAATGGTTCGCGCAGGTCATCCTGTACGCCGAAGCGGTCTCGCTGGCCGGGCCTTACATCCCGTTCGGCAAGCTGGGCGGTGGCGTATTGCGGATGCTAGGCGAGATCTACGACATTGCGGTCACGGACGACCATGTTCGCCAGCTTGGCGCGCTGACGGCCGATATGCCGGTACATGCCGATGTCGCTGCCGGTTTGGCCGCGCTGAAAGACGCCGGATTCTCGATCGTCACGCTTACCAACTCGCCGAAGAGTCCCGGGCCTGATGCGCTCGACAGGGCAGGACTGGGGCCGATGTTCGACCGCCGGTTCACCGTTGATACCGTACATCGGTTCAAGCCGACGCCGACGACCTATCAATTCGTGCAGGATGCCATGGGGTCATCGCCAGACACTATCTGGCTGATCGCAGCCCATACATGGGACACGATCGGCGCGCAGGCCTTCGGATGGAAGGCCGCCCTGGTCACGCGCGGCGTGAACGCACCTTTAGTCCTGGACGGCATTCCGCAACCGACGCTTGTTGCTCGTGACGTCGACGAGGCCGCGCGCGCGATCGTAGCTAGACACTAGCGCAATGCCTTTACAGCCAACGGTCTTGGTGTGGTCCAACTCGCTACACGCGTGGTCCCATTCGATGTGAACGAATGGCCGAAGTCGGGACGCCGCCAAGGGCTCTCGAACGTCCGGCTCTGGGTCTCAGTATCAGGGAAGGTGAAAACTGCCGTACTCTGTTCAGCGCCTACGGACTGACAGTCGACGAACCTAGCGCAGTCCCATCCGATCTAGCTTTTTTAGCAGGCCGACCCGCGAAAGACCGAGGTTGCGGGCGGTGTGAGTGTGGTTATGGCCGGTCAGTACCAGCGCCTCGGTGATACGGCGGTACTCAAGCGCTGCTATCTCCTCCTCGAGCGTCTGTGGCGTGCCGACGGTTGGCAGGTCTGCGACGGCGTCGCCGACGGCGAAGGCGAGATCGGCTGCGCCGACATCGACGCCGATTGCCGATCGAGGGGCCAACGCAGCCGCACATTCGACGGCCGAGCGCAGTTCACGGACGTTACCGGGCCAGCGCCGCTTCGCCAGCCAGTCCAGCGCGTCCGGTGCGCACTGGCCAGTGCCGTCGCTGGCGCGGCGTAGAAAAACCGTGGCGAGCAGGGACACGTCGGTCGGGCGTTCGTCGAGTGACGGCGTGCGCAGAACGACGCCCTTCAGTCGGTAATACAGGTCTTCGCGGAAGCTGCCGTCGGCAACGCAGGCAGCGAGGTCGCGGTGGGTCGCGGCGACGATACGGACGTCCGCGATACGCGGCTCGCGCGCGCCCACTGGCTGGAAGCTGCCGTCGGCCAGGAAGCGGAGCAGCTTGACCTGCATGGCCGCGGGCATCTCGCCGATTTCGTCGAGGAACAGCGTGCCGCCAGCTGCGGTCTCGACGAGCCCGGGACGGTCGCTCGTCGCGCCGGTGAAACTGCCCTTGAGATGGCCGAACAGCTCGCTTTCGAGCAGCTCGGGCGGGATCGCACCGCAATGGACAGGCACGAGCTTCCGGTCGGCGCGCGGGGAGGCAAAGTGGAGCGCACGCGCGACCAGCTCCTTGCCGGTACCGCTTGGACCGAGCACCAGAACGGGCAGACGGGTCGGTGCGACCCGCCGGATCAGGTCGCGCAATGCGGCCATTACCGGTGTAGTGCCGATGAGTCCCATGTCCTCGGCACCGGTCTCGCGAGCCTTGAGCGCAGCGAGTTCGCGCGCGAGGCCCGCGCGTTCCATCGCGCGGGCGACGACGATGCGCAGGATGTCGGGGTCGACGGGTTTGGCAAGGAAATCCCATGCGCCGGCATCAATGGCCTTCAGCGCAAGCGCGTGGTCGGCATGGCCGGTCATGACGATGACGGGCGCAGGCGCGAAGCTGGCGATCAGCGCCAGCCCGGCTTCTGGATCATGGTGCGGTGGCATCGCGAGATCGAGCAGGACGAGGTCGGCGGGTGCCTCGGCAAAGGCGGCACGGGCGGCGTCGCCATCGCCGACCACGCGGACGTCATGGCCGAGACCGCGCAGCCACGCGCCGGTGAGCCGCTGGAAGGCGGGTTCGTCGTCGGCCAGCAGGATGCCGCTCATTACATATCTCCGAAGGTAAGACGGAAGCAGGTCGACCAGCCAGGCCGCCAAGCGAGCGTGACGGTTCCGCCATGCGCCTCCATGATGCGGCGGACGATGGCGAGGCCCAGGCCGGTGCCTCCGGGGCGGCGCGAAACGAACGGGCGGAAGAGGTTGTCGACGATCTCGGGAGCGATGCCGGGCCCGTCGTCGCAGACGTCGATGAACACAGGGGGGCCCTCTGCGGCGACGATGGTGACGTTCGTGCCGAGCGCGCGCGCGTTGTCGACGAGGTTGGTGAGCACTCGGACGAGCGCCCGGCGGTCAGCCATGACGCTCAGGTCCTCAGGCACTTCGAGTCCGACGCCCATCTGCCCGACGAGCTCGATCAGGCGAATGGGCTGCGGCACCACCGTCCAAGCACGCGAATAATCGAGGATGTCGCTGACGAGGTGATTCATCCGCGCAACCTGTTCGCTGATTTCCGCGCGCACCTCGGACGGGGCACCCGTTGCTGCCATCGTCACGATCCCGAGAGGGTTGCGCAGATCGTGCGCGACGGTCGCGGCCAGTTCGCCCAGTTCGATCATCCTGGCTTGGCGTTCGACATCAACTAGCCGGTGCGCGGCTGCAAGGCGGCGCGCAGTTTCCTCAACGAGCCCGGCGAACCGGTCGACGACGTGGCGTGTCGCTGGCGGCGCATCGTTCCAGCCACGCAGGGTCACCGTTTCGCCGGTGACCGCCAATGACGGACCGTCGTCGACCACTGGCAAGTTCAGCCGCAGCACGAGCAACACATTGGCGATCGTCGCGAGTTCCGTCGTGTCGGTCGCTCCGGCTAGCTGGTCGCGCCAGTCTGCGACGTCGGCGTCTCTGACCCGGCCGCCGGGAAACACGACCGCATCAGCCAGCCGCTTGAGCGGGGCGAGCACGAGAATGCCGAGCGCAAGCGTCGCGGCGAGCGCTGCCCAGGTCGCTAACAGGCCCGCTGGCCGGCCGGCCAGCACGAGCGGCACCGTGGCGATGCCTACGCTGTCCGCTCCCGCCAGCGCCACGAGCAGAATCCAGACGAGCCCACGCCGAGCCCAAAGGTCCGTCGCCATGAAGCGATACCGCAGGATGCCGTAGACCAAGGCGACCGAGTAAAGCGGCAGCAGCAGGACCGGCCAAGGATAGGCGTCGATCCCGAGCGCGGGGAAGGTGAAGCCGGTGAGTGCGACGAGACCGATCAGGCTGGAGACGAATACCGCGCCGGCCTGGCGGCGATGCTGCCCTTGCTGCTGCACCCAGGTCTGCGTGAGACGAAGATGGCCAATCACCGACAACAGGCCGGCGAAACCCAGCACGCCCCAGCCGACGATTGACGGCACGAACATGCCAGGGAAGCCGTGCCACGGCACAACCTTACCCACTCCGAATATGAGGCCTACGATCGTGGCAAACCCAGAACGATATGAACAGCGTTACAAATTGAAAAATCAGCGGCTGAACGATCAAGGGCCGTTTCAGTGATCGCGATTGCCGTGCCGTCATGACAGCGCGCGTAAAAGGTAGCCGACGCCCCTGATCGCGTGAATTTCGACCTCCGCCCCGGCTTCGAAAAGTTTTCGTCGAAGCCGCGAAACATGGGAATCGAGTGTATTGGATTGGATATCATCGTCGAACCCATAGACCGCCTGTTCGAGCGCTTCGCGCTGGACGGTCCTGCCGCGTCGCTTCACGAGCGATCCGAGCACCAGCAATTCCCGGCGGGCCAGGTCGACCCGGACACCCCGAACGGTCGCTTCCTCGTTGGTCAGATCGAAGAGCAGTGCGCCGACCCGAACCTCGTCGGCGCCCAGTTCGGCCGGACGACGCCGTATCGCACGGATGCGCGCGAACATCTCGTCGAGCGCGAACGGCTTGATGAGATAGTCGTCAGCCCCTTCGTCGAGTCCGGCGACACGGTCCAGGACTTCTCCTTTCGCGCTTAGCACGATGATCGGCAGCCCGGGATTGTCGGCGCGGAGTGCCGGGATGATCGAGAGGCCGTCCCCGTCGGGCAAGGTCCGGTCGAGTAGGACGAGGTCATAGCTAAAGCTGCGCGTCACCTCGTGCGCCATCGCCAGCCGGTCGGCATGATCGACGATGAACTGCTCGCGCTCAAGCGCACCGCGCAGCGTGTCGGCAAATTCAAACTCATCTTCGATCAGGAGAATCCGCACCGGGGCACCTCGTTGTCGACGTCAATGGAATCGCCATCCTCCAGCCGATCTGGGTGGGATGGTTGTCGAACGGCCGGCACGACGCCACCCCGGATGCCGGCCTACTCTTCGTAACCAGCGCGGTCCTTTTCGCGGGCTCTGCGCGCCCGCTTCTCCGCGAGCTTCTCCCGGGCAGGTCGGCCCAGTTCCTGCGCCATCAGTTGCTGCTCCATGAGAGTCGAGTTCTGCCGGCCGCGTCGGCGCTGTTGCTGCATCATGCAGCCGGTATAGGCTGGCGAGCCGCGACTAGCGCCCATCTTGGCGCAGGCCGCCTGATCCTTTCGCTTCTGGGCCGTGGCCCCGCTGCCGAGCATAACGGCACCCATCATGGTTGCCCCGATTGCAAGGCGGCGCAACCCTCGGGCATTAACTTTCAGTTTAATCATAAGATCTCTCATGGTTGTGAGTGGTCGACCAACGTGATGGTATCCGTGGTCGGGTCTTCGATGGCACGTGGCCAATCGGTTATTGCCGGATGGACGGGTGATCTCGCGCAGACCGTCGATGCGTTCTAGCGATACCGCCAGCCGCCATGATGCCGGTACCGCTGATTATAATAGCGGCCTTCATTATAGTATCGACCGCGATACCGTCGGTCGTCGTGCCGACGCGCGTGGTCGCCGTATCGACCGGGGCGATGCCGGATCTGGTCACGGCCGGGTCGACCACGACGGATCTCGCCGCGGTCACCCGCCTGCTCATATCGGGAGCCGCGGTCGCCGGGTTGAGCATTGGCAGCAATGGTCGTGCCAAGCATAATGAACGCAACCGCGGCCGGCATAAGTCTTGTGATCATGTCACTCTCCTGCGACCTTGCACTGGTGGTCACCAAGAGGATGTGACAGGCGTAGATTGCCCGAACATGGCGGTTCAGCGCGGTACGTGGTTGCGCCAATCCCGCGCCTGACGCTCGATCCCGAAATACATCGAGACAACGTGCGCCTTCGATCACCCGGGCGAGCGCGCACCGGGTTTGAAACCATGGCGACCCGCGCTGACAGCAATGCAGAGCGCGGTCAGCGAAAGCGCGAGCACGACCCACGAGAAGGTGCCTGCACCCGACGTATCGAGCAAGATGCCGCCGACGATGCCGCCTGCGGCGATTGCGCTATTCCAGACGGTCGTGATCATCGCATTGGCGAGGTCGACGCCGTCACCTGCAGCATCGGCAGACGCCGTCTGCAGTTGGGTTGCTGCACCGCCGAAGGATAACCCCCAGACAACGATACCGGCGATCACCACCGCAGGGATCGTACCAAACAGAATGAAGGCAAGCGCGACGCAGACGAACGTGACCAGGCTGACCAGCACCAGACGGCGCAACATCCGGTCCACCAGCAGCCCCGTCACCCAGATACCCACAAGCGCTGCCACGCCAAAGGTGAGCAGCAGCACATCAATCCGATCTTGCAGGCCCGACAGCGCGGCGAACGGCGCGACATAGGTATAGAGGATGTTGTGCGCGGTCATCCAGGCGAAAATCGTCGCGAGAATAGGGCGGATTCCGGGCGTCTTGAAGACGGCTCCAATCGACAACCGCCGGTGCGCTGACTGGCCGGCGAAGTCGGGCACTGCCCATAACACCCAGCCGATCAGCAAGACCGTCGTTCCCGACATCGCGAAGAACGCCGCCCGCCAGCCCACGGTCGCGCCGAGAAAGGCGCCCGCTGGTACACCGAGCGAGAGCGCGATGGGGGTACCGACCATCGCGATCGCGAGCGCCTTGCCCTTGAGCGGGCCGATCACCATCCGCCGCGCATAGCCTGCCAAAATACCCCAGGCGAGGCCGGCCGCCACACCGGCCAGGAAGCGCACGACCAAGGTCAGCCAGTAATTACCTGATATGGCGGTGATCGTGTTGAAGATCAGGAAGCCAATGATTGCCGCCAGCAGCGTCGGCTTGCGGCGCAATCCTTGCGTCCAGGCCGTCAATGGGATCGCGGCGACCAGCGAACCCACGGCATAGGCAGTGACGGTTTGCCCCGCGAGCGCTTGGGAAACGCCAAGTCCCTCCGACATGCTGGGCAGCAAGCCGGCCGGCAGCGTTTCCGTCAGGATAGCCGTAAAGCCGGTCATGGCGAGCGCCAGAAGCGCAGCGATCGGCAGCGTATCGCGCTCACCTTCCACGCGTACGGGTATTGGATGTGCCATAGAATACCTCACTTGTGGACTGAATGATCCACAAGTGTATGATGCGCTACTGGTTGTCAACGACTTCCGGACCGACTACTCCAGAAGTCAGCGAAGGAAGATGACATGGCCCGTACCGGACGCCCGCGAGGATTCGATCGTGACAAAGCAGTCGGGCAGGCAATGCACCTGTTCTGGGAGCATGGTTTCGAAGGCGTGTCGCTGGAGCAATTGCGCCAATCGATGGGCGGCATCTCGTCAGCGAGCTTCTACGTGGCCTTTGGGTCCAAGGAAGCCCTGTATCGGACCGCTCTAGAAGACTATCGCGCAACGCATGGCAAGGTGGTGCTGGCCTTGCATGATGAGGGGCTTTCGCCGCGGCAGCGCATAGAGCAAGCATTGCGCCGGTCAGCTGAGATGCAGACCGACCCTGCCCATCCGACTGGTTGCATGGTCACGCTCTCGAGCACTATCTGCTCTGTCGATGGCGAATCCGTTCAAGCGCTGACCCTAGCGGAGCGGGTAGCGAACCGTGCGGCGATCCGGGCCTGTGTCGACGCGGCGATCGAGGATGGCACACTGCGGCACGACACCAATCCGGCCGGACTGACCACGCTGTTCGACGGGTTTTTGGTCGGCCTTTCTCTTCAGGCTCGCGATGGCGTCTCTCACGAAGATCTCGATGCGGGGGTCACGCAGGCATTGGCTGCTTGGGATGCAAACTCTGGCCGGCCTTAGGGCCGCGTTTGTACGTGGCGGTCCGAAGTACGCTGAATTACCCGCGGACTATCTACACGGAGACCCAGAAGCGGACGTCCGGACTGCCCCTGTTGCTTCCCGACTTCGGGCAATCGTTCATAACTGATCCAACGGTCGGTTAGCGCCCTAATCTCAGCCGTTCAGCTTGGTTCTGAGCGATCCCGAAACCGGCCACTCGTCATCCAGCTCGGGCCGAGAGCGCTCCGGACCGGGAGAGGCGGACCAAGCGCCGCCTTTGCAGACAATCTGGTGGCACCGCTCGAAGCGTCGATCCGGCATGTCTTCTCGCAGCGGTCCCGCGCAAGCGCTAGTCGCGATCACCTCGCGGCGGTCACCCGCCGCTGAGACGACGCTCGCGCTCGCCCGGCGATGTAGCCGACGCTGTAAGGGTCACCGCCCTCATCGTCGGAATCGCTCTCGGCTTCGGCGAGCTTGCTATATTCGGCCTCCCACTCAGCGAGTCAGACCTTTTCCATCAGGTAGAGGTCACGGTGGAGCGACAGATCGTCGAGATAAAAGACGCGAAAGCAGGATAGGTGAAGGCAATGCTAGCAGCTTAGGCGAACTCCCGATGTTGCGCGCCCTTGGCCCCCGCTCCGGCTCTCTCCTCGGGTTGGGTCCGGTGGCGCCACCGCGAGCGTGGACCGGGGCCGACCCGTCCACGTCGACGACGCGGGTGGCGACCGCCTCGTGGACCGAGCCCACGTGCCGGCCGGAGATGCCGCGGCGGAATGGTCACGCACGAGGCGCGGCGAGGGCCCCTTCACGGCGACGAGACCCGGTCCCCACCCGCTTACCCCTGCGCGTCCCGCCTGGACCTCAGATCGGAATGCAGACATATCGTCCGTTCGCGTCGAAGTAGCAGTATTGCGCACCGGCCAAGAGGACACTCGTCGCGGCGTTCCTCCGCAAAGCCTCAGTGGCGCCCTCCACCGCGCCCGCGCGGTCGGTCGCGACCTCCGACAGCGCGTGCCGCTTCTCGCTCCGGAGGAAGATGCGCACCAGCCTCGGCCCGCCTTCCGGTCCGCTAGACCGGAGCGGGGAGAACCCCGCAACGTCATTCTCGTGCACGTCGTGCCAGTCCTCCGTCGATTCCAGTCGGGCCATCTGGAAGACGTCGTCAAGATCCGGGTGAGGGCGGACGAGCCCGATAACCTGCCCTTCGTCGTCCGGCATATCTTCGAGCGGGTCGAATAAGTCGCCAACTTGGAAAATACCAGTTCCCTTGACCATGATCGCTTCTTCCCCCGATGAATAGCCGTCGACTCGGTTGGACTAAGCTGCGCTTTATATTGCCCGATGCATCGGCTGAGAGGGGGATCGATGACAAGCCTGTTTCTCAAGCGGCGCAGTTCGACCGCATTCCGGCACGCCTGGCGGACGAGGACGATGGCTGGTTTCCTGCTGCTGCCGGGCTGCAGCACGGTCGACCACTTCGGAGCACGTTCCGCCCGTTTCAACGCCGCGACGGTCGAGGGGCGGTCGCAGGCTATATTCTCGAACATCATGCGCGCGGCATATGCCCGGCCTCCCGCCACCGGACACACGGCTGAATCAGACTTCGACCCGCTCGGGCATCCCTCAACGATTCACGTCGCACGAAAACTGCTCTAGCGACGACGCTTGCAGTCAAGGCGCATCGCCGGGTTGCCAACGCCCCGCGGTGCGGTCGCCGGCAGCGCTCACTTCGGGCGTCATCGCTCACCCCCCGCGATCATCCTTCCGGTGCCGCTTCGACTTACCACCGCCACCGTCGGAGAGCCTCGCTTGCCGACGCGCGCGGTCGCCTGCCTCCCCGAGCACCTCCGAGGCCTCGCGCCGAGACGGCTCCGGTGTCGCGAGCGAGTAGAAGACGTCGGGGCCGTCCTCGCAGTGCAGCCACAGCTCGCTCATGCCCAGACGACCGAAATCGAGCACGCGCGCCTCGAACAGTCGATCAGGGGCATCCTCCTCCGCCAGGGCGCCCGCCTTGCCGAAGCGGTCCACGAGCGATCCCTTGATGACCATCGCCGCCGGCTTCCCACCGTCTTGGTCCAGCATGTCCACGATCTTCGGGCCGCGCGCGTCGCTGATGAGGTATCTCCAGCCCAGCTGACGCGCCTCGCCCAGCGCGGCATCGGACCCGTCGCTCAGCGCCGCCTCGGTCAGAGCGGCGAGCGGCATGCCGTAAAGCGGCAGACCCGCCCCCGTCGGCACGGAGGCACCTCCTCCCGCGTCCGCGGCTGCCGTGTTGAAGTCGCCGCGCCCGCGCGAACGGCTGACCGCCTGCAGTTCGTCCGCGACGAAGGCGTCGGCGGACTCCGGTGTTGCTCTGGACATGATCGTCATGGCTCTCATCCTACCAGATATGCGTGGCTCTGCTCGCCCAGCACCTTCTCGCCCGTGCGGTCGGCGTAGCCGTCCCGGAACGTGTCGAAGCGCATGGTCAAGCGGTCGGCCCTCCCCTGGGCCAGTCCCGGGAACAGCGGGTCGTAGACGTGGACAAACCGTTTGCCGGCTCCTCCGTCCGACACCCCCGCGACGCAGACGAAGTGCGCACCGCCGGTCTGCCAGGCGATGCGGCACGGCACCGGCCGACCCGCCATGATCTCGGCCTTCAGGGCGGAGAAGCTAATGCGGCCCAGCCCGCCGTTCTCCCGCAGACGGCCACGCTCGTTAAGGATGGCGGTGAGCGAATGGGGCGAGTTGCAGTGGGCATCGCAGCTGGCCTCCGCACAGGCGCGCTCCTCGACATCGGCCGGATCGAACACGTCGCAACCCTCGTCGGGTCGACTTCGGGCGATGTGGTCGGTGGCGATGTCGGCCTGCTCGACCGGGTTGTGATCCAGCCGTTCGACCGCCTGCGTCACCGCAGCCCAGCACCAATTCGTCTGCTCCTGGCAGACCAGCTCGAAGCCCGGAACGACGTGCTCGGTCCCCGACGGCGCTCCACCACGATCCGATGATCGCAGCGCCAGCGGCGCTCCCATGAAAGCCGGAATTTGCATCTTTCCCTCCTACAGGATGTCGATCAGCTGGTTGCGGACGAGCGCCAGGCGGACGAGCGCCGCGTTCGCATCGGTTACGCCGGCGCCGCCGCGGTCGTCTCCGGCGCCGGCCGCCTTAGCGGCCGCACGCGCACCGGCCTTGGTCGCGGCCGCACCCGACTTGGCCTCGGCTTCGCCCTGCCTGGCAGACGCGGCCTCCCGCCGCGCGGCCGCGACGTTCACCTGCTGAACTTGCGTCCCCAGGAGCACGCCGATCGCGGTGAAGCCGACGGCGGACAGCCCATTGTAGAGCACGAGCGCCCGGTCCCACGCTTCGGGCTGACCGGGCGGCACGAACCGCTCATACATGAGCCACGAGGCGATCAGCCAGGCGACGGCGAGCAGGGCCGCTGCGACTAGCGTGTAGACCGGGAGCCGGGCGGCACCCTTGTCCAGGTCTCCCTTATTCTCGCCGATATGAGGAACAACCTTCGACGCTTCGGTCATCTCACCTTTCCCATCCTGCGTGATCCGGCATGGTCAGTCATCTCTCCCTCCCGCTGCGAGCAGATCGTTGTGGGCCTTCTGCCTGGCGAACTTAGCGTCCAGCAGGGCCGTCCTGGCTTTCAGGTCCGCGATCTCCCGGTCCGCCGCCAGCTGATCGGCGGTCTTCGGCGTCCGGAGCTCGATCAGCCTGGCCTCCTTCTCGTGGGCATCGATCTCCGCCTGCAGATCGGCGACCCCCTGCGTCCGGGCCTTGGCGGCCTCGTCCCGCCGCTTCGTGCGATCGTCATCCGCCTGCTTCGCGATCGCGGCGGCGGTGGCGGCCATACCGGCCGCGATCGCCGCCTTGTCCCTATACTCGAACTTGGCGATGGTGCCGTCGGCGGCCAGCTCCAGCGCCAGCTCGTTGGACTGGAACGCCACGTTCCTGAAAGGCAGGAAGCGGAGCTGGCCGAGTTGCGGCGCGAACGTCGGCGCGGCCTTGGGATCGACCACGAGCAGGTTCTCCGACGTGTTCGCGTCGCAGGTCGCGCCGCGGCACACGAGCAGCCGCGCCCGCACGGGCTGGCGGATGAACACGCCCCCTTTCGGCACCGCCTCGCCGTTCCGGAACTCCCAAGCGTCCACTACCTCCGAACCGAGAGTTGCCGACCGCCCGCTACCGCCCGTCACGCGCCCGCCCGACACGCCAGACGTCGGCAGTTCTAGCATTTTCCGACAATCAAGAGTTGGAAACTCCGGGTCCAAACCTGCGCATCCACCTTCGAGGAACCTTCCGCCGTTCATCTCGACGGTGTCGAGCCTCATCGCCAGCTGTAGCGAAGCAGTGAGGCAGGCGGAGACGTCGAGGCTGGGATCGCCCGGTTTGCACGCGCTCGGGCCCTCGCTCGGTTTGGGCGGAGAGGCGCCGTTCGGGAGGAGGTAGGATCTGAGATATGCGTAGCGGGCGGCGAGGCGCTCGAAGCGTTCGGGCTGCCGAACGCGGAAGGCGGCTAGGAGCACCGCGAAGCCGTGCACGTCAAGAACGCGGCTTGCCTGCGCGGGTCTCTCCCCCATCTGGGAGGTGAATGCGTCCCGGACCTTCTCGGGGGCGTTGAGCGGGCCAGCCCGATCCGACAGCCGTTCCGGCCAGACACGCGGGCTCGTCTCGAGCAGCATCGCGTCGGCCTTGCCCTTGGCCAGCGTCTTCGCCTCAAGGACGGTCTGGGCCTGGTCCAGCGCGCTCAGGTCCTTGGCGAGCGTGGCGGCATATCCGGCCTTCACCGTCGGGGACAGACCCCTGACGCCGGCAACTAGCGTCCCGTTGCGCACCCGCGCGGTGATCGCCGTCAGGGCCGCCGTCGCCGCCTTGACCTCCTTCGCACTGCTCTCGCGGGCTGCGAGGGCCTCGCGGGCCGACTGCGCGCAGTCGATGAAGGTCGACCGCTTGATCGCACGGCCGGCGAGCTCGTAGAGTGCCGCGTCGTCCTCCGCGTTGATCTGCTTGACCGGCTTGGCGGCGAGGCCCTTCACGCCTCCGCCCCCCGTGTCGCTCGCCCCGACCCTGAGCACCGCCGGCGCCATCGCGGCGCCCGCGAGAGGACCGCCTCCAGCCAGCGCTGCGACGGTCAACCCGACGGACGCCACGTCCTTCAGCACGTCTCCCGTCCTGTCGTCCGCCGACACGTTGATCGACTTGAGGTTGCCGGTCTCCGGGTAGTTGGCGAAGCCGAATCCCGTCTGCTTGAAGAGATTGGACAGGGAGCGGTAATCAACCACGTAGGACTCGCCGCGCACGTATTGCGAAGTGGCGACGACCTTGACGTCGAAGGTCAGCGTCGGATCGACGAACAGCTCCCGCTGCGAGGACGAGCCGTCCGCAGCCGGGATCAGCCTGGTCGTTGGACAATTCGAGAGCGTGCGGGTGACCTCGATCCGATACTGCAGCATCGGGAGGTTGTAGGTCGTCCCGGGCAACGCCGCCTGCGGCAGGGTCATGGTGACGTCCGGAAGCGTCGAGATCTGCGTCGTGCAGGCTCCCGCGAGCATCGCCAGGGTGGAGATGCCGCATCTGGTGCAGGCTTTGATCATGTCGGTCTCCTTCGCTGCGCCGTGGCGCGTTAATCGGGGCGGAGCGCCAGCCCGCCGACGAAGCTCAGCGACGGCGCGAAGAAATACTCGCCGCCGAGCAGGGTCACGTGGCTGCTGAAGTCGGAACCGAGCGTTCCCGCCTCCGGGTGGTCCCAGGACTTGGGCCAGAGATGGCCGGCGGCACCGCTGCCGATCACCGGATCCCGCCCCGTTCCCGAGCACGGGAAGGCGTCGTCGTTCGCCCACGCCGCCTGCGTAAATTCGAACTGCCGTTCGATGTCGCGATTGTAGGCCATGAAAAGCAGGCCGACCCCCTTCGCAGGCCGGTCGCCGAGGTCCGGCGCCCTCGCGCCGTAGGTTATGCCGCGCCGCGGCATGAGACGGCTCCGCTCGTCGGCGAGCGTCGCACCCAGCGGCACCGTTCCTCCCCGCGGATTGGTCTTGCGGATGTGGGACTGGAAGGGACAGCGCGCGCCACCCGGGTCGCCGTCGTAGACGAAGTTGTTCGCAACGTGCGCGGCGCCGAGCGCCCGCTTCGAGGCAACCACCGGCGTGCCGTCCTCGAATCGACCGACCACGAGCGCGCCGGCGAGTTCGCGCGCATCCGGCGCCATAAGGTCCAGCGCGTCCGCAAGCCCGTCCTCCGCGGACTTAAAGCCCGCCACGTCCTGCTCGAGCTTGCGGAAGACGAGGAACGAGCCGTAGCTATTCGGCCCCGCTCCGCCGGGATCGGACACCAGAGCCACGTCGAGGGGACCGAAGCGGGGATCCCAGACGAACGGTTCGCCCTGTTGGTTCAGCTCGCGGACCACCTCGTCGTCCAGCATCAGCGGCTGGCTGCGTCCGTCCACGTAGCCGAAGTGCTCGATGCCCGCTCCATCGCGGAACAGGGCGGCGCCAGTCTCGCGTGCGGCGATCCGGGCTCCGGCGGTCGTCAGCGCCTCGATCGCCCTGGCGGCGGCGGCCGCGGTCCCCTTCAGGCTGCCGTCCGCCACGAGGAGCATGGCGTCCGCTCCTTCCCGATATCCGTCCTCCCAATCTTGAGAAGAAGGGTCCCCGAGCGCCTCCCGGGCAGCCATGCCGGCGGTGAAGGCGGCGCCCCCTGGCACTCGCGCTGACGCCACCCCGAGCGCGTCGTAGCCGCGCGCCGTCAAGAAAAGCAGGACCACCGGTCCTCCGTCGAACTTTGCGTCCGTGCGTCGCCGCTCTGCATCTTCGAGCTGGTGGGTGGCCGACGTCAGTTCGAGAGCGGCCAGCGCGGCACGGATGGACGTGCGCCGCGCGGGATCGAACCGCAGCAGCATCAGCTCGGCGTGCGGTCGACCGTGGCCCTTGAGGATGTTGGCCTGCAGGTCGGCGAGCAATGGGGCGAGCACCGGCTGGCGCCACACCAGGGGTTGCCGCAGCAGGTTCTCGGGAACGCTCATCTGATCTCCTTCAGACCGCACGGTCACGACCGCAGTCGTGCGGCGCCGGCTCGGAATGCCGCACTCGGAACGGCTGCAGGTCACAAGCATCGCGGGACCGTGCGTCAGCAAGTCGCTGACGCGTCTTTGACGCATTATTGACGGCGGACGTGTCCGCAGCGGCTCGACAGAAGACTGATCAACCTGGAAGGTGGCGGCGCGACGGGCCAGTTGTCCGCCGCATCGGGTAGGAGGATGACGATGGAAGCCGATGTCTTCGTAAAGCCGCTGGACGGCGAGTTGCCGATGGGCGCGACGCCGGCGCTCTCCGAGCCGCGCCTGATCATCAAGATCGACGACACTTACTGGATGCCGCTCGCGATGGTCGCCTTCCGGAGGACGGACGCGACGGGATCGCAGATCGCAGCCTGCGACGCGGTGGCCGCGAGCTTCGAGGCGGGGGTCGCAGCCGGGGGCACGTTCACGGCCGTGATAGACGCCTCCCTCGGACTCGTCCGCAGCGACCAGTCCACCGATCCGAATCAAAGCTAGGCGCAGCGTCACGTCCGAGGAGGAACGTCTCGCCCGGGTGATGATCGAGGCCGGGGTGACGCGTCTGGCCGAGCTGACGGGCCTCGACTGCGTCGGCGTGCCCGTCTGGCAGGCGGTGCGGCCGTGGTCGCGTGCGCTCACGGTCCACCAGGGCAAGGGTCTGGACGACGCGGAGGCGCGACGCGGCGCTCTCATGGAGGCCATCGAATCCCACCATGCCGAGCAGTGGCTGCCCGGATCAGCCGCGATCTGCTGCAGCTGGGATTCGCTGCCGGCTGCCCTACGCGCACCGACCCTGGACGATTTCGCCTATCGCCGCGGCTCCCCGGACCCTTCCGCCGCGGTCGAATGGGTGCCGGTCGAACCGCTCGGCTGCCATCCCGCCTTCCATGTGCCCGGCGACTGCGTCTCGCTGGACTGCGCGGCGGCGACCCACCCCGGATTGGCGCGGAACAGCAACGGCCAGGCGGCCCACTTCGCACGCGAGCCGGCGGTCCTTTCGGCGCTCCTCGAGGTGATCGAGCGAGACGCCGTCGCCGAATGGATCGCAGGTTCGGTCGTCTCGCGCTGCGGATCGGAAATCGACACCCGCACCCTGCATTCCGATGTACTGCGGTCCATCGACGCCCGCATGGCGGCGCTCGGGATCGGGTGGCGCCTCTATCGTGTCCAGGCATTGATCGCGGTGCCCGTGCACGTGGCGGAGATCGCCACCCACGGCCCCCGCGTCAGCCCGCACGAGCACGTCTGGGGGTCGGCGGCCGCCTTCGACCCGGAGGAGTCCGCTCTTAAGGCGCTCCTCGAGGCGCTCCAGACGCGCTGCAGCCAGATCGCCGGATCGCGCGACACCATTCCGCTGAGCGGGGCGCAGGCTGGAACCTTGAGGCAGCCGATCTCCCTGCCGCAGCGATCCGACTGGCAAGGACATCCCTTCGATCTTCGAACCTCTCGCCTCGCCGACCTCGAAGGCGTAGTCGGCGCGCTCGGCGGCGCGGGATATCCTCAGGCCGGCTTCGTGGAACTCTCTCCGGCCCAGGCCTCGGCGATTTCGGTCAAGGTCTTCGTGCCCGGTCTCGGCTTCGAAGCCCGCCGCAGGCGCCCGGCATGAGCCTTCCGCCAATCGTGTTCGCAGGGCCGAGCGTGGCGGGGCTGCCGCTGGAAAGCGTCGTCCGCCTGCCGCCAGCGAGCGCAGGCGACATGCTGGCCCTCGCGGACGGGCAGCCGCGCGTCGTCGCCCTGATAGACGGCGTCTTCGATGCGCAGGCCGCGGTCCAGCACAAGGAGATCCTCGAATTGATGGCCCGGGGGTTCCGCGTGCTCGGCTCCTCCAGCATGGGAGCGCTGCGGGCGGCCGAGTTGCACCATTTCGGCATGGAGGGGGTCGGAGCGGTCTTCACCGCCTACCGGAGCGGTCACATCACCGCAGACGACGAAGTCGCCCTGCTACATGCCCCCGGCGAACTGGAATACCGCGCACTGACCGAACCGCTGGTTGACGTGCGCGCGACCCTCGCCGCCTCCGTTCGAGCGGCGATCCTTTCAGCGCCTGCAGCACGCATCATCCGCGAGCATGCCCGCGGATGCTTCTGGCGGGAGCGCACGTGGACCGCCATCCTCCGTGATTGCCGCAGGTCCGTCGATGGGGCGGATCTCGAACGCTTCGCGGGGTGGCTTCCTTCCGGCCGCGTCCCGATCAAGGCGCTGGACGCCCAATCATGCCTGAAGGCATGCCTGGATCCGTGGCGATCTACCTCGCGCACGCCGCCTCCGAGAACATTCTTCTTCCAAGCCCTCGCGCGACAGCGCGGGGTCAAGCTTCATCCGCCGATCCGCTCGAGCCCATCGACGTAGCGCTCGAGATGCTGCGGCAGCCTGAAGGGATGTCGCGTCACCACCCAATCACTCAGCGCCGATCGGTTCGGCAGCAGCCCCCCCATCCAGACCGCGGAGACCGCCGAGCGCGCTCGCGCGATCGTCGCCTCGGCTCGCACTCCCCCCTGAACGGCGGCCAGAGCCGTCGCAATCGCTCCCCAGCAGTCGGGATCGACGATCATCGACAAATGCTCGGTAGCGAGCAGAGGATCGCCGCGGATCAGGGCCAGCATGCCCATATCGAAGTGGAAGCCGTCGGTCGAGACCGGGTTGATTGCCAGACAGCGTCGAAGCAAGGTCTCGCCCGCGTCGAGGTCGCCTAGATGGATAAGGCCGTAGGCCACCTCCATAAGCCGCTCAGCATGAAAGGGGTTGAGGCGAATCGCCTCGTCGAAGCAGCGGCGTGCCGCTCCCCATTCGTGCTGCCTCAGATGGCACCACCCGAGGAGGCTGTGCCCATGCGCGTGCCCCCGATCGCCCGCGACCGCCGACCGCGCCAGCAGCAGGGCGCGCGCCCGCTCCTCGTCGCCGCTGCTCATTGCCCGCGTCCAGGCAAAGTCCGTGTTGTAGAGACGCGCGAGCGCAAGCTTCGCCGACGAAAAATCGGGCGCTTCCGCGACGATCCGTTCGAGCTCGTCCGCCGCCGCCCGCGCGGCGGCATGGTCCGGTGGGCGCATGGAACGCACGCGGCCGGACAGGTAGCGCGAATACAGCGTGCCGGTCGGCCGATTGCCGACATATGCCGCGATGTGGTTCTCGACGGTAGGAGCCACCGCCGCCGCCATCCTCTCGACGATCTCGTCGATCGCGGCATCGATCCGGTCGGCGACCAGGGGAAAGCGCGATGCCCACAGCACCTGACCCCCGGACATCGCGGCCAGGCGGGCGGTGACGACCGTTCCGTCCGAGACCGGTCGCAGCGTGACGCTCAGAAGGTAGGCGGTGTCGGACCCGCCATGCGCGTCCGCTCGTGCGTCGTCGGCGAGCACGACCACCCGGACCTCCCGGAACCGCGACAGCGCCGACACGACCTCCTCCCGGATGGCCTGCGCCAGGGCGGCGTCCTCCGCGGCGCCCCCGTGGCCGAATCGCTCGACGTAGAGTGCGGGCGGCGCATCCGCGGGAAGCGCGAGCGGCGGCAGGGGCGTGCGCGCTTCCGGTGCATCGGACATCGCTATGCGTCCGCGGAGGACGGCTGCGGCCAGCGGACAGGTGGGATCATGGGCGAGCCAGGCGCGCGCCAGTTCCGCGGACGATGCCCAATCCCCCTCGTCCGCCGCGTCCTCGCCGCGGGCCAGAAGCGCGGTCGTCGCCCGCCGCAGCTCCGTCCCGACGCGGATTCGCACCGTGGCGACCCACTCCACGAAGGGGACGGAAGGCTCGAGTTCCGCGAGCAGCGCCCGCGGCGTGGCGTTGCTGAGCGCCCGTGCGAGCGCCGCCCGGTCGCCTGTGGCGGCCGCTGCCTCGATGTCGGCGAGATCGCTCGTCACTCGGTCCGGCCGCAACGCGAGGCGACCTGCCTCCGCAGCGATCGGGAACTCCGTTCCGCGCCGCTCCACTGCGTGGCGCAGTTCCAGCAGGCATTGACGGAGGCTCGCCCTCGCCTGCTCAGGATGCCGATCGGGCCACAGCAGGTGCGCAAGGCCAGCTCGACCCATGCTGGTGGGCTCCAGCGCGAGCACGGTCAGGAGAGCGGTAGCCCGCACGCCCAGAGGTATGCGACTGCCGGTCGGGTCGTGCAGTGCCGGCATGCCGAACACCGTCAGCCTGAGTGGAGCGCGACCGTTCATCGTCGCCTGGCGCTCGTCTGTTCCGACCCGTTCATCGCTCCGTCCTTCCAGTTACAAACGGGTATGGACGCTGGGGTCCTCTCGCCCGGCGGAGGGACTCGTGGACACCTTGTTCTGCAATTCGTCACCGACTGCAAGTCACGACCGACCGCGTAGAAGCAGCAGCGTGAACTTACCACGTCGCGGAGCCGATGCTGCCCCGCTGCCGCCCGGTTCGAAGCGGGTCGAGTAGTTCCAGCCGCTCCGCACGCCAGTTCGAGCGGCCCCCATAACGGATCCTCCACCGGGATCCGACGAAACCCAGCCACTCGGACGATTGCCCCGCTGGAGATCTGGTCGAAGCCGACGCGGTCAGCCTTAGATGGAGGGCCAGCCACCTAGGCGTGCCTCTTCCGAAGACGCTGCCGGTGACGCTTCGTTTCACAAACGCGGCAGAAGACGAGCACGCGGCCCTCGCCTGCTAGAGGCATCCATCGCGAAGACCCACTCTCGGCCGTCCAGGGCGACATCGCTGCATCCCAGAACCGGACACTTATTCACTCAGCACTCGTGGCTACTCTGCGCCCTTCCCGGACGTTCGAGGCAACCAACGCAACGTCCGCTTGGCGCCCAGAGAAGCCGTTCGACGCCAGGTTGTTCAGTATCCGGAGCAGGTGAGGAACCGAAAGCTGCAGCGCTCCGGTCTAATCCATCAGCTTGTGCCGCAGATAGCTTGAGATCGGTGCCCGAGCCGTGCCCGCCGGGGCAGGCGCCATCCCCCACAAGCATCATGTCCGGCAAACCTTAGCCGCCTCGCCCCTCGTCAGGCTCGAGCGACTGCTTCACCGCAATCCATTCGATCTGCTGATCGGTCACGTCGGCAGCGTCGACGATATTGAGCTGCCGCTTGAGGATCAGCATGTTGGTAAGGAAGTTCGGCTCCGCCATGCCCTCGTGCCAGATCGCCGGGATCAGATAATAAGCGTGATAGTGGCGGTAGCTGCCGAAAAAGTTCTCCAAATTCTCATCGCTCGTGGCTTGCACGATCAACGACCGGACCGTGAAGCCGATCATCTGCCCGCTCTCGAGCTCGCCCGGTAGTGCGTTGGCGCTGAGTTGAATCGAATAATGGCTTGGATCACGGTCGGGCAGGCGACGGATCAGCGACAGGCGGATCCGGTCCTGCTCGTCGTAGATCCCGACATCATCGCGCCACCGTTCGAAAATCTTGGTTGCGGCCGCCTCATTCTCGAAGATCAACGCGAAGAGCGGCGGATAGCCAGGTCCGTTCTGATCGAAACCGGCGCCGCGCCACGCCGCCTGGTCCCACAAATGCACTTCGGTGATCGACCGGACGCCAAGCTTGCGGTGGCTTTCCGCTGCCGGTTCGCCGACACAGTGTTCATCGGCCGACCGCCCCGATCGGGCAGCCGCCATGGTGACGAGATCGATCTTTTCGATGACCGGCCGCGGGGCGCGCGGTGGATAGGATGCGGGCGCCGCGTCGCTGAGGCCGCTCGGCCGGGTGATGTAGCGGCCGTTCATCCGGTGGTAGCTGTTGGCAGCGGTTGTCACGAGCGCCATGCGGCCGATGACGCGTTCGTCGCTGACCAGCGCGGTCAAGACGCGCTCGGAATCGGGGACGAAACAGGTTGCGGCGAGCAGCTCGGCGGCGATATCGACCCACAAGTCGCGAATGATCGCTTGCTCCCCGTATCGGGTGGGCGGCAGGTCTGCCGGCCAAGCGAGCCTCGCGCGCATCGTATCGCGATCGACCGAGAAGCTTGGCCGTACGATCGCGGCATTTTCGACGACGTCGATCGCAAATCGCTCGGTATGCGGCATCACGTGATGCTCGATGGTAGTGGCGAAGAAGGCCTCCAGACTTCCGGCGACGGCCTCGGCGGCAAGGATCGCATGGTCGCTGCCGGAGGATCGGATCTCGACCTGCATCCCAATCAGGGTGGTCGAGATGGTCTGGGGAACATTCGGCGCATAGAGGATCGGTCCGGTTGCCGCCCCTTGGGTGCCGGCCGGCTGGCTGGCGAGCGACGAGAACATCTCCTTGACGCCCTTTTCGGTTTCGGTCGGCGGGATGCTCTGATCGGCGCGCAGCACATTCTCGTAGCCGAGCGCGTAAAGTAGGGCGGTGCGCGGCATGATCAGCTGGGCCTGGTCGAAGATGTCGGGCCAGTCGGAGAGCCGGGCGAGCTCGGCGTCGGGCAGGTTGACGATCTGGCTTGCCGCGATGATCTCGAAATCTTGCGCATCGCGCCTGCACTTCGCGCGGTCCTTGTCGCTAAACGGCAGCGCCTCGGTCGCGCCTCGGACGAGCCCCATAGCGACTACGAAGTCGGCAAAATGGTGGAGGTCGAGCGACAATGTCGCCCAGATTTTCGCGACCACCGCAAAGCGTAGCCGCAGCCGGCCGCCTTCCTCCGCATCGATGATGAAGGCCGAGAGCGCGAATATGCAGGTCGCTCTCGCCGCCCACAGCAAGCCGGCGCTGCGATAGGCGACGGTGAGGAGGCAGAGCGCGTCGGTCAGGTCGGCGGAATGCTCCTTCTTCGTGAGCCGCGACGCCGCCTTGGATAGCAACCGGATCATCTCGAAATGACGGCCGAGACCCAGCTTCTCCGCGCGACGCAGTAGGATCAGCGCGCCTTGCGCTTCGCCGGTACGGACCGCGACGAAATCGGCCAGCTTGTCGACCAGCAAAGCATAAGCGGGGTCATCTCCGGCGACCCGCTCGGCGACGGTGATGAGCTTGATGACGCGTGTCGCATCGAACTCGCCGAGGCCTTCGGCCCGGTCGAGGATCGCGGCGAAGCGCTGCCAGACCTCGGACAACGCCTCGCCATCGCCGGCGAGCGCGGCCTCGTTCATCCCGATGTGGCAGAGGGCAGCCTCGGCTTCGAGCTGGTTGTTGGGCCGCTCGCCGCCGGCTGCCATCGGCTGCAGCAGCGCGACGATGGCGGCGATGCGCCGATCGAGCTGGCACGCGGAGCGATCGAGATGATCGTGCATCACCGCGTTGAAGAGGAGCTGGCCGAGATTTACGAGGAAGCCGAGCGTGCGCGCGTAGCCGGCATCGTCGGCCAATTGCTCGATCGCTCTATATTCGGAATCGAGTAAGGCGAAATCGTCGAACCACCAATAGGCGGTCCAGAGCTGCTCATGGCGCGCCTCGATACGCTGGTGGAGGGTGCCGTGCCGGTCGGCGAGCCGGATCGCGCGGGCGAAGCGGCCATCGATGTCGACACCCGGCTTTTCGATGCCGCGGGCGAGCTTGGCGGCGAGCAGCGCATCGAGGACACGGTGCTGCTCGAGGCCGCGATAGCCGTCCGGATCGCTTAGCTCGGCTTCGACCGCTTCGAGCTGCTGGACGCGCGAATAGTCGGTTGGGCCGAGGCGGCTGGCATCGCTGACCTCGGTGCCGATGCCGAGATGATTGTAGGCGATGTCCTTTCGGCCATGTTCGATCACCTCCGCGACGATCCAGGACCGGTCGTGGATGGTGACCGGGAGGCCGGCCTTCGCGCTCAGCTCGGTTTCAAGCTTGGCGCGGTCCATGGCTTTGGCGAACCGGCTGGTCACGCAGATGATGCGATCATAGCGCCGACCGGTGTCGATCAGCCCCTGGACATCGTCGATGATCTTCTGCTTCCAGCGCTGCTTGGCGCTGAAGGCGAACGCCCAGCACTCTCGGCCCGAATTGGCCTCGCCCTCATAGTAGAGGTCGCTGATCTCGTCGGCGACGGGCGTAGTTTCGGTGTCGGCCTTGCTGTCGCCGCCGCCATCAGGCCCGGTCTGGGGCCGCAGATTGGGGCAAATGGTGCGTTCGCACAGCTTGCGGCAGAAGATCTCGAAGGCGTGAGTCTCGTTGCGGCTGGTCAGCGTCTCGAGATGATACCCGAGCAGTGACGCGTCGAGCTGGTAATCGGTGCGATCTCGCGTGTCCGAATAATATTCGGGCCGCAGCCGGCGCATGAATTGCGACGGGAGAATGCCGTGCTTCGTCGCTTCATCTTGCTCGGGTGCGCCGTCTGCCATCACAGAAGAGATAGGTAGCCGGGGCGGCCGCGTCCAATCGTCCGCGCCCCTTGTCGGCGTGATTATCAGCTCCGAGCATTCAACGTCCGGCGCCTGGATATTCCTCTACGTTGCGCGGCTGCACGACCATGCTGCCCTCGACGAAATAGCCGAGATCGCCGCGGATCGCATTGGCACGCGCCATATCGTCCTCGGTCCAGCCCGCCGTGTCGAGATAGACGAGGTCTTCGGAGCTGCCACGCTGTGCGGCCGCATCGACGCCGATTCCGACAATGTAGCGCGCGGCCGGGCGAGCGGACTTGGCGGCATGGCACCTGAGCACCAGTTCGCGGGAACGGTGGGCGCGATACTCCGCATAGTCGTCGCGCGATGCGCCAGGACCGATCAGCAAGACGTATTGGATGTCGGGATGCTCGGACGGCAGCAGCGAGCCGATCCATTCTCCAGCGTCGCGCGCAGCGCGCTCCTCGATCGACTGCGATAGGATCTGCCGGTAGGATCTACCGGTAGAACCGGCTCTCACCGGCCATGATCCGGACGACCCTTTCATAATCGTCCATCGTCAGCTCGTTGCCGAATTCGAGCTGTCCGGCGAGAAACTGGCGGGTGATATATTCGATCAGCCGGTCCCAGGTTCGGTGCTCACGGTTAAGGCGGCGGCCCTCGATGAAGGCCGGCTGGGCCGCGACCTGACGCCATAGATTGTGCTTGAGCACGAAGTCTCCCGTCGCCGCCGGGAATGTTCGACCATGATGGAGGTAATACGCGAGGAGATCGGCTTCGGTAGGCGCGCCCTTGAACTGGCCACCCGCGGCGAGCGCGGCCTTGGCATCCAGATAGGCGACGAAATCGCTGATCGTATCGAGCTCGGTGAGCACGAGTTCGAGCACCTCGGCGTCGAACACGTGCAGGAACCCGCCGGCCTCGCTGACGATGCCGACGCGCAGCGGCGCTTCGGCATCGGTGACGGTGAGGTCGATCCCAAGCATCGGCTGGCCGGTCTCCCGGCGGCACCGGTCCGCAGCGCCGGTCGCAAAGCAGATGCGGTGAACCTTCACCGAAGCCGGCGGCGGGAGCCCGATTGGTAGCGGCGCCGATGCTGCCGGGTCGAGGAAGATCATGCCCGGTTGAGATCGCAGCCAGCGCTCGGCCTGACGGACCTGATGGGCGGACTTGCCGATCGCGCGCGCAAACCAGCGCCGCCAATCGAGCAAGGGATCGCCGGTGTCGGGATAGGCGCAGCTCTTGTCGGAGAAGAGCAGGATATCAGAGCGGAATACGACCATGAGGTCGACCAGCTGCTTGAACAGATTGGGATAGGTGTACAGCGCCAGGAACGAACGCTCGCACAGGCCCGCGAGGATCGCTTCGGATTCGGTCAGGCCTTCGGATTTGCGGAACCGCACAAAGCTTCCCTAGTCAAAATGACGCCTCCGGCCGCTGGCCGGCGCCGATCATGCCACGGAACCGTCCGTCCACCCACCCGGCAACGGGATTGAAAGTGAGTAGCCAGCGCAACACCGCCGACATGCCGCGTCAGCGAAATGGGATTCTTGCGATCCGATGCCGGGGGGCGAGAGCACGGTATGGTGCTATAGTCCGAAATCCTCATCGTAGAGGCCGTCCTCGCACGCTTCAGGCCTGAACTTGGGCAGCACCGGACGGCCGGCGAACTTGTGACCGATGTGATAATCGATCTTGCCGGGTCGACGTACGACACGTGCGTCGAGCACTGGCGATGTGTCGGCGTGGCGCTGGATGAGATCATCGTTCGAACGGTCGCGGGCAAAGGCCAGACGATAGGCGAAACGGGACGTGATCCGGTTGATCGCGAGAACCTTCTTAGGGTCCGCGATACCGCCAAAGCGCGGAATCGGCCCATGGCGCAGCAGCCGGTTCCCGCCGTGCAGCACATATTGCGGCGACAGCGGGAAGTAGAACTCGACCTTCGTATTCTCTATGTAGGGTCGGCGAATGCCGGCATCGGCGGGATCGAAATAGGCAACCGGATTGTCAGAGGTGAGGAAGCCGATCCCCGTATCGTCGCGCAGTATCTCGAAGCCGAGCCGCCGCGTCATGTCGCCGAACCGGCGCATGTCCTCGCCCATCGTGCCCAGCGTTCGCTGGCGATTGACGGTGACCTCAACCGTGTCGAGCTCATCCTCGTATCGCTTCAGCTTCGCCGGCAGCTTGCCCATGTCGGCCAAGGCCTTGAGGCTGGTCCGGGTCTCCAACGCCATCAGCGCTTCATGATAATCGCGCGCTGCGGGCACCCGCGTGCGCATCATCGTGACCATCGAATAGAGCGCGAGGAGGACGGCCGGGCCGAGCGATCCGGCGTTCACCGCGTCCAGCACGCGCGGCCACCGCGTCTCAACGTTGCCGAACAGATTCTCGAAGCTATCGTTGTCGCGCGAGCCGTCTTCGCGGGTCTGGCTGTAATAGTAATTCTCGAAGCCGATTTCCTCTGGCCGGACGTGGAGCGGGGAGGTTGGACGGTCGCAGCGATAAGCGTGGAGCTTGCCGCCGGCATCAGCCCAGCTTCTGAGATAGGTCACCGATACGAAATGGTGGCGCTTGCGTTCGGCGGTCGGGCGTGGGGCGGCAGCGGGAGACATGATTTACATAGTGCCGGATCGGCGCGGGGTTCGCCAATGCCACGCTTTAGATGAAGCGCTCCAAGCGTCGCCGACTCCGATGCCCGGATCTCGAAATAGCGCGTCATTGCTCTTAAAGCGATACGAGCAGAACCTCGTGACCTGAAGCCGCGCAGCTATCCGTTGCTGCTCTGGCGCTGGCTGTCACCAAAACCCAGGGGCGGGGCGGGACTCTAGAAGCGCTATTTCGGCCCACGCCATGCACAGCCACACGATGAATGATCAGCCGGCCGGGATCGGCTCGCTGGTTGCGGCATCGCGCGCATTCGAGCTCGGTAGCTTCGAGGCTAAGTCGGCGGCGAACAGGTGGCACGCCATCGCGATTTCGAAGAAGTCGATAGCGCCGATGACGACCGGTTCGTCTAACGCATAATCTCGTGTGCGCGTAATCCGTGCGCAGATAGACAGTGACTTCTTCCTTCCCAAACGGATTGTCGGGCGCGTGGGTGTCAATGGTCTCGCCCAGCAGCAGTTCGACCTCCTCGTCGCCGCGCTTGTAGAAGGTCTGCAGGCGGGGGAAGCTGAGGGTGTGGATGCCGGTCACCGGATCGACATCCTTCGTGCCGACACGCCCACCGTGATGCTCGAGGCAATTGCAGACGTTCTGCAGCGATCGAAATTCCGCGTCGAACGCCATTGGCTCGGTCAAGCCGCGGTTCACCTGCTCCATCAGCGCCGGAAAGGTCAGCTTCGACGCCGCGGAAAGGATTTCAGCCACCCTCTCGCAAGCAACGGCAGGAAAGCTTCCAATTCCGGCTGTTGGGCGCTCGGACCGCATCAGTCCGGGAAGGGCGCATACCTGCCATTACGAAGCAGCTGAACGAACGTCGGCTTCTGACCATCAGCGCCCGAAAGCGGACAGGCCGCGTGCCACCAGTTTTCACTAATCTCCGCGACGGGTTAGCGGCAGATTCTTCTCTAGGGGGGTAGGACGGGAAGGCCAATCTTGCTGGCGGCTATGTAGGTGATGTGCGACCGACGCCCCCACTTCGCTGCTCCAGCAGCTTGGCCATCGAGCTGTCAAAGCTGCTGGCGCGCGATCTTGCACGAACCGAGTTCCGAAGACGAGCTGCTCTGAACAGGACAGCAGGAGGCTATAATGTAGACGGGAACGTTCAGCGAAACGAGGTTGAGGAAAGCTGATGCGCGTACTGCTGTATGCACGCTATTCAACGGATCTCCAAGATCCGCTATCGATCGACACGCAGTTGACGATGTGCCGTCGCGAACTCGCACAGCGAAAATGGACCGAGGTCGGCTGCTACACCGATGGTTCGCAGTCCGGCGCAACAATCCACCGGGCCGGGCTACAGGCGTTACTTGCCGCGGTAGGAACCGGGGGCGTTGACGTAGTGTTCGCAGATGCGATGGACCGGGTGTCGCGAAGCCAGGCGGACATGCTTCCCTGTACGAAAGACTGATGTTCCGCGGCATCCTCCTTGTCACATGTAAGGAAGGTGAGGTCGGGGCGCTGCAAATCGGCATGATGGGAACGATCAACGCCGAACAGATTGCCGCGACCAGCGAGAAAACTCGCGATGCTCTAATCAAGCGGCACGCAATGGGAAAGAATCCCGGCGGCACGGCATATGGCTATGAGAAACGCATCGCCTACGACCTGAACGGCGAACGTACCAGGGGTCTGCAGCAGATCGTGCCGGCGCAAGCCGCTATCGTCGTACGGATCTTCGAAGACTATGCTGCTGGCATATCGCCCGGCAGCATAGTCCGCCGCCTTAACGAGGAAGGCGTACCGCCCCCGCGCAGCGGTCGACGTGATCGGGCAACTTCGAGCAGTCCACCTGCATGGACGCCCAACACGCTGACCGGCAACGCCGAGCGTGGTACTGGCATTCTCAACAACCAACTTTATGTCGGTAGACGCGCTTACGCCCGCCAGACGTACCGCAAGAATCCCGATACCGGTAAACGACATGCATTCCTGAATGCTGAAGAGCAGCAGGCTACCACAGTCGCAGCACCAGGCCTACGCATCGTCAGCGACACGTTATGGCAGAGCGTCAAGGACCGCCAACAGTCGCTGCGGCGTGGCCCGATGAAGGCCCGGGACGCCGTCCCTGCCCTGCCCTTCTTCGCACAGCAGCGCCCGAAATATCTGACATCCGGCAAGATGACCTGCGGCGAATGCGGTTCGAGCTATGCCAAATCTGGTCGCACGCGGTTCGGCTGTCAGGGGGCATCAAAGAAAGGCCCAGCCTTTTGTGGGAACCGCCTGACCATCCGCCAGGACGATCTCGACGCCCGCATCCTATCCGGTCTCGCGAACGAGATGGTGCGTGACGAGGTGCTCGCGGTATTCATCGAGGAGTATGCGAAGGAGACGGCGCGACTGGAGGCAAGCGCGACCGACATTCAGCCGTAGCGCGATCGAGCGCATCCGTTCGCTGATCGACACCGTGGTGTCAAAACCGGAAAACGGCGTACTTACGATCCATCTTCGCGGCGAGTTTGCGTCAATGCTAGAGCTAAGCGCTGGAGCGGAAACGCAAAAAGCCTCCGCGGGGATTCCCTCAAAGGCGTTGCAAATGAAGATGGTTGCGGGGACAGGATTTGAACCTGTGACCTTCAGGTTATGAGCCTGACGAGCTACCGGGCTGCTCCACCCCGCGACGGTCCGGTTAGGGACGTAAGGGTAGATGAGATTGTGAATGGGTTTTGATATCGTGTGATGCATGTCGCACGGGCTTCAATGCCTGGCGACGACCTACTCTTCCATCGCTTGAGCGATAGTACCATTGGCGCAGGCGGGTTTCACGGCCGAGTTCGGAATGGGATCGGGTGGGACACCGACGCTATAGCCACCAGGCAATGGAGCCGGTGCGACATGCGTCACTGTGATATCTGGGTCCCTCACCTTAGGCTTTGCAGCTTGGGTGAGGGTTTTAAAATCGATACCGTGCAAGGTTTGTAGTGTGGTGACCAATCCCTCGACGGCGAGGGGATTGGCGATCTGGCGTCGTCTTAATCATCCGCACCGTCTCTGACGCTGGGTTACCCCAGTGTTGTCATTGATGGTGTGAGACTCTCAAGCGCGAATAGAGCAATTAGTATCGGTTAGCTCCATGCGTTACCGCACTTCTACATCCGATCTATCAACGTCGTGGTCTCCGACGGCTCTATGAAATCTTATCTCGAGGGAGGCTTCCCGCTTAGATGCTTTCAGCGGTTATCCCGTCCATACATAGCTACCCAGCTGCGCTCTTGGCAGAACGACTGGTACACCAGAGGTATGTTCAACCCGGTCCTCTCGTACTAGGGTCAACTCCTCTCAAATTTCGACGCCCACGGCAGATAGGGACCAAACTGTCTCGCGACGTTCTGAACCCAGCTCACGTACCACTTTAATTGGCGAACAGCCAAACCCTTGGGACCTGCTCCAGCCCCAGGATGTGATGAGCCGACATCGAGGTGCCAAACAACCCCGTCGATATGAGCTCTTGGGGGTTATCAGCCTGTTATCCCCGGCGTACCTTTTATCCGTTGAGCGATGGCCCTTCCACGAGGGACCACCGGATCACTATGACCGACTTTCGTCTCTGCTCGACTTGTCAGTCTCGCAGTCAGGCGGGCTTATGCCATTGCACTCTAACAGACGGTTTCCGACCGTCCTGAGCCCACCATTGCGCGCCTCCGTTACTCTTTAGGAGGCGACCGCCCCAGTCAAACTACCCGCCACAGAGGGTCCCTGTTCCGGCTTACGGAACGAGGTTAGACATCAGAAACAAACAGGGTGGTATTTCACCTATGGCTCCACATCAGCTGGCGCCGATGCTTCAAAGCCTCCCACCTATGCTACACAGTTTCTTCCTAATGCCACTCTGAAGCTGCAGTAAAGGTGCACGGGGTCTTTCCGTCTAACCGCGGGTACTCCGCATCTTCACGGAGAATTCAATTTCGCTGAGCATGTCCTGGAGACAGTGGGGAAGTCGTTACGCCATTCGTGCAGGTCGGAACTTACCCGACAAGGAATTTCGCTACCTTAGGACCGTTATAGTTACGGCCGCCGTTTACCTGGGCTTCATTTCAGAGCTTGCACCCCTCCACTTAACCTTCAGGCACCGGGCAGGCGTCAGGCCCTATACGTCGTCTTGAAGCCGACTTAGCAGAGCCCTGTGTTTTTGCTAAACAGTCGCTACCCCCTGGCCTGTGCCCCCTCAAAGTGCTTGCGCATAGTGAGGGCCTCCTTCTTCCGAAGGTACGGAGGCAATTTGCCGAGTTCCTTCAGGACACTTCTCTCAAGCGCCTTGGTATACTCTACCTGACCACCTGTGTCGGTTTCGGGTACGGTCTATACGGTGGGGCTATTTCCTGGAACCATTTCGAAGCCATCCCAATCCGATAAGGGATGACAACACACATGATCCGTCACACACCACCAGGCCCACGAATATTAACGTGGTTCCCATCGACTACCCCCTTCGGGCTCGTCTTAGGGGCCGGCTCACCCTGCGCGGATTAGCCTTGCGCAGGAACCCTTGGTCTTTCGGCGAGAGGGCATCTCACCCTCTTTATCGCTACTCATGTCTGCATTCGCACTTCCGATACCTCCACGACCCATTACCAGATCGCTTCACAGGCTTACGGAACGCTCCGCTACCGCGTACCACATAAGTGGCACACCCTAAGCTTCGGCACGTATCTTGAGCCCCGTTACATCTTCGCCGCAGGACCTCTTGTTTAGACCAGTGAGCTGTTACGCTTTCTTTAAAGGATGGCTGCTTCTAAGCCAACCTCCTGGTTGTTTTGGAAGTCCCACATGCTTTCCCACTTAGATACGATTTGGGGGCCTTAGCTGTAGGTCAGGGCTGTTTCCCTTTTGACGACGGACCTTAGCACCCGCCGTCTGTCTCCCGCATATCACTCTTAGGTATTCGGAGTTTGGTTAGGTTTGGTAGATCTCGCGACCCCCTAGCCCATCCAGTGCTCTACCCCCTAAGGTGTTCGTGCGAGGCACTACCTCAATAGTTTTCGCGGAGAACCAGCTATTTCCCGGCTTGATTGGCCTTTCACCCCTAAACACAACTCATCCGGTAACTTTTCAACGTTAATCGGTTCGGACCTCCAGTGCATGTTACTGCACCTTCATCCTGGTCATGCCTAGATCGCCGGGTTTCGGGTCTAATACATCAAACTCTGGCGCCCTATTCAGACTCGCTTTCGCTGCGCCTACACCTATCGGCTTAAGCTTGCTTGATACATTAAGTCACAGACCCATTATGCAAGAGGTACGCTGTCAGGCCATAAAAGCCCTCCAACTGCTTGTAGGCAATCCGTTTCAGGTACTGTTTCACTCCCCTCATCGGGGTGCTTTTCACCTTTCCCTCACGGTACTAGTTCGCTATCGGTCATGTACGAGTATTTAGGCTTGGAGGGTGGTCCCCCCATGTTCAGACAGAATTTCACGTGTTCCGCCCTACTCGAGTCCTGAATTCTCACTTTCGTATACGGGGCTGTCACCCGCTATGGCGTCACTTTCCAGAGACTTCTACTAGTTGAAATTCAGGCACTGGCCTGGTCCGCGTTCGCTCGCCACTACTAACGGAATCTCGGTTGATGTCTTTTCCTCCAGCTACTGAGATGTTTCAGTTCGCCGGGTTCGCTTCACGAAGCCTATTTTATTCAGCTAAGTGATACCTAACCTAATTAACCCAACCTGTGTGTTGCCACACAGTTCGGATTAATCGGGATAGGTGGGTTTCCCCATTCGGAAATCGCGGGGTCAAAGCTTGCTCACAGCTCACCCGCGCTTATCGCAGCGTGCCACGTCCTTCATCGCCTGTACATGCCAAGGCATCCACGAATTGCCCTTACCTCACGCTTGAGAGTCCACACCACCAACGACATCACTGGGTGTCCTTTCGGATCACCAACTCGGCAGAGCAGTGCGCGTTAGCTTTTGTCAGGTGCGGATGATTATAATCTCAGCCAGATTATGTATTATGATGATGTCGATATCTGGAGCCTCGAACCGCTCGTCCAGATCGCGTTACGCCGAAGCGCTTCACGAACTGCCTAAGCAATCCTCGT